>NZ_JBEVYX010000004.1:0-5298 GCF_040532595.1 Microbacterium aurantiacum | reverse complement strand
GAGTGGGTGTTAACGCGAAAGGGCCACCCAGCGTTGGGTGGCCCTTTCGTTTAAAAGAAGTCCGGCGGTGTCCTACTCTCCCACAGGGTCCCCCCTGCAGTACCATCGGCGCTGAGAGGCTTAGCTTCCGGGTTCGGAATGTGACCGGGCGTTTCCCTCTCGCTATGGCCGCCGAAACACTATTGATGTGTATCGTCAACACACAACTAAGAATTGTGTTGTTGAGTTCCCGACCGTACATCGGGAACCACTCAGTGGACGCAAGCACCAAAAACGGTGTGTTATCAAGTCATCGGCTTATTAGTACCGGTCAGCTTCACGCATTACTGCGCTTCCACATCCGGCCTATCAACCCAGTAGTCTGGCTGGGAGCCTCTCACCCGAAGGTATGGAAGTCTCATCTTGAGGCCGGCTTCCCGCTTAGATGCTTTCAGCGGTTATCCATCCCGAACGTAGCTAACCAGCGGTGCTCCTGGCGGAACAACTGGCACACCAGAGGTTCGTCCAACCCGGTCCTCTCGTACTAGGGTCAGATCCTCTCAAACTTCCTACGCGCGCAGCGGATAGGGACCGAACTGTCTCACGACGTTCTAAACCCAGCTCGCGTACCGCTTTAATGGGCGAACAGCCCAACCCTTGGGACCTACTCCAGCCCCAGGATGCGACGAGCCGACATCGAGGTGCCAAACCATGCCGTCGATATGGACTCTTGGGCAAGATCAGCCTGTTATCCCCGAGGTACCTTTTATCCGTTGAGCGACAGCGCTTCCACAAGCCACTGCCGGATCACTAGTCCCGACTTTCGTCCCTGCTCGACCTGTCAGTCTCACAGTCAAGCTCCCTTGTGCACTTACACTCGCCACCTGATTGCCAACCAGGTTGAGGGAACCTTTGGGCGCCTCCGTTACTTTTTGGGAGGCAACCGCCCCAGTTAAACTACCCACCAGGCACTGTCCCTGAACCGGATTACGGTTCGAAGTTAGATATCCAGAGTGACCAGAGTGGTATTTCAACAACGACTCCACAAGAACTAGCGTCCCTGCTTCACAGTCTCCCACCTATCCTACACAAGCCACACCGAACACCAATACCAAGCTGTAGTAAAGGTCACGGGGTCTTTCCGTCCTGCTGCGCGTAACGAGCATCTTTACTCGTAATGCAATTTCGCCGAGTTCGCGGTTGAGACAGTTGGGAAGTCGTTACGCCATTCGTGCAGGTCGGAACTTACCCGACAAGGAATTTCGCTACCTTAGGATGGTTATAGTTACCACCGCCGTTTACTGGGGCTTAAATTCTCAGCTTCGCCTTGCGGCTAACCGGTCCTCTTAACCTTCCAGCACCGGGCAGGCGTCAGTCCGTATACATCGTCTTGCGACTTGGCACGGACCTGTGTTTTTAGTAAACAGTCGCTACCCACTAGTCTCTGCGGCCACCACACCCTTTCGGAGTAAATCCTAATAAGTGGATGGCCCCCCTTCTCCCGAAGTTACGGGGGCATTTTGCCGAGTTCCTTAACCACGATTCTCTCGATCTCCTTGGTATTCTCTACCTGACCACCTGAGTCGGTTTGGGGTACGGGCGGCTGGAACCTCGCGTCGATGCTTTTCTCGGCAGCATAGGATCACCCACTTTTTATCCGCATCGTGTCTCAGCCTATGTGAGTGACGGATTTGCCTATCACTCGGCCTACGCACTTGCACCAGGACTACCATCGCCTGGCTTGGGCTACCTTCCTGCGTCACACCTGTTAATACGCTAACCGCACCAGCATGGGGTCATGCGCTAGCTCCTCCCCTCTCACCCCGAAGGGATCGATAAGAAGGAATTCGGGCACTTAGCACCACTGGATTAGCTTGGGCGGTTCTTCGCCGGTACGGGAATATCAACCCGTTGTCCATCGACTACGCCTGTCGGCCTCGCCTTAGGTCCCGACTTACCCAGGGAAGATTAGCTTGACCCTGGAACCCTTGGTCTTTCGGAGGACGTGTTTCTCACACGTCTTTCGCTACTCATGCCTGCATTCTCACTCGTGTAGCGTCCACGGCTGGGTCACCCCGCCGCTTCACTCGCCACACGACGCTCTCCTACCCATCAACACGGCTGGACCACGAAGGCCTACCAATAATGTCAATGCCACAACTTCGGTGGCGTGCTTGAGCCCCGTTACATTGTCGGCGCGGAATCACTTGACCAGTGAGCTATTACGCACTCTTTCAAGGGTGGCTGCTTCTAAGCCAACCTCCTGGTTGTCTAAGCAACTCCACATCCTTTCCCACTTAGCACGCGCTTAGGGACCTTAGTTGGTGGTCTGGGTTGTTTCCCTCTCGACTATGAAGCTTATCCCCCACAGTCTCACTGCTGCGCTCTCACTTACCGGCATTCGGAGTTTGGCTGACGTCAGTAACCTTGTAGGGCCCATCGGCCATCCAGTAGCTCTACCTCCGGCAAGAAACACGCAACGCTGCACCTAAATGCATTTCGGAGAGAACCAGCTATCACGAAGTTTGATTGGCCTTTCACCCCTATCCACAGCTCATCCCCTCAGTTTTCAACCTAAGTGGGTTCGGTCCTCCACGACGTCTTACCGTCGCTTCAACCTGGCCATGGATAGATCACTTCGCTTCGGGTCTAGGACACGCGACTGAATCGCCCTATTCAGACTCGCTTTCGCTACGGCTACCCCACACGGGTTAACCTCGCCACGTATCGCTAACTCGCAGGCTCATTCTTCAAAAGGCACGCTGTCACCCCTACTAAGGAGGCTCCAACGGTTTGTAAGCAAACGGTTTCAGGTACTATTTCACTCCCCTCCCGGGGTACTTTTCACCTTTCCCTCACGGTACTTGTCCGCTATCGGTCATCTGGGAGTATTTAGGCTTATCAGGTGGTCCTGACAGATTCACACGGGATTTCTCGGGCCCCGTGCTACTTGGGATACTCTTCACGCCAAGAAGGGCATTTCGACTACGGGGTTCGCACCCTCTCTGACCCGCCTTTCAATGCGGTTCGTCTATACCCTCTTGTCACGCCGGCTGCTCGGCAGAACAGCCCGAAAAGTCCCACAACCCCCAACGTGCAACGCCTGCCGGCTATCACACACGCTAGGTTTAGCCTGATCCGGTTTCGCTCGCCACTACTAACGGAATCGCGGTTGCTTTCTCTTCCTGTGGGTACTGAGATGTTTCACTTCCCCACGTTCCCTCTACCCGCCCTATATATTCAGGCGGGAGTCACCAGGTCACATTGCTGCGCCAGGCGGGGTTTCCCCATTCGGAAATCCTCGGATCGAAGTGTGCTTATCCACTCCCCGAGGCTTATCGCAGATTGCTACGTCCTTCTTCGGCTCCAGATGCCAAGGCATCCACCGTTTGCTCTTAAAGACTTGAAATCACATGAGTTTGAATCGTCAATTCGAAATTGACTAATGATCTTTAAGATCATCTTTCTGAACCAACCCCGAAGGATCGGTCCAAAGATGCTCGCGTCCACTGTGTAGTTCTCAAAGTACGGGCGGTACCCTCCCCCACCACCGAACAAACGGCGCGAAGAAAGGCCCAGAGAAATCAGGCTCTCACCCGGTCCCTCAGGACCCAACAGCGTGCATGTGCCGACTCAACACCCCCCAGCGTTCCCGACCCGAAAGCCGTACTAACCAGAGAATCAATCCTCGACACCAAGTCAAATGTTCCACCCATGAGCTAACCAGCAAGACACATTCGGTCCTGATCTGGCGCCTGGACACCCCGAAGAGTGCCAGATGCTCCTTAGAAAGGAGGTGATCCAGCCGCACCTTCCGGTACGGCTACCTTGTTACGACTTAGTCCTAATTACCGATCCCACCTTCGACGGCTCCCTCCACAAGGGTTGGGCCACCGGCTTCAGGTGTTACCGACTTTCATGACTTGACGGGCGGTGTGTACAAGACCCGGGAACGTATTCACCGCAGCGTTGCTGATCTGCGATTACTAGCGACTCCGACTTCATGAGGTCGAGTTGCAGACCTCAATCCGAACTGGGACCGGCTTTTTGGGATTCGCTCCACCTCGCGGTATTGCAGCCCTTTGTACCGGCCATTGTAGCATGCGTGAAGCCCAAGACATAAGGGGCATGATGATTTGACGTCATCCCCACCTTCCTCCGAGTTGACCCCGGCAGTATCCCATGAGTTCCCACCATTACGTGCTGGCAACATAGAACGAGGGTTGCGCTCGTTGCGGGACTTAACCCAACATCTCACGACACGAGCTGACGACAACCATGCACCACCTGTTCACGAGTGTCCAAAGAGTTCTACATTTCTGCAGCGTTCTCGTGTATGTCAAGCCTTGGTAAGGTTCTTCGCGTTGCATCGAATTAATCCGCATGCTCCGCCGCTTGTGCGGGTCCCCGTCAATTCCTTTGAGTTTTAGCCTTGCGGCCGTACTCCCCAGGCGGGGAACTTAATGCGTTAGCTGCGTCACGGAATCCGTGGAATGGACCCCACAACTAGTTCCCAACGTTTACGGGGTGGACTACCAGGGTATCTAAGCCTGTTTGCTCCCCACCCTTTCGCTCCTCAGCGTCAGTTACGGCCCAGAGATCTGCCTTCGCCATCGGTGTTCCTCCTGATATCTGCGCATTCCACCGCTACACCAGGAATTCCAATCTCCCCTACCGCACTCTAGTCTGCCCGTACCCACTGCAGGCCCGAGGTTGAGCCTCGGGTTTTCACAGCAGACGCGACAAACCGCCTACGAGCTCTTTACGCCCAATAATTCCGGATAACGCTTGCGCCCTACGTATTACCGCGGCTGCTGGCACGTAGTTAGCCGGCGCTTTTTCTGCAGGTACCGTCACTCACGCTTCTTCCCTGCTAAAAGAGGTTTACAACCCGAAGGCCGTCATCCCTCACGCGGCGTTGCTGCATCAGGCTTCCGCCCATTGTGCAATATTCCCCACTGCTGCCTCCCGTAGGAGTCTGGGCCGTGTCTCAGTCCCAGTGTGGCCGGTCACCCTCTCAGGCCGGCTACCCGTCGACGCCTTGGTGAGCCATTACCTCACCAACAAGCTGATAGGCCGCGAGCCCATCCCAAACCGAAAAATCTTTCCAACCACGAAGATGCCTCCGCAGCTCATATCCAGTATTAGACACCGTTTCCAGCGCTTATCCCAGAGTTCAGGGCAGGTTGCTCACGTGTTACTCACCCGTTCGCCACTGATCCACCAAGCAAGCTTGGCTTCACCGTTCGACTTGCATGTGTTAAGCACGCCGCCAGCGTTCATCCTGAGCCAGGATCAAACTCTCCGTAAAAGAAAAAA
>NZ_JBEVYX010000003.1:0-107064 GCF_040532595.1 Microbacterium aurantiacum | reverse complement strand
TGTTCTGCCGTGGAGCCTTCGGCATCGTACGGGTGCTCGAGCTGCACGCAAGCGGCTCCGCCGCCGCTCCGGCGAGAGTTTCCGGACGCGGTCGCTGCGCTCCCTCACATCGCCCGGAAACTCTCGCGCTGCGCGCCCTCCGGGTGGCGTTCCGCGCGATCCCCTGCTCGGCACATTCGTGCCTCCACGGCAAAACAACGAGGAGGGGAAAGAGAAACCATGAGCACCGTCTCGATCGTTTCGATCACCACCGTTCTTTCCGTCCACGCGGACGAGCACCCCGCCAACATGCGCCGCCTGACTGACCGCGCGATGGATCTCGCAGACCACGCCCGCCACGGCTACCAGGTCGCAAGCACCGTTACCGTCACCGGCGAAGAGGGAACGATCCTGGTCGACACCCTGCAGAAAGTCGAGGCAGGGGCATGAGCGCCCGCGCACACCTGGAAGGCCTCCAGCTCGGGCAGATTTCCGCCCGCCAGTACCGGCGCGCAGTCGCGGGGGAGGAGAAGCCGGCGACCGTCGTCGACGCCGCCCCCGCGCCCTTCACGGTCGGCGCGATCCTCGTGTCCCGATGGGGATACGACCAGACCAATGTCGACTACTACGAGGTTGTCGGCGCGACCCAGAAGACCGTCACCCTCCGCCCGATCCGCTCGCCCGTGACCGGGGATGCCGGATTCATGGCCGAGCACGTCGCGCCCGTCCCGGGGGAGTACACCGGCGAGGCATTCCGGCGGAAGGTCCACCACTACAGCGACCGCCCCACTGTCGCCATCACCCGCTGCGCCAACGCCTACCCGTGGACCGGGGGCGACGACCGCGCCACCCACTACGCCTAACCGAGAGGACCCGACCGTGAACACCACAGACGCCCTTGAAGCATTCGCCCTGACCTGGACCGGCGACCTCACCTACGACGTCGCGCCGTCGTTGTCCTGCCACGAGGTGGACACCCTCGCCACACTCCTGCGCGCCCTCGGGTACACCGCGGCCGCGGACGCGTGGATCACCAAGCACAGCCGCAACGACGACGAAGGCGACGCACACTACGTCACCCCCGCGGCCGCGCTGCGCGAACAGCTCGCAGACGCGAGCGACCGCACCCCGTGGGTGGAGCTCCGCGAGGAAGAGCCCGACGCATTCGCCGCCGGTCACATGGTTCTCCACGCCGGGGGCCGGAATCGGTTTGCGATCACCGAGCAATGCGACCGTCCCAGCGACGACCCCGACCGGACGTAACTGGCTGGGAATTGCAGACCGCCGAACGCGCACCCAGCGACGCATCGAAGACGACCGCGATCGCCCTGCATTCGCGCGTGACACCAGAGCAGGCTCCCACGTGCTTAGGGAGAGAGATTCCCTTCCCTCCCTAAGCCACCGAGACGTGCGATAACAGAGGGTGACCGGGGTCGAGGCGAGCGAGCTCGGCGGTCCCGTCTACCCCGGCGCCCTGTGCCGCATGGAGGCGGGCCTGGGGGTATCGCAGTGCGAGCTCACGGGCGAAGCCAGCGCGAATCGCGTTGGCGTGGAAAACGCCCCCGACCGCGGCAACGTGCGCTTCGTCCGTCGGAGCGTCGGCCACGCGGTCGAGCGCGGTCGCGACGGAGTGGGCAAGTTCACTCGCGGCGCGACGGCAGATGGCGCCGGCGACGTCGTCGTGATCGGCAAGTGCCGCGACCCCGCGAGCGAGCGCAGCGATCCGCGCGACGCGATCGTCGGCGCCTTGCAACTCGATGTACGCACTCTCGATGTCGGGCCAGTACTGGGCGGCGAGTTCCGAGAGTTCCGTCCGTGGTCCGCGGCCGTCGTGGGCGCGCATGACGGCGTCGAGCGCTTCGCGACCGATCCAGTAGCCGCTGCCGGCGTCGCCCATGATGTTGCCCCATCCGTCGACCCGGGCGACACGGTGCCCGCCGACGGCGAGGGTGACCACGCCTGTCCCGGCGGCGACCACGGCGCCGGGGCGATCCCCGAGCGCTCCGAGGTAGGACGTGACCGAGTCGTGGGCGAGGAGGACTCGATCGGGAGGGCCGGTGACGACGGCGGCGCGCAGGGACTCGGCATCCGCTTCTGCCGGGGTGAGCCCTGACACTCCCGCGGCGAGCACATCGATGCGCACTCTGTGTTCGCGGGTCACGGCCATGGCGACGGCCGCGAGTTGCGGAAGGAGCGGCTCGTGCGTGCGGATGCCGGGGAAGATCTGATCGATGGGGGCCGCATCGCGGTGGACCACGCGGACCTTCATCCCGGTCTGGCCGGCGTCGATCGCCACGACGGCGCCTGCCGCGGTCATCGCATGCCCTTCGTGGTCCAGCGGCGATAGGTGTCGCGCATGAGGTCGCCCGCCTGCTTGCCGTACGGACAGTAGTCGTCGTTCGCCGCTGCGTCGTCGAGGGTGTACAGGCGCGCCGGCCAGTCCCACAGCATCAGACCGTCCACCCAGGCGCGGCTCTCGCACGCGGCGAACATCTCGGCGTAGTACTCCCGCTGCTCCGGGCCCGACGGTGCTCCCGGCAGGCCCCAGTCGTTGGGGAGTCGCGACGATCCCTTCCGGCTCGGGCACCCCGCCTCCATGAAGAAGAAGGGCTTGCCGACCCGGGTGACGACCGTCTCGATCCGGTCGAGATTCTCCGTCCATGTTCCGGTCGGGTAGTACCCGCTCGACGAGATGACGTCGACGGCGTCCCACCAGGTGACGTGATCCTCCTGATACTTGTCGCAGTTGTACGTGAGCGGCCCCGAGTACACCTGGCGGATGTCGTCGATGAGGGTCCGCCAGTGAGCCTCCTGCCCGTCGGCGCGCACCATCTCGCATCCGATGCACAGCATCGCCACGCCCTCCGCCTCGGCGATGCGCGCGGCGTGCAGGAGGAAGCGCCGGTACGAGGCGAACCACTGCGTCCACGACGGCTCGCCCGGGACATCCCAGTCGAAGAAGCCGATGTGCGCGCGCCACGTGCCGTCCGCGACGTTGACGACGGGCTTGAGGACGACCTTCAGCCCCAGGCCGTGGGCGCGTCGGATCGCGGCGACGATCTCATCGTCGGTGACCGTGGGCTCCTGATCGAAGGGGATGTCCGTGGAGAACGCGGTCGCCTGTTCAGCCGCATAGGCCAGGGCGGTCCAGGTCACGGCGTGGTCGGCCATCGCGGTCATCGAGGCGGCGGCGTCGGCGGTGTCCCACTCGCCGCGGATGCCGACCCAGCCCCACGTCATCCCGCATACGGGCCCGCCCGGCAGGCTCACGGGGTCACCAGCTCGTTCATCGTGCGGGCGACGCTCGGGTCGGCGAGTTGCGCGGCATCCAGCGCCCCGGCGTGACGGACGCGAACGGTCGCGCGCTCGCCCGGCAGCAGCGTGAGTAGTCCGTCCTCCACGTGCGCGTCAGGGTCGATCCGGTCGATGAGGAAGGTCAGGTCCCGAAGCATCGAGTCCGCAGTGACGGTGATCTCGCTCCCCCCGTCGACGGAGGAGACCTCGACGAAGAATCGCGCGGCGGGAAGCGTGCTGTCGCGCGCCTCGGCGAAGTACCACGTGCCGCGCACCGCATCGGCGTCGGCGACCAGGACTTCGTCCTCGGCGGCATCCGTCCGGGTGAGGGCGTCCGGAAGGAGGACGGTCGTCGTGCCGCGCGCGTCGACGTCGAAGCCGATCGTCTCTTCCGCGCGGACCGCGCCCGCGTAGGTGAGGCGTCTGACGGACAGACTGCTCGACCACGCGTCGGCGGTGTCGTTGGCGATGACCGCGGCCAGACCTCCGTCGCGCGGCTGGATGCTGATCGTGCGATCGGCGAACGCCCGTCGCAGCGCGTGGAAGAGCGGCTTGGCGCGCTCGTCACCGTCGATCGCCGCCCAGGAGGTCACCGGCCAGCAGTCGTTCAGCTGCCACACGACGGCGCCCATGGTGTGCGGAGCCCAGGAGCGGAAATGCTCCAGGGCGGTGCGGACCGCGATCGCCTGATTCAGCTGCATCGCCCAGTGCCAGCTCTCCATGTCGTCGGGAACGCGCAGGTGCGGTACGAGACCGGTGGTGAGCTTGACGTTGCCCTCCATCGCCTTCTGGTGCACCGTCATGCCCGGCGACTCCGGTGTGAGCGGATCGTCCGAGACCGCGCGGCGAAGGGTGGTCCACGTCGGCGGTCCCTGCCAGCCGAACTCCGCGACGAACCGGGGCCGGTGATCACGGTAGGTGAGCCAGTCCTGACGGTTCCACTGCTCCCAGAGGTGCATGGAGCCGTGCTCTTCGGCGTTCGGATGCTCGCCGCCGGGGCTGAAGGGGCTGCCGGGTGCGTACGGCACGTGCGAGGCGAGTTCGGCGACCAGTCGCGGGAACAGGTCGTAGTAGTAGAAGGCACCCCAGGTGCGGCCGTCGAGTCGGCGCTTCCAGTCCCAGTCCTCGAATCCCCACAGATTCTCGTTGTTGCCGTTGAGCAGCACGAGAGAGGGATGGGAGGCCAGGCGCACGATGTTCTCGCGGGCCTCCGCCTCGATTTCGGAGCGCAGAGGTTCTTCTTCGGGGTATGCGGCGCAGGCGAAGAGGAAGTCCTGCCAGGTGAGCAGGCCAAGCTCGTCGCACAGGTCGTAGAAGTCGTCGCTCTCGTAGATGCCGCCGCCCCACACGCGGATCAGGTTGAGATTGGCATCCCGCGCCTGACGGAGACGCCGCCCGTAGCGGCTTCGGTCGACGCGGGAGGGGAACGCGTCGTCGGGGATCCAGTTCGCGCCCTTGACGTAGATCGGCTGGTCATTGATCACGAGCGTGAACGGGGTGCCGGCTTCGTCGGGAGTGGTGTTCCACTCCACGGTGCGGAAGCCCACCCGACGCTCGGCGGTGTCGAGGGTCTCCGCGGCCGTGAGGAGCGCGACGGTCGCGTCGTACAGGTGCGGATGCCCGTACCCGGCCGGCCACCATCGCTCGACCCGCTCGAGGTCCAGGCGCAGCGTCACAGCGTCAGCGTGATGTGACAGTGTGTGTTCCGCGACGGCGTCGGCGATCCCGATGCGGACGCGAAGGTCGTCGGCGGTGGCGGGATCGGCGCGCTCCACCTGGACCGTGACGGTGACGGCACCCCCGTCTCCGTCGGGATCGGCGCGCAAGCGCACCTCGGCCAGACGTGCGGTCGACCACGACTCGATGCGCACCTCGCGCCAGATGCCGGACGTGGCGGTCGCGATGCCCCAGTCCCAGCCGAAGCTGCACGCGGACTTGCGGATGGCCTCGTAGGGGAACGGGTAAGGCCGGGGGCGGACGCCCAGGGTCAGGCTCTGGGCGTTGGTGTGCGGCACCGGCGCCGTGAAATGCACGACCAGCTCATTGACGCCGTCACGGAGGAACGTATCCGCGGGCGTCGCGTCGAGCGGCATCCGGTACGAGCGATGCTGGTTCGCTGTCTCGGCCAGCACTCGGCCGTTCACCTCGATCCGCGCGATCGTGTCGAGACCGTCGAAGACCAGGTCATGCCGATCATGACCGTCGGGTGACCACGTGAACGTGGTGCGGTAGGTCCAGTCGACGCGGCCGATCCACGCCAGGAGCGCTTCGTTGTCATCGAGATAGGGGTCGGGGATGAGCCCGGCGTCCATCAGGTCGGTGTGCACGCAGCCGGGGACCGTCGCGGCCACGACGCCCGTGTCGAGGCGTGCGCGTACCTCGTCGGGGACGGGGCCGCGGCCGGCGTGGAGTGTCCAGCCGTCGACGATCGGGCGGCGGGCGAGGGGAGTGGGGGTCACTTGACGGCTCCGGCGGTCAGGCCGCGGTAGATCCATCGCTGCAGGACGAGGAACGCGACGAGGGTGGGGATGATGACGAGGATCGTGCCCGCGGCGATGATCTCCCAGTTCGCACCGAACGGTCCTTTGAAGCGGAACAGCGACGTGGAGATGAGGCCCTCGGACGGGAGGTAGAGGAAGGGGAGGTAGAACTCGTTGTAGATCGCGATGCCCTTGATGATGACGACCGTGGCGATCGCGGGCTTGAGCAGCGGCAGGATGATCCGCCAGTAGATCGTCCACCGGTTCGCGCCGTCGATCATCGCGGCCTCATCGAGGGAGACGGGGATCGACTGCATGAACTGGATGAAGATGTAGATCGAGATGATGTCGGTGCCCATGAACAGCAGCACGAGCGCGGCCATCGAGTCGTACAGTCCCAGCCCGTTGATGATCTGGAAGGTCGCGACCTGGCTGGTCACTCCGGGTATCAGCGTCGCGATGAGGAACAGGCCGACAACGAGCGTCTTGCCGCGGAAGCGGAATCTGTCGAGCGCATAGGCGGCCGTGGTGCCGATGAAGATGGTGCCCACCAGTGAGAACGCCAGGACGATGGTGGTGTTGATGAAGCCCTCCACCATTCCGCCCTGTTCGAAGGCGATGATGAAGTTCTCGAGATTCAGCCACGACCCCGGAGCTTCGAACGGTCCGGTCGTACCGATCTCCTGCGAGGTTTTCAGGCTCGCGATCAGCACGACCGACAGCGGTACGAGGGTGACCACGACGCCGGCGATGAGCGAAAGGTACTTGATCGTCGCGCCGATGGAGCGGCCGGCGCGCGGTGGGCGGAGAGCGGTCGTGCTCATGTGAGGTCCACCTTCTCGTCGGGGAACACGCGGCGTTGCACCCACGTCACCAGCAGCACGATCGCGAGGAGCACGATCGCCATGGCAGAGGCGAGTCCGACCTGCCGGAAGGTGAACGCCGTCTGCAGGGTCTGGATGACGAAGGTCGATGTCCCGTTGGCGCCGCCGGTCATGATGAAGGGGATCTCGAACACCGACAGGCTGCCGGCGACGGCCAGGATGAAGCTCAAGCCGATGATGCGACGGATGCCGGGGAAGGTGAGCGCCCAGAACTGCTGCCAGTCGTTCGCCCCGTCGATCTCTGCCGCTTCGTAGAGCTCGCGGGGGATCGACTGCATCGCGCCGAGGAAGAGGACGAAGTTCATCCCGGTGTAGCGCCAGATGCTGGTGCCGGCCAGGGAGAAGTTGGCCACGTTCGGGTCGCCGAGCCACAGCGGGGTCTCCGCCATGCCGAACCAGCCGAGGACCGTGTCCAGAGTGCCGCCGGGTTGGAAGAGGTAGAGGAACACGAAGCCGATCGCGACGCCGTTGATGAGGTAGGGGAAGAACAGCACCCCGCGGAAGAAGTTGGAGAACCGCGTGCGCGTCGACAGCAGTGCGGCGAAATACAGCGCGATGGCCATCTGAACGAACGCGCCGACGAAGTAGTAGATGCTGACGAAGAAGACCCCAAACACGCGCGGGTTCGTGAACACCTCGACGTAGTTCTGCAGGCCGATGAAGTTCTGCTGCTTGTCGATGCCGTCCCAGTCGGTGAGGCTGTACCAGAGCATGTTGGCTGCAGGCAGGTAGGTCAGCAGGAGCAGCAGGCCGACCGCGGCGGCGATGAAGAGGTACGGCGTGAG
This sequence comes from Microbacterium aurantiacum, assembly GCF_040532595.1. GTDB lineage: Bacteria > Actinomycetota > Actinomycetes > Actinomycetales > Microbacteriaceae > Microbacterium > Microbacterium chocolatum_B. The sequence goes on along the minus strand of NZ_JBEVYX010000003.1, from coordinate 99,642 downwards.
GCGGGCGAGGACGCTTCGCCCACCCGGCGGGCTCTGATCGCGGCGACGGCGACGGCGTCCCGGTCGTGGCGAGATCGGGACGATGGCGGGTCCCGACGCGGCGGGTGCGTCGGGGGCTGCGGCGGTGAAAGACATGGTTCCTCCGGGGTTCCGGTCGGGGCGGGGGTGCCCCGACCGGAACCGATCAGCGGTGCGGGTTCAGCCGACCTGGGCGCGGGAGTCCGCCCACGCCGTGTTCAGCTCCTGGAAGTACGACTCCTTGTCGCCCGAAGCGGCGCCGCGGGCGATGTCCACGAGCTTCTGGCGGTAGATGTTCCCGTACAGGTCGATCTGAGCGCCGTCGGCGATGTCGGTGAGGAGTGACTCCTCGCCGGCGGGGGCCGCGTTGAGCTCGAGCAACTCGACGCCCTCCTCTTCGAGGCCCGCGAGGTTCGACGGCAGCGGGTCCGCTTCGAGCGCCGAGACCATGCCCTGCGTCTCGGTGAAGCCGGATTCCTCGAGAAGGAAGTCGATCCAGGCCTTCGCGGCCGCCTTGACCTCGGAGTTGACGTTGATGCCGAGGTTGTAGTCGCCGCCGACGACGGCGTACTGGGCGCCGTCGGGTGCGGTTGCGGGGAAGGTCATGTAGCCGACGACGTCCGCCGACTCGCCGTTGTCTTCCGCAGCCGCCTGCAGCTGTGAGATGGCCCACGAGCCGAGGCCCATGACGCCGATCTTGCCGGTGGCGAAGTCGACCTTCGACTGCTCCCAGTTGGTGGTGAGCGGGTCTTCTTCGGTGTATCCGCCGGCGACGGCGTCGAAGAGGAGCGAGTCGATCGCGTAGATGTCCGTACCTTCGGTCCACGGGGCGTCGTCCGCGGTCATGGCGTTCATCGCGTCGGGGTCGCCGTTGGGGGCGCCGACGTTGCCGGTCCACTGGCTGAGGGGCCAGCCGTCCTTGTAGTTCGTGTACATCGGGATCGCGTCGGTGTTGTCCTGGATCGCCTGAAGTGCGTCGAGGAACTCCTCCTCCGTCTTGGGCACCTCGGTGACGCCGGCCTCTTCGAAGACAGCGGTGTTGTACACGAGGCCGTTGGCGTTGCCGCCGAGTGCGAGGCCGTACTGCACGCCGTCGAAGCTCTTAGGGGCGAGGAAGCGGTAGGTGTCGGCGAAGTCGTCGGTCTGGCCCAGCGGCTCGAAGTAGTCGGCGAACTGGTCGGGCTGAACGCTGTTGGGGATGCCGAGCACGTCGCCGTACTTCTCGGTGCTCAACCGGGTCCGCATCTCACCCTCGTAGTCGGTGATGCTCTCGAACGTCACCGAAGCGTCCGGGTACATCTCGGAGAACTGCTCGGCGTAGGCGTCGAACGTGCCGTCCTGCACCAGATCGGTCCGCCAGGTCACGAAGGTCACCTCGCCCTGCACCTCGCCGTCGATGGTGTTGTCGGGATCATCGTTCCCCGAGCCGCCTGCGCAGCCCGTCAGTGCCAGTGCGCTCGCCAGCCCGAAGGCGGCGATCGCGGTCGTCTTGCGCCTCATGTGCATCTCCTTTGCAGATTCACCCTTGATCTGTGTGGCCGCATCGATACGGCGTTGCATTGACGATAAACATGATGTCCGACGTTGACAAGAGCTTTTGACAAGGCTGTCTTGGCTTGACCGATCTCCTTCCCAGAGGTAAGAATCGACTTGACCAGGAGTTTTTATGAGCCAATAGGTAAGGAAGGGGAGCTGGATGTCTCGTGACATGTCCACGTCAGACATGCCTATGCCGGGCTGTGTTCTACGTGAGGGTGGAGCTTGCCAATGACCGCGCAGCGCGCCACTGTCGAAGACGTCGCTCGTCTGGCGCACGTCAGCGCCAAGACCGTGTCACGGGTGTTTAGCCAGCGCGAGCTCGTCGCTCCCGAGACAGTCGAGCGAGTCCTCGCCGCCGCGAAGCGTCTGCGCTTCCGCCCGAATGCGCTGGCCCGGGGGCTGCGCCGCGGCGGCCGCACGCGGACGATGGGTCTCATCATCGGCGAGCTGGGCAACCCGTTCTACTACAAGGTCGCATCGGGTATCGAGCGTGTTCTCCGCGAGGAGGGGTACGGGTTGGTGCTCGCCACGACGGATGACACCGAGGAGGGGGAGGAGCAGGTCGCCGAGACGCTCCTCGGTCAGCGGATCGATGCGCTGCTGCTGATCCCCGTCAGTCGCGATCAGGCGTATCTCGAGGGGGAGCGTCAGCTTGGTACGGCCGTGGTGTGCGTCGACCGTCCGGCACGGAACTTGATCGCCGATTCCGTCGTGTTGGCCAACCGTGCCGGCGTCGAGGCGGCGACCTCGCAGCTCATCTCTCATGGACATCGACGCATTGCCTACGTGTGCAATCCCGCGGCGGTCTACTCGCAGGAGGAGCGCCTCGCGGGCCGCCGGGTGGCCCTCGCGGCGGCAGGAATCGAGGACGGAGCCCGTTGGGAGCTGTTGGTCGATGACCCGGCGGAGCGACCGGAGCGTCTCGTCGGGCAGCTTCTCGATGCGGCGGAGCCGCCCACCGCGATCATCGCGGGGAACAACCGCATGACGGTGGGCGCGCTCCGGGCTCTCCGTGCGCGAGGGGACGACGCGACAGCACTGATCGGCTTCGATGACTTCGACACGGCCGACCTTATGGGGGTGACAGTCGTCTCATACGACCCGGTCGAGCTCGGTCGGCAGGCCGCGCGGCTCGCGCTCGAGCGGATTGAGGATCCCACCGGCTTCAGTCGCCAGATCGAACTGCCGACGTGGCTCGTCTCTCGGGGGACAGGCGAGCGGTCACCTGTGACGGGATAGCCGCGGTCAGCTGGATATCCGTGTACTCACGCACGTCGATTTTTCACTCAATCGACTCCAGGTTCACGCGATCCGTGAAAGATCATCTAACGTGACGGGCGCCGCAAACGGAATGCCCTCGGTGTAGCGCTTGATCTCTTCAACCGCCCAACTTCCCAAGCGACGAAGCTCCGTACCCAGGGCGCCCGCGATGTGGGGGGTGACAAAAGCCCCCGGAGCGTGGAGTAGGGGGTGATTTGCTGGCAGTGGTTCAGGATCAGTTACATCCAGAATCGTGCTCAGCCGCCCCGAGATCACTTCCCGTGTCAACGCGAGATGATCGACAAGCGCGCCTCGAGAGGTGTTAATGAGGGTTGCTCCATCCCGCATCAACGAGAGCCTTTGGGCAGTGATCATGTGTCTTGTGGCCGAATTCGAGGGGGCATGCAAGGTCACTATGTCAGAGCGAACGAGGAGAGCATCCAGGTTTGTGAGCTCCACCCCCATGTCGTTGGCGTCCGCTTGGGTAACGAAGGGATCGTAGACGAGGACGTCAACGTCGAAAGGCCGCAGGAGATCGATAAGTCGCCGCCCGATGCGAGAAGCGCCGATGATGCCCACTACACGGTTGTACGTGCCTACCATTTCCAGACCCGACGAGGAGCTTGGAACGCCGCCGGTTACCACGCCACGCAGTCTCGCTGAGGCAAGCCACGATCGTTTCAAGGCCAAGAGAATACAGCCCAGCGTGAACTCGGCAACGGGAATACTGTTCGCCTCCGCTGCAGTCGCAACCACCACTCCTCGTTCCCACGCTGCGGGTGCAATGAGTTCCTTCACGCTCCCTGCGGCATGGACGATGGCTCGCAGATTCGGCATGTCGTCGAGCGCGGATTCATTGATGTAGGGGGCCCCCCAGCCAGTGAGCAATATCTCCACTTCCTCCTGCCATCCAGCAGTGTGTGCCTCCGGCCATGTGGACGCAGGCAAGTCAGAAGCGATGTGCACCACTTCGTGCAGGTGGTGCCATGTGCGCGCGTCAAACAGGTCTGTCGGAAGATCGGTTCGCATGAGCATGGCTGCTTTGGGATAGCTCATGACGACTCCTGAATAAGGCCTCGCAACGCATCCGCTTCGCGCGCGAGAAGGCTGGGGTCATCGTTTGGCACGAACTCAAGAAGGACATCGAGCGGGCGATTTTGGCTACGCAGCAAATCAAAGGCCGGCCGCCAGAGCGCAGGCCGCGCGCTGAGGGTTTGCCGTTCATAGCTTGGCCACCATGAGAACGCGTGGACTGCGACGACACGATCCACGAGTAGGTGAAGGCCCGACAAGGCATGCGCCGCGGGTATACCGACACCGGGCTGCCAGTACGATCCGACATTGGGGCGATCGATCTCATCCAGAAGGCGTGCGGCGGAGACTTCTGTGTCCGCGAGCGTCCCTTCGTGGAGTTCAATGCCGACGGTCAGTGCGGCTTCAGCACCAGCTTCAGCCAGCTCGCGGACCTTGCCGACAACCATGCTCCGGTAGCTGAAATTGGCGCTCTCGGAAGGCTGAGCACCTGCCCACACTCTGACCCGTGGTGCATCTGCTCGGCGTGCCGCGGCAATGATCGCATCGATCTCTCCTGGGAAAGCCGACGGGTCTGCACGGAAGTACGTTCCCAGTGACGCGACCGCCGGGCCACCGTTCCCCGCCCACTCCCTGATGTGATCTTGCGCGAGGGCATCGTCTAGCGGCACATGAACATCAGTGCCCCATTCGACCGCGTCGAGATTGGCGCTTCGCGCCAGGTCGGCCACACCCGCGATGTCGATGCCTCGGTACGTGACCGAGCATAGGCCCGGTCGGAGCAGAGAAGATCTCCGCGTCCGCGCACTTGTCTTCACCTCAGCGCCCGCCTTGGGCAACATCGCTACCCCCTGACTGCAACAAGGTCGGAGGCTTCGCTCCGAGCCCTGGTCACCGAGTCATTCACCGTGGCCAGGACGCCGGGGCTACAAAGCGTGGTTGCTTCCCAAACCTCGGCCGTCTGAACACGCAGGATCCTTGTTTCGCCGGCGAGCATTGTGAACGCCGCATCATCCACTACTGCATTCGGATCGATGCGATCGGCGTGTAGGACGACATCTCGCGCAAGGCTACGTGCAGTGAGGACCACCTCATAGCCGTCCTCCACCCTGGTGAAGGACGACGACAGGGGGTTTGGCTCGTAATGCAACGCCGTGTCCTCCTCCGCGAACCACAGAGCGCGATACCCGTCAGCTTCGGCGACAATCACCTCTGAACGAGAATCCGTGAGCGCAACCCGTACGGGCATCCGGTGAACGGAACGACTAGGTACGGTTACCGAATCCGACTCCTCCTTGCCCAGGTGGCCGTCAAATCCGATCGACCGCTGGGCGAGCTCTACGTTCCAATCCTCGGCCGACTGATTGACCAACGCAATCTCCAAGCCGCTTGCTGCTGGCTGGATACTCACAAGCCGGTCTGCGTAGGCACGCCTCAAGGCGAACCACGCGGGCTTTCTCTTTCCATCCCCATCGACGACTGCCCAGGAGGCCACAGGCCAGCAATCGTTCAGTTGCCACACAATCGTCCCGGCGGTGCGCGGCCACTGGGCTCTCCAGTGCTCGATTCCGACAGTCAGGGCGCGGGCCTGGTTGATCTGTGTGAGGTGGTGCCAGTCCTCGGTGGAATTGGGCTCAGGGAAGTGGAAAGCCAACCCGCGCATGAGATTGCCATTGCCGCCCTTCGCTTTTTGGTGATGGGCAACACCAGGGCTTTCCGGTGTAAGGGGGCTGTCGCTGACTGCGCGACGGAGAGTCGACCAGTTTGGCGGAGCCTGCCAGCCGAATTCCGAGACGAATGGAGGAGTGTACTCCCGGTAGGCGGTGTAGTCTCGACCGTTCCAGACGTCCCAGACGTGGATGTTGCCGTGGTTGGGATCGTTCGGAGGCAGGTCTTCGCTGCCCGACCAAGGGCTGCTGACCCAGTAGGTGCGAGTGGGATCCACCTCCGCGACGACGGCTGGCAAGAGCTCGGAGTAGAGCTTCTCGCCCCAGCTGAGGTCGCCCAGCGGGATATCTAGCTCCCACTGGAAGAGGCCCCAATTGTTCTCGTTGTTGCCGTTCCAGAGGACCAAGCTAGGGTGCGGCATGAGGCGCGTGACGACTTCCCGCGCTTCGGCCTCAACCTCTGAACGGAATGGTTCTTCTTCGGGGTAGGCGGCGCAGGCAAAAAGAAAGTCCTGCCAAACCAGGAGGCCCAGTTCGTTGCAGAGGTCGTAAAACGTGTCACTCTCGTACAGCCCTCCTCCCCATACGCGGATGAGATCGACATTCGCGTCGATCGCCTGTTGCAACCGATCGCGGTACCGCGCTGGCGTCACGCGAGTGGGGAAGCAGTCGTCAGGGATCCAGTTGACCCCGCGAGCAAAGACCGGCAGCCCGTTCACGATGAAGGTGAAGCGAGTGCGGCCTTCGTTGTCGATCGACGTATCGACCTCGACTTCTCGGAAGCCGAGACGTCGGTTCCAGGAGTCGACGATGGTGCCATCGGAAGTCTCGAGCGAGACTGTGCAGTCGTATAGCGGCTGCTCACCATAGCCGCGGGGGTACCAACGCTGCACTTCTGGGATGTGCACGGTCACGTCTGCGCCATCGCACCCGGGGGAGACGACGGTCACGGCCTCATGACGACCGACGCGAACCCGAAGTAGGAGCTCGGTCGGGGCGTTGACCCCCGCGCGCTCGATATCGGTGCGGATCTCGACGACGCCGTCCGCACCATCGACGGTGACTACAGGGCGGACGCTTTCGAGGCGCGCATTGCTCCAAGCATGGACATGGATGGGCTTCCAGATCCCGGCCGTTACGAGCGTGGGGCCCCAGTCCCACCCAAAGTTGCAGGCCATCTTGCGGACCATGTTGTAGGGCATACCGTATGGCCCTCCCCGGTGTCCGCCGACGAGTTCCGCGACCCGGTCGGCTTCCTCCCATACCGAGTCGAAGCGAACGGCCACCGTGTTGTCGGAACCAGGACGCCATGCATCGCGAACATCGAAGCGGGAACTGCGGTGCATATTGCGAGAGGTGCCCACCTCGACGTCGTTGACAGATACTGATGCCACGGTGTCGAGTCCCTCAGCCACGAGATCGATACGTTCGGCGCCGTCGGTTTCGGCGGTCACTGTTGTCGAGTAGTGCCAGACGGAACGGCCGATCCAGTGTTGCCGCTCTTCGTTGTCGTCGAGATAGGGGTCCTCGAGTTCCCCCGCAGCCATGAGATCCGTGTGAACGCATCCAGGTACGGTCGCGCTGATGGCGCGGTTCTCGAGATGCGCCGGCGCATCGTGAGCGCCAGCAATCATGGACAGGGTCCATGTGGAGGGCAGAGGGGTGAGGTGAGGCACGTGAACTCCAAATGAGGGTAGAGCGGCGGGCGCGGTGCGGAAGCGGCGGTAGAGCGAAGGTCAGCTCTTCAACGCGCCGTCGGTCACGCCGGCAATGATGTATTTCTGCACGAAGGCGTATAGAAGAATCAGTGGGATCGCGACGAGGAGTACCGCCGCCGCGAGCAGCGCCCAGTCGTTGCTGTACTGGCCTTTGAAGGCGAAGAGCCCTACGGTGACTGGGTACTTGGCTGGGTCAGCTAGGTAGATGGTCGCGAGAATGATGTCGTTCCATGTCCCGATGCACTGCAGCACAAAGACGGTGATAATGACGGGCCGAGCGAGCGGCACGATGAACGTCAACAGGTAGCGGAAGTACCCGCATCCATCGATTGCTGCAGCTTCGTCGAGCTCTCGGGGGAGCGAACGAAGGTATCCCATGATGAGCAACGGCCCGATGCCGAGGCTGGCACCCTGCAGAAGTATGTATCCCAGGCGGGAACCATAAAGATCGAGTTCCAGCATCAGCTGAAACTGGGCCGTGAGTGCGTTCGGTAGGAAGAGTGAGACAACGAAGAATGCCGGCCAGAACGCCTTCGAGCCTGCTAGGTAGCCTCTCGCCACGGGAAAAGCCAGCAGCAATGCAGCCACGGTACTGATGACTCCTGCGACGAGGGTGTATAGCAGCGAGTTGAAGAAATAGGCTCCAAAGTTGCCAGCTTCCCACGCCTCTACAAAGTTGCCTATAGCGAACGACTGCGTCGGCCCAATCGGATCGGCAACGAACTCTTCCGACGTTTTCAGGGCGGTGTTGAGCAGGAACAGCAGGGGGAAAACATATGCCCCGACCGCTGCGATGGCGATCGCATACAAGAGCGTCCGCTGCCCAGTGGCCAACCGCTGCGTTCTGTAGTTGTTCTTGGTGCGGTTCAGGCGTCGCTGGCGACGACCAGAGGAGACCTTGGGGGCGACGGGGGGAGTGGTCTGGGCGGGTGAGTCGAGAGTTGTCATAGCTGCGTTTCCCGTCGACGGAGGTACCACAGGGTGGTGAGGGCGATGATGCCGACCATGACGAACTGAATGATCGATATCGCGGAAGCGAGCCCCTGCTGCTGGATAGCGGACCCCGTTGCATTCGCGGTGAATCCAATTGTGAAGATCTTTAGCGCTAGCACCGACGTGTAGGGATTGTCCCCGGTCAGAACGAAGATCAGCTGGAAGGTCTGCAGCGTTCCGATGATCGAGATCAGCACATTCGCGGTGATGCCCGGTGCGATCATCGGAACAGTAACGTTCCGGAACCGCTGCCAGGCGTTCGCACCATCAACCCTTGCGGCCTCATGGAGGTCAGAGGGCACGGCCTGAAGGGCAGCGATGAAAATGATCATGCCGTACCCCAGCCCGGACCAGATCTGGATCATGATCACCAGGGGAAATGCCAGGTGCGGATCTCCGAGGAAAGCGGATTGCTGGCCGAACAGTTCCCACACCGCTGCAGCCGGGCCTCCCGTGGGATTGAAGAACAACAGCCAGATGAGACCGATGACCGTGACTCCGAGCACCGTGGGCATGAACACGATGGACCGCATGAGGGTGACCCCACGCAACTTTTGTGTGAACAAAATTGCGAGCCCGAGCGCTGCTGCATTTTGGATGACGACGATGGAGGCGCTGAAGATCGCCGTGCGACCGAGGATCGCCCAGTTCTCCTGGGCCTGTGGTCCAGTGAAGAAGAACCGGTAGTTGTCCAATCCCACCCATTCCCAAGGAACGCCCGGGATCCCTGAGATGTTTGTGAAGGACAGAACGACCACGCCGATCGCGGGGACAAGCCCAAACAGTGCGAAGAGGACAAGTGCGGGGGTGAAGCCCACCCACGGCATCCAGCGCGATGCGCGCTGGGTGCCGAAGGGGCTGATTGCTGTAGCCATAAGGTGTGTCGAGTGCTTTCTCGGCCCGGCCCTCAGTCGTTCGGGAGGGCAGCGTCCCAGGAGTCCTGAGACGTCTGGGCGAGCTTCTCCATGTCGGACTCGGTGCCCATCGGCGCGATCTGGTCGTAGGCGAAACCGACGCGAACGTTTTGCCCGGCAGCCGGGTTCGGGTGGAACACCCCTCCCCAGGAGGGCGCGTACCCTTCTTCACCGAAGTACGGCGCGATGCTCTCGAGGAAGTCGGTGCTTCGAATGTCCGGCATCGCCGGGAGGAAGCCCGCGTCGGTGATGAACGTTTGGTACTGCTCCGGCTGACTGTAAAACTCGAGGAAGTCCTCGGCGCATCCGCGGTCCTTCGCGTTTGCCGGGATCGCCATGTTGGTCTCCAGCTTCCCGCGCAACAGTTGGTTGTCCTCGGCGTTGTCGCTCCCGGGGAGCGGGAAGTATCCCCACTCGAAGTCGGGGTTCTGTTCCTCGATGCCAGCTGCGCCCCAGGAACCGTCGGGGAGCATCGCTGCCTCTCCTGCGGTGAATCGGCCGGTCACTGTAGCCGAGCTGATTCCCGGAAAGGTCGGCTCTGCAAAGGAGTAGAGCGTCTGAATCTTCTCAAGGACGCGGACGGCCTCCGGATCCGTGAACTTTGCGCCGCCCGTCCAGAGACCTTCGTCGAAGGCCTCCATGTCGTCCAGGCTTGTGGACGCGACTCCTTCCATCAGGAGTCCGACGGGCCACTTTTCGGCTCCGCCCATGATGAGAGGTGTGATGCCGGCGCGTTGGAGCTTTTCGGCTGCCGCGACAAACTCATCGAAGGTCGTGGGTAGTTCGATGCCATTCGCCGCGAAGATGTCCTTGTTGTAGTAGACGCCAGTCACGTAGCTGATGCCTGTGGGAACCGAGTAGTCTTTCCCCTCCCACTGGAGAGCATCGCGAACACCGGGGGACCAGTTATCCAGCCAGTCGCCGGAGAGCTCGGTCCACTGACCCGCCTTGAGGCCTCGAACCCAATCGCTTTCCTCCGCGCCGGACACATACGCGGGTAGCTGTCGGGTCGCGCCTGACGAATTGCCCTCGGTGATGTCGACGTCACCCGCAGTGAGGCGGGCGTTTCGAACGTTGGCGAAGTTCTCGTTCGGGATAAATGTGAACTCAACCTTCGCGCCCGGGTGATCCTCTTCAAAGGCGGCCGCGACGGCCCGGAGGCCTGCTTCCATCGGCTCGTGAGCGTGCATGAGGACATCGATCGTGCTCTCACATTCGCCTCCCGAGTCAGCGGGTGCCGCGTCTCCGCCACCGGTGACGCCACCGCTGCAGGCGGTGAGCATAAGGAGGGTGGATCCCGCGGCGACAGCGGAAAGTGCCGTCTTCCGGGCATGGCTGTAGTGCTTGGTAGACATCATTGTTCTCCGTGAGGGTGAATGGAACCGCGTCGGGATCGGCTCCGATTGGTGGTGATGAGGCGTTAAGAAGCTGGATGGATCGAATGCCGGCGGACAACTTCCACAGGCAGAAGTGTGGTGAGCGCCGGTGCGGTGGGGTTCTTCGTTCGGCGAGCTAGTCGTTGTACGGCAATCGCGCCGAGGGCGGGCTGATCGAAACGATAGGAGGTGAGGGGCGGAAAAATGTGCTCACCAAGTTCGTCGCTGCCTCCCACAATGGACACATCTTCCGGGACCCTGCGGCCGACGTCGCGGAGGGCGCGAATGGCACCGGAAGCGAGTGCGTCGTTAGCGCAGACCACCCCTGAAAGCTCTGGATCATGGGAGAGAAGAGATAGCGCAGCCTCGTACCCACCCTGTTGAGTAAGGTCCGACTCCGCGATGTGCTCTTGACTGTGGATAACTCCCGCATGAACAAGTGCTTCCCGGAACCCTCGCGCGCGCATCTCGACGGCGGCGACTGCGTTGATTACGGATCCTTCGACGAGAGGGCCACCTATAAAGGCAAGCTTCCGGTGCCCTGCTCGGAGTAGTTCTTGAGTAACGAGATACGTCCCGTGGAAGTAGTCGGGGAGGACTGCGTCGTGTGGGATGCTGCTCATTTCGCCCGGGTTCAAAAGTGAATCCAGAACGACGGCGGGTATGCCGAGCTCCTCGACTGCAGCAACAACGGCGGCGGAGGGCGCTCCCACCAAAAGAGTGGCGTCCAAACTCAGGTCTTGGATGTGTTCGAGCACGTCGCTCGGCAGAACATGCCGACCCGGGAGTGAGCTGTAGGTCACTTGCGCGCCCAGGCGCGCAGCTTCCGCTTCGGCCCCGTGAAGGAGGTGGGCCCAGAACGGTGCCATGAGGTCCTGGGCGGCTTCGAGATGAGGAAGGGTCAGCAAGAAGCCGATCGTACGGAGTTGGGGCAACTCATCAGTTCTCTGTCGCGCGCGGTTCGGCGAGTAGCCCAACTCATTGACGGCTTCGATGACGCGCAACCGAAGGTCCGCGGCAACGTTGAGATGGTTGTTCAGTACGCGGGAGACAGTGCCATTAGACACGTTCGCACGTCGGGCGATGTCCCTAACCGTGACCGTCGAGCGGCTCATCCTGTGACACCTCCTGTGTTCACCACGTCATGAATGTTTCATGAAGCATCAGCCCAAACTTCCTCGTCCGTCAACATGCGTGTTCATGGGATTGCCTTGATTGGAAGCGCTCTCAGAGTACGGGAAAATTACCTTTGATCGGGCAAATCGATTGATCGAGGCTGGGTCGGAAGCCGTCGAACTGATGAACGTTCATAGTTCTCCGTTGTTCATGAACAGAGTTACGAGCAAAGACCGAGTGACGCGGTGCCACAATGCCGACGTGCCTCTCGTTGATATGCCTCTCCCTCAACTGCAGCAGTACCAGCCGTCACTCAACCGCCCGGCGGATTTTTTAGAAAGGTGGCAGCAGACGCTTAGAGCTGCTCGCGCTCACGACGTCCTCATCAAGTTGGAAAGCGTGCGTGCTGGCCTGTCTCGGGTCGACGTGACGGATGTGACATTCGCTGGGTTCGATGGTCACCCTGTTCGAGCGTGGTGGGTCAGGCCGGCAGGGCTCGTTCAGCGCCTCCCTGTGATTGTTGAGTATCAGGGGTACGGAGGCGGCCGAGGTCTGCCTCATGAGCGGCTTCTGTGGGCCAGTGCCGGCTTCGCTCATCTCGTTGTTGATTCCCGGGGCCAAGGATCTGGGTGGGGAAGCGGCGGGCATACGCCCGATCCTGTGCTCGAGGGGGAGCCCGCTCATCCAGGCTTCATGACCCGAGGGATCATGGACTTTGAAAACTTCTACTTCCGTCGACTCATAACCGACGCGGTGCGGGCCGTTGATGTCGCTCGCGTACTGCCTGGGGCAGATCCAGACAACGTGACCGTGCTGGGCGCCAGCCAGGGGGGCGGCTTGGCGCTTGCTGCCGCTGGGCTGTCGAGCGGTCTAGCGGGCGCGGTAATCGACGTGCCGTTTCTTTGTGACATCCGCCGCGGAGTCGAGATCAGCGACAGTGATCCCTACCAAGAGGTCTCACGGTATCTGTCGGTTCATCGCGATCACGCGGACCGAGTGTTCCGAACGCTCTCTTATGTTGATGGCGTGCACTTGGGAGCGATGGCTACGGCGCCGGCTATCTTCTCCGTTGGACTGCAGGACACTGTGTGCCCGCCCTCGACAGTGTTCGCGGCTTTCAACGCGTATGGCGGTCCCGCAAGTATCGAGGTGTATCCGTTCAACGGTCACGAGGGCGGGCAGGCCCACCAGTCACGCAAGGTGTTGGCGTGGATGGAGAAGGTCACATCCTCTGCTCGGTGAGATGCGCTTGTTCATGACCACCTGTTCATGAACGGAAAGCACTTTCCCAAGCACCATGACGGCGCATAGCCTCTACCCTCGACCCCCGTCGAAGGAGACGCTGTGCGCGGCTACACACGCAAGAACAAGTTTCAAGGTGCGATTCTCGCGCTGTCCCTACTGCTGGGTGGCAGCGTGACCGCGGGCCCTCCCGCGAGTGCGGTCGAGCAGGATCCATTCTCGACTGTGAGAGCGAAGTGGGTAGCTTCTATTGTCGGCGATCAGAGTCTGGATCTATCCGATCCTGATGTCGCCGCGAAGGTCACAGCAGTGACGCAACTCGCGGAAACGCGACGATCTCGAGTAGATCGGTCGTCCGAAAGGTCCTCGGTCTTCACCGATCTGACCGGACCACTTCCCAACCAGAACATCACCAATAGCTTCATCGGTTTGCGAGAGATGGCTGTCGCATATCGCACAGACGGGAGCGCCCTAAGCGGCAATGCTGACGTGCGAAAAGACATCATTGATGGGCTGGTCTGGTTGGAAGCCAACTGGTACAACGCGGACGTTACCTTCGCGCCGCAGAGTCCCGATAACAATTGGTTCGCTTGGGAGCTGGGAGCTCCATTGGCGTTGGTCGATATCCTGGCACTGATGCACGACGAACTCCCCGATGGTCTTTTGGATGAGTACATCGCCGCAATTGACCACTTCTTGCCTCGTCCAGACACGCTGGGCCACAGCGTGAACTGGAATCTCGCGTCCGAGGGCGCCAATCTTGCCTGGGCAGTGACGGTCCTGGGCAAGCGTGGCATTTTGGGTGAAGACGGTGACGTGGTCGCGAACGCGACAGCAGCGTTGTCCCCACTCTTCGACTACGCCGAAGACGGCGCTAATGGTTTCCACCGAGATGGATCGGTCCTCTTCCATGAGGGGTTCCCGTACACAACCGGATATGGGTGGTCGAACGTCATTGAGCCCACGCTTGCCGTCATGCTCTACGAGGGCTCTCCCTGGGAAATCACAGACCCCGACAAGGCAAATCTCGTCAGTTGGGTGCGTGACTCGTTCGAGCCGTTCCTCTTTGGTAACCGCATTCACGACTCGCTCGCTGGCCGTAACATCGCCCGTCCCCGAGGCCAGGATCGTGCAAGCGGTCTCGTAAATCTGGCTCTGGACCTGCGTGCTATTGGAAAACCCGAAGAATCAGCACACCTAGAAAGTCTGGCTAAACACCTTCTGCTCTCGGATCCGCAATCCAGCTTCTGGAGGAATGGATCAATTCCGAACATCGTGGAAGCGCGTCGGATCCTCAACGATCCGAATGTGCCTGAGTTGGAACCCGGCGACTATTACATGCAGATGCCGGCGATGGATCGCAATGTAGCGCGACGAGACGGTTGGTCTTTCGGCGTCGCTATGCACTCCAGCCGCACTCAAAACTACGAATCTATCAACAACGAGAATGTCCGTGGTTGGCACACTGCGGACGGTCGAACCACCTTGTTCACGAGCGATGTCGACCAGTACGGCGGAGACTACTGGCCAACCATTGATTCGACCCGCATTCCTGGGACGACTGTCCTTCAGCATACGGAGGATGACGTTGTGGCACCGCAGGTCGGGAGGGTCGAGATTATGGGGTCAAAGCCGCTCGTTGATAATCTCGACGATTTTTCTCGCGTGCACTCACGGTCTCCGCGGTGGGCCATAGATAAGAGTGTGAATGGCGCTAATGGAGACGCATCTCGTGTTCACAGAACAGAGAATTCACAGGAGCAAATGACCTGGACAACGGCGGCCGTCGCAACTTCCTTCGCTATCGAGGTCCACCACACGAGGCAGAGCGGCCTTGACCGCCTCACAGTTCTTGCTTCTACCAGCAATAGCACCTACGCCCCTGTGAAGTTCACCCCGACCGTCGTCGCCGAAACCGGCAAATGGACCACGTCTGTGCTCCGCCCCGCGGTCGCACTGCCGTCGGGTACCCGATTTCTGCGTGTGCAGATGGCACCGAGTGTGCCGCAGGGCTACGGCGCGTCCGCCTACGCGGGTGGAGTGAATCTAGACGGCGTGTTCGGTGCGACGGGGATGGAACACCTCCAACCAGAGACCGGCGTATCTGCACGGAAGTCCTGGTTTGTACTCGATGACGAGGTTGTCGCCCTAGGGAGTGATATTTCGGGTGAGCGGGCTCGTGAAGTCGAGACGATCGTCGAGAATCGCCGCCTGTCCGCCGCGTTCCCGGGTGAACTCAAGGCTGACGGCAACGTTCTCGGGGCTGCTGACGGTGACCGTCAACTCAATGATGTCGGTTGGGCGCATTTGGGCGGGGGAGTAGCGGGGTCTGATCTCGGTTACGTCTTTCCCGACAAAGCGGATCTGAGGGCCGTCCACGAAACCAGATCCGCGGACTGGTCTGAGATCGGAAATAGCACTCTCGCATCGTCAAATAGGTTCGCAAGTCTTGTCCTTAATCATGGTGCCCAGCCGGTGGACGCGTCGTATTCGTACATTTTGCTCCCCGGCGCTGACGACGAGTCGACGGCGGCGTACGCGACAGATCCCGAAATTGAGGTTCTTGCGCAGACACCACAGGCGCACGCGGTAAGGGCCGCCGATCTGGGCATCGTCGGCGCCATGACGTGGACCGACGTTCCGACGACGATCGGCGCCAGTCAAGAGCCATTCATGACGGTCGCCGGGCGAGCTGCGGTTATGACTCGAGAATCAGATGACGGACTAACGCTGGCGGTCAGCGATCCCACGCAAGGAGCAGATAAGGCCGGGACTATCGACGACCCCGCGAATGGCTTCTCGCAAGTCTTCGAGCGTTCTGATAATTGGGGACTAGAGCCCGGGGGAGGATTCAAGCGACTGGCTGCTACAGAGGAGTACTTGACCTATCGGGTGGACCAGGCGAAAGACTTCCTGGTCACGCTGAGATGGAACCATCAGCGTTCTGGCGGGAACATCTCGCCGATCCTCGACCGAGTGCGCTTCTTGACTTCTCCGGACAACAAGACGTGGTCGCCCGTTGATGTTCAGCTCACCCAGCCGCATACCGCTGTGGACGGGGGAGGCCTCACAAACATCGCCGACGTGGCGCCGGTCGAAGACTTGCCCGCTGGGACTCAATATGTGCGTATCGATGTGCTTGACATCGATTCAAAAGTTTGGTCACCGCAGGTCCGACACGTACGGATTGAGAGCGGAGCTCCTGAGGGAGCATTCGTTGACATCGAGATTTCACGCCCGGTTCTCGCCACCCTCGAAAAGGATCCCCGAGTAACGGTGCTTTCTCTCGATCCGCTCAAGTTGCGCGTCGATGTGAAGGACGCTCAAGGTGAGACTTTCCATGCTCGATTCGCCTACGATACGACCGCGCCGGAGCTGACGGTCGGTGCGCCGGAGGCGGTGTGGGACGACCGTGCTGGCGCAATGCAGATTGCGGCGGTGGACGATAGTGGCGAGGCCACGATCGAGGTGACGGAAGACGGTAGGAGTATCGAAGTTCCTCACACCGGGGAGGTGCCGCTCGACACCTCTTTTGGCGACCATGAGTACGTCATCACCGCCACGGACAAGGCCGGCAACAGCGTGGTCCAGACCATCCGCTACAGCGCATTCAAGTTTGTTGAGGAGCCTCCTTCGAAGGGCACCTTGAAGGCTGGGGCTACTCTGCCAATACGCTTCCGGGTAGAGGCCCCTGGCGATCGCAGAGAGGTGGCTGCAGTCTTTCGAGTCGATGGTGCCGAAGGTGTCACGCCGTTCCGAACGGCGGGCCAGCACCATATGGCGTTGTGGCGGACGTCGAGGGACATGGACGGCAACTACATTCTTCTCATTGATGTGACGGTCGACGGTGCGGAGCTCCCAAGTCGTGAACGCACCGTCCAAGTGCGCGGAAGGTGAAGCCAGCCGCATTGGTCGGGTGCCTCGTCCTGATTGACGCTCATCGCGCGGCGAGGCATCCCTGGTGGGACATCCGCTGCGATCTCCTGCCAAAGAGATGGATGAGCAACGACTCGGGGGCGACCGGGCCTGAAAGAAGGAAGAACACGAATGACACAGTTGCTTGAGATCGCCGGCGACGTCCGCGACTACGACTGGGGAAGCGTCGGCGGTATATCGATGGCGCTGGGTCGCCCCTTCACCGAAGCGATTGAAGCGGAGCTTTGGCTGGGAGCCCATCCTTCTCTGCCGAGTCGTATTCTGACGGTTGACGCCGCCTACGCCGATCTCGCGGAGTGGGAGCGCGACGGGCATGGCCCGGTTCCGTTCCTGCTAAAGGTACTGGCAGCGGCCTCGCCTCTTTCGTTGCAGGCGCACCCCACGCCGTCACAAGCGGCCGTGGGATTTGCTCGCGAGAACGCAGCTGGGGTTCCGCTAGATGCGCGTGAACGCAGCTATAAGGATTCCTCCGCTAAGCCCGAACTGATTGTCGCCTTGAAGGACGGGTTTGAGGCGCTATGCGGATTCCGCCCGCTCACCGAGACTCGCGCGGCCGTGCTCGAGCTGGCTCAACTGGCACCGGACGCGGCTCCGTTTCTGGAGTGGGAGGCGCGGTTGGCTGGCAACGCTGGAGGCCTTCGCGGAGTGTTCGAGTGGCTGCTCGCTAACGGTCCCACCGTGCGGTCGATCGTCGCTCAGATTGTCGTAGTGGCTTCGACAGTCGAGGACGATCGGTGGGAGCTGCAGGGGCGGCTAGCTGCCAAGTACCCGGAAGATCCGGGGGTGGCAGTTGCATTGATGCTCAATCACGTCACGCTCGCTAAAGGCGACGCCCTCTGGTTGCCGGCCGGCAACATACACGCCTATCTGCGCGGTGTAGGTGTCGAGCTGATGGGCCCAAGTGACAACGTCCTCCGTGGCGGCCTAACGTCGAAGCATGTTGATCGGGATGAGCTCAGCCGAGTCCTCGACTTCTCTGACATTGTGCCCCCGCTTCTTGCCTCTACATCGGTATCCGATGGCATACGGTCCTACCGGCCGCCGACCACGACCACGGGTGGGCAAGTGGAGTTTCAGCTCTACGACATCTCGGGACCTGGTTCCCTAAGGACCGCTTCCCCAGCGATTGGCCTGGTGGTTGCGGGCTCGTTCTCGGTGCATGCTGACCAGAACGCCGCTCACCTAGATAGCGGGCAAGCCGTGCTTGTCACGCACCCCGCGGATCTCCGGATCGAGGGTGACGGAACGCTCTTCCTCGCCAGCAGGTGAGGGCACTTGGCCCTCTGGTCCCGTGGGCGGCTGCAATCTGAGCGCGCGTCGTCCGATGAGGCGCTGGGCTGGTTGGTGTGACACTGGGCGCCCACCGGATACGGTGAGCGCCCATTGGGGCCGCCGTTGTCGGCTTGCGGTGTGAAGTAGGCGAGCACACCGCGAGTCCTTCTGATCCGGTGAATCTCGTCGGACCAAACCACTCCATGCCTTGAGCTGAGTTCTGATTGTTGCACCGACGTAGGGCAACACGTCCTTAGCTTGGCTGGAGGCGTTTACCCCTACGCACGTGTGTGGGCGGTCGATTAGGGTCCCGCTGTCCACCTGTGGTCGGGTCCAGCCCGTAGGTAGCTGGAGCCGTCCACAGGTGGTCAGGGGGTTACTCGTCGTGACCATTCGAGTCGGACGATGCCGGAGCCGAGGTGCGCTTCGTTCGCGGTCGGCGCGGCTGCTTCGGTTCGGGCTGGAGCCCGAACGACTTAAGCTCTGCCATTGTCCAGCCGGCATCCGTGGCCGAAGTTGCTGTCTTTCGAGCTTGATGATCCTCGGCCGGATGAGTTGCAGACAACGTCTTCAACGCACAGCGAGGGGCTGTGGTGTCGCCGACCTACGCTTGAATGCTTGCGTGGGGAAGAGCAGAACATCTCGCAGAAACACGCGGCCTCGATCTCAACCGCGTGCGTTGAGCGCCACGCAACGGGAGCCAGACGCACTCGAACGGGCCTTTTCAGCGTACGATCCGGACGAGCTCTGGACGTTGATATTTGCCGCCGCCACGTCCCCGGGCAACAGGCATCGATCGGTGACCTTGGGAAGCAGCTTCGCGGCCGCACTAAGAGCCTCCGCCGCTCCGGTATCAAACGAGTACCGGCCGCTGCCGTCGATCCAAGCACTGTCCGATTTAGCGGCTACCACCTATGGGATCGGCCCGGCACGTGAAGACTTCATACCCACCGATCCGACCCGCACAGCCTTCCTGGCCGTCGGCTCCCAGCCGCTACGTGCGGTTCCTGGTCTCACCGAACGGCCGGTCGCCGACCTTACGCGTGCGCTCAGAATGGCCGAGGTGGTAGACGGTCGGCTCCACAGGCGACTTCGATTCGGTATCGCGAACGTGGTCAACGTGGCGATGAGGTACGGCGATCTCTGTGTCCGCCAACTTGCGGACGCGTGGGTGCCAGTCCCGGACCTCGAGCTCAGCGACGAAGTTTCATTGCCGGATGCTGAGTACGAAGCGACGCGTGCCTTCCTCAACCTGGACCCCTTAGACCACATCGAACTCGATGAGGCCGATAAGCGGGCGTTGGAATGGATGACAAATTCCGCGGGTGGGGCTGCGTTCGATGTTGAGAGCCCGTCCAGTCCGTTCGGGAGGTTCCTTCGCTTTGGTGACTCAGCGGGCGGATTTCGATGGGTGCCGCCACTGTTCATCCCGGAGATCATGGCTCATGCCGTGCACGAACTGGTATCCGTGCTCGACCGGGACGCGCACGCGCGACGCGCACTCCGGAGTTCTTGCCTGAACCAAATCCGCCAGGCCCTGTGGCGCTTTTCGCACGAACTGATCGAGCCCCCACCCACCAGCGAAGGCTCCGTCATCCCGCTTCGAGGGATCGACGTTCAGTGGCTGGTGCCGGTGAACCCGTCCACCTTCATCGCCGTTTCGGTCATCTACCTCCCCGACCTCGGGGCTACGCCGCCGCCCTACATCGGCTCAGTGGAACTGGCAAAACAGGTGAGGTCGCAGGCCGGCCCCGTGCCGGTGCGGATGGCGGGCGGGCGACGAGGAACCATCAGATCGGGCGCGGAGGTCATTCCGCTGACAGTGTTCGCCGCGGCCGGCCACATCGCTGTGCCCCAGGCGGTCGGCGAAGCAAACCTCGCGCTCGAAGACCTGACTTGGATCGCGGAGTCGGCCACGTCCAACGATGATCTCTACGCATTCGCGCGGGATCTGAGCGCTCCCGATTTCCCGGAGAGTTTTGGGTGGGAGACGATTAACTACTGGGAGCCATGGAAGGCCAATGGCAAGTCGTTCTTCAAGGGTGGCGTGGTACCTACTGCCGTCTACTTTGAAGCGCATGCGGGCGAGGCCGAGTGGGATCGAGCGGTAGAGCTATCGGATCTCGAAGTGGCGCTTCTCAAGGTTGGGCTTCCCCCGATTCGAGACCTCCGAGCAGCAGAGGTCGCCCCGGGACCCGTCGCAAACGTCGCAATGATCGCAGGTGACTCCACCTACGATGCCGCCCGCGGCGTTGTCACCGCGCCGGGTGTTGACGGGTGGTCCCTCGTTCTCACCGAACCCCCCGTTGCCGTGGCTCGGGCGAGCCCGGAGGAACTGTCTGCCGACCACCGTCGGTTCATCTTCGACTTATGCGGCGGGTTAATCTACGGCTTTGCTGGGCTTGGTGATCTATGGCGTTCCGCGCACCAGGCGATCGATGTGCCAGGATACGTTCTCTATCTCGCCACATCGGAAACGGTCTTGGGCGAATCATCCAGCGTGGTCGCGCCGTATCTTGACTCGCACGCGCGTGCCATCGATGAACCAGTCAACTTCTTGTGGCGCATCGATGTCGAGGGGTTCGCAGATTCGGCGAATGGAGATCCGCACGCGGCGAATCTCCTAACAGGGGACGCAGTGTTCGACCTGCTCCGCGCGGGAGGCGTGGATATCGAAGTGGCGGCGGCGCTCCGCGACCAGTGGCGCACAGCGAATCCCTTTCTCATCCTGGAGATGAAGCAGGCGCGGACCACTCTCAATCACCTGCCTGATCCGTGGCGTCTACGACCCTCTGACGAGAGTCGCATGGTCGCGGCTTTGGGGCGCCGACTCCACGGTGTCGGCGTCGAACCTGGAGAGTACCGAGCGGAGGACGCGAATCGACTTATCCGCGAACATCTTGCGCCCCTTGCTCTCGAAACGCTGATGGAAGGAATCAAGAGCCACGACGTGAGCGAGGTGGTGTTGACGGGAATGGAGCAGCTGGCGAGAGTAATGGACAGCGCTATTCATCAGCAAGACGATCTGTCCCGAGTCGCAGCGAACCTCTCGACCGAGTGGGATCCGCTCGCCCGCACCGCCGAGCTTTCGGCGGAGACACTTCAGCTTCGTCAATGCAACGAAATCGTGGTGGAAGCCGCCTTGCGCATCCTGGACGCGTCGGCGCATGAGAAGCCCGTCACTCCTCAGGCGTGGAGCGGTCTTCTTGCTGCCGCAGACGCATACCTCACCGCGACTACCCTGAGCGAGCGGATGTATCACCAAGTCGCGCCTGCAGTCATCAACCTCAGCCCGATGTACGAGCTTGCCGTCGACGATGATCCGCATCCCGACGCATCGGCGTGGGGTCTGCGAAACGACGAGTTGAGCCGTGCGGCCGCGAGCGTTCGGCTGTATGGCGCTGACGATGACGATTCGCTTTTACAGGCGAACGAAGAAGACAACGTCGAGGGCGCTTTCCAGCGGGCATGGGGGGCGACGTCGCAGGACGTGCTCTCCACCCTCGCCGCGCTCGCAAAGTGGGAGACCTTCGAGCCAGGTAGGACGACCGCGCACGTCACCGCGGCCGAGGCAACAGTATGGGTCTGTGACGCGCTAGGCCCGGGCGCGGATGAGTCGCAGAGAACGCGTGTTGAAGCCGCTATCGGGATGCTCACGAGCACGGCCGTCCAAATGCAAGCCGCGGATTGGAAGCCCTGGCAAACGCGTACACGGCGTCACCGGCTCCTCGTGCAACCGCTGGCGCAAGACTCGGACGGACGACTCATTGTCAGCCCGCAGTACTTGCTGACGTCCTTCCAGGTCTACTACCGACACCTGCTCCAGGGAGTTCTCCCCTGGGCGGGGGACGTTCCGCAGCTTGTCACCGACGCGCTTGCGGACCGCCGCGCGCGGCGCAACATTCGATTCGAGAGGTTCCTTCAAGACCGGCTAGAGCAACTCGGGTACACCACGGTCGCCCGCATAAAGCCCAGCGACCACGCGCGACTCGGCGTGCCCATTCTCACTACCGAAGTTGACCTCGTGTGCGGACGCCCTGGCGACAGCACCATCTGGCTGATCGAGGCCAAGGACCCCGCGTCGGTTCACGGATTCGCTGAGACGGCACGCCAACTGCGCTCCTTCTTCCGGGACCAGGTCGGAGATCGCCGGACCAAGCCCTGCTATAGCACGCAGCTCGCCCGCAAGGAGAGTGAACTAGCGCCACACGTGGCGAGCATTGCGACGCGTCTCGGACTCGGCCACCTGCCTGACGGCGAGCAGTTTCACCTACGCACGCTTTTCGTGACCCGAAACCTCACTCCGGCAAGCTACGTCGACGAGCGGTATCAGGTTGAAACGGCGACGGAGTTTCTTGCAGCTCGAGGCCAAACCGGGACTGCTGAAGGTTTGGGTGACTCCTGATCTGTTGTGATTCGTCACCGCTGAAAGGATGTCCTCATGCCCCTTCGCTGCATTCGATGCAACGACATCGCGGGCCAGTGCAGCGAAAGCACCCGGAGTGCAACGGGAACACGTTCCCGACACACGTGACCTGTCTTCTAGATGCGGTTGCTCGCCGATGGGCCGGTGAGTCTGACGTACTCCGACCAGGTGCATTCCACAGCGAGGCGCATCGCATCCTCGGGGAAGTAGCCGATCAGCTGACGTTGTGCGGGGTTCTGATCAAAGGTCTCTGATCGGAGCAGTCGGCGCCCGCGCACCTCGATGAGCCGGATGATTGCTATCCGCTTGCTGCGATCAAAGATGTACCAGACGCCCGGCTCGGGGGAGCGCTGTAGTTGCGACATCGGAGACCAAACCTGCACCACGAGCTGCACGGTACTGGTAGCCGCCTACAAGGAGTGAGGCAAGCGAGAACGCCACAGACCGCCGCGTTACTCCTCCGACGGCCGACGAAGGGCAATATAGGCGGACCCTAGCGCGAGTGTTGCGATACCGGCCAGGCACGCGACCCCGAGCGAGAGCACTGAGACTGGATGGAACGGAGCAAGGCTCGCGGCTAGCACCAGCAACAGAACTGTCAACGCAGCCAACACGCAGAACCATATCCAGAGGGCACGCGGCCCTCGCCTCTCAGCGCGGACCGCTCCCCCTGCGGATCGTTGATTTCGTGGTCCGCCGAGTGCAAGCAGAGAGGCCACTTGGCCAAGATCCGTGGACCCCTCAGCTAGTCGGAGGAAGTTCAGCTCTGCAGTTGCTTGATGCGGGTAGTCCGCGGGCACGTCAGACACCCACCAGTCGACACACTGGATGACCACACCGGAGCCGTGATCATTGTCGAGAACAAGACCGACGTGAAGATGGCCGGCGGGGCAGGTGACTTGGGTCCCGACCCCACGTTCAGAAGGCGGCAGGTGGCTCTGAAGCGCCTGAAGAGTGCGCTTCTCGGCGCCGTCGCGCAGCCCGTCGATGAAGCTCATAGCAGTAAATCTAACGGGCGAGGAATGGTGCCAAACCGATCGGGTTCCGCCCCATCCGCAACGATCAGCCGGTGTCGCCCGAAAGTGCTGGGATCAATAGAACTGCGACGGGAAGGACGTCCCCACGAAGACGTAGGCGAGCTTGGTGAATGCGGCTGCCCGCCTTCCTGCCTTTTCTAACTCGATAGCGTCCGAGACCCGCTTCGCGTCGGCGGTCAGCGCCCCGAGAGACAAGGCGCGGTATCTCTCTGTTGAGGCGGGACGGAAGCGTCCTGTCACCCCGGTCGGATCGATCATGTCGGCCAGGCCGTCTCGGACCAGGCTGTTGGCTAGGTAAAGAAAATCGAGATACGGAATGAACGAGGTTTCCTTCGCCATCCGTTGCGCCGCGCGCATCTCAAGGTAGAAGGACGACATCTTCACACCACTGGGATTGGCGTACTTCCAGGTCTTCATGAGGCGAGCTAGACCCTTCGCGCCGCCGGAGGGGGACCTGTTTGCTTCCGTCACGTATGCGAGGTGCACGGTAGGTGCGCTCTCCATCCATCCTCCGCTCGGGGCGGGGATCTGGTAGACACTCTTGGTCCCACTTGAACGCACAAAGTATCCGGGGATGACCTCCCACTTCTCGGCGCCGCCCGCAAAATCTACGACAACAGCGGGTCGGCTCACTCGTACCGGTGTGTACGGGAACGACCGTTTAAGAGCTGCCCGAACCCGCTCGAGAGCGGTGTCGGAGCTTGTGGGTCGGGCACCCTTCAGGCTCACCAGGACATCCACATCTGAGTGACCGCGGACGGCTGTTCCGTGGCTGAAAGAACCCGTCTCCCAGAGCCCATAATGCTCTAACTGCGATAGAGATCTCTCGACGGAGGCACGATGTTTTGCCGCTGCGGCGCGCTCACTGGGGGTTGGAATGCTTCGGGTCAGTAGTGTCTCGAAAGCTGTCTCGATGGTCCGCTCAGGCATCAGTGTCGGCCCCGTTGGGAGTCGTTGTCTGTCCACCGGCCTTGATGTTGCGCCGCGCCCTACGATAGGCGCGGGGAGAGATGGGCTCAGCTGATCGGTTCTGTTCGTCCATGCGCTCCGTCAGGCCCTCTAAGAGTGGTCGGCTCGTCTCCACGTCCGCCCACGGTGCGTCCACCAGACGAGCCCGGCGAGCTGCATTCTGGATCTCGAGGTAAGCATTCGCCGCCGCACTAGCCACGGTGGCGCGCTGCGAGGCGTTTACAACAGTTAGGACTGCCCCGCCCCCCGCCGCAAATAGCGCGAGTACTCCGCCGACGATGTCGAAGCCCGACGACGCGAGGACCAGCGCCCCGGAGACCGCGGCGGAGCTCGCTGCAAGAGACCCCAGCCAGAGGTTGAGCCGCTGCCACTCCTTCGCCTGTTCGAATTGGCCCTGAGCACTCCACATCGCTCGGTCCTCGACTTCCAGCAGTTCACGCAGCAACGCCTTACGTCGGGCGCTCTCGTCGGTTTCCACACCGCGAGGGTATCTGGCGGTGAGGTCTCACTCCGGACTTTCCCTGTGTTGCGAAACCGATCGGTTTCGCATCACTCGCGCGCACGCCCACGAGCCACCGGGATCCCGTTGGTCGGCACGTTGCAAAACTCCGTTGCAGAAGGATCGCGTCTACGTGGTGGCGCGTTGGAGTGCGCGGTAGACGGTGGATCGGGCGACGCCGAAGAGTTCGGCTACCTCAGCTGTGGTGTGTGTTCCGCCTCGGTAGAGGCTGACGAGGTGTGCTTCTTGCTTCGGGGACAGCTTGGGTTGCTTGCCGCGGAGGCGGCCTTTGGCTTTGGCGACGGCCATGCCTTCGCGTGTTCGTGCTCGGATGAGGTCGGCTTCGAACTCGGCGACCATGCCGAGGACGTTGAAGAGGAGCCGGCCTACGGGGTCGGTGGGGTCGTAGACGCTGCCGCCGAGGTTGAGGGAGACGCCTTTGCGGGTGAGTTCGTCGGCGATGTCTCGTGCGTCGGGTAGGGAGCGGGCGAGGCGGTCGAGTTTGGTGACGACGAGGACGTCGCCGGCGCGGGTGGCGGCGAGGGCTTCTCGTAGTCCGGGGCGTGCTCGGTTGGTGCCGGTGAGTCCGTGGTCGACGTAGATGGCGTCGGGTTGGACGCCGAGGTCGTGGAGGGCGTTGAGTTGCGCGGTGAGATCTTGCTCGTTGGTGGAGACGCGGGCATAGCCGATGAGCATGGTCGGACTGTAGCCGTTTGGGGTCCCTTTACCGGGCATTTTTGCGGGCGGGTCTCACGGGAATCGTCGTGTGGCGGTTTCCCGAGGTTGTTCGGGATCGCAGCGGGCGCGGTTGTGTGTCCCGGTGGGGGACCGGCTTGCGCGACGCCTAAGCCGGTCGGAGTGTCGACGCCGACAGTTCTGTTGAAGCGGGCTCGTGCCTGGATCGTCGTCCTCACCGGCCTTCGGTTACGACAGTGACCGCCCCTGGCTAACTCTGAAGCCGGGTCGTCCGACTACCTTTTAGGTGACGGGATAAGGGCTCGCCAGAATCTGGCGAAACGAGTGCAGATACGGAGGTCCCGTGAAGTCGGATCCATCCGTAGATTGGGCGGCTCTGTATCAGAAGCACCGCGCGGCGATGTACGGAGTCGCGTACGAAGTATTGCGCGGAAGGGGCCATGTCGATCTGGCTGCCGATGCCGTGCAGGAAGCGATGGTTTCCTTGATGAAGAAGCCGCCGCCCGAGATGCCTCGCAGTTGGGAGGCATTGCTGGTCGCGACGGCAAAACGGCGGGCCCTGGACATGATCCGATCGGCCGCGATGGTACGCGGGGTGGAACTCTCCGAGGAGTTCCTTCCCGGCGCGGCGCCGTCGGACGAGGATGACGCCCTTGGCCGGCTCGAGAAAATGGCACGAGCCCGCCCCGTAATCGCTCGGCTGGATCAGCAGGCGCACACGGTGCTCGCGCAGTACATCGTGTTGGACCGCCCGCGCAGTGACGTCGCGACCGAACTGGGTGTGACACCCGCTCGGATCAGTCAGATCGCGACGAGGGTGCTGTCCGAGATCAACGCAGCGGTGCAGGAAGGAGGATGACGATGAGTACAGAAGACAGAGACGACGATATCGCGCGCATCCTCGACGCACGCGAGGGCCGGTCGGCGGTCGAAGCCGCGGACGCCACGACCAACGAAGGATCCAATCTTCGCGACCTCGCCTCTGCAGCCGACCTGGCCTGGGCGAGCGCACAGACCCCGCCACCGCTGGCAGATGATCCAGTCGCCGCCATGCTCGGCCTCGTTCCCGACCCCGACCTTGAATTGGACAGCAAAGCCTTCGCAAGCGCACGCAAACGCGCGGGCTTCACGATCAGCTCATTCGCCGCGAGGCTCACCACCAGAGGCTGGGATGTATCAAGCAAAGATGTCTTCGCGTGGGAGAGCGGAAAGAGCCTGCCGCATATCCCCGCGCTCATCACCGCGCTCGCTGAGGAAACCGGCGTCGACCCGGATCGACTGCGGAGACAGTCAAGAGTCGACCCAGAGCGGGCGAGGCTCGCGGCGGTTGTGGCGTCGACGACGTTCCAGCGCCTCGCTGAGCGGTGGGCGCGTCTGCAGGGTACGACCGTGGCGATTGCATCCTCTGCGTTGGAGTCGCGAATGTTGGTCGCCGTGCATCGCGGAGGAGCTCCCGACGCGGAGGTGCTGCTCGACTCGCTCGAGGCGATGGTTAGCGCGGTGGAGGACACTCAAGAGTCATGAACCTGGGGCCGTGGGTACATCAG
Organism: Microbacterium aurantiacum; assembly: GCF_040532595.1. Classification (GTDB taxonomy): domain Bacteria; phylum Actinomycetota; class Actinomycetes; order Actinomycetales; family Microbacteriaceae; genus Microbacterium; species Microbacterium chocolatum_B. The sequence continues at coordinate 72,385 of NZ_JBEVYX010000003.1, read as the reverse complement.
GCGATCACAATTCTTGACGCGCCCACGCGCGAGCAGTTCGCGCTCGACCCGCATGATGCACTCACGAATCAGCTCGGGCTGACGGTGCGTCCGGTCGACTCATTGTCCAGCAGTCGGGACGATGGCGGCTTCTGCGATGGGATGTCATTCCTCGACGACGGTGTGATCCTGTACGCGCCGACGCCGAACAGTCGCCGACAGAACTTCACCCTTGCCCACGAACTGGGCCATTGGATTGTCGAGCGTGACCACGGTCTCTTCGATTGGATTGCCGACCAGTCCGATCCGCCGGCCCTGCTGGAAACAGTATGTGACCAGATCGCTCAGCGACTTCTGCTACCCGAAGCACTCACAACAGAGGTGGTCGGAACCGACCTGGTCCGGGCCCACCACGTGCAGGACCTCTACGACAACAGCCAGGCCAGTTACCAGGCATGTGCGATCGCGATTGCACGGCGTATCCAAGGACTTGGCGCAGTCGTCCTCATCAACCGCTTCGACGGGCAGGTTCATCACGCGAGCATCCAACCGGACCCGGACGACGGGTGGCCCGTTGTCTATCCGTGGCGCGGGCAGGTGCTGCAGGACGCTCATGCGCTGCGAGAGATTCTCCCGGGATTGACGCTGACTCGACGGATCACCTGGCGGGACTCGTGGGGGCGAACGGAGGACTTCTACGCGGACGCCGTCTCCGACGACCGCCGCGTGATCGCCATCCTCGCCGGACACGACATCTGGAAAGTCGACCCTGGCTACATGATCCAACCCCGCGACTTCGACACCCGCCCTCTCCTGACTATCTACTGCTGTGGACAAGACCGCACCTTCCGCGGCTACCCGTGCCCGACGTGTGGGAAGGGGTTCTGCCCCGTCTGCAAGAACTGCCATTGCGATCTCACCTCGAAGACCGAGGAAGCCTGTCGGGGCACCTGCTTCCAGCTTTTCCAGCGTCATCTGCTGGTCGACGGCCTCTGCGAGGACTGCCGCTAACTCAATCGCCCTCTGCTCCGACTACTTAGTGAGGGGCTGACCGTCAGCCCCGGAGATGGAGCCGGACATGGCGAAGAACACGGGACGCGGTCACCGCGTCGGAGCGGTCAAGGGTCGCAGCGAGTTCCAGGTCGGGAAGACCTGGTTCAAGCGCGACACCGCAACGGGCCGCATCCTCAACGGCAGCCCGAACCAGCACAAGGGCGTCCGCAACGAGAAGTGATCGAAGCGGAGCCAGCCCCGCGTTGGCTCCGCTCGTCACCGACTTCATCTCACCCTTATCAAGCGAAGGCATGAATCATGGCAGATCGACGAGTAACCCACAGCCGCAAGAATCGTGACGGCGATATCACCGCCATTGGCAACCCCGGCCAGTTCTGGTCGCCGCGCGCCAAGGCGGACGCCATCCGCGACATCGAGACCCGCGTGCACACCTACTACGTGCAGTGGCCCGAGCAGCGCACCGAAATCCGTGTCGTCAACGGTACGACGGGGAAGTACCTCCGCACGGACCGTGACAACACCACCCGAAACAACTTGGACGACCTTCCCGACCTCTGAGGAGCGCTGATGCGGGAGCGGACGTCGACGCCAGCTCCCGTGTCGACGTTCCCGATTCTCGCTCGATACAGTGCGGACAGAGAGGCACCCCATGACAACCGAGAGTTTCCGCCGACTGACCCGAGCCGTCATCGCCGCGTCCGTTGCGAACGAGTGGAGCGCCGCCATCATGGAATGGGACGTCACCGAACTCGAGGAGGATCCCACGGGAAGCGGGGAATGCGTCTGCGGGCAACAGGAACTCGTGTTGCTGTTCACCATCACGAACAAGCGCAATGGCGCCCAGCTTCACCCGATCGGCAGCACCTGCGTTCAAAAGTTCGGCCGCACCGACCTCAACCGTCAGGTGACTCTCTACAGCGACCTTTTCCGTCTCCGTGCCGCCATCCTCGACAACAAGCACGTTGCCCTCACCAGCGACTACTTCTCCCGGGCGATGATCGAGTACCTCAACGACGAGGGAGCCTTCACGCCCGATCAGTGGGATACGGATGGTGGATACGCGTTCACCCTGAACATGTTCAACAAGCGCAAGAAGGACGAGATCTCCGGGCCCCAACGTGCCAAGATCACCGTCCTCCTCAGCCGGAAGATCCTCCCATTCGTGCTCGCAGACGAGAGGCTGGGCTGAGCCGTGTCTCGCACCATGATGCCGTCGGCAGGGGACGGCCGCGCGCTCATCTCTGGATCGGCTTCTGGACGCCCCAAAGGCTTCTCGCGCTGAGAGAGGGCAGCCACCGTCCCGCCAGCGAAAGCAGTGTTGTGGGCACCGTCCGCTTTGGCTGCCTCGGACCTGACGACCTGACAATTGGTCGACGATCTAGAGGAGCGAACATCTTCGCCAGTCCTGACCGGGTTGACCGAACTGTTGCGTAAGCGAAATAATTCAGTCATGGCGCAGTTGAGTGTTCCTGACGTAGCCAGTCAGTTGAACGTGTCCCCGCAACGGGTGCGTGCGATGTTGCGTAGTGGCATTCTGCGCGGAGAGCAGCTTGGCGGGCGGTGGCTGGTTGATGCGGCCAGTCTGGGCGCTGCGGGCAAGCCTGCGGGCCGCCCGTTTAGCGAACGCGTGGCGTGGGGCCTGGTCGATGTCGTCGAAGGTGATCTGGCGGTCGAGCTCGCGCCGTCTGAGCGGTCTCGACTCAAGGTTCGGTGGAATGCGCTGCTCGATTCCGATGACTGCGCGCGCCTGCTCAGCGCCGTGATGGCACGCCGTGCCGAGCGGTCTCGGTGGTCGGCGCCTGATCCGGCAGGGCTGTTCGATGATGACAGGTTCGTGCCGTCGGGCAAGAGTGACCCGCGTTCGGGAATTTCGGTTGGCGTTTACGCAGAGGGGTACGTTCAGGAGTCTGACTTTGAAGACCTCGTCGCGGACCACCTTCTGGTGCCTGCTCGCGGGCGTGAGAACGTTCTTCTTCGAAAGGTGTATCGCCCGTTGCCAGTGCCGCTTCCGTGGCTGGTTGTAGCCGCGGACCTCGCCGACGGTGACGCCCGTGAGGTGCAGCAGGCAGAGCTTCTGCTGAAGAGATATGCCGCTCGTGCCTGATCGGACGATTGCGATGCCCATCATGACGGAGGCCCAAGAAGCGGGCTGGTATGCGTTGATGGATCTGTACAAGGCGTGCCCTCAGGGCTGGGCGCTCGTCGGCGGGCAGCTGGTGCATCTGTGGTGCGCCGAGCGGCAGACGTTCGTTGCGCGTCCGACAGACGACGCTGACGCAGTCCTGGATGTGCGCGAACACCCCGATATCCACTATCGGGTGACCGCGGTTCTCCAGGGGATGGGGTTCACTGCCGAGACGACCAGCGAGGGGGTGCAACACCGTTGGGTGAAGGGCAAGGCGGTAATCGATCTGCTGATCCCTCGACATCTGGGCGAGGTTGCCTCGAACAAGCCCGGCGCTGGCGGCGGGAGGACGATCGCCACGCCGGGTGCGCAGAAGGTGCTGAATCGCACCGAGGTCGTGCATGTGCAAGTTGGCTACCGCGTGGGCGGGATCCCGCGACCGACGCTGCTTGGAGCGATCATTGGAAAAGCGTCCGCGTATACGGTCGCGCTCGACGGTAACCGCGATCGGCACCTCGGTGACCTCGTCGTGTTGGCGAGCATGCTTCAGCCCAAGGATGTCCGAACGGACCTGATGGACGGGCTCGAGCTCACGCGCGTGGCGAACGCCGTGGGGCACGCGAGGAACAAGCCGGCGACCTGGGCGTACGTTCCGGGAGGGGCAGATGCGTTGGACAGGCTTGCGGCCGTTGTGAATCGACAGCGCCGTTCTCGTGAGCTCGGGAAGCTACCCGCCGAGCAGTGACGTCACCGCGATAGCTTGCGCGCTGAGAAGCCCGCCGAGTGCACCCGCAGTTGTATCGCCGAGGAAAGAACCGAGCGCGGTGAGCGCCCGCTTGGTCCGTGAGGGCGAATTGGTTTCGACCGCATGGCGTGCATCCGCAACGAGGGCTGCGGCTGTTGTGCTCATGTCGGGGGGCAGTGTTGACAGGGCTTGTTCGATCGCATCGAGCACCGCCGTGGACTTGGCGGCCCACTCACTGTCGACGAGGAATACCTGGTTGGAGCCAGGGCTCGCGTTCGCGACGTTCGCATTGCCGTGCACCGTCGTGTTGAAGTACTGCGGAGCTGGCTGATGCGGCTCGTCGTGAACGGACCGATTCTTCTCGATGACTAACCTCCCGCGTGCGGTGAGCTGTGGCTGTGCGGGCGCCGGGTACGAGTAGCGACCTTCGCCCTCGATGAAGCCGTTATTCTTCAGCCGGGTACCGGCTTTCATTAGCTCTTGATCTGTGTAGGGCGATCCGTAGAAGCCAGGCGATGTCGCAAGGTAGTCGCTGACGGTTGGATGTAGGCCTTGTTCTTCTGTCTGCACGTAGAGCCACCGAAGGTACGCGTCCTGAAGTTCCCGAACCCGCAACGTTGGGTCCGAGCGCATGCGATCGAACTGCATCGCGAGGTCCTTGCCGTGTGGCTGGAGAAACACGGTGTTCAGCCCATCTCCGCCGCGAAAGCCGATGACGAGGCGCTGATCCCACAGGCCCTGCAGAATGTCTTCGAGGGAGTCCCGGTCGATGTCGAGGGCACCGTCAAGATGCCGCTCGAGGTCGTCTGTGGCCACGCCTTCTCCAGTCTTGCCGTGGGCAACCTGATAGACGGCCAAGAGGACGCGCAGGCGGCGGGCGTCGCTGGGGGTGAGTTTGTTCACGACATCAGCGTACGAGCGGCTGTCGACATGAGACCGCTGGGTGATGACTGTTCGATCGAGTTGATCGGGCTCGCGATGGGAACCCGCCCGCTGAGCTGAGACACCCGCAGACACGTGCCGTTGTTCACCGCTCGACGGGGCGTTGGGCTGTGACGCCAGTTCGCGCATGAAGGGGAGGGGGGAGTCTTCCCAGCGAGGCCGCGGAGCGGTCGGGCAGTTGGGGTCCCGCTGTCCACCTGTGGGCGGGTGGAGCCCGGACGGAGCTCGGGCCGTCCACAGGTGGTCAGGGGGTTACGTCAGCCGCTGTAGGACTAACCGACGCTACCGTTCTCGGCGGCGTCGGCCGGCGTCGTGGTCGTGGCCGCACTCGACGACGATCTACGCGCTGGGCGCTGGCGCGGTGTGCGCTTCTTACCGGCCTCGGCGAAGCCGATCTTGCGCAGCTCGGCGGACGTCCAGCCGGCGTCGATCGCTGCGCTGTAGGCGCGTACGTCGTCGCGTTCGGCGGCGTCGACCTTCTCGCGCTCTTCACGCTCGACCTGAGCGAGACGAGCCGCCGACGCGGCACGCACGTTGGCGACGTTCTGGCGCGACATCGCCAGCTCGCGAACGGAGGCCAGCCGGTGGTCCATCGCGCGCTGCGCGCGCTCGACTGCTTCTTCTGGGGAGAGTTCCTTAGCCATGCGACCAGCCTACGGATGGCGCGCCGTCCACCCGACGTTCCTCGCACCTGCAGCAGAACCGTCGCGGCGAAGACGCGACCACCCCCGGCGATAACCGTGAGCGGCTGTGAGAGAAGCCCTTGACGGAGCAAGCTATACAGTTATATGACATAACTGGCTTTGACCGCTCGACATGCGTCGTGAGGTGCGACACACTTGATGTGTGTGGTCCCCGCAGGGGCGGGGTCGCTGCGCTGGGCCGAAGGGAGGGTGAGCATGTCGGATGAGACGCCTTCGCCTCGCCCGTCGCAGCGTCGTCGTCGGGGGAATGTGGCGGGTGGTCGTGTGGCGCGTCACGTGGTCACGGCCAGTCCTGAGGAGGAGGGTGCGCTGCTGCGCCTGGCTCTCGCGCAGGGTGTGACGATCCCGCGTCTTCTAGTGGAGAGTGCGCTGGCGTTGGATGCGGGGGAGACGGTGTCTGAGCGGCGTGCGTTGATCACGAAGCTGTACGAGCTGCACCGTCTGCTTGCGGCTATCTCGAACAACGTGAATCAGATTGCGAAGGCGACGAACGCTACTCGCGAGCTGCACCCCGAGACGTCCGCGACTCTCGCCGCTGTCCGCGCCACGGCAATGCGGATCGACGAGCTGACCGATGAACTGAGTTTGACGTGATGCCGAACATCACGCGGGGCGATCGCATGTCGGGCCTCGTGACGTATCTCGTCGGTGGCGGTCGCCACAACGAGCACACCGAACCGCACCTGGTCGCAGGGGATGACGCGCTCATGGCCTGGTACGACGAGGCCGAGCTAAGCCGTGACAGTGGTTTGGCGATCGCACGTCACCTGGACCGCCCGCACACGCAGCTTGGGGTGGACGTCAAGGGCGGTCACGTCTGGCACGCCTCCCTCTCACTGCGCGCGGAGGAGGGCATCAAGACCGACGCCGAATGGAACGCGATCGCGACCGACTTCGTGGCTGCGATGGGGTTCGACGACAACGACGGGACGAAGGCACCGTGCCGTTGGGTGGCGGTTCGTCACGGCCTGTCAAAGGCCGGAAACGACCACGTGCACATCGCCGTCAACCTCGTTCGCGAGGACGGCACGAAGGCGTCGACTCACCTCGACTACGTGCGCGCGCAGAACGCAGCACGAGCGCTCGAAGTGAAGCACGGCCTAGAGCTGTTGGAGTCGTCAAAGGGCGAGCGCGCGACGCGCGGTTACAGCCCCGCCGAACAGGCCAAGGTCGAGGAGCGTTCGGCGCTGTTCGCACAGCGGAAGTACGAAGCGCACGCCGAGAAGATCGGCGGCGACGTCACGCCCTGGCACCAGCTCGACCCGCGCGAACGGCAGTCGCGCATCACTGCAGAGATTCGTCTGAACGCGCCGCGTAACGACCTTGCTCGGAAGGTGCGCGCGTGCGCGAGTGCGAGCGAGAACGAGGCTGAGTTCGTGCGCCGGTTGCGCCGGTCCGGTGTCGTCGTCCGGCCCCGTTACGCGGACGGTCAGGCCGACGTCATCACCGGTTACTCGGTGGCGGCGAAGCCCGGGCCGGGGGAGCGTCCCATTTGGTATGGCGGTGGTCACATGGGCCGTGACCTCACCCTCCCGAGGCTCCGCGCCGAGTGGCCCGACAGTGCGACCGGTGCGATGGATGCCGCGGCCGAGTGGAACGCCGCGAAGCGCAACCAGCGACCCGTCTCACCGGGTCGCGAGACGGCCGAGCCTGACCCCGAGCTGTGGGATCGATACACCGCCGAGCTGGGGGAGCTGCGCGAGACGCTGCGGTCGGTTCCGCTCGATGAACGTGAGACGTGGGCGCGTGTGGCGCGGCAGACGTCGGGCGCGTTCGCGGCATGGTCCAACGCCGTCGAGGAGATTCCCGGCGACCTCGCCGCGGCATCCGACGAGCTCGCGAAGTCCGCGCAGACCTACCGCGGCCACACGAAACCCGAGAAGGCGGGGCGCGTGTCGGCCGGGGGTGCGGCGATGCTTCTTGCCAGCGCCGCCCGTGGCGGTCAGGGAACCGCTGCGCAAGCCGCGATGCTGCGGCAGCTCATGAACCTCACCCAGGCGGTCTACGACGCCGCGAAGGCCGCGCAACAGGCACGTCATGCGGAAGCGATCGCGACCGACGTCCGCGCGCGACTGGTGCGCGTGCGTGAAGCTCTGCCGGCGACGTCGACGACGGCCGCCACGCCCGCGGACACGAAGACCGCGCCGCGCCGCATCGACATGTCCGCGGTCGTCGACGAGGCGACCCGTGAGGCGCTGGACAAGATGAACCGGGCTGAGGAGAACCGGCGCAAGGGAACGACCTCGCCGCTCCCGTCGACGATCGAACCGACCCGCCCCCGCACGACTGCGACCCTCCGGCCTGACAATGGCCCGGAACGATGAGAGGAGCCACGTCATGGCCGATGAAAGCGACGGCATTTCTGAAGCGTTCGAGGGGCAGCTTCGCGTCGCGGTGACAGCCGCCGGCCGCGTGGGCGAAATCATCGCCCGACAGCGCGAGCAAGCATCTCGACGAGCGCAGGCCGAGAGCCAGCAGCAAGCCCGCGAACTGGCATCCCGGTTCGAGGCCGAACGGCAACTCGTGCGCGCCCAGTTCAGCGGCGTCTACCGGAACGACTGGTGGGAACGCGCGACCCCCGAGCAGATCGGTACGACGTTGGCCACGGCACGCGCGTGGGGCAACGAAGACCCCGAGGCCGTGCGCGCCGAGGCGCACATGCGAGACGAGCTGCGCACCCGCTACGGGATTGACATCGCCCAGGCCGGCGGCGACCCTCAGGCGGTGCAAGCAGCCATCGACGCCGAGCTGCTGCGTCGACAGTCCGAGACGGAACGCCAGCGTGGTACCGGCGAGGAGGCAGAAGCAGCGCTGCTGATGCGCGAAGCCGACCGTGCCGACCGTCAGGCCGAGGCCGCGGACCAACACGCCGAGAACACCCCCGAGGGCTCCGAGGAACGCACCCAGGCGCGTGAGGAGGCGCAGTCACACGAGCGCGCAGCCAAGTCCGCTCGATCCGAGGCCGGCCCCAAGTACGACTCCGCAGAACGCCGGCAAGCCGACGCGAACAACCTCGGAGCGAGGGGCATTGACAGGGAGGCCGTGAGCGCGAAGATGAGCGCCGACGTCGGTAACGCGAAGCCGGCCACTGAGGCCGTCAAGGGCGCACCCGCGACCGCCGCGAAGTCGAAGCCGGCACGCTCGGCCGCGGCACGCGTGCAGCGTTCAGAGCTGGGACGCTGAGCGCCGTCTAAGCGCGCGAGAGGGACCGGTCCTAGGCGGTAAAGCCGAGCCTGCCACCGAGGCCGTCAGGGGCGCCCCGTCAGCAGGCGCGAGGTCGCGTTCGACCCGTTCGCCCACGAGTCGTGTGGAGCGAGCCGAGCTTGGCCGGTGAACCGGACGAGCCTGTTGCAAAAACATGGCCTATGCACAGGAAAACCCGAGAAAGGGTAGACACCTGCTCCTGTGCCGTGCTTGTGTGTGACTCGTCGCGATGGCTGACCCCCCTGTCGGCGTCTCCCCGTTGGAGATTCCCATGCTTGAGCGCTAACAGAGTTGTGCGTCGAAAGGGTGTCCCCAATGCGCGTTGCGCGTGCCTGCATCACTGCTGTCCTGGTCTCCAGCCTGATCGTTGTTGGCGGTGTTACTGCACCAGCGAACGCCGTGAACGCAGCGTCGGCAGTGGCCCCTCAAGACGTTCTTGATCCTGAGGTGCAAGAGGCACTGTGGACTCCCCCTGAGGACGCGGTGGGGGGAGCTGCCCCCGAGCCAAACCCGCCTGCGCAGGACTGGGCGCCCGGAGTGGACGCTGACCAGGAGCCCGACAAGAGCGACACCTCTGATGATGGCGACGGGATCGCGCCCGAGGGCGAGGAGAGCGTCGGCAGCCCGGAGAGCCGCAGTGGCGAGCTGATGGCGCCGATGGCGGCGCCAGCAGGCACGGAGCCGGCGAAGCCTGGCCTCGGCGAGCTGCCGTGGTTCGCGTTCCAGGACTTCAACCTCTGGGAGCGCTCAACGGTTCGCGTCAACCTCGCTAACGGCAACGTTGTTGTGAAAGCGAACGATTCCGAGATTGCTGTCCCTGGTTTTGGCCTACGGCAAGACCGGTTCTACAACGGGCTTGACACCGCGTCGGGTTCCCTCGGTGGCGGCTGGAAATCTAACAACACCGCCGGCGACGTAGGGGTTATCGACGGCGGAACGTGGGTCGACTACTACGCGGTGAACGGAGCCAAGTTCCGATTCACCGCTTCCGGCAGCAGCTTCACCGCCCCGAACGGGTCGAATCTGACGCTGAGGAAGGACGTCAACTCGACAACGGCTCGCTACGTTGTGGAGTCAAACAAGACCGCCGAGAAATGGAAGTTCTCAACGACGGGGTGGCTGACCTCGACCACTGACCGGAACAATGTTGGCGAGAGCTACAGCTATACCGACAACCGCATCTCCGCCGTCACACACACGAACGGCAGGGGCTACAACTTCACCTACACCTCTGGTCGGCTCACCCGCGTGACCGACACCGGCGCCCGCGCCGTCGACTACACCTACGATTCGTCCGGGCGCCTCCGCACCGTGAAGCTCCCGGGCCAATATGACGCGACCACCTACACGTATGACTCCGTCGGGCGGCTCTCCACAATCACCGCTCCCAGTTCCAGCGGCAGCAATGTCACGACCTCCCTGGCGGTCACGACGTTGGAGTACGACGCATCGCATCGGGTGAGCAAAGTCATACGTCAGGTCAGCAGCTCCGCGACCGTCACGACGCAGTTCACCTATAACGCGGGTGAGACAGTCGTCACAGACCCGAACGGGAACACATCCAAGTTCAAGATCGACGGGGAGGGGCGGGTGACCGAGACCTATGACGGCTTGAACCGAAAGCGGTCGCAGACCTGGACAGCCAACAGTGACGTGCAAACCACGACGGACGCCCTTGCACAAGGCAATCAGACGGTCTACACCTACGATGGCAATGCCAATCAGACTCGCGCGCAGCTCCCCACGGGCGCCGCCGCTTCCGCCGCCTATGCAATCGGTGCGAACTGTTCCGCCCCGAATACGGGAACAGCGTTCCAGCCCAAGTGCTCCACAGACGCAGCCGGCAACACCAAGCAGTACCAGTACGACGCATCAGGGAACCTGACCAAACAGACCAACACCACCGGCGGCACTTCTCAGACAGAGTTCGAGAACACCTACGACAACGCCAACCGCAGCGTCTGCGGCGGATTCGCAGGGCAGATCTGCTCGACGAAGGACGGCCGAGGCAAGACCACCTCCTACACGTACGACACCGCTGGCAACATGACGAAGATCACCCCTCCGTCACCGATGGGCGCGACCACGTACACCTACGACTCGATGGGTCGCGTCACCAGCACGACCGATGGGAACGGCCAGACCGTCACCTACGGGTACGACCAGCTCGATAGGGTCCTGACAACGCAGTACCCGTCATCGGCGACGATCACGACGAGATACTTCCCCGGGGGTCTGATCGCGTCCGAATCGGACGGTATCGGTACCTTCAACCGTAAAACCTACTCATACGACCGACTTGGACGCCTGCTCGAATACAAGGCGAATAGTCCGGTAACCCCCCCCATCCATACGTACACCTATGACGGGGTCGGCAACATGCTCTCCTTCGCTGACCGGTTCGGCGCGACCACCTCCTACACCTACGACGCGGCGAACCAACTCAGCAGCATTCGTGAACCAAACGGTACCTGCCCAACTACGGGCAACCCCGCCCCAAGCTCTGGCTGCGTCATGATGCAGTACGACAACAACGGGAACGAGACCAAGCGCATCTACCCGGGAGGCGCTGTCGTTGACACCGCTCGCGACCGGTCCGGTCGCCCCACCCGCATCACCGGCAAGGGAGCCAACGGCGCCACCGCTGTCGATATCGCTTATAGTTTCGCGTTCCCCGGAACCAACGTCGACCAGACAAACGTTCAGGTGCGCACCGCCCACCGCGAACAAGGCATCACCAACGGCGCAGCAACGACCTACACCTACGACAGCAGAAACCGCCTCACCAAAGCGGAGGAAAAGTCTGGGTCCAACGTGACCGCATCCTGGGCATACAGCTACGACGGAGCCTCGAATCGAACCCGTCAAGTGCGCTCCGGCAGCACAGGGGCCACCGCCGGCACCATCAACTACACATACAATGACGCGAACCAGATCACCTCTGCGACGGGCCAGTCCATGACATGGAGCTACGACGGCGCGGGCCAGCAGACGCAAAAGGGCCTGGGCGGCCAAAACATCGCGTACAACGACCGTCTCCAAGCAGCATCTATCGGCGAAACCCCCCAGACATACTTGGGGGTGGGTAATAACGACCGCCGCACGTCCGGAAACACCACATATGAGACCGGAGCACTCGGCCTCATCAAAGCAAACGACACCGTTTACACCCGAACCCCCGATGGCTCCGCGATCGGCAGCCGCAGCACGTCGGCCAGTTACTACGCCACAGACCATCTCGGTTCCGTCGTCGGTATCTTCTCCGATACTGGCGCCTATCTCGGCGGATACTCCTATTCGCCGTACGGAGAACCCCGCAGCACCGACACCAACTCCGCCGTCACCGGCAACATTCTTCGCTACATCGGTGGTGAGCTAGACAGCTCCGGCCTATACAAGCTCGGCGCCCGTTACTACGACACCTCACTCGGTCGATTCACCCAGATGGATCCCAGCGGACAAGAGACGAACCCCTACGGATACGCTGCATGCAACCCGACTAACCGATCTGACCCGAGCGGCTTGTACAGCGTCGTGCGGACCGCGGTCTTCGGATTGGCAACTGGTCTCGGCACTGCCGCAGGTGGCTGCGTGGTGGGGGCAATCATAGGTTCACCTGTCGGTCCTCCTGGAGCGGGCGCGGGGTGCGTGTTTGGTGCTCTGACTGGTTTCATCGCCGGGGCAGTTGGAGGTGTCGTGACTGACGTGATCGTTCAAGGGTTCGGCTACTGATGGCCATTGAAGCTTCTCGGTTCTATCGGGTTTGGCTCGTCGGTGGCGCTGTGGTCGCGGCACTAGGTGTCGCGATGGCAGTCCTCGTCGCCTTTTCTTCATCTGAGGGAGGCTCGGTAGCCGGGATGCTTGCCTGCGCAGGTCTCTTCGTTGGCGGCGCCTTCGTCTCCGCGGTTGGGTACATCGGGCTTAGGCGAAGGCGCGGCACGGAAAGGGAACCACGACCACGATGACCAGTGCGTCGGGTTGCGGGCTTCGCGCGGCAGAGCATACGGCGCCGCACACGCGCGGGGGCGTGTGGTAAGGATGCGCGGGAGGAACGAACTGGTGACAGGTCCGGTTCAGGCCGCGCTGGCGGGCGACGCCCAGTTTGTCTCAGTAGTGGAATCAGCGTGGACGGGTTCCCGGGCTGGCCGGGGTGATCGTGATTCACGGGGGTGGGCCGTGACTGCTGACCCGGTGGTTCAGCTTGGCCGACATGCCATCTCGAGCGCGTTCGAAACCGTGCGGCAGATCCATGATCAGGTGGCACGATCAGCGATTTGTTGTAGCTTGGGCGGCTTCTCGCACGTCAGGAAACAGGCCCTCGGGTGGTGCGATGTAGGGCAGCGGCTCGCCCTTCTCGTTGGTGTTTTCGCGGTTCTTTCCCTCGCCGGCGGATGCGAACGGTCCTTCTGGGCTGAGGAGGATTGACATGTGGTGCTCGGCGTGGTCGCGGAACCATACCGACATGCCTGTCTGTGCGTCCTGCCGCAGGTGCTCCCACGCTCGCCAGAGGGCGTCGAGGCGTGCGACGGCTTCGGCGTACTTCCACCACTCCGCGGCCCAGAGCACCCGGTGGCCATCCACGCGGCGACGGTAGTTGGGGAGTAGGTAGCCGCGCACGAATTCGTCGACCGATCCGAAGTACAGTTCGGGCTCCTCGTCAGCTGGCTCCTTGTCCAGCTGGTCGAGCGCTGCGGCCACCGAGCGGCGCGCGGCAGTGGCCGCTTGCAGTTGCAGCTCCTCGACCACGGACGGATCGAGCTGTTCGGCCACTTCCGCGTCGACAACCTCGTTCGCGATGTCGCGGACGGCCTTTTGCAGCGCCCGCGCGAGGGCCGGCCGCGCCATGCTTTCGACGACCTCCGCGACGTCGAGTCCGAACATGCGTCCGGGCTCGGGCTCCGCGGTCGGTTCGTCGTCGACGTCGAACGGCTCGGCCTCGATCCCGTCGTCGCCCCAGTTGTCGCTCATCAGACGGCCTCTCGTAGGTTCTCCGTGCGTGCCACAGCGCGCACGGACTCCTGAGCCTCGTTGATCGTCCGCTGCGCCGCCGGGTCGTGCGCGGCGATCGACGCCTTCACCTTCTCGGCGTGCGGCCCGGTCATCCACGGCTGCGTGCGGATCAGCGTCGGGCGGTTCCCCGAGGACAGCACCACGGCGCGACCCTTCGGCATCGCGGACAGGTCCGCGACGTCCAGAATGCGCTCACGGTGGAGCTGCTGGTTCACGCTGCGCCCGCCGCGCCCGGACGACACCGAGGAAGCCTGACGGTCGTAGTCACCGATCAGCTTGGACAGCGATTCCAAGAACGTTTCTTCGGCCACACCGCCGCCGTAAACCTTGACGTTGGAGGCCGACCACAGCTTGCGCATGCCCGACTCGCCCCACACGTCGATGCCCTGTGACCACGACTGCAGAATGGTCATCAGGACGATTCCGCGCGAGCCGTAGTGGCTGTAGAGGTTCGGCAGCTCGCGCCAGCGGCAGACGTTCGCCGCCTCGTCGAGCACGCCGAGCAGGGGCACCGCGAGACGGCCCCCGGGGGATGCCGCGGCGATCTCTTCCGCGGCCTCGACGACTGCCACGGTCAGCGCCGTCACGAGAGGGCCGGCGGTGCCGCGGCCCTCCTTGGACAGCGAGTAGAGCGTGCCACCGCCGCGCACGAAGCCGGCAGGGTCGAACTGTGGGCGAAGATCGGTCTGCCCGATCGGGTTCACCCACGACGCCACCTGACGGTTCGTGAGGCACGAGGCCATTTGCTGCGCCGTGCCGTAGATACCGCCGCGCTGCTTCTCGGGGGCGGTGATGACACCGCGCACCTGGTCGGCGGTGAGCCGGTATCCGTGTCGATTCAGGATCGATACCGGTTCGTCCTCCGTGGGGCGCGTCAGCCAGGCGTAGACGTCCGTGATCGGTCGAGCATCGAGGGACGCTGCGAGCAGGAGCCCCGCAAGGAGATCCTGTCCCGCGGGGTCGAAGTAGGCATCCGTCTTGGCTCCGGGATCGCGCGAGCCCGACGCAAAGTGATCGGCGAGCTTGGCCGCTTTCACCTCGTCGGTGACGTAGCTGAGCGGGTTCCACCACCACGACGGATTCTCGAGCGCGATCCCCTGAGGATCGAACACCCACACCGGGCCGGCCTCCGCGCGCACGTCGCGAGTGGCGTCCACCACGTCACGCTTGTTCGAGGTGACGAGCACGCCGCCGGGGGCGTCGAGGATCGCCGGCACCGCGCGGGAGGTGGTCTTCCCGGTACGGGGCCCCCAGATGTCGATGTGCATGTCCTCCCACGTGCCCCACAGCGGCATCCCGCCGACCGTCTTACCGATCGGCACACCCAGCACCGGCTTGCCGTCGACGCCCTTCACGCCGAGACGCTCGGCCGACTGGACGGCGTTCTGTCGGCTCAGGCCGGCGACGTCCTTGCCGCGGCCCATGTACGAGCTGGCGCGGTCGACGCGGGTCCGACCCTTCCGGTAGCGGACAATGCCGACGATCGCGAAGACCGCCAGGGTGAGCAGGACGGCGCCGAAGACAGCGATGATCCACGTCGCGGATGCCGGCCACGCCACGCGGCCGAGGAAGAGCCCGATCGTGAGCGCGAACGGGTCGGACGGCAGCTCGGTCGCGGTGCCGTCGAGCTGCGCGCCCAGGCGCACCGCAACGTTTGTGAGGATGAGCCCTCCGACGACCGCGACGATGAGCGCGAGCAGCATCAGCGTCTCGGTGCCGAAGCCGCCCGGATCGCGGCGGCGGTTGTTGGGGGTGCTCATCAGACCGTCTCCTTCTCGCGTTCCTCGTGCTCCTCCACCAGCTCCTCCACCACGCGCAGCGCGCGCCGCGAGGTGCGGGACTGTTCGTACCACCGCTGGTTCGTGTCGCGGATGGAGCGCTCAGCCTCAGTGAGCTGCACCTGTACCGGGATGCCCGGTCGGGTGCCGACCTTCACGAGGAACTTGCCGCGGCCGGGAGGGTCAACCTCGCGGCCCGTGGCGGCATCCCACGCGGGCGGGTCTTGCCACCCGGTCAGAAGCTCTTGCTCAGCCTCAGAGAACGGGATGACCGTCGTGAGCTCGGGCATTTCGGTGTACGGCAGACCGCCGCACATGACCATGCCCGCGCGTTCGACGAAGCCCTTCGCCTTCAAGCGGTCCTCCTCCGGGAGAGCGCTCAGGTCGGCCATGGTGTGCGAAATCATCGCCGTGCCGACACCCACCTGTCGGTTGAGTCGGGTGAGGAAGTCCACACGGTCGACGATCCCGTTACCGGCGCGCAGGGCACGCCACAGCTCGTCCATGATGACGAAGTAGTGCCGGCGCGGTTCCAGGCCGGCGTCGGCGAGGACATTGGCGATGTTCACCGTGGCGAAACCGTTCGACCAGCACGCGAGCAGCGTCGCCGCGCGGAGGTCGCCCTCAGCCTCACCGATCGCGGAAATGTCGTAGACCACCGGACGGTCAAGGGCCATCGGGTTCGTCGTGTGGTGCGAGAACACACCACCGAGGCGCCCGGAGCCGTTCGCCAGGGCGAGCAGGGACGCTTCGAGGCCGCGGGTGATCTCCTGGTACTTGTGGAAGTCGCCGCGGTCGACGGCGACCTGTCGAAGTTCTTCCGGGCCTTCCTGCACGACGCGCAGCAGGTCACCCAGCACCGGAATGCCCTCTATCGTGCGATCGAGCACGCGGAGGGCTTGGTCGATGATCGACTCTTCGACGTCGGAGGGTTGCGCTTTCCGCTGGATCGTCAGCAGAGACGACACCATCGCCAGGCGGCGCCCGTGCGCGTCTTCCAGGACTTCGCCCGCTTCTTTCCGGAAGCCGGCGTCGGTGAGCCGCTGCGCGGCGTCCTTGGCTTCGCCGGGGTCGAGGACGTTGAGGTATCCGCGGCCGCGGCCGAGGGTGATGACCTGACCGCCGAGCGCGCGGATGACTTCCACGTAGTCGGGTCGCAGATCACCGAGCACGAGCGGTTGCACGCCGTAGCCGGCGAGGCCGATCGCCATGCGAGCGACCGCCGTGGACTTCCCAAGTCCCGGCTTTCCGAGGACGAACAGTGACGGGTTGCTGATGAGCTTTGCCCGCTGGAACCACGAAATCGGGTCCGCGCAGAGCGTCGCACCGGTGTGAATGTGACGGCCCAACGGGACCCCCACCATGGGCGTGCCGGCACCGATCGCGTACGGCCACAGCCCGCACGTTTGCACCGTTGTGCCCCGCCATTCGGGGACGGGTTGCAGGTACGTCGACATGCCGCCGCCAGGTCCGCTCCACCCGCGTGCGGTGAGCGTCCCGCCGGACGCGGTGGCGCCGGATTCGGTGTTCGTGCGCCCTGTGCGGACGAAGATTAGCGCACCCACCACGACCAGCACGGCGAGGCCTCCGAGGACGAGCAGCGCGATCAGGTCGGGACTCATCAGATGCCTTCCCTGAGTGCTGTCGGGACGGACACGTGTTTGGTGAGCACGAGCCCGAGGGGAAGCGTCGCGGCAAACGCGCTGTCCTGTGAGCCGTACACGGGCCGCAGCCGCAGACGCGCGGTGGCCCCGAGGTTGTCGACCGCGGCGCGCGCGTCGGCTTCCTTGTTCGGGTCGATGACGGTGGCGGTGACGAGGATAC
Source organism: Microbacterium aurantiacum (assembly GCF_040532595.1). Classification (GTDB taxonomy): domain Bacteria; phylum Actinomycetota; class Actinomycetes; order Actinomycetales; family Microbacteriaceae; genus Microbacterium; species Microbacterium chocolatum_B. The sequence goes on along the minus strand of NZ_JBEVYX010000003.1, from coordinate 55,060 downwards.
CGAAGTTCACCAGGCCTGCACCTGATGCCTCCTCGGATTCCGTGGCCTGAGCTGACCGCAGCGCGAGGGAGTCGCGCGCGGCCGGTTTGCGGGTTGAGGTGGCTTTGAACTCCGCCGCGCGCACGTCGGCTTGGACGAGCGCGGCGGCACGGGCGGGGTCGATCGGTTTGTAGAGCAGCGTCACGCGCTTGCGGGCGATGTCGCGGTGTGGGGCGAGTAGACGCGCCAGCACCCCCGATTGCACGAGGCCGCGGGGGGCTTGGGTCATCTGCCAGGTGATCGATGTTGCCGAGTCGTGCCGGTAGCTGTCCCAGTTCGCTTGCGCTGCGGTGGGGCCGACGTCGGCCCAGTTCAGGTCGGGCACTTCGCCGTTGGCGTGGGCGTCGTCGATCAGGGTCGCTGCGGCCGGGTCGTATGCGACGAGGATTGTCTCGCACAGCTCCTGAGCCGTCAGCGGGTGTGCCGCTCCCGCGCCGGTTGCTTGCAGGGTCGCGGTGAGGCCGGGAAGACGCGCGGCCAGCTCGCGGCCCATGTCCTCCGGGGTGCGCGGCTTGGCACCCTTGCGGGGTGCCGCCGCGAACGTCAACGCCACATACGCCTTCACCGTCGACGAGCCGGCGGGGTAGTTCATCACCACCTCACCGAGCATCGCCTTGGCGAAATCCGGTGCGTCCGGGTCTGTGTTGGTCTCCACCTCGCGGCGCAGGCGACGCCCCGAATCGGGAGCCGTCTCGATCGTGACCTGAGCGGCTTCCATTCCGGGCTCGTCGGCGAGGTTCCGCAGCCAGTGTCCCCAGTCGGCCACCCACAGGTCGACCTGTTCCTGGTCGACCAGCGCGGCACCGTCGGGTTCGGTGCCGATGACGATCGAGTACGTCTTCGCGTGCGGGTTGTAGATCATCGCGAACGGGCGGGCGTAGGAGTCTTCATGTTCGGAGAGGCGGGACTGCGCCGCCAAGCCAGGAAGCTGGTTCGTGCCCCACTCCGAGCGACCCAACGGGCCCGAACGGTACACGTTTGCTTTCCGTCGCTTCGTGGACGCCCACGCGGCACGGTTCGCGGTGCGTGAGAGGACGCTGCGACCGTCGCCGTCACGGACGGTCAGCAGCAGAATCATCCCCCCGAACACTGCGGCGGTGACGACGGCGTTGAGGATGTTCGTCGTCATCAGCACGACGATGACGATCAACAACGCCACGAACATCAGGCCCGTGCCGACCGTGCCGAGCCCCAGGAGGCCGGGAGAGGTGGGCTGACGCCAGTTCCCGTATGTGCGCACGCCCTTACGGCTTGTCTCTACGGTCACCATCAGCTCACGCTCCCTTCACCTGTCGCTTGATCGCCAACGTTCTTCGCCGCCCCCGACGCCGCCCGCACCCCCTGGGTTGCCGCACCGATCGCGACACCCGCGGCCACGCCGACCGGGCCACCCGCAGCACCCGCAGCCGCTCCACCCGCGGCAGCACCACCACCGGCGGCAGCACCACCACCGGCGGCAGCACCGCCACCGGCGGATGCCGCGGCAGCACCCGTACCACCACCCGCGGCACCCGAGGAGGCCGCAGCCCCCGTCGTGCCCCCACCGGCGTTAGACGCTTGCGCGGCCTGAGGGGCCGACTGGCCCCCACCGTTCGCGCCGGATGGACCCATCGAGCCCCTCGAGCCCTGCCCGCCCGTTGCGCCAGGACCGCCGCCCGCCGACGAGCCACCGCTCGAGCCGGTCGCCAGGCGACCCATGGCCGCAGCGCCCGAAGGCAACGCCATCACCGCCGCAGCCCCCAGCGCACCGCCGGCGCCGGCTGAGAGAGACGTGACGAGCGGGGTTACGAACCGCATCAGCGCGGGCAGTGCGACCAGAGCCAGCACCATGAGGATCAGGCCCGTGAGCACGGCGATGAAGCCGGACCCGTCGTCCTGGAAGATGTTCGTTCCGGTGAGCTGGAACGCGGCGGCGTAGACGATCGCCGCGGCGGGCTTATAGAGGATGAAGGCGACAAGCCAGCCCACGTTCTTCTTGAACCAGCTCTTGCCCATCTCCGTGTTGGTCGCCGCCGCCGACAACGGCAGAAGGCCCGTGAGGATCACGAGCATCCCGCCGCGGGCGATCATCAGCACGATCTGAGCCGCCGCCGCGAGGATCGCGACGATCCCGAGGATGATGACCAGAAGCGCCCCCAGGCCACCCGCGTTCAGATCGGCTGTCAACACCAGCAGGCGGGCGATGTTCTCACCGAAGCACGCGGAGTCGGCGCCGACGTCGCAGCTCAGCGCACCGTTGAGGATCCACACCGAGAACGCGTCGAAGGCCGACACGAGAAGACCCACGATGGTCACCCCGGCCCCGGCAACGACGATGAGAGTCAGGAGGCTCTTCACCGTGTCTTTGCCGGGTTCGGCGCGCTGTTCCCAGGCCATGCGGACGCCGCCGATGATGACCGACACCACCGCCGCCGCGCCCATGTACCACCACAGCGACGACTGCAGAAACAGCACCGTCCCGCCCGCCCCCTGCGGGCCCCGGGGCAGCAGCCCCGACACGAGGGCGGTCGCGCCGCTCATCAAGAACACAGCCCCGAGCACAATTCCCAGCCGGCCGGCGGCTTGAAACCCCTCGCCGTTCCGCATCCGAGTCGCTATCAAAGCGCCAAGGAGAACGATCGAGATCCCGGCCACGATGATCGAGATCCAGGTCACCCAGCCAAGCACCGTGATGATGCCGTCAGAGTTCGGCGCGGTGGTTCCGGCCGCGATAGATGAACCACCGCCGGTTCCGGTGAGGTTCGGGGTGCCGACGTTGACCCATAGCGTCCCGAGAGAAGCGACCGCTTTGCCGAAGGCCTCGAGCACCGCATTCGCCAGGTTCTCGATCGCGTCGCCTACGGCGCCACCAATGACGTCTCCGATGCAGTCCTGTGGGGAGACGATGCTGCACGCCACGTCTATTGCCCCCAGGCGATGTACCCCGAGGTATCAGGGATCGTTGCGAAATCGAACGGGTTGGCGACGTTGGCGTTGATCTTCCAGTCCCCGTCTTCCCAGATGAGGTCGTAGACAGTCGAGGCGGTGATGGTTGTTCCTTGGGTCGACCCCCGCACAGCGAGGTCGATCCGGGCGGTTTCTCCGTCGTACGCAAGCACCCTGAATCCCACGAGCTGAAGGCGAATGCCGGAGGAGTCCGACGTGTTCTCGGCGTCGCTCAGCAGGGACTCGCGGTACGGGCCGCTGCTAAGCCCGTTCTCAAGCCATGGTCGGACGAGCGTCGGCTCAGCCGGAATGGCTAGAGCCGTCGCCGCGGCAAAAAGGGCTCCGGTGGGGGAGTGCTGGAAGCACGTGGGTACACCCTCAGGGCTCGATGCGGCCGGCCCGAAAGTAGACGACGTCGGATACGCCACCGTGCGCACGTATGCCCACTCCGCGGAGGGTGCTGTGGTCACCGTCCCTGTCAGTACCTCTCCGTCCAGACCACACGCGCTCGCGCCGTTCGCGGCCTCGGATGCGTCTGGGGTCGGGGTCGGAGTAGCGGCAGGGCTCGCCGGACCAGGTGGTGGTGAGGCGGCTTCGTCTCCGCGGTTCAGGTTGAGAACGGTGAGGAAGATGGCGGCGATGATCAGCGCGGCCACCACGATTGCGCCGATGATGAAGCCGGGGCGGCTGAACGGGTTTTGCTGGGTGTCGTCCTCAGCCATGCGGGTGCGTCTCTCAGGCCCCGGCGAGGACACCGATCAGGGCGGCACCGCCGCCGATGACGATCGCGCCGGCCATGGGCCACAGAACCTTGGGGAGGGCGTCGTGGCCTTCGCCGCGGCGGAAGCTGACAGCGATGAGGATTCCGCCGATGATGATCGCGCCGCCGACGACGACGTATCCGATCCATTTCAGCCACGCGAGGATCGTGGTCACTCCCTCGGTTCCCGGGGGCTGCACGGGCTCGGGGTTGGGGATGAGGCCAGCGAGGTTGACGGCGGTGTGAGCCGTGGTCTGGATCATGTCGATGACGGACATGCCTTGCCTTTCAGTTGACGGTGCCGGTGGCACCGATGTCAGGGAGTGCGCGCAGCTCGTCGAAGACTCGCTGGAGGTCGCGCGGGATGGGGACGGAGGTGGGGTCTTCGAAACGCCAGGCGTCAATCCACGGCACATGCCAGGTGCGGGGACCGCCGCCGCCGATGATCGCGGCGCGATCGCGAAGGATCCGGGGGATGCGTCCGGGCGCATCGGCGATGACGATCAGCCCGAGCACGTTGGAGGGGGTGAGTCCTGCACCCCATTGACGGAGCGCGTTTTGTGCGGCGCGGAGCCCTGCGGCGTTCGAGCGAGCAACGATCACCACCTGTGAGGTGGTGCGGTCGGTGTGTCGGGGGAAGGCGTGGCCGGATGCGGCAGACCAGCCAGGGGTGAGTGCGGCGAGGGTGGATTCACCCGCCCCGCCGTGAGCGCCCACCCACCACACGGCGGGGGAGGGGCGTTGGTCGCGGATGGGGAGCCTGTCGACCTGATCCGGTGCGGGCACACCCCGTTGTGGAGCAACCGGCCCGAACGTTGACGGGACCGCGGTAATCGGTGCCTGGTATTCGGTCGACGCTGCGACCGGGCGAGAAAGCCACGGGTTCGTCTGATCGCTCATGCTGCCCCCTGTTCGCGTGACCTGGGGAATCACGCTTGCTCAAGGGTAGGCAAATCTGAAACGAATAGCCCGTTTCGCTACATTAGATTCTTTTCATTAACGATCGGGCTGTTTCTGGGTAGTCTTTGTGAAACTCAGAGAGGACATGGCTGTGCCCGACGCCATTGACGACCTATTCCAGCTTGACCCCCCGACACTCGGCCCCACGGAAGTGGCTGAGCGGCTGGGAACCACGAAGAAGACCGTATACGTCTGGCTCCGGGACGGCATCATTCCCGGCTACAGGGTGGGGACGACGTGGCTCATTCTTCGTGACGAACTGAAAGACACACTCCGCAACGGCGCGAACATTCGAGGCCGGAAAGCGGCGGCAGAAGCCGAGGGGACAGAGGGAGCACGGGACGACTGACATGCGGAAGACAGGTTTGATTCTTGCCGTCGCCACCCTGGTGATCGCGTTATCTGCCTGCACCACCCCACCGTCTTCGGCCCCGACCCCTGGTGTCGGTGGCGCAAGCCCTGCCTCGGCGACGCCGGAGCCGCTTCCGCCGGGTCCTGCGGGGTATGTCGATGACGCCAGCCGCGAGGCCATCACGCCCGGTCCTGTCCCGTCGTGGGATGCGTCCTCGAGGCAGAGCGCGATCACTGCCGCAGAAACCGTGATGACTGCCTACGCCCAGCCGACGGTTCCGTTCGAGCAGTGGTGGGCGCAGCTGCAGCCGCTTCTTGATCAGAAAGCCACCCAGGACTACGCGTACATGGACCCGGCCCGCATCGTCGCCTCCGGTGTCACCGGTCCCGGTGTCCTCACCGATGAAACGAGTGCGTACGTCGCCTACGTCGATGTCCCCACCGACGCCGGGGTGTACAGCGTGATCCTCAGCCGCGCCGACGCGGATGCGCCGTGGCTGGCGAACCGGTTCCTCCTGCCGGCTGGTGTGAACTAGCGTGGCGGGCCCGAAAAGCGGGGCGTATGCGATCGCTGCGGTGCCGCTGCTGTTCATCGGCACGCTCCTCGGCTTCGTCATCGTCGGCGATGAGGACTCGTGCGTGAGCACCGTCGCGGCGGGCGTCAGCGTCACCATCGACCCGGGATCCGTTCCGCAGACGGAGATCGCAGGGTACGGGCACGAGCAGCTCGTTAACGCCGCGCACGTCATCCAAGCCGGCAAAGACGAAGGCCTCACCGTCCGGGATCAGACCATCGGTGTGATGACCGCAATGGGGGAATCCAGCCTCCGGAACATCGACTACGGCGACTGGGAAACCGGCGGCGTGATCAATCCGGACGGCTCACGCACCACATCGATCGGCCTGTTCCAGCAGCAAGACGGATGGGGCACCCGAGAGGAGCGGCTGGACCCGTATGTCACGTCGACGAAGTTCTTCCAAGAGATGATCCAGAAGGTGCCGGACCGGGACTCCCTCGAGCCGACGATTGTGGCGCACCGCACACAGGTCAACGCCGACCCGTACCACTACGAGCGGTACTGGGCTCCGGCCGTGCAGATCGTTGAAGGCCTCACTGGCGCGCAGACCGGCCTCGGCGGCGCGAGCCCGGCCGTGTGTGGCGGTTCCCTCGTCCCCGGGGAGATCAGCGCCGCCGGGTGGGCGCTGCCGAACACCGGTCCAGTGACCAGCCCCTACGGTCCCCGCATCCACCCGATTTACGGCACCCTCCGCTTCCACGCCGGCATCGACCTCGCCGCCGGCTGCGACGCCCCGATCTGGTCCATCCAGGACGGTGTCGTCGTCGGCCGTGGCTTCGACCGAGGCGGCAACGGGTACATCAAGATCGACCACGGCGCCGGCATCGCCAGCCGCTACCTCCACATGTACGACAGCGGCATGTTCGTGAACGTCGGCGACAAAGTCACCGCCGGACAGCAGATCGGCCTCGAAGGATCCTCCGGGGAATCCACCGGATGCCACCTGCACTTCGAGGTCCACATAAACGGCGACACCGTCGACCCCGACCTCTTCATGCGCCAAGTCGGCGTGCCCCTCGGCTAGAGAAACGGAGACGACCATGACCCCCACCCGCGAACTCCCCACCAGCGTCCCCGGCTCCAGTTACTTCGCACTGTGTGGCGCTGCTGTCGTGATTGAAGGGGCCGCATGAACCCCATACAGCCCGCAGCCGGGCTTCATCGCGTGCAGTCCTGGCCACGACTGAGCGCGGAGCTCAACGACGACGGCACCGGCACCCTCACAGTCAACGGCGTCACCCGAGCGTGCGCGGCCGAGTCAGTCTCCGCCCTTCGGACAGGTATGGTCGCCCGCGCCGTCTCCTACGCGGTCCGGCTGCGCCGCCCCGTACGTCTCGACGTCACCGAGGGCGAGGACAGCTACCCCCTCGCCGTGCGCCCCGAGGGGTACGTGCAGCTTGTCGACGCTCGGGGATTCATCCCACCCGCGGTCGGACTGAGCATCGACGAGGGCCGCTGCCGGCACTGCCGACGGTTGCAGTCAGTCTCCTCTCGCTCGTGCGTGCAGTGCGGCATCCAAGAGCCGCTGCGCGTCGAGGTGCCACCGCACGAAAGAAGCAACGCCAATCATCGATCCGGAGCCGGTGCCCCGCGGGTCAAGAAGAACCCTCTGGACACGCCTGCCCGGGACGGAGCTGCAGCAGAGGCAAGTAGTCAAAGAATCTCGCAGCGGGCTTCCCGGACAGCGGATGGCGGTGGAGCCGCGAGTGCCAGGCATCAGCCCGCGCTTCGGCTGGCTTTCGGTCCCCACCACAGCGTCATCGTTCCACGTAGTGTCGTCATTGGTCGAGATCCACTTGGCATCGACGGGAGGCATCCTGTCGCGGTTGCTAGTCCTGGCCGCCAACTCTCCCGTACACACGCCGCAATCGATGTCGATGCGACCGGCCGTATTTGGGTCACCGACCTCGGCGCCGCCAACGGAGTCGAACTACTGACCATGTCACGGCAGCACGTGCTGGCCACGGGTGAGCCCACGGCGATCCCGGATGGCACAACGCTGCTACTGGGCGATGTCGAGTGTCTGGTGAGGCTCCAATGGCCAGGATCACTCTCGTACCCATCCGACGGCAACCACGATCTTCGGTGAATTCTAGCTCTGGTGATGGTCGCGGTAACGCTTCGGTCCAGGCCGCTGGTTTGACCCCGGTGACAGTCCCGGGGTCAAACCAGCGCTGGGCTCTACGGCGTCGTGGTCAATGTCCATCCAAGCGCTGACGAGATGTCAGTGACTCCTGTAGAGAGGACCGTCGAGCTACACCACCGAAAGTACGGGCTCACGTTGGGGTCGCCAAAACCCGGTTCCCCACTGCAGTTCACGCTTGCGTTGACGGTGGCAGAGATGATGGTGGCACCATAACGTTTCAGGGTCCCGCCGACGTTAACGAGCATGTAACCCGGGCCCCCGCTGTCGCCGTTACCGACGGCGGGCGTGTTCACGGATTGCTGGGTGAGGTACCCAGTGACGGAGCCGAAGCCAGTCACATTGACGGTGCTCTTGCTTTGGACGATGTTTCCGCAGATGAGGCCTGACGGCTGGCCCGAGTAGCAGATTTCCGCTCCGACCGGGGGTGTTGCCGCGCCGTTCAGCGCGGTGTAGGTCGCGCTCGTGCTGTTGCCGGTGTAAAAGCCAGGGTTATTGAAGGTGGTCTCGATGATGGCGCCGTCGTATGCGACAGTGCTGAGCGATGACGTTCCGTTGTTTCCGTAAGGGAAGACGGTCGCGCCAGTGTCGTTGGGGTAGCGGACCCACTGCCCGGACTGACAGTGGGCCGCAAACATCACCCCTTTGGCGCCCGCCGCATTCTGGGCAGGGAAACCTGTTGTGCACGAACCGACAAGGGTGCTCCCGTTCCATCGCCACACCTTTGCTCCGCCCAGGACGTAGATGTCGTTCTTTCGTGATGCCAGGTCAACTGTGGCACGACCCTCGATAGTCACCGGCAGCCCGACGCGTTGACTGAACTCCTCGATCACTGCATCTTCTGCAGCCCGCCGGGAACCCGCGTCCGCATTTGAGGTCAGCTGCACTTCGACGCCGTCACCCTCCTTGGGGATCGTCACGATCGCTATCAGCGACTCGTGTTCGGCGAGCAGTTGATCGCGTGCCTTCCGGAGATCTGCGGGAAGGAACTTGGTCTGCTGGACGGAGATCGCCACTTCGCTATTCGTGAGCAGCTCTTTCAGGGTGGCGTTGGGCTCACCGAACCACCACACTCCGATACCAGAGCGGTCTGGGAGGATCTCGACCACGTTGAACTGAGGATCGTCCTTGAGTGAGGTCTCGATGGATGTCGCTGTCTCAAGCAGCGTGCCGGTCACGACCGGTAGAGCCAACCGCTCGCCCGGGTCGTCGTAACTCGATGCCGTTAGCGGTTCCGGGAGAGCATCACTCAGCGTCAGGCTTTCGTCCGGCTTAGGTGGGCTGGTGGTCGCCGCTGACGTCGGTGTGACGCGCAGCTTATGCTCCAAAACGTGTGGTTCCTGAGCGCTTGCGATACTTGGCGCCACCAGCGCGGCACCGGCTACGGCAATGCAGGCGCCAACAGCGGCCCACCGACGAAACTTCATACCTTGCTCCTCTTCCTTCGGGAACGGCTCCCAGTAAGGAATGTCCGGGACCCAGCTATTGGTTCCCAGATCATTAGGGCCGGGGATCGCAAGGTTGCTGGATTGCGGGCTGTGCCTCCAGAGTCGGCGAATCGGACGGAGCGTGTTCTGGTGTCGGCGATGCAGTCTGCGCGACGTAATCGCAAGGGACGAGATTGTTGCTTGAGGGCCCTACAGCGAGGAAGATCGCGATGGCCGCTGTTGCTGTCGCAGCTGTCAGCGCTGCGAACGCGAGAAGCTTCACCTTGCGTCGAGGGTGCCGTTGACGACGAGCGAGATCGCGAGCGATCTCGCTCGTCAGGGCCTCTTCGATCTTCTCTGATCGAGGCATCCGACGGTCGTTTCTCACGTGCTGCCCCCCGTCCGGAGTCGAAGATGGTCGAGCCTGTCTTTTAGTCGCGATTTGGCGCGAGAGAGTCTCGACTTCGCCGTTCCCAGCGGAATTCCCAGTATGCGGGCAGCCTCTTCCATCGGTACTTCTTCCAGAACACAAAGGATCACGATGGCGGCTTCAGCTTCTCGCAGCTCCGCAATTGCCGCGCGGACGTCATCAGCGTGATTTTGGTCGTCCAGGACGCGAGCGATCTCATCCGCATGATCAGGAAAGTGCTCCGGAGGCGGCAGCCTTGCCAGTAGGCGACCGTGCCGAGAGCGGCCGCGGATGTGGTTTCGACATATGTGAGAAACGGAAACCATCAGCCACGGGCGCACAGAACCGTTGACGAATCGCACGCTGTTGCGCTTTCGCCATAGCTCCATGAACGCTGAGCCCACGACCTCCTCAGCGTCCGCGGAGGAGCGGACGATGTTGAGGGCTAGCCCGTAGGCAGGCGCCTCGTGTCTACGGAAGATGATCCGAAAGGCAGTCTTGTCTCCCGCCGCAGTCAGCTCCAGGAGCTCAGCGTCTGTTTTTCCATCAGGGTTCATGCTTTGGGCGCTCACGTCGGGTCCGACTCTTTGAAGGTTACAGGCAACGAGCGAGCGCGTTCGGTCGCGGTCTCGACCGCAAGTCCGCACTTCCATGCCGCTCGACGCGCGAAATCGGTAACAGCTTGGGACCACAAGCGTTGGTCGGCGCAGGTTGGAGCGCGGGCGGCGTACTTGCTGATAATCAACGTTATGTCAGGTTGTAGTTGTACTACTTGCGAGATCCGCAATCGCTGCAGAAACGGATAACGCCTCGCCCGCCCCCCTGAAAGCCGATCTGCGGGCGGCATGGCTCGTCGGCCGCACGTGTACTGGCTGATGTCAGACGACAGTCTGCTCACACTTCAATCTGGCTGGGCAGCTACCGTCATGGCTGTGATCGCGACGGCCATTTGTGGCATCAGCGCCGTCGTCTTCGCGTATTGGGCGATAAGCCGCCCAGCTTGTCGTCGGCTCTGGTGATGGTCCGTCATGGCCGTCGCCGGCTCCGTGATCTTCTGGTTCGTGGTCACCACAACCGCACTCACGTTTGTCTACCCCGCTCCCTAGACAACCGCGGTTCGCATCGCGATCTAGGTGCCCGGGAGCAAGCCGAGATTTTCGGTTCGGCTGGGGGGCAGTGCTTGTCTGGCGAGCAGGCCTTGCGGGGTCGGCGACGCTCGCGGTCGTATCGGCTTCGAGTTGGCTGCGGAGGGCCGTTCGCGCGCGATGATATCGGCCTCGCACGGTCCCCTCTTTCTTTCCGAGGATGCTGCTCGCTTCGGCCAGGGAGAACCTTTCCCAGTAGACAAGGCCGATGAGCGGGCGATGCGGATCCACTGCGTGATGGCGGAAATCAACGAGACCGGTATTCGGTGAGACTTCGCATTAGTTCTGACAGATCAATGTCGAGGACTGTGAACACGCCAACCAGGGTTGCAAGCGTGGGATTTGCGACGGCACCGGTTCCGGAAAAACCGCGCTCCAGAGTGTTATATGTGCCGCACGAAATGCCTGCCTGCAGCGCTACAAACTCTTGGGATACCCCTTGGCTGAGTCGTGAGGTGTGCATAGCGTAACCCAACCGCGACACAGTCCCGCGCTGCTCTCGTTCAAATGCTTTCTAAGCTGCCATGCACGCCCCCCCGGGATGTCCTGATTGGTGATGGTAGGCAGTCGGCGTCGCGATGTCTGTCCTCCGAACGGGGGACATGTGGAAGCATGCGCGGCTTCAGTTCACCGGCGAATGCTTCGTGGTGGGGGCGATGTGAAGCTGGTCTTAGGGATCGACACGGCGACTAGACCTCGCGTGTGACCTCTAGGGCACACATACGCAACGGAATCTATTGCATCGACGACTATTGCGACCGCAGCTACCGTCCCGGAGATGAGCGGACGCAGCGTCCGCTGCCGACGGGGAACCGTGTACATCTCGAGGAGGAACTGACATGGAACACTCAATCTCACGCGGGTCGGGGAGGAGGTGGTTTCGTGTCGCAATCATTGTCTTCGCGCTCGTAATCGCCGCTGTGCCCCTCGCTAGACCCACGCCGGCCGCGGCGGTTTCGGATCGATGCCAGGCTGGGGTCATTTTCATTGGTGTGAGAGGGACCGGCGCCAACGCCGGAACCAACCCATCGGGTCCCAATCTCTGGTTGAGCGGTGGGCACGGCGACCAAGTGGAGCCGGTCAGGGCGAAGTTCGCCGCGAGTCTGGGCTCCTATCTCTGGTCAGCGAGTCTGAACTACCCCGCTACAGGTCCTGGAAGCTACATCACCAGTCAACAGACGGGGACACAGCGTTTGATCAATGAACTCAACCTGATCACGGCTTGCGTGTACGACCCGCCGATTGTACTTGCCGGCCATTCTCAGGGAGCGGATGTCATAGCACAGGCGCTTGCGCACAACGGACTCTCAGACGCAGCTAAGGCCCAAGTCAAGGCAGTCATTCTTTACGGCGATCCGCTGTGGAAGGCTGGTATGAACTTTAATGCCCCGGGGTACGCGTCCTCGGGACATGGTTTGCTTGGTGGGCGAGGCGCCTACTGGACGGACCGTCTGCAATCATGGTACTGGCAGTACGGGTGGCCCTATCAGGGAGCAGGTCAAGGATACTTTAGTCGGATCCGGTCCTATTGCTTCACGAATGATTGGGCGTGCCAGAATCTCTTACAGAGCACATCCACTAATTCGACGCACAACTCGTACAAGAACATTGCACAAAGCGCATTCGAATGGGCGCAATACATGACTGCAAACACGAATTGAGGTGAGCAAAATGACATCGGCTCCGCCTGTCCGGCGGCTACCACACGCGACAGGGTTGTTGGTCGTACAGATCCTCGTGTCGCTCGTGCTCTGCTGGCTGATGTATCTCACTCCTCTCAATACGGCGCATTGCACCGACTCCTGTGACTACGCCGCCCTCTCACTCGCCGTCAACGCGTTCTTTGGGCTTGCTTTAGCGGCGTTGGTTGCGTCCGGCGGCGGGGTTGTCTTACTGAGAAACCGAGGCTGGTGGGTGCTAGCTCCGCCGATGGTCGCGATCGTGATTGTTTCGGGTGGCTTTGCCGTCGCTACTCAGGTGGCCTATTTCGCGATGCGGTTCTGAGTCGACGCACGTTTTCCAGCAGATCGTTCATCCGGCGGGGTGGCACATCGCACGGCGTCGTGCGATGTGCCACCCCGGTTCGATCGTCCGCCCAGTGCTCGGCTCGCACCGATGGGTGCGGTGCTGAGACGCACCGTAGAGCACCCGCTAGCAAGTCAGATCTCAGGTCGGCTAGAAGGGGGCAGTGCTTGTTTGGCGAGCAGGCCTTGCGGGGTCGACGACGCTCGCGGTCGTATCGGCTTCGAGTTGGCTGCGGAGGGCCGTTCGCGCGCGATGATATCGGCCTCGCACGGTCCCCTCTTTCTTTCCGAGGATGCTGCTCGCTTCGGCCAGGGAGAACCCTTCCCAGTGGACAAGGCCGATGATGTCGCGATCAATGGGGTCCAGCGCCGCGACGGCGTCGTGCAGGTCCTGATGTTCGCTGGGATCGGTGAAGCCTGGATTCGGGGTGGTGGAGAGAGCCTCCCGCAGTCGATCGGCAACGGCGCGCTGGCGCCGAGCTCGCCGCTGATGGTGCATCAGGACATTTCGTGCCACACCGAACATCCAAGGTCTGATCTCCTCGTCGACGGCGGGCAATGGAAGGCACGACGCCACACGATCAGGAGCGTCTCTGCCAGGAGGTCTGCCGCGTGGTGAGGAGGGTCGACTCGACGGGCGAAGTAGGCCAGCACGGCTGGCGCGTGGGCTTTCGCGGCGGCTTCGGCCCGGGCGGCACGACCATGGATGGACGCCATCACCGCGCCTCAGGCAGACACGTCATTCCCCACGCATCGACGGCTCGATCGGTTGTCTCGATACCGTCACTGAGCCAGTGCACTCCGGGGAAGGTCTCGCCCACAAACTCCTGGAGAACCGGCGTCAGGCTGCTCGTCACGCGAGTTTCGTCGTCTGCGTCGCCCGTCATCAGGTGATCACTGTCGTCGTACAGCTGCTGACCGAGTCCCGACCAGTCCCGGGCCACGATTGTTTGGTCGAGAATCGACCGGTCCCCGGGTTGCGGGTGGCGGAGCTCGATCCACACCCGGCTGGTCTCCTCGTGACCTGACTCCGTCACCCAGGTGATGGGGATGGGTTCAACCAGGACCCCTGAGGGCAGCTCTACCGTGGTGGTTGGCTCCCGTGATGGGCCTGGCGCGGCCACACAGAGCGATTCGCGCGGGTGCCAGTGAGTTGGCGTTCAGCTCGCGCCTTCGGCTACATCGACGGCGATCTTCGTCAACGTTTCCTCCGCTGGCAGCGTCGCCTGCTCGGCCGGTGAAAGCTCGTAGCGGCTGACGGCCACCGGTTGCGTCGATCCGGCCAAGGAGTATCTGACGACCGTTTCGTTCTTATCCGCGACGAGAAGGATGCCGACCGTGGGCGCGTGCAGCTCAGGAATCCGCATCCGATCGTCCACCAATGCCACGTAGAAGCCCAGTTGCCCGGCGTCGCGTGGGTCGAACTTGCTCGTCTTTAGCTCCACGACCACGAACCGCACCTGTTGCCAGTTGAAGAACAGCAGGTCCACATAGAAGTCGTCGTCATCTACGTCGAAGTGCACCTGTCGGCCCACGAATGAGAACCCGGCCCCAAGTTCGCGGAGGGTCTCCACAACGCGCAGGGTAAGTCGCTCCTCGAGCACCCGTTCGCTGGCGTCGGAGTCGATCGCGAGGAAGTCCAACGCGTACGGATCCTTCGTGAGTTGTTGCGCGAGGTCAGAGTCGGCACGCTCGAGCGCTGATGCGAAGTTGGACGGTGCCGCGCCCACCCGCTCGTGAAGCCGCGTGGCAATCTGATGCTGCAGGACAGATCGGCTCCACCCGTTCCGAACATCCTCTGCGGCGTACCAGTCCCGAAGGTGCTGGTCGTCGAGCTTGTCGAGCAGCTGAATGGTGTGGCTCCACGGCAATTCACCAACAGGCTGTTGGCGAATTGTGTCTTCGCTCGGCCAAGCCTCAGCGAGCCGCCGCGCATACCGCAGGTTCGACTCCGAGAATCCCCTCATCGTCGGGAACTCCGCGCGTAGATCAGCGGCCAGACGTGTCAGCACACGACTCCCCCAGGGTTCGACGGCTTGCCGCTCGATGAGGGTGTTACCGATGTACCACCACAACGCGATGACTTCAGTGTTCGCGCGTCGTTGGACCTCAAAACGCGCCTCATGTGCTCTTCGAACGATCTGAGCCAGCGTCATGTCATACCCGGATGGAAGGATCTCGGTCACTCCCCCAGCATCTCTCACCCCCACCGACAGAGCCGTCGCTGTCCCAATTTGCCAACGGTGTGTTGGTGAATTGACGGCGGCCGTGACCGTCAACGGACCGGGGTGTTTGCGACACGACTTGACGACACGATGGTAGGCCGCAGCGTCGCGCATCTGCAGTTGTCGAGCACGCACGCGCCGCCGCCGCCAGCGAAGCGCCGGCAGGCAGAGGGCTCCTGTCGGTTTCGTGGTCGGATCTACTTCTCCGGGTGCTGCAGATCAGACAAGAATCGATCGAACTCAGCTTCCGCTTCCGCACGTTCTCGATACTCGCCCAACGAAATTCTTTGCAGCGGCATCCCGTCCACCTTGAGCTCTACGGTGAGCGCGATGCCGACTGCGCCGCCGCGATAGACCGCCTGCACACTCACGAGATGATCCGCGTTGATCCAGAGAGAAGGCTTGCCGGACGAATCCAGAATGGGGAGCAGCCGCATGCGGCCACCATACTGAGGAACCCGGGACGCGCCATGCGTCCCCTCCCTCGAGGGGTGGCTCGAGTGAGCGGCTTCGTCGATCCCGTTACGGTAATCGCAACACGCCGAGTCGTTACCGTAATCGAAACCGCTTGAACCTCATGCTTGAGCCATGGGAAGACCACGTAAGGGCGATCGGGTGGCGATCGCCGCGAAGCCGGAGCGCCCCCTTGCAGAAGTGATTCAGCGCAACGCGACGCTGCTGGGCTTCAGCTACGGGGACTACCTCGTTTGGATTGCCGCGAACGTGCATAACATGCCCGAGCTCGCACCCCAGCCCACCAAGACTTTGGAGACCCTGGACGGCCTCAACCCGCAGGACTCCCCCGCCGACGTAGACGACTACGCGCGCGGGTCCATCCCTAGCATCGCGACCTTGAGGGAGATGAGCCACCAGATCGCAAGCTGAAAAGAAGAGGCCCCGTCCGAAGACGGGGCCCCCGCAAACATTTCGCCGGACCTCAGCGACCAAACCTCTGGTCCGGATAACCATCTGACATTTCTGCCTGGAGGTACTTTTATGCTACCCGAACCCCGCTGCGCGCGGGCGGATTCTCGTACCCGAGTGCCGCGTGTCGCTGCTGGCATCTCTTCAACGTCGAGGGGCCACTCCCCCAGCTCGACACGGCGGACACTCACGTGACGACTGTGCCTCTCTCGCGCACCGCCTCTTCGGTCATTGCCGCCGACCCGCGCGCCTCCGAAGATGATGGTGTACACACCATTAGCGTCAAACGCATGACGGCGCGCAAACTCCCCCGCAACACCCGCGTGGACCCCGCGCGTCTCAGCTTGGTCATCGAACGGCGACGGAAGACGCGTCTGGAGCAGTTGGCGCTGCACCTGAACGTGTCCTCTGCTGCGCTGCTGGAAGCGATGATCGACCACCTCGACGAGGAGCTCACCGTCCGCGGTGTCCCGGTGTGGTGGCCCTCCCCCGAACTCAAGGACGGAGAACTCGCCATGCCGCCCGAGTAAAGCAATAGGCCCGGCACTTTGGCGAGTGCAGGGCCTGAAAGCTGAGTCGCTCTTCCGACGAACTGTTTGGCGACGGAGTCGGAGAGCTAAGTGTGAGGAACCGGTTGGCGCCGGGGCCGTTTTGTACCTACCCGCAGGGAGGAGATGACTAGATGGTAGACCGACCCCATCGTGGTTCGCGTGCATTGACGCCCGAAGACCGCATCGGCGTGTCGCGCTTTCTGACAGCGCTCCCCACTTCTCTTCCCCGCGCGTCCGTCGCCCCCATGAGCTCGCAGCCGGCGTCGCCGACTGCGCATGCTGCGTCGACCCCGCAGCGCACCGACCACTGCATGCTCCCGCAGCTGCTGGCAGACCGCACGGAAGGAGAGCTCCGGATGCCGCCGTAGATGAGTCAGGCCCCGCACTTTGGCGAGTGCAGGGCCTGGAAGCTCTAGGTGCTCGAACCGACATGAGTTTGCCGACCGCCGTCGGGACGAGCGATGTGAATTTGGACCCCTGACATAAGGGGCGTTTGTCATGCCCACGAACAAGAGGTGATCGTCATGGTAGTCCGCAACCCCAGCGCCGGTGAGACAGTCGACCCCTTCGGCGTGTCGCCTTACACCCTCGATGAGGTGTGGGCGCTCACCCGTCGCCTGTCACCCAGGGCAGACGTTCGTGTGGCCAGCCGCGCAGCCTCCGGTGAGATCCTCAACGAGTACGACCGACTGTGGCCTCTGGCCGAGTCCGCTCCGACGACGACGTGGGCGATGCTCCTCGCCGACGACGACCTCCGCTACCGCTACCTCTGCTTCGACTTCGACACCAACAGCGGCAACGCGCGCCGAGACGCCGAGCGGATGGCGTACTGGCTCTCCGAGCTGAACGTCCCCCACCTGCTGTGCATCTCCGGGCCGTCCGGCGGCCGCCACATCTGGGTGCGCCTGCTTGAGCCCGAAGACGCCCACGCCGTGCGCGAAGTCGCACTGCTCGCCAAGAGTCTCCTTCCCTCTCTCGACCCGCAGCCGCTCCTGAACCCGGCTGCAGGGTGCGTCCGCCCGCCCTACGCACCACACCGGACGTCCGGGTACTCCAACCCCGTCGGCGACCACGGCGCGATCTCCGAGCACAGTGCGCCGGACGGCTTCCTCGACCAGCTCCACGTTCTGCTTGGCGACCTCGGCGCTGAGCTGCCGGCCCCGCAGACTGCCCTCCCGCACGGCATCACCGTCGACGAAGACGGTCAACTACGCCTGCGCGGCGCCCGCCGTCCGCTCAGCATGAAGATGGAGGCCGTACTGCACGGGCCCGCCGGCACGGACACCTCCCACACTCTCGCGCGCGTCCTCATCGCATGCGCCGACGCCCGCTGGGGATACCGAGACATCGCCGAGCTGCTCCCGACCGCACCCAGCCTCGAACACGCCCGCACCCGCCGTATCGGTGACCGCCGTGTCGCCCGGACCACCCAGCAGGTCACCAAGGTGCTCACCGCCGCCTGGCGATACGCAGTGGCCTTCGTCGCAAGCAACCCGCGCAAGACCGCCGGCGACGACGCCGGTTACCGCGACCGCGTCAGCACTGTGACCGCTGCGGTCCAGAAGGCGCTCGCACGCGCTGATGCTCTTCCCGGACTGTGGGCAACGCACAACGGACGGGTGGGAGGGACCCACAGCCAGCGAGCAGTTCTTGACGCCCTCTGCCTGTACATGCTGCAGAGCGCCCAGCACGTTGTGGAAGCCGACGTCCGCCGGCTCGCCGCCGACACCGGCTATGGCAGGACCACCGTGCACACCGCTCTCCGGGCACTCGCCCAGGACGACATGACCTCGCCGTGGATCGAGCGGGTTGGCGAGCCGGAAGGCCCCCACGCGCAGCGATACAGACTTCACCCTCGCTTCTCCACAGAGGAACTGAGACAAGACCGGACACAAGCGCGTATGCGCGCCAACCACGACCTCCACCCCCTCTACCGGGCGACCATTCGGGAAATCGGAACACGGCTGGAACTGCTCGCGCACGACGTCTTCGCAGCTCCAAGAAGTCTGGGCCGCACGAATGGGCTCCTCTACAAGCTCACCCCGGAGAACGGGGTCTCCTCCACGTCCGAGCTGACGCTCCGTTCAGGGGTCTCCCCTGAGATGATCCGGAGACGTCTTTCACAGCTGAGTGCGGCAGGGCTCATCAGTCGTGAAGACGGCGGGTGGCGCCGCCTCTCCCCCACCGTTCGTGACTTCGTCGCTCGCAGATTGGACGTCGACGGTTACCTTGCCGAACGTCGTCGCCGATATGACGAGGAGCGCCTGATCTGGGCGTGGTGGCAGGCGGAGATCACCTGGATGGAGAAGAAGGCGAAGCACCGCCGTGGACGACGACCCACGCACTTCGAATCGGATCGAGCTGACTACGCTGCGTACCCTCGCGGGCCCACACGCCGAGCAGACCACGCGCAAGCAGCGCGGCTGGTGAAGGCCGGCTTCCTCGAACGAGGTCTCGCTCTCGCTGCTTAGCCGATGGAGAGCTCGTCAGGCCTTTGGAAGGTACGCGTCGAGCGCGACGACGATCAGGAACGTGCGCGAGGGCGCGCCGAACTGCTCGGCGAGATCCGTGAGCACGTCACGGTTGGTCTTGGTCAGACGAACCCGGTGTATGACCTTGGGCTCCCCGTCCCCCACCCTCACCGGCGTCTTCACATTGCCCGACCGCTCGAAGAGCGTGCGCTTCGGCTTGTCTTCCTCACCGAGAGCTTCCTTGACCAGCTTCGGCAGATCATCGACGGTCGCCTCAATGGCGTCGAAGAGAATCACTTGGCGTGAGCGTCTCGTCTGAAGACGGAAGGCGAGGTACCGGTCCGAAATCGACTCCGGAAGGTAGAACGACATCCCCGACTCTGCCGTCTCCGTGGTCTTCTCCGGCCGCTCTGCAGGAGGGACAGTCTGCGACCCCGGTCGGGCCGCCTTTCTTGCCGAGGGCCGCCGCCGCTTCTCCCCCGGATCGTCCGAGTTCTTCGCGGGGATCTCCGCGGCGCTCGGAGATTCGTGGTGGTCGGCTTCCTTCGGATCGGGTTCAGTGTCGAGTGCCGGCGAATCGACGACGTCTGCCTCGACAGTCGGAGAGGCCGGTGCCGGTGTGGCTGCCGGCGTCGGCGCCGGCGCGACGGCAGCCTTCAAAGTGTTCGCCAGATCCAATCGAGCCATTGTCAGACCTTCCGCTCGCTGAGGCTATCGCCGCCGTTCGCCCAGATGCTTGTCAGCTCGAGCGACACCATGGTGTAGTCCTGGATCGCCGCCTGGCTCGCCCGAGTGTCGTTGTACTGCGTCACCACGCGTCCTTCAAGGGGCATGTCCTCGACCAGCGCGGACATGCGGATGTGATTGGTGAAGCGCGGGAGCCCGGTCTCGCCGGCGAAGAACTCACCGTTGTCGAGCAGCTCCTTCCACGCGTCCAACCGACGATCACCACGCGCACGGTTGACCCTGTTCAGCAACAGTCGGTAGGGCACGTTGTTCGGTCGCACGTAGTCCCGGACGGTCTCGTGGACAGGGTCGATGTCGACGAAGGCTGGCGTGATCGGGAGGATGGCGAAGTCCGACTGAGCCAAGACGGCGTTGAGCACCGGAGCTGCCTGAAGGTTCCCTGGCGTGTCCACAACCACGATGTCGTGATCGAGCCGGCGAATCTGAGCGATGACATCCGGATCGGTGTTGCTGGCGAAGTCGAACGGCAGGTCATCCCCCGCTCTCTCTGCCCACGAGGTCGACGTCCTCTGAGGATCGACGTCGACCACCAGAACCCTGTTCGCTCGCGACAGCGTGGCCGCAAGGTTCATCGCCGTCGTGGACTTCCCCACGCCGCCCTTCTGGCCTGTCACCGAGATGACTCGCATCCCACTCCCCTACTTGATTCGTGTCCGAGGCCTTCGACTTTTCTGTGCATCACATCCGCATCACATGTGTGCACATGGTGCAATTACACCGCAGATGATGCGCAGGCTCCGCGCCTTGCGGACGTGTTCTCCGTGTTGCTATTGCACGGGGTGTTCGCATACTCCTCGGCGTTAGCCCGCAATGCATGCGCAGTGGCAGTGCAGTCCTTACACGTCCCACGCTAGTGGACCGCAGCCGTGACACCCAGCAGTTGTAGCGCGTGTCTTCTACAGAGCGGCTGGAAAGGTTCCCCAGGATTGCCGTGGACAACGCATAACTTTTCCGCCGGTGGTGTGCCATGTTCGCGCCGGTGCTGTGGTTACGAGCCCGGCCTGCTGCGCAAACACAGTGTGGCAATACATAGAGCAGAGCGCGTCTAAAACGTCCGGTGCGCGTAGCAATGGCGTAACAAAGATGGGGGGCATGCGCACCCTTTGCGTCTACATTGCGGCGGCATTGCACTAACATTGCGGTGATGATGCACAAGTGATGCGGATCTGATGCATCGGGCAGTCTCGCGCCTGAAGGACCCGTTCTTGGGGAGGGGCGAGTCGCTGGATAGCGCCAGCGCCGGCCTTGCAGCCATGCAGGGGAAGGACCCCATGCGGGCCAAGCTCGCCCTTGCGCAGACTCTCGAGCCGCTTGCCCCCGAGTACGACATGGTCCTGATCGACTGCCCTCCCGGCGATGAAATGCTCCAGACCAACGCGGTCGCGGCCGCACGGTGGGCTTTGGTCCCGGTCAAGAGCGATAAGGCCAGCAGGAAGGGCCTCAGTGCCGTCGCGAAGCGCCTGGATGCGGTGATCGACGTGAACCCTGACCTCGACCTTCTCGGTGTCGTTCTCGTCGACGTCGGGCGTGGAGCGACCCGGATCGAGCGGGAAGCGCGGCAGCAGATCAGCGACCTGTTCGGCGGCTACGCCGATATCACCCTGACGGCCACCATCCGCCACTCGGAGGCGACCGCGCAGGCTGCGCGGGAGCGTGGACTTCTCGTGCCCGAGCTGGATGAGTTCGTGCAGAACGGCCCGAAGTGGTTCGAGATCCGCCGTGGCCAGGCGGAGGCGGCGACCCTCGCGCCCCGCACTGCGACGAATGTCGCTGACGACCTCCAGGCGATCACGGAAGAGATCGTGTCCCGCATCACCCTGTCCGAAAACGCAGCCGTATCGGAGCAAGCATGACCGACGCGCCCCGCCGAACGATCTCCGGCCTTACTCCCCGCGCGACGGCGCAGACCGGGGGAGTGGAGCGCCTGTTGAAGAAGAACCGGCCCCAGGCCAGCGACGCCCCCGAGATTGTCGATCCGGTCGCCCCTGCACCGACCCCCGAGCCGACTCCGACGACCGCGCCGGCGGCGAGCCCGCGCGAGAAGACACGCCCCGCGCCGGCCGTCCAGGCGCCCACCGAGGAGCCGAAGGTGTCGATGAGTGTGCGTGTTCACACGTCCGTCCGTGCCCGATCCCGCGCGGCCTACCGTGCGACGGGAGCGCTGGAGCCCGACGAAAGCTACTCCGACATGATCGAGAAGGCTATCGAGGCAGAAGTGCGCCGCCGTGAGCTCGCGTATAACGACGGGAAGCCGTTCGAGGCGAACACCGCGAGCCTGCCCGCTGGCCGCCCATTCGGCGGGTGAGAGCGCGCCCGACGCGCTCAGGGCGCCGCTACGCGGCCCAGTTCGATTCAGGGGTTTCCGCTCTGTCTGGCACTCGATCATGCCGTGGCTACGCCGCTACGTCACGCCGGGCGACTCCTTATCCTCCCTCGCTGCGCTCAGTCCGGTACCGCCGCCCGGCGCACTCCGCGACTGCGCTCACGGCCATATCTCTCATTGCCAGCCAGGCAGAAAGGATTGTTGAGGGAAGGGAAAGGCGATGACCGATGTGAAGGTGACCGTGTACAGCACGGGCCCGAGCTGCGGACAGTGCTTCATGACGAAGAAGCAGCTGGAAGCCAAGGGCATCCCTTATGTCGAGGTCGACGTCACCCAGGACGAGAACAAGGGCGCGCACGAGTACATCACCGAAGATCTCGGGTACTCCCAGGCGCCGGTCGTTGTCGTCGACGAGCACGATCACTGGTCCGGGTTCCGGCCCGACCACATCGACCGCCTCGCCCGCCTCAACGCTCACTGAAAGGAACACCCATCATGGGAAACCGCTACGTCACCGGACGCCTCGCCGCCGACCCCGAAGAGCAGGCAGCAGGCAGCATCCAGATCGTCAAGCTCACCGTGCTCGAGAACACCTACGAGCGCCGAGGCGATGACCGCATCGAAGGCGCCGCACCGCTCGCGCACAATGTCGAAGCGAAGTTCACCCTCGGAGCGAACGCCGCGGCGACACTCCGCAAGGGAGACGCCGTGATCGTCGTCGGCATCGAGCGAGATGCAAGCTTCGAAGGACGCGACGGACTCGTCTACCGGCGAGTCATCGACGCCACCCACATCGGCGCCGATCTCAGCCACGCCACCGCTCAGATCACCCGCAACCCCCGACGAGACGACCAGTAGCATCACGGGGGAGGGGCGCCTGCCTTTCCCCACCACAGACCGCGACAGCCCCGGCCCATTCCCTTTCCGGCCGGGGCTGTCGTCTGCCTCCCGGAGAATGGATCTCATGCTTTGGGAACTCGCGCACGCGACCCGCGCCGATGAGACGGCGACGACCGTCGAGGTCGACGCCGCCAGCAGCTACGCCGCGATCGAACGCGTTCACGCCACGATCCCCCGGGCCACATCGTTCTCTACGTGAGAGAAATCGGCTGAGAACTCTCCAGACCCGACCTCCCGGTCAGCGAGAATGACGGTATGAAGCTGGGGGGCTGGAAAAGCGCGACGCGTAGACAGAAAATCATCATCGCGTCCGTAGGAGCCGCGCTTGCTATTGGCGGCGCGGGGGTGGCGACTGCGGTATCAGTCTCGGCCCATAACGCGGCCGCGGAGCAAGCCGCTGCGGAGGCGATTGCAGCCAAGAACGCCGAGGAAGAGGAAGCGGCAAGAGCGGAAGCTGCGAGGCTGACGGCGGCTCGTGACGACGCTGTGTCGAAGGCCTCCGAAGGCGAGGCGTTGCTTACCGACAGCGAAATGTGGGGTGACCCCGACGCCCGCGAAGAGCTTCGAGACGCCTTGGGTGTGCTGGTGGCGCTCCAAGCCGACGAGAGCGCATCCGCGGAAGCGCTCGAGGCAGCAGCCAGCAGCGTCACGCGAGCAGGAGTCCGTGTCGGTCGCCCGCCGGCACCTATCACTCTCGTCTGCGGAAACCTTGACGCCGGAGTCTCGTACGACAACCGGGAGTTGGTGCTGAACCCCGACGGCTCAGGGCAATTCGATGACCTGTGGGCAGGTCAATACAGGTGCGACGAAGGTTTCAGCACGACCACCGTTTCCACGCAGGTCAACGTCAAGACAGCCCTCCAGCGGGCTGCGGTCGCCGCCGCTCGAGCAGCCGGCTATGACGAGTACCACAGCACCGAAGGTGCAATCCTCTATGCCGTGTACGAGGGCTGCGCTGGCAGCGGGACAGGCGGATTCTACGGTCGCCTCGACTCGCTGAGCCCCGCGCAAGCAGCGGACACTCGTGTCTGGCTCACACTGTGTCCCAACCACCCCGACGCAGAGACATGGCGCGCGAAGTCTGCCGAGGGCGACGCCATCAGAGAGGCAGAGTCGAACGGCGCTCGAGTAGCGCCAGGCGGATCGTACGAGGTCCCCGGCCAGATGGTACGAGGCACGTTCGTCGCGGAGAACGTCAGCGACTGCTACTGGGAGACGCGCGACTCGAACGGCAACATCGTCGATAACAATTTTGTGATCGCGGCGCCTCGGGTCGTTGCCGAGATAGGCGACACAGCTGTGGTGTTCACAACGCAGGGGGGATGCGGGTACTGGAATCGGCAGTAGCCGCCGCTGTCGGGAATGCGGCGGGATGACACTGGATGTCACGTAGATCGTGTTGTCGTGGGTGCTCCCCGATCGACCTTGTCGTGACACTTCCCGGCGTCGGCACCCGTCCTACGGGCTCAGGCTTCTGTCACGCACCAGAAGCGCGCCCGCGTTTCACGACTCGGACTGGTCGCCGTCTTCATCCTCGCTCCGTTCCAGCGACTTCTGCGGTGGCAGCTTCTGCGGTGTCGTCGGAGAGGCGCTGCAGGGCCTTGTGCCGGTTGCGGCTTAGTGGATGAGTGTGCCCGCACCCCACCTACTTCGACTTCTCGCGGCACTGGCCGCCGAGCGCGATCAGACGATGTAGTCGCCTCGAGGTTCTCGCCCGATTACGAGGTTGAAGCCGCCTGAGGCCTTCTTCTCGAGGGTCACGTACTGACCGATGTAGTTCGTGCTCTTGAGTACCTTTCCGAGGTCCGGACCCCAATGGATTACCGTCGGAACATTGCCCTGGCCTGACACGCGTTCCGGGTCATGGCTGACTCTCAGTTCGACTGGTCCGATGTCATGCCCATCAACCCAGACGCTGAACTCCGCGATGGCCTCCTGCTCGGTGTCATGGCCTTCCCTCGGCGTCCATGGCAACTCACCGAAGAACTCCGCGCGGAAGTATGTCAGGTGGTTGATCGGTGCTGCTTCCCGACTCAGCCGGAGGTTCCCCGTTGGGTTCGTCGTCGCTCCCTTCGGCTGTTGAGCTGCCGTGTGATCCAGTTCCTTCGACCACCGCCGCTGGACATCGACGATCGGAAGTGGCGCGTCGGAGCCGGCTACGGGTTGCTGCACATTTCGCGTCGCGCCTGCTCCGCTCGACTCAAGAACTCTCGCCTCGCTCAGTGAGGCGCGTCACGCTTTGATGGACCGCCGCCTGCAGCGGACGCGACTGCGATTCTACGAGGACGACTGAGTCCCTGAGGAGTGGAAGGGAAACCGGGTCAGGCTCCGATCTCACTGCAAATCTCCACCCCGAGCGTCTCCGACAGCCGCTGTCGGTATCGCTACTCGATGACACTAGGTGTCGCGCCGGAAGGACACTTCTGAGGGTTGCGCGGCATCCTTGTCGTGACACTTTCCTGAGACAGGCCGCCTGGCGGACCTTGGGAGGCGCCAGCGCACACGGCGAGGAACAGGGCGATTGATGGCACCTCCCGCAGGGGAATCTGGACTGATCATTATTCGGGTGGCATGTGTTTGCTACTTGTATTCTCGGAGCATCTTCTCCGGTGAATGGATCGTCGTGCCTTCTGCTGTCAAACGTCCGGCCGAGCGTGAACGCTGGTCATCCACTCGATTCGTCCTTTTTGCCTTCACGTTCAACGCGTTGTGTTTGTTTGTGCTCCTGGCCAATCTGCTCACCGGCAATGTCTGGTGGAAGGTCGCGGTGCCGATCGCTGTCGTTTGCCTTCTTTTCGGGGGTCTGGCGGGGTTCCTGGCCAGGAGATTGCGGCTCAAAGAGCGATAGGGGCGAGCTCAGTCGTAGGCGCGTCGACCAACGGAGATTCTCAACCGGTCATCCCGGGCTGTATAGTCATCGTGTGCTGACTCTTTCTTCTCGTCTTGATGTGATGAACCGGCTCGGTCGGGCGATGGCCGATCCGTCGCGTTCGCGGATTCTGCTGTCTTTACTGGACGGGCCTGGGTATCCGGCAGAGCTTTCTCGGGACTTGGAGTTGACTCGCACCAACGTTTCCAATCACTTGACCTGCCTTCGAGGGTGTGGCCTGGTGGTGGCAACACCCGAGGGGCGCCGCACGCGATACGAGATCTCCGATCCTCATCTGACCCGAGGGATGCGCGATCTACTGGAGGCTGTGGTTGCTGTCGATCAGGGTGTCCCCTGCGTTGACGACGCGTGCGAGTGCTGCGCATGACCGACGGGGCATCGGTCTTCGAGCGGACGGGGTGGGCGGGATGAGCGAGGAGTGCTGCGGTCCGGACGAGCCCCGTAAGGCCGGCACGGTACGGCGAATCGAGTTGTCTGCACCTCGGGTGGCCGCGGATTCTTGCTGCTCGCCGGGCGAGCCCGCCGCACTGGCCGTTGACGCAACACCCTTGCACGTCGAAAACGGGGACGCGTGCTGCGGTCCGAGTGTCTCGGCGGCGGTGACCGGTACCGCGGGGGAGGAGCCGGAGGTGCGGTCGCCGTGGTGGCGGGATCCTGCGCTGCTCCCCTCGGTCCTTTCCGGTGTTTTCCTTCTTGCCGGGTACGTTTTCGAGTGGTCCGGGCTCTCTGTTCCCGCGCTGTTGTTGCAGTGGGTGGCGCTCCTGGCGGGTGCCTGCACGTTCGTTCCTGGCGCCCTCCGCCGGCTGCTGCGCGGTCGCCTCGGTGTCGGGTTGTTGATGATGATCGCCGCGATAGGAGCGGTGCTGCTCGGTCACGTCGGTGAGGCCGCGACGCTCGCGTTCCTGTTCTCCCTCGCCGAGGCCCTCGAGGATCGAGCTATGGATCGTGCGAGAGAAGGTCTGCGCGCGCTTCTGTCGCTGATCCCCGAGACGGTACGAGTGTCACGGTTGAACGGCGATGTCACGATCGCTGCTGCGGATGTTCGGGAGCTTGACATCCTCGTGGTCGGCGCGGGCGAACGCGTCGCCACCGACGGTGTGGTCGTGGAGGGACGGTCGAGTCTGGACACGTCGGCGGTCACGGGCGAATCCATCCCCGTCGACGTCGCCTCGGGAGACCTGGTGGCAGCGGGCTCCGTGAACGGGGCAGCGACCTTGCGGATCGAGGCGACCGCCGACGGCCGTGACAATTCCTTGACGCAGATTGTCGCGCTCGTGGAGCAGGCACACGCACGAAAAGGCGATCGGGCGCGGCTTGCTGACCGGATCGCGAGGCCTCTCGTTCCTGCGGTGCTGATTGCGGCCGCTGCGATTGTGTTGTTCGGCTTCTTGATCGGGGATCCCGGAACGTGGACGGAACGTGCGCTCGTCGTCCTGGTCGCCGCGTCCCCCTGCGCTCTGGCGATCGCTGTCCCGGTGACGGTGATCAGCGCCATCGGTGCCGCGTCCAAGTTCGGTGTCATCATCAAGTCGGGCGAGGCGTTCGAGCAACTCGGCACTATCCGCGCCATCGCTTTGGACAAGACCGGCACCCTCACCCGAAACCAGCCCGTCGTCGTCGAGGTACACCCGGCGCCGGGCGTCACCCGCGAGGGATTGCTGGCCTGGGCGGCGGCAGTCGAAGCGACCAGCACGCACCCCCTCGCCACGGCCATCACGGCGGCCGCGCCCAATGCACCGGCCGCGGTGGATGTGCTGGAGGACGCGGGGCATGGTATTACGGGCCGAGTCGGTGGCCGCACCGTGCGTGTCGGCAACGCACGTTGGTTGGACGTCAGCGAGCAGAGCGACATCGCGGAGCAGATGGCCGGGCAGGGAATGACGGTTGTGGTCGTGGAGGTTGACGGGAGGTTCGCCGGCCTGGTCGGAGTGCGCGACGAGTTGCGCCCGGAATCGGCGGAGACCGTGCGGATGCTGCACGCGCAGGGCATTGACACGGTCATGCTCACTGGCGACAACGGCCGCACCGCCCGCGCGATCGCCCGCGAGGCCGGAATCACCGACGTGCAAGCCGAACAGCTGCCGGGAGACAAGGCCGACGCGATCACCGCCCTGGTCGCCACCCGGCCCACGGCAATGGTCGGCGATGGCATCAACGACGCGCCCGCTTTGGTCACGGCCACGGTTGGAATCGCGATGGGCGTGAAAGGGTCCGCGGCGGCGATCGAATCCGCCGACGTCGCCTTCACCGGCCACGACCTCCGACTCATCCCCGCCGCGCTTGCTCATGCCAGACGCGGCCGACGGATCATGACCACCAACATCGCCCTCGCGTTGGCGATCATCGTCGTCCTGTTCCCTCTCGCGTTGTTTGGGGTGCTGGGCCTGGCCGGGGTGGTCTTGGTTCACGAGATCGCCGAATTGATCGTCATCGCCAACGGTGTCCGCGCTGCCCGCCGCCCCGCCCTTGCCCGCAGCATGTCCACGACAGTCGCACCAGAGCCCGCGCTGACGGTTGCTTGAATCTCGGCACCGCAACCGGCTGATTCGTGGAAGGTAGACTGCTCGGGATGATCTTGGCCACTCGAACACAGGATGCTGTGATTCTGAGTGAGCGCCTGCTGATAACGAGGATCATTACGAGCGTGGCTCTGGCGCTGTTGCTTGTCGTCGGGGCGTGGATGGCTACCCACACCGAGCCCGAGGCGGCCGCACCGACCGTCTCGTCTGTCACGGAGCATGTGGACGCGCACATCGCGCCCATCGCCGCTGGTGCACCGGTGATCGATCAGGGAACGACGAGTCCCGCACTGCTGGGCGTCGCGGTGTGTGTGCTCGGGGTGTTGTGTGGGCTGCTGCTGGTCGTGGTGACCCGGTGGGTGCATCGCACCCGGCGTCCGCAGCCTGAACGAAAACTCTTGCCGTTGCTGAGAGCACTGTTGCCCACGCCGGCACCGCCCCGCGCCGCCGCGTTCACGCTGACACAGTTGAGCATTTCCCGAACCTGACACCTGGCACGCCACCCGTCTGTGGTGGTGACCCTTCTCCGGCGTACCTGCCGGGGATATCTCTCTCATGCCCACGTGTCGCGACCGTTCGGAGTACCCCCATGAAAACCCCTGTAAAAGCGACGCTGATCACTGTCGCTGTCGTCGTCGCCATGATCCTGGCGGCGGTCATCTATGTCCTTGTCAACGAACGCTCGACGCCTTCCCCGGGCGGGGAGGGGGAGCCGGCATCGGTGGTGCGACCGAACTCGCATGTTCTGGACGACGGGGGTGAGGGTGCGGTCACGGTGGTGGAGTTCCTTGACTTCGAATGTGAGGCGTGCGGGGCGTTCTACCCGATCGTCGAAGACATTCGGGAGAAGTTCGCCGGTGAGATCACCTATGTCGTCCGCTACTTCCCGCTCCCCGGTCACACCAACTCCACCAACGCGGCTCTGGCTGCGGAGGCCGCTGCCGGGCAGGACCGGTTCGAGGATATGTATCACCGGCTGTTCGAGACGCAGGCCGAGTGGGGGGAGTCGCAGGAATCCCGCGCAGACCTCTTCCGCGGATTCGCGGAAGAGCTCGGGTTAGATATGGCCGCCTACGACGCGGCGATCGCGGACCCGGAAACGCTGGCCCGGGTGGAGATGGACCTCAACGAGGGTCAGGCGCTGGGTGTTTCCAGCACCCCGACGTTCTTCGTCGACGGGGAACCGCTCGAGTTGCAGCAGTGGGACGATCTCGAGGAGGCCATCACGCAAGCGTTGAGCACGGGCCCGTGATGCCTGCCAGTCTTGCGCGCCGTCGGGCGATCATCGTTGGCGCCGGTCAGTCGGGCCTTGCTGTCGCTGCGGCGCTCAGCGCGGAAGGGCTGCAACCCCAACAGGATTTCGTCGTGATCGATGCGGCAGCTCCGGGTCAGCGTAGTTGGTCGTCACGGTGGCACTCGATGGTGCTGCTCAGTGACGCCCGACACAGCGCTCTCCCGGCTCGCCGGCATCCGGGGGATCAACGGCTGCACCCCAGGGTGGATGAGATGGTCGGTTACCTCAAGGTGGTCGAGGCCGCGATCGGTGTCGAAACAGCCTGGGGTGTCCACGTCACCGGGGTCGAGCGGCGTGGCGATGGATCGACGCTGCATCTATCCACTTCTGTCGGTGAGGTGCAGACCCGCAACATTGTCTGCGCCACGGGTGCTGCCGCCTACCCCCGACTTCCCAAATGGTCTACCGCACTGAGCGTGCCCGGTGTCGCGATCCACAGCAGCAGCTACCAGTATCCCCGCCAGATTCCCACCCGCGATGTGCTTGTCATCGGCGGCGGCAACAGCGGTCTGCAGATCGCGCGGGAGCTTGCCGGATCCCATGCGGTGACCCTGGCGGCGCGTACGCGCCGTGCGCACCGCCCGTTGGTGAGCTACCCGTCGGCAGCGGGGCGGCATCGGCCATTGTTCGGCGGAGAACTTCGTCCGGAGCCGGTGTTCGGTGACAGCTACGAACGGCTGCAACAGGCCGGTGTGCGCATGGCCCCGGCGGTGACACACGCGCGGGGTGGGGCGGTGACCTTCGCGGACGGGACGACGGCATCACCGGGTTCTGTGATCTTCGCGACCGGCTACCTCCCCGGAGACGATTGGTTTCCCGATGAGGCACGCATCCGTGGGCCGCGGCGCACAACGACCCCTTTACCTGGCCTGTTCGTCGCTGGATTCCCGCAGTACAGCCGCCGCGGCGTCGACACCATCGCCGGGGTCTCCGCGGACGCGGCAGCGATCGCGCACCACATCATCAACCGGCCGTAAGAGAGGGACCATCATGGGCGCTGGCCATAGCCACGACACGGGGGAGGCGACCCCTCGGAACAGATTACTGATCGCGTTCTCGATCACCGCGTCCGTGTTCGTGATCGAAGTCATCGGCGCGATCATCACCGGCAGCCTCGCCCTGCTCGTGGACGCCGCGCACATGCTGACCGACGTGATCGGCCTCGCGATGGCGGTCACCGCCGCGCATCTGATGAACCGGCCCCCGTCTGACCGGTACACGTTCGGGCTGCGGCGTGCGGAAGTGCTCGCCGCCCTCGCCCAGGCCGCACTGCTCCTCGGTGTGGGGATCTTCGCGCTGGTTGAGGGCGTACGGCGACTGTTCGAGCCGCCCGAGATCGCGTCGGGCAGCCTATTGTTCTTCGGGATCGTCGGCCTGGTCGCGAACATCGCATCCCTGCTTGTGCTGATGAGCGGTCGCACACGCAACCTGAACATGCGCGCCGCATTCCTCGAGGTCCTCAATGATGCACTCGGCTCCGTCGGTGTCATCGTCAGCGCCATCCTGATCGCCACCCTCGGCTGGTACCAGGCAGACGCGGTCGCCGGCATCCTGATCGCTCTCCTGATCATCCCGCGCACCTTCATCCTGCTCCGCGCGTCCGGCAGCGTCCTCCTCGAATCCACCCCTCCCGGCCTTGATCTCGCGGAGGTACGCCGACACATCCTCGAGCTCCCGCCGGTGGTCGCTGTGCACGACCTGCACGCCTCCCAAGTCTCCACGGACCTGCCCACTCTGACCGCGCACGTCGTCGTCGACGACACCCTCACCCCGGAACAGTCCGCTCGGCTGCTGCAAGAGCTCCAGGAGTGTGTCTCCGAACACTTTCCGGTGAGCATCGAGCACGCCACGTTCCAGATCGAACCGCAATCCCACCCCGGAGAACACACCACCCATGCGTAACCACCGCCGCTCACTCATCACCAGCCTGGCCACCCTTCTCCTCGGAGCCGGACTGACGTTGGCTGTTGCGACCCCCGCCCAAGCGCACGACGAACTGGTCTCCTCCTCTCCGGCAGCGGAATCCACAATCACCGGATCACCGACAGAAATCACCCTGTCCTTCAGTGGTGAACTCATCGCGGGAATGCAATCCGCCGCCGTCGACGTGATCGCCCCAGATGGGAAGAACATCGCCACCGATGCACCGGCAGAGGATGGCACCTCCATCACTCAGCAGCTCGCCCCGAACCCGCCGGCCGGGCTGTTCACCGTCCGGTGGAAAGTCGTCTCCAGTGATGGCCATCCGATCAGCGGCGAATACACCTACACCGTCGCACCCACCGACGCCGTCGCGAGTAGACCCGCCGCCACACCGAGCACGGCTCCGCAGACCCCCGCACCGACCGCGACCGAAGCGCCCGCTGACAACGGATACGGGGGCGAGACCTCCGGAGGCGGCGATACCTTCGCGATCCTCGCTGTGCTCGGGGGAGTGGTCGTCCTCGGGGCGACCCTCGTCATCGTGTTGATGGTCGGCAGGGAACGTCGACAACTCGACCGTGCCGCCGCCGCGCGAGCCGCCCGGGATGCTCCCGCAGAGAAGGACTCTACAAATGAGTCGTAACCAAGCACGCAGGTTCGCTCTCGCATGCATCGCCGCAGCAGGCGTGGTGCTGATCGATCAGGCCAGCAAGGCGGCCGCCTTGTCCACGCTAAGAGAGGACGAGCGGATCCCACTGCTGGGTGAACTGCTCGGTCTGCAACTCGCTTTCAACCCTGGAGCCCTCCTCTCCTTAGGGTCCGGGGCGACATGGCTGCTGACCCTGCTGGGGGTGGCCGCGACCGTCGTTCTCATCGTCGCCGCAGCTCGCGCCCGCACCACCGGCTGGGCGGTCGGGATCGGGCTGATCCTGGGCGGCGCGATCGGCAACCTCATCGACCGGCTCTTCGCGCCACCCGCGTTCGGCCGCGGCCATGTCACCGACTTCCTCGCGTACGGCAACTGGTTTATCGGCAACCTCGCCGACGTTGCTCTCGGTGCCGGCGTGATCGTCCTGGCCGGAAGTCTCTGGATCCGTCACCGCCGCACCCCCACAACAGCCACGGATGAACCCCCGGTCACGGCTCCCACCCTGGAGGCAGGACGATGACGACGAAACAGCGAAACCCTTCGACCTACCAGCGCAACGCGTTCGCACCGAGCCTGCTCGCCGCGGCAGCCCTATTCCTCGCACCGGTGCTGATGGGCAACGACTGGTTCCTGGCGGTGCTGTTTCTCACCTCCATCCTGGGCGTGATTGTCGCGTGGTTCGCGGTGCAGGCGCGGCAGTGGTGGTGGGTGCCCGTGTTCGCGGTGATGGTGGTGATCTGGAACCCGGTCTTCCCGTTCCCGTTCACCGGGCCCGTGTGGACGGCGGCACAACCGGTCGCAGCCGTGGTATTCCTCGTCGCCGGTGCGCTGATCAAAGTGCGCCGCCCATGACCACGCACAGAGGCCGGACCCGGACTGCTGTCGCCCTGCTCCTCGCGGCGACGTTACTGACCGGATGTGCGGCGGATGACTCCCTCGCGCAGCAGTACCGGGACGGCAATGAGAAGGGTTACATCTCCGGCGATTTCCAGGTCGTGGAGATTCCGGAGCCGGAACGGGGGGATCCGGTCGTGTTCGAGGGTGTTACCGAGACCGGTGACCCGGTGACCAGTGACGACTATCGGGGTGAGGTGTTGGTGGTGAACTTCTGGTACGCCGCGTGTGGGCCGTGCATCGTCGAAGCGCCGCTCCTGGAAGAGGTGTGGCAGGAGTACCAGGACCAGGGTGTCGCGTTCCTCGGCGTGAACACCTACGATCAGCCGGCCACCGCGCTCTCTTTCGCCCGCGATAACAACATCACCTACCCGAGCGTGATCGATGTGAACGACGGGCAGGTCAAACTCGCATTCGCGCAGCTCACCCCCATCCAAGCCACCCCCACCACCCTCGTCATCGACCGTGACGGGAGAGTCGCCGCGCGGATCATCGGACAGCTGGCCTCCGCGTCCATCCTCTCCACACTCGTCGCCGATGCTCTCGCGGAGGATGCCCCGTGAACCCGGGGGTGGCGATCGTCGACGGTGCCCTCTGGGTGGCTGTCCCGGTCGCGGTGCTCGCCGGGCTGGTGTCGTTCCTGTCCCCGTGCGTGTTGCCGCTCGTGCCCGGCTACCTCGGCTACCTCGGCAGCACCACCACCGACACCCTAACCACCTCAACAGGGTCAGGAACGACGGTGCGGACAGAGCGTGCACGACTCCTGCTGGGGGTGGCCCTGTTCATCGCCGGTTTCACCGTGGTGTTCGTGGCCGTCACCATCCTTGGGGGCGCGTTCGGATACTTGCTGCTGCAGTACGCGAACATCCTCACCCGGGTCTTCGGGGTCATCATCCTCCTCCTCGGGCTGGTGTTCCTCGGCCTGTTCGGGTTCGCCCAACGCACCCTTCGCCCCCGCGCCCGAGGCCGCGCCGGGTTGATCGGCGCCCCATTGCTCGGCTTCGCGCTCGGCGTCGGCTGGACGCCCTGTATCGGTCCCACCCTCGCCGCGATCATCTCGATGTCATGGAACCTGGGCGACCCGGCTCGCGCCGGACTGCTCGGCCTGGCCTACTCCCTCGGCTTGGGGATCCCGTTCCTGATCCTTGCGGCCGGGTGGGGATGGGCATCCCGGTCCGTGACATTCCTGCGCCGCCACATCCGCGCGCTGAACATCATCGGCGGAGTGATGCTCATCCTCCTCGGGCTGCTGATGGTCACCGGAGCGTGGACGGCGCTGATGTCGGCACTGCAACAGGTGGTGATCAATGTCCCCCTCCCACTCTGAGACCGATACGACGAACGAGGCTGTCGACCCGCTCCGACCTCGCGACCACGCCGACAGCGACGACGGTGACAATGCCGCGGACGTGACCTCGCCCGCGCTCGGCATCGTGGGCTGGGCGAGGTGGGCGTGGCGGCAGCTGACTAGTATGCGTACCGCCCTGGTGCTGCTGCTGTTTCTCGCGATCGCCGCCGTACCGGGGTCTCTGTTCCCACAGCGCACCGCCGACCCCAACGGCGTCATCAAATGGGAACGCGACAATCCGGAGGTGTTCCCTCTCGCCGACGCGATCGGCCTGTTCGACGTGTACCAGTCGCCCTGGTTCTCCGCGATCTACCTGCTGCTGTTCACCTCCCTCATCGGCTGTGTGATACCCCGCGCAAAGCACCACTACAAAGCCCTCAGATCCCAGCCGCCCCGCACCCCCGCCCGCCTCTCCAGACTCTCCGACTACCGGGAGGTCACCGTATCGGCAGGGGGTCCGACCAAGAACGGGGCGGAAGAGGCGATTGAGCTCGCGGAGCGGCAACTGCGCCGCGCCGGGTACCGGGTGCACAGGTACGACGGCCGCGGGTGGGCTTCGGTCTCGGCGGAGCGCGGGTATCTGCGGGAGACCGGGAACCTGGTCTTCCATGTTGCCTTGATTGGGGTGTTGGTCTCTGCTGGCATCGGCGGCGGGTTCGCATACACCGGACAGCGGGTCGTGGTGGAGGGCACCACGTTTGTCAACGCCCTGAGCGACTACTCCTCTTTTGACCCGGGCCGGTTCATCGACGGAACCGGCCTCGCCCCGTACTCGATGACCCTCGACGAGTTCGAAGTCACGTATCAGCTCCCCGGAGCCCCCGGCGCGGGGCAAGCAGGGGACTTCTCCGCCAACGTGACCATCCGCCAACCCGGGCAGGACGACCGCAGCGAGAGCGTCATCGTCAACTATCCGATCACCGTCGAAGGTGACCGGATCTACCTGCTCGGAAACGGGTACGCGCCCACCCTCACCATCCGGAACCCGGCGGGGGAAGTCGTATTCAGCGAATCGCAGCCGTTCTTGCCGCAGGACTCGTTCATGACCTCCTTGGGGGTCATCAAGGTCCCGGACGGGATGCCTGAGCAGCTCGGTCTGGTCGGATTCTTCTACCCCACCCAGGGTGTGCTGCCGTCCGGTGCGTACACGTCGGTGTACCCGGATGCGATCAACCCGGTGCTCACTCTCAATGTGTTCAGCGGTGACCTCGGGATCGATGACGGCACCCCCCGGTCCGTCTACACCCTCGATGTCGACGGGCTCACCCAGCACACCGGCGCCGACACCGGCGCCGCGTCGCTCGAGCTCACCCCCGGCGCGACCGCTGACCTTCCCAACGGGTGGGGGACGATCACCTGGGAGGACGACACCGCGGTGGTCGGTGAACCGGTGAAACGGTTCGCGTCGCTGCAGATCCAAAACGACCCCTCCGGCACCTGGGTGCTCGCCTTCGCCACCCTCGCCACCCTGGGACTGATCGCCGGGATGTTCGTACCCCGCCGCCGCGTGTGGATCAAAGCCCACACCACCCCTGCGGGCGTCCGTGTCGAATACGCCGGCCTCGCGCGCGGTGAAGACCCGACCCTCCACAAAGCCGTCCGCGACATCGCGGACACTCATGCCGCCGCGCTGACCGGCACCACAAGCCACATCCCTCCCGAAGGAGAAAACCGATGAAATGTCCCATTGACGATGCCCTGCTCGTGGTGACCGAGCGTTCCGGTGTCGAGATTGACTACTGCCCGCAATGCCGTGGCGTCTGGCTGGACCGCGGCGAACTGGACAAGATCATCGACCGCACCTCCGACTCCCGCGCGCCCGAATACCCCGCACCACCATCACGCGACTCCCCCCACGGCCGCAGCGACTCTCAACCGAACCGAGGCGATTCCCGTCACGACCGAGGAGAGAAGCGCCGTCGAGAGGGTTTCCTCGGCGACCTCTTCGACTTCTGATCACTCAACCGAGATGAGACCGTGAACGACTGGATCCCCGGGGCACCGCCGACACTGCTCGGCTTCCTCAGCCCTGGGCCGTTGCCGCTGCCACTGCTGCCAGTAGTGGCAGGCCTGCTCGCCGTCGCCTACCTGGCCGGCGCGGTGCGGCTGTGGTCGCTGGGGCGTCAGTGGCCGGTGTGGCGCACGGTCAGCTTCCTGCTCGGCTGCATCGTCCTCGCCGCGGTTACCGGGCTCGGAGTCGAGGGGTACGGGTACGCGCTGTTCTCGGTGTTTATGTTCCAGCAGCTCACCCTGATGATGGCAATCCCTCCGCTGCTGGTTCTCGGCTCTCCCGGCACGCTGTTGCTGCGCGCCACGCCCCACCACGGCGCCGGCCTCCTGATCCTCCGCGCGGCACATGCGGGGCTGCGCAGCCGGACCGCCCGGTGGCTGCTCAGCCCGTGGCTGGCGGTCCCGTTGTACCTGGCCGCGTTCTACGGTCTCTACCTGGCGAACTTCGCCGACCCGATCCTTGCCACCGTCACGGGCCACACTCTCCTCGAGGTCGGGTTCCTGGTTGCCGGGATGCTGTTCACGATCCCGATTCTGTCCTCAGACCCGCTCCCGGTGCGGATGAGCCACGGTGGACGCGCTCTGGATGTGTTCGCCGAAGCCGCCCTGCACGCGTTCTTCGGCGTGTTCCTGATGATGGCCACCAGCACCCTCGTGCAAGGGTTCGCCGGGCCGACGAGCGCGCTGGGAATGGACCCGATCGAAGACCAACGCCTCGCCGGTGGCCTGGCCTGGTCCTACGGCGAAGCTCCCACCCTGCTGATGCTCATCTACGTGATGCACCGCTGGTTCCGCGAGGACACCGCCCAGGCCGTCGCCGCCGACCGCCGCGCCGACGCTCACGGTGACCCCGAACTCGATGCATACAACGACTACCTGACCCGACTGCACCAGAAAGACACCTGACCGATGCCCACGACCCTGCCCCCTCCTGCCCCGGCTGCTGCGCCGGAGCGCGGGACGCCACAGCGTGCGCCGTCATGGTCGATGCCGCTCTGGGCGGCGGTAGCGGCGGCCGCCGCTGCCGGGGTCTTCCTGGATGTGGCGTCCGCGCCGGTCGGGTGGTGGCCACTGGCTTTCGTGAGCGTCACGGTCGCCCTGCTGAGCCTGATCGGCCGCAGCATCGGCGGTGCACTGCTGGTCGGCACCGTCTTCGGGACCGTGTTCTACACCGCCCACTTGGTATGGGTGGGGGAGTTCCTCGGCCCGGTGCCGTGGCTTGCCCTCGCCGGGCTGGAAGCGATCTTGTTCGGCGTAGGCGCGGTGCCGATCGCCCTCGCCTACCGGTGGACCGCACGTCACCGGCCACGCGGCGCCGTGCAGCTGCTCGCGGTGCCGCTGCTGGTCGGGGGGCTGTGGGCGGTACGCGAGGTGGTGATGGGAGCGTGGCCGTACTCCGGGTTCCCGTGGGCGCGGGTCGGGATGACGCAGGTCGGCGGGCCGTTCGTCGAGGTCGCGTCGTGGACGGGCGTGACCGGGTTGTCGTTCCTGATCGTGATGGTATGCGCCGCCGTGGTGCAGTGGCTGCGTGCGGGCGGGTTCCGATTCGCCCGCGGCCTGCTCCCCGTCGGCGTCGTCGCGGTTCTCCTGGCTGTGATGCCGCAGTTCCCCACCACCGCGGCCGGGGCATTCCGAGTCGGATGGGTGCAGGGCAACGGCCCGACCGGGTACTTCGACGTAAAAGCGCCTGGCGACGTCCTCGCCGCTCAGACATCAGCGACAAGCCCCTTGTACGGGCAGCCGATGGATCTGCTGGCCTGGCCGGAAGGCGGCGTCGACGCCGACCCGCTCAGCGACCCCGCCGCCGCGGCCGCACTGGACCGTGTCGTGAAGGCAGCGCGAGCACCGCTGCTGATGAACGCCGCCACAACCCGCGGCGGCGATGTCTTCAACACCTCGCTGCTGTGGACCGCAGATCCCGCGGACCGGCAGTGGCATGACAAGGTCAACCCGGTCCCGTTCGGAGAATACGTGCCCGACCGGTGGTTCTACGAACTGATCGTCCCTGACCTGGTCGGTCTGATCCAACGCGAATACACCCCCGGCAACAACCCCCCGCTCGTGCAGGTCGGAGACGTCGGTGTCGGGTTGGCGATCTGCTTCGACGTGATCTACGACACCGTCATCTGGGACGGCGCCCAGCAGGGTGCGCAAATGTTCGTGTTTCAGACCAACAACGCCGACTTCCGCGGCACCGACGAGAACCTGCAGCAACTCGCGTTCGCCCGCATGCGCGCCATCGAAACGGGTCGCGCCGTCGTTAACGTCTCGACGGTGGGCACCAGTCAGGTGATCGCCCCAGACGGCACCACCCTCGACAGCATCGGCGTCGACACCGCTGGCGCCGCGGTCAGCACTGTCCCGCTGCGCACGGGGCTCACCCCGTCAATCGTGCTCGGCCCCTGGCTCACCGGTTTCATCGTCCTCGCCTCCGGTGTTGCTCTCGCGGCGGCCGGCTTCTCCCACCGTGCCCGCACGCGGTCGGGCGACACGAATCATCCGACCGGCCGAAGGAGTCTTCGATGAACGCGGCGCGGACGGGACATGCCGGATACGAACACGACCACGGGCGCGCAACGCCACAAGTGGTCCCCACCAAGGCCGCGCGGGAAGATCCGCGGAGGGCAGAGGAATGCGGGTGCGCACCTACTCCCGCCGAGAGCCGAGAGCTGCGGGCAGGTGTCAGCCGACGCACCCTGCTGGGCGCGGGGACCGCTGGCCTGGTCGCCCCGATCGTGGCTGGCCCGTTGCTGCCCTCAGCGTTCGCGGCCACCTATCCGTCCTGGGACGACGTGCAGGCAGCCAAAGCGAACGAAGCGACCAAGGCTGCCGAGGTGCAGCGGATCCAGGGTTTCATCCAAAGCCTCACCGGCGAGGTGGCGCGCACCCGCACCGCCGCTGAGCAGGCCGCGGGTGCGTTCTACACCGCCCAGCAGGAGTACTTCGAGGCGGCCGTGCGAGCGGACACGCTGCAGTCCCAGGCCGACGCGGAAGCAGCCAACGCGACCGACGCGGCGAACAAAGCCGGCCGCGTTGCCGCACAGCTGTATCGAGACGGCGGCGACCAGACCTCTCTCGAGCTGTTCTTCTCGGGCTCCGCCGCCACCGCGGACGACCTGCTCACGCGGCTGGGCGTGATGGACAAACTGCTGGAACGCAACCAGAGGGTGTATGCCACCGCGATCACCGCGCGCGACGCTGCGCAGAGTTTGACCGATCAGGCGGTCGTGGCCAGAGATGAGCGCGACCGGCTGCAGGCGGTCGCGGAGCAGAAGATGTCCGAATCGCAGCAGGCCGCCGATGCCGCCCAAGCAGCCCTCGACGCCCAGACACTCAACCTTGGTCAACTGCAAGCCCAACTCGCCGCTCTCCAAGACACCACGGCGAAGACTATCGCCGATTATCAGGCCGGCGTCGAAGCTGCCCGCATCGCCGAGGAGCAACGCCGAGCGGCGGAACGAGCAGAGGCTGAACGTCTCGCCGCCGCAGGCAACGGAGGGGGAGTGGTCAGTTCCGGGTGGGCACGGCCCACATCCGGGCGCCGCACTTCGGATTTCGGGCCACGCAGCTCGCAATGCGGAAACGGATACTGCTCGACCAGCTACCACTACGGCGTCGACCTGAGCGGTGGCTGCAGCGCCGGGATCTACGCCGCCGCGGCCGGCACCGTCGTCTACGCCGGATACAACGGCGGCTACGGCAACTACATCAAAATCGACCACGGCGGCGGGATCGGCACCGGATACGCCCACATCCGCAACGGCGGGTTCAACGTGGGATACGGCCAGCGCGTGAACGCCGGCGACCTGATCGGCAGCGAAGGCAACACCGGAAACGCGTTCGGCTGCAACCTGCACTTCGAGGCCTACGTCAACGGGTCACCCGTCAACCCCATCAACTTCCTCGCCGACCGCGGCGTCTCCATCTAACCCGAAACGAAGGAGGACATCATGACTGACCAGCCCACATCACCAGGCGGCGATCACCCTCAGAGTGCCCCCACCAGGCGCAGCCTGCGCCACGCTGCACCCCTGCCACACACCAGCATCCTGACGCCACCGCTCCTACGGCGCACGACCGCAAGTAGGTCCGCTCCCCGCGGGTCCAATGTGCTCCGCCCGATGCGGTCCCTGGCGGTCCTCACGATGGTCACCGGCCTGGTCGCAACCGTCGCGCTACCCGCATACGCTGCCTGGCAGCCTGCGGACGCAGAGATCTCGACACTGCAGCAAGTTGCCTCGGACGACGCGCAATCCCTCGTCGTGGCCTCCGACTCAGCCGCAGGACAGCTCTCCCGAGAAAGCTACGCCGCAACCACACAGGCAGAGATCGACCAGAAGAAGGCGGCAGAAGCAGCCGCAGCCCGTGCCCGCGACTCAGCCCGCGTCGCCTCGGTGCCGTTCGACTACACCATGGTGAGCCCCGGCAGCGGGACCGTGCGCTGGCCGGTGGGCGGTCCCTTCACCGTGACCGACAGGTTCGGCGCTCGAGGCGGCGCGCACATGGGCACCGACATGGTCGCCGCCGGCGGTACCCCCGTCTACGCCTCCGTCGACGGCGTCGTGCGGATCTCGCAAGACAGCTACAACGCCTACGGCGTCACCGTCGTGCTGGAATCCGTTCTGAACGGGCAGCAGATCAGCACGGTGTACCCGCACATGCAGACCGGAAGCCGACAGGTCACCACCGGCCAGTCGGTCTCCGCCGGCCAGCTGGTCGGTCTCGTCGGCAGCACCGGGCGCTCCACCGCGAACCATCTGCACTTCGAGGTCTACCTCGACGGAACCGCTGTCGATTCGCTGGCCTGGCTGGAAGCGAACGCAGGCTGACCCATGCCCACGTATCTTCCACCCTCCACGCTCCTCCCCAGCCCGTGACCGCAACGAAGAAGAGGACGACCCTGCCATGACCGGACCCGACGCGCTCTCCCTCGACGGCATCTCGTTGCTGCTGGTATGGACGGCGATCGCCACCTACGTACTTGCGTTCATCGCCTACACCATCGACCTCGCCCAACGCTCCGTCCCCGCCAGCATCCCTCAGCGGGAGCCGCTCCTGGTCGGCGCCGCCGCAGCCGCGAGCTCACAGACGGGGACCACTCCGGCTGAGCCGCTCGACAGCATGCACACGCCTCCCTCGCAGCGGCAGCGGCTGATATGGGCGCGGATCGGGACGTCGCTGACGGTCCTCGCGTTCCTGTTCCACCTCGCTGGCACCATCCTGCGCGGAATCGCCGCCGAACGGGTGCCGTGGGCGAACATGTATGAATTCGCGCTGACGGGCA
This sequence comes from Microbacterium aurantiacum, assembly GCF_040532595.1. Classification (GTDB taxonomy): domain Bacteria; phylum Actinomycetota; class Actinomycetes; order Actinomycetales; family Microbacteriaceae; genus Microbacterium; species Microbacterium chocolatum_B. The sequence continues at coordinate 13,347 of NZ_JBEVYX010000003.1, read as the reverse complement.
CTGTCCTGATCGTCGCGGTGTACCTGGTGGTGCTCCGCCGCTTCGACCTCCGGTTCCTGGGCGCCTTCCTCATCGGTATGGTGGTGCTGCTCCTTGGCGGGGCGACGATCACGTTCTACGTCGACGTCGTCCCGCTGATGGACCCACTCAAGAGCGTGTGGCTGATCATCCACGTCTTCGTCGCCTCGCTCGCCACCGCCCTGTTCGCAATCGCATGCGGCCTCTCCATCACCCAGCTCATGCAAGCACGCCGTGAACGCCGCGCTCAGGCATCCTCGGAAACCGTCGGCCCCGGGTTCCTGCGCACGCTGCCCCCTGCCGACGCGCTCGAATCACTCGCCTACCGGTTCGCGATCGTGGGATTCGTGTTCTGGACATTCACTCTCATCGCAGGCTCGATCTGGGCGAACGACTCCTGGGGCCGCTACTGGGGCTTTGACACCAAGGAAGTGTGGACGTTCGTGATCTGGGTGCTCTACGCCGGCTACATCCACGCCCGCGCGACCAGGGGCTGGCGGGGCAGCCGCTCCGCCTGGCTGTCCATCATCGGGTTCGTCGCGGTGCTGTTCAACTTCACGATCGTCAACATGTTCTTCAAAGGACTGCACGCCTACTCCGGGCTCAGCTGACATGCGCTCCCACACTGAAGGCACCGACATGCCCCCGAGGCCTCCGACTCCCGGCGCCGCACATACAAGTCTCAACCCTGTTCTCAGGCGCAGAACGTGCCGACCATCACCGGGATGAAGGCCCGCACATTACGGGCAGTCGGACCGGCGATCCTCGGCACAGTCGCACTGGTCGTCATAGTCTGGGCGTTGGGGTTCGGCGGCGGTGCCGCGGAACTGTCGTTAGACGACGCCGGCCCGATCGCACGCTGGGGACTTCCCGTCGCAAAGCTGATCGTGAACCTCGCTGCCGCGGGTATGGTCGGCGTTCTCGTGACCGCGCTTTTCACGCTCCGCCCCGGTGAGCGCGAGTTCGACGTCGCCCTCGATACCGCCTCGATTTCCGCCGCCGTGTTCACCGTCGCGGCGGGCGCGACCGGGTTCCTCACGTTTCTCAGCGTGTTCAACCCCGCGCTCGACGCAGGACCGCAGTTCGGTGCGCAGCTCGGTCGGTTCCTCGTTGAGCTCGAGGTGGGCCGCACCTGGCTGATTACGACGGTTGCAGGCGCAGCACTGACCGTGCTCACCTTCGCCGTCCGGTCCTGGGTCAGCACGTTCGTCGTTGCGCTGCTCGCGGTCGCCTCGCTTGTGCCGATGGGCACACAGGGACACTCTGGCGATGACGCCTTCCACCACGAGGCGATGATGGCGCTCATTCTGCACATCATCGGCGCCGCGGTGTGGCTCGGCGGGCTGCTCCTGCTCATCGCCGTCCGTCCCGTCCTTGATCAGCGCCGCATCCCCGATGTCGTCGCCCGATACTCGAGCATCGCCCTTGCCACGTTCGTGCTCGTCGCCGTGTCCGGCACCGTTCGTGCGGCTATAGGACTGCAGGAGTGGTCTGCCCTACTCTCTCCCTATGGCGCGATCTTGGGCGTCAAAGTCATCGCGCTCATTGGGCTCGGCCTCCTCGGTGTGTGGTACCGCGCTCGCCTAGTCGGCAGGATGCGCGAATCTGGCGCAGCATCCCGCGCCTTCTGGACACTGATCGCCTTCGAGCTAGCGCTGATGGGTGCGGCCAGCGGCGCCGCGGCAGCGCTGGCACGCACCCCGCCTCCGAACCCAGCCCCACTTCCCGAGATCCCGACACCGGCAGAACGCCTCACCGGTGCACCGTTGCCCCCGGAGCTCACGATCGAACGGTGGGTCACCGCATGGAACGTTGACCTGTTGTGGGCGGTGGTCGCTGGCTTCGCGGTCTTCTTCTACCTCGCCGGGGTGTGGCGGTTGCGGCGCCGTGGCGACGCGTGGCCGGTCTACCGCACGATCCTCTGGATCGCGGGGATGGCACTGCTGGTGTGGGTCACCGGTGGTGTAATCAACGTCTACCAGGACTACCTGTTCAGCATGCACATGGTCGGGCACATGCTGCTCACGATGGCGATCCCGGTGCTGCTGGTGGCTGGAGCTCCGGTGACGCTCGCAGCCCGAGCGATCCGCAAGCGTGACGACGGCACCCGCGGCGGCCGTGAGTGGATCCTGTGGGCCGTGCACTCCCCAGCCGCGCGCGTGTTGACGAACCCATTTGTCGCGGCCGGCCTGTTCATCGGGTCGCTGTGGATCTTCTATTACACCGATCTCTTCCGGTGGTCGCTGTACGACCACCTCGGCCACCAATGGATGATCGCCCACTTCCTCATCACCGGCTACCTGTTCGTCCAATCATTGATCGGCATAGACCCGGTGCCGTGGCGGCTGCCATACGCCGGTCGGCTACTGCTGCTGATCGGAATCATGGCGATGCACGCCTTCTTCGGCATCGCCATCATGATGCAATCGGGGCTGATGGTCGCCGAGTGGTTCGGAGCGATGGGCCGCACCTGGGGAGCCACACCGCTGGAAGACCAGTACATCGGCGGCGGCATCGCCTGGTCGATCGGCGAGATCCCGACCCTCATCCTCGCGATCACCGTCGCGATCCAGTGGAGCCGTAGCGACGCACGCGAGACGAAGCGCCGCGACCGGCACGATGACCGCACCGGCGAAGCCGAACTGGATGCGTACAACGCACGCCTGCGCGAGCTCGCCATGCGCGACACCCGCGACCGCAAATGATCGCCTCATCGGAAGGATCTATTGAGATCCGCGCAGGAGGCGCTGCATGACAACAAGGGAACAGCTCGACGAACGCTACGGCCGCGCTTCGCACCCCGCCCGCCGCCGCGCGCGGTGGATCATCCTCACGGTTGCGGCCGCCGCGGCAGTCGTGGCGCTCTCATGGTTGACCGTCTCGAACTCCGATGACGATGTCGGATACGACGAGACCGGTTTCGAGCTGGTCGACGCACGCACTGTGACCGTGTCGTTCCAAGTCACCCCACCTTCGAACACAGCCTTCGCCTGCGCCATCAAAGCCCTGGACGAAGACTTCGGCGTCGTGGGTTGGCGAGTCGTGGAATACCCCGCGTCGGAGTCGGTGACGCGAGCGTTTCTGGAGACTATTCCGACTGTCGCCCAGGCCACGACCGGCACAGTCCACTCGTGCTGGGCCAGATAGCCGCTGCCAGAAAGGTCACCCTCAACGGAACGTTTCGGGCTCATAGGCTCTTGGAGATTCCTCCGACACGTAGATGTCGGGCACTCGCGCACGGGCAGGAGGATCATTGATGGATGATCATCGAAGTGCTTCATATCGACGACTGCCCGAGTTGGGGCGAGGCGGGCAACCGGCTGCGGGCGGCGTTGGACGCCACGGGGTTCGGTGACGCAAAGATCAACTATCGAGTCCTGAGGACGACCGACGAGGTTGCGGGGGTTCCGTTTGCGGGATCGCCCACAATCCTTCTAGACGGCGAGGATCTGTTCCCGGGCAGCGCACGCACCCCCGACCTCGCGTGCCGGGTCTACACCACCGAGAGGGGCCTCGCTGGGATGCCGTCGAACTCGCAGTTCATTGAGGCGTTGGCCCCCCATGGACGGTGATGCACTCGTCGAGTGCTCCTGCTGCGGCAGGAGCCTCTCCAGAAGAAAAGTCCACGCACTGAGCCGCCAAGCAGGTTTCCTATGCCGGCGGTGCGGCCTCTGGATCGCGCTAAGGCCACGCAGAGACGCGTCAGACTGGTGATATCTGTGTATGAACGTTGATGAGCAGGGGTGTGGATAACGCATCGCCAGCTCGTAGACGAAGCGCAGGACAGGCGATGATCAGCGTGGACACCGCGGCGGTGACCACGACCTCAATTCCGCCGACCAGACATCTAACGTCTTTGCCGTAGCGATCGCTGCCGCTCTTTCACTGCATCTAGTGCAATGACAAGTCGCACCAGTGCAACGAAAGGGCGATAAGTGCAACGAGAAGACGTTCCCGACAGCCGCCATGCATCCTCAGCGGCGGTTGCTGGTTGACGGGCCCGTGGCCCGCACGTATTCGGACCAGGTGCATTCGGCGGCGAGGCGCAAGGCGTCCTCGGGGAAGTACCCGATGAGCACTCGCTTTTCCGGGTCCTGGTCGTAGGTCACTGAGCGCAGCAGACGTCGGCCCCGAACGGTCACCATCCGGACGATCGCGATGCGTCGTGACTTGTCGAACATGAGCCACACTCCCGGTTCCGGCGTCCGCTCGAGCTGCGACAAGGGCGTCCAGTGCTGCACCACCCGCACAGCGTAGAAGCAGCGCCAGACACCCGCCCTACGTCTCCAGATAGGGCCGGCGACGGAGGCCGGCCATGGACGGGCGCTCACGCGCCCGACGCTCTGACACGTCCCTGCGGGCCGTTGTTCTGCCGGAAGCCTTCGGCATCGTACGGTCGGTGCAGCTGCACGCAAGCGGCTCCGCCGCCGCTCCGGCGAGACTTTCCGGACGCGGTCGCACCGCTCCCTCACATCGCCCGGAAACTCCCGCTCTCCACGCCCTCCGGGTTGCGTCCAACTTCCCCTCCCTGCTCGGCACATTCGTGCCTTCCGGCAAAACAACGGGAGGGGAAAGGGAACCGAAGATCATGAGCACCACCACCACCGGCACCATCGAGCACGTCGACCCCGCGACGCTGACGATCGCAACGAACGTCCGCACAGACGTCAATCTCGGGAAGGAGTTCACCGACTCGATCCGCGCGAACGGAGTCCTTCAGCCCATCGTCGCCACCCGCGACACCGAGGGCGCCCTCCACGTCCGATACGGACAGCGCCGCACCCGCGCCGCCCAGGAGGTCGGACTGAGCACCGTCCCGGTGTTCATCGTCGACGCCAACGACGAAGACACCGCCAGCCGCATCATCGAGCAGTTGGTCGAGAACGAGCACCGCGACGCCCTGCGCGACCACGAACGCGTCGAGGCGTGGAAGCAGCTGGAAATCGAAGGACTCAGCGTTGCCCAGATCGCCAAGCGCACCGGCACCACCCGCGACACCATCAAGACCGGCCTTGCCGTGGCGGCATCCGTCACCGGAACCGAGTTGGTCGCTGACGGCACCCTCACACTCGACCAGGCCGCGACCCTCATCGAATTCGAGGGCGACCCCGAGGTCATGGAATCCCTCACCCAGACCGCGCTGGATGAGCCCGCCTACTTCCCCGTGGCTGTCGAGCGTGCCCGCCGTGAGGCCAAGGCCAACGCCACCCGTGCCGCCGTCGCGGAAGCAGAAGCCGCCAAGGGATACACGATCCTCGAAGACCGCCCCTACACCGACCCCGCCTACGTGAACCTGCACCACCTCCGCACTGCCGAGGGGGAGCCGGTCACCCCCGAGGACGTCGACGGGAAAACCGGCGTCGCCGTCTACATCGCCGTGTGGGGCGAAGACGACGCCCACCTGTCGTACTTCCTCACCGACCACGAAGCCCACGGGTACACCCTCGCCGCCCACTACACCGCCCCGACCCCGGCACAGTCCGGCCCGATGACGGACGAGCAGAAAGCCGAACGGAAGACCCTGATCGCCAACAACAAGGAGTGGGATGCCGCCGAAACCGTCCGCCGCGAATGGCTCGCCACACTCCTGACCCGTAAGACGCTCCCCAAGAACGCGCAGACGGTCATCGCGACCAGCCTCGCCACCGCCGGGGGAGTGATCGCCCAAGCCCTCGGCCACAGGAACGCCGTCGCCGCGAGCATCCTCGGCATCACGGACGGATACGGATCGGCCCGGATCGCGGACTACCTCACCGCGCACCTCGCCCGCGCCGCGCACGTCACCCTCGCACTCGTTCTCGGCGGCATCGAAGAGAGCACCAGCCGGTGGAGTTGGCGGAACCCCGAGGCGCGCACCGCGGCCTACCTCAACACCCTCGCCGCGTGGGGATACACCCTCACCCCCGTCGAGCGCATCGCCGCGATGCTCCCCACCCAGAACACCGACACCGACGCCCAGACCGAGGACTGACCCCGCAGGCACCCCGGCCACCGGGCCGGGGTGCCACACCGGGCGACGGAGGCCGGCGGGTCGGCACGGAGGCCGACCTTTCGACGGGCGCTCACGCGCCCGGCTCTGACACGTCCCGACGCACTCTGTCCGTTGGGCGGGTGAGCGCCCCGAGCGCATATCCCGGTCGCGTGGGTGTGTTCTTCACCTTCTGTGCTGGCTACAGGCCAAAAGGGTAGAGGTTGCATTCCCCGGCGAGCTTTTTAGTATTGGACTGAGAGTCCAACGGCGGAGATCTGTCGGCTAATAGGCAACGGAGCAAGGAGATGTAATGACGCAACATTCAGGGCCCGGCGGAGCGCGAAGGCGCTTTGTGGCGGTCGGCAGTGCAGCGCTTCTCGTGCTTGGCTTGATTTCGGCCGGCGGAAGTGGCGCGGTTGCCGCGACGGGGGACATCTTCGATCCGGACGTCATCTTGGGACAAGTCGAAGACAAACTTGCACAAGCACCAGCGATCGATATTGATCAGTCAGAGCTGACAGTCTCACCCATCCAGGGAGCAGATCGGCGTGGCGTCGGAAGCGAAGTGGAGGGCTTGAAAGTCAGCTCATCTGCCAGCGAGAGCATGACATCGGCCGCTGCCGAAACGGGTGCTCGCATCTCGGATGGAATCCAAATCTCGGCGTCCTTCGCGACCGAGGTTGTTGCCCGGACGAGTGACACGATTGTGGCAGAGACGATCCATGACAATTTGGCGCTCTACGTTCAGCCGACGGCTGGGGGCGTTCGCCTGATGACCGTGCTGGCGGATCGGGAAGGGCCATCGACGTTTACCTACGACTTCTCCGTACCTGATGGCACGACGGCTAAGTCTGGGCGTGACGGCGGACTGAACCTACTCGATAGCGAAGGGCGTTCAGTCGGCTCGATTCGCGCGCCCTGGGCGCAGGACGCAAACGGACGGGAGCTGTCTACAGCCTACGAATGGCGCGATGGCGCTCTTACCCAGCGTGTTGACCTGTCAGATCCGAGCATTGTCTTCCCGGTTGTAGCCGATCCCGCGTGGGATTACACCGTCGGTTGGCTTATCGAGACCAAAACGGTTTCGACGGTGCGGAGCATGCTCTATGACTGCTTCAACTGCTACTTCCCGGTCGCGGGGGCGCCCGCCGCTTTCCCGACATACAATCAGTTCCTTCCGCTTGAAGTTGGACCCATCCCTGGGGTTCTTGGCTGGAACTTCAACTGCTACATGGATGGAACCTCGTATTACAACGAGGGTGGCGGGATGGCCTGGTTCTCGTACTGGTTCAGGGCGGCGGCAAGTCACGTGGACGGGGCGGGCTCGACCATTACCTTCAACTTCAACCCTGCGTGGAACCCGAGCAACCCGAGTAAGAAGTTCACTGAACTAGTGGTTTACGCCTACATCATGAACGAGAACCCTATGGGAATAGGACAGCCGGCCTATACCGCCGGCGCATGGTACAACTGGGGAGCTTTCGCCGGCAACCTGCGAACTGGGTGAGGTCCAAAGATATGCGCTTTGCAACGACGGATTCGACGCGGACCCCTGCCGCAATTGCGAGGGGGGCGTGGCTCCCGCCCGCGCTCGCCTTGCTCGTTGGATCCGTCGTTGCGCTGTTCCTCCCGTTCGGTGTCGGTGTGATTATTGCCACCATCTTTCCGACGTGCGTGATCGCGGTGATACTCGGTCTGGTCGTGATGTTCGGTGTGCTTCGGTGGCGACCGGCCCGAAGCGGAGAGATCGTTGCGTACTCCGGGGCCTGGCTTGTTGCGGCGATTCTCACGACGGTGTTCGGAAGGCTAGTGCTCTACTCCACCGGCATCTCGGTAAGTCCGATGCCGCCGCTTCGACGGGTGCTTCTGGATCTCGCCGCGGCCGCGCCCACGAGCGTCACTCTCGTGGCGGTGATGGTGATCGCGACGATCGTGATTACGCCCAAGCCGACCAGCGCTCACTCCGACCACTGACCATCCTGGGTTCGACCGGGCGAATAGCTGTCAGGTTTTTGTTTTGCCGCCTCGTATTTGAGGTAGGTCGTCGGCCACGGAAACACCGTCGCCGCGAGCATCCTCGGCATCACGGACGGATACGGATCGGCCCGGATCGCGGACTACCTCACCGCGCACCTCGCCCGCGCCGCGCACGTCACCCTCGCACTCGTTCTCGGCGGCATCGAAGAGAGCACCAGCCGGTGGAGTTGGCGGAACCCCGAGGCGCGCACCGCGGCCTACCTCAACACCCTCGCCGCGTGGGGATACACCCTCACCCCCGTCGAGCGCATCGCCGCGATGCTCCCCACCCAGAACACCGACACCGACGCCCAGACCGAGGACTGACCCCGCAGGCACCCCGGCCACCGGGCCGGGGTGCCACACCGGGCGACGGAGGCCGGCGGGTCGGGACGGACGTCACTCCTTCGGGTTGTCAGTCGAACGCCGACGTGTCTCGCACGTAGCAGGCGAGGGTCGACGTCGCGAGCATGACCGCGATGACTGCATTGATGCGGTTGTACTGCCGACGGGTAGCTGCGTGAGCGGTGATGTTCCGGTGGAAGGACGAGCCCCGATGGTCCAGCTCGAACCGGCCTGCCATCGACGCGTTGACCGCGAGAAGCGACAGCGCAATCCTCCACCCGTGCCCGACAAGCCAGTCCTGCCTCTCAGGATCCAGGATGGAGCCCTTGTTCAGCTGCAGTTCTGACGCGCTGTACTGCGAGACGGTGGTGTCCAGCACGTTCGTCGCGAGGGCTTGGCCGGCTTCGGTGTGACCGTCGCGTATCGCTCGAATCGCGGACCGGACCATATCAGCCAGAAAGAACGCGCGCGGCGCCGGCAGCTCGCCCGCGATCTCCTCGCAGTCGTTGAGAATCCCTCGCCAGTTGTTGCTGATGACGCGACGTCGCGCTGCTCGATCTTGCGCGTCGAGCAGCCGCTGGATGACCGTGGCGTTCGGTACCCACCCGAGAGGGATGCCATCTTCCAGAATGCCGCGGACGTCGTTCTCGGCGTCGTCGGGGTCGAGTTCAACGTCGAGCCAATTGGGTGGAACGGGCCTCGACCTCAGGCCACGAATGAGCCCGTCAACGTCGAGCCCTAGGAGAATCGACGGAATCGGGAGGAGCAAACCAAAGTCCGGCATCTCCACACGAGGTATGAACGACTCGTAGATGCTGCTTGGAAGCAGGCCGCTCGCGACGCCAGTCAGTCCAAATATGTCTGGCACGTTCTCGATCCACGCCGTTGCGCCGATCGCTGACGAAATCACACGCTGGGTCTGAGCGGCGATCAATGCCGAGCTGTCGAAGAGCCCCGATTGAGAAGCCATCACTCGCGTCGCATCGTTCACAATCGGGGATAGGGACACCGAGAGGCCCATCGCCTCCCATTGCGGCGCCATCGACGCCGTGATCGATTCCATGAACTCTGGCGAGAAGAAGCCTCCGGTCGACAGTCCTGTGAGTTCGCTGATGTTTAGCGGCTCGATGACGTCCTCGAGCCGTCCGGAGGTCGCCAGTGAAGAGCCCTGCGCACTATCCGTGCGCTCGGTTACGCCTTTCGCGGTCTCTTCGAGGGAGACGTCGGCGTCGGGTTCTGGGGCGGGTTCGACTGACACGATGATTACGCAACCACACCTCGCCGACACCGCACTTCTCGCCACCCCGAACCGTCGCGTTGCTCGTATGCAAGCTCAGCAAAGGGTCTGTGGGTCCATCCTTCGCACGGAGGCCGACCTTTGGACGAGCGCTGACGCGCCCGCGTCTGTTCACGTCCCTGCGGGCCGTTGTTCTGCCGTGGAGCCTTCGGCATCGTACGGGTGCTCGAGCTGCACGCAAGCGGCTCCGCCGCCGCTCCGGCGAGACTTTCCGGACGCGGTCGCTCACGCTCCCTCACATCGCCCGGAAACTCTCGCGCTGCGCGCCCTCCGGGTGGCGTTTCGCGCGATCCCCCTGCTCGGCACATTCGTGCCTCCACGGCAAAACAACGAGGAGGGGAAAGGGAACCGAACACCATGAACATCGTCTCTGCCAGCACCGACGGCCAGTTCCTCAGCATGATCCCGGCGTTGCTCGGACACACCCCGACGCACTCTGTCGTCGTCATCCCGTTCGCGAACGGTCGCACCAAGGGAGCGATGCGGATCGACCTGCCCGACACCGCCCGAGTCGACGCGGTCGCGCGGATGGCTACCGGCGCGATGTGCAAGGTCGAGGACGCGGATGCATTCGCCGTCGCCGTGTACACCGACGCCCCCGCCGATGCCGCGATCGCGGAACGGTTCACCCACTACGCCACCGTGTGCGGCCTCCGCCTCATGGGCGCGTTCTGCGTCACCGGGAACGCGTGGGGCACCATCGGCGCCGACACCGCCCCCGAGCCGCTCCCCGACACCCCCGCGGGCCTTCCCACCGTCGAGGGGGATCAGCACCACGGCGCACGCCTGCCCGACGTGGACCCCGCCGACCGCGACCTGATGCTCGCCGCGATGGTTCGCACCGACCCCGAAGGCCTCGACTACGCGCGCATTCTCGACGCGGCCGAACACGCCGCCACCAGCGACACCCTCACCGACGAGGACCGCGCGATCCTCGCCGTCACCATGACCCGCCCCGCGCTCCGCGACGTCGCTCTCGTGTCGTGGGCAACGGACCGATTCACCGGCGACCGCGCCGCCGACGCACAAAACGAGTGGGAGAACGGCGCGGAGTACCCGCAGGAACTCGCCGCGATCATCTGGGGCGACGCACCCCGCCCCGACAGCACCCGCCTCACCCGCGCGCTGGAGGCCGCGCGCCGTATCGCCGCGACCGTCCCCGACGAGATCAAACCCGGACCCCTCGCCGTAGCCGCATGGTTGTCATGGGCGCTCGGACGCTCCACCCACGCCGACGCGTACGCCGTCCAGGCCGAGAACATCGACCCCGAACACGGATTCGCGTGCATTGTCCGCCAGTTCGTCCAGGCCGGACACACCCCCGACTGGGCCTACCGGTCGTAAAGGGGGGAGGCGGGCCCTACGGGGCCCGCGCACCCCGGCCGCCCCGGGCCGGGGTGCCCCCGGCGACGGAGGCCGGGGAGCTGGCTAGCGACGGCCAGCGCCGGAGAATCGAAGCGCTCACGTGCCCGGTTGCGGCATCTGCTTTGTCGCGTCAGAGTGGAGCACATGACCAGTTCGCAGGTACGTGCACGAATCGTTGATCCGCGTACTGCGGACCAGGAAATTGATGATCCGGTTTACCGGGTCTATTTTGTGGAGAGCGACGGTGCCACGGAGGAATGGCAACTGTCGAACGTGGAGACGGTAGAAGAGGCGCTGAGCTGGGCCCGAGAGGACGGCCGCCGCTTCGATCTCTACGCGGAGTACCCGGTGACTGCCACGGGAACCGGCCTTGTTCGCCTGGCAAAAGCTACCTCAAAGAACAATTGACCCCTACTGGACAGGAGGCATCGCGGTTTCGTTACGGCACCCAGAGAAACTGCGATGCTGCATTCGGAATGTTGAACGGCAGCAGCGGTGCGGATGCCGCCGCTGACGCCGAGCCCCGGAAGTAGGCACCTCGACTGATGCGAGTTCCGCTACCTTCGCGGGGTACATACCACGTCTGTCGGGGTCCGAAGACCGTGGAACTGTTGACGGTGACATTGTTGACGTAGTTCGACTCGGCAACGATCCGCAAGGTGGGAATGCTGTTGGCAGAAGTCTTTCCCAGAAGGCCCTGCACTCGGATCGGAATCGTGCTCACCGGGCCCTTGCAAGCGACTCTAGGTTTTGCGATCACGCTCTGCGAACCCGACGACCAGTGAGGATTGTCAACTGTCAGGATGCAGGTGTACGAGGCTGTGGCGGCGATCGTGATCCTCTCCCCGTCAGGCCCCCGATACTGACCAGCCTGGATCGTGAACTCGGCGACCGATGCGGAACCGTCTGGATTGGCCATCGCATCCAGCGCGGGATACTCAGGTAGTTGATCGATTGGGATTTCATCTGCCGAAGCGGATGTGCCGATGCCGAGAGATGCGGCGAGCAGGACACCTACAGTGAGTGCGACTGCGACTTTTTTGCGACGATCATGCGTTTTTGTCATGGCCAGTGTTGCTCCTAGATTGGGCGACGAGTCCTTTTCTCGCCTGCTCGGCTCAAATTAGCCGCCGAGGGGGCAGGAGTATGTAGGCCGAAAAGCCGACAGCGGATCGTGGACGGGCCCCGCTATAGTTCGTCCCTTCCGGGCCGATCCTCCACGAGACCAGTCACCAAGGAATCGTCTCCGCCCGACGTCACCAGCGGTGTTGGCGGCAGGACCGTGATGCCGGCACGGAAGCCGGCCATTGACGGGCGCTACACGCCCGACGCTCTGACATGTCCCTACGGGCCGTTGTTCTGCTGGAAGCCTTCGGCATCGTACGGGTGCTCGAGCTGCACGCAAGCGGCTGCGCCGCCGCTGCGGCAGACGATCCCGGACGCGGTCGCTGCGCTCTCTTATTTCGCCCGAAATCGCCCGCCTCGCGCCCTCCGGGTGGCGTTTCGCGCGATCTCCCTGCTTGGCACATTCGTGCCTTCAGGCAGAACAACGGGAGGGGAAAGGGAAACCATGAGCACCGTCACCGAGATCACCGCCGCCACGCACCCCGACGTGTTCGCGCGGATCACCCGGCTCGACACCCCGCCCGCGAGCATGTGGGCCGTGGGTAACGTCGACCTCCTCAGCGACAGCGCCCCGCGCGTCATGGTCACCGGCGCCCGCGCGTGCACCGCCTACGGGGAACACATCACCGGCGAGCTCGTGACCGGAATGCGTCGCGACGTGACCCTCGTCACCGGCCTCGCCTACGGCGTCGAGGGGGCCGCGGTGCGCGCCGCCCTGGCATCCGGTCGTCCTCTGATCGTCGTTTCCGCGAGCGGACTGGACCGCCCCTACCCCCTCGCTCACGCCGATATGCACCGCCGCGTCATCGACGCCGGGGGAGTGGTCATCAGCAGCGCCCCCATCGGTGCGGTCCCGACCCGTCACCGGTTCCTCGAGCGCGGACGCATCGCCGCGGCCCTGGCCGATGCCGTCATCATCACCGAAGCCGGACCCCGCTCCGGTGCACTGCACATCGCCGCGACCGCTCACGACCTCGGCATCCCCCGCGGTGCCGTCCCCGGACCCATCACCAGCCCCGCCAGTATGGGCGCGAACGTGATGCTCAGCGAGGGCGCGCACGTCATCACCAGCGCCGACAGCATCGACGCCCTCGTGCCCGCGGTGGCCGTCGCGTGAGACACGGCACGGGCACCCCGGCCACCGGGCCGGGGTGCCACGCCGGCGACGGAGGCCGGCGGGTCGGCCCCGGGGGCCACCTTTCTACCGGCG
>NZ_JBEVYX010000002.1:0-645307 GCF_040532595.1 Microbacterium aurantiacum | reverse complement strand
AGTAGGACACCGCCGGACTTCTTTTAAACGAAAGGGCCACCCAACGCTGGGTGGCCCTTTCGCGTTAACACCCACTCCGTGGGTATACATGAACAGAGAGATCCTCGAGGAGTCGATATGGCCGAGCGCCGATCCGATGACAGCGCGCGCGAGCGCGGACGCGGGGGCGGACGCCCGCCGCGTAGCGACGGATCCCGCCCCACCCGCGGTGGGGCCGACCGCCCGGATCGGCGTCCCCGCGAGGGTGCGGCGCGCGACGATCGTCCGCGTCACGACGACCCGCCGATTCCCGAGGAGATCACCGCGCGCGACCTGAACGGCCCCGCGCGCAATGAGCTCAAGACACTGAGCAAGGAGAACGCCGATCAGGTCGCGCGCCATCTTGCGATGGCGGCACGGCTGATCGACGACGATCCCGCTCTCGCGCACCGCCATGCCCTCGCCGCGTCCCGGCGCGCGGGCCGGATCGCGATCGTTCGAGAGACCGTGGCGATCACCGCCTACGCGACCGAGGACTACGCACTCGCGTTGCGGGAGCTGCGCACCTATCGGCGGATCTCTGGGAAGGATGACCAGATCGCGCTGATCGTCGACAGCGAGCGGGGCGTCGGCCGCCCCGATCGAGCGCTCGAGGTCGGTCGGTCGGTGGATCGCTCCGCCCTGCCGGTGCCGGTGCGCGTGGAGCTTGCGATCGCGATGTCCGGCGCGCGCCTCGATCTCGGGGAGACCGAGCGCGCCCTCACGGAGCTGGACATTCCCGAACTCGATCCCGACCGCGCGTTCGAGTGGAGTCCGGCTCTGTTCGCCGCGCGCGCGGCCGTGCTCGAGGAGCTCGGCCGGACGGATGAAGCGGACGTGTGGCAGCGCCGTGCGGAGATCGCGGCGGAGGCGCTGGACGACGCCAGTGGCGCCGCGGATCTCGAGACGATCGTCATCGAGGACACGGTGATCGACGATGGTCCCGTCGAGGGCGATCGATCCTGATGGCGCTGTCGGCGAAACGTCTTTTCGGCCGCGGGGGATCGACGCCTCTCGACGGGGTGGACACGGTCCTGGCGGATCTCGACGGCGTCGTCTATGCGGGCGCCGGCGCCCTCCCGCACGCGGTCGACAGCCTCCAGCGCGCTCGCGATGGGCGCGCACTCGGGTTCATCACGAACAACGCCTCGCGCACGGACGCGTCGGTGGCGGCGCATCTGAGCTCTCTCGGCATTCCCACCCGCCCCGAGGATGTCGTCACGAGCCCTCAAGCGGCCATGCGTCTGCTCGCGGGTCTCATTCCCGCCGGCTCCACCGTGCTGGTGGTGGGCGGAGAGGGCCTGCTCAACGAGGTCGACAAGGCCGGCTTCCGAGCCACGCGGAGCGCGGATGACGCACCAGCGGCGGTCGTGCAGGGTTTCGCGCCGGAGGTCGGCTGGACGCAGCTGGCCGAGGCTGCCTACGCCCTGGCGGTTCCGGAGTCCGAAGGTGGGATCCCCTGGATCGCGACCAACACCGACTGGACGATCCCGCAGGCGCGCGGGATCGCGCCGGGGAACGGCACCCTCGTCTCCGCGGTCCACACCGCGGTCGGCCGGCTGGCGACGGTCGCGGGCAAGCCGGAGGTCCCCATCTTCGAGGAGGCTCTCGCCCGGTTCGGTGCCCAGCGGGCACTCTTCCTCGGCGACAGGTTGGACACCGACATCCTCGGGGCGAACCGCGCGGGTATTCCCTCCGCGCTCGTCCTGACGGGCATCGATCGTCCCAAGCACGTGCTGGCGGCGCCGCAGGGCTCGCACCCCACGTACATCCTCGAGGACCTCCGCCAGCTGCACGAGCCGTACCCGGAGGTCAGCGTGCGCGGCGACGTCGCGACCGCGGGTCGCGCGCGCGTGCGGATCGACGGGGTCGACGTACGTATCGACAGCGCCGGCGACTCCCAGATCGACCTTCTGCGGGCGGCCGCCGCGGCGATCTGGGCGACCGGTCGTGCGATCTTCGGATTCCGCGTTCCCGAACAGCTCTACGCCGATCCGTTCCGCCATCCCTGACCCGCGTCGTAGCATGGGCCGATGGACCGTTTCGAGGTGACCGAGACCGCCGACCTGCTCTCCGCGCTCGAGGTGATCGAGGCGCAGCCGTTGGCGTCCCGCGCCGATGCCTACGCGTCCCTGCACGACGCCCTGGCCCGGGAGCTCGAGGCGGGGCCGACCCCGTCCTCTTCATGACGGAGCGTCTGGATGCCGCACTCGCGGCACGCGGACTCGCACGTTCGCGCACCCACGCGGCGACGCTGATCTCTTTGGGCGTCGTGAGCGTCGACGGCCGCCCCGTCGTCAAGGCGGCGCTGAGGGTCGCCGCCGACCAGCAGATCACGGTCGCGAGCGCGGACCACTACGTCAGCCGGGCAGCGCACAAACTGATCGCCGGTCTCGACGGTTTCGGCCTCGACGTGTCGGACCGGCTCGCCCTCGATCTCGGCGCCTCCACGGGCGGCTTCACCCAGGTGCTCCGTGAGCGCGGCGCGCGCGAGGTGCTCGCCGTGGACGTGGGGCACGGTCAGATGGATCCCACCATCGCCGGCGACCCGGGGGTCGTCGTCGTCGAAGGTTTCAACGCGCGGTACATGACCTCTGAGCTGCTGGCTGAGGCATCCGGACGATCCGAGTCGCCCTCCGTCATCACGGGCGATCTGTCGTTCATCTCGCTCACGCACATCCTCCCCGCCGTGGGAGAGGTGGCCACCACCGACTCCGACGTCATCCTGCTGGTGAAGCCCCAGTTCGAAGTGGGGCGCACCGCGGTCAAGGGCGGTCTCGTCACGGACCCGATCGCGCGGGTAGACGCCGTGGAGCGGGTGCTGTGGACCGCGTGGGATCAGGGATTCGGCATCCGCGGGTTCCTCGCGTCTCCGCTGGTCGGCACCCACGGCAACGCCGAGTACATCGTGCACCTGGCGCCGGGGCACGAGGTCGATCCGTCAGAATGGTCAGGCACCGTGAACCGACTGGCAGGGAGCCGATGAACGATGATGTGCGCGTCCAGCGCCCCATCCTGGTGGTCGCGCACGCGCTGCGCGACGACACCGTCGACGCGGCGGACCGCGTGGTGCGCGCACTCCGCGCCGCCGGCGCGACGCCGGTCCTCGCCGCCGACGACCGCGCCGAGCTGATCGCTGCGCGCGCGGGGTTCGACGACGTCGCGGTGCTCGGCGCCGACGTCGCCGTCGCCGAGGTAGAGCTGGCGATCGTCCTCGGGGGCGACGGCACCATTCTCCGTGCCGCCGAACTCGTCCGCGAGGGGACCGCGCCGGTCCTCGGCATCAACATGGGGCACGTCGGCTTCCTTGCGGAGATCGACAAGGACGACATGGACGAAGCAGTCCGTCGCGTCATCGATCGCGCCTACGAGGTCGAGGAGCGCCTCGCACTCCAGGTGCGGGTCAAGAACGCCCAGGACGAGGTGATCTACGAGACGTGGGCCCTCAACGAGGCCACGGTCGAGAAGGCGAGCCGGGAGCGGATGCTCGAGGTCGTCATCGAGGTGGACGGCCGACCGCTGTCGAGCTTCGGCTGCGACGGCGTCGTCGTCTCGACACCCACCGGATCCACCGCGTACAACTTCTCCGCCGGGGGGCCGGTCATCTGGCCGAGCGTCCAGGCGATCGCGGTCATCCCGCTGTCGGCGCACGCCCTCTTCGCCCGGCCGCTGGTCGTGGGACCCGAGCACGCGGTGGCGATCGAGGTGCTCGAGCGCACCAACGGCATCGGCGTGCTGTGGTGCGACGGACGGCGCTCGCACGATCTGCCGCCGGGAGCACGGGTGGTCGTCCGCCGGTCTCGGCGCCCCGTGCGCCTCGCCCGGCTCCATCCCGCGGCCTTCACCGATCGGCTCGTGCGCAAGTTCCGCCTGCCGGTCGAAGGATGGCGCGGTCCGACCTCGCCCGGCGGACGCGGCGGGAAGGACGCGGCACCGTGATCGAAGAGATGCGCCTGCGCGACCTCGGCGTGATCTCGGAGGCGACGCTGCCGATCGGACCCGGATTCACGGCCATCACGGGTGAGACCGGCGCGGGCAAGACGATGGTGGTCACGGGTCTGGGGCTCCTCCTCGGGCAACGCGCCGACTCCTCCGCCGTGCGTTCCGGCGCCGCCAGCGCGACCGTCGACGGCGTCTGGATCGTCGACGACGACGGACCCGTCGCGGAGCGCGTCCGCGACGCCGGTGGCGAGATCGACCCCCTCGGTGACGGGCGGGGCGAGCTGATCGTCGGCCGCACGGTGTCCCGCGAAGGACGCGGACGCGCCACCGTCGGAGGACGCGCCGCACCGGCGGCGGTGCTCGGCGATCTCGCCGACCATCTGGTCGTGGTGCACGGGCAATCCGAGCAGCTCCGCCTGCGGTCGGCGGCGGCGCAGAGGGAGGCTCTCGACCGATTCGGGGGCGCCCCCGTGCACACCGCGCGGGACGCATACGCGGCGGCCTTCTCACGGTGGCGGGAACTCGACGAGGCACTGACGACGCTGGTCGAACAGCGCGAGCAGCGTGCCCAGGAAGCCGCCCTTCTCCGGTCCCAGCTCCACACCCTCGAGCAGGTGGCACCGCAGCCCGGCGAGGATGAGGAGCTCGCCGTGCGGGCGGAGCGCCTGGCGAACGGCGAGGAGCTGCGGCTGGCCGCCGCCACTGCACACGCCGTGCTCTCCGGTGACGGAGACGCCCCCGATGCCGGCATCCTGCTCGCCGAGTCCCGACGGGCGCTCGACCGCGTCCAGGATCCCGCTCTGACGGCGCTCGGTGAGCAGATCGGCGAGGTCGGCTATCGGGTCGCCGACATCGCGGCGTCCCTCGCCGGCTTCCTGGCGGATCTCGACGAGTCCGGTCCCCATGAGCTCGCCGCCGTCGAGGAGCGGCGCTCCCTCCTCGGTGCGCTGGTGCGCGAACACGGTTCCCTCGATGCCGCCCTCGAGCTGTGGGAGGCCGGCTCAGCCCGTCTGGCGGAGCTCGACGACGACTCCGGCCGTGCCGAGCGCCTCGCAGGTGAGCGGGATGCCGCCGCCGACGCTCTGGACGCCGCTGCGGAGGTGCTGACGGCCGCGCGCGTCGATGCGGCAGGACGTCTCGCCGAGGCCGTGACCGCGGAGCTGCAGGCGCTGGCGATGGCCGACGCGCGTCTGGAGGTCCGGGTCGCTCCCGCGCAGGCCACGGCCGCCGGTCGGGATGAGGTCTCCCTCCTCCTCGCGCCGCATCCGGGTGCGGAGCCGCGTCCGGTGTCCCGTGGTGCATCCGGGGGAGAGCTCAGCCGGGTGATGCTCGCCATCGAGGTCGTCATCGCCGCCACGGACCCCGTTCCGACGTTCGTCTTCGACGAGGTGGATGCCGGCATCGGCGGCGCCGCCGCGATCGAGGTCGGGCGACGACTGGCCCGACTGGCCGAAGGCTCGCAGGTCATCGCCGTGACGCACCTCGCCCAGGTCGCGGCGTTCGCGGGCAACCACCTCTCGGTCGTGAAGGCCGGCGATGGCGGCGTCACGTCGTCCGATGTCCGGCGCCTGCAGGGCGCGGAGCGGGAGGCGGAAATGGCGCGGCTGCTGTCCGGCATGCCCGACTCCGAGGCGGCGCTCACCCACGCGCGCGAGTTGCTCGAACTCGGCGCATCCCGGCACTGATAGGATCGAAGCCCGTGATGCAGACTTCTGGAGATGTCCCTGAAACGGCCTCCCACGGTGAAAAGAACGGCGACACCACCAAGCACATCTTCGTGACCGGGGGTGTCGTCTCGTCTTTGGGCAAGGGACTGACCGCCGCCAGCCTCGGGAACCTCCTCACCGCGCGCGGACTGCGCGTGGTGATGCAGAAGCTCGACCCGTATCTGAACGTGGATCCGGGAACGATGAACCCGTTCCAGCACGGCGAGGTCTTCGTGACCGACGACGGCGCCGAGACCGATCTCGACATCGGCCACTACGAGCGCTTCCTGGACATCGAACTGAGCCAGGCGGCGAACGTCACGACCGGTCAGGTCTACTCGCAGGTGATCGCCCGTGAGCGGCGGGGCGAGTACCTGGGCGACACGGTCCAGGTGATTCCGCACATCACCGACGAGATCAAGCGCCGCATGCGCCTCCAGGCCACCGAGGTGCCGCAGCCGGACGTCATCATCACCGAGATCGGCGGCACCGTCGGCGACATCGAATCGCAGCCGTTCATCGAGTCCGCCCGCCAGATCCGCCACGAGCTCGGTCGCGGCAACGTCTTCTTCGTCCACGTCTCCCTCGTCCCGTTCATGGGGGCATCGGGAGAGCAGAAGACCAAGCCCACCCAGCATTCCGTCCAGGCGCTCCGCCAGATCGGCATCCAGCCCGACGCGCTCGTGCTCCGCAGCGACCGGCCCGTCACCGAGTCGAACAAGCGCAAGATCGCGCTCATGTGCGACGTGGACGAGGACGCCGTCGTGAATGCGGTCGATGTGCCGAGCATCTACGACATCCCCACGATGCTCAACACGCAGGGGCTGGACTCCTACATCGTCCGCGCCCTGGGGCTCGGCGGATCCGCCGAGGTCGACTGGTCGCGCTGGAACCGCGTGCTTCAGGCCGTGCACAACCCGAAGCACGAAGTCACGATCGGGCTCGTCGGGAAGTACATCGATCTCCCCGACGCCTACCTCTCGGTGACCGAGGCCATCAAGGCGGGCGGTTTCGCCCACGAGACCCACGTCACCCTGCGCTGGATCCCCTCCGACGAATGCGAGACGCCGGAAGGAGCCGCGCGGGCGCTCGGCGACCTCGACGGCATCGTCGTGCCCGGCGGGTTCGGCATCCGCGGGATCGAGGGGAAGCTGGGCGCGCTGCGCTTCGCCCGCGAGCAGGGCATCCCCACCCTCGGAATCTGCCTGGGGCTGCAGTGCATGGTCGTCGAGTACGCCCGCAACAAGGCAGGCCTTGCGGGGGCGTCTTCGAGCGAGTTCGATCCGGAGACCGCCTTCCCCGTCATCGCGACGATGGCGGAGCAGGTCGACATCCTCGAGAGCGGCGACCTGGGCGGCACGATGCGCCTCGGGATGTACCAGGCGGACCTCGCTCCCGGATCCCTCGCCGCCGAGGTCTACGGCGCTGCGACCGCGTCCGAGCGCCACCGCCACCGCTACGAGGTCAACAACCGCTACCGCGACCAGATCGCCGAGGCCGGCCTGGTGTTCTCGGGTCTCTCGCCCGACCGGAACCTCGTGGAGTACGTCGAGCTTCCTCGGGACGTGCACCCGTACTACATCGCGACCCAGGCGCATCCGGAACTGCGCTCCCGCCCGACCGAGCCCCACCCGCTGTTCCGAGGGCTCATCGGCGCGGCCCTCGAGCGCCACCGTTCCAGCGAGCTGTTCGACGTCGACAATGGTTGAGCAGCTCCGCGACGAACCCGTCGAGGTCGAGGTCACCGACAGCGACCTCGTCTACGAGGGGCGCGTGTGGGACGTCCGCAGCGACACCCTCCGCTACGGGGACGAGGAGATCGTCCGCCAATACGTCGACCACCCCGGCGCGGCCGCGGTGGTCGCGCTCGATGACCATGACCGTGTCCTGCTGATCCAGCAGTACCGGCATCCCATCCGCCATCGTGACTGGGAGATCCCCGCCGGGCTCCTCGATGTGCCGGGCGAGCCGCCCGCGGACACGGCGAGACGCGAGCTCGCCGAGGAGGTCGACCTCGTCGCCGACCGCTGGGAGGAGCTCGTCTCCGTCTTCACCACGCCCGGCGGCAACGACGAGGTCGTCCATGTGTTCCTCGCCCGAGGTCTCGCCGCGGTCGGTCACGCCCATGCGCGAGAGGCGGAGGAGGCCGACATCCGCATCGAGTGGATGCCGCTCGCCGATGCCGTGGAGGGCGTCCTCGCCGGTCGGCTGCGCAACGGGATCCTCGCCGTCGGCGTGCTGGCGGCCGCGGAACGGCTGCGTCGGGCGGATACGAACGAGCACTGACGTGCGCCCGGATCGAGCGGTCGAGGACTACCTGCGCCACGTCGCGCTCGAGCGGGGTCTCTCCGAGCACACCGTCGCGGCCTACCGCCGGGACCTCGCGGCGTATGCGGCGTGGCTCGACGGGCGCGGGATCCGCGACACGTCCGAGATCGGCGTCGAGACGGTCACCGACTTCGTCGCCGCACGTGCGTCGTCCGAGCCCGCGCCCGCGGCGTCGTCGTTGGCGCGCCTGCAGTCCTCCGTCCGCGGGCTCCATCGTCACCTCACCCGGGAGGGGGTCGAGACGGAGGACCCCACGCGACGAATGCGACCGCCCCGCCAGCCTCGGCGCCTGCCGAAGGCCCTCACCATCGCGCAGGTCGAGGACCTGCTCGATGCCGCGGGACCGGCACCGGCCGAGGCGGTGCCGGCGGATGCCGTGGCCCTGCGTGACCGGGCGCTCCTCGAGCTGCTGTACGCGACGGGCGCGCGCGTATCGGAGATCGTGCAGCTGGATGTCGACGACCTGGCCGACCGCGAGGTCGTGCGGGTGCGCGGCAAGGGCGACAAGGAGCGGATGGTGCCCGTGGGCTCCTACGCGCGGGCGGCGCTGGAGGCCTACCTCACACGTGCGCGACCGGAGCTCGCGCGGCGCGGGCGGGGGAGCGCGCGTCTCTTCCTCGGCGCGCGCGGAGCGCCCCTGTCACGTCAGAGCGCCTGGCTGGTGATCCGCGCGGCGGCGGAGCGGGCGCAGCTGACCGCGCACGTGTCGCCGCACACTCTCCGCCACTCGTTCGCCACGCACCTGCTGCAGGGCGGCGCAGACGTGCGCGTCGTGCAGGAGCTGCTCGGACACGCGTCGGTGGCGACGACCCAGATCTACACCCACGTCTCGATCGAGGCGCTCCGCGACGTGTACGTCACGGCTCATCCGCGCGCTCGGGGCTACAATCGACCGGACGGTCAGGAAGTGGAGAGTGTCGGTGGCGGGCAGTAAGCGGAGCGCGGCGAAGGTGTCCGAGGACGACACCCCGATCGGCCCCACCGGGCGACCCTACCGGGGCTTCCCCACGCCGCCCGCGCTCGACGGGCACGGGCCCGCGCGCATCATCTCGCTCTGCAATCAGAAGGGCGGGGTGGGCAAGACCACCACCACGATCAACCTCGCCGCCTCGCTCGCGAGCTACGGCCGCCGCGTCCTCGCCGTGGACTTCGACCCGCAGGGGGCGCTCTCGGCGGGTCTCGGCATCCAGACGCACGACATCCCGACGATCTACGACCTGCTGCTGGACGGCAAGCGCGATCCGCACGAGGTGATCGTGCGCACCCGCGTCGAGGGACTCGACGTCATCCCCGCCAATATCGATCTGTCCGCCGCCGAAGTGCACCTGGTGAACGAGGTCGCGCGCGAGCAGACCCTCGCCCGCGCTCTTCGCCGCGTCGCGGGCGAGTACGACGTCATCCTCGTGGACTGCCAGCCGTCGCTGGGTCTCCTGACCGTGAACGCCCTGACCGCCAGCCACGGCGTCCTCATTCCCCTGGAGTGCGAGTTCTTCGCCCTCCGCGGTGTCGCGATGCTCATCGAGACGATCGACAAGGTCCGGGACCGCCTCAACCCCTCCATCGAGCTGGACGGGGTCCTGGCGACGATGTACGACGCGCGCACCCTGCACTCCCGCGAGGTCCTCGAGCGCGTCGTGGACGCCTTCGGCGACGACGTGCTGGAAACGGTCATCGGGCGGACGGTGAAGTTCCCCGATGCCTCGGTGTCCGGTATGCCGATCACCGAGTTCGCGCCCGAGCACGCCGCCGCGCAGGCGTACCTCCGACTCGCGCGGGAGCTGGTCGCCCGTGGCGCCGTCGCCTGAGGCGCCGGCCGACGACACCCCCGGGTTCCGGGTCTCCCTCGGCGTCTTCGACGGGCCGTTCGACCTGCTCCTCAGTCTCATCTCGCAGCACGAGCTCGATATCACGGAGGTCTCCCTCTCGAAGGTGACCGATGAGTTCATCGCCTATCTGCGCGCCCTCGGCCCCGACCAGGAGTTGGAAGAGGCCTCCGAGTTCCTGGTGGTGGCCGCGACGCTGCTCGACATGAAGGTGGCGGGCCTTCTCCCGCAGGGCGAGCTGGTGGACGCCGAGTCCGTGGCTCTCCTGGAAGCGCGCGACCTGCTCTTCGCCCGTCTGCTGCAATACCGGGCGTTCAAGGAGGTCTCGGCGTGGTTCGAGCGCTCCCTCCGCCGCGAGGATCAGCGCCACGCCCGGTCGGTGCGGTTGGACGCGAAGTACCGTCACGCGGCCCCCGAGCTGCGGTGGACCCTCACCCCGGACGACTTCGCGGCGCTCGCGCTTCTCGCGATGACCCCGAAGGACATCCCGCACGTGGGCCTGGACCACCTGCATGCCCCGCTCGTGAGCATCCGGGAGCAGGCGGCGATCGTCGTCACCCTCCTTCGCGATGCCGGCACCCTCTCGTTCCGCGAACTCGTGGCGGGCGTCCGCGCTCCGGGCGTGGTGGTGGCCCGCTTCCTCTCGGTGCTGGAGCTGTATCGGCACGCCGCCCTGTCGTTCGAGCAGCTCGAGCCGCTCGGGGAGCTGACCCTCCGCTGGAGCGCGCAGCGCTGGTCGGATGAGAACCTCGCCTCGTTGGGAGCCGATTATGACCGATGACACCGTTGAGCCGGACGGGGCCCTCGACACCGTGCGCCGCGTGGAGGCGATCCTCTTCATCGCCGAGGAGCCGTTGTCCCTCGTCTCCCTGGCGGCCACCGTCGGCGCACCCGTGCCCGCGGTCCGTCAGGCCGTCGACACCCTCGTAGCCGACTACGACGGCCGCGCGGACGGCCCGCGCCGCGGCTTCGAGCTCCGCGAGGTCGGGGGCGGATGGCGGATGTACGTCCGCGAGGACCACGATGACCTCATCGCGGAATACGTCGGGGGACAGGCGCCCGCGCGGCTGTCGCAGGCGGCGCTGGAAACGCTCGCCGTCATCGCCTACAAGCAGCCCGTGACGCGATCGCAGGTCGCCTCGATCCGCGCGGTCAACGTGGACTCGGTGGTCCGGACGCTCCTCGCGCGCGGACTCATCACCGAACTGTTCGCGGATGCCGAGACGGGCGCCATCAACTACGGGACCACCGATGCTCTGCTGGTCCACTTGGGAATCAACTCCCTCGACGAGCTCCCGCCCATCTCGCCCTTCCTGGAAGGTGCCGAGGAGGTCGGTCGCTCCGAGGGTCTGGACGAAGGAGTACGTCGATGAGCGATGTCGAAGGCATCCGTCTGCAAAAGGTCCTCGCGGCCGCCGGTGTGGCGTCCCGCCGCGTGGTGGAGGAGATGATCGTCGCCGGGCGGATCCGCATCAACGGTGTCGTGGTGACCGAGCTCGGCCGTCGCATCGATCCCGAGAACGACCTCGTCGACGTCGACGGCACCGCGGTGCAGCTCGACCAGTCCAAGCGCTACGTGATCCTCAACAAGCCGACGGGGGTCGTCAGCTCGATGCGCGACGACCGTGGCCGCCGGGACCTCCGCCCGTTCGTCGAGCCGTACCCCGAACGCCTCTTCAACGTGGGGCGCCTGGACGCCGAGACCAGCGGCCTGCTCGTGCTCACGAACGACGGGGATCTCGCGCACGTGCTCGCGCACCCGTCGTTCGGGGTCACCAAGGTCTACATCGCCAAGGTCGAGGGCCGCGTCGCGCCTGCGACGATCCAGCGTCTCCTCTCGGGGATCGAGCTGGAGGACGGTCCGATCGCCGCCGACAAGGCGCGGCTCCTCTCCCGCAGCACGGAGGGGACCGGGTCGCTCGTGGAACTCACCCTGCACTCGGGACGCAACCGCATCGTCCGACGGATGATGGCCGAGGTGGGGCATCCGGTCGTGGAGCTGGTCCGACGCCAGTTCGGGCCGCTCCACCTGGGAACCCTGCCAGCGGGCGGAAGCCGCGAATTGACTAAAGTGGAGCGCGGCGCTCTGCTCACCCTCGCCCGCGGCGCCACTGCTTCCGAGCATCTGGAGACTTGAGTGACCGACGCCACCGTGCTGGCCACGCGCACGCGCGGACCCGTCCGCATCGTCGGCGCCGGGCTTTTGGGCGCGAGCATCGGCCATGCCCTCAGCGCCTCGGGCGTCGACGTGGCGCTCGCCGACACCTCGCCGGCGCAGCTGCGCCTCGCCGTCGATTACGGCGCCGGGCGTCCCGCGCGCGAGGGAGACGCGCCCGCACTCGTCGTCGTGGCCGTGCCGCCCGACGTCGTCGCCGATGTGGTCGAGCGCGAGCTCGCCGCCTTCCCCGACGCGGTCGTCACCGATGTCGCCAGCGTCAAGCTCGAGCCCCTGCGGGAACTGCGCGCGCGCGGCGCAAATCTCGCTCGATACATCGGATCGCACCCCATGGCGGGGCGGGAACGCGGAGGGGCGATCGCAGCCCGTGCGGACATCTTCGTGGGCCGGCCGTGGGTGGTCTGCCGCGACGAGGAGACGTCCGCCGCCGACCTGACCATGGTCGAGGCGTTGGCGCTGGATCTCGGTGCGACGCCGATCGAGATGACGCCCGAGGAGCACGATCGCGCGGTGGCGCTCGTCTCCCACGTGCCGCAGCTCGTGTCGAGCCTCCTCGCGGGACGTCTGGCCGATGCGCCGGACCGCTCCCTCCAGCTGACCGGCCAGGGCCTGCGTGACACGACGCGGATCGCGGCATCCGCCCCGGAGCTGTGGGTGCAGATCCTGGGGGCCAACGCCGAACCCGTGCGGGATGTCCTGACGGCGCTCGCCGATGATCTGGCGACGGTCGCGGAGGCCCTTCGCGCGCCCGACGCGCCCGGTGCGCGCCGTACGGTCGCCGACACCATCCGCCGGGGGAACGACGGCGTCGAGAGGCTCCCCGGCAAGCACGGGCAGAACCGCCGCTTCGAGCAGGTGGTCGTCATGGTGGACGACACGCCCGGTCAGCTCGGCCGTCTGTTCGGCGAGCTCGGTGAGCTCGACGTCAACGTGGAAGACCTGCGCCTGGAGCATTCGCCCGGCGCCCAGTTCGGCCTCGCGGAGATCAGCGTCGTCCCCGGTGCGGTGCGCCGCGCGGTCGACGGGCTCGAATCGCGCGGCTGGAAGATTGCGAGCACCACTCCATGACCGATTCCGTTCCCGAGACACCGGTGGTCATCGCCGTCGACGGCCCTGCCGGCAGCGGCAAGTCCAGCGTGTCGCAGCAGGTCGCGCGCCGCCGCGGCTACGGCTTCCTCGACACCGGCGCCGCCTACCGCGCCCTGGCGTGGCACGCGCTCGAGCACGGAGCGGACACGTCCGATTCATCCGCCGTGCTGGATGTGCTCGGCGACTTCGACTACGCCATCTCGCTCGATCCGGATGACCGCTGGGTGCGTGTCGGGACCGCCGACGTGACGTCGGCCATCCGCGAGCCGAGGGTGGCGGACGCCGTGAGCGGCGTTGCGCGCGTGCCCGCGGTGCGCCATGCCCTCACCGCGCTCTTCCGTGCCCTCGTCGCCTCGTCGGGTCTGACCGCGGTGGTCGTCGAGGGTCGCGACATCACGACCGTCGTCGCGCCGAACGCGCCCGCGCGGATCCTCCTCACCGCGGCGCCGGAAGTGCGGGCCGCGCGTCGGAGCGCAGAACTGACATCGCAGGATGCCGCGGCGGTCGCCGAGGCCCTGCACCGGCGCGATGCCGCCGATTCGAAGGTGGTCGACTTCCTCGCCGCGGCGCCCGGCGTCGAGGTCGTCGATTCCACCGATCTGAACTTCGATCAGACCGTGGACGCCGTCCTCGCCGTGATCGACCGAGCCTTGGAGGCTTCCCATGCACACTGACGATCGCGAATTCGACGTCCCCGACGACGCCGGGACGTCCGACGCCCTGGCCCAGCACATGGCCGGGCTCGACGACGACCTCGCCGAGCAGCGGGCCGCGGCCCTCCGAGCCGGCCTCGATGATTACGCCCTGGAGGCGGAGGACGCCGAGCTTCTGGAGGGGGTCCTCTCCGGCGACGGCGAGGTCGAATACCTGCCGGCGCTCCCCGTCGTCGCCATCGTGGGCCGCCCCAACGTGGGCAAGTCCGCGCTGGTGAACCGCATCCTCGGGCGTCGGGAAGCCGTCGTCGAGGACACCCCCGGTGTCACGCGCGACCGGGTGACGTACAAGGCCGAATGGATGGATCGCCGGTTCACGCTCGTCGACACCGGCGGATGGGAGCCGGACGCGCGCGGCATCGACCGGTCGGTGGCGGCGCAGGCGGAGGTCGCGATCGATCTGTCCGACGTCGTGCTGTTCGTCGTCGATGCGATGGTGGGGGCGACATCCACCGATGAGCATGTCGTGAAGCTGCTGCGCAAGAGCGGCAAGCCGGTGTTCCTCGTCGCCAACAAGGTCGACGACGCCCGACAGGAGCCCGAGGCCGCGGCCCTGTGGAACCTGGGACTCGGCGAGCCCCACCCGGTCTCCGCGATCCACGGTCGGGGCGTGGCGGACCTCCTCGACGAGATCATGAAGGTGCTGCCGGAGATCTCCGCTGTCGCCGGGCACGAGATCGGCGGCCCGCGCCGCGTCGCGATCCTCGGGCGCCCGAACGTGGGGAAGTCCTCCCTCCTGAACAAGGCCGCCGGCGAAGAGCGCGTCGTCGTCAACGAGCTGGCCGGCACGACCCGCGATCCGGTGGACGAGGTCGTGGAGGTCGGAGGCAAGCTCTGGCGGTTCGTCGACACCGCCGGCATCCGTCGGCGTGTGCACCTGCAGCAGGGCGCGGACTTCTATGCGTCCCTGCGCACGTCCGCGGCGCTGGAGAAGGCGGAAGTCGCCGTCGTCGTCCTCGACGTCTCGGAGCCGCTCAGCGAGCAGGACGTCCGCATCATCGACCTCGTGCTGGAGTCCGGCCGCGCGCTCGTGCTGGCTTTCAACAAGTGGGATCGCCTCAACGACGACGACATGGAGGACATCGACCGGCGTCGCTACCTCGAGCGGGAGATCGAGCAGGATCTCGCACACGTCGCGTGGGCTCCGCGGGTGAACATCTCCGCGCGTACGGGACGTCACCTCGACAAGCTCGTACCGGCCCTGGAGACGGCTCTGGCGTCGTGGGACCAGCGCATCTCGACCGGGAAGTTCAACGCCTTCCTCGCCGAGCTCGTCGCGGAACACCCGCACCCGCTCCGGGGAGGCAAGCAGCCGCGCATCCTGTTCGGGACGCAGGCGGCCACGCGTCCGCCGACATTCGTGCTGTTCACGACGGGGTTCCTCGACCCCGGCTACCGCCGGTTCATCCAGCGTCGCCTCCGCGAGGTCTTCGGGTTCGAGGGCACCCCGATCGTGACGAACATGCGCGTGCGGGAGCGCCGCCAGCGCTGACCCGTCCGTGTCGCCGGTGTGTCAGGCTTGCGGGGTGACGAACGAGCGGCCGACGCCGAGGAACCCCGGTGACGCGTGGGTCGTCGGCCCGGACGGTGCGCGGTACTGGGGTCGGTTCGGTGCGGCGGGGCTCCTCGCCGTAGACGCCGTGCGCGGCATCCTGTTGCAGCATCGTGTCTCCTGGAGCCATTTCGGCGACACGTGGGGGCTTCCGGGCGGCGCGCGTCACGAGGACGAGTCGGCGGCGGATGCCGCTCTCCGCGAATCCGCCGAAGAGGCGGGTGTGCCGTCGGGGGCGATCCGCCCGCGGCTGCTGAGCGTGCTGGATCTCGGCTACTGGTCGTACACCACGCTGATCGGCGACGTCGAGACGCCGTTCGAAGCGACGATCAGCGATCCTGAGAGCAACGCGCTCGAATGGGTGCCCGCGGCGGTCGTCGAGGAACGTCCGCTGCATCCGGGTTTCGCCACCGCGTGGGTGCGTCTGAAAGAGCTCGTCGCGCTGCGTCCCGCCGTGGTGGTCGATGTGGCGAACGTGGTGGGCTCGGTTCCGGACGGGTGGTGGCGTGATCGCGCCGGCGCGGCGGATCGCCTCCTGGCTGCGCTGGAGGAGCTGTCATCCCGTGGCATTCCGGCGGCCGCGCTCGCGCTGCCCGAGCACACGTGGTTTCCCGCGTGGGTCGCGGTCGTCGAGGGGGAGGGGCGCGCCGCAGCCGACGTGGACGGCGTCGCCGTGGTGCGTGCGGAACGCTCCGGGGATGATGCGATCGTCACCGAAGCCCGACGTCTTGGGGACGCCGGGCGTTCGGTGACGGTGGTGACTGCCGACCGGGAACTCGCGGCACGGTGCGAACAGGCCGGTGCCGTCGTCCGGGGCCCGCGCTGGCTGCGCGATCTCCTGCCCTGATTCCGCCGCGGTTCAGTGCGCCGTCGCCTGCCGCGGCGTCGGTGCGTCCACAGCGGGGTTGCGGACGAAGGCGGCGAGCACCACGGCGGCGCTCGCGACGATCGCACCGACGAGGAATGCCGCGTGCACCCCGTCCGCGGTGGCCGCGATCGGGGTCGCGCCTTCGGCGAGGGCCCCGGCGGCGGTCACCGACATGAGGGTGACGAACAGGGCCGTCCCCGCGGCTCCGGCCAGCTGCTGGAGCGTGCTCACCGTGGCCGAGCCGTACGAGTAGAGGGTCGGAGGGAGCGACCCGAGCGCCGACGTGAGCAGCGGGGTGAAGACGAAGCCGAGGCCGAGATTCAGGGCGACGTGCACGGAGACGATCCACACGATCGGCGTCCCCGCGTCGAACGTGGTCATCCCCCAGAGAGCCGCGGCGGCGACGATCATGCCCGGGAGGACGAGCGGGCGCGGTCCGAAGCGGTCGAAGAGCGCGCCGACCACCGGCGCGATGGCGCCCATGACGATGCCGCCCGGGAGCAGCATGAGCCCCACGGCGAGCGTGTCGAGTCCGAGCACCTGCTGCAGGTAGAGCGGGAGCAGGATGAGCGAGCCGAAGAGGGCGGAGAAGACCACGGCGACGAGGACCGTCGCCAGAGCGAACGGCCGGGAGCGGAAGGTGCGGAGGTCGAGCAGGGCCGAGTCGGTGCGCTGCAGGCGGAGCTGGCGGAGGACGAAAGCGACCACGGCGATGGCGCCGACGGTCAGGGGGATCCAGACCGGAACGGGGGCGTGACCCGAGGCGGCTTCGCCGATCGAGCTTAGGCCGAAGATGAGGCCGCCGAAGCCGAGAGCCGAGAGGACGACGGAGAGGATGTCGAAGCTCGCCGCGCGGGTCTCGGTGACGTTTCTCACCCACAGCGCCCCGAGGGTCAGGGCGATGACGGCGATCGGGAGGACGAGCCAGAACATCCATCGCCAGTCGAGGACGGACAGGATGATGCCCGAGACGGTCGGGCCGATCGCCGGGGCGACGGCGATGACGATGGAGATGACTCCCATCATGCGGCCCCGCCGCTCGGGGGCGACGATCGTGAGCACGGTGGTGAAGAGCAGGGGCATCATGATCGCCGTGCCGGAGGCCTGGACGATACGACCGAGGAGCAGGACCTCGAAGCCCGGGGCGAGGGCTGCGACGAGGGTGCCGATCGTGAACAGGCTCATCGCGGTGAGGTAGAGCCCGCGGAGCGGGAAGCGAGCCAGCAGGTATCCGGTGAGCGGGATGACGATGGCCATCGTGAGGAGGAACCCGGTCGTGAGCCACTGCGCGGTGGCGGCGGTGATGCCGAGGTCTTCCATGAGGCGGGGGAGCGCCACACTCATGATCGTCTCGTTGAGGATCACGACGAAGGCCGACACGACGAGCAGGGCGATGACTGTGCCGGGGCGGACGGCGCGCGCGGCGCGCGTCTCTTCGGTCGGTGTGGGCGGGAGGTTCTTCTCGAGGGTCACGGGGACGCTCTTTCTCGTTCGGGGCGCGCCGCGCGGTCGCGCGCGGCGAGGACTCGTTGAGTATATGGCAGTGACTGCCAAGTTGGCGGCAGGTGTAGAATCCTTTGCATGACGTCTGACGACTCTGCGCCCGTCGGTCTGCGGGAGCGCCGACGGCGTGAGACGCTGCGCGAAGTGGCGGATGCCGCGCTCACGCTCTTCGAGGAGCGGGGCGTCGCCGCGACGACGGTGGATGAGATCGCCGCGGCCGCCGGCATCTCTCCGCGGACGTTCTTCCGCTACTACCCGACGAAGGAGCACGCGCTCTTCCACGAGGATGAGACCTATCGGTCGATTCGCGTCGAGCTCGTGAACGACGTGCGTGCGGGGGCGGCCTTGGCGCCGGCGATCCAGCACGCGTGGGTGCGACTGTTCGACGACTTCGATCGACGGCCCGACATCCGCGCGCGGGTGCTCCGGGTCCGCCGTGTGATCGAGTCGGAGCCCACGCTCCTCGCGCGCGCGGTGACGAACGACATCGACAACGCCGACGAGCTCATCGATGCCGCGGTCGACGCGGCGGGCGCTGACGCCGATGTTCTGACGATCCGCGCGACGGTCGCGGCGATGGACGCGATCATCCGTGTCGTGTTCGGCGAATGGGTGCGGCGGTCCGAGCTCGGCGACGCCGCGAGTGCCGGCGAGATCTACCGCGAGGTCATCGCGGGTCTCGCACCGCTCGGCGCGCACCTCTCCCGAGACGCGGGGAACTAACCCCGCGCCCTCCGATGTACGGTGGCTCGATGGCGGCAGAGCATCGTGCGATCACGGCCTTCGACGGCGCGACGATCGCGTACACGGTGTTCGCCGGCGTTGAGCCGGGGATCGTCATCCTGCACGGGCTTGCCGGGAGCAGCAACGAATTCGTCCCGACCGCTGCGGCCCTGGCGCCGAGGCAAATGATCCTCGTGGATCAGCGCGGTCACGGCGCCAGCACGCGGGCGCCCGCGGATGTGTCGCGGCTCGCTTTCGTCGACGACGTCGTACGGGTGATCGAAGCGGAGTGGCGTGAGCCGGTCGACCTCCTCGGCCAGTCGATGGGGGCGCACACCGCGATGCTGGTGGCGGCGCACCGCCCCGAACTGATCAGGCGACTGGTGATGCTCGAGGGGGACGCCGGCGGAGGGGCCGCAGACGATCGTGCCGCGATCGGGTCCTTCTTCCGGTCGTGGCCGGTTCCCTTCGCGAATCGTGCCGACGCGCAGGTGTTCCTGGGGGACGGTGCGCTCGCGCGGGTGTGGGTCGAAGATCTCGAGCGACGTGCGAATGGGTTTCATCCGCGCTTCGATCCGGACGTGATGGTGCGCGTGCTCGAGGGGATGAGCGCACCGAAGTGGCGCGAGTGGGAAAGCGTCAGGACTCCCACCCTCGCGGTCTACGCCGACGGGGGCATGTTCAGTGAGGAGCGGAAGGCGGAGTTCGTCCGTCGGGGTCAGGACGTGACGCGGACGGATCTCGTCAGAGCGTCCCACGACGCACACTTGGACGCGTTCGGGGAGTGGACGGCCGCCCTTCGATCGTTCCTCTTCTCGGAGTGAGTCGCTCGGGCGCTCCCCTCAGCGCCCGCGGAGCTTCTCGATGTCGCGTCTTTCACGTTTGGTGGGACGCCCTGCACCGCGATCGCGGACCGGCACGAATGCGGTGAGCTCCCGGGGTGGTGGTGGCGGCGTCCGATCCTCCATGGCGTCCGCTGCGACGGCCGCGCCGACGCGCTTCACGATCGGCTGACGGACGACGAGCATCCGGTCGAACCCCGAGATCCGGACGCGCACCTCGTCGCCGGGCTTGACCGGCTGGGCCGCCTTCGCCTTCTCGCCGTTGACGCGCACGTGACCGGCGCGGCACGCGGTGGTCGCCGCGGAGCGGGTCTTGTAGACCCGGACCGCCCACAGCCAGGCGTCGACGCGGGCGGTGGAGGTCATCCGTCCATGATGTCAAACAGTTTCGTGCGGCGGTCCGGGCATCTCACTCGCGGAGATCGAGCGCGACGACGACGCGATCGGGGCGAGACCGCCCGACTTCTCGGAAGCCGGCGCTCAGGAACGTGGACAGGATTCCGTGGAACAGCGAGTTCGCGGTGTGGCGTCGGCCGGCCTCGGGGTCGATCGGATACGCCTCGAGTACTCGCGCACCGCCGTCCCGCGCGAAGGCGACCGCGGCGTCGAGCAGCGTCGCCGTGACCCCTTCCCCGCGGTGCTCCCTACGGGTCGCGAAACACGTGACGGCCCAAACGGATGCGTCGTCCCACGGCTGATCGGACACGGACGCGAACGCGCGCGTGCGCTCGAGCCGGGGTTGGCGCACCCGCGGTCCGACACGCACCCAGCCCGCGGCGACGCCCTCGACGTACGCGACCAACCCGGGCGCCGGGCCGACATCGATCTCGTCGCGCAGAATGCGGCGGCGTTCATCGACCCCGGTCGCGGAGAACTGCGCGTTGGTGAGCGTCCACCACTGGCACTGGCAGCTCGCCCCATCGCCGCCGCCCGTGAGGGCGTGCTGGACGTCGGCGAAGCGATCGGCGCTGGCGGCTTCCACGGAGACCCGGCTCATGCGGGCGACCCTACTCGTGGCATCCGTCCCCCGCCATGCCCGGGCACCGCGCGCGTTCGCGGTTGCCGTTCGGACCGGCTAGGATAGGGGAGTTGTCCGCGCGTGCGCGGCTTCCGGGATGTGGCGCAGCTTGGTAGCGCACTTGACTGGGGGTCAAGGGGTCGCAGGTTCAAATCCTGTCATCCCGACCGGAATGAGAAAAGGGTTCGCCGAAGGCGGGCCCTTTTCTCATTCCCGCGAGCGGATTATCCAGGCGGGCCCACGCCGCCGGAGGCTCCGCGCGGCGCGAAGCGGCGAGTGGAGTGGCGGTGGGGCGCATCCCGACCGGAATGAGAAAAGGGTTCGCCGAAGGCGGGCCCTTTTCTCATTCCCGCGAGCGGATTATCCAGGCGGGCCCACGCCGCCGGAGGCTCCGCGCGGCGCGAAGCGGCGTGTGGAGTGGCGGTGGGGCGCATCCCGACCGGAATGCGCCGATCGGCAGGTCAGGCGTCGTCGGCCTGCTCGTCCTCTTCCGGCTCGAAGGTCGAGGCTTCGCCGGTGTGACCGGCCGCGACGCCGTCGGGGTCGGAGGGGATCGTGCCGTCCTCGCCCACACCGTCGGGCTTGGTGGTGGGGTTCTCGTGGTCGCCGGGGCGCTCTTCGTTGCTCATCTCGTCTCCTGTCTCGTTGTATGCGACGCTACGCGCGACCGTCCGGTCACCCACCGGGGTTGACACCTCGCGCTTCGGCGCGAACTCTTCACCCCGACGACGCGCCGTCGTCATCTCACGCCCCGCCCGTGCTGGCATGCTCGCATCATGCAGACTCAGCGCTTCGTGATCGTCGGGGCAGGCCCCATCGGAAGCGCCGTCGCCCGGCGCGCCGCGGAGCACAGCTGTTCGGTGATCGTCGTCACGCGGTCCGGCTCCGGACCGGAGATCGACGGCGTGCGCCACATCGCCCTGGACGCGACCGACCGCGCGGCGCTCAGTGCGGCATCCGCCGGTGCCGACGTCATCGTCAACTGCGCCAACCCCGGGTCGTACCAGTCATGGGAACGCGAGTGGCCGCCCCTCGCGGCGGCGATCCTCGGCGCCGCGGAGGACGTCGGCGCGGTCCTGGTCACGCTGAGCAACCTGTACGGCTACGGCCCGGTCGACGCGCCCATGACGCGGCACATGCCTCTTCGGCCCTCCGATCACAAGGGCGCCCTTCGTGCGCGCATGTGGGAGGACGCCCGCGCGGCGCACGAGGCGGGGAGGGTCCGGGCGACGGAAGCCCGCGCGTCCGACTACATCGGTCCGACCGCGCCCACCACGAGTTCGATCCTCGCCCGCTACGCCGCCACGACGCTCGCGGGCAAGCCCGTGACGGTCTTCAGCGACCCCGACCAGCCGCACGCATGGACGGCGGTCGACGACATCGCCGCCACCCTCCTTGCGCTGGCGCAGAACGAGCAGGCCTGGGGGAGCCCGTGGATCGTCCCCTCGAGCCCGCCCGCGACGGTGCGCGGGGTGTTGAGCGAACTCTCCCGGCTGTCCGGTGCCCCGGCTCCGCGCCTGCGTACGCTTCCGCGCCCCGTGGTCCGGATGGGGGGATGGGTGGTGCCGATCCTCCGCGAGCTGGAGGGCGTCCTCTACCAGTTCGACCGCCCGTTCCTCGTCGACACGGAGGAGACGACCGCGGTGCTCGGCATCCGTGCTACGCCGTGGCCGACGGTCCTCGCTGAAACCGCCGTGGCCTGGCGCGACCGCGCGGGGGGCTGAGATTCCTCAGAGGGCGGAGATCCGCACTCGCCAGCCGAGGCGTTCGAGCGCCGCGCGCAGGCGCTCGGCGTGGTCCACAGCATCCGCGAGCGAGGCGGATGACCACACGTCGATGGCGAAGGGAGGCGGCTCGCCGAAGCGAGGCAGCTCCACCTCCGCCCAGGCAGAGGGTCCGAGCGGGACCCGGGGGAACGCCGTGCCGGCACCTTCGATCGCGCCGTCGGCCGCGAAGGCTATGGCGTCTAGCGCATCGAGCTTGGTGATCGGCAGATGCACGACGAGCGTGATGACGTGCCGCTCGGGATGAGCGGCTGCCGCGGCGTTCCTCCGGGTCTTCCTCACGCCGCCAGAGTGGGGTAGTCCGTGTAGCCGCGGGCATCGGGGCCGTACACCGTGGCCTGGTCGACGGGGTTCTCTTCGGCCCCGCGCTCCCATCGCTC
The DNA here is from genome assembly GCF_040532595.1 of Microbacterium aurantiacum. Classification (GTDB taxonomy): domain Bacteria; phylum Actinomycetota; class Actinomycetes; order Actinomycetales; family Microbacteriaceae; genus Microbacterium; species Microbacterium chocolatum_B. Next base: position 622,842 of record NZ_JBEVYX010000002.1, on the reverse strand, counting down.
CACGAGGTCGGGGTTGGCGATGGCCGGACGGCCGACCGCGACGAGATCGGCGATGTCCTCGTCGATGACGCGGATCGCCTCGTCGCGCGTGGTCACGCGTCCGAAGCCCGAGTTCGCGATGAAGGTGCCGCCGAAGGCGCGGCGCAGCTCCTGCGGGAGGGCGCCGGAGGGGTCCTCGTGGAGGATGCTCAGATACGCAAGGCCCAGGGGCGCGAGCCCCTCGACCAGAGCCAGGTAGGTCGCGCGGGTCTCTTCCGCGTCGCGCTCCCACACGTCCTGGATGTTGTGGGCGGGGGAGATGCGGATGCCCACCCGATCGGCTCCGATCTCATCGACGACCGCGCGCGCGACCTCGATGACGAAACGGGCCCGGGCCTCGGGCGAACCGCCGTACTCGTCCTCGCGGCGGTTGGAGGCGGGGGAGAGGAACTCGTGAAGGAGGTAGCCGTTCGCGGAATGCAGCTCGACGCCGTCGATTCCGGCGTCGACGGCGCGCCGTGCGGCACGGACGATCTCGTCGCGCACCGTCGCCAGCTCCCCGGTCTCCAGCGCGTGCGGCACGGGGAAGTCGACCTTCGACCCGTCGGCGAGGCGGGTCTGGCCCTCGATGGCGATCGCGGACGGCGCGACGATGCGAGCGGTTCCGGTGATGCCGGTGTGCGACACACGGCCCCCGTGCATCATCTGCATGAAGACGGTGCCGCCGGCGGCGTGCACGGCCTCGGCGACACGCGCCCATCCCGCAGCCTGTGCGTCGGTGGCGATGCCGGGCTGCCCGGGGTACGCGCGCGACTCGGCGCTCGGGAACACACCCTCGGTGACGAGCAGACCGATCCCGGCACGCTGGGCGTAGTACTGCGCGACCAGATCACCGGGCACACCCGCGTCGTCCGCGCGAAGCCGGGTCATCGGGGCGAGCGAGACGCGGTTGCGGAGAGCGAGGGACCCGACGGTGATGGGGGAGAAGAGCGTCACGGAGAATGTCCTTTCGTCGACCATTGTTCCGGGCCGGGACAACGGTCGGGTCGGGATCGCTATTCCTGAGAGCTCTCTGTCAACCCCGCCGCCCGCGCAGCAGGAGAGCCCTAGCGTGAGGGCATGGACACACCCTCCGAGCAGGACGCGCAGCGCGCGAAGGATCGGCACGACCAGTTGACCACCGCGCCCGAGGCGACGGAGGAGGATGCCGCGCCCCGGATCCGGGTGACCGAGCATGACGGCATCCGTCGGATAGACATCGACCCGGATGCCGCGGTGCGGCCCGGAATGGGGCAGACCGGCGCTGATGCCGGGGAGCCCGGGTCATCCCGCTGATCCGACCTCGCCGTCGGATCACCGGGCGACGGGCACCTGCAGCTCGGTGACCCAATCGGGACCGGGCACGTGCCCGTCCGCCTGGAGGTACACCTCGCGGCAGTCGCCGACGATGCGATAGCCGTCGGCGACGACCCTTTCCATCAGCATCCCCCAGGACTCCCCGATTCCCGCCATATCGCCGTGGTGACGCAGCGTGGCGGCGAGCGGGATCGGGGGCAGCGTGACCACGTCGTACCCGACACCGGGCACAGGGTCGGCCTCCGCGGTGTACGCGACGTGCACACCGAGCCGATCGTCGTCGCGGGGTTCGTACCAGAAGATCCCGGGCTCGATCACACGGCGCCCGGCCTGCGCCAGCGCTCGATCGAGTCGATCGATGAGTGGTCCGATCGTGGGTGAGACGTTCTCGGGTCCCACGCCTGGAGCCACGCCGTCCATGGCGTAGACGGTGACGGGTGCAAGCTCCGCGTAGACGACATCCGGCAGGGTGGTTCCCTCCAGCTGACGGAGTCTTCGCTCGATGCGGGCGAGGCGGCGCCGGTCGTCGTCGACGGATGCCGACAGCTCGCGATGTCGCTCGGCGAGCACCGTCCGCAGCGCGGCATCGTCGTCGCCGGCGGAGCCCATGGCGGCGATGCGCTCGAGCCCGACCCCCAGGCCCCGCAACTCCGCGATCCTCAGCGCTTGTGGGAGCTGATCGATCGTGTAGGAGCGGTAGCCGGTGCGGTCGTCGACGCGGGCAGGCCGCAGGAGCCCGATCGCGTCGTAGTGCCGCAGCATCCGTGCACTCACCCGTGTGAGGGCGGCGAATTCTCCGATGGTGTACATGATGTCGACCACGATCGACCTTGACACGGTGTGAAGGTCAAGTCCACGGCGAGGGAGCGCCGCCGAGGACGGCTCGTAGCGCGCCGGATCTCGTGTCAGGCGGACGCGCCTCCGCCGGGCAGCGCCTTCTCGATCGCCGCGATGACCTCGGGCGCATCGGGCTTCGTCCGCGGGGAGAAGCGGGAGACGTGGCCGTCGGGACCGACGACGAATTTCTCGAAGTTCCAGCTGATCCCGCCTGCCTTGCCGTCGTCGGTCGGGACGGTGGTGAGCTGCTGGTACAGCGGGTGCGCCTTCTTGCCGTTGAGCCGCACCTTCTCGGACATCGGAAAGGTGACGCCCCACGTCGTCGAGCAGTACTCCTCGATCTTCTCCTCCGAGCTCAGCTCCTGCAGGAACTGATTGCTCGGGAACCCGATCACCGTGAAGCCGCGCGGGCCGTACTCCTTCTGCAGCGCCTCGAGGGTCTCGTACTGCGGCGTCAAGCCGCATCGCGAGGCGACGTTGACGACGAGCGCGGCCTTTCCGTCCGTCAGTGCGCCGAAGGTCGTCTGCTCGCCGCGGATCGTGGTGATGGGGATGTCACGAAGGTCCATGCCCGCATCATCCCGCGCCGCGGCGTTGTGAGCGGTGACTTCGGCCCGGTTCTCAGCCGATTCTTACGCGCGCGCGTCGCGCGCCCTAGGCTGGCCACACCCGGGAGGGGGTCGCCCATGAGGAATCGTTCTGTGCGCACGCTGCTGCTCGTCCCGACCGCCGCACTCGTGCTGGCGATCGCGGCCTGCTCCGCCCCGGCGGGACCGTCCCCCGTATCCGGAACCCCGTCGGTCGGCCTCAGCGGGGAGGCGTCGCCGTCCGCGGCTCCCGTCTCAGCCGTGGATGTGGCGACCGGCGAGATCGACGAGGGGGTCGTGGTCGACGTCCCCGATGCCGGCGACGGTGTCGGCGTGACGTTCCGCGAGATCACCCTCGCGCCCGGCGCAAGCACGGGCGTGCACTGCCATCACGGGCAGCTCATCGCCGTGGTCCAGGCGGGGGAGCTCACGCACTATGCCGCGACACATCCCGACGGCGTGCGCGTTTACGCCACGGGGGAGGCGATCATCGAGGGAGCGGGCTACCCGCACGAGGGCGTCAACGAGGGTGATGACCCCGTCGTCCTGTGGGTCACCTACGTCATCCCCGAGGGCGAGCCCCTCGCCGAGACCGACCTCGATCGGTGCGATCCCTGAGCGACGGCGACGGCGGCTTGCAGGCAGGCCGCGCCCGGGCGAGCATGGACGCATGACGGATGCGCCCGACCCCGACGCCGCCCCCGAGTCATCCGCGCTCTCACGCCGCCGGTGGCCGTGGGTCGTCGGCGGGGCCGCGACGCTCACGATCGCGGTGGGGGTGGCGCTCGCCGTCTCGGGACTCACTGCCGCGCCCGACGCCGCGCCGGCCCCGTCGCCCACGTCGACAGCGGTGACGACCCCGTCTCCCGCACCCACGTCCACTCCCACTCCCACCCCGACAGTCGCGGAGTTCCCCGCTAATACCGTCGCGTACGACCCCGCGGGGCTGGCGCAGGTGGATGTCTTCGCCGTCAACGCGGGGCTTCCCATCGACGACGACCCGTACGCGGTGCCGAGCGAAGCGATCGCGACTCCGCGCGCGGCGGGCGCTCCCGTCTTCGCCGACCCGACGGCGGAGCCGATCGGCTTCCTCCCGGCGACCCTCCCATTCGACGGGACGTCGGTTCCGGTCGTCGAGCGCCAGGAGCACTGGCTGAAGGTGCTCCTCGTCGGACGACAGGCCGTTCCCTCTCAAGGGAACGCCGCGCAGGTCGCCGGGTGGGTCCGAGCCGCCGACGTCGACGTCGTCCCCTCCGACGCGCACGTCGAGGTCGCCATCGGCGCCCGCACGATCGACATCGTGCGGGGCGGGGAGCGGCAGACGATCGCGACGGACTTCGCCTGGGGCACAGACGCGACACCGACCCCGCTCGGGCGGTCGTACATCATGACCACGCGCGTCGTCCCCGAGTTCGGCTATACCCGCGGGCACCCCATCGTGTACCTGTCGGTGCAGTCCCCGACGCTCGACGGGTTCGGCGGAGCGGATGCCGCGGTGACGGCGTTCCACTACCACGACGAGCGGTCGGGGGCGATCTCCAACGGCTGCGTGCGGGTGGATCCCGCCGCGATCGCCGCGCTCGCCGAACTGCCGCAGGGAACCCCGGTCCTGATCAATCCGTGACGGCGGTGTCGCTCACCACGTGGAATCGCCTCGCATGACCGCGTCCGAGCCGCCGTCGATGAAGATCACCTGGCCGCACAGGTGCGCGTTCTCCTCGCTGACCAGCCACGCCAGAAGGTAGGCGGCGTCGCGCGGGGGGAAGATCCCGTTGAGCGGCATCGGCACCATCTGCAGGATCGCGTCCCGCGCCTCCTGCGTGCTGGTGAACTGCTCCGTCATCGCCGTGGACACGACCCCCGGTGCAATGGCGTTCAGGGGGATCCCTGCACCCGCCCACTCCGGGCTGGGCGCGTGGCGGCGTATCCACCGGGCGAGCGCGCGCTTGGTCGTGCCGTAGATCGCGTTCGCCTCCTCCGGCGATCCCGCCGCCAGCTCACCCGCCCGGCTGAGTGCTGCGTCCTCGTCGCCGTCGAGCAGCCGATCGAGGAGTGCCTCGTCGGGCGGATACAGCGACGCCATGGACGCCGTGGCCACGGCGCGCGGCGCGGGGGACTCGGCCAGCAGCGGCCGGAGCCCTTCGAGCGTCGCGACGGCGCCGAAGTAGTTGACCGCCGCAGTGGCGACGGTCGGCGACGCGAGACCTGCATTAGCGATCACCCCGTCGACGACGCCGCCGGAGAGGTCTCGGACGCCGGAAACCATCGCCGCGCGTCCCTCGGATGTCGTCAGATCCGCGTCGATGTCGCTCCCGCGCAGGTCGACGCCGATGATCCGGTTCCCGCGCTCGGCGAGCAGCTCCGCCGTCGCCCGCCCGATGCCGCTCGCCGCGCCGGTGATCACGATCGTGCGTGTCATGGCTTCCGTCCTCCATTCCCTCCGGCGCCGATGCCGATGGCAGCTAGGATGCGCCGACATCTCGAGTGTGCGGCTTCGGCCGACGTACCGCCACCGCGCGTGGCCGTGAATATCGCGGTGCCCGCAGGCGCTGCCGTGCGTGACATGCTGGGCGAGGACTATCGAGGAGGATCCATGCAGCAGCGACCCTTGGGGCACACCGGCCGGAACGTCTCGGTGATCGGACTCGGCACCTGGCAGCTCGGTGCCGACTGGGGCGCGGTGACCGAGGAGGACGCCATCGCGGTCCTCGCGGCATCCGTCGAGCACGGCGTCACGCTGTTCGACACCGCCGACGTGTACGGCGACGGGCGCAGCGAGTCGATCATCGGGCGATTCCTCGCGGAGCGGCCCGGCCACGACGTCACCGTCGCGACGAAGATGGGGCGGCGCATGCCCCAGGAACCGGAGAACTACAGCCCGGACAACTTCCGCGCATGGACGGAGCGGTCGCGACGCAATCTCGGCGTGGACACGCTCGATCTCGTGCAGCTGCACTGTCCTCCGTCCGCGGTCATCGAGGCGGACGGCACGTTCGACGCCCTCGACGCTCTGGTCGCGGACGGCGCCATCGCGGCGTACGGCGTCTCGGTGGAGACGGTCGCGCAGGCGCGCGCCGCCATCGCCCGCCCCGCGGTGACGAACGTCCAGATCATCTTCAATCCGTTCCGGCTCAAGCCGTTGGACGAGGTCCTTCCCGCCGCCGCTGCCGCCGGTGTCGCCGTGTTCGCGCGCGTTCCGCTGGCATCGGGTCTGCTGTCGGGCCGCTACACCTCCGCCACCACGTTCTCCGCCGATGACCACCGGAGCTACAACCGTCACGGCGAGGCCTTCGACCGAGGCGAGACCTTCTCGGGCGTCGACTACGACACCGGTGTCGCGGCGGCGACGGAGCTGGCGGCCGCGCTGCCGGAGGGCGTCTCCCTCCCGGCCGCGTCGCTCGCCTGGATCGCGGCACAGCAGGGCGTCACGAGCGTCATCCCGGGGGCGCGCAACGTCGGTCAGGCGCAGTCGAACGCCGCCGCTGCGCATCTGCTCGAGGGCGGATTCGACCTCGCCGCGTTCGATGCAGCCGTCCGCCGGGTCTACGACGAGAGGCTCCGCGCGGACATCCACCCGCAGTGGTGAACGGTCTGCGCGCCGGGGTTGTCCACAGCCTGTGCGCGCAGACTCCGCGCCGCGGCTAGCCTCGGCTCGTGCTCCCCGAGATCCTGCGCGCCGGCATCCTGCTCGCGTTCCTCGGGTGGGGCGCCGTGCTCGCCGTCATCGACGTGCGTTCGCACCGCCTCCCGAACCGGATCGTGCTTCCCGCGTATCCGGTCGCGATCGCGGCACTCGGGCTCCTGGCCGCGGCATCCGGCGATGCGGGCTCCTTCATCCGCGCTCTCGTCGGCGGGGTCATCCTCTTCGGCGCCTATGCGCTCCTGCGCAGCGTGCGCGGGAGCGGACTCGGCGGGGGAGACGTGAAGCTCGCCGGCGTCCTCGGCCTCCTCCTCGGCTTCGCCGGGTGGGGAAGTCTCCTGGTCGGCGCGGCGGCCGCGTTCGTCTCGGGCGGCCTGTACGCCGTCGCTCTCCTCGCCCTTCGCCGCGCGGACCGCCGCACCGCGATCCCGTTCGGGCCGTGGATGCTCCTCGGCGCGTGGATCGGTCTCCTCGTGCCGAGCCTGACGGGGAATCCGCCGCTCTGACGTCCCTGTCACACATCGCCGAGCCTGTCGACCCCCGGGAGGCGTCATCGACGATGGATAGGGTGGCGGAATGGCAGACCTGATCGCGAAAGTGACCGCCTGGGCGCTCTCGCTCCGTCTCGTACGGACGTTCCTGCACTACTCCGAACGCCGCGGCGCGATGCTCGCGGACTCGATCACCTATCGAGCGCTGTTCTCCGTGTTCGCCGGCGTTCTGCTCGGGTTCTCCTTCGCCGCGCTGTGGCTGAGCGACAACCCCGTCGCATGGCAGTCGCTCATCAGCGCCGTCGACTCCGCGATCCCCGGGCTGCTGGGCGAGGGCGGCCTCATCGACGTCAACGACATCGCCGCCCCCGCGGGTCTCACGGTCGCCGGCATCCTGTCGCTCCTCGGACTCGTCGGCGCGGCGATCGGCGCGATCGGATCGCTCCGCGCGGCGCTGCGGGCGCTCGCCGACCGCGTCGCCGAGGACACGCTGTTCCTCTGGGTGATCCTGCGGAACCTCGCCCTCGCCATCGCGATCGGTGGGGGATTCGTCCTCTCCGCCGCGGCGACCTTCGCCGGCACCGCCTTCATCGGCAGCGTGCGGGAGTGGATCGGCATCGGCGACGGCACGTTCGCCGAGATCGCGACCCGAGGATTCTCCATCGTGGTGGTCTTCCTCCTCGACGCCGGCCTGATCGCCCTCGCTTTCGTGACGCTCGCCGGGGTGAAGGCGCGCCCGAAGACGATCATCGGCGGGGCGGCCATCGGCGGCGTAGGGCTGGTGGTGCTGCAACAGCTGTCCGGACTCTTCGTCGGAGGTGCCGGATCCAACCCCCTCCTCGCCTCCTTCGCCGCTCTCATCGCGCTCCTCCTGTGGTTCAACCTGTCGGCGCAGGTCATCCTCCTGGCCTCCTCGTGGATCATCCTCGGCGTCGCCGAGGATGCCGACCGGGTGCGCGAGCGCCACGGGGCCCCGACGTTCATCCTGCGACGCGTGCGCAAGGCCGAGGACGGCGTACGCGTGGCGACCGAGGAGCTGGCTGCCGCGCGGGCGGCGGCAGATACCGAGCGCGAAGCGACGCTCGCCCGAGCGACTGATGCCGGAGCACACGGCTCAGTGAAGGACGACGCCCGTGGCTGAGGCCGGAGTGGTCGTCCCGGTGTTCACCGCCGACGTCATCCGGAGGGCCGAGAAGCCGTTCCTGGAGAAGGGCGAGCCGCTCATGCGTCGCGCGGCGACGGCGCTGGCGGATCTCGCTCGCGCAGAAGTCGCGTCTGCCGCCGAGAAGATCCCGAGCGGCACGCACATCCGACGTCCCCGTGTCCTCGTCCTCGCCGGGCCCGGCGACAACGGCGGCGACGCGCTGTACGCGGCCGCCGAGCTGGCCGAGGGGGCCGACGTCGATGTCCTCCTCGTCAGCGACCGCTTCCACGAGGCGGCATTCGCCGCGGCGCTCGCCGCGGGGGCGCGTCGCGTCGAGATGTCCGCGGCGCGCGATTCCGCGTCGGAGTACGCGCTGATCCTCGACGGCATCGTCGGCATCGGAGCATCCACCTCGCTGCGCGGGACCGCGCGCGAGGCCGTCCGGGTACTGCGCCCGCTCGTGGAGGGCACCGAGACGAGCGTGATCGCCGTCGACGTGCCGAGCGGCGTGCACCCCGACACCGGCGCGCACGACGGCGAGGTGTTCGCGGCATCCCTCACCGTCACCTTCGGCGGGACGAAGGTCGGCCTTGTCAGCGACGACGGTGCGCCCGTCGCGGGACGCGTCGTCCTGGTCGACCTGGGGTTGGACCTGTCGCCCGACGACGGCAGGGGAACGGCGGAGATCAGCGCGATCATCGCCGGCTGAGGCACCCGCTCGGACGCGTCGCGCGCCTTCGCGCGACGTGACGACTTCATTAAGGTCTGCTGGATCTTTCCCTGCCGGTATGCGTCCGGGCCCTCGCACCGCTATTTTCTTGTCGTGCCCGATCAAATCTCGCCTGTCTCGAGCAAGCCGACTCACGCGCTCGCCCTCGCCCCCGTCCCCACGCCCCCCAGCACGGTCGACGGCTTCGTCAAGCAGTTCCTGGAGAACCTCAACCTGGAGCGGGGCGTGACCCTCTCCACCGCCAGCCCGAACGACCGGTACATCGCGCTCGCCACCACCGTCCGCGACTTCCTGGTCGCCCGGTGGCTCGAGGACATCCGGCGGCAGAAGGAAGCGCAGGCGAAGGGCGTCTGCTACCTCTCGGCCGAGTACCTGCTCGGTCGTCAGCTCGACAACAACCTGCTCGCCACGCGTCTCACCGACATCGCGACCGAGGCTCTCGCGTCGTGCGGCATCGACATCGACGACATGCGCGCGCTCGAGGTCGAGCCGGGCCTCGGCAACGGCGGACTCGGTCGCCTCGCCGCGTGCTTCATCGATTCGCTCGCGACGATGAGCGTCCCGAGCATCGGGTACGGCATCCGATACGAGTACGGCATCTTCCGCCAGACGTTCGTGGACGGCCAGCAGGTCGAACAGCCCGACGCGTGGCTGACGCTCGGGTCGCCGTGGGAGTTCGCCCACCCGGAGGCCGCGCAGACCATCTCGTTCGGCGGATACACCGAGACCTATGACGACGACGGGGTCCCCCGCAGCCGCTGGGTTCCGGGGTGGAACGTGCAGGCCGTCCCCTACAACTACATGGTCCCCGGCTACCACAACGGCCGGGTGAACACCCTCCGCCTGTGGCGGGCGGTGGCGACCAACGCCTTCGACCTCCGGATCTTCAACTCCGGCGACTACGAGGAGGCGGTCCGCGCGCAGACGTACGCGGAGAACATCTCCAAGGTGCTGTACCCCGAGGACTCCACCCCGCAGGGCAAGGAGCTGCGTCTGCAGCAGCAGTACTTCTTCGTCGCAGCATCCATCCGCGACTTCCTCGACCACATGCTGGCTCCGGGCTTCGACCTGTCGAAGCTGCCCGACCGCGTCATCTTCCAGCTCAACGACACCCACCCCGTGATCGCCGTCCCGGAGTTCATGCGGGTCCTGGTCGACGAGGAGCACATGGAGTGGGATGCCGCATGGGAGATCACCCGGCAGTGCTTCGCCTACACGTGCCACACCCTCCTCCCCGAGGCGCTCGAGGTGTGGTCCGTCGAGCTTCTCGGTCGGCTACTGCCGCGTCATCTGGAGATCATCTACCGCATCAACGACGCCTTCCTCGAGGAGGTGCGCGAGCGCTTCGGTGACGACGAGATGCGCATCCGCAACATGTCGATCATCGCGGAGTTCCCCGAGCGGTCGGTGCGCATGGCGTACCTCGCCACCGTCGCGGGAGCGAAGGTCAACGGTGTCGCCGAACTGCACTCTCAGCTGCTGCGCGAAAAGGTCCTCCCTGACTTCGATGAGTTCTACCCGGGGAAGTTCACCAACGTCACCAACGGCGTCACGCCCCGACGGTTCCTGCGGTTGGCCAATCCCGGGCTCGCCGGTCTCATCACCGACGCACTCGGTGCCGGGTGGACCGTCGACCTGGAGCGCCTGCGGGGGCTCGAGTCCTTCGCAGAGGATCCCGAGTTCCGGGCGCGCTTCGCGGAGGTCAAGGCCGCCAACAAGCGTGTGCTCAGCGACGTCCTGCGCGCGCGCGACGGGTTCGAGGTCAGCGACGGCCACATGCTCGACGTCATGGTCAAGCGCCTCCACGAGTACAAGCGGCAGATGCTGAAGGTGCTGCACATCGTCACGTCGTACGAGCGCATCGTGTCCGGCCGGGTGCGGGCGGAGGACGTCCAGGGCCGAGCATTCATCTTCGGCGCCAAAGCCGCGCCCGGCTACGCGATGGCCAAGCGCATCATCCACCTCATCAACGCGGTGGGCGAGGTGGTCAACAGCGACCCTCGCGTCCAGGGGCGGCTGCAGGTCCTCTTCCCGCCGAACTACAACGTCACCCTCGCTGAGCGTGTCATCCCCGCCGCGGATCTGTCCGAGCAGATCTCGCTCGCGGGCAAGGAGGCCTCGGGTACCGGGAACATGAAGTTCGCCCTCAACGGCGCGCTCACCATCGGCACCGACGACGGCGCGAACGTCGAGATCCGCGAACTCGTCGGCGACGACAACTTCTTCCTGTTCGGCATGACCGAGCCGGAGGTCGAGGCGCTGTGGAGCCGCGGGTACAAGCCGGCGGAGTTCTACCAGCAGGACGACGATCTGCGTCGCGCGATCGACCTGATCGCCTCCGGCGCGTTCTCCCACGGAGATCGGACCGTCTTCGAGCCGATCGTGTCGAATCTGCTCTACGACGACCGCTTCATGGTCCTCGCCGACTATGCCTCGTACATCCAGGCGCAGGATCGTGTCGACGCCGCCTACGCCGATCAGGACGCGTGGACGAAATCGGCGATCCTCAACATCGCCCGATGCGGCTTCTTCTCGTCGGACCGTTCGATCCGTGACTACATCGACCGGATCTGGCACACGCCGCCGATGCTGTGACGCCGGACGGAGGACGTCCGCTGACGCCGGGATCCGTCGGCGTCAGCGGGCGTACCGCTCGACGAAGGCCCGGAGCATGTGCGGGGGTTCGCTGACAGCGGCGCGTCGCACGGCCGCGAGGGTGAGGTCGAGCTCGTCCGAGGCGAAGTACCCGTAGTCGGCGTACGCGTGGATGCGAGTGGTGATCCCGGCGAGATCGAGCTCCGGGTGGAACTGGGTCGCATAGACGTTGCGTCCCACGCGGAACATCTGCACCGGGCACGCTGCCGACGAGGCCAGGAGGGTCGCCGACGGCGGCAGTCGCGAGATGGCCTCCTTGTGGCCCACGAAGGCGGAGAAGGACGCCGACATGCCGGCCAGCAGCGGGTCCGCGCGGCCTTCGGCCGTGAGCGTCACGTCGACGACGCTGATCGGTTCGGAGTGGACGCGGTCGATCACCGCGCCCTGGTGTGCGCCGAGCGTGCCCACGCCGTAGCACGCACCCAGAAACGGGATGTCGCGGGCGACGACGTCATCGAGGAGCGCGGCGAACTCCCGCTCCACACGCACTTGGACCGCTGACTTGCGCTCCGCAGGATCGGACGCGTTGAACGGGCCGCCGCCGACGAAGACGCCCGAGACGGTGTCGAGATCGAACGCGGGCATCGGCCCCGACTCCAGACGCACCCGGATGAGTTCGCGCTCTTCGAGGCCGGTGTAGCGCAGGAACAGCGCGTACTCCTCGTCGGCGGGCACGTCTTCGGCGCGCGTGGCGAGGAGGACGAACGGCTTCACGTGACCACGATAGTGCGCGACGCGCAAGTGCCTGCTCCCGCCTCCGGGGCCGGACTATGCTCACGGCATGGCTATCGCACGACTGCATCAAGGACCCCTCGACGGACAGCTCCTCCCGCTGGAGGAGGACGACCTCGAGCGCCTCATCGTCCCGTACAGCGAGACTCAGGTCGTCTACGAGCGCAAGGGCGAGCCGGAGAATACCGGTGACAGCGACGGACCGACCGAGATCAACTTCTGGTTCGTCGCGGCGGAGGACGTCATCGATCCTGCGGGCGATTCGGTGTGAGCGCAGCGATCGATCCGGCGGCGCCGTCGCCCGCAGACGCGGAGCCGTCGCGGACGGTGGAGATCGAGCTCAAGTTCGATGTCGACGACACCGTCTCCATTCCGGACTGGACCGTGCTGCCCGGGGTGACGGCCGTCGGCGATCCGGAGTTGCGCGACCTCGATGCGCTCTATTTCGACACGCTCGACTTCGCCCTCGCCCAGCGCGGGTACGCTCTGCGGCGACGCCTGGGCGGACCCGACGCCGGCTGGCACATCAAAGGCCCGCGCGTGCGGGGCGCTCGCGTGGAGATCGGCTGGCCGCTGGGAGAAGAGGATCCGGCCACCGCAGAGGCGGAGGGCATCGGCCTGGTCCCGGCGCTCCCGGACGAGGTTCGGGCGGCGGTCGCGGAGATCGTCACCGGCGCCGTGGGCCCCATCGCCCGCCTGCGCAACGCCCGCACGGCGTACGCCCTGACGGATGCCGCCGGCGGCATGGTGGCGGAGGTCGTCGACGACCACGTCGCCGCGCTGGATGCACGCACCGGCGCCGAGCGCGGCTGGCGCGAGTGGGAAGTCGAGCTCGGCCCGGCGGCCCCGGCGGACGATCACGAACGCGCCGCGTTCTTCGCCGCCGTCGTCGAGGCGGTGTCTTCTGCGGGCGGCCGGGAGGCGGCCTCCGCATCGAAGCTCGCCCGTGCCCTCGGCTACTGACGGCAGACACGCAGAAGGGGCGCGGGCTGAACGCCCGCGCCCCTTCTGCGTGTCTGATCAGAGGTTGATCATGTGCCCTGCGAGGCCGTGGAACGCCTCCTGCAGACCCTCCGACAGCGTGGGGTGGGTGTGGATGTTCCGGGCCGCCTCGAGCGCGGTGAGGTCCCACTTCTGCGCGAGGGTGAGCTCGGGGAGAAGCTCCGAGACGTCGGGACCGATGAGGTGTCCGCCGAGGAGCTCGAGGTGCTCTCCGTCGGCGATGAGCTTGACGAAACCGATCGGCTCGCCGAGGCCGTTGGCCTTGCCGTTCGCGGAGAAGGGGAATTTCGCGACCTTGACGTCGTATCCGGCGTCGCGTGCCTGCTGCTCGGTGAGTCCGAACGATGCGACCTGCGGCGAGCAGAACGTCGCACGCGGCATCATGCGGTAGTCGCCGAGGGTCATCGTCTCGGCCTTGCCGATGGTCTCCGCAGCCACGACACCCTGGGCCTCGGCCACGTGGGCGAGCTGGAGCTTCGCGGTGACGTCGCCGATGGCGTAGATGTGCGGCACCGAGGTGCGCATGTGGTCGTCGATCTCGATGGCACCGCGGTCGGTGAGCTTCACGCCGGTGGTCTCCAGGCCGAAGCCCTCCACGTTCGGGGCGAAGCCGATCGACATCAGGACCTTGTCGGCCTCGATCGAGCCCTGGGCGCCGTCCTTGCCGGTGTACGTCACGGTGACCTTGTCGCCGGAGTCGACGACCGTCTCGACCTTCGTGGAGGTGAGGATGTCGACGCCGTACTTCTTGTACTGGCGTGCGATCTCCTTCGAGACGTCCGCGTCCTCGTTGGGGAGGGCGCGATCGAGGAACTCGATGATGGTGACCTTGACGCCGTAGTTCGTCATCACGAAGGCGAACTCCATGCCGATCGCGCCGGCGCCCACGATCACGATGGAACCGGGGAGGTCGCGCGTCATGATCTGCTCTTCGTAGGTCACGACGTTCTCGCTCAGCTCCACACCCGGGAGCAGGCGCACCTTCGATCCGGTCGAGATGATCGCGTTGTCGAAGGTCACCTCCTCGGTGGAGCCGTCGCTCTTGGCGACCGAGAGGGCGTTCGGGCCCGTGAAGGTGCCTCGCCCCTCGTACTCGGTGACCTTGTTCTTCTTCATGAGGAAGTGGATGCCCTTGACGTGGGTGTCCGAGACCTTGCGGCTGCGATCCCACGCGACACCGAAGTCGAAGTGCACGTCACCCGAGATGCCGAACAGCTCGGCCTTGTCGTGGAACGTGTGGGCGAGGTCGGCGTTCTTCAGGAGAGCCTTCGAGGGGATGCAGCCGACGTTCAGGCACACACCACCCCAGTACTTCTCCTCGATGATCGCGACCGTGAGGCCGAGCTGTGCGGCGCGGACGGCCGCGACGTACCCGCCGGGGCCAGCGCCGAGGATGGCGACGTCGTAGTGAGGCATGGCTCCCAGCCTATCGCCCGGCGGCGGCGTCGGAACCGGCGCGCGCACCCGCGCGGTTACGACGCGCGCGGGAGACCACCAGATAGGTCACGGCGGCGACGAGCAGCAGCAGGACGACACCGCCGACGATCCATGGCGTGGCCGACGAGGCCGGTTCGCTCGTGACCGGTGCGGGGGTGGCCGTCTCGACGGGCGCCACCGTCGCCTCTGCGGTCGGCGTCGCCTCCGCCGTCGGCGTGGTAGGCGCCGTCGTGGTGGGGCTCGGTGCGGGGGGAGCGGTCACGGTGAAGGCGAACTCGCCGGAGATCGGGTGCCCGTCGCTGGAGACCACCTTCCACAGGACCGTGACATCGCCGGATGCCGCGCCCGAGAGCGGCTGCGTGAGGGTGGTGCCGTCGACGACGGGTGCCCCGTCCGTCAACGTCGTGCCGGCGGCATCCGTCACCTGGACCTCGGAAGCGCCCTCGTCGGGGGCGATGTTCGCGCTGAAGGTCAGTACCAGGGCGTCCGGGAGCGTCTCCACGGCGGAACCGGCAGCGGGATCGCTCCCGATCAGCTCGTCGTGCGCTGCTGCCGGGGACGCGGGGAGGAGGATCGCGGCGAGCAGGAAGGCGAACGCCATGCATGCGGCGGCGAGCGTCTGACGGGGGGAGCGGCGGACGGGGAGGGAGGAGCGGGTGATCGTCACGCGGACGAGGGTATCGACCCCCGTTCCACGGAAGCTGAACGGCATCGACCCCCGACGGCTCCGGCGCCTCGTCCCGCTCTCATCCAGGTGCGAGCATCGGCTAGGCTGGCACCTCGAAAGGAGCACCACGTGGAGGACTACCGCCGGCCAGAGCCGGACGACATCCGTCGGTCTGCCGATGCACGGGGCGACTTCGTCGGCTCCGACCGTGGCAGCGACGTGACCCAGACGTTCGGGCACGATTCCGACCTGTCGTTCGTGCCGTTCGGCAGCGACCTCGGCGAGGCCGAACTGGAGGCGATCGACGCGCTGCCGTCGGGTGCCGCGCTTCTCATCGTCCGGTCGGGTCCGACCGCCGGTGCGCGCTACCTCCTCGACTCCGACGTCACGACCGTGGGTCGTCACCCCGAGGCCGACATCTTCTTCGACGACGTCACGGTATCCCGTCGTCACGCGGAGATCACCCGTCAGGGAGCCGCGTTCGAGCTCGTCGACCAGCGCTCCCTCAACGGCACGTACGTCAACGGCGAGCGGGTCGATCGCGCGACGCTGATCAACGGCGCCGAGGTGCGGGTCGGGAAGTTCCGTCTGAACTTCTTCGTCTCGCCCGTCGATCTCGCCGCTTCCTCGGAAGGCTGATGCCGGCCGCCGCCGCCCGCGAACGCTCGTCGTCCGCGGGTCTTCTCAGCATCGGCCAGGTCCTGGCCCGGCTCTCTCCGGACTTCCCCGCGCTCACCTCCAGCAAGCTCCGCTTCCTCGAGGTCCAGGGCATCGTCACCCCGATGCGTACGGAATCCGGCTACCGGAAGTTCTCGACGGCCGATCTCGATCGGCTGCGTCTCGCCCTCACGCTCCAGCGCGACCACTACCTGCCGCTCTCGGTCATCCGCGATTATCTCGCCGACGTCGATGCGGGGCGCGACCCGGCCACACCCACGGCCGTCCCGCCGCCGTCGATCGTCCCCGCGCCGCGCCGCTACCGCCGCGACGAGCTGCTGTCCGCGTCGGGGGCTGCTCCACAGCTGCTCAACGACGCGATCAGCACCGGCATCATCACCGCCGCGGAGTCGTACCCGGAGCAGACGGTCGCCCTGATGCGATCGCTGGTCGCCCTCGACCGGCACGGCATCGAACCGCGCCACGTCCGAGCCCTGCGTCAGAACGCAGAACGCGATGTGGCGCTGGTGGAGCAGGCGCTCGCACCGATGCTGCGCCGCACCGACGCGAACTCCCGCGGGCGCGCCGGCGAAGTGGCCGGAGAGTTGACCCGGCGCCTCGATGAGGTGCGCTCGACGTTCGTGCGTGCCGCGCTCGACAGACTGCTGTCCTGATCGTGTCGGGCGACACGCCGAGGCCCGATCGCCGGATGTCATTGCCGGAGGGCCCCGGCTCACCTAACGTGGAGACATCCGAATCTGAGGGGGGACGAGCATGAGCGCTCGTGAAGCGGCCGACGAACAGCCTTTCGTCGCCGACCTCCTGTTCACCGACGGTCTGCCCCAGATGGATGACGAGGTCGGGTACCGCGGTGCCGTCGCCGCGCGGGCCGCGGGAATCACCTACCGTCAGCTGGACTACTGGGCCCGCACCGAGCTGGTCGAACCCACCGTCCGCGGCGCGAGCGGCTCAGGGTCGCAGCGCCTCTACGGATTCCGCGACATCCTCGTCCTGAAGCTCGTCAAGCGACTGCTCGACACCGGTATCTCGCTGCAGCAGATCCGCACCGCGGTCGACCAGCTCCGCGCCGCCGGCATCCGCGACCTGGCCGGGACGACGCTGATGAGCGACGGCGCCTCCGTCTACCTCTGCACCTCGAACGACGAGGTGATCGATCTGGTCAGCCGCGGGCAGGGCGTGTTCGGCATCGCCGTCGGCAAGGTGCTCCGCGAAGTCGAGTCGACGCTCGTCGACTTCGATGCGCAGACGCCCGAGATCATGGACGAGCTGTCCGCTCGTCGCGCCGCACGCTCGGCCTGATCAGCACCCCGACCGCCCCGCTCGGAACGGCACGCTGCGCGGATCAGGTCGTGACGGCGCCGGGAACCGGGATGCGCCCGGTACGGATGATGCGATCGAGCAGTGCGTCGAAGTCGGCGGCGAGCTCCTGTGCCGAGTCGCCGGGCCAGATGTGCAGCGGCTTGGCCGCACCCTGCGCCTGCTGCAGCGACGTGCGCTCGGGCAGCTGCGGGGTCAGGACGAGCGGGCCGAACATGTCGCGCAGCTCCTTGATGCGGAACTGGTGCTCGATCGACTGCGGACGCACCCGATTGACGACGATCCCGAGCGGCTGCAGCCGCGGCGAGAGACCGCGACGGATCTCTTCGATCGCGCGCAGCGCGCGATCGGCCGCGGCGACGGAGAAGAGGCCCGGCTCGGTCACCACGACGACGCGGTCGGATGCCGCCCACGCGGTGCGCGTCAGGGCGTTGAGCGACGGGGCGCAGTCGATCAGCACGAGGTCGTACTCGTTCTCGATGGTCGCGAGCGCTTCCTCGAGCTTCCAGACATCCCGCACCGACGGGTGCGGACCGTCGAAGTTGATGGCGGACGGACTGCCGATCATCACATCGATCGTGCCCGGGTGCACCTTCGCCCAGCCGCTGGAGGTGATCGCCTGCTTGACGACCTTGTCCTTGGGGTTCGCCAGGACGTCGGCGACGTTCAGGCGACCGGCGACCTGGATGTCCATGCCCGTCGACACGTCGGACTGCGGGTCGAGGTCGACGACGAGCGTCCGGACTCCCCGCGCGAATGCGGCGGAAGCGAGTCCCAGCGTCACGGTCGTCTTACCCACCCCGCCTTTGAGCGAGCTGACGGAAAGTACGTGCACAAGGCCCTACGTTACCGTCCCCTAGGCTGAGAGCACACTCAGCCCGTCCGCACCTCACCGCTCGGAGGTCGAATGTTCCGCAAGATCCTGGTGGCCAATCGTGGGGAGATCGCGATCCGCGCCTTCCGCGCGGCGTTCGAACTCGGTGCGCGCACCGTCGCGGTGTTCCCCTACGAGGACCGCAACTCGCTGCACCGGCTGAAGGCCGATGAGGCGTACCAGATCGGGGAGAAGGGGCATCCCGTCCGCGCGTATCTCGACGTCGACGAGATCATCCGCGTCGCTCGCGAGGCCGGGGCGGACGCCATCTATCCGGGGTACGGCTTCCTGTCGGAGAACCCCGAGCTGGCCGAGAAGGCCGCCGCGCAGGGGATCGCATTCATCGGGCCCCCGGCATCCGTTCTCGAGATGGCCGGCAACAAGGTCACGGCCAAATCCCACGCCGTCGCCGCCGGGGTTCCGGTCCTCCGCTCGACCGAGGCGTCCGACGACGTCGACGCCCTTCTCGCGCAGGCCGAGGACATCGGCTTCCCGATCTTCGTCAAGGCCGTCGCCGGCGGCGGCGGGCGGGGCATGCGCCGGGTGGAGACCGCCGGTGAGCTGGCACCGGCGCTCGCCGAGGCGATGCGCGAGGCGGGAAGCGCCTTCGGCGACGCGCGGGTGTTCCTCGAGCAGGCGGTGCAGCGGCCGCGCCACATCGAGGTCCAGATCCTCGCCGACACGGCGGGGGAGACGGTGCACCTTTTCGAGCGCGACTGCTCGGTGCAGCGGCGCCACCAGAAGGTCATCGAGATCGCACCGGCCCCGAACCTCGACCCGGATGTCCGCGACGCCCTGCACGCGTACGCGGTGGCCTTCGCGCGATCCATCGGCTATCAGAACGCAGGCACCGTCGAGTTCCTGCTCGAGACGGCGGGCCCCCGCACGGGCGAGGTCGTCTTCATCGAGATGAACCCGCGTATCCAGGTCGAGCACACCGTGACGGAGGAGGTCACCGACGTCGACCTCGTCCAGTCGCAGATGCGCATCGCGGCCGGTCAGTCGCTCGAGGACCTCGGGCTCACGCAGGATCGCATCCACCTGCGGGGCGCCGCGCTGCAGTGCCGCATCACGACAGAGGACCCGGCACAGGGCTTCCGCCCGGACACCGGCAAGATCACGACGTACCGGTCGCCGGGTGGAGCCGGCATCCGCCTCGACGGCGGGACGACCGCCGCGGGAGCGCAGATCAGCCCGCACTTCGACTCGATGCTCGCCAAGCTGACCTGCCGTGGTCGCGACTTCGGCGCCGCGGTCGTGCGCGCCCGACGCGCCCTCGCGGAGTTCCGCATCCGCGGAGTCTCCACGAACATCCCCTTCCTGCAGGCCGTCCTCGACGACGCGTCCTTCGTCGCCGGCGATGTGAGCACGGCGTTCATCGACGAACGGCCGGGACTCGTTCGCGGTCGGGAATCGAAGGACCGCGGAACGAAGATCCTGAACTGGCTCGTGGACACCACGGTCAACAAGCCGAACGGCGACAACCCGCTCACGGTCGACCCGCGCCTGAAGCTTCCCGCCGTCGACCTCACCGCGTCGGCGCCGGAGGGATCCCGCCAGCGCCTCCTCGCCCTCGGCCCCGAGGGATTCGCCCGGGACCTGCGGGCGCAGACCGCCCTCGCCGTCACCGAGACGACCTTCCGCGATGCGCACCAGTCCCTCCTCGCCACCCGCGTGCGCACGAAGGATCTGGTCACCGTCGCTCCCTACGTCGCCCGGCTCGCACCTCAGCTGCTGAGCGTCGAGGCGTGGGGCGGGGCCACCTACGACGTCGCGCTGCGCTTCCTCGGCGAGGACCCCTGGGAACGCCTGGACAGGCTGCGGCAAGCGCTGCCCAACGTCGCGATCCAGATGCTGCTGCGCGGCCGCAACACCGTCGGCTACACCCCGTACCCCACGGAGGTCACCGATGCCTTCGTCGCGGAGGCGGCGTCCAGCGGCATCGACATCTTCCGGGTGTTCGATGCGCTCAACGACGTCGCGCAGATGCGTCCCGCGATCGACGCGGTGCGCGCGACCGGCACCGCTGTCGCCGAGGTGGCCGTCTGCTACACGGGTGACCTGCTGAACCCCGCCGAAGACCTCTACACGCTCGACTACTACCTCCGCCTCGCGGATCAGATCGTCGACGCCGGTGCGCACATCCTCGCGATCAAGGACATGGCGGGCCTGCTGCGTCCGGCCGCGGCGAGCCGTCTGGTGTCTGCCCTCCGCGAGCGTTTCGACGTGCCCGTGCACGTGCACACGCACGACACCGCCGGTGGTCAGCTCGCCACGCTGCTCGCGGCCAGCGCCGCGGGAGCGGACGCCGTCGACGCGGCCGCCGCGCCGATGTCGGGCACGACGAGCCAGCCTTCGCTGTCCGCGCTGGTCGCCGCCCTCGCCCACACCGAGCGCGACACGGGGCTGGACCTCGAGGCGGTCGGGGACCTGGAGCCGTACTGGGAGGCGGTACGTCATCTCTACGCTCCCTTCGAGTCCGGTCTGCCCGGACCGACCGGTCGGGTCTACCACCACGAGATCCCCGGGGGTCAGCTCTCGAACCTCCGCCAGCAGGCGATCGCCCTCGGCCTGTCCGAGGACTTCGAACTCATCGAGGACATGTACGCCGCGGCGAACCGCATTCTCGGCCGCGTTCCCAAGGTCACTCCGTCGTCGAAGGTCGTGGGTGACCTGGCGCTCCATCTCGCCGCGGTCAAGGCGGATCCCGCCGACTTCGAGGCGAATCCCGGAAAGTACGACATCCCCGATTCCGTCGTCGGCTTCATGGCGGGCGAGCTGGGTGACCTCCCGGGCGGGTGGCCGGAGCCCTTCCGCAGCAAGGTGCTCGCAGGGCGCGACGTCCGCGTGGCGGTGACCCCGCTGACGGATGCCGAGGCGCAGGCGCTCACGGAGGACCGCGACACACGCCGGCAGACGCTCAATCGACTGCTCTTCCCCGGGCCCACGCGAGCGTTCGCACAGGTGCGCGACGTGTTCGGCGACGTGAGCGTTCTCGACACCGCCGACTACCTCTACGGACTCGCCCCCGGAAGCGAGCACGTCGTGGAGATCGAGCGCGGCGTGCAGCTGTTCGTCGGGCTCGAAGCCATCGGCGAGGCCGACGACAAAGGCATGCGCACGGTCATGACGACCCTGAACGGACAGCTCCGACCGGTCTTCGTCCGAGACCGGAGCATCCAGGTCGAGGCGCGACAGGCCGAGAAGGCGGACACCACGCGGCCGGGTCAGGTCGCCGCACCGTTCTCGGGCGTCGTGACGCTGAAGACCGGCGTGGGGGAACGGGTGAGCGCGGGCGACGCGGTCGCGTCGATCGAGGCGATGAAGATGGAGGCCGCCATCACGGCCCCCGTCGACGGCGTCGTGGAGCGCCTCGCGATCGCCCCGACCGCACAGGTCGAGGCCGGCGACCTTTTGGTCGTCATCCGCCCCGCCCAGTAGCCTGGAGCGCGGCGAGATCGCCGCCCCCTGGCTTTTGGAGACATCCGCAGTGACGCCCGACCATCCCGACCACCCCGCCGACGACGCCGAGAACGGCGTCCTCGCCGACACGGGCAGCATCGATTCCGCGCCCCTCGGTCTCCTGGGAACCCCGACGGCGCACGTCCCCGTGCAGCTGCCGAGCGAACCCGAGGACGACGACCTCGTCGAGGACGACGTCATCAGCGGAGAGGTGCCCTTCGTGGTCGAGATCCCCGCCGAGACGGCGGAGGCGGAGATCGTGGAGGACGCCGAGATCGCCCCTGACGCCGAGGTGTCGGTCGAAGAACCGCGGGAGGGCGACGACGAATCCCCTCCCGCGTCGGAAGACGGTGAGGAAGCCGCCCCGGCGGCGACCGCGGCCGTCGACAGCGGGACCGTCCCGCGCATGGAGGAGGACATCCACGACGCGGAGATCGTCGAGACCGAGCCGGCCGCCGCCGCTGCGTCGCCGACATCCGACCCGGTCCCGGCGCCGACGCCTGGAGCGGTTTCCCGTGCGGCCGCCGATCCCGTCCCCGTGACGGGGGCGCAGCCCGTCGTTCCGACGACCGCGCCTGCGACGGGTCCCGCGCCGGCGATGACGCGTGCCGAAGCGCATGCCGCCGCGGCGAACGAGAAGCCGCGTCGTCGATCCGAGGTCGCGCTGACCTCGAAGCGGCTCGGAGAGTTCGAACCCGATCGGGAGACCGCCGATCTCCTTACCGCCGACCGGCTGCTCGATCCGAGCCGGACCACGCGTCCCGAGCCGGATGGGCTCTGGCAGCACCTGATCTACTCGCTGTCCGGTCATCGCATCAATCTCGGCGACGGTAAGCGTGCACGTGCGCGCAAGGAACTGGACCGCCGCATCTCGGCTCCGCTGGCCGGCGGCGCGCGCTTCGTCCCCGTGCTCTCCCGCAAGGGCGGAGTCGGGAAGACGACCATCACCACTCTTCTCGGCATGGCGCTCGCCGATGCCCGCGACGACCGGATCATCGCCGTCGACGCCAACCCCGACCGTGGCACCCTCGCCGAACGCATCTCGCGCACGAGCAACCGCACCGTGCGAGATCTCGTGCGTTCGCGCGCCGACGTCTCCGGCTACAACAACCTGTCGGCGATCGTCGCGCGCGACGAGACCCGTCTCGACGTCCTCGCGTCGGACACCGATCCGCACGTGTCGGAGGCCTTCAGCGACACCGACTACCGTCAGGTCGCCGAGCTCGCCGCGCATTACTACTCGGTGGTGCTCACGGACACCGGCACCGGCATCGTCCACTCGGTCATGGGGGCGACCCTGGATCTCGCCGACCAGGTGGTCATCGTCGCGGGTCTGAGCGTCGACGAGGCGCGGCTGGCGTCTGAGACGCTCACCTGGCTGGAGACGAACGGGTACGCGGAGCGGGTGCGTTCGGCCGTCGTGGTGCTGAACAACTCGCGTCCCGGCCGTCCCGTCGTCCAGTTGGACGAGCTGGAGGCGCATTTCCGTTCGCGTGTCCGCAGCGTCGTGCGGATGCCGTACGACCCGCTCATCGCGGCCGGGAGCGCGATCACCTTCCGTGATCTGCAGCCCGAGACGCGGCAGGCGGCGCGCGAGATGGCGGCGACCGTGGTCGAGGGACTGCGTTCGCTGGCTTCGGCGGCCTGATCATGGCCGTCCGTCCCATCCGCGTCTTCGGCGACCCGGTTCTTCGTGCCGCCTGCGCGCCCATCGAGTCCATCGACGACGGGGTGCGCGCCCTCGTGCAGGATCTGCTCGACACCGTCGCCGTTCCGGGTCGTGCGGGAGTGGCCGCTCCCCAGATCGGCGTGGGTCTGCGTGCCTTCAGCTACAACATCGACGGTGACATCGGCTATGTCCTCAACCCGGTGCTGGTCGAGGTGTCCGGGGAGCCGTCGCGCATCGGCGAAGGATGCCTCTCCGTCCCCGGGCTCTGGCACGATGCGCTGCGATATCCGCAGGCGAAGGTCGTCGGCATCGATCTGAACGGCGACGAGGTCGTCGTGGAGGGGGAGGGCCTGATGGCGCAGGCGCTCCAGCACGAGACCGACCACCTCGACGGGATGCTGTACCTGCAACGCCTGGCACCGGAGGACCGGCGCCAGGCGATGAAGCAGATCCGCGAGTCCGAGTGGTTTTGAGTCGACCCGGATCAATGCTGCGCAGCAGCGTTGACGCGGGTCGACTCAAGATCGAGTAGTCCGCGGAGCGGACGTACCGAGATCCTCTCTGCCACGTCCGCTCCGACCCGCTCCTCGGCGACTGATCGGGAGATCAGCTGATGGACGTCGACGTCGTGTTGACGGGCACTGTGTAGAGCTCTTCGATCTGCGGGGCGAAGTCGTCCATGATGACGTTGCGCTTGATGCTCATCTTCGGCGTCAGATGCCCGCTCGCCTCGGTCCACTCCGTGGGGAGGATCACGAACTTCCGGATCGACTCGGCGCGCGAGACGCTCTTGTTGGCCACGTCGATGGCGCGCTGCACCTCCGCGCGGACGGCATCGTTCTCGGCGGCATCCGTCAGCGACATGTCGGCGGGCAGTCCGTTGTTCCCGAGCCAGGTCGGGAGCATCTCGGGGTCGAGCGTGACGAGCGCCGAGATGAAGGGCTTCTGATCGCCCACGACGACGACCTGACCCACGATCGGGTTGGCGCGGATCGGATCCTCGAGTCCGGCCGGGGCGACGTTCTTCCCGCCGGCGGTGACGATGATCTCCTTCTTGCGACCGGTGATCTTCAGGAACCCCTCCTGGTCGAACTCGCCCAGGTCTCCGGTCTTGAACCACTCGCCGTCGAACGCGGCCGCGGTCGCCTCGGGGTTCCGCCAGTACTCCTTGAACACGTTGATCCCGCGGACCTCGACTTCGCCGTCCTCGGCGATGCGGATGCCGACACCCGGGAGGACCGGGCCGACGGTGCCGATCCTGGACTTGGTCACGAGGTTCACCGTCGCCGGGGCCGTGGTCTCGGTCAGGCCGTAGCCCTCGAGGATGACCACGCCCAGGCTGTGGAAGAAGTGCCCCAGCCGCGGACCGAGCGGAGCGGACCCCGACACCGCGTGGCGGACACGGCCGCCCATGGCGGCGCGCAGCTTGCTGTAGACGAGCTTGTCGAACAGCGCGAACTTCACCCGCATGCCGAGCGGCACGCGCCCGCCCTCCTGCAGCAGCCGCGAGTGGTCGATCGCGGTCTGCGCGGCCGCGCGGAAGATCTTCCCCTTGCCGCCCGCCTCGGCCTTCTGCTCGGCGGAGTTGTAGACCTTCTCGAACACGCGCGGCACGGCGAGGAGATAGGTGGGCTTGAAGGAGCCGAGGGCCGGCAGCAGCTGCTTGGTGTCCGGCTGGTGTCCGGTCTTCACGCCCGCGTGGACGTTGAGGATCGAGATGAATCGGGCGAACACGTGCGCGGTGGTGATGAACAGCAGCGTGGACGCGTCCGGTTCGGCGACGACCTCCTGCAGAGCCTTGCCGGAGTTCCGGGCGAGCTCGACGAAGTTGCTGTGCGTGAGGACGCAGCCCTTGGGGCGCCCGGTCGACCCGGACGTGTAGATGAGCGTGGCGATGTCCGAGCCGACGGCGATCTTGCGACGACGCTCGATCTCGGCATCCGATACGGCGGCGCCCTGGCCGACGAGCGCGTCGAGGTCTCCCGCGTGCATCTCCCACACGGACTTCACGAGCGGGACATCGGAGCGGACCTCGGCGAGCCGCGCGGAGTGGTCCGCGGACTCGGTGATGCAGGCCACGGCGCCGGAGTCCCCGAGGATCCACCCGATCTGGGCGGCCGAGCTGGTCTCGTAGATCGGGACCATGACCGCGCCGGCGAAGAAGAGGGCGAAGTCGACCAGCGTCCAGTCGTAGGTGGTTCGGGCGATGAAGCCGACCTTGTCGCCGGGCTCGATGCCTGCCGCGGCGAAGCCCTTGGCGAGCGCGATCACCTGCGCGTGGAACTGCGCGGCGCTGATGTCGCGCCAGCCGTCTCCGTCAGGCACGGCGAACAGAGCACGCTGCGGGGTCAGGTCGACGCGGTCGACCAGCAGGTCGCTCACGTTCGCGGTGGGGTCGGCGGGGACGATCGCGGGGACGTCGAATTGTGCCACGGCAGCTCCTTCGGTACCGGTACGGAATCTCGGGTTCGTTCGTACTGAGTCTAATCAGAGCAGTCGCCCCGCACAGGAGCGCGCTGCCGACGCGCGCACGCGGGTGACGTGCCGAGGGCCGATCCGCGCGCGCCACTAGACTTCAAGGCGCCGTCGCGCCTGCGCCGGCGGAGAGGGGCGCGGTGCTCAAGGTCGGAATCGACATCGGCGGCACGAAGATCGCCGGTGGGGTCGTGGATGCCGAGGGGCGGATCGTGGAGAAGCTCCGCGTGGATACGCCCAAGGACACCGCGGCGCTTGCGCGCGCGGTCGTGGACATGGCGGCCCACTTCCGCGCCGCGCACGAGATCGCCGCGGTCGGCGTCGCCGCTGCCGGCTTCATCGACCGGGACCGCGCCGTCGTCATCCATGCCCCGAACATCGCATGGCACAACGAGCCGCTCAAGGCGACCCTCGAGCAGGGCATCGGCCTCCCCGTCACCATCGAGAACGACGCGAACGCCGCCGGGTGGGCCGAGTTCCGCTTCGGCGCGGGGCGCGATGTCGATCACATGGTGATGCTCACGATGGGGACGGGCGTCGGTGGCGCCGTGGTCCTCGACGGGGCGCTCTTCCGCGGAGGCCACGGCATCGGCGGCGAGCTCGGGCACACGCGCTTTGCCCGCGACGGACGTGCGTGCGGATGCGGGCAGAACGGATGCCTCGAGCAGTACGCCTCCGGACGCGCTCTCCAGCGGGAGGCCAACGACATCGCGGACGGTGGCGGCATCGGCGAGGCTCTCGCCCAACTCCGCGAGGAGAACGGCGTGATCAGCGGACCGGCGGTCTCCCGTCTCGTCCTGGCCGGCGACGCGGGCGCGATCGAGGCGCTCCGGCGTGTCGCCACCGCGCTCGGCGAGGCGTGCGGCGGCTTCCAGGCGGTCCTCGACCCCGAGCTGTTCGTCATCGGGGGTGGCGTCGCCCAGCTCGGCGATGATCTGCTGGAACCCGTGCGCATCGCCTACGAGACGTCGCTTCCGGGCTACGGCGACCGCCCGGTGGCGCGGTTCGCCATCGCGCAGCTCGTCAACGACGCCGGGGTCATCGGCGTCGCCGACCTCGCGGGGGAGCAGGCGTAGTCGGATGTTCTACTGGCTGATGAAGTACGTCGTGATCGGGCCGATCGTCAAGGCGATCTTCCGACCCTGGATCGTCGGCCGTCGCAACGTCCCCGCCGAGGGGGGTGCCATCCTCGCCAGCAACCACCTGTCCTTCGTGGATTCGATCTTCCTCCCGCTCATGATCGACCGACCGGTGGCGTTCCTCGCCAAGAGCGACTACTTCACCGGCACCGGCATCAAGGGCTGGGCCACCCGGGTCTTCTTCAAGGCGACCGGCCAGCTCCCCATCGACCGCTCCGGAGGCAAGGCGTCGGAGGCGTCACTCAACACCGGCCTGCAGGTGCTCGGGCGCGGGGAGCTCCTCGGCATCTATCCGGAGGGCACGCGGAGTCCCGACGGCAAGCTCTACCGCGGGCGCACCGGCATCGCCCGCATGGCTCTGGAGGCGCGCGTCCCGGTCGTCCCGGTCGTCATGGTGGACACCGACACCATGATGCCGATCGGCACGCGCATCCCGCGGGTGGCTCGGGTCGGCGTGGTCATCGGAGAGCCGCTCGATTTCTCCCGGTTCGAGGGGATGGAGGGCGACCGGTACATCCTCCGCTCCATCACCGACGAGATCATGGTCGCCCTGCAGCGGCTCGGTGAGCAGGAGTACGAGGACGTCTACGCCTCGACGGTGAAAGACCGCCTCCTCACACGCCCTCGCCGTCGCTGAAACGTGCATCTGCCCGCGCGCCCGCGCGGATAGACTGAGCGGATGCTCCAGCAGCTCGATGCCCTCGACCACTGGCGGACCCTGCCCATCAAGCAGCAGCCGTCGTGGTCCGATGCCGAAGCGGTCGCCGCGGTGTCCGCGGAACTCGCGACGCTTCCGCCGCTCGTCTTCGCCGGCGAGGTGGACAACCTCCGCGACCGGCTCGCCCGCGTCGCCTCCGGCCGTGCCTTCCTCCTGCAAGGCGGCGACTGCGCCGAGACCTTCGCCGGGGCGACCGCGGAGAAGATCCGCAACCGCATCAAGACCGTGCTCCAGATGGCCGTCGTCCTCACCTACGGCGCGTCGATGCCGGTCGTGAAGATGGGCCGTATGGCGGGTCAGTTCGCCAAGCCCCGTTCCAGCGACTCCGAGACGCGCGGCGACGTCACGTTGCCCGCATACCGCGGCGACATCGTCAACGGGTACGACTTCACCGAGAACTCCCGCCAGGCCGACCCCGCGCGCCTGCTCAAGGGCTACCACACGGCGGCGTCGACCCTGAACCTCATCCGTGCTTTCACGCAGGGCGGGTTCGCCGATCTCCGCGAGGTCCACTCGTGGAACAAGGGGTTCGCCGAGAACCCGGCGAACCAGCGCTACGAGCGCCTGGCCACCGAGATCGACCGGGCCATCAAGTTCATGGAGGCCGCGGGCGCGAACTTCGACGAGTTGCGCGGGGTGGAGTTCTACACCGGCCACGAGGGTCTCCTCATGGACTACGAGCGCCCCATGACGCGGATCGACTCGCGCACGAGCACGCCCTACAACACCTCCGCGCACTTCCTGTGGGTGGGGGAGCGCACGCGCGAGCTCGACGGTGCGCACATCGACTACTTCTCCCGCATCCGCAACCCCATCGGGGTCAAGCTCGGCCCCACGACGTCGCCCGACGTGGCCCTGCAGCTCATCGACAAGCTCGACCCGGAGCGCGAGCCCGGACGCCTGACGTTCATCACGCGCATGGGTGCTGGGAAGATCCGCGACGCGCTTCCGCCGTTGCTGGAAGCGGTGAAGGATGCCGGGGCGACACCGGTGTGGGTGACGGACCCGATGCACGGGAACGGCATCACCACCCCGACGGGGTACAAGACGCGTCGTTTCGACGACGTCGTGGACGAGGTCCGCGGATTCTTCGAGGCGCATCGCGCCGTGGGGACGTTCCCGGGGGGCATCCACGTCGAGCTGACCGGCGACGACGTGACCGAATGCCTGGGTGGCTCGGAGATGATCGACGAAGCGACTCTCGCCACCCGGTACGAGTCGCTGTGCGATCCGCGCCTGAACCACATGCAGTCGCTGGAACTGGCGTTCCTCGTGGCCGAGGAGCTCGAGAAGCGCTGACGCGATCCGCGTCGGCGGATCAGCCGCTGACGGAGATCTCGATGTACACGCGCGATCCTCGCAGCAGCAGGGAATCGGCCGCGGGGTTCGAACTCGAGACCCGCGTGATGGCGTCGGGGAACGGCGCCCAGAGGGCCGAGTAGTCCACCTGGAACCCCGCGTCCTCGAGCGTCGCGATGGCCTCGTCACGCGTCTGCCCCACCACATCCGGCACGGCGAAGAGCGGCGGACCGGTGGAGACGATCAGGGAGATCGAATCTCCGGGACGCCACCATCCGCCACCGTCGCGGTCGGTGGTGCCGACCACGAGACCTGCCGCGATGTCCTCGCTGGACTGCTCGAGCGCGCCCTCGGCCACCTCGAGGCCCGACGAGGTCAGGGTCGCACGCGCATCGTCGGTGTTCATCCCACGGACGTTCGGCAGCGTTCCGAGCGACACCCACAGGGTGGCCGAGTCGCCCTGTGTGGCGGTGCATCCGTCACCACACGGGACGTCCTCGCCCCCCGCAGCAGGCCGGACGACGACTCCGACGACGCTGTCCCGGGCGGCATCGGTGTAGAAGCCGGACTCACCGTCGACGGTGATCTCCTGCTGCGCCAGCGCGTCGGTCGCCTCGGTCTTCGAGGTGCCGATGAGGGCGGGGACCTGTACCTGCGCGGGGCCCAGGGAGACGATGACCTCCACCGCGGCATCCTGCTCCAACCGGGTGCCGGCCGTGGGGTCGGTGCCGATGGTGCGCCCGGCCTCGACCTCGAGGCTGTGCTCGCCGCGCTCGCGCGCGACCAGTCCCTCGTCGGCGAGACGCTCGCTCGCGGCCTCGAACGTGAGTCCGGTCACGTCGGGGACGGCCACCAGGCTTCCGGGTCCGGACCCGAACCACCATCCGGCGCCGGCGGAGGCCGCGGCGAGTAGGACGACGAGGAAGAACAGCCATCCGCCCGCGGCGCGCCGGCGCTTGGAAGCCCGACGGAGGCGCGCGGCGTTGTCAGCGCCGTCCGGGGTCGCGGTGGGTGCGGTTCCCGTCGTCGCCGGCAGCACGGCGGTGAGATCGCCGGACGCCACCCCGTCGGTGCGGGTCGCCGAGATCGGCCCGGTGCGGGTGACCACGGGTGCGATGTCCAGCTGGCGCTCGATCTCGCGCAGCCGGTCGAGCATCTCCTTCGCATCGGCGGGCCGATCGTCGGGCACTTTCTCGGTGGCCCACAGGACGAGCTCGTCGAGGGGCTCCGGCACGGCGGGGTTCTTCACGCTGGGGCGCGGGACCGAGTCGGTCGCGTGCTGGAAGGCGATCTGCATGGGCTGCTCGCCCTTGTAGGGCTGCTCGCCGACGAGCATCTCGTAGAGCATGATGCCCAAGGCATAGATGTCGCTGCGCGCGTCGGCCGTGCCGCGCGTGACCAGCTCGGGTGCCAGGTAGGCGATCGTCCCGAGCAGCTGCGCGCCGGTGGCGGTGTTGGCGGTGGTCGCGCGCGCGAGTCCGAAGTCGCCGATCTTGATGCGGCCGTCCTCCGCCAGGAGCACGTTCTCGGGCTTGACGTCGCGGTGGATGATCCCCGCCCGGTGCGCGGCCGAGAGCCCCGACAGGATGGCGTCCATGATCGTCACCGCCTGCGGCACCGTCAGGCGCCGCTGATCCCTGAGCAGGTCGCGCAGGGTGATCCCGGGCAGATATTCCATGACGAGGTAGGCCATCTCGCCGTCTTGACCCTGGTCGAAGACGTTCACGACGTGGGGATCCGCCAGCCGCGCCGCCGAGCGGGCCTCCTGGATGAATCGGCTCTGGAAGACGCTGTCGTCGCTGAGGTGCCCATGCATCACCTTCAGGGCCACACGCCGTTCGAGGCGCAGATCCGTCGCGACGTACACCGTCGCCATTCCGCCCCGCGCGATGCGAGCACGCACCCGGTACCGACCGTCGACGAGACGGCCGATCAGCGGGTCGGTCTGCTGACTCGTGCTCACGCTCAGAGTCTACGGACGCCGAGCCGTGAGTCCGCGGAGCGGCTCACCCCAGGGCGGCCAGCCACTCGTAGGCGGCATGCTCCCAATCGCCGTACCGATCCGGATAAGCCGAGATCTGGACGGCCTGCGCCGCGTCGGCGAACGACATCTGCTCCCACCCCGGGATGTCCAGGAGACCGCGCGTCATCGATCCGTTGGGGTCGAGCGGGCCGCCGAAGAAGGCGCGGATGGCGTGGTCCGGTGTGCGCAGCTTTTCCTCGGTTCCCCACCCCGTGCTCGGCCGCTGCTGGAAGAGCCCGAGCGAATCGCGATCGCCCCAGTCGAGATTCCGGATCCAGGACTCCTGCATCGCCGCGCCGAGGGCGATTGCGATCCCCCGATCGGGCACCCCGAGTTCGCGTCCGACGGCGATGATGTGGCGGGCGTGGGCGGATTGCTCGTCGTCGAGCGGCACAGACACGGACGCCGCGGGAGCGGGTGAGCTCGTCGCCGCGGCCGGGGTCGCGGCCAGGGGGAGGGCGAGGGTCTGGCCGGGATAGATGATCGACGACCAGGTGAGACCGTTCGCAGACAGGACGCTCTCTGTGCTCACGCCGTGACGGCCGGCGATCCCGCTGATGGTGTCGCCCGCGACGACGGTGTGCGAGGCGGCCGGTGTCGGTGCGGGGGCCGACGTCGCGTCGGCGGCGCGGACGACGAGTTCTTGACCAGGATGGATCACGGACTCCCAGCTGAGGCCGTTGAGGGCGAGGACGTCCTCGGTGCGGACACCGAACTGCGAGGCGATCCCGCTCACGGTGTCTCCGGGGACGACGGTGTGCCTGATCTCGCCGCTCTCCTGCGCCGTCGCCACGACCGCGGCCGCCCGCGGAAGGGCGGACGGATGCGGCGCGGTCTTCGTCGCGGAGTGCGGGCGCGGTGCATCGGCGTGCGCCGGCGGGGCCGTCGACAGCGCGACGGCGAGCGAGCCGACGACCGCGAGGGGGAGAGCGGGCCCGCGGGTCGGGACGGTGAGGTGACGCATGGCTTCTCCTTCATCGAGGCACACGATGCGTGTCGCGCGTCGGCGTTCGTGTGCCCCATGTTAAAGGAGTGACTGCTGAGGTTCATGAGGTTCACGTGAGATTTGCGAACCGACGGGCGCCGGTCTCGGTGAGATAGTGGAGATGTGACTCTCGACGCTTCCCCTCCTCCGACCGATTGGCTGACGCTTCCGGATCTCGTCGAGCTCCTCGACGAGCCGCTCGGCCGGGTGCGACGACTCCTCGACGATCACCACCTCGTCGGGTCGCGTCGCGACGGCACGCTGAAGGTTCCGGCAGTCTTCGTCGTCGACGGCGCCCCGCTTCCGTCCCTGCGGGGGACGGTCATCGCGCTGCACGATGCGGGCTTCAGCGACGACGAGGCCATCGATTGGCTGCTCGCGGACGAGGACACCATCGGCATGCCGCCGATCGCGGCACTGCGCGCGGGCCGCAAGAGCGAGGTGCGTCGGGTGGCGCGCGCGCTGGCCTGATCCGCCTCAGCCCGTGATCCGACCGGTTCCGGTGAGGGATCAGGTGACGCGCACGGTGGCCGCGCGCGCCAGCTCGCGCAGATCACCCACGGCGGCGTTGTCGAGGCGCGCGCCGGACAGTGCGCGCTCCGCCTGACGCGCATAGTCGGCGATCAGCTCTTCCACCCGCTCGAGCGCTCCCGCGTCGATGATCGTCTGCTGGAGCGAGGCGATCTGGGTCCGGTCGAGGGAGGGATCGCCGAGCAGGTCGTCCATGACCCGACGGGCGGGCAGCGGAAGGGCTTCGCGCGCATATGCGATCAGAACCGTGCGCTTCCCCTCCCGGAGATCGTCGCCCGACGGCTTCCCCGTCTCCCTCTCGTCACCGAAGACGCCGAGGACGTCGTCGCGCAGCTGGAAGGCCATGCCGAGGGGGTGCCCGAACGCTGCGAGCGCCGCGGACTGCGCGCTGTCGGCGCCCGCGATCGCGGCGCCGACCACCAGGGGCTGCTGGATGCTGTACCGGGCGGATTTGAGGGAGGCGACGCGCAGAGCGCGCTCGGCATGACGCTCGTCCGGCTCGGTGCGGAACGCGGACTCCTCAGCGACGTCGAGGAACTGTCCGATCGTCACCTCGCTGCGCATCTTGGCGTACTCGGACCGGGCCGTGTGAGCGCGCGCCGTCTCGACCGTCGCAAGGGCCTCCTCGAGCAGGTCGTCGCTCCACGCCACCAGCAGATCGCCGAGGAGGATCGCGCCGGAGCGACCGAAGGATTCGGCATCGCCCTCCCACCGGGCGTCGCGATGCGCGGCCTCCAGGGCGCGATGGGCGGAGGGGTGCCCGCGCCGGGTGTCCGAGTTGTCCACGACGTCGTCGTGGACGAGTGCGGCGGCGTGGAAGACCTCGAGTGAGGCGGCCACCCCGATCAGGGCTTCGGGGAAGTCCTCCACCGGTGCGCTCGCCGCCTCGACCGCGCGCCATCCTGCGATGCAGAACCGGCCGCGCAGGCGCTTTCCGCCCGCCAGCGCGGCGCCCGCGGCGTCGGTCAGGAGGCGTGCTTCCGGTCCGAATTCGGCGGTGCTCGCGCGTTGGACACTCAGGAATGTGTCCAGACGCTGAGAAATGGCTTCGATCGGAGCGCGAGAGGGTGACACGGGCCTAGCCTAGTGATCTACGGGCCACGTAGAATCGATGAACCACAGCCTTTAGAGGGGGACGCATGCCACTCTCCGAACAGGAGCAGCGCCTGCTCGATGAGATGGAACGCCATCTCATGCGGAACGACGCCGACGTCGTCAGTGCGCCTCAGGACGGACGCACGCTCAGTTACCGGAACATCGTCTACGGCACGATCCTCGTGCTGCTGGGCCTCGGCGGTCTGATCGTCGGCGTCTCGCAGCAGCTGATCGTCGTGGGCGTGATCGGGTTCGTCGTCATGCTGGGCGGCGTGATCTTCGCGGTGACGCCGGGGAAGACGTCCGGCAAGGCGCCCGTCGAGGCCGACATCCCCCGGGCGCGCGCACCCAAGCAGAACTCCGCCTCCTTCATGGACCGCATGAACGACCGATGGGACAAGCGCCAAGAAGGACGCTGACCGCCGCACTCCGAAAAAGAGCACCGACCTCCGGGTCGGTGCTCTTTTTCGTGTGCCGTGGAGGTGGTGGGGAGGATGGGGCGCGAATGGGTATCGAAGTGGAGGAAAGTGGAGTAAAGTGGCGTGAAACTTCGGGGCCGGACGAAGGGGGTGGGATGAGCCGATGCTGCTGGGCACGCACACTCCCAAACTCGACGACAAGGGCCGGGTCATCCTCCCCGCGAAGTTCCGCGACGATCTGGGGGACGGCGTCGTGGTGACGCGCGGGCAGGATCGGTGCCTCTACGTCTTCTCGACCGCCGAATTCGAGCGCGTGCACGAGCGCATCCGCGAGGCACCACTGGCGAACAAGCAGGCGCGGGACTTCCTGCGCATGTTCCTCTCCGGCGCCAGCGCGGAGAAGCCGGACGGGCAGAACCGCATCACGATCCCCGTGCCCCTGCGCACCTACGCGGGCCTCGGCAAGGAGCTCGTGGTCACCGGCGTCGGCGCCCATGCCGAGATCTGGGACGCCGAGGCATGGAACGCGTACGCCGAGGCGAACGAAGAGGCGTTCGCCGACCTCGAACAGGAGGTGATTCCGGGACTGTTCTGAGCCCTCGGCCGTGACTCCCAGCCGCTTCGCCCTGACGCACTTCCCCGGCGCCAGGTCCGAGCGGATGGGGATCAGGGTCGAGGGACACGTCCCCCACGATCATGGACCTCCGCGACATCCACACCCCCGTCCTCCTCGACCGCTGCGTCGAGCTGCTCGGCCCTGCACTCGACTCGGAGGAGGCGCTCCTCGTCGACGCCACCCTCGGGATGGGCGGTCACGCCGAGGCCTTCCTCGACCGCTTCCCCCGGGCTCGCCTGATCGGGCTCGATCGGGATCGTGATGCGCTGCGCATCGCGGGCGAGCGACTCGCGCGCTTCGAGGACCGCGTGCATCTGGTGCACACGGTCTACGACGGCATCGCCGATGCGGTCGCGTCCGTGGGGCTCGGTGCACCCACCGCGATCCTGTTCGATCTCGGCGTGTCCTCCCTGCAGCTCGATGTCGCCGACCGCGGGTTCGCCTACTCGCGGGATGCGCCCCTGGACATGCGGATGGACCAGAGTGCGGGCATGACGGCTGCCGAGGTGGTGGCCACCTATGGCGAAGGCGACCTTCGACGCATCTTCGAGCGGTACGGGGAGGAGAAGCTCGCCGGCCGCTACGCGCGTGCGATCATCGCCGCGCGTTCCGAGGAGCCCATCGAGCGGTCCGGGCGGCTCGTCGACATCCTCGTCGCCGCCACCCCCCACGCCGTCCAGCGTGCGGGACATCCCGCCAAGCGGGTCTTCCAGGCCCTGAGGATCGAGGTCAACCGCGAGCTGGCCGTCCTCGAGCACGCGATCCCCGCTGCTCTGTCCGCCCTCCCCGTGGGCGGGCGGATCGTCGTGCTCTCCTATCAGTCCCTCGAGGACCGCCTGGTCAAGCGCGAGTTCGCGGCGGCCTCGGCGTCGACGGCGCCGCGCGGTCTGCCGGTCGAGCTGCCCGAGCACGCGCCGCGTTTCCGTCTGCTGTCGAAAGGCGCGGAACTCGCGACCGACCAGGAGCGCGCGGTCAACCCCCGCGCCACCCCCGTGCGCCTGCGCGCGGCCGTCAGAATCCGGGAGGACGCATGAGCGCCGCCGCTCCGTGGAGTACCGCCCTTCCGCACCACGCCCCGGAGCGCCGCCCGGACGGCATCCGACCGCTCCGTGTCGTGGACGCCCCGGCACGACGCCGTCGCCCCCGGCGCGCGTTCGGCGTGATCGCCGTCGTCGGCGCGTTCCTCATCGCCGGCGCGCAGATGGCGCTGTCGATCCTGACGACGCAGGGCGCGTACGAAGTCGCCGCCCTCACCCAGCAGCAGCGCGATCTGACCTACCAGTCCCAGATCCTCTACGACGAGGTGGCGGGTCTGTCCTCACCCCAGTATCTGGCGGCGAACGCCTCGGCGCTCGGCATGGTGATCGGCGACGCGCCCAGCTATCTGCGACTCAGCGACGGCGCCTTCCTCGGGGCGGGCGAGACGGCGGGCGGATCGGCCTCGATCGACGCCGCCGCCCGCGGAAGCGTGCCCAACGCCCTGATCACGGGAACCCCCCTCGTGACGGACCCGGACGCCACGATCGCCGGTGCGCCGGCGCTGGACGCGATCGTGGGTGCGGACGGAGTGGTCTCCGACACGCCGCCCCCGATCACCGACGGCCTGCCCACCCCGACCACACACTGATCCCACCGGTCCGACACGACGATGCGAGAGACATGACCACCCGCACCACCCGCAGCCCGCGCAGGCGCACCGTCGTCGCGCTCGCCGTGGTCCTCGCGGTGCTGGCGGGCTTCATCGTGCGGCTGGTCGACATCCAGATCGTCAACGCGGACGAGCACGTCGCGGACTCCATCGAGAACGCCCTCGGCGGCTCGCAGACGCTCTACGGGGCGCGCGGCGAGATCGTCGACGAGCAGGGCGACACCCTCGCGGGCAGCATCCTCCTCTACGACTGCCAGCTCGATCCGCTGCTCATCACGCAGATCGACACGCAGATCCTCGACGGGACGTCCTCCCGGAAGCCCTGGATCGAGGTCTCCGACGATGTCGCGGAGATCACGGGACAGGAGGTCGCGGCGGTCCGCGCCATCGTGGCGGACGCGCTGGCGGAGAATCCCGACTCGCGCTTCGCCTACCTCCAGCGCCGCGTGACCACGGAGCAGTACCGGGCGCTCGCCGATCTGGCGATGCCGTACATCGTGTGCGTCCCGCACCCGGCCCGGGCGTACCCCGACGGGGCGGTGGCGGGCAACATCATCGGATTCGTCGGATCCGACGGGACGGCGCTGGAGGGCTACGAGCTCTCCGAGAACTCGTGCCTCGCCCCCACCGAGGGTTCACGCACCTTCCAGCGGGGCAAGGACGGCGTCCTGATCCCGGGCACCGAGAAGGTGCAGCCCGCCGAGGACGGCGGCACCCTCGCGCTCACGATCGACCGCGACCTGCAGTGGTACCTCCAGCAGCTCATCGGCGAGCAGGTGCAGGACATGGGCGCCCAGCGCGGCGGCATCCTCGTCGTGGAGACGAAGACCGGCAAGATCCGCGCCGCCGCGGAGTACCCGAGCGTCGATCCCAACGACCCCCTCGCGAGCGAGCTCAACGACCGCGGCAACTGGATCTTCCGCGGCACCTTCGAGCCGGGGTCGACCTTCAAGGCGCTCACGGCCGCCACGGTCGTCGACGCCGGGGGGCAGAACACCGAGTCCACGGTCGTCGCCTCGAGCCAGGAGACCTTCGCCAACGGGGCCCGGGTGCGCGACGCGTTCGCCCACCCCGCGTACGCCTACACCCTCACCGGCGTGCTCATCGACTCGTCCAACGCCGGCATCTCGAAGTTCAGCGAGACGGTGGACGCGCAGACCCGGTACGACTACTTCCAGAGGTTCGGCATCGGTGAGGGGAGCGCCGTCTCGTTCTACGGCGAGGAACAGGGTGTGCTGCGTCCATCCGACCAGTGGGACAACCAGACGCTCTACAACACGTCGTTCGGCCAGGGCCTGACCACCACGATGCCCGAGCTCGCGGGCGCCTACGCCGCGATCGCCAACGACGGGGTGCGGATGCCGCTTTCCCTGATCGAGTCGTGCACCGCCGCCGACGGCACGGTCACCGAGCCCGAGCTGCCCGAGCCGGAGCGCGTGATCAGCGAGGATTCCGCCGCGCAGGTGCGCGCCATGCTCGAGAACGTCTTCCTGCAGGCGTCCTACTCGCCGCAGGTCGCGATCCCCGGGTACCGGGTCGCCGGCAAGACCGGAACGGGTGAGAAGGTCGACCCCGTGACCGGCGGATACAAGGCCGGCGTCTACTACACCTCGATGGTGGGATTCGCCCCCGCCGACGACCCCGAGTACCTCGTCGTGGTCACCCTCGACGAGCCGACGAAGGTAACATCGTCTGCGGCCAACGCGACCGCGTTCCAGAAGGCCATGACCCAGGTCCTCAAGACCTATCGCGTCATGCCCTCCACGACGTCGCCCGAGGTTCTGCCGAAGTTCGGATGAGCACTCCGACCCGGCCGGAGAACACATGATCCCTCTCAGCATCGCCCAGATCGCCCGCGCCACCGCCGGCGAACCCCGCCTCTTCGGCGACGACACCCTTGACACCATCGTGTCGGGCACGGTCGACACGGACTCCCGCCTCATCGGTCCCGGGGACGTCTTCGTCGCCAAGCCCGGGGAGACCACCGACGGCCACCGCTTCGTCTCCACCGCGGCGGATGCCGGAGCGGCGCTCGCGCTCGTGGAACGGCCGGTCGACGCGCCGCTGACCCAGATCGTCGTCGCGGATGCCGTGGCGGCCCTGGCCGATCTCGCCCGTGCCGTCGTCGCCGACGTCCGGGAGCGCGGCGACCTGCGCATCGTCGGCATCACCGGCTCGAACGGCAAGACGACGACGAAGAATCTCCTCGCCCGGATCCTCGAGGGCGAGGGGGAGACGGTCTCGCCCCGGGCCTCGTTCAACAACGAGGTCGGGGCGCCGTTGACGATGCTCCGCGTCGGAGCCGGCACGCGGTACCTCGTCAGCGAGTTCGGTGCGAGCGCGCCGGGGGAGATCGCCCGGCTCGCCGGTCTCGTCCACCCCGACGTCGGCATCGTGCTCATGGTCGGAATGGCCCACGCCGGCGGGTTCGGGGGGATCGAGGCGACGTTCCACGCGAAGTCCGAGCTGGTCCGCGCCGTGCGACCGGGAGGGCTTGCGGTCCTCAACGCGGACGACGCCCGCGTGGCGGCGATGGCGCCGATCGCCGCGGAGGGCGGGGTGCGTGTGCGATGGTTCGGCCGCGGCGCCGACGCCGACGTCCGCGCCGAATCCGTCGAGGTGACCGCGTCCGGGACGCACTGCACCGTGATCGCGGATGGTGGGTCAGCGGCCCTGCATCTGCGTGTGCTCGGCGAGCACCACGTGATGAACGCCCTCGCGGCCATCGCCGCGGCGACGGCGCTCGGGGTCAGCCTCACGGATGCGATCGCCCGCGTGGAGACCTTGGAGCTCGCCGAGCGCTGGCGCATGCAGCCCCTCGGCTCCGAGCGTGTGCGCATCATCAACGACGCGTACAACGCCAGTCCGGACTCGATGTCGGCAGCCCTGCGCACCCTCGCGCAGATCACCCGTCCCGGGGAGCGCACGGTCGCGGTCCTCGGCGCGATGAGCGAGCTGGGCGAGTACGCGGAGGACGAGCACGATCGCATCGGGCTCCTCGCCGTTCGGCTCGGCATCCAGCGCATCGTCATCGTCGGGCCCGAAGCCCGCCGCATGTACCTCGAGGCGATCGCCCAGGGCTCGTGGGACGGCGAGGCGGTCTTCTTCGCCACGGCCGACGAGGCGTACGACTACCTCCTGGGTGAGCTCCGCGACGGAGACCGCGTGCTGGTGAAGTCGTCCAACTCGGTGGGGCTGCGGTTCCTCGGCGACCGTCTGGGAGAATCCTTCTCGTGAGATCTCTTCTGACCGCGGCGGCGATCTCGCTGGCATTCACCCTCTTCCTCACTCCGGTCTTCCTCCGGCTGTTCCGCCGGTGGGGGTGGGGGCAGGTCATCCGGACTCCCGAGAACCTGCACAATCCCAGCCACGGCGCCAAGCGCGGCACGCCGACCATGGGCGGGACGATCTTCATCGTCGGCACCATCGTGGGATACCTGGTCGGCGGCTACACCGGGAACAACCCGCCCACGATCTCCGGGCTGCTCGTCCTCTGGCTCATGCTCGGATTCGGCACCGTGGGGTTCATCGACGACTACATGAAGGTGCGTCAGCAGCGGAGTCTGGGGCTCTCGGGGTGGCGGAAGATCGTCGGTCAGGTCCTCGTCCTCGTGCCGTTCGCGATCGTCGCGCTGAACTTCCCCAACCCGTGGGGTCAGACGCCCGCATCCCCCTACATCTCCGTCTTCCGTGACGTTCCCGTGTTGTCTTTCATGGTGCTCGGTCCTATCCTCGGCTGGCTGCTGTATCTCGCGTGGATCTCATTCATCGGCACGGCGTTCTCGAACTCGGTGAACGTCAGCGACGGGCTCGACGGTCTCGCCGCCGGCGCCGGCATCTTCGTCGCGGGCGCGTACAGTCTCATCGCCTTCTGGCAGTTCAACCAGGCGTGCTGGGGAGGCGAGGCGCTCTCGGCGTCGGCACAGCCCGCCTGCTATGCCGTCCGTGATCCGTTCGATCTCGCGATCGTCTCCGCCGCATTCGTCGGCGCGCTCGTCGGATTCCTCTGGTGGAATGCGCCGAAGGCGAAGGTCTTCATGGGCGATGTGGGGTCCATGGCGATCGGCGGTGTCCTGGCCGCGATGGCGATCTTGACCCGCACCGAACTCCTCGCGGTGCTCGTGGCCGGCGTCTACGTCATCGCCTCCGGATCGGTGATCCTCCAGCGCGCGTACTTCAAGGTCACCCGCGGCAAGCGCCTGTTCCTCATGAGCCCCCTGCACCACCACCTCGAGATGCGGGGCTGGCCCGAGATCACGATCGTCGTGCGCATGTGGATCATCGCCGGTCTTCTCGCCGTCTCGGGCGTCGGCTTCTTCTACGTCGAATGGCTGACCCGCACGTGAGCGCCGAGCGCCTGCAGGGGCTGACCAGCTGGTACGCGGACTGGGCGGGACTGCGCGTCGCCGTCCTGGGCCTGTCCGTCACCGGGTTCTCCGTCGCCGACACTCTGGCCGAGCTCGGAGCAGAGGTGCTCGTGGTCAGCGAGGGCGCCGATGAACAGTACGCGCGGCTCCTCCCCGTCATCGGCGTCGCGGCCTGGACCGGGCCCCTGGACGCGGTGCCGGACCCCCTTGTCGCCTTCGCACCCGAGGTCGTCGTGGCCTCACCCGGATTCGCCCCGAGCCACCCGCTGGTCCGTTGGGCGCAGGACGCCGGCATCCCGCTGTGGGGGGACGTCGAGCTCGCCTGGCGCGTGCGCGACAAGGTCGTCCGCCCCGACGGGCGGCCCGCGGATTGGGTGCTCATCACCGGCACCAACGGGAAGACGACGACCACCCGCCTGACCGCCACGATGCTCGTCGCCGGCGGCCTTCGCGCCGCCCCGGTCGGCAACATCGGGACGCCCGTGCTCGACGCGATCCGCGATCCCGGAGGCTTCGACGTCCTCGTCGTCGAGCTGTCGAGCCACCAGCTGTGGTACCTCGGCGGTCAGGACTCCGCCGAGCCGGTGTCGCCGCACGCCGCGGTGTGTCTGAACCTCGCCGCCGATCATCTGGAGTGGCACGGCTCCTACGACGCCTATCGCGACGCCAAGGCGCACGTCTACGACCGCACGCGCGTCGCCTGCGTCTACAACAAGGCGGATGCCGCCACCCGTGTCATGGTCGAGGACGCCGAGGTCGTCGAGGGTGCCCGCGCGATCGGCTTCGATCTGGGCGTCCCCGGTCCGAGCGATCTCGGTGTGGTCGACGGCATCCTCGTCGATCGGGCCTTCCTCGAGGAACGGCGGACGAGCGCTCTGGAACTCACCACGGTCGCCGAGCTGGACGAGGCCGGGCTGGCGGCTCCGCACATCGTCGCCAACATCCTGGCGGCATCGGCACTCGCGCGCTCCCTCGACGTCGAACCTGCGGCCATCCGCGACGCCCTCCGATCCTTCCGGCTGGATCCCCACCGCATCGAGGTCGTCGCCCGGCACGCCGGAATCACCTGGGTCGACGACTCCAAGGCGACCAACCCGCATGCGGCGGCATCGTCGCTCGCGGCCTACCCGGGGGCGGTGTGGATCGTCGGCGGTCTGCTCAAGGGCGTCGACATCTCGGAACTCGTGGCCGCCCGCGCGGCCTCGATCGCCGCGGCGGTCGTCATCGGAGAGGATCGCGCGGCCGTCGTCGACGCGTTCGCGCGACACGCGCCGGGGGTGCCCCTGTTCGAGGCGGTCGCCGCTCAGACTGAAGACGTCATGGCGAGGGCTGTCGAACTGGCCGCCGGGATCGCGCGTGACGGCGACGTGGTCCTCCTCGCGCCGGCCGCGGCATCCTTCGATCAGTTCTCCTCCTATGCGGACCGCGGGCGCCGATTCGCCGCGGCGGTGCACGATCGGATCCGGACGGGAGCGCAGGGTGAGCACGACGCATCCCCGGAATCTCCCGACCTCGGCCCCTGAACCCGAGCGGCGCGGCCTCTCGGCGCGCGTCAACCTCGGTCGGGTGTTCGCCCCGGTGCCGAGCGAATTCCTCCTCATCGCCTCCACGGCGCTGCTGCTGACGCTCTTCGGTCTGGTCATGGTGCTGTCCGCGACATCGGCGACGACCACGGCGGCCGGTGTCGCGCCCTGGGACGCGGCGGTCAAGCAGCTCGTGTTCGCCGCCCTCGGCATCCCTCTGATGTTCATCGCCAGCCGCCTGCCCCTGGCCTTCCTCAAGCGCATGGCGTGGCCCGCGCTCATCGGGGCGACGGTGCTGCAGCTGCTCGTCTTCACGCCCCTCGGCGTCTCGAACGACGGAAACCGCAACTGGATCAACATCGCAGGGCTCCAGGCGCAGCCGTCGGAGTTCCTCAAGCTCGCCCTCGCCCTGTGGGTGGGCTACGTGCTGTATCGCAAACAGACGCTCATGGCCCTGTGGCGACATGTCTACATCCCCCTCGTTCCCGTCGCGGTGCTCGTGATCGCCACCGTCCTCGCCGGCCACGACCTCGGCACGGCGATGATCCTCGCCCTGCTGGTCCTCGGCGCCCTGTTCTTCTCCGGCGTGCGCCTCCGGATCTTCGTGCTGCCCGCCCTCGGCGCCGCGGCAGCGGTGGCGTATCTGGCCGTCGCGAGTCCGGACCGGATGCGGCGCTTCATGAGCTTCCTCAACACCGACTGCCTCTCGGACTACCTGAACGACTGCTATCAGCCGCTCCACGGCATGTGGGCGCTGGCCGGCGGGGGAGTGTTCGGGCTCGGCCTCGGCAACTCCCGTGAGAAGTACGACTGGCTCCCCGCCGCGGCGAACGACTACATCTTCGCCATCGTCGGCGAGGAACTCGGCCTGATCGGCTGCGCGGTCGTCCTCGGACTGTTCGCCCTCTACGCGGTGGGTGCCTTCCACATCATCCGCAAGACCGATGACCCGTTCGTGCGTATCGTCTCCGGTGCGATCACCGTGTGGATCGTCGGACAGGCGCTCATCAACATCGGCGTCGTGCTCCGCGTCTTCCCCGTCCTCGGCGTCCCCCTGCCGTTCATGTCGCAGGGCGGGACGTCGCTGATGTCGGTGCTGCTCGCCAGCGGTGTGCTGCTGGCCTTCTCCCGCACGCTTCCGGACGTCGCCCGACGCCGGGAAGCGGCGCGCGCCGCCGTGCGTCGCCCCCGGGCGCGCTGAGCTCGTCGACCGCCGCGGGTAGGCTCGATGCGGTGACGACGTATCTTCTGGCCGGCGGCGGGACAGCCGGACATGTCAACCCTCTCCTGGCCGTCGCGGATGGACTGCGCGAGCGCGAACCCGACGCGCGGGTCCTCGTCCTCGGCACGAGGGAAGGACTCGAGTCCCGCCTCGTCCCGGCGCGCGGGTACGACCTCCTGATCGTCGACAAGGTGCCCTTTCCGCGCCGCCCGGATCGCGCGGCGGTCGGATTCCCCGCGCGTTTCCGCCGCGCCATCGCGCAGGTGCGCGCGCACATCCGCGCGCACGACGTCGACCTCGTCGTCGGGTTCGGCGGCTACGCGGCCGCTCCCGCGTACGTCGCCGCGCGTCGCGCCGGCGTTCCCGTCGTCGTCCACGAGGCCAACGCCAAGCCGGGCCTCGCGAACGTGCTCGGCGCCCGCCGGGCAGCGGCCGTCGGAGTGGCGTTCGAGGGCACACCGCTGCGCGGCGGGCGATTCGTCGGGATGCCGCTGCGGCGCGAGCTGGTCGACCTCGATGTGCAGGCCGTGCGCCCGCGCGCTGCCATGGATCTCGGGCTCGACCTCGACCGGCCGACGCTCCTGGTCTTCGGCGGCTCGCTCGGCGCTCAGCGCTTGAACGAGGCGCTCGGTGAGGGGCATGGCGCCGCATGGCGGGACGTCCTGGATGCCGGTTGGCAGCTCGTGCACGTGACCGGAGAGAGGTCCGACCTGGTGGACCCGGGTGTTCCCGGGTACGTGGTCCGTCGCTACATCGACCGGATGGACCACGCGTTCGCGGCGGCCGATTTCGTCGTCTCGCGTTCCGGGGCAGCGACCGTGAGCGAGATCGGCGCGCTGGGGCTGCCCGCGGCGTACGTGCCCTATGCGGTCGGGAACGGCGAGCAGGCGCTGAACGCGGCGTCCGCGGTGCACGCCGGCGCCGCCGTGCTGCTGGCGGACGCGGGGTTCGACGGCGACACCGTTCGGCGCGACATCCTTCCGATCCTCGGTGACGCCGAGCGTCGCACCGCGATGGCCGAGGCCGCCGCGCGCGTGGGTACGCGGCACGGCACGGAGAACCTGATCGCGCTCGTCGACGAGGCCCTCGCCGGTCGCGTCACGAGGTGACCGGACCGCCGTCCGCGGCGGGCGACCGCAGCGCCGC
Organism: Microbacterium aurantiacum; assembly: GCF_040532595.1. Taxonomy (GTDB): domain Bacteria; phylum Actinomycetota; class Actinomycetes; order Actinomycetales; family Microbacteriaceae; genus Microbacterium; species Microbacterium chocolatum_B. Next base: position 578,379 of record NZ_JBEVYX010000002.1, on the reverse strand, counting down.
GGTCACGAGGGCGATCGTGGTGTCGGCATCCACGCGCAGCGCTCGCATCTGCGCCACGAACTCCGATGCCGCGCGCTGAGCGCGGCGTTCGGTCTCGTCTCCCCGCGGGGCGACGAAGGTGCCGTTGCGTCCGCGCGTCTCGATGAAGCCCGTCGATTCGAGTTCGCGATAGGCCCGTGCGACCGTTCCCGGTGCGATGCCCAGGTCTTCGGCGAGTCGGCGCACCGTGGGCAGCCGCGAGGCGGGGGCCAGTTCTCCCGACACCATCGCGTCGATCATCCGCGTGCGGAGCTGCTCGAACGGCGGTACCGCCGAGCGCGGATCGATGACGATCATGCGGGGCTCCCGTCCGGGGTCGCGCGAGACCCGCGTGGGAAGAGGTCGGGGCTGAGTCGACCCTGCCCGAGCGTGTACAGCACCTGCAGGGCGGGAATGCCCCACCACGGGAAGACCCCGAGGACCGCTGCGGCGTCGGTGGTGGACAGCGGGAGGCCTGCACGCAGCAGCACCGCGAACGACAGGCCGACGGGGACCCAGGCGGCGAGGGCTGCGCTCATCCGCAATGACCGGAGGGCATCCGAGCGGAAAAGATCGTCCCATGCCAGCTGCAGCCCGTCTTTCGCCGGTTGCGGATGGGCGAGGATCCGTCGCTCCATCGCGGTCGTCGTCACCCGGACAGCGACCGCGAAGACCAGGGCGAGGAGCGCGACGCCGACCCACGTCGGCGGGACGAGCGCGACGATCGAGGCGATGCCGACGCCGATGGTCGCGACGGCTCCGATGAAGAGGAGCACGTCCGGCGTCCGCGTGCGCCACCCGTCCAGATAATGACGGATGCCGACCGAGGTGAGACGCGCGACACGTGGGTCGGACGGCGCGGGGTGGAAGGTGGTGTCCCGCAGCTGCTCGATGAGCGTGCTTCCGGCGATGATCACCACGAGTATGACGAACGCGAGCGTCCACAGCAGGTACGGGGAGCGGGCGACGGGAACCGCGAGCCACAGGACGGCGGTGACCGAGACCGCCACGAGGATCGAGGACAGGCTCACGGTCGCGCTCCGCCGCACACGCGCGACCACGGCATCGTGGACCGTGTCGGTGCCGAACGGCAGTCCCGCGCGTTCCGACAGCCGGAAGGCCTGGCGCTCGGCCCACGACCGTCGGCGACTGATCGACAGCATCACGACCGCGAACACGGCGAGCGCGAGGAGGAACGAGGCGGTGAGTATCTGCACGGGATCGGCGAGGTCGAGGGGCATACGTCTTTTGTATCATCGATGTATCAATGTGTCGATACAGACTGCCCGCTCCGCGCGCCCACAGGGGAGGCGGAGCGAGCGGATCTAGGATTGTCGGGCCATGATCAGACCCGACCTCAGCCTCCCCATCCCCGATCGCATCGACGCCGCCCATTTCATCGGGATCGGCGGTTCGGGCATGTCCGGGCTCGCGCGCATGTTCCTCGCCCGCGGCATCCGCGTCTCCGGGTCGGACCGCGCCGACAGCGCGGTGATGCGAGAGCTGGCCGCGCTCGGCGCCGACGTGCACGTCGGCCACGATGCCGACCATCTGCCCTCCGACGCCGACACCGTCGTCCACACCGGGGCGATCTGGCCGGAGAACCCCGAGTTCCTCCTCGCGCGCGAGCGGGGCCTGGCCGTGATCCACCGATCGCAGGCGCTCCACTGGCTCATCGGCGGACGCCGTCTGGTCGCCGTCGCGGGGGCGCACGGCAAGACCACGTCGACCGGCATGATCGTCACCGCGCTGCAGGGGCTCGACGTGCACCCGACCTTCGTCAACGGCGGCGTCATCGCTCAGCTCGGGGTCTCCAGCGGGACGGGGTCGGACGAGCTCTTCGTCATCGAGGCGGACGAGTCGGACGGGACGTTCCTGCTCTACGACACCGCCGTCGCCCTCGTGACGAATGTCGATCCCGACCATCTCGATCACTGGGGGTCGCGCGCGGCGTTCTTCGACGCCTTCGTCCGTTTCGCCGATCGCGCCTCGGAAGCGGTGGTCATCTCGGCGGACGACCCCGGCGCGCGAGAGGTGCGGGCTCGCCTGTCCCACGGGCGGGTGATCACCTTCGGCGAAGCGGAGGACGCTGCCGTGCGCGTCCACGACATCGCCACCGAGGGAGGGCTGCGGTTCTCGGTGACGGCGGGCGGACGCACCGTGCGCACCCGTCTGCCGGTGCCGGGCGTCCACAACGCGATCAACGCCGCGGGAGCGGTAGCGGTCCTCGGGGCCCTCGGGGTCGATCTCGAGGATGCCGTCCGCGCGGTGGAGGGATTCGCCGGAACGGTGCGACGGTTCGACCTCCACGGCGTCCGCCGGGGGGTGAGCGTGTACGACGACTACGCGCACCACCCCACCGAGGTGGAGGCGGCCCTGACGGGTGCGCGCAGCGTGGTCGGCGACGGCCGCATCATCGCGATCCAGCAGCCGCACACATATTCGCGGACCCAGGAGATGTACCGCGAGTTCGCGCAGGTGCTCGAAGCGTGCGCCGATCACACGATCATGCTGGATGTCTACGGTGCTCGTGAGGATCCCGTGCCCGGCGTGACGGGGGAGCTCGTGAGCGCGGCGTTCCGCGACCCGGCGGCGGTGCACTATGTGCCCGACTGGCAGGAGGCCGCGGACTACGCGGCGTCCGTGGCGCGGGAGGGCGACTTCATCATCACGCTGGGATGCGGCAACGTGCACCTCATCATCCCGCAGGTCCTCGACGCCCTCGACGACGCCGGCGACAGAGGCGGGCGCTGAGGCATGCGCCGACCGACGCCCCTTCCGCCGCCGCCGGTCGACGACGGCGGCGGTGGTCGGCGCGATCGGCCCGAGCGTCCCTCCGTCGCGGAGAGCGAGGTCGATGGGGCGCGCGCCCCTGTCGAGCAGTCGCCGTTCGCCGTGGTGATCCCGCTCGACGCCGCGTCCACCGTCCCGCCGTCGGGGCCTGCGGCAGGATCGGCAGAGGACGGCCCGTCCGTCGCTCCCGCACCCGTCCGCCCGCGTGACGTGTGGCGCGCCGCACGCGCGCGACGGAGAGCGCTCCGCGCCGAGGTCCGCCGGTTCACGGTGCGGCAGCGGCGGCGGCGCGCGGTCTGGCTGGGAGCCGGCGGCGCGGTGCTCCTTCTCGCCCTCGCGACCCTCGGTGTCGCCTACAGCCCGCTGTTCGCGGTGGAGCAGGTGCGGGTGCTCGGCGCCGAGCAGCTCGACGCCACGCGTGTGGAGGCGGCCCTCGGCGATCAGGTCGGCACGCCGTTGCCCCTCGTGGATGCCGATGCCGTCCACGACGTGCTGGCGGAGTTCCCGCTCATCGAGACCTACGCGATCGAGGCGCGGCCGCCGCACGAGCTCGTCGTCCGCGTCGTCGAGCGCACGGCGGTCGGCGTCTTCGAGAGCTCGTCCGGATTCACCCTCGTGGATGCGGCCGGCGTGGTGCTGTCGACCACGGCCGAGGCGGGGCCCGGAACCCCGATCCTGCGGATCGACGGGGGTGCGCAGGGGGATGCGTTCGAGGCGGCGGGCCGCGTCATCCGATCGCTCCCGGCGGGTATCGCGGCGCAGGTGACCGAGGTGGAGGCATCGACCGCCGATGACGTCACCCTCGTGCTGGGCGAGACCGGCACGCGGGTGGTGTGGGGCAGCGCCGAGGACTCCGGGCTCAAGGCCGTGGTCCTTGAGGCGGCGATGACGGCGCGACCCCCCGCGGACGTCCGGGTCTACGACGTCTCGTCGCCCGCATCCGTCGTCTTCAGTTGAGGCGCCCCACGACATCGAGCGGCGATGTCGCGACACGCCCAGCCTGCTCCGGGCGCGGCGAGGAGCGCGGCCTACCTTCGAGCTAGGAATTGCATACCGGGTAATTCTTTATACCTCAACGAGAAGTTGAAGGTTACGCAGGTTTAGGGCGCTACGGAGGCCGGCATGAGCCAGAACCAGAACTACCTCGCCGTCATCAAGGTGGTCGGTGTGGGCGGAGGCGGCGTGAACGCCGTCAACCGCATGATCGAGCTCGGGTTGCGCGGGGTGGAGTTCATCGCGATCAACACCGATGCACAGGCCCTGCTGATGAGCGACGCCGACGTCAAGCTGGATGTCGGACGCGAGCTCACGCGCGGCCTCGGCGCCGGAGCGGATCCCGAAGTCGGGCGCCGCGCCGCCGAAGACCACACCGAGGAGATCGAGGAGGCCCTCCGCGGCGCGGACATGGTCTTCGTCACGGCGGGTGAGGGCGGTGGTACCGGCACGGGCGGCGCTCCGGTCGTCGCCAAGATCGCCAAGTCGATCGGCGCGCTGACGATCGGCGTCGTGACCAAGCCCTTCTCCTTCGAGGGACGTCGTCGCCAGAGCCAGGCCGAGGCGGGCGTGTCGCGACTCAAGGAAGAGGTCGACACGCTCATCGTCGTCCCGAACGACCGCCTCCTCGAGATCAGCGACCGCGGGATCTCGATGATCGAGGCCTTCGCGACGGCGGACCAGGTCCTGCTCGCGGGTGTCCAGGGCATCACCGACCTCATCACGACCCCGGGGCTGATCAACCTCGACTTCGCCGACGTCAAGTCGGTCATGCAGGGTGCGGGGTCCGCGCTCATGGGCATCGGCTCCGCCCGAGGCGCCGACCGCGCCATCAAGGCCGCCGAACTGGCGGTCGAGTCGCCCCTGCTCGAAGCCTCGATCGAAGGAGCACACGGCGTCCTGCTCTCCATCCAGGGTGGATCGAACCTCGGCATCTTCGAGATCAACGACGCTGCACAGCTGGTGAAGGAGGCCGCGCACCCCGAGGCCAACATCATCTTCGGAACCGTCATCGACGACACGCTCGGCGACGAGGTCCGCGTGACGGTGATCGCAGCCGGTTTCGACGGCGGCGAGCCCCAGGCACGGATCGAGCCGATCACCGCGGCCCGCGTCATGACACCGCCCGCCATGCCGGCGGCCGTCCCCGAGGCGCCCGCGCCCGAGCGCGCCGAGGCGGCTCCGGTGCCTGTCAGCGTCACCGCGGACACCAGCTACGACTCCGCGTTCGGCGACGACGACCTCGACATCCCCGACTTCCTGAAGTGACGTCGACCCCGCCGTGACCGACGCGCCCGTGCCCGACGGCGCTGAGACCCTCATCGAGCGTCTCGGCGCCGTCGACGCGCGCATCGCCGAGGTGGCGCGAGCGAACGGCCGTGATCCGGCGGAGATCACCCGGATCGTGGTGACGAAGTTCCACCCCGCCTCTCTCGTTCGCGCGCTCCGGGCAGCCGGAGTCCGTGACGTGGGGGAGAACCGCCAGCAGGAGCTCAGCGCGAAGGCACAGGAGCTCGACGATCTCGCCGACCTGCGATGGCATTTCGTCGGCCAGGCCCAGACGAACAAGGCGCGCGCGATCCGCGCCGTCGCCGACGGGGTGCATTCCCTCGACCGACCGCGACTCGCCGACGCGCTCGACGCGGCGGCGGGGGACCCGGACGCGCCCGCACTCGATGTCTTCCTGCAGATCAACCTCACGGACGATCCCGCGCGCGGAGGCGTGCACCCCGATGAGCTCCTCGCCCTCGCAGAGCACGTCACCGGATGCCGGACGCTGCGTCTGCGGGGAGTGATGGCCGTGGCGCCTCTCGACGAGGAGCCGGCGCGTGCCTTCGCCCGTCTGGCCCGGATGTCGGAATCCGTCCGGTCTGTGGATCCCTCCGCCTCGGCGATCTCGGCGGGGATGACGGGAGATTTCGAAGAGGCGATCGCCGCGGGCGCGACACACCTGCGCATCGGCTCGGCAATCACGGGTCCGCGCCCGCTCCGCGGTTAACCTCGGAACAGATGAGCACAACGGAGGATGCGATGTCGAACCCGCTCAAGAAGACCATGGTGTACCTGGGTCTGGCCGACGAAGAAGAGGTCTACGAGGAGCCGGCTCCGCAGCCGACGAATCGCAACAAGACCGCCACCGTCGAGAAGGCCGCACCCGTGACACCTCTGCACCGACCCGCTGTGGTCCGCCAGCCCGCTCCCACGGCTGTCAGCGAGATCCTGACCGTGCACCCGAAGCAGTACCGGGACGCGCAGACGATCGCAGAGAATTTCCGCGACGGCATCCCCGTCATCATCAACCTGTCGCAGATGAGCGACGCCGACGCGCGTCGCCTGATCGACTTCGCCAGCGGGCTGTCCCTGGGCCTGTATGGACGCATCGAGCGCGTCACCAGCAAGGTCTTCCTGCTCTCGCCGGAGAACGTCGCGGTGTCGGGTGACGGTGCCGTCGCACACGCCGACGCGGACGCCGTGCCCTTCACTCAGCCGTAGTCTGGCTACGTGGCCGTCGTCCAACTCATCGCATCGATACTCAACTTCCTGCTCCTCCTGTACGTGTTCGTGCTCTTCGCGCGCCTCGTCCTGGAGTGGATCCCGATCTTCAACCGGGAGTGGCGCCCGCGCGGTGCGGGCCTGATCGCGGCGGAAGTCGTGTACACCGTCACCGACCCTCCGATCCGCACCTTCCGTCGGTTCATTCCGCCGCTGCGCGTCGGCACGATCGCGATCGATTTCGGCTTCGCTCTGACGATGCTGCTGTGCTTCATCCTGCTCAGCGTCACCCGCAGCATCGCCGGAGCCGGATGACCCCCGTGCCGGGGCGGCGTCTTCGACAGCGTCCGCACCCGGCGACTATGCTTTCCAGATACGACCGGCCGCCCAGGTCGGCCGCCCGGACATCGGCCAGCGACCAGAGCGCTCGAAAGAGGAATCACCATGGCATTGACCCCGGATGACGTCGTCACCAAGCAGTTCCAGCACGTCCGCTTCAAGGAGGGTTTCGACCCGGACGAGGTCGACGACTTCCTCGACGAGATCGTCGTGGAGTGGCGCAAGACCATCGCGGAGAACGAGGAGCTGAAGGCCAAGCTCGCCGCGTACGAGTCGGGCTCCGCCCCGGAAGAGGCCGCCGAGCAGGCGCCCGCGGCGGTCGACGAAGAAGTCCCGGCCCCCGCGGCTGAGACCGCTCCGGCGCCGGAGACGACCGGCTCCACGGCGCCGAGTGCCGCCAGCGCCGGAATCATCGAGCTCGCTCAGCGTCTGCACGACGAGCACGTCGCGGAGGGCCGCGCGCAGCGCGATCAGCTCATCGCCGACGCCCAGGCGCAGGCTGCGTCGATCATCTCCGAGGCCGAGACGCGCGGCCGCGAGGAAGTGGCCCGTCTCGACCGCGAGCGCGCCACCCTCGAGAACCGCATCTCCGAGCTCCGTCAGTTCGAGCGCGACTACCGCTCGCAGCTGCGCAGCTACATCGAGGGCAAGCTCCGCGACCTCGAGACGACGGCGACGACGTCCGGCTCGCAGCCGGTGTCTGCCATCGGCCTGTAAGAACTTGGCGGCGAAAAGACCGCTTCGTCGTTCGGCGGCCGGCGCCCTCATCGCGATCCTCGCGGTGACGGTGCTGGCCGCCGATCAGTTCACGAAGCACCTGGCACTCGAGAACCTCCCGTACGCGGAGACCGTGCCGGTCCTCGGTGACTTCCTCTCCTTCTATCTGATCGGCAATCCCGGCGCCGCATTCTCCTTCGGCGAGGGCGCGACCTGGGTCTTCACGCTCGCGCTCGCGGCCGTGGCCGTGATCATCGTGTGGCTCGCAGTGACGCGGGTGTCGTCCCGGCTGTGGGCCGTCGGACTGGGCCTCCTCCTGGGCGGTGTCCTCGGCAATCTCACCGATCGTCTCCTGCGCGAGCCCGGCTTCGCCGTGGGGCACGTGATCGACTTCATCAACACCCCGTGGATGTGGCTGGGATTCCCGCCCGCGATCTACAACATCGCCGACATCTTCATCGTCTCGATGATGATCGGCGTCGCCATCCTCGTCGTCACGGGTCTCCGGATGGACGGCACGCGGGAAGGCCGCGATCGCGCCGAGGAAGCCGCTCCGGACGCCGATCCCGATCCCGCGGACCGCGTCGGCTGATATGGAATCCCGGAGCCTCCCCATCCCCGACGGGCTCGACGGGGCACGCGTCGATGCCGCGCTGGCGAAGATGCTCGGGTTCTCCCGCACATTCGCCGCGGAGGTGGCCGACGCGGACGGTGTGCGCATGGACGGACGTGCGCTGTCGAAGTCGGATCGCCTGCGCGCGGGCGCGTGGCTCGAGGTGACGTGGTCTCCTCGAGCCGAGCCCCGCGTCGTGCCCGTCGCCGTTCCGGACCTCGGCATCGTGTATGACGACGACGACATCGTGGTCGTGGACAAGCCGACGGGCGTCGCTGCACACCCCTCCGTCGGATGGGACGGGCCGACGGTCCTCGGTGCCCTCGCAGCGGGCGGATACCGCATCGCGACGACGGGTGCGGCAGAGCGGCAGGGCGTCGTCCATCGACTGGACGTCGGGACGAGCGGGCTCATGGTCGTCGCGAAGACCGAGCCGGCGTACACCGCCATGAAGCGGGCGTTCAAGGAGCGCGAGGTGGAGAAGATCTACCACGCCGTCGTCCAGGGGCACCCCGATCCCCTCGTCGGCACCATCGACGCGCCCATCGGGCGGCATCCGTCGCATTCGTGGAAGTTCGCGGTCACGCCGGACGGCAAGGACTCCGTCACCCACTACGAGACGCTCGAGGCCTTTCGCGGGGCCGCGCTCCTCGAAGTCCACCTCGAGACCGGACGCACGCATCAGATCCGGGTGCACATGGCCGCCCATCGTCATCCCTGCGTCGGCGACCCGCTGTACGGGGCTGATCCCACCCAGGCCGCACGCCTGGGACTGACGCGGCAGTGGCTGCACGCCCATCAGCTCGCGTTCACGCACCCGGCGACGGGGGAGTGGTCCTCCTTCGCGTCGCCCTACCCCGCCGATCTCGCCGGTGCTCTGGAGATCCTCCGCAACGGATGACGCCTCACCGGCCTCCCTCGAACCGGGCCGGGTCGTCCTCGGCCATCGCGTGCGCGATCCGCCGCCGCATCTCCGCAGAGACCGCATCCAGCTCGTGCAGGTCGAACCAGCCGACCTCGGTCATCTCCCCGTCGACGGGCTCCGGATGCCCCGACACCCACGCGCAGCGGAAGGTGAGGTCGAGGTAATCCGCCTGATCGCCGTTGGAGTAGGTGATCCGTGGGATCTGGTGCACCCAGGCCAGCCGCTCCACGCGGATGGCGACGCCCGCCTCCTCCCGTGCCTCGCGCGCGGCGGCGTCCGCCGGCTCCTCTCCGGGGTCGACGATGCCCGTCACCGGTGTGAGTGCGCCGTTGTCGCTGCGCCGCCCGAGGAGCACCTTCTCATCGCGGAAGATCACGGCGGTCACGCCCACGAGCGGGAGCGGACGTGTTCCGATGTGCCGCCTCAGGTCGAGGACGAAGTCAGGTGTGGCCATCTCCTCACCCTAGAGGCGCGTTCCGGGGGCGCAGCCTTCACCCTCAGGTAGAGGGTCAGCCGACCTGGGTGCGGGATCACGCGACGCCCGGGATCGGCCCGTGAGGGATGTCGGTCACGTTCGTAGACTCGAAGGGTGGCTGCCGACTCTTTCGTACACCTGCACGTGCACAGCGAGTACTCGATGCTCGACGGGGCGGCGAAGATCGGTGCGATGACACAGGCGGCGGCCGAGTACGGAATGCCCGCCATCGCCGTCACCGACCACGGGAACACCTTCGCGGCGTTCGAGTTCTACAACGCCGCCAAGTCCGCCGGAGTGAGGCCGATCATCGGGCTCGAGGCCTATGTGACGCCGGGTACGCATCGCAGCGACAAGTCCCGTGTCGCGTGGGGGAGTCCGGAGCAGAAGAGCGACGACGTCTCCGGCTCGGGTGCGTACACCCACATGACGATGTGGAGCCACAGCACCGAGGGGATGCACAACCTCTTCCGCCTGAGCTCGCTGTCGAGCATCGAGGGGTACTACTTCAAGCCGCGAATGGACCGCGAACTGCTCCAGACCTACGGGAAGGGGCTCATCGCCACGACCGGGTGTCCGTCGGGCGAGGTCCAGACCCGTCTCCGCCTCGGCCAGTACGACGCGGCGCGCGCGGCCGCCGCGGAGTTCCAGGACATCTTCGGCAAGGAGAACTACTTCGCCGAGATCATGGACCACGGTCTTTCGATCGAGCGCCGGGTCATGAGCGACCTCATCCGTCTGTCCAAGGACCTCGGGATCCCGCTGGTCGCCACGAACGATTCGCACTACACGCACCAGCACGAAGCCGACGCCCACGCAGCGCTTCTGTGCGTGCAGTCCGGGTCCACCCTGGACGACCCCAACCGGTTCAAGTTCGACGGTGACGGGTACTACATCAAGACCGCGCAGGAGATGCGCCAGATCTTCCGCGAGCACCCGGAGGCGTGCGACAACACCCTTCTGATCGCCGAGCGCTGCGAGGTCGAGTTCAACACCAGCGCCAACTACATGCCCCGGTTCCCCGTCCCCGACGGCGAGACCGAGGACAGCTGGCTGGTCAAGGAGGTCGAAGCGGGTCTGCACTACCGGTATCCCGGCGGGATCCCCGACCGGGTGCGGAAGCAGGCCGAGTACGAGACCGGCATCATCCTCCAGATGGGGTTCCCGGGCTACTTCCTCGTCGTGGCGGACTTCATCAACTGGGCCAAGGACAACGGCATCCGCGTCGGTCCCGGTCGCGGCTCGGGTGCGGGGTCGATGGTCGCCTACGCCATGCGCATCACCGACCTCGATCCCCTCGAGCACGGTCTCATCTTCGAGCGCTTCCTCAACCCCGACCGTGTCTCCATGCCCGACTTCGACGTCGACTTCGACGATCGGCGCCGCGGCGAGGTCATCGACTACGTCACGGAGAAGTACGGCTCCGAGCGTGTGGCCCAGATCGTCACCTACGGCACCATCAAGTCCAAGCAGGCGCTCAAGGATGCCGGCCGTGTCCTCGGATTCCCCTTCAGCATGGGGGAGCGGCTGACCAAGGCGATGCCGCCCGCGGTGATGGGCAAGGACATGCCCCTGAGCGGCATGTACGACAACCAGCATCCGCGTTTCAAGGAAGCCAGCGAGTTCCGCGCCCTCATCGACGGCGACCCGGAGGCGAAGACGGTCTTCGACCGCGCCCTGGGGCTCGAAGGACTCAAGCGCCAGTGGGGCGTGCACGCGGCGGGCGTCATCATGTCGAGCGAGCCGCTGCTCGACATCATCCCGATCATGCGTCGGGAGCAGGACGGCCAGATCGTCACCCAGTTCGACTACCCGTCCTGCGAGTCGCTCGGGCTCATCAAGATGGACTTCCTGGGCCTGCGCAACCTCACGATCATCTCCGACGCCCTCGACAACATCCGGATGAACCGGGGCGAGGAGCTCGACCTCGAGCACCTGGAGCTGGACGACCGCGCGGCGTACGAGCTGCTGGCCCGCGGCGACACACTCGGCGTCTTCCAGCTCGACGGAGGGCCCATGCGGTCGCTCCTGCGTCTGCTCAAGCCGGACAACTTCGAGGACGTCTCCGCGGTCATCGCGCTCTACCGACCCGGTCCCATGGGTGCGAACTCCCACATCAACTACGCGCTCCGCAAGAACGGCCAGCAGGAGGTCACGCCGATCCACCCCGAGCTCGAGGAGCCGCTGCGGGAGATCCTCGACATCAGCTACGGCCTGATCATCTATCAGGAGCAGGTGATGGCGATCGCGCAGAAGGTGGCCGGCTTCTCCCTGGGTCAGGCCGACATCCTCCGTCGCGCGATGGGCAAGAAGAAGAAGTCCGAGCTCGACAAGCAGTACGAGGGCTTCTCCGGCGGGATGAAGGAGCGCGGGTTCGGGGAAGCCGCCATCAAGGCGCTGTGGGACATCCTGTTGCCGTTCTCGGACTACGCGTTCAACAAGGCCCACTCCGCGGCGTACGGGCTGGTCTCGTACTGGACGGCGTACTTGAAGGCCCACTATCCCGCCGAGTACATGGCAGCGCTCCTGACCAGCGTCGGGGATTCGAAGGACAAGATGGCGGTGTATCTCAATGAATGCCGCCGCATGGGCATCAAGGTGCTCCCGCCGGACGTCGGTCAGTCCATCCGGTTCTTCGCCGCCGTCGGCGACGACATCCGCTTCGGTCTCGGTGCGGTCCGCAACGTCGGCACCAACGTCGTCGACGGCATCGTCGCCTCCCGCGCGGACGGGGGGTTCGCGAGCTTCCACGACTTCCTCGCGAAAGTCCCGGTGCACGTCGCCAACAAGCGCACGGTGGAATCCCTGATCAAGGCGGGGGCTTTCGACTCGCTCGGATCCACGCGCCGCGCGCTGATGGAGATCCACGAGGATGCCACGGAGGCCGCTGTCCTGGACAAGCGTCGCGAAGCCCACGGCGAGGTCGGCTTCGACTTCGATTCGCTGTGGGGGGACGACGAGCCCGCGCAGGCGCAGAAGGTTCCCGAGCGGCCCGAGTGGACCAAGAAGGACAAGCTGGCGTTCGAACGCGAGATGCTGGGGCTGTACGTCTCCGACCATCCGCTCGCGGGCCTGGAGATCCCGCTCGCCAAACACGCCTCCACCAGCATCCACGATCTCCTCGCGTCGGAGACCATCGATGACGGTGATCAGGTCACCGTCGCCGGGCTCGTCACGAGCGTGCAGCATCGCGTGGCCAAGCAGAGCGGCAATCCGTACGGCATGATCACCGTCGAGGACTTCGACGGTGAAGTGACGGTCATGTTCATGGGGAAGACCTACACGGAGTTCTCCTCGATGCTGCAGGCGGATTCGATCCTGGTGGTCCGCGGGCGGGTCTCCCGACGCGACGACGGACTGAACCTGCACGCGCAAGCCGCCTTCGTCCCCGATCTCGGGGCTGTGGACATCACCGGGGCCCTGACCCTCCTCATGCCCGAGAATCGCGCCACCGAGCGCGTCGTGGGCGAGCTCGCCGCCGTTCTGGGACGTCATCCGGGAGACACCGAGGTCACGCTCAAGCTTCACAGAGGCCGAGCGGCGAAGGTGTTCGAGGTGCCGCATCCGGTCCGTGTCACCGCGGACCTGTACGGGGAGCTGAAGGGGCTGCTCGGGCCGCAGTGCCTGGGGTGATCTCACGGCGGTCTCATCCGCCGAAGGTAGGATCGGCGACGGCGCGCGCCGCGTCGAAGGAACGCAGAAGGGAACACCGTGACGGACGAACAGAGGGATCTCACGACCACCGAGTCGGAGGACGCGGCCGCGAGCACGACCGAGGACCCGCAGTACGGCGTCGGCCCCTTCTCCATCCGTGAGGTGGCGATCGGTGCCGTCTGGCTGGTGGCGTTCATCCTGTCGTTCGTGTCGATCACGACGGTGGGTTTCAACTCGGTGTGGACCTCGGGTCTCCTGTGGGTGCTGACCATCGGCGTTCCGACGGTCGCCGTGTTCCTCCTTGCTCTGCGCCGGCTCTCGCCTCAGGGCATCCGTCGCGTCGGCTCGCTCGGTATCGATCAGTTCGCCTCGGTGGCCTTCTCGGTGTCGACCGTGCTGTGGATCCAGCTCCTGTGGGAGACCGTCACGATCGCGATCGACGGCGGCCCCTGGGTGCGGAACTGGGTCACCTGGATCATGGCCGTCCTCATGCTGGCCGGTGTCGTCCTCACTGTCTTCGCACCCCTCATCCCGCCGCTGAGCGACGACTTCCAGGGCCGCCGCGAGATTCCCGCGCACCGCAACGCCCGTCCGATCCGCCCCGTCTCGCCGCGTCCGGCTCCGGTGCGCCCGGAGCCGGCGGTCGTGCCCGAGGCCGACGAGGCTCCCGCGGTGACCGCCGATGAGACCGACGCACGCCCCGACGCGGACTTCTCCCAGACCGCGGTGTGGGAGCCCGTTCAGACCCGTGACACCTACGAGCCCGTCACCGTCGTCGACACGGTCGCGGACGAACCCGTCGCCGAACCGCTCGAGGACGACGTCGAAGACACCGACACCGCGACGGGCACCCCGGTCAGCAATCAGGCCTTCTGGGCGCTCGCGCCCGAGGAGCGCGACGTCGTCGACGAGATCGGCATCCCGCTCTTCCGCATCGGCCCGACCGCGTGGGCGCTGGTGATCGAGGACCGCGGCGAGGTGTTCGTCATCCGGCACGAGGACGGACGGGTCGGCTACCTGCACGACGTGTCGGACGTCACGCGCGGTTGACACCGCGCGCGGCCCGGACCGAGGGGGCGCGCTAGCGTAGAAGGATGCTTCGTACGATCGATCTGCGCGGGCGCGCCCTCTTGCCTGCAGACCTCACGGCGCTCGTCCCGCGTGCCACCGTCGCGCGGGAGGAAGCGCTCACGGTCGCCACGGCTGTCGTGAACGACGTCGCCGAGCGGGGGGAGACGGCGCTTCGCGAGCAGGCGAGCCGCTTCGACGGCGTGACCGGCCACGACATCCGCGTCCCCGCCGACCACTTCGACGAGGCGCTGGCTGGTCTCGATTCGGCCGTCCGCGCGGCACTGGAGGAGGCGACCGCGCGGGTTCGCCGCGGGTCCGCCGCGCAGGTCCCGCCCCCGGTGACCACCGAGATCGCACCCGGCGCGCGCGTGCACCAGCGGTGGCAGCCGGTCCGCCGCGTGGGACTGTACGTCCCGGGCGGCAAAGCGGTCTACCCCTCGAGCGTGGTCATGAACGTCGTTCCGGCGCAGATCGCCGGGGTGCAGGAGATCGCTCTCGCGTCCCCGCCCCAGAGCTCGCACGGAGGCCGGGTGCACCCGGTCATCCTTGCGGCGGCTCGTCTGCTCGGCGTCGACGAGGTGTACGCGATGGGAGGTGCCGGTGCGATCGGTGCTTTCGCGTACGGCGTCCCCGCGCTCGGCCTCGAGCCCGTGGATGTCGTCACCGGTCCGGGCAACAACTTCGTCGCGTCGGCGAAGCGTGCCGTGGCCGGGCGGGTCGGAACGGACTCCGAAGCGGGTGCGACCGAGATCCTCATCGTGGCCGACGCGGATGCCGACCCTCGGCTCATCGCCGCGGATCTCATCTCCCAGGCCGAGCACGACGAGCAGGCTTCGGCGGTCCTCGTGACGTCGTCGCCGGATCTCGCCGAAGCGGTCGTCCGCGAAGTCGCCCAACGTGCGCCGCGCACCCGGCATGCCGCGCGGGTTGAAGAGGCACTCCGTGGCGAGCAGTCGGCGGTCGTCCTCGTCGACGACCGCGAGACCGCGACGGCGTTCAGCAACGCCTACGCACCCGAGCACCTCGAGCTGCACCTGAGCGACCCTCGTCCGGAGGAGTTCGTGCACGCCGGAGCGGTCTTCGTCGGAGCCCACACGCCGGTGAGTCTCGGTGACTATCTCGCCGGGAGCAATCACGTGCTCCCCACGGGAGGACAGGCGCGCTACGCTGCCGGGCTCTCCGCCGCGACGTTCCTGCGTCCGCAACAGGTGGTGGAGTACGACCGCGAGGCGCTGCGGCTCGTCCATCCGGCGATCGTGACCCTGGCCGACGCGGAAGCCCTTCCGGCGCATGGAGAGGCCGTCACCGCGCGTTTTGAGGGTGACGCCGACGCGACGACGTAGGCTCGGGTGTCATGCACTGCCCGTTCTGCCGCCATCCGGACTCGCGCGTCATCGATTCGCGGACCAGTGACGATGGTCTCAGCATCCGCCGGCGCCGTCAGTGCCCGCAGTGTGGTGGCCGATTCACCACGGTGGAGACGGCCAGCCTGAACATCATCAAGCGCTCGGGGGTCATCGAACCCTTCAGCCGTGAGAAGGTCATGTCCGGCGTGCGCAAGGCGTGCCAGGGTCGTCCCGTCACCGAGGCGGACCTCGCGATGCTGGCGCAGCGGGTCGAGGAGACGGTCCGACAGACCGGGGCCTCTCAGATCGACGCCAACGAGATCGGACTCGCGATCCTCGGACCCCTGCGGGATCTGGACGAGGTCGCGTATCTCCGTTTCGCGAGCGTGTATCAGGCGTTCGATTCGCTCGACGACTTCGAGGCGGCCATCGAGCAGCTGCGGATTGATCACGCCCGCGCCGCGGACGATCCCGCCGCGGCCGGGGTCGATCAGGAGTAGGCGCGCCCGGCGATACCCTGGAGCCGATGTATCCCTTCTTCTTCCGGACCGTCCTCGCCCGTATCGATCCCGAGACCGCCCACCACGGGGCGATGACGGTCATCCGCATCCTCGGGATCCCGCCGTTCGCGTGGATCGCGCGCGCCCTGACCAAGCCCGCACCCGAGTTGGCCACCTCCGCGCTGGGCCTGCGCTTCGCGTCGCCGTTCGGCGTCGCCGCCGGGTTCGACAAGGACGCCCTCGGGGCGAGCGGTCTCCACGCGCTCGGCTTCGGGCACGTCGAGGTCGGGACCATCACCGCCGTGCCGCAGGAGGGGAACCCCCGCCCACGACTGTTCCGCCTCGTCCCCGACCGTGCCGTCATCAATCGCATGGGCTTCAACAACGAAGGTGCAGAGGCGGCCGCGACTCGTCTGCGGCGGCTGCGCCGACGGGCGCGTCGCGCCGTCCTTGGCGTCAACATCGGCAAGAGCCGGGTCGTGGACGTCGCGGCGGCGACGGACGACTACGTGCGGAGCGCGTCGCTCCTCGCGCCGCTCGCGGACTACCTGGTGGTCAACGTCTCCTCACCGAACACCCCGGGCCTGCGGGGCCTCCAGGCCGTGGAGACCCTGCGTCCTCTGCTCGAGGCGGTCCGTCACGCGGCGGGCACCACGCCTCTCCTGGTCAAGATCGCGCCCGATCTGCCCGACGACGAGGTGGTCGCCGTCGCCGGCCTGGCCGTCGACCTGGGCCTCGCCGGAATCATCGCGACGAACACCACTCTGTCGCGCGAGGGATTGCGGACCTCCGCCGACGTGGTGGAGGCTGCCGGCGCGGGGGGCCTGAGCGGCGCGCCTCTGCGCGCGCGTTCGCTCGAGGTGCTGCGCCTGGTGAGGGGGAGCGTTCCCGCCGGATTCTGCGTGATCTCGGTGGGCGGCGTCGATACCGCAGAGGACGTGCAGGAACGACTGGATGCCGGTGCCGACCTGGTGCAGGGGTACACCGCATTCCTCTACCGCGGCCCGCTGTGGGCTCGGCAGATCAACCGGGGTCTGGAGAAGCGGCTCAGGGCTTCCGGCCGCGCTTGACCTGCGGCTTCGGGAGCCGCAGGAAGCGCATCTGGATGGTGCGCATGGCGGCGTACCAGCCGAGACCCTTCTCCATGCGGTCGGCGCCGAAGCGCTCCTTCACACCGGCCTTGGCGCGGATGGACGTGATGATCATGTCGCCGATGACGAAGAGGATGAAGATCCACAGTCCGACGAACGAGTAGAACTGCACGGCTGCCACCGGGATGAAGGTGGCGAGGATGACCACGATCATCGCGGGCATGACGGCCTCGCCGAGGTGCCACCCGCCATCGACGAAATCGCGGACGAACTTGCGCTGCGGGCCCTGGTCACGGGCGGGCAGGTAGCGGGGGTCGCCGTTCGCCATGCCCTGGCGTGCCTTTTCGCGCTGCGCCTGCAGCTCGGCGCGGGCGCGCGCCTTGGCCTCCTTGGTATCGGCGACGAGGGGCCGCTTCCGGGCCGCCTCGCGCTCCGCACGGGTGGGGGTCGGGCGCCCCTTGCCCGAGAGGGAGTCGCCGCTCGACGCGTCGTTGGGTGCAGGGGCAGCGGGTGTCTGGGCCACGATCATCCTCGGGGAATCGGTCAGGGGTGCCCTTAAGATTACCCGCATGGTCTCCGAACACACCCGGGAGTCCGCTGTCCACGAGGCAGTCGACTCCGGCATCCCGTCCGCTCTGGCCGACCTCGGCGCGCTCGTGCGGATCCCGTCCGTCGCGTTCCCGGGGTTCGACCCCGGTCAGCTGGAGCGGAGCGCGGAGGCGGTGGCCGAGCTGGCGCGCGCGGTCGGACTGTTCGAGACCGTCGAGATCCGACGTGCGGCCATTCCCGATTCCGACGAGATCGGTGCCCCCGCCGTGGTGGCGCGGCGCCCCGCGAAGAACGGGCGGCCGACGATCCTCCTCTACGCCCACCACGACGTGCAGCCCGTCGGCGACGACGCGCTGTGGGACTCGCCTCCGTTCGAGCCGACCGTCCGGGACGGTCGCCTCTACGGGCGCGGTGCCGCCGACGACAAGGCGGGCATCATGGCGCACATCGCCGCGCTCCGCGCGCTCGCCGAGGTGTCGGGCGACCCGGACCTCGGGGTGGCGCTGTTCTTCGAGGGGGAGGAGGAGGCGGGGTCGCGCTCCTTCGCGCGCTTCCTGACCGAGAACGCCGACATCCTCCGCGCCGACGTGATCGTCGTCGCCGACTCGGGGAACTGGGACGCGCGCACCCCAGCGCTCACCGTGTCGCTGCGCGGCAACACCCGGTTCACCCTCCGGGTGCGCACGCTCGAGCACGCGTCCCACTCGGGGATGTTCGGCGGCGCCGTGCCCGACGCCATGATGGCCGGTGTGACGCTGCTCTCCACGCTGTGGGACGCCGACGGGGCGGTCGCGGTGGAGGGGCTCCATGCGCGTGATGCGGAGACCCCCGCGTACTCCGAGGAGACTCTCCGCGACGAGGCCGGGCTGCCGGCCGGTGTGCAGCCGGTCGGGCGGGGCAGCATCCTGTCCCGCATCTGGAACCAGCCGTCCATCACCATCACCGGGTCCGACACCCCGAGTCTCGCGAACGCCTCCAACACCCTCTCGCCCGAGGCGTCGTTCGTCATCAGCGCGCGCGTCGCGCCGGGCCAGCCCGCGCGGGAGGCGTTCGCCGCCATCGAACGGCACCTGCGTGCGCACGCCCCATGGGGTGCGCGGATCGAGTTCTCCGATGTGGACTTCGGCGACGCCTTCCTCGTGGACACCGGGGGATGGGCGGTCGCGGATGCGCGCGAGGCCCTCGCCCGCGGGTATGGAGTGGACCCCGTCGACATCGGGGTGGGGGGATCCATCCCCTTCATCGCGGACCTCGTGCGGGAGTTCCCGGCGGCCCAGATCCTGGTCACGGGCGTCGAGGATCCGCACTCGCGGGCCCACAGCCCGAACGAGTCGCTTCACCTCGAGACGTTCCGCAACGCGGTCCTCTCCGAGGCGCTGCTGCTGGAGCGCCTGGATCGGCGTGTCGTCGACGGATCGTGACGTCGCCCGCTCGGCGACCCGTGTGCGGAAACACGGCGCGTAGAATCATTCGTATCCGCCATCCGAGGCGGCCGTGACGAGGAGTGCCATGACCGACACCGCGCTGACGACCGATCAGGCCGCCCGCGAGCACGGCGTTCTGCTGACCGATGCCGCCGCCCTCAAGGTGAAGACCCTGCTGGAGCAGGAGGGGCGCGACGACCTCCGTCTGCGCGTCGCGGTTCAGCCGGGCGGCTGCAGCGGTCTCATCTACCAGCTCTACTTCGACGAGCGTTACCTCGATGGCGACAAGACCGTCGACTTCGACGGCGTCGAGGTC
Organism: Microbacterium aurantiacum; assembly: GCF_040532595.1. Classification (GTDB taxonomy): domain Bacteria; phylum Actinomycetota; class Actinomycetes; order Actinomycetales; family Microbacteriaceae; genus Microbacterium; species Microbacterium chocolatum_B. The sequence continues at coordinate 559,062 of NZ_JBEVYX010000002.1, read as the reverse complement.
ATCATCGACGACATGAGCGTCCCGTACCTCGATGGCGCGACCATCGATTTCAAGGACACGATCTCGGAGCAGGGCTTCACGATCGACAACCCCAACGCCGCCGGCAGCTGCGCCTGCGGGGACAGCTTCCACTGACCGATCCGGCCGGAATCCCGACGTTCCACGCTCGCTCCGAAAGGATGCCGGACCCGGTGTTTACCGTGTCCGAGACCCCGTGGAACCTGGGCGGATGGCCTGAATACCCTGGGCGCTTGCCCTAGACTGGCGGATGAAATATCCGCGACCCGAAAGGTGCATCGTGCCCCCGAAACGTCGAATCCGCTGGGCCGTTCTCCCCGTCGGGATCGCAGCGGCCGCCGTCCTCGCCGGCTGCACACCCACGGAGCTCAACGGCTTCCTGCCCGGGTTCGTCGAAGACGGCACGCCCGCGACGAACCACACCGAGATGGTGTCGGGGCTGTGGGTGAACTCCTGGATCGTTCTTCTCGCGGTCGGCCTGATCACCTGGGGCCTCATGGGCTGGGCTGTGATCGCCTACCGCCGTCGCCGTGGGCAGGTCGGGCTTCCGGTCCAGCTGCGGTACAACATGCCGATCGAGATCTTCTACACGATCGTGCCGCTCATCCTGGTCATCGGATTCTTCGCGTTCACCGCGCGCGACCAGGCGATCCTCGAGACCCAGACCGAAGACCCCGACGTGTCGATCACCGCCATCGGCAAGCAGTGGGCGTGGGACTTCCAGTACGACGGTGACACCGAAGCGGACACCGTGTGGAGCATGGGCGTGCAGGCGCAGACCGACGCCCGCGGAGACATCGTCTCCGAGCTTCCGACCCTGTACCTCCCCGTCGACCAGACGGTGAAGATCAAGCTGCAGTCGCGTGACGTCATCCACTCCTTCTGGATCATCGACTTCCTCTACAAGAAGGACATGTACATCGGCAAGGACAACTACTGGTCCTTCACGCCGACCCGTGAGGGCACCTACGCGGGCAAGTGCGCCGAGCTCTGCGGCGAGTACCACTCGATGATGCTCTTCAACGTCGAGGTCGTCAGCCAGTCCGAATACGACAGCTACCTCGCCTCTCTGCGTGGCGCGGGTCAGACCGGCGACATCAACGACGCGTACGACCGACTTCAGAACCTGCCCGGTACGGGCGGTTCCGCTCCCGAGGGACAGGACTGACCATGGCGACGACGTTCCCACTCCAGGAATCGGGGCCGAGCAGGCCCACCACCCTCCCTCCGCGCCAGGCCGCTCTGCTGAGCCGCAACCGCACGGAGCAGAAGGGCAACATCATCGTCAAGTGGATCACCTCCACTGACCACAAGACGATCGGGTACATGTACCTGATCTCGTCCTTCACGTTCTTCCTCCTCGGCGGCGTGATGGCGCTCATCATCCGCGCCGAGCTGTTCGAGCCCGGGATGCAGATCATCCCGACGAAGGACCAGTACAACCAGCTGTTCACGATGCACGGCACGATCATGCTGCTGATGTTCGCGACGCCGCTGTTCGCCGGATTCGCCAACGCGCTGCTGCCCCTGCAGATCGGCGCGCCCGACGTGGCCTTCCCCCGTCTGAATGCCTTCGCGTTCTGGCTCTTCCTGTTCGGATCCACAATCGCCGTCGCGGGCTTCCTGACCCCGCAGGGTGCCGCGGCGTTCGGATGGTTCGCGTATCAACCGCTGGCCAACGCCAGCTTCTCGCCAGGCGTCGGGGGCAATCTCTGGATGCTCGGGCTGGGCATGAGCGGTTTCGGCACCATTCTCGGCGCCGTCAACTTCATCACGACGATCATCACGATGCGCGCACCGGGTATGACGATGTGGCGGATGCCGATCTTCACCTGGAACACGCTGGTCACCAGCATCCTGATCCTGATGGCGTTCCCGATCCTGGCTGCGGCCATCTTCGCGGCGGCCATGGACCGAGTCCTCGGCGGGCACATCTACGACCCGCAGAACGGCGGCGTCCTGCTCTGGCAGCACCTGTTCTGGTTCTTCGGCCACCCCGAGGTCTACATCATCGCGCTGCCGTTCTTCGGCATCGTCTCCGAGATCTTCCCGGTGTTCAGCCGGAAGCCGATCTTCGGGTACAAGACCCTCGTGTACGCGACCATCGCCATCGCGGCGCTCTCCGTCGCGGTCTGGGCGCACCACATGTACGTCACGGGTGCGGTCCTGCTGCCGTTCTTCGCGCTCATGACCATGCTGATCGCGGTCCCGACCGGTGTGAAGATCTTCAACTGGATCGGAACGATGTGGCGGGGCTCGGTCACCTTCGAGACGCCGATGGTCTTCTCGCTCGGCTTCCTCATCTCGTTCGTCTTCGGCGGACTAACCGGTGTCATCCTCGCGTCGCCGCCGCTGGACTTCCACCTGTCGGACTCGTACTTCGTCGTGGCTCACTTCCACTACGTCGTCTTCGGCACGGTCGTGTTCGCGATGTTCGCCGGGTTCTACTTCTGGTGGCCGAAGTGGACGGGCAAGATGCTCAACGAGCGTCTGGGCATGGTCCACTTCTGGCTGCTGTTCATCGGCTTTCACATGACCTTCCTCGTACAGCACTGGCTCGGCGTCGACGGCATGCCGCGTCGCTATGCGGACTACTCGAGCTTCGACAACTGGACGTGGCAGAACCAGCTCTCGACGATCGGCTCGATCGTCCTGGCGGCATCGATGATCCCCTTCCTGTTCAACGTCTGGATCACGGCGCGCAAGGCGCCTCGTGTGACGGTCAACGATCCGTGGGGCTACGGCGCGTCGCTGGAGTGGGCGACCTCGTGCCCTCCGCCGCGTCACAACTTCACCTCGATTCCCCGTATCCGCAGCGAGCGTCCCGCGTTCGACCTGAACCACCCCGAGGCCGGCATCCCGGTCGGCGTGGGCCCGGCGAAGGACGCGCCCGAGGCTCCCGTAGTGGATGTCGCCGAAGGAAAGGTCAAGTAAGTGCGCACCAATACCGGTCTGTGGTGGCTTCTGACGGTCTTCTCGGCCGTCGTGGCTGCCCTCTACATCGGCTGGAACCTCATCGCGCACTGGCCGGCGGAAGCCGCCGCCAACCCGGGCGCGAACAACTGGACGATCTTCACCAACTCGATCGAGTGGGTCGGCAGCGTCGCTCTGGTGTTCCTCGCCTTCATGGCCGCGCTGATCGCCTTCTACATCGGCAAGGTCCACAAGGCGCAGGGCGGCGAGCTCCCCGAGGACACGCTGACCGCCGACATCGACGACGGTGACCCGGAGCTCGGTGAGTTCAGCCCCTGGTCCTGGTGGCCCATCGTCCTCGCCGCGTCCGCCGGTGTCGCGATCCTCGGTCTCGCGGTGGGGGTCTGGATGTTCCCCATCGGGGTCGCGATCTTCCTCGTGGCCATCGTCGGCTGGGTGTACGAGTACTACCGCGGGTACTTCGCCCGCTGAGTTCCGATACGACGATGAAGGCCCCCACTTCGGTGGGGGCCTTCATCGTCCTCTGCATTGTCTCAGGGCCACTTCTCCGACCGGCTCAGCGTCGGACGACGGTGACGAGAGGATCGAAGCTGCGGGGGAGAGGACCGGCGTCGCAGACGGTGGGAAGACCCTCGCGCGCCCAGTACTCGAAACCGCCGATCATCTCCTTGACGTCGTAGCCGAGCGAGGAGAGGGCGAGCGCGCCCCGCACGCCGCCGTTGCAGCCGGGGCTCCAGCAGTAGACCACGACGGGGACCGCGGGGTCCAGTTCCTCCGGCGCCCGAGTGGCAAGCTCGGCGTGGGGGATGTGAACGGCGCCGTGGACTCGTCCCTGCGCCCACGCCGCCGCGTCGCGGACGTCGACCAGGGTGAAGCGTTCTCCGGCGCGCTGCGCCGCGTACACGTCCGCGGGATCGGTCTCGTGCTGGAGTCGGCGGCGGAAGTAGGCGATCGCGTCGTCTGTTGAGGGCATGGCTTCACCGTAGCGATGCGGTGTCGCGGGTGAGGCCCCCAGACCTGCCAGGGGACGGAGGAAGACTGCCACTCTGCGCGGGCCCAGTTCCTGCGCATCAGACAGGAGAGCGGCCCCTCAGAAAAGAGGGACCGCTCTCCTGGTCGACGTTCCGTCAGGACTTCTTGCCGTCATCCTCCGGGATGATGACGTTGGAGGGACGCACAGCGGTCTCCGACTGGTGACCGTCGTCGATCGGGACGTGCGGCGCGTCGGGAACGCCGGCGCGCTCGTGGGCCGCCTGCAGCTCCCGATCCTCTTCTTCGGCGATGTGCTCGAGCTCGTGGTGCTGGTGAGCCAGCGCGGCATCGAGCTCGGACTGGGTGACAGGGGTCAGGCGGTCCTCGAAGAACCAGCGCGACACCGCTGCCCGGAGGTTCTGGTGCCACGGGATGCTTCCCTTGGCGTTCGGTCGCACGACCAGAGGCTCGTAGGTCTCATAGTCGATGAGCTTCCAGCGCTCGTACTCGTCGACGGGCTGATGCACCTCGATGTACTCGCCACCGGGGAGGCGCACGATCCGTCCGGACTCGTAGCCGTGGAGGGCGATCTCGCGGTCCTTCTTCTGCAGCGCGATGCAGATCCGCTTCGTGACGAAATAGGCGACGATCGGACCCAGGATGAGCGCCGCCTGGAGGCCGTGGATGACACCCTCCATCGTCAGCCAGAAGTGCGTGGCGATGATGTCCGACGATGCCGCGGCCCACAGGACCGCATAGAAGGTCACACCGGCGGCACCGATCGCGGTGCGGGTCGCGGCGTTCCGCGGGCGCTGGGCGATGTGGTGCTCGCGCTTGTCGCCCGTGACCCACGCCTCGATGAAGGGGTAGATCATCACCAGCACGATGAACACACCGAGCCCGACGAGCGGGACGAGGATGTTCATGGAGAAGGTGCGGTCGAAGAGCACGAACTCCCAGTGCGGCGGGATGAGGCGCAGCGCGCCGTCGGCGAAGCCGATGTACCAGTCGGGCTGCGTTCCCGCGGACACCGGTGACGGGTCGTAGGGTCCGTAGTTCCAGATCGGGTTGATCGTGAACAGCGACGCGATCAGCACCAGCACACCGAAGACGATGAAGAAGAAGCCACCCATCTTCGACATGTAGACCGGCATCATCGGGTAGCCCACGACGTTGCTGTTCGTGCGGCCGGGACCGGCGAACTGCGTGTGCTTGTTGATGATCATCAGCATCAGGTGAACCGCGAGCAGGGCCACCAGGATCGCCGGGAGGATCAGGATGTGCAGGGCGTAGAGACGCCCGACGATCGCGGTCCCGGGGAATTCGCCGCCGAACAGCAGGAAGGACGTCCACGTGCCGATGAGCGGGATGCCCTTGATCATGCCGTCGATGATGCGGAGTCCGTTGCCGGAAAGCACGTCGTCCGGGAGCGAGTAGCCGGTGAAGCCCTCCGCCATGGCGAGGATGAACAGGACGAACCCGATCACCCAGTTGATCTCGCGCGGCTTGCGGAACGCGCCGGTGAAGAACACGCGGAGCATGTGCACACCGATGCCGGCGACGAAGACCAGGGCTGCCCAGTGGTGCAGCTGGCGTACGAGGAGACCGCCTCGGGTGTCGAAGGAGATCTCGAGCGCGGACGCCATCGCCGCGGACATCTCGATGCCGCGCATCGGCTCGTACGCGCCGGTGTAGTGCACCTCGGCCATGGACGCCTGGAAGAAGAACGTCAGGAACGTTCCCGAGAGGAGCACGACGACGAAGCTCCACAGCGCGATCTCGCCGAGCATGAACGACCAGTGGTCGGGGAAGATCTTGCGTCCGAGCTCCTTGACCATGCCGGAGAGGCTGGTGCGCTCGTCGATGTAGTTCGAGGCGGCGCCGACGAAGCGGCCGCCCAGCGGCTTGTCGCGGGTGCCGGCCTCGGCCGGCGTCCCCTGCGGGTCAGCGGTTGCGGTACTCAATGACGCTCCCAGAAGCTCGGGCCCACGGGCTCGGTGAAGTCGCTGCGGGCGACGAGGTAGCCGTCTGCGTCCACGGTGATGGGAAGCTGCGGCAGCGGGCGGGCAGCCGGCCCGAAGATGACCTTGGCCTGATCGGTCACATCGAACTGCGACTGGTGGCACGGGCAGAGCAGGTGGTGCGTCAGCTGCTCGTACAGGGCCACGGGGCACCCCACGTGGGTGCAGACCTTGGAGTACGCGACGATGCCGTCGTACGACCAGTCGGCACGGTCGGCGGGCTCGATGAGGTCCTCCGGCTGAAGGCGCATCAGGAGGACGATGGCCTTCGCCTTCTCCTCCAGGTAGCCGTCTTCGTGCGAAAGGCCGGCGAGGGGCTGGGGGATGACGTGCACGGCGGACCCGATGGTGACGTCGGCGGCGCGGATCGGCTCTCCGGTCGGGTCGTGCGCGAGGCGCATGCCCGGCTCCCACATCGTGTGGCTGAGGAGGGCGACCGGGTTGCCCGCGATCGGGTTCGTCGGCGTGTTGAACGGCGCGAGGCCGCGGAACAGGACGACGGCCGGGGCGACAGAGGCGACGAGCGCGGCGATGAGGGAGTTGCGCACCATGGCGCGGCGACCGAAGCCCGACTCCTCGTTGGCGACCTCGAAGACCTCGATCGCGGCCGCCCGTGTCTCGTCACGGCCGCGGGTCGCGTGCCGGTCCTCGACGTGCTCCTTGTCGGGCATGACGGCTTTGGACCAATGGATCGCGGCGATGCCGATCGCGAGGAGCGCGAGCGCGATCCCGAGACCGATGAACAGGTTGTTCGCGCGGATGTCGACGATCCGACCGCTCTCGATGGGAAAGAGCATGTAGGCGGCGATCGCCCAGATGCTTCCCGCCACCGAGAGATAGAACAGCGTGTAGATCGTGCGGACCGCACGCGTCATCGCCGCGGGGTCCTTGTCCGTCATCCGCTCGCGGTGCGGAGGAAGCTCCGGGTTGCGCACCGGGTCGCTGACGACGACGGCGAGCCCGGCCGAGGGCTTCCAGCTCTCCCTCTCGTGCTCGAGGGCGTCAACCTCGTGTGCCATGCTGCTCCTCGTTCGTGCTGGTGTTCATGATTCGGTCAGTTGGATTTCGCCGTGATCCACACGGTGATCGCGATCAGAGATCCGATCCCGAAGATCCAGATGAAGAGGCCCTCCGACACCGGGCCCAGGGAGCCGAGCGAGAACCCGCCGGCGGACTCGTTGTCCTGCAGGTAGAGGAGGTACGAGATGATGTCCCGCTTCTCCTCGAGAGTCAGGTTCAGGTCGTTGAAGACCGGCATGTTCTGGGGGCCGGTCACCATCGCCGCGTACATGTTCAGCGGGGTGGTGGTGTGCAGAGCAGGTGCGTACTTGCCCTCGGTGAGCGCGCCACCGGCGCCGGCGACGTTGTGGCACATCGCGCAGTTGATGCGGAACAGCTCACCGCCGTGTGCGACGTCACCGTCGCCGTCGAGTACGGCCTCCTCGGGGAAGGACGGTCCGGGGGAGGTGGACTGGATGTAGGCGCCGATCGCCGCGATCTGCTCGTCGGTGAACTGGACGGGCTTCTGCGGGGCCTGGGGGCCCTGCATCTGCAGCGGCATCCGGCCGGTGCTCATCTGGAAGTGCACGGAGAGCTCCCCGACGCCGTACAGCGCCGGCCCTTCCAGGCTTCCCTGGAGGTCGAGTCCGTGGCAGGTGGCGCAGTTCGCCTGAAACAGCTTCTTGCCGTCGTCGATCGTGAGAGCGGAGTTGATCGTCGGCTCGGACGTCGAGGCCATCGCGGCGGAGGCGCCCGCGTAGGCGCCACCCGTGATGAGCAGGCCGATGCCGATCAGCGCGGCCGCTGCCCAGGGGCTGCGTCGTCCGTGGTTTCGGCGCTGTGTGGTGCGTGCCATGTCGGGAATCAGCTCCTATTTCAGGAAGTAGATGACGAGGAACAGAGCGATCCACACCACGTCGACGAAGTGCCAGTAGTACGAGACGACGATCGAGGAGGTCATCTCCTTGCGTCCGAAGTTCTTGACCGCGTAGGCGCGACCGATCACGAGGAGGAAGGCGATCAGGCCACCGGTGACGTGCAGGGCGTGGAAGCCGGTCGTCAGATAGAAGGCCGACGCGTACGCGTTCGTGTCGATCGAGACGCCCTCAGCGACGAGCTGCGCGTACTCCCACACCTGGCCCGAGACGAAGATGGCGCCGAGTGCGAAGGTGAGCCAGAACCACTCGACCATTCCCCAGCCGAGGATGCCGCGCTTCTTCGTCGAGTACGGCTGGAAGCGCTCGGCGGCGAACACACCCATCTGGCACGTCACGGAGGACATGACCAGGATGATCGTGTTCACGGTCGCGAAAGGGACATTCAGCAGCGCGCTTTCCTGCGCCCAGAGCTCGGGCGAGGTGCTGCGCAGGGTGAAGTAGATCGCGAAGAGACCCGCGAAGAACATCACCTCGCTGCCGAGCCACACGATGGTTCCGACGGCGACCGGATCCGGCCGCTTGACGGACCGCATGGCCTGGGAGTAGGTCGCAGTGGAGGTCGTCACGCTCACCATTATGGCCGATACCCGGCCCGCTGGATCGCACCGAGAGAGATCCTCTCCCTCCGTACGCACCTCGGACGGTCCTTCGCGCACGCCGGGAATCGACTGAGAAGGCCCGACGAGGGCGCTGAACGCGGGAGGCCCGGATGCGGGTCACGGAACGGTCTCGATTCCTGGTCGACACTAGGCTCTCAGGCATGGCGGAGCTGTACACCTGGCCGGACATCCTCACCACGCTTCTCGAGCGCCGCGACCTGAGCGTGTCGGAGTCGACATGGGCGATGCGCGGCATCATGCGGGGAACGGCCACGCCGTCCCAGCTGGCGGCGTTCCTGATCGCCCTGCGGGCGAAGGGCGAGACGGTCGACGAGATCGTCGGATTCCGCGACGCGATCCTGGAGTCGGCGCTTCCGCTCCCGGTCGACCCGGGGGTGCTGGACATCGTCGGCACCGGTGGCGACCGGTTCGGAACGGTCAATGTCTCCACCATGGCGGCCCTGGTGGCCGCGGCGACGGGTGTCCCCGTCGTCAAGCACGGCAATCGCGCCGCGAGCTCGTCCTCGGGATCGTCCGATGTGCTCAGCGCTCTCGGGGTCGACCTCAGCCTCTCGCCGGAGGCCGTCGCGGATGTCCTGCCGCGTGCGGGGATCACCTTCGCGTTCGCGGCCGCATTCCATCCCGGGTTCCGCCACGCGGCTGCCACCCGCAAGGAGCTCGGGGTCCCGACGGTGTTCAACTTCCTCGGCCCGCTCTGCAATCCCGCGCGCGCGGAGGCCAACGCCGTCGGTGTCGCCCACCTCGATCGCGTGCCGCTCATCACCGGCGTCTTCCGTACGCGCGGTGCGACCGCGCTGGTGTTCCGCGGTGATGACGGACTGGACGAACTCACCACCACCGGACACAGCCGCCTCTGGGAGGTCAGCCGCGGCGACATCCACGAGCACGATCTGGACCCCCGAGATCTCGGCATCCCCCTCGCCGACATCTCCGATCTGCTCGGCGGAGACCCCGCCCACAACGCGGCGGTCGTCCACCGCACGTTCCAGGGTGAGGGCGGCGCCGTGCGCGACATCGTCCTGCTCAACGCCGCCGCGGGACTCGTGGCGTACCGACTCTTCCGCGACGCCGGCCAGGTGCAGCGCCCGATCCTCGAGCGCCTCGCGGAAGCACGCGACGACGCGGCTGCCGCGGTCGACTCCGGTGCCGCGGCGCGGACGCTTCAGCGCTGGGTGGATGCCACGCGCGCACTCGCGGGCTGAGGCGGGCGAGTCGTCATGGACCCGCACGCCGCTCTGAGCGAGATCGCGGGTCTGCTCGAGCGCGAGCGTTCGTCCCGCTACAGGTCGAAGGCTTTCCGCGCCGCGGCGGAGGCCGTGGCCGGGCTCTCTGAGGCCGAGCTGGACGATGTGGCTCTGCTCCGGCGGACCAAGGGAATCGGGGAGTCGACCCTCGCGGTCATCCTGCAGGCGCGCGCGGGGGCCGTGCCCGACTATCTCGCCGACCTGCGCGCCCGGGCGGGCGGATCGGTGTCGTCGCGCCTCCGGGGTTCGCTGCGCGGGGACCTCCACTCCCACAGCGACTGGTCGGATGGACTGACCCCGATCCCGCTGATGGCGGAGGCGGCGCGAGACCTCGGCCACGAGTACCTCGCCCTCACCGACCACTCGCCGCGCCTCCGGGTCGCCAACGGGCTGAGTGCCCAGCGACTGCGCGCCCAGCGCGATGTCGTCCGTGCACTCGGTACCGAGCGGTTCACCCTGCTGTGGGGGATCGAGGTCGACGTCCTCGACGACGGCGAGCTGGATCAGGATGCCGAGCTCCTCGCCGAGCTCGACGTCGTCGTCGCGTCGGTCCACTCGAAACTGCGGATGGAGAGCGGACCGATGACCCGACGGATGATCGCCGCCGTCTCGAGTGGCCGTGCCGACGTGCTCGGTCACGTCACCGGCCGTCTCGTGGAAGGGGCCCGCGGCACGCGACCCGCGTCGACCTTCGATGCGGCAGCGGTCTTCGCGGCGTGTGCGGCCCACGACGTCGCGGTGGAGATCAATTCCCGGCCCGAGCGTCAGGATCCGCCCGACGACCTGATCGCGCTGGCCCTCGAGGCCGGGTGCCTGTTCTCCATCGACTCGGATGCCCATGCGCCGGGCCAGCTCTCCCTCCTCGATCACGGGGCCCGCCGCGCCGAGGATGCCGGGATCCCCGCGGAGCGGATCGTCACGACGTGGCCGCTCCCGCGTCTGCGGGAGTGGATCGGCGGACGTCGCCCGCGCCGGGAATGACACCGACCGCCGCCTAGACTCGGCGCGTGACCGCCGGCAACCGATCGCTCGTCCCCGGAGCGGGCATCGCGCTCGTCGTGATCGGCATCCTGGTCGCCGCGATCAGCCTGCGCGGGCCGATCGTCGCTCCCACTCCCGTCCTCCGTGAGATCGAGGGCGATCTCGGCATCGGATCGGCGACGGCCGGGCTCATCACCACGGCGCCGGTGCTGATGTTCGCGCTGCTGACGCCGCTGGCGGCGCTCGTCATCCGCCGGGCCGGGGCCGAGGTCGCTCTGCTCGTCTCACTCTCGGGCGTGCTCGCCGGCACGCTGATCCGGGCGATCCCCGGCTTCGAATGGATGCTGGCGGGGATGCTCGTCATCGGCGCGGCGGTGACGGTGGGAAACGTGGTGATCCCGGTCATCATCCGCCGCGACGTGCCCGGGCCGAAGGTCGCCGTGGTGACCGCGGCCTACGTGGCGATGCTGAACGTTGGCTCGCTCCTCACCTCGCTGGCCACGGCGCCGCTCGCGGCCGTCGTCGGGTGGCCCGCCGCACTGCTCGCCTGGGGCGTGCTCACGATCGCCGGCATCGCGCTCTGGAGCGTGCACCTGCGGCGGTCCCGTCGCGCGGGTGAGCGGTTCTCGGGTGCGCCCACCGTTACGGCGGCGAGCGCAGAGCAGGACGTGCGGGACGTCGCACGGATCACGGGTCCGCTCCCCGTCGTCACCCGGCGCGAACGCTCGTTCGCGCGACGGCCCGTCACCTGGCTGCTCCTCGCGTCCTTCGCCGCCCAGTGCACGATCTACTACGCGCTCACGACCTGGCTGCCGACGCTGGCCGCCGACACCCTCGGGCTGGATGCGGCCTCGGCGGGGGCGCTGGCGTCGGTCTACCAGGGGGTCGGGGTGGCCGGAGCGTTCCTCGTGCCGCTCCTGACGCGGTACGCCCCGCGCGCCATCGCGCCGGTCGTCATCTGCGTGTCCTGGATCCTCGTCACGGGCGGGATGCTGCTCGCACCGGAGCTGCTGTGGGTGTGGCTGATCGCCGGTGCCATCGGTCACTCGGGCGGGTTCGTCGTCATCTTCTCGGCGCTCGTCGCGGTCGCCCGGGACGACCGGGAGGCGGCCGGCATGTCGGCCCTCGTCCAGGGCGGCGGCTACGCCGTCGGCGCCCTCGGCGGACCCGCCATGGGCCTCATCCACGAGGTCACCGGCCGCTGGACCGGCGGACTCGTCCTTCTGCTGGCGCTCGCCGTCCTCTACTGCGTCGCACTGCTGACCGCGGTGGCCGCGGCCGCCCGCGCGCAGCGCTGACTCAGCCGGCGGCGGCGGTGACCGCTGCGAGTGCCCGGTCCATCGCCGCCACGGAGCCCCAGCGGTGGGCGAAGCCCTCCGCGGCGGCCCGGGAAGCGGCATCCGACGTTCGCAGCCGCGCGTCGACATCGGGGATGTCCAGGTCTCGGACGACCGCGACGACCCGCGGCGCGACCGCGAGGTAGTCGGTGCCCGCGAGGATCTTCGCGCGGACTCCCGCGCTCATCCCGCTGTCGGGCGCATCGGCGGCGGCGCGGATGCCGGCGAGGTCGCCGTGGGCGGCCAGCAGCGTGGCGGCGGTCTTGTCGCCGATGCCGGCGACGCCCGGGAGACCGTCGGAGGCGTCGCCCCGGAGGGTGGCGAAATCGGCGTACTGGGCCGCGTGCACCCCGTACTTGGCGACCACGACGTCGTCCGTCACGGTCTCGAGATTGCTCATGCCGCGCGCGGTGTAGACGACGCGCACCTCACGTGCGTCATCGACCAGCTGGAAGAGATCGCGGTCCCCGGTGACGATGTCGACCGGCATGGTCGCCCTCGTGGCGAGGGTGCCGATCACGTCGTCGGCTTCGTGGTCGGCCGCGCCCACCACCGGGATGCCGAGGAGGCCGAGGGCCTCGCCGATGAGCGGCACCTGGGTCTCGAGCGGGTCGGGGACCTCCTCGACGTCGGGTCCGGCGGCCACCTCGGTCACGACGCGATGGGATTTGTACGTGGGGAGCAGGTCCACCCGCCACTGCGGGCGCCAGTCGTCGTCCCAGCACGCAACGACGTGGGTGGCCTCCGACAGGGGTACGAGCTTCGCGATCATGTCGAGGAACCCGCGGAGCGCGTTGACGACCGTGCCGTCGTCGGCGCGGACCGAGTCCGGAACGCCGTAGAAGGCTCGGAAGTAGAGCGAGGCGGAGTCCAGTAAAAGCAACTTTTCCGAGCTGGGTGCCATGACCCTAGGGTAGTGATGCCGTCACCGCATGACATGGCGTCGCGTTCCGGTGTCGTCGATAAGCTCGGGCCCGTGTCCTCTCAAGCCAACACCCTCGCCGTGTTGGGGGTCGAGTGGGCGGAGCGTGAACAATGGGAAACCGTGCGGCGTGGGTTCTTCCGACTGCGTTCCGAGGCGGTCGCCGTCGCGCCGCTGAGATTTCTCGACTGGACCATTGATGGTCGGCCGCTACGAGATCGCCTGAGCCTTTCTGACGGTCAGAAGTGTGAGGACGTCACGTTCCTGACTGAAGGGTCTATCGGCGACAGCTTGGCCGTGGCGAGTCTTCGCGCCCTGCTCGGGGAGAACTCGTCAGGTAATGATCCCTGGGTCCAGTACGACGATGGCCGCGCCGGAGTGCTGTTCTGTCCAGGATGTGGGGGGTTGGACTGTGGTGCCGTCACTGCGGATGTGCGGGTGACGGGAACGACGGTCGAGTGGCGGAACGTCACGTACCAGGACGGGTGGACCGGCCAGGTCGGTGGGACAGGTGCCCCAGTGTTCACTCTGCGTTTCGATCGCCGGCAGTACGAGTCCACGGTGCGCGGCCTTCTCGCCGAGTGGAGCGCTTAGATCATCGCGGCGACGTCCGCCCGGAAGTACAGAGAGGCGGAGTCCAGGAGCAGCAGGCGGTCGGTCACGCCCTCATCCTGGCACGCGGCCTCGGACAGCGGGAGTTCACCGGATGGTCGTGCGATGGACCTCCGCCCGCCAGACCGTCGTCTCCTTCGGCGCGCATCGTGGCCCGAACGGCACGGGCGGGAGGCGACATGGGACGAACCGATGTCATGGCGTGGGTGGAATCTCCCCTGCAGCTGCTCGGTGCAGCGGAATGGGCCGACCTGCACGGTCGGTCCGTCGATGTGGCGGGCCGGCTCACGCCCCAGATGTCGGAGACCGCCGACGAGCTCGTCGCCCGCGGCGCGCGCTTCGGCGTCCTCGAGCCCTACCTCGGCATCCCGTGGGCGATGCTGGCGCGTCACGGTCACTGGCTGGTGGGCGACGGGTTCTCGGGCCAGTTCCGGCTGGCCGCCGCGGTCCTGCGCCCGCGCAGGCTGACGTTCCTCGACGACGGTGCGGGCGCGGTCGCGTACGCCGCGACGCTCGCCGGCGAGCGTCCCTACCGGCGTCCGCACCAGACCGAGGGGCACCTCCACCGTCTGCTCGCGCCGTTCGCCCACGAGAGGATCGCCCACCGCGCGGCATCCGGCGACGCGGAGATCTTCACCGCGTTCGATGTCGGTGGTGAACGCGCCGCGGCGCTGCGGGAGCGCGGCTATAGCCTCACCCGGCATCGGTTCGCCGGAATCCGCGGCGCAGCGCCCCGCGCCTCGACGCGAGCGTTCCGCGACGGGCTCGGTGCGCGCATCATCCTGGGGAGCGCGCGTCCCACGGATGGACGGATGCCGCTGCCCGAGTACCGGGAGTGGATCGGTCGCATCGCCGGGCGCGGTCCCGCGGTCTATCTCCCGCATCGCCGGGCCTCCGCGGCTCAGCGCGCGGCCGTGGCGGGGATCGACGGCATCCTGGTGCGGGAACCCGCCCTGCCGATCGAGGTGCTGCTGGTGGGGACGACGCGGCCGCTGACGCTGTTCACCCTCCCCTCCAGCACCACGACGACGCTGCCCCCGATCCTCGCCGGATCCGGTTCGCTCCTGCACATCGGCCCCGTCGACATCGGCCCCGACGACATCGGCCCCGACGACGTCGGCCGAGACCACGGAGCGTCGCGTGCGGCGGCGCACCCCGCGATCGGCAGGGAGCGATGAGCGCCGTCGTCGCCGTCATCCCGGCGCGCGGAGGATCGAAGGGCGTGCCGCGGAAGAACCTGCGTCGTGTGGGGGGCGTGCCGCTCGTCGCCCGCGCCGTGGCTGCGGCGCAACGGTGTCCCGAGATCGACCGGGTGGTCGTCTCGACGGACGACGCCGACATCGCGGCGGTGGCGGCCGAGTGGGGCGCCGAGGTCGTCTCGCGGCCGGCGGAGCTCTCCGGCGACGAGGCGAGCTCCGAGAGTGCGGTGCTGCACGCGCTGGAGGTGCTCGATCCGGACGCCGACCGGGTCGGCGTGGTCGTGCTCCTGCAGGCGACCAGTCCGTTCGTCGACGTCGCGGCGCTCGGGGACGCCGTGCGGCTGGTCCGCTCCCGCCGTCGCGATGCGGTCTTCTCGGCGGTGGAGTCGTACGGATTCCTGTGGCGCCGCGCGATCGGCGACGCGGCAGAAGCGGTCAACCACGACGCGGCCGTGCGTCCGCGTCGGCAGGATCGCGAACCGCATTTCCTCGAGACGGGGGCGTTCTACGTCCTCCGCGCCAAGGCCTTCCGCGCGACCCGCCACCGCTTCTTCGGCAGCGTCGGCATCGCGGAGGTCGCTGCGCGTACCGCCATCGAGATCGACACCGAGGACGAACTCGCCGTCGCGCGCGCCCTCGCGCCGCTCGTGGACGCGCCGGTGCCCATCGACGTGGACGCGGTCGTCACCGACTTCGACGGTGTGCACACCGACGACACCGCGCTGCTGGACCAGCACGGCGTCGAGACGGTCCGTGTCAGCCGGTCGGACGGCATGGGCGTCTCGCTTCTCCGTCGCTCGGGCATTCCGGTGCTGATCCTGTCGACCGAGTCGAACCCGGTCGTCACCGCGCGCGGCCGCAAGCTCGGGGTCGATGTCGTGCAGGGTTGCGATGACAAAGCCGCCGCCCTGCGCGCCTGGGCGGCGGAGCGGCACCTTCCGCTCTCGCGCATCGCCTACCTCGGCAACGACGTCAACGACCTGCCGTGCCTGGAGATCGTCGGCTGGCCGGTGGTCGTCCCCAATGCTCACCCGAGCGTGCGGGCCGCGGCACGCCTCATCCTCGACGCCCCCGGGGGCGAGGGGGCAGTCCGCGACCTCGCCGAGCGCGTCCTCTCTGCCCGCGACGCCGCCCCGGCGGCATCCCTCACCGGTTCCGGCCACGCCGGAGCCCCGACGAAAGAGAACCCGTGACCGTCACCATCGGAACCCGTGTCATCGGCGGAGGCCGCCCGGCCTACGTCATCGCCGAGATCGGCCTCAACCACAACGGCGACGTCGACCTCGCCAAGCGCCTCATCGATGTCGCCGCGGATGCCGGAGCGGACGCGGTGAAGTTCCAGAAGCGGACGCCCGAGATCGCCACGCCCGAGCACATGCGCGACGTCCCGAGGGAGACGCCGTGGGGGACGATGACCTACCTCGACTACCGGCGACGCGTGGAATTCGACCGTGCCCAGTACATCGAGATCTCCGACCACGCGCTGCTGCGGGGTCTCGAGTGGTTCGCGTCGCCGTGGGACGTGCCGAGCGTGGCGTTCCTGGAGGACCTCGGCGTCGCCGCGCACAAGGTCGCCTCGGCGAGTCTCACCGACCACGCCCTGCTGCGGGCGCTCGCCGACACCGGCAAGCCCGTCCTCCTGTCCACGGGGATGTCGACCATGGCGGAGATCGACGCGGCCGTGGGCGTCCTCGGAACCGATCGCCTGGTGCTGATGCACGCCACGTCCACATACCCGATGGAGCCGGAGGAGGCGAACCTGCGGATGATCCCCGCGTTGCGCGAGCGATTCCCCGGTGTCCCCGTCGGCTACTCCGGTCACGAGCGCGGACTGCAGATCTCCCTCGCCGCGGTCGCGCTCGGTGCCGTGGCCGTGGAGCGGCACATCACCCTCGATCGGACGATGTGGGGCTCCGACCATGCCGCGTCGCTCGAGCCGACCGGGCTGACGCACCTCGTGCGCGACATCCGCGTCATCGAGTCGGCGCTCGGCGACGGGGTGAAGCGGGTGTACCCGGGCGAGCTCGCGCCGATGGCGAAGCTCCGTCGCGTCCCCGCGTGAGCGGAGCGGATGCCGCACCGCTTCGGATCGTCGCACTCGCCGACACCGACTCGTACGTGAAGTGGGCGGCGCACCTGCTCGGCCGGCTCGGGCCCGCGTGGTCTCCGCAGCTGACGGTGGTGACGACTCCGCTGGTCGTGAGCGACGCCCAGCTGACGAGTGCGCTCGCGGGGAGCGGTCTCGCCGAGCTCGCGGTGGTGAGGAGCGACCTCGACGCCGTGACCGACCGTCTGCGCGCGGCTCCGCCCGACGTCGTGCTGCTGGCCGGTCGCGGCCCCCTCGTCCGGCTTCTCGCGTCAGTGGTGGCCGACGTCGTTCCGCGACCGGTGATCGTCACGGGCCTCCCGGGGATCTCCATCCCGGCGACGCGCAAGGCCCTTCTCTACCGGGCCCAGTGCGACCTGTTCGTCGTGCACTCGCAGCGCGAACGCCGCGAGTTCGCCGCCTTGGCGCAGGAGAAGGGTGTTCCGCATCGCTTTGCGCTCGCCACCCTCCCCTTCGCGCGGGGCGGCGCGTCGGGACGGCTCGCGGCGGGCTCGTGCGAGACGGCGGCCGCGGAGGCGGGGACCGACCTGGTCTTCGCCGCGCAGGCGAAGGTACCCGCGCTCGCCGCGGACCGCCGGCGGGTCGCACGGGCCCTCGTGCGCGCGGCGCACGCGCGCCCGGATCGCCGTGTCGTGGTGAAGCTCCGCGCCGCCGCCGGGGAGAGCCAGACGCACCACGAGGAGACGGGATACCGTGACCTCATCGCCGAGCTCGGACCGTCGCCGGCGAATCTCGTGTTCTCCACCGCCCCGATGGCGCGGGCCCTCGACACCGCGGAGGGACTCGTCACGGTCAGCTCCACCGCGGCGATCGAGGCGATCGCACGCGGCATCCCGGTGATCGCGCTGGACAGCTTCGGGATCTCCGCCGAGCTCATCAACGAGGTGCTCGCCGACGCCGACCTCCTCGGATCGGAGGGGGATGTCGCAGCACGGCGGTTCCGGCATCCGGCGCAACGGTGGCGGGAGGACAACTACTTCCACGATGCGTGCGTCGACGACTGGGAGGAGCAGACGGCGGGGCTCGTCGCCGCGCGGCGCCGCGGGGAGCTGCCCGCACGACAGGCCGTCGCCGTGCGCGGTGGGTCCCTGCGCGCGGCGTGGGATCGGAAGGTCGTGCTGGGCGCGCTCGACACCTCGGGGGCGGGCCGGCTGGCGACGATCATCGGGATACCGGTCCGCGCCGTCGTGCGCGTGGGACAGCGGGTGCGGAACCGTCTGGCGGGGGCGGACGGCTCTCAGCAGCCCGCCGCGAGCGGATCCTCGGTGCAGGAGCGATCGACCAGCGCAGTGCGCACGTCGACGACCTCGACCGGGTAGGTGCCCGAGCGGGCCGTGACGACGCCGTCGACCGGGCGCCAGGCCCCGCTGCCGAAATCGACCGCCGCGGCGTACTCGACGGCGACGACGACGGGATAGACGCCGCGCTCGCGGTAGACGTGGCTGGTCGGCGTGGGCGTGAACTGCCCCTGCGCGAGGCTCTCCCACGACGAACCGCCGGTCGCGGAGCGCGACTGCACGCCGTCGCCGTAGTCGAAGACGTAGCCGGACGGGGTGAACCGGACGAGGACGTCCCAGCCGAGGATCGAGCCCGGGATGATCTGCTCGGATGCCGCAGCCACGACGTTCGTCGGCATACCCGTCACTCCGAAGCCGTCGGGCTGTCCGGCGACGCTCGGTGCCGCGGGACGGAAGGACGCGAGATCGGCGATCGTCACGTCCGGCGGAGTGAGGACGGTGTAGTTGCCGCGGCACCCCAGGGGACCGCAGTCCTCGGGGTCGAATCCGGCGGAGGGCGGCGCCGCGTCGAGCGGGGGAGGGCCGCCGCCGGAGCTGCCGCTGTCACCGCTGCTCCCGACGCCCGGCGCCGTGATGCCCGCGCTGATGTCGACCTGCGTCCCGTCCGATGACGTGCACGCCGTGATGAGCGTCGACCCAGAGTTGCACCCAGTGCCAGCCGTGGGAACCTGGAAGACCAGCAGTGTAACTAGGGCTAGCTCGAGCATGGAGACTCACCTGACGCGGGTCCGATGGACCGAAGCGCAAGCCCAGTAGTTGTTCCTCCGGTTTGGACGAGCTCGACTTCCAGCCATTGGATGCCGGGCCGGCTTTCGTCAACGAGCGACGATCCGCTCGCGTCGAGCACGTCGACATCCGAAACGTCATAACAAGATGTGATCAGCAAGGTTGCCGTTTGACGCGAGGTCGATGTCGCTGGCCGCAGGCTAGAAATCGATGCCTCGCCCACGATTTGGTACCCCTCCGCGTGCCACTCCGAGTAGGTTGTGCGATCAGAGGCGTTGAGTTCCCCGGTGGTCCAGGCGTACACCGGCTCGAAGGTCGCGGGATCGCTCAGGTCGACCTGGTTGAGGGCATCGACGTAGGCGCGGTAGGTCGCCTCGGCGGCGGCGAAGGCATCGTCGTCGCTCGTGAAGGTCGGCGTCGGCGTCGGGGTGGAGGGCTCGGGCGTGCAGCCCGCCAGCAGTGCTCCCGTCACCAGGGCGAGGAGGATCGTGCCGGCGCCGCGTGTCATCACGCGACCACGGTAACCGCCCCGGGTACGTGGCCCTGCGGTTATCCACAGGGACGCTGCCGCGCGTCGGCGTGCGCGCGGATCGGACGCCTGCCATTCTGAGCGCATGCGAATCTCGAGAGTCCTGACGGCTTCGGCTGTGGCGGTCGGTCTGTTCTCCCTCGCGGCCTGCGCTTCGCAGGATCCCGCGCCCACGCCGGTCATCGCGCCGGTGACAGTCGACGTCGGCGACCTGCAGGGGGAGACGGTCGATCTGGTCGTCGGGCAGGTGCTCAACATCAACACCGGCGACCTCGCGGTGGACAGCTACAGCGGCGAGGTCTCCGACACCGCCGTGGCGGAGTTCACCGCCGGGCGCGAAGAGGGCGGCACGGTCTTCAACCCCGGTGTCACCGCACTCGCCGAGGGATCGACCACGGTCGTACTGGAGAACTCCGACGGCGGCATCGAGCCGGTGACCTTCACCGTCGACGTCTCACGCTGAGCTCGGGCGGCGACGTCGCATCCTCTCCCCGGAGGGCGTGCGGCGCAAGTCCCCGTTCGGCCGGTGGGCGATCGTTACCGTGAGGGCATGACCACTGCACAGGACAAAGCCCGCACCCTCGCCGATCTGCACCGCGCTCCCGAGATCCTCCGCGTCGTGAACGTATGGGACGCGGTCTCCGCGGCCACCGTCGCGGCACTCCCCGAGACGCGTGCGATCGCGACCGCAGGGCACTCGATCGCGGCGACCTTCGGATACCCGGACGGCGAGAACATCCCGCGTGAACTCATGCTGGACATGGTCGCCCGCATCGTCGAGACAGCGGGTGCGCTGCCCGTCAGCGCGGATCTGGACGCCGGCTTCGGCGACCCGGGGGAGACGGTGCGACGTGCCATCGGCGTGGGCGTCGTCGGGGCGAACATGGAAGACCGCCTTCGTCCGCTGGAGGATTCCGTGCGCGCCGTAGCCGCCGCCGTCGCCGCCGGAGAAGCGGAGGGCGTCCCCTTCGTCCTGAACGCGCGCACCGATGCGTTCGTGCGGGCGGGCGACCGCCCGGTCCGCGAGTCCATCGACGACGCCGTGGCGCGCGGGCGCGCCTACCTCGACGCCGGTGCCGACCTGGTCTTCGTCCCCGGCATCCTGTCGGCCGATGTCACCCGCGCACTGGTGGACGGCATCGGCGAGCGGAAGATCAGCGTCATCGGACTCCCCGGCGCGCTGTCGGCGGCTGAGTACGAGACCCTCGGGGTGGCGCGCATCTCGTACGGCCCGATGACCCAGCGGGTCGCGCTCACCGCGCTGCAGGACGTCGCGTCCGATCTCTACGCCGACGGAGTGATCCCCGAGGACACGCGCGCTCTCAACTGAGCCGTGGGGTGGGTCGGGTCACGTATCGCGTTCGACGGGCCCGGCATCCTCGCGCTGGTCGTCCGTGCCCCCGGCGGGGAACTCGGCCCGCTCGGGCTGCCGGGCCAGGAAGACCACGCTTCCGATGAGCCCGCCCCAGACGACCACGATCGCCAAGACGAGGAAGGTGATGGCGATGGGGGTCATCGTGCGTCCTTTCGGCGGGCGAGCAGAGTCGTCGCGGAGGCCTCGTCGACCGGGGGCCACGCGGTGAAGTCATCGGGTCGCCTCTTCCACGGGACGAGCGGGAGGACGACGGCGGCGATGACGAGGAGGAGCACGGTGCCCCATCCGACGACGGCGAGGTACTCCCCGGGATACCCCTCGTAGCCGTCGATGAGGAGGGAGATGATCCGCGTCACCAGCATGTAGGTCAGGACGACCGGCGCGAGACCGCCGACCAGGAAGACCCACACCCTGCCGACCTGGAAGGTCGAGACGGCGTTGAGGTGGAAGCGCAGCTCGCCGCCCTTCCGGAGCACCCAGATGACGAGGATGGACGTCGCGATCGCGGAGGCGACGATGCCGATGTTGTTCGCCCAGTGATCGGTGGTGTCCAGGGCGATGAGGCCGGTCGTGGTCGAGAACAGCAGGACCGAGAGGATCGCCGAGACCACCCCGAGCGAAACGGCCGCGCGACGGGGCGAGAGCCCTGTCTTCTCCTGGATGGCGGCCGACACGACCTGCAGCACGGACAGGAGCGAGGTGAATCCCGCCATCACGAGCGAGCCGAAGAACAGGGCTCCGAAGATCGGGCCGCCCGGCATCTGCGACACGATCGCGGGGAACGTGATGAAGGAGAGCCCGACACCCGTGAGCCCCTCGAGTTCAGCCACCGAGACGTTCTGCTGGAACGCGAAGAACCCGAGCGTCGCGAAGACGCCGATGCCCGCGAGGATCTCGAACGACGAGTTCGAGAACGCCACGACCAGGCCCGGGCCCGTGAGATTCGCGCGGCGGCGCCGGTAGGACGCGTACGTGATCATGATGCCGAACGCGATCGACAGCGAGAAGAAGATCTGGCTGTATGCGGCGATCCAGACGTCGGGATTCGCGAGCGCCGCCCAATCCGGGGTGAACAGGGCGTTGAGGCCGTCGGCGGCGCCCTCGAGGAAGAGCGCGCGCACGACCAGGATGAGGAAGGCGATCACCAGCAGCGGCAGGAAGATGACGTTCGCCCGCTGGATGCCCTTCGCGACACCCGCCGCGAGGACCGCGATCACGGCGATCCAGACGATCACGAGCGGGATCAGCACGCCGGGGACGAATTCGAGGCTGAAGCCGGGGTCGCCCACCTGGAGGTACTCGTTGATCAGGAAGGCCTGCGTGTCATCGCCCCAGCGGAGGTCGAAGGAGAAGATGAAGAAGCTCGCCGCCCATGCGATGACCGCGGTGTAGTACAGCCCGATGACGAACGCGATGGCAACCTGGAACCATCCGAGCCCTTCGAGCCAGCGCCCGTGGCGCGGGCCTCCCAGTCGGCGGAACGCGGTCGGGGCCGCGCCGCGGAAGCGGTGGCCGATCGCGTAGTCGAGGAAGAGGATCGGGATGCCGGCGGTGATGAGCGCCACGAGGTAGGGGATGAGGAACGCGCCGCCGCCGTTCTCATACGCCACACCGGGGAACCGCCAGATGTTGCCGAGACCCACGGCCGATCCGATCGCGGCGAGGATGAAGCCGAGTTGGCCGGTCCACTCCTCCCGGGGCCGCTCCGCGGCGGCGGGGCCGGAGGCTCCACGGGCTGCTGAACTCATGAGTACCGTCCTTCGCTGGTCGCTCGGCTGCGTCGCACGCTATCAGGGCGACCGAGTCGGACACAGGTGATTCGACGGAAACAGGAGGATGTCGGCTCGCTCGTCCTGTTCCGGAGCGATCTCCTGTTCCGGGGCGGACCGCGAGAGCCGGATCGCGCGCGGGGCCGGCTCTCTGATAGCCTGAAGTGTCATCCTCAGGACGCGCTTCGGCGTGCCCGCGGCCTCCGGGCCGGAGAGTGACGCGTACGACCCCATCCACCCGGCCTCGGCGAGGGCATCCGCCTGCCTCCGGCATCCGGAGATAACCACATCGTCGGGCCCCGACACCCCAACCCTCCAAGGACAACCCACTACATGACTACCGCAACGACCGCCCCGGCCATCAAGCAGGTCGCGATCAACGACATCGGATCTGCCGAAGACTTCCTGGCCGCGGTCGAGAAGACCCTGAAGTTCTTCAACGACGGCGACCTCATCGAAGGCACCGTGGTGAAGATCGACCGCGACGAGGTCCTCCTCGACGTCGGATACAAGACCGAGGGTGTCATCCCCTCGCGCGAGCTCTCCATCAAGCACGACGTCGACCCCAACGAGGTCGTCAAGGTCGGCGACGAGGTCGAGGCGCTGGTCCTCCAGAAGGAGGACAAGGAAGGCCGCCTCATCCTGTCGAAGAAGCGTGCGCAGTACGAGCGCGCGTGGGGCGACGTGGAGAAGATCAAGGAGACCGACGGTGTCGTCACCGGTCAGGTCATCGAGGTCGTCAAGGGTGGCCTCATCGTCGACATCGGCCTGCGCGGCTTCCTGCCCGCCTCGCTGATCGAGCTCCGTCGCGTCCGCGACCTCACGCCGTACCTCGGCCAGGAGATCGAGGCCAAGATCCTCGAGCTCGACAAGAACCGCAACAACGTCGTGCTCTCGCGCCGCGCCCTGCTCGAGCAGACGCAGTCCGAGTCGCGCACCACCTTCCTCAACAACCTCCACAAGGGTCAGGTCCGCAAGGGAACGGTCTCCTCGATCGTCAACTTCGGTGCGTTCGTCGACCTCGGCGGCGTCGACGGTCTCGTCCACGTCTCGGAGCTGTCGTGGAAGCACATCGAGCACGCGTCCGAGGTCGTCGAGGTCGGCCAGGAGGTCACCGTCGAGATCCTCGAGGTGGACCTGGACCGCGAGCGCGTGTCGCTCTCGCTGAAGGCCACCCAGGAAGACCCGTGGCAGGTGTTCGCCCGTACCCACGCGATCGGCCAGGTCGCGCCGGGCAAGGTCACCAAGCTCGTTCCGTTCGGTGCGTTCGTCCGCGTCGCCGACGGCATCGAGGGCCTGGTGCACATCTCGGAGCTCTCCGGCAAGCACGTCGAGCTCGCCGAGCAGGTCGTCTCGGTCGGCGAAGAGGTCTTCGTCAAGATCATCGACATCGACCTCGAGCGTCGCCGCATCTCGCTGTCGCTCAAGCAGGCCAACGAGTCGGTCGACCCCAACGGCACCGAGTTCGACCCGGCCCTGTACGGCATGGTCACGGAGTACGACGAGAACGGCGAGTACAAGTACCCCGAGGGCTTCGACCCCGAGACCAACGCCTGGCTCGAAGGGTTCGACGAGCAGCGCGAGAAGTGGGAGCAGGAGTACGCTGCGGCCCACGCGCGCTGGGAGGCCCACAAGGCCGCTGTCGCCAAGGCCCTCGAGGCCGAGGCCGAGGCCGTCGCGACCGCCGGTGTCGGCGGCTCGTCGTTCGCCTCCGACAGCAGCTCGGTCGGCACCCTCGCCGACGACGAGGCCCTCGCCGCACTGCGCGAGAAGCTCTCGGGTCGCTGAGACACACCGCTCTGACGGTCGGCGGGCCGGAATCCTTCGGGGTTCCGGCCCGCCGCCGTGTTATCCGACGCCCGGTGCCCGTCGTCCCGAGGGGAGGACGCGAAGGAGCGCGACGGCGCCGGCGGTGACACCGGCGGCAAGGAGGGTGAACAGCACGCGCTCGACATCGCCCTGCAGCAGCTCGTCACGGTCGAAGGTGAGCATCACGACCGCCACGGTCACCGCGGTCGCCGATTGCCAGTAGGCCGCGCCCCGCACCGTGAGGACGACGTTGATCGCGAGCGCGACGAATCCCAGCGCCACCGGCGCAACCGCGGTGGGGAGGATCACCGCCAGAACTGCGGCGAGCGCACCGCCGATCAGGGTGCCCAGAACGCGCGCGCCCAGCTTCGCCCACAGTCGGTCGCGCGTCGGCTGCAGGACGATCGCCACCGTCAGCACCGTCCACCACGCGTTGGAGTCGGGGAACGCCATCAGACTCACGAAAGTGAAACCCCCCGCCAGCACGGCCAGCAGGATGCTGTAGGGCACCGTCGGGGTGGGGAGCTGCGGCCGGGGAAGGGCGCGCCCCCGCAGGGCGACGGACAGCACCGCGGCGATCCACGCGGTGGCGGCGCCGACCACGACGGCCACCAGGACCGGTCCCGCCCACGCACCGGCGCCCTCGACCGGTGTCGTGACCGGCTTGATCACCAGGAGCGCGGCGATCGTCACGACCATCCCGCCCGAGGCGGTGAGACCGCGCCGGGGGAGGACGCTGGTCGCGAGGGCGGCGGCCACCACCACGGCGGTGCCGACGAGCGGCACCGCATCGCCGCTGGACGCGGCCAGCCCCGCGAGCACAGCGACGAGCGTCGACGCCGCCGCCATGCGCCACATGGCCGGCGGACCGCGTCGGACCGATCCCGCCGTCGCGATCACCCCCAGGAGGGTCGGCCCCAGGGCGCTCGACAGGGGAGTGGCCGCGATGACGATCAGCGGCGCGAGCACCGCCCCGACGAGGACGACGAGGCGGGCGGGGCTGATCGGAAGTGCCACGAGGCGATCCTGGCAGAGGGCGCCGCCGACACCGCGGCGACCCGCCTCGCTAGGGTGGGGCGCGTGAGTTCACCCGCCTCGCCGAAGGCTCCCGCCGGCGCACCCCCTCGCGCCCGCCTCGTGCTGACCGCGCTGATCCTCGGCGCCCTGGTCTGCAACATCAATCTCGCTGCGGCCAACATCGCACTTCCCGACATCGGCGACGCCTTCGGGGCGGGCCAGACCGCGCTCAACCTCGTCGCCGTGGGGTGCTCCCTGGGACTCGCGATGTCGGTGCTCTACCTCGGCGCGGTCGCCGACAGGTACGGGCGCAAGCAGCTGCTCGTCCTCGGGCTGGGGCTGACGGTGGTGGTGAGCTTCTTCGCCGCGTTCGCCGCATCCATAGAGATGCTCGTCATCGCGCGGATCTGCACGGGGATCGCCGCGGGGATGGCGTACCCCGTGACGCTGTCGCTCATCACGGCGCTGTGGGCGCCGGGTCGGCAGCGGACGCTCGCGATCGCGCTGTGGTCGGCGGTCTCGGCGACGGCGACGGTCATCGGCTCGGTGCTGGCCGGCATCCTGCTCCTCTGGTTCTGGTGGGGGGCCGCCTTCTTCCTCGCCGTGCCGTTCGCCGTCGCCGCGCTGATCCTGGTCGTGCTGTTCGTCCCCTCCCACGTGGCGGAGAACTCCGACCCGGTCGACCACCTCGGCGGGGTGCTGTCGGTCTTCATGGTCGCGAGCCTCGTCCTCGGGCTGTCCACGGTGTTCGTTCCCGCAACGGCGGTGTTCGGGCTGGTGCTCCTGGTCAGCGGAGCGCTGCTCCTCGTCCTCTTCGGGTGGCGCCAACACCGCGCGCGCTCTCCGCTGTACGACCTGCGCGTCGCGCGACGCCGGATGTTCTGGGCGCCGGCGACCGGAGGTCTCATCGTCTTCGGGTCGCTCATGGGGGCGATGTTCGTCGGGCAGCAGTTCCAGCAGAACATCCTCGGGTACTCCACCCTGGATGCGTCGTTGTCGATCATCCCGGCGGGTGTCGGGCTGCTGATCGTCGCCCCGCACTCGGCCCGTCTGGT
Organism: Microbacterium aurantiacum; assembly: GCF_040532595.1. Classification (GTDB taxonomy): domain Bacteria; phylum Actinomycetota; class Actinomycetes; order Actinomycetales; family Microbacteriaceae; genus Microbacterium; species Microbacterium chocolatum_B. The sequence goes on along the minus strand of NZ_JBEVYX010000002.1, from coordinate 532,580 downwards.
CCTCGCGCGCGGCTCCCGCTTCACGATGCTGCTCGGCTACGGGTTCGTCCTCCTCGGCTTCGTCACGATGCTCTTCTGGAACGCCGGCACCCCGTTCTGGTGGGTGAGCGTGGCGTATCTGGTCATCGGCATCGGCGCGGGGTTCGCGATGACCCCCGCCTCGCGGGCGATCACGGAGTCGACCCCGGTCCGCCGTGTCGGGATGGCGTCCGCAACGGCCGATCTGCAGCGCGACCTCGGCGGGTCGATCATGCAGGGCGTGCTCGGCGCCATTCTCGCCGCAGGGTTCGCTCGCTCCTTCGGCACCCTCATCGCCGGCTCCGACGAGGCCGACTCGATCAGTGCGCAGGTCGTCGCCGCCCTCCAGGCGTCCTACGCGTCGGCGATGCACGTGGCCGAGCAGTACCCCCAGTACAAGGATCAGATCGTCCAGGCCGCGCAGCAGAGCCTCGTGGACGGGGCGATCGCGGCATACGCCGTCGGGGCGATCGCGATCGCGATCGGCGCGGTGGTCGTCGGCGTCTTCCTCCCGCGCAAGGATCGTGAGCTGGAGCTCGTCGCCTCGTACGAGAAGGCGGATGCCGGGCGATGAGCATCCCGGCGCACCCGGGCCGGATCCCCGACCGGGTGCGGGCCCTCGCCCCCGACGCGGAGCTGACGGCCGTGTGGGTGAACGACGCCGGCGGCGTGACGTTCCGCGGCGTGCGGCACGACGAGACCGTCTTCGTCAAGCTGCAGCCCCGCGGTGGCGAGACCCCGGTCGCGGCGGAGGTCGAGCGTCTGCACTGGGCCGCCCGGTACACCGCCGTGCCCCGGGTCCGCGAGTGGGGCGCCGAGGGCGATGAGGAGTGGCTGATCACCTGCGGGATGGCGGGGGAGGGCGCCGTCTCCCCGCGCGGCATGCGCACACCGCGGCAGGCGGTCCGGGCGATCGGCGAAGGACTGCGGGCGTGGCACGACCGACTGCCGACGACGACCTGCCCCTTCACATGGAGCGTCGCCGACCGCATATCCGCGGCGCGTGCGCGGGGCATCGTCGTGCCTCCGGCGCTGCACGACGCGCCGGAGGTCGACCGCCTCGTCGTCTGCCACGGCGACGCGTGCGCACCCAACACCCTCATCGGCGACGACGGCCGCTGGGCGGGTCACGTCGACGTCGGCGCCCTGGGCGTCGCCGACCGGTGGGCCGACATCGCCGTCGCGAGCATGAGCCTGGAATGGAACTACGGCCCGGGCTGGGATTCCGAGTTCTACGACGCGTACGGGGTCGCACCGGACACGGTCCGTCTCACGTTCTACCGAGACCTGTGGAATGCGACGTGAGCGCGGGGCGTGTCGCGGCGTCATCCGTCCACGCGAGGACCGCGGCATCCGTTAACGTCCTGGTATGACCCGGCGTGCAACCGGGCCGGCGACTCCCCGTATCGGCCGGCTCGTCGGGGCTCGATCCCCACGAGCCGCATCCGACGTGAGTGATCTCGCGCGCGATCGCGCCGTGCTGCTCAACCAGATCCTGCTCACCGCGGTCGTCTTCATCGTCGCCGGGCTCGCCGTCGTCGGATCCTTCACGGGCGACACGGCGCTGTTCTTCCTGGGGGTCCTGGTGGTCTTCGCCGTCGCCGGGGCGACACTCCTGGTCCCGTGGAACCGGCTGCACCACGGCTGGGTCGCCCTGGTCCCCGCCCTCGACGGCGTCGCGATCACCCTGATGCAGTTCGCGGCGCCGGGGACGACTCTCGGATTGCTGTGGGTCTTCCCCGCGACGTGGCTGGCCGCATCCTTCGGCCTTGTCGGGCTGTGGGGGGTCATCGTCGCCATGGTCGGCGTCAACCTCCTCGTCTTCCTGTCGACGGGGGATCCGCTCGCCGCCATGACGATCCTGATCCCCGTGGTCCTCGTGGCCGTCGCGGTGGGAAGTCACGTGGCCGCCCGGAGGAGCACGGCGCAGCGCAATCTGCTCGTCACGCAGTCCGATCTCCTGCGCCGCCTCCTGGAGACCACCCGTTTGCAGGAGCAGACAGTGACCGAGGTGCTGGACGCCGTCGATTTCGGCGTGATCCGCGTCGACCGTGACGGACGTGTCGCGGTCACGAACGACGCCCACGCGCGTCTGCAGCGCGCTGTCGGGGGCGAAGGCACAGCGCCGGCGTTCCGTGACGACGGCGTCACGCCGCTGCCCGAGGCGGAACGCCCCCTCGAGCGGGCACTGCGCGGCGAGGGTTTCGACGACGCCGTGGCGTGGTTCGGCGCCGATCCTGCGATGCGCCGCGCGCTCAGCATCACCGCGCGGCGTCTCGTCGACGACACGGGTGCGGACGCCGGCGCCGTCGTGGTGTCGCGGGACGTCACGACGGAGCTGCTGGCGCTCCGCGCCAGGGACGAGCTGGTCGCCTCGGTGTCGCACGAGCTGCGGACACCGCTGACGTCGATCATGGGATACCTCGACCTCGCCATCGACGCCCCGGAGACGCCCGGTGACGTGCGGCGCGACCTCCAGGTCGCCGAGCGCAACGCGGAGCGGCTGCTCCTCATCGTCGGCGACATCCTCTCGGCGTCCAGCAGTGCGGCGACCACGGCCACGTCGGTGGAGCCGAGGATCGTGGCCGTGCAGGACATCGTCGCCGCATCCGCACAGGCGCTCCGCCCCCGCGCGGATGCGCGCGGGATCTCCGTCCATCTCGACGAGGTGCGCCCGGCGGACGGATGGGCCGACCCCGACCGGCTGCGTCAGGTGGTGGACAACCTCGTCGCGAACGCGGTGACCTACAACCGGGAGGGCGGGCACGTGCACCTGACGACCGATGCCGACGGGGTGTGGACGCGCATCGTGGTGCGCGACACCGGGCAGGGCATGTCCGAGGACGAGTGCGCACGCCTCTTCCAGCGCTACTACCGCGCGGGCTCCCAGACGTCGGGAACGGGGCTCGGCCTGGCCATCAGTCGCGACATCGTGCGTCAGCTGGGCGGCGAGATCACTGTGGAGAGCACGGTCGGCGTCGGATCCACGTTCGTCGTCAAGGTTCCCGCCGCCGAACCCTCGGAGAGACTGCCATGACCCTCGACCTGCTCAGCGTCCTCGTCGTCTCCAGCGTCGTCGTCAATGTCAGCGGCATCGTCTTCATCGTCGAGACGCTGCTCCGCCGGGACGACGGGGCGGGCCGGGTGTGGGCGCTGGGATTCCTCGCCGCGATGCTCACCACGCTCGCCTACGTGCTCTGGGCGCGCTCGGGAATGGATCTGTGGGCGCTCGCCGCGGGGAACGCGACCTTCGTGACCGCGACGGGATGCATGTGGCTCGGCTGCCGCCGGTTCAATGGACGCCGCATCCGCCGTGACGGCCTCCTCGTGGCCGTGGGCGCCGGTGGTGCCGCCGTCGCGGTACTGGTGGAAGGGCTTCCGGCCGGGGACTGGGCCGGCGCGGTGTGGATGTTCCTGGCACTCACGGCGTTCTCCGCGGCTGCGGCCGTGGAGTGCCTGCGGGGAGTGCTCGGGTCGACGCGGTCCGCCTGGGTCTTGGCGGTCGTCTTCGCGCTGCAGTGCGCGTTCTACGTCGGGCGGACCACGGTCTTCCTCCTCGAGGGACCCGAGAGCGCGTTCTTCCAGTACGCGTTCGGCTCGATCGCGCTGAGCTTCGGCACCGTCGTCCTCACAGTCGTGGCCGTGGTGATCCTGTCGGTCCTCCGGGCCACGAGGGTGCCGCTGCTCGATCAGACGCGGGCGACGCTGTCGGACATCTCACGCGACGGAATCGTCTCGGAGGCGGTGTTCACCGGGATCTGGAGCGCGCTCAGCGTGCGGGCGCGGCAACAGGGCGTGACGCTCGCGCTCGTGGCCGTGCGCATCGACGACCTCGCGCAGATGACGACGGCATTCGGCGGCGATGTGACGGGACTCGTGATCGACGACTGGCGACGCGGCGTGGCGGCTTCCGCGCCGGCCGGCGCGATCGTGGGCGAGGACTCCCGCGCCGGACTGCTGGTCGGATGCGTCGTGGAGGACGCCGGCGGCGCCCGGAGCGCGGCGACGGCGGTGTACCGGGGCGTCTTCGATCGACTCGGGTCGGCGACGCACGGGATCATCCCGGTCGTCGGAGTGGGGGTGGCCGACAGCACGGTCGTCGGCCACGATGCCCAGGAGTTGATCAGCGCCGCGCGCGACGCGGCCATCGACGCGGCCACGCGGGTGGATGCGGCCGTGGTGACCGTCGAGCCGCGGGAGGCGACTCAGACCTGATCCGCCGTCAGGCGGTAGCCGACGCCGCGGACAGTCTCGATCCACCGAGGATCCGTCGGCGATTCCCCGAGCTTCCGTCGGAGGTTGGCGACGTGGACTTCGATGGCGCGCGCGTCGCTCTCGCTGACGAACTCGCCCCCGCCGGGCTCCTCGCCGCGCAGCATGAGGGCGAGATCCGACTTCGCGCGCACACGCCGCCCCGAGGCCAGCAGGTCGGCGAGGATGTCGAATTCGCTGCGTGTGAGCTCGAGATCGCGTCCGTCGACGCTGGCTTCCCGCATCGCGGGGTGCAGGCGTAGCCCGCGGTGCTCACGCCACTCGTCGCCGTCCGCCGCGTCGGAGCCGATCCCGCCCGCCCGGTGACGCGGGCGGCGCAGCATGGCGTCGATACGCGCCCGCAGCTCTCGCGGACGGAACGGCTTGGCGATGTAGTCGTCGGCGCCGGCCTCCAGCCCCTGGAGGGCGTCGATCTCCTCGGTGCGCGCGCTGAGCATGACGATGTAGGTCTCGCTGAAGCTGCGGATCCGCTTCGTCGTCTCGAAACCGTCCATGCCGGGCATGTTCACGTCGAGCGTGGTCACCAGCGGGTCGTGCTGGCGGACGAGCTCGATCCCCTCCGCGCCGGTCGCGGCTTCGAACACGTCGAACCCCGCCTGGGCGAGGATCGTCGAGAGCAGGGATCGGATATCGTCTTCGTCCTCGACGACGACGGCGACACGTGACGGGTCCACAGCACACTCCCTCAGCGCCGCGAGAAGGTCCGGCGCCCGAACGTCGGTCAGGATATCCCAGATCCTCCCGCATCCGCGGTGCCGGAGGGGTACATGACATGCTCGATCCATGCCTCTTGTCGCCCTCACCGGCGGGATCGCCTCCGGGAAGTCCACCATCGCCGCACGACTCGCGGAGCTCGGAGCCGAGATCGTCGACGCCGACCGGATCGTGCGTGACGTGCAGGCCCCCGGGTCCCCCGTCCTGGACCGCATCGTCGCCGCCTTCGGCGAGGACGTCATCGCCGAGGACGGCACGCTGGACCGGGCCGCCCTGGGTGCGCTCGTCTTCGCCGACGACGACGCCCGCGCGCGTCTCAACGCGATAGTGCACCCGGCCGTCCGCGAGGCGTCGGCTCGGCGATTCCGCGCTGCTCTCGCGGCCGACCCCGACCGGGTGGTGGTGTACGACGTGCCGCTCCTCGCGGAAGCCCGCGCCGACGACCCCTGGGACCTCGTCCTCGTCGCCGATGCGCCCGCGGAGATCCGCATCCGTCGCATGGTGGACCTGAGGGGGATGGGGGAAGCGGATGCCGCCGCCCGCGTCGCGGCGCAGATCGACGACGAGTCCCGTCGTGCGCTCGCCGATGTCGTCATCGACACCGCCGGCGACCTCGCAGACACGCGGCGTCAGGTGGATGCCGTGTGGGAGGCGCTCCCGTCGCTCATCGCCGCGCGGCGGCGCTGACGGCGTCGCAGTCGCGCAAGGCCCCACACCGCGGTCACGACGCCCCCCACCAGGATCACGAATCCGAGCAGCGGGGCGAGCAGGGCCAGGATCGAGAGCGCCAGGGAGGACGCGTCCTCTATCGACGACACCACGGGCGCGGCGACACCCGCCGTCGCGGCGTTCGCGACCGGCCGCGCGATCGCCTTGAGAGCGTGGACCCCGAGGGCGATGGCGATGCCGATGACGATGGGGATCCAGCCGCCGTCCGCCACGAGCGCCGACGGATCGTCGACGGCGACGGACTCGGCGCCGGCGCCCGCGCCGAAGACGACTCCGCCGGCCGCCGGTCGCACAAGGGTCTGGACGACGTCGTTGACCGAGTCCACCGCGGGGATCTTGTCGGCCACGACCTCGAGCAGGAGCAGGGCGCCGATGATCCACAGCGCGACATCGGAGGAGAGCCACGACCAGGCTGCGGGCAGCTGGACGGCCGGAATGAAGCGATCCGCGAGGCCGAGGACGAGGAGCGGCATCCACGCGTTGAGCCCCGCCGCGGCGGCGAGGCTCGATCCGACCATGAACTCCAGCACCTCTCCAGCCTAGGGAACGTCCGCTCTCGCGCGTGGGACACGCGTCCGCCTCCCGCGAACGCCGGGCAGCGTGTCGGAGGCCGCGCCTACCCTGGGGGAGTGCAGACCACGCGATCCGTCCGGCCCTTCGAGGTCATCAGCGAGTACTCCCCGTCCGGCGACCAGCCCCACGCGATCGCCGAGCTCGCCGCGCGCATCAACGCGGGGGAGACCGACGTCGTCCTCCTCGGGGCGACGGGGACAGGGAAGTCGGCGACCACGGCGTGGCTGGTCGAGGCCGTACAGCGGCCGACGCTCGTGCTGGCGCACAACAAGACCCTCGCCGCGCAGCTCGCCAACGAATTCCGCGACCTCATGCCCAACAATGCGGTCGAGTACTTCGTCAGCTACTACGACTACTACCAGCCCGAGGCGTACGTCCCGCAGACGGACACCTTCATCGAGAAGGACTCCTCCATCAACGCCGAGGTGGAGCGGCTGCGTCACTCCACCACCAACTCGCTCCTAAGCCGCCGCGACGTCGTCGTCGTGAGCACCGTGTCGTGCATCTACGGGCTCGGCGCCCCGGAGGAGTACCTCCGTGCCATGGTGGCGCTGCAGGTGGGCGAGGCCTACGATCGCGACGCGCTCATCCGCAAGTTCATCTCGATGCAGTACAACCGCAACGACGTCGACTTCTCTCGCGGCAACTTCCGCGTCCGCGGGGACACGATCGAGATCATCCCCGTCTACGAGGAGTATGCGATCCGGATCGAGATGTTCGGCGACGAGATCGAGGCGCTCTACATGCTGCACCCGCTCACGGGAGACGTGGTGCAGAAGATGGACGCGGTGCCGATCTTCCCCGCCTCGCACTACGTCGCGGGCACCGACACGGTCCAGCGCGCGATCGGGACGATCGAGGCCGAGCTCGCCGATCGGCTGAGCGAGCTGGAGAAGCAGAACAAGCTGCTCGAGGCGCAGCGTCTTCGCATGCGCACCACGTTCGATCTGGAGATGCTGCAGCAGCTCGGCTTCTGCTCGGGCATCGAGAACTACTCCCGCCACTTGGACGGGCGCTCGGCCGGCGACCCCCCGCACACCCTCCTCGACTTCTTCCCCGACGATTTCCTGCTCGTCATCGACGAGTCCCACGTGACGGTGCCGCAGATCGGCGCCATGTACGAGGGCGACGCCTCCCGCAAGCGCACGCTCGTCGAGCACGGCTTCCGCCTGCCCTCCGCGATGGACAACCGCCCGCTGCGGTGGGACGAGTTCAAGAACCGGATCGGACAGACGGTCTACCTCTCCGCCACGCCCGGCCGCTACGAGATGGGGATCGCGGACGGGGTCGTCGAGCAGATCATCCGCCCGACGGGTCTCGTGGACCCGCAGATCATCGTCAAGCCCTCGAAAGGCCAGATCGACGACCTGCTGGAAGAGATCCGCGTCCGCGTGGAGCGCGACGAGCGGGTCCTCGTCACCACGCTGACGAAGAAGATGTCCGAGGAACTCACCGACTTCCTTGCGGAGCACGGCGTGCGCGTCCGATACCTGCACTCGGACGTGGACACCCTGCGGCGCGTCGAACTGCTGAGCGAGCTCCGCGCCGGCGTCTACGACGTCCTCGTCGGCATCAACCTCCTGCGCGAGGGTCTCGACCTCCCCGAAGTGTCCCTGGTGTCTATCCTCGACGCCGACAAGGAGGGGTTCCTCCGCAGCGGCACCTCGCTCATCCAGACGATCGGCCGCGCGGCTCGGAACGTGTCCGGCGAAGTGCACATGTACGCCGACAAGATCACCGATTCGATGCGCAACGCCATCGACGAGACCGAGCGGCGCCGCGAGAAGCAGATCGCGTACAACCTCGAGCACGGCATCGACCCCACCCCGCTGCGGAAGAAGATCGCCGACATCACGGATGCCCTGATCCGCGAGGGCGAGGACACCAAGGCGCTCCTCGGACGCAAGGAGGCCGCGGCGACCAAGAACGGCAAGGGCAAGAGCCCGACCCCGCGCCTGCGCCGCGAGGGCATCGCGGCGGAGGGGGCGACGCAGCTCGAGGCGACGATCGCCGATCTGTCGGATCAGATGCTCGCCGCCGCATCCGAACTGAAGTTCGAGCTCGCGGCCCGCCTGCGAGACGAAGTGCAGGACCTGAAGAAGGAGCTGCGGGCGATGGAGCGTGCCGGCCACGCCTGAGTGCGCGTAGCGCTTCGCCGAGAGCGAAGCCACCCCGGACCCGGTGTCGGAGGCCGCGCCTACACTTGACGGGTGCCCATCGTCCCCGTCTCCTCCCATGCCCACTCGAGCGGAACGCTGTCCGTCCGAGGTGCCCGCGTCCACAATCTGAAGGACGTCGATCTCGAGATTCCGCGGGATTCCCTCGTCGTCTTCACGGGGCTGTCCGGATCGGGGAAATCGAGCCTGGCTTTCGACACGATCTTCGCCGAGGGGCAGCGCCGGTACGTCGAGTCGCTGAGCGCGTACGCACGCCAGTTCCTCGGTCAGGTCGACCGTCCGGACGTCGACTTCATCGAGGGTCTGAGCCCCGCGGTGTCGATCGATCAGAAGTCGACCAACCGCAACCCGCGATCGACCGTCGGCACGATCACCGAGATCCACGACTACATGCGCCTGCTCTGGGCGCGCATCGGCGTCCCGCACTGCCCCGACTGCGGCGCGCGGATCCAGCGTCAGACGGTCCAGCAGATCGCCGACCAGCTGATGGAGCTGCCCGAGCGCACGCGCTACCAGATCGTCGCTCCCGTCGTGACGCAGAAGAAGGGCGAGTTCGTCGATCTCTTCAAGGAGCTGTCTGCGAAGGGGTACGCCCGCGCCGTCGTGGACGGTGAGCTCATCCAGCTCGCCGAGCCGCCGACGCTGAAGAAGAGCTACAAGCACGATATCGCCGTCGTCATCGACCGCCTGGTGGCCGGACCCGACATCCTCACGCGCATCACGGATTCCGTGGAGACGGCTCTGGGTCTCGCGGGCGGCGTCATGCAGGTGAACTTCGTCGATGAAGAGGGCGACGACGCGTGGCAGTCGTTCTCCGAGAAGCTCGCGTGCCCCAACGGGCACCCGCTGCAGCTCACCGAGATCGAGCCGCGCACGTTCTCGTTCAACGCCCCGTTCGGTGCGTGCCCCGCGTGCTCCGGACTGGGGACGCGGATGTCGGTGGATGTCGACCTGATGCTGGGCGACGAGGAACTGTCCATCCGCGAGGGCGTGATCATCCCCTGGACGACGCAGGGCAAGGGACTGTTCCAGTACTACGAGCGTCTTCTGGAGGGTCTCGCCGCCGATCTCGGGTTCTCGCTGGACACGCCGTGGCGGAAGCTGCCGCAGCAGGTGCGGGAAGCCGTGCTCCGCGGTGAGAACTACAAGGTCACGGTCAAGTGGAAGAACCGCTACGGCCGCGAGATGCGGTACTCGTCCGGGTTCGAGGGCGTCGTGCCCTACATCGAACGGCAGTATCTCCAGGCCGAGTCCGACACGCAGCGGCAGCGGTGGGCGGACTTCCTGCGTGAGGTCCCGTGCCCGGTGTGTGACGGTGCGCGTCTGAAGCCGGAGGTACTGGCGGTTCACGTACACGGGCACTCGATCGCCGACGCCTCACGGCTGAGTCTCGCCGACGCGCAGGCCTTCTTCGCCGAGCTCGAGCTGACCGACCGCGAGGCGAAGATCGCCGCACAGGTCCTGCGCGAGATCCGCCTCCGCCTGGACTTCCTGATTCAGGTCGGACTGACCTATCTCAACCTGAGCCGGTCCGCGGGATCCCTCTCCGGCGGCGAGGCACAGCGCATCCGCCTGGCCACGCAGATCGGCTCCGGTCTGACCGGTGTCCTCTACGTCCTCGACGAGCCGAGCATCGGTCTGCACCAGAGGGACAACCGACGACTCATCGAGACGCTCGTCACCCTGCGCGATCTCGGCAACACCCTGATCGTCGTCGAGCACGACGAGGAGACGATCCACGCCGCGGACTGGGTGGTCGACATCGGACCGCGGGCCGGCGTCGACGGGGGAGAAGTGGTCCACTCGGGCCCGCTCGCTCAGATGCTCGAGGACCGCTCGTCCATCACCGGCGACTACCTCGCCGGTCGTCGGGTCATCCCGACCCCGCCGAAGCGCCGTCGCATCGACAAGAAGCGGCAGATCTCCGTCGTCGGTGCGCGCGAGAACAACCTGCGCAACGTGACGGCCGACTTCCCCCTCGGCGTCCTCACCGCCGTCACCGGCGTGAGCGGGTCGGGCAAGTCGTCTCTCGTCAACGATGTGCTCTACCAGGTGCTCGCGGCCCGACTCAACGGTGCGCGCACCGTGCCCGGACGCCACACGCGCGTGACCGGGCTGGACGACCTCGACAAGGTCGTGCACGTCGATCAGGCACCCATCGGACGCACCCCGCGGTCGAACCCCGCGACCTACACGGGCGTCTTCGACCGGATCCGCACCCTCTTCAGCGAGACGCTCGAGGCGAAGGCGCGCGGGTACCAGCCCGGTCGCTTCAGCTTCAACGTCAAGGGCGGTCGCTGCGACGCGTGCTCGGGCGACGGGACCATCAAGATCGAGATGAACTTCCTTCCCGACGTGTACGTGGACTGCGAGGTGTGCCACGGCAAGCGGTACAACCGCGACACCTTGAGCGTGCACTACAAGGGCAAGAACATCGCCGAGGTCCTCGAGATGCCGATCTCGGAGGCGGCCGAGTTCTTCGAGCCGATCCAGGCGATCCACCGCTACCTCAAGACCCTCGTCGACGTGGGTCTCGGCTATGTGCGGCTCGGGCAATCCGCGACGACCCTCTCCGGAGGCGAGGCGCAGCGCGTCAAGCTCGCCACCGAGCTCCAGCGCCGCTCGAACGGGCGGTCGATCTATGTGCTCGACGAGCCCACCACCGGGCTGCACTTCGAGGACGTCCGTCGCCTCCTCGAAGTTCTGGGCGGCTTGGTCGACAAGGGCAACACCGTCATCGTGATCGAGCACAACCTCGACGTCATCAAGTCCGCGGACTGGATCATCGACATGGGTCCCGAGGGCGGCTCCGGCGGCGGCCAGATCATCGCCACGGGGACCCCCGAACAGGTCGCGCGCGTCGCTGCGAGCCACACCGGCCAGTTCCTGGCCGAGGTCCTTCCGGGCGGTGCGGCGGTCCGTAAGGCGGGGTGACGTGGTCGTCGCCGAGAACGGGCGGGCCCGCGCGACACCGACGGTGTCGTACAAGCCCCGCCCGGGGGAGATCCCGACCAACCCGGGCGTGTACCGCTTCCGCGACGCCGACGGCCGCGTCCTGTACGTGGGCAAGGCGAAGAATCTGCGGGCTCGGCTCTCGAACTACTTCGCTCCGCTGCACACCCTGCACGAACGCACGCGGCGGATGGTGCTGTCGGCGGCATCCGTCGAGTGGACCGTGGTGCCGACGGATGTCGACTCGCTCCAGCTGGAGTACCAGTGGATCAAGGAGTTCGATCCGCCTTTCAACGTCCGCTACCGCGACGACAAGTCCTACCCCTTCATGGCCGTCACCCTCGGTGACGAAGCGCCGCGGGTCCTCGTCACCCGCAACCGCAAGATCCGGGGCGCGAAGTACTTCGGGCCGTACCCGAAGGTGTGGGCGGTGCACGAGACCATCGACCTGATGATCAAGGTGTTCCCGATCCGCACCTGCAGCGACGCGTCGTACAAGAAGGCCATGCAATCGGGACGCCCCTGCTTCCCCGGCCAGATCGGTCGCTGCGGAGGTCCGTGCTCAGGCCGGGTGACCATCGAGGAGCACCGGGCCATCGTCGAGGATTTCGTCGCTTTCATGGCCGGTGGCGACCAGCGCTTCACGAAGGACCTCACCGCGCGCATGCGAGCCGCGGCCGTCGCGATGGACTACGAGGCGGCGGCCGTCTACCGCGACCGGCTCCAGGCGATCGACGCCGTGCTCAACAAGAGCGCCCTCGTCCTGGCGGAGGACACCGATGCCGACCTGTTCGGCATCGCCGAGGATGAGCTCGCCGCCGCCGTCCAGCATTTCGTCATCCGCGGCGGCCGCGTCCGGGGCGTCCGCGCGAGCACGATCGAGAAGGAGCTCGACATCAGCGGCGCGGACCTCGTCGATCAGGTCCTCCAGCGCACATACGGCAATGCGGCCGGTGCGGACATCCCGCGGCAGGTGCTCGTGCCCGCGCTCCCGGAGGATGCCGCGGAGCTGACCGAATGGCTGAAGGAGCGCCGCGGGAAGAACGTGTCGATCCAGGTGGCGCAGCGCGGAGGCAAGGCCGACTTGATGAGGACGGCGACCTTGAATGCGCAGCAGGCTCTGATGGTCCACAAGACCCGCCGCACCAGCGATTACGTCGCGCGCACGCGCGCGCTGACCGATCTCCAGGAGGCACTCGGCCTCGCCGAGGCTCCGCTGCGCATCGAATGCTTCGACGTCTCGCATCTGAGCGGCACCAACGTGGTCGCCTCGATGGTGGTGTTCGAGGACGGCCTGCCCCGCAAGGATCAGTACCGGTCGTTCTCGGTGGCGGAGACCACCGACGACACCGATTCGATACACCAGGTGCTCACCCGTCGGTTGGCCTACCTGGACCGGCCCGAGCCCGAAGCCGAAACCGGGCTGGCGGGGGAGGGTGTCGCGCCCAAGCGCCCGAGGTTCGCCTACCGGCCGCAGCTTCTCGTGGTCGATGGCGGCCGCCCCCAGGTCCAGGCGGCCGAAAGAGCACTTCGCGATGCCGGGCACGAGGAGATCGCTCTGTGCGGGATCGCGAAGCGCCTCGAGGAGGTGTGGCTCCCCGGGGAGGAGTACCCGGTCATCCTGCCCCGCACGTCGGAAGCGCTGTACCTCCTGCAGCGTCTGAGGGACGAGGCCCACCGATTCGCCATCACGCATCAGCGCAAGCGTCGCCGACGCGACATCCAGTCGGTCCTGGCAGAGGTTCCCGGCCTCGGCGACGCGAGGATCCGTGCCCTCCTCCGCCACTTCGGCTCGGTCGCCGCACTCCGGGGGGCCACCGAAGAGCAGATCGCGGAACTGCCGGGCATCGGACCGAAGCTCGCGACCGCGATCCGCACGCATCTGTCGGGTGAGTGACCCTGCCCGCGGGTCGATAGGCTGGTCGGAGCGACCACGGAGGCCACATCCATGAGCGAGACCGAGCGCAGCGACACCGGCGAAGTCCTGATCGTCACCGGCATGTCGGGGGCGGGACGCTCGACGGCGGCGAACGCGCTCGAGGATCTCGGCTGGTACGTGGTCGACAACCTTCCGCCGCAGATGCTGCGCCCGCTCTTGGAGCTGACGAGCCTGGCCGGCGGTGTCCTCCCTCGCGTGGCCGTCGTCGTCGACGTGCGCGGTCGCGATCTGTTCTCCGAGCTGCCTGAGGCGCTGCGCGCACTGCGCGAGCGTCGGGAGATGCGCCTGATGTTCCTGGACGCGTCCGACGAGGCCCTGGTCCGCCGGTTCGAGGCTGTACGTCGACCGCATCCGCTGCAGGGCGACGGGACGATCGTCGACGGCATCCGCCGCGAGCGGGAGCGCTTGGCCGCGGTGCGGGAGAGCGCCGACGTCATCGTCGACACGACGCGGTACAACGTCCATCAACTGGCCACACGCGTCGTCGAGCTCTTCTCCGACGAGGGAGACGCCCGGCACACCCTGACGATCCTCAGCTTCGGCTTCAAGTACGGCGTGCCACCGGACGCCGACATGATCGCCGACATGCGATTCCTCCCGAACCCGTTCTGGGAGGAATCCCTGCGCGCCCTGACGGGTGAGGACGCCGCGGTGCGCGACTACGTCCTCGGGCAGCGGGGCGCCGTCGACTTCCTCGACGCTTACGCGGGCGCGCTGACCCCGGTGCTCGCCGGATACCAGCGCGAGAACAAGCGTCATTCGGTCATCGCCGTCGGCTGCACCGGCGGCAAGCACCGGTCGGTCGTGATGGCCCGTCAGCTCGCGGAACGACTCGAGAGCCTCCCCGGCGTCGCCGTGCGAGTGCGCGATCGCGACCTCGGTCGGGAGTGACGGCGGCGGCAGGATCGACCGCGCGCGAGTAGGCTGGTCGATCGTCCCCCACACCTGACCGACGAGGAGCCCCGTGTCGCTGACCGCCGATGTGAAGGCCGAGCTGATCACCGTGCGCGACCCGCGCCCGACGGCTCGGGTCGCCGAACTCACGTCGCTTCTGCGGTTCTCGGGGGGTCTGCACTCCATCGCGAACCGTGTCGCGGTCGAGGCGGAGGTCGACTCGGACATCCTCGCGCGACGCACTGCCCGCGACCTGATGGAGATCTACGGCGTCCGCCCCGAGCTGGTCCACGTGCAGGGGTCGGGCGGCCGCGGCGGGAGCCACTACGCCGTCCGTGTCATCGAGGGCGGAGAGACGCTCGCCCGTCAGACGGGACTCCTCGATCAGCGCCGCCGACCGGTGCGCGGTCTGCCGAACAAACTGACCACGGGGAACCGTGGCGACCTCGCCGCCATCTGGCGCGGGGCCTTCCTCGCCGCGGGCGCGCTGAGCGAGCCCGGCCGATCCGCTGCGCTGGAGATCACCTGCCCGTCGTCCGAGGCGGCGATGGCGCTCGTCGGCGCGGCGCACCGGCTCGGCATCCCCGCCAAGGCCCGGGAGGTCCGCGGGGTGCCCCGCGTCGTGGTCCGCGAGGGCGAGGGCATCCGATCCACCCTCGCCGCGATGGGGGCACGCAAGGCCGCAGAGGACTGGGACCAGATGCGGCAGCGACGCGAGGTGCGTGCCGGCGTCAACCGCCTGGTCAACTTCGACGACGCCAACCTGCGCCGCTCCGCGCAGGCGGCCGTCGCGGCGTGCGCTCGCGTCGAGCGGGCGATGGAGATCCTCGGCGAAGAGATCCCGGACCACCTCCGCCAGGCCGGCGACCTCCGGCTCGCCCACCGCGACGCCTCCCTCGACGAGCTCGGCCACCACGCGGATCCGCCGCTGACGAAGGACGCCGTCGCGGGTCGCATCCGCCGGCTGCTGGCCATGGCCGACAAGAAGGCCGAGGCCGAGGGCATCCCCGGCACCGAATCCGCCGTGCCCGCCGGCGTCGAGGACTGACACATAAACCACGCCCCTGCGGGAAGCAAGTCCTGCCCCGCGTGGTTGGCGCTCAATAGGATGAACCCGTCACCCTCGCGGCGCCGAGGATCGTCGGCGCCGCGCCGATAGGAAGAAGAGAACATGGCGAAGTACACCTTGCCCGACCTCCCCTATGACTTTGCGGCTCTGGAGCCGCACATCAGCGGCAAGATCATGGAGCTGCATCACGACAAGCACCACCAGGCGTACGTGACCGGCGCGAACACCGCGCTCGAGCAGCTCGCCGAGGCCCGCGAGAGCGGCAACCTCGCGAATGTGAACAAGCTCGAGAAGGATCTGGCGTTCAACCTCGGCGGACACGTCAACCACTCGATCTTCTGGACGAACCTCGCTCCCGCGAGCGACGGCGGCGGCGGAGAGCCGGAGGGCGAGCTGCGCGCGGCGATCGACGAGTTCTTCGGAGGCTTCGACTCGTTCAAGGCGCACTTCACCGCGGCGGCGACCGGCATCCAGGGCTCGGGCTGGGCCGTGCTCAGCTGGGACCCGATCGGCGAGCAGCTCATCATCCAGCAGCTCTTCGACCAGCAGAGCAACACCGCCCAGGGGACCATCCCGGTCTTCCAGCTCGACATGTGGGAGCACGCGTTCTACCTCGACTACCTCAACGTCAAGGCGGACTACGTGTCGGCCGCCTGGAACATCGCGAACTGGCAGAACGTGGCGCAGCGCCTCGATGCCGCTCGTGAGAAGACTGCGGGCCTGCTGGTACTGTCGTAAACGGTGTGGGCGTCCCGGCGGGATTCCCCGCCGGGACGCCGTTGTCCACTGTCTGAATCGCACCAACCGCGCGCTCGCGCACGACACTTCTCAGGAGAAACTCCGTGGCTGTCAAGATCGGTATCAACGGCTTCGGCCGTATCGGACGCAACTTCCTCCGCGCGGCCCTCGAACAGGGCGCGGACCTGGACATCGTGGCGGTGAACGACCTCACCGACAACAAGTCCCTGGCACACCTGCTCAAGTACGACTCCGTCGGTGGACGCCTCTCCGAAGAGGTCTCGTACACCGAGGACTCCATCACCGTCGGCGGCAAGAGCATCAAGGTGTTCGAGGAGCGCGACCCCGCCAACCTCCCCTGGGGCGAGCTGGGCGTCGACATCGTCATCGAGTCGACCGGTCGCTTCACGAAGGCGGCGGATGCCGGCAAGCACATCGCGGGCGGCGCCAAGAAGGTCCTCATCTCCGCGCCCGGCACCGACGTCGACGGCACCTTCGTCATGGGCGTCAACGACGGCGAGTACGACCCGGAGACGATGCACATCATCTCGAACGCGTCCTGCACCACCAACTGCCTCGCCCCGCTCGCCAAGGTCTTCAACGACAACTTCGGCATCGAGCGCGGCTTCATGATGACCGCGCACGCCTACACCGCCGACCAGAACCTGCAGGACGGTCCTCACAGCGACCTGCACCGCGCGCGCGCGGCCGCCCTCAACATCGTCCCCGCGGCGACCGGAGCGGCCAAGGCCATCGGCCTCGTGCTTCCCGAGCTGAACGGCAAGCTCAGCGGATCGTCCTACCGGGTCCCCGTCCCCACCGGCTCGATCGTCGACCTGACGATCATCACGCCCACCGAGGGACTCACCAAGGAGACCATCAACGCGGCCTACGAGAAGGCTGCGGCGGAAGGCGCCCTCGTCGGCTACCTGAAGTACAACACCGACCCGATCGTCTCGACGGACATCGTGCACGACCCCTCGTCGTCCGTGTTCGACGCCGGCCAGACCAACGTCAGCGGCAACCTCGTCAAGGTCTCCGCCTGGTACGACAACGAGTGGGGCTACTCCAACCGCCTGGTCGACCTGACCTCGCTCGTCGCCGCCAAGCTCTGATCGTCATGGCACTGCGCACCCTCGACTCGCTGGGTTCGCTTGCCGGCAAGCGCGTCATCGTCCGTGCCGACTTCAACGTCCCCCTCAAGGACGGTCGGATCACGGACGATGGCCGCGTGCGGGCGGCGCTTCCGACGCTGAACGCCCTCATCAACGCCGGCGCTCGCGTCGTCGTGTGCTCGCACCTGGGACGCCCCGACGGCGCGCCGGATGCGAAGTACAGCCTGGCGCCCGTGGCCCAGCGCCTGTCTGAACTCCTCGGAACGCCCGTCGCCTTCGGGCGGGACACCGTCGGCGAGTCGGCGCGCGACGCCGTGGCTGCGCTCGAGGACGGGGACGTCGCGGTCATCGAGAACCTCCGGTTCAACCCCGGCGAGACCGCGAAGGACGACGGTGTCCGCCGGGCCTTCGCGGAAGAGCTCGCCGCGCTCGGCGACGTGCTCGTCTCGGACGGGTTCGGTGTCGTGCACCGCAAGCAGGCGTCCGTGTACGAGCTCGCGGAGATCCTGCCCTCCGCCGCCGGCCTCCTGATCGAGAAGGAGGTCGACGTCCTCGACCGCCTGACGGAGAAGCCCGAGCGCCCCTACACGGTCGTGCTCGGCGGGTCGAAGGTCAGCGACAAGCTCGGCGTCATCGAGCACCTCCTCCCGCGGGTGGATCGCATCCTCGTGGGTGGCGGCATGCTGTTCACCTTCCTGGCGGCCAAGGGGTTCCGCGTCGGATCGAGTCTCCTCGAGAAGGACCAGATCGACACGGTCACCCGCTACATGACGACCGCCCTCGAGCGGGGGGTGGAAATCGTGCTCCCCGTCGATGCGGTGATGGCCTCGGCGTTCTCGGCGGATGCCGAGCACGTCGTCGCGCCCGCTGACGCTCTGGAGGAGACCGCCTTCGGCGACGCAGGTCTCGGTCTGGACATCGGGCCGGAGACCGCTCGCATCTTCGCCGACGCCGTCCGCTCGAGTCGCACGGTCTTCTGGAACGGCCCGATGGGCGTGTTCGAGATGCCGGCATTCGCCGCAGGCACGAAGGCGGTCGCCGAGGCCCTGACCCAGGTCGACGGGCTGTCGGTGGTCGGTGGGGGAGACTCCGCCGCGGCCGTGCGCCAGCTCGGTTTCGCCGATGACGCGTTCGGTCACATCTCGACCGGCGGCGGTGCCAGCCTCGAGTTCCTCGAGGGCAAGAAGCTTCCCGGACTGGAGGTCCTCGGATGGCAATGACCACACGGATGCCGCTCATCGCGGGCAACTGGAAGATGAACCTGGACCACCTGCAGGCGGTGGCGTTCGTGCAGAAGCTGCACTGGACGCTCAAGGACGCCGGCCACGACCACAGCACCGTCGAGGTGGCCGTGTTCCCGCCGTTCACCGACCTGCGCACGGTGCAGACGCTCCTCGACGCCGACAAGATCCCGTTCGGTCTGGGCGCACAGGACCTGTCCACGCACGACTCGGGTGCGTACACCGGTGAGATCTCGGGTGCGTTCCTGTCGAAGCTGGACGCGCGCTACGTGATCATCGGGCACTCGGAGCGCCGTGAGTACCACGCGGAGGGGGATGACGTCGTCGCAGCGAAGGTGCAGGCCGCACTGCGTCACGGTCTGGTTCCCGTCATCTGCGTGGGGGAGACCAGCGACGACCTCGAGAAGTTCGGCGCGAGCGCCGTCCCCGTCGCGCAGCTGCGTGCCGCGCTCGAGGGCGTGGCCGCCGATGCGGACATCGTCGTGGCCTACGAGCCGGTCTGGGCGATCGGGTCGGGTCAGGCGGCGACGCCGGACCAGGCGCAGGACGTCTGCGCGAAGCTCCGCGACGTCGTCGCGGAGGTGCTGGACGCCGACGCGGCCGCGCGCACGCGTGTGCTCTACGGCGGATCGGTGAAGGCGGCGAACATCGCGGGCTTCATGCGGGAACCCGACGTGGACGGGGCCTTGGTCGGCGGCGCCAGTCTGCTGGTCGACGAGTTCTCCTCGATCATCCGTTTCCAGAAACACGTCGGCGTCTGACCCCGCCTATACTGGGAAATCGTGCGCCCCGACGGGCGCGGTGAAAGGCGTAAGTTCCGTGCAGATCCTCGAGTTCGTCCTGCAGGTCATGCTGGGCATCACCAGCCTCCTGCTGACCCTTCTCATCCTGCTCCACAAGGGGCGGGGCGGGGGCCTCTCCGACATGTTCGGCGGCGGAATGACGTCGGCGCTCGGCTCGTCCGGGCTCGCGGAGCGCAATCTCAATCGGTTCACGATCGTGCTGGCGCTGGTGTGGTTCGTCGCCATCGTCTCGCTCGGTCTCATCACCAAGTTCCAGGGGATTTGATGGCCACCGGAGGAAACGCCATCCGCGGCACGCGGGTGGGTGCGGGCCCCATGGGGGAGCAGGATCACGGATTCCACGCGGATCGTGTAGCCGTCTCGTACTGGGACGCTCTCGGCAACGAGACGGTGCGGTACTTCGCCGCCGGAATTCCGGAGGAGGAGATTCCGGAGACCATCGACTCGCCGCACTCGGGACTGCCCGCCGGACGTGATAAGGACAACCCGCCGGCCCTGGCGAAGACCGAGCCGTACAAGACGCACCTGGCCTACGTGAAAGAGCGCCGCACCGACGAAGAAGCCGAGGCGCTGCTCGACGACGCACTCGCTCAGCTGCGCGACCGACGCGGACAGGACTGAACCGACCAGAAGACGCGAAAGAGCCGGACCCACCGAGAAGGTAGGTCCGGCTCTTTCGCTCACTCGCGGTCGATGAGCTCCGGCGGGACGTTGCCCGCGGCATCCTCGTCGACGAAGAACATGGTCTGCTTGCGCCCCTTGGCGCCCGCGGCGGGCACACTCGCGTAGCTCGCTCCGGCGAGGGCCAGACCGAGGGCCGATGCCTTGTCGGTACCGGAGAGCACCATCCACACCCGGTGCGCGCTGTTGATGACGGGGCGCGTCATCGTCACGCGCTCGGACGGCGGCTTCGGGGAATCGCGAACGGCGAGGACGGCGCGATCGGTGACGCGGATCTCCGCGCGGTCGGGGAACAGCGATGCGATGTGCCCGTCGGGACCGACGCCCAGGAAGCAGACATCGAAAGCGGGCCAGGCCGAACCGTCGGCTCCGAACCGCGCGAGCTCCGCCGCGTACGCGTCAGCGGCCTCGTCGAGGCCCAGACCGCTGTCCGCCGCGGCGATCGCGTGGATGTTCGCGTCCGGCACCGGGAGGGAGTCGAGCAGCGCCTCACGCGCCTGCGTCTCGTTCCGGTCGGCGTGACCGCGGTCGAGGTAGCGCTCGTCGCTCCACCAGAAGTGGACCCGCGACCAATCGACCCGATCGCGCTTCGGATGCTTCGACACCGCGGCGAGGACAGCGGAGCCCATCGACCCTCCGGTCAGGGAGACATGGGCGACGTCAGAGGACTCGAGACGCTTGGCGACCTTGCGGAGGAAGCGATCGGCGACGGATCGGGCGAGGGCCGTCGGGTCCGTGCTGATGATGACGCGCTTCTCGGACCACACTTCGACCATGCCGCTCATTTCCGTGTTTCGTCCTGCGCCTTCGCGTTCCCCGGGGGGCCCAGGAGCTCCCATCCCTCGGTGATCACTCGACCATACAGGACGTCCGGATCGAGGCGACGGAGCTCCTCGGCGAGGCACTCGCGCAAAGTGCGCCGGGGGAAGGCGAGGTCATGGCTCGGCTGATCCGGCTGCGTGAGGATCGCCACATCCGAGCTGGGGCGTTCGAGCACGATGTCTCCGCTGTCGCGGTGCAGACACACCGACTTGATCCCGTGTGGCCACTCCTCGGCAGGCAGATACGCCCAGTCCACGGGCACGTCCAACGCCAGTCGGAGCCAGGCGGCGAGCAGTGCCGTGGAGGGGGAGTCCGCGGCTCCGCGCACGGTGACGGCGGTCACCGCCTCGTACGGGGGCTGGTCGAGGATCGCCGCCAGCTGCTCCCGCCAGCGGGTGAGCCGCGTCCAGGCGAGGTCGGTGTCACCCGGGGCGTAGGAGGCGCCGAGCCCCGCGACCCACGCGGTGGGATCGGGCTTGGTCGCGGCATCCGTGATCCGGCGCTGGGCGATTCGCCCGATGGAGGTCTTCGCCGTGACCGGCGGCGTCTCGTCAGGCCACCAGACGACGACCGGCGCGTCGGGGAGGAGGAGGCCGGTGACGAGGGACTCCAGGGGGGCCCGGCCGGCCTCGCCGACGACATGAAGGGTGACGACCTCGCTTGCGCCGGCGTCACCACCCACACGGATCTGCGCGTTCAGGCACGAGTCGGTCTGGGCGCTGTCCCCGATCATCAGCACGATCACGCGCATCGGATGTTCGCGGGAGGCGTCGTTCGCCGCCTCGATGACGGCTTCCTCGGCGCCGAGCCGGGTGATGATGATGAGAGTGAGCACACGGCCGAGCGCGACGGCACCGCCCTCTTCGCGCACGTTCACCAGGGCCCGCGAGATCTTGCTCACGGTGGTGTCGGGAAGGTCGACGATCACGGGCGCCTCCAGATGCGTCCATCGCGGGCGAGCATCTCGTCCGCGGAGTCGGGTCCCCAGGAGCCTGGGGCGTACTGCTCGAGAGGCCCGCCCTGCTCCTCCCAGAACTGCTCGATCGGGTCGAGGATCTTCCACGAGAGCTCGACTTCCTCGTGGCGGGGGAACAGCGGGGGATCGCCCAGGAGCACGTCGAGGATCAGACGCTCGTACGCTTCGGGGCTCGCCTCGGTGAAGGCGTGGCCGTATCCGAAGTCCATCGTCACGTCGCGGACCTGGGCGCCGGCGCCGGGAACCTTCGATCCGAAGCGGATGGTGACGCCCTCATCGGGCTGCACGCGGATGACGAGGGCGTTCTGCCCCTGACCGGAGGTCTGACTGCGGGGGAAGAGCATCTCCGGAGCCCGCTTGAACACGACGGCGATCTCGGTGACACGGCGTCCGAGGCGCTTGCCGGTGCGCAGATAGAACGGGACCCCTTCCCAGCGGCGCGTGTTGATCTCGAGGGTGATCGCGGCGTAGGTCTCCGTCGGGGATTCGGGATTCATCCCGTCCTCCTCCAGGAACCCGAGGACCTTCTCGCCGCCCTGCCAGCCGCCGGCGTACTGCCCGCGCGCGGTGGAGCGTGCAAGATCCTCCGGCAGTGTGACCGCGGCGAGCACCTTCTCCTTCTCGGCGCGAAGGTCCTTCGCGTCGAACGAGATCGGCTCCTCCATCGCGGTCAGGGCGAGGAGCTGCAGCAGGTGATTCTGGATGACGTCGCGCGCCGCCCCGATCCCGTCGTAGTACCCGGCGCGACCGCCGACGCCGATGTCCTCGGCCATCGTGATCTGCACGTGGTCGACGTAGTTGCGGTTCCAGATCGGCTCGTAGAGTTCGTTGGCGAAACGCAGCGCCAGGATGTTCTGGACGGTCTCCTTGCCGAGGTAGTGGTCGATGCGGAAGATCGAGTCGGTCGGGAAGGCCGAGCGGAGCGCGTCGTTCAGTTCGCGGGCCGAGGCCAGGTCGTGCCCGAACGGCTTCTCGATCACGACGCGTCGCCAGCGCTCGGGACTGTCGGCGGTGTCGTCGACGAGACCGGACGCCTTGAGCTGCTCCGCCACCTGGGGGAAGTCCTTCGGGGGGATCGAGAGGTAGAACGCGTGGTTGCCCATCGTCCCGCGTTCGGTGTCGAGCTTCTGCACGGTCTCGCGGAGGCGCCGGAACGCGTCGGGGTCGCCGAACTCGCCCGAGACGAAGCGGATCCCCTGCAGGAGCTGCTGCCACGTCTCTTCGCGGAACTCCGTCCGCGCGTTCTGCCGCACGGCGTCGTAGACGACCTTCGCGAAATCCTGGTCCTCCCAGTCGCGACGGGCGAACCCGACGAGCGCGAAGCCCGGCGGAAGCAGGCCACGGTTGGCCAGGTCGTACACGGCGGGCATGAGCTTCTTGCGCGACAGGTCGCCGGTCACCCCGAAGATCACGAGGGCGCTGGGGCCTGCGATGCGGTTGAGGCGACGGTCATCGACTGCGCGGAGCGGGTTCTTCCCGCGGGAGATCTCGACTGGCATCGAACTGGAACTCCTACTGTGCCGCTTCGAACAGCGACAGGATCTCGATCTGCGGATCGGTGAGGGTGAGGGTGACGACGGGACGACCGTGACCGTCCGACAGGACGCGCGCGTCGCCGGCCGCCTGAGCTGCGATGAGCTCGCCGAAGGTGAACGGCAGCCCGGGGATCTCGAGGTCCACGTCGGTGGCTTCGAGGATCTGCAGGAACACGCCGTTCGCCGGGCCGCCCTTGTGGTACTGGCCCGTGGAGTGGAGGAAGCGCGGACCCCAGCCGAATGTCGCGGGCCGTGCCGCGTCTGCCGCCACGAGCTCGCGAAGCCCCTGCAGATGCGGCACCGAGGTGCGGTCGACATAGGCCTGGACCGAGACGTAACCGCCCGGGGGGATCTCGGCCCACAGTGCGTCCAGGACGCCGGCGATCGTGCCGGATGCCGCGAGCGAGGGATGCGAGACACGGACCTCCACGCCGTCGGCGGTGAACGCGGGTGCCGCGGGGACGGGTCGATCGCGCAGCAGCGCGCGGGTGGCCGCCTTCGCCGACTCGACGTCGGGCTGATCGAACGGGTTGATACCCAGCATCCGTCCCGCGATGGCGGTGGCGTACTCCCATACGACGAACTGCGCGCCGAGCGATCCGCTGATGAGGATCTCGTCGGGGTGGTGCTCGAAGAGGTGCAAGCGGCGAGCCTCGTCGACGAAGCGCACGATCTGCACGTCCGCGGGAGTGCTCTCGACCTCGGGGGAGACGGGGAGCAGGACGACGGGCAGGATGCCGGTCCCGTCCTTGCCGGTCGACTCCGCGACGAGCTGTTCGATCCAGTCGGGCAATCCCACGATGTGCGTGCCGTCGGTGACGAGGCCGAGCTTGTCGCGCCGCGGGTCGCCGCCTGCCAGGGCTGCGGCGAGGACGAGTGCGGGGTTGTCCGGGCTGTCGATCGCCACTTCCAGAAGCGTCGCCTCGGCCTCATCCAGGAGGCCGGCGATGTCGGCGCCCGCGAGCCCCGCCGGGACGAGCCCGAAGGCGGTGAGCGCCGAGTACCGTCCTCCGACCGTCGGGTCCGCGTGGAAGACGGTGTAGCCGTCGGCCTGCGCTGCGGCATCCAACGGGGAACCCGGGTCGGTGACCACGACGATGCGTTCGGCGGGGTCGATCCCGAGGTCGCGGAACGACGCCTCGGAGGCGCGCTTCGCGGCGTCCGTCTCCACGGTTCCTCCCGACTTCGACGACACGACGAGCACCGTGTGCTCGAGGCCGCCGGATTCGGCGTCGCCGTCGATGGCGGACAGGACCTGCGCCGGTGAGGTCGAGTCGAGGACGACCAGGGGAACGTGCGCGGTGCGCGTGATGACCTCGGGTGCGAGCGAGGAGCCCCCCATGCCGGCGAGGACGACGCGCGTGACGCCGCGGGCGATCAGGCCCTCGCGCAGGGCGCGGATCTCACCGACGAGCGGGCGGGAGACCGAGACCGCCTGCAGCCAGCCGAGGCGATCGGATGCCTCGGCCTCGGCCGCCGGGCCCCACAGCGAGGTGTCGCCCGCGGTGAGGCCCGACGCCACCAGATCGGACACGAGGGTCGGCAGAGTCGCGTCGACGACCGCCTTCACGTGTCCGCTGAGGTGGATGTCGAAGGTCATGCCGATGTCTCCTGGGCGGCGCGCAGCGCCTCCGTGACCGTCTCCTGAAGCTCGTGCCAGGACGCGATGAACTTCTCCACGCCCTCGTCCTCGAGCAGCTGGGTGACCTCCACGAGATCGATCCCGGCGTCGGCGAGGCGATCGAACACCTCGTGCGCGTCGCCGTAGTTGCCGGTGATGGTGTCACCGGTGATCTCGCCGTGGTCGAACGTCGCCTCGAGCGTCTTCTCGGGCATGGTGTTGACCGTGCCCGGCGCCACCAGCTCGGTCACGTAGAGGGTGTCCGGCAGGGCCGGGTCCTTCACGCCGGTGGAGGCCCAGAGCGGGCGCTGCAGATTCGCGCCGGCGTTCACCAGTGCCTGCGCGCGGCTGGACGCGAACTCCTTCTGGAACAGCTCGAACGCCAGGCGGGCGTTGGCGACGCCGGCCCGGGACTTCAGCTGCTCGGCGTCGCCGCCGATCGCGCTGAGGCGCTTGTCCACCTCGGTGTCCACGCGCGAGACGAAGAACGATGCGACGGAGTGGATGCCGGACAGGTCGTGCCCGGCGGCCTGGGCCTGCTCGAGACCGGACAGGTAGGCCTCGATCACCTCGGCGTACCGTTCCAGGCTGAAGATCAGCGTGACGTTCACCGAGATGCCCTTGGCGATCACCGCGGTGATCGCGGGCAGGCCGGCCTTCGTCGCGGGGATCTTGATCAGCGCATTGGGGCGGTCGACGCGCGCCCACAACTGGACGGCCTGGTCGACCGTGGCGGAGGTGTCGTGCGCGAGATCGGGGGAGACCTCGATCGACACGCGCCCGTCGACACCGCCCGTGGCGTCGTACACGGGCCGGAAGATGTCCGCCGCCTCCCGCACGTCGTCGGTCGTGATCTCGAAGATGGCCTGGTCCGCCACGGCGCCGCGGGCGGCGAGCGACGCCACCTGCTCCTCGTAGGCCTCGCCCTTGGACAGGGCCGTTGCGAAGATCGTCGGGTTGGTCGTGACTCCGCTGACGTTGCGGGTGGTGATCAGCTCGGTCAGATTCCCGGACGTGATGCGCTCACGCGAGAGGTCGTCGAGCCAGATGCTGACGCCGGCGGCGGCGAGCTGTTCGGTGGGGGTGCTCATGCGTTCTCCTGGATCGTTTCGCGAGCCGCCGCGACGACGGCCTCGGCGGTGATGCCGAACTTCTGGAAGAGGGTCTTGTAGTCGGCGCTGGCCCCGAAGTGCTCGATCGAGACCGAGCGTCCGGTGTCTCCGACGATGTCACGCCAGCCGAGGGCGAGTCCCGCCTCGACCGACACGCGCGCCTTCACGGCGCGGGGCAGAACGCTCTCGCGATACGCCTCGTCCTGCTCGGCGAACCATTCGAGCGACGGAGCGGACACGACGCGTGCGTTCACGCCCTCGTCGGCCAGAGTCGCGCGGGCCTCGACGGCCAGCTGCACCTCGGACCCGGTCGCGATGAGGATGACGTCGGGGGAGCCGTTCGGGGCTTCGGCGAGGATGTAGGCGCCCTTCGCCGTCAGCTCCGCCGCGGCGAACACGTCGCCCGAGGCGGCGCCCTCGCCACGCTCGAAGACGGGGATGTTCTGGCGCGTGAGCGCGAGACCCCCGGGACCCTCGTGGCGCCGCAGCAGCTCGAGCCACGCCACCGCGGTCTCGTTGGCGTCCGCGGGGCGCACCACCGTGAAGTTCGGGATGGCGCGGAGCGAGGCCAGCTGCTCGATCGGCTGGTGGGTCGGGCCGTCCTCGCCCAGCGCGACGGAGTCGTGCGTCCAGACGAAGAGGCTCGGGATGTTCATCAGGGCGGCCAGGCGCACTGCGGGGCGCATGTAGTCGCTGAAGATGAGGAACGTGCCGCCGAACGCCCGCGTCGGTCCGTGCAGGACGATGCCGTTGACGATCGCACCCATCGCGTGCTCACGGATGCCGAAGTGCAGCACCCGGCCGTAGGGGTCGCCGGACCACTCGTGGGTCGACCACTCGGCGGGGATGAACGATTTCGCGGACTTGATCGTGGTGAGGTTCGACTCGGCCAGGTCTGCCGAGCCGCCCCAGAGCTCGGGCAGGACGTCTGCCAAGGCATTGAGGACGACGCCGGACGCGGCGCGGGTCGAGACGTCCTTGCCCGACTCGAAGGTCGGGAGCGCGTCGGCGACGTCTGCGGGCAGCTCCTGAGCCTCCAGGCGATCCCACAGCGCCTTGCGCTCGGGGTTGGCAGCGGCCCAGGCGTCCCACTTCTGCTGCCATGCCGTGCGCGCCTCCGCGGCACGGTCGGCGAGGGCGCGCGTGTGAGCGATCACATCATCGGCCACGACGAAGGACTGCTCGGGATCGAAGCCGAGCACCTCCTTGGTCGCCTTCAGCTCGTCCGCTCCCAGTGCCGAGCCGTGGATCTTCCCGGTGTTCTGCTTGCCGGGGGACGGCCAGCCGATGATCGTGCGCAGGATGATGAGGGAGGGCTTGTCGGTCTCGCCCTTGGCCGCCTCGATCGCGGCGTGCAGCTCGGCGACGTCCTCGACGTACTCGCCCGTGCGCTTCCAGTCGACGGTCTGCACGTGCCAGCCGTACGCCTCGTATCGGGCGGCGACGTCCTCGGTGTAGGCGACGTTCGTGTCGTCCTCGATCGAGATCTGGTTGGAGTCGTAGATCGCCACGAGGTTGCCGAGCTGCTGGTGGCCGGCGAGGCTTGACGCCTCGCTCGTCACGCCCTCCTGCAGATCGCCGTCACCGGCGATCACGAAGATGTGGTGGTCGAAGGGCGACGTGCCGGCTGCGGCATCCGGGTCGAACAGTCCACGCTCGAAGCGGGCCGCGTAGGCGAACCCGACCGCCGAGGCGAGACCCTGCCCGAGCGGACCCGTGGTGATCTCCACCCCGTCGGTGTGCCCGAACTCCGGGTGTCCGGGAGTCTTGGATCCCCAGGTGCGCAGCGACTTCAGGTCGTCCAGCTCGAGGCCGAAGCCGCCGAGGTACAGCTGCACGTACTGCGTCAGCGACGAGTGGCCCACCGAGAGGATGAACCGGTCGCGACCGGCCCAGTGCACGTCCTTCGGGTCGTGGTTCATCACCCGCTGATACAGCAGATAGGCCGCGGGGGCGAGGCTCATCGCCGTCCCCGGGTGCCCGTTGCCCACCTTCTCGACTGCATCCGCAGCGAGGACGCGGGCGGTGTCCACCGCGCGCCGATCGATCTCATCCCAACGCAGTTCCGACACCGGGCCGCCTTTCTCGAGAGCCGCGCCCGGACGTGGTCGATCCCCGATGGCAATTCCGTGAGGAGAAGGAGGATTCGGCGCTGGGCGCGCGTGTGGTCCTCAGCATAGCGAAGGGGTATGCGCCCACCGTCATGCATGCCTCCGTATGACGACCGGGCCCGCCGGTCCCCTCGGCGGCATGCCATAGACTTGGGAGGATTGGACATGCGGTGATTGCGGGGGAGATGGACATCACGACGACGCTCGGGACCGACGCCACGGTTCGCTCGCCGCGACCCTCCTTCGGACGCACGGTGCGCGCCTACGTGGCCCTGATGAAGCCGCGCGTGCTCGAGCTGCTTCTCGTGACGACGGTGCCCGTGATGATCCTGGCCCAGGGTGGTCTACCGAACATCTGGCTGGTCCTCGCGACCGTGATCGGCGGAACCGCCAGTGCGGGGTCCGCGGCCGCGTTCAACATGTACCTCGATCGCGATATCGACGCCCACATGCAGCGGACGGTGAACCGCCCGCTCGTGACGGGCGAGGTCTCGCCCCGCGCGGCGTTGATCTTCGCGTGGTCGCTCGCGGTGTTCTCGACGGTGTGGCTCTGGGCGACGACCAACACCCTCGCTGCCGCGCTGTCCGCCGGCGCCATCTTCTTCTACGTCGTGATCTACACGATGATCCTCAAGCGCCGCACCGAGCAGAACATCGTCTGGGGCGGGATCGCGGGGTGCTTCCCGGTCGTGATCGGCTGGAGCGCCGTCACCGGTTCGCTGGCGTGGCCGCCGGTCATCCTCTTCGCCCTCGTCTTCCTCTGGACTCCGCCGCACTACTGGCCGCTGTCGATGAAGTACAAGGACCAGTACGAAGCGGTCGAGGTCCCCATGCTCGGTGCGACGCGGGCCGGGTCTCAGGTGGGCCTCCAGGTCATCTTGTACGCCTGGGCGACGGTCGCCTGCTCGCTGCTGCTCATTCCGGTCGCGGGCATGGGAGTCGTGTACACGGTGTCCGCGCTCGTCTTCGGCGGCTGGTTCATCTACGAGTCCCACCGCCTCTACACGCGCGCGGTCCGCGGGACGGAGCCGCGCCCCATGCGCGTCTTCCATGCGTCGATCACCTACTTGACCCTGCTGTTCGTCGCGATCGCCGTGGATCCGCTTCTGCCCTGGTGATCCCGCTCGGAGACAGAGGAGAGAGGGCCGGCCATCCGTTCAGGATGACCGGCCCTCTCTCCTCTGCGGCGTCGTGACGAAGGGCGTCAGCGCGTCGCGGGGGCCTTCGTCAGGTCGGTGTCCTCCGCGGGCGCGGTCTGCGCGTCCGCGTCACGGGGAGCATCCTCCAGGTCACGGCGAGCATCGTTCGGCTCGGCATCCGTCGTCGCCGGTGCGTCGAGGTCCTCCGCCGCCGGGACGGCCGAGGTCGCTGCGGTCGGCGCGGTGTACGCCGGCGGTGAGGAGACCGCCGTACGCGGGCGGAGCGACGCGGCGGTCGCCACGGCGAGCGTCAGCAGGAGGCCGACGACGCCGGCGCCGACGAGGATCGCGCCGAGGACGGCCACGGACTGTCCGACGTAGACTTCGACGCCGGTCGCGGTGCCGTCGTTGAGAGTGGCGGTCATGATGCCGAGGCGGTCCGAGACCAGCCACGCACCGACGGCCGCCGTCGCGACCGATCCGACGAGGAGCACCCAGAAGGGGATGCTGCGGGAGAGCGGGGGTCTGGTGGTCATGCGTCATCCTCCTGATCGGGCCGTGAGGGGATCACGGCGACGTTCAGTGTGAAGGACGCCCTTCCACCGTTCGTGTGCGTCGCCGATGAATCGGCTGTGAGGGGCGGTGACGGCTCAGGCGTGGATGTCGGCGCGATCGGCCTCCGCGGCACGCGCGTCGATGTCCTCGCGGCCGGACGCCGGCCGCGAGAGGTGCAGCACCACCGCCGTCATCGCGGCCGCCGTGAGAGCGGCGAGGACCATGTGGATGCCCACGGCGAGGATCGGCAGACCGTTCCGCGCCTGGAACAGCCCGACGGCGATCTGCACCAGTTCCGCCGCCAGGAGGGTGATGCTCCATCCCGCGAGGAGCGGAGTCCGATCGCGCTGACGCCACGCGCCGATCACGAGAGCGAGCGTCAGGGCGAACAGGGCGTAGCTGGGCCAGGCGTGGATGTGCTCCAGGAGCTCGGCGTCGAATCCGCTCCGACCGGCGTCGGCGTCGCCCGAATGAGGGCCGGCGCCGGTGGTCAGGATACCGAAGACGATCGTGACGACGAGGGCGACGACCGCGCCCCGGGCCGTCCACCGCAGCCACGGCGCGACGGCGGACTCGCGGGGCAGGTCCGGGCGGTTCATCCGGACGAGGAAGGCGGCGGTGACGCACACGAGGATCACCGAGACGACGTAATGGAAGCCGACGATGAAGGGGTTCAGTCCCGTCAGCACCGTGATGCCGCCGACGAGGGCCTGCGCGACGACCCCGACGAGGACGAGCCAGGCCAGCAGCACGAGGTCGCGTCGCGTCGAGGTGGTGCGGACCGAGCGGACGGCTGCCGCGATCACCGCGGCGAGCAGGATGCCGTTGGCGACGGGCCCCGCCGGGAAGTCCAGCGCCGCGCCGAGAGCGACGGCGGCACCGGCCGCAGCGATTCCGCCGGCAGCGAACCACAGGGTCGGCGGCAGAGCCCGGCGACCGCCGGTGTGGACGATGATCCCGATCACGACGGCGAGCGCGAGGATGCCCACGAGACCGGTGAGAGTCCTGTTCCCGAACTCGATGACGCCGTGGATCCCCATCTCCGGGGTGGGCACGATCGAATCGGCCGTGCATCGCGGCCACGTGGGGCATCCGAGGCCCGATCCGGTCAGCCGGACGGCTCCGCCCGTGCCGATGATGAGCACCTCGGCGAGGAATGACAGCCAGGCGAAGACGCGCAGCGGACGACCGATCCGCCCCGGCAGCCGACGCGGACGAGAGGGGACGGTCGCGGGCGCGGACATGAGGAGACCTCCTGGGTCGGATGCCGCCCGGGCGCCGACGCGGGCCGGAGGGAAGGCGGAACCTGTAGAATCGAGGGGTTCGGTCGCGCGCCTTCGGGCGCAACCCCTTCCGAACAGTTTAGGCGCCGATTCCGACGCCAGGAGAGGGTCCACCCAGCGGCTTTCCCCGCCGGTAACTCCACCGGCGGATCAGGGGGGCCGGAGCGGATGACACCGCCAGACCCGGAGGAGACGAGACGATGTCCGATGTGCTGATCGACCGCCCAGAGCTTGACGGTCTGGGGGTCTACGAATTCGGCTGGCATGACACCGACGCGGCCGGCGCGGTGGCCCAGCGAGGAATCAACGAGGACGTGGTCCGGGGGATCTCGTCGCTCAAGTCCGAACCCGAATGGATGCTGAAGACCCGACTCAAGGGCTACCAGCTGTTCGGCCGCAAGCCGATGCCGACGTGGGGGGCCGACCTCTCCGCCATCGACTTCGACAACATCAAGTACTTCGTGCGTTCCACGGAGAAGCAGGCCCAGACCTGGGAAGACCTGCCCGAGGACATCAAGAACACCTACGAGCGGCTCGGCATCCCCGAGGCGGAGCGTCAGCGCCTCGTCGCCGGTGTCGCCGCCCAGTACGAGTCCGAGGTCGTCTATCACCAGATCCGCGAAGACCTCGAGGCCCAGGGCGTCATCTTCATGGACACCGACACCGCCCTGCGCGAGCACCCCGAGTTCTTCGAGGAGTACTTCGGCACGGTGATCCCCGCGGGAGACAACAAGTTCGCGGCTCTCAACACCGCGGTCTGGTCCGGCGGATCGTTCGTCTACGTCCCGCCCGGCGTCCACGTGGACATCCCGCTCCAGGCGTACTTCCGGATCAACACCGAGAACATGGGGCAGTTCGAGCGGACGCTCATCATCGCCGACGAGGGCTCCTACGTCCACTACATCGAAGGCTGCACCGCACCGATCTACAAGTCGGACTCGCTGCACTCGGCGGTCGTGGAGATCATCGTCAAGAAGAACGCCCGCGTGCGTTACACGACCATCCAGAACTGGTCGAACAACGTCTACAACCTGGTCACCAAGCGTGCCGTCGCCCATGAAGGCGCGACGATGGAGTGGGTCGACGGGAACATCGGCTCCAAGGTGACGATGAAGTACCCGTCGATCTTCCTGATGGGCGAGCACGCGAAGGGCGAGACCCTGTCTGTCGCCTTCGCCGGCCCCGGTCAGCACCAGGACGCCGGAGCCAAGATGATCCACATGGCGCCCTACACGCAGTCCTCGATCGTGTCGAAGTCCATCGCCCGCGGCGGCGGTCGCGCCGGCTACCGCGGCGAGGTCCGCGTCGATGCGAACGCGCACCACAGCGCCAACACGGTGCGGTGCGATGCGCTACTGGTCGACACGATCTCCCGCTCGGACACGTACCCCGCGATCGACATCCGCGTCGACGACGTGCAGCTCGGCCACGAGGCCACGGTGTCGAAGGTCAGCGAGGAGCAGCTCTTCTACCTCATGAGTCGGGGCCTCCCCGAGGACGAGGCGATGGCGATGATCGTGCGCGGCTTCATCGAGCCGATCGCGCGCGAGCTGCCCATGGAATACGCCCTCGAACTCAACAAGCTCATCGAGATGGGCATGGAAGGATCCGTCGGCTGATGACGACAGCGACCCAGGCCCCCGCCACGGCGGAGGGCCACATCGACCCTGCCGCCGCGTTCGTGCCGGTGCAGACGCGCTCGGAGCGCCTGACCTCCTTCGACCCCGAGGACTTCGGCGTCCCCACCGGGCGCGAGGTCAACTGGAAGCACACGCCGATCCGCGTCCTCGAAGCCCTCTTCGCCGACAGCGCGGGAGACGACGGCGCGATCCGCGTCGACGCCACGCTGCCCGCCGGGGTCGAGACGGCGGAGCTCGCCCCGGGAGAGGCGCCGCGCGGCGACGTCTTCCGTCCGGAGGATCGCATCGCCGCGGTGGCGTGGTCGCAGGAGCAGAGCGCTCACCTCGTCCGCATCCCCGCGGACACCGTCATCGACACCCCCGTCGTCCTGGACATCGAGGGACGCGGAGGTCGCGCCCACGCACACATCGTGCTGGAGGCGCTGCCGCACTCCCGCGCCACGGTGCTCCTCCGGCACCGCGGGTCGGCGACGCTCGCGCAGAACGTCGAGATCATCGTCCGAGACGGCGCCGCCCTCGATGTGGTGTCCGTCCAGCAGTGGGCCGACGACGCGGTGCACGCCGCATCGCATCAGGCGCGCGTCGACCGCGACGCCACGCTCCGCCACACCGTCGTGAGCCTCGGCGGTGCGCTCGTGAGGGTCAACCCCTCTGTCGAGCTCTCCGGCGCCGGTGCGGACGGGCGCCTGTACGGCCTGTCCTTCGCCGACGCCGAGCAGCACCTGGAGAGCCAGGTCTATCTCCACCACAAGGGCCCTCACACCGTCGGCGACGTCCTGTACAAGGGCGCCCTCCAGGGGGCGAGTGCGCACACGGTCTGGATCGGCGACGTCCTGATCGGTCGCGACGCGGTCGGCACCGACTCCTACGAGGCGAACCGGAACCTCGTCCTCACCGACGGCGCGCGCGCGGACTCCATCCCGAACCTCGAGATCGAGACCGGCGACATCGTCGGCGCCGGCCACGCCAGCGCCACCGGACGTTTCGACGACGAGCAGCTGTTCTACCTGCAGGCGCGCGGGATCCGCGAAGAGGAGGCCCGTCGCCTCGTCGTCCTCGGCTTCCTCGCCGAGATCGTCCAGAAGACCGGCATCCCCGCGCTCGAGGAAGAGCTGATGGCCGCGATCGAGGCGGAGCTGGCCGCGGAGGAGCAGGGATGAGCGCGCAGAAGGTGCTGAACCTCAGCGACCTCGAGCAGGACACCGCGGTGCGGGTCGAGGTCGACGGTGTTCCGATGGCCGTGGTCCTGGACGGCGACGGCGTCGTCCACGCCATCGGCGACACGTGCACCCACGGCGACATCTCGCTCTCGGACGGCTTCGTCGAAGGCGAGACCCTGGAGTGCTGGGCTCACGGATCGGCGTTCTCGCTCCGCACAGGGCGCCCCTTGAATCTGCCGGCGTACGAGCCGGTTCCCGTTTACGAGGTCACGATCGACGGCGACGATGTGCTCATCGATCCCACCGTGACCAAAGCAGTCGACTGAAGAAGGTAGCCACTATGTCTGTTCTCGAGATCCGCGACCTCCACGTGACCGTGGAGACGGATGCCGGAACCACGCCGATCCTCAACGGGGTCACGCTGACGATCAGCACCGGTCAGACGCACGCCATCATGGGCCCCAACGGCTCG
Organism: Microbacterium aurantiacum; assembly: GCF_040532595.1. Lineage (GTDB taxonomy): Bacteria > Actinomycetota > Actinomycetes > Actinomycetales > Microbacteriaceae > Microbacterium > Microbacterium chocolatum_B. The sequence continues at coordinate 498,239 of NZ_JBEVYX010000002.1, read as the reverse complement.
GGCAAGTCGACCCTCGCGTACACCATCGCGGGCCACCCGAAGTACACCGTCACGAGCGGTTCGATCACGCTCGACGGCGAGGACGTGCTGGAGATGTCCGTCGACGAGCGGGCCCGCGCAGGCCTGTTCCTGGCGATGCAGTACCCCGTGGAGATCCCGGGTGTCACGGTGACGAACTTCCTCCGCACCGCCAAGACCGCCGTCGACGGAGAGGCGCCGTCCATCCGCACCTGGACGAAGGACGTCAAGGGAGCGATGAAGGATCTGCGCATGGACGCGAAGTTCGCCCAGCGCAATGTCAACGAGGGCTTCTCCGGTGGTGAGAAGAAGCGGCACGAGATCCTGCAGCTCGAGCTCCTGAAGCCCCGCATCGCCGTCCTCGACGAGACCGACTCCGGCCTGGATGTGGATGCGCTCAAGGTGGTCTCGGAGGGGGTCAACCGTGCCAAGGAGGCCACCGACCTCGGCGTCCTCCTGATCACGCACTACACCCGCATCCTCCGCTACATCCGTCCCGACCACGTGCACGTCATGGTCGCCGGCCGTATCGCGGAGGAGGGCGGCCCGGAGCTGGCCGATCGTCTGGAAGCCGAGGGGTACGACCGCTACCTCCCGACCGGTGATTCGGAGCCCGCCGACGCGCCCGCCGCGGCCGGCGCGTAGGATCGTTACATGACCGCAACCCTCTCGCCCGAGAAGTTCGACGAGGTCACCGAGGCCCTGAAGGACGTCATGGACCCCGAACTGGGGATCAACGTCGTCGATCTGGGACTCATCTACGACCTCGGCTGGGACGACGAGAACGACGCCCTGGTCATCCACATGACTCTGACGTCCGCCGGGTGCCCGCTCACCGATGTCCTCGAGGAGCAGACCGCGCAGTCCCTCGACAACGTCGTGGACCGCTTCCGCATCAACTGGGTGTGGATGCCGCCGTGGGGTCCCGAGCGGATCACGGACGACGGGCGCGACATGATGCGCGCGCTCGGCTTCGCCATCTGAGGGCCGTCTCGTAGGGCGCGGTGCGCGGTGCGCGATGCGTTTCGCCCCGTGACGGCTCACTCGAGCCTGCCGGGCGGGCGCTCTAGGCTCGAGCGATGGGTGTCGTTCCGCTGCAGGCTCTTCCTCTCGACCAGCTCCGTCGGCGCAGCAGCACCAAGTGGCGGAGCTATCCGGAAGACGTCCTGCCGCTGTTCGTGGCCGAGACCGACTACCCGTTGGCGCCGGCCATCACCGAGGCGCTGTCTCGCGCGGTGAGTCTCGGTGACACCGGGTACACCCCGCCCGACCCCGGTCTGGCGGAGGCGTTCGCAGGATTCGCCGGGCGCCGCTTCGGCTGGACCGTGGACCCGGCGTCCGTGTCGTCGACGTGCGACGTGATGATGGGGGTCGTCGAGATCCTGCGCCGGGTCATCGCACCGGGCGAGCGCGTGGTGGTGATGCCTCCGGTCTATCCGCCGTTCTACGACTGCGTGGAGGAGGCGGGGGGAGTCGTCGAGCGCGTTCCGCTCGCAGCACACCCCGACGGGTGGCGGATGGATCTCGACGGGGTGGGTCGCGCGCTCCGCGCGGGAGCGCGCGCTGTGCTCCTGTGCAACCCCCAGAACCCCACCGGCACCGTCCACACACGGGATGATCTGGCGGCGCTCGCTTCGCTCGCGGCCGATCACGGCGCGGTCGTCGTCAGCGACGAGATCCACGCGCCCCTCACGCATGCGCCTGCCCGGTTCACGCCGTTCCTCTCGGTCTCGGAGGAAGCGGCATCCGTCGGCTACTGCGTCACCAGCGCGAGCAAGACCTTCAACCTCGCCGGGCTCAAGTGCGCCCTCATGATCGGCGGCGCCGAACGGCAGCGCGTGCTGCTGCGGGGGCTTCCCCCGGAGGTCGGCTGGCGTACGGGCCTGTTCGGGGTGCTGGCGGGTGTCGCGGCGATGTCGCCCGAGAGCGACGCGTGGCTCGACGCGCTCCTGGCGGCGTTGGACCGTCAGCGTCACCTGCTCACCGATCTGCTGGCGACGCATCTCCCCGACGCTCGGTATCTCGAGCCGGATGCCGGGTATCTCGCGTGGGTGGATGTCTCCGCCTACGGCTGGGGCGAGAACCCCGCGCCCCGGATCCGTCGCGACGCGCGCGTCGCGCTCCATCACGGCCCGCTGTTCGGATCGGAGGGTCGCGGTCACGTCCGCATCAACGTCGGATGCGCCCCCGAGGTGCTGACCGAGGCCGTGGAGAGGATGGGTACACTGGCGAGGCGATGACCACCTCTTCCCGCTCCTCCGGCATCTGGAGCGGGCAGTACCTCTGGGTCACCCTCGGGGCCGTCGCGATGATCTTTCTGGCCGCGACCCAGGCGCTGGCCGTGACGACCGTCATGCCCCTGGTCAGTGCGGACCTCGACGGCGGGGCGCTCTACGCGGTGGCCTTCTCGGCCACCGTCGCCACGAGCGTGATCGGCATGGTCGCAGCCGGTGCGTGGTGCGACCGCGGCGGCGTGCTGGCGCCGCTGACGACCTCGGTGGTCCTGTTCGTCCTCGGACTCGTCGTGGCGGGCGCTGCCGCGAGCATGGAATGGGTCGTCATCGGCCGCCTCATCCAGGGGCTCGGTACCGGTGGGCAGACGGTGTCGCTCTACGTCGTGGTTGCTCGGGTGTATCCCGCGGTGGTGCACGGGCGGGTGTTCGCCGCCTTCTCCGCCGCGTGGGTGATCCCCTCCCTCGTCGGTCCGCTCCTCGCGGGCGCCGTCGCCGAGTTCTTCCACTGGCGGTGGGTGTTCCTCGGGGTGGCGGGACTGACCCTGTCGGCCTTCGCCCTCGTCGTCGTCCGTCTGCACGGGCTGCCACTGGACGCCCCGGAGCGCGGGGCGACGGATGTCGCTCGGAGACTGGCCTGGGCGACGGCCCTGGCGGTCTCGGCGGTCGCGCTAAGTCTCGCCGGTGAGGCGGGACCTGCGCGCGTGGTGATCATCATCGTCGCGGTGCTCGCGATCGCGGTGACGGTTCGGCCGCTGCTGCCCTCGGGAGCTCTTCGCGCACAGCGGGGGCTGCCGAGCGTCATCCTCATGCGCGGTGTCATCGCGGGCGCGCTCTTCGGCGCGGAGATCTACGTCCCGTATCTCCTCATCGACGAATACGGGTTCAGCGCGACCTGGGCGGGCCTCGGCCTCACCGCGGCCGCGCTCGCATGGGCCGCCGCCGCCGAGATCCAGGGGCGCGTCGGCGATCGGCTGGGCAACCGTCGCATCACCCTGATCGGTGTCTCCTTCCTCGCGTCGTCGATGGCGATCGTGGGGCTCGCCGCGGTGACCCACGCCCACCCCGCGTTCCTCATCGCCGGGTGGGGGCTCTCCGGCGCCGGAATGGGATTGATGTATCCCCGACTGACCGTCCTCACGCTGGCGTACTCCACGACGCAGAATCAGGGATTCAACTCCGCGGCCCTCTCCATCTCGGATGCCGTCGGCGCGGCGACGATCATCGCGGCGATGGGTCTCGTCTACACGGGGCTCGGGGGCGGGATCTCCGCGTTCGCGTGGGTCTTCGCCCTCGGCACCGTCGTCGCTCTCGCCGCCCTGATCCCCGGCCTCCGTCTCGGACACGGAGCGGAGGTGCGCACCGACGCCGTGTCGACGTGAGCGTGTCCGATGCGCGTTTGGTCATTCGGGAAGGTGAGGCTACCCTTACTTCGTGCCCGCCATCGCTACCGACGTCCGACCCGCCTACCGCCCGTACATCGTGCAGGTCGCCGGCGTCCAACGGCTATCGCCCCACTTCGCGCGCGTGCGCCTCACGGGCGAGGACCTGGAGCACTTCGGGACGGCGGGGCTCGACCAGCGCGTGAAGATCGTCTTCCCCGATGCGCGCGGCGGCTTCGCCGATGTCGGCCAGGACGAGGGCGCGGGGGACTGGTACGACCGCTGGCGCGCGTTGCCCGACGCATCGCGGAACCCGTTCCGGACGTACACCGTCCGCCGCATCGATCCCGACCGGCGCGTCCTGGAGATCGACTTCGTCGTCCACGAGGACCCGGGGCCCGCGGGAGCGTGGGTCGGAGCCGCCTCGGTGGGTGACCCGCTGATCGTCGTCGGGCCGGACGAGCGGAGCCCGCACTCGCGTGCCGGACTCGACTGGCACCCGGGGACGGCGACGCGTGTCCTACTCGCCGGAGACGAGACGGCGGTGCCAGCGGTCAGCGGCATCCTGGAGGCACTCCCCGCGGGATGCGTCGCCGAGGTGTTCCTCGAGGTTCCGACCGCCGCCGACGCGCAGGACATCGCCGTCGGCGCAGGCACGCGCGTGCATTGGATCGCCCGAGACGGTGCACCCCACGGAGCTCTCCTGCTGGCGGCGCTCCACCGGTGGACGCAGGATGCGCCCGAACTCCTTGCCCGCGCCTCGGCACCCCGACCGCAGCCGCTGGCTGACGTCGACGTCGACGCGGAGCTGCTGTGGGATTCCCCGCTCGACTCCGAGGGCGAGTTCTACGCATGGATCGCCGGCGAGGCGGCGATGGTCAAGACCGCGCGACGCCTCCTGGTTTCGGAGTGCGGTGTGGACCGCAAACGCGTCGCCTTCATGGGGTACTGGCGCCTCGGACAGTCAGAGCGCACCGGATGACGCGCGCCCCGCGGCCGGCGGGGCATCGTCGCATCGCCGTCGTGGCCGTCATCGCGGCGGTGCTGACGCTGGTCGCCGTCGTCCTGAGCCTCGCGGTCGGCGCGCGCCCGATCGCCCCCGCCGTCGTGATCGATGCGCTCTTCGCCTACAACCCGACCATCAACGACCACGTCGTGGTCATCACGCAGCGCGTACCCCGCACCCTCATCGGGCTCCTCGCGGGTGCGGCGTTGGCGCTCGCGGGGACGACGATGCAGGGCCTGACACGGAACCCCTTCGCCGATCCCGGCCTCCTGGGCGTCAACGCCGGGGCGTCGGTCGGCGTTCTCGCCGCCATCACGTTCGCGGGGATCCGTCAGCCCGCGGGCTTCGTCTGGTTCGCGTTCGCCGGGGCGGCCGTCGCTGCGGTCTTCGTGGCCGTCATCGGGTCCCGCGGCCCGGACGCCGCGTCGCCGGCGAAGCTGGCCCTCACGGGAGCCGCGGTGACCGCCGGGCTCACCTCGATCACGCTGCTCATCCTCACCACGCAGTCCGCAGCGCTCGACGTGTACCGGTACTGGTCGGTGGGCGCGCTCACCGCCCGGGGCCTCGACACCGTCGCGCTCGTGGTCCTCCCGCTCGCGGTGGGGGCTGTTCTCGCTCTCGCCTCCGCGCGAGGCCTCGACCTTCTGGCGCTCGGGGAGCAGACGGCGACCGGCCTCGGTCACAGCGTCCCGCGCACGCGCGCGATCGGCATCCTCGCAGCGGTCCTCCTCGCCGGGGGCGCGACGGCGATCGCCGGGCCCCTCGTCTTCCTCGGGCTCGTCGTGCCCCATCTCCTCCGCGTCGTCGTCGGCGGCGGCTACACCGCGCTCCTGTGGATCGGGATGCCGGTGGGGGCGACGCTGCTGCTCGCGGCCGACGTCCTCGGCCGCGTCGCGGCGCCTCCCGGCGAGGTCCAGGCCGGTGTGGTCCTCGCCATCATCGGCGCGCCGGTTCTCATCGCGCTGGTCGTGCGCGGAGAGCGGGTGTCGCTGTGATCGCCGTCGCCGACGTCCGGCGCGCCGCACGACGTCGCTGGGGGATCGTGCTGGTCGCCCTCGGCGCACTCGCCGTGGTCGCGGCCGGCGCAGCGCTCATGATCGGCGACTATCCGCTCGGGGTCGGACAGGTGGTCGCCGTCCTGATCGGCGGCGGCGAGCCCGTGGAACAGTACGTCGTCCTGCAGTCCCGCCTTCCGCGGCTGGCCATGGCCCTGCTGGTCGGTTCCGCGCTCGGGGTCGCGGGTGCGCTCCTGCAGGCCCTCCTGCGCAATCCGCTCGCGAGCCCGGATCTCCTGGGCATTTCGGGCGGGAGCACGCTCGCCGCGGTGTTCTGCCTGCTGATCCTCGGACTGACGGGCCCGGTCCTCGCCGCCTTCGCCCTGGTCGGCGGACTCGCGGCATCCGCCCTGCTCCTCGCCGTGGCGCGCGGGCGGGCCGCGGGATACCGCCTCATCCTCGCCGGGATCGGGGTGTCCTTCTTCTGCGCCGCCGTCGTCGGCTTCCTCATGACCCGGGCGCAGCTGCAGCAGACGCAGGCGGCCCTCGTCTGGCTGACGGGGAGCCTCGCCAGCACACCGTGGTGGCAGGTGATCGTGCTCGCCGCGGTGTGGGTGCTCGTGCTGCCCCTCCTCCTTCCCCTCTCGCGTCGTCTGCCGGTCCTGATGCTCGGCGAGCAGACCGCGACGGGGCTCGGGGAGCACCCGGGCCGGGTCCGTACGGCCGGGGTCGTCGTCGCGGTGGTCCTCACGGCGGTGACCTGCGCGTTCGCGGGACCGATCTCGTTCGTCGCGCTGTGCGCACCGGCGATCGCCCGGCCCCTCACGGGCTACGGGTCGGTCGCCCTCGCCCCGAGCGCGCTGGTCGGGGCGGCCCTGCTGGCGCTGTCGGACCTCGTGGCGCAGTACGCGCTGCCCAACGTGTCGATGCCGGTCGGCGTGGTCACCGGAGCGTTCGGCGCCGTGTTCCTTCTCTGGCTGCTCGCGACGTCGAAAGGACGCGCACTATGACGACTACGGTCCGCACCGACACCCGCGTCGAGGCCCGACGGCTCACCGCGCGCGCGCTGTGCGCCGGCTACCCGGGACGCACGGTGATCGACGGCCTCGATCTGACGCTGGCCCCCGGCAAGATCACCATGATCATCGGAGCGAACGCGTGCGGCAAGTCGACGCTGCTGGGAGCCCTCGCGCGCCTGCGTGCGCCGCTTTCCGGGACGGTCGAGCTGGACGGCGAGGACGTCGCCCGGATCCCGCGCACCGACTACGCCCGCGCGGTCGGACTCCTGCCCCAGCATCCGATCGCACCGGAGGGCATCACGGTGGCGGAGCTGGTGTCCCGCGGACGGCACCCGCACAGGGGTCTGTTCCGCCGGTGGAGCGCCGAGGACTCCGCGGTCGTGGACGACGCCCTCCACCGCACCGGCACGGCGGAGCTGGCGGCGCGTCCGGTCGGCGACCTGTCCGGCGGCCAGCGGCAGCGGGTCTGGATCGCCATGGCACTCGCTCAGGATCCCGGCATCCTCCTCCTGGACGAGCCGACCACCTTCCTCGACCTCAGCCACCAGATCGAGGTCCTCGATCTGCTGCGCGAGCTCAACACCACCCGCGGCACCACCATCGTCGCGGTGCTCCACGATCTCAATCTCGCGGCTCGCTATGCCGACGAGCTCGTGGTCCTGGCCGGGGGGCGGCTCATCGCCCAGGGCGCGCCCGTCGACGTCCTGACGGCGGCTGTCGTGTCCGAGGCCTTCGCGCTCGACGCCCTCGTGATCCCCGATCCGCTCACGGCGACTCCGCTCGTCGTCCCCGTTCCCGGCGGTGCGCACGTCACCGCCGACCCCGCCTGATCCCGGCATCCGTGGATCACCTTCAGAAAGGAAACCCGATGACCCGCCTGCGCTCGGTCCTCGCCATCGCCGCCGCCACCACGGTGGCCCTGTCCCTCGCCGGCTGCGCCTCCGCCGCCGAGGAGCCCGACACCTCCGCCCCCGCCGCCGGCGACAGCGCCGCCTTCCCGGTGACGATCCCCTCGGCGCTCGGGGACGCCGTCCTGGAGTCCGCCCCGGAGCGGGTCGCGACCTGGGGCTGGGGCGCCACGGACGCGGTCCTCGCCCTCGGCGTGGTCCCCGTCGCCATCCCGTCGGACGACTACTCCGGCGGCGAGTCGCGGATCTCCCCGTGGATCGAGGACAAGCTCGAGGAGATGGATGCCGAGACGCCGGTGATCCTGGACAACTCGGCGTACGAGCTGCAGGTCGAAGAGCTGCTGGCCGCCGATCCCGACGTGCTCATCGCCCCCTACTCCGGGCTCACGCAGGAGGAGTTCGACGCGGTGACCGGGGCGGGCATCCCGGTCGTCGCGTACCCCGACGCTCCGTGGACGACCCCGTGGCGCGACGTGGTGACCATCACGGGCGAGGCGCTCGGACTGGAGGCAGAGGCCGATCAGGTGCTCCAGTCGCTCGACGCCGACGTCGCGGAGGCGGCGGCCGCGCACCCCGAGTTCGAGGGCGTCTCGATCTCGGTGCCGAGCGATTCCGCGGGAACGTGGTACCTCTACCTGCCGGCGGACCCGCGGGTGGAGATCCTCGAGGACCTCGGTTTCGTCACGCCGCCGAGCGTGACGAACCTCGACAGCGGTGAGGCGACGTTCTACACGACCGTGAGCCCCGAGAACCTCGACCAGGTGGACTCCGAGGTCGTGCTGACCTTCGTGGACAGCGAGGAGGCGTTCGAGGGCTTCCTCGAGTCATCGACGGCGCAGCTCATGCCCGCCGTCTCGAAGGGCGCGGTAGCCGGACTCATCGGCGTGGAGGAGATCTCCGCGCTCACCCCCACGCCTCTGACCCTCCCGTGGATCCTCCCGACGCTGACCGAGAAGCTCGCCGCGGCGACGGCGGTCGCGCAGGGCTGACGTCACCGTCCGACATGAGGAGAGCCCCCGACCGAGCGGTCGGGGGCTCTCCTCATTCCGTCAGGCGATCACGTGTCGCGACGGCGGTCGACCGCGCGGACCCCGGCCCACGCGAGGGGCACGAGGACGGCGGCTGCGGCGGCCTTGATCAGACCGGGCACGATGAAGGGTGCGACTCCGGCCGCGAGGACGGACGCGACACCGACCTGCTGGCCGAGCACCGTGCCGAGGATCAGCGCCATGTAGGGCACCCCGACCAGGAAGGGGACGATGCTGGCGGCCACGAAGCCCACGAAGGCCAGCCACGGCTTCCGATCCCACGCGCGCTCAGCGAACCAGCCCGCGAGGAACGCTGCCGGGATGAAACCGACGAGGAAGCCGAACGACGGCGACAGGACGTAGGCGGGCCCTGCGACGGGGCCCGCGAACACCGGGAGACCGGCGAGGCCGACCAGAAGATAGGTCGTCAGCGCCGCAGCGCCGCGGCGCGCGCCCAGTGCGGCGCCGACGACGATGACGCCGAGCGTCTGACCGGTGATCGGGATCGGTCCGATGAAGAAGGACACCTTCGCCAGCAGGGCGACGAGCGCGACGCCGGACAGGACGAGGGCGGCATCCACCGCGAATGCGCGGGAGCGGGTCGCGGGGCGCCCGAGCGCGTCGGCGAGGACGCGTCGAGGGCGTGGAGCGGCGATCGAGGACATGGGTCTCCTTCGGCGTCAGGGATGGACACCGCGCCGGCGGCGGCATCCTGGATCTCACTCTAGAGCGGCCCGTCCGGGGGGTCCTGTCGGGTTGCGACGGAGGAACGGACGAATCTATGTATGGGCGGTCAGGCGGTAGACTGGGCGGCTGGCCGGTCGGCCACCCCTCACCCTCGATCGAACGGACCTCCGCTGTGCTCGCCGTGCACGAACTCGAGATCCGCGTGGGCGCCCGCGTGCTCATGTCGGATGTGTCCTTCCGCGTATCCGGGGGCGACAAGATCGGACTCGTCGGCCGCAACGGCGCCGGCAAGACCACGCTGACGAAGGTTCTCGCGGGCGACCTCCTGCCCGCGGGCGGGTCGGTGGACCGCATCGGGGAGATGGGCTACCTTCCGCAGGATCCCCGTTCGGGCGATCCGGAGATGCTCGCGCGCACGAGAATCCTCGATGCCCGGGGCCTCGGCACCCTCGCGCTCGGAATGCACGAGGCGTCCCTGGCGATGGGCGACGACGACCCCGCCGTCGCCGCGAAGGCGATGAAGCGCTACGGTTCGCTCACCGAGCGCTTCGAGGCGCAGGGCGGATACGCGGCCGAGGCGGAGGCGGCCTCGATCGCCCACAACCTCTCGCTGCCGGACCGCATCCTCGATCAGCCCCTCAAGACGCTCTCGGGCGGACAGCGTCGTCGCATCGAGCTCGCCCGCATCCTGTTCTCCGATGCCCAGACGATGATCCTCGACGAGCCGACCAACCACCTCGACGCCGACAGCGTCGTGTGGCTGCGCGAGTTCCTGAAGGGGTACAAGGGCGGACTGATCGTCATCTCCCACGACGTGGAGCTCGTCGGCGAGACCGTGAACCGCGTGTTCTACCTCGACGCCAACCGCCAGGTGATCGACGTCTACAACATGAACTGGAAGAACTACCTGCGTCAGCGGGTGGCGGACGAAGAGCGCCGGAAGAAGGAGCGCGCCAACGTCGAGAAGAAGGCCACCGCGCTGCAGCAACAGGCTGCGCGCTTCGGAGCGAAGGCGTCCAAGGCCGCCGCCGCGCACCAGATGGTCGCGCGCGCCGAGAAGCTCCTGTCCGGTCTCGAGGAGGTGCGTCAGGAGGACCGGGTCGCGAAGCTCCGGTTCCCCAAGCCCGCTCCGTGCGGCAAGACGCCGCTGATGGCGTCGGGACTGTCGAAGTCCTACGGGTCGCTGGAGATCTTCACCGACGTCGACCTCGCGATCGACCGCGGGTCGCGCGTGGTCATCCTGGGACTCAACGGCGCCGGCAAGACCACGCTGCTGCGCATCCTCGCGGGCGTCGACCAGCCGGACACCGGCCAGCTCGAGCCGGGCCACGGCCTCAAGATCGGCTACTACGCGCAGGAGCACGAAAACCTCGATGTCTCGCGGTCGGTTCTGGACAACATGATGTCGGCGGCGCCGGACATCACGGCGACCGAGGCCCGGAAGGTGCTCGGCTCGTTCCTCTTCACCGGCGACGATGTCCTCAAGCCGGCGGGGGTGCTCTCCGGCGGCGAGAAGACGCGCCTGTCGTTGGCGACCCTCGTGGTGTCCTCGGCGAACATGCTGCTGCTGGACGAGCCCACCAACAACCTGGATCCCGCCTCGCGCGAGGAGATCCTCGGTGCCCTCGCGCACTACGAGGGGGCGGTCGTCCTGGTCTCGCACGACGAGGGCGCGGTCGAGGCGCTGAACCCGGAACGCGTCCTCATCCTCCCCGACGGGGTCGAGGACATCTGGGGTCGCGACTACGCCGAGCTCATCTCGCTGGCCTGAGGGTCGCGGGTACCTGTCGGCGTGCTCGCGTCGAGGAGAGCGTCCTCGTCGTCGGCGTCGCGATCGCGGCGGCGACGACGCCTCGGGGCCGGTGCGACGGCATCCGCGTCGGCATCCTCCGCGTCCTCGAGGCGGTGACGGCGTTCGGTGCGTATGACGTAGCCGATGAAGATGAAGCCCATCAGCGCGAAGAGGATCCACTGGATCGCATAGGACAGGTGCGGGCCGGGATCCTGCGACGGCGACGGGAGCGCCGCCGGGGTGTCGGAGACCGCCGGAGACTCGGACACCAGGATGCCGTACACGCCGTCGATCAGCGCATCCGCGGTCGACGGGGGGAGTTCATCGCCGATCAAGCCGACGTTGATCGTGGGGACCTGATCCTCCGGCGCCGACCGTCCGGACGTGGGAGCCGCCTCCTCGGGACGGAGGCGCGCGATGACGGTGGAGTCACCGGCCGGTGGCGCGGGGACGACAGCGGGTCCCTCGCCCTGTTCCGCGGGCGGGACCCATCCGCGGTCGACGATCAGGACACGGCCGTCGGACAGGCGGAACGGAGCGAGTACCTCGAAGGCCGACGTCCCGCCGTGGGGCCGATTGCGCACGGTGATCTGCTCGTCTGCGAGGTACTCGCCCTCGAGCACCACCGGGCGCCACTCCTCGTCGGCGGCGAGACCGTCGCCGGGCGGGATGACCTCCGCCAGGGGGATCGGCGCGGCGTCGTAGTTCTGCTCCACCAGGGCGAGCTGCGCGGCCCGGTCGTCGTTGCGGGAGAACTGCCAGTTCGAGAGCCAGACGCAGGCGATCGCGAAGACGACGGCGAGTCCGATGTAGATGCTCCAGCGGCCGGCACGGGGGAGCGACTGCATGCTCACCCCGCGGTCGCCGCTCATACCGGCCTCGTCTCGTCGACGTCGTCCACGCCGAGCGCCGAGACCGACACCGGGAAGTCGCGGGCCGCGAGGAAATCGCGGAGGTAGTCGCGGTGCTCGTCGCACGCGACCCAGGTCTTGCGGCGTTCCGCGTCGTGGATGCGCGGGTTCCGCCAGTCGATCCGCCAGCGCGCCGCTGTGCGGCATCCTGCGCGGGAGCAGTCCGCGGCAGTCGCCGCGATCACAGACGCGTCGGCGGCTCGGGCGGCGGATTCTCGTGGACGCGGAACACGTCCGTCGACCCGTGCGTCTCCTCGAGCCGGATCACGATCGGTCCCTCCGGACGCTCGGGACGCTCCGAGGGGGCGGCGGGGAGCGCTCGCTCCGGGTCCACCCGGGCTTCGGTCAGCGGCTTGTCGTCCACGTTCGCATCGACCACCGCGAAGTACGGCAGCAGAACCGCGGCCGCGCCGAGAACCCACGTGTACCAGCCGTACGGCGTGATGACGACCATCAAGATGAAGCACAGGATGCGTGCCGCCATCATGATGAGGTACCGCGTCGAACGCGCGTCCGCCGCGTCCCGCGGCGATCGCGGCAGGGACGTCGTGGAGGGGGCGTGGTGACGGTTTCTCACGGTGGTACAAGGGTACGCCCGTGAGGTGGGGGCGGCTCCGGATGAGCACGTCGATTTCGCGCGCGCTCAGCTGTAGGAAGTGGTGCCGCTGACCAGGATCGCGGGGAGCAGGAGAAGCAGGAACAGGAGGAGGCCGAGGACGATGAATCCGAGACCCACCCAGCCGACGATCGTGCCGGCGAGCGCGAGGCCGCGGCCGTTCTCCCCGGTGCGCTTGATCTGGGACAGCGACATGTGGCCGGTGATGACCCCGACCAGCGAGCCGACGAAGGGGAGGATGACCAGAGCCGCGAGGGAAGACACCAGGGAGACGATGGCCAGGGTGTTCGTCTTCGGCGCCGACGGGTATCCGTACCCCTGCGCACCTCCGTATCCCCCCGGGGCGGGATAGGCCGGCGCGGCGTATCCCGGCGCGGCGGGGTAGCCGGCAGGGGAGCTCTCCGCGGGCGGCGCATAGGCCGGAGGCGGTGCGTATCCGGGTGCGGGGGGCGGGGTCGGCGCCGATCCGGCGGCGTCGGGGGTCGAACCCGGGGAATTGTCGCTCACGGTCAGCCTTTCGTCGAGTGTGCCTCCAGCGTTCCAGCGGCGGGTAGGCGTGTCAAACCGCCCGCCGCTAGGCTGGGGCGGTTCCCCCGCAACCTGCTCCAGGAGTGTGCATGTCCACTGACCGCGTCGTCCTCGTCACCGGCGGAAACCGCGGCATCGGCCGCGCCATCGCCGAGCGCTTCGTGCGCCTCGGATACCGCGTCGCCGTCACCGCGCGTTCCGGTGAAGGACCGGAGGGGACGCTCACGGTGCGCGCGGACGTCACCGACGCCGCCGCGGTGGATGCCGCGTTCTCGGAGGTCGAGGCCGCGCTCGGTCCGGTCGAGATCGTTGTGGCCAACGCGGGGATCACCAAGGACACGCTCCTCATGCGCATGACCGAGGAGGACTTCGACAGTGTCGTGGCCACGAACCTCGGCGGCGCGTTCCGCGTCGTCAAGCGCGCGTCGAAGAACATGTTGCGCGCCCGCTGGGGGCGCGTCGTCCTCATCTCCAGCGTGGTCGGCTTGTACGGCTCCGCCGGTCAGGTCAACTACGCCGCTTCGAAGAGCGCCCTCGTCGGCTTCGCCCGATCGCTCACTCGGGAGCTCGGCGCCCGCGGACTCACCGCCAACGTCGTGGCGCCGGGGTTCATCGAGACGGACATGACGGCGGAGCTTCCCGAGGCGACGCAGACGGAGTACAAGAAGAACATCCCCGCGGGACGCTTCGCCACCGCCGACGAAGTGGCGGGGGTCGTGGCGTGGATCGCCTCCGACGACGCCGCCTACATCAGCGGCGCGGTGATCCCGGTCGACGGCGGCCTCGGAATGGGCCACTGAACCGCTGTCCGTCACCGACGATCACCGGGGGAGCAGCGGGATGACCTCGCGGAGGTCCGTGGGACCGATCACGAGGTCGGCGAGCGCGCGGACCTTCGGCTTGGCGTTGAAGGCGAGGCCGAGCGCGGCCACCCCCATCATCTCCAGGTCGTTCGCGCCATCGCCGATGGCGATGGTCCGCCCGTAGGGCACGCCGAGCTCGTCCGCCCACCCTGACAGCGTGCGCGCCTTCGCGGTCGCATCGACGATCTCGCCGGTGACCGTGCCGTCGAGTGTCCCCGCGCGCTCGCCCAGGCGGTTGGCGCGCCACCGGTCGACGCCCAGATCGGGCGCGATGTGATCGAGGATCTCGTGGAAGCCCCCGGACACGACGCCGACGACGCCGTCGCGCGCGTGGACGGCGTCGATCAGTTCGCGCACACCCGGCGTCGGCTCGACGCGGGAACGGACGCGACCGAACGCCTCCACGGGCACCCCCTGCAGTGCGGCGACGCGCGACCGGAGGCTCGTGGCGAAATCCACGTCGCCGCGCATCGCCGCCTCGGTGGCGGCGGCCACCTCCGCGCCGCGACCGGCCTCGTCTGCGAGAAGCTCGATGACCTCGTTGCGGATCAGGGTGGAGTCGGCGTCCAGGACGACGAGGAGGCGCGCGCGGGCGTCAGGCATCCTCCGAGGCTATCGTCCGCTTGTGCGGCGCCCGTCACCGTTCGACGTGGACGCCCTTCCCGACGATCGTGATGCCGGTCTCGGTGACGGTGAATCCGCGCTGCAGGTCGCGCTCGCGGTCGACGCCGACGGTGGCGCCCTCGCCGAGGACGACGTTCTTGTCGAGGATCGCGCGATGGATGCGCGCCCCCGCGCCCACGCGCACGTGGTCGAACAGGACCGAATCGGTGATCGTCGATCCCCCGTCGGCGAGCGTCCAGGGACCGACGACGCTGCGCTCCAGATGGGTGCCGGACAGCACCGATCCGAGCGAGACGATCGAGTCGATGGCGTTGCCGATCCGCCCCACCGAGTCCCGGACGAACTTCGCCGGCGGCGAGTTCACGGCCTGCGAGTGGATGGGCCACTCGGTGTTGTAGAGGTTGAACACCGGGAGCGTCGAGATCAGGTCCATGTGCGCATCGAAGAAGGACTCGATCGTCCCCACGTCCCGCCAGTAGGAGCGATCGCGGTCCGTGGACCCGGGCACCTCGTTGCGCTTCATGTCGTAGACGCCGGCCTCGCCACGCCCGACGAAGTACGGCACGATGTCGCCACCCATGTCGTGGTTGGAGGTGGGAAGCTCCCCGTCGCTCTCGACGGCGGCGATGAGCGCGTCGGCGTCGAAGATGTAGTTGCCCATCGACGCCAGCACCTCGCCGGGAGAGTCGGCGAGTCCGGTCGGATTCTGCGGCTTCTCGAGGAAGTCCTTGATGCGCGTGGGATCGTCGGCGTCGACGTCGATGACGCCGAACTGATTCGCGAGCGAGATCGGCTGACGGATGCCGGCGACCGTCGCCTTCGCTCCCGAAGCGATGTGGGCGTCCAGCATCTGCTGGAAGTCCATCCGATAGACGTGGTCCGCGCCGATGACGATGACGATGTCGGGCTGCTCGTCGTTGATGAGATTGAGGCTCTGCAGGATCGCGTCGGCGGAGCCGGAGAACCACCGCTTGCCGAGGCGCTGCTGAGCGGGCACCGAAGCGACGTAGGAGTTCAGCAGCGCCGACATCCGCCACGTCTGCGAGATGTGGCGGTCGAGGCTGTGCGACTTGTACTGGGTGAGGACGACGACCTGTCGCAGACCCGAGTTGATGAGATTCGAGATGGCGAAGTCGATGAGTCTGTATTGGCCCCCGAACGGAACGGCGGGCTTCGCGCGATCCGCCGTGAGGGGCATCAGACGCTTGCCCTCGCCGCCGGCGAGGATGATGGCGAAGACCTTCGGCGCTGCAGGCATGGGAACACACTATGGCGCGTTGGGCCGGTGTACTAGCGTTCGATCATGCGCGTCGACATCATCACGAAGGAATACCCGCCCGAGATCTACGGCGGAGCGGGAGTCCACGTGACCGAGCTGGTCCGCGCGCTGCGCGAGGACGTGGACGTGCGCGTCCGGGCCTTCGGAGCGCCGCGCGACGAGGCGGGCACGTCCTCCTACGCCGTGCCCGACGGACTCCGGGACGCGAACGCCGCGCTTCAGACGCTCGGCACCGACCTCGAGATCGTCGGAGACGTCGCCGGTGCCGACATCGTCCACTCCCACACCTGGTACGCCAACTTCGCGGGGCACCTCGCGGCGCTCCTGCACGGCATCCCCCACGTCGTCACCGCGCACAGTCTCGAGCCGCTCCGGCCCTGGAAGGCGGAGCAGCTCGGGGGCGGATACGCCGTGTCGAGCTACATCGAGAAGACGGCCTACGAGGGGGCGGCGGCGGTGGTCGCGGTGAGCGAGGGGATGCGGGCGGACATCCTCCGCAGCTACCCGGCCCTGGATCCGGCCAAGGTGCGGGTCATCTACAACGGGATCGACACCGACAGCTGGCATCCGGTGGAGGATCCCGATCTGCTCCACGGACTCGGCATCGATCCCGCGCGGCCGTCCGTCGTCTTCGTCGGGCGCATCACGCGGCAGAAGGGGCTGCCGTACCTCCTGCGTGCCGTCGAGTCCCTCCCGCCGGAGGTCCAGGTGGTGCTGTGCGCCGGCGCCCCGGACACCCCGCAGATCCTCGCGGAGGTCGAAGGCCTCGTCCGCGGGCTTCAGGCCACGCGGGACGGCGTCGTCTGGATCGACCGGCTCCTGCCACGCCCCGAACTGTGCGCGATCCTGACGGCGGCGACCACGTTCGTCTGCCCCTCCGTCTACGAGCCGCTCGGCATCGTCAACCTCGAGGCGATGGCCTGCGGTGCCGCGGTCGTCGGCACGGGAACCGGAGGCATCCCCGAGGTGGTCGTCGACGGTGTCACAGGCAGGATCGTCCCGATCGATCAGGAGCAGGACGGCACCGGAACCCCCACGGATCCCGAGGCGTTCGTGGCCGACCTCGCCCGCGTGCTCACCGAGGTGGTGAGCGATCCCGAGCGTGCGCGCGCCTACGGCGAGGCCGGGCGCGCCAGGGCGCGCCAGGACTTCAGCTGGGCGTCGATCGCCGCGCAGACCGAGGCGCTCTACACCGAGTTGCGCGCCACCGGCAGATAGGCTGGGCGGCATGCCGCAGGTGCTCGAGTTCTCCGATGTCGTCGTCCGCCGAAACGCCCGCAACATCGTCGATCACCTCGACTGGTCCGTCGAGGACGACCAGCGCTGGGTGATCCTCGGCCCGAACGGCGCCGGGAAGACGACGCTTCTCCAGCTCGCCGATACGCTGCTGCACCCCACCTCGGGGCGAGTGTCGATCCTCGGCGAGCAGCTCGGCCGAACGGACGTGTTCGAGCTGCGCCCCCGGATCGGCTTCGCCTCCTCGGCGATGGCGCGACGCGTGCCGCCGGAGGAGACGGTGCTCGATGTCGTCCTGACGGCTGCGTTCTCCGTCGTCGGTCGATGGCGCGAGGACTACGAGGACATCGACGAGCGGCGCGCGCTTCGCGTCCTGGCCGAGTGGCATCTCGATCACCTGGCCGACCGCACGTTCGGCACCCTCAGCGACGGCGAGCAGAAGCGCGTGCAGATCGCCCGAGCCGTCATGACCGACCCGGAACTCCTCCTCCTCGACGAGCCCACCGCGAGTCTCGACCTCGGGGCGCGAGAGGAGCTCCTGTCGCTGCTCAGCGGATACGCGCAGGCGCCGAGCACGCCGGCGATGGTGATGGTCACCCACCACGTCGAGGAGATCCCCATCGGGTTCACGCACGTCCTGCTGCTCGCCGAGGGGCGCGCGGTTGCGGCCGGACCGATCGCCGAGACCCTCACGGCGGAGGCGCTCACCGAGGCCTTCGGGGTGCCGATCACCCTCACCGAGGCGGAGGGGCGGTTCGCCGCGCGAGCCTCGCGCGCGCCCGGTTCGGCGAACTCCTGACCTCCTGATAGACTCGTCCCTTGGTGCACGCGCACCGCAGACTTTCCGAAGCCTCCCGCAAGGATCATCATGAAGACTGACATCCACCCCGACTACAAGGCCGTCGTGTTCCGCGACCTCGGTTCGGGCGACACCTTCCTCACGCGCTCGACCGTGTCCAGCGACAAGACCATCGAGCTGGACGGTGTGGAGTACCCCGTCATCGACGTCGAGATCTCCTCCGCCTCGCACCCGTTCTACACGGGCAAGCAGCGCATCATGGACTCGGCCGGCCGCGTCGAGAAGTTCAACCAGCGCTTCAAGAACTTCGGCTCCAAGTAAGCCGTACGACGGACGAAGACCCCGCTGCGGCGGGGTCTTCGTCCGTTTCCGGGGCGACTCAGCGGATGGGCCAGCTGCCGTCGATGCGGTCGTCGGGGTCGAGCCGCCCGATCGAGATGAAGTACTCGGTCAGGCTGTCCGCCTGGGCGCGCGCCCAGGCGATCTGACGCGTGTGCAATTCGGTCGCCGTCGTGGGCAGCCAGGGGGCGAAGCGCTCGGCAAGCGCCTGCGCGACGCGGCCCGCCGCTGTCGCGTCGGCGGCCGCCTCGTGCGCGCCGTCCAATCGCACCGCGTAGTGCGCGGCCACAGCCGACAGTGTGCGCTTACCTCGCCGCCAGCGGTCATAGGTCTTGTCGACGACGAGCGGGTCGATCACCGGCGCGGGGGCGTCGATGGGGACGAGTCCGTGCCGCAGCGCCTCGTTCTTCAGGAGCGAGAAGTCATAGGGCGCGTTGTAGGCGACGACGGGGATGCCCGCGGCGAAGAGCGACCGGAGCGCCTCGAGCACTTCGCCCACGACCTCCTGCGCCGGTCGCCCGTCCGCACGCGCCCGCGCCGTGGTGACCCCGTGGATGGCGGCGGCGCCCTCGGGGATCGGAACGCCGGGGTCGGCGAGCCAGTCGCGCGCCTCCAGGGCTCGACCGTCCGCGTCGAGGACGCCCACGTGGGCTGTCACGATGCGATCGGAACGGACGTCGACCCCGGTCGTCTCGAGGTCGAACACGCCGATGACCCGCATCCAGTCGGGGGCGTCGAACAGGGCGAGCTGCGAGTCCATGGCGCTCAGGGTAGGCCGGTCCTCCGACACCAGCGGGGAGGCCGCGCAGGATGACGGAGATGTGCACGATGCCGGAGCCCCAGGGGTCCCGGCATCCGTGATCCTGCACATCGACGCGATCGTGCCGACGCCGGGCGCGCGCGGAGCGGCCTCGTAGACTCGGGGAGTGGCCGCATCCAACCCCTATTCCGCGCTCCTCGATGCGATTCCGGTCGATCGGCACGAGGTCGAGGTGCAGGGCGGGACGACGGCGTACTGGGTCTACGGGCCCGCCGACGCGGCGACGACGATCATCGCGGTGCACGGCTTCCGCGGCGAGCACCACGGTCTCGAGCCGGTCGTCGCGCACCTCGACGGCGTCCGGGTCATATCACCCGACCTTCCCGGGTTCGGGGAGACGCCGCCGATACCCGGCGCACGGCACGATCTGCGGACCTACGCGGGGTGGCTGCGCGCGTTCGCGGGCGTCGTGGCCCCGGGTGCGGTGATCCTCGGCCACTCGTTCGGCTCGATCGTCGTGGCCGCCGCCGTCGCGGATGGGCTCGAAACTCCCCGCGTGATCCTCGTGAACCCGATCGGCGCTCCCGCCCTGGAGGGGCCGCGCGGCATCCTCACCCGGCTCGCGGTGTTCTACTACCGGAGTGGGGCGCGCCTTCCGCAGCCGGTCGGCGACGCCCTCCTGCGCAACGGTGCGATCGTCCGCGTCATGAGCGTGTCGATGGCCAAGACCCGGGACCCCGACCTGCGGCGCTTCATCCACGACCAGCACGACACGTATTTCTCCCGGTTCGCCGACCGCGACGTGCTGTACGACGCGTTCCTCGCGTCGGTGTCGAACGACGTGCGCGCGTTCGCCCCGGCCATCGCGCAGCCGACGCTCCTCATTGCCGCGCAGAAGGACGACATCACGCCGATCGAGGCCGAGCGTCACCTCGCGACCCTCTTCCCGGACGCCACCCTGGTCGAGATCCCCGAGGTCGGACACCTCATCCACTACGAGACGCCCGGCCTGGCCGCCGAGGCCATCACCCGCTTTCTGACGCCCTCCGACGGCGGTAGGCGATGACGTTCATCCGGTTGCCGCAGTTGCCGGTGTCGCAGTAGCGCTTGGAACCGTTCTTCGAGTAGTCCACATAGGCGGCGTCGCAGTCGTCGGCGTCGCAGCGACGGATGCGGTCGTACTCGTCGCCGCGGATGACGTCGACGAAGGCCATCGCCGATTCGACCAGCATCCGCACATCCAGGGGGGAGTCGTCGGATGTCGCGTGGATGTGCCAGTCGTACTCGTCGTGGATGACGAGACGGGGCAGGGCGCCGCCGTCCGCGAGCATGGCGTTGACCAGCGGCACGGCTCCCGCGCGGTCCACGTCCCACAGGTCGCGCAGGCGCGTGCGCACCGTGCGCACCGCCGAGAGCTCGGCGTCGTCATGTCGCACGACACCGCTGTAGGGGTGTCGCGAGAGGAAAGCGCGGAGATCGTCGGTCGTGACCAGCCCGTCCTCCCGGTCGCCTTCCGGGAGCGTGTTCACCAGGTCGACGACCATCATGAGCGTTCGCTTCGTGTCATGGATGAATACCACGTTGACTCCTGACCTCGGCATCCCCTACTGTCACGAGTGTAAACAGAGTTCGCCCCTGACAGTCGGATGCCCATGACCGCCGCGACCGCGCCCATCCCCCTCATCGTCCCGGAACGCGGGGCTCCGCGACGAACGGCGGGCCTCGTCATGGCCGTCGCCTCGGCGCTCGCGTTCTCCTCCAGCGGTCCCTTCATCAAGCCTCTGCTGGAGGAGGGCTGGTCGCTCGGGTCGGCACTGCTCGTGCGCATGGCGCTCGCGGGGCTCGTCCTCTCGCCGGCGCTGTGGATCGCGATGCGTCGGCAGCGCGGATTCGTCCACCTGCACGGCCGCCTGATCGTCGGGTTCGGGCTCACGGCGGTGCTCGGCTGCCAGCTGTTCTTCTTCGCCGCGATGCAGCGGATGCCCGTCGCCGTGGCGCTGCTGATCCAGTACCTCGCGCCGGTGATGCTCGTGGCGCTGGTATGGGTGCGCACACGTCGCCGCCCGTCCCGACTGGTCCTCGTGGGCTCTGTGGTCGCCGTCGTGGGACTCGTGCTCGTCGTCGACATCTCCGGCGCGGGCTTCGACCTTCTCGGCACACTGCTCGCGCTGGGCGCGGCCGTGTGCGTCATGGCCTACTTCCTCATCGCGGAGCGGACGGGCGACGCCCTGCCGCCTCTCGCCCTCGCCTCCGGTGGGCTCCTCGTCGGCGCCGCGGTGATCGGGATGCTCCTCGCGGTGGGGGCGATGCCCTGGCGTGCGCCCGCGGTGACGGTCGTCCTCGCCGGTGCGGAGGTGCCGTGGTTCGTGCCGCTGCTGTTCGTGGCGCTCGTCGGGACGAGCGTCGGCTACGCCTTCGGGGTGATGGCCGTCCCGCGGATCGGTTCGCGGGTGGCCTCGTTCGTCGGTCTGTCGGAGGTGCTCTTCGCCCTCGGATTCGCGTGGATCTTCCTCGCCGAGGTGCCCGCGCCGGTCCAGTTCCTCGGCGGAGCGCTCATCCTCCTCGGCGTCGTCCTCGTCCGCGCCGACGCGGAGTCGGCCGCGGAGCCGAAGGGAGAGGCGACTATCGTTCCCGTCGTGCCAGCTCCATGAGGGGGAGGACCCGATGGGCGATGACCTCGCCCATCACGAGCGACGTCTCGGTGCGCTCCACACCTTCGATGGCGAGGATCCGGGCGTCGGTGTCGAACAGGTGCTGGGTGTCGCGGCAGGCGACCCGCACCAGCACGTCGACCTGCCCGGACAGCCCGTGGGCCTGGACGATCTCCGGCACCCGCGCCAGCTCCGCGGTGATCCTCGGCAGATCCGCCTGGCGCACCATCACGCTGATGAACGCCTCGATGGGAAACCCGAGCGCCTCAGCTGAGATGGCGCGCTCGAAGGAGAGGAACACCCCCGTCCGCTCGAGGCGGGCCATGCGTGCCTGGACCGTGTTGCGGGACAGGCCGAGGCGCTCCGCCAGTGCCACCACGGTCGCCCTGTGATCGGCGGACAGGGCGGCGAGAAGCTCGAGGTCGACGTGATCAAGCCCACTCATAGTGCTGAACATTAGCAGGTTCGCCGACCCTGTGTGAGGCATGATGCTCAATCGGATGCCGAATGCTTGAGCGTCGTGACGTCTGGACGTAGCGTGGCGGTGACCGGCGACGACGCCGGCCGACGCCACTGCGGGACGACTCACGAGGACGTCCCGCCGAGGAGGGATGACGATGACGCACACCCTGAACCCCACGGCCGAGATCGCGACCGACATCGATGATGTCGCGCGGCTGATCGGCCCCGACGGCACCCGCGTGGCGGACCCCGAGCTGGAGCGCTGGATCGCGGATGTCGACGCCGAGACCCTGCGCGGTCTCTATCGCGACATGGTCCTCGTCCGCCGTATCGACACCGAAGGCGTCGCGCTGCAGCGCCAGGGGCAGCTCGGTCTGTGGGCCCCGTGCCGCGGTCAGGAGGCGGCGCAGGTCGGCACCGCGCGCGCCCTCCGCGCGGACGACTTCGTCTTCCCGAGCTATCGCGAGGTGGGCGTCCACCATGTGCGCGGGGCGGTGCCCGAGGACTTCGTCCTGGCCTGGCGCGGCGTCACCCACTCCGCGAACGACCCGTACCGGACCAACACCGCCACCTCGCAGATCATCATCGGCGCACAGGCGCTGCACGCGGTCGGCTACGCGATGGGCATACAGCGCGACGGCGAAGACCAGGTCGCCGTCGCCTACTTCGGGGACGGAGCGACGAGCCAGGGTGATGTCAACGAGGCGATGGTCTTCGCCTCGTCCTTCGCGGCGCCGGTGGTCTTCGTCTGCTCGAACAATCAGTGGGCGATCTCGGAGCCCGTCTCGGTGCAGGCCGCGTTCCCCATCGCGGGTCGTGCGCCCGGCTTCGGCATCCCCAGCCTTCGCGTTGACGGCAACGATGTGCTGGCGTGCCTCGCGGCGATGCGGTGGGCCACGCATCGTGCGCGGACCGGGCAGGGGCCGGCGTACATCGAGGCCGTGACCTACCGCATGGGTCCGCACACCACTTCCGACGATCCCACCCGGTATCGTGACGAGGCGGAGGTCGAACGCTGGCGGCGCCGCGATCCGATCGCCCGGCTCGAGACTCTGCTGCGCGCGGAGGGGGAGCTGGACGACGCTGTCCTCCGATCCATCGCCGCAGACGCGGACAGCCTCGGCGCGGCGGTGCGCGCCGCCACGCTCGCAGCCCGCACGCCCGAGCCGATGGAGGTGTTCGACCACGTCTACGCCGAGCCGCACACCGGCCTCGACGAACAGCGCGGATGGTTCGCCGCCTATCTCGACGGCTTCGCGGGGGAGGAAGGGGAATGACCCAGCTCACGATGGCGAAGGCGATCACGGCGGGGCTCCGCCGCGCGATGGCCGATGATCCGAAAGTCCTCGTGATGGGCGAGGATGTCGGATCCCTCGGTGGCGTGTTCCGCGTCACCGACGGACTCCAGGCCGAGTTCGGCGCGCAGCGGGTGATCGACACTCCGCTGGCGGAAGCGGGGATCATGGGCACCGCGGTCGGGCTGGCGTTCCGGGGTTTCCGTCCCGTCGTGGAGATCCAGTTCGACGGCTT
The DNA here is from genome assembly GCF_040532595.1 of Microbacterium aurantiacum. Classification (GTDB taxonomy): domain Bacteria; phylum Actinomycetota; class Actinomycetes; order Actinomycetales; family Microbacteriaceae; genus Microbacterium; species Microbacterium chocolatum_B. The sequence continues at coordinate 474,575 of NZ_JBEVYX010000002.1, read as the reverse complement.
CGTCTATCCCGCGTTCGATCAGATCGTCTGCCAGGTCGCGAAGCTGCACTACCGCACCCGGGGAGCCGTCCGGATGCCGATCACGATCCGCATCCCGTGGGCCGGCGGCGTCGGCGCGGCCGAGCACCACTCGGAGTCGCCGGAGGCGTACTTCGTGCACACATCGGGACTGCGCGTGGTGGCCGTGTCCGATCCGCAGGACGCCTACGTGTCGCTGCGACAGGCGATCGCCTCCGATGATCCGGTCGTCTACTTCGAACCCAAGCGCCTCTATCACCTGAAAGGCGACGTCGACCTCTCGGCGGACCTGGCGGATGTCGCGCCGCTCGGGCTCGCCCGCGTCGTGCGAGAGGGGCGCGATGTCACGCTGCTCGCCTACGGTGCGATGGTGCGCACGGCGCTGGATGCCGCGGAGGCAGCGGAAGCGGAGGGGATCTCGATCGAGGTGATCGACCTGCGCTCGCTGTCCCCGGTGGATTACCGCACGCTCGACGCGTCGGTGCGCAAGACCGGCCGCGTGGTCATCGCGCACGAGGCCGCACGCGAGGCGGGTGTCGGCGCCGAAGTGATCGCGAGTCTCACCGAACGGTGCTTCCACTACCTCGAAGCGCCGCCCGTGCGCGTCACCGGACACGACATCCCCTACCCGCCGGCCAAGCTCGAGAAGCACCACATCCCCGATCTCGATCGGATCCTCGACGGCGTGGACCGCGTGCTGGACCGCCCGAACAGCCGGTCGGAGGTGGTGGGGTCATGATCGAGCGCTTCCTGCTGCCCGACCTCGGGGAAGGACTCCCCGAGGCGGAGATCGTCCAGTGGCTCGTCGAGGAGGGGGACGCGGTCGCCCTGAATCAGACGATCGCCGAGGTGGAGACCGCCAAGGCCATCGTGGAGATCCCCTCACCGCATGCCGGGGTGGTCCGCACGCTCCACGCCGCGGCCGGAGACGTCGTCGACGTCGGCGCGCCGCTCATATCGTTCGACGTCGACGTCGACGTCGACGTGGACGTCGAGGAGAGGGTCGAGGCCCCGATCGCCGCCCCCGCCGCGGCATCCGACGACGAGGAGTCCGGCCCCAACCTGGTGGGCTACGGCGCGGCCGCACGTCGCTCCGGGCCGCCCCGGCGTCGTCCCCGCACCCACGCGGGGCGGACGCGCGCGGTCGACACCGCCGTCCTCGAAGCGGCGCCCCACGATGCCCGGCCCCGCCCCGTACCGGCCGACGAGCCGGGGCGGGAGCGTCCCCGGTCGACGCCGCCGGTGCGCGCGCTGGCGAAACAGCTGGGGGTGGATCTCGCGCTCGTCGAGGCGTCCGGCGTCGCCGGCGTGATCACCCGCGGCGACGTCGAGGCGTACGCGACGGCGACGGCGCCGGCACGCACCGCCGAGGCGCAGCCTTCCGCACCGTCACCCGCCGACGGGGGCGTCGATGCGCGGACGACGCGCATCCCGATCCGGGGCGTGCGCAAGCACACCGCCGAGGCGATGGTGCGAAGCGCCTTCACCGCGCCGCACGTCACGACGTTCCTCACCGTCGATGTGACCGAGACGATGGATCTCCTCACCCGACTGCGGGAGGAGCGCGAGTATCGCGAGGAGAGGATCGGCATCCTCGCCGTCGTGGCGAAGGCGGTGTGCCTCGCCCTTCAGCGCCACCCGGAGCTGAATGCGCGGTGGGATCAGGATGCCGGCGAGATCGTGCAACACCACTACGTCAATCTGGGCATCGCCGCTGCGACGCCCCGGGGACTTCTGGTGCCGCACATCGCGGATGCCGACCGGATGTCGGCCGTCGCGCTGTCGCGGGCGATCCGCGACCTCGCCGACACCGCGCGTGCCGGACGCACGGCGCCTGGCGCGTTGGCGGGCGGGACCTTCTCGATCACCAACGTCGGTGTGTTCGGGATCGACGCCGGCACCCCGATCCTCAATCCGGGAGAGGCGGGCATCCTCGCCCTCGGCGCCGTGCAGCCTCGGCCGTGGGAGCATCGGGGAGCAGTCGCGCTCCGTCAGGTGACGACGCTGGCGCTGTCTTTCGATCACCGACTGGTCGACGGAGAGCAGGGTGCCCGGTTCCTCGCGTTCGTCGGAGAGCTCCTGCGCGATCCCGCACGAGCGCTACTGCTCGGCTGACGGGTCAGCGGATCTTCGGATAGAAGAGCCCGAGCCCGTGCGTGCGCAGGGTGTTGTACGCCTCCGCGTACGTCTCGGGTTCGGGCGTGCCGGGCGCATAGCGCGAAAGGAGGAGTCCGAGCAGGCCCCGGCCGGGGTTGCTGATCGGCTTGTGCCGGTGCTTGCCCTCGGCGAGGTCCTCGAAGTCGTCCTCGTGCGGGTTCGCCGGCACGTACATGGGGTGGACGCGAGGCCACTGCTGCGCGGGTCGCGGGGTGTCGAGATTCACGACGCCGAACAGGTCGTTCGCCTCGGCGTCGCGTCGGGTGAGGGGCTTGAGTCCGTGCAGGCGCGAGAGGGTGGCGATGACGGCGCCGTGGTGCATCTCGTCGTGCACGATCGTGCCCGCCCGCGTATACGCCGACACGGCGATCGCCGGGACGCGGCATCCCAGCCGGTCGAACGCGAACCCCATCTCTCCCGGCTCCGCATCGGCGACCGGGGGAGTGGCGGCGGGGGGCGGGACGTGGTCGTACGTGCCGCCGTGCTCGTCGAAGGTGATGAGCAGGAGCGTGTTCATGGCGTTCGAGCCGCCCGGGGTCGCGCTGGTGCGGATCGCGTCGTAGATGTCGGCGACGAGCTTCTCGCCGGCGCGCACGTCGGAGACCGCCGAGTCCACGACCTCCTCGCCGTCCACCTCGCTGGCACGGAGCACGCCGAACGGCGGGTGGAAGTCGTTGTGGTTGTACACCAGCCGGGGCTCGATGAAGGCGTAGGCGGGCAACGTCCCCGCCTTCGCCTCGGCGTAGAACTCGTCCATGTGGCCGAAGCGGTTCGTCCGCCAGAACTGCTGGAGCACCGGTGCGTGCATGATGCCGGTGAGCGACACCAGCTGCTGCTCGTCGAAGTAGATCTTCCACGAGATCCCCGCCTCTTCCAGGCGATTGAAGATGGTCGGGGTCGGCTCCGCCTCGAGCCACTTCTCGTAGCCGCCGCCGTGCTTGTTCGACACGTACCCGTGCGAGGTGGAGGCGTGGAAGAAGGACCGGTTGCAGTACGTCTGAGACGGAACAGCGGCGAACCACGCGTCGAAGACGGCGAACTCCCGTGCGAGCTCGGACAGGACGGGCAGCTGCTGCGGCGAGAAGCCGCCCATGATGTGGCGGATCTCTCCCGGCTCGGGGTCGGCGCCGCCCCGCAGCTCGCGGACGTTGTTCTCGTAGTCGCGGACGAATCCGGACATCGTGGGCGCAGTCCCGGGGGGAGGGGCGTTGAACGGCGCGGTCATCGCCCCGACGCCCACGGTGGCGTTCCCTGCCGGCTCCACGCGATCGAACAGCTGTGTGTTGACGTGGGGGAACTCCTCGCCGGGGTCGGGGTTCGGGCGGCCCATCAGCTCGTCGGTCGGCCCGTCGTACACGTGCGCGGGGATGCGCTCGCCGGTCGAATCGACGTTGGCGTAGTCGCCGAAGGCGAGACCGTCGAAGCGCTCGCCGGCGGGGAGGGTGTCGGGGGTGTAGAGCCAGCCGAGCATGTTGTCGAAGGAGCGGTTCTCGCCCATGAGCACCACGACATGATCGAAGCCGGGGGCGCTGCGCGGCGGGACGGCGCCGAAGTCGACCGAGCCCTCCTCGTAGCCGATGCGGTGGCCGATGCTCGCACCGACGGCGGCGCCGCCGCCTCCGGCGACGACCACGCCGGCCGCGGCGATCCCGCCGAGGGTGAGGAAGTCGCGTCGGGAGGTCGTCGTGTCCTCGGAGCGGGGAGTCGACGGGTCGGAGGGGGGCGTCGCGCGCGGCTTTCTCATGATCAGAAGCCGATTATGACACTTCGGCCTCGTCCACGCCCAGGGCCGCGAGGGCCATGCCCGTCAGGAGCCGCCGCACCGCCGCATCCGACGGTCTGCCGGCCCGTCTGCGGACGCTGTGCGGGGTCGAGTTGATGAGGCCGAAGCACGCGTAGGCGCGTGTGCGGAGCTCTTCGGGGTCCGCGTCCGGAGCATCCGCGGCGAGCGCGCCGACCCACAGCTCGGCGTACTCGCGCTGGAGTCGCCGCACGGTTCGGCGATCCGCGTCGCCGAGGCTCGCCAGATCGCGATCCTGCACGCGGATGACGTCGCTGTCGGCGAGGGCGAAGTCCACGTGGAAAGCGACCAGGCCGCGCAGCTGCTCGCGGGGGTCGGTGTGTGCGGCGACCACGGCGGAGCCGCCGGCGAGGAGGCGCTCGCTCACCGCGGTGAGGAGCGCGCCGAGGAGGGCCTGCTTGCCGGCGAAGTGCCGGTAGACGGCCGGTCCGCTGACACCGACCGCGGCGCCGATGTCTTCGAGACTGACCCCGTGGAAGCCCCGCTCGGCAAACAGGCGCGCCGCCTCCCGCAGCAGCGCGTCGTGTCGATCGGCCTTGGCCCGTCCGCGTTCCGTGGGGGGTCTTGTCATCTCAGTTAATCCTCGCTAACCTAAGATTCGGTTAACGAACACTAACCAAATCGGTCGAGTCCTGGCAACGGATGTGACCGGATCGTGACGTCGACGGAGATGACATGGGTGTCTTGCAGAGTGCGGTCGAGCGGGACGACGCGTTCGCGCAGGCCCACGACGCGCAGGCGGAACTCGCCGCGTCGCTGCGCGAGCGGCTCGCGGCGATCTCCCGCGGCGGACCGGAGGCCGCGAGGGAGCGCCATCGCTCGCGCGGCAAGCTGCTGCCTCGGGAGCGGGTGGACCGGCTTCTCGACGAGGGGAGCCCGTTCCTCGAGGTGGCGCCGCTCGCGGCGGAGGGGATGTACGACGGGCAGGCGCCCGGCGCCGGCGTGATCGCCGGGATCGGCCTCGTCCACGGACGTCACGTGATGGTGGTCTGCAACGACGCGACCGTGAAGGGCGGGACGTACTTCCCGCTCACCGTCAAGAAGCACCTGCGCGCCCAGGAGATCGCGGCCGAGAACGCGCTGCCGTGCGTGTACCTCGTCGACTCCGGTGGCGCCTTCCTCCCGCAACAGGACGAGGTCTTCCCGGACCGCGATCACTTCGGGCGCATCTTCTTCCAGCAGGCGCGGATGTCGGCGGCCGGCGTCCCGCAGATCGCCGCGGTGCTCGGCTCGTGCACGGCCGGCGGTGCGTACGTGCCCGCGATGAGCGACGAGACGGTGATCGTGCGCGGACAGGGCACCATCTTCCTCGGCGGGCCACCGCTGGTGAAGGCCGCGATCGGCGAGGACATCACGGCGGAGGACCTCGGCGGCGGCGAACTCCACGCCCGGCGATCCGGTGTCGTGGACCATCTCGCGGAGAACGACGAGCACGCCCTCGAGATCGTGCGGGACATCGTCGCGACCCTCCCGCCTCCGGCATCCCCCGCCTGGGAGGTCGTGCCGAGTCGTCCTCCGGTCGCCGATCCCGACGAGCTCTACGGAGTGGTGCCGGTCGACGTCAACCAGCCCTACGACGTCCGCCACGTCATCGCGCGGCTGGTGGACGGGAGCGACTTCCACGAGTTCAAGAGGTCGTACGGCGAGACCCTCGTCACCGGCTTCGCGCGCCTGCACGGTCATCCCGTCGGAATCGTTGCGAACAACGGCGTGCTCTTCAGCGAGTCGGCGCAGAAGGGCGCGCACTTCATCGAGCTCTGCGACCAGCGCGGCATCCCGCTGCTGTTCCTCCAGAACATCTCCGGGTTCATGGTGGGGCGCGATGCCGAGGCCGGAGGGATCGCCAAAGACGGCGCGAAGATGGTGACCGCGGTGGCCACGACCCGCGTCCCGAAGCTCACCGTGATCATCGGGGGATCCTTCGGCGCGGGCAACTACGCCATGTGCGGGCGCGCGTACGGTCCGCGGTTCCTCTGGAGCTGGCCGGGGAGCCGGATCTCGGTGATGGGGGGTGCGCAGGCCGCCTCCGTCCTCGCCACGGTGAAGGCCGACCAGATGGCCGCCCGCGGTGAGACGTTCGACTCCGCGGCACGGGGCGCGTTCGAGAAGCCCATCCGGGAGCAGTACGAACGCCAGGGGGATCCGGTCTACGCCAGTGCGCGGCTGTGGGACGACGGCATCATCGACCCGAAGGACACCCGTGACGTCCTCGGACTCGCCCTCGACGTCGTGTCCCGGACGCCTCTGTCCGAGCCGCGCTTCGGTCTGTTCCGGATGTGATCCCCATGACGACCCCGCTCTTCCCCACCGTCCTCGTCGCCAACCGCGGCGAGATCGCCCGGCGGATCATCCGCACGCTCCGTCGTCTCGGCATCCGTTCGGTCGCGGTGTACAGCGACGCGGATGCCGGTGCCCCGCACGTGCGGGACGCCGACCACGCGGTGCGGATCGGCCCGGCCCGCGCGGCCGAGTCGTATCTGTCCATCCCCGCCCTGATCGAGGCGGCCCACCTGGCCGGGGCGCGGGCCGTCCATCCCGGCTACGGGTTCCTCTCCGAGAACGTCGACTTCGCGCGCGCCTGCGACCGCGCGGGTCTCGTGTTCATCGGCCCCGGCATCCGCGCGCTCGAGGTGATGGGCGACAAGATCCGCGCCAAAGAGCACGTGGCCGCGCACGGGGTGCCGGTCGTGCCGGGATTCAGCGCGACCGGCAAGGACGACGCGGCGCTCGCCGCCGCCGCCCTCGAGGTCGGGTTCCCGCTCCTGGTGAAGCCCTCCGCCGGTGGTGGGGGGAAGGGCATGCAGATCGTCCGTGCGCTCGACGAATGGACACCTGCACTGGGGACGGCCCGCCGAGTGGCGCGGTCCGCCTTCGGGGACGACACGCTGCTCGTGGAACGGCTCATCGAGCGGCCGCGCCACATCGAGGTGCAGATCCTCGCCGACGGCGCCGGCAACGTCATCCATCTCGGCGAGCGCGAATGCACGCTGCAGCGTCGGCATCAGAAGGTGATCGAGGAGGCGCCGTCCGCCATCGTCGACGCCGCGGCGCGAGAGGCACTCGGGCGGGCGGCATGCGCCGCCGCCGCGTCCGTCGATTACCGCGGGGCGGGGACGGTGGAGTTCCTCGTCTCGGGGGATCGGGCGGATGACTTCTTCTTCATCGAGATGAACACCCGGCTGCAGGTCGAGCACCCGGTCACCGAGCTCGTGACGGGCGTCGACCTCGTCGAGCAGCAGATCCGCATCGCGGCGGGGGAGCAGCTCGTCCTGCGCCAGTCGGATGTCGAGATCCGCGGCCACGCGATCGAGGCACGCGTGTACGCGGAGACCCCCGCGCGCGGCTTCCTGCCCGCGACGGGCGACGTGCTGCTGTGGCGACCCGCGCCGGACGTTCGAACCGACGCGGCGGTGGAGACGGGATCGGTCGTCACCTCCGACTACGACCCCATGATCGCGAAGGTGATCGCGGGAGGCGACGACCGCGAGGGGGCGCTCGCGGCCCTCGATGCGGCGCTCGCCGCGACGATCGTCCTCGGAGTCGACACGAACATCGCGTTCCTGCGCTCCCTGCTGTCGGACCAGGACGTGCGGTCCGGTCGGGTCGACACGGCATGGATCGATCGTCTCCCGACGCCGACGCCGCCGGCGATGTCGCCCGAGATCCTCCGCGCGGGCGCGCGTGCGCTCGTCGGCGACGACGGCGGGCGCGAGCGGGACCCCGCACGCGCGTCGGAGCTGTGGCGATCGGGGTCGGGCTGGCGCGCGGGGGGAACGCGTCCGTCGCGCACCGCGACGTTCCGCAGTGACGACGACGTCATCCACGCCGTGACGCTCGGCGAGCCGGACGGGGAGACGGACCCCGGCGTCGGGCCCGTGGTCATCGGTCCCGACGGCGCCGTGTGGGTGCACACGCACTCCGGGGCCCGGCGCCTGCGTCCGCTCACACGTCGCGAGGTGACCCTCGCCCGCGTCCCGCTCGCCGCCGGGAGCGCGAGCGGCGCCGCCCCCGAGGTGCGTGCGCCGATGCCCGGAGCCGTCACCGCCGTGCACGCGTCCGACGGTGATCCGGTACAGGCGGGCGACCGCCTCATCACGATCGAGGCCATGAAGATGGAGCACCCCGTCCTCGCGCCGCACGCGGGCACGGTGCGCCTGAGGGTCGCCGCCGGAGACCAGGTGCGTCGAGACCAGATCATCGCCGTCGTCCGAAGCGCTCACGAGGCGCCCGGCGACCACTGAGGAACCAGGAGAACCATGTCCACGCCCACTCTGACCGACCACTCCCTGACCGACGAGGAGCGCGAGCTCGCCGGCATGCTCCGATCCTTCGCCGACGACGTCGTCGCGCCACGGTCGTACGAGGCCGATCGCACGCGTACGCTCCCGCTGGACGTCGTGGCGCAGATGGGGGAGCTCGGGCTGTTCGGTCTGCCGTTCCCCGAGGAGGTCGGCGGGCAGGGGGGTGACTACTTCTCGCTCTGCCTGGCCGTGGAGGCGCTGGGTCGCGTCGATCAGTCGATGGCGATCACGCTCGAGGCCGCGGTGAGCCTCGGAGCCATGCCGATCTTCCGCTTCGGCTCCGCCGGCCAGCGGGAGCGATGGCTGCCCGACCTCGTCGCCGGCCGTGCGCTCGCCGGATTCGGGCTGACCGAACCCGAGGCGGGGTCGGATGCCGGCGCGACGCGCACGACCGCGCGCGAGGACGACGGCACCTGGGTCGTCAACGGCACGAAGCAGTTCATCACCAACTCCGGCACGGACATCACGCGGTTCGTGACGGTCACGGCGGTCACGGGCGAGCGTGACGGGAGGAAGGAGATCTCCACGATCATCGTCCCCTCGGGCACTCCGGGCTTCCACGTCCTCCCGGCCTACGACAAGGTCGGCTGGCATGCCTCGGACACGCACCCGCTCGCCTTCGACGACGTGCGCGTCCCCGAGGACCACCTCCTCGGCGAACGCGGGCGGGGGTTCGCCGCGTTCCTGCACATCCTCGACGAGGGGCGCATCGCCATCGCCGCGCTCGCGACCGGCGCCGCCGAGGGCTGCCTGGAGGCCGCGGTCGACTACGCGCGGTCCCGGAACGTCTTCGGATCGCCGCTGTCGGGCCGGCAGAGCATGCAGTTCCTCCTCGCACGGATGCAGCTGCGCGTACACAACGCCCGGCTGGCGTGGCACCACGCGGCGCGTCTGCGCGACGCGGGGCGGCCGTTCAAGACCGAAGCCGCGATCGCGAAGCTGACCGCGAGCGACGCCGCCATGGACAACGCCCGCGACGCGACGCAGGTCTTCGGCGGGAACGGCTTCATGAACGAGTTCGCCGTGGCCCGTCACTACCGTGACTCCAAGATCCTCGAGATCGGCGAGGGCACGACCGAGGTGCAGCTCCTCGTCATCGCCCGCTCGCTCGGCCTGGTGTGAGCCCGGTAGCGTGAGCGGGATGGAGCCGATCGTCGAGCGCGGACGCTATGTCGAGGAACTGCCCGTCGGCGCGGTGTTCCTCCACCGGCCCGGTCGCACGGCGACCGAGGCCGACAACGTCCTGTTCTCGTCGCTGACGATGAACACGCAGGCCCTGCATCTCGACGCCGCCTTCGCGGCCACACAGCCGTTCGGCAGACCCCTGATGAACTCGATGTGGACGCTGTCCACCATGGTCGGGGCCTCGGTCGCCCAGATCACCCAGGGCACTCTGGTCGCGCAGCTCGGACTCTCCGACGTGACCTTCCCCGCGCCGCTGTTCGCGGGCGACACGCTGTACTGCGAGACCCGGGTCGTCGACAGCCGCCTCTCGTCATCACGGCCCGGACAGGGGGTGGTGACCCTCGCGCACGTCGGACGCAACCAGGATCATGACGTCGTCGCGACCGCGACACGCGTCGCGCTCCTGTGGTGCCGCCCGACCGGGGCAGGCGCGAACCCCACGCCCATCCCGAAGGAGACACCATGACCTTCACCCTCGGCCCCGCGCTCCTGTTCTGCCCCGCCGACCGTCCGGACCGCTTCGGCACCGCGCTCGCCCGCGCGGACGCGGTCATCCTCGACCTCGAGGACGCGGTGGCGGCCGGTTCGAAGGCGGATGCCCGCGGCGCGCTCATCGAGACCGACGTCGACCCGGACCGCGTGATCGTCCGGGTCAACCCGCTCGGAACGGCGGACCACGTCGCGGACATGGCGACCCTGTCCCAGACCGACTTCCGCCGCGTCATGGTCGCGAAAGCGGAGTCGCCCAAGAGATTGGCGAAGATCGACCCCCGGTTCCGCATCATCGCCCTGTGCGAGACGGCGCGTGGGGTCGCCCGGGCGGAGCGTATCGCCGAGGTGCCGCGCGTCGAAGCGCTGATGTGGGGTGCGGAGGACCTCGTCGCCTCCCTCGGGGGGACCTCGAGCAGGAAGCCGAACGGGCGCTACCGCGACATCGCACGGTACGCCCGGTCTCGCGTGCTGATGGCCGCGGGGGCGGCGGGGATCGCCGCCGTCGACGCGGTGCATCTCGACATCGGCGACACCAAGGGTCTCGCCCGAGAGGCGGCGGATGCCGCGGCCTCCGGATTCAGCGCCACCGCGTGCATCCACCCGTCGCAGGCACCCGTGATCCGCGAGGCCTACCGGCCGGACGCGGCGACCCTGCGATGGGCGCGCGGCGTCCTCACCGCCGCCGTCGGGAGCGGCGGCGTGTTCGCGTTCGAGGGGCGCATGGTCGACGAGCCGGTGCTGCGGCACGCCCGCGCGGTTCTGGCCCGTGGGGGCGGTGCTCAGGCGCCGGCGTAGGAGAGCAGACTGAGCCTCTCGCGCTCGTACCGCAGCTCGTAGGCGGAGGCGTTGGGCAGGCGCTGCCCCGGCGGGGGGAACGCACCGGCCGTGGCGTGGCGCAGCAGTTCCCGGATGAGCGCCCCGTGGCTGACGACGATGAGGGAAGCCGACGCGGGCGCCGTGTCGCGCCGGACGTCCGCCACCGCCTCCGCGAGCCCGCCGAGTGCCCGCGCGCGCAGCGTCGGCCATGGCTCGGCGTCGGGGATCTCGGCGGTGTGCCAGTCGCCGAACCTCCGGAAGAACTCCGCGGTCTCCAACCCTTCGGCCTCGCCGTAGGCGCGTTCGCGGAGGGCGGGATACACGCGGGGAGCCTCGAGTTCGAGGACGTCGGCGATGATCTCCGCGGTCTCGCGCGCCCGGGACAGATCGCTCGACACGACGCGCGTGGGCGCGTCGGGGCTCATCGCGAGGGCGTGGGCCGCCTCGCGGGCCTGAGCGCGTCCGGTGTCGTTGAGGGGGATGTCGGTGGAGCCCTGGATGCGGAGATCCCGGTTCCAGTCCGTCTGGCCGTGCCGGATCATCGTCAGGTGCGTCACGGAACGAGCCTACGGGGTCGGTCAGGAGGGCAGCGCCGGGAGGGCGTCGGCGAGTGCGCCGAGCACCTCACTCGTCCCGCCGTCGATCTTCACGGTGGCCTTCGTGTCGGCCCGGGTGGCTCCGCGGTTCACGATGACCACCGGCATCCGGCGCCGTCGCGCTCGCTCCAGCAGACGGATGCCGGAGTTCACGACGAGCGACGAGCCGGCGATCAGGAGGGCCTGGCTGGTGAGTACGAGCTGCTCCGCCTCGCGGAACTTCTCCGCGGGGATGTACTCGCCGAAGAAGACGACGTCCGGCTTCAGCATCCCCGCGCACACGGTGCACACCGGAATGCGGAAGCCCTCGGTGCTCTCGGGGAGGACGTCGCCGTCGGGGCCGAGCGCGACGTTCTCCGGCACGCGGATCCAGGGGTTCTCCTCCTCGACGCGGGCAGCGAGGTCCCGACGGTCGAAGACCTGTCCGCAGTGCACGCAGAACACCCGGCGCATCGTCCCGTGCAGCTCGACCACCCGTCGGCTCCCTGCCCGCACGTGCAGTCCGTCCACATTCTGGGTGACGACCCCGGTGAGCAGCCCTCGCGCTTCGAGGGCGGCGAGGGCCACGTGACCGGCGTTGGGGGCCGCGGCGGCGAAGGCGTTCCACCCGAGGTGGGAGCCGACCCAGTAGCGGCGACGGGCGCCGTCACTGGCGAGGAACTGCTCGACGGTCATCGGAGTGCGCACCGGCGCGCCCTGCCCGCGGTAATCCGGTATGCCGGAGTCGGTGGACACGCCCGCGCCGGTGAGCACGGCGATGCGTCGCCCGGCCAGCACCGAGGTCGCCGCCTCGATGGCGGCCTGCGTCTGCGGATCCCCGCCGGTCAGCGTCGTCACGCGCACCCCTTCCGAGTCTCGAGTGTAGGACGCCGGCTTTTCCGGCGCGTTACGTGAGGTGCCAGAGTGGACGGATGCCGATCCTCCGCGTCACGGACCCCGCCGATCCGCGCCTGCGCGACTACCGCGATCTCACCGATGTCGCGTTGCGTCGGGTCCGGGAACCCGAGGAGGGGCTGTACATCGCCGAGTCGGCCAAGGTGATCGCGCGGGCCATCGCAGCCGGTCATCGTCCGAGGTCCGTCCTCGTCCAGCAGAAGTGGCTCCTCGAGGTCGAGGCGCTGCTCGTCGACGCGCCCGAGGTGCCCATCCTCCTGGTCGAGGATGCCGTGGCCGAAGCCGTGACGGGATACGCGGTGCACCGTGGCGCCCTGGCCGCGGTGGAGCGTCCGGCGCCGGTCGACCCCCGCGCGCTCCTGTCACGCGCGCGCCGCGTGGTCGTGCTGGAGGACATCGTCGACCACACCAACGTGGGGGCCATCTTCCGCTCCGCGGCGGGGCTCGGCGCGGACGCCGTCCTGGTCAGCGCACGATGTGCCGACCCGCTGTATCGGCGGAGCGTGCGGGTCAGCATGGGCACCGTGTTCCAGGTGCCGTGGGCACGTATGCCGGAGTGGGATCAGGCGCGCGAGATGTTCCGCGAGGCGGGATTCACCCTCGCGGCCCTCGCGCTGCGCCAGGATGCGGTCGCGCTGGACGACTTCGCCGCGGCGGCGCCGGAGCGCGTCGCGGTCGCCTTCGGGGCAGAGGGGGACGGCCTGTCGTCGGCGGCGCTCGCTGCGGCGGACGCGATCGTGCGCATCCCCATGGCGGGGGGCGTGGACTCCCTCAACGTCGCGGCCGCGAGCGCCGTCACCCTCTGGGCTCTGCGCCCTCGTCCGTGATCGACTCCGAGGAGCGGATCACGGGCATCGCCTCGGGGCGCTTGGCGTGGATCGTGTCGCCGGAGGACTGCTGACGCAGCCGCCGGAGCACCCACGGGACGAGATGCGTGCGCGCCCACACGAGATCGTTCTGCCGAGCGGCCCGCCACGTCCGAGACGGCAGCGGATCCGGCTGCATCGGGGCGAGGTCGTTCGGCACGTTCAGCGCCCGCAGGACCATCCGCGCCACCTCATGGTGGCCGAGAGTGTTCAGGTGCAGCCTGTCGTCGTCGAAGAAGCGCATGTCCTGCACCTCCTTCAGCGCCCACTGATCGGCCACGATGCAGTCGTACTTGTCGGCGATCGCGCGGATGTTCTCGTTGTAGATGGCCACCCGTCCTCGGATGCCGCGGAAGACGGGCGTGAACCGGGTGTCGATGCCGGTGAACACCACGACGGTCGCGCCGTTGCTGCTCAGCCGCACCACCGCGTCCTCGAACAGCTCGGCGACCGCGTCGGGGTCCGCGCCGGGACGGATCACGTCGTTCCCGCCCGCGGAGAAGGTCACGAGGTCCGGCGTGAGGGCCAGAGCCGGCTCGACCTGCTCGGCCACGATCTGACCGATGAGGCGCCCGCGCACGGCGAGATTGGCGTAGGCGAAGTCGTCGACTTGAGAGCCCAGCACCTCCGCGACGCGATCGGCCCATCCGCGGAGTCCGTTGGGGAGGGAGGGCTCGGGGTCGCCCACGCCCTCCGTGAACGAGTCGCCGAGGGCGACGTAGCGCCGCCAGGGATGCGCGCCCGGATCGGACGTGTACGGGGCGGGCGTCTCGGCGGTGTCCGGCATGGCTCTCCTCGCGGTTCGTGACCGCTCCCCAGGGTAGCCCGGGTGTCCGCCGGCTCGTTTAGGGTGGTGAGTCGCCGTGCGTGTCGTGGGACCCGCGCGGGTGGAGCGAGCCGGGAGGTGTGATGGACGAGGCTGCAATCCTCGAAGAACCGCACTTCGGGAGCTTCGCCGCCGAGCACCTCTCCCCGACCTACCCGCAGCGCGCTCCTTGGGGCACCGCGCAGCGCCTCCGGGCGTGGCAGGCCGAGGCGCTCGACCTCTACTTCGGCATGGACGGCCCGGACGGGCCGGGCAAAGGTCCGCGCGACTTCCTCGCCGCCGCGACCCCCGGCGCCGGGAAGACGACGTTCGCGCTGCGACTGGCCAGCGAGCTGCTGCGCCGCGGCGTGGTGGACCGGATCGTCGTTGTCGCCCCGACCGAGCACCTCAAGACGCAGTGGGCCGATGCCGCCGCCCGCGTGTCGATCCGCCTCGATCCGGCGTTCAGCAATCGTCACGCCGCGCCCGCGCGGCAGTACCACGGGGTGGCGGTGACCTATGCCCAGGTGGCCGTCAAGGCGTCGGTGCATCAGAGGCTGGTCCTCGACGCGCGGACGCTGGTGATCCTCGACGAGGTCCATCACGGTGGAGACGCGCTGAGCTGGGGCGATGCGCTCCGCGAGGCCTACAGTCGGGCCACGCGTCGACTGCTGCTGTCGGGGACGCCGTTCCGCAGCGACACCGCCCCCATCCCGTTCGTGGAGTACCACCCCGACGCCAAGGGGATCCGGCTCTCACGCACCGACTACAGCTACGGCTACCGTCGCGCACTCGAGGATGGTGTCGTCCGCCCGGTGCTCTTCCTCGTCTACGCGGGCAGCATGCGCTGGCGCACCAAAGCGGGCGACGAGATGGAGGCCCAGCTCGGCCAGGACAACACGAAGGACATCACGTCCCAGGCGTGGCGCACCGCCCTCGACCCGCAGGGGGAGTGGATCCCGGCGGTTCTGCGATCGGCCGACCGTCGGCTCAGCGAGGTTCGCGAGCAGGTTCCGGATGCCGGGGGACTGGTCATCGCCACAGACCAGACCGCGGCGCGCGCCTACGCCGAGATCCTCGCCTCCCTCACGGGGGAGGCGCCCACGGTCGTCCTCTCCGATGAGGCCGAGGCGTCGTCGCGGATCGAGACGTTCTCGAAGGGCACCAGCCGGTGGATGGTCGCGGTTCGGATGGTGTCCGAGGGCGTCGACGTGCCCCGGCTCGCCGTCGGGGTGTACGCGACCTCGGCCTCCACCCCGCTCTTCTTCGCGCAGGCCATCGGCCGCTTCGTACGGGCGCGCAAGCGAGGCGAGACGGCGAGCGTGTTCCTTCCCAACGTCCCCGTGCTGCTGTCGCTCGCGGGTGAGCTCGAGCGACAGCGCGACCACGCCCTGGACCGCGAGTCGGACGGCGATGACTGGAACGCCGAGGAAGACCTGATGGACGCCGCGGAGCGCGAGGACTCCGCCTCGGACGCCTTGACCGAGGAGTTCACGTTCCAGGCGCTGGGGTCCCTCGCGCATTTCGACCGCGTCCTGTACGACGGACGCGAGTTCGGCCAGCTGGCCGTGCCGGGCACGCCCGAGGAGGAGGAGTTCCTGGGGCTCCCCGGACTCCTCGAGCCCGAGCACGTCCACGACCTGCTCATGCAGCGACAGGCGCGCCAGAGCCGGCACCGCAAGGATCGCGAGACCCAGGCCCCGGCCCAGGCGGACGACGACGGGCTCCCCGCGCCGCTGCATCGCACACTCAAGGAGCAGCGCCAGCTGCTGAACAGTCTCGTGGGGCTCTATGCCCGGCAGTCCGGCGAACCGCACGGCGCCGTGCACGCCGAACTCCGCCGCCTGTGCGGTGGCCCCGCGGTCTCCCACGCGACGGTCGCGCAACTGCAGTCGCGCATCGATCTGCTCCGCCGCCGCGTGCACTCCTGACCCCGGGTTGACCGCTCGGAGATGCGCGGCTACCGTGGCTTGCACGCACGGAAAGCGCTATCCAACCGAGGGTCGACGACCGACCGCTCGGGACACACATCTGTGACGAGGTTTCGAAGATGACTCCCCACGTTCGACCATTCCGTCTCCCTCTGGCCGCGCTCGCGGCGGGCTGTCTCGTGCTGGGCATGGCCCATCCGGCATCCGCGCGGGACGAACCGCGCGGTCCCTTCGTGCGCGAGCACACCCCGAAAGGACTGACGCAGCTCGAGGACCTGGATCGCGGGCTCGTCGCCCTCAGCACCTCCGACGGCACCTTCCTGTCCTGGCGACTCCTCGCCTCCGAGGTGACCGGAGCGACCGACACGGGCCAGGCGGGTCCGCAGTGGCGGATCACCCGCGACGGCGACGAGATCGCCACCGTCTCCGACGTCACCTCCTATCTGGACACGGACGGCGCGCCGGGCGCACAGTACACCGTGACCCCCGTGCGCGCGGGGGTAGCCGGGCAGGAGAGCGCGTCGGTCCCGGTCCACCGAGACGGCTTCTTCGACATCCCGCTCGTCCGACCCGCCGACGGCGTCACCCCGGTGGGCGAGGCGTACACGTACTCCGCCAACGACGCCTCGGTGGCCGACGTCGATGGCGACGGCCGCTACGAGCTGATCGTGAAGTGGGATCCGTCGAACTCCAAGGACGTCTCCCAGGTCGGCTACACCGGGGAGGTGTTCGTGGACACCTACACGCTCGAAGGCGAGCTCCTGAATCGGATCTCGCTCGGGAAGAACATCCGAGCCGGTGCCCACTACACGCAGTTCCTCGCGTATGACTTCGACGGCGACGGACGCAGCGAGCTGATGATGAAGACCGCCCCGGGGACCTCTTCGGCGACCTATCGCGACGGCGGCCTGGTCGAGGAGAGCACGATCACCCTGCCCCGTCGGGACGTCCGGGCCGGCGTGTCGCACGACGACGACTACCGCATGAGCAACGGCGACTTCCGAGCGCACCTGGCCGAGATGTTCCTGTCCTGGCACGAGCGGGACGAGGTCGTCTCGGGACAGTGGCCCGCCACGCTCGAGGAGGCCTGGGGAATCGAGGTGCGCCACGACTACCCGCTGTCGCCGGATGCCGCCGCCGAGCTCACCGACTACTTCATCGACGTGTACGCGCCCTCCCGCAGCGGGAACAATCGTCTCTGGAACTTCGAGGGCTTCATCGTGGACGGACCCGAGTACCTGACCGTGTTCGACGGCGAGACGGGCGCGGAGCTGGAGACGATCCCGTACAAGCCGGGCCGCGGTGACGACGGACTGCTCTGGGGCGACTACGCGATGTCGCGCATCGAACCGGGCAACCGCGTGGACCGGTTCCTCGCGGGCGTCGCATATCTGGACGGTGCGCAGCCCTCGGCGGTCTTCGCCCGCGGCTACTACACCCGCTCCACGCTCGTGGCGTACGACTGGGACGGCAAGCGGCTGAAGGAGCGCTGGTACGTCGACAGCGGCCACGCCCCGCTGACCAACCCCTTCAATGACGGACCGCACGGTCGCGACGGCACCGATCCGGAGTTCGGCTCGCTGACCACGCAGGGGTTCCATTCGCTGAGCGCGGCCGACGTCGACGCGGACGGCAAGCACGAGATCGTCTACGGCTCCGCGACCATCGACCACGACGGCAGCCTGCTGTACAGCTCCTTCGCCGAGATGCCCCCGCAGAGCGCTCAGCCGGGGGAGCAGGTCCGCCTCGGTCACGGTGACGCCATGCACGTCACGGACATCGACCCGTCGCGCCCGGGTCTGGAGATCTTCACGGTGCACGAAGGCGGGGCCTATGCGCCCTACGGGTACGTCCTGCGGGATGCGGCGGACGGTGAGATCCTCTACGGCGACTACACGGGGCGCGACACCGGGCGCGGCATGATCGGCGACGTCGACCCCGCGGTGCCGGGACTGGAGACATGGGCGACGCGCCTGCGCGCCGCGGACGGCACGGAGCTCGGAGCCGCGACCGGCCTCGGCACGAACATGTCCATCCGCTGGGCGGGCGACCTCACCACTCAGATCGTCAACGGCAGCGGCGACGCGGTCCCGACCATCGATGACCGTCGGCGAGGGACGCTCCTCACAGCGGAGGGGACCCGCACCAACAACGGGACGAAGGGCACCCCCGCCCTCGTCGCCGACATCCTCGGCGATTGGCGGGAGGAGCTCCTGGTGCGCACGGCCGACTCCACGGCGATGCGCGTCTACGTCTCGACGGAGGGGACCGACCACCAGCTGGCGACGCTGATGCATGACCCGCAGTACCGCGCGGAGGTCGCCCGCCAGCAGACCACCTACAACCAGCCGTCCTACACCGGGTGGCACCTCGGTTCGGGGATGGACTTCTCCGCCGTACCGGTGCTGACCCACGAGGTCGCCCCGCGCGCCCCCAAGGTGCACGATCGCCCGGGGCGCGGGAAGGACGAGGTGCAGGTGAAGGCGACGCCGGGGATCGCCTGGTACGTCGACGGTGAGCGCGTGACCCATCCGAGCGGCAGGGTCCGTGTCGACGGCACGGCCGAGATCGTCGCCGTCCCCACCGCCTGGTACCGCATCGCCGACGGCGCCGCATCGTCGTGGACGGTGAGCTTCACCCGGTGAGCATCATCGGGTGACACCCACGCCGCCCCGGCCGCTTCCGCTTTCCGTGCGGCGGTCGGGGCGGTCCGCTTCGGAGGCCCGAAATGCTGGCAATCCGCGGCTTTCGTCGGTGCGGGGGAGGGCGGCTCAGTAGCGTGGAGGGATCCCCCCCACCGTCGCCCGGAAGGCCTCTGCATGACCGCGCCCGCTCCCGCCCACCCCACCGCCCGGGACCGACGACGCTGGGCGCAGTACCTCGTCGACGAGCGCGCGGAAGCGCGTGTGTACCGGGATCTGTCCGCACGCCGCACCGGCGAGGAGCGCGCGATCCTGCTCGCCCTCGCCGAGGCCGAGGGACGCCACGAGGCGCACTGGCTCACCCTGCTCGGCGGTGAGCCCGCCCGGCTCCCGCGGCCCGATGCGCGGACGCGTCTGCTGTCGCTGCTCGCGCGGCGGTTCGGGTCGATCTTCGTCCTGGCGCTCGCCCAGCGCGCCGAGGCGCGCTCGCCCTACGAGTCCGAGCCCTTCGCGACGCCGGCCATGGCGGCGGACGAGAAGATCCACCACGAGGTCGTCCGGGGCCTCGCGGCGCGAGGCCGGCGTCGGCTGTCGGGTACCTTCCGCGCCGCGGTCTTCGGTGCCAACGACGGTCTGGTGTCGAACCTCGCGCTGGTCCTCGGCATCGGGGCGACCGGCGTCGGCAGCCAGGTCGTCCTCTTCAGCGGCATCGCCGGACTCCTGGCGGGCGCCCTGTCCATGGGAGCGGGGGAGTTCGTCTCTGTCCGCTCGCAGCGGGAGCTCCTGCGCGCCACGGAGTCCAACCAGGATGCCGACCACGTGATCCCCGACCTCGACCTCGACGCCAACGAGCTCGCCCTCGTCTACCGCACCCGCGGCATGTCGGAGGCGGACGCGCGCGCGCGTGCGGACGAGGTGGTCGCGGCGGCGCAGAGCGCCGATCGGACGCTGCCGTTCCGCGTCGAGGCCCATCGCCACGCGGTGGACGCCGACGAGCACGAGATCGTGGGCAGGGCGTGGGGGGCCGCGGTCTCGAGCTTCCTCTTCTTCGCGTCCGGTGCCATCATCCCGGTGCTGCCCTGGATCTTCGGGATGGCGGGACTCGCCGCCGTCGGCACCGCCCTGGCGCTCGTGGGCGTCGCCCTCCTGATCACCGGAGCCACCGTCGGCGTCCTGTCCGGGGCGTCGCCGCTGACCCGCGGCATCCGTCAGCTGCTCATCGGGTACGGCGCGGCGGCCATCACCTACGTCCTGGGCCTGCTGTTCGGAGTGACCCTCGGATGACGTCGGTTCGGAGGCGGACCGGAGTCGTGGTAGTGTCGATCCTCGGTTGCGAAACCGCAAAAAACCACTCGCGCGGGTGGCGGAATAGGTAGACGCGCTAGCTTGAGGTGCTAGTGCCCGTATAGGGCGTGGGGGTTCAAGTCCCCCCTCGCGCACAGAACGAGAAAGGCCCCCGGAGACGGGGGCCTTTCTCGTGTCACGGGGTCGAAACCTCCGGGGGGTAGGTTGGAGCGCATGCCCTCGCTCGAACCGGAGATCCCTCACGTCGCCGCCCTCGCCCGAGACCTCATCCGGTTCGATACGACGAATCACGGCGGCGGACGTGCGCGCGGTGAGAAGGAGGCCGCGGAGTACGCCGGGGCCTACCTGGAGGCGCTCGGCCTCGACGTCGAGTACTACGAGCCCATTCCTCGCCGGACGAACCTCACCACCCGCATCCCGGGGCGGAACCGCGAGAAGCCGGCCCTCATCCTGCACGGGCACCTCGACGTCGTGCCCGCCGTGGCGGGGGACTGGAGCGTCGACCCGTTCGCCGGCGAGATCCGGGACGGCATGCTCTGGGGACGCGGCGCGGTGGACATGAAGGACATGGACGCGATGATCCTCGCGGCCGTCGGCGATCTGCTGCGTGCCGGGGAGCAGCCGGAGCGCGACCTGATCGTCACCTTCTTCGCCGATGAGGAGAACGGCGGCGTCGAGGGCTCCGCACTCGTCGTGCGCGACCGGCCGGAGTGGTTCGCCGGCGCGACCGAGGCGATCAGCGAGGTGGGCGGATACTCGATCTCCGTCGATGACCGACGCGCGTACCTCCTGCAGGTCGGCGAGAAGGCACTGGTGTGGATCCGTCTCGTCGCGCGAGGACGCGCCGCTCACGGTTCGAGCTTCCATGCCGACAACGCCGTCACCGCCCTCGCCGAGGCCGTCGCCCGGCTCGGACGGACCGCCTGGCCGGTCGAGCTGACTCCGGCGACCGAGCGCATGGTCGCCGATCTCGCCCGACTCTCCGGCATGGATGCCGCGGATGCCGACGCGGTCGCCGCCGCCACCGGGGCGGCATCCGGCTTCCTCCGTTCCACGCTCCGCACGACGACCAACCCCACGGGGCTCTCCGCGGGGTACAAGCACAACGTGATCCCCGACCGGGCGGAGGCACTCATCGACGTCCGGGCGCTGCCGGGGACCGAAGACGCCGTCCTCGCCGCGATCCGGGAGATCGTCGGCGAGGATGTCGCCGTCGAGGTCGTCCACCGCGACATCGGGCTCGAGGTCCCCTTCGCGGGCGATCTCGTCGAGGCGATGGTCGGCGCCCTCGGCCGGCACGACCCCGGTGTTCCCGTCATCCCGTACCTGATGGGGGGCGGAACCGACAACAAAGCCCTCGCCGAGCTCGGCATCGCCGGCTTCGGGTTCGCCCCGCTCCGCCTGCCCGCCGACCTCGACTTCACCGGCATGTTCCACGGCGTGGACGAGCGCGTTCCCATCGACGCGCTCGTCTTCGGTCAGACCGTCCTGGCAGACCTCATCCGCACCTACTGACGCTTCCGGATGCCCCGGCATCCGCTTCCCCACGAAAGGCGCCCATGCTGTTCGAGGCGATCTTCCTCGGCCTGATCCAGGGGCTGACCGAATTCCTCCCCATCTCCTCCAGTGCGCACCTGCGGATCGTCGGGGAGTTCATGCCCTCCGCGCAGGACCCCGGTGCCGCCTTCACCGCGATCACGCAGATCGGCACCGAGGCCGCGGTGGTGGTGTTCTTCTGGCGCGACATCGTCCGCATCATCGGCGCGTGGTTCCGCTCCCTGGCGGGGAAGGTGCCGCGCAACGACCCCGATGCCCGCATGGGCTGGCTGATCATCATCGGGAGTCTCCCGATCGTCGTGCTCGGGCTCCTGTTCGAGGACCAGATCGAGACGACCTTCCGGTCGCTGTGGGTCATCGCGATCATGCTGATCGCGTTCGGCATCCTGCTCGGCATCGCCGACTACGTCGGCGCCAAGCGCCGCCGGCTCGATCAGCTGACGGTCGGTCACGGCGTGGTGTTCGGATTCGCCCAGGCGCTCGCCCTCATCCCGGGGGTGTCCCGCTCGGGCGGAACCATAACCGCGGGTCTGTTCCTCGGCTATGAGCGCGCCGCTGCGGCACGCTACGCCTTCCTCCTGGCGATCCCCGCCGTCTTCGGCAGCGGCTTCTACCAGCTCGGCAAGAGCTGGAACCAGCAGGGGCCGTTCACCCTCGTCGAGACCGGGGTGGCGACCGCGGTGGCGTTCGTGGTCGCGCTCGCCGTCATCGCGTTCTTCATGGCCTGGATCTCCAAGCGCAGCTTCCTGCCCTTCGTGATCTACCGGATCGTTCTGGGATCGGTGATCCTGGTGCTGCTCGCGACCGGCGTGCTGTCGGCGTACTGACTTCGCCTCAGCGGCGGGGGTCGTCGCGCCCGGGCTTGCCGGGGCCGTCCCCGCGGCGTCGCAGGTAGCGCTCGAACTCCTGCGCGATCGCGTCGCCGGACGCCTCGGGCGAGTCCCACGTGTCGCGGGTGGTCTCCAGCTGGCGGATGTACTCCGTCATCTCCTCGTCATCGGCCGCCGCGGCGTCGATCGACGCCTCCCAGGCGGCGGCATCGGTCGACAGCGTGCCGCGCGCGATGTCGGCGCCGGTGAGGTCCTCGAGACGATCGAGGAGGGCGAGCGTCGCCTTGGGTGAGGGGGTGTGGCCGGCCACGTAGTGCGGGACGCTCGCCCACAGGCTCGCCGCGGGGATGCCGGCGGCGTCGGCTGCGTGCGCGAGGGCGCTGAGGATTCCGACGGGCCCCTCGTACGAGCTGCGTTCGAGGTCGAGCGTGGTGCGGAGCTGATCGTTGTCGCTGCCGGCGAAGACCGAGATCGGACGCGTGTGGGGGACGTCGGACATCATCGAGCCCAGAGCGACGAAGCCGGTCACATCCTCGCGCAGCGCGATGTCGACGAACTCGTTCGCGAACGCCTGCCAGGCGCGCGCCGGCTCCACACCGGTGAGCAGCCACAGCTGGGTGCCCGAGGCGGGGGACGTGGGTCGAAGGAGCGTGGCCTCCGGCCAGCGGAGCGTGCGCTTCCCGTCGGCGTCGGCGGCGATGTGCGGCCGGGTGTACTGGTAGTCGAAGTACAGCTCGGGGTCGACCGAGAACACCGGCTCGTACTCTCCGGAGTCCCGCAGGTGCGTCAGGGCGGATGAGGCCGCCTCGCCCGCATCGTTCCACCCGTCGAACGCGGCGACGAGCACCCGACGTCCCAGTCCGTTCACGCGACCTCCTCCTGCCCGCCGGCGCGGACTGTCTCCAGGATAGGCCCGTACCATGGGGCGGATGACTTCCCCCACCCTCGCCGCGGTCCTCTGGGACATGGACGGAACGCTCGTGGACACCGAGCCCTATTGGATGAACGCGGAAACGCCGCTCGTGGAGAGCTTCGGCGGTTCCTGGTCGCACGAGCAGGCCCTGGGGCTCGTCGGCCTCGGGCTGGAGGACTCCGCCCGCATCTTCCAGGACGCCGGTGTCCGCATGGGGGTGCACGAGATCATCGACCACCTCACCGACGACGTCATGCGCCAGCTCGCCGAGACCGGCGTGCCCTTCCGTCCGGGTGCCCGCGAGATGCTCGCAGAGCTCAAGGGGGCGGGCATCCGCACGGCCCTGGTGACGATGTCGATGCGTCGGATGGCCACCACCGTCGTGGACCTGATCGACTTCGACGCCTTCGACGTCATCGTCGCCGGCGACGACGCGACCCGACCCAAACCGCACCCGGACCCCTACCTGCAGGCGTGTGCCGCTCTCGGCGTGGACCCGACCGAGGTGGTCGCGATCGAAGACTCCCCGAACGGCCTGCGGTCGGCGGTGGCCTCGGGTGCGGTGTCCATCGGCGTTCCGCTCATGGTGTCGCTCGAGGGGACCGGCGCCCATGCCCTGTGGCCGAGCCTCGAGGGGCGGTCGGTGGACGACCTCCGGGCCGTCCACGCCGCCCACGCGGCGCGTCGTGGGACGGAGGCGTCCGCATGAGCGGTCGGCCGAGCGGCCCGTTCCGGCTGGGCGATCGCGTGCAGCTGACCGGTCCCAAGGGACGACTGCACACGATCACCCTCCGCGAGGGCGGCGAGATGCACACCCACCACGGCGTCCTCCGGCATGCCGACCTCGTGGGTCTCCCGGACGGCAGCGTCGTCACCGGCAGCGGAGGACACGAGTATCTCGCGCTGCGACCCCTCCTCCGCGATTTCGTCATGTCGATGCCGCGGGGAGCGGCGATCGTCTACCCGAAGGATGCCGCGCAGATCGTGGCCGAGGCCGATGTGTTCCCGGGCGCCGTGGTCGTGGAGGCGGGCGTCGGCTCGGGCGCCCTGTCCCTGTGGCTCCTCCGCGCGATCGGCGACGAGGGGCGACTGGTGTCGTTCGAGCGGCGCGAGGACTTCGCCGAGGTCGCGCGGGCGAACGTCGAGACCTTCGTCGGTGACACCCCGGAGAACTGGGAAGTCGTCGTCGGCGACCTCGCCGCCGCTCTTCCGGCGACCCTTCCCGCGGCATCCGTCGACCGGGTCGTGCTGGACATGCTGGCCCCGTGGGAGTGCATCGACGTCGTCGCCGACGCGCTCACCCCGGGCGGAGTCGTCCTCTGCTACGTGGCCACCGCGACGCAGCTGAGCCGTGTGGCCGAGTATCTGCGCGGCACCGGTCTCTTCACCGATCCCGAGGCGAGCGAGACCATGGTGCGCGGGTGGCACGTCGAGGGGCTCGCCGTGCGTCCCGACCACCGGATGATCGCCCACACCGGATTCCTCATCTGGGCGCGGCGCCTCGCCCCCGGTGCCGTCGCCCCCGAGCAGAAGCGTCGTGCCTCCAAGTCCAGTTACTCGGACGAGGATGTGGAGCTGTGGACCCCGGGCGCCGTGGGCGATCGAGAGATCACCGACAAGAATCTGCGCAAGCGCGTGCGCGAGGCCCGGCGCGCAGCGGATGCCGCGATCGAGGCGCAGCGCCGCGAAAGCGCACCCGACGCTTCCGCCTAGAATCGTCGGGTGCGTACCTTCTCCGCTGCCCTCACGATCCTCGGTCTGGCCGCTGTCGGCCTGACCGGCTGCGCCGCCCCCGCGGACACCGCGTGCGACCGGCCCGCCGGCGAGGCGGGCGTGCTCGACCTGATCTCGGTGTCCGGGGCGACCGACGCGCTCCCCGAAGTGGACGTGTACACGCCGTTCCGGACGGACGAGTGGGCGGCGCGCGACGAGATCGTCGGCGACGGCACGCCCATCACGACCGATGATCAGCTCGTGTCGGTGGACATCGCCCTCATCGGCGGCGACTCCGGCGAGACCATCATCGCCACGCCGTACGACGGAGATCTCTCGCGGGTGTACACCCTCACGCAGTGGGTCGACACGTTCCCCGCGTTCTCGGACGCGCTGTCGTGCGCGACCGAGGGATCCCGGGTGACGGTGGCCCTCGCCCCGGGCGACATCGCCGAGGGCGCGGCGGAGGGCCTCGGGCTCGCCGCGGACGAGTCGGCCATCGCGGTCGTGGACGTCCGCAAGGTCTACCTGCCGAAGGCCGACGGCGCCGACCAGTTCACGGACGGCTTCGGTCTCCCCTCGGTCGTGCGGGCTCCCGACGGTCAGCCCGGTCTCATCATCCCGGAGGGTGCGCCGCCCAGCGAGCTGGTGGTGCAGACCCTGAAGAAGGGCGACGGCCCGGTCGTCACGGGAGACGTGCCCGTGCGCGTCCACTACACCGGCGTGACGTGGGCCGAGCGCGAGGAGTTCGACTCCTCGTGGGGCCAGGCTCCGGCGTCCCTCACGCTCGATGGCGTCGTGCCCGGATTCGCGGCCGCCCTGGAGGGGCAGACCGTCGGCTCCCAGGTGCTCGTCGTCATCCCGCCCGACCAGGGGTACGGCGACACGGACCAGGGCGCCATTCCGGCGGGATCCACCCTCGTGTTCGTGATCGACATCCTCGGGCTCGACGCCGCGCCGTGACCGGAGGGGGTCGGCCGCGCGGCGGCACGACCGTAGGATGAAGCCGATGTCTGCCCCGTCCGCGAAGATCCCGCCCGAGGAGCGACTGGTCAACCTGGTCGTCGCCCTCCTTGCCACCGAGCAGGGGCTGACGAAGGACGCCATCCTGTCGTCCGTCGCCGGCTACCGTGAGCAGGGGACGGGCGGAGCGTCGAAGGACGCGCGGGAGAAGATGTTCGAGCGCGACAAGGAGAACCTCCGCGCACTCGGTGTGCCGATCGAGACGATCGGCGACTGGCTCGACCCCGACGATCTGCGCGAGGCCCGGTACCGCATCCCGACTTCCGAGTACGAGCTGCCCACGGACATCGACTTCGGACCCGACGAGATCGCCCTGCTCAACCTCGCCGCCGAGGTATGGGGGCAGAGCTCGATGTCCGACGGCGCGCGCGGCGCGCTGCGGAAGATCCGCGCGCTCGGCATCGCCGTCGACGCCCCGATCGTCGGGTTCGCCCCGCGCATCAGCCTGCGCGACCCCGCCTTCGCGCCGATGCAGCAGGCCATCGAGTCGGCGAGAGTCGTCGCCTTCGACTACCTCAAGCCGGGGGAGCGTGCACCGCGTCGGCGCCGCATCCGTCCGCTGGCGCTGGTGGACTACGAGGCCCGCTGGCACGTGTTCGGCTGGGACCTCGATCAGGATGCCGAGCGCACGTTCCTGCTCTCGCGCGTGGTCGGTGACGCCGTCCTCACCCGCGAGCGATTCGATCCCGCTCTGCGCGAGGGGGCCGGGGTACGGGCGCGCGCGGGCTTGGAGGCCGTCGCGGCCCGCAACGTCGCCGTCCTCGAGGTCGACCCCGGAACCGAGGCGGCGCTGCGTCTCGCCCGCCGCGCCGAGCCGGCGGATCAGGGCATCCGCGTGCCGTTCGTCGATCTGCACGTCTTCGCCGACGAGCTGGCCTCCTACGGGCCCGAGGTGCGTGTCGTCGCTCCGGACGCGCTCCGCGACCAGGTCATCGCGCGGTTGATCGCCGTCCGCGACCGGCACCGGGTGTCGGCGTGAACGCCCGTCCGCAGCTCGCCACGGATCGTGCGGCGCTCATGCTGCAGCTGGTGCCGTACCTCATCGGCAAGGGCGAGGTCTCGGTGACCGAAGCCGCGGAGGCCTTCGACGTCACCCCCGACCAGATGCGGGCGATGGTGCAGAAACTCACCGTGATCGGCCTCCCCGGCGAGCAGGGTTTCTGGCAGATGTCGAACGACCTGTTCGACATCGACTGGGACCTTCTGGATCAGCAGGACCGCATCGTCATCACCAACACCGTTGGTCTGGAGCGTGCGCCACGGCTCACCGCGCGGGAGGCTGCGGCTCTCCTGGCCGGTCTGCAGCTGGCGCGATCCATCCCGGGCGTCGGCGACTCCGAGCTGTTCACCGGTCTGCTGGCCAAGCTGGCCCGCGGTGCCTCGGCGACACCGGCGGATCTGGTGATGGTGCCGGGGCCGGTGGACGACGTCCGCTCCGCGGTGGCCGAGGCGCTCGAGCGCGCGGTCGCGGTGTCGTTCACCTACAAAGCGCCGGATGCGGCGCCCACGACCCGCACCGTCGACCCGGTGAAGGTCCACATCGCCGATGGCCAGTGGTACCTGCAGGGATGGTGCCACCTGCGGGAGGGCATGCGCACATTCCACCTCGACAGGGTGAGCGATCTCACGGTCACGGAAATCCCCGTGACCCACGTCCCGGACTCGGTGCCGGGCTGGCTGGAGGGCGCCGGAGGCGATGTGCCGGCGCGAGTCCGCTTCCCCGTGCACTCCGCTCCGCTTCTCGGCGACTACGCGGATCGAGCGCAGATCGAGATCGCGCCCGACGGTGTGACGGCGGAGGCGACGATGCGGGTCGCCGACGCGTACAGCCTCCGCAGGCTGGCGGCGCGTCGGGGCGGGGAGCTGGAGATCCTCGCACCCGTGGAGGCGCGGCGCGCCGCCGCGGAATGGGCCGAAGCAGGGCTCGCCCAGTATCGGTGACCAAACGCGGGGGTAGGATGGCCCGAAAGCCCCTCGGAAGGACGATCATGGGAATCCAAGGCTGGCAGTGGCTCCTCATCCTCGCGGTGATCCTGCTGCTCTTCGGCGCCGCCAAGCTGCCCGCGCTCGCCAAGAGCATGGGGCAGTCCGCGCGCGTGTTCAAGGGCGAGATGAAGGCGATGAAGGAGGACGACGAGAAGCCGACCGCCGAGTCGGCCGTCGCTCCTCCCGCGCCGGATGCGAAGCGCTCGGACAGCAGCGGCTCGCCGACCGCCAACCCCTGAGTCGGCCTATGGTCACGACTCCGCCGCCGCGCGTCGATGATCCCGACGTTCCGCGGCGCGACAAGCGGATGTCCCTGGGGCAGCATCTCGTCGAGCTCAAGAAGCGCCTGATCATCTCCGCGATCGCTCTGGTCGCGGCGATGGTGGTGGCCTTCCTCATCACCGATCCGGTCCTCGACCTCATCACCGAGCCCATCCGTCGCGTCGCCGAATCGCGCGGCGAGGCCGGACGTGTCGAGCTGATGTTCAGCACGGTCACCTCCGGGTTCGATCTGCGACTGCGGATGGCGTTCGCGCTCGGCATCCTGATGGCCGCCCCCATCTGGATGTGGCAGATCTGGGCATTCGTCACACCCGGCCTCACCCGCAAGGAGATCCGGTACACGATCGGGTTCGTCGGAGCGGCCGTCCCGCTGTTCTTCGCCGGCTGTGCGACCGGACTGCTGGTGATGCCGAACATCGTCACGCTGATGGCCGGTTTCGTGCCCGACGGCGCCGCCGCCTTCTACGACGCCAGCTACTACTACGACTTCGTGTTCAAGCTGCTGCTCTTCGTGGGAGTCGCCTACGTCCTGCCGGTCTTCCTCGTGGCGCTCAATCTCGCCGGCATCATGTCCGGCCGGGCGATCCTCGGGGGATGGCGTGTGGCCATCATCGTCGCGGTCGTGTTCGCGGCCCTCGCCACGCCGCCGGCAGATGTCGCCTCCACCTTCATCCTCGCCGGCATCATGACCGTGCTCTTCTTCGCCGCCGCCGGGTTGTCCCTGCTCTTCGACCGGCGCCGCGCGCGGCGGGAAGAGGCTCTCCTCCCGCCCGAGACCGCCGCGTGAGCGACGCGAGCCCCGCGGAGCGGTACGCGCGCGCCCGCGAGCGGAACGAGACCGCGCGGGCGTACCCCGACACCGCAGCGTTCGCGGCGGCCCAGCGTTTCGAGCTCGACGCCTTCCAGATCGCCGGATGCCGCGCCCTGGAGGACGGCCGCAGCGTGCTCGTCGCGGCTCCCACGGGTGCGGGGAAGACGATCGTCGGTGAGTTCGCGATCTACCTCGCGATGATGGAGCCCGGCGACAAGGCGTTCTACACCACCCCGATGAAGGCGCTGTCGAATCAGAAGTTCCGAGAGCTGCAGGCCGTCTACGGTGCCGACGAGGTCGGGCTCCTCACCGGCGACACCAACATCAACGGGAACGCCCGCATCGTGGTGATGACCACGGAGGTCCTCCGCAACATGCTCTACGCCGACTCGCCGGCGTTGCGGGGACTGCGCTTCGTCGTGATGGACGAGGTGCACTATCTCGCCGATCGGTTCCGCGGCGCCGTCTGGGAAGAGGTGATCATCCACCTCCCCGCTTCCGTCCGCCTGGTCTCGCTCTCTGCGACGGTGTCCAATGCAGAAGAGTTCGGCGATTGGCTCGACACCGTCCGTGGCGACACCGCGGTGATCGTCTCCGAGACGCGGCCCGTTCCCCTGGAGCAGCACGTGCTGGTGCGTGGCGATCTGCTGCCGCTGTTCGACGATCGCGCCGGTGTCGCGACCGCGCAGGTGAATCAGGAGCTGATGCGCCTCCGATCGATGAAAGGGCAGACGTTCGAGCGGAACCGCGATGCGCAGCGCGCTTCCAGCGCGCGCCACGCCGGCGCGGGTCAGCGACGGCCGCACCGGGGAGGTCACCGCGCCGTGCGCCCGTCGACGTCCGCGCGACTGGAGCGCATCGACCGGCCCGAGGTCGTCTCCCTCCTGGGTCGGTCCAACCTGCTCCCCGCGATCTTCTTCATCTTCTCCCGCGTCGGATGCGACGCCGCCGTGCAACAGGTGCGACGTTCCGGCGTCCGCTTGACCACCCCCGATGAACGGCGCGAGATCAGGGAGATCGTCGAGGAGCGGACACGGACCCTTCTGGAGGAGGACCTGGCGGTTCTCGGCTTCTGGGAGTGGCGGGAGAATCTGGAGCGCGGGGTCGCCGCACACCACGCGGGCCTGCTGCCGGCGTTCAAGGAGGTCGTGGAGGAGCTGTTCCAGCGGAAGCTCGTGAAAGTCGTCTTCGCCACCGAGACACTCGCCCTGGGCATCAACATGCCCGCACGCACCGTCGTCCTCGAGAAGCTCGAGAAGTTCAACGGCGAGGCCCGCGTCGCGATCACCTCCGGCGAGTACACCCAGCTCACGGGCCGCGCCGGGCGTCGCGGCATCGACGTCGAGGGGCACGCGGTCATCCAATGGACCGAGGCGATGGACCCGCAGTCCGTGGCCGCGCTCGCCTCGCGTCGCACCTATCCACTCAATTCGAGCTTCCGGCCGACCTACAACATGGCGGTGAACCTCATCGACCAGTTCGGGCGACGGCGTGCGCGGGAGATCCTGGAATCCTCGTTCGCCCAGTTCCAGGCTGACCGCGCCGTGGTCGGCCTTGCTCGAAGGGTGAAAGAGGAGGAGGAGTCGCTCGCGGGCTACCTCACCGCGATGTCGTGCGATCGCGGCGACTTCCCGGAGTATGCCGACATCCGCCGTCAGCTCAGCGAGCTCGAGAAGCTGAACCGGCGAGATGTCACGGCGGGTCGCGGCACCCGCGATGCACGCCTGCGGGAGATCGACGCGCTGCGACGGCGGATGCAGCGCCATGCCTGTCATCGGTGCCCGGACCGGGAGAGCCACGCGCGCTGGGGGGAGCGGTACGCCAAGCTCAAGCGGTCGGTGGACAAGACCCGGCGCCAGATCGAGACACGCACGGGAACCGTCGCGCGTGTGTTCGATCGCGTCGTGGACGTGCTCGCGGCGCTCGAGTACGTCGCCGTCGACGACCAGGGTGCGACGACCCTGACGCCCGCGGGCCGTACGATGCGTCGGATCTACGGGGAACGCGATCTGCTCATCGCCGAGGCGCTCCGGCGCGGCCTCTGGCGGCAGATGGATGCGCCGTCCCTCGCTGCGCTCGCCTGCTGCCTGGTCTACGAGCCCCGGCGCGATGACGGCGGCCCGGGGGAGCGGGGCCTGCCGCGCGGCGCGTTCCGCGTGGCCTTCGAGAAGACCTCGGAGCTCTGGGCGAACCTCGACGACCTCGAGCGCGACCGTCACCTCCCCGGGTCCGAGCCGCCGGCGCCGGGACTGGCCAGCGCGATGCACGCCTGGGCCCGGGGTGCGATGCTCGACCGCGTCCTCGCGGATGCCGACATGGCTGCCGGCGACTTCGTGCGCTGGGCCAAGCAGACGATCGATCTGCTCGATCAGCTGTCCCTGGTCGCCGAGCCGGAGGTCGCCACGACTGCGCGCCGCGCGCTCGAAGCCGTGCGTCGGGGCATCGTCGCGCACTCGACGGTCTGATCCGGCTCCCAGCCTCCGCGATCTAGGGTTGTGACGTGACCGCCCCTCGCTCGCCGCGTCCCCTCCTGCCCCTGTGGGCGGCTGTGCTGGTCGCCGCGGCGGGCGGAGCGCTCCTGGATCTGGCCTTCCCCTCGGTCGGCTGGTGGCCGCTCGCGTTCGTGGGCGTCGGCCTGTCGCTCGTCACCCTCATCGGCCGGTCGGTCGGGGGAGCATTGCTGGTGGGCTTCGTGTTCGGCGCGGCGTTCTACCTCATCCACATCGTCTGGATCACGCGCTACCTCGGTGTCGTCCCCTGGTTCGCCCTGGCGGGGATCGAGACGGTGTTCATGTCGGTCGGCGCCGTGCCCCTGGCCCTTGCCTATCGATGGGTGCCGCGGGTCCTGCCGGGGGCGGTCGGGCGTCTGCTCGTCCTTCCGCTGCTCGTGGGAGGACTGTGGACGGCTCGGGAGCTCTTCATGGGGTCCTGGCCGTACACCGGCTTCCCGTGGGGGCGGATCGGCATGAGCCAGTCGGAGAGTCCTCTCGCACACGTCTCGTCGTGGGTGGGGGTGGCCGGCCTGACCTTCTTGATTGTCGCGCTCACGGCGGCGATCATCGAGTGGCTGAGACGCCGCGAATTCTCCCGCTGGACCACCGCGGTACCGGCCGCGGTGATGGCCGCGCTCCTTCTCCTCGTCCCCGCCTTCCCCACTCAGGATGCCGGATCCCTCCGCGTCGGGAGTGTCCAGGGCAACGGCCCCTCCGGCTACTTCGATGCGCGTTCCCCGGACGCCATCCTCAACGCACAGCTCGCGGCCACTGCGCCGCTGCTCGACGAGGACATGGACGTCCTCCTGTGGCCGGAGGGGGGGATCGACTCGGACCCGCTCGCCGACACCGGCACCGCGCGGACCCTGGATTCGCTTGGGGAGCGTCTGGATGCGCCGCTGATCGTCAATGCCGCGACGGAGCGAGACGGGGCGACGTTCAACACGTCGATCCTGTGGGAGCGGAACGAGGGGGCCACGCAGGTCCACGACAAGGTGAACCCGGTTCCCATGGGGGAGTACGTTCCGGATCGCTGGTTCTTCGAGGCCCTCGCTCCGGATCTGGTGGGCCTCATTCAGCGCGAGTACACCCCGGGGAGCAACCGGCCTTTCTTCGACGTCGACGGGGTCGGGATCGGGCTGGCGATCTGCTTCGACGTGATCTACGACGACGTGATCTGGGAGGGAGCGCGCGAAGGGGCCGAGATCTACATGTTCCAGACCAACAACGCCGACTTCCGAGACACCGACGAGAACCTCCAGCAGCTGGCCTTCGCACGGATGAGGGCGATCGAGACCGGTCGCTCGGTCGTGAACATCTCGACCGTCGGAACCAGCCAGGTCATCGCACCGGATGGCTCCACCCTGGACGCGCTGGATGCGGGTGTCGCCGGCCACATGCTGACGGATGTGCCGTTGCGGACGGGAATCACGCCCGCGGTCGTGATCGGACCGGCAGTGCAGATGCTGCTCGGGTGGGGAAGCGTCCTCGCGCTCGTCGCCCTCGGCGCCTTCGCTCGTCGTCGGAACCGTCAGGACACGACGAAGACGCCGACCCCTGACGGGGTCGGCGTCACGAAGTGATGGTCAGGCGCTGAGCTTGTCGGCGGACTCGCCACCGGCGCCGCGTCGCGCCCGCACGTAGGCGAGACGCTCTTCGAGCAGTTCCTCGAGCTCAGGGATCGTGCGCCGCTCGAGGAGCATGTCCCAGTGGCTGCGCGGGGTTTTGTCGCCCGAGTGATCGACCGTCGCCGTCGTGTCTCCGATGCGGAGCAGCGCCTCGGCGCCGCACGTGCGGCACTCCCAGGCCTCCGGCACCTCGGCGTCGGCGGCGAACGTCAGAGTGGTGTCCCGCCCGCAGGCGGTGCAGGAGTAGATGTGCTGTGCACGCTCATGGAAAACGACGCCCTCTTCGCTCTGTAGGCTCTGGGCGCCGAGTCGGATGCCGCGCAAACTGCGGTCTGCCATTGTGTGGTCCTCTCGTCGCTGTTCAGGTATAACGAAGAGACCTGGGCGGATCATCCGAACAGCGCGTCTGGCGCCTCCTTTCCCAGCCGATGTTCAGCCCCGCGGTCGGTCGGGCGCGTCGAGTGCGCGAAGCGCATCGTCGGCCCGGTCGGTGACGATCCCCTGCACTCCGCGCCGGACGAGATCCCGCATCGTGCTCGGATCGTTGACGGTCCAGACGTGCACCTCGACTCCGGCTGCGGCCGTGAGCCGGAGGAGACGATCGGAGAGGACGGCGACCCCCGCGTGGCGTTCGGGGATCTGAACGGCGTCGATCCCGCTGAGCACTCGTGCCACGAGCGCCGACGACCCCGAGGCGACCGCGGCGAGCAAGCGGACGATCGTGGACCGGCCGGCGGAGGTCGCGGGACGAACGGCTCCCGGACGGGTGGCGGCGGCCAAAGCCTCGCGGCGTCGATCGTCGGAGAAGCTGGTGATCAGGACCCGCTCGGTGTCTCTGGCCACCCCGATCCCGACGGGTGTCGCGGCCGCTGTCGCCTTGACGTCGAGGTTCCAGCGCAGATCGGGGAACGCCTCCAGGGCCTGTGGCAGGGTCAGCAGGCCGCCGCGGTCGCTCATCAGGGCTTCGAGTTCGCGCACGCGCACGTCCGCGATCCGCCGGGGATCCCCCGTCACCCGGGAGAGATCGTCGTCGTGGAAGAGCACGACGACGCCGTCCGCGGTGAGGTGGCAGTCCGACTCGACGTATCCGACGCCCGCCGCGTGGGCTGCGGCGACCGCGGCGAACGAGTTCTCGGTGACGCCGTCCCGCGCGGCGTCCGCGCTCACGAGTCCCCGGTGCGCGAGGACGCGCGGAGTGCCGGTCGCCGTGAACCAGGGATGCGCCGCGGGCGACGGGTCAGAGGGTCGCGTCACCGGCGGTGGGGCGTGTGCGCGCCGCCTCCGAGGCGATGTCGTCCGCGGCGGAGGCGGCTTCCCGCGCGGCTGCGACCGCAGCATCGGCGGCGGTGGAGACGGCTCCCGTCCGCGTGCGCTGCGGCTTGGAACGGGGCGCATCGTCGCGGCCTCGTCCGCCGTCACCGGTGTCGGGTGCGCCGCCACCGAATCCGCGACCGATGCCCTTGAGGGCCTCGGTCAGCTCGCTCGGGATGATCCACAACTTGCTCGAGGAGCTCTCGGCCACCTTCGGAAGCGTCTGCAGGTACTGGTACGCGAGCAGCTTCTCATCCGGGTCGCCGGCGTGGATCGCCTCGAAGACCATCTCGATCGCCTCGGCCTCACCCTGCGCGCGGAGGACCGCCGCCTGCTTGTCTCCCTCGGCGCGGAGGATCTCGGCCTGTCGGCGGCCCTCGGCCTCGAGGATCTGGGACTGCTTCGATCCCTCGGCCGTGAGGATCGCCGCGCGGCGATCGCGCTCGGCGCGCATCTGCTTCTCCATCGAGTCCTGGATCGACAGGGGCGGGTCGATCGCCTTGAGCTCCACGCGCGAGACGCGAAGTCCCCACTTGCCCGTCGCCTCGTCGAGGACGACCCGCAACTGACCGTTGATGTTGTCGCGGCTCGTGAGCGCCTCCTCGAGGTTCAGCCCGCCGACCACGTTGCGCAGCGTCGTGGTGGTCAGCTGTTCGACCGCGCTGAGATAGTTGGCGATCTCGTAGGTGGCCGCCCGGGCATCCGTCACCTGGAAGTAGACGACGGTGTCGATGGACACGACGAGGTTGTCCTCGGTGATCACCGGCTGCGGAGGGAAGGAGACGACCTGCTCGCGCATGTCGACGAGGGGGCGCAGCCGATCCACGAACGGCACCAGCAGGTTCAGGCCCGGCTGGAGCGTCCGCTGGTAGCGGCCGAGCCGCTCCACCACACCGGAGTACGCCTGGGGGATGATGCGGATGGAGCGGAAGATCACGACGATCACGAAGATCGCCAGAACGACCAGGAGGACGATCACGAAGATCTGTCCGGCGAAGGCGCCGACGTCAATCATGGGGCTGATTCCTTTCCTCTTCCGCGCCGCGCGATGCGGAAGCGGGAACGACATCGACGGTGGCGCCGCGTACGGTCTCCACGACGACACGGTCGCCGGGAACGAGGGGTGCTCCCTCGAACGCCGGGGCGAGACGAGCCGTCCACGTCTCCCCGTTGTCCAGCTTCACCGACCCGGCATCCTGCACGAAGGGGCTGGCCACGCGGCCCGCCATGCCGTATAGGGCATCGACGTTCGTGCGGGCGAGCGGCTGATCCTTGTGCAGAGCGCGCAGCAGCAGGGGGCGGATGGTGAACAGCAGCAGCGCGGAGATCACCGCGGCGACGCCGATCTGGAGCCACCAGGGGCCGCCGAGGAGGTTCACGCCGAGCCCGCCGATGAGCGAACCCGCGGCGAGCATCAGGAACGTGAACTCGAGGGTCAGAAGCTCGATGATGATGAACAGGAAAGCGAGCACGAGCCACGCGATCCACATGTACTGAATCAGATCCGGCAGCATCGCCACCCCTTCGTCCCGTTCTCCGACCCTATCAACGGGCTCGTTCCCGAGGGCCGGCGGATCGCGTTGATAGGGTCGTTGCGGCCCGGATACCGCACCCGGACACCGATCCATCCAGGAGCACACGTCATGTCCCAGACACTTCCCGTCGATTCCCTGAAGGGCCGGGTCGCCCTGGTCACCGGTTCTTCGCGCGGCATCGGCGCCGACACCGCCCGCTACCTCGCCGAGGCGGGCGCCGACATCGTCATCAACTATCGCAACAAGGCTCCGCGCGCGCAGAAGCTGGCCGACGAGCTCCGCGGGCTCGGCGTGCGGGTGCTCGTCGTCGGCGCGGATCTCACCGACGCGACCTCGGTGCAGCAGATGTTCGCAGAGGTCGAGCGTGAGTTCGGCTCCCTCGACATCCTCGTGCTCAACGCCTCCGGCGGCATGGAAGCCGGGATGGCGGACGACTACGCCCTGGCCCTCAATCGGGACGCGCAGGTACGCGTGCTGGAGACGGCGCTGCCCCTGCTGTCGGCGGGTTCGCGCGTGGTCTTCGTCACCAGCCACCAGGCGCACTTCATCCGGACGACCCCGACGATGCCGGAGTACGAGCCCGTCGCCCTTTCCAAGCGCGCCGGCGAGGACGCGCTGCGCGAGCGCATCCCGGCTCTGACCGAACGCGGTATCGAGTTCGTCGTCGTGTCCGGAGACATGATCGAGGGCACCATCACCGCCACGCTGCTCGAGCGCGCGAACCCGGGCGCGATCGCCTCGCGTCGCGAGTCGGCGGGCAAGCTCTACAACGTGTCGGAGTTCGCCGCAGAGGTCGCGCGCGCCGCGCTGGATCCTGTGCCCGCCGACAACACGCGTCTGGTCGGGGACACCCGGTCGTTCGCGGGGGAGTGAGCCGTGCGGGCTCGTGACATCGAGGCCCTCGTCGCCGTCGGTCGACCGGATGTCGCCCGCGACGGGTCGTTCACGGTCTTCGCGACGTCGCGGCCGGATCTCGCCGCCGATCGGGCAGTCGGTCAGATCTGGCGCCTCGATCCGGTCTCGGGGGCGCACCGCCGCCTGACGCGCGGCGTGTCCGACTCGTCTCCCCGCATCGCGCCGGACGACAGCGCCGTCGCGTTCCTCCGCGCGGACGCGCGAGGCCGTACGCAGCTCTTCGTCGTGGCGCCCGAAGGGGGAGAGCCGCTCCAGGTGACGGATGCCCCGCTCGGCGTCACCGGGTACGCGTGGGCGCCGGACGCCCGGTCGCTGGCGTTCATCGCGCGCATGCCCGAGCAGGGTCGGTACGGAACCGTCGACGGGCTTCCGTCGGAAGCGGAGCCGGCGCGCCGCATCACCGGCATCCGCTGGCACGCCAACGGCCTCGGCTACATCGCCGATCGTCCCGCGCAGCTCTTCGTCGTAGCCGCCCCGGATCTCGAATCCGAGCCGACGTACCCACCGGCGGTCACCACCTCGGGGGACACCCCCGACAGGGTGGTCGTGCCCCACGAACCCCGCCGCCTCGTCTCGGATGACGTGTCGTATGCGTCGCCGGTGTTCACGCCGGACGGCGCGGACATCCTGGCCGTGTGCGAGCGCATCGAAGAGGACCGACGGGATCTGCGAACGCCGGTGGTGGCCATCGCCGTCGACGGGTCATCGATCCGCGAGGTTGTTCCGATGGACGCCGGTCTCGCCGTCAACGAGGTCGCCGTCGCGGCGGACGGGTCGATCGTCCTCCTCGCCTACACCGTGGGAGCGAGCGGTCGCGACTTCGTCGCCCCGGGCGTCGCGCTGTGGCTGCTCGAGGCGGACGGGCCGCGGGCGCTCACCGATGCCGAGACGATCGACCTCGGCGAGGTGGGGAGCCACCTCGCGATCGATGGTGACGGTTTCCTGGTGCAGGACCGCACGCGGGGTCGGGTGCGCCTGCTCCGTGTCGATCGCGGAGGAGAGACCCGCGTCGTCCTCGACGGCGACGTCGAGGTGCTCGGCCACGCCACAGCGGGCGGGCGCGTCGTCGCGGCGGTGGCCACCCCGGATTCCTTCGGCGAGGTGGTGGTCGTCTCCGGCACGGACCGCCGGACGGTCACGGACTTCGGCTCGGCCGTCCGCGAGCGAGGGGTGGTCCTTCCGCGGGAGCTGGAGGCGGTCGCCCGGGACGGCTATCCGCTGCACGGGTGGGTGGCCACTCCGGCCGGGGAGGGCCCGTTCCCGGTCATCCTCCAGATCCACGGTGGCCCCTACGCCGCATACGGCGTCCACCTTTTCGACGAGACGCAGGTCCTCGTGGATGCCGGATACGCCGTCGTCTACGGCAACCCCCGGGGCTCGGCCGGATACGGTCGCACCCACGGGCGCAGCATCCGACAGGCCATGGGGACGGTGGACATGACCGATGTCCTGGAACTCCTGGAGGCTGCGCTGCACAGCGATTCCCGCCTCGACGGCGATCGACTCGGCATCATGGGCGGCTCGTACGGCGGGTATCTCACCGCGTGGACCATTGCCCACGATCACCGCTTCGCCGCGGCGATCGTCGAGCGGGGATTCCTCGATCCGGTGTCCATGCAGGGTACGAGCGACATCGGCACCTTCTTCGGTGACGAATACGTCGGCGTCGACGCGGAGGACATCGCACGGCAGAGTCCGCTGGCGGTGGTCGGCGGAGTCCGGACGCCGACGCTGGTCATCCACTCGGAGCTCGACTTTCGCTGCCCGCTGGAGCAGTCCACGCGCTACTACAGCGCTCTGCGACGGCACGGGGTACCCGCGGAGATGCTCATCTTCCCGGGCGAGGATCACGAGCTGACCCGAGCCGGGCGTCCTCGGCACCGGGTCGAGCGCTTCGACGCCGTCGTGCAGTGGTGGAATCGACACCTGCCGGTCGCGTAGGGACTGCATGACGAAGGCCGGGTCGCGCGTGCGGACCCGGCCTTCGTCATCGGTGCCTCAGTCGCCCTGGGCGATGCCGCGGATCGGCGGCTCGTGGAACGTACCGCCGAAGACGCGCTCCGATGCCCCCTCCCGGTCGAGGTAGGGGGAGGCGCCGCCGTCGATGAACGGCCAACCGGCTCCGAGGATCAGGCAGAGATCGATGTCTTCGACCTCGGGGACGACCTTCTCGTCCAGCATGATCCGGATCTCCTGCGCGAGGCCGTCCTGCACGCGCCGCAGGATCTCCTCGGCGGGCACGGTCCGGGTCCCGGCGTGCGGTTTGATCGTCTTCAGTGCAGCCTTGGTGAAGCCCGTCACGCGACCGCCCTTGTCCTTCTCCACGACCTCGTCCAGCTCGGCGAGCCGGTGGAAGTTCTCGTGCGCGAAGAAACGATCGGGGAAGGCACGGGTCATGGTGTCCTGCACGTGCGCCGCGACCTTCCAGCCGACCAGGTCGATGAGCTGGAACGGACCCATGGGCAGTCCGAGAGGCGCGAAGGCCTGCTCGACGTCGGCCACCGGCGTTCCCTCGTAGACCGCTCGCGCGGCCTCGCCCATCACCTTCGCGAGCAGGCGGTTCACGACGAATCCCGGTGCATCGGCGGTGAGGACGCCGTTCTTGCCGAGGGCCTTCGCCACGACGAACGCCGTCGACAGCGCGGCATCCGCCGTCTGCGTGGTGGACACGATCTCGATCAGGGGCATGACCGCGACGGGGTTGAAGAAGTGGAAGCCGACCAGCCGTTCGGGGTGTGCCAGCGTGCTGCCGATCTCCGCGACGGAAAGGGACGAGGTGTTCGTCGCAAGGATCGCGTCCTCGGCGACGATCTTCTCGATCTCGCCGAACACGGCCTGCTTCACGCCGACCTCCTCGAAGACCGCCTCGATGACGAAATCGCAGTCCGCGTAGAGCGTCTTGTCCGTGGTCCCCGTGACGAGTCCGCGCAGCTTGTTGGCCGCGTCGGCGTCCAGACGCCCCTTGGCCTCGAGCTTCCCGATCTCGTCGTGGATGTACGCCACGCCCTTGTCGACCCGGGCCTGATCGAGGTCCGTGATCAGCACGGGCACCTGGAGCTTCCGCACGAACAGCAGAGCGAACTGGCTGGCCATGAGGCCCGCCCCGATGATCCCGACCTTGGTGACCTTCTTGGCGAGTTCCTTGTCGGGAGCTCCGACGGGTCGCTTGGCACGCTTCTGCACGAGATCGAACGCGTACATCGACGCGGCGAACTGATCGCCGACGACCAGGTCGGCCAGCGCCTCATCCTCCCGGGCGAAGCCCTCCGCCTTCGTTCCCGACCGTGCCTTCTCGAGCAGGTCGAGCGCGACGTACGGCGATCGGGGCACCGTGCCGATCTTGGACTCGAGCATGCCTCGCGCCATCTTGATCGCCACCGGCCACTTGACCGCGCGCTCGATCTTGCCCGGAACGTTCTTCCGGTCGACGGAGACACGTCCGGTCAGGACCCCGTCCGCCCAGCGCAGCGAGTCCTCCAGATAGGAGGCGGCGGGGAAGATGGCGTCCATGATGCCGAGCTCGAAGGCCTGCGCCGGCTTCAGCATGCGATTCTGCTTCAGCGGGTTGGAGATCACGACCTCGAGGGCGTTCTCGATGCCGATGAGGTTCGGCAACAGGTAGGCCCCGCCCCACCCCGGGATGATGCCGAGGAAGACCTCCGGGAGCGCGATCGCAGCCGCCGAGGCGTCCACGGTCCGGTAGGTGGAGTTGAGCGCGATCTCGAGGCCGCCCCCGAGTGCGAGGCCGTTGACGAAGGCGAAGGAGGGGACACCGAGATCGCCGAGCCGCCCGAGCACCTTGTGCCCGAGCTGCGCCACGAGTCGGGCGTTGTCCTTCGATCCGACGCGCGTGATGTCGCTCAGATCCGCACCGGCCGCGAGGATGTACTGCTTGCCCGTGATGCCGACCGCGTCGATCTCGCCCGCACCGGCGCGCACCGCGAGGGTGTCGAGGACCTCGCCGAGCTCGGTCAGCGTCGCAGGACCGAGGGTGTTCGGTCGCGTGTGGTCGCGTCCGTTGTCGAGGGTGATGAGCGCCAGGGTCTTCCCGGACGCGAGGGTGACGTCCCGCACGTGCGAATGCGTCACCACCTCGCCGTCGGCGAGCGCCTGAAGGGGGGAGAAGTCGATGGATTCGTAATCGGTCATGCTCGCGGTCCTCACTTGCGCTTCTTGCCGTCGTAGTGCGGGTTCTCCCAGATGACCGAGCCGCCCTGCCCGAGTCCCACGCACATCGCCGTGAGTCCGTAGCGGACGTCCGGCCGCTCGGCGAACTGCGCGGCGAGCTGGATCATGAGGCGGACTCCGGATGCCGCGAGCGGGTGCCCGACGGCGATGGCGCCGCCCCACGCGTTCACGCGCGGATCGTCGTCGTCGATCCCGAAGTGGTCGAGAAGCGAGATGACCTGGATCGCGAAGGCCTCGTTCAGCTCGAACAGTCCGATGTCGGAGATCGACAGCCCCGCCTTGCGGAGGGCCTTCTCCGTGGACGGGATCGGCCCGATCCCCATGATCTCGGGCTGCACTCCCGCGTACGCGAAGGACACCATCCGCATCTTCGGGGTCAGTCCGAGCTCCTTCACCGCGCCGCCGCCCGCCAGCAGCGACATGGTCGCTCCGTCGGTCAACGGGGACGAGGTTCCGGCCGTCACGCGTCCGTGCGGGCGGAACGGGGTCTTGAGGCCTGCGAGGTCCGCCATGGTGGTCTGCGGGCGTCGACCCTCGTCCTCGGTGGCGAGGCCCCACGCGCCGTCGGCGTTCTTGACAGCCACGGAGACGAGGTCCGGCTGGATCTTGCCCTCGTCGTACGCGCTCTGCGCCTTCTGCTGGCTGAGCATCCCGAAGCGGTCCGAGCGCTCCTTGGTCAGGTGGGGGAAGCGGTCGAAGATGCGCTCGGCGGTGACTCCCATGTTCAGGGCGCCGGGGTCCACCATCTTCTCGGCGACGAAACGCGGATTGGGGTCTGCGTTCGTGCCGATCGGGTGGCGGCCCATGTGCTCGACGCCGCCGGCGAGGGCGACGTCGTACATGCCGACGCCGATCGACGCAGCCATGGTGGTCACGCTCGTCATCGCGCCGGCGCACATGCGGTCGATGGCGAAACCGGGCACGCTCTGGGGCAGACCGGCCAGGATCGCGACCGATCGACCGAGGGTCAGGCCCTGGTCGCCCGTCTGCGAGGTGGCCGCGATGGCGACATCGTCGATCCGGTCCTTCGGCACCGATGCGTTCCGCTCCATCAGACCGATGGTCGCCTTGACCGCGAGGTCGTCGGATCGGGTGTTCCAGTACATGCCCTTTTCGCCGGCGCGCCCGAACGGGGTGCGCATTCCGTCGACGAAGAAGACGTCCGAGATATCGGCCACTCTGCCTCCAATGGTTGGGATCGCCGCAAGCCTAGGAGGCTCCTGCGGGCGGGCAGAACCCGGTGGCGGATACCTACGAATCCGCCGGCGGAGCCTCGGCCGGCTCTTGCACGGAATCCACAAAGGCATCGGTGATCAGCTGTGCAGTCTGGTCAACCTGCCAGCCGCGCGCGCCGAGGGTCAACAGCGCGGCGGCGATCGTGTCCGTCGTGACGGCCGCCGGCGGCGACCATGCGACCCGCCGCAGGAGATCGGGCGTCAGAAGGTTCTCCGTCGGCATCCGGAGGTCGCTCGCGCGTTCCTCGACCCGCGGGCGGGCGGCCTTCAGCCGCGCGTCCGCCTCGGGGTTGCGATCCGCCCACACCCGGGGTGGGGGGAGTGTGTCGCCGTGGGACACCCGTTCGCGGGGAAGGTCGGTCTGAGCCCGGCCGGCTTCGAATGCGGCCCACCAGCGATCGAGTTGCGACCTGCTCGCGCGGCCCGTGAACTCCTTCACTCCGGCGAGCTCCTGCTTCGAGCGGGGGTCGGCGAGGACCGCCGCCACGAGGGCGCGGTCCGGA
This sequence comes from Microbacterium aurantiacum, assembly GCF_040532595.1. Taxonomy (GTDB): domain Bacteria; phylum Actinomycetota; class Actinomycetes; order Actinomycetales; family Microbacteriaceae; genus Microbacterium; species Microbacterium chocolatum_B. Next base: position 431,844 of record NZ_JBEVYX010000002.1, on the reverse strand, counting down.
ACCAGGCGGCCGGGGGCGACATCCTCTTCGCGCGCGAAATCTTCGCGCGCCGTCCAGAGCTCGCGAGCGATGGCGAGCCCGCGGCGGCCGCGCACCGCGTGGAGTCCACTCAGTCGTCGCCACGGCTCCTCGCGGGCGGGCTTCGGTTCGCGCAGCAGCACGGCGAGGAACTCCTCCTCGGCGAAGTCGGTCTTTTCCTGCTCTTCGAGCTCGGCGACGAGCGCATCTCGGACGTCGACGAGGTGCACGACGTCCAGCGCGGCATACTCCAACCACGACTGGGGGAGAGGTCGCGTCGACCAGTCCGCTGCGGAGTGCGCCTTGGCCAGGGTGATCCCGAGCGTCTGCTCGACCACCGCCCCGAGCCCGACGCGCTCGTGGCCGAGCAGGCGCGCGGCCAGCTCGGTGTCGAACATCCGCTCCGGCTCGAGTCCCAGCTCGCGGAGCGAGGGGAGATCCTGACTGGCGGCGTGCAGCACCCACTCCTCGTCAGCGATGACCTCCTGCAGGGGGGAGAAGTCGGTGATCGGCGGGGGGTCGAACAGGAAGACGCCCGCCCCGCGTCGAAAGACCTGGACCAGATAGGCGCGCTGCGAGTAGCGGAATCCGGAGGCGCGCTCGACGTCCACGGCCACCGGTCCGGTTCCGGCCGCGATCGTACGCGAGGCCTCCCGCAATCCCGCGTCGTCGACGATGACGTCGTACGCCGTCACTGCAGCGACCTGCGCGATCCCAGCATCTCGATCCCTTCTGAACCCGGCGGAAGCCCCGCCAGCATGCACACGAGCTCCGCCCATGCTTCCACGTGTCGGCCGATCGGTCCCGTCGGGGACCACGAGGCCCGCAGCTCGATCTGCGATCCGTCGCCCTCCGCGGCCAGCGAACCGAACCCACGGGAGAGGGTCTTCGTCGCGGTGCCGGCCTCGGCGTGGAAGGGCGCGCCACGCGACTTCAGGGCATCGAGCAGCCAGGACCACGCGACATCGGCGAGCATCGGATCGACGCCGATGTCGGTTTCCAACGGAGCCTGAGCGAAGCAGACGATACGCCAGGCTCCCTCCCAGGACGCCGGTTCGTCGCTGTCGTGCAGAAGGATGAAGCGTCCCGTGCCGAACACGGACTCTCCCGTCGCCGCATCGGGGCGGACATCTCCCGCCAGAGCGATCGCTTCCGGGGCGAGTCCCGCGGGTGCGGGGATCTCTCGAACGGCGAAATCGTCGCGGAACCCGACAGCGCGGACATCGTCCGCGACCTGCGCAAAGGTCGGAGGCGCCGGTCGGCGGTGATCTTCCACCCGGACAGACTAGAGTGAGGCCCCGATGGTCTCCTCCAGGCGCGCCGCTGCGGGCGGCGCCTTCCCCGCTCCGGCAGCTGCGATCCGCCTGCTGATCTCGGTCCTGACCGGTGCGCTGTCCATCGTGGTGAGCATCTGGGCTCTGGCCGCCCTCCGGATGGCGCGGCGCGTCGTGACGCCGGCCACCCGGATCGCGGACACCCGCATCCTCGATCTGGACACCACCGCGCAGACGATCCGGCTCTCCAAGACCGATGACACGGCGCTGCCGGGGAGGTACGGACTGTTCACCCGCGGATCCGAGCCGTATCTGAAGCTCGGGACCGTCCTGGCGGAGGACGCCGACAGCGTGACGAGGAAGCTCCTGACGCACATCGGGTCCGATGCCCATCTCGACAGTGCGGCGGCCTTCAGCGGCTGGTACTTCGACCATCCTTCCGACCTCCACCTCCCGTACACGCCGGAACTCATCGGGTCCGGCGTCGGCCCCTGCCCCGCCTGGCTCTTCCCAGCCGGAGACGGTGACGTCTGGGTGATCCAGGTCCACGGTCGGGGAACGACGCGCGCCGAGTGCCTCCGCGCCGTACCTCTCTTCCACGGGCTGGGGATCACCTCACTGGTGGTGTCGTATCGCAACGACGGCGAGGCGCCCCGCAGTCGAGCGGGGACCTACGCGCTCGGGGCGACCGAATGGCGCGACGTGGACGCGGCGGTCGGGTTCGCCCGCAGGCGCGGCGCGAAGCGGATCATCCTCATGGGCTGGTCCATGGGCGGCGCGATCGCCCTGCAGGTGTCCCTCAACTCCGCTCATCGCGACCGTATCGCCGCGCTCATCCTCGAGTCGCCCGTCGTCGACTGGCGGGTCGTCCTCGACTATCAGGCGGGCATGATGAAGGTCCCCGCGCCCGTCAGCTCGCTCGCCATCCACGCTCTCGAGACGGAATGGGGTTCGGCGCTCGTGCACAGCGGCGGCCGGATTCCCTTCGATCGGCTCGATGTCATCGCCCGCGCCGGCGAGCTGCGGCATCCCATCCTGATCCTGCACAGCGACGACGACGGCTTCGTCCCCTCCGACGCATCGCACGATCTTCTCGTCGCGCGTCCGGATCTCGTCCACATGGAGGTCTTCGACGTGGCCCGACACACCAAGCTGTGGAACTACGACCAGGAACGCTGGAGCTCGGCGATCACCCGATGGCTGCGTGATCGCGATCTCGCCTCGCAGGACGCGGCTCCGGAGGACGCGCGATGACTGCCCGTGTCGGGGTGGAGCACCTCGTCGATCGGACGCCGCAGCTCTCCGGTGCCGAGATGGTCGCCGCCCTCGTTCCCCCGCCGCAGTTCACCGCGGCGCGCTTCGACACCTATCGCGCGGATCCCGCGTACCCGTCGCAGCAGGAGGCGAAGGACCTCCTCGTCCGGTTCGCCGGGGGAGGACCGGCACCTGCGAAGAGCGGCTTCTTCCGTCGCGCCAAGCGGGAGCCCGCCCCGCGTCCAGGGGTCTATCTCGACGGCGGCTTCGGGGTGGGCAAGACCCACCTCCTGGCCGCGATCTACCACGACATGCCCGCGCGTCGGAAGTACTTCGGCTCGTTCATCGAGTACACCGCGCTCGTCGGCGCGCTGGGGTACAAGAACACCGTCGAGCTGTTCCGCGGCGCGGACCTTCTGTGCATCGACGAGTTCGAGCTGGACGACCCCGGCGACACGATGGTGATGACGAGACTGCTGGGCGAACTCGTCACCGGCGGCACCCGATTCGCCGCCACCTCCAACACTCCGCCGAACGCGCTGGGCGAAGGGCGCTTCGCCGCTCAGGACTTCCTGCGCGAGATCCACGCCATGGCCGAGCGGTTCCAGACGATCCGCATCGACGGGACCGACTATCGCCAGCGCGCGATCGACGGTCACGCGGTCGCGCTCAGCGCCGCCGAGTACGACGCGGCGATCGGCGATGCCGCCGCGGTCGGGGTGGCCACCGACGACACCTTCGCGGACCTGGTCGCGCATCTCGCCCGCGTCCACCCCTCGCGGTACATCCGCCTGATCGAGGGCGTCGACACGGTCGGGCTCCGCGACGTCGAGGTGTTCAGCGATCAGTCGGCGGCGCTCCGGTTCGTCGCCTTCATCGACCGGGTCTACGACGCGCAGATCCCCATCCGCGCCACCGGTGTCCCGCTCGACGGCGTCTTCCCCGAGGAGATGCTCTCCGGCGGGTACCGCAAGAAGTACCTGCGGGCCATGTCGCGACTGGTCGCCTCGACGCTCGCCTGACACATCCGCATCCGTTCGTCGAGCACGCTCCGGGCGTTCCCGGTGCTCTCGCGTCGGCGCGAAACGTGATGTTTACCTCGCGTTCCCTCGCGTAACCAACGCGAAACACGGGGTGCACGGCGCTCGAAACCCCCGCTCGGGAAACTGGGCGTGCCCGACAGCCGTGACCCGACTCGGCGCCGGCAGGGGCTTTTTGTGTAACACGACACATGGATGAGGAATCTCATGGACAGCGGAAATCTTGCCTGGTTGATCACCGCGTCAGCGCTGGTGCTCTTGATGACGCCAGGCGTGGCGTTCTTCTACGGAGGCCTCGTCAAGGCGAAGAGCGTCGTCAGCATGATGATGATGAGCTTCGGTTCGATGGGCCTCATCGGAGTGCTCTGGATCATCTACGGCTTCAACATGAGCGCGGTTCCGGAGGGCAACGTCTGGGCGTTCGCCGGAAACCCGTTCTCGGACCTCGGCCTCGGCAGCCTCGGCAGCGATGACCTGGTCGGCGCCCTGTTCGGCGCCACCTTCGCCATCATCACCGTCGCGCTGATCTCCGGTGCGATCGCCGACCGCGCCAAGTTCGGCGCCTGGATGATCTTCGCCGGCATCTGGGCCACCGTGGTGTACTTCCCCGTCGCCGCCTGGGTCTGGGGTGGCGGCTGGATCCTGAACCTCGGCACCTCGCTCGGCTTCACCGCCGAGGTCATCGACTACGCCGGTGGCACCGCGGTGCACATCAACGCCGGTGCCGCGGCTCTGGCCCTGGCGCTCGTCCTCGGCAAGCGCATCGGCTTCCAGAAGGGCATCCAGAAGCCCCACAACGTGCCGCTCGTTCTGCTCGGCGCGTCGCTGCTGTGGTTCGGCTGGTTCGGCTTCAACGGCGGTGCGGAGGGTCTGGGTGCGCTGGGCACCGAGGACAGCGTCGTCGGTCTGATCGTGATCAACACCCTGGGCGCCACCGCCGCCGCCATCATCGGATGGCTGATCGTGGAGAAGCTCAAGGACGGCAAGGCCACCTCGGTCGGCGCCGCCTCGGGTGCCGTCGCCGGTCTCGTCGCGATCACCCCGGCCTGCGCGAACCTCACGCCCGGCTGGGCGCTCCTCCTCGGTGTCGTCACCGGTGCCGTCTGCGCCCTGGCGATCGAGCTGAAGTGGAAGCTCGGTTACGACGACTCGCTCGACGTGGTCGGCATCCACCTGGTCGGTGGTCTCATCGGAACGGTCTACCTCGGCTTCTTCGCCACGGAGACCGGCCTCTTCCTCGGTGGCGGCTGGGAGCAGCTGATCGTCCAGGTCATCGCCGCGGTCGGCGTTCTGGTCTACTCCTTCGTCGTCGCCTTCATCATCGGCTTCGCCATCCAGAAGACCATCGGCTTCCGGGTCAAGAACGAAGACGAGCTGGCCGGCGTCGACACCAGCGTGCACGGCGAAGAGGGCTACCTCATCGACGAGCGCGTCTGACGTCTCTCGAGCCGCCCGACAGGGGCGTCGCGGATCCTCCGCGGCGCCCCTGTCGCTCGTCGTAGGGTGAGCGGGTGAACCGACTGACGTCCTTGTTGTCGAAAGCCCTGAGCGTCTTGACGCCCGCGCGGCCTCGCGCATCGAGGCGTGCCGAGGGTGCGGCATCCGTCCCGCAGACCACACGCCTGATCTCCCCACCGCGCAGATCCGAGCTCCGGATCGCCTACGCGCCGGACAAGGACGGCGATCCCGATGCCGGTGAGGTCATCTGGACGTGGGTGCCCTATGTCGAGAACGACGGGCGAGGGAAGGACCGGCCCGTCCTCGTCATCGGTCGACTCGACGACGACCACGTGTACGGCGTGCGGCTGACCAGCCGCGCCCACGATGGAGACCGCGACTTCCTCCCGCTCGGCTCGGGGGCGTGGGACTCGCAGGGGCGGCCGTCGTGGGTGGACATCGAGCAGATCTATCTCGTCCACCGGGGCGGGATGCGCCGAGAAGCCGCCGCTCTCGACCTGGAGCGGTTCACCCGGGTCGCGCGGGCACTGCAGCAGCGCTACGGATGGGATGCCGGAGCCTGACCGTCTGCGAACCCGGGGGCTTCGCCCGAAAGCAGAAGACCCCCGCCGGGGCGAGGGTCAGGAGTGGGCGATACCGGACTCGAACCGATGACCTCTTCCGTGTGAAGGAAGCGCGCTACCAACTGCGCCAATCGCCCATGGCCGTGCGGCCGGTTACCGATCCTACCCGACGCGGACGGTTGTGAACGACACCCGGGGCGGGGACACTCCCGGGGAGCGGCTGGTTTTGCACTCGGCCCGTCCTGGGCTAAAGTCATTCAAGCGCCCGGGGAAATCCGGGAGCATGCGGATGTAGCGCAGTTGGTAGCGCATCACCTTGCCAAGGTGAGGGTCGCGAGTTCGAGTCTCGTCATCCGCTCGAGTGCAGTGGTTCCTTGAACCAGCACGTGGGGTCAAACCACACGCGGTGGCGTGGCCGAGCGGCTAGGCACCGGCCTGCAAAGCCGTTTACACGGGTTCGAATCCCGTCGCCACCTCGCTCACAACTTCATAGCCCATACGGGCGCGATTGGCGCAGCGGTAGCGCGCTTCCCTGACACGGAAGAGGTCACTGGTTCGATCCCAGTATCGCGCACAGATAAACCCCCGGTTCACCGGGGGTTTTGTCGTTCTCGAACCAATAAGCGAGTCCGCCGCGTACCGGAGCCCGTCAGCCCGCGCGGCTCCGGATACGTTGCAGATCTTCGTCGGCGATGTCCTGGTAGCCGATGGCGATGGGTGCGAAGCGGGCGGCCGTTTCAGACCCCTCGGCGGTGAGGGTCGCGGACGGGCTGATGATGTAGAAGTCGGCGGCGTCGGTGCACTCCAGGCCGATGCGGATCGCCTGTTCAGCCGGGAGAGATTCGACGCTCGTAGCTTCGACGTCGGGGACACCGGTGGTGAAGCCGGTGGCGGCGGTGACGTCGGCGGCGACCGGAAGGTTCGCGCTGGTGCATCCGGCGATGGCGGCGACCTCGGCGGCGGCCGTGACGGTGGCGAACTCCTCGGCGGGGGCGGTGGCTATCGTCCAGGACCCGACCTCGACCGCGCGCGGCTCGGTGAGCCCGTCGTAGAACAGCTCGACCGTGTCGAAGGCGACGGCTGTATCGGGTGGGGCCACCTCGACACTGATGTTCCCGAGGAGGTAGCCGTCGGTGCCCTCTCCTTGCGTGACGGAGAACTCGCCCGGGGCGAAGTCGAAGCCTCCGAAGGCGAGGCCGTTGAGGTCTGTCCAGATGGTGTCGCTATCGGGGGCCACGAAGATGAAGTTGAGGGGATACACGCCGCGGTCGTCGGGTACGACGGCCTCGGCGGATGTGAGCGCGAAGGAAGGTGCACTGTCGCTGGGCGCCTGGGGCGAGCATGCGGCCGCGCTGACCGCGGCGGTGCTCAGAAGCAGCACTGCGGCGGTCAGCCGGAATGAGCTCGTGCAGGTCACGGGTAGCAGACTACGAGGAGTGGGAAGAGGTGGCGGGGAAGGCGTCTCGTGATGCGTCGCCCTACGTCCCCAGTGGGGCTATCGTCTCGGCATGGAATCCGACGGCCTGGTGCGGCAGATCAGGGACGCGCTTCGCGCACGAGCTGACCCCGAGAGGGCGGTGGCGCAGCAGGCGTACATGAAGTCGGCGCTCCCGTTCTACGGGGTGCGCCTTCCCGAGGTCCGCGCGGTGGCACGTGCGGCCGCGCGATCGTACGACGTCGCGGTCGCTGCGGAGGCGGCATCCGCTCTCTGGGACACCGTCACCCACCGGGAGGAGTGGTACGCCGCGATGGCCCTCCGCGGCCTTCCCGGGTTACGTCGGGCGCCGGACACCCTCGAGGTCGTGACCGCCATGGTCCGGTCCGGGCGATGGTGGGACATCACGGACGAACTGAGCCACCGCGTGGCCGACATGCTGGACGCGGATGCCGTGACCACCGCACGCGCGGTCCGCGCATGGAGCGTCGACGAGGACCTCTGGATCCGGCGGCTCGCGATCATCTCCCAGCTCGGCAGGAAGGAGCGGACCGATCGGGCCCTCCTCGAGGACGCCATCGAGCCGAATCGCGCCGACGCGGCGTTCTTCGTCGCGAAGGCGATCGGCTGGGCGCTCCGCGACTACGCGCGGACGGATCCGGACTGGGTGCGCGCCTACCTCGATGCTCACGACCTCCGCGCATTGTCGCGTCGGGAGGCCGCACGTCACCTGCTCTAGCGGGGTGCCCCGATCGCGAGCGGGACCACCGCGAGGAGGACGGTGAGCGGAGCGATCACAAGGCCCAGGATCACGAAGGTCCGCCACCGCACCGGTACCCCGGCCGCGCGGAGCCGGTCCGCCCAGAGCAGGGTCGCGAGCGACGCCCACGGGGTGACGAGAGGACCCGCGTTCACACCGACGAGCAGAGCGGCCAGACGCGCGGGGGAGTCCGCCACCGCCTCGAGGGCGAGGTAGGCGGGGAGGTTGTTGACGCCGTTGGCGAGGAGCGCACCGGCTCCGGCGAGCTGCCAGAGCGCGAAGAGATCGTCGCCGGATCCGGCGATGGCCCCCAGCACTCGTCCACTCCCGAGGGACTCGAGCGCCGCGACGGCGGTGAACAGGCCGAGCACGAAGAGCAGGAGCGACCAGGGGACGAGGCGGACGGACAGCGCCTTCGGTGCACGCCACGCGAAGACCACGCCCAGGACGAGGGCGGCGGCCGTTGCGGGAATCCAGGGTTCCAGCCCGCTCACGAGGAGGGGCAGGAGAGCGCCGGTGACGATACCGGCCGCGATCAGGAGGGGACGATCCGCGGTGACGGGCTCCGACGCGGTCGGATGCGCGCGGGGAAGCCGTGGCAGGAAGGCCACCGACAGCACGCCGACCGAGATCACGATTGCGAGCAGGGCCGAGGGCCCGAGAAGAGAGAGGAAGGCCGCCGGGTCATGACCGGTGCCGAGGCGGTCCAGGGAGAGCAGATTGGTGAGGTTCGACACCGGAAGCATCAGCGACGCGGTGTTGGCGAGCACGACGGTGACGAACGCGAAGGGCAGCGGATCGAGCCGTCTCGACACCGCCATGGCGACCACGACCGGCGTGAGGAGGACCGCCGTGGTGTCGAGGGAGAGGAACGCGGTCGCGGTGACGGCGAGCGCGACGATGAGGATCCACAGCGCCGCGGTCCGCCCGCGCGCGAGACGCGCGAGACGACTGGCGAGGAGGTCGAAGAGCCCGGCTCTCGCGGCGAGCTCGGAGACGACGGTGACGGACACGACGAAGACGAGGACGGGCCAGACCCGCTCCGCCACCGCCGCGAGCTCCTCGGGCGGAAGGATGCCGACCCCCACCGCGAGCATGCCGAGGGCGGCGAGCGCTGCGCCGATGATCGCCAGAGTCACCGCTCCATCCTGGGCCACCGGACAGCCTGCCGTGTCCTACCGGCCGAGACGCGGCCGGTAGCCTTGATCGCGACCCTTCAGGAGAACGCTGTGACAGATGCCGCCCCGCCCTCGGATGCCGCTCGGCCCGCCGACGGTTTCGCCCTTTTCCCCGATCGCTCCGTCGTCGCGCTCCGCGTCAACGGCGAGCTGAAGGATCTCGCGACGGTCGTGCACGACGGCGACACCGTCGAGCCGGTGGCCGTCGACAGTGCGGACGGGCTCGACATCCTCCGTCACTCCGCCGCGCACGTCTTGGCGCAGGCGGTGCAGCGGATCCGGCCGCAGGCGAACCTCGGGATCGGCCCGCCCATCACCGACGGCTTCTACTACGACTTCGGCGTCGATGAGCCGTTCACGCCGGAAGACCTCAAGGCGATCAAGAAGGAGATGGAGCGCATCGTCCGCGAGGGCCAGCGCTTCGTCCGCCGCGTCGTGACGGACGACGAGGCGCGCGCCGAGCTCGCCGACGAGCCGTTCAAGCTGGAGCTGATCGGCCTCAAGGGTGCCGGCGCCGAGAAGACCGAGGGGGCGTCGGTCGAGGTCGGGGCCGGAGAGCTCACGATCTACGACAACGTCTCCCGCGACGGTGCGACCGCGTGGAAGGACCTTTGCCGCGGCCCCCACGTGCCGAACACCCGCATGATCGGCAACGGCTGGGATCTGCAGCGCGTGGCGGGCGCCTACTGGCGCGGGAGCGAGAAGAACCCGCAGCTCCAGCGCATCTACGGCACGGCCTGGCCGACGAAGGACGAGCTGCGCGCCTACCAGCACCGGCTCGAGGAGGCTGCACGGCGCGACCACCGGAAGCTCGGTGCCGAGCTGGATCTCTTCTCCTTCCCCGACGAGATCGGTCCGGGGCTTGCGGTGTTCCACCCCAAGGGCGGCATCATCCGCTACGAGATCGAGCAGTACATGCGCCGCCGACTGCTCGCCGCGGACTACGAGATGGTCAACTCCCCGCACATCACCAAGGGCGACCTGTTCATGACGAGCGGGCACCTGCAGTGGTACGCCGACGGCATGTACCCCCCGATGGAGCTGGATGAGGTGGTGGATGCCGAGGGGCACGTCACGCGCCAGGGGCAGGAGTACTACCTCAAGCCCATGAACTGCCCGTTCCACAACCTGATCTTCCGCTCGCGCGGGCGCAGCTATCGCGAGCTGCCGCTCCGTCTCGCGGAGTTCGGCACGGTGTACCGCTACGAGAAGAGCGGCACCCTCGCGGGCCTCACCCGGGTGCGGGGGATGACGCAGGACGACGCGCACATCTACGTCACCTCCGACCAGGTGCGCGACGAGCTGACGAGCAACCTCGAGTTCGTGCTCTCGGTGCTCCGGGACTACGGTCTCGAGGACTTCTACCTCGAGCTGTCGACGAAGGAGGAGGGCAACCCCAAGTTCATCGGCGACGATGCGCTGTGGTCGCAGGCGACCGACACCCTGCGAGAGGTCGCGGAGGCGTCGGGTCTCGAGCTCGTCCCCGATCCGGGGGGCGCGGCGTTCTACGGGCCGAAGATCTCGGTGCAGGCGCGCGACGCCATCGGACGCACGTGGCAGATGTCCACGATCCAGCTCGACTTCAATCAGCCCGAGCGCTTCGAGCTGGAGTACACCGGCCCGGACGGCGACAAGCACCGCCCGATCATGATCCACCGCGCGCTGTTCGGTTCGATCGAGCGGTTCTTCGCGATCCTGCTCGAGCACTACGCCGGTGCGTTCCCGGTGTGGCTCGCGCCGGTCCAGGTCGTGGCGATCCCCGTGGCCGACGAGTACGCCGACTACCTCGGTGAGGTCGTCCGCGAACTGCGCCAGCGCGGCGTGCGGGCCGAGCTCGACCGCTCCGACGACCGGATGCAGAAGAAGATCCGCACCCACACCACGCAGAAGGTGCCCCTGCAGCTCATCGCGGGTGAGCAGGACCGTGCGGGCGGCACCGTGTCGTTCCGCTTCCGTGACGGTTCTCAGCGCAACGGCATCCCCGTCGCGGACGCGGTGGCGCAGATCGTCGGCGCGATCGACGGACGCACCCTCGTGAACACCGCGGAGGACCTCGGGTGAGCGACGTCCGGGAGCCGGATGCCGAAGCCTCGGTGATCGGGGCGGACGCCCTCGCCGGGGTCCCGGACGAGTTCCAGCGTCTGTGGACCCCGCATCGGATGGCCTACATCCAGGCGGGGCGCGAGCCGCATCACGCGGAGTGCCCGTTCTGCTCGGCGCCGGAGAAGTCCGACGAGGACGGGCTCATCGTCGCGCGCGGTCGGACGGCGTACGTACTGCTCAATCTCTTCCCGTACAACTCCGGGCACCTGCTCGTGTGCCCCTACCGTCATATCTCGACGTACGACCAGGCGACGGCCGAGGAGGTCGCCGAGATCGGCGCGCTGACGCAGGTCGGCATGCGGGTCCTCCGCGACACCTCCCGATGCGACGGGTTCAACCTGGGCATGAACCAGGGTGCCGTGGCCGGCGCCGGCGTGGACGGACACCTGCATCAGCACATCGTTCCGCGGTGGTCCTCGGACGCGAACTTCTTCCCGATCATCGCGAAGACGAAAGCGCTTCCTCAGCTGCTCGGCGACGTGCGGCGCACCCTGGCGGGCGCCTGGCCGCGCTGAGCGCGCTGCCTGTGGAGGATGCTGACGTCCTCCACCGGTGTATGAGTAAGGTCGTGCGGGTGATCTTCCGCTCCCTGCATCGATTCCCCGCCGCCGCGCTGTCGGTGGTCGTCCTCGCGGCGGCGCTCGCCGCGTGCGCGCCCGCCCCCTCGGACCCCGGCGGATCGAGCACGGCACCGCCGGCTCCGTCGGCGACGTCTGCGGCACCCGGCGGGGCGGAAGAGAACGCGGCACCCGATATGGAGGCCGCCCTGATCGAGCGCGAGGAGTTCTTCGAGGCGCAGCAGCAGCCCCGGGACGGCTCCCTGCTCTCGGCGAAGACCCCCGAGCAGCAGGAGTTCATCGCGCAGCAGCGGGCCTACCTCGAATCCCAGGGGGCGACCTGGGCGCCGGAGACCGAGTCCCTGCTCCTGGCCACCACGCTCGACGCCTGCGAGACGGCGATCCTCAACAACCATCGCACCGATGCGAGCATCTTCGCGACGCACGTGGAATCGTCGCCGCTGTTCGCCCAGGTCGCCCAGGGCGATGCGGCCGCCGAGCAGGGGCTCGCGAGCATCATGGTGTTCGGGATGTCGTTCGTGTGCCCCGCGGACGCGGAGCAGTGGGATGCCGCCTACACGGAGGTGTACGGCTGAGGTCCCTCAGCGGACCTGTTCGACCGAGAACTGCATCCGCGGGTGGGCGTAGGCCTTCTGCGACTCGATGAGACGCAGTTCCCGTTCACCTGAATTGAACGTGTTCTGCAGGAGATCGAACACGCTCGAGGTGGTTCGCGCGAGCGCGTCGGCGGCGTCGCCGGAGGCGGTGAGGTGCGCGGTGAACAGCGCGGCGGTGACGTCGCCGGACCCGTTCGCCTTCAACGGGATGTGCGGTGTCCGCACCAGCCAGGCGCCGTCGTCGGTGACGGCGAGCATCTCGATCGTCCCCGCGGGCCGATCGGGACGCTCGACACTGGTGACCAGCACCGTGCGCGGACCCATGGCGCGGGCGAGATCGGCCGACGCCAGCGTCGAGGCCAGATCGGTGGGCTCCGTTCCCGTGAGGAAGCCGAGCTCGAACTGGTTCGGGGTGATGATGTCGGCCGCCGGCACCACCTTCTCGCGCAGAAGCACGGGGATCGCCGGGGCGACGAAGCAGCCGCTCTTCGCATTGCCCATGACCGGGTCGCACGCGTAGACCGCGCCGGGGTTGGCCTGCTTCACCCGGGCGACGGCGTCGAGGATCACGTCGGCGATGCCCTCACCGCCCTGGTATCCCGACAGGATGACGTCGATGTCGCCGAAGACGCCGCGGTCGCCGATGCCCTCGATGACGGCCGCGACGTCGTCCGGCGCGATGAGCGGTCCGCGCCACGCACCGTATCCGGTGTGGTTGGAGAAGTTCACGGTGTAGACCGGGAGCACCTCGACCCCGATGCGCTGGAGGGGGAAGACGGCGGCCGAGTTGCCGACATGGCCGTAGGCGACGGCGGACTGGATCGAGAGGATCTTCACCGGACGATCATCCCACTGCCGGAGCCCGAGTCGTCGCGTCGACCGCGGCGAGGAGGTCGCGCACGAGGGCCGCGGCATCCGTCTCATCCAGATCGTGGACCGTCAGGCGCAGGTGGAACCGCGCCGCCTCGTCGCCGAGGAGGAACTCGTCGCCAGGTCGCGCGAGCCACCCGCGACGCATGAGCTGCGCGCAGACGTCACGGGCGGGGGAGGGCACCCGAACCCACAGGTTCAGCCCGTCGCCCGCCGACACCACGAGTCCGGCGTCGCGGAGAGCCGCCGCGAACGCGGCATTACGTTCGGCGTAGTGCACCGCCGCCGACTCGATGTCGGCGCGCACGGCGGGGTCGGTGACGAGGGCGTGGGTGAGGCGCTGGAGCAGGTGGCTCACCCAGGTCGTCCCCGGGCTCAGCCGCTGGGCGAGCCTCGAGGCGGTGTCGGGATCGGATGCCGTCACGGCCAGGCACATGTCGGGACCGAGGAACTTCGACACGGATCGCACGAGCGCCCACCGCTCGTGCTCGGGCGGGATGACGGAGGTGTGCGGCATCCGCGAGAGGAGGGAGAAGTGGTCGTCCTCGATCACGAGGACGTACGGATGCGCCGCGAGCTCCGCCCGCAGCTGCTCCGCCCGACGCTCGGTGATGCTCGCGCCGGTCGGGTTCTGCGCGCGCGGCGTGCAGATCACGGCCCGGACGCCGTCGGCGAGCGCCGCGCGCAGGCCCGCCACGGTCATGCCCTCCTCGTCGACGGGGACGGGGACGGCTCGGTACCCGCCGAGGCGCACGGTGTTCAGGCTCGCCAGGAAGCAGGGGTCCTCGAGTGCCACGGCGTCGTCCCGTGTCAGGTACTGAGAGAGCAGTCGGTCGATCGCATCGGAGGCCCCGCTGGTGATCGTGAGCCGCATCGGCTTCCCCGAGGGCAGGGCCGCCCGCATCCATTCGTCCGCCCAGGCCTCGAGATCGCGATCGATCACGGGCTCCCCGTAGAGCACCGGGCGCCCGGCGATCCGCGTCAGCGCCGACGTCGGGTCCGGGATGCGCGCGGGGTCCGGATTGCCCGTCCCCACGTCCCGCAGAACGGTGTCGGCGGCGAACCCGTCCTGGGCGACGGCCGCGGGGCCCGTCACGTGCGTGCCCGCGCGGCCGCGCGAGACCACCAGCCCCGCCTGGGCGAGCTGGCGATACGCCGCCATGACGGTGTTGCGATTGACCTCGAGGGCCTCGGCGAGGGCGCGCACCGGGGGGAGGGCGTCGCCGGCGCCGAGGAGTCCGCGCTCCATGCGTTCGCGCACGCTCTCGGCGATCTCGTTCGCCGTCCCCCCGCGGATGCCGGCGGACGTGTCACGGTCGGAGCGGGCCATGTCCCGAGTCTAGGGGTGCGTCTGCGCGTGTCTGCCCCGTGCTACCTTTTGGCCTAGGTCAAATTCCATCCTGTCCTCACCCGTCGAAACGGAGCATCATGTCCACCTCCACCACCGGTTCCTCCCGCGTCAAGCGGGGCCTTGCGGAGATGCTCAAGGGCGGCGTCATCATGGACGTCGTCACCCCGGAGCAGGCGCGCATCGCCGAGGACGCCGGCGCCGTCGCCGTCATGGCCCTCGAGCGCGTGCCGGCCGACATCCGCGCCCAGGGGGGAGTGTCCCGCATGAGCGACCCCGACATGATCGACGGGATCATCGACGCCGTGTCGATCCCCGTGATGGCGAAGGCGCGGATCGGACACTTCGTCGAGGCGCAGGTGCTGCAGGAGCTCGGCGTGGACTACATCGACGAGTCCGAGGTGCTCTCGCCCGCGGACTACGTCCACCACATCGACAAGTGGAAGTACACCGTGCCCTTCGTCTGCGGTGCGACCAATCTCGGCGAGGCGCTCCGCCGCATCAACGAGGGGGCGGCGATGATCCGCTCCAAGGGGGAGGCGGGCACGGGCGACGTCTCCGAGGCGATGAAGCACATCCGCAAGATCCGCGGCGAGGTCGCGGCCCTCAGCGCCCTGTCGAAAGATGAGCTGTACGTCGCCGCCAAGGAGCTCCAGGCCCCCTACGAGCTCGTCGCCGAGGTCGCCGAGGCCGGTGCGCTGCCCGTCGTCCTGTTCGTCGCCGGCGGCGTGGCCACCCCCGCCGACGCGGCGATGATGATGCAGATGGGTGCCGACGGCGTCTTCGTCGGCTCGGGCATCTTCAAGTCCGGCAACCCGGCCGAGCGTGCCGCCGCCATCGTCAAGGCGACGACGTTCTTCGACGACGCAAAGGTCATCGCGGAGGTCTCCCGCGGGCTCGGCGAGGCGATGGTGGGCATCAACGTCTCGGACCTGCCCGCGCCCCACCGCCTGGCCGAGCGCGGCTGGTGACCCACCGGCCCCGGGTCGGCATCCTCGCCCTCCAGGGGGACGTCCGCGAGCACGCGCGCGTCTTCGCGCAGATGGATGCCGACGTGCACCTCGTCCGTCGGCCGGAGGACCTCGCCGTCGTCGACGGTCTGGTCATCCCCGGCGGGGAGTCGAGCGTCATCGACAAGCTCGCTCGGGCCTTCGGGATGCGGGAGTCGATCCGCGCCGCCATCGCCGGGGGGCTTCCCGTCTACGGCACCTGCGCCGGCATGATCCTCCTCGCCGACCGTCTGGAGAACCCGATCGCCGGGCAGCAGACCTTCGGCGGGCTCGATGTCACCGTGCGCCGGAACGCGTTCGGGGGTCAGGTCGACTCGTTCGAGGTGGCGCTGGAGGTCCCGGTGCTCGGCGCGCCGCCCGTCCACGCCGCGTTCATCCGCGCTCCCGTGGTGGAGGAGCACGGCCGCGGCGTCGAGCCCCTCGCCGCGCTGGACGACGGTCGCATCGTGGCCGTACGGCAGGGGCCGATCCTCGCGACCGCGTTCCATCCGGAGGTGAGCGGCGAGACGCGCTTCCACGCGCTCTTCCTCGATGCGCTCCGCGCCCGCTGAGCGTCGCCGGTAGGATCGACCCCATGTCCGGACACTCCAAATGGGCCACGACCAAGCACAAGAAGGCGGTCATCGACTCGCGCCGTGCCAAGTCGTGGGCCAAGTTGATCAAGAACATCGAAGTCGCCGCGAAGCTTGGCGGACCCGACCTCCAGGGAAACCCCACCCTGTTCGACGCGGTCCTCAAGGCCAAGAAGACGTCGGTGCCCAAGGACAACATCGACCGGGCGATCAAGCGCGGCGCGGGGATCGGCGGCGAGTCCGTCGAGTACTCCTCGATCATGTACGAGGGCTACGGCCCGAACGGTGTCGCGCTGCTGATCGAGTGTCTGACGGACAACAAGAACCGCGCTGCCGCCGAAGTGCGCACCGCTCTCAGCCGGAACGGCGGGACGCTCGCCGATCCGGGCAGCGTCGCGTACAACTTCTCCCGGAAGGGCGTCATCGTCGTCGCCGGTGACGACACCAGCGAGGACGACGTCATGCTCGCGGTGCTCGAGGCCGGAGCCGAAGAGGTCGAGCCGCACGCGCAGGGCTTCGAGGTCATCACGGAGGCCTCCGACCTCGTCACGGTCCGCAGCGCGCTGCAGGATGCCGGTATCGAGTATGAATCGGCCGACGTCGAATTCGTGCCCAACCTCAAGGTCGAGATCGACGCCGACACCGCGCGCAAGGTGTTCCGCCTCATCGATGCCCTTGAGGACAGCGACGATGTGCAGAACGTCTTCAGCAACTTCGACCTCACGGAGGAGGTCCAGGCCGAGCTCGAGCAGGACGACTGATCCCGCGATCCCGGCCCGGCGTCGCGGCATCCGTCGGTTCCGCGCGTAGCGTGGTCGCGTGACGTCGGTCCGCGTGCTCGGGGTCGATCCCGGCCTGACCCGCTGTGGGATCGGCATCGTCGACGTGCGGGCGGACCGCTCCGCGACACTCGTGCACGTCGGCGTCGCTCGATCGGACCCGACGGCCCCGATCGAGGAGCGCCTCGCGGCGATCGCCGCGGGGATCCGCGCGGCGATCGACGCGCACTCCCCGGAGGTCGTCGCCGTCGAGAGGGTGTTCGCGCAGCACAATCGTCAGACGGTGATGGGAACCGCCCAGGCGAGCGGTGTGGCCCTCCTGGTGGCGGGGGAGCGCGGGCTCCCGGCGGCGACCCACACCCCGTCGGAGGTGAAGGCGGCCATCACGGGCTACGGAGCCGCCGACAAGCGACAGGTGCAGACGATGGTCGCGCGTGTCCTGCGCCTGGACGCTCTACCGACCCCGGCGGATGCCGCGGATGCCCTCGCCATCGCGCTGTGCCACGCGTGGCGTCGCCCCCTCGCTCCGAACGGTGTCGGGGCGACGCTGACCCCCGCCCAGCGCGCGTGGGCGCAAGCCGAGCGGCGCGCACGATCCTGAGCGTGTTGCTCGAACAAACATGCGATACGACGTAAGGTCGGTGACATGATCTCTTCACTGCGGGGACGCGTCGCCCACGCCGACGATGACGGCATCGTCGTGGAGGTCGGCGGCGTCGGCCTGTCTGTGGCGGTGACCCCCGCGGTCGCTCGCACCGCGCATGTCGATGCAGAGCTGACGCTGCACACGACGCTCATCGTCCGCGAGGACGCGCTGTCGCTCTACGGGTTCGAGTCCCGCGACGAGCTGCGGGTGTTCAGCCAGCTTCTCGGCGTGACGGGGGTCGGGCCGAAGTCCGCGCTCGGCGTGCTGTCATCGTTGACCGTGGGACAGATCGCGGATGCCGTCGCCGCCGAGGACGACGCGCCCTTCCGTCGGGTGTCGGGGATCGGCCCCAAGACCGCCAAGCTCATCGTCGTCCAGCTGACGGGGAAGCTCGACCACGTGACGGCGTCGAGCGTCCCGGGCCTGGGATCGACGGTGGCACCGGGAGTCGCCGCACAGGTGGTGACCGCTCTCGTCGGTCTCGGCTGGCCGGAGCGGACCGCTGCGCCGGTCGTGGAGTCCGTGCTCGCGGAAGCGCCCGACTCCGAGCGGGCATCGGTCCCGGCGCTGCTGCGTCGCGCGCTCGCCCAGCTCGGGCCGGCGCGGAAGGAGGTCGTCGGTGGATGACCTGAGGGACGTCGACGAGCCCGTCGACGAGTCCGAGCTCGCGATCGAGGGCGCCCTGCGCCCGTCGTCGCTGGCGGAGTTCGTCGGGCAGCAGAAGGTGCGGGGTCAGCTGCAGCTGCTCCTCGATGCGGCGCGGATCCAGCAGCGCCCCGCCGACCACATCCTCCTCTCGGGCCCGCCGGGTCTCGGCAAGACGACTCTCGCGATGATCGTGGCCCACGAGAGCGAACGTCCGCTCCGCCTGTCCAGCGGTCCCGCGATCCAGCATGCCGGCGACCTCGCCGCGCTCCTGTCGAGCCTCACCCCGGGCGAGGTGCTGTTCATCGACGAGGTGCACCGGATGGCGCGCTCGGCCGAGGAGATGCTGTACCTCGCGATGGAGGACTTCCGCATCGACATCATGGTGGGCAAGGGGGCCGGCGCCACCAGCATCCCGCTGGATCTCGCCCCCTTCACCCTGGTGGGGGCGACCACGAGATCCGGCCTGCTGCCGAACCCGCTGCGCGACCGGTTCGGGTTCACCGCCCACCTGGAGTACTACGAGCCCGCCGAGCTCGAGCGGGTGATCGAGCGGTCCGCGCGGCTCATCGGCGTCGCCGTGCCCCCCGCCGCCCGCGCCGAGATCGCCCGTCGATCGCGCGGAACCCCCCGCATCGCCAACAGGCTGCTCCGTCGCGTGCGCGACTACCTCATCGTCCACGGCGACGGCGCGGATGCCGATCACGCGATCGTCGACGCCGCGCTCGACCTGTACGACGTGGACCCGATCGGACTGGACCGGCTCGACCGGGCCGTCCTCGATGCCGTCGTGCGCCGTTTCCGAGGAGGGCCGGTCGGGCTCAGCACCCTCGCCGTGACGGTGGGTGAAGAGGCCGAGACCATCGAGTCGGTGGTCGAGCCGTACCTGGTGAGGATCGGATTCCTGGGACGCACACCCCGCGGACGCGTTGCGACCCCCGAAGCGTATGCGCATCTGGGCGTCCGCAGCCCCGAATCGATGCTCGAACTCGATGACCTATAATCGCTGAAGGCTTGCGCCGACCCTCCAGGCAGTGCCGCCCCGGCCATGCCCTCTCGAAAGGCCCTTCCCCCTCCATGGACTTCCTCGCCAATTACGGCCTGCTCATCCTGCTGATCGCCCTCCTGGTGTTCATGTTCTGGAGCTCCCGCCGGCGCATGCAGCGCCAGAAGCTCGAGCAGGAGGAGCGCGCACGTCAGACCGTTCCCGGCGCCGAGGTCCTCCTGCAGGGCGGCCTCTACGGCACGATCGTGGCGTACGACCCCGAGAACCTGGATCAGCCCGCGATCGTCGAGCTTGCCCCGGGAGTCGAGATCAAGGTGCACAGCCAGGCGATCCTCCGCGTCGTCTCGCCGACCGAGGGCGCCGTGACCGAGGACGACTACCTCGCCGCCGAGCAGAGCCACGAGGAGTACGCCGAGGCCGTCGCCGACGGCGAGATCACCTCGATCAGCGACGACCGTCGCGCCGCGGGTGCTCACGAGGCGATCGACCCCGACGCCGAGCCCGGCAAGCCCCAGGCCTGACCCGTCCTCCGGGACGTCCCCACCAGAAAGCTGAGTCCGTGGCGACTTCCACCCCCGTTCGCAATGCCTGGCGTGCGCTGACCGGACTGCTGGCGATCACCGCTGTGCTGTTCGGCATCAACGCGCTCGGCGTGCACGTCTTCCAGCAGAGCTCCTGGGTTCCGGAGCTCGCGCTCGACCTCCAGGGCGGCACGCAGATCGTCCTGGAGGCGCAGACCGAGGACGGCGTCGCGCCCTCCGAGGAGCAGATGAGCCAGGCGGTCACGATCATCCGCCAGCGCGTCGACGCCTCCGGTGTCAGCGAAGCCGATGTCACCACCCAGGCCGGCAACCAGATCGTCGTCCAGATCCCCGGTCAGGCCGACCAGGAGACCCGCGACCGGATCGAGGCCTCCGCGCAGCTCCAGTTGCGCGCCGTCCTGTTCGCCGGGAACCCCGCCACGAGCTTCGTGGGCGAGGACGGAACCGAGACGCCCTACCCGACCCCGGACCCGTCGCTGGTCGCGACGCCCACGGCGTCGCCCACGAACGGCAGCGACCTCGCGTGGATCACTCCGGCGCTCGAGGCGGAGTTCCTCGCCTACGACTGCGCCGATCCGGAGAACGACCCCGCGCAGGCGCCGGCCGATGAGCCCCTCATCACGTGCGATCCGACCGGTACCCAGAAGTACATCCTCGGTCCGGTCGAGCTCGACGGTTCCGCGATCGACGACGCGACCTTTGGCTTGCAGTCGACCAACGGCCAGTGGGCCGTCAACCTGCGTCTCGACAGCGAGGGCACCGAGACCTTCGCCGCCATCAGTCAGCGACTCTACGGTGCCACCCCTCCGCTGAACCAGTTCGCGTTCGTCCTGGACGGCTCGGTGCTCTCGGCCCCCTCGATGAACGCGATCATCGTCGGCGGCGACCCGAGCATCACCGGCAGCTTCACGCAGGAGAGCGCACAGGTCCTCGCCGACCAGCTCAAGTACGGTGCGCTCCCGCTGAGTTTCAGTGTCGAGAGCTCCAACACGGTCTCGGCGACGCTCGGATCCCAGCAGCTGCAGATCGGTCTGGTCGCCGGCCTCATCGGCCTCCTCCTCGTGGCGATCTACTCCGTCGTCGTCTATCGTGCGCTGGGCTTCGTGATCATCGCCTCGCTCATCGTGATGGGCGTGCTGACCTACGTGATGCTGGCGATCCTGGCCTGGCGCATGGGCTTCCGTCTGTCTCTCGCGGGTGTGGCCGGCATCATCGTCACCATCGGATTCACCGCCGACTCGTTCATCGTCTACTTCGAACGCATCCGAGACGAGATGCGCGACGGGAAGTCGATCACCAGCGCGGTCGAGGACGGCTGGGCGCGGGCGAAGCGCACGATCTACATCTCGAAGTCCATCAACATCCTGGCCGCAGTGGTCCTGTACATCCTGGCGGATGCCAGCGTGAAGGGCTTCGCCTTCACGCTGGGTCTCACGACCCTGATCGACATCCTGATCTTCATCCTCTTCACCCACCCCGTCCTGCAGCTGCTCGCACGGACGAAGTTCTTCGGGTCGGGGCATCCGCTCTCCGGGTTGGATCCGGACGCTCTCGGTGCCGTGTACCGCGGTCGCGCTCAGTTCCGCACACCCGTCGCCGCCGGCGCATCCGGTGCGGCGAAGCGGGCGGGTCGTGCACGCGGGGAGGCGGTGCGACGTCAGACCATCGCCGAGCGCAAACAGGCGGAGCTCCAGTCCGCGGGCACGGACACGACATCGTCGACCACCGGCAAGGAGGGAGACCGCTGATGCGCTCCATGAATCAGCTCGGCAACGACCTCTACACGGGCAAGGTCTCCTTCCCGTTCGTCGGTCGGCGGCGCCTGTGGTTCCTGATCGCGGCGATCCTGGTCATCGGGGCGGCGCTGGTGCCTCTGTTCCGCCCCATCCAGTTCTCGATCGAGTTCACGGGCGGCTCGCAGTTCACCGTGAACAACGTCGCCGAGACCGATCAGCTCATCGCCGACGAGGCGGTTCGCTCCGTCGTCCCCACCGCGACGACGCGCGTGGCCACGGTCGGCGAGGACACGATCCGCGTCCAGACGGACCAGCTGACGGATGCGGAGACCCGCGAGGTCTCGGCCGCCCTCGCCGATGCATACGAGGTTCCCGTCGCGGACATCAGTGAGTCGTTCATCGGGCCCAGCTGGGGTGCCGATGTCACCCGCCAGTCGCTGTGGGGGCTCGCGATCTTCCTCGCTCTGACCTTCTTGATCCTCGCGCTGTACTTCCGCACCTGGAAGATGTCGGTGTCGGCGATCATCGGTCTGGTCGACGTGCTCGTGATCACGATCGGCATCTACGCGCTGTTCGGATTCGAGATCTCGCCCGCGGCGGTGATCGGGTTCCTCACGATCCTCTCGTATGCGCTGTACGACACGACCGTCGTGTTCGACAAGATCAGGGAGAACACCACCGAGGACGGTGAGATATCCGGCCGCACCTTCGGGGAGTCGGTGAACCTCGCCGTGAACCAGACCCTCGTGCGCTCGATCAACACCACGGTGGTCGCCGCCCTCCCCACCGCGGCGATCCTCATCATCGGCCTCATCTGGATGGGCGCGCAGACGCTGACGGATCTGTCGCTGGCGATCTTCGTGGGAACCATCGTCGCCGCGTACTCGACTCTCTTCGTGGCCGCCCCGCTGTACTCCCTGCTCCGGGAGCGCGAGCCGAACCTGGTCGCCCGCGACCAGCGGGTGCTCGAGGCCCGCGAGCTGGCCGGCACGCCCGCCTGACTCGGCTCGCCGCCCGCGGGCGGCGTAGGATGATGATCTTCACCGGAGGGTAGGGCGTCGATTGGCAGAGACCGTTCCCCCCGCGTCGACATCGTCGCTTCGGCGACTCGTCCCGCGGATCTTCTCGCGGTCGGCTCGACGGGATGACGTCGAGCAGCTGCTGAGGACGGTGCGCACGCATCACCCCAAGGGCGACCTGGTCATCCTCGAGCGTGCGTACGCGGTCGCCGACAAGGCGCACAGCGGACAGACCCGCCAGAGCGGCGAGCCGTACATCACCCATCCGCTCGCGGTTGCGCAGATCCTCGCGGATCTCGGGCTCGGCCCCCGCGCCATCGCCGCTGCGCTGCTGCACGACACCGTCGAGGACACCTCTTACGGGCTCGACGACCTGTCGGCCGAGTTCGGCGACGAAGTGGCGATGCTGGTCGACGGGGTCACCAAACTCGACAAGGTCAAGTACGGCGAGAGCGCGCAGGCCGAGACGGTCCGCAAGATGATCGTGGCGATGTCGCGCGACATCCGCGTGCTGCTCATCAAGCTCGCCGACCGCCTCCACAACGCCCGCACCTGGGGCTTCGTCCCTCCCGAGAAGGCGCGCAAGAAGGCGACCGAGACGCTCGAGATTTACGCGCCGCTGGCGCATCGTCTCGGCATCCAGGCCATCAAATCGGAGCTGGAGGATCTGAGCTTCGCGGTGCTGCACCCGAAGCTCTACGCGGAGATCGAGAGCCTGGTGCGTCAGCGGACACCGCAGCGCGAGCAGTACGTGCAGAACGTCATCGATTCCGTCGACGCTGATCTGCGGGAACTGCGCATCCGAGGGCGGGTCATGGGCCGTCCCAAGCAGCTCTACTCCGTGTACCAGAAGATGATCGTGCGCGGTCGCGAGTTCGACGACATCTACGACCTCATCGGCATCCGCGTCCTCGTGGGAAGCGTCCGCGACTGCTACGCGGTGCTCGGTGCGATCCACGCACGCTGGACCCCCCTGCCCGGGCGGTTCAAGGACTACATCGCCACACCCAAGTTCAATCTGTACCAGTCGCTGCACACCACGGTCATCGGGCCCAACGGCCGCACGGTCGAGATCCAGATCCGCACGAACGAGATGCATCAGCAGGCGGAGTTCGGCGTGGCCGCGCACTGGAAGTACAAGGAGCAGATGGCGGGCGCGAAGCCCGATGCCAAGGCGGTCGACACCGACATGGCCTGGCTCGCGCACATCTCCGACTGGCAGGCCGAGACGGCGGACCCGGGGGAGTTCCTCGATTCGCTGCGGTTCGAGATCGGCGCGAAGGAGGTCTACGTCTTCACACCGAAGGGACGCGTGATCGGCCTGCCCGCGGGGGCGACTCCCGTCGACTTCGCCTACGCCGTGCACACCGAGGTGGGGCATCGGACCATGGGGTCCAAGGTCAACGGCCGCCTCGTGCCGCTGGAGTCCGAGCTGAAGAGCGGCGACGTCGTCGAGGTCTTCACCTCCAAGAACCCCGACGCCGGTCCGAGTCAGGACTGGCTGAGCTTCGTCAAGAGCACGCGGGCCCGCTCGAAGATCCGCGGCTGGTTCACGAAGGAGCGTCGCGAGGAGGCGATCGAGCAGGGCAAGGAGTCGATCGCCCGGGCGATGCGTCGCCAGAACCTCCCCCTGCAGCGCCTCATGAGCCAGGACTCGTTCGGCGAGGTGGCGCAGCAGCTCAAGTACGAAGACGTGTCCGCGCTCTATGCCGCGGTCGGCGAAGGTCACGTGTCGACGCAGTCGGTGATCGAGAAGGTCACGGCCCTCGTCAGTGCCCAGGACACCTCGACCGGTCCTATCGACATCCCCGTCGTCGGTCGTGCCCGCCAGCCGCGCAGCGGCGATTCCGGTGTGCTCGTGCGGGGTGCGCCGGACATCCTGGTCAAGCTCGCCAAATGCTGCACGCCGGTGCCCGGAGACGAGATCGTCGGCTTCGTCACGCGGGGGAGCGGGGTCTCGGTGCATCGCGAGGACTGCACGAACGTGACCGCGCTCAAACAGGACCCGCAGCGGCTGATCGATGTCGAGTGGGCCCCGACGACGAAGAGCCTCTTCCTCGTCCAGATCCAGGTGGAAGCCTTGGATCGATCGGGTCTCCTCAGCGACGTGACCCGCGTGCTCAGCGAGCATCACGTCAACATCCTCTCGGCGACGGTGTCCACGAACAACGACCGTCTGGCCATCAGCCGGTTCGTCTTCGAGATGGGCGACACCGTGCACCTCGACCGGGTGCTGAACGCCGTTCGTCGCATCGACGCGGTCTACGACGTCTACCGGGTCACGTCGAGCTGACCCGCCAGAGCCGTCAGCGCCTCGCGCGCTCGACGGACATAGGGGAGCGAGCTGGCCTCGAGCCAGCAGCGCGCCTCCTCGAGGACGGCGGGCACCGCGACGGCGTAGGCGCGTGCGGCGGCGGCGTAGTCCGCCGAGCCCTCTCGCAACAGGTCGGCGAGCGTACGCGCCGGGGAGGTGACGAGCGTTCCGCCGCAGCGGAGGAGGTCGCCGGGGGACACCCGGATGTCGCGGTAGTGCAGGCGCCGCGACACCAGGGCGCGACGACGCTGCGGGCTCGCGCGCTGCACGGTGTGGCGGCCGGGGGGATCCACCAGACCGCCGTGGATCCACGCGGCTGTCAGGTGCGAGGCGGCGAGATCGTCTCGGAGGAGGGGCCGGAGGGATGCCGCGCGCAGCGCCACGGTCTCGACGGTGTCGGCGGGTGCGTACCCTTCGCCGATCTCGACGACGTCACCGTCGAGGCACGCCGCCGTCAGCTCGGCGTGCGACAGACGGTCACCGGCGAAGTACAGGAGACGAGAACCCACCCTCGAAGTGTGCCGTGTAGCGCGCCCTCCCGCCGGTCGGGCGCCGGCCCTGTGGATATCTCCCGCGGTCAGGGGGAGGGGTCAGAGGCCCAGGGCGGAGAGCCAGGCGCGTCGGGCTTCGAGGGCCTCGGTGGCGCGTGCGAGCGCCTTCTTGTCTCCGGACGCCTCGGCGGCGGCCACGTCGGCCTCGAGCTTGGCGATCGCGTCGGTGAGCTGACGGGTCATGTCGTTGGCGCGCGCCTTGGTCTCGGGGTTGTTGCGCTTCCAGTCGACCTCTTCGCGTCCGCGCAGCGCCTGCTCGATCTTGCGCAGATCGTCGTCGAGGGCGCGCTCGGCGTCGCGCGGGAACACACGCCCGATCTCGTCCCAGCGCCGCTGGATCCCGGTGAGCAGCTGACGGGCCTTGGCGATGTCGCGCTCGTCCGCCACGGCCCCGGCCTCGACCAGAAGCTCGCGCTTGGCCTCGATCTTCTCGCGCGAGGCCTCGGCATCCGCCGCCTCGCGCTCTCCGCGCGCGGAGTAGAGTGCATCGCCCGCGGCCTTGAACCGTGCCCAGAGCGCGTCGTCGGCCTTCTTGCCCGCGCGACCCGCGCCCTTCCACTCGTCGAGGAGGTCGCGATAGGCGGGGATCCCCTCCTCGCCGCGCGGGGCGAGGGCCTCGGCGCGCTCCACGAGACGAGTCTTGCGGTCCCGGACGGCCTTGTGCGCCTCGTCGAGCTCGGCGTAGAACTCGCGGCGGTGCTTGTCGACGCTCGCGCGTGCATCGCGGAAGCGCTTCCAGAGCTGCTGCGCGGTCGCCTTCGGCAGACGCGGTCCGTTCTGCTGCTGCGACTGCCACTGATCGAACAGCGCGCTCATCTCCGCCGACGCCTGCTTCCACTGCACCGTCCGCGGATCGCGGGCGGCGATCGCTTCGGCGGCTTCGACCACCGCGGTGCGCTCGCGCACCGCTTCGTCGACGGCTTCGCGAGCGGCGGCGGCCTCGGTCTCGGATGCCGCGGAGAGCGCGTCGACGAGGGCGGCGACGCGGGCCTCGAGCGAGGCGAGATCGCCGACGGCGGCTGCGCCGTCGAGCTTCCCCGCGACCGTCTTCGCGGCGGAACGGAGATCGGACGCGGACGCCCCGCCGCGACGGTGGCGCACCTCGAGGAGGGTGACCTCCGAGGCGAGGTCGGCGTACTTGCGCTCGAAGTACGCCAGAGCCTCCTCGGTCGTGCCGTCGGGATACTGGCCGACGACACGCCACCCGGCGGCCTCACGCACGGACACGGTGCCGTCGTCGTCGACGCGCCCCCAGGGCTCGGTCGACGGGGTGTCGGTGGCGGTTTCGGGTCGGGATTCTGCTTCGGCAGTCACGGGATGCACCTCATCGCGGATCTCTCCGCCTGTGGGGGAATGAACGGCTCCTCAGCCTAGTACGCGGGCCCGGGCCGCCGGAGGCCGACTCACTCGGTCGGCGTCGGCGTGGGCTCCGG
This sequence comes from Microbacterium aurantiacum, assembly GCF_040532595.1. Taxonomy (GTDB): domain Bacteria; phylum Actinomycetota; class Actinomycetes; order Actinomycetales; family Microbacteriaceae; genus Microbacterium; species Microbacterium chocolatum_B. The sequence goes on along the minus strand of NZ_JBEVYX010000002.1, from coordinate 405,116 downwards.
TGCATCCTCACCCGGTGCCGGGGTCGTGTCGTCCGAGGGGGTCGGAGTCTCGGCGGGGGCGGGCGACTCGGTCGGGGCGGGGGACTCCGTCGGCACGGGAACGCCGGGGCCGGCGGTGAAGTAGACGGTCTGCACGCCCACGGCGGCGAGGATCAGCAGCCCTCCGACGACGCCGCCGATCACATTGTCGCGACGACGGCGGGCTCCCTGAGAACGGTGGAACTCCGTCCGCGCCTGGTACAGCCGCGCGCGCTCCCGCGCCTGTCGGTCCTTCGCCTGGGCCACCGGTTCTCCTCCACATCGAGCGCGTGCCAGCCCGATCGGCCCGATCCTACGGTGCGCGCGGGGGAGGTCCCAAACCTGACCGGCGGCGTCGGCGGTGACGATTAGCCTGGTCGGGTGAGTTCCTCCGCCGCGCTCTTCCAGGGGCAGACCCCGCTGGCGGTGCGCATGCGGCCCGCGTCGCTCGACGAGGTCGCCGGCCAAGAGCATCTCCTGCGGCCGGGATCCCCGCTGGTGAAGCTCGCGGACGCGGGGACGACCGGTCGCACGGCATCCTCCGTCATCCTGTGGGGCCCGCCCGGCACCGGCAAGACGACCATGGCGCAGGCCATCGCGCGGTCCTCCGGTCGGCGCTTCGTCGAGCTGTCGGCGGTGACGGCGGGCGTGAAGGACGTCCGCGAGGTGATGCAGGAGGCCGTGACGCAGCGCGATCTCTACGGCCAGTCGACGATCCTCTTCCTCGACGAGATCCACCGCTTCACGAAAGCGCAGCAGGATGCCCTGCTCCCCGGTGTCGAGAACGGATGGGTGGTCCTCATCGCCGCCACGACCGAGAACCCGTCGTTCTCGGTCATCTCCCCGTTGCTGTCGCGCTCCCTCCTGCTCACCCTGCGCCCGCTCACCGACGACCAGCTGGGGTCGCTCCTCGACCGCGCCGTGACGGACCCGCGCGGGCTCGATGCCGCGGTGCTCCTGCTCGACGAGGCGCGGGAGGCCCTCGTGCGGCTGGCGTCCGGAGACGCGCGCCGCGCGCTGACCGCGCTCGAGGCGGCGGCCTCCCTCGCCGAAGCGCCGGAGGAGGACGGCGACGACGACGGGGCCGAGCGTCGCCCCGAGATCACCGCCGACCACGTCGCGCAGGCCGTCGACCGCGCGCTGCTGCGCTACGACCGCCAGGGCGATGAGCACTACGACGTCATCAGCGCCTTCATCAAGTCGATCCGCGGCTCCGATCCCGACGCGTCCCTCCACTACCTCGCCCGCATGATCGAGGCGGGCGAGGACCCGCGCTTCATCGCGCGGCGCCTCATCATCTCCGCCTCGGAGGACATCGGCCTCGCCGACCCGCAGGCGCTCGTGATCGCGGTCGCCGCAGCCGACGCGGTGCAGCTCATCGGCATGCCAGAGGGCAGGATCCCGTTGGCCGAGGCCACCGCCTACCTCGCCACCACCGCGAAATCCAACGCCGCCTACCTCGCGATCGACCGGGCGATCGCCGATGTCCGTGCCGGGGGGTTCGGCCGCGTGCCGCTGCACCTGCGGGACGCGCACTACGCGGGCGCCAAGCGACTCGGGCACGGGAAGGGGTACCGCTACCCCCACGACAGCGACGTGGGCGTGGTCGCGCAGCAGTACCTGCCGGACGAGCTCCGAGGCCGCCGCTACTACGACCCGACGCCGCGCGGGCAGGAGCGGGACATCGGAGCACGGTTGGAGAAGATCCGCCGCATCGTCGACGGCGCCTGACCCTTCGAGGGCGGCGGAGGTCGCTCTGGTAGCATGGGACGGCTCGAAACCGAGTTTTCGGGCATCTCCCTCTTCCGACACAGACCTTCTGGCGTGCCCCGGCGTGCAGTCCAGACGGGCGAAGAGGGGGGATACGTCCGCAGGCCGTGACACGCACGGCCGCGTATCGGAAGGAAGTCTTCGTGGCAACGAAGTCCCAGGACCGCCGCAAGGTCCGTCTGTCCCGCGCCCTCGGCGTCGCCCTCACCCCGAAGGCCGCCCGCTACCTCGAGAAGCGTCCCTACGCTCCCGGCGAGCACGGTCGCACCAAGCGCAAGGCCGACAGCGACTACGCCGTCCGTCTGCGGGAGAAGCAGCGTTTGCGCGAGCAGTACGGCATCCGCGAGAAGCAGATGCGCAACACCTTCAACGAAGCCCGTCGCAAGGACGGCCTGACGGGTGAGAACCTCGTCGAGCTGCTCGAGATGCGTCTGGACGCGCTCGTCCTGCGCGCCGGCTTCGCCCGCACCACCGCCCAGGCTCGCCAGCTCGTCGTGCACCGCCACATCCTCGTCGACGGCGAGCTCGTGGACCGCCCGTCGTTCCGCGTGAAGCCGGGCCAGCTCATCCACGTCAAGGCGAAGAGCGAGGGCACCGAGCCCTTCCAGGTCGCCGCGGCCGGTGGGCACGCCGAGGTGCTGCCCCCCGTTCCGGGCTACATCGAGGTCGAGCTCGACAAGCTGCAGGCGCGCCTCGTGCGTCGCCCGAAGCGCGCCGAGGTCCCCGTGGTCTGCGACGTCCAGCTGGTCGTCGAGTACTACGCGGCCCGCTGACACACCGTCAACGTGCCGAAGGGCGTCGGGGAAACCCGGCGCCCTTCGCTGTTTCCGCCTACGATGGGGATGCCGCGGCCCGGCGGATGGGGGCCGCGAGGAAGTGGTGACATGAAGAACGTCTTCTGGTTCGTGTTCGGTATCGCCGGCGGGTTCGTCCTCGCGCATCTGGTCAACAAGGACCCGCGCGGGCACGAGGTGCTCGCCGAGGTGGACGCGCGGATCTCCGAGTTCACCGATCGCATCGGCGACGCGTACCGCGAACAGGAAGCCCGATTCGCCGGCGTCGTCGACGACGCCGTCACCGCGGCGGGCAAGGCCGCCGACAAGCTCACCGACTGAACCGCACCCGTGCCCTCTCGGAGGACGCGTGTGCCCGTGCTGCAAGGATCCCCACATGAAGACCGCCGAGATCGCCCAGCGCTACCTCGACTACTTCCGCAAGAACGACCACGTCATCGTTCCCTCGGCCTCCCTCGTCACCGACGACCCGGCGCTGCTGTTCACCGTCGCCGGGATGGTGCCCTTCATCCCGTACCTCTCCGGTGACGTCCCGGCGCCGTACAAGCGCGCCGCCGACAACCAGAAGTGCATCCGCACCCTCGACATCGAGGAAGTCGGCAAGACCCCGCGGCACGGCACCTTCTTCCAGATGCTCGGCAACTGGTCGTTCGGCGACTACTTCAAGGAAGGAGCCATCCGGTTCGCCTGGGGGCTCCTCACCTCGCCCGAGGAAGAGGGTGGGCTGGCCTTCGACCCTGCCGATCTGTGGGTCACCGTGTACGAGGAGGACGACGAGGCGCACGACCTGTGGCTGCGTCTCACGGACCTGCCGGAGGAGCGCATCCAGCGCCTCGGCAAGGACACCAACTACTGGTCGACCGGGCTTCCCGGTCCCGCCGGGCCCTGCTCCGAGATCTTCTTCGACCGCGGTCCCGACTACGGCATCGACGGGGGACCCGCCACCGACGACGACCGGTATGTCGAGATCTGGAACCTCGTGTTCATGCAGTACGAGATCACGAACGTGCGCTCGAAGTACGACTTCGACATCGTCGGGGAGCTCCCGGCGAAGAACATCGACACCGGCATGGGGCTGGAGCGCGTCGCGTTCATCAAGCAGGGCGTGGACAACATGTACGAGACCGATCAGGTCCGTCCGGTCCTCGACAAGGCCGTCGAGCTGTCCGGCCGCACGTACGGCGAAGTCCACGAGGACGACGTGCGTTTCCGCGTGGTGGCCGACCATGTCCGGTCCTCCCTCATGCTGCTCTCCGACGGCGTGACGCCGTCGAACGACGGCCGCGGGTACATCCTCCGCCGCCTGATGCGACGTGCCATCCGCTCCATGCGGCTGCTGGGGGTGGAGGGTCCGACCTTCGCCGAGCTCTTCGCGGCATCCCGCGATGCGATGAAGTATGCCTATCCCGAGGTCGAGGCGGACTGGGCGCGCATCGCGCCCTACGCGCTGGCCGAGGAGGCGACGTTCCTGCGGACCCTGGCGTCGGGATCGGCCATCCTGGACGAGTCCCTTGCCGCGACGAAGACGGCGGGCGGAACCTCCGTGGCCGGCGCGGAGGCGTTCCTGCTGCACGACACGTACGGCTTCCCGATCGACCTCACCCTCGAGATCGCCGAAGAGGCGGGTCTGACCGTCGACCGCGCCGCGTTCGACACCCTGATGGCGGAGCAGCGCGACCGCGCCAAGGCCGACGCGCGCTCCCGCAAGAAGCAGCTCGCCGACACCAGCGTCTACCGGGCGCTGCGCGCTCAGGGCGAGACGGTCTTCACCGGCTATTCCGATCTGGAGACGGAGTCGCGCGTGCTCGGCATCCTCGTCGACGGGCATCCGGCCGACCGCGCCGCGGTCGGACAGGTCGCGGAGATCGTTCTCGCCGAAACCGCGCTGTACGCCGAATCGGGCGGCCAGGTCGCGGACAAGGGCGTCATCGTGGGGCCCGGGTACGAACTCGACGTGCTGGATGTCCAGCGCCCGGTTCCCGGCCTCATCAGCCACACCGTCGAGGTGGTGTCGGGCGAGGTCGGTGTCGGCCAGCCCGCGACGTCGGTGGTGGACGCGGCGAACCGCCGTGCGGCACGGCAGGCGCACTCCGCGACGCACCTCGTCCACGCCGCACTGCGCGACACACTGGGCAAGACCGCCACCCAGGCGGGTTCACTCAACCGCGCAGGCTACATGCGGTTCGACTTCTCGTGGAGTCAGGCTCTGTCCGAGGCGACCCGCACGGAGATCGAGGAGATCGCCAACAACGCCGTGCGCGACAACCTCGAGGTGCAGACCCGCGTCCTCCCGCTCGACGAGGCGAAGGCCCTGGGGGCGATGGCGCTGTTCGGCGAGAAGTACGGCGACAGCGTCCGGATGGTCGACATCGGTGGCCCGTGGTCCCGCGAGCTCTGTGCCGGGACGCACGTGGCCCGCAGTTCCGAGGTGGGGCTGATCAACCTGGTCGGCGAGTCGTCCGTGGGGGCGTCGAACCGCCGCGTGGAGGCTCTGGTCGGGCTCGATGCGTTCCGGTCGTTGGCCGCCGAACGCGCCCTGGTGTCGCAGCTCTCGTCCACGTTGAAGACGCCGCGGGAGCAGCTGCCGGCTCGTATCGCCGAGCTGACCGCGAATCTCAGGGCCGCCGAGAAGCGCATCGCCGCCCTCGAGGCGAAGTCGCTCGGCGAACGGGCTCCTGCGCTGCAGGCCGCCGCGCGCCGCGTCGGCGCGGTCACCGTGGTCGCCGAGGCCCTCGGTGCGGCGTCGTCCGCCGACGACGTGCGGACCCTCGCCCTGCAGGTCCGGGACCGCCTCGGCAGCGACGCGGCGGTCGTGGTGCTGGGCGCCGACGTCGGGGGTCGACCCGTGGTCGTCGCAGCGACGAACGAGGCCGCCCGTGCCGCGGGCGCCAAGGCCGGAGCCCTCGTGAAGGTCGCCGCCGGTGTGCTCGGCGGTGGCGGCGGCGGACGCGACGACGTCGCGCAGGGTGGAGGAACGGATGCCGCAGCCCTCCCGGCGGCGCTGACCGCCGTGACGGATGCTCTGAGCGCGTGAGCGGCTTCCGCCGCGGCGTGCGGCTCGGCATCGACGTCGGCCGCGCGCGCGTCGGCGTCGCGCGGTGCGACCCCGACGGACTGCTCGCCACTCCGATCGAGACCGTGCCCCGCGACGACGCCGCGGTGGCGCGCATCACGGCCCTGGCGGAGGAATACGCCGCGACGGAGATCTGGGTGGGCCTGCCCACCAATCTGCGCGGTGAGGACACCGCCTCCACGGCCGACGCGCGGGGCTTCGCGGCGGAGATCGCCGCTCGCGTCGCCCTTCCCGTCCGCCTGGTCGACGAGCGCCTGTCGACGGTGAGCGCGCACGCGGTCCTCCGCAATGCAGGCAAGAGCCAGCGTTCGTCTCGTAGCATTGTGGATCAGGTCGCCGCGGTCGTGCTCCTGCAGCATGCACTCGATGTGGAGAAGAGCACGGGGCGCCCACCTGGCACACCCGTCCCCCAGGAGTCCCCCTGATGCCCCACGACACCGATCCGTTCGCGGACCTGTTCGGCAAGCTGCCCGACCCGCGGACCCGGTCCTCCGCCGGCGACGGCGCCGGTCCGAGCGCGGGGCGTGACGCCCCTTCCGAGCCCCGCGCCGATGCGCGCGGCACGGAACCGGCCTCCGCTCCGACGGCACAGACCCCGGCATCCGCCGAGGCTCCGCTCACGCGGCGCCAGGCTCGGCGGGCACCGGATGCGGGTGCCGAATCCCCGGTGCGCCCGGATGCGCCGCGGTCGACGACGACCCCGGGGGAGTCGGGGTCCGCGCCGACGCCCTCGATCACGCGTCCTCCGGCGACGCCGAGTCGAGGAACCGCCGCGGCGGCGTCCTCGGCGGCCGCGTCCTCGTCGTCGGCGACCGCGGACCAGCCCGTCCGCGCGGCGCGCAGCTCCGCGAGTACGGCCACCCTCGAGGACCTCTTCGCGCGGGAGAGCGCGGTCGACGAGGCGGGGCCGTCGCCCCGCACTCCGCGACGGCGCCGACGGGTCGGGATGTGGATCGCCCTCGCGCTCGTCCTCCTCGTGGTCGGCGGCGTCGCCGCCGGTGGCCTCTGGGTGTGGAACACCTACGAGACCCAGATCCGCGCCGTCATGGGCTGGGAGGAGCCGAAGGACTACGAGCCGGGCCTCGCCAACGGGGAGGCGTTCGTCACGATCGCCAGCGGTGACAGCGGAGGTCCCATCTCCCAGTCGCTGTTCGAGGCGGGGGTCACCAAGACCCCCGGGGCCTTCTACGACTACCTCATCGCGACGGCGCAGAACCCGCCGTTCCAGCCGGGGGTCTACGCGCTGCAGCGCCAGATGACGTCCGAGGCGGCGCTGGAGGCGCTGCTGAACCCCGAGAACAAGATGGAGGACTCCGCGCAGCTCCCGGAGGGCCTCACGGTGGAGCAGTCGCTCGGGCGGCTGGCCGACGGCACCGGCATCCCGCTGGAGGAGTTCGAGGCCGCGGTCGCCGACCCGTCCGCGTACGGTGTGGAGGCGGACACACTCGAGGGCTGGCTGTTCCCTGCCACGTACACCTTCGACCCGGGGACGACCGCCCCGCAGGTCATCCAGCGACTGGTGGATCGCACGGTGCAGTCACTCGACTCGGCCGGCGTGCCGGTCGAGGACCGCGAGGAGATCCTGACCATCGCCTCGATCATCCAGCGCGAGGCCCGTTTCGAAGCCGACATGCAGAAGGTCTCGCGCGTCATCCAGAACCGCCTGGATCCGACCAATCAGGAGACCTTCGGACTCCTGCAGATGGACTCCACGGCTCAGTACGGCTACGGCGAGATGCATGCGGGGAGTGCGAGCACCTCCGCCGAAGCGCAGTTCGACGACAACCCGTGGAACACCTACGTGCGGACGGGACTCCCGGTCGGTCCGATCGCCAACCCCGGCGACGTCGCGATCGCCGCGGCGCTGAACCCCGCCGACGGGGACTGGCTCTACTTCGTCACGGTGAACCTCGACTCCGGGGAGACGGTGTTCACCAACAACCTCGCCGATCACAACGCCGCGGTGTCGCAGTGGCAGGCGTGGTGCCGCGACAACCCGGACTCGGGGTGCTGATCACCGGCGACCGGCTGGCGGTGTGGGGTGATCCGATCGCGCACAGCCGATCGCCCCAGCTGCATGCCGCCGCCTATCGCGTGCTCGGACTCGACTGGGTCTACACGCGTCGCCGCGTCGACGAGGCCGGGTTCCCCCGCGCCCTCGCCGATCTCGACGGGCGCTGGCGCGGGCTGTCCCTCACGATGCCGCTGAAGTCCATCGCGCACCGCACCGCCCGTACGCACGACCGGCACGCCCGGCTCACCGGCGCGGTGAACACCCTCCTCCCGGAGGCCGGGGCCCCTCGTGGCTACAACACCGACGTCGGCGGGATCGTCGCCGCTCTCGCCGAGGCCGGCATCGACGAGGTGGCGTCCGCGCGCATCATCGGAGCCGGTGCCACCGCGACATCCGCGCTGGTCGCGATGACCGAGATGGGCGCGCGCGAGATCGAGGTCGTCGCCCGCCGCCCGGAGGCTGTGGAGCCGCTCGTCCTCCTGGGGGAGACCCTGGGTGCGCGCGTGCGCGGCGTGCCGTTCGGCGCCCCCGCACCGCGACCGGCACCGGTCACCGTCGCCACCCTCCCGGGCGACGCGTCGGTGGCCGAGGGCGACGCCCGCGGGTGGGCACGGGGCGGCGGCCTGCTGCTCGACGTCGTCTACGGACACTGGCCCACCCCCCTCGCCGGGTTCTGGCAGTCCGAAGGGGGCACGGCGCTGTCGGGGCTCGGGATGCTGCTGCATCAGGCGGTCCGACAGGTGCGCATCTTCTCCTCCGGCGAGGCGGAGACGCCCCTCCCGGACGAGGCCGCTGTCCTGGCCGCGATGCGTTCGGCGGCCGATGGACCGCTCGACGCGTCATCCGACCCGGACGACGTGGGAGACTAGACCAATGCTCCGCGTGCTCACGGCCGGCGAATCGCACGGCCCCGAACTCGTCGCCATCATGGAGGGCCTCCCCTCCGGCATCCCCGTCTCGCGCGCCGCGATCCAAGCCGATCTCGCGCGCCGGAAGCTCGGCTACGGTCGCGGCTCGCGGATGAAGTTCGAGGAGGACGATCTGTCCATCTCGTCCGGGGTCGTCCAGGGACTCACCCTCGGCAGCCCGGTGGCGCTGCGCATCGGCAACACCGAGTGGCCGAAGTGGGTCGAGGTGATGAGCGCGGAGCCGACCGAACTCACCGAGCGTTCCCGCGGACGCGGCGCGGCCCTCACCCGCCCTCGTCCCGGCCACGCCGATCTCGTCGGGATGCAGAAGTACGACTTCGATGAGGCGCGCCCGATCCTCGAGCGCGCCAGTGCCCGCGAGACCGCCGCCCGGGTCGCCCTCGGCGCCGTCGCACGAGCCTTCCTCGGCGAGCTCGGCATCCGTCTGGTCAGTCACACGCTCTCCATCGGCCCGGTCCGGGTCCCCGAGGGGCATCCTGTACCGACCCCGGACGACGTGGACGGCCTCGACGCGGATCCGCTGCGGTGCTTCGATCCCGAGACGAGCGCGCGCATGGTCGCGGAGGTGGATGCCGCGCGCAAGGACGGCGACACCCTGGGCGGCATCGTCGAGGTGCTGGCCTACGGTCTGCCGCCGGGGCTCGGCTCGCACGTCCACTGGGACCGTCGCCTGGACGCGAAGCTCGCGCACGCGCTCATGAGCATCCAGGCCATCAAGGGCGTCGAGGTCGGCGACGGCTTCCTCACCACCACGCGCCGCGGATCCGACGCGCACGACGAGCTGTTCGCCGCCGCCCAGGGCATCACCCGCGCCACCGAGAAGGCCGGCGGCACCGAGGGTGGGATGTCCACCGGCACCCCGCTGCGCGTCCGCGCGGGGATGAAGCCCATCGCGACGATCCCGCGGGCCCTGCGCACCGTCGACGTCGCCACGGGCGAGACCGCGGCCGCGCACCACCAGCGCTCGGACGTCTGCGCTGTCCCGGCCGCCGGCGTCGTCGCGGAGGCGATGGTCGCCATCGTCCTGGCCGACGTGGTGCTGGAGAAGTTCGGCGGTGACAGCATCGGTGAGACGCGTCGCAACCTCGAGGGCTACCTCGCCGCGATCCCGGCGACGCTCCGCTCCAGCGCGGACGTCGATGCCGTCCTCGCCACGCATGATCCCGCCTGAGCGCGACACCCTCGTCCTCGTCGGCCCGATGGGGGCCGGCAAGACCAGCATCGGCCGTCGGGTCGCGCGGGACCTCGGCGTGGGGTTCTCCGATACGGACAAGATCGTCGTGCGCGACCACGGACCGATCCCGCAGATCTTCGCGGCGCACGGCGAGGCCCGGTTCCGCGAACTCGAGCACGGCGCGGTGGCCGAGGCGCTCCGCGCCGGTGGCGTCGTCGCCCTCGGGGGAGGCGCCGTCCTCGACCCGCGGACCCGTGCGCTGCTGGAGACGCACCGTGTCGTCCTTCTGACGGTGAACGCCCAGACGGTGGCCGGTCGCCTGCACGGCGACGACCGCCCCCTCCTCGCGGGCGACGACGCGCTGGAGCGCTGGCAGCGCATCTGGGCCGAGCGGCGGCCGCTGTACGACGCGGTCGCCGACGTCACCTTCGACACCTCTCGCGGCCCCCTGTCGCGCGTCGTGGAGGCCGTCGCCTCCTGGGCCCGCTCCGCCGCCGCCCCGTCCTCGACCTCGCCGACGCCATCCCCGTCGTCCGACCCTCCCAAGGAGCTTCCGTGACCGATCCCGCAGCCGACACCACCACGATCACCGTCGCCGGTGACGACGGGTACGACATCCTCGTCGGTCGCGGCATCCTGGATCGCGTGGGTGACGCCCTCCCCGCCGCGGCCCGGAAGGTCCTCATCGTGCACGCGCCCACGCTCGCCGAGCGGGCAGGGGCCCTGCGACAGCAGCTGCTCGAGGGCGGACGCGAGGTCCTGCTCGCCGAGATCCCCGACGCCGAGCAGGGCAAGCGCGTCGAGGTCGCGGCATTCTGCTGGCAGGTGCTCGGGCAGGCGGACTTCACACGCACCGACGCCGTCATCGGCTTCGGCGGAGGCGCGGTGACCGATCTCGCCGGGTTCGTCGCCGCGACGTGGCTGCGCGGGGTCGCCGTGGTCCAGGTGCCCACCACCGTGCTCGCGATGGTCGATGCGGCTGTCGGCGGCAAGACCGGCATCAACACCGCCGAGGGGAAGAACCTCGTCGGCGCATTCTGGCCCCCGCGCGCCGTGGTCTGCGATCTGGATCTGCTCGACTCCCTGTCGGCGAACGAGCGCACCGCGGGATTTGCCGAGGTGGTCAAGGCGGGCTTCATCTCCGCCCCCGAGATCCTGGACATCGTCGAGGCCGATCCCGTCGCCGCCGTCGACCCGCACAGCGCGGGCTTCCGGCGATGCATCGAGCTCGCCATCGAGATGAAGGCCCGCGTGGTGGGGGAGGACCTTCGCGAAGCGGGCCCGCGCGAGATCCTCAACTACGGGCACACGCTCGGCCACGCGATCGAGCACGCCGAACGCTACCGCTGGCGCCACGGCGCCGCCATCTCGATCGGCATGGTCTTCGCCGCGGAGCTCTCGCGCCTGGCCGGACGCCTCGACGACGCCTCCGCGCAGCGACACCGCACGGTCCTGGAGAGCCTCGGTCTTCCGACCGCGTACCGCGCGGGTGCCTGGCCGCAGCTGCTGGCCACGATGCAGCGCGACAAGAAGAGCCGGGGCGGGATGCTGCGATTCATCGTCCTGGACGACATCGCCCGTCCGACCGTGCTGCGCGCGCCCGACGAGTCGCTGCTGTTCGCGGCGTATCAGGAGGTCGCCGGGTGACACCCGCCCCTCCCGGTGCGCACGATCGCGGAGATGTGCTCGATCGCGGATCGAACAGGCCCTCGGCATCCGTCATCGCGCACATGTCCGCGATGGTGCACGGCTAGGGTGATCGCGTGACCGCGCCGCGACGACTTCTTCTTCTCAACGGGCCCAATCTCAACCTGCTGGGCACCCGCCAGCCGGAGATCTACGGCCGCGACACCCTCGCCGATGTCGAGGACCTCGTCCGTCGGTGCGCGCAGCGCCACGGATTCGATGTCCGCGCGCTCCAGAGCAATCACGAGGGCGTCCTGATCGACGCGATCCACGCCGCGCGCGCCGACTGCGCCGGCATCGTCATCAATCCCGGTGGGCTGACCCACACCTCCGTCTCCCTGCGCGACGCTCTCGCGGGCGTGGCCCTTCCCGCCGCCGAGGTGCACATATCCGACATCTCCGCCCGCGAGTCGTTCCGACGGTTCTCCTACGTGCGGGATGTCGCCGCCGTCCACGTCATCGGCGAAGGCGTCGCGGGGTACGGTCGCGCGACCGACGCGCTGATCGCTCTCATCGCGGGGGACGGGGCGGCGGGAGGCGTCCCGTAGAATCGACTGTCGGCCGCGCTCGGCGCGTGCCCCGAATCCCAACGAACGGACATTCCACCTCATGGCATCCACCGCAGACATCAAGAACGGCGTCGTCCTCAACATCGACGGTCAGCTCTGGAGCGTCGTGGAGTTCCAGCACGTCAAGCCCGGCAAGGGCGGCGCATTCGTGCGCACCAAGCTGAAGAACGTCGTCACCGGCAAGGTGGTCGACAAGACCTACAACGCGGGCGCGAAGATCGAGACCGAGAACGTCGACCGCCGTGACTTCACCTACCTGTACAACGACGGCGAGAGCTTCGTCTTCATGGACGTCGCGGACTACGACCAGCTGACGGTCGCCGCCGCCACCGTCGGCGACGCCGCGAACTTCCTGCTCGAGAACCAGCAGGTCCAGATCGCCCTCAACAACGGCAACCCGCTCTACATCGAGCTCCCCGCGTCCGTCGTGCTGGAGATCACCTACACCGAGCCGGGCCTCCAGGGCGACCGCTCCTCGGCGGGCACCAAGGCTGCGACGCTCGAGACGGGCTACGAGATCCAGGTGCCGCTGTTCGTCGAGCAGGGCACCAAGGTCAAGGTCGACACCCGCAGCGGTGACTACCTCGGCCGCGTCAACTGACGCGTGAGCGCTCGGAGCAAGGCGCGCAAGCGCGCCCTCGACATCCTCTTCCAAGCCGACGTCCGCGGGGAGGACATCCCCGTGATGCTCGCCGTCGAAGCCAAGCGCGCCGCGGCCGAGCCCGCCCGCGAGGCATCCTGGCTGTATGCGCGCGAGATCGTCGACGGAGTCATCGACAACCGCGACGAGATCGACGAGCAGATCACCACGTACGCCAAGGACTGGTCCCTCGCACGGATGCCGGCGGTCGACCGGGCGCTTCTGCGGATCGGCGTGTGGGAGATCCTCTTCAACGACGCGGTGCCCTCCGCGGTCGCCATCGACGAGGCCGTGGAGCTCGCCAAGGAGTACTCGACGGACGACTCCGGTTCGTTTGTGCACGGCATCCTGGGGCGGATCGCCCGGAGCTCGTGATGCGGCTGCGGGTCTGATCGCCCTCCCGGCGATGTCGGCGCCGATGACGAGGATGGCGTCGTGACCTCCCGCTGGCGAGACCTCCTCGACTCCATCGTGCCGCTCGGCGAGACCGGAGACGAGCTCGCGCTCGGTGTGGAGCTCCGCCGCCGAGACCCCTACGATCCGGCCCGGTGGGAGCCGCGAGGCGTGGCGACCGTCACCGTGGAGACCCTTGCGGACGACGACGGAGACCTTCATGTGGCCCTCCGCCCGCTCGTGCGGGGATCCCGCGGCGACTGGATCCGCGGCGATGTCTCCTGGGAATCGGTGCGACGCCGGCCGGCCCGATTCCGGCCCGCACAGGTGCGGTGGTTCACCGAGCTGCATGCGCTCTCGCGGGCCGCGCGTCCCGCGTCCCCCCTGCCCGCGATGGGCGATGTGGTGGTGCTCGATGAGATCGTCTCGACCCACCTTTGGCCGCACCTTCTCGCGGCGACGGACGCCGGTGTTCCCCTCGTCTCGGCGACGGCGCACCAGGACGTCGGTCTGGCCGAGGGTGCGAGTGCGCGCGTCGCGGTGGATCCGCGTCGCGGGGGAGGCCTCCGGCTCTCCGCCGACGTCGTGCTGCCGGGACTCGGACCGCACTCCGCGGTTCTCCGACCGATCGGGGAATCCGGTCTGTACGCCGCGGAGGCCCGCGGCGACCTCGTCCGGCTGCTTCTCGCTCCGGTGGCCCTGCCGATGCCGCTTCCACGGCTCCTCCTTCACGGATCCGTCGATGTACCCGCCGACGACACCGACGCGTTCCTCGCCGAGACGTATCCCCTGCTCGCCCGGTCGGCGCCGCTCTCGCTCGCGGACGGTGTGCCCGCGCCGCCCGAGGACCGACCGACCCTCCGGGTCGACGTCGTCCACCGGGAGGACGGAGGTATCGCGTACGACATGACGTGGCGCTATCCCGCGGCGGCGTTCGCCTTCGACCAGGACACCGCGACACAGGGCGTCGTGCGGGATGCCGAGGGGGAGGCGCGGATCATGGCCTTCCTCGAGGCCCTGTGGAGTGCCGAAGACGGCGTGTTCCGTCCCTCGGCTCTGCTCGAGGACGTCGACGCGGCGGCGTTCGCGACCACGATCCTCCCCGAGCTGGAGGCGCACCCCGACATCTCGGTCGCGGTCGAGGGGGTCGCCCCCGCCGCCGAGGCGCTCCGCGGCGATCCCCGCATCCGCGTCACCGCGGTGCCGTCGTCGGATCCGGACTGGTTCGATCTCGGCATCCTGGTCTGGATCGACGGCAGACCCGTTCCCTTCGGCGCGCTGTTCCGCGCGCTCTCGCGAGGTCGCGCGCGGATGAAGCTCGCCGATGGCGGCTGGTTCTCCCTCCGGCATCCGGCGCTGCGCCGGCTCAAGGACCTCCTCGACGAAGCGGGCGAGCTGGACGAGTGGGAGACGGGTCCGCGGATCCCGCGGAGCCGGATCAGCCTGTGGGCGGACTTCGAGGATCTCGCGGACGAGGCGGAGGCCACCACCGAATGGCGCGCCCTCGTCGCGGCGCTGAAGGACGGCGACGGCGCGCCGTCGACGGGGGTGCCCTCCGGCATCCGTGCGACGCTCCGTCCCTACCAGCGCGACGGGGTGTCGTGGCTGGCGTTCCTGCACGACCATCGACTGGGCGGCATCCTCGCCGACGACATGGGGCTCGGCAAGACCCTGCAGCTGCTCGGTCTCGTCGCCCGCGATCGGGAGCGCGGCGGCCGGCTGCCCTGGCTCGTCGTCGCGCCGACGTCCGTGGTCACCACCTGGCGCCGCGAGGCCGCGCGCTTCGCCCCGGACCTGCGCGTCGCGGTGGTCGAGGGCACGGCGGCCCGGCGCGATGACCCCGTCGCCGACCTCGCCGAGGTCGCCGACATCGTCGTGGTGTCGTACGGGGTCGTCCGCATCGACGCCGAAGAGTTCGCCGCCCTCCGCTGGGCGGGGGTGATCCTCGACGAGGCGCAGTTCGTGAAGAACCCGGCGACGAGGACCCACCGGGCGGTCGCGGCCCTTCGCACCGACTCGGTCTTCGCCGTCACGGGCACGCCGATGGAGAACAGCCTGGAGGACCTCTGGGCCCTGCTCTCCCTCGCCGCCCCCGGTCTGTTCCCGTCGCTCCGGCGCTTCCGCGAGGAGTACGTGCGCCCGCTCGCACACACCGACGATGACGCCCCGACGCCCCTCGCCGCCGCCGCCGGGCGCACCCACCGGGCGGGACAGCGCGACCTCCTCCGCCGGCGCACGCGACCCTTCATCCTCCGACGGACGAAAGAGCGCGTCGCCCCGGAGCTGCCGGCGAAGCAGGAGCAGGAGATCGAGGTGCAGCTCTCGCCGGCGCATCGCGCCCTCTACGATCGCGTCCTCCAGCGGGAGCGTCAGAAGATCCTCGGGCTCCTGGATGATCTCGATCGCCAGCGATTCATCGTCTTCCGCTCCCTGACGCTCCTGCGCATGTTGAGCCTTGCTCCGGCGCTCATCGACGAACGCGACGCGGCGCTCGGATCCGCGAAACTCGATCTCCTGGTGGAGCGCATCGCGGAGGTGCGCGCGGAGGGCCACCGGGTCCTGGTCTTCAGCCAGTTCACGTCCTTCCTCGATCTCGCGGGCGCACGGCTCGCCGAGGCGGGTATCGCCCACACGCGTCTGGACGGGACGACACGACGACGCGACGAGGTCGTGGAGGAGTTCCGTTCCGGTCGCGCTCCCGTCTTCCTCATCAGTCTGAAGGCGGGCGGGTTCGGTCTGACCCTGACCGAGGCCGAATACGTGTTCCTCCTCGACCCGTGGTGGAATCCGGCCGCCGAATCGCAGGCGGTCGACCGAGCGCACCGCATCGGCCAGGATCGGAGCGTCTTCGTCTACCGGCTGATCGCGGCCGGCACCATCGAGGAGAAGGTCCGTGCCCTTCAGCGGCGCAAAGCCGCCCTCATCCACGGTGTGCTCGACGACGGCGACGCGTTCGCCGAGACGCTCGACGCCTCCGACATCCGCTCGCTCCTGGAACCGTGATTATCCCCGGCCCGCTCACGGAGCGTCCAGGAGCGGCCCGCGTAGACTCGGAGAGTTCTTTTCGGACAGGAGCGACATGAAGATCACAGGCCTCGGGCACGCCGGGATGTTCATCGAGACCGCAGGGGGCTCCATCCTCTGCGACCCGGTGATCGGCCCCAGTTTCTTCGGCTCGTGGTTCCCGTTCCCGGACAACCGCGGGCTCGACTGGGATCGTTTCGGCGCCGCGGACTTCCTCTACATCTCGCACCGCCACCGCGACCACTTCGACCCGGCACTCCTGGAGCGCTACGTCTCCAAGGACATCCGCGTGCTCCTGCCGGAGTACCCGACAGACGACCTGGAGCAGGATCTCGTCGCCCTCGGGTACACCAACCTCGTGCGGACCGAGGCCGGCGTCCCCCTGGAGTTCGGGCCCCTCACGCTGATGGTCACGCCCCTGCGCGCGCCGAGCGACGGCCCCATCGGCGACTCGTCGCTGTCCGTCGACGACGGCACGGCCTCGATCCTGAACCAGAACGATTCCCATCCGCTGGATCTGGAGAAGCTGTTCGACTTCGGCAAGCCCGACGCGTACTTCACCCAGGTGTCGGGAGCCATCTGGTGGCCGATGGTCTACGACCTCCCGCAGGACGCCAAGCAGAACTTCGCCCAGCTGAAGCGCGATGCGCAGAACAAGCGCGCGATGTACTACATCGAGAAGGTCGACGCCGCGCACGTGTTCCCCATGGCCGGGCCGCCCATGTTCCTGCGCGATGCGCTGTTCCGGTACAACGGGACGGGGCTGGACGACGATTCGATCTTCACCGACCAGCACCAGTTCCTCCAGCACATGGCAGAGGTCCGCCCGGAGCAGAAGGGCCACCTGTTCCTCCCCGGTACGGAGGTCGAGGTGCGGGGGAGCGACGTCGAGGTCACGCAGACGCTGTTCTCCGAGGCGGAGATCGCGCGCATCTTCGAGGACAAATGGGGCTACCTCGCCGAGCAGCGCGACAGCCGGCAGGGCGAGATCGCGGCGGAGGAGGCCACCCGCGCCGAGATCATCCCTCCCGCGGAGATGCTCGCGGCATTGAAGGAGTGGTGGGAGCCGCTGCTGCGCCGGGCCCGGACGATCCGCAACGGCGTCGGGGGAATGGTGCGCTTCCGCATCGGCGAGCTCGACATGGTGGTGGACTTCCCGAAGGCGAAGCTCCGCGAGTACGCGGGCGAGGAGTGCGTGTACTGGTACACGATCCCCGCCGACCTGGTCTCCACCAACATCCGGGACCACGAGATCGACTGGTCGAATTCGATCTTCCTCTCGATGCAGTTCGAGGTGGGGCGCTCAGGCAAGTTCAACGAGTTCCTGACCACCTTCCTCAAGTGCCTGTCGCGCGATCGCATCGAATACGTCGAGAACTGGTACGCCGAGCAGTCCGATCAGACGGAGGATGCCGAGATCGACGGGTGGCAGGTCCAGCGTCGCTGCCCGCACCTCCGGGCGGACCTCACCAAGACCGGCAAGATCGAGGACGGCGTCCTGACGTGCTCGCTGCACGACTGGAAGTGGGACCTGGCGACGGGGCGCTGCCTGACGACGACCGGTCACCCCATCCGCTCCGCGCGCGTCACCGAGGATGCCGCCGTCCGATAGGCTGATCGACGATCACCACAGCAACCTTTAACCCCGTCCCGTGAGGCGGAGAAGGGAGCGGCGGATGAGCACACGTACCGTGCTCCACGAGGCCGACATCTCGCGCGCCCTGACTCGGATCTCCCACGAGATCCTCGAGTCCAACAAGGGGCCGGACGGGCTGATCCTCCTCGGCATCCCGACGCGGGGAACGACGCTCGCTCAGCGGATCGGCGCTCTCGTCGGCGACTTCGGCGGCGTCGCGGTCCCGGTCGGAGCGCTCGACGTCACCATGTACCGCGACGACCTCCATCGGAACCCGACCCGCACCCCGCAGCGGACCGACATCCCGTCCGTGGGTATCGACGGGCGCACCGTCGTCCTCGTCGACGACGTACTGTTCTCCGGCCGGAGCATCCGCGCGGCCCTCGACGCCCTCCAGGACATCGGACGCCCCGCAGCGGTGCGGTTGGCGACGCTCGTCGACCGCGGCCACCGGCAGCTGCCGATCCGCCCCGACTTCGTCGGCAAGAACCTGCCCAGCGCGAGGGAAGAGCGCGTCAATGTCCGGCTGCGTGAGGTGGACGGGGTCGAGGAGGTGACGATCGAGTCATGAGGCATCTCCTGGACACCCGCACCCTCTCGCGCGCGGACGCCCTCCGCATCCTCGACGTCGCCGAGGACATGGCCGACACGCAGCGCCGGGAGGTCAAGAAGCTCCCGACCCTGCGGGGCAAGACGGTGGTCAACCTCTTCTTCGAAGACTCCACCCGCACCCGCATCTCGTTCGAAGCCGCGGCCAAGCGCCTGTCGGCGGACGTCATCAACTTCTCCGCCAAGGGCTCCAGCGTGTCGAAGGGGGAGTCGCTGCAGGACACGGCTCAGACCCTTCAGGCCATGGGGGCGGATGCCGTCGTCATCCGTCACGGTGCCTCCGGCGCGCCGCGCACCCTGGCCACGAGCGGGTGGATCTCCGCGGGCGTGGTCAACGCCGGCGACGGCACCCACGAGCACCCCACCCAGGCGCTTCTGGACGCCTTCACCATCCGCAAGCGCCGCTTCGGCGCCGACAGCCGTGGGCGGGATCTCGCCGGCATCCGCGTGACGATCGTCGGGGACGTGCTGCACTCGCGCGTCGCGCGGTCGAACGTCTGGCTGCTCACCACCCTCGGCGCGCACGTCACCCTGGTGAGCCCGCCGACGCTGGTGCCGCAGGATGTGAGCCGCTGGCCGGTCGAGGTCTTGTACGACCTCGACGAAGCCCTCGCGCAGGAGCCGGATGCCGTGATGATGCTGCGCATCCAGCTCGAGCGCATGAACGCGGCGTATTTCCCCACTGAACGGGAGTATTCGCGGATCTGGGGCCTGGACGCCCGGCGAGCGTCGGCGCTCCCGGCCGATACGATGGTCCTGCACCCGGGCCCCATGAACCGGGGGTTGGAGATCTCCGCAGAGGCCGCCGACAGCGCGCGCTCGACCGTCCTCGAGCAGGTCGCGAACGGCATCTCGGTGCGCATGGCCGCGCTCTACCTGCTCTTGGCGGGCGCGGGACCCGACGACCGGAACGCCGCAGACGAGGAGAGCCCCCGATGACCCAGCCACCGACGACCGCCACCCCCGAACGGCTGGTCTTCCGCGGCGCGCGCGTCGACGGCGCGGCGACGGCCGACATCCTGGTCGCGGACGGTCTCATCGTCGAGGTGGGTCCGAACGTGAGCAGCAGCGGCGCCACCGAGATCGACGCGGACGGCCTCATCGTCCTGCCGGGCCTGGTCGATCTCCACACCCACCTGCGTGAGCCGGGCTACGAAGCATCCGAGACGATCCTGACCGGCTCGCGCGCCGCGGCCGCCGGCGGCTACGCGGCCGTCTTCGCGATGCCGAACACCTCGCCCGTCGCCGACACGGCGGGCGTCGTGGAGCAGGAGCTCGCCCTCGGCGAGGCCGCGGGGTTCGTCACGGTCCAGCCGATCGGCGCCGTCACGGTCGGGCAGAAGGGCGAGCGGATGGCGGAGCTCGGCGCGATGGCCGACTCCCGCGCGCGCGTCCGGGTGTTCAGCGACGACGGCTTCTGCGTGTGGGATCCGCTGATCATGCGCCGGGCCCTGGAGTACGTCAAGGCGTTCGACGGCGTCATCGCCCAGCACGCGCAGGATCCCCGGCTCACCGAGGGTGCCCAGATGAACGAGGGTGCGGTCTCGGCGGAGCTCGGACTCACCGGGTGGCCCGCGGTGGCGGAGGAGTCGATCATCGCCCGCGACGTGCTCCTCGCCGAGCACGTCGGTTCGCACCTGCACGTCTGCCACCTCTCCACCGCAGGCTCGGTGGAGATCATCCGGTGGGCGAAGAAGCGCGGCGTCGACGTGACCGCCGAGGTGACCCCGCACCACCTGCTGCTCACCGAGGAACTGGTGCGCGACTACGACCCCCGTTTCAAGGTCAACCCGCCGCTCCGTCGCGAGGAGGACGTCCGTGCCGTGCGCGAGGGACTCGCGGACGGGACGATCGACATCGTCGCGACCGATCACGCCCCGCACCCCGCCGAGGCCAAGGCCTGCGAGTGGGGCGCGGCGGCCAACGGCATGGTCGGTCTCGAGAGCGCGCTGCGCGTCGTCCAGCACGCGATGGTGGACACCGGCATGCTCACGTGGGCGGATGTCGCCCGGGTGATGTCGCGGGAGCCCGCCCGTATCGGCAGACTCCCCGGCCACGGCACGCCGATCACGGTCGGGCACCCCGCTCACCTCGTCTTCCACGACCCGGCTCCCACCCGCACCTTCGCCGCCGCTGATCTCGAGGGCCGGAGCGTGAACTCGCCCTACCTCGGCCGGGAGCTCCCCGGGGACATCCGCTGGACCGTGTACGGCGGCCTCGTCACCGTCGCCGACGGCGCGGTCCTCGATCGTCCGGGAGTCCGCTCGTGACCCGCGAGGGGGCCCTGCTGATCACCGTCGGCGTCGGAGTCCTGGTCGTCGCGCTCCTCGCGTGGGCCTGGCGACGGCGTACTCGACGGGATGCCGGCTGGTCGGCCCCCTTCGGCGTCCCTCCGGCCGGCGCCGCGCTCGCGGCATCCTTCCCGGTTCTGTATGTCGCCACGACGCGCCACGGCGAGCCGCTCGAGCGTCTCGCGGTGCGGGGACTGGGCTTCCGCGCCCGAGGCGACGTCGGCGTGTCCTCCGCCGGCATCGCCATCGAGCTGACCGGCCAGGCGCCGATCTTCCTCGCCGCACACCGTCTCACCGCGGTCACGCAGGCCACGGTCGCCATCGACCGCGTCGTCGAGCGGGACGGGCTCGTGCGGGTCTCCTGGCTCATCGACGACGACACGACGGTCGACTCCTACTTCCGCCCGCAGGATGCCTCGGCGCGAGCCCTCGCCGATGCACTGGGCGCCCTCCTTCCGAAGAACAAGACGGGACACGACGCATGACCTCTCCCTTCGACCTCGACCCCGCCGTCCTCGTCCTCGAGGACGGCACCCGGTACCCCGGCAACGCGTACGGAGCGCGGGGCACCACGCTCGGCGAAGTCGTCTTCGCCACCGGCATGACCGGCTATCAGGAGACGATCACCGACCCCTCCTACGCCGGTCAGATCGTGGTGCAGACCGCCCCGCACATCGGGAACACCGGAATGAACGACGAAGACCCGGAATCGCGCCGGATCTGGGTTGCGGGCTACGTCGTCCGGGACCCCTCCCGCGTCGTGTCGAACTGGCGCGCGGATGAGAGCCTGCCCGACGCGCTCGCCCGCGACGGTGTGGTCGGCATCAGCAACATCGACACCCGTGCCGTGACCCGCCGCATCCGCTCCGAGGGCAGCATGCGCGCCGGGGTGTTCTCCGGCGAGGCGGCGGGACTGAGCGAGGAGGAGCAGCTGCGCCTCGTCCGCGAGGCCCCGGACATGCGCGGACGCAACCTCTCCGCGGAGGTGTCGGTCCGCGAGGTCGAGGTGACCCGGGCGACCGGTGAGCGCATCGGGAACCTCGCGGTGCTGGACCTCGGCGTCAAGACGGCCACGATCACCAACCTCGCCGCGCGCGGATTCGATGTGCACGTGTTCCCTCAGTCGGCGACGATCGAGCAGATCCGCGCCATCGAGCCGGTCGCGGCGTTCTACTCGAACGGCCCGGGTGACCCGGCCGCGTCCGACCAGCACGTCGAACTGCTGCGCGCCGTCCTCGACGACGGGCTGCCGTTCTTCGGCATCTGCTTCGGCAACCAGCTCCTCGGGCGCGCCCTCGGCTTCGGCACCTACAAGCTGCCGTTCGGCCACCGCGGCATCAACCAGCCGGTGCTGGACAAGGCGACGGGGCGCGTGGAGATCACCTCGCAGAACCACGGGTTCGCCGTCGACGCACCCACCGACGGCGTCGTGGACAGCCCGAACGGATACGGGCGCGTCGAGGTGAGCCACATCGGGCTCAACGACGACGTCGTCGAGGGGCTCCGCGCGCTGGACATCCCCGCGTTCAGCGTGCAGTACCACCCCGAGGCGGCGGCGGGCCCGCACGACTCCAACTACCTCTTCGACCGGTTCCGCGACATGGTGCTCGCGGCCCACAGCAAGGACGAGAACTGATGCCCAAGCGCGACGACATCACGAGTGTCCTGGTGATCGGGTCCGGCCCGATCGTGATCGGCCAGGCCTGCGAATTCGACTACTCCGGCACCCAGGCCTGCAGGGTGCTGCGCGAAGAGGGCGTGCGCGTCATCCTGGTCAACTCCAACCCGGCGACGATCATGACCGACCCCGACTTCGCCGACGCGACCTACATCGAGCCGATCACGTGGCAGGTCATCGAGTCGATCATCGCCAAGGAGAAGCCGGACGCGATCCTCCCGACCCTCGGTGGACAGACGGCGCTGAACGCCGCGATCCAGCTCGACAAGCACGGTGTCCTGGAGAAGTACGGCGTCGAGCTCATCGGCGCCAACCTCGAGGCGATCAACAAGGGCGAGGACCGCCAGCTGTTCAAGCAGCTGGTGCTCGACTCGGGTGCGGACGTCGCCGACAGCCGCATCTGCCACACGATGGATGAGGTGCTCGCCGGCGCCGCGGAGCTCGGATACCCCCTGGTCGTGCGCCCCAGCTTCACGATGGGCGGCCTCGGCTCCGGCTTCGCGTACGACGAGCAGGACCTGCGCCGCATCGCCGGTGCGGGGCTGCGCGACTCCCCGACGACCGAGGTGCTGCTGGAGGAGTCCATCCTCGGGTGGAAGGAGTACGAGCTCGAGCTCATGCGCGACAACGCGGACAACGTCGTGGTCGTCTGCTCGATCGAGAACGTCGACCCCGTCGGCGTCCACACGGGCGACTCGATCACCGTCGCCCCGGCGCTGACGCTCACCGACCGCGAGTACCAGAAGATGCGCGACATCGGCATCGACATCATCCGTGCCGTGGGTGTGGACACCGGCGGCTGCAACATCCAGTTCGCCGTGGACCCCACCAACGGCCGCATCATCGTCATCGAGATGAATCCCCGCGTGTCGCGCTCGTCCGCCCTGGCGTCGAAGGCCACCGGCTTCCCGATCGCGAAGATCGCCGCGAAGCTCGCCATCGGCTACCGGCTGGACGAGATCCCCAACGACATCACCAAGGTGACGCCGGCGAGCTTCGAGCCCACACTCGACTACGTCGTGGTCAAGGTCCCGCGGTTCAACTTCGAGAAGTTCCCCGCCGCCGACACGACGCTCACCACGACCATGAAGTCGGTCGGCGAGGCGATGGCGATCGGCCGCAACTACGCCACGGCCCTCCAGAAGGCGCTGCGGTCGCTGGAGAAGCGCGGGTCGAGCTTCCACTGGGGCGAGGAGTCCCGTTCCGTGGAGGAGCTGCTCGAGGTCGCGGGGACTCCGACCGATGGACGCATCGTCGTGCTGCAGCAGGCCCTGCGCCGGGGGGCGACCCCGGAGCAGGCTTTCGACGCGACGGCCATCGATCCGTGGTTCATCGATCAGATCGTCCTCATCAACGAGGTCGCAGAGTTCGTCCGCACCGCGGCGGAGCTCGACGCCCGCGTGCTGCGCATCGCGAAGGAGCACGGGTTCAGCGACGCCCAGATCGGTCAGCTCCGCGGGCTCGACGAGGTCTCCGTGCGGACGATCCGTCACGGGCTGGACGTCCGCCCGGTCTTCAAGACCGTCGACACCTGCGCCGGTGAGTTCCCCGCCCTCACGCCGTACCACTACTCCAGCTACGACGCCGAGACGGAGGTGACCCCGTCCGATCGCACCAAGGTGGTCATCATCGGATCGGGTCCGAACCGGATCGGGCAGGGCGTCGAATTCGACTATTCGTGCGTGCACGCCTCGTTCGCGCTGTCGGATGCCGGTTTCGAGACGGTCATGGTCAACTGCAACCCCGAGACGGTCTCCACCGACTACGACACCTCCGACCGCCTCTACTTCGAGCCGCTCACTCTCGAGGATGTGCTGGAGGTCCTCCACGCCGAGGCGCAGTCGGGCACGATCCTCGGCGTCATCTGCCAGCTCGGCGGCCAGACCCCGCTGGGCCTGGCGAAGGGCATCGAGGAGGCCGGCTACACGATCCTCGGGACCTCGCCCGCGGCGATCGACCTCGCGGAGGAGCGCGGACTCTTCAGCGGCATCCTCGACGAGGCGGGCCTGGTGGCTCCGCGTCACGGTACCGCCATCGACGTGGAGGGCGCCGTCACCGTCGCCGAGGACATCGGCTACCCCGTGCTGGTGCGGCCGAGCTTCGTGCTCGGGGGCCGCGGCATGGAGATCGTCTACGACACCGACAGTCTCCGCGACTACTTCGTGCGCATCGCCGATCAGGCGATCATCGGCCCGGGGCTCCCCCTCCTGGTCGATCGGTTCCTCGATGACGCGGTCGAGATCGACGTCGACGCGCTGTTCGACGGCGAAACCCTCTACGTCGGCGGCGTGATGGAGCACCTCGAGGAGGCCGGCATCCACTCGGGGGACTCCAGCTGCACCCTGCCGCCGGTGAGCCTCGGGCGCACCGAGATCGACCGCGTCCGCGAAGCGACCGCCGCCATCGCGCGCGGTATCGGCGTCCGGGGGCTGCTCAACGTCCAGTTCGCCGTCAGCGCCGGCGTCCTCTACGTCATCGAGGCCAACCCGCGTGCGAGCAGGACCGTTCCCTTCGTCTCCAAGGCGCTCGGCATCCCGCTCGCCAAGGCCGCGAGCCGCATCATGGCGGGCGCGACCGTCGCCGAGCTGATCGCCGAGGGGCTCCTGCCCGAGCGCGACGGATCGCGCGTCCCCCTCGATGCGCCCGTCGCGGTGAAGGAGGCGGTGCTCCCGTTCAAGCGGTTCCGCACCGCGGACGGTCAGACCGTGGATTCGGTCCTCGGCCCTGAGATGCGCTCGACCGGCGAGGTCATGGGGATCGATCGCGACTTCCCGACCGCGTTCGCGAAGTCGCAGGAGGCCGCCTACGGAGGCGTACCGCTCAGTGGTCGCGTCTTCATCTCGGTCGCCGACAGCGACAAGCGCGCGGTGATCCTGCCGGCCCACCGGCTCGCCGAGCTCGGCTACGAGCTCGTGGCCACCGAGGGGACCGCAGAGATCCTCGCCCGCAACGGCATCCGCGTGACGGTGGTGAACAAGTACTCCGCCACGCAGGAGTCGGGGGAGACCAACATCGTCGACCTCATCAACGCGGGCGAGATCGACATCGTCGTGAACACCCCGTCCGGGGGGATGGCGCGCGCCGACGGCTACGAGATCCGCGCGGCCGCGGTCGCGGGCGACAAGGCCCTGTTCACCACGATGGCCGTCCTCGGCGCGGCGGTCAGCGCGATCCCCGTGCTCCGCCGCGGCTTCGCGGTCCGCAGCCTCCAGGAGTACGCCGTCGACCGGGCCGGACGCGCGTGAGTTCGTTCGGACGTCGCATCCGGGAGTCGCTGGACCGGTTCGGGCCGCTGTGCGTGGGCATCGACCCTCACCCGCACCTGCTGAGCGAGTGGGGTCTGAACGACACCCCGGCGGGCGTCCGGGACTTCGGGCTCCGCGTGGTCGAGGCGGCCACCGGGCGGGTGGGCGTGGTGAAGCCGCAGGTGGCGTTCTTCGAGCGGTTCGGCGCGGCGGGGTTCGCCGCGTTGGAGTCCGTGCTGGCGTCCGCCCGCGCGGCGGGGCTGATCGTCATCGCGGACGCCAAGCGCGGTGACATCGGGTCCACCATGGACGGCTACAGTGCCGCCTGGCTGACGCCCGGCTCGCCCCTCGAGGCCGACGCGCTGACGGTGAGCCCCTACCTCGGCCCCGAGTCGCTGCGCGCGACGCTGACCGGGGCGGTCCGACTCGGCAAGGGCGTGTTCGTCCTCGCCGCGACGAGCAACCCCGAAGCCGCCGCGCTGCAGACGGCGCGCACCGTCGACGTCGAAGCGGAGGAAGACCAGTCGGTCGCCCGGCGGGTCGCCCGCGACATCGCGTGGGTGAACGGCTCCGCGGCATTCGGCGGCGAGCTGGGCCCGATCGGACTCGTCGTCGGGGCGACCGTCGACCGGCACGAGTTCGGGCTGACCGACGACGTCCTCGCCGGGGCGCCGCTGCTGGCACCGGGCTTCGGCGCGCAGGGCGCCTCGCCGGCGGACCTGCCCCGGCTCTTCGGAGCCGTCGCCGCACACGTCCTCGCCTCGGAGAGTCGCAGCGTCCTCTCGGCGGGGCCCGGAGAACTGGCCGCCCGCATCGACGAGCGGTCCGCGCTGTACCGTGACGCCGGCATCACCCGACGCAGGAAGGGAGCGGCGGAAGATGTCTGATCCGCGTCGGCCACCCGAGGTTGACCGGGTCGCGGCCTCCCGTCGGGCCGTGGCCGCACGTCGCGAACGCGCCGCGCTGAAGAACGACGTGGCGACTCGGGTCATCACCCCGCAGGAGCTGCTGCGCCGCGCGCTGGACGCTCCCACCTCCCCGGCGGGTGCGATGCGCGTCACCGAATTCCTCACGAGCGTTCCGGCGATCGGCACCGGCAAACGCGATCGTATCCTCGCCGACCTCGGCATCTCGCCGGTGAAGCGGCTGGGCGGCCTCGGTGCGCGGCAGCGCGAGGCGCTGCGCGCGTTCCTCGACGCACGGTTCCCCGAGCCCAGCCCGCGGGCCGGACGCAGCCGTCTGCTCGTCCTCGCCGGCCCCACCGCCGTCGGGAAGGGCACGGTGGCGGCGCACATCAAGGCGCACCATCCCGAGATCCACCTCTCGGTCTCGGCCACGACCCGGGCCCCGCGTCCGGGCGAGGTCCACGGCGAGCACTACTACTTCGTCGATGACGCCGAGTTCGATCGTCTCATCGCCGAGGGCGACCTTCTCGAGTGGGCCACCGTGCACAACGCGTATCGGTACGGCACCCCGCGGGGTCCGATCGAGCGGGTGCTCGCCGAGGGCCGGACCGTCCTCCTGGAGATCGACCTGCAGGGAGCGCGTCAGGTCCGGGCAGCCGAGCCGTCGGCGACCCTCGTGTTCCTCCTCCCGCCGAGCTGGGACGAACTCGTCAACCGCCTCATCGGTCGGGGCACCGAGGGCCCGGAAGAACAGGCGCGGCGCCTCCGCACCGCCCGCGGGGAGCTCGCGGCGCAGGGGGAGTTCGACTACCGCGTGGTGAACGACGACGTCGCGCGGGCCGCCGCCGAAATCGCCGCTCTCGGATCCTGACGCCGCATTTCGTCACGTTACGTCCGTGAGGCGGGGGCGGTCGCGGAGTCGGCATGATCGAAGACGTGTCCACCCTCCTCGCGCCCGCCGTGCCCGCAGCGTCCGCGCAGACCGCCCGCGGCGTCGTCCGCCTGACCGGTCTGTCGCGCAGCTTCGCGACCCCGCAGGGGGAGCACGCCGTGCTGAGGGATGTGGAGCTCGATCTCGCCGCGGGGGAGATCCTCGCGATCGTCGGTCCGTCCGGATGCGGGAAGTCCACGCTCCTGAAGCTCCTCGGCGGCCTCGACCAGCCGACCCGGGGGACCATCACGCTGGACGCGTCCGCCGTCCGGGACACCGACGACCGCACCGCGGTGGCCTTCCAGGAGCCTCGCCTGCTTCCGTGGCGCACGATCGCGCAGAACGTCGCACTGGGCCTCCCGCGTGGGACGGCCAAGCGCGACGGCCGTGATCGCGTGGCCGACCTGCTCCGTCTCGTGGGACTGGACCAGGCCGCCGACCGCCGGCCCGCGGAGGTGTCCGGCGGAATGGCGCAGCGCGCGTCGCTCGCCCGTGCCCTCGCTCGCGGACCCGAGGTGCTCCTCCTCGACGAGCCGTTCGGAGCCCTGGACGCCCTCACACGTCTGCGCATGCAGGACCTGCTGCTGGACATCCACGCCTCGCGTCCCACGACCGTCGTCCTCGTGACGCACGATGTCGAGGAGGCGCTCTACCTCGCCGACCGTGTGGTGCTCCTGCGCACCCTCGGCGACGACCCCGAATCCGGTTCCGTCGCCCGCACGGTCGACGTCCCCGGCATCCGTCCCCGCGATCGTGCCGACCACGTCTTCGCGGACCTGCGCGCCGAGCTCCTCGAAGGACTCGGCGTCCCCACCCATCACCAGACTCTCGAGGAGACCCGATGAGCACCGTCATCCGCCGCACCGTACCCGCGATCGTCCTCGCCGGTGCGATGATGATGGCCACGACCGGGTGCCTCTCGGGTGAGAACGCCTCGGCGCAGGCCGACGGGGACGCCGCGGGCACCGCGTCGGAGTGGTCCACGGACACGCTGTCCCTCGACTTCGCCACCTACAACCCGCTGAGCCTGATCGTCCGCGACCAGGGGCTCATCGAGGACGTGCTCGGCGACGACGTCACCGTCGAATGGGTGCAGTCCGCAGGTTCGAACAAGGCCAACGAATTCCTGCGCGCCGGATCCATCGACGTCGGTTCGACCGCGGGCTCCGCGGCGCTCCTCGCGCGGGCGAACGGCTCGCCCATCCAGGTCATCGACATCTACTCCCAGCCGGAGTGGTCGGCCATCGTCGTCCCGGAGGGGAGCGACATCGCCTCCGTCGCCGACCTCGCCGGGAAGTCCGTCGCCGCCACCGCCGGCACCGACCCGTACTTCTTCCTCCTCCAGGCCCTCGAGACCGAGGGTCTGTCGATCGACGACATCGAGGTGCAGAACCTGCAGCACGCCGACGGACGCGCGGCCCTGGAGGCCGGCTCCGTCGATGCGTGGGCGGGACTGGACCCGATCATGGCGGCCGCGGAGGTCGAGTCCGGCGCTCAGCTGATCTACCGCAACGTCGATTTCAACTCCTACGGCTTCCTCAACGCCACCGAGAGCTTCCTCACCGACCACCCGGATGTCGCCCAGGTCGTCGTGGACGCGTACGAGGAGGCACGCGCCTGGGCCCTGGAGAACCCCGAGGAGACCGCCGCGCTCCTCGCCGAGGTCGCCGCGATCGACATCGAGGTCGCGAACACCGTCATCCAGGAGCGCTCCAACCTCGATGTCTCGGGCGTCCCCGGTGAGGCCCAGCTCGATGTCCTCCGCGTGATCGCGCCGGTCCTGGTGGAGTCGGATGCCGTGGCGGGAGGCGAGAGCGCCGTGAACGACGCGCTCGACACCATCATCAACGACACCTTCGCCGTGCAGGCGACCGAGGGGCGATGACCTCCGCACCCGCGCAGAACCGCACGACCCCGAACGCGACCGCGCGTCCGGGGTCGTCGGCGCGCGCGTTCTGGAGCCGCCGTTCGGTCCGCATCGTCGGGGGAGCGCTCGTCCCGCTCCTGATCCTCGCGGTGTGGCAGGCCGTCACCGTCTCAGGTCTGGTGCCGGCCTACCGACTTCCTCCGCCCGCCAGTGTCCTCGACGCCGCGGTGCAGCTGGCCGAGAGCGGTTCGTTGTGGATCCACATCGCCATCTCGGTTCAGCGAGTGTTCCTCGGGTTCGCCATCGGCGCGGTGATCGGCCTCGCCGTCGCCGCTGTCGTCGGGCTCACGCGGGCCGGCGATGTCCTGTTGAGCCCCACTCTGGCCGCCGTCCGGGCGATCCCCTCTCTCGCTCTCGTTCCGCTCCTGTTGCTGTGGATGGGCATCGGTGAGGAATCGAAGGTGACGCTGATCGCGATCGGGGCGTTCTTCCCGGTCTTCACCACCGTGAGTCTGGCGCTCCGCCAGGTCGACGCGCGCTCGGTGGAGATGGCCCGCTCGTTCAGCCTGCGCGGATTCGCGCTCTTCCGCACCGTGCAGCTCCCGGCCGTCGTGCCCTCGATCATGGCGGGTCTCCGGCTCGCCCTCGCCCAGGCGTGGCTCTTCCTCGTCGCCGCCGAGCTGATCGCGGCATCCATGGGCCTCGGCTGGCTCCTCACGGACTCCCAGTACAGCGGTCGGGTGGACCGCATCCTCCTCGCGATCGTCCTCCTGGCCCTCCTCGGCACCCTGAGCAACGGCATCCTGAGCATCGTGCAGAAGTACCTGCTCCGGCGGTGGATCTGACATGAGCGGAGTCGACGACGGGAGCAGCGCTCCCGGTTCCGAGGGGCGCCTGGCGGAGACCCGCGCCTTCCCGCCTCCGGTCGAGGTCTCCGCGCGGGCGAACGTGACCGCCGACGTGTACGACACGGCGGCAGCGGACCCGATCGCCTTCTGGGAGCGGGCGGCGGAGCGGCTCGCGTGGGAGCACCGCTGGGACACCGTCCACGAATGGGATCCGCCGGTGCGCGACGCGGAGGGGGAACTGTCGATCCCCGCGGCGCGCTGGTTCGTCGGCGGTCGCCTCAATGTCGCGGTGAACTGCGTCGATCGGCACGTCGCCGCCGGCCGCGGCGAGAAGGTTGCCCTGCACTTCGAAGGCGAACCCGGTGACCGGATCACCGTGACCTACGCCGACCTGCAACGTCGCGTCGCCCAGGCGGCGAACGCCCTCCTGGGCCTCGGTATCGGTCGAGGCG
Source organism: Microbacterium aurantiacum (assembly GCF_040532595.1). GTDB lineage: Bacteria > Actinomycetota > Actinomycetes > Actinomycetales > Microbacteriaceae > Microbacterium > Microbacterium chocolatum_B. Next base: position 374,570 of record NZ_JBEVYX010000002.1, on the reverse strand, counting down.
ATCGTGTGGTCATCTACCTCCCGGTGCTGGTGGAGACCGTGGTGGTCACGCTCGCGTGCGCGCGCATCGGCGCGGTGCACTCGCTCGTCTTCGGCGGCTTCTCCGCCGAGGCGCTGCGGTTCCGCCTGGAGGACACCGAGGCGAAGCTCCTCGTCACCACCGACGGGCAGAACCGCCGCGGTGCCGCGGTCGAGGTCAAGTCCGCCGCCGACGAGGCGGCGGGCGGTCTCGCCCACCTCGAGCACGTCCTCGTCGTCCGCCGCACCGGGCAGGAGGTCCCGTGGACGGACGGGCGCGACGTGTGGTGGCACGACGTCGTCGACACCGCGTCGCCGGAGCACCGACCCGACGCGTTCGACGCCGAGCACCCGCTCTTCATCATCTACACCTCCGGCACGACGGGTCGGCCCAAGGGGCTCGTCCACACCTCCGGCGGGTACCTGACCCACGCGAGCTTCGCGCACTGGGCGCACTTCGACGCCCGCGAGGATGACGTGCACTGGTGCACCGCGGACCTCGCCTGGGTCACGGCCCACACGTACGAGATCTACGGCCCGCTCTCCAACGGGCTCACCCAGGTCATCTACGAGGGAACCCCGGACACCCCGGTCCGCACCCGGCACCTCGAGATCATCGAGCGGTACGGCGTCACGGTGTACTACACCGCGCCGACCCTCATCCGCACCTTCATGACCTGGTTCGGCCCGGAGCTGCCGGCCGGTCACGATCTGTCCTCGCTCCGTCTCCTGGGCACCGTGGGGGAGGCGATCAACCCCGCGGCGTGGGTGTGGTTCCGGCACGCGTTCGGCCGCGACGCCCTCCCCGTCGTCGACACCTGGTGGCAGTCCGAGACGGGCGCGGCCATGATCGTCCCTCTCCCGGGCGTGACGACCCTCAAGCCCGGCTCGGCATCCGTGCCCTTCCCCGGGATCGACGCCGCCGTCGTGGACGAGGACGGCCGCGAGGTGGCGCCCGGGCGCGCGGGAACGCTGGTCGTGCGGCGCCCATGGCCCGGCATGGCGCGCACGGTGTGGAAGGATGCCGCGCGCTACCGCGACGCATACTGGGCGCAGTACGCCGGCCACGGCCCTCACGGCGGCTACTACGTCGCCGGTGACTCCGCGACCGTCGACGCCGACGGGTACATCTGGATCCTCGGACGCCTCGACGACGTCCTCAACGTCTCGGGGCACCGCATGTCGACGATCGAGATCGAGTCCGCGCTCGTCGCGCACGAGAGCGTCGGCGAGGCGGGTGTCACCGCGGTCGCCGATCCGGTGACGGGCCACGCCGTCGCGGCCTTCGTCGTGCCCTCCGGAGCGGCCGACCCGCAACCGGCGGCGCTGCGGTCGCAGGTGGCGCGGGAGATCGGGCCCATCGCGAAGCCCCGTCACCTCATCGTCGTCCCGGAGCTGCCCAAGACCCGCTCCGGGAAGATCCTGCGACGACTCCTCGGACAGCTGTGGGAGGCTGAGCAGGATCGCCGCGCGGGCCGGGTCCCGGTGCCCCTCGGCGACACCACCTCCCTCCAGAACCCCTGGGCCGTCGCGCAGATCGCCGACGCCCTCGCCGACGCCTGAGCGGCACTTCCTCCCCGCACGTCCCCACAGAGAGAGCAGCATGAGCGACGATCACCGGTTCGGCTTCCGCACCCGCGCCCTGCACGCCGGCGGTACCCCCGACGCCGCCACGGGCGCCCGCGCGGTGCCCATCTACCAGACGACGTCGTTCGTCTTCGACGACGCCGCTGACGCGGGAAACCTGTTCGCCCTCCAGAAGTACGGCAACATCTACTCGCGCATCGGCAACCCCACCGTCGCGGCGCTCGAGGAACGACTGGCCTCACTCGAGGGCGGCATCGGCGCGGTGGCCACCGCGTCCGGGATGAGCGCCGAGTTCATCACCTTCGCCGCCCTCGTCGGCGCAGGTGACCACGTCGTGGCCTCCGCGCAGCTGTACGGCGGAACCGTCACCCAGCTCGACGTGACGCTGCGCCGCTTCGGGGTCGAAACGACGTTCGTCCCCTCGAGCGATCCCGCCGACTACGCCGCGGCGATCCGACCCGAGACGAAGGTGCTCTACGTCGAGACGATCGGCAACCCGTCCGGCGAGATCGCCGACATCGCGGCGCTCGCGGACATCGCCCATGCCGCCGGCATCCCCCTCGTCGTCGACTCCACGCTCGCCACCCCCTATCTCGCACGCCCCCTCGAGCACGGGGCCGACATCGTCATCCACTCGGTGACGAAGTTCCTCGGCGGCCACGGAACGACCCTCGGCGGCGTCGTGATCGAGAAGGGCACCTTCGACTGGGGGAATGGCAAGTTCCCGCAGATGACCGAGCCCGTGCCGTCGTACGGCGGCATCCGCTGGTGGGACAACTTCGGCGAGTACGGATTCCTGACACGGCTGCGCAGCGAGCAGCTGCGCGACATCGGCCCGGCGCTCAGCCCCCAGGCGGCCTTCCAGCTGCTGCAGGGTGTGGAGACGCTGCCGCAGCGCATCGACGCGCACCTGGCCAACGCACGCATCGTGGCACAGTGGCTGCGCGACGATCCTCGCGTGTCCTTCGTGACGTGGGCGGGTCTTCCGGACCACCCCCACCACGCCCGCGCCGAGCGCTACCTGCCGCTCGGGCCGGGCTCGGTCTTCGCCTTCGGCGTCCGCGCCGACGGCGACGACCCCGATGCCGGACGCCGGGCGGGGGAGGCGGTCATCGATGCCCTGCAGCTCGCCTCGCACCTCGCGAACATCGGCGACGCGCGAACGCTCGTCATCCATCCCGCGTCCACCACGCACCGCCAGCTGACCGCCGATCAGCTCGATCGGGCAGGCGTGCCCGCCGATCTCATCCGAATCTCGGTCGGTCTCGAAGACCCGGAGGACATCCTGTGGGACCTCGATCAGGCCCTCACCGCCGCGACGGGGGTGACCCGATGAGCGATTCCTGCGCCCTTCCGCAGCCGTCCGCCGGAGAGGCGTGCGCGCTTCCCGGTTCGCCCGTCGTCGACGCCGGCCGCACCTGGATCGGTCCGAACGCGCAGGAGCGGTTCGAGATCCTCCGCTCCGCCCGGTCGATCGCGATCGTCGGCGCCTCGGACAACCCGGCCCGCGCGAGCTTCTTCGTGGGCTCCTACCTGCTCGGAGGCGCTCCGTACGAGGTGTTCTTCGTGAACCCGCGCGCGACATCGATCCTCGGACGTCCCGTGTACCCCTCCCTGGCGGATCTGCCGTACCCTCCGGACATCGTCGACGTCTTCCGCCGACACGAGGACCTCCCCGGCGTCGCCCAGGAGGCCGTGGACGTGGGCGCGAAGGCACTGTGGCTGCAGCTCGGATCGTGGAACGAGGACGCGGCACGGATCGCCGAGGAGGCGGGACTGCGGGTCGTCATGGATCGCTGCGTCAAGATCGAGCACGCGCGCTTCCACGGCGGACTCCACCTCGCCGGATTCGACACCGGCGTCCTGAGCTCCAAGCGCCAGCTCATCAGTCGTCCGTCCGCGTCCTGACGGTCCGGCGCGGTAGACTTGTCCGATGCGCGTTCCGCCGAGCGCGCCGCCGACCTCATTTTCTCCATCCGCCGAACCGAGGAGGTTCCCATGGCCGGAACGAATCAGGGCATCATCGAGCCCCCCATCGACAGCCTTCTGGACAAGGTCGACTCGAAGTACCAGCTGGTGATCTACGCCGCCAAGCGCGCGCGTCAGATCAACGACTACTACTCCGACCTGCACGAGGGGAACCTCTTCGACAACGTGGGTCCGCTGGTCGACTCCACGGTCGAGGACAAGCCCCTCACGATCGCGATGCACGAGATCCACGAGGACAAGCTGCGGCTGCGTCACGCGGAGTGATCCCACTCCCGGTCGTCGTGTGACGTCCCGGTGCCCCTGATCGCGGCGGTGTCCGCGATCAGGGGCATACTTGTTCCCGCCCTGTTCCGCGATCTGGAGGATCGATGTCCGCCCTGCGCCTGTTCACGTCCGAGTCGGTCACCGAAGGGCATCCGGACAAGATCTGCGACCAGATCTCGGATGCCGTCCTCGATGCCCTCATCGCCCAGGACCCGGGCAGCCGCGTGGCGGTGGAGACGCTCGTCACGACGGGCCTCGTCCACGTCGCCGGCGAGGTGCGCACGAACGGATACGTCGACATCCCCGGTGTCGTGCGCGGCGTCGTGAACCGGATCGGCTACACCTCCAGCGACACCGGATTCGACGGTGACTCGTGCGGCGTGACGGTCTCGATCGGCGAACAGTCGGGCGACATCGCCGCCGGGGTCGACACCGCGATCGAGCACCGGGAGGGCGGATCGGTCGACCCGGCCGACGCGCTCGGCGCCGGTGACCAGGGCATCATGTTCGGTTTCGCCACCAACGAGACCCCGCAGCTCATGCCGACGGCGATCCACACGGCGCACCGTATCGCCGAGCGACTCTCCGAGGCGCGCCGCTCCGGCGCCCTTCCCTTCCTGCGCCCGGACGGGAAGACGCAGGTCACGCTCGGCTACGACGGGGTCGTGCCCCGCACGGTCGAGACGGTCGTGCTGTCGACGCAGCACCACCCCGACATCTCGCTCGCGGCTCTGCGCGCCGCCGTCCGGGCGGAGGTCATCGAGCCGGTGATCGCCGAGTCGGGCCTCGACATCTCGGGCACCGATTTCATCATCAACCCCGCCGGCCCCTTCGTGATCGGCGGTCCCAAGGGCGACGCCGGACTGACGGGTCGGAAGATCATCATCGACACGTACGGCGGCGCTTCCCGGCACGGCGGCGGGGCGTTCAGCGGCAAGGACCCGTCGAAGGTCGATCGCTCCGCGGCGTACGCGATGCGCTGGGTCGCCAAGAACGCGGTCGCGGCGGGGCTCGCCGATCGGCTCGAGGTGCAGGTCGCGTACGCCATCGGCAAGGCCGCGCCGGTGGGCATGTACGTCGAGACCTTCGGCACCGGCCACGTCTCCGACGAGAACATCACCCGGGCGATCCTGGAGGTGTTCGACCTGCGTCCGCAGGCGATCATCGACCAGTTGGACCTCCTGCGCCCGATCTACGCCCGGACGGCGGCGTACGGGCACTTCGGCCGCGAGCTCCCGGAGTTCACGTGGGAGCGCACGGACCGCGCCGACGATCTCCGCGTGGCCGCGGGCTTGTGAGCGCAGTGCCCGACCGGCTCCGGCCGAGAGGGTGCGCGACGTGACCCTCCCGGTCGCGCGGGTTCTGATCGATTCACCCCTGCCGCAGTTGGACCGCCTGTTCGACTACGCGATCCCGCCCGAGTTCGACGGGCTCGCCCAGCCCGGCGTGCGCGTGAAGGTGCCGCTGCGCAGCGCCGGTCGAGTCGTCGAGGGCTACCTCGTGGAACGCGCCGTCGGGGAGGAGGGCGGACGACCGCTGTCCGAGATCGAGGACGTGGTGTCTTCGGTCCCGGTGCTGACCCCGGAGCTCTACCGGCTGGTACGGCGCGTCGCGGACCGCGCGGCGGGGTCCGCGGGCGACATCCTGCGTCTGGTGATCCCGAAGCGCATGGTGCGGGCCGAGAAGGTCTGGGCGGCGTCCGGGGCTCCGCAGACGCCGGCGGTCGACGAGGCCGCCGCGTCCTGGGCGACGACGCGGCTCGCCGCGTTCCCCGGGCTGGCCGAGGCGCTGCGGGAGGACGGGCGGCTCGCCATTGATGCGCCGCCTCACCCGATCCGCCCGCCGTCGGGGCAGGACGTCGGGGCCTGGGCCGACTTGCTCGCCGCCCTCGCGGTGGACACGCTCGCGCGCGGACGGACCGCCGTCGTCGTGGTGCCCGATCACCGCGACCGCGCGCAGGTGGAGGCGGCGCTCGCCGGCCGGGTCCCGCCCGATGCCGTGGTGCGCCACGATGCCGCGCAGCCCTCGCCCGCCCGGTACGCCGCGTATCTGCGCACCCTGGCCGACGCCCCGTGCATCGTGCTCGGGAATCGCTCTGCGGTCTACGCGCCGGCGCGCGATCTCGGCCTCGTCGCGATCTGGGACGACGGCGACCCCCTGCTGGCCGAACAGCTGTCGCCGGGCGTGCACGCGCGCGACGCGGCGCTCCAGCGCCAGGAACTCGACGGTGGCGCCCTCGTCTTCGCCGGGCACACACGGACGACGGACGTGGAGCGGCTCGTCGCGGTCGGCTGGGTCCGCGACCTGCCCGCTCGCCGCCGCGTCGGCGCGCGCGTGATCCTCAGCGCGACGCGCGAGGGCGAATCCCGGGGGACCCGGGTGCCCTCGTCCGCGTACGCCGCCGCGCGCGAGGCGCTCGCGCAGGGCCCGGTGCTCGTCCAGGTCGCGCGTCCGGGATACGCGCCGGTGCTCGTGTGCGCCGAGTGCCGGCACCCGGCGCGCTGCCGGCATTGCGCGGGACCGCTGCACGCGCGCGGTGCCGGAGCGGTGCCGGTGTGCACGTGGTGCGGGCGCAGCGCCCTCGCGTGGCGGTGCTCCGAATGCGACTCGGACCGCGTGCGCATGGCGTCGTCCGGAAGCGAACGGACCGCCGATGAGCTCGGGCGGGCCTTCCCCGGAACCCGGATCATCGTCGCCGACGGCGAGCATCCGGTTCTGAGGGTGGACGATCGGCCGGCCCTGGTCGTCGCGACGCGGGGCGGCGAGCCGATCGCCGAGGGTGGATACCGCGCCGTGATCCTCCTGGACGGAGACCGGATGCTGATGGCAGACGACCTGCGGATCGGCGAGTCGTGCCTCCGCTGGTGGTCCAACGCCGCCGCCCTGGCGGCGCCGGGCGCGCCGGTTCATCTGGTCGGCGTCACGGGCGCGGTCGCGCGGGCCCTCGCGACATGGACTCAGCCCGCATACGCGCGCGCCGAGCTCGCGGATCGCCAGCCGCTGCGCATGCCCCCCACGGTGCGCGTCGCGGCCGTCAGCGGCGCCCGGCGCTCGGTCGAGACCGCGCTGGAGAAGCTGCGCGACGACGTCCCCGAGCTCGATGCCCAGGCGATCCTCGGACCGGTGGACGGGGAGGAGGGCACGCGCGCGCTCGTCCGGTTCGAGTATGCGCGAGGGGCACGGGTGACCGAGAGCCTCCGCGCGTCCGTGGTGAGCGACGCCGTGTCGGGACGGCGGCCTCCCCGCGGGAAGGCGCCGGTGCGCCGCAATACACTCAGAGTGCGGGTCGATGTGCCCGATCTCGAGTTGTGAGGAGCTCCATGCGTCTGGTCTTCGCCGGAACCCCGGCGGTCGCGGTTCCGTCCTTGAAGGCCCTCGCGGCCTCCTCGCACGAGGTCGACCTGGTCGTCACCCGCTCCGACGCCCCGCTCGGACGCCGCCGCGTGCTGACGCCGTCGCCCGTCGCGACCGCTGCCGAGGAGCTCGGCGTGGAGACGCTGCGCACGTCCCGCCTGGATGACGCGGCGACCGTCTCCATCGCCGAGCGGCGACCCGATCTCGGCGTGATCGTCGCCTACGGCGGACTCGTCCGGGAACCCTTGCTGAGCACGCCCCGCCTCGGGTGGATCAACCTGCACTTCTCGCTGCTGCCGCGGTGGCGGGGAGCGGCTCCGGTGCAGCACGCGCTCATCGCCGGCGACGATGAGGTCGGGGTCAGCGTCTTCCACCTCGTCGCGGAGCTGGACGCGGGTGACCTCATCGCCGAGCGGGCGCTGCCCACGCCCGCGGACGTCACCGCCGGGGACCTCCTGTCGAGGCTGGCGGATGTCGGTGCCGAGGTCCTCCTCGATGCGGTCGACGCCCTCGCAGCCGGTACGGCCGTCGCGCGCGCGCAGCAGGGCGAGATCACGTTTGCGCCCAAGCTCTCGATCGACGACGGACGCGTGCGGTGGGACGAACCCGCCGCCGCCGTCCTCGGCCGCATCCGCGGGACGACACCGGAGCCGGGCGCGCACACGGAGGTCGCGGGCCTGCGGCTGAAGATCCTGTCCGCGCGCCGCGCCCCCGACCCCGCGCCCCGCCTGGGACCGGGCACGCTGTCACTGCACGAGGGACGTCTCCTCGCCGGAACCGCCGATGCGCCGGTCGTGCTCGATCGCGTGCAGCCCGCGGGGCGATCGGCCATGAACGCCGCGGACTGGTGGCGGGGAATGCGGGTGACCTCCGCGGTGGCCGGCTCGTGAGCGCGTCCGCGCCGCGGCGCATCGCGTTCGACACGCTGCGGGCCGTCCACGAGTCGGACGCGTACGCCAACCTGCTGCTCCCGGTCGCTCTCTCCCGCGCCGGGCTGAACGCGGCCGACGCTGCGCTCGCGACGGAACTCACCTACGGCACACTGCGCCGTCAGGGCACCTACGACGCGATCATCGGGGCCGCCGCGGACCGCCCCGTGGCCGAGATCGACCCGGCTCTCGTCGATGCACTGCGCCTCGGCATCCATCAGCTGCTGTCGACCCGTGTGGCCTCCCACGCGGCGGTCAACGAGTCGGTGGAACTCGCCCGCGCGGCCGCCGGGAGGGGGCCGAGCGGCTTCGTCAACGCCGTTCTGCGGCGCGTCTCCCGTGACACGCCGGGCGAGTGGATGGCCCGCATCACCGAGAGCGCGCGGTCGGACGACGAGCGCATCGGTCTGCTCACCTCCCACCCGGTCTGGGTCGTCCGCGCGTTCCGTCGCGCGCTCGCGGCGGAGGGACGCGCGGACGAGCTCGATGCCCTCCTCGCGGCGGACAACGCCGCCCCCGCCGTGACCATGATCGCCCTGCCCGGACTCGCGGATCGGCCCACCCAGGCGCGCGCCACACGGCTCTCGCCGTTCGGGTTCCGCTCCGACGGCGGTGACCCGGAGGCGACGGTCACCGCCGCGAACGGCCGGATCCGCGTCCAGGACGAGGGTTCGCAGCTGGCCGCCCTCGCGCTGACGCGGGCACGACCGGCTCGGGCGGGGGAGCGCTGGCTCGACCTGTGCGCGGGCCCCGGGGGCAAGACGGCCCTCCTCGCGGCGGAGGCGCTGGGGGCGGGCGCACGCGTCGAGGCCAATGAGATCGTCCCCGCCCGCGCCGGTCTCGTGCGGAAGGCCCTCGCCGGGGTGCCGATGGAGGTTCCGGTCTCCGAAGAGGACGGCCGCTCCCGAGCGACCCGGGATCCCGGCGCGTACGATCGCGTCCTCGTCGACGCGCCCTGCACGGGTCTCGGCGCCCTGCGGCGGCGGCCGGAGGCCCGATGGCGCAAGACGCCGGCCGACGTCCCCGAGCTTGCGGCTCTGCAGCGGGAACTGCTGGATGCCGCATTGGTCGCCTGCGCTCCCGGCGGCGTGGTCGCCTATGTGACGTGCTCGCCGCACCTCGCCGAGACGACCGCCGTCGTCGCGGACGTCCGCGCGTCCTGGGGCGATGCCGTCGAGGAGATCTCCGCCCGCGACGTGATCGGCGAGCTCGCCTCGACGAGACCGGATCTGCCGGAGCAGGGGGACGGGACCCTGCGCGCCCAGCTCTGGCCGCATCGCCACGGCACGGACGCGATGTCCATCAGCCTCCTGCAGAAGCACTAGAGGCGGCGTTCGCGATCTGGTTCACTCCGCCAGTCGGAAGCCCTCCGGCATGATCTCGAACTCCGCGCGGAGGGCGATGAGCGCGGCCGGATGCGTGCGGGCGAGCTCGGACGCGTCCACGACGACCTCCGTCCCGTCGGGAACGGAGGCGGCGATCTCCCGGAGCACGCCGATGACGCGCTCCGTGCCGGAGAAGCCGAGTTCGCCGCCGAGGTGCACCACCCGCGCCTCCCCGACGCGCTCGATGCGCAGCGCCGGTACGGCGACGTTCTCGTGCGACTCCAGCAGGTGCATGTCGAAGCGATCCGACACCGTCTCCACGGCCGCGATGCCCCGCACGCTGTTCCCGTGCGCATCGAGACGGGGGCTGAAGGCCGCCACGCCGAACTGCGACGGCGCCACCGCGAGCAGACCACCGCTCACCCCGCTCTTGGCGGGAAGGCCGACCCGGAGGAGCCACTCCCCGGAGTAGTCGTACATTCCGCACGACGACATGATCGAGAGAACGTCGCGTGCGACGCGGGGGCTGACCACCCGCGCGCCGGTGACCGGGTTCACCCCTCCGAAGGCGAGCGTCCCCGCCATCACCGCGAGATCCCGCACGGTGACGAGCAGGGAGCACTGACGGAAGTAGGTCTCCACCGCGGCTTCGACGGACCCGGTGAGGATTCCGTACGAGCGCAGAAGGTGCCCGAGGGCGCGGTTGCGGTCTCCCGTGGCCGATTCGGAGGCGTAGACCGCCTCGTCGACCCACAGCGAGCGGCCGGCGAACGCCGACAACTTCGACACGATGCGCCCCGTGCGCTCGTCGATGTCGCTGCCGGCCTCCCCGACGAGTGCCGTCGTCGCGATCGCGCCGGCGTTGACCATGGGGTTCGCGGGGCGCCCGGTGCCGTGCGCGAGGCTGATGGCGTTGAAGGGTTCGCCGCTCGGCTCCACCCCCACGCACTCGAGGACCCGCTCCCGACCGCATTCCTCGAGAGCCAGGGCGAGGACGAACGGCTTCGAGATCGACTGGATGGTGAACTCGTGCTCGCCGTCGCCCACGACGCGCACACGCCCGCGGGGTCCGACCACGGCGAACGCGAGCCGATCGGGATCGGCCGCGGCGAGTTCGGGGATGTAGGCGGCCGGGGCGCCGCCGCTCAGCGGTCTGATCTCGTCGAGGAGGTCGTCCAGCAGTGCCGTGATGGGGTCCACGGCTCGACCATAATGGACCCGTGCCCGCCCGTGACGTCCCTCAGCCCGCGCGCGAGATCCGCATCAACCCCAGCATCCTGGCCGCGGATTTCGTCAACATGCAGACCGACCTCGCCCGCATCGCCACCGCGGACTTCGCGCACGTCGACGTCATGGACAACCACTTCGTCCCGAACCTCACCTTCGGGCCCCAGATGGTCGAGCGGATCCAGCAGACCAGTCCGATCCCGCTCGACGTGCACCTCATGATCGACGACCCCGACCGGTGGGCGCCCGGCTACGCCGAGCTCGGCGCCGCGTCCGTCACCTTCCATCTCGAGGCGGCGCGCGAGCCTGTCGCCCTCGCTCGGCGTCTGCGGGACATCGGTGCGCGCGCCGGCGTCGCGGTGAAGCCCGGGACACCGGCACCCGCGCTCGACGGACTGTGGGGCGAGGTGGATCAGATCCTCGTCATGACCGTCGAACCCGGCTTCGGAGGTCAGTCCTTCATGCCGGAGACGATGCCGAAGCTCCGCCTCCTCGCCGATGAAGCCGCGCGCCGGGGGTCGTCGGTCTGGCTGCAAGTCGACGGCGGCATCAGCGCCGACACCATCGCGCAGGCGGCGGAAGCCGGCGCCGACACCTTCGTCGCCGGCTCGGCGGTCTTCGGCGCCGACGATCCAGGCGCGGCGATCGCCGCTCTCCGGGCGCAGGCCGCCGCGCACGTGCACTGACCGCGGCGCCGGATCACCCCCGCGCGGCGCGCTACCCTTGCAGGGTGAAGACGTTCGATGCGCTGTTCGATGAGCTCTCCGCCAAAGCGGCCGAGCGACCCGAAGGATCCGGGACCGTCGCGCAGCTGGACGCCGGCGTGCACGCGATCGGCAAGAAGATCGTCGAAGAGGCCGCCGAAGTGTGGATGGCCGCCGAGTACGAGTCGACGGACGCCGCGGCGGAGGAGATCTCGCAGCTGCTCTACCACCTGCAGGTCCTGATGCTCGCCAAGGGTCTCTCCCTCCAGGACGTCTACCGACATCTCTGAGCGCTCCGTCCCCTCGCTCACCCCCATCGAAAGTCCCGACATGCTGCGAATCGCCGTGCCGAACAAGGGCTCGCTCGCCGAGACCGCGTCCGAGATGCTCCAGGAGGCCGGCTACACCGGCCGCCGCGACCCGAAGGACCTCCACGTCCTCGACCCCGACAACGGTGTCGAGTTCTTCTACCTGCGCCCGAAGGACATCGCCACCTACGTCGGCTCCGGAGCCCTCGATGTCGGGATCACCGGACGGGACCTCCTCCTGGACGCGCGGATGCCGGGCGCGCGCGAGATCGAGTCCCTCGCCTTCGCCGGATCGACCTTCCGCTTCGCCGCTCCGACCGGAACCTTCTCCGCGCTCTCGGACCTCGAGGGCAAGAGGGTCGCGACGTCCTACCCGGGCCTCGTGGACGCGTTCCTCGATCGTCACGGGATCGCGGTGGACCTCGTGCCGCTGGACGGTGCCGTCGAATCGGCGGTGCGCCTGGGCGTGGCGGACGCGGTCGCCGACGTGGTGGAGACCGGGACCACCCTCCGCCAGGCGGGGCTCGAGGTCTTCGGTCCCGTCATCCTGCGCTCCGAGGCGGTCCTCATCACGGGGCCGAGCGATGCGGAGGGTACGGAGACCCTTTTGCGTCGCCTGCGCGGAGTCCTCGTCGCGCGACAGTACGTCCTCGTGGACTACGACCTCCCCGTCGCCCTCATCGACGATGCCGTGGCGCTCACTCCGGGCATCGAGTCTCCGACCATCTCGCCGTTGCGCGACCCCGACTGGGTCGCGGTGCGCGTCATGGTCGCCCGCAAGAAGGTGAACCAGGCCATGGACGATCTCTACGCGCTCGGAGCGAGAGCGATCCTGGTGACGGCGATCGACAACGCGAGACTCTGATGAGCCTCGTCTGCCGCGTGATCCCGTGCCTCGACGTCGCGGCCGGTCGGGTCGTGAAGGGCGTCAACTTCCAGAATCTCCGCGACATGGGGGACCCGGTCGAGCTCGCCCGGGAGTACTTCCGCCAGGGCGCCGACGAGATCACCTTCCTCGACGTCACCGCGACCGTCGACGAGCGGGCGACGACCTACGAGGTCGTGCGGCGCACCGCCGAGGAGGTCTTCATCCCCCTGACCGTCGGCGGGGGAGTGCGCTCGGTCGATGACGTCGCGCGCCTGCTCGCGGTGGGGGCGGACAAGATCGGGGTGAACTCGGCGGCGATCGCTCGTCCCGCGCTCCTCGACGAGATCGCCGATCGTTTCGGCGCCCAGGTCCTCGTCCTCTCGCTCGACGTGATGCGACGTCCCGGGGGCCCCACGGACGAGATCCCGTCCGGTTTCGTGGTGACCACCCACGGCGGACGCACCGCCACCGACATCGACGCCCTCGCCTGGGCTCGAGAAGCCATCGAGCGGGGTGCGGGCGAGCTGCTGGTCAATTCGATCGACGCCGACGGCACGCGGGAGGGCTTCGATCTCGAGCTCGTCCGGCTCATGCGGGAGGCCTCGCGCGTGCCCGTGATCGCCTCCGGCGGGGCCGGAGCCGCCGAGCACTTCGGCCCGGCCATCGCAGCGGGCGCCGACGCCGTGCTCGCCGCATCGGTGTTCCACACCGGCCAGCTCACCGTCGGCGACGTCAAGCGCAGCATGGCCGATCAGGGCATCGCGGTGCGCGAGGGGCTCGTGCCCGGGGAGACCGCCGCATGAGCGCCGTCGATTCCACCGGCATCCCCGACGACACCGTCGCCGAGCGGATCGCGCGTGTCCGCTTCGCCGAGGACGGTCTCGTCGCCGCCATCGTCCAGCAGTGGGACACCCGTGAGGTCCTGATGCTCGGCTGGATGGATGCCGAAGCCCTCCGTCGCACGCTGACGGAGGGTCGGGTGACCTTCTGGTCGCGCTCCCGCCGGGAGTACTGGCGCAAGGGCGACACGTCCGGTCACATCCAGCTTGTCCGCGGTGCGCACCTGGACTGCGACGGGGACGCCATCCTCGTGGAGGTCGAGCAGGTCGGCGCCGCGTGCCACACCGGTCTCCGGTCCTGCTTCGACACCCTCGACCTGGATCCCGCCCGCGGGCCGGAGGCCGGGGAGTGATCGCCCGAGCCCGTCTGCTCGGCGTCCTCACGCTCCTCGCGTGCGGAGCCCTCGGGGTCATCTCGGCGACCCAGACCTGGTTCACGGTCGTGCTCGACGACGGTGCCGCCGAACCCCTCCTCGTGCCGGGTGACGGCGCCCTCGCCCTGCTGACCCCTCTGAGCCTCACGGTCCTCGCGCTCGGCGGCGCACTGTCCATCGTCGGCGTGGTGCTCCGATACGTCTTCGGTGCGCTGACGCTCGTCATCGCCGCGCTGCTGGGGGCACTGACCGCCGGTACCGCCTTCGCGACACCGATCTCGGCCGTATCGGCGAGCGTGACCGAGGCCACCGGCATCACGGGATCCCGAGCGGTGAGCGATCTCGTCGCCTCGCTCACCCCCACGCCCTGGCCGTACATCACGCTGGTCGCCTGGCTCGTCCTCGCCGCGAGCGGCATCCTGATCCTGGCGACCGCGCGCCGGTGGCGCAGCGCCGATCGCCGCTACCGCTCCGAGGGCGACGCGCCCACGCGTCCGGGAGCCGCGGACGGTGCGCGACCGGCGGATGCCGCCCGGGACACGGCGATCGACTCGTGGGACGACCTGTCGCGCGGAGAAGACCCGACCGCCGACCGCTAGACTGGGAAACCCGCGTCGACAGGAGGATCCCCCATGAGCAACGAGATCGGTGACCCCGGCCACGGACACTCTCCCGCCGCCTGGACGGCCGTCACGATCATGCTGGTCGCGGTCGCGCTCGGCACGCTGTTCTACTGGTTCGACATGCCGGTCCTCGTCTGGGCCTCGGCGGGCCTGCTCGTCGTCGGCCTCCTGACCGGCTGGATCATGGCCAAGGCCGGCTACGGCGTCAACGGCACCAAGTACATCGCGAAAGAGCACTGAGCGTGCTCGCCGACCTCACGGCCGGCGCGGTGGAGGACGCCGAGGCGCGCGCACTCCTCGCGCCCCGTGCCGTGGTGGAGGCCGCTGCCCTCGCGCGCACCCCTGCGCTGGATGTCCTGGCCGCGCTCGCTCCGGCCGATCGCGTGAAGATCATCGCCGAAGTCAAGCGGGCGAGCCCGTCCCGCGGCGACCTCGCGAGCATCCCCGACCCCGCCCTCCAGGCGCGGCGCTACGAGGAGGGCGGCGCGTCCGCCATCTCCGTCCTCACGGAGGGGCGGCGCTTCAAGGGGAGCCTCGCCGATCTCGACGCGGTCCGCGGCGCGGTTCAGCTGCCCGTCCTGCGGAAGGACTTCATCGCCGACGAGTATCAGGTGCTCGAGGCTCGCGCCGCCGGAGCCGACCTCGTCCTGCTCATCGTCGCCGCCCTCGACCAGGAGACGCTCCTCCGCCTGCACGCCTTCACGCGCGAGCTCGGCATGACCCCGCTCGTGGAGACGCACTCCGCGGAGGAGGTCGACCGCGCCGTCGACCTCGGCGCAGACCTCATCGGTGTCAACGCCCGAGACCTGTCCACGTTCGAGCTGGACCGGGACCTCTTCGGTCGTCTGGTCGAGCGCATCCCCTCGGGGACGATCAAGATCGCCGAGTCCGCGGTGCTCACCCCGGACGACGTCGCCCACTACCGCGCTGCGGGCGCAGACGTCGTCCTCATCGGCGAGGCGCTGGTCACCAGCGATCCCGTCACCACCCTCCGTGCCTTCCTCGATGCGGGCGCGGACACCCTCCCCGGAGGAAGAGAGTCCTGATGAGTCTTCGTGAAGTGACCGGGCCGTTCTTCGGCGAATTCGGCGGAAGGTACATGCCCGAGTCCCTGATCGCCGCGATCGATGAACTGACGGAGGTCTACGACGCCGCCAAGGTCGATCCCGCCTTCCAGGCGGAGTTCGTCAGCCTCCTGCGCTCGTACGGCGGACGACCGTCGCCGATCACCGAGGTGCCGCGATTCGCCGCGCACGCCGGTGGTGCGCGCATCTTCCTCAAGCGGGAGGATCTGAACCACACCGGTTCGCACAAGATCAACAACGTCATCGGCCAGGCTCTCCTTACCAAGAGGCTCGGCAAGACCCGCGTCATCGCCGAGACCGGAGCAGGGCAGCACGGTGTCGCCACCGCCACCGCGGCGGCGCTGTTCGGATTCGACTGCACCGTGTACATGGGCGAGGTCGACACGCAGCGTCAGGCCCTGAACGTCGCGCGCATGCGGCTCCTCGGCGCCGAGGTGATCCCGGTGACGACGGGATCCCGCACCCTCAAAGACGCGATCAACGAGGCCTACCGGGACTGGGTCTCGAGCGTCGAGACCACGAACTACATCTTCGGCACCGCCGCCGGGCCCCATCCGTTCCCGGCCATGGTCCGCGACTTCCAGAAGATCATCAGCGAGGAGGCGCGCGCCCAGCTCCTGGACGAGACCGGCCGGCTCCCCGATGCCGTCCTCGCCTGCGTCGGCGGCGGATCCAATGCGATCGGCATGTTCGACGCGTTCCTCGACGACGAGGGCGTGAAGCTCTACGGTGTCGAGGCGGCGGGAGACGGCGTCGACACGCCTCGTCACGCCGCCTCGATCGGCCGGGGCCGTCCCGGCGTCCTGCACGGAGCGAAGACGTTCGTCCTGCAGGACGAGGACGGCCAGACCACAGAATCCCACTCGATCTCCGCCGGTCTCGATTACCCGGGCGTCGGCCCCGAGCACGCGTGGCTCGCGGCCATCGGGCGCGCAGAGTACATCCCCGCCACGGATGACGAGGCGATGCAGGCGCTGCGCCTGCTTTCCGAGACGGAGGGCATCATTCCGGCGATCGAGTCCGCCCACGCTCTGGCCGGAGCCCTGCGCATCGGTCGCGAACTCGGTCCGGACGCCATCCTGGCCGTGAACCTCTCCGGCCGTGGGGACAAGGACATGGACACGGCGGCGAAGTACTTCGGCCTCTACGACGAGGGGGCGTCGGCGTGACCTCGCGGGTCTCGGCGGCGCTCGACGCCGCCCGCGCGGAGGGCCGTGGCGCACTGATCGGGTACCTGCCCATCGGCTACCCCGACCTGCAGACCAGCATCGACGCGGCGGTGACCCTCGCGGAGAACGGCGTGGACATCCTGGAGCTCGGGCCGCCGTACTCCGACCCGGTCATGGACGGTCTGGTGATCCAGGAGGCCACACAGGCGGCTCTCGCCGCCGGGTTCCGGTTGCGCGACACATTCGAGGCTGTGCGGGAGATTACCCGGCGCACGGATGTGCCGGTCCTGGTCATGACGTATTGGAACCCGATCTACCAGTTCGGGATCGATCGGTTCGCCGACGGGCTCGCCGCGGCTGGCGGTGCGGGGCTCATCACCCCGGACATCACGCCGGACGCCGCCGAGGAGTGGATCCGGGCCAGTGAGCGCACCGGTCTCGACCGGGTCTTCCTCGCCGCCCCCACGTCCACCGACGCGCGGTTGAAGATGATCGTCGAGGCGTCGACCGGATTCGTCTACACCGTGTCGACGATGGGGATCACCGGCGAACGTGCGGACCTGGATGCCGCGGCCCGGCGACTCGTGTCCCGTCTGCGCGAGCACGGAGCCGCGCACGCCTGCGTCGGCATCGGCATCTCCAACGCCGACCACGTCGCCGGTGTCGTGGAGTACTCGGACGGCGCGATCGTCGGCACCGCGCTCGTCCGCGCCCTTCGCGACGGGGGACTGGAGTCCCTCGGCGAGACCGCCCGTGCCCTCTCTGCGGGCACCGCGCGCGCGTCGAACTAGACTGCACACGTCGGCGACTCGCCGGCATCCCCTCAGCAAGGACACTGCTCTTCATGATCACCGTCGCCGCGGGCGTCTTCGCCAGCATCCCGAGCCCTTCGATCAGCTACATCGACCTCGGACCACTGCGCATCCACTTCTACGCGCTGTGCATCATCGCCGGAATCGTCGCTGCGGTGCTGTGGACCAATGCCCGGCTCACCAAGCGTGGCGCCGAACCGTGGGTCGTGATCGACATCGCCCTGCTCGCCGTTCCGCTGGCGATCATCACGGCGCGCGTCTACCACGTGCTGACGCACTGGGACTTCTACTTCGGCGAGGGCCGGAACCCCCTGAGCGCCCTGTACATCTGGGAGGGCGGGATCGCGATCTACGGCGCGCTCATCGGCGGCGCCGTCGGTGCGTGGCTCGGATGCCGGTGGACCGGCATCCGCTTCTGGACGTTCGCCGACGCCCTCGCGCCGGGTCTCCTTCTCGCCCAGGCCATCGGGCGCTTCGGCAACTGGTTCAACCAGGAGCTCTACGGACTCCCCACCGACCTGCCCTGGGGCCTGGAGATCGACTACCCCAATGCCGCCTGGCCCGTCGGACTGCCGGAGGGGACGCTCTTCCACCCGACCTTCCTCTACGAGGTCATCTGGAACGTCGCGGGCGTCGTGGTCCTCGTGGCCGCCGGCCGTGCGCTGAAGCTCCAGTGGGGACGCCTGTTCGGCCTCTACCTCATCTGGTACAGCGCCGGCCGCATCGTGTGGGAGTCCATCCGCATCGACCCGAGTGAGATCATCCTGGGTCTGCGCACCAACGTCTGGGCCGCCATCCTCGGCGTCGTGATCGGCATCGCGATCATGGTCGTGCAGAACCGTCGGCACCCGGGTCGCGAACCCTCGCCCTATGTCGCGGGTCGCGAATGGCACCCGGACGGGGCTGTACAATCGCAGGACACCGACGACTTCGTCGACGTCAGCGAACCGCCGACGTCCGAGCCGGTCGGGGGCAGCGCCACAAGCACACCCGCCACGAAATAGCGCTCACCGAACGACCCGTACAAGGCAGTTCATCGAGTCCCGGGCCGACGTCGTCCCATTTTGAGCATCAACGTGAGGACGGTTGGTATGGCATCGAGCCCCCGTCGCAACGCCCCCGAGGCGAGCACCCCGGCATCCGGGCTGTCCGGCTTCCCGCGCAAGCAGGGAATGTACAACCCGGACTTCGAGAAGGACGCGTGCGGTCTGGCGATGGTCGCCACCCTGCGCGGCGAACCCGGTCACGACATCGTCGACCTGGCGCTCACGGCGCTGCGGAACCTCGAGCACCGCGGCGCGATCGGCTCGGACGCCGGCACCGGTGACGGGGCCGGGATCCTCACTCAGATGCCGGACGCCTTCCTGCGCGCGGTAGTGGACTTCGCGCTGCCGGCTGCGGGGGAGTACGCAGCGGGCATGGTGTTCCTGCCGCGCGATGACGAGGCCCGGGCTGCGCAGAAGGCGGGGATCGAGAAGATCGCCGCGTCCGAGGGCCTCACGGTGCTCGGCTGGCGCGAGGTCCCCACGGAGGACGACAACCTCGGCAAGCTCGCCTTCGCCGCGCGTCCGGTCTTCGAGCAGCTCTTCGTCTCACGGCCCGCCGTGGGCGATGCCCCGGCCCTCTCCGGTATCGACCTCGACCGCCGCACGTTCCGGCTGCGCAAGCGCGCCCGGACGGAGCTGGACGCGTACTTCGTGTCCCTGTCGGCCCGCACGCTCGGGTACAAGGGCATGGTCACGACCCTGCAGCTCGAACCGTTCTATCCCGACCTGCAGGACGAGCGTTTCGCCTCCGAGCTCGCCGTGGTGCACTCCCGCTACTCCACGAACACGTTCCCGTCGTGGCCGCTCGCCCAGCCCCTGCGCATGCTCGCGCACAACGGCGAGATCAACACGGTCAAGGGCAACCGCAACTGGATGCGGGCGCGGCAGTCGCAGCTCGAGTCCGAGCTCCTCGGACAGATCGACCCGCTGCTGCCCATCTGCACCCCCGGTGCGAGCGACTCGGCGTCCTTCGATGAGGTCCTGGAGCTCCTGACCCTCACCGGGCGGAGCCTGCCGCACGCCGTCATGATGATGGTGCCCGAGGCCTACGAGAAGCAGGCCGACGTCGACCCCGACCTGCGCGCCTTCTACGAGTATCACTCCATGCAGATGGAGCCGTGGGACGGACCGGCCGCACTGATCTTCACGGACGGCACGGTCGTGGGCTCGACGCTCGACCGCAACGGTCTGCGACCGGGCCGCTGGACCGAGACCACCGACGGCCTCGTCGTCATCGGCAGCGAGACCGGAGTGCTGGACTTCGCTCCCGAGCGCATCAAGCGCCGCGGGCGCCTCCAGCCCGGGCGCATGTTCCTCGTCGACACCGCTCAGGGGCGGATCATCGAGGACGAGGAGATCAAGGGCGAGCTCGCGCAGCTGCACCCGTGGCGCGAATGGCTGGACGCCGGACGTGTGCGGCTGGCCGACCTCCCCGAGCGCGAGCACATCGTCCACCCGATCGCCTCCATCACGCGCCGCCAGCGGACGTTCGGCTACACCGAGGAGGAGGTCAGGATCCTGCTGACCCCCATGGGGCAGACCGGTGCCGAGCCCCTGGGCGCCATGGGCAGCGACACCCCCGTGGCGGTCCTCAGCGAGCGACCGCGGCTGCTCTTCGACTACTTCACGCAGCAGTTCGCGCAGGTCACGAACCCTCCGCTGGACTCCATCCGCGAAGAGGTCGTCACCTCGCTCTCTCTCGGTCTCGGACCGGAACGCAACCTGCTGGAGTGGGGGCCGGAGCACACGCGCACCGTGACCCTCGACTTCCCCGTCATCGACAACGACGAGCTCGCGAAGATCCAGCACATCGACACGGCTCTCCCGGGCCGTACGTCGGTCACGATCCGCGGGCTCTACCGCGTCGAGGCCGGACACAAGGGCATGAAGAAGCGCCTCGAGCAGATGTGCGCCGAGGTCGACCAGGCCATCGAGGACGGAGCGGAGTTCATCGTCCTGAGCGACCGCGACTCCAACAAGGACCTCGCGCCGATTCCCTCCCTGCTGATGCTCGCGGCCGTGCACCACCACCTCATCCGCAAGCAGACGCGCATGAAATGCGGGCTCGTCGTCGAAGCGGGCGACGTCCGCGAGGTGCACCATGTCGCCACGCTCATCGGCTACGGCGCCTCGGCGGTCAACCCGTATCTCGCGATGGAGACGGTCGAGTACCTCGTGCGGGCGGGCTTCATCACCGGTGTCACGCCGCAGAAGGCGGTCAAGAACCTCATCTACGCGCTCGGCAAGGGCGTGCTGAAGATCATGTCGAAGATGGGCATCTCCACGGTGTCCTCCTACGCCGGTGCGCAGGTCTTCGAGGCCGTGGGCCTGTCGCAGGACTTCGTCGACACGTACTTCACCGGTACCGAGTCGAAGCTCGGCGGCATCGGCCTCGATGTCATCGCGGCCGAGAACGCCTCGCGCCACGCGTACGCGTACCCCGAGGACGGCGCGGTGCGTGCGCACGAGCGTCTGTGGACCGGCGGCGAGTACCAGTGGCGGCGTGACGGTGCACCGCACCTGTTCAATCCCGAGACGGTGTTCCGCCTCCAACACGCCACCCGCACGCGCCGGTACGACATCTTCCGCGAGTACACGCGGATGGTCGACGACCAGGCGCAGGAGCTGAAGACTCTCCGCGGCCTGTTCCGTCTGCGCACCGAGGGCCGGACCCCCGTGCCGCTGGACGAGGTCGAATCGGTGGCCTCCATCGTCAAGCGCTTCCAGACCGGAGCGATGAGCTACGGCTCGATCTCCAAGGAGGCTCACGAGACGCTGGCGATCGCGATGAACCGGATCGGTGGAAAGTCGAACACCGGCGAGGGCGGCGAGGACGTCGAGCGGCTCCTGGACCCGGAGCGTCGGAGCGCGATCAAGCAGGTCGCGTCGGGACGCTTCGGCGTCACGAGCCTGTACCTGACCGAGGCCGATGACATCCAGATCAAGCTGGCACAGGGCGCCAAGCCCGGGGAAGGCGGTCAGCTCCCTCCGCAGAAGGTGTACCCCCAGATCGCGCGGACGCGCGGGGGGACCCCCGGCGTGGGTCTCATCTCGCCGCCCCCGCACCACGACATCTACTCGATCGAAGACCTGAAGCAGCTGATCTTCGACCTCAAGCGCGCCAACCCCGCGGCCCGGGTCCACGTGAAGCTCGTCAGCCAGTCGGGCATCGGGGCCGTCGCCGCCGGAACCGCCAAGGCCCTCGCCGACGTCATCCTCATCTCGGGGCACGACGGCGGGACCGGTGCGAGCCCGATGAACTCGCTCAAGCACGCGGGGACACCGTGGGAGCTGGGCCTCGCCGAGACGCAGCAGACCCTGATGCTCAACGGCATGCGCGACCGCGTCGTGGTGCAGGTCGACGGGCAGTTGAAGACCGGACGGGACGTCGTCATCGGCGCTCTCCTGGGGGCCGAGGAGTTCGGCTTCGCGACCGCTCCGCTCGTCGTCTCCGGGTGCATCATGATGCGCGTCTGCCACCTCGACACGTGCCCGGTCGGCGTCGCGACGCAGAACCCGACCCTGCGCGCGCGGTTCACGGGCAAGCCGGAGTTCGTCGTGAACTTCATGGAGTTCGTCGCCGAGGAGGTGCGCGAATACCTAGCGGCTCTGGGCTATCGCTCGCTCGACGAGATCATCGGCCACACCGAGCTCCTCGACATCGAGGGCGCCGTCGAGCACTGGAAGGCGAGCGGGCTGAACCTCGCCCCCGTCCTCGAGGGGCCGGCGTTCGCGGAGTCCGAGCCGCGCCGCAGCGGTCGCCTGCAGGACCACGAGCTCGACGAGCACTTCGACGTGCAGATCATCGAGCGCGCGCAGGATGTGATCGCCCACGGCGGCCACCTCGTCCTCGACCTCCCGATCCGCAACACGGCGCGCGCCGTGGGGACCCTTCTCGGGCACCACGTCACCCGCGTCCAGGGCGAGAACGGGCTGCCGACGGGCACGATCGAGGTGAACCTCACGGGTTCCGCCGGTCAGTCGTTCGGTGCCTTCATGCCCGCGGGCATCACCCTGCGACTCGAGGGGGACTCGAACGACTACGTCGGCAAGGGACTCTCGGGAGGACAGATCGTCGTCCGCCCGCCCCGCGCGGCGACCTTCGACGCGTCGAAGAACGTCATCGCGGGGAACGTCATCGGCTACGGCGCCACGCAGGGGACGATGTTCCTGCGCGGGGTGGTGGGGGAGCGCTTCTTCGTGCGCAACTCCGGTGCCACCGCCGTCGTCGAGGGCGTCGGGGACCACGCCCTCGAGTACATGACCGGTGGACTCGCGGTCATCCTCGGCGGTACCGGACGCAACCTCGGTGCGGGCATGTCGGGAGGAACCGCGTACGTCTACAAGCTGGACGAAGCGCTGGTGAACCGCGAGGCCCTCGCCAGCGGCGAGCTCGAGCTCGGCGCGCTGGGTTCCGGCGACGCCGAGATCCTCCGCGACCTGCTGCAGCAGCATGTCGCGGAAACCGACTCGACCCTCGCCGCCGCGATGCTCGCGGATTTCGAGAACACACTGGACGACTTCGTCCGCGTCATGCCGCGCGACTACGCCGCGGTTCTGCAGACCCGCCAGGCGGCGGCCGCCGAGGGGCTGGACCCCGACGGTGACGTCGTCTGGAGCCGCATCCTGGAGGTGACCGGTGGCTGATCCCAAAGGCTTTCTGAAAGTCACCGATCGAGAGCTGCCGCCGCGGCGGCCGGTTCCGGTGCGCATCATGGACTGGAAAGAGGTCTACGAGCCCGGCGACAGCGCGGTCCTCCGCCGTCAGGCGGGGCGATGCATGGACTGCGGTGTGCCGTTCTGCCACCAGGGATGCCCGCTCGGGAACCTCATCCCCGAGTGGAACGACCTCACGTGGCGCGGCGAGGGCCGTGCGGCCATCGAGCGGCTGCACGCCACGAACAACTTCCCGGAGTTCACCGGACGCCTGTGCCCGGCGCCCTGCGAGAGCTCCTGCGTGCTGGGCATCAACCAACCCCCGGTGACCATCAAGCAGGTCGAGGTCTCGATCATCGACGAGGCCTTCACCCGCGGGTGGGTCGAGCCGGAGCCGCCCGGTCGCCTCACCGGGAAGACCGTCGCCGTCGTCGGCTCGGGCCCCGCCGGCCTCGCCGCCGCCCAGCAGCTCACCCGTGCCGGCCACACGGTGGCCGTCTACGAGCGGGACGATCGGATCGGCGGCCTTCTTCGGTACGGCATCCCCGATTTCAAGATGGAGAAGCGGCACCTCGAGGCCCGTCTGCGACAGATGCAGGATGAAGGCACGCGTTTCCGAGCCGGGGTCGAGGTCGGTCGCGACATCTCCTGGAGCGACCTGCGCGCCCGGTACGACGCCGTCGTCGTCGCCACCGGTGCCACCCTGCCGCGCGAGCTCCCGATCCCCGGACGGGACCTCGACGGCGTGCACTTCGCAATGGAGTACCTCGTCGAGTCCAACCGCGCCGTCGCCGGCGACGCCCCGGCCAATCAGATCCTCGCCGAGGGCAAGCACGTCGTGGTCATCGGCGGCGGCGACACCGGTGCGGACTGCATCGGCACCGCCCACCGCCAGGGTGCTCTGAGCGTCACGAACCTCGCCATCGGACGCCGCCCTCCGGAGGAGCGTCCGGAGAACCAGCCCTGGCCGATGAGTCCGACGCTGTTCGAGATCGCCTCCGCGCACGAGGAGGGCGGGGAGCGCAGCTACCTCGCCTCGACCGTGGAATTCCTCGGCAACGACGTCGGCGAGGTCCGCGCGCTGCGTGTAGCCGAGACGGAGTTCGTCGACGGACGCCGCGTGCCCAAGAGCGGGACCGAGCGTGAGATCCCGGCGGACCTCGTGCTCATCGCGATGGGGTTCACGGGCCCCGAGCGCGCCGACCTCGAGGAGCAGCTGGGCGCGCAGTTCACCGAGCGCGGGAACGTCCACCGCGAGAACGACTACCAGACCACCGCTCCCGGCGTGTTCGTCGCCGGCGACGCCGGTCGCGGACAGTCGCTGATCGTGTGGGCCATCGCCGAAGGTCGCGCCGCCGCGGCGCACGTCGACCGCTTCCTCATGGGCGAGACCGAGCTTCCCGCTCCGGTCGGACCGCATGATGTCGCGATCGGTCTGCAGCCCGCGTAGGCTGGCCCCGGCACTTCGCCCCCTACCCACCCGGAGAATCCACGGATGAGACGCGCCAAGATCGTCGCCACGCTGGGTCCGGCCACATCGTCGTACGAGATGGTTCGCGCCATCATCGACGCCGGTGTGGACGTCGCCCGCTTCAACCTGAGCCACGGGGACTACTCGGTCCACGACAACAACTTCGCCAATGTGCGCAAGGCCGCAGAGGATGCCGGCCGTGCGGTCGCCGCCCTCGTCGACCTGCAGGGCCCGAAGATCCGCCTCGGGCGGTTCGAGAACGGCCCGCACGAGCTCGCCCCCGGCGACATCTTCAAGATCACCGTCGAGGACATCCCCGGCACGGCGGAGATCGTCTCGACGACCTTCAAGGGGCTCCCGCAGGACGTCAAGCCCGGCGACTTCCTCCTCATCGACGACGGCAAGGTCCGCGTCGAGGTCGTCGAGACCGACGGCACGGTCGTCACCACCAAGGTGGTCGTCGGCGGTCCCGTCTCCAACAACAAGGGCATCAACCTCCCCGGGGTCGCCGTGAACGTCCCGGCGCTGTCGGAGAAGGACGAGGCGGACCTCCGTTGGGGTCTGCGCGCGGGCGCGGATCTCATCGCGCTGTCCTTCGTGCGCGACGCCAAGGACGTCCAGCGGGTCCACGAGATCATGGCGGAGGAGGGCGTGCGCGTCCCCGTCATCGCCAAGATCGAGAAGCCGCAGGCGGTGGACAACCTCGAGGAGATCATCGACGCATTCGACGGGATCATGGTCGCCCGCGGCGACCTCGGCGTCGAGCTCCCGCTCGAAGCCGTCCCGATCGTGCAGAAGCGCGCGGTCGAGCTCTGCCGGCGCATGGCCAAGCCCGTGATCGTCGCGACGCAGATGCTCGAGTCGATGATCGGCAGCCCTGTTCCGACCCGCGCGGAGACCAGCGATGTCGCCAACGCCGTCCTCGACGGCGCGGACGCAGTGATGCTCTCCGGCGAGACCAGCGTCGGCGCGTACCCCGTCGTCGTGGTCGAGACCATGGCCCGCATCATCGCCTCCACCGAGGAGCACGGCCTCGAGCGGATCGCGCCCCTCACGACGAAGCCCCGCACCCAGGGCGGCGCCATCACGCTGGCGGCCATGGAGGTCGCGGAGTTCGTCGACGCGAAGTACCTGTGCCTGTTCACCGAGTCGGGCGACACGGCGCGCCGCATGTCGCGTCTGCGCCCGAACATCCCGATCCTCGGCTTCGCGCCGGACCCGGCGATCCGTCGTCGCATGGCCCTCACCTGGGGTGTGCAGTCGACGCTCGTCGAGCACGTCGCCCACACCGACCTGATGTTCATCCAGGTGGACAACTACCTCCTCGACAACAAGCTCGCCGAGGTCGGCGACAAGGTCGTCGTGATCTCCGGGTCCCCTCCCGGGATCATCGGCTCGACCAACGACATCCGCATCCACAAGGTCGGCGACGCCGTCAACGGCAACGCGCCCATCTACAAAGCGGAAGCGTGACGAACGACGAAGCGGCCGCCGGTTCTCCGGCGGCCGCTTCGTCGTTCTCGTCATGAGGCTGAACGTGCGGAAGGCCGCAACCCTGACGGGTCGCGGCCTTCCGCACGTGCCGGTGGTGGGAGTCGTCCCCACGGCCACTCCACGCGCTGCTCCGCACCGCGCGGAGCCTCCGGCCGCGTGGGCCCACCCACACGCGGGCTCTTCCCGAGCCGCGCCACCCGAACGTGGCGAAGGCCGCAACCCTGACGGGTCGCGGCCTTCGCCACGTGCCGGTGGTGGGAGTCGAACCCACACGCCCTTGCGGGCAACCGAGTTTGAGTCGGTCGCGTCTGCCATTCCGCCACACCGGCTGGTCCGCGAACGACCATACCGTAGGATTCAATGGTGACTGAGCAGGAAACCACCACGGCACCCACCCCCCGTCGCGTCGTCGTCGCCGAGGATGAGTCGCTCATCCGACTCGACATCGTCGAGATCCTCCGCGACAACGGTTTCGACGTGGTCGGCGAGGCCGGTGACGGTGAGACCGCCGTCGCCCTGGCCACCGAGCTGCGTCCCGACCTCGTCATCATGGACGTCAAGATGCCTCAGCTCGACGGCATCTCCGCGGCCGAGAAGCTCAGCAAGAACCACATCGCGCCGGTCGTGCTCCTCACCGCCTTCAGCCAGAAGGAGCTCGTCGAGCGCGCGAGCGAAGCCGGGGCCCTCGCCTACGTCGTGAAGCCGTTCACCCCGAACGACCTCCTCCCGGCCATCGAGATCGCTCTGGCCCGGTACGAGCAGATCATCACGCTCGAGACCGAGGTCGCCGACATGGTCGAGCGGTTCGAGACCCGCAAGCTCGTCGACCGCGCCAAGGGTCTTCTCAACGAGAAGATGGGCCTGTCCGAACCGGAGGCGTTCCGCTGGATCCAGAAGGCGTCGATGGATCGCCGCCTGACGATGCAGGACGTCGCCAAGGCGATCATCGAACAGCTGGCGCCCAAGAAGGGCTGATCAGCGGTCGAGGTCGCGGATCATGTTCGTGATCCGCACCGTGGAGCAGCGCCGGCCTTCGTCATCCCGGACCACGATCTCGTGGACCGTGAGGCTGCGTCCGGCGTGCAGCGGCACGCACTCGCCGGTGACCCACCCGCGCGTGGCGGAGCGGGTGTGCGTGGCGTTGATGTCGACGCCGACGGCCAGCCGTCCGGGGCCCGCGAGGTAGTTGGCATGCATCGAGCCGAGCGACTCTCCGAGCACGACATAGCCCCCGCCGTGGAACAGTCCCACCGGCTGCGTGTTGCCCTCCACCGGCATCCGGCCCACGGCGCGGTCCGCTGTGAAGGTCACCCACTCGAAGCCCATCTTCTCCGCGAGTGCGCCGATTCCTCGGCTGAGCGCCCAGTCGAGGCCCTCGTCGCTCCGGGAGTCTGTGGTCATCGGGGCGCCTTCCGTCCAGAGGAGATTCGACCGTCGGATGCCGCGTCTAGGCTTGCAGGGTGACGGACTCCGCAAAGCCTACCCTCCTCGTCGTCGACGGCCATTCGCTGGCGTACCGGGCCTTCTACGCGCTGCCGGTCGACAATTTCTCGACCAAGGACGGACAGCACACAAACGGTATCTACGGCTTCCTGTCGATGCTGGTCAACCTGATCAAGGCGGAACGCCCGACCCATCTCGCTGTGGCCTTCGACACGTCGCGGCAGTCGTTCCGCACACGCGAGTACCCGGAGTACAAAGCCAATCGCTCCGAGACGCCGGCGGAGTTCAAGGGTCAGATCCCCCTTCTGCAGGAGTGCCTGACCGCCATGAGCATCCCGGTCCTCGCGCAGGAGGACGTCGAGGCCGACGACATCCTCGCGACCCTCGCCGAGGAGGGGAGCGCGGCCGGGTTCCACGTGCTCGTCTGCTCGGGCGACCGTGACACGATCCAGCTGGTGAACGACGACGTCACGCTGCTCTATCCGAACGTCCAGGGAGTGTCCCAGCTGAAGCGCTACGACCGGGAGGCGGTCATCGAGCGGTACGGCGTCCCGCCCGAGCAGTACCCCGACATCGCCGCCCTCGTCGGCGAGACCAGCGACAACCTCCCGGGTGTGCCCAAGGTGGGCGAGAAGACCGCGGTGAAGTGGCTGACCCAGTTCGGCTCGCTGGATGCGCTCCTCGAGGGTGCCGACACCATCAAGGGAGTCGTCGGTGGAAACCTGCGCGAGCACCTCGACGACGTGCGTCGCAACCGGATGCTGAACCGTCTCATGCGGGACGTCGAGCTCTCCGTGACTCCGGCAGACCTCGCCGTCCAGCCGATGGACGCCCAGGCGGTGCGTGACATCTTCGCGCGCCTGGAGTTCCGCACGCTTCTCCCGCGCGTCTTCGAGGCCGCCGGCGTCGATCAGGCGACGGCGGCCTCGCCCGCCGCCGCCGAGCCCCTCCCCGCCTCGCCGACCGTCGATGCCGGTGCGCTGTCCGACTGGCTGCGCGGAGCCGAGGGAGAGGTCGGGGTCACGGTCGTCGTCCGGGGCGGTCTCCCGCACCGGATCGGCTTCGCCACGGCATCCACCGCCGTGGAGGCGGACTGGTCGGATGACCTCGCCGGGATTCTGCGCGACTGGTTCGCCGGTGAGACGCCCAAGGCATTCAGTGACGCGAAGACCCAGATCAAGGCGCTGCGCCGCACCGGGATCACGGTGACGAACCTCGCCTTCGACACCGTCATCGCCGGATGGCTGCTCCGGCCGAGTCTCCCTGACAAGTCCCTCGCTGATCTCGTCGACCGCTATCTCGACGAGAAGCTCCCCGAGGCGGACCCGTCGCAGCTCGTCCCCGAGAACGAGGGGGCGACCCCCGGTCAGCTCTCCTGGTTCACACTGCGCGTGGCCGAGGCCCTGCGCGCCGAGTTGCCGGCATCCGTCTCGTCCGTGCTCACCGGCATCGAGCTGCCGACCCTGTCCGCTCTCGCCGACATGGAGCTGGCCGGTGTCGCGGTCTCTCATGACAAGCTCTCCGGGTTCTCCGCCGAGCTTGCCGCGCGCGCGGACGGTATCGCCCAGCAGGCGTACGCGGCGATCGGGCGCGAGGTGAACCTCGGCTCGCCGAAGCAGCTGCAGGAGGTCCTCTTCGACGAGCTCGAGCTGCCGAAGACCCGGAAGACCAAGACCGGATACTCCACGGACGCCGCCGTGCTCGCCGACCTGCAGGAATCCCACCCGCATCCGTTCCTGAGCCTCCTCCTGCAGCACCGCGAGGCGACGAAGCTCCGTCAGATCATCGAGTCCCTCGACGGCGCGATCGCCGCGGACGGGCGCATCCACACCACCTACGTCCAGACCGGCAGCCAGACCGGGCGGCTGAGCTCGACCGACCCCAACCTGCAGAACATCCCGATCCGCACCGACGAGAGTCGCCGCATCCGCGCCGCGTTCGAGGTGGGCGAGGGATACGAGACTCTCTTGACGGCCGATTATTCGCAGATCGAGATGCGCATCATGGCGCACCTGTCGGAGGACCCCGGGCTCATCGAGGCGTTCCGCTCCGGTGAGGACCTGCACCGTTTCGTCGGTGCCCGGGTGTTCGCGGTCGCTCCCGAAGAGGTGACCTCCGCGATGCGGACGAAGGTCAAGGCCATGTCGTACGGTCTCGTCTACGGACTGTCCGCGTTCGGATTGTCCAAGCAGCTGCGCATCGATCAGTCCGAGGCGAAGCAGCTGATGATGGAGTACTTCGCCCGCTTCGGTGCCGTGCGCGACTATCTCCGCTCCTCGGTCGAACAGGCTCGGATCGACGGCTACACCGAGACGATCTTCGGCCGTCGTCGGCCGTTCCCCGACCTCGCCAGCCCGAATCGGGTCCTTCGCGAGAACGCGGAGCGCGCCGCGCTGAATGCCCCGATCCAGGGCAGCGCCGCCGACATCATGAAGATCGCGCTGTTCCGGATCCACGAGGAGCTGCGACACCAGGGCCTGCGTTCCCGGGTGCTGCTGCAGATCCACGATGAGCTCGTGGTCGAGGTCGCGACGGGGGAGTGGGACCGCGTGGAGGAGATCGTCCGCGTCCGGATGGCGGATGCCGCCGACCTCACGGTTCCGTTGGACGTGCAGATCGGGCGTGGGGGAGATTGGGACACCGCCGGTCACTGAGTCACGGAGCGTTCGCGCGGCGTGGCCGGCTGGCGCGGTCGTGTGCGCCTGCCTAGGCTCGAATCCATGACTGAGAATTCCCGGACACCCACGCCGATCGACACGATCGCCGACGCGTGGGTCGACACCATCGCCGAGCTGGAACCGACCGTCGCGACCTACATCGGTCGTTTCGAGCACAACGGCCGCTACGGCGACTACAGCCCGGAGGGGCACGAGCGCGTCGTCGCCGCCGCGCGGGCCACCCTCGCCGAACTCACCGCGGCCGAGCCTGTCGACGACATCGACCGGGTCACGAAGGCCGATCTGTCGCGCGAGCTCGAGCTCGACCTGGAGCTCGCCGATGCCCAGTGGCACCTGCGGGACCTCAATGTGATCGCCTCGCCCGCACAGGACATCCGCGCAGTATTCGATCTGATGCCGACCGACACCCCGGAGGACTGGTCGGTCATCTCCGAGCGGCTCGGCGCGCTGCCCGCCGCCATCGAAGGGTATGTCGCGACGCTCCGCGAGGGTGCGGCGAGGGGTGTCGTCCCCGCGCGTCGTCAGGTCGTCGAGGTCGCCGCCCAGATCGCCCGGTACACCGACGACTCCGGCTTCTTCGCCGAGTTCACCGCCGAGGCGGCGCCGTCCGAGGGGCAGCTCCCCGCCTCCCTCGCGCGCGACCTCGCCGATCGCGCGGGCGCTGCGCGGGTCGCGTACGACACGCTCGCGACTTTCCTGACGTCCGAGCTCGCCCCGGTCGCCGAGGAGAAGGACGCCGTTGGCCGGGATCTGTACGCGCTGCACTCGCGGCGCTTCCTCGGAGCGGAGATCGACCTCGACGAGACCTACGAGTGGGGTGTCGAGGAGCTCGCGCGCATGGTCGCCGAACAGGAGTCGATCGCGAACGAGATCCTGCCCGGTGCGAGTGTCGAGGAGGCGGTGGCGTTCCTCGAGAAGGACGACGCGCGCAAGCTCCACGGGACGACCCAGCTCCAGGAGTGGATGCAGCGCGTGAGCGACCGTGCGGTCGAGGAGCTCGGCCGCACGCACTTCGACATCGCGGACCCGATCCGCAGGCTCGAGTGCATGATCGCCCCGACGAAGGAGGGCGGCATCTACTACACCGGTCCCACCGATGACTTCTCCCGTCCCGGCCGCATGTGGTGGTCGGTGCCGGAGGGCGTCGACCAGTTCGACACGTGGCGGGAACTGACGACCGTGTACCACGAGGGAGTTCCGGGCCATCACCTCCAGATCGCCCAGGCCGTGTACAACCGCGGGCAGCTGAACTCCTGGCGTCGGCTGCTCGCGGGGACGTCGGGGCACGCTGAGGGATGGGCGCTGTACGCCGAGCGACTGATGGAGCAGCTCGGGTACCTCGACGATCCCGCCGATCGCCTCGGCATGCTCGACGGTCAGCGCATGCGCGCCGCACGTGTGGCGCTCGACATCGGCGTGCATCTCGAGAAGCAGCGACCGGATGGGGCGGCGGCGTGGGATGCCCCGTTCGCCCTGGAGTTCATGGGGCAGAACGTGAACATGCCCCAGGAGTTCGTCCGCTTCGAGGTCAACCGCTACCTCGGCTGGCCGGGGCAGGCGCCGTCGTACAAGGTGGGGCAGCGCATCTGGGAGCAGCTGCGCGATGACGTCGCCGAACGCGAGGGCGCCGCATTCTCGATCAAGGACTTCCACAAGCGGGCGCTCGACGTCGGCGGCGTGGGTCTGGACACCCTGCGTGAGGCCCTCGCCCGCTGATCGGGAATCCCCGGGCGCCGTGGTGACGACGGCGACGTCCCGGAGGGAATAGGCTGAACTCGCGCATGTTCTATTCGTGCGAATAGAAAGGACGATCCATGATCGAGTTCGGACTGCACACCTTCGGGGACGTCACCGTCGATTCCGACGGCGCGCTCCTGTCCCAGGCGCAGACGCTGCGCAACGTCGTCGACCAGGCCGCCCTCGCGGACGAGCTGGGCGTCGCCTTCTTCGGTGTGGGGGAGCACCACCGCCCGGAGTACGCGGTGTCGAGCCCGGAGATCGTGCTCGCCGCGATCGCCTCCGGCACGAAGGACATCCGTCTCGGCACCGCCGTCACGGTGCTCTCCTCCGACGACCCGGTGCGTGTCTTCCAGCGCTTCGCGACCCTCGATGCGCTGTCGAACGGACGCGCCGAGCCGATCCTCGGACGCGGCTCCTTCACGGAGTCGTTCCCCCTCTTCGGCTACGAACTGAAGGACTACGAGGTCCTCTTCGAAGAGAAGCTGGACCTGCTCGCGGCGCTGCTGAAGGAGGAGCCGGTCACCTGGCAGGGCACCACGCGGCGGCCACTGCAGGCGACCGAGGTCTTCCCGAAGACGGAGAGCGGAATGCCGGCGTGGATCGGTGTGGGCGGCTCCCCGGAGTCCGTCGTCCGCACCGCGCGCTACGGATTCGGTCTGATGCTCGCGATCATCGGCGGGCCGGCAGCGCGGTTCGCGCCCTACGCGGATCTCTTCCGCCGCTCGCTCGCCCAGTTCGGCCATGAGGCGCGCCCGATCGGCGTGCACTCCCCGGGTCACATCGCCGACACCGACGAGCAGGCGTGGGAGGAGGCGTACCCGGCCTTCGACGTGATGTTCAGCACGATCGGTCGTGAGCGCGGCTGGCCGCCGTACAACCGGCTGCGTTTCCAGCAGGACGTGGGGGAGGGCGCCATCTACTCCGGATCGCCCGAACGAGTCGCACGCAAGATCGCCGACACCGTCCTCGCCCTCGGTCTGGACCGCTTCGACCTCAAGTACTCCAACGGCACGCTCCCGCACGAGAAGCTCATGCGCTCCATCGAGCTGTACGGAACCGAGGTCATCCCGCGCGTGCGCGAGCTGGTCGCCGAGGCGGAGGAGCGCGATGCGGTCCCGATCGCGCTCTAGCATGGGCCGGTGAGCACCGACACCCCGAGCACCACCGATACTTCGGCTCGGATGGACGCTCTGCCGTTCACCTGGAGGCATCTGCGCGTTCTGACGGGATCCGGGATCGGATGGGCTCTGGACGCGATGGATGTCGGTCTCATCTCGTTCATCATCGCCGCGCTGGCGGTGCAATGGCAGCTGCAGCCGTCCGAGACGGCGTGGATCGCGTCCATCGGCTTTCTCGGAATGGCGATCGGCGCAACCCTCGGCGGGCTCCTCGCCGACCGGTTCGGACGGCGCCAGATCTTCGCGCTGACCCTCCTCGTCTACGGGATCGCCACCGGCGCCAGCGCTCTCGTCACGGGATTGGCTGCCCTGCTCGTCTTCCGTTTCCTGGTGGGGCTCGGCCTGGGTGCGGAGCTTCCGGTCGCCTCCACCTATGTCTCGGAGTTCGCGCCCGCGCGCATCCGAGGGCGCGTGATCGTGATCCTGGAGGCCTTCTGGGCTGTCGGCTGGACGGCTGCCGCCATCATCGGGTTCCTCGTCATCCCGGCATCCGACGACGGGTGGAGGTGGGCGTTCGCCATCGGCGCCGTCCCGGCCGCGTACGCGCTGGCGGTGCGGTGGGGGCTGCCGGAGTCGCCGCGGTGGCTCGCACGCCGCGGTCGCCACGACGATGCCGAACGCGTCGTCCGCAGCTTCGAGGACGCGGCACACCGCGTCCGCCCGGTGTCGGCACGCCGCCCGGAGCGTGCGTCGTTCGAGGGCAGGACGACGGAGGATGCCGACGTCGGCGCCGGCGGAGGAGTCTCCGGGCTGTGGCGCGGGGAGTTCCGCGCGCGCACGGCGAGCCTGTGGATCGTGTGGTTCTGCGTCAACTTCTCCTATTACGGCGCCTTCATCTGGATCCCGTCGATCCTCGTGTCTCAGGGGTACGACCTGGTGCGCTCGTTCGGGTTCACACTCGTGATCACTCTCGCCCAGCTTCCGGGCTACGCCGTGGCCGCGTGGCTCGTCGAGGTGTGGGGACGGCGCGCGACGCTGTCGGTGTTCCTCGTCGGGTCCGCGGCATCCGCTCTCGTCTTCGGCACCGCCGACAGCGTCGCGATGATCATCGGGGCGGGGATGGCCCTGTCGTTCTTCAACCTCGGGGCATGGGGAGCGCTGTATGCCGTGACACCGGAGATGTACCCGACCTCTCTTCGCGCGACAGGCGCCGGCTGGGCGGCGGGGATCGGCCGGATCGCCTCGATCATCGCCCCCCTCACCGTCCCGCCGCTGCTCGCCGGAGGGGGTGCACCGCTGCTCTTCATCGTGTTCGGGGCCTTCTTCGCCGTCGCTGCGATCGCCGCGTGGGGGCTCGCCGATCGGCGCGGGAAGAGTCTCGACGATCGGTGACCGGCCTAGGCTGTCGGGATGTCTTCTGTGCGGTACGTGGCGATCGGCGACTCCTTCACCGAGGGGGTGGGGGACGAACTGCCCGACGGAACGGTGCGCGGCTGGGCGGACCTCGTCGCCGAGGGGTGGGCGAACGCGACGAGCGCCCCGGTCGAGTACGCCAACCTCGCCATCCGCGGGAAGCTGGTCTGGCCCATCGTCGACGAGCAGCTCGAGCCGGCCCTCGCGCTGAAGCCCACCCACCTGTCTTTCAACGGCGGCGGCAACGACATGCTCCGCCCGCGAACGAGCATCGCCGCGATCGTCGAAGCCTTCGACCGCGTACGACTGCGGTGCGCCCAGGAAGGGGTTCAGCTCATCCTGCTGTCGGGCGCGAACCCCTCGGGTCAGCTGCCGCTGGGGCGGCTCGTCAAGCAGCGGGGCGATCACCTCTCGGCCGCCGTGGTGGAGCGGTTCGAGGCGTACCCCGACGTGCTGCGAGCCCTCAACTGGCCCGATCGCGAGCTGGCGACTCCACCGTACTGGTCGGAGGATCGCCTGCACATGAACGCACGCGGCCACCACCGCGTCGCGGCGCGGGTGCTCTCGACCCTCGGCTTCGAACCGCCGGCAGCATGGTGGTCGCTTCCCGAACTCGCGCCCGCCGGGGCGCGCGGGGCGGCGTACTACCGCGAGCACGTGGCCCCGTGGGTGCGTCGACGGCTCTCGCGCACGTCGTCCGGCGACGGACGGATGCCGAAGTTCGCCGAATGGACGCCGATCGAGCCGACGGCCGGCCCCTGATCCACATCGATCAGCCGCTGTCAAGGCCTCCCAGTGAACGCGCGCGAAGCGCCACACTCGTCGGGGGGCGACATCCGTCCCGTACAGGGGAGGGCGCACGTCCCGGCCCCGGAAAGGAACCTCGCATGAGCATCGGAGCGGGAATCTTCCTCTTCGCCGTCGGCGCCATCCTCGCCTTCGCCGTCAACGTCGATGTCCAATGGGTCAACCTGGACATGATCGGATACATCCTCATGATTGCGGGCGCGGTGATCTTCGTCATCGGTCTGGTGCTGATGATGCGCCGTCGGTCGGTCGACTCGGTCACGCGCACGACCGACTCCGCAGGCGGGGAGCGCGTCACGCGTCGCTCCACCAGCGCGAGCGACGACGCCGCGGGCCTCTGAGTCCGGAGCCCCGATCGGTCTGAAGCCCCCGTGAGCGCCCTCGTGCGCACGGGGGCTTCGGCGTGGGCAGGGGCGCTTCGGCGTCCCGCGGTGACGAGGCGGGCGAGGGTCTCAGCGCCTCTTCGGGCGGGGTTCGTCCCACCCGATGTGCACACGTGTGCGGCGCCGCTCGATGACGATGAAGGTCGCCCCGAGCGCCCACAGCGGGAACTGCGTGAGGAAGGCGATCCGGAAGGCGTCGAGTGAATAGGTCTCGGGTGTGCCCGCGCCCTGCAGATCGAGCGCGAGGCCGATCGCGAAGATCGCGATCAATGCGGCGAGGAAGCCGCCGACGTTGGTGATGCCGGTCGCCGTGCTGAGGCGATGCGCCGGATTATGGGTCCGCGCGTGATCGAACGCGATCATGGACGCGGGTCCACCCATGGCGAGCGCGAAGGCGAGGGCGTAGAGGATCCAGATCGGCGCCGGTCCCGGCCACGCGATCACCACGCCCCACACCAGTGCCTGGATGCCGACCGCGGGGAGGACGAGCGCGCGGGAGCGGAGATGGGGGATCCGGCGGGAGAGATCGCCGACGAACGGCCCCACCAGCATTCCGATCACGACATACAGCGACAGCAGCGACGCCGCCTGCGCGGGGGAGAGGCCCTCGCCGGCGGTGAGGAACGGCATCCCCCAGAGGAGGACGAACGCCGTGCCCGCGAACGGCGTGGTGAAGTGCGACCAGAAGGCCAGTCGGGTGCCGGGATGCGCCCAGGCCGCACGGATGCCGACTCCCGTGTCGATCGAGGAACGGACGATCTTGATCGCTCCGGTCTCGGTGTTCACCGATACGTCCGCTGCGCGGTCCGGGGGATGGTTGCGGATGAGCAGGGCGACGAGGATCGCGAACAGGACGCAGAGCCCGGCGACCGAGCCGAACGCGATCTCCCAGCTCGTTGCGTGCAGGAGGGCGGCGAGCGGTGCGATCGCGAGGAGCTGTCCCGCCTGTCCGACGAGTCCGGTGAGTTGGCTCATCACCGGCGCGCGTTGCGCCGGAAACCATGTCGCGATGAGACGGAGGACGCTCGGGAAGACGGCGGCGTCGCCCGCGCCGAGGAGCGCACGGGCGAGGATCGCGACGCCGACGCTGGGAGAGAGGGCGAGGGTCAGCTGGCCCACGGCCATCAGGATCATGCCGATCGTCATGATCGGTCGCGCCCCGTAGCGATCCAGAAGAAGACCCACGGGGATCTGCATCCCTCCGTACACCGCGAGCTGGATCACCGCGAACATCGACAGGGTCGCGGCGTCGGCCGAGAAGCGTTCGGCCGCGTCCACGCCGACGGCGGAGAGCGAGCTGCGGTTGATGACGGCGAGCATGTACGCCGCGACGCCGACACCCCAGATCAGCCAGGCGCGCCAGCCCGGGCCTTCCGAGCGGGGGAGCGCGGCGCGGAAGGACACGAAGTCCACGCTACTCCGCGCGGCGCGAGGGTCACGCATCGGGGCGAGGGGTCAGGTGGAGAGGGCTGTACCGGGGCGGGCTCGCCCGTGGAGGGCGACGGATACGACGACCGCGACGAGAGCGATCACGGATGCTGCGCTGACGCCGAGGAGGATCCAGCCGGCAGGCGCGGCATCCGCTCCGCTGATCAGGAAGGTGTCCGCCAGTGCCATACCCGGGCCGAAGGAGGCGAGGAAGTACGCCACCGCGCCGCCGGCGAGGACGCCGAGATACCCGATTGCCGTCGCGGAACGGGTCGTGTCGGGTCGACGCGCGGCGATCAGGAGGAACACCGCGAGCAGAGGACCCACGAGGAGGAATCCGATGACGCCGGGGGCGAAGACGCGCTCGCCCGCGGCGGCCATCTCATCGTGGATCTCGGTCAGGCTCAGGCCCGGTGCAGCGGCGAGCGGGTTCCAGAGGAGGATCTGCAGGATGGCCACCGTGGCGTACGCCGCCACCGCGACCGCCCCCGCCGTCGCGATCGCCACCGCACCCGTGCTTCGCCGCTGTCGCGTCATCGGCCCACCATAGAACGGATGCGATGATCCACCACCTGGCAATCCGCCGGGTGGGCCGCGGGGGCGTCAGCCGCCGACCTCGTCGAGAAGCGCGACGATCCGTCGCCGTCGGGTCGTGTCGGTTCCCGCAGACTCGATCGGGACCAGCATCCGACGGCGTTCGCTCGGGGGCCGTGCGTCCCAGCGTCCGCGCGTACCTCGCTCGGACAGCGCGGCCGCGACATCGCGGGGGAGCGGCACGTAATCCGGGTCGACCGGAGCGAGTGCGCCGTGCACCGGGTCGCCCACCTCGAGGCGCATGCGACGGAGGAGGGAGGCCCCTGTCCAGACGAAGGTGTCGTCGATGACCGGGGCGCGCGTCAGGGCGAGGTTGACCTCCACTCCGTCGAGCTGCCCGGAGACCCGTCGAGTCCCGACATCCGATGCGGCGCGGACGAGGGCGGATGGGATCCGCAGGATCGAGTATCGAGACCGACCCCAGAGAAGCGGCTCGATGACGCCGTCGATCGGGTGCGGTGGTCCCCAGTGGAACGCGTCCGGTGTCGGCACATCCGCACCTACTTCCTGCCGACGCGCTGCTGGGCCATCTTGCGCACGACGTCCAGGGCGCCCGGGACGAAGTCGCCCCAGGCATCGCCGACTTTGGCGAGGTCCAGCTTGCCGGTGTGCACCTGTTCGCACAGGCGCATCCATCCCTCGCCCATCGCCACCGTCAGAGCCGCAGCGACGCTCGCGTTGACGGCGTTCCCCGCGCCGGGGATGAGCTTCAAGAAGCTTCGAGCCAGCGCCTGACCGGAGATCTGCACTCCCAGCTGCGCCAGTGCTCCCGCGGACATCATCGTCTTCAGCTCGAGGTCGTAGATCGCGGCGATGCGTCCCATCATCCCGAGCTGGATCGGCGCCAGGGCCAGCGCATCACCGACGGGAATCGGCGTCGCCGCGACGCCGGCGGCGAGTCCAGCGGCCCCGTTGATGATCGGACGCGCCATCTCGCGCTTCCAGGGGAGGTTGAGTCGTTGCGCGATGCGAAACGCGTCCTGGACGTCGGCGGGCGACAGCGCGAGGGTCTCCGCGACGAGATCACCGAGCCCATGGCCCGTGCCCTTTCCATCTCTCTCGCGCGTCGAGGTGGGCATGACACGGGCGAAGGGGATGGTAATCGGCTGACCGTGCTCATCGACCGGCTCCTCGAGCCAGGCGATGAACTCCCGCGTGCCCTTCGTGGGACGCCGGCTTCCCGTGAGCGCGTTGCGCTCCCAGTCGACCTTGGTCAGTACGAGGATGACGGGCAGTCCGCGCGCGTCCAGTTCCTGGATCATCTCGATGTCGGCCCGCGTGAGTCGATCATCGTTCGCCTTCACGCAGTACCAGACGACAGCGATCTGCTCGTTCCGCGGGTGCTGCTCGATCGTCTTCAGATGGTCGCGAAGCTGCTCCCGAGGCGGTACAGCCGACCCGATCTCGAACCCTTCGATGTCCCAGATGCCGAGCGAATCGTCGTGGTAGTAGCGGACACCTTTCGTGACGGGCAGCCCTTTCCCGACCGCGGCCCAATCACGCTGGAAGACCGCGTTGACCAGGGATGATTTGCCAACGCCCGTGCCGCCGATGACCGCGAGGTTGAAGCGCCCGTAGCGCGATTTCGCCTCGGAGGTCGCCTCGAGGAACGGGCGCTCGTCTATCTCGGGCTTCTGTCGGGAGGAGTCTGCTGACATGAGGCGGTGAATGTCCTTCCGCGAGCACCGTGCACGCTGTCCACACGATACGCGCCCATCGGGGGAGTGGCCTCGATCGACGTATCACCTCGCGCGTTCTCCGCTCCTGTGAGGCGAGGAGGAACGGATGCCGATCCTGCAGAGCGTCGACGCAGCAGTCGTTCCGGTGGAGCCGGGGCGCCCACATGCGGTGCCGGGGTCTCGTCGCACCGGCATCCTGTTCTGGCTTCGTCGATATCTTCCCGCGGAGCTTGCCGGGACCGCGGCGCTGGTCCTGGCGGGTCTCGCGGTCGCGGGGACCAGCGCACACCCCGTCGTGATCACGATGGCGGCCGTGGTGGGTGAGAATCTCGGCTTCTACGGAGTCCTGGCGGTCATGGTCCTCGTAGAGCAGCATCGGCGCGGCCGCAGAGGCGCGCGTGCGACCGCGGCCACCGTCATCCTGCTGGCCGCCGAGTTCGGCGGCGCTGAGCTTCTCGACAGTCTGCTGGTGCGGCCCGGAGCGATCTCCCTGGCCCTGTGGCTCGTGCCGGACCCGTTCTGGGCGTTGCTGGTCGGCAAGGTCGCCGCGGATCTGGTGTTCTACACAATCGCGGCGGTCGGCTACATCGTGACCACGAAGACCCGTCTGCGGCGCCCCGTCGGCGATCGCGCCGGCGGCGGCGACGCCGTAGATCTCGCGTCCGTGAGGGACGTGCCAGGAGAGGGCCGGAGGAGCGCGGATCGCGCGGCGCGGTCGGCGCCGGCTAATGACCTGACATAATGTGCATTATCGGCAATTGCAGAATGGGCGCTCGACCCCGATCGGGGTCTGGTTCTCCGTGCCGAACTCCTCCGATTCGTAGCGACGCGTCGCGCGACGGCGGCGCTGGGCCCTGCGTGGATCGGATCTGAGGAGTTCGGTGCGCGCCGACCCGGCGCGCCCTGGTCGTACTCAGCCGCATCGGACCGGACGTCGCCGATTCCCGGTCGGCTCACGCCGGGCTCAACTCCTCACAAACGCCGGTGTTCCGACTGCCGTCGCGTATGGAACCGGTTCCAGCTCACGGGTCCGAGGAGTTAGCCCCGGGCGGGACGGATCATCCGGGCGTCGGTGATCGCGGGCGCCCCGGGATCGGACTTCTCGCGCCCGTCGAAGGCGAACCCGTTCCGCTGGTAGAAGGCGATCGCCCGGGGGTTCTCCTTCGCGACCCACAGCACCATCGCGTCCGTACCCGCGACATCGTCGAGCAGCCGCTGCCCGACACCGCGACCGTGATGCGCCTGGAGCACGTAGAGCATGTACAGCTGGCGGTCGATCGCCGGTGGAGCGTCGCCCTTCGGATCCGGCACCGGTGGGCCCGCCATGGCGAAGCCGATGATCGCGCCGTCGCACACCGCGACGCGGATGACCGCATCCGCAGGCCCGTCCTCGCCCAGCAGGCGATGCCACATGTCACGGCGCCCGCGCCGGTGCGCATCGTCGAAGAAGCCGGCCGGAAGGAGCTCCGCGTAGGCCTCCTTCCACGTCCGCACGTGCAGTTTTGCCAGGTCGTGGGCGTCCGGCGCCCGCGCCTCACGGATCGAGAAGATCCGCCGTGTCTTCACCCGAGCTCCCCCGGATTCATCAGTCGCCACCACGCCGACGGCGGCTCGATCTCACCCTCGACGACGACGTTCGCCGACACCGTCTCAGGACCGGCCGACCACGTGATCACCCCCACTGCGGCGCCGTCTCTCGGCACCTCCACGGGGACGCTGTCCCATCGGGAGGCGATCGGCGTGTCCGACCACGTGAAGATCTCGGCATCCTCCGCGATCACGACGGCGGCGGTCGCTCCCCAGGGAGCGCTCACCGTGCCCACCGTCTGACCGGCACGCGCGACGGGCACGGGGTGGAAGCCGGCTTCCACGCTGTCGAGGAGGCGGACGATGTCGGTGTGCAGGGAATCCCGTGACTGCGCACCCAGCCTCACCCCTGTCACGTCGAGCGTCACGTCCGGTGCGACGTCGAGCGTGGCCGTGTACACCAGGCCGAAGGTCCCCGGGCCGAGATTGCCGGTCTTCAGCCCGGAGATCCCGCTCTGCCCCAGGAGGGTGTTGGTCGTGTACACGGTTCCGGTGCCCGGGAAGGACACCGCGGGGGTGCCGGAGATGTGCGCGACGACGGCGTCATCCGCCGCGATATCGGCCAATCGCATGAGGTCATCGGGCGTGCTGACGTTTCGAGGATCCAGCCCGGTCGGGTCGACGACGACGGTGCTCGTCAGCCCTCGCGCATCGAGCCACTCTCGGGCGGCCTCCCGGAAGCCCCACGACGACCCGAAAGCCCACGTCGACACGGCATCCGCGTAGTTGCTCGCCGACGGGATGAGCATCGTCGCGAGTGCGTCGCGCAACGACATTCGGCTGCCCGCGGGCATGCCGGCCACGGTCGCGCCCTGCACGTAGTAGGCGTCGTAGAGATCGTGATCGGCTTCGGAGAAGGTCAGCGTGGGACCGGGGTCGTCGAGCCCGTCCAGCGGATGGGCCTCCAGGACGACCAGGGCGGTGATGAGCTTGGTGATGCTCGCGATGGGCTGCTGCTCCCCCGAGCCGGTCCGCACGATCATCCCCTCGGCCGCGGCTTCGGGCCCGAGGTATTCCGACGCGCCACGGACGGCGATGACGGATGCGCCCTCGGTGGGGCGGACCATCGCCGCGGTCGGCCCCGGGTCCGCCGCGGGTGCGCCGGCTTCGATCGTCGGCTCGGGTACGGGCGCCGACAGCGCCCAGATGGTGTAGCCGGTGCCCGCTGCGAGGGCGAGCAGGACGACGATCCAGAAGATGCCGGCGACCGTGCGTCCGATCGCTCGGGTGCGTCGCATCTCCGCGTCGCTCTCGGCCGTCACGGGCCGCGCCATCCATGCGGAGAGGTCGTCGAGGTCGTCCGCGGCGCGGGATCGCTCCGCGTCAGGCGACGCGGAGCTCACGGTGATTCCGCGACGGACACCTCGAACGTCACGGTGACCTGCGATGACTGGGTGTCGACGGTGATCTCGGCGGACGACATCGCGCCATTGTGGAGTACCGGGTCGATCGCAGCCGAATACCGGTCGCCGCCGTTCTCGCGCGACGCGGCGGTCAGGTCCTCCTGCAGGGCTGCCACATCGGCGTCCGTGAATCCCCACCCCTCGGCGACGGACGCCAGGTGCGGGAACACCGACAGCCAGGCGCCGTTGCTCACGCGCGAGAGCTCGATGGACTCCACCCGGCCGCCCGAGGTGGTGATCGCGAAGGAGCGGACGAGGTCCAGGGAGAACACACCGTCGCCACCCAGGACGAGCGCCGTGACCGGCACGATGGGTTCGAAGGTCTCCGTGCCCTCGGCGGGAAGACCCAGCTCGGCCGCGGGCAGCGCATCCTCGGTCACTCGGATCTTCATCAGACCCTCGCGGCCGATGTAATCCACCCCGGCACCGCTGAAGATCGACATCCCGTCGGACGCCTCCTGATCCGCGGATGCCGGCCTCTCGGTGTCGATCCACCAGGAGTTCTGCATCGCCACCGCAGCGACGACGAACCCGACGCACAGGAGGGCGACGATGCTGATGGGCACCCAGGACAGCATCCTCCGCCTCGCTCGGCGCTGCTGGACGGTGCGGCTGGCGGTCGACGCATCAGAGGGCGTCGTCGCTGGCTGTGTGGTGGTCATGGTCGTCTCTCCGCGCTCAGGATGGGCTGGTGGGGGGCGAGGAGCGTGCGGCAACCCTAACAAACACGCTCGATTCTCTAGGCTCGAGGGGTGCTGGAGTCGCTCACGGGGTTCGTCGTCGTGGGCGTGGCGATCCTCGTGGGCTGGATCATCGGTCGCATCGACCTGCTCGGCGAGCACGCGCGTCCGGTCCTGGCCCGGCTGACCTTCTTCGTCCTCTCCCCCTTCCTGCTGTTCGTGGTCCTCTCTCAGGCGGACGTGCGCACGCTCTTCTCCGCGCTGCTGCCCGTGTCACTGATCGCCGCTGTCGTGGTGATCGGCGTTCATGCGGTGATCTCCCGTGTCCTCTGGCGACGGGGTACGGGTGAGACGGTCATCGGCTCGCTGTCCGCGGGCCAGGTCAACTCCAACAACATCGGCATCCCGCTGTCCCTGTACCTCCTCGGGAGCGCCGCATTCCCCGCGCCGGTGATCCTCCTTCAGCTGCTGCTGTTCACTCCGGTCACCCTGGCGATCCTGGATGCCGCATCCTCGGCACGCTCGTCCTGGCGGCGGACGCTCGTCCGCGCGCTCACGAACCCCCTGGTGCTCGGCTCCGCGCTCGGCGCAGCCGTATCGGCGAGTGGGGTCGCGCTTCCGCCGATCGTCCTCGAACCCGCTGTCCTGATCGCCAACGCCTGCGTCCCGGTTCTGCTCATCTCCTACGGGATCTCCCTGCACGGTCAGCGGGTGCTCGGTGCGCGCGGACGCCGGAGGGACGTCCTGCTCGCGAGCGCCCTGAAACTCCTCGTCATGCCGGCCGTGGCCTGGGTGGTGGCCGATCTCGTCTTCGGCCTCTCGCCGCGCGACGTGCTCGTCGTCGTCGTCCTGGCGGCGCTCCCGACCGCGCAGAACGTCTTCAACTACGCGCAGAGATACGACGTGGGCGAGGCGATCGCCCGAGACACCGTGTTCGTGACGACGCTCGGTTGCATCCCCGTCCTGCTGGCGGTGACCCTCCTTCTCGGGTGACCACTCCCCCGTCGTCACACTCGGATCTCACCCTGCGCGGCTGAGGGGAAGCGTTCGACCGGGGGTCTACAATGCAACCGACCCTTCCCAGGGAACTCTCAGAAAGGACGCACATGTCCATTGAATCCACGGTCGAGAAGTCGGCCGTCAACGGAATTCGCACGGCGCTGGGAGTCGGCGGTGTCCTCGCGGTCATCGTCGGCGTCCTGATCCTCGCCTGGCCGGGCAAGACCGCGATGGTCGTCACCGCCATCATCGCGATCTACGCCATC
This sequence comes from Microbacterium aurantiacum, assembly GCF_040532595.1. Lineage (GTDB taxonomy): Bacteria > Actinomycetota > Actinomycetes > Actinomycetales > Microbacteriaceae > Microbacterium > Microbacterium chocolatum_B. The sequence continues at coordinate 330,211 of NZ_JBEVYX010000002.1, read as the reverse complement.
GTGGCCGGCCTCGTGTACGCGGGGCTCGGCATCTTCGCCAAGACCAAGGGCGGCTGGGCGCGTGTCGGACACATCGCACTCGGCGTGCTCTTCGTCATCGCGGGTGTCGTGGCGCTGTTCAACCTCGGACAGACCACCGTCTGGCTGGCGCTCTTCCTCGGCATCCTCGTCGGCATCATGTGGATCATCGAGGGGATCGTCGCGCTGTCGACGCTCGGCGATGCCGCCTCGAAGGGCTGGTCGATCGCCTTCGCGATCCTCAGCATCATCGCCGGTGTGGTGCTGCTGTTCTCCCCGCTGTGGGGCGCCGTGGTGCTGTGGTGGCTCCTCGGCATCTCCCTGATCGTGCTCGGCCTCATCAACATCGTGCGCGCGTTCACGTTCAAGGGCGCCATCTGACGCCACGAACGACGAGGGCGGGTGGGGATGCCGACATCCCCACCCGCCCTTTCGTCTCTCGACGTCGTCAGCGCTGCGCGTCGCTCCAGTGCGGAACGTCGCCGACCCCGTCGGTCTCGGTGGTCGCTCGCGCGACCGGGATGCGGGTGCCGACGACCTGTGCCACGACATCCTGCGCGATCTTCGCAGCGGTCAAGCCGGCGTCCTCGAGGATCTCCTCGCGGCTGGCGTGATCGATGAACTCGTCCGGAACCCCGAGCTCGTCCACCGCGGTGTCGACTCCGGATTCGCGGAGCACCTGGCGGACCCGGGTGCCGATGCCGCCGACACGGATGCCGTCCTCGATGGTGATGACCAGGCGATGACGCGCCGCGAGCTCGACGATCGAGGGCTGCACGGGAACCACCCACCGAGGGTCGACGACGGTCGCGCCGATCCCTTGGGCACGCAGACGCTCGCCGACATCGACGGCGACATGGGCCATCGGACCGATGCCGACCAGCAGCACGTCTTCGGAGTCGCCGCGGGCGAGCACGTCCACGCCGTCCTGCAGGCGCTCGAGCGCGGGGAGATCGGCGCTGACGCTTCCGCGCGGGAAGCGCACCACCGTGGGTGCGTCTTCGACGGCGACCGCCTCGCGGAGCTCCTCGCGGAGTCTCCCGCCGTCGCGCGGCACGGCGATCCGGATGTGCGGGACGAGCTGGAGCATCGCGAGATCCCAGATCCCGTGATGGCTGGGGCCGTCGGGCCCGGTCACACCCGCCCGATCCAGCACGAACGTCACACCGGCGCGGTGGAGCGCGACATCCATGAGCACCTGGTCGAACGCGCGATTCATGAATGTGGCGTAGATCGCGACGACAGGGTGCAGCCCGCCGTACGCCAGACCGGCGGCGGAGGCCACCGCATGCTGTTCGGCGATCCCGACGTCGTAGACGCGATCGGGGAACCGCTGGGCGAACGGCAGGAGCCCGGTCGGGCGGAGCATCGCCGCGGTCATGGCGATGACGTCGGCGCGATCCTCGCCCACCGCCAGGAGCTCCTCGGCGAAGACATCCGTCCACGCCGGTGCTCCCCCGCCGCCCAGCGCGACGCCGGAGACCGGATCGATCTTGCCGACGGCGTGGAACTGGTCGGCCTCGTCATTGCGGGCGGGCTCGTAACCGCGGCCCTTCTCGGTGATCGTGTGGACGATGACCGGTGCCCCGTAGCTCTTGGCCTGCTCGAGGGTCTCGACCAGTGCGGTGAGATCGTGGCCGTCGATCGGCCCGAGGTACTTGATGTCCAGGTTCGAGTACAGATCGCCGTTGTTGGTGAAGCGTGAGAGGAATCCTCGTGTTCCACCGCGCACGCCGCGGTAGATGGCGCGCGCAGCGGGCCCGAGCCGGCGGAAGAGGTCGTCCGAGCCCTGCCGGAGGCTGCGGTACGTGTCCCCGGTGCGGACGCGATTCAGGTATCGCGCCATGCCGCCGATCGTCGGGGCGTAGGAGCGCCCGTTGTCGTTGACGATGATGACGAGGTTGCGGTCGTTGTCGTCGGAGATGTTGTTGAGGGCCTCCCACGTCATGCCCCCCGTCAGGGACCCGTCTCCGACGACGGCGACCACGTGACGGTCCTTCCGGCCGGTGAGCGTCAGGGCGCGGGAGACACCGTCGGCCCAGCTGAGCGAGCTGGATGCGTGGGAGGATTCCACGACGTCGTGCGGGCTCTCCGAGCGCTGCGGATAGCCGGCGAGGCCGCCGCGTGCCCGCAGTCCGGAGAAGTCCTGCCGGCCGGTGAGCAGCTTGTGGACGTAGGACTGGTGCCCCGTGTCGAAGATGACCGGATCGGCCGGCGAATCGAAGACCTTGTGGATGGCGATCGTGAGCTCGACGACCCCCAGGTTGGGGCCGAGGTGACCGCCCGTGCGGGCGACGTTCTCGATCAGGAAGGCGCGGATCTCGTCGGCGAGGTCGGCGAGTTGATCCTCGTTCAGTGCATCCAGATCACGAGGTCCGCCGATCGATGAGAGCAACGACATTGCGAGCTCCTTTCCGCCCCCGGGCGGGGTCGTCCCAGTGTAATGGCCGGACACGGGAAAGGGCCGGGCCTCGACGGCACCGGCCCTTTCCCATGAGGGGTCAGACGAGCGAACGCAGAACGTACTGCAGGATGCCGCCGTTGCGGTAATAGTCGGCTTCGCCGGGGGTGTCGATGCGGACCGTCGCGTCGAACTCGACGGTCTCCTTCCCGGCCGGCGAGAACTCGCTCGGCTCGGCGACCACGCGCACCGTCTTCGGGGTGACGCCTTCGTTGAGCTGCTCGAGACCGGTGATCGAGATGACCTCGGTCCCGTCCAGGCCGAGCGACTTCCAGGTCTCCCCCGCCGGGAACTGCAGCGGCACCACGCCCATGCCGATCAGGTTCGAGCGGTGGATGCGCTCGAAGCTCTCGGTGATGACGGCCTTCACGCCCAGCAGTCGCGTGCCCTTGGCCGCCCAGTCGCGCGACGATCCCGAGCCGTACTCCTTGCCGCCGAAGATCACCAGGGGCGTGTCCTGCGCCTGGTAGTTCATCGAGGCGTCGTAGATGAACGACTGCGGTCCGCCCTCGAGTGTGAAGTCACGGGTGTATCCGCCCTCGACGACCTGACCGTCGTTGACGGCGGCGACGAGCTCGTTCTTGAGTCGGATGTTCGCGAACGTTCCACGGATCATGACCTCGTGGTTGCCGCGGCGCGAACCGTAGGAGTTGAAGTCCTTCTGCGCGACGCCGTGCTCCGTGAGGTACTGCGCGGCCGGAGTGCCGGCCTTGATGTTGCCGGCCGGGCTGATGTGGTCGGTCGTGACGGAGTCGCCGAGGGCGGCCATCACCCGTGCACCGCGGATGTCGCTCACCGGCGTGAGCTCCATCGTCATGCCGTCGAAGTACGGCGCCTTGCGCACGTAGGTCGAATCCTCGTCCCACGCGAAGACCGGCCCCGTCGGGGTGGGGAGGTTCTTCCAGCGGTCGTCGCCCTCGAACACGGTGGCGTACTGCGTGATGAACTGCTCCCTCGAGATGGAGGAGTCGATGATCTCCTGCACCTCGTCGGGCGCGGGCCAGATGTCCTTGAGGAAGACGTCATTGCCGTCGGCGTCGCGGCCGAGGGGGTCGGTCTCGAAGTCGAAGTGCATTGAGCCCGCCAGCGCGTACGCGACCACGAGGGGCGGCGAGGCGAGGTAGTTCATCTTGACGTCGGGGCTGATGCGGCCCTCGAAGTTGCGGTTGCCCGAGAGCACTGCGGTGACGGCGAGGTCGTGCTCGTTGATCGCGGCGGAGACCTCTTCGATCAGCGGACCGGAGTTGCCGATGCAGATCGTGCAGCCGTAGCCGACGGTGTAGAAGCCGAGGCCCTCCAGATCCTTGTCCAGACCCGACTTCTCGTAGTAGTCCGTCACTACCTTGGACCCGGGGCCGAGCGTCGTCTTCACCCAGGGCTTCTGCTTCAGCCCCTTCTCGCGCGCCTTCCGCGCGAGGAGACCGGCGGCGATCATGACCGACGGGTTCGACGTGTTCGTGCAGGACGTGATGGCTGCGAGCGTCACGGCGCCGTTGTCCAGCGTGTACGGGGAGCCGGTCGGCGGGGTCACGCGCACCGGGTTCGATGCCTCCACGGGGGCTCCGCTGGAGATGTGGACCTCGCGGGTCTCGTCTTCCTCGTCGCCGGGGGCGGCGCCGGGGTCGGAAGCGGGGAAGGAGTGCTTGGACTCCAGGTCGACGATGTCGTTCGAGACGGACGGAGCGGCGTAGCTGACGATGTCCTTCTCGAACTGCGTCTTGGCCTCCGACAGGAGGATGCGGTCCTGCGGCCGCTTGGGCCCGGCGATGGAGGGGACGACGGTGGAGAGGTCGAGCTCCAGGTACTCGCTGAAGACGAGCTCCCGGGCGGGGTCGTGCCACAGCGACTGCGCCTTCGCATAGGCCTCGACGAGCGCGACGGTCTGCTCGTCGCGACCGGTCAGGCGCAGGTACTCCAGCGTCACGTCGTCGATCGGGAACATCGCGGCGGTGGAGCCGAACTCCGGGCTCATGTTGCCGATGGTGGCGCGGTTCGCGAGCGGCACGGAGGCCACGCCTTCGCCGTAGAACTCCACGAACTTGCCGACGACCCCGTGCTTGCGGAGCATGTCGGTGATGGTGAGGACGACGTCGGTCGCGGTCACGCCGGCGGGGATCTCGCCCGTCAGCTTGAACCCGACGACGCGCGGGATGAGCATCGACACCGGCTGGCCCAGCATGGCCGCCTCGGCCTCGATGCCGCCCACGCCCCATCCGAGGACGCCGAGCCCGTTGACCATCGTGGTGTGCGAGTCGGTGCCGACGCAGGTGTCGGGGTACGCGCGGAGCACGCCGTCGACGGAGCGGTCGTAGACGACCTTCGCGAGGTGCTCGATGTTCACCTGGTGGACGATGCCCGTGCCCGGGGGGACGACCTTGAAATCGTCGAAGGCCGTCTGGCCCCAGCGCAGGAACTGGTACCGCTCGCCGTTGCGCTCGTACTCGATCTCGACGTTGCGCTCGAGGGCGTCTTCGCGGCCGAACAGATCGGCGATGACCGAGTGATCGATCACCATCTCCGCGGGTGAGAGCGGATTGATGCGCTTGGGGTCTCCCCCGAGGGCGGTGACGGCCTCGCGCATGGTGGCGAGGTCGACGATGCAGGGGACGCCGGTGAAGTCCTGCATCACCACGCGGGCGGGGGTGAACTGAATCTCGGTGTCGGGCTCCGCCGCGGCATCCCACGATCCGAGTGCCTGGATCTGGGCCTTCGTCACGTTCGCACCGTCCTCGGTGCGCAGAAGGTTCTCGAGGAGCACCTTCAAGCTGAACGGAAGCTTCTCGTAGCCCTCGACGGTGTCGATGCGGAAGATCTCGTAGTCGGTGCTGCCGACCGTCAGGGTGCTCTTCGCACCGAAGCTGTCAACCGTGGACACGTCATGTCTCCTTCGTCGGCGGCGGGACGGCCGATGGGCCGGCTCCCCCATCTTCCTCCGCTCGGATGCCGGCTGCCAGTGAGGTTCGCCTTAGGACGAGCGGAGCGTATTTATCTTGATGTCAAGATAAATGTATCACTTGGGCTGCGCGGGGTAGAGAGCGCGCACGGCGAGCCAGGTGACAGCGACCATCGGCGCGAACAGCGGAAGACCCATGAGGAGCTTGGTCGTCCCGAGCGCCGTCACGTCGCCGGCGAAGTACAGCGGCACCTGGACGAGGAGGCGGGCGGCGAACAGTGCCGCCCACCCGATCGAGAGCCAGAAGAAGGTCCGGCGCTTGCGGCGATCCTGCCGCCACGCGGTGCCTTCGCCGAGCAGGAAGCCCGCGGCGAGGCCGATCAGAGGCCAGCCCACGAGGGCGGAGACCGCGAATGCCCCACCGTAGACGCCGTTGGTGAGGAAACCCCAGAGGAAGTTGTCCTCCGCGCGTCCGGTCCACAGGGCGAGGGCCGCTGCGGCTGCCGCCGCGATGAGACCCCCGAGCGCCGCCGAGGGTGGCTGCTTCTGCAGCAGGCGCGCCAGCGTGAACACCGCCGCCGAGCCCACTGAGATCGCCAGGGCCAGGACCAGGTCCTGGGTGAAGGTGAAAAGGATGACGAACGCGAGGCTCGGGAGGACCGATTCGAGGATGCCGCGCCACCCGCCCATGGCGTTCCAGACGGCGTGCCGCGTGTCCTCGGTGGAGGTCGGGTCCAGCCCCGCACGGCGCGCTGCGTCGCCGAGGGCGGCCCCCAGCACCTCGGAGGCGCGGGGTGGCGGTGGCGTCAGCGCGGACGCATCCCGGTCGGAGCCGTCGGCGTCCTCGATGTCGCGGTTCGGGTCGCTCACGCCGAGCCCGGGGTCGCGGGCATCCGAAGCGGGATGAGGTCGCGCGGCGGCATGGGCGTCCCGCCGCGGACGACCACGATCGAGCGGAAGAGATCCTCGACCTTCGCCGCAGCTTCGACGTCGGCGGTCGCCGCGCCGCCGATCACACCCCGCAGGAACCAGCGCGGTCCGTCCACGCCGATGAATCGGGCGAGACGCTTCCCGGCTGCGCCGTCGGCACCGGCGACGACCGGAACCTCCGCGAGGAGCTCGGGTCCGAGCGGACCCTCTCTCTCCTCCACGCGGCCGCCCTGCTGTCGGATCTGCGCGCGGATCTGCTCTCGTGTCTCCTCCCACAGCCCTTGGGATCGCGAGGCGGCGAACGGCTGGACCTGCAGGGTCGACTCGGCATAGTCGAGACCGACCGCCACGATCCGCTTCGTCTGCTCCTCGACCTCGAGTCGGAGGTTCAGTCCCTCCCGCGGAAGGATCTTGATCCCGCCGAGGTCGATGTACGGGCGGACCGCGTTGGCTTCGCTCTCGTCGAACGGTCCGGTCTGCGCGCGGTCGCCGGAGGCGGGCACGAGGTCGCCCTCGGAAGTGGGGTCGGTCATCGGGACTCTCCATCCTGGGTGTATCCGGTCGAGCCGAACCCGCCGGCGCCGCGGACGCTGTCGGGGAGATCGTCGACGGGAAGGAACTGGGCGCGGGCGACCGGCATCACGATCAGCTGCGCGATGCGGTCTCCGACCGAGATGTCGTAGGGGTGCTCGCGGTCGGTGTTCAGGAGCGTCACCATGATCTCGCCACGGTATCCCGCATCGACGGTGCCCGGGGCGTTGACGACGGTGATGCCGTGTTTGGCGGCGAGGCCGCTGCGGGGGACGACGAACGCCGCGAAGCCTTCGGGGAGGGCGATGCGCACGCCGGTGCGGATCAGTGCGCGCTCACCGGGCTCCAGTCGCACCGCCTCGGTGGACACGAGATCCGCGCCCGCATCGCCGGGGTGCGCGTAGCGCGGGGGCTCTGCGGCGATAATGGGTACGTCCACCGTTGAAGTCACCCATCGAGGGTAATGCAGAAGCACACTCAGAACATCGGCGAAGGCGTGTACCGCGAGCGGCTCACGCCCTCCCTGTGGATCCTCGTATCCGCCGCGGTCGTCGCCCCGATGGCGGCCCTGGTCTTCGTTCCCATCGACACCACCCTGGCGCTCATCGCGGGACTCGCGGTAGGCGTGGCGGTCGTCGCCCTCATGATCGCCGGTTCGCCGGTCATCGAGGTTCGCGACGGAACGCTGCGCGCGGGGCGCGCGCGCATCGAGGTCGAGCACCTGTCGGATCCGAGGGTGGACGAGGGAGAGGATGCTCGACTCGCGCGGGGCGCACGGCTGTCGCGGGACTCCTGGCATCTCATCCGCGGCGGAATCGATGCGACCGTCACGGTCGATGTCGTGGATCCGGACGACCCCACCCCGTCGTGGGTCATGTCGACCCGCACGCCGGACCGCTTGGCGGCGGCGATCCGTTATGCGCAGGTCAGGAGCACTCCCGGCAGATAGGTCCGTCAGCGCTGTCGTGGTCGACCTGCGAGCGGTGCTTCACCAGGAAGCAGCTGGCGCAGGTGAACTCGTCCTGCTGCGGCGGCAGGACGACGACGTCCAGGTCCAGGTCGGAGAGATCGGCACCGGGGAGCTCGAATCCCGAGGGGTTGTCGGCGTCCTCCACGTCCACCGCGCCGGACATCTTGTCGGGAACGCGCTCCTTGAGCGCCTCGATCGACTCGCTGTCGTCCTCGGTCTTGCGGGGGGCGTCGTAATCGGTGGCCATGCGTGGACGTCTCTACTTCCGGGTGATTCTCTCGGGTGGGTCGCTGTGCGTGCCCTGACGGGCGGCCATAGTTTGCATGACCACGGTCCGATTCGCAAATGCGGACCGCTCGCCGGCGGATGCTGCGAACCGATCAAACTCGCGGCGCGCGCAGGATATTCCCGGGCCCTCCGAGAGTGCGTGTCAGCATGGACCGACACTCTGATCGGAGGGGCGTGCGCATGGAACAGCTCAAGGTGATCGCCACGGAGGACGATCGCATCGTCCTGGCGAACGAGTCGGGCGACCGCTTCTCTCTCGCCATCGACGATGTCCTGCGCGCCGAGGTGCGTCGTGCGCGGCGTGAGCGCGACCCCGACGCGGGCACTCCGCGTCCCAGCCCTCGCGAGATCCAGTCGCACATCCGGGCCGGGCTCAGCGCTGCCGAGGTGGCGGAGCTGCTGGGCGCCCGGGTCGAAGACGTCGCGCGGTTCGAGGGGCCCGTCCTCGCTGAGCGCGAGCATGTCGTCGGCCAGGCGCTCGCCGTGCCGGTCCTGCTCGGCAACGACTTCGATGGAGATGCGAACACCACGTTCGGCGCCGCAGTGCGCGCGAAGCTGGCCGAGGTCTCTGCGAGCCGCGAGCGCTGGACGAGCTGGAAAGAGCCCACGGGGTGGGTCGTGAAGCTCGAGTTCACCGCCTCCGAGATCGACCATGACGCCCGGTGGGGGTTCGATCCCCGCCGCAGCACCCTGTCGCCCTTGAATGCGGACGCCATCCAGCTTTCCCGTCAGGGGCCGCTGCCCGAGGGGCTCATCCCCCGACTGCGCGCGCTGGAGACGGCGCAGGCGACCGCGGACGAGTCGAAGTTCGACAGCGGCGCCTTCGGACCGCGCCACATCGACGCCTCGATCGCTTCGCCGGAGCTGCCGACCCCCGTCGCCCCCGCCGTCTCGAAAGCAGCCATCAAGAGGGCAGAGGAGCCGGCGCTGACGTCGTCCGAGACCGCGGACCTGCTCGAGGCTCTTCGCCGACGCCGAGGTCAGCGCGAGCCGCTTCCGGCCGCGGACGAGGACGAGGCACCCCGCCCGCACGCCCCGGTCGCCCTGTTCGACGCCCTCGAACCAGGGTACGAAGCCGGCGAGGCGGATGCGGAACCGGAGGCGCCTCGCGAGCAGGCTCCGCCCGCCGTGGCCGAAGGCGGGCGCCGCAAGGGTCGCACCTCCATGCCGTCCTGGGACGAGATCGTCTTCGGCGCCCGCTCCGAGGAGTGACCGTCAGGCGAAAGCGCCCAGCCGGACCAGGGGGACGATGCGCTCATCCGGCGTGAGCGAGCCGTGTTGCCCCACCATCCGCTGCGGCGCCTTGTCGTCGACGCGATCGTCGTAATACGCCACGGAGGAGCGGGCCGCGACGAGGACGTCGCCGATACGCGGGCGGATCGCCTCGCCGATCGGGCCGAACAGGCCCGCCTCGATCGCCTCGTCCCGCGTCATCACCCATGCCCTGCCGGATTCCGATTCCCGCCACCGGCGAGCCACATCATCCGCAGCCCCGGGCGCGGTGTACAGGTGGAGCATGCGGGGCTCGCCTCCGATATCAGCGACGCCGTCGAGGAGACCGTCGTCGTGTCCGAGCAGGACGTGTCGGTGACGCGGCACGTCGACCATGCCGTGATCCGCGGTGACCACGACACCGGTCGACGGGGCGACCTCTCGAGAGAGGTCACGGACGACGGCGTCCACGCGCTCCAGAGTCGTCGTCCACGCGTCCGACTCCCAGCCGTGCTTGTGCCCGATCGCGTCGAGGTCCGGCGCATACAGGTAGACGAAGGAGCCGGGGTGGCGGGCGGCGAGTTCCGCGGCGCGCGCGGCCCGCTCCTCGAGGGCGCTCACGGCCTCGACCTCGGCGCCCGACACCGTCGCCACGGTGAAGCCACTCCCCACGTACTCGGGGCGGGTGACCACGAAGCTCCGGCGTCCGAGGGTGAGGGGCTGCGAGCGCTGCCACTCCGCGGGGAGCTCGCCGGCCTCCCAGCCTCGCAGCTGGTTCGCGATGACCCCCGTCTCCGGGACTCGGACGCGATAGCCGACGATCCCGTGCTCCCCGGGGGCGGTGCCGGTGAGCAGGCTCGTCAAGGCGGCCGCCGTCGTCGAGGGGAACACCGAGCGGGCGACATCCTTCTTCCCCCGGTGCGACGAGAGGAAGCGCGCGTGCCCGGAGCGCGCCGTGAGGTTCGCCGCGCCGAGGCCGTCGACGACGAACACGATGGCGCTGGTCGCGGGTGCGAACCACGACGACCGCCCGTCCAGGGCGGCGATGGCTTCCCGCGCGACACCGGTGAGGCTCCGGGCCGCAGGGGGGTCCGCGGGTAGGCTGAGGGACATCCGGGCCAGTCTCGCACACGCCTGACGCGGCCCCGTTCTTACGCCCGAGACCCGAGGCCCCCTGTCATGCCCGCATCCCGCACCGATTCGCCGCCGCCCGACCTCAGCCGCATCGAGGATGTCGATGTCTCGGCCGAGATGCAGGGGTCGTTCCTCGAGTACGCCTACTCGGTCATCTACTCGCGGGCGCTCCCCGATGCGCGCGACGGACTGAAGCCCGTCCAGCGCCGCATCCTCTACCAGATGTCGGACATGGGCCTGCGGCCCGACCGCGGCCACGTCAAAAGCGCGCGTGTCGTCGGCGAGGTGATGGGCAAGCTGCACCCGCACGGAGACTCGGCGATCTACGACGCCCTCGTGCGGCTCGCGCAGGGCTTCGCCCTCCGCGTGCCTCTGGTCGACGGTCACGGCAACTTCGGATCGCTCGATGACGGCCCCGCGGCAGCGCGCTACACCGAAGCGCGACTCGCCCCGGCGGCGCTGGCTCTGACGGAGAACCTCGACGAGGACGTCGTGGACTTCATCCCCAACTACGACGGGCAGTTCCAGCAGCCGGAGGTGCTTCCGGCCGCGTTTCCGAATCTCCTGGTCAACGGGACGACCGGTATCGCCGTCGGCATGGCGACGAACATGGCGCCGCACAATCTCATCGAGGTCGTCGCCGCCGCGATACACCTGCTGGAGAACCCGCAGGCGACCCTGGACGAGCTGATGGAGTTCGTTCCGGGGCCGGATCTGCCCGGCGGCGGCGTGATCCTCGGCGTCGACGGCATCAAGGAGGCCTACGCGGGTGGTCGCGGGAGCTTCCGCACCCGCGCCAAGGTCTCGGTGGAGTCGCTGGGGCCGCGCCGCACCGGACTCGTGGTCACGGAGCTGCCCTACATGGTCGGACCCGAGCGCGTGATCGAGAAGATCAAGGACGCGGTGGGGGCGAAGAAGCTCACCGGCATCGCCGACGTCACCGATCTCACGGACCGCAACCACGGACTGCGCCTGGTGATCGGCGTGAAGACGGGCTTCGATCCGAACGCCGTTCTCGAGCAGCTGTACCGACTGACGCCGCTGGAGGATTCCTTCGGCATCAACAACGTCGCCCTCGTGGACGGCCAGCCGCAGACGCTCGGGCTCAAGGATCTCCTCCGCGTCTATCTCGAGCACCGGATCCAGGTGGTCACGCGCCGCAGTCGCTTCCGGCTCGCGAAGCGCCGGGCGCGACTGCACCTGGTCGAAGGTCTTCTGATCGCCATCCTCGACATCGACGAGGTGATCCAGCTCATCCGCGGGTCGGACGACACCGCGCAGGCGCGGCAGCGTCTGATGGACGTGTTCGACCTGTCGACACTGCAGGCCGACTACATCCTCGAGCTGCAGCTGCGTCGGCTCACCCGGTTCTCGCGCATCGAGCTGGAGGCGGAGCGTGACGAGCTGAAGGCCGAGATCGCCGCACTCGAGGAGCTGCTGGCGAGCGATCGTCTCCTGCGCGCACAGGTCGCCCGGGAGCTGGAGGCAGCCGCGGACGCGTACGGCACGCCTCGCCGCACCCTCCTCCTGAACGGTGGACCGGTCCCGTCACGATCGCGCGCCGCGGCGCCGGCGGACCTGCAGATCGCCGATGCCCCGTGCCGAGTGTTCCTCTCCGCCACCGGGCGGATGGTGCGTGCCGAGCTGCTCGCCGACGCACCGAACGGCGGCATCGTTCCACCCGCCCGCCGCGCGAAGCACGACGCCGTCAGGAGCGCGGTCGACACCACCACGCGGGGCGAGATCGGTGCCGTCACCTCCGCCGGGCGCCTCGTGCGCTTCTCCCCCGTCGACCTTCCGTCCGTGCCGGGCAATTCGGTGCAGATGGCCGCCGGCGTCCGCGCGGATCAGTACATCGGACTGCGCCCCGGCGAGCACGTCGTGGCGATCGTCGCACTGACGGCCGAACCGGTCATCGCCCTCGGCACCCGCGAGGGAGTGGTCAAGCGGGTCGCGGCGGACGAGATCGCCGGGAAACCGGAGGTCGAGATCATCTCGATGAAAGCCGGCGACGCGGTCGTCGGTGCCGCCCCCGCCGCCGACGGCGTCGATCTCGTCTTCGTCACGTCCGACGCGCAGCTGCTTCGGTTCGACGCCTCCTCGGTCCGCCCGCAGGGACGCGCAGCGGGCGGAATGGCCGGCATCCGCGTCGCCGCTGGCGCGCAGGTGATCTCGTTCACCGCGGTCCCTCCGAGCGAGGACGTCGTCGTCGTGACCGTGGCCGGGTCCAGCACCGCGCTCGCGGGAACGGATGCCGGCAGCGGCAAGGTGTCGGCGTACGCGGAGTTCCCGGCCAAGGGCCGGGCGACCGGCGGTGTTCGCGCGCAGCGGTTCCTGCGGGGCGAGGACGCGCTCACCCTGGCATGGGTGGGCGTCGAGCCGCGGGCGGTCGGCGCCGACGGAGCGGTGCGCAGCCTGCCGGCATCCGGCGCGAAGCGCGACGCGTCGGGACAGCCGCTGGAGGCCGTCGTCTCCGCCGTCGGGACGACCGTGCGCTGATCGGGTCGTGCGCCGCGTGCGGCCCGCGGCCGGACGCGGCGCCGGTCAGGCGTCGATGGCTTCGCGGTCGAGGCGGTCTGCCGACGAGACGATGAAGTCCCGGCGGGGTGCGACCTCCGAGCCCATGAGCAGCTCGAAGACGTTCATGGCCGCCTCCGCGTCCTCGACGCGCACGCGGCGCAGCGTCCGACCGTTGCGATCCATCGTCGTCGTCGCGAGCTGATCGGCATCCATCTCGCCGAGGCCCTTGTACCGTTGGATCGGGTCGTGCCACCGCTTGCCGGCTTTCTGCAGCCGCGCGAGCAGCGTGTGCAGCTCCTTCTCCGAGTAGGTGTAGATCGTCTCGTTCGGCTTCGAGCCGGGGTTCATCACGATGACCCGGTGCAGAGGGGGGACGGCCGCGTACACCCGACCCTCTTCGATGAGCGGGCGCATGTATCGGAAGAACAGGGTGAGCAGGAGCGTGCGGATGTGCGCGCCGTCGACGTCCGCGTCGCTCATCAGGATGATCTTCCCGTAGCGCGCGGCATCGAGATCGAACGAGCGGCCGGAGCCCGCCCCGATCGTCTGGATGATCGCCGCGCACTCGGCGTTCGAGAGCATGTCGCTCACCGACGCCTTCTGCACGTTGAGGATCTTCCCTCGGATCGGCAGGAGCGCCTGGTACTCGCTGTTGCGGGCGTGCTTCGCCGTCCCCAGCGCAGAATCACCCTCCACGATGAACAGCTCCGTCTGCTCCACGTCGGTCGTGCGGCAGTCCGCGAGCTTGGCGGGAAGGGAAGAGGACTCCAGCGCGTTCTTCCGTCGCTGGGTCTCTTTGTGCGTCCGCGCGGAGATGCGGGCCTTCATCTCCGAGACGACCTTGTCCAGAACCAGCGCGGTCTGGGCTTTGTCGTCCCGTCGGGTGGAGGAGAAGCGCGCCGCGAGCTCCTTGCCGACCACGTTCGAGACGATCGAGCGGATCGCGGGGGTGCCGAGGATCTCCTTGGTCTGACCCTCGAACTGCGGCTCGGGGAAGCTCACGGTGAGGACCGCGGTGACGCCGGCGAGGATGTCGTCCTTCTCGAGCTTCTCCCCCGCGCCGACTTTGAGTCGACGCGCATTCTGTGCGACCTGATCGCGGACGATCTTCATCAGGCCCTGTTCGAATCCCGCCTGATGCGTGCCACCCTTGGGTGTCGCGATGATGTTGACGAACGATCGCGTGACCGTCTCGTACCCCGTGCCCCAACGGAGGGCCACATCGACGGAGCAGGTGCGCTCCACTTCCGTCGGGACCATCGCACCGGATGCCTGGAGAACGGGAACGGTCTCGGTGAAGCGTCCCTCCCCCTGCAGTCGCCACGTGTCGGTGACGGCGGGATCGGGGGCCAGGAAGTCCGTGAACTCCGAGATGCCGCCGTCGTAGCGATAGCTGGTCTCCACCGGTTCGTCAGCCCGCTCGTCGACGATGAGGATCTCCAGGCCCGGCACGAGGAACGCAGTCTGTCGGGCGCGCTGTTCGAGCTCGTCCAGGACGAAAGCGGCGTCCTTCGTGAAGATCTGACGATCCGCCCAGTAGCGGATGCGGGTGCCCGTCACCCCTCGGGGCGCCTTGCCGACGACGCGCAGCTCGGACGACTTCTCGAAGGGCGAGAAGGGCGAGTCCGGCTGCGGACCGGCGAAGATGCCCGGCTCCCCGCGGTGGAAGGACATCGCGTAGGTCTTGCCCCCACGATCGACCTCCACGTCGAGGCGCTCGGACAGAGCATTGACCACCGACGCGCCGACACCGTGCAGACCGCCCGACGCGGCGTACGACCCTCCACCGAACTTTCCGCCCGCGTGGAGCTTCGTGAAGACCACTTCGACGCCGGTGAGCCCTGTGCGGGGCTCGACGTCGACGGGGATGCCGCGGGCGCGGTCGCGCACCTCGACACTGCCGTCGTCATGGAGGATGATCTCGATCTTCTCTCCGTGGCCGCCGAGGGCCTCGTCGACGGCGTTGTCGATGATCTCCCACACGCAGTGCATGAGACCCCGGGAGTCGGTCGAGCCGATGTACATGCCGGGGCGTTTGCGGACGGCCTCGAGGCCCTCGAGCACCTGGAGATGGTGGGCGGAGTACTCGGAGGTCACAATCGTCTAGATTATCCGTCGCGCCGCGGGGGTCGGGGCCGACACGCATCACTGTGGGCGTACCGTACGCGCTCAGCGAAATGTGACCGCTTCGCGGCATTCTCGAAACAATCCCGTGGTTGGATTCAGGGACTCGACGAACGACCCTTTGCACGAGGAGGCACTGAGATGAACACGCTTTCGACCACGACCGAGCCCGGCACCGTCCTCGAGCACCGCCTCACCGCCACGGACCGCTGCGACTCCTGCGGCGCACAGGCGTACATCGCGGCGGAGGTCAACGGGAGCGAGCTGCTCTTCTGCGCACACCACGGCCGCAAGTACGAAGAGAAGCTCCGCGCCGTCGCCACGTCGTGGCACGACGAGACCGCGCGCCTGCACGACGCCGTCTGACGACATCTCCGACGCGCGCCGGTGACGTCCGGCTCGGCTCGGATCGACGCCCGATCAGCTCCCTGGAGCAGGTCGGGCGTCGTCGTATTCGCGCGGCACTCCCGGGGAGAGCCGCACGGCGATCTCTTCGCCGATGGTGCCGAGCGTTTCGGCGAGGGAAGTCGATGTGCCCTCGCCGCGCGTGCCGTCCCCGAAGATCACCACGTCGTCGCCCACCGCCATCCCCGGCCACCCCCGCACGCGGGACTCCTCCCCCACCGCGACCAGTCGTCGCGGCCCCGCGGGGGTCCCCACATCGACGCGACCGGACAGCAGCGAGGGCACTCCGTCGAACACGCCGATGTCGACGACCGCCTCGTCCCCCTCCACGCGGACGACGGATGCCGTCAGCCGCCCGATCGGGGTGAGGCCGAGATCGACCGCGGTGGGCCCGTCGGCGGGCGCGATGCCGTAGCAGAAGGCGCCGATCCGGGCGACGTCGTAGCGGAACTCCGGTCGCATGCTGCCGGCGGCGCTGGCGGCGAGGTGCCGCAGGGACGGAGTGAGGCCGGCCGCCTCAGCGAGCTCGACCGCGTGCTCGAAGGCCGTCCGGGACGCGTCGTCCTCTTCGTCCGAGGCCTCGGCGATGTGACTCCAGACGCCGACGACGTCGATGAGTCCGGCATCCTGCAGGAACCGCGCCCGAGCGACCGCGTCCGGCCAGGCTTCGGGGCGGATGCCGTTGCGGTGCAGCCCGGTGTCGATCTTGAGGTGGACGCGGACCACGCGCGATCGAGCGGCCGCGACAGCCGCGACGTCTTCGAGGACGTCGAGGTCGCCGACCCCGACGTCCGCATCCAGCGTGAGCGCGTCCTCGATCTCCGGCCGCCCGGGGACGAGCCACACGAAGATACGCGCGTGGTCCCCCGCTGCACGCCGCACCCTGCGAGCAGTGGCGACGTCGAAAGCACCGAACCAGGAGACGCCGGCAGCCTGTGCCTGCGGCACCACGCGTCCGATCCCATGGCCGTAGGCGTCGTTCTTGACCACGAGCATGAGTTCCGCCGGCAAAAGGCGCGCCCGGATCCGCTGGATGTTCGCGGCGAAAGCGGCGAGGTCGACGATGAGGCGGGCCGTCACTCGACGATCCTCTCGGTATGCGATCCGACCGCGGCGGCCAGCTCGGCGACGTCCAGGCCGGTCACCCGGCTCCAGTCGCGTAGCGGCGGATGCCCCTCCGCCTCGTCCCCGAAGAACCACACGGTCTCGCCGCGTCCGACGTTCGCGTCGCCGATGTCGATGACGCACACGTCCATCGCGACGCGCCCGAGGATCGGGTGCCTCTCACCCGCCACGCTCACGGCGACCGCCCCACCGAGCGCACGCACGACGCCCTGACCGTAGCCGCCGGAGACCAGGGCCACACGCGTGTCCGCGGGGGCCCGGTACCGATAACCGTAGGACACGCCTTCGCCGCGGCGGAGGTACTTGGTGCTGAGCACGGATCCGCTCAATCGCATGACGGGTGTGCACGATTCCGACAGGCCGAACAGCTTCCGCATATCGAGGACGTCATCCCCTGACACGGGTGCGTCGACGGCGCGGACACCGGACGAGGCGAGATGCGCCACCGCGGGGGGATCGGCGCGCACGGTCGCGAGCCCGAGGGGGCGCAGTGCGGCGACGACAGCCGCCGCGCCGTGGCCCCACGCATCCCATCGGACGTCCAGGACCGCGTCGGCCAGCGGCATCCGCCCGGCGTTGTCGCGCAATGCGTCGAGTCGGATCCGTGCGACGGGACTCATCGGCGGAGCGCTGACCCCATGGCGCGCTCATGGCGGGGGCGAGATCCCTCTCGGATCCCGGTGGCGCTGACCCGCGTCTCATAGAGGCCGGGCGTCCAGTTCCCTTCGATGAGGACGGGCCCGTCGGGGCCCACGGCGACATCCCACCCGACGTAGGGAACGGCCGGGATCCGCCGCGCGGCGCGGTCCACGAGCGCGAGGACCTCGTCCCACAGCGGGACCGAGAAGTCCACGATCGACATGTGCGAATCGGGGTGCTCGAGATACCGGCTCTTGTGCTTGCCGGTGTGCCCGGGACCCACCGAATGCCCCTCGTCGTCGAGCATCGTGAAGAAGCCGCCCCACGTGAACTGGTCGCTGACGGCGCCCCGACCGAATTTCTGGACCATGACGAGCGGGTGGACCTTCTCGCCGTCGAAGTAGGTCGTGATGCGCGTCGTGTTGACCGTGCCCGCGCAGTACGAGGACAGGTACGGATGCTGCACGATGGGCTGCTCGATGAGGATCTGGCCCTTGCCCAGCAGCTCGGCGCGGAAGGCGTCCCAGTCGGCGACCTCCGCGGTGTCGTAGCGGAAGACCCCCTTGCCCTCCCGGCTGACGGGGACCTTCGCGATGATCACCGGGTGCCGTTCGGCGAACGCCTTCAGACCGTCTGCGCCGGTGTCCTCCAGGGCGAGCCACTCGCGCCCAAGGAACTCCTCGAAGGCGCGGTTGAAGCGGATCTTGTCCTCGAGGGTCTTGGCGACCTCACGGTCGTTCAGCGCGTTGGCCAGGTGGTGCTGCAGAAGCGACGTCATGAAGGTCGCGCGCTCGCGCCGGTTCAGCAGCGCGAAGTCGGCCTCGTAGTAGTCGATGTAGGCGGTGTCGCGGAAGGCGGCAGACCACAGCATGTCGACGAAGATCGGAACCGCCCAGCGTCCCTGTTCCCGCGAGATCTGACGCGCGAAGCCCCAGACGCGACTCGGTCGGAACGCCGTGGCGCGCTTGAAGAGGTAGCCCGCGCGGGCTTTCAGCGAGATGTCCATAGAAGCACCGATTATACGAGGGTGCGGCCGATCATCCCCCGGGGGACGGGCGAGGGCGCTGTGTTAGCGTGAGGAGGTGTCACAGGCCTCCCTCCGCGTGCGCTATCTGCTCCAGCGGGCTCGGCGCCTGAACCTCGCGAACGTGACGGAGTTCGCCCGTCAGTCTCAGCGCGTATCGCGGGCGCCGCTGCCGGTGATCGTCGCCGACATGCTGTGGTGCTCCGTGCGCTACGAGATGGGCTTCCGCGACTACGCGGTGTGGGACATCCGCACACTCGACCGTCGGGAACGCGCCACCTGGATGACCCACCCGAAAGCCATCCGCCTCAACAACACCCTGAACGGGCCGGATTCCGCGGCCCTCCTCGGCGACAAGCCCCGCTTCTACCGCGATTTCGCCGACATGGTGGGGCGCGAATGGATCGACGTCGAGGACGCCTCCGTCGACGACGTCTCCGCCTTCCTCCAGCGGCACCATCGGGTCCTTGTCAAGCCCGCGCGGGGCGAGGGCGGGCGGGGGATCTCCGCCTTCGACGCCGACGAGATCACGGATGTCGCGGCCTGGCGGTCGCGGCTGATCGAAGAAGAGGGCACCCTCGTCGAGGAGATCCTGCCGCAGCACGAGCGTCTGTCCGAGCTCTACGCCGGCAGCGTCAACACGCTCCGCATCATCACCTACCGCGCGCCGGACGACACTTTCCACGTCATCGCCTCGGTGCTGCGCATCGGCAACGGAGGGGTCGTGGACAACTTCGCCGGCGGCGGGATGTTCACCATGCTCGACGACGACGGCGTCGCCCGCTGGGCGGGAGTCGACAAGAACTCGCACGTCTTCGAACGGCATCCGGTGACGGGCGTGGAGATCGCCGGCTTCGCCGTGCCGTTCTACGCCGAGGCGCTCGCGATGGTGGAGCAGGCCGCGCGGCGTCTCCCGACAGTGCCCTACGTCGGATGGGATGTCGCGATCACCCCGACGGGTCCGGCACTCATCGAGGCGAACCACAACTCCAGCGTCTTCCAGATGAAGCCGAGCGTCTCCGGCATCCGCACGGGACTGCTCTCCCGCTATCGGGACGCGGTCGGATCCGGCGTCCTCGACCGACGACGCTGACTCAGCGCGCGAAGCGCGACCGGACCATCCCGATCGCCGTGGACAGTTCCGGGGTGCGGAGCATGGCGAGGATGCCGAGGTAGACCAGCGCGCTCGTCGCGCAGATCACGAACGTGCCGGCCGCGGCGGCGAAGACGTTCGCGAGCATCCATCCGTCCGCGCCTCCGGACCACACGTAGAGGCCGAAGCCGAGGGCCCCGGCTGGGATGGCCGCGACGACGAAGCGCAGGAGCGCGAACGACGGGCGCCGGAGTCCGAGCGGGCCGAGCTTCCGGCGGAGGAGCCAGATTGCGAGCAGCAGCTCGATGATGCCGCAGAGCGTCTGGACCGCCGCCACGGACGCCGTGAGGTGCTCACGCGGCACGATGCTGACCGCAGTGACGGTCAGGGCGACGACCAGGACACCTTGGATGAGGGTGAAGAAGAAGGGTGTCCGCGTGTCGCCGTACGCGTAGAAGGTGCGCTGGATGATGAACAGCACGGCCATCGGGATCAGGCCGACGAGGAACGCCACCAGGACGGGCGCCGCCAGGAGCGCGTCGGCCGCCGCATTCGTGAAGATCCGTGAGGCCGGGACGGCGGCCGCGATCAGCGCGGCGGCGGCGATCACGACGAAGAGCCCGAGGGTGCGGATGGCGGCGGAGATGTCCTCTCGGAGGGCGTCGTCGCGCCGCGCCGCGGCATGCTCGGCGATACGGGTGAAGTACGGGGTGCCGATCGACAGCACGATGAGGGCGTACGGCACCATGTAGACCAGCCAGGCGTTGCCCCACACGGTCACCGAGACGTTGTCGCCCGAGGCTTCGGACATCGCGCGGACCTGGACGATGCCGGCGAACAGCGTGACCAGCACCATGCCGAACGTCCAGGTGGCGAGTGCCCCCATGCCGCCGAACCCGACGCCGCGCCAGCGGAAGTCCGGCTTGAGCGGAATGCCGGAACGCCTCCACACGATCGCGAGGACCACGGCCTGGACCACGATCCCGAGCGTCGCCGTGCCCCCGATCAGGGCGATGGCCGCGGGGGTCCATCCGCTCAGGTCGCTGCGGTCGCTCCCGAAGACGACGATGAAGGCGCCGAAGCCGACGATGGACACGATGTTGTTGAGGACCGGCGCCCACGCGTACGGCGCGAAGATGCGACGCGCGTTCAGGCTCTCCCCCATGAGCGCGAACATGCCGTAGAAGAAGATCTGCGGGAGGCACCAATAGGCGAACGCGGTGGAGAGTGCGCGCTGCTCCTCGGAGAATCCGTTCGCGAGCACCCAGATCAACCACGGGGCGAGCAGCATCGACACCGCCGTCGCGAGCATGAGGATGCTCGCTCCGGCGGTGAGGAGCTTGGGGAGGAAGATCCGACCGCCATCCGCCTGGGCGCTGACCGCCACCACGCGCGGGACGATGACACCGGTCAACAGACCCGTGGAGATGAGCGTGAGGACGGTGTTCGGCAGCTGATTGGCGACGTAGAAGGCGTCGCCGGCCGCGTACACGCCGATGGCGCTGACCAGGACGACCGTGCGCACCAGCCCGGTCAGACGCGACGCGAGAGTGCCGGCGGCGATCAGGGAGGTCGCCCGTGCGAGATTCATCGTGGGTGGGGATCGCGACGATCGGACGCTCAGGCGGCGCGGACGATGCCGAGCGGCGTGGACTGGTGTCCCTGCCCGAGGGGGTTGTCCTTGAGGATCGCGAGCAGCCGGCGCTCGGTCGCCTTGTCGAGCGTCGAGCCGAGGATGTTCCCGCCGAGGTCGTTGATGTCGACGACCGCGACTTCGCACACCGATCCGAGCAGCGCCTTGAGATGCTGAGCCACCTCGCGGGGGCGCTCGGGACCGAGCACGACGGCCTTGTTGTACGGCGGGATGGTCCCGCTCGTGGGCCCGTCGATCGCGCGGGCCCTGTCGCCGGCGATCCGGTAGAAGTCCCCCTTGCGGCCGAAGGCCTTCGTCACCGCCGACACCGCGGCCGCGAGCAGGATCCGCGGGGTTCCGCACTCCCGGAGAGCCATCTCCATGGTCTCGGGCATGCCGAGGCCGATGCCGTACGGCGTCCGGGTGACGTACTTGGACAGGAAGAGCGCGAGCCGACGAGGCTGGATCTCCTCCACGAGGTACGACCGACCCTGCGTGATGGCGACGATCTTCTCCGTGACGAAGAGCAGGTCGCCCGCGCGCACCGCGTCGGCGGCGTACTCGCGGATGAACGCGTCCAGATCGTCGCCGGGCAGCACCACGCGCGTGCGGATGGGGATCCGGGCGAAGGACTCCCCCTCCAGCGTGACGGTGAGCGCCTTGCCGTCGTTCGCCTCGCTCACTCGAGGTAGTCCCGCAGCGACTGCGAGCGCGACGGATGCCGAAGCTTGGCCATCGTCTTCGACTCGATCTGGCGGATCCGCTCGCGCGTCACCCCGAATGTGTCGCCGATCTGGTCGAGCGTCTTGGGCTGACCGTCACCGAGGCCGAAGCGCATGCGGATGACGCCTGCTTCGCGCTCGGAGAGCGAATCCAGCAGCGACTCGAGCTGGCGCTGCAGCATGGTGAAGCCCACCGCATCCGCCGGGACGACCGCTTCGGTGTCCTCGATGAGGTCGCCGAACTCGCTGTCGCCGTCCTCGCCGAGGGGGGTGTGGAGCGAGATGGGCTCCCGCCCGTACTTCTGGACCTCGATGACCTTCTCGGGGGTCATGTCGAGCTCGCGGCTCAGCTCCTCCGGCGTGGGCTCGCGCCCGAGGTCCTGCAGCATCTGGCGCTGTACGCGGGCGAGCTTGTTGATGACCTCGACCATGTGCACGGGGATGCGGATGGTGCGCGCCTGGTCTGCCATGGCACGGGTGATCGCCTGACGGATCCACCACGTGGCGTAGGTGGAGAACTTGAAGCCCTTCGTGTAGTCGAACTTCTCGACGGCACGGATGAGACCGAGGTTCCCCTCCTGGATCAGGTCGAGGAACTGCATGCCGCGACCGGTGTAGCGCTTGGCCAAGGACACGACGAGGCGGAGGTTGGCCCCGAGCAGGTGACTCTTCGCCCGCTGACCGTCGCGGGCGACCCACTGCAGGTCGAGCCCGAGCTGCGAGGACTTCTCGGCCGCCGACATCTGCGAGAGCTTCTCCTCGGCGAACAGGCCCGCCTCGATGCGCATAGCGAGTTCGACCTCTTCGGCGGCGTTCAGCAGCGGCACCTTGCCGATCTGCTTGAGGTAGTCCTTGACCGGGTCGGCGGTCGCCCCGGTGATCTGCGTCGAGTAGACGGGGATGTCGTCCTCGTCGCTCGTGGAGATGACGATCGCGCCGGTCGGCAGCGGCTCCGCGGCGGCGGGCTTGGTGCTGCTCTCGTCGTCCTCGTCGTCGCCGTCGGACTTCTTCTTGGCGGCAGCATCGTCCGAGGCGTCGTCGGATGTGTCGTCGTCGGTATCGATCTCGACGTCCTCGTCGACCTCGTCGTCCTCGTCCGGCTCTTCAGCGGCCGCCTTCTTGGGGGCGGCCTTCTTCTTGGCCGCGGTCGACGCGGCGCGCTTCTTGGGCGACGCCTTCGGGGTCGTCGTCACCGTCTCGGCCTCGTCCAGCTCCGTGTCCGTCGCTGCGGTCGGGGCCGCTGTGGTCTTCGTCCCTGAGGTCACGTTTCGCCTTTCACCGGAGCGCGTCGGGCGATGCCCTCCGGGAGATTTCGGACACTAGTAAGACCCTTGTCAAGTCCCCGGGACGTGCAGAACAGGCCTGCACCGGGGCGACAATGGGTCGCGAACTCCAATTGTCTCATACTCGTCGCGCGCATCCGCACGAAACGGATCGCCGACGCTCCGGACAGAACGCCGGGAGACCGCGCCGAATTCCCGCTGGTCAGCCGCGCTTGTCCTCGTCCGGCGGCCGAGTGGCGAGGAAGCGCTCCAACTCGGCGGCCAGTTCGTCGGCGCTCGGAAGGTCCCCCGTGTGGATCATCGGCGTCGCCTGGGTCGCACCCGCCATGTAGGCGTCGTAGCGTTCCTCGAGCGTGTGGATCATGCGGGACAACTCATCGCTGCCCTGGACCTGATCCTCGACCTTCGTCAGATACTCCTTGTTCTCGTCGCGGAGGTCCTCCCCCGCGAAGACCAGTCCGGTCGCCGCAGTGAGGCTGTCGAGCGCGGCCAACGCCGCGGCGGGGTAGTCGGTGTCTCCGAGATAGTGCGGGATCAGGAGCACGAAGCCGGAGACCCGCGCGCCCGCGGCGGCGAAGCGGTACTCGAGAAGATGGCCGGCGGTGGAGGGCACCTGCGTCTGCGGCTGCCACACGGAGTGTGCGGTGGTCAGCTCGGTGCGCGTGCCGCTCACGGTCGTGCCGATCGGACGTGTGTGCGGGACGGGCATCGGAATGGCGTGCACCCAGGTCACCGTGGACGCTGCGTACTCTTCAGCGAGCGCGACCACCGCGTCGGCGAACGCGTCCCACGCGAAGTCCGGCTCGTATCCGGCGAGGAGCAGGAACGGCGTCCCGAAAGCGTCGTGGGCGAGGGAGAGCTCCAGCCGCGGCATCCGGAACTCCGACAGGTGATCGCGGTCGAACGTGATGATGGGACGCCGAGCGCGGTAGTCCAGGAGGACGTCGTTGGTGAACTGCACCATCGGCACGGGGTCCGCCTCATCGCGGAAGTACTGCACCAGACGGCTCACCGCGTTGCCGGCGTCGGTGAAGCCCGTGAGGGCGATCACGAGGGGGATCCCCCGGGGGACGGGCGGGGCGGAGGCCGATCGCTCGTACAGCGGTGCGTTCAGCGGCATGGCTCCATGCTACGAGGCGAGGTGCACCCCGGGCGCTGTCGGCCTGCCGCTGAGGGCGAACACGTCGAGGTACCTAGGATGGAGCGCATGTCGTTCCCCGCTGTCGAGCACCGTTCCACCCCCGTTCGCGAAACCGACGCCGATGCGATCCTCCTGCTCCTCCCGCCGTCGTCGAGCTGGACGCCGGATGAGGAGCAGTGGCCGGGACTGTCCGAGACTCTGGAGGCGGTCGGCTTCGCCGGCGCCAAGGGCTCGTTCCAGCGGGTGCACGTGCCGTCCCTCGGCGGGCGTCCCCTCGCCGTGGTCGGGACCGGTGCAGCGCCGACGACGGCGGTGGTGCGGGAAGCCGCCGGGAGCGGCATCCGCCAGTTCGTCGGGTTCGACCACGTCGCCGTGCACGCTCCCGCCCTGGATCCCGATGCCTGGCCCGTGATCGCCGAAGGGGCTGGGCTCGGCGGCTATCGGTTCGAGGGGTACAAGAGCGAGGCGCCGAAACCGCGCGCCTCGCGCGTGAGCGTCCACGCCGCCGCCCCGCAGGATGCCGACGCGCTTGGGCGCGCCCAGGCTCTGGCGGACGCGGTGGCGGTGGTGAAAGACCTCGTGTCCATTCCCGCCGACCGCCTCGGACCCGCCGACGTGGCAGAGCGGAGCGCTGAGCTCCTGGACGGGCTCGACGTCACCGTCGAGGTGCTCGACGAGGTCGCGCTGGAAGACGGCGGGTACGGCGGCATCCTCGGCGTCGGCCGCGGATCCGACCGGCCTCCCCGTCTCGTCCGGGTCGACTACGCTCCCGCCGGGGCGACGCGCCACGTCGCCGTCGTCGGAAAGGGCATCACGTTCGACACCGGGGGGCTCTCCCTGAAGCCCCCGGCCTCGATGGTCGGGATGAAGTACGACATGTGCGGAGCGGCGACGGCTCTGGCCGCGGTGCGCGCTGCGGCTCAGCTCGGCGTGCCGGTGCGCGTGTCGGCGTGGCTCTGCCTGGCGGAGAACATGCCTTCCGGTCGCGCGACGCGTCCCGGAGACGTCCTGCGGATGCTCGACGGCACGACCGTGGAGGTCCTCAACACCGATGCCGAGGGGCGTCTCGTCCTCGCAGACGGGCTCGTTGCGGCGAGCCGCGAAGAACCCGATCTGATCGTGGACGTCGCAACCCTCACGGGGGCCATCACGATCGCGCTGGGCAACCGGCACATCGGCGTCATGGGTGAGGACGACGCCGTCGCGTCGTTCCTGGAAGCCGCATCCGCCGAGGGCGAGCTCGCCTGGGCGCTGCCGCTGCCCGACCACATGGTCGACGAGCTCGACTCCCCCATCGCCGACCTCCAGAACGCGAAGGTCGGCGACCCCGCCGGCGGATCCCTGTTCGCAGGGCTGTTCCTTCGTCACTTCGTGGGAACGGTCGGCGAGGGTGACGAGGCCCGTCGGATCCCGTGGGTGCACCTCGACATCGCCGGGGTCGGCATGAACAAGGGCGGCGGGCACGGCTTCACCGACAAGGGCGCCACGGGGGCGAGTGTGCGCAGCATCGTCCGTCTGATCGAAGCGCAGGCCGACCGGTGACCGAGCACGTCTTCGACGCCGTCGTCCTCGGCGGCGGCAGCGGCGGCTACGCCGCGGCGATCCGCCTGTCCGAGCTGGGGCGATCGGTCGCCCTCGTCGAGAAGGACAAGGTGGGCGGCACCTGCCTGCACCGGGGATGCGTGCCGACCAAGGCCCTTCTCCACGTGGCGGAGGTCGCCGATGTCGCGCGGGAGGCGGCATCCCTGGGCGTGATGGCGGAGATCGCGGGAATCGATCCGGACCGGATGCGCGCCTATCGGGAGGGCATCGTCTCCAAGAAGCATCAGGGTCTGCAGGGCCTCCTGGCCGCGCGCAAGATCACGGTCGTGGACGGGGAAGGCTCCCTCGTCGACGGCCCCGCGGTGGCGGTCGGCGACGATCTCTACCGCGGAACCGACGTCATCGTGGCGACGGGATCGTACTCGCGTACCCTTCCCGGCATCGAGGTGGGCGGACGGATCCTCACGAGCGAGAGCGCGCTCGAGTTGGCCGAGGTGCCGCGCCGCGTCATCGTCCTCGGCGGAGGAGTGATCGGCGTCGAGTTCGCCTCGCTGTGGCGCTCGCTCGGCGTCGACGTCGTCATCGTCGAAGCGCTGGCCCATCTCGTCCCGAACGAGGACGCGTCCCTCAGCAGAGGACTGGAGCGGGCCTTCCGCAAGCGCGGCATAGAGTCGCGCCTCGGCGTCCGGGTCGCGGGTGTGAGCACGTCGGTCGACGAGGTCACGGTGCGCCTCGATGACGGCTCGGAGCTCACCGCCGACTACCTCCTCATCGCGGTCGGCCGCGGCCCCGCCACCGCCGGCGTCGGACTCGAGGAGGCCGGAGTGCGCCTCGAGCGCGGTTTCGTCGTCACCGACGATCGCCTCCGCACGGATGCCGCGCACGTCTGGGCGGTCGGCGACATCGTTCCCGGCCTCCAGCTCGCCCACCGTTCCTTTCAGCAGGGCATCTTCGTCGCCGAGGAGATCGCGGGTCTTCACCCCGTCTCCGTCCCCGAGACGCAGATCCCCCGTGTGACCTACTCCCACCCCGAGGTCGCCTCCGTCGGACTCACCGAGGCGCAGGCGGTCGACGCCCACGGCCGCGACAGGATCGCCGCGTACGAGTACAACCTCGCCGGGAACGCCAAGAGCGAGATCATCGGCACGGCGGGCCTTGCGAAGGTGGTCCGTGTCGTCGACGGGCCGATCGTGGGCGTCCACCTGGTCGGTGACCGCGTCGGCGAACTGATCAGCGAGGGCCAGCTCGCGGTCGGCTGGGAGGCACACCCCGAGGACATCGCCCCCTTCGTGCACGCGCACCCCACCCAGAGCGAGGCGCTCGGCGAGGCCTTCCTCGCTCTGGCCGGAAAACCCCTGCACGCGCTCTGACCATTCCGGCACCAACCCATCACTAAGCTAGAACGACATCAGGAATCCTGAAGGAGACAAGCCCATGAGCACTTCCGTGGTCCTCCCCGCGCTCGGAGAGAGCGTCACCGAGGGAACGGTCACCCGCTGGCTGAAGCAGGTCGGCGACACCGTCGAGACCGACGAAGGTCTGCTCGAGATCTCGACGGACAAGGTCGACACCGAGATCCCCTCCCCCGTCAGCGGTGTCATCGAGGAGATCCTGGTCCAGGAGGACGAGACCGTCGAGGTGGGCGCCGTCCTGGCCAAGATCGGCGACGGGTCCGGCGCACCCGCCGGCGACTCCGCTCCGGAATCCGCGCCGGAGGAGGCCGCCGCGCCCGCCGCCGACGACGCGCCGACGCAGCAGCCCGCCGAAGCGCGCGCCGCAGAGCCGTCGCAGGAACAGGCCTCGGCGCCCTCCGAAGGGGGCGGCGGCAAAGACGTCGTCCTGCCCGAGCTCGGCGAGAGTGTGACCGAGGGCACCGTGACCCGCTGGCTCAAGCAAGTCGGCGACGACGTCGCCGTCGACGAGCCGCTCCTGGAGATCTCCACCGACAAGGTCGACACCGAGATCCCGTCGCCGTTCGCGGGCACCCTCCAGGAGATCCTGGTCCAGGAAGACGAGACCGTCGAGGTCGGTGCCGCGCTCGCGCGCATCGGCGACGGCGCCCCCGCCGCGGCGGCCCCCGAGCCGGAGCAGGCACCGGAGCCGGAGCAGGCCCCCGCCGCCGAGGCGGCGCAGGCGGCCGAGCCCGAGGAGTCCCCGGAACCGGCCCCCGCGCCGGCGCCGGAGCCCGCGTCCGTGCAGGAGCCGGCGCCGGCGCCCGCCCCGGCACCGAGCGAGCCCTCGGGAGACGGCGCACCCTACGTCACGCCGCTCGTGCGTCGCCTCGCTCAGCAGCAGGGAGTCGACCTCGCGCGCGTCACGGGCACCGGGGTCGGTGGTCGCATCCGCAAGGAGGACGTGCTGAAGGCCGCCGAGGCTCCGGCGCCCGCAGCAGCCGAGGCCCCGAGCGCCCCCGTGCGTCGCGAGCCGGTCGTCTCCGAGCTCCGCGGCACCACCCAGCCGATGTCGCGGCTGCGGAAGGTCATCGCCGAGCGCGCGGTGGCCTCGATGCAGGCGACGGCTCAGCTCACCACGGTCGTCGAGGTCGACGTCACCCGCCTGTCGGCATTCCGCGACGCGGTGAAGGCGGACTTCCACGCCAAGACCGGCGACAAGCTGTCTTTCCTGCCGTTCTTCGCCGTGGCGGCCGTCGAGGCGCTCCAGCAGTTCCCCATCATCAACGCGACCGTGGACGGCAATGACATCGTCTACCCGGCGACGGAGAACATCTCCATCGCCGTCGACACGGAGCGCGGCCTGCTGACCCCCGTCGTGAAGGATGCCGGCGGCAAGAACCTCGCCGAGTTCGCACGCGAGATCGCCGACCTCGCCGCACGTACCCGTGACAACAAGCTGAAGCCGGACGAGCTGGCCGGGGGCACGTTCACTCTGACCAACACCGGATCGCGGGGCGCGCTGTTCGACACGCCGATCGTCTTCCTGCCGCAGTCGGCCATCCTCGGACTGGGCGCGGTCGTCAAGAAGCCGGGCGTCGTGTCCGTCGACGGCAAGGACGCGATCTCGGTCCGGTCGTACGTCTACCTCGCGCTGTCGTACGATCACCGCATCATCGACGGTGCGGACGCCGCCCGCTTCCTCGGTGCGGTCAAGGCACGCCTCGAGGCAGCGGAGTTCGAGGCCGACCTCGGGATCTGATCCGAACGGCCTCAGGGCCCAGGCTGTTGCGGGACGTCATGGACGTCCCGCAACAGCCATTCTCCGTCTCGGAGCGCCAGCACGAGGAGCTGGGGCGTCCGGCCGTCGGCATCCAGACGGTACACCGCAACGCCCCCGAGATCGTCGAGCAGCGTGGCCGTGCGCTCGACCGGAGGCAGGTCCACGGCGCCGGGCGGGATGACGCTCGCCGGATCCATGAGGACGGACGCCAGGCACGCGTCATCGCCCGCGCAGGCGAGGCGCTCCCCCAGCAAGGACTCTAGGGCGACGTCCGGATCGGCGGGTCTCACCCCTGCGTCGACCGTGGGTTGCTCTTCCTGCGACCCGCTCCCGAGCTGCTCCGATGCGCCGCTCGTCACAGCGTCCGTCGCGGTGCGGGAGGTCTCTCCCGGGTCTGCCGCGCCCGCCGCCGGCCAGAGCAGGCCGGTGGCGAGCACGCCCGCTCCCGCGGCTCCGGCGAGGACGACCGGCAGGCGTCGCGACCCCTGGGAAGCGCGGGCGCGTCGCCACATCGCGGTCGTCCAGCGGGAGAACATGTCCGCCAGGTCGGCGTCCAGGAACCGCGCCCAGGAAGCGAGTGCGCGAGGCGGCCGGTCATCGGCGACGGTGAACATGTCGCCCTCGGAACGGACCGAGGCCATCGCCCGCGGTGCGGTCGCGGGGCTCGACAACGGTCGGGGCTCGGCGATCGCGAAGAGGTCCTCCTCGACCGCGCGGATCTCCCGGGCCGATGACCGCGATCGGGAGAGCTCGGCGAACACCGCGGCCCAGGTGGGATCGGAAGCCGATGCGCCGCCGAGCTCGAGGCACCGTCGGCTTGCCGTCCGCGCATCGTCGTCCGCCGTCCCGTCGCCGAGTGCCAGGACCGGGCGTCCTCCCTCGTCGAGCCACCAGGAACCGGGAAGGCGAGCGAGATCACCGGCCTCGCGGAGTCCACGGACGATGCTGACGGCGAGGGTGACGGCCTCCCCGGCGGGAAGCCGCTCGCCCGCCGCCGACCGATCCAGAAGCATCCGGTCCAGGCGGCGGCAGACCGGAAACAGGACGTCGTGCCCGTCGGGTCGCCGCACGACGTCGAGCGGGCGGAGGAGATGGCCGTCGTCGCGCGCAGACCACCCCGGCCACGTGGGGCTCAGGAGCTCGGCGTCGACGAGGATCCCGCGCCCTCCGTCGGCCAGCGCGACGCCCATCCCGGGCCAGGGGCCGTCGGTCCCGGCTCCGACACGGCGCACGGCCCGGTAGGGCGAGAGCAGTCGATCCCGTGCGATGTCCACTCGGTCAGCGTGCAACGACCGCCACGCGTAGGGCCGGGTGCGAACCGGATCTGTGGACAGGGTGGCGGACGGCAGGGGTGGGGAGGAGGGTGCGGTGGTGTCGAAAAGGTAGTCTGGGTCCATGGCCGCCCGCACCACCGCCCCCGAGAAGCGTCCGGGGTTCTTCTCCCAGCTCCGCACGCTCTACACCTTCACCCAGAAGGCGTTCCCCTGGCTTCCGTTCCTCCTGGTGGGGATCCTCCTGGCCGGAATCGCCCTGGGCGTCGGAATCGGCTTCTTCCTCCCGCCGGTCGCGATCTGGAGCGTCATCCTCTGGGGGATCACCGGCCTTCTGCTGGGCGTGCTGGCGTCGCTGATGACCATGACGCGGCTGTCGACCCGCGCGATGTACCGCCGCCTGGACGGCATGCCCGGAGCAACCGGCCACGTCATCTCGACGTCGCTCGGGCGTCGCTGGCAGGCCAGTGAGCTGCCGGTGGGCATCAACCCCAAGACCCAGGATGCGGTCTACCGAGCCATCGGGCGGGGTGGCGTGGTCATCGTGGGAGAAGGCGCGCGCGGTCGACTGACGCGCCTGGTGGCCGATGAGCGCACGAAGGTGCAGCGCGTGGCATCCGGTGTGACCGTGACCGTCCTGTACATCGGCCACGGCGACGATGAGGTGCCGATCGGGAAGCTCGCCTCCACGATCAAGGCGCTGCCCAAGGCCGTCGACCGCGCCACGATGGCCGCCGTCATCAAGCGGGTCGAGTCCGTCTCCCAGTCCCTGACGTCGCTCCCGATCCCGAAGGGCATCGACCCCACCAAGGTCCGCGCGCAGCGTCCGCGCTGAGCGCAGACGCGGCGGATGGAACGTCCGGGGCGTCAGGAACGGACGAGGACGGTTCCCGCTGCCTTGTCGTGCACGCCGCGGTGATCGGTGTCCCAGATGACGGCCGGGATGACCAGGATGAGCAGGATCGTGCGGACGACGGGGCGCCAGAGCCCCACCCAGCCCCCGTCCGAACGTCGCAGGGTCAGCCCGAACAGGCGGTGGCCGGGGCTCCCCTGCAGCGTCGGCAGGAAGACGATCTGGATCGCACCGAAGATGATCAGGATCGCCAGCGCGTCCCATCCGAAGAAGCCGGAGAGAAGGTAGGCCGCGCCGTAATCGACGAAGAGGGCGCCCACGCGGCGGCCCAGGCCGCCGATCGAGCCGCGCCCCTCGCGCGGGAGGCCGAGGCGTTCGCCGGGATACGGTTCGGACAGTGGGGTCACCTGACCAGCGTATCCAGGCCTCTGTAACATGGCCGAAACATAGGTGTCACTGCCGGGCAATCCCCTGTCGATACCTTTCCACCATCCCGCGACGCGGGTGGCAATTCCCGATGCCCTATCTCTGGAGCCTTCATGTTCAAAGATTCATCCGAGGTGCTCAAGTACATCAAGGACGAGGACGTCAAGTTCCTCGACATCCGTTTCACGGATCTTCCCGGTGTGCAGCAGCACTTCAACATCCCGGCCTCCACCGTCGACGAGGACTTCTTCACGGTGGGACAGCTGTTCGACGGCTCCTCGATCCGTGGTTTCGCCAACATCCACGAGTCGGACATGCAGCTGATCCCGGATGTCTCGACCGCGTACCTCGACCCTTTCCGCGAGGCGAAGACCCTGATCATGGTCTTCGACATCTACAACCCGCGCACGGGTGAGATCTACGCGAAGGATCCCCGCCAGGTCGCCAAGAAGGCCGAGAAGTACCTCGCCTCCACCGGCATCGCCGACACCGCCTTCTTCGCCCCCGAGGCCGAGTTCTACATCTTCGACGACGTCCGTTACGAGGTGAAGCAGAACTCCGCGTTCTTCTCCGTCGACTCGGAGGAGGGCGCGTGGAACACGGGCCGTGTCGAGGAGGGCGGGAACCTCTCGAACAAGACCCCCTACAAGGGCGGGTACTTCCCCGTCAGCCCGGTCGACAAGACCGCGGACCTCCGCGACGACATCAGCCTCCGCCTCATCGAGTCGGGACTGATCCTCGAGCGTGCGCACCACGAGGTCGGCACCGGTGGACAGCAGGAGATCAACTACCGCTTCGACACGATGGTGCACGCGGCCGACGACATCCTGAAGTTCAAGTACATCGTCAAGAACGTCGCGAACGAGTGGGGCAAGGTCGCCACCTTCATGCCGAAGCCGCTGTTCGGCGACAACGGCTCGGGCATGCACACGCACCAGTCGCTGTGGCTCGAGGGCAAGCCCCTCTTCTACGACGAGGCGGGCTACGGCGGGCTGTCCGACACGGCGCGCTGGTACATCGGCGGCCTTCTCGCCCACGCTCCCGCGGTGCTGGCGTTCACCAACCCCACGCTGAACTCTTACAAGCGTCTGGTCAAGGGGTACGAGGCGCCGGTCAACCTGGTCTACTCGGCCGGCAACCGCTCCGCCGCCATCCGCATCCCGATCACCGGCTCGAACCCGAAGGCCAAGCGCATCGAGTTCCGCGCGCCCGACGCCTCCGGCAACCCGTACCTCGCCTTCGCCGCGCAGATGATGGCCGGCCTCGACGGGATCATCAACCGCATCGAGCCCCACGAGCCGGTCGACAAGGACCTCTACGAGCTTCCTCCCGAGGAGGCCAAGAACATCCCGCAGGTGCCGAACTCGCTGCTCGACTCGCTGGAGGCGCTGCGCGCCGACAACGAGTTCCTCACGCGCGGCAACGTGTTCACGCCCGAGCTGATCGAGACGTGGATCGAGTACAAGATCGAGAACGAGATCCAGCCGATCAACGCCCGTCCGCACCCCTTCGAGTACGAGCTGTACTTCGGGGTCTGACCTCAGGCACCAGAAACGGCCCCGGCATTGCGCCGGGGCCGTTTCCGTTCACCCGTAGAACAGCTTCTCGAAGACCCTCCGCGACCGTCGCGTCGTCGCCAGATAGTCCTCCTCGACCTGCGTGGCCGATCGCGGCGGATAGTCGAGCAGGCGCCCGATGCCGTCGAGCTTGCCGCGGTCGGTCGGGAGGACGTCGCTCGTGTGCCCCGACAGCAGCGTGTTGGCCGAGCGGAGTCGACTCGCGAGGCGCCAGGCGGCGGCGAGGCGGTCCGCCGCCGTCGCGGGGATCAGCCCCGCTCCTTCGGCGGCGCGCAGGGCCTCGATGGTCGACGTCGTCCGCATACCGGGCACGTCGTGCGCGTTCTGCAGCTGGAGCAGCTGGACGAGCCACTCGACGTCGCTGAGGCTTCCCGGACCGAGCTTGAGGTGGCGCGACGGATCCGTCCCCTGCGGGAGCCGCTCGGACTCCACGCGCGCCTTGATGCGCTTGATCTCGCGCAGCCCCTGGGGGTCGGGTGTCTGCGGGTACCGCACCTGATCGGCGAGTTCGGTGAAGGCGCGGATGAGCTTCACGCTGCCGGCGATGCCGCGCGCGCGAAGGAGCGCCTGCGCTTCCCACGACAGGGACCAGCGCCGGTAGTAGGCGGCGTAGGAGTCCAGGGAGCGCGCGATCGGTCCGTTGCGGCCCTCCGGCCGGAGGTCGGCATCCAGATCGAGCGGCACCCGATGGTCCTCCGAATGGCGACGCAGCTCCGACACCATCTTCGTCGCGAGTCGCTGCGCGCGGTCGGCGTCGATGCCGTTGGCGCGGTAGACGTACATCACATCGGCATCCGAGCCGAACCCGAGCTCCGCTCCCCCGAATCGGCCCATCGCGATCACCGAGAAGTCGAGCGCGTCGTCCTCGGCGGGGACGACCTCGCGGCGCACGGCCCGGAGCGTTGCCTGGATGGTCACTTCGGTGATGGTCGTCAGCGCCTGTGCGACCTCCTCGATGGTGACGGTCTGGAGGATGCCCGACATCGCGGTCCGCAGCAGCTCGCGGCGGCGAAGGGCGCGCACCGCGCGCATGGCGTCCTCGATCCCCGCGTGACGTGTCTGGATGGCGCGCGCCTCCTGCTGGAGGGCGACGCCGCTGCGAGGACGCAGGAGGGTGTCGTCGTCGAGCCAGGCGGCCGATTCCGGGATCCACTCCATCAGCTCGCCGATGTAGCGGGAGCCGGAGAGGACCCGCGTGAGGCTCTCCGCCGCTCCGGAGGAGTCTCGGAGCATCCGCAGGAACCACGGGGTGTCGCCGAGCCGCTCGCTGAGTCGCCGGAAGGCCAGCAGGCCGTAGTCGGGATCGACCCCGTCGGCGAACCATCGGATCATCACCGGCATCAGGTGCCGCTGGATGCTGGCCTTGCGGCTCAGGCCGCTGGTGAGGGCGGCGATGTGCCGCAGCGCCCCGGCGGGGTCGGTGAATCCGATCGCAGCCAGCCGATCGCGCGCCTGCTCGGTGGAGAGCACCCTTTCCTCCGCGGGCAGGGCAGCGACCGCGGAGAGGAGCGGCCGGTAGAACAGGCGGACGTGGATGTCCCGCACCTCGCGTTTGATCCCCTCCCAGATGTCCCAGATCTGCGCCCCGGACTCCGCCAGCCGCGTCGAGCGTGCCAGCATCCGCCGGGCCTCGGCATCCGCGGGCATGAGGTGCGTCCGGCGCAGATGGCGAAGCTGCACGCGATGCTCCAGGAGGCGCAGGACGTGGTAGTCGCGGGCGAAGGTCGCCGCTTCCGTGCGCCCGATGTAGCCCTGCGTGACCAGGGCGTCCAGAGCCTCGAGCGTGCCGCGTTGCCGGATGCGGTCGTCCGACAGCCCGTGGACGAGCTGGAGGAGCTGCACGGTGAACTCGATGTCGCGGATGCCGCCCGGACCGAGTTTGATCTGGAAGGGCACCTCCCCCGCGGGTATGTGGTCGGTGACGCGCTCGCGCATGCGCTGGACGCTGTCCACGAAGTTCTCGCGGGCGGCGCTCGTCCACACCTTCGGCTGCACGGCCTCGACGTAAGCGACGCCGAGATCGCGATCGCCCGCGATCGGTCGAGCCTTCAGCAGAGCCTGGAACTCCCAGCTCTTGGCCCATCGCTCGTAGTAGGCCAGGTGCGAGTCGAGGGTCCGCACGAGGGCGCCCTGCTTGCCTTCCGGGCGGAGGTTGGCATCCACCTCCCACAGCGGGGGCTCGACCTCCACCTCGGAGAGTCCCCGCATCGTCTGCACGGCGAGGCGGGTGGCGATGTCGACCGCGCGGCTCTCGCTGAGGGCGTCGGACTGCTCGGGATCGACGCCCGCGACGAAGATCACGTCGACGTCGCTGACGTAGTTGAGTTCGCGCGCCCCGGTCTTCCCCATCCCGATGATCGCGAGACGGGTCGCGGCGACCTGGGCGCGGGGGAACAGCCCCGCGCCCGCGGCCCCCTGGGAGACACGGGTGCGGGCGACGGCCAATGACGCATCCAGGGCCGCGCCGGCGGCATCGGCGAGCGCGGCCGTCACTCCGGGGATCTCGTCGACGGGCGACGGGCTCAAGAGGTCGTAGGCGGCGATGCGGGCGAGGACGCGGCGGTAGCGCACGCGGAGCGCCACCCAGGCGTCCTCCGTGCCGAGCGCGGAGAATCCCTCCACGGATCCGATCGACTCCGCGAGCGCGGCCCGCATCTCCGGCTCGGTCGGAAGAGCACCTCCCGCGGAGGCGAGGTCGGCGAGTTCCTCGGGGTGTCTGAAGTAGAAGTCCGCGAACCCGTCGGACGCCCCGAGCAGAGCCCACACCGCGCGTCGCGCCTGTGGGTTCTCGTGCGCAGCCCGGACCGGCGCGGCGTCGCGACGCGCGATGCGGGCGAGGGCCGCCAGCGCCTCATCGGCATCGGCGGCACGGGCCACGTCTGAGAGAAGCTCGTCGCGCGACAGGTCGGTGTGCGTCGCGAGCTCCGTCAGGAGGGACTCGGCCTCACCGAGGCGGCTGAAGCCGAGTCGTGCGAGGTGGGTCCGCGCGCCCGAGCGCTCCGAGCCGGTCACGGGAACGCGCTCAGAGCATCTCGAGGTTGCTCTTGAGCTCGTAGGGGGTGACCTGCGAGCGGTACTCCTGCCATTCGCGACGCTTGTTCAGCAGCACATAGTTGAACACCTGCTCGCCGAGAGTCTCGGCGACGAGCTCCGATTCCTCCATGTACTCGAGGGCGACGTCGAGGCTCGCCGGCAGCGGTGCGTAGCCGAGGGCGCGGCGTTCCCCGTCGGTGAGCGACCAGACGTTGTCCTCGGCCTCCGGCGGGAGGTCGTACTCCTCTTCGATCCC
Source organism: Microbacterium aurantiacum (assembly GCF_040532595.1). Lineage (GTDB taxonomy): Bacteria > Actinomycetota > Actinomycetes > Actinomycetales > Microbacteriaceae > Microbacterium > Microbacterium chocolatum_B. Next base: position 293,933 of record NZ_JBEVYX010000002.1, on the reverse strand, counting down.
CTTCATCCCCGCCGCCAGCAGCAGTGCGTAGGCGAGGTAGGGATTGGCGGCCGAATCGAGGGCACGGTACTCGACGCGGGAGGACTGGCCCTTGTTCGGCTTGTACATCGGCACGCGCACGAGCGCGGACCGGTTGTTGTGTCCCCAGCAGATGAAGCTCGGCGCCTCGTCCCCGCCCCACAGGCGCTTGTACGAGTTGACGAACTGGTTCGTGACCGCGGAGATCTCGTTCGCGTGCCGCAGGAGGCCGGCGATGAAGTGCCGTCCGACCTTGGAGAGCTGGTACTGGCCGCCCTCTTCGTAGAACGCGTTCTGATCGCCCTCGAAGAGCGACATGTGCGTGTGCATCCCGCTGCCGGGCTTGCCGCTGAGAGGCTTCGGCATGAACGTTGCGTAGACGCCCTGCTCGATGGCGACCTCCTTGACGACGGTCCGGAAGGTCATGATGTTGTCCGCGGTCGCGAGGGCGTCGGCGTACCGGAGGTCGATCTCGTTCTGACCGGGACCGCCCTCGTGGTGGCTGAACTCCACCGAGATGCCCAGATCCTCCAGCATCCGCACCGACCGCCGCCGGAAGTCGTGCGCGGTGCCGCCGGGGACGTTGTCGAAGTACCCCGCCGAATCGACCGGCTCGGGCCCCTCGGGGCCGTAGGTCGAGGACTTCAGCAGATAGAACTCGATCTCCGGATGCGTGTAGAAGGTGAAGCCGGCGTCGGCGGCGCGGGCGAGCGAGCGCTTGAGGACGTGCCGCGGGTCGGCCACCGCCGGCTGACCGTCGGGGGTGGTGATGTCGCAGAACATCCGGGCGGTGGGGTCGATCTCGCCGCGCCAGGGGAGCGTCTGGAAGGTCGTCGGATCCGGGTGTGCGAGCAGATCGGACTCGTACGACCGGGTCAGGCCCTCGATCGCGGAGCCGTCGAACCCCAGTCCCTCGGCGAAGGCGCCCTCCACCTCGGCGGGGGCGATGGCCACGGACTTCAGGGTGCCGATGACGTCGGTGAACCAGAGTCTGATGAACTTCACCCCGCGCTCCTCGATCGTCCTCAGAACGAAGTCACGCTGCTTGTCCATCGCATCCTCTCCGCGGGTTACCCGGTGTCGCGCGGCGCCGCGGGTGGGGCGCGCGCGTGCCTCTCAGACTAGTGCCGGTCGGACTCGTCCGATGCGGTGCCGCCGCCCCATTCGGCCTCCGCCGCGTCGTCCTCGTCCCACTGCCGAGAACGCTCCTTCAATCGCTCCGGCGCCGTCGCCGCCTCCTCGGGGGTGTCGAAGGGACCCGCTCGGTCGACGACGGGCGATGCGAAGCCCTTCTCGACCTCTCCGGTCTTGAGGTTGTACCAGTACTTCTCGCTGTCGCTCGTCACGGGTGCTCCTCCGATGCACGTCGGCGTGGTGGTGGTCCGATCCTAGTGACGGACCGTGAGCGGGGAACAGGAACGCGCGGGAGCGCGCTCTCGGTAGGCTGGTCCGCATGGCAGCACAGACGCGCGCGGTCGGCGTGGACATCGGCGGAACCGGGATCAAGGCCGGGGTCGTCGATCTCGAGAAGGGCACGCTCCTGAGTGATCGCGTGAAGGTTCCGACGCCCGAGGGCGCCGAGCCCGGTGCCGTCCTCGACGCCGTGCGCGAGGTCCTCGGGCGGCTCGGCGTCGCCGACGATTCCGACGTCGCCCTCGGCGTGGCATTCCCCGCGATCGTGAAGGGCGGGCGCACGATGTCCGCGGCCAACGTCTCGGACACCTGGATCGGGTTCGACGCCGAGGCGTTCTTCGAGACGGGCCTGGGGCGCGACATCCACTTCGCCAACGACGCCGATGTGGCCGGAATCGCCGAGGTGCGGTTCGGTGCGGCCCACGGCGTCCCGGGTCTCACGATCCTCACGACTCTCGGCACGGGCATCGGCTCGGCGCTCCTGCACGACGGCGTCCTCATCCCCAATTCCGAACTCGGGCACCTCCAGCGTGCGAAGCACGGGAAGGATGCCGAAGCCTACGCGGCCTACTCGGCGATGGAGCGCGAGGAGCTCAGCTGGGAGCAGTGGGCGGAGCGCCTGCAGTGGTATTACAGCCACGTCGAGTTCCTCTTCTCCCCCGACCTGTTCATCGTCGGCGGCGGGGTGTCCAAGCACGCCGACAAGTTCCTGCACCTGCTGGATCTCAAGACGCCGATCGTCCCGGCGAAGCACCGCAACAACGCCGGCATCATCGGCGCGGCGGCACTGGCTCTCGGCTGAGGGGCGAATGGGCCGGCCTGTACGCCGGGTTCTGTCCCGGGGCTTTCGCCCCATCGACGGTCATCTCTCTCGGCGCCACGTTGCCGTGACGCTCCAGCGGCCTACCCGGGGACTCGGCGGGCCGCGTCGGCATCCCCTGTCTGGCCTTGCTCCGGGCGAGGTTTACCCTGCGAGCCGCGTCACCGCGACCCCGGTGGTCTCTTACACCACCCTTTCACCCTTACTCCGGCCGAAGCCGGGGCGGTCTGCTCTCTGTGGCACTGTCTCGCGGATCACTCCGGGTGGGTGTTACCCACCGCCCTGCCCTGTGGAGCCCGGACGTTCCTCGGTGCGGTCTCCCGCCACGCGACCGTCCAGCCGACCCATTCGCTCCGTCGAGTCTACGCGGGTGGGTCACTCCTTCTCGGCCGTCCGTCCGACCTTAAGATCGAGGGGGAAATCGATCGGGAACTCCCCGAACAGAAGGCGACCGGCGGATGCCGCGGAGGTGCGGACGGCATCAGCCACCGCTTCGGCGTAAGCGAGAGGGGTGTGCACGACGATCTCGTCGTGCAGGAAGAACGCCAGGTGCGGCGACCGTGCGAACGCCGGACCGGATCGCGGTGCCGCGTCGGCGACATCGACCGGGGCCAGCGCACTCAGCCGCGTGCGGAGGTCGCCGAGCCAGGCGAGTGCCCATTCGGCCGCGGTTCCCTGCACGATGAAGTTGCGGGTGAAGCGGCCTCGATCGCGTGCGGCGCGACGGGCGTGGGATTCGTCGCTTCCGGACGCGTCGGTACCGCTCGCGCGTGACTGCAGCGTGCGCCACGCCTCCCCCGCAGCGGGGGATGTCCGTCCGAGCCAGGTGCTCACCCGGCCGCCGTCCTCCCCGATCCGCGCCGCCTCGTCGACGAGACCCATCGCCCGAGGAAACGTTCTGCGCAGACGCGGGACGAGCCGTCCGCTTTCTCCCGTCGTCGCCCCGTACATCGCTCCGAGCATGGCCATCTTCGCCTCCGCGCGGGTGGCGAGGGCACCGGCCTCGACCACTCCGGCGTACAGATCCCGGCCCGACGCCGCCGCGGCCAGCGCGGTGTCGCGCGCCATCGCGGCGAGCACGCGGGGTTCGAGCTGCGCGACGTCTGCGGTGACGAGAGTCCACCCCGGGTCGGCGCACACAGCGGTGCGCAACTGGCGAGGGATCTGCAGCGCGCCTCCGCCGGAGGACGCCCAGCGGCCGGTGACGACGCCTGCCGGCACGTAGACGGGCCGGAACCGGCCGTCCCGCACCCACTCGTCCATCCACGCCCACCCGTTCGCGGTGTACAGGCGCATGAGCTTCTTGTACGCGATGAGGGGCGCGACCGCGGGGTGATCGTGCTGACTGAGCTCCCACCGACTTGTCGACTCCACCAGGATGCCGGCCCGGTGCAGCGCACGTAGGAGCTTGGGTTGCGAGTCGAGCGAGACACCGGGGTCGTCGAGAGCGGAGCGGACGGCGGATGCGGCGTCCTCGATGCGGGAGGGGAGCCCGCCCGGTGTGCGGGCGCCGAGCTGTTCGTCGAGCAGCCGTGCGTGCGCCTCGACGCTCCAGGGGAGCCCGGCGGCGTGGAGCTCCGCGCCGATCAGTGCTCCCGCCGACTCCGCCGCCGCGAGCAGCCGAAGACTCCCGGCGGTGCCGGCCGCTGCGGCCGCGATCGCGGAGCGTTGACGCCGGTACTCAGCGAGCGCCGCGTCCGCTCCTTCGGGAGGACCGACGCCGTCGTCGAGGGCGAAGAGGGTGTCCAGGTCGTCGCTCGCCCCCGCCGCGGCATCCCATGATGTCTGACCGCGAAGACCCTGATCCTCCTGAACGGATGCGGCGTCGCGGAGGATCGCATGGACGAGGCGCAGGTCCCAGGCGCGCCGGACGCGCACCCCCGCCGACAGCAGCGGCGCATACCAGGTCGGGGTGTCGCTCCAGATCCATCGGACGTCGCCGTCGGCTTCCCGCGCAGCGACGGCGGCGGGCAGCGCGTCGACGGCGACGGCGGAGGTCGACACCGCCGTGCCGGAAGTGTCGAGGTCGAACAGTGCGACCTCGCCTGCCTTTCCGCGCCCGAGGACGACCTCAACGGATGAGGACGCCAGCGTCGGTCACCGCGATTCTTCGGTGCGGACGAGGATCGCGCCGCATTCCGGGCAGAACACGACCTCGTCGGTCTGCGCGCGGCGGACGACGGCCAGGTCGTTGGGAGGGAGGACCATGCGACATGCCTCGCAGGCCCCGCCGCGCAACAGTCCTGCGCCGGTCCCGCGTGCGGCCAGGCGGTCGTACAGCGCGAGGAGATCCGCGGGGATGCCGCCGGCGATCGCCGATCGATCGCGGCGCGACGCCTCGAGGCGTTCGGTGGCCTCGGCGACGACGCGCTTGGCCTCGGCGCTCAGCTCCGCTCCCCGCGCGTTGGCATCGGCGATGATCGCCTCCTGCGCAGCGACGGCGGCATCCGCCGCCTCGAGCTGCTCCATGAGGACGAGTTCGGCATCCTCCAGATCGCTCTTCCGCTTCGAGAGCGAGGCGAGCTCGCTCTCGAAGCCCTGCGCCTGCTTGGGGTTCGTCGCCGCAGCGAGACGCTCGGAGTCTCGCGCCATGCGCGCGTCGACCACGGCGACATCGGACTCCACGCGGGCCAGCTCCGCCTGCAGGTCGTCGCGGACGTTGGCCCGCGACGCGAGCTCGTGGGCCAACGTCGTCCGCTGCGCGAGCAGCTCCCGCACCTGCGCCGCCTGCGGTGGGTTGCCCGAGACGTGCTCGTCGCGACGGATCCGAGCGTCGAGGTCGGCGAGATCGAGCAGTTTGCGCTGGTCGGCGGGGTCGGCGTTCACGGACTCCACGCTACCCGCTGCCGGCACCTCCGCCGTGGGTCGTTCGCCGATGCGCCGACGGGACACGCGCATAGGATGGACGCCGAGGGCCTTTAGCTCAGCTGGTAGAGCGCCACGTTTACACCGTGGATGTCGTCGGTTCGATCCCGGCAGGGCCCACCGCAGACTCCGTGCCGCCGCACGAGCATCCGCAGGGCGCACGACTCGCTAGGCTGTTCTGGGTGTGCCGCACACGCGAGACAACGCGCGTGCCCGCCCGTATTGCCGTTCCCCTGGCATGATCTGCCGGACGACGAAAGGTCTTCTGTGACTGTCAACGATCAGGATCCGTACTCGCAGGACCCGCTGGACAGCGATCCCGACGAGACGTCCGAGTGGCAGGAGTCACTCCACCAGCTCGTCCAGGCCAAAGGGCCCGGACGAGGACGCGAGATCATGCTCAGCCTGCTGCAGGCCTCGCACGACCTGCAGCTGAACGTCCCGCAGGTGCCCACGACCGACTACATCAACACCATCGCTCCGGAGAACGAACCCGAGTTCCCCGGAGACGAGGAGTTGGAGCGTCGCTACCGGCGCTGGATCCGGTGGAACGCCGCGATCACCGTGCACCGCGCGCAGCGCCCCGGCATCGGCGTCGGTGGACACATCTCCACCTATGCGTCGTCCGCGTCGCTCTACGAAGTGGGCTTCAACCACTTCTTCCGCGGCCTCGACGATCCGAGCGGCGGCGACCAGATCTTCATCCAGGGGCACGCCTCCCCCGGCATCTACGCCCGCTCGTTCCTCGAAGGACGCCTCAGCGAGCAGCAGCTCGACGGCTTCCGACAGGAGAAGTCGAAGGCACCGGAGGGGATCCCGTCCTATCCGCACCCTCGCCTCATGCCGGAGTACTGGCAGTTCCCGACGGTGTCGATGGGTCTCGGGCCGATCAACGCCATCTACCAGGCGATGTCGAACAAGTACCTCACGAACCGCGGCATCAAGGACCTCTCCGACTCCCATGTCTGGGCCTTCCTCGGCGACGGCGAGATGGACGAGGTCGAGAGCCGCGGGCAGTTGCAGGTTGCGGCGAACGAGGGTCTGGACAACCTGACCTTCGTCATCAACGCCAACCTGCAGCGTCTCGACGGCCCCGTCCGCGGAAACGGCAAGATCATCCAGGAGCTGGAGAGCTTCTTCCGCGGCGCCGGCTGGAACGTCATCAAGGTCGTGTGGGGATCGGGCTGGGACGAGCTGCTGTCCAAGGACACCGACGGTGCGCTGGTCCGACTGATGAACACCACGCCCGACGGCGACTTCCAGACGTACCGCGCGGAGGACGGAGCGTTCATCCGTGAGCACTTCTTCGGCCGCGACGAGCGCACCGCGGCTCTGGTGAAGGACTGGTCGGACGACGACATCTGGGGTCGGTTGCGCCGTGGCGGACTGGACTACCGCAAGGTGTACGCCGCGTACAAGGCCGCGGCCGAGCACAAGGGTCAGCCGACCGTCATCATCGCCAAGACGATCAAGGGCTACGGTCTCGGCCACCACTTCGAGGGGCGCAACGCGACGCACCAGATGAAGAAGATGACCCTGGACGACCTCAAGCACTTCCGCGACTCGATGCGCATCCCGATCTCGGATGCGCAGCTCGAGGAGAACCCCTACCTCCCGCCGTACTACAACCCGGGCGCCCAGGACGAGACGATCCAGTACATGCAGGAGCGCCGTCGCTCGCTCGGTGGCTTCCTGCCGGAGCGGCGCTCGCACCACGTCGGACTGACCCTCCCCGACGAGAGCGCCTATGCCCTCCCCAAGAAGGGCTCGGGATCGCAGGAGATCGCCACGACGATGGCCTTCGTCCGTCTGCTGAAGGATCTCCTCAAGGCGAAGGACTTCGGTCACCGGATCGTCCCGATCATCCCGGACGAGGCGCGCACGTTCGGCATGGACGCGTACTTCCCCACCGCGAAGATCTACAACCCCCACGGGCAGAACTACACGTCGGTGGACCGTTCGCTGCTGCTGGCGTACAAGGAGAGCCCCCAGGGGCAGATCCTCCACGTGGGAATCAACGAGGCCGGTGCGCTCGCGGCGTTCACGGCTGCGGGGACGTCCTATTCCACGCACGGCGAGCCGCTCATCCCGGTCTATGTCTTCTACTCGATGTTCGGCTTCCAGCGCACCGGCGACGCCCAGTGGGCCGCCGGCGACCAGATGGCCCGCGGGTTCATCATCGGCGCCACGGCCGGGCGGACGACGCTGACGGGTGAAGGCCTGCAGCACGCCGACGGGCACTCGCACCTGCTCGCATCGACCAACCCGGCTACGGTCTCCTACGACCCTGCCTACGGGTACGAGATCGCGCACATCGTGCGATCCGGCATCGAGCGCATGTACGGCGGCGAGCACCCGGACCCCAACGTGATGTACTACATCACCGTCTACAACGAGCCCCTGGTTCAGCCGGCCGAGCCCGAGGGCGTCGACGTCGAGGGAATCGTCCGCGGTATGCACCGCATCTCCTCGCCGGAAGGCGAGGGCCCGCGCGCCCAGATCCTCGCGTCCGGCGTCGGTGTGCCGTGGGCGCTGGAGGCCCAACAGCTGCTGCGCGACGACTGGGGCGTCCAGGCCGACGTGTGGTCGGTCACCTCCTGGACCGAGCTCCGCCGCGACGGTCTCACCGTGGACGAGCACAACTTCCTCCACCCCGACGAGGACGCGCGCACCGCGTACGTCACCGAGAGGCTGAGGGATGCCGACGGTCCGGTGGTCGCGGTCAGCGACTTCATGCACGCCGTGCAGGATCAGATCCGGCCCTGGGTGCCGCAGCAGTTCGTCACCCTCGGAGCGGACGGGTTCGGATTCTCCGACACCCGCGCCGCGGCACGCCGCTACTTCAAGATCGACGGCCCGTCCGTCGTCGTCCGCACCCTCCAGGCGCTGGCCGCCGAGGGCAAGGTCGACCGGAGCCTGTCCGCTCAGGCGATCGAGAAGTACCGTCTGCACGACGTCAGCGCCGGCACCAGCGGCAACGCGGGCGGCGAGAGCTGACCCGTCGGGATGTCGCGGAAGGCCTCGATGGACCGGGCCGAGACGCTGGCGTGGCTGCGCCGGATCTCGGGTGATCTGGCGACCGCCACGATCAAGCGCCTCGAGGATTCGCTCCCGTGGTACGCCGAGATGCCGCCTGCGCGCCGATCTGCTGTCGGATTGGTCGCGCAGGCGGGCATCACCTCCTTCATCCAGTGGTTCGACGATCCCGACTCCACGCCCTGGATCGCCGCGGACATCTTCGCCGCCGCCCCGCGAGAGCTCCTGCGCAGCGTCAGCCTGCAGCAGACGCTGCAGCTGATCCGTGTGACCGTCGAGGTCACGGAGGAGCGGGTGGCGGGCAAGGACGACCGCCTGCGGGAGGCGATCCTGCTCTACTCCCGCGAAGTGGCTTTCGCGGCCGCCGACGTCTACGCGCGGGCGGCGGAGGCGCGCGGGCTGTGGGACGCGAGGCTGGAAGCCCTGGTCGTCGACTCGATCCTCACGGGAGAAGCGGACGAGGAGCTGCCGAGCAGGATCGCGGCGCTCGGGTGGCACGGCCACGGTGAGGTCGCGGTCATCGTCGGAACCACGCCGCCGCAGTTCGACGTCGACCAGCTGCGGCGCACAGCTCGCAAGCTCGGAGTCGACGTCCTGATCGGTGTCCAGGGTTCGCGCCTCGTCCTCGTCGTCGGGCGTGCGGAACCCGCGTCGCGTGCCGAGGATCTGCCCGCGGAGCTTCCCTTCGCCGACATCGCCTCGCAGCTCGAACCGGGCTTCGGATCGGGTTACCTCGTGCTCGGTCCCACCGTCCCGGCGCTCGTCGATGCCGGTCAAAGCGCCCGCGCGGCCCTGGCGGGATTCGCCGTCGCCCGCGCGTGGCGCCATGCGCCTCGACCTGTCGAAGCGGACGACCTTCTCCCGGAGCGCGCCCTCGCAGGCGACCCTCTCGCCAAGCTCACGCTCGTCGAGCGCATCTACCGACCGCTCCAGGCGCACAGCACCGATCTCGTGGCGACGCTGTGGAGCTATCTGGACAACGGCCGTTCGCTGGAAGCGACCGCGCGCGAGCTCTTCGTGCATCCGAACACGGTGCGTTATCGGCTCAAGCGTGTGTCCGAGGTCATCGGCTGGGACGCGACGGGACCTCGGGAGGCCCTCATCCTGCAGACCGCGCTCGTCCTCGGCTCGATCGGGACGGATGCCACACGCCGCCGCGGCGGACCGCCGCGTCGGGGCGCCTGATCGTCGCTTCTCGACAAAGCCTTCCGGCATTCTTCGGAGAGGTGCGCTAGTTGAGCGACGGTGTTCCTTGGCAGGATAGACGGGTGATCATCGCCGTCTTCCCCGGTCAGGGCGCCCAGACGCCCGGCTTCCTCACCCCGTGGCTCACGCTGCCCGACGCCCCGGAACGGCTGTCGGCCTACTCCGAGTGGGCCGGGATCGACCTCCTTGCCGCCGGGACCGAGTGGGACGCCGATCGCATCCGCGACACCCAGGTCGCCCAACCGCTCATCGTGGCGGCGAGTCTCCTGTCGTGGCGGGCGCTGGAGCATCGTGACGCCGTCATCGGCGTCGCTGGACACTCGGTGGGAGAATTCGCCGCTGCCGTCGCCGCGGGCATCCTGAGCGAGGAGGACGCGCTGCGGCTGGTCGGCATCCGCGGACGCGCGATGGCCGAGGCCGCGGCGACCGAGCCCTCGGGCATGAGCGCCGTGCTGGGCGGCGACGCGGAGGCGGTGCTCACGAGACTGACGGAGCTCGGGCTCACCGCGGCCAACCACAACGGCGGCGGACAGGTCGTCGCCGCCGGCGCCGCCGAGGCGCTGACGGCGCTCTCGGCGGACCCGCCGGCCAGGACGCGCGTGATTCCGCTGCAGGTGGCGGGCGCCTTCCACACCGACTTCATGGCGCCGGCGGTGGAGACGCTCCGACGCGCCGCATCCGAGGTCCGCGCCGCCGACCCCGCGAGGAGGATCTGGACGAACCACGACGGTTCCGAGGTGGCATCCGGCGACGAGTTCATGCGGCTGCTCGTCTCGCAGGTCGCGTCACCGGTTCGATGGGACCTCTGCATGGCCGCCTTCTCCGAAGCGGGAGTGTCCGGTCTGATCGAGCTCTCCCCCGCGGGTACGCTGACGGGGCTCGCGAAGCGCGCCCTCCGCGGTGTGCCGAGCGTGGCCGTCACCTCTCCCGAAGACCTTCCCGCCGCGGCGGACCTCGCGCGCGGCGCCTGATCGGAGCACTCCATGCGACCCACCCTCGTTCAGGCCACGGGCCCCGCGCACACTCGGATCTACGCCTACGGCGCGGCCCGCGGTGAGAACACGGTCCCCAACGACGACCTCGTCGGACCGATCGACTCGAGCGACGAGTGGATCCGTCAGCGGACGGGCATCGTCACCCGGATGCGCGCAGCCGCCGAGACGGACGCGATCGATCTGGCGACGGATGCCGCCGCCGAGGCGATCGCCGCATCCGGGGTCCCTGCCTCCGACATCGACGCGGTGATCGTGGCCACCATCAGCAACCCGAAGCAGACCCCATCGGTCTCAGCCATCGTCGCGGACCGCGTCGGGGCGAACCCGGCCGCCGCCTACGACCTCAATGCGGCGTGTGCGGGATTCGCGTACGGTGTCGCGCAGGCCGACGCGCTCATCCGCGCGGGGGCGGCACGCTATGCCGTCGTCATCGGAACCGAGAAGCTCAGCGACATCGTCGACCCGACCGATCGCTCCATCTCGTTCCTCCTCGGTGACGGCGCGGGCGCAGTCGTCGTCGGCCCCAGCGACACGCCCGGCATCGGACCCACGGTGTGGGGATCGGACGGTTCCAAGGCGGATGCCGTCGGGATGAATCACACGCTCGTCGAGTTCCGCGAAGGTGCGGCTCCCTGGCCGACGCTCCGCCAGGAGGGGCCGACGGTGTTCCGCTGGGCGGTGTGGGAGATGGTCAAGGTGGCGCGCCAGGCGCTCGAGGCGGCGGGCGTCCGCGCCGAGGATCTCTCGGCGTTCGTCCCCCACCAGGCGAACATGCGCATCATCGACGAGTTCGCCAAGCAGCTGGGCCTCGGTGAGGACGTTCTCATCGCGCGCGACATCGAGACCACCGGCAACACCTCCGCCGCATCGATCCCCCTCGCCACGCACCGGCTGCTCGCCGAACACCCCGAGCTCAGCGGAGGGCTCGCTCTGCAGATCGGCTTCGGCGCCGGTCTCGTCTTCGGCGCGCAGGTCGTCGTCCTTCCGTAGTCCGAGCGTCGCCTTTCCGTAGACTGTTCCCGGCCCGCCCGGGACCGTGAACCCCGAAGAAACAGGAGAAACCCATGGCACTCACCAACGACGAGGTCCTCGCCGGTCTTGCCGAGCTCATCACCGACGAGACGGGCATCTCGGCCGACGAGGTCGCGATGGAGAAGTCCTTCACGGACGACCTCGACATCGACTCGATCTCCATGATGACGATCGTCGTCAACGCCGAGGAGAAGTTCGGCGTGACCATCCCCGACGACGAGGTCAAGAACCTCAAGACCGTCGGCGACGCCGTCACCTTCATCACGTCCAACCAGGCGTGAGACCGCCCCGGTGGGGGCACGCGCCCCCACCGGATCCGTTGTGAGGATTCCCATACCCATGAGCACCCCCCGCATCGTCGTCACCGGCATCGGAGCCACGTCGCCCATCGGCGCCACCGCACAGGAGAGCTGGGATGCTCTTCTGGACGGCGCCAGCGGAGCCCGGACCCTCGAGTACGACTGGGTGGAGAAGTATCAGCTCCCGGTGACGTTCGCCGCTCAGGCGAAGGTGCGCCCGGACACCATCCTGCCCCGTCCCGTCTCCAAGCGCCTGGACCCGGCATCGCAGTTCGCGATGGTGGCCGCCCAGGAGGCATGGGAGGACGCCGGTGCTCCGGATGTCGCGCCGGAGCGACTCGGTGTCGACTTCGCGACCGGCATCGGTGGCGTGTGGACCCTGCTCGACGCCTGGGATGTCCTCCGGGAGAAGGGGCCGCGTCGGGTGATGCCGATGACCGTGCCCATGCTCATGCCGAACGCCGCCGCGGGCAACCTATCGCTGCACTTCGGCGCGCGCGCCTACGCACGCACCGTGGCCAGCGCCTGCGCCTCCAGCACGGAGTCGATCGTCAACGCGGTCGAGCACCTCCGTGCGGGGCTCGCGGACGTGGTCATCGCGGGAGGAACCGAATCCGCCATCCACCCGATCACCATCGCCTCGTTCGCTTCGATGCAGGCGCTCTCGCGGCGCAACGACGATCCCGCGACCGCTTCGCGACCCGGCAGCGTCGACCGGGACGGGTTCGTCATGGGCGAGGGTGCGGCGGTCCTGATCCTCGAGACCGAAGAGCACGCGCGTGCGCGCGGCGCGAAGATCTATGCCGCCGTCGTCGGCGGCGGTGTGACGGCGGATTCCTACCACATCACCGCGAATGACCCCGAGGGTCACGGCGCGGCTCGCGCCGTCGAGATGGCTCTGGCGATGGCGGATGCCTCCCCCGACGACATCACGCACATCAACGCCCACGCCACGTCCACGCCGGTCGGCGATCCCAATGAGTACCAGGCCCTGAAGGCCGTCCTCGGTGACCGCGTCGACGAGATCCCCGTGTCGGCGACGAAGGCCTCGACAGGTCACTTGCTCGGCGGGACCGGCGCTCTGGAGGCCATGTTCACGATCCTCGCCATTCGCGACCGCGTTGCTCCGCCGACCATCAACATCACGACGCAGGATCCCGAGGTGCCGTTCCGCATCTCCGGCGAGACGCAGTCGCTCGGATCGGGGCCCCAGCTCGCGATCAGCAACTCCTTCGGGTTCGGCGGGCACAACGCCGTGGCCGCGTTCACGACTGTCTGACACGGTGACGATCGAAAGGCCCCGCGCGCTGCGCGGGGCCTTTCGTCTGAGAAGCCGATTCGCTCTCCCGCCTCCCGGGTATCCTCTCCGGGATTCGGTACGCGCGCCTCGTCTCCTACGTCCGTGCAGCGATCCCTTCCTCGTCGATCGCTGCAGGTTGAGGAGCAGGCCGTGGCCCGCCGCGAAATCAGCCGACCTTGTGCAACCACACCACCGGCGCGTCGTCGCCGGCGTGGCGGAAAGGTTCGAGTTCCTCGTCCCATGCTGCGCCGAGCGCGACGTCGAGCTCGCGCTGCAGCTCGCGCGGATCGCCGGCGGCGACGTCCATGGCGTAGCGGATCCGGTCCTCGGCCACGACGATATTGCCCGCAGAGTCGGTCTGAGCGTAGTGGATTCCGAGGCCCGGGGTATGCAGCCAACGCCCGCCGTCGCTTCGAGGAGAGGGGTCCTCGCTCACCTCGAAGCGCAGGTGCTCCCACCCGCGGATCGCCGTCGCCAGGGCTGCGCCGGTGCCGGCGGGTCCCTCCCAGTAGTGCTCGGTGCGGCGACTGCCGGCGAGGATGGGCTGATCCGCCCACTCGAAGGAGAGTGGGCGGCCGAACACTCGGCCCACCGCCCACTCCAGGTGCGGGCACAACGCCCGCGGCGCGGAGTGGACGTAGATCACTCCGCGCGTCTGTGCTGTCGCCATCTTTGCTCCGATCGTCAGGTGCGTCTTCCCCAACGACCTGACCGGACCACGGCGTGTGCTATTCGATTCTCCCGCCATTATTACTGAGGGGTCGGGGAATCACAAGGCTGTGATTCCCCGACCCCTCAGTGCGTGACGGATCGGTGCTCAGGCCTCGCTCATCGCCTGAACCTCGGCCTTGCCCTTCGCGGCGTAGTAGGCCGCCCGCGCGGCATCGCGCCGCGCCTGCTCGGCCTGGCCGGCGTCGAGCACGTCCTGAGGGACGTCGACGTACTCGGTCGTCGGTCGCCCGTGGTACTTCTCGATGAAGGCGTCGAGCTCGGGACCCGAGGTCCACGAGGTGATCAGGCAGTAGCGGGGCTCGTCGCCGTCGTGGTGGACCGCGTGCCACAGACGCTGCGTGTCCACGATGAGCTGAGCCCCCGCAGGCAGCGCCACTCGATACTCGATGCTCGGGTCGGTGCGGTTCTCGCGCAGCACGAAGTAGCTGGTCTTGTCGTCGGTGAGGTTGAAGAAGCCTCGGACGACCCACCCCGTGCCATCGGGGTTCAGGCGGTTGTTGTCATCCTGGTGAAGGTTGTAGAGAGCATCGGCGTACGAATTGGGCTGGAGTTCGATGATCCGGCAGCGTCCGACGTTGGCGCCCGGCTCCTGCGCGCGCGCCGTCAGAGTCGGGGCCTTCTCCATCTGAGAGGGGATCCAGACCCCGTCCTTGTCGGTACGCGGCGGCGTGTGATTCCAGAAGCCGTTGCACTCGATCTCGCCCTTCGCGGATGCGATCGGCGCGAAGCGCGTGTCGCCGGAGGACTTCCAGTCCACGTACTCGACTTCCAGCCACTCTTTCGGATCGATCTCGCGATCGTAGCTGTCGAGGACGACGAAGCCGGTCTCCTCGAGAGCGGCAGACTTGATGTAACCCATGGGGTGCCTTTCGTCAGCGGGCCAGCGAAGTTTTTACAGGCCCAACTGAGGCAAGCCTACTCCGGCCGTCGTCGGGGCCTCAGGGCGGGAGGGGCGCGCCGCGTAGAATTGTGCGGGTGCGCCGAGCGGCGCCACCGGTGCGGAAAGGGTGAGATTGAGCTGATGGTGACAGCCACCAATGTCGAGGCGACCGCGGTCAACACCATCGGATGGCTCTCCTCCGGCACGCGCTCGATCGTCGTTCCCGTCTACCAGCGGCAGTACCGCTGGGACATCGGGGCGTGCGAACAGCTGCTGGGCGACATCCGAGCCGTCGCGGATCTGGACGATTCCCGGATGCACTTCCTCGGGTCGGTGCTGTCCTCGGGCGGAACCGAGGACGGTGACCTGGTCCTCATCGACGGCCAGCAGAGACTCACCACGCTCATGCTGCTCGCCGCGGCGCTGCTGCACACGGTGCGCGAAGACGACGACTCCCTGGTCGCGGCCCTGACGACCCTGCTCGTCTCACCGTCCGATGCCCGCCGCACCCGCCTGCGACCGCACCGTGCGTGGGCGGAGAAGTTCGAAGCCGTCGTGTTCGACAAGGCGGAACGCGGCGCGGACTCACGCTTCGCCGACAACTACGCCTTCTTCCGCAGTCAGATCAGTCCGACCGAGGCGCCACGCATCTGGCGAGGACTGCAGAAGCTGGAGCACGTCGCGATTACGCTCGGCCGGGGTGCGAACGCCCAGCAGATCTTCGAGAGCCTCAACTCGACCGGTGAGCCGCTCCGCGATCACGAACTCATCCACAACTACGTGCTCATGGGACTCACGCACGCCGAGCAGCGCGAGATCGAAGAGCAGTTCTGGCTCCCGATCGAGGCGAACACCGGAGAGGCGATCGCCGCGTTCTGGCGGCACTACCTCGTTCAGCGCACCGGTCGCGAGATCGCCCCGGGGCAACGCGCCGTGTACGACGTCTTCCGCCAGCTGTTCCCACGCCTCGACATCCACGCGCTTCGCGACCTCGCCGAGGAATGGCGCGTGTACTCGGAGCTCTATCGCGCGCTGCTCTCGCCGCAGACGCACGCGCGTGCACCCCTCGCCTCCCGGCTGCGGGGCCTGTCGGTCTTCGGTTCCGCTCTGCATCCTCTGCTCCTGCGGGCCCTCTACGACCACCGACGCGGGGTGACCTCCGAGGAGGATCTGAGCGACACGCTGCAGCTCGCCGAGACGCTTTCGCTCCGTCGAGCCGTCGTCGGCGTGTCGATGGATCGCATCGTCCCGCGCCTGTGTCGCGCGCGCGAGGAAGGCCACGTGGCGCTGCGCACGGCGATCGCGCGCGTCACCCCGTCGGACGAGCGGGTCCGCGTGGCGTTGAAGTTCTCGCCCCTCCCCCACGCGGCCTTCGTCCTGGGGCGACTTGCGGGCCTTACCGCCCCCGAAGGGTACGACGTCGATCACATCGCCCCTGTCGTCCCGGGCGAGGCCTGGACGGGCGGGGACGGACGCATCTGGAGCACCTTCAGCGAGGACGAGCAGAACAGCCACCGTGCTCTGTCGGAGACGCTCGGCAACCTCGTCCTGCTCGAGGAGGAGCGAGCTGCGACGGCGTTCGACGCCGCATTCCCCGTCAAGCGCGACCTCTATGCCGGCAGCGCGGTTCCGCAGACACGCGACGTCGCAGACGCGCCGGTCTGGAACACCGCCGCGGTGTCCGCGCGGTCCACGCTGCTCGCGGACGCCTTCGTCCGCACCTGGGCGCGGCCCGACCTCGGTCCGATCGACGATGACGGGCTGACACCGATCCTCGACGCGGTGCGCCGTCGCGGGTGGCCGCGAGGCTGGCAGCGGGAGTGGTCCTACGTCGAGTACCGCGGAGAGCACTGGGAGGTGCCGGACGCCCGGTACCTGTTCAATCGGATCTTCAAGCGCCTCTGGGCAGACGCGCGATCGTCGGTGGTCTCCTTCAGCGAGCGCAACGGCGGACCGGTCTACACCGAAGCCTCCTGGACCGGCGACTGGGATTCCCTGGACCAGGACCACCACCTCTACATGGGGTGGGACTACAGCTACATGCTCGGCGCGGTGCAGGGCGTCCTGGAGGAAGCCGGGTTCGCCCCCGAGGTGTTCGTGAAGTACTCCTACATCGGTGAGGCCATGCAGGAGATCGCCGGGCGGTAGGCTCGACGGTGCAGGGGGCGGTGGCCAAGCTGGTCAAGGCAGCGGGCTCATAACCCGACGATCGTGGGTTCAAGTCCCACCCGCCCTACCGATCAGGTTCGGTCGGGGTCGTCCGCGGGATCCTTCACCGGCGGCTCCGGCCACACCTTCGACACGACCTCCGTGACGCGGATGGAACCGGTCGACGGCGCCGGTTCCCCGCCGCTCCCGCGCGGGATCGGCAGCTCCTGGGAATCGCTGATGATCTGCGGATGATGGCGTGCCAGCTGGATCACGCCCCAGACGGCGACGGCCCCGACGACGCCGAACCCGATGTAGGCCCACAGAGGCGCCCCGACGGCTTCGCGGAGCACGAACAGCCCGATGAGCACCGCGACGATCGGATCGATCACGGTGAGACCCGCGATCACGAGGTCCGGTGGGCCGGAGGAGTACGCGGTCTGCACGAAGTACGCGCCCACGGCGGTGCCGATCAGAAGGGCCGCGAGCGCGGTGAAGGTCAGCCACTCGACGTTCCCGGCCTGCAGCCGCGTGATGACCGTCTTGGCGAGGGTGGCGACGAAGCCGTAGATGATGCCCGCCGCCATGATGTAGAAGAGCGCTCCGATCCGGGCGCGCAACCACACCCACAGCGCCGCGAAGACGACGGTGACGACAGCCATGATCACCAGGATCGTGACGACCTGCCCGTCCGTGACCGGCTTCTCGGTGGCGAACAGCGCGGCGATCGTGACGAAGACGAAGATGCCGCCGACACAGGCGGCGATGGCCACGAGTGAGCGCCTGGTCGGTCGGTGCCCGCTGATCTGGGCGTTCAGGAGAGTCGTGATCACCAGCGCGATCGCCCCCAGAGGCTGGACCACGATCAGCGGGGCGAAGGACAGTGCCGCCAGCTGGCACACGATGGCGAGTCCGAGCATGACGGTGCCGAGCACCCATGACGGCCGCGCAAGGAGCTTCGCGACGTGTGATCCGGACAGCCCCTGACGGGCCGCCGTCCCGCTCAGCTGTTCGACCTTGGTCACGCCGCGGTGCTGGTACTGCGCGCCGAAGGACATGAACACGGCGCCGAGGAGCGCGAGCGGGATGCCGATCAGGATGCCGGGATTCTGGAACGCACCGACGAGGGTCTCGCCGTATTCCTCGAGTTCGTTCGCCGTCCAGATCACGTAACGACATTAGCCGCGCACCCCGCTCGGTAGGCTCAAGGCGTGGCCGTTCTGCCGATTCGCATCATGGGTGACCCCGTCCTCCACGCTCCCGCCGCGCCCGTCGAGAGCATCGACGACGGCGTCCGGGCTCTCGTGACGGACATGTACGAGACGATGGACGCGGCGCCCGGGGTGGGGCTTGCGGCGCCGCAGGTCGGCGTGGGCCTGCGCATCTTCACGTACTCGTACGAGGACGATGACGGCCATCCGTGGCGCGGCGTCCTGATCAACCCCGAACTGTGGATGACGCCGACCGAGCCGGGGCATCCGGATCCGGACGACGAATCCGAGGGATGTCTGTCGTTCCCGGGCGAGCGTTTCCCCCTGCGGCGCGCCGACCGGGCCGTGGCCACGGGCATCGACCTCGAGGGTGCGCCCGTCCGCATCGAGGTCGAGGGATGGCGCGCACGGATCCTCCAGCACGAGTTCGACCATCTTAACGGTGTGCTCTACGTCGACCGGCTCGACGACGGCGATGCGCGGATCGTGGCAAAGATCGCGCGCAAGCGCGGGTGGGGCCGCCCGGGCCGATCGTGGATGCCGGGTGTCGACGACCTCGACGCCTGAGAACGAGGAAAGCCCGGGGTGGAAGCCCGGGCCTTCGATGAGAGCCACGTCAGATCAACGTGGGATTCTCGCTCCCCGGCTTGGACTCGAACCAAGAACCTATCGGTTAACAGCCGATTGCTCTGCCAATTGAGCTACCGAGGAATATGCCCGCCGCAGCAGGCAACCCGACCATCCTAGCAACACTCGGAGGGTGGTCGTGAACTCAGGGCGAAACCGGACTCCGCGTGTCGCCCTCGTCGGGCGTCCACAGCAGTCCCTCGGAGCCGTGCCCGTACGCGACGGGGTGTCCCCCGCGAAGGACCAGGACGTCCGTGTCGAGGTCCTCGATGACGTCGGCGTCGTTGGAGACGATGATCGCCGAGAGCCCGTAGTCCTTCTGCCGGTCGAGGATGGCGTCCTTGGCCGCTCGCCGGACCTCGACGTCGAGGTTGGCGAACGGCTCGTCCGCGATGAGGACCTTGGGCTGGAGCACCAGTGCCCGGGCGAAGGCCACCCGCTGACGCATTCCCGCGCTCAGCTCGTACGGATACTTCGCGGCCGCGCCCAGCGGAAGCATGAGCTCGTCCAGGAGGGCCGCGACCCGCACGGCGAGCGCGCGCTGGTTCACGCGTCGATCCCGAGAGGTGATGGGTTCGCCGATGACCTCGGAGACGGTGAGCCGCGCGGGCAGTCGGGCACCCGCCGCCTGCGGCAGATGGGCGGCGACATAGGTGAGGACGCGCCGGGAGCGGCCGGGACGGCGCACCGAGATGCCCTCCACCTCGGCATCGCCGCCGTCGATCGACAGGCCCGACGTCTCGATCCCCGAGAGCGCAGTGGCCAGGCTCGACTTCCCCGATCCCGTCGGCCCCATGACGGTGAGGGAGGCCGCCCGTGGGAGGACGAACGAGACGCCGTCCACGACGCGCTGCGAGGGCACGCCCCGGGACGATCGCGCGACGGACAGGTCGGAGCAGCGGATCGCGGTGTCGGTCTCGCGGGGTCGGGCCATCGTGCCATCATGCCCGAGGCCGGTGAACCGGCCAAAGGCGCCCGTCACTCCTCCGCCTGCATACGCTCCCGCTCGGCGTCGATCTCTCGGAGACGGATGCGGATGCTGCGGCCACCGTCGGAGTCGGGGGCGACGCGCTGGATCGCACCGAGGAGCTCGTGCTTCTCCGCTTCCAGCGCGCGCATCACCAGCCGCCTGCTGAGGTCGGTGGCCGACGCCACAGCCTCATCGTCGTTCTGAGCCGGGAAGTTCGCCGCCAGGAGTTCGGCGCCGAGCCCCCGATAGGGCTCGCGGACGTTGCCGATCGCGTCGGCGGCCCACCCGGGCCGGGAGAGGTCCTCGGCGCCCGCGACGGCCTGGCGCACCGCGTCGAGTCCCGGATGCCGGAACGGCAGGCTGATCGCGCGCGAGACGATCGCGGCATCCATGCGATGACCGAACTGCAGGACGCCCATCAGCGCGTCTCGTTCCATCGCCACATCCCGCGTCCGCGGAAGCGTCGCGAGCGTCGGTCGCAGGACGTCCCCCGTCGGCTCGCCCGCCGGCGCGGATGCGGCATCCGTGCGGGGCGGGTCGCCCGCAGCGCGCCCCGCACGCGCCACTTCTCGGCGCACGTCCTCGGTGTCCATGCCCAGGCGTCGCGCGAGGACGCGGACGTACTCGGGTTGCAGGAGCGGGTCGCGCAGATCGGCGACCACCGGGGCGGCCACGCGGAGGGCGCCCACCCGGCCCTCGACCGACGCGAGATCGAAACCGTCGATCCGCTGCCCTATCACGAACTCGACCATGGGTGCTTTGGTCGTGACCATGGCGCGGACGGCGCCGTCGCCGCGCTGGAGTCGGAGGTCGCACGGATCGAGGCCCTCGGGCCCGGTCGCAACGTAGGTCTGGGCGTTGAACCGCTTCGCATCCGCGAAGGCGCGGAGGGCGGCCTTCTGTCCGGCGGCATCCGGGTCGAAGGTGAAGATCACCTCTCCCGCGGCGGAATCGTCACCCATCACGCGTCGGAGAACCGAGATGTGGTCGGCTCCGAAGGCGGTGCCGCAGGTCGCGATCGCGGTGGTGATGCCCGCGAGGTGGCAGGCCATCACATCCGTGTAGCCCTCCACCACCACCACTCGGTGCTCGCGGGAGATGTCCCGCTTGGCGAGGTCCAGTCCGTACAGGACGTTCGCCTTGCGGTACACAGCGGTCTCAGGGGTGTTCAGGTACTTCGGGCCGTTGTCGTCGTCGTGGAGGCGTCGCGCGCCGAAGCCGATGACCTGACCCGTGACGTCGCGGATCGGCCAGACGACGCGGCCGCGGAATCGGTCGTACACGCCCCGCTGGCCCTGGGAGACCAGCCCCGCGGCGGAGAGCTCGTCATCGCGGAAGCCCTTCTCCCGCAGGGCGGTGAGGACGCCGGACCAGCCTCGCGGGGCGTACCCGACGCCGAAATGCGCGGCGGCGCCGGCATCGAAGCCCCGCTCGCCCAGAAACCGGCGGGCGATCTCCGCCTCTCCCGTGGAGAGCTGCGCTCGGAAGTACTCCGCGGCGGCGGCGTTGGCGGCGTACAGTCGCGTCCGACCGGTCGTATCGGGAGCCGCTCCCCCGTCCTCGTAGTGCAGGGCGTAGCCGATGCGGCCGGCAAGCTTCTCGACCGCTTCCGAGAAGGAGAGATGGTCCATGCGGCGGAGGAAGGAGTACACATCGCCGGACTCGCCGCATCCGAAGCAATGGTAGAAGCCCGCCTGGGGGCGGACGTTGAAGCTGGGGCTCCGCTCGTCGTGGAAGGGACACAGGCCCTTCATCGATCCGACCCCGGCCGGGCGCAGGGCGACGCGCTCGCCGATGATGTCGGCGATGTCGGTGCGCGACTTGACCTCCTCGACATCGGCCTGCCGGATGCGGCCCGCCATCACCGTCCTCCGTCGAGCGCGGGGGTCGCGAGCGGAGACCACAGGCCGACCGATGCCGGATCCACGTCGCCCACGAGACGGGTATGCCAGGCGATCGCGAGCTGGTCGGTGAGGCTCGCGACCTGGTCGACGATGACGCGGCGACGCGCGTCATCCGTCTCCGCCGCGGCGAAGTCCTCCCGATGGACGGCGTCGAGCTCTCCGGGGGCATCCCACAGAGCGCCCGCCAGACGCTTCAGGAGCCGTCGCTGTTCCTTGTAGAGCTCCTTGCGTCCGTCGATCGACACGACAAACGCCCCGATGATGCCCTTGAGGACGGCCATCTCCGCTTCGACCACGCGGGGCACCACGACGTGCGCCCGGTAGCGGGTGAGTTCGCGCTCGGGCGCGGCGGTGCGGGTCGCCGCCGTCGCGGCGCGGGCGAATCGGCCGATGAGGTCGGACGTGAGGTTCTTCAGACGTGCGGAGGAGGCCCGCGTCCCGTCGAAATCCTGGACCCACTCCGGCAGGCGCATCAGGCGGAACAGCGCGTCCTCGAGCTCGTCGCGGGCGAAGTCGTACCCGACCCAGCTCTGCACGGCCGTCAGGAGCGCCTCGTGCTCAACGGGGTCCGCGAGTCGCGCGGGATCGAGATACCCGTTGACGATCGCGTCCTCGAAGTCGTGCACCGAGTAGGCGATGTCGTCGGAGAGGTCCATCACCTCCGCCTCGATGCACCGCACACGACCGGGTGCGCCCTCGCGCATCCAGCGGAACACCTCTTCGTCCTCGGGGTAGACGCCGAACTTGAGTCGACCGCCGGGGTCGGGCAGCGGCTGGTCCACCGTCCAGGGGTACTTGCAGGCGGCGTCCAGGCTCGCCCGGGTGAGGTTCAGGCCGTGGCTGCGGCCGTCCTCGGCGATGACCTTGGGCTCCAGCCGGGTGAGGATGCGGAGCGTCTGCGCGTTGCCCTCGAACCCGCCGAAGGGCTCGGCCCAGTCGTTGAGAGCGCGCTCGCCGTTGTGACCGAACGGCGGGTGGCCGAGGTCGTGGCTGAGGCACGCGGTGTCGACCACGTCGGGCGACAGCTGCAGGGCCGTGGCCAGTTCGCGACCGACCTGCGCGACCTCCAGCGAGTGTGTGAGGCGATTGCGTGCGAAGTCCACCGGACTCGCCGGGCTGAGCACCTGGGTCTTGGCGGCGAGGCGGCGGAGAGCTGCCGAGTGCAGCACGCGCGCGCGGTCGCGGGCGAAGCCGTCGCGCTGCGAGCGATGCCGCTCCGGGTGGAATCGTTCGGCGTCCGCGGCGATGTACCCGCTCGGCGGGCCTGCCGCCGTACCCGACTGCGCGTCACCCACCGCTGTGATCCGTCTCGGCTTCGGCGAGCGCCGTGGAGGCCGCGCCGGTCAGGTCGCGCGACTCCAGCCAGCCCTCCGGGAGGGCGGGGCGCTTCGGTGTGCCCGCTCGCCCCCGCTGGCCCTCCGCGGCGGCGCCCGGGTAGGGCGCCTCCAGATCGAGCAGCGCCAGCAGTTCGTCGATCTCGTCGAGCGAAGAGACGGTCGCGAGGCGTGCGCGGACGTCTCCGCCCACCGGATACCCCTTGAAGTACCAGGCGACGTGCTTGCGGATGTCGCGGCACCCGCGCTGCTCGTCCTCGAAGAACTCCGTGAGCAGCTCCGCGTGTCGACGGAAGGCGGCGGCGACGAAGCGCAGGTTCGCGTCCACCGGCGCACCGGCATCCGGCGCCCCCAGGGCGCGCGCGAGGTCGCCGAAGAGCCAGGGGCGACCGAGGCATCCGCGCCCGACCACGACACCGTCGCACCCGGTCTCCGCCATCATCCGCACGGCATCCTCGGCCGACCAGATGTCGCCGTTCCCGAGGACGGGGACGGAGGCGACGGCGGACTTCAGTTCGCGGATGGCCGTCCAGTCGGCGTGCCCGGAGTAGAACTCGGAGGCCGTGCGTGCGTGCAGGGCGATCGACGCGACCCCCGCGCCTTCGGCGATCCGGCCCGCCTCGAGGTAGGTGAGGTGGTCGGGATCGATCCCCTTGCGCATCTTCACCGTCAGGGGAACGGCGCCGGCCGCGCGCACAGCGCGCTCGACGATCTCACGGAACAGCCCCAGCTTCCAGGGGAGCGCCGCTCCCCCGCCCTTCCGGGTGACCTTGGGCACGGGGCATCCGAAGTTCAGATCGATGTGGTCGGCGCGATCCTCTTCGACGAGCAGTCGGACGGCTGCTTCCACGGTCGCGGGGTCCACGCCGTAGAGCTGGATCGAGCGCGGGGTCTCGGACTCGTGGTGCGTGATGAGACGCATCGTGGTGGCGTTGCGTTCGACGAGAGCCCGGGAGGTGATCATCTCGCTCACATACAGACCCGCGCCGTACTCGCGGCAGAGCCGTCGGAACGCTGTGTTGGTGATCCCCGCCATCGGAGCGAGGACGACGGGCGCATCCAGGGCGATCGGCCCGATGCGCAGCGTGCTCGGGGACGCGGTCGCAATACTCACGGGCCCCATTCTCCCAGGTCGGCGGAGGGTCGCGTCACCGGCTCGCGCCCCGTGTGGACACTCTCACGGAGTCGGGACGACCTCGTCGGAACGCTCATCCCGCACCCGACGGAGGATCTGGGCGAATCCGTCCGCGGGCTGTGCTCCGGCCACGCCGTACTTCTCGTCGATCACGAAGAACGGTACGGCGGTGATCCCGTAGGCGACCGCCTGTGCCTTGTCGGCGGCGACGGCGGGCGCGAATCGACCCGAGCGGAGCGCGTCCGCTGCGGCGGAGGCGTCCAGACCCGCTTCGCCGGCGAGGGCCGCGAGCTCGTCGATGCGGCCGAGATGACGCCCCTCGGTGAAGTAGGCAGCCATGAGACGCTCGGCAACCTCCCCCTGTCGCCCCTGTTCCCGTGCGAAGTGCAGCAGCTCGTGGGCTTTGAGGGTGTTCGTGTGGCGGAGGATGTCGAAGCGGTACTCGAGTCCGGCCTCGGCCGCCATCGCGCCGACACGGTCGAGCATCTGCTGGGCCTGCTCCTCGGACACGCCGCGGTGGGCGGTCAGGTACTCGACCTCACCCCCGTCGAAGTCCTCGGGGGTATCGGGTGAGAGCTCGTACGAATGGAACACGACCTCGACCGCGGGGGCATCCTGGTCTTCCGCGACCTGGGCGATGCCGGTCTCGAGGTTGCGCTTGCCGATGTAGCACCACGGGCAGGCGATGTCGCTCCACACGTCGATTCTGATGGGTTCCGTCACCCTCGTCCGAACGTCCGGACGGCATCGGACTATTCCCCGTCGACGGATATCGCGCGCCGGGACAGCAGCGCGGCCGCGAGGAAGCACAGCGCGCCCAGGAGCGTCCCCGCGTCCGCCGCGTGCGCGTCCAGAAGGGTTCGGGTGGACGGCACGACGAACGCGCCGACGGCGGACACCGCGAAGAACACCGACCCGGCGGCGTTCAGCCAGGTGCCGTGCCACGTGCGGGCCAGCGGGTCCCACAGCTCGTGGCGGCGCGCGGCGGCGACCAGGGCCAGGGCGCTCGAGACGAGGAAGAGGACAGAGCCCCCGGCATCCGGTCGCCACCCCGCTGCCGGATCGACCGTCCCGGTTGCCGCGGCGACGAGGACGGCGGTGGTGCTGATGTTGAAGAGGATCGTGCCGACGAACTGGGTCGCCGCCGACCACCAGTCGGCGGCGGGCGCACCGTGCAGGGCTTTCTCGGGGGGACGCCTCCCGCTGAGCGCGAGCTGGATGAAGGCGGCGGCGGTGAAGAACACCGAGCCGATGACGAATGTGAGGGCGCCGCCGGTCGGCCCGACCGCCTGCGCGTAGCCGGGCACGGCGCCGATGGCGAAGAAGAGCGACCCGACGGCGAACCCCCACGCCTCGCGCCGGAGCCGCTGCGAGCGCCTTCGCGGCGGGGCGGTCACGGTGACTCGCGGCCCGGGATGGTCACAGGGCCGGCGGCTCGGGTGTGTCGACGGCGCCGCCGAAGCGGCGATCGCGGTCCAGGTACAGCTCGATCGCGCGCCACAGGTCGGTGCGGGAGAAGTCGGGCCACAGCGTGTCGAGGAAGACGAATTCCGCGTACGCGGACTCCCACAGCAGGAAGTTCGAGGTGCGCTGCTCCCCGCTGGAACGGACGAAGAGGTCGACATCGGGCATGTCGGGCAGGTACAGCCGACGCGTGATCAGCTTCTCGCTGACCGCCGACGGACGCAGCCGGCCCGCCGCGACGTCGTCGGCGATGGAGCGCATCGCGTCGACGAGCTCGATGCGCCCGCCGTAGTTGACGCACATCGTCAACGTGAGGGTGGAGTTGTCGCGCGTGAGCTCCTCGGCGTATCGGAGCTCCTTGATGACGGATCCCCACAGTCGGGGCGTGCGCCCCGCCCACCGCACGCGGACGCCCCATTCGTTCAGCTGATCGCGGCGCCGGTGCAGCACGTCGCGGTTGAATCCCATCAGGAAACGGACCTCGTCGGGTGAGCGCGACCAGTTCTCCGTCGAGAAGGCGTAGACCGAGAGGTGACGGACCCCGGCCTGGATCGCCCCCGCCACGACATCCAGGAGCGCGGCCTCGCCCGCGCGGTGGCCCTCGACACGCGTGAGGCCGCGCCGGTTCGCCCAGCGGCCGTTGCCGTCCATGACGATCGCCACGTGCTGCGGCACCCCCTTCTTCGGGAAGGACGGAGGGCGGATGCCGGTCCAGTCGATCGGACGGTACGGGACGGCGTCGCGATGCGTGTAGGGCTTGGGTGTCATGAGACCGTTCCGCGAGAGGAGACATGGGACAGCGCGCGGATGCCGCGCTCGAGGTGCCACTGCGCGTAGGCCGACACCAGACCGGACGCGGCGTGGGTCGCACCCGATGTCGCCGTGTCGACGGCATCCCAGTCTCCCGACATGAGGGCGCGGAGGACCACGGCGGTGGAGCGTTCGATGCGCGCGGAACCGGTGGGTGCGCACTGTGCGCACACCATGCCGCCGAGCTGCGCGACGAAGGCGTCGTGGGGTCCCGGCGCGCCGCAGCGGGCGCACTCGTCCAGGCCGGGCGCCCAGCCCGAGAGTGCCATCGCGCGCAGGAGATAGGAGTCGAGGATCGCCCGGGACGCATGCTCGCCGCGGGAGAGCGCGCGCAGGCCGCCGACGAGGAGGAAGTACTGCTGCGTCGTCGCGTCGGCCTCGCTCAGGCGATCGGCCGCCTCCACCATCGCGTGGGCGGACGTGTATCGGTCGTAGTGCGCGACGATGTCGGCACCGTAGGAGCCGAGGGACTCGGCCTGTTGCACGATGTCGAGCGAGCGTCCCTTGTAGAGCTGCACGTCCGCGACCATGAACGGCTCCAGGCGCGCCCCGAACCGCGAAGACGTCCGCCGCACGCCCTTCGCCACGGCGCGGACCTTGCCATGGCGGCGGGAGAGGAGCGTGAGGATGCGGTCCGCCTCACCCAGCTTGTGGGTGCGCAGGATCACCACCTCGTCGCGATACGTGGGCACTGCTCGATTATCCCTGCGACCGCGCACAATAGAGGCGTGGACGAGCCGATCTTCGTGATCCCCCTCTGGGCGGATCTGCTCGCCGTCGGTCTCGGCGGCATCCAGGGGGCCCTGTTCGCTTCGGGGTTCCGCGGAGAGCGGCGACTCGATCTGCTCGGCGTGGCCATCATCGGGATCGTGATGGGCATGGGCGGCGGCCTCATCCGCGACCTGCTGCTCAACGTCCCGCCGGTGACCCTGCAGAGCAACTGGTACCTGCTCACCGCGACGGCCGCCGCGCTGGTCGGGATGCTGCTCGCCGGAGTCTTCCGACGCCTGAACGCGCTCATCGTCGGCCTCGATGCCGTCGTGATCGGGCTGTTCGGCGCCTTCGGTACGACGAAGGCGCTGGCGCTGGGTCTCCCGCCCGTCCCCGCGGTGTTCGTGGGCGTCTGCGCGGCGGTGGGCGGCGGCATCCTGCGCGACATCATCATGGGGCTGCCCGTGGCGATCATGCATGTCGGATCGCTGTACGCGGTGGCCGCCGCCGCCGGGTGCGCCACGCTTGCCGCCACCAGTGCGCTCGGCGGGGACACCGGTATCGCGGCCATCGCAGGAGTGGTGGTCACCGCCGTCATCCGGGTGCTGGCGGTCGTGTTCGACATCTCGCTCCCCGAACAGCGCGCGCTGTACCGACGCAAGGTGGCGGTGGAGACGTCGTCGATCGCCCTCCCCAAGCCCTGATCGCTCCCGTCCCGCCCTCTTCACAGGCCGCGAGACTGCATCCTCCCGACGAAACTGCGTGCGCGGCGTGCAGTCTCGACCGGAGGATGCAGTCTCGCGGTCAGGGTGAGGTCAGACGGTGGTCAGCTCTGCGGCGTGGGTCCGGGTGCGGATGGCGCGGTTCACGCCCGAGACGATCGCCTTGAGGGATGCCGTGGAGATGTCGTTGTCGATGCCCACGCCCCACAGCCGCTCGCCGTCCACCTGGAGCTCGACATACGCGGCGGCCTGCGCGTCCCCGCCGGAGCTCAGAGCGTGCTCGACGTAGTCGTAGAGGGTGACGTCGAAGCCCTGGGCGCGGACGATCTCCAGGAAGGCCGCGACCGGGCCGTTGCCCCGACCCGACGCCTGGATGTTCTCGTCGCCGTCGCGCAGCGTCACGTCGAGCGCGACGTCCGCCGACAGGTCGCTCTGCGACCGCGTCGACAGCAGCTCGAAACGGCCCCAGCGGTGATCGTCGTGCGCGGCGGGCAGGTACTCGTCGGTGAAGATCGACCAGATCTGTTCGCTCGTGACCTCGCCGCCTTCCGCATCGGTCTTGGCCTGCACGACGCCGGAGAACTCGATCTGCAGGCGACGGGGCAGATCCAGCGCGTGGTCGCTCTTGAGCAGGTACGCCACACCGCCCTTGCCGGACTGGGAGTTCACCCGGATCACGGCCTCGTACGAACGTCCGAGGTCCTTCGGATCGACGGGCAGGTAGGGCACGGCCCACTCGATCTCGTCGACGGTGACGCCCTGCGCCGCGGCGCGGACCTCCATCGCCTCGAAGCCCTTCTTGATCGCGTCCTGGTGCGATCCGCTGAACGCCGTGAAGACCAGGTCCCCGGCCCACGGGCTCCGCTCGGGGACCGGAAGCTGGTTGCAGTACTCCGCGGTGCGCTTCACGTGGTCGATGTCGCTGAAGTCGATCTGCGGATCCACGCCCTGGGTCAGCAGGTTGATCCCCAGCGCCACCAGGTCGACGTTGCCGGTGCGCTCGCCGTTGCCGAACAGGCAGCCTTCGATGCGATCCGCCCCGGCCATGTACCCGAGCTCGGCGGCGGCGATGGCGGTTCCCCGGTCGTTGTGCGGGTGCAGCGACAGGATGACGTTCTCCCGGTGCGCGAGATGACGGCTCATCCACTCGATCGAGTCGGCGTACACATTCGGGGTGGCCATCTCGACGGTCGCCGGCAGGTTGATGATGACCTTGCGATCGGGCGTCGGCTCGAAGATCTCGATCACCTGGTTGCAGACGTCTACCGCGAACTCCAGCTCGGTGCCGGTGTAGCTCTCCGGCGAGTACTCGTAGAAGACCTTCGTGTCGGGAATCCGCTTCTCGAACTCCCGGCAGAGCCGTGCGCCTTCGAGTGCGATGTCGATGATCCCCTGCTTGTCGGTGCGGAAGACTACGTCGCGCTGCAGCACGCTCGTCGAGTTGTAGAGGTGGACGATGGCCTGCTTCGCGCCGGCGATCGCCTCGTACGTGCGCTCGATCAGATGCTCACGCGCCTGCGTCAGGACCTGGATGGTGACGTCGGCGGGTATCGCGTCGTCCTCGATGAGGTGACGGACGAAGTCGAAGTCCGTCTGGCTCGCCGAGGGGAAGCCGACCTCGATCTCCTTGTACCCCATGCCCACGAGCAGGTCGAACATGATCCGCTTCCGCTCAGGGCTCATCGGGTCGATCAGGGCCTGATTTCCGTCGCGGAGGTCGACCGCGCACCACCGCGGCGCAGAGGTGATCCGGCGGTCCGGCCACGTACGATCGGGCAGCTCCACCCGGATCTGCTCGTGGTACGGACGGTACTTGTGAATGGGCATGCCCGAGGGGCGCTGGGTGTTTTCCATGATTCGTCGCTTCAGATCGTGGGCCCGAGAGGGGGCCGGCTGGATGCCGATGGGTGCGGACCGACGACAAGCTCCGCGACGAGGAGGGTCCTAGAACGAGGACTCGTCGCGGCGACTAAGAAGGAGAAGCCCGCCGAAGCGCATGCGTCGATGGTAGCAGGATCCGTCGGTCAGAACCCGAGGCGTCCGAGCTGCTTGGGATCGCGCTGCCAATCCTTCGCGACACGCACGTGCAGCTTCAGGAAGACCCGCGTACCCACGAGCGGTTCGATCTGCGCGCGGGCACGGGCGCCGACATCGCGCAGGCGCGAGCCCTTGTGCCCGATGATGATCGCCTTCTGGCTGTCCCGCTCGACGATGACATTGGCATGGATGTCGGTCATGTCGCCGGTGTCGCGGCGTGCGATGTCCTCGATGGTGACCGCGATGGAGTGGGGCAGCTCGTCGCGGACGCCGTCGAGTGCGGACTCCCGGATGATCTCCGCGATCCGATCCTCGCGCGATTCGTCGGTGACCACGTCCTCGGGGTAGAGGGCGGGACCGGCCGGCATCATGGCCAGAAGTTCGTCGGCGAGGACGTCGAGCTGGTCGCGCGTGAGGGACGACAGCGGGATGACGGCGTCCCAGTCCTCGCGCAGCGCATCCACCTCCACCAGGCGATCCGTGATCTGCTCGCGCGAGGCCGCGTCCGTCTTGGTCACGATCGCGACCTTCCGGGCTCGGGGGTACCCGGAGAGGGATTCGGCGATGCGGCGGTCGCCGGGACCGACCTTCTCGGTGGCGGGGACGCAGAAGCCGATCACGTCGACGTCGCCGAGCACCGACTCGACCAGATCGTTCAGTCGCTGACCGAGCAGTGTGCGGGGTTTGTGGAGCCCCGGCGTGTCGACGATGACGAGCTGGCCGTCGGGCCGCGTGACGATGCCGCGGATGGCGCGCCGCGTCGTCTGCGGCTTGTCGCTGATGATGGCGACCTTCTCCCCCACGAGGGCGTTCGTCAGCGTGGACTTGCCGACGTTCGGGCGCCCCACGAAGGTCACGAATCCGGAACGGAACATCTCGGTGGTCATGTCAGCTCTTCCCTTCGCGCGCGGCATCGCCGGCGGCCGTGGTACCAGAAGGGACCGTGCGCAGTTCTCCGGTGCGCGGATGCCGGTCGCCCGAGGCATCGGGGGCGGGCGCGGGTGCGCGCTCGACGAAGACGGTGGCGATCCCGCGGCCGCGACCGCGGGAGGCGCCGCCGATCATGACGAGGCCCGCGTACTCCGCGGTCGCGCCGGCCTGGGGGACGCGCCCGAGCGCCTTGCCGAGGAGCCCGCCGATGGAGTCGACGTCCTCGTCGTCGATGTCGATGCCGAACAGGTCGCCGACCTCGTCCACGCCGAGACGCGCGCTGACCCGGAAGCGTCCGGGCTCGATCTCGTCGATCTCGTCGGCGCGGGGGTCGTACTCGTCGGCGATCTCGCCCACGAGCTCCTCGATGAGGTCCTCCAGGGTCACCAGGCCCGAGACGCCGCCGTATTCGTCGACGACGAGACAGACGTGCACGGCGTCGCGCTTCATCTGCTGGAGGAGGGTCTCCGCCCGCATCGACTCGGGGATGAAGACCGCGGGGCGGGCCACGCGGGCCGCCGGGGCGTCGCGCCAGCCGACCTCGTCGCGGAACCCGAACTGGACGAGGTCCTTGAGATAGAGGACCCCCACGACGTCGTCGGCCTCATCGTCGACGATGGGGACGCGCGAGACCCCGTTGTCGAGGAAGATCGCCATCGCCTCGCGGGTCGAGGCTGCGGCATCCACCGTCACCATGTCGGTGCGCGGCACCATGACGGCTCGGACGTAGGTCTCGGTGAAGTCGAAGACCGAGTGGATGAGCTCACGGTCGTCCTCCTCGATGAGCTCGTTCTCCGCGGCCTCGTCGATGATGCTGAGCAGCTGCTCCTCGGAGGCGAACGAGCCCGATCGTGCGCGTCCGGGCGCGACCCGCGTGCCGATGGCGGCGAGGCCGTGGGCGAGCGGGCCGAGGAGGATGCGGACTCCGCGGACGACGGGCGCCGCGGCGCGCAGCAGCCCCCGGGCGTGCTGCCTCCCGACGCTGCGCGGGCTCGCGCCGACGACGATGTACGAGATGCCGGTCATGAGCACGGCGGCGGCGAGCATCGCCCACCAGATGTTCTCGAACAGCAGGGTGAGGGCGACCGTGACCAGCACCGCTGCGGTCGTCTCGGCGAGCACCCGGATGAAGATGACGGCGTTGGTGTGCGCCTCGGGATCGATCGCGATCCGGCGGAGGGACTCGGCGTTGCGCCCGTCCGCGCCGAGCTCGGCGAGGTCCGCACGCGAGGTCACCCCGAGCGCGGCATCCAGCGCCACCATCAGGAAGCCGAACGCGAGCAGGAGAGCGGCGCCGACGAGCAGGAGGGCTTCGGTCATGCGCGAGGCCGACGACGCTCGGCCGCGTGGAAGCTCGCGATCAGCTCGCGCTGCAGGCCGAACATCTCCCGCTCCTCCTCCGGCTCGGCGTGATCGAAGCCGAGGAGGTGGAGCAGACCGTGTGTGGTGAGGAGGATGAGTTCGTCCGTCGTGGAATGGCGCGCCGCAGCAGCCTGCGCCTCCGCGACCTGCGGGCACAGCACGATGTCGCCGAGCAGACCCGGAGGGGTGGGCATGTCCTCGGTGCCGGGGCGGAGCTCGTCCATCGGGAAGCTCAGCACGTCGGTCGGCCCCGGCTCGTCCATCCACTGGACGTGGAGCGACTCCATCGCGCCCTCATCGACGAGGAGGATCGCGACGTCGGCGTCCGCGCTGACCTTCAGCTCGCCCAGGTTGTGCTCCGTGAGTCGCAGCAGGACCGTCTCGTCGACATCGATGCCCGACTCGTTGCTGATCTCGATCGTCATGAGCGCCCCCTCTTGCCCAGGCGGTCCCGCGGACCCCCGCTGCGCGGCCCACCGCGCCGATCCGCGCGGTTGGCGAACTCGCTGGCCTCGTCGCGCTCGCGGCGATCCGCCATTCGCCGCTCGTCGTACTCGCTGTAGGCGTCGACGATGCGTCCGACCAGGGTGTGACGGACGACGTCCTCCGAGGTCAGGTGCGCGAAGTGGATGTCGTCGATACCCGAGAGGACGCGGGTCACCAGTCGGAGACCGGATGCGCCCTGGGGGAGGTCGATCTGCGTGACGTCGCCGGTGACGACCATGCGCGTGCCGAACCCGAGCCGCGTGAGGAACATCTTCATCTGTTCCGGCGTCGTGTTCTGCGCCTCGTCGAGGACGACGAAGGAATCGTTCAGCGTGCGGCCGCGCATGTAGGCCAGCGGCGCGACCTCGATCGTGCCGGTCGCCATGAGCTTGGGCACGAGCTCCGGATCCATCATCTCGTTGAGCGCGTCGTACAGCGGTCGCAGGTAGGGGTCGATCTTGTCCGTGAGCGTCCCGGGGAGGAACCCCAGTCGCTCCCCCGCCTCCACCGCCGGCCGGGTGAGGATGATGCGGTTGACCTCCTTGCGCTGAAGGGCCTGCACCGCCTTCGCCATCGCGAGATAGGTCTTGCCCGTTCCGGCGGGGCCGATCCCGAACACGATCGTGTGGTCTTCGATCGCATCGACATAGGCCTTCTGCCCCGCCGTCTTGGGCCTGATGACCTTGCCGCGGGAGGACAGGATCGCTTCGCCCAGGACTTCGGAAGGGCGGGGACCGCCATCGGTGCGGAGGATGCGATTGGAGGAGGAGACGTCGGAGGGCGCGAGATCATGGCCCGCGCGCGTCATCTCCAGAAGCTCGTCCACGAGGCGCTTCGCCGCGGCCACATCGCTGCTCGGTCCGGACAGGGTGATCTCGTTCCCTCGGACGAGGACGTCGACGGCAGGATGCTCCCGCTCGACGACACGCAGGAGGCGGTCCTGCGGGCCGAGGAGCTGGACCATCGCCACCCCGTCGGCGTAGATGCGTTCGGTCGAGGTGTCGTCAGCCACCGAGGCTCTTCTCCCCCAGCCCACCGGCCAGGACGTGCGCGTGAACATGGAAGACGGTCTGGCCGGCGTCGGCGCCGGTGTTGAAGACCAATCGGAAGTCGCCGCCGGCGTGCTCCGCCGCCAGCGAGGAGGCGACGCCGATCATCTCGGCGAGGATGTCGGGGGCGCCGGCGGCGAGCTCGACGACGTTGCGGTAGTCCTCGGACTTGGGGACCACCAGGAGGTGCACCGGCGCCTGAGGCGCGATGTCGCGGATGGCGAAGACGTTCTCGGTCTCGGCGATGATCTCCGCGGGGATGTCGCCGCGGAGGATGCGGGTGAAGATCGACGGCTCTGCCATAGGGGCCAGTCTATCCGCGCGTGTCGTCGCGACCGGCGGGGTCACCAGCGACGGAGGGTCGTGCTCAGGACGGCGAGGGCGGCGGGACCCGCCGTCGATGTGCGAAGCACGGTGGCGCCGAGGCGGGCGATCGTCGCGCCGTGCTCGTCGAAAGTCCGGAGCTCCGCGTCGGAGATCCCTCCTTCGGGGCCGACGACGAGGACGATGTCCCGTCCGTCGGCGAGCGCCAGTGCGCTCAGTCGTTCCGTCCCCGCGGGATCGAGAACCAGGATCCGGCTCTCGGCGTACCGGCTGCAGATCTCGCCGGCGGTCGCGAGCGGTGACACGTCGGGGATCCAGGCGCGGTGGGCCTGCTTGGCCGCCTCCCGCACGATCGTCGTCCAGCGGGTGCGTCCCTTCTCCGCTTTGGCCGCGTCCCAGCGCGACACGCTGCGCTCCGCCTGCCACGGCACGATCTCATCCACGCCGAGCTCCGTCGACGCCTGGATCGCGAGCTCGTCGCGGTCTCCCTTAGCGAGAGCCTGCACCAGCACGATGCGCGGGCTCGGCGCGCGGACCTCGGAGCGCGCGGTCACGTCCACGACGACGCGACCGGGGCCGGCCTCCGTGCACGTGCCCTCCGCCCACACCCCGCGTCCGTCGCCCACCGTGACCGCTTCGCCCGGGCGCACGCGGCGGACCGTCGCGGCGTGATGCGCTTCGGAGCCGGTGAGCACCAGCTCCTCGCCGACGGCGACGTCGGAAACGGCATCCGTCACGAAATGCAGCGCCATGTCAGTGGCGGAACCGATCGCGGAGCTTCGCGAACAGGCCCTGGTGGAACTCCGACAGTCGCGGCGCGGGGGCCTTCGTGCGACGCGCGAAGTCCTCGATCAGCGCACGCTCCTTGGCATCCAGGCGCGTCGGAGTGACCACGTGCACCCCCACGCGGAGATCACCGCGCTGGGAACCGCGAAGCGGCGTGATACCCCGCCCCTTGATCGTCAGGACGTCGCCCGCCTGCACCCCCGGCCGGATCTCGAGATCGACCGGACCGTCGAGGGACGTGATGGTCGTCGTCGTCCCGAGGATGGCGTCGGGCATCGACACTTCGAGGGTCGCGAGGAGGTCGTCCCCCTCGCGGCTGAACGCGTCGTGCGGGGCGACGGAGATCTCGATGTACAGGTCACCGTTCGGTCCGCCGGCGGGCCCGACCTCGCCCGAACCGGGGAGCTGGAGGCGGAGTCCGGTCTCGACCCCGGCCGGGATGTCGAGGGAGACCGTGCGACGGGAGCGCACCCGACCCTGGCCCTGGCAGGTGGCGCAGGGATAGGGGATGGTCGTGCCGTACCCCTGGCACACCGAGCACGGCTGGCTGGTGACGACGTTCCCGAGAAGGCTCCGCACCTGCCGCTGCACGTGGCCCGATCCGTGGCAGATGTCGCACGTCACCGGGGCGGTCCCCGGCTGGCAGCAGGATCCCTCGCAGGTCTCGCATCCCACGGCCGTGTCGACCTCGATGTCGCGGTGGACGCCGAAGACGACGTCGCCGAGCTCGAGTGACACCTTCACCAGAGCGTCCTGACCGCGCTCTCGGCGGGAACGGGGCCGTCCCGCGCGGGCACCGCCTCCGCCTCCGAAGAAGGTCTCGAAGATGTCGCCGAAGCCGCCGAACCCGCCGCCGCCGAGTCCCCCGCCGTCACCGCCCATGTCATAGCGGGCTCGCTGATCGGGGTCGCTCAGGACGTCGTACGCGTGGGTGACGAGCTTGAACCGCTCGGCCGCGTCGTCTCCCGGATTCACATCCGGGTGCAGCTGGCGGGCCAGGCGCCGGTACGCCTTCTTGATGTCATCCGGACTGGCGTCGCGCGCAACGCCGAGGACCTCGTAGTGGTCAGTCACGGTGGCCTTTCTGCCCGCGGGGAATGCGGGGTCGGGTGAGCGGCGTCAGCGGCCGCTCTCGTCTTCTTCGAGTATCCGCGTCAGGTAACGGGCCACGGCCCTCACCGCCGCGAGGTTGGTCGGGTAGTCCATCCGCGTGGGGCCGAGGAGACCGACCCTCGCGCGGGTGCGCGCACCCGTCACGTCGTAGTCGCTGGCGAGGACGGATGCCTCGCCCAGGCCGAACGGCTCGTTCTCCCGCCCGATGCTCGCCGCGAGGCCCTGGTCGTCGGCGACCATCTCCCCCATCAGGCGGAGGATGGTCACCTGCTCCTCGATCGCCTCGAGCAGCGGATAGATGCTGCCGCGGAAGTCCGCCTCGCTGCGCGCGAGGTTCGCGCTGCCGGCCATCACCAGGCGGTCCTGGCGGAAGTGCTCCAGTTCCTCCGCGACGGCCTTCGCGATCACGATGGTGGCCTTCTCGCGGGCGATCGCGTGCTCATCGGGTGCCGCGATCCGCGAGGCGATGCGCTCGAGACCGTCGCGGACGGGGCGTCCGACAAGAAGGGTCCCGAGCTCCGCCCGGATCCGCGCCAGCTCGCTGTCGTCGAACTCGTCGCGCACGTAGGCCACGCGCTGCGAGACGCGTCCGGTGTCGGTGACGACGATCACCAGCATCCGTCCGCCACCGAGCTGCACGAGCTCGACGTGGGTGACCCGTGCCCGGGCGAACGAGGGGTACTGCACGATCGCGACCTGCCCGGTGAGGCTCGTCAGCGCCCGCACGGTGCGCGTGAGCACGTCGTCGAGATCACCGGAGCCCTCGAGGAAGGAGGAGATGGCGCTCCGCTGCGCGGCGCTCAGCGGACGGAGCTCCGCCAGATGGTCGACGAAGACGCGGTACCCCTTGTCGGTCGGCACGCGACCGGAGGACGTGTGGGGAGCGGCGATGAGCTCTTCGTCCTCGAGCTGCGCCATGTCGTTGCGGATCGTCGCCGCGGACACGCCGAACGCATGACGGTCGACGATCGCCTTGCTGCCGACGGGTTCGCGCGTGTCGACATAGTCCTGGACGATGGCGCGCAGCACCTGGAGCCCTCGCTCGCTGACCATGCCACCTCCTGGGACGTTCGTTGGCACTCACCGGAATCGAGTGCCAATTCTACTCGATGGGGTCCGCCGGGGTCGGGAGGCGCTCAGGAGGTGAGGGCGCGGGCCACGGTGTCGCCGAGAAGCCGACCGCGGAGGGTCAGCACGACGCGGCCGTGGACCGCCGCGGCGCCGTCGACCAGGCCGTCGGCGATGAGGGCCGCGAGGGCGCGGCGTCCGGACGCGGGCAGTCGGTCGAGAGGGAGGCCGTCGCGGATGCGGGTGCGCAGCAGCACCTCCTCCCAGAGCCGCGCGGTGGGGTCCGGCGTCTCCCGGCCGGCGGCCGGCGACTCCCCCGCGCCCAGGCGCGCGGCGTAGGCCGCCGGATGGCGCACGTTCCAGAATCGGGTGCCCGCGACGTGGCTGTGCGCCCCGGGACCGTAGCCCCACCAGTCCGCACCCTCCCAGTAGGCGAGATTGTGGCGCGACCGGCTCTCGTGCGTGCGGGCCCAGTTGGACACCTCGTACCAGGCGAACCCCGCGGCGCCGAGGAGCTCGTCCGCCAGTTCGTACATGTCCGCCTGAAGGTCGTCGTCGGGAGCGGCGACCTCCCCGCGGCGGATCTGCCGTGCGAGCTTGGTTCCGTCCTCGACGATGAGCGCATACGCGGAGATGTGATCGGGTTCGAGCGCCAGGGCCTCCTCCAGGGAACGGCGCCAATCCGCCAGGGACTCGCCCGGCGCGCCGTAGATCACGTCGACGCTCACCTGCAGGCCCGCCGCTCGCGCGGAGTCGACGGCGCTGCGGACGTTCTCGGGGCGATGCGTGCGATCGAGGCTGGCCAGGACATGCGGGACCGCGGACTGCATGCCGACGGACATGCGGGTCACCCCCGCGGCGGCGAGGGTCGTCGCGGTCTCGGGACGCACCGTGTCCGGATTGGCCTCGACGGTCACCTCGGCACCGTGTGCGATGCCGAACGCCTCGTCGATGCCGCGCAGCATCCGACCGAGGTCGCCCGCCGGCAGGAGCGTGGGTGTCCCGCCGCCGAAGAACACCGTGCTCGCCGGGCGGAGGGGTCCGCGCGCGGCGAGCTGCGCGACGGACAGGTCGATCTCGCGGCGCACGGTGTCGGCGTAGGCGTCCTGAGGAGCACCGTGGAGCTCCTGCGCGGTGTACGTGTTGAAGTCGCAGTATCCGCATCGGACACGGCAGAACGGCACGTGCAGGTACACGCTGAACGGCGCATCCGCCGCCCAGGTGCCGGTCTCCTCGAGCGGACCGGACGCGGGGATCGGATCGCCGAGGGGGAGCGCCGCTCCCACCGTCAGGCCGGCGTCGCGTAGAGGGGCGAGATCGCGCGGAGGTATCCCGAGAACAGGGCCCGGCGCCGGCGACGCGTCAGCGCGGGAACGAGGCGGTAGAACGGCGCCTTCGGCGCGTCGAAGGCGCGCACGGTGAACCAGACCTCGTCGTTGTCGTGCCAGTCGAGCATGAGCGATTCCTCGCCGCTCACCACCGAATCCCCCACGGTGCCGAGCGCGAAGCCGATCCGACGCGGCTCGTCGACGGCGAAGATGACCCGGAGTTCGGCATCGGCCCGCATGCCGCCCACGCGACCGCTCACTCGGACGGTCGTGCCGCCGGCGACGTACGGGGTGCCGTCGGCGTCGTAGCGCACTTCGGACTCGCTGCGGCTCGGCGCGACCGGCACGCCCTCAGGATCGAAGCTGACACCGGCGTACGTGGGTCCCGCCGCCGGACGCACGTCGCTCAGCGCGAGTCCCGCCCCGCGCTGCGCGGTCCACGACAGCAGCGCCTCCCCCGCGGAGCGGAATCGGGACTCGCCGCTGCCGATGCGCCACGACTGCTCCGCCGGGATGCTCCGCTCGGGCGGATACTGCATGAGGTCGGGGGCCTGTGTGGCTCCGACGGCGGCGTAGTCGACGGTGTCGTCCCGGAAGTTTCCTCGACGCATGGGGGCCAGCCTACTTCGCGGCCTCATTGGCGCCGCTCACGCCCAGACTCATGCGCTGTCACCCCGAGGCTTGCGTGCAGTGCTTGTGTTGTCGCCCTTAGGTTCACGCATGGCGAGCCAGCTGCGATACATGGGGTGTACCTGAAAACGCGAGATGCTCCCGAGATTGAGGCTCCCTGCCTGATAGGGGCCGAGGTACGTACTTCCACTTCGGGCTCGCCCTTTGATGCCTCCAACCGCTTGTGCCTTGAGGAATCCCACGCGCCAGAGTACCTCGATGAGATGCTCGGGATCGTATCCGTCCATCCAACGATGGTCCACGGACGACGGCTTATCCTCCACCAGAATTTCAAGACAAAGATCTTCCAACTCATCTCGATCGAACGTGAAGGTTCGCCCTCGGAAAGCCTCGAAGACCGCCAAGAGATCCGCAAACTGAAAGCGGTACTCAGCCGCGATGTCTTGCGCACGCTCTTCGGAGTAACTGTGCTCCGCGACGACGATGCTCGCGTAGTCCAACGGTGCGCCCCGAGCCTCTGTCAAGGCTTGTTCCACGATCTGAGTTGCAAATTGGATTATCTCGCGAGGGCGATAGAGGGTGCGGTCGATCAAGTAGTTGAATGAATTGCTCTGTCGGTAGGTGAGGGTCTCAGAGAAGATCAGACTCCACATTAGTTCGTCAGGCAGTGCCTGGAGTTCGGGTTGAGCGTGGCCATGCAAACTCTCGGAAAGCGTAAATCGAATTCGTTGGTTCATAAGCCTCTGAAGTCCGACTTCGTCCCATTTGACGTACTCTGTAAGGTCTCGAACCTTCTGCGCGTCGTCATATATTGCAGGAATGTTTTCGTACAGCTCCTGCCTCAGGCTCATGTAAAGACGCAAATTTGGATGCAGCGAGTTGAGCGTTATGCACGCTTGAAAGAGACCAGCGACAAAAGCCTTTGCGTCCTCGCTTTCGTCCCAACCACGATCGAGCTCGTCAACAAATATCACGACCCGATGCCGGTCGAGCACGTCGCGTAGGTTAGGAATCAGGTCCGTGACCTCCTCCAGCTTGTATAGCTTCTGGAGTTCACGAACCTTCATGCCGGCCTCGTACGGACCGACCTTCACGCCCTCGAGTCTCTTAAGATAGGAGATAAGCGCTGAGAATTTGTCGTTTTGCCCGCCCGCGTGATTGTCGCGCACGTAACGGGCTATCTTGCCGAGAGAAGAACTTTTGCTGCCGCGATCTCCGTCGCGGGTTAGAGCCTTCATCACCAGAACATAAATCAGGTACTTCCAAGCAGCGGCGTACGCGCTTTCCTTACGCCAGGAGCCGTCGAGCTCCGAAACCATCGTCTCCTTCAGAAGCTCGTATGAGTAATCCTCTGGGGAAAGCTCGATCACCGATGTGTTCGACTGTCTTCTCTCTCTGCTGGCCATTACCTGGAAGATTGCGCTCTTGCCCGCTCCCCGGTTGCCAATCACGATCCTCTTCGTTCCCTCTGCGACGCGTCGGTAGGCGTCGCTCTCGACGAAGTACTCGTATAGACCAGGATCTCGTTCGGCAGCGGGCGAGCCGAAACGTACCTTTTTCAGGTCTATAAAATCTCGAACTTCCATGGCCCCCCCCGGGTATCTTGCCCGATACTACTGCGGAGCCAGCCTACTTCGCGGACTTGCCCTCGACGTCCCCGGAGAGCGCGGCGATGAACGCCTCCTGGGGCACCTCGACGCGGCCGACCATCTTCATGCGCTTCTTGCCCTCCTTCTGCTTCTCCAGCAGCTTGCGCTTGCGGGTGATGTCACCGCCGTAGCACTTCGCCAGGACGTCCTTGCGGATGGCGCGGATGTTCTCGCGGGCGATGATGCGCGCGCCGATGGCGGCCTGGATGGGGACCTCGAACTGCTGACGCGGGATGAGCTTGCGCAGCCGCTCGGTCATCAGCGTCCCGTAGGCGTACGCCTTCTCGCGGTGCACGATCGAGCTGAAGGCGTCGACCTTGTCGCCCTGGAGCAGGATGTCGACCTTGACCAGGTCCGCCTCCTGCTGTCCGCTCGGCTCGTAGTCGAGGCTCGCGTAGCCCTGCGTCTTCGACTTCAGCTGGTCGAAGAAGTCGAACACGATCTCGCCGAGCGGCATGTCGTAGCGCAGCTCGACGCGGTCCTCGCTCAGATAGTCCATTCCCAGCAGGCTGCCGCGGCGGGTCTGGCAC
The DNA here is from genome assembly GCF_040532595.1 of Microbacterium aurantiacum. Classification (GTDB taxonomy): domain Bacteria; phylum Actinomycetota; class Actinomycetes; order Actinomycetales; family Microbacteriaceae; genus Microbacterium; species Microbacterium chocolatum_B. The sequence goes on along the minus strand of NZ_JBEVYX010000002.1, from coordinate 253,009 downwards.
AGCTCCATGACGGTCCCGACGTAGTCCTTCGGCAGCAGGATGCCGACCTTGACCATCGGCTCGGAGACCGAGGCGACACGCCCGTCCGGGTACTCGCTCGGGTTGGTCACCGTCACCGTCTCACCGGTATCGGTGGTCACCTCATAGGTCACCGAGGGGGCGGTGGTGATCAGGTCCAGGCCGAACTCGCGCGAGAGACGCTCGGTGATGATCTCGAGGTGCAGGAGGCCGAGGAACCCGCATCGGAAGCCGAAGCCCAGCGCGACCGAGGTCTCGGGCTCGTACTGCAGGGAGGCGTCCGACAGCTTCAGCTTGTCCAGCGCCTCGCGGAGATCGCCGTAGTCGCTACCGTCGATCGGGTAGATGCCGGAGAAGACCATGGGCTTCGGATCGGTGTAGCCCGGAAGCGCCTCGCTCGCGGGGACGCGGTGGTGCGTGATGGTGTCGCCGACCTTGGACTGGCGGACGTCCTTCACCCCGGTGATCAGGTACCCCACTTCGCCCACGCCCAGACCCCGGGTCGGTGTGGGTTCGGGACTGGACACCCCGATCTCGAGGAGTTCGTGCGTCGCGCGAGTGGACATCATCTGGATGCGCTCGCGGGGCGAGAGCTGACCGTCGACCATCCGTACGTATGTCACGACGCCGCGGTAGGCGTCGTACACGGAATCGAAGATCATCGCGCGTGCCGGCGCATCGGCGTCGCCCGTCGGCGCCGGGATCTGCTCGACGATGCGGTCGAGCAGTGCCTCGACCCCCATCCCGGTCTTGCCCGACACCCGGAGCACGTCGGCCGGGTCGCCGCCGATGAGGCCCGCGAGCTCGGCGGCGAACTTGTCGGGATCAGCGGCGGGAAGGTCGATCTTGTTGAGGACCGGGATGATGTGCAGGTCGTTCTCGAGGGCGAGATAGAGGTTCGCGAGCGTCTGGGCCTCGATGCCCTGCGCAGCGTCGACGAGGAGGATGGCCCCCTCGCACGCCGCGAGGGACCGGCTCACCTCGTAGGTGAAGTCGACGTGGCCGGGCGTGTCGATCATGTTCAGGGCGTACGCCGACTCGTCCCGCTGCCACGGCATCCGCACCGCCTGCGACTTGATCGTGATGCCGCGCTCACGCTCGATGTCCATGCGGTCCAGGTACTGGGCGCGCATGTCGCGGTCGGCGACCACGCCCGTGATCTGCAGCATCCGATCGGCCAGGGTGGACTTGCCGTGGTCGATGTGGGCGATGATGCAGAAATTGCGGATGAGCTCCGGCGGCGTGGCGGAGGGCTCGAGGGGCTTCAGGGCGCGAGGTGACATGTCTCGTCGATTCTACGGGGGCGGTGGCTTACCCTGACGGCATGGTCGTCCAGGTGGTGATGGTGCACGGCATCCGAACGTCCGCGACGATGTGGCGGGCGCAGGTCGCGCACCTCCAGGACCGCGGGGTCGAGGCGGTCGCCGTGGACCTCCCCGGTCACGGAGCACGGATGTCGGAGGAGTTCTCCGTCGCGGGCGCGTTCGAGACAATCGACGCCGCCGTGCGGGATGCGGCCGCGCGCGGGCCGGTCATCCTCGTCGGTCACTCGATGGGGGGACTCCTGTGCATCGAGTACGCCGGCGGTGAGAAGCGGCCGCCGCTCGCCGCCTTCGTCGCGGCATCCTGCACAGCGGTTCCGCGGGGACCGGGGCTCGCGGCGTACCGCTTCCTCGCGCGCCGGTTCGACGCTCTCCCGGATCGGGGGATGTGGCTGACGGATCGGGTGCTCGACTGGACCCTGCCCGGTGAGACCCGCGCCGACTTCGGGGCGGGTGGCTACGCCTTCGACACCCAGGATCTCGCCCTCCGCAGCCTGTCGGTGCTCGACCTCCTGACTGCTCTGGCGCGGATCGACGTGCCGATGTGGTTCGTCAACGGGCAGTTCGACCAGCTCCGCGTGAACGAGCGACTGTTCACCCGCGTGGCGGCGGATGCCGAGCTCATCGTCGTCCCACGTACGAGTCACCTGGTGACCGCGATGCGCCCGCGCGTGTTCAACGCCGTGCTGGACCTCGCGATCGCGACAGTCGAACAGACCTGATAGAATCCTTGTTTGGCTTGCGTGTGGGTCCACCGCACGACCGCCGAGGCGCCCCTCTCGCGTCGCCGGCACTCCACCACCACTCCGAGCGAAGGAACGTCCACACGTGGCGAACATCAAGTCGCAGATCAAGCGCAACAAGACCAACGAGAAGGCCCGCGAGCGCAACAAGGCGGTCAAGAGCGAGCTGAAGACCGAGGTGCGTCGCACCCGCGAGGCCGTCGCCTCCGGCGACAAGGCAGCCGCGGAGACCGCGCTGCGCAAGGCCAACAAGAAGCTCGACAAGGCTGTGAGCAAGGGCGTGATCCACGCCAACCAGGCCGCCAACCGCAAGTCGGCGATCGCCAAGCAGGTCGCGTCGCTCTGAGGCGTACCTGCGACGACGAAGGCCCGCTCCCCCAGGGAGCGGGCCTTCGTCGTTCGCGAGGGCGACGTGTCAGTGGCCGAACGGCGTCCGGGTCGCGATGACGGTCACGAGGCGTTCCACCGCGAAGACAGGGTCGCGCGAGGCGCCCTTCACCTCGGAATCGGCGCGCGCAGCGGCCTGGATGGCCATTCCGAGCGTCGCCTCGTTCCAGCCGCTGAGATCGCGTCGCGCGCGATCGACCTGCCAGTCTTTCAATCCGAGCCGTGCCGCCAGGGCGCTCGAGGACTCCCTGTGCCCGGCGACACGCGCCATCGTCCGCAGCTTGGACGCGATCGCGGCGACGAGAGGAACCGGATCCGCCCCGGAGGCGAGGGCATGCCGCAGGGCGACGAGGGCGTCGCCGTAGCGACCGGCGATGGCGGTGTCGGCCACGACGAAGGCCGACGTCTCGACGCGACCCCCGTAGTAGCGCTCGACCACCTGGTCGGTGATGTCGCCCGGGACGTCGGAGATCAGCTGCTGGCACGCGGCCGCGAGTTCGGTCAGATCGTCGGCGAACGCGGAGACGAGAGCACGGAGGGCGCCGGGCGCGATGCGCTTCTGCGCCGAGCGGAACTCGTCCGCAGCGAAGTCGAAGCGGTCCGAGTCCCGCTTCACCGCCGGGCAGGAGATCTCGATGCCCCCGCCGCGGCCGCTGCGCACCGCATCGAGCAGCTTCTTCCCGCGCACGGTCGCACCGGTGTGGCGCAGGACGACGGTGGCCCCCTCCTGCGGCGCGTCGAGATAGCCGAGCGCCTCGGTCAGGAAGGCGTCGCTGCACTTCTCCACGCCGCTCACGCGGAGGAGGCGGGGTTCGCCGAAGAGAGACGGGGAGGACAGCGAGAGCAGGGTCCCCGGGGCGTAGTCGTCGGCGCGGACATCCGAGACCTCGAGGCTCGCATCCTCGGCCCGCAGGGCGTCGCGGACACCCGCGATCGCGCGCTCGGCGCAGACCTCCTCGGGTCCGGAGACGAGGACGACGGGAGCCGGCTGAGGTCGTCGCCACGAGACCTGGGGGATGGCGCTCTTCGGCCCTCGGGCGGCGGGACGACGTGGGGCGGGCATGGGGTTCAGCCTACAAGCGACCCCTGACGCCCGACTCCGTCAGCCGGGTGCCCGCTCGGTCCAGATCCGCCAGCCCGGGGCGGTGGGGCTGATCGCCACCATGCCCGCCTCATCGGTTCGGGAAACCTCCGCGCCGAGCTCCGCGAGGATGCCGAGGATCTCCGGACGCGGGTGTCCATGGGTGTTCTCGGCGCCGACGGGGATGAGCGCGATCGCCGGGGCGGCGAGGGCGTAGAGACCGGCATCCTGGTCCGCGCTGCCATGGTGCGCGACCTTGACCAGCGCGTACGGCGGATCGAGCGCGCCTGAGGCCTGCAGCACACGCTGCGTCATCGCGGAGAGGTCTCCGAGCCAGAGCGAATCCGGCACTCCCCCGCCGGAGATCTCCAGGACCACGCTCGCATCGTTCCCGGGCTCACCGGCGCCGGCGCCGGCGCCCGGCCAGACGGTGCGCCAGCGCGCGGCCCCCAAGAGACCCGAATCCCCCCTCCCGGTGCGGGTCACCTGGGCCCCGGCGGCTTCCAGTGCTGCGAGCGTCGTCGCGTCGGTCGGATCCACCGGGCCGTGCAGCACACGCCCCACTCGGCCCCGCACGGCGTCGACGCCCCCGCTGTGGTCGATGTCGAAGTGCGTGAGCACGAGCAGGTCGATCCGGGCGACGCCCGCCCGTGTGAGGCAGCGCGAGAGCAGATCCGGGTCGGGGCCGGTGTCGATGAGGGCGACGGCGCCCGCCGAGCGGATCAGGACCGCATCGCCCTGACCCACGTCGCACGCGAGGACGGTCCAGTCTCGAGGCAGGGTCCAGGGACCCGCCACCGAGTCGAGGGCGACCCGGCCGCCCACGAGCCCCACCACGACGGCGACGACGACCGTGCTGACCAGTCGCACGAGGCGCGCACGCCGGGTCCTTCCTCGAGACCCCGCGACGATCACGCCGACGCAGGCTCCCACGAGGCCCAGCGATACAGCACCGAGGATCCCTTCGTGCCATCCCACCGTGCCGAACGGCAGCGTCGCCACGACCGTGGCCGTGCCGGCGATCCAGGATGCGGGCAGCCACGCGATCGACGTCAGCAGGCTCTGCAGGGCCGGCCACGGGAAGGCGAGGCAGGCGAGGAGGCCGACGACCGTGGCGACGGGAGCGGCCGGGGCCGCAAGCAGGTTCGCGGGCACTCCCCAGAGCGGGATCTCGGGGACGATCAGGATCAGGAGGGGGCCGCACGCGAGCTGTGCCGCGAGCGGCACGGCGAGAGCGAGAGCGAGGAAGCGGGGCAGGACGCGCGACAGCCCTTCGGCGAGCGGCCGCGCGAACAGCAGAAGGGCGCCGGTCGCGGCGGCGGAGAGGGCGAAGCCGAGCGAGGCGGACAGCCACGGATCGACGACGAGGAGCACCCCGACGGTCAGCGTGAGGATGCCGATGCCGGCTGCCGGACGGCCGAGGAGGAGCGCGAGCATCGACACCGCGGCCATGCTGGCGGCCCGGACGACGCTCGGCTCGGGCGTGACCAGCAGGACGAACCCGGCCAGGACCGCCAGGCCGACGACGACGCGGGTGCGGCGTGAGGCGCCGAGCGCCGCGGAGGCGACGAAGGCGATCCCCACGACGATCGCGCAGTTGGCGCCGGAGACCGCGGTGAGGTGCGAGAGGGAGGTCGCCTTCATCGCCTCGTCGAGTTCGAGCGAGACCGCGGACGTGTCGCCGACCGCGAGGCCCGCGATGAGGCCGGCCCCCGGGGCGGGGAGCGGCGCGCTCGCCCGGACGAGCCCGTGCCGGAGCGCGGACGCGACGGCGAAGGCGCCGCCGGGCTCCCGCAGGACCTCGGGTACTTCGAGGGCGCGCAGGCGCACGACGGCTCGCTCTCCCGCGCGCGCCGGTGCCGCGGCACCGATGACACGGACCGTGGCGCCGACATCCAGCCGGGGGCCGATCGCCGCACGGTCGTCGTGGCTCAGGGCGACGACGACGTCGGTCGCGAGGGTCCGCGTCTCGTCGGAGGCGGTCACGGATTCGGCGCGGGCGACGAAGGAGGCGCCCTGGGCCGACGGCTCGACCTTGCCCACCACCGTCGCGGTGATCTCGACGCGCCCGGGCGCGTCGAGGAGGAGCCGAGCCGAATCGACGCGATGTGGCTCGGCGAGCGCCACATGGGTCGCCGCCGCCGCGGCGAGGGCCAGGGAGAACACGAGGACGAGCGGCAGCGCCCCGATCCTCCGCGAGGGCCGCACCAGGACCCCGACGGCGACCACCGTGAGAGCGCACGCCCAGAGGAGGACGGATGCCGCGGCGGCGGCCTGCGGGTGGTGCACGAGGATGGCGGCACTCACCCAGGCCGATACCGCAGCCGGGACGATGCGGAGCCGCCGGAGTCCCCGCGTCGGTCGCGGAGCGGTGACCGGGACGCTCACACCCGCACACGATCTCGGAGTCCCGCCAGGAGCTTCTCGCCGATCCCCGGAACGGCGAGCAGGTCCTCCACGCTGGTGAAGGGCCCGTTCTGCTCCCGCCAGTCGATGATCCGCTGCGCGATGGCGGGCCCGATGCGGGGCAGGGTGTCCAGTGCGGCGGCGTCCGCGGCATTCAGGTCCACCGCTCCGGAGCCGACCGCTCCCCCGCCGGCTGCGCCCTCGCCGGCTGCGCCCGCGGATGGGGCCTCCCCCGGCGCGGGGATGTGCACCTGTTCGCCGTCGATGATCGGTCGGGCGAGATTCACCGCGGAGGGATCCGCCTCGTCGGAGAACCCTCCCGCGGCAGAGATCGCGTCCACGACGCGTGAGCCCGCGGAGAGAACGTAGAGCCCCGGCTGCCTCACCCGTCCGGAGACGTGCACGAAGACATCCTCCACCGGTGCCGCCGGTCCCGCGTCGGCGATCGCTTCCGACATCTGCGCCGAGGCCGACGGTTCGACCGGCACCACCACGGTCGGGCTGCCGGCCGACCGCACGATCCCGATCCCGATCGTCACCACGAGCACGACGAGGACGAGCGACACCGCCGCCCCCCACCCCCACCGCCGCGCTGCCGACCGCGCAGCCGGCGGGAGCGCGGCAGGAGAGGGGGCGGACACGCCTCCACGCTAGGCGGGCATCGTGCCGGCATCCGGCTATCTCACCCGTCCGTGGACGGCTGCGCTCCGATCGCCCGCTGGGGAGGAGGGTCAGCGCGTGCTGAAGCTGACCACCTTCGGCGGACGCACCACGGCGCGGACGACCTCGCGCTCGCCGAGCGCCTTGACGATGCGCGCGTCGGCGCGCGCGAACCGCTCGAGCTCTGCCGAGTCGATCCGCGCCGAGACGTCGAGCGTCGCCCGCACCTTGCCGTCGATCTGGACGACGGCCGTGACACTGTCCTCCACGAGGAGCATCGGGTCCGCCTGACGCCACGTGACGAGGCCGACGAAGCCGTCGTAGCCGAGGACCTCCCACATCTCTTCCGCGACGTGTGGTGCGAACAGGTCCAGCACCATCGCCGTGGCCTCCGTGGCTTCACGGACGGCGGGATCGGCCGCGCCCGCACCGGAGTCGATCGCCTTCCGTGTGGCGTTGACGAGCTCCATGAGTCGGGCGACGACCACGTTGAACTTCGTCTGCTCGATCAGGCCCGGGGCATCGGCGAGGAGACGATGCGTGACCCGGCGGAGCGATGCGTCGCCCTCGGCCCAGACGACGTCGGGATCGCTGGACACGTCGTGCGCGACGCGCAGCGCGCGGGAGAGGAACTTCGTCGCGCCCGTGGTCGAGACGTCCGCCCAGTCCTTGTCGTCCTCGACCGGCCCGGCGAAGGCGAGCGCGACGCGCAGGGCGTCCGCACCGTGGGAATCGAGCTCCTCCTGGAACAGAACGAGGTTTCCCTTGCTCTTGGACATCTTCGCGCCGTTGAGGATCACCATCCCCTGATTGATGAGGCTCGAGAACGGCTCCGTGAAGTCCAGGTGGCCCATGTCGTAGAGGGCCTTGGTGATGAAGCGTGCGTAGAGCAGATGCAGGATGGCGTGCTCCACTCCGCCGATGTAGAAGTCCACGGGAGCCCACCGGGCCGCCTGCGCGGGGTCGAACGCCTGGGTGGCGTCGCCCGGCGAGAGGAAGCGCAGGAAGTACCAGGAGCTGTCGACGAACGTGTCCATCGTGTCGGGGTCGCGCTGGGCGTCTTCGCCGGTCGCGGGATCCTGCGTCCGCATCCACTCGGATGCCGCGCCGAGGGGGGACGCGCCCTTCGGTGTGAGATCGATCCCGCGGGCGTCGGGCAGGGTGAGCGGCAGCTGCTCCTCCGGGACCGGGACGATGCCCCCGTCCTCGGTGTGGATCATCGGAATCGGGGTGCCCCAGAAGCGCTGGCGCGAGATCAGCCAGTCACGCAGGCGGTAGGACTTCGCGGCGCGGCCGGTCCCGGCCGCGCTCAGCTCCTCGACGATCCGGGCGATGGCGTGGCGCTTGGACAGCCCGTTCAGCGACCCCGAATTGATCAGGCGCCCCTCCCCCGTCAGTGCGATCCCGGTGCGCGCGGGGTCGAGGTCGTCGAGGGACGGGTCGTCCAGCGTCGGGTCGATCGGGTCGCCGTTCTCGTCGAGCTCGATGACCGGGATGGCCCCGGTGATCGGCGCGGTCGTGTCGACGACGACCTTCACGGGGAGGTCGAAGGCGCGGGCGAAGTCGAGGTCGCGCTGGTCGTGGGCAGGCACCGCCATCACCGCGCCGTGGCCGTAGTCCGCCAAGACGTAGTCGGCGGCCCAGATCGGCAGACGCTCGCCGTTGACCGGGTTGATCGCGAAACGATCGAGGAAGACGCCCGTCTTCGGTCGATCCGTGCTCTGTCGTTCGATGTCGGTCTCGCGCTGTACGCGCTCGAGGTAGTCCTGGAACCGCATCCGCACCTCCGGCGTGGATCCGGACGCCAGCTCCGCCGCGAGGTCGCTGTCGGGGGCGACGACCATGAAGGTGGCGCCGTGCAGCGTGTCCGGGCGCGTGGAGAAGACGGTGACCTTCTCGGTGCGCCCCTCGATCTGGAAGTCGATGTCGGCGCCGACGGAACGGCCGATCCAGTTGCGCTGCATCCGCAGGACCTTCGACGGCCAGAAGCCCTCGAGCTGGTTGAGGTCATCCAGCAGACGGTCCGCGTACTCGGTGATCTTGAAGTACCACTGAGTGAGCTTCTTCTTCACGACCTCGTGGCCGCAGCGTTCGCAGTGACCGTCGATGACCTGCTCGTTCGCCAGCACCGTCTGGTCGTTCGGGCACCAGTTGACGGGGCTCGCCTTGCGGTACGCCAGACCGCGCTCGTACAGCTTCTGGAACAGCCACTGGTTCCAGCGGTAATAGTCGGGATCGCTGGTGTGCAGCACCCGGTTCCAGTCGAAGGAGACCCCGTACTGCCGGAATCCCGCCTTCTGCTGATCGATGTTGGCGTACGTCCACTCCTTCGGGTCGGCTCCCCGCTTGATCGCGGCGTTCTCCGCCGGGAGCCCGAAGGAGTCCCACCCGATGGGGTTCAGGACGTTGTAGCCGCGGTGGCGCCAGAATCGCGCGACGATGTCGGAGTAGAGGTAGTTCTCCGCGTGGCCCATGTGCAGATCGCCGGACGGGTACGGGAACATCGCCAGGACGTACTTGCGCGGGCGGGTGTCCTCCGGCCCACCGGCGCGGAAGGGGTCGGCGGCCTCCCATCGCTGCTGCCACTTCGTCTGGACGGCGTGCGCGTCGTAGCCCCCGCCGTCGGCGGCGGGCAGCGGTGCGGAGCTCTGAGACACAGAAAAACCAATCGTGGGGGTGCCGGGTGTCGCGCGAGAGCGCAACGACCAGGCTAGCGGAACGGGCCGTTCACCAGCCCGCGGGGAGGGTCGCGCCGAGCGCCGCGAGGGGGCCGCGCGCCTTGATGCCGACTTCGGCGACTTCGGCATCCGCACGGGATCGCCAGGTGATCCCTCCGCCCGCCCCGACGTAGGCACAGGTTCCGGTGAGGACGATCGAGCGGATCGTCATGGCGAGGTCGAGGGATCCGTCGGCGCCGACCCACCCGAACGCGCCGGAGTACACGCCGCGGGGAGCGCCCTCCAGAGCGTGGAGGAGGGTCATCGCGGAAAGCTTCGGCGCGCCGGTCATGCTGCCGGCGGGGAAGGTCGCGGCCCAGAGGTCGCCGACCGTGACGGCGGGCCGGAGGCGTCCCGACACGGTGCTGACCAGCTGATGCACCGTGGAGTACGTCTCGACGTCGAGCAGGTGCTCGACGACGACCGAGCCGGGCTCGCACACGCGCGACAGGTCGTTGCGCATGAGATCCACGATCATCACGTTCTCCGCCCGTTCTTTCGTATCGGCGGCGAGCTCGGCGGCGAGCGTGCGGTCCGCGAGGGGCGTGGCGCCGCGCGGGCGGGTCCCCTTGATCGGGCGCGTGCGCACGCGGCCGCCCGCGACGCCCAGGAACTGCTCGGGGCTGGCGCTGAGAAGGCTCGTCCCGCCGATCCTGACGAAACCGCCGTGGTGGACGGGCGCGCTCGAACGCAGACGACGGTAGACGGATGCCGCGTCCTCGACGTCGTCGACCTCGAACCGCGTCGTGAGGCAGAGCTGGTACGCATCGCCCTCCCGGATCGCGTCCCGGCAGGCCTCGATCAGCTGCCGGTAGCGCTCCGGTGTGTGGCGGGCACGGGCGCGGGAGGGTGGTGCGGGCCGCGGCGGGGCGGGTTGAGAAGCGCGGTGCAGCGTGTCCGCGAGCACGTCGACGTCGTCGGGGGCCGCCCGTATCCAGACGCGACGCGCGGCGTGGTCGAAGCCGACAGCGGACTCGACGCTCATCCACCGTCCCTCGGCGAGGCCCGGTTCTTCCCGCGCCGGTGCTCCCGCGCGTGCCGCAGCCTGGTCGTACGGCATCCAGCCGACCCATCCGCCCGCGAGCGGACCCGCGAACGCCGCGGTCGTGGCTCCTCCCCCGGCGGTCCGTCCGGCGACGACGTCGACGGACGTGACGGCCCCCGTGCCGATCCAGCTCCACCCGGCGGTCGCGTGGGGACCGGCATCCAGCCAGAAGATGTCCTGCGCAGAGCGCTCCCACGCGACGAAGACCGCCTCGGGGTCGACCCACTCCGGGTTCTCCACCGTTGCCGACGCTGTCACGCTCACCAGGCTAGAGGGGGTCGGCGGCGTTCTAGGCTCGAAGATGTGAATGAGGTGTTGACGTGGCTGCTGGACACGGTGCAGTCCGTCGATCCGATCATCCGCACGATCGTCGCCGGTGTCGCGATCATGCTGGAGACGAGCGTGCTCGTCGGTCTCGTCGTCCCCGGTGACACGATCGTGATCGTGGCGGGCACCGCGGTCGCGACGGTCGCCGAGGGGGTCGTGCTCGGGATCGTGGTGATCGTCGGGGCGCTCGCGGGAGAGACCATCGGGTTCTTCCTCGGCCGCTGGCTCGGCCCGGCGATCCGACGGTCACGGCTCGGTCGTCGCATCGGCGAGGAGAACTGGGTCCGATCGGAACGCTACCTGCGGCGTCGCGGGGGTCCCGCGATCTTCCTGTCGCGGTTTCTTCCGGTCCTCCACTCGCTGGTCCCCCTCACCGTGGGGATGAGCGGATATCCCTACCGTCGTTTCCTCGCATGGACGGTGCCCGCGTGCACGATCTGGGCATTCCTCTACGTCGGCGTCGCTGCCGCCGCCGCGGGGACGTACCGGGAGCTCGCCGACCGCATCCACTTCGCGGGGTACCTCTTCGTCGGCGTGATCCTGGTCTTCCTCGTCCTGGTGTTCGTGTCCAAGAAGATCATCGAGCGGGTCGAACGCAAGCACCTCGTCGCGGACGACGAGGCCACGGGGCCTGCCGCGGCCCCGCGCGAGGACATGGAAGACTGAACCGATGGCTTCGCGCGCCCCCCGCCCCGATCGTCCCAAGGTCCTCTGGCTCGCCCGATGGGAGTACCGCTTCCACGCGTGGCGTGAGCGCCGCGCGCGTGCGCGGGGACTCACCCCCACGGTGACGCCCTTCCCCGGATACGGGGGCGCGGACTGGGTGCGCGTGCTCGGGCGCGTCCTCATCGTGCCGCCCCGGGCGGGGGGGCGCAGTCGGCGGTCGGGCGGCTGGGAGAGCGTCCGCGGATGGCGGAGTTTCGTGGCCGTGCCGGTCGGCTACGCCCAGGTGACCGTCCGCATCGGCGACCGCACGCACGAGGTGGTCGCAGACCGCGGTGGCGTCATCGACACGCGCCTTCCCGCCTCTCTTCCCGCCGGGTGGCAGACCGTCGAGGTCACGGTCGAGGGGGGAGAGCCCGTTGCCCTCCGCGTCTTCGTCGTGAGCGCGGACACGCGCTTCGGCGTCGTGTCCGACGTGGACGACACCGTGATGGTCACGGCGCTTCCTCGCCCCTTCGTGGCGGCGTGGAACTCCTTCGTCCTGGATGAGCACGCCCGACAGCCCGTGCCGGGAATGGCGGTGATGATGGAGCGGGTCGTCCGCGAGCACCCCGGGTGCCCGGTCATCTACCTGTCCACAGGGGCGTGGAACGTCGCCCCGACCCTGAATCGCTTCCTCCGTCGTCACCTCTTCCCGCCGGGGTCGTTGCTGCTGACCGACTGGGGACCGACGCACGACCGATGGTTCCGCAGCGGGATGGCCCACAAGCTCGCCAATCTCCGGCGGCTCGCGGAGGAGTTCCCCGATGTGCGCTGGCTTCTGGTCGGCGACGACGGGCAGCACGACGACGAGATCTACACGACGTTCACCGACGAGCACCCGAACAACGTCGCGGCCGTCGCGATCCGCAAGCTCTCTCCGGCCGAAGCGGTCCTCGCGGGAGGCCGCACCGCCGTGAACGACCACGCCGCCGCGGAGGTTCCGTGGGTGAGCGAGTCCGATGGCGCGGGACTCCTCGACCGCCTGCGCGAGGTGGGACTCCTCTCCCGCTGACCGGCGTCGGCGCTCGCGCGTAGGCTTTCGGGCATGTGCGGTCGTTTCGTCGTCGCCCGAGCGGGTGAAGAGCTGGTGTCGGTGCTGCGTGCGGATGTGATCTCCGACGACCTTCCCGCACCGTCGTTCAACATCGCCCCCACCGACCGCGCGACCATCGTGCTCGACTCGATCAAGTCCGAGCCGCCGCTCCGTCGGGTCGAAGCGGCACGGTGGGGCCTGGTGCCCGGCTGGGCCAAGGACCTCTCCGTCGGCGCGCGTGCGTTCAATGCGCGGGCCGAGGAGCTCGAGCAGAAGCCCATGTTCCGGAACGCCCTGATCTCGCGCCGCGCCATCGTGCCGTGCTCCGGCTGGTATGAGTGGAAGAGCGGGCCTGCGGGGAAGGTGCCGCACTACCTGCACGCCGCCGACGATGCTCCGATCTTCCTCGCCGGGCTGTACGAATGGTGGCGGGATCCGGCCCGCGCCGACGATGATCCGGCCCGGTGGGTGCTGAGCTTCACGATCCTCACCCGCTCCTCCACCGGCGCGCTCACCGACATCCACGATCGGATGCCGCTGATGGTCGATGCCGATCACGCTGACGCCTGGCTGGATCCGTCCACGGAGAACGTCGGCGACATCCTCGACGCGGCGATGGATGCCGCTCCCGGCATGGTCCAGACCCTCGATGACCGTGTGGTCGGGACCGCGGTCGGCAACGTCCGCAATAACGGCCCCCAGCTCATCGAGCCGGCACCGGACGCCGGATGACCGTCGTCATCGTCGAGGAGACCGCCTCGGCATCCCTCGCTGCCGAGGAGTGGCGGTGCCTCGAGAGCCGACATCAGCACCGTGCGGATGACATGACTCGCGCGCACCGCGACCGCGCGACCCGCGGGGAGCGGCATCCGGTGGAGGACTTCCTCTTCCGGTACTACAGCTACAAGCCTGCTCTTCTTCGTCGCTGGCATCCGGGTGAGGGTGTCGTCCTCGAGAGCGCCGGCGACACCGAGCGCGCATCGTGGCGGTGGTACCGCCGCGCGGGATCGCCCCACGACCTCCGCGTGGACGCGGAGGCCCTGCGGACCGAGAAGGGCGCCCTCATCGGCGGCATCCACGCGCTCCTCGTCGCCACGTCGCGACGGCGAGCGCGATTCGGGTGTTTCGGCCTGCATGAGTGGGCGATGGTCTACCGCTCCCCCCAGATCCGCCATGATGTCCCCCTGCGGCTCGGCTCCGACGCCACCGATGCGGTCGTCGAATCGAGCGAGCTGGCGTGCACGCACTTCGACGCCTACCGTTTCTTCACGCCGGCGGCGGTGCCCCGGAATCCCCTCCCCCTCACGCGCGCCACCCAGATCGAGACCGAACAACCCGGGTGCCTCCACGCCGGGATGGACCTCTACAAGTGGGCCGTCAAACTCGGCCCCCTGGTCCCGGGCGATCTTCTCCTCGACTGCTTCGAGCTGGCACGCGACATCCGCCAGGTCGACATGCGGGCGTCCCCCTACGATCTGACCGACTGGGGATACACGGCGATCGCCATCGAGACCCCCGCGGGCAAAGCAGAGTACGGCCGACTTCAGAAGATCTTCTCGGAGCGCGGAGCGGATCTGAGACGACGCCTGATCGGCATCGCCGCGCCTCGAGCGTCGACGGACTCCTAGGGGATGTCGGCGCATTCCCCGCAGGGCATGAACGTGTCCCCCTGCGCGGCGACGGACAGACGCAGAGTCGTCACGCGAGTGGCGGCCTCCTCGAGCCGCTCGGCGGGCAGGGTGCCCGCCTCGACGGCCGAGGTGATCCCGGCCACCATCGCCGGAGCGGTGTCGGCGGTGGTGAACATCACCGACAGGACCATGTCGTTGCCCGCCCGGAGCGCCGTCACCGCGTTGGCGATCGGATCGTCATAGGCAGGGATGCCGGAGGCCTGCAGCATCCCGAGATCGTCGGTGATGGCGACGCCGGTGAAGCCGAGATCCTCACGCAGGACGTCGTGCCACGCGGTGGAGAGGGAGGCGGGCACCACGTCGACGTCGGTGTAGGCCAGGTGGCCGAGCATCACGAGCGGGACTCCGGCCTCGATCGCCGCCCGGAACGGGGCACCGTCACGAGCTTCCCACTCGCTGCGGGTCATGGCCGTCGTCGGGATGCCCTGGTGCGAGTCGCCGGGTGCTGCACCGTGGCCCGGGAAGTGCTTGACGGTGGAGAGGACGAGGCCGGCCTCGCCCCGGACAGCCGCGACGACGTGATCCGCAGCGGACTGCGGCGTCGTGCCGAGGGCGCGCGGATAGATGAACATGCCGGAATCGTCCGTCACGTCCGCGACCACCCCGAAGTTCACCGTCGCGCCCGCGCGGGCGACGAGCGCCGCGCGCGCGGCGAATGCCGTCGCCGCCTCCTCGACCGGGGCGTTCTTCAGCGTGCGGGCCCCGGCGTTGTCGTCCCACGGCAGGCGGGAGACGTCGCCGCCCTCCTGGTCGATGCCGATGAGCGGAGGAAGGTCCGGATCCGCCTGCAGTGCCGAGGTCACAGCGCGGAGCTGGTCTTCGGAACCGGGCACATTCGCGCCCATGAGGATGAACCCGCCGATCCCGGTATCGCGCATGTACTGGGCGAGGACGGTCGGGTCCGTGCTCGGAAGATGCCCCATCACCACCGCCGCTGCGCGCTCGGCCGTGTCCATCCCGGCCACGATCTCCTGGGCGCGTGCGGTCAGCTCGCCCGGGCCCGCGGCCGTGGCGGCACCCCGCGCGCTCGACTCCGATGCCGCGTCGCCCTCCGCGTGCGCGGGGGTGAGACCGGCTCCCGCGACGGCGCCGGCGAGGAGGACGCCGACAGCGGCCGCGCGTCGGAGCGTGATCATCCCTCCAGGGTACGCGCGGTCTCTCAGGTGCGCTCGGAGTCGATCGCGGTCGCTGTCGCGATCGCGATCTGCTCCTCCGGATTCAGAGGTGCCCGGGTCACGAGGTCGTGGATGAACGCGAGCTTCCGGCGGACCGGGGCGACGAGGGTGAACGGGTAGAGGTCGCCGTGCCCCATGGAGCGGTTCGTCCGGTTGAAGGCCTGCGCCATCCATTCCCAGTCGTCAAGAAGCCGCTGGATCGACTCCTCCCGGTACGAGGCGAGGGGGATGACGTCCGTGTCGCGGAAGGCCGTCGCCCCGGCATCCAGATGGATGCCGACGCTCGCAGCCGTCTGCAGAGTCCCGGTGATGTGCAGGTAATGCGCGAAGGTCTCTGCGAAGTCCTCCCAGGGATGCATCGTCGCGTACTCCGAGATGAACGACTCGTGCCAGTTCGCGGGAGCACCGAGACGGTAATGCCGGTTCAGAGCGTCGCGGTAGCTCGATCGCTCGTCGCCGAAGAGATCACGACAGGCCCACCAGGCACCGTCGTCGGTGAGGAGGACGTTCTGGTAATAGTGCCCGGACTCGT
This sequence comes from Microbacterium aurantiacum, assembly GCF_040532595.1. Classification (GTDB taxonomy): domain Bacteria; phylum Actinomycetota; class Actinomycetes; order Actinomycetales; family Microbacteriaceae; genus Microbacterium; species Microbacterium chocolatum_B. The sequence goes on along the minus strand of NZ_JBEVYX010000002.1, from coordinate 237,167 downwards.
GCCGGAGGTGTCCGAGCATCGTCCGGTACGGCTCGCCCAGACGGATCCGCAGCGCCTCTCGCCGATCATCGAGACTCTCGGCGAGATCCAGCGTGATGATGCCGTTCGCGTGCCCGATCGTCACCGGCGTGCCGTCGGTCATGCTCGAGAGCAGATCGAACCCGAGCCCGCCCTCCTTCGCGTGCCACGGCGCGATCGGGAGCCCCAGGTCGGAAAGTTGGAGCAGAAGCCTGCGCTTGGCCTCTTCCGTGCGGGCGAGCTTGTCCAGCGCCACGGTGTCGTCGGCCTCCGGGCGTCGCCGGGTCAGGCGACACGACAGGCACCGTCCGGCCGGCGCGTCCTCGCTCACCAGCCAGTTGCAGGCCCACTCGCGGTTCGAGCATGCGTACCACTGTGTGCCGTCGATGACCACGCGTCCGTGACGGATGCCGTGGAACTGCCGTGTGAGGACGTGGTAGCCGAGTTCCCCTTCGCAGCGCGGGCAGTTAAGGGTGTCGAGATAGACGAACCCGCGACAGTGCGGGCAGCGCGGCTGCGTGGTGATCACGTGCTCACCGTAGTGGAGGCGGCGATGCAGGCCGCACCGAAAGACGAAATCCCCCCGAGTCTTACGGGGGGATTGTTGGTGGACCTGAGGGGACTCGAACCCCTGACCCCCTGCATGCCATGCAGGTGCGCTACCAGCTGCGCCACAGGCCCTGACGTCTTCCCGGAGCTCCCGGGGCAACTCCCCCAGCTTACAACATCCGGAGCGTCCCGACGAACCGAGCTCAGTCCGCGGTCGTCGGGGCGGGGAGCTCGATGGGCACCACCGGGCAGTCCTTCCAGAGGCGCTCGAGGCCGTAGTACATGCGCTCCTCCTCGTGGAAGACGTGCACCACGAGGTCGCCGAAGTCGAGGAGGATCCAGCGCGACTCTTGACGGCCCTCGCGGCGCAGGCGCTTGAAGCCGTGCTCCAGAAGTCGGTCCTCGATCTCATCGGCGATGGCGGCGACGTTGCGCTCATTGCGACCGGTGACGAGAAGGAAGATGTCGACGAGCGGCAGAGGCCCTGAGACGTCGAGCGCGACGAGGTCCTCGCCGCCCTTGGAGTCGGCGGCGGCGGCGGCGAGGGCGAGCATCTCTCGGGGTGCGGTGCGGTCGGTCATGCGAAGACTCCTGTGACGAATGCGAGGATGAGGACGCCCACGAGAGCCAGGGCGAGTGCTCCCGCCGTGATGGCCAGGGTCATCATGAGGCGGCTCCCCTTCTCGGGGGCCGGCGGGGTGATGATCTCTCCGGGCGTCTTGACGGTGCTGACCGCCGCGCTGGCCGCGATCGGTGTGGGCGAGGAGTGCGCCGGCAGCTCGCCGTCGACAAGGACGGCGTCGACGTCCTTGCCGTCGGCGGTCCCGAGCGCATGGCCGGTGGAGCCGAGGCCCTCGGGCAGGTTGAAGGTGCCGGTGATGAGGACCTCGCCGGTGGCGGTCACCGGGGCCACGAGCGCGGACACCTCCGGCGTCTGCGTCATGATGAGCGCGTTGGAAGCTGTGGCGGAACCGCTGGAAGAGCGTGCGAGAAGCTGGTCGAACGACGGCGGCAGTTCGACCGGGGGGGTCTCCCCAGCGAGCAGATCCGCCCCGAAGGCGGCGCCGACGACGGGGCGTTCCTCGGCGTCGGGCACCTCGTCCGCGTCGCTCAGCTTCTGGCCGAAGGCGTCACGCTGATCGGCGTCGTGCTGCGAAGACGGCTCGTCGGCGCGGTCGGACGATCGCTCGGTTTCGGCGCGCGCAGCGGAGCCGGCGAGCGACGCGGCAGCGATCTCGGGCGTGATGACGGGGACGGATGCCGTGCGGATGCGCTCTTGCTGCCGAGCCTGGCGGCGGGTCAGCGGCGCCGCGCCGAGATCGACCGACGAGTCGGGTACGGGCGGCTCGGCGATCTTCGGCTCCGCCGCTGCGCGCGGCAGCGGCGCGGGGATGGCCTCGATCATGGGGACGGCGACGGATGCCGGAGCGTCCTCGGCGTGTGCGTCGGGCTCGCTCGCCATCGCATCGGCTTCGGCCGGCGCCGCGGTGTCTGCGGGTGCCGCGATGTCCTCCGCCGGCGCGGGGGCCGTCTCGGCCTCGACGGCGGCGGCTGCGTGGGCGTCGGCATCCGCGGGAAGGATCACCGGGGTCGCACCGGTGTTGCGGATCTCGCGCAGCTGCTTGCGGGTGAGGGGCGGGGTGGCCGGTTGCTCGGGCGTGTTCATTCCTTGCTCCGGTAGAGGTGGTGCTTGGCAATGTATTGGACGACGCCGTCGGGCACGAGGTACCACACGGGGTGTCCGCGTTCGACGCGATCACGGCAGTCGGTCGACGAGATGGAGAGAGCGGGGATCTCCAACTGGCTCACGTCGTCGCTGGGGAGCCCCGAGGTGTTCAGGACGTGCCCGGGGCGGGAGACCGCGACGAAGTGGGCGAGTGCCCACAGTTCATCGTGGTTCCGCCAGCTGAAGATCTGCGCCACCGCGTCCGCACCGGTGATGAAGAACAGCTCTGCACCCGGTCGTTGCGCCGCGAGGTCGCGCAACGTGTCGATGGTGTACGTCGGCCCCGCCCGATCGATGTCCACGCGGCTGACGGTGAATCGGGGGTTCGAAGCGGTGGCGATCACCGTCATGAGATACCGATGCTCGCTGGGCGACACCTCGGTCTTCTGCCAGGGCTCACCCGTCGGGACGAATACCACCTCGTCCAGGTCGAACGACTGGGCGACTTCGGACGCCGCGACGAGGTGACCGTGGTGGATGGGGTCGAAGGTGCCGCCCATCACCCCGATCCGCGGGGCCCGTGTCGTCGTCATGCGGTGGGCTTAGTGCCCGTGTCCTGCCCGCTGGATGTCGTTGGCGTGGGCCTTGGCATAGGCCTCCGCCTTGTGGGAGTGGCGGTTGGCGACGTTGCGGTACGACACGGTCACGAGCGCGAGCGCACCGAAGACGACGAGCGCGACGATGCCGTATCCGACGGTCTCCAGCGCGACGTTGCCGTGTTCGGCTTCCTCCGCAGCGAGGGTGAGGATCGTGGCGAGTGTCATTCGTGCTCCGTTCGAGTGTCGGCCGCGGGGCGCAGTCGATTCCAGTTTAGGCCGTCAGGCCCGGACGTGCCCGGCGCCTCGCGCAAGCCACTTCACGCTCGTCAGCTCGGGGAGGCCCATCGGCCCGCGCGCATGCAGCTTCTGCGTCGAGATCCCCACCTCGGCGCCGAACCCGAACTCGCCCCCGTCGGTGAACCGGGTGGAGGCGTTCACGACCACGACGGCGGCGTCGACCTCGGCGAGGAAACGCTCGGCGCTTCCGGCGTCCTCGGTGACGATCGCCTCGGTGTGCTGGGTCGAGAAACGCCGGATGTGCGTCAGCGCGTCGTCGAGGTCGTCGACGACGCGCATGGCCACGTCCAGGCTCAGGTACTCCTGCGCCCAGTCCGCATCGGTGGCCGGTACGACGCCCGTGGCTCGCGTAGCGACCTCGGGGTCTCCGTGGACGGTGACGCCCCTCGCCTGGAGGTCGGTCACGACACCCGGCACGAGTCGGTCGGCGGCATCACGGTGGATGAGGATCGTCTCGACCGCGTTGCAGACGCTCGGTCGCTGGACCTTCGCGTTCACGACGATCTCGCGCGCCCAGTCCTCGCGCGCGGACGCGTCGAGCAGGATGTGGACGACACCCGCACCGGTCTCGATGACGGGCACCAGGGATTCGGTGACGACGGTCTCGATCAGCTGCGCGCTCCCCCGCGGGACCAGGACGTCGACGAGTCCGCGTGCCTGCATCAGATCCCGTGCACCGTCGCGGCCGAGGTCGTCGAGCGTCTGGATCGCCTCGGGATCCAGACGCTGTGCGCGCAACGCGTCCCTCATCGCCGCGACCAGGGCGGCATTGGTCCGCTCGGCCGCGGTTCCACCCCGCAGCACGACGGCGTTCCCCGACCGCAGGGCGAGGGCGGCGATGTCGACCGTCACATTGGGACGGGCTTCGTAGATGGAGCCCACGACCCCGAACGGCACGCTGACCTTGCTCAGGTGCACGCCGCCGCCGATGGTGCGCTCGTCCAGGACTCGGCCGACCGGGTCGGGGAGCTGGGCGACGTCGCGGACCGCCGCGGCGAGGGCTGCGACGCGCGATGCGTCCAGGCGCAGGCGATCCTGCAGCCCTTCGCTGAGGCCGTTCGCGCGGCCTCGCGACAGATCCTCGGCGTTCTCCCGGACGATCTCGTCGGTGCGGTCGACGATCGACTCCGCCAGCGCGAGCAGGATGTCGCGCTTGCGCTCATCCGACAGGAGCGCGACCTCACGCGAGGCAGCCTTGGCCAGCTCCATCCGTTCGCGGGCGGTGGTGACGGTGGCGGTCATCCCTTGAGCCTATCGACGGCTCGGACCGAACCCGTCATGGACGCAGGACGCGGCGCGGGATCCGGGTGGAACCACGTACCCACCGGTGCGCCCTCGAGAGCGGGCCCGACGAGGTCGGCGCTCGTGACGAGCACGCCGACACCGGCGGCGGCGGCGAGACGTGCCGCGGATGCCTTGGTGGCCGCGCCGCCGGTTCCGACGCTGTTGACGACCACCGAGCCGAACTCGTAGCCGCGCAGGTCATCGCCGACCTCGACGTCCGTGATGGGACGCGCCCCCGGCTCGCCCGGCGGGCGGGTGTACAGGCACTCGATGTCGCTGAGGAGGACGAGGGCGTCGGCGCCGATCAGCTGTGCGACGAGCGCCGCGAGACGGTCGTTGTCGCCGAAGCGGATCTCGTGGGTGGCGACGGTGTCGTTCTCGTTCACGATCGGGAGGATGCGAAGGCCCAGCAGTCGCTCCATGGCGCGTCGCGCGTTGGAGCGGTGGGTGGAGTTCTCCAGGTCGCCCGCGGTCAGGAGGACCTGTCCTGCGACGATCCCGTACGGACGAAGCGACTCCTGGTAGCGGTAGATGAGCATGTTCTGCCCGACCGCGGCGGCGGCCTGCTGGGTGGCGAGATCGCTCGGTCGCTCCTCGAGCGCGAGGAACGGCATCCCCGTGGCGATCGCACCGGAGGAGACCAGCACGACCTCGGTTCCCCGCGCGTGCGCCACGGACAGGGCCTCGACGATAGGGCCGATCTTGTGCGCGTTCTCACCGCTGATCGAGGAGGACCCGACCTTCACCACGACCCGACGCGCGCCGGGGATGTCGGTCCGGACGAGGGCGCTCACGCGTCCTCCTCCACATCCCACCCGTGCTGCTCGGCGCGGCGCTCGGCCTCCAGCTCCGCGCGCGCCTGCGCCTTCGCGTCCATCTGCTCGTGATACTTCTCGCGACGTTCGCTCGTCGTGCGGCGTCCGCCCTGGTAGAGGCGCGGATCGGTGCCGCGCGGGGCGGTCATCAGTTCGGCGGCCGAGCTCAGCGCGGGTTGCCAGTCGAAGATGACGCCGTCTCCGGCGCCGATCACCACTGTCGCCCCCGGCGTGGCGCCCGCGCGGTAGAGCGCATCGTCGACGCCGAGGCGGTCCAGACGATCGGCGAGATAGCCGACCGCCTCGTCATTGGTGAAGTCCGTCTGCTGGACCCAGCGTTCGGGCTTCTCTCCGATGATCCGGTAGATGTCGCCCCATGTTCCGCCCTCGACGCGGACGTCGAAGGCCTTGTCCGCCCCGGTGGGGCGGATCACGATGCGTTCCGGTGCGGGGGCCGCGGCCTGCGCTGCGCGGTGCGCGGCGACGAGCTCGCCCAGGGCGAACGACAGCGGCCGGAGGCCTTCGCGGCTCACGGTCGAGATCTCGAAGACGCGGTACCCTCTCGCCTCGAGATCCGGGCGGACGAGATCGGCAAGGTCCCGCGCCTCCGGGACGTCGACCTTGTTCAGGACGACGACCTGCGGCCGGTCGAGCAGCGGCGTCTGTCCGTCGGGGACGGGGTAGGCGGCGAGCTCGGCGACGATGACGTCGAGGTCGCTCAGCGGGTCGCGCCCGGGGTCGAGCGTCGCACAGTCGAGGACGTGGACGAGGACGCTGCATCGTTCGACGTGACGGAGGAACTCGAGACCGAGCCCGCGGCCCTCGCTCGCGCCCTCGATCAGACCGGGGACATCGGCCACGGTGAAGCGCACGTCTCCGGCCTCCACGACACCGAGGTTCGGGTGCAGCGTCGTGAACGGATAGTCCGCGATCTTGGGGCGGGCGGCGGAGACGGCGGCGATGAGGCTGGACTTGCCGGCCGACGGGAACCCGACCAGAGCCACATCGGCGACGGTCTTCAGCTCGAGGAGGACATCGCCCTCCCACCCGGGCGTACCGAGGAGAGCGAACCCGGGGGCCTTGCGCTTCGGACTCGCCAGTGCGGCGTTGCCGAGTCCCCCGCGGCCGCCGGGCGCGACGATGAACCGGGTTCCCGGCTCGACGAGATCGACCAGAGGGGTACCGTCGACGTCCTTCACCACGGTGCCGACCGGCACCAGCAGTTCGAGGTGCTCGCCGGCGGCGCCCGACCGGTTGTCGCCCATGCCGAATCCGCCGTTGCCCGCGGAACGGTGGGGTGAGTGGTGATAGGACAGCAGCGTGGTGACCTGGGGGTCGGCGACGAGCACGACGTCCCCGCCGTTGCCGCCGTTGCCGCCGTCGGGTCCCGCGAGGGGCTTGAACTTCTCTCGACGCACCGACACGCAGCCGTTGCCGCCCTTGCCCGCGCGCAGATGCAGGGTCACACGGTCGACGAAGGTGACCATGGCATCTCCTTCCTGTTGCGCTCGAGGCCGAGCCGCTGTCTGTATGGAAAAAGCGAGGGGCGAGCCGAAGCCCGCCCCTCGCCGAAGTGGTTCGTGGAACCTCGGATCACTCCGCGGCTGCGACGATGTTGACGACCTTCCGGCCGCCCTTGTTGCCGAACTCGACCGCGCCGGCCGAGAGGGCGAACAGCGTGTCATCGCCACCGCGACCGACGTTCGCGCCGGGGTGGAAGTGGGTGCCGCGCTGACGGACGAGGATCTCGCCGGCGCTGACCACCTGGCCGCCGAAGCGCTTCACGCCCAGACGTTGTGCGTTAGAGTCGCGACCGTTGCGGGTAGAGCTCGCGCCCTTTTTGTGTGCCATCTCTGCGTCTCCTCGCGCTTACTTGATGCCGGTGATCTTGACGCGCGTGAGGTCCTGACGGTGCCCCTGGCGCTTCTTGTAGCCGGTCTTGTTCTTGAACTTCTGGATCACGATCTTCGGCCCGCGCTCTTCACGGAGGACCTCCGCGGTGACGGACACCTTCGCGAGCTTGTCCGCGTCGGTCGTGACGGCGTCACCGTCGACGAGCAGCACCGCGGGCAACTGGATCTCATCGCCGATCGAAGCGGCCTGACGGTCGAGCACGACGATGGTGCCCACTTCGACCTTCTCCTGCCGGCCGCCGGCGCGCACAACTGCGTAAACCACTTCACACCTGTTTCGTCTTGGGAGCGCACGGCTCCGGTTGTCTTTGTGAGACTGGGAAGTCACTGGTGCGGAAGCATTGCTCTCTTCGCCCGACGGTGAGGTCGGAACGGGACGCACCAAGGGTCTAGGTTACCGGATGCTGGGCCGAGCCGCAAAAGCCGATGATCGCGTGTCGTCACGGAGTGCTCGATGCATCCGACTGGATACGATCTGGCCATGGCGATCCTGATCGACGACCCGATGTGGCCCGCACACGGTCGGCTGTGGGCTCACCTGGTCAGCGACGCGGATCTGGAGGAACTGCACGCCTTCGCGGAGCGCAACGGCATCCCCCGCCGCGGTTTCGATCGGGACCACTACGACGTCCCCGCCGACGCCCATGACCGCCTTGTCGCCGCGGGGGCGCAGCATGTCGGCGGCCGTGAGCTGGTGCGCCGTCTCATCGCGTCAGGACTGCGGGTGACGGCGCGCCAGCGACGATCGCTCTAGCTTCGGTCCTCCGACGCTGCCGAGGGGTCGTGGACCACCGGCGTGCCGGTGAGAGCCGCCGTGGTGACCCGGCGTCGTCCGCGTCCCTGCCCGGGCGCCTTCGGCTCGGGAAGGGCGCTGAGGACCGAGTCCAGCAGCAGGTCCTTCTCCGTCTTGGGTGCACCTCCGGACTCGGACCGCTTCTTGCGGGCCTTCTTGGGGCGCTCGGACGGCGCGGCTTCGGTGCGCGGCTCCTCCGCCGCGGCCGGCAGGATCGCCGCGCTGTCCGTGGACGCCCCGGCCGCAGCCGCGTCGTCGGGGTGGTGGATCGTGGACGCCGCGATCTGGGCGAGCGCCGACTTCACGCCTTCGGTGATCACATGCGTGCCGTGCGAGGCCTGCGACCCGCCGTTCGACGCCGCGCCGTTGTTCCCGCGGGACCGTCGATTCGAGGAGGTTCCGTTCGACGCGGCGGCGCGGTGCTTCACGACGGGATCGTGGTGGACGATCACACCGCGGCCGGCGCACACGTCACACGCCTCGCTGAACGTCTCCAGGAGCCCCAGGCCGAGCTTCTTGCGGGTCATCTGGACGAGGCCCAGCGACGTGACCTCAGCGACCTGGTGTTTCGTGCGATCGCGACTCAGGCACTCGACGAGGCGGCGCAGGACCAGATCGCGATTGGACTCGAGCACCATGTCGATGAAGTCGACGACGATGATCCCGCCGATGTCGCGCAGGCGCAGCTGGCGGACGATCTCCTCGGCCGCCTCGAGGTTGTTCTTCGTGACGGTCTCTTCGAGGTTGCCCCCGGAGCCGACGAACTTCCCGGTGTTCACGTCGACGACGGTCATGGCTTCGGTGCGGTCGATGACCAGCGAGCCTCCCGAGGGCAGCCAGACCTTCCGGTCGAGCGCCTTCTCGATCTGCTCGGTGACCCGGTACTCATCGAAGGGATCGCGGTCGCCCTCGTACGCGACGACGCGCTCCAGGAGGTCGGGGGCCACCGATTCCAGGTAGCGGCTGATGGTCTGAAGAGCCTCGTCCCCCTGGATGAGCATGCGAGTGAAGTCCTCGTTGAAGACGTCCCGCACGATCTTGACCAGGAGATCGGGCTCGGAATGGAGCAGTGCCGGGGCCGAGATCGACTGGACCTGGCTGCTGATGTGCTCCCACTGGGTGGTGAGTCGCTGCACGTCGCGCGTGAGCTGGTCCTCGGTCGCTCCCTCGGCCGCGGTGCGCACGATCACGCCCGAGGACTCCGGGAGCACCTCCTTGAGGATCTTCTTCAGGCGCGCGCGTTCGGTGTCGGGGAGCTTGCGCGAGATGCCGTTCATCGCTCCGCCGGGGACGTACACCAGGTACCGGCCCGGAAGCGAGATCTGGCTCGTGAGCCGTGCGCCCTTGTGCCCCACGGGGTCCTTCGTCACCTGGACGAGGACGCGGTCGCCCGACTTGAGGGCGAGCTCGATGCGCCGGGGCTGATTGCCCGTCTCGACCGCATCCCAGTCGACCTCGCCGGAGTACAACACCGCATTGCGTCCCCGCCCGATGTCGACGAACGCGGCCTCCATGCTGGGGAGGACGTTCTGCACGCGACCGAGATAGACGTTGCCGATGAGGGAGGCATCCTGGTTCCGCGCCACGTAATGCTCGACGAGGACGTTGTCCTCGAGCACGGCGATCTGGATGCGCCCGCTCTTGGAGCGCACGATCATCTCCCGGTCGACGGCCTCACGACGCGCGAGGAACTCCGCCTCGGTCACGACCGCGCGGCGACGGCCGGCTTCGCGCCCGTCCCGGCGACGCTGCTTCTTGGCCTCCAGGCGGGTCGACCCCTTGATCCGCTGCGGCTCGGTGATGAGCTCCACCGCCCGCTGACGCGCCGGCGGGGAGGCGGGGCGCTCGTCCGGGGATTCCGCGCCGCCCCGGCGACGACTGCGCCGGCGGTTGGAGGAACGCGGTTCCTCGTCGGGTTCGGGGTTCTCCTCCGGCAGAGCGGGCAGGACCTCGATCGCGGGCGCGTAGAAGTGCAGCTGCGTGCTGACGGCCGACACGAAGGTCTCCGGCAGGAGCCCGAGGCTCACCGCGGTCGGCGGTCCGGTCGGAGCGGACGCCGCTTCTTCGGGCTCCGCCGACCCGGCCGGGGAGCGCTCGGCGGCGTCGTCCTCGGAAGCCGGGGACTCCGCGTCTTCGGCAGGCTCCGGTGCGCCGGATGCCGCGTCCTCCGCACCGGCGTCGTCCGTTGTCGCGCCCTCCGCGCTCGCGACGCGCGGGCCGTCATCCGTGGTGACGGTCTCGTTCACCGTGCCGTCCGCATCCGTGGACACCGGGGAACTTAGTCCCTCCGCGGGCGCTGGCGCAGTGCTCCCCGTGTCGGAACGGTTGTCGGTCTCGTCGTGTGTGCCATCGGCCATCGCTGCCGTACTCCCAGCGGGGCGACACCGCGCGTCGCCCGGCGAAATCTCGTGCGGTGCCGCACCTGCGGTGCCGCGAACTCACTCGGTCTACAACGGGATCCCGGCTGTGGCGGCGGGACCTGCCGTTGCGAAGGGCGTTCATCGCCCTGAAGTCTTCGGTGATGCACGACGCGGCGCGGCCGCGGTGCATCGGGAGCCATTATCGCACTATCCCGCACTGATTGCCCACACGCGGCATGGGCGGGTCGGCTGCGACGAGCCGGTCGCGGAGGATTCTCACGGCCGGCCGAGAGGAGACGCGCGGCCCACGGTGGAATAATCCGGGGATGCCCGACTCCCCCCGCTCCCGCCCCACGGTCCTCGCGGTCTGGCTCATCGTCGCCGGTGTGGTCGGCTGGTGGGCGGCGTTCCAGCTGACGCTCGAGAAGCTGCACGCCCTGACGAATCCGGGCGAGGGGGCATCGTGCGACTTCAGCGTCCTCGTGCAGTGCTCGGCGAACCTCGACTCATGGCAGGGCAGCGTGTTCGGATTCCCGAATCCGCTGCTCGGTCTCAGCGGATGGATCGCGCCGATCGTCGTCGGCGCCGCCCTCCTCGCCGGTGCGCGGTTCTCGCGCTGGTTCTGGATCGCGTTCACCGGCGGGCTCACGTTCGCGTTCGGCTTCGTCCTCTGGCTGATCGGGCAGAGCATCTACGAGCTGAACACGCTCTGCCCGTGGTGCATGGTCACATGGGCGGTGACGATCCCCACGTTCTACGCGGTCGTCCTGCACCTCTTCGCCGGCGGGGTGTTGCCGGTGTCGGCGCGCGCCCGCCGCACCGCTCGGGGTCTCGGGGTGTGGATCCCCCTGGCCGCGATCATCAGCTACGCGGTGATCCTCCTGCTGGCGCAGCTGGAGATGAACGCGATCCCGAACATCCTGCAGACCCTGTTCGGGTGACGCCGCTCAGCCGAACCAGATACCGAGTTCGCGTGCGGCGGATTCCGGGCTGTCCGAGCCGTGCACCAGGTTCTGCTGCACCTTCAGCCCCCAGTCCCGTCCGAGGTCTCCTCGGATCGTGCCGGGGGCGGCCGTCGTCGGGTCCGTGGTTCCGGCCAGCGATCGGAAGCCCTCGATGACGCGGTTGCCGGCCAGACGGATCGCGACGGAAGGGCCCGACATCATGAACTCGAGGAGCGGCTCGTAGAACGGCTTCCCCTCGTGCTCGGCGTAGTGCCGCTCGAGGCGCTCGCGCTCGGGTTCGACGAGACGGAGGTCGACGAGCGCGTATCCCTTCGCCTCGATGCGGGCGAGGATCGCGCCGGTGAGGCCGCGCGCGACGCCGTCCGGCTTGATGAGGACGAGGGTCTCTTCGGTGGTCATCGCTCTGTGTTCTCCTGGGGTGCGTCGTCGTCGAGGGTGGTGGCGAGCCGGGCGTTGCGCCTGTCGAGCGCGCCTCCCTTGATCGTCGCATACGCGTACATGCCGCCGAAAATGAGGGCGACGAGGGCGAGTGCCGGCACCAGGAACGCTCCCAGGGCCACGAGCACCTGTAGCGCCCACCCGAGGGCGATCCCCCATCGATGGCGCACCAGCCGCGCGGTGACGATCATGAGCGTCGCCACCACCGACCCCGCGACGATCCCCCACCATGCCGGGACCGGCTCGGGAAGGGCGCGCAGGCCGTAGATCGTCAAGCCGCCGAGGAACGCGATGATCGCCTCGAACGACAGCACGATCGACGCAAGCGACTCCTGCGCCCCGCGCGGACGCCGGATCCTCGGTGTCCTCTCACGCGCCATCGACGGCTCCCTTCCATGCCTGCGCCTCGGCCAGCGCGAGCGCTTCGCCGGCCAGGATGACCGACCCCGCCACGACCACCGCGCGACCGCTCGTCGACGCCGCCCACTCGCGAGCCGAGCCCGCGGCATCCTCGAGATCGCGGTGCACGGTGACGGAGAGCCCGCGCCGCTCGGCGGCATCCGCGACGACGTCTTCATCGGAGGCCCGTTCGGAGGAGGGCGCGGTCGCGAAGACGTGCGCGGCGACGGGAGCGAGGGCCTCGACGATCCCCTCGACGTCCTTGTCCTCCAGGACCCCCAGCACGACGCCCCATTCCCTGAAGTCGAAGGACTGCCGGAGGGCGGCGGCGAGCGCTATCGCTCCGTGCGGGTTGTGCGCGGCATCCACGAGGACGGTCGGCTCGATCCCCGCGAGATGGAGCCGACCCGGTGAGGACACCTCCGCCCACGCCTCGAGGATCGCCTCCGAGGACAGCTCGCGCGTCCCGGCGCCGACGAGAGCCTCCACGGCCGCGACGGCGAGCGCCGCGTTCTGTCCTTGGTGGGCCCCGTGCAGGGGCAGGTAGAGCTCGCTGTACTCACCGGCCAGGCCCCGCACCGTCAGGAGCTGGCCGCCGACGGCGAGCCTCTGCTCGGCGAGACCGAAGTCGCTGCCCTCGAAAGCGATGCGCGCGGGCGCCGCCGCCGCGGCGTCGCGGAGGACGTCCGCGACCGCATCGTCTTGACGCGCCGAGACCACGACGGCGTCCGGCTTGATGATGCCGGACTTCACCGTGGCGATCTCGGCGAGGGTGTCGCCGAGTCGGTCCGTGTGATCCAGCCCCACCGGGGTGAAGACCGCCACGTCGCCGTCCGCGGTGTTCGTGGAGTCCCAGGCGCCGCCCATGCCGACCTCGACCACGGCGACGTCCACCGGGGCGTCGGAGAACGCCACGAAGGCGATCACCGTGAGCAGCTCGAAGAACGTCAGCGGCGCGTCGCCCGCCTCCGTCAGCTCGGCGTCGACGAGCGCGACGAAGGGCGCGACCTCGTCCCACGCCTGCACGACGGCCGCGTCGGCGATCGGCTCGCCGTCGACGACGATCCGCTCGGTGAACCGGATCAGATGCGGGCTGGTGAACAGGCCCGTCCTCAGCCCGAGGCTCCGCAGCAGACTCTCGATCAGCCGGGCCGTGGAGGTCTTGCCGTTGGTGCCGGTGATGTGGATGACACGGTACGTCCGCTGAGGGTCGTCGAGGTACTCCAGCAGGCGTCGGGTGCGTTCGATGCGCGGCTCGACCCACTGTTCGCCCTGGCGCGTCAGGAGCTCGGCGTAGACCTCGTCGGCACGCGTGCGGTCGCTCATCGGTCGGTCTCCAATCGAGTCACCGAGACGACGAAGTCGCCGCGGTTGGCGTAGGTGCCGGCCGGCACGTCGTTCGAGAACTCCGGCGCGGTTCCGAGGGAGTGCTCGTCCGCGGTCCCGGCCTGTCGGTCACGCCCCGCGACCGATACCGAATGCTCGACGGCGAGGGTCTCCCCCGCGATGTCGGCGATCTCGAAGGCCGTCTCCACGGCGGCGCCGTCTTCGGCGTCGCGGAAGACCAGGCCGAGGCGGATACGGTCGCTGACGTCGAAGCCGGCCGCTTTCCGGGTGTCCTGGACGGCGCGGATGACATCGCGCGCCAGTCCCTCCGCCTCCAGCTCCGGCGTCGTCGTGGTGTCCAGAAGCACGAACCCGCCGCCGGGGAGAAGGGCGAGTGCTTCACCCTCGGGTCGGCCGGCGGTCTCGAGCACGAGATCGTACTCCGCCGGCTCGAGCCCGATGCCGCCCGCCGTGACGACACCGTCGACCTCGGTCCACTCGCCCGCCTTCGCGGCCCGGATCACCTGCTGGACGTTCTTCCCCAGGCGGGGCCCCGCGGCGCGGGCGTTCACCGCGAGCCGGTGGGTGATGCCGTACTCCCCCGCGGTGTCCTCCGAGAGGTTCTCGAGCCCTACGGTCTTGACATTGAGCTCATCCCGGAGGATCGCCTCGAACTGCGCGAGGGCCGCGGCGTCGGGAAGCACGACGGTCAGACGCGACAGCGGCAGCCGGACGCGCTTGCCCTCCTTCTTGCGAAGGGCGTTGGCCACCCGTGACACCTCGCGGACGGCATCCATCGCCCGGCGGATGTCGGATGCCGACGCGAACGCGGTCGCGTCGGGCCACTCCTGCAGGTGCACGCTGCGTCCGCCCGTGAGGCCCTGCCAGATGCGCTCGGCCACGAGGGGGATGAGCGGCGCGGCGACGCGGGTGAGGGTCTCGAGGACGGTGTAGAGGGTGTCGAACGCCTCCCGACGGGACGGGTCCTCCGCCACGCCCTCCCAGAAGCGGTCGCGGGAGCGGCGGATGTACCAGTTCGTGAGGGCCTCGGTGAAGTCGCGGAGCTTCTCGGCCGCACTGGTGGAATCCAGGGCCTCGAGGTCTGCGGCGACCGCGGTGACGAGGTCGCCGGTCAGCGCGAGGATGTACCGGTCGAGCACATCGGTCGAGTCCGTCCGCCACCTCGCGTCGTAGCCCGCTCCGTCCGCGCCGGCCGCGTTGGCGTACGTGGCGAAGAAGTACCACGCGTTCCACAGAGGCAGGAGGAACTCGCGGACCCCGGCGCGGATTCCCTCCTCCGTCACGACGAGGTTGCCCCCGCGCAGGACCGAGCTCGACATCAGGAACCACCGCATGGCGTCCGAACCGTCGCGGTCGAACACCTCGGACACGTCGGGGTAGTTGCGCAGGGACTTGGACATCTTCTGCCCGTCGCTCCCGAGCACGATGCCGTGGCAGCTGACCCCCGTGAATGCCGGCCTGTCGAACAGCGCCACCGAGAGCACGTGCATGACGTAGAACCATCCGCGGGTCTGACCGATGTATTCGACGATGAAGTCCGCCGGCGAGTGCTCGTCGAACCAGTCCCGGTTCTCGAACGGGTAGTGGACCTGCGCGTAGGGCATCGATCCCGAGTCGAACCAGACGTCGAACACGTCCTCGATACGGCGCATCCGCGAGCGGCCCGTGGGATCGTCCGGGTTCGGCCGCGTCAAGGCATCGATGTAGGGCCGATGGAGATCGATCTCACCGGCGTCGTTCCGCGGGAGGTCGCCGAAGTCGCGTTCCAGTTCCGCCAGCGAACCGTACGCGTCCACACGCGGGTAGGTCGGATCGTCGCTCTTCCAGATCGGGATCGGGGAGCCCCAGTACCGGTTCCGGCTGATGGACCAGTCGCGTGCGCCCTCGAGCCACTTGCCGAACTGCCCGTGCTTTACGTTCTCGGGCGCCCACGTGATCTGGTCGTTGACCTCGAGCAGACGGTCCTTGATCTCGGTGACCCGGACGAACCAGCTCGATACCGCTTTGTAGATCAGGGGGTTCCGGCAGCGCCAGCAGTGCGGGTAGGAGTGCTCGTAGCTGGCCTCGCGGAGGAGGCGGCCGGCGTCCCGCAGAAGGCGGATGAGGGGACGGTTCGCGTCCATCCAGAGCTCCCCCGCCACATCCGTGACGGCGGGAAGGAAGCGACCGCCGTCGTCGAGCGACAGGATCGTCGGAATGCCGGCGGACTCCGCGACGCGCTGGTCGTCCTCGCCGTACGCGGGAGCCTGGTGGACGATGCCGGTGCCGTCGGTCGTGGTGACGTAGTCGTCAACGAGGATCTGCCAGGCCGATCCCGTGCCCCAGGTGTCGGCATCCGCGTAGTAGTCGAACAGTCGGTCGTAGGCCACGCCCGCGAGGTCGGCGCCGCGGACGGTTCGGCTCACCGCGGCCCGCGCATCCTCCGCGGTCTCGTAGCCCAGGTCCTTCGCGTACCCGGCGAGGAGATCCTCGGCGAGCAGATACTCGTGCGCGGTCGCCTCGATCGCCTCATCCGGTCGACCGGACGCGTCCCGGTGCACATCGGCCGCACCGAGCGGTCCTCCGGGCACCACCGCGTAGACGATGTCGGGACCGACCGCGAGGGCCAGGTTCGTCGGAAGCGTCCAGGGTGTCGTCGTCCACGCGAGAGCGCGCACCGCGGTGAGCCCGAGCGCTTCCGCCTTCGCGCCCACCAGGGGGAAGGTGACGGTCACCGACGGGTCTTGACGCATCTTGTAGACGTCGTCGTCCATGCGCAGCTCGTGGCTGGAGAGCGGGGTCTCGTCCCGCCAGCAGTAGGGCAGCACCCGGTAGCCCTCGTAGGCGAGCCCCTTGTCGTAGAGGCTCTTAAACGCCCAGAGGACGGACTCCATGTAGCCGGTGTCCAGCGTCTTGTAGCCGCGCTCGAAGTCGACCCAGCGCGCCTGTCGGGTGACGTAGTCCTCCCACTCGCGCGTGTAGGCGAGCACGGAGTCACGCGCCTTGGCATTGAAGGTCGCGATCCCCATCTGCTCGATCTCGCTCTTCTCGGTGATGCCCAGCTGCTTCATCGCCTCGAGCTCGGCCGGAAGGCCGTGGGTGTCCCATCCGAAGACACGGTCCACCCGCTTGCCGCGCATGGTCTGGAAGCGCGGGAAGAGGTCCTTGGCGTATCCGGTGAGGAGGTGACCGTAGTGCGGCAGTCCATTGGCGAATGGAGGCCCGTCGTAGAACACCCACTCGGGCGCCCCCTCGCGGGCGGCGATCGAGGCCCGGAAGGTGTCGTCGCTCTTCCAGAATGCGAGCGTGTCGGCCTCGATGTCGGGCAGGCGGGGACTGGGGACGACGGGTTCGTCGGAGTTCTGTGGGTAGGTCATCGCACTCTCGCAGCCGGACGGTCGGATCACGCCGGGACGACCCTTGCGAGCCGCGGTACCACCCTGCTTGGCGGGAACTCCCACCCACTCTTCCCACGGCTGTGACGGGCCTGCCCCGTTCGGTTCTACTGAGGGCTCGCGCCCCGTTCTTCCGACGACTCCCCGGTGATGGCCGGATCGATGTCTGTGCGGACGATTCTAGTGCGTGCGGGGCGACTGCCGCGCGGCCGACCATTCGGCACGGGTCACCGCGAAGTCCAGATGCGGCATGCGGATGCCGCGGTACTCGACCTCGAAACGCCGCCGCACCGTCATGCCGAGTCGGATGGCGACGTTCATCGAGCGCACGTTCGTGTCCCGCACCTTGGCATGGACGCTGTCGACTCCGTCCTGGTCGAACGCCCAGCCGACCGCGCGTGCCGCCGCTTCGAGAGCGAGACCTCTCCCCCATGCGCTCCGGACGAGGTGGTAGCCGACCTCCCACACTTCGTCCTCCTCGATACGCTGTCGGGTGATTCCCGTATCACCGAGGAGCTCGCCGGTCTCGCGGGAGACGAGCGCCCAGAGCCCCGTCCCGTCGCGGAGGTACCGATCGCGCTGTCGCCGGATCCATGCGAGGGTCTCCGCGCGGCTGAAGGCGCCCTCGTAGGCGGTCATCGCCTCGGCGTCGCCGAGGACCGCGTGCAGAGCGGCGGCATCGCCATCACGGAGAGGGCGCAGCTCGACCCGCTCCGTCTGCAGACGGAAGTCCGGTGGAGGAGGCGGGAACTGCGGCATCCCGTCCATTGTGCTCCCGTAGAATCGGGGCGACCCACACTCAGGCACGCTCACACAGTGCCGCACATATCGCTCGAGGAGCACCATGGCCGAAGCGCACATCCCCGACAAGCCCGCCCTGGAGGGCCTCGAGTCGAAATGGGACCGGACTTGGTCGGATGCCGGCACCTACCTCTTCGATCGGGGCGCGGCCGTCGCATCCGGCCGTCAGGGCGTCTACTCGATCGACACACCGCCGCCCACGGCGTCCGGCTCGCTGCACATCGGACACGTCTTCTCCTTCACGCACACGGACCTGAAGGCCCGTTTCGAGCGGATGCGCGGCAAGACGGTGTTCTACCCCATGGGCTGGGACGACAACGGTCTGCCCACCGAGCGTCGTGTGCAGAATTACTACGGTGTGCGCTGCGATCCCTCGCTCCCGTACACCCCCGACTTCACGCCGCCGTTCGAGGGCGGTGACAACAAGTCCAGCCGTGCCGCGGATCAGGTGCCCATCAGCCGCCGCAATTTCATCGAGCTGTGCGAACGGCTCACCGTCGAGGACGAGAAGACCTTCGAGGACCTCTTCCGTCAGCTGGGCCTCTCGGTCGACTGGACCCAGACCTACCGGACGATCTCCGACGACACCATCCGCACCAGCCAGCTCGCGTTCCTGCGCAACCTCGAGCGCGGCGAGGCCTACCAGGCTCTCGCACCGACGCTGTGGGACATCGACTTCCGTTCGGCGATCGCGCAGGCCGAGCTGGAGGACCGGGACCAGCAGGCCGCGTACCACCGGATCGCCTTCGCCAGGAGTGACGGCACCGGTGACATCGAGATCGAGACGACCCGCCCGGAGCTGCTCCCGGCGTGCGTCGCCCTCGTGGCCAACCCCGCGGACGACCGCTACGCCCCGTACTTCGGCACCACCGTGCGCACGCCCCTGTTCGACGTCGAGGTGCCGGTCCTCGCGCACCCGCTGGCGCAGATCGACAAGGGCTCGGGTATCGCCATGATCTGCACCTTCGGCGACGTGACAGACATCATCTGGTGGCGCGAGCTGGATCTGCCCAACCGGACGATCCTCGGCGCCGACGGACGCGTGATCGCCGACGCACCCGACGCGATCGTCTCCGAGACCGGGCGCGCCGCGTACGCCGAGCTCGCCGGGAAGACGGTCTTCAGCGCGAAGAAGCGGATCGTGGAGCTGCTGCAGGACAGTGGGGTGCTCCGCGCCGTCTCCGCCCCGTTCTCGCACCCCGTGAAGTTCTTCGAGAAGGGGGACCGCCCGCTCGAGATCGTCTCCACGCGCCAGTGGTATCTCCGCAACGGCGCCCGCGACGCCGAGCTGCGGGACAAGCTCATCTCCCTCGGCGCGGACATGTCGTGGCACCCGGACTTCATGCGGGTGCGGTACGAGAACTGGACCAACGGCCTCACCGGCGACTGGCTGGTGTCCCGCCAGCGGTTCTTCGGTGTTCCGATCCCGGTCTGGTACGCCCTCGATGAGGCCGGAGAGCGCGACTACGGGCGGGTGATCGTTCCGGACGCGGCGGATCTGCCGATCGATCCGACGATCGACGTCCCGCGCGGCTACTCGGAGGATCAGCGCGGCGTGCCCGGAGGCTTCGACGCGGAGCGCGACATCTTCGACACGTGGGCGACGTCCTCCCTCACTCCGCAGCTCGCCGGCGGGTGGGAGCGCGACCCCGAGCTCTGGGAGACCGTCGCCCCGTTCGACCTCCGCCCGCAGGGACAGGACATCATCCGGACCTGGCTGTTCTCCACGATGCTCCGCAGCGCGCTCGAGGATGATCGCGCGCCCTGGTCGGATGCGGCGATCTCGGGCTTCATCGTGGACCCCGACCGCAAGAAGATGTCGAAGTCGAAGGGCAACGTCGTCACCCCCGCCGACATCCTCGACCAGCACGGAACGGATGCCGTCCGCTACTGGGCCGCGTCCAGCCGGCTCGGTGCGGACGCCGCCTTCGACCCGCAGAACCCGACGCAGGTGAAGATCGGTCGTCGCCTCGCCATCAAGGTCCTCAACGCCGCGAAGTTCGTCCTGTCGTTCCCCTCGGACGACCTGGGCTCGGCGACCGAACCGATCGACGTCTCGATGCTGGCGACCCTGGACCGCGTGATCCGCGAGGCGACGCACGCGTTCGAGGCCTACGACCACGCGCGCGCCCTGGAGGTCACCGAAGCGTTCTTCTGGACCTTCTGCGACGACTACCTCGAGGTCGTGAAGGAGCGGGCCTACGACGCGGGCCACCCGGGCCAGGCGTCGGCGGTCACGGCGCTGCGCACGGCCCTGTCGACGCTTCTGCGGCTGTTCGCGCCGGTTCTCGCCTTCGCGGCGGAGGAGGCCTGGTCCTGGTTCAACGAGGGGTCCGTGCACCGCGCGTCCTGGCCCCAGGAGTCGGGCGCGCAGGGCGACCCCGCCGTGCTCTCCGCCGTCGGTGAGGCCCTCATCGGCATCCGCCGCGCCAAGACCGAGGCGAAGGCCTCGCAGAAGACCCCGGTTCGACGCGCGGTGATCGCCGGCAGGCCGGACGCCCTGCGTGCGCTCGCATCGGCTGAGGGCGACCTCAAGGCGGTCGGACGCATCGAGGAGATCGAGTTCATCGAGGGCGAGGCGACGGCGGTGGCCGGTATCGAGCTCGCTCAGACGGAGGTGTGAGATGCAGGTCGGTACTCGCTGGACTTCGGGAGACGAACCGCCCCAGGCGGTGCCCGCAACCCTGCGGGAGGGCATCCGAGGAGTCGATGCCCTTCTCCCCGTGGACGAGCTGGGTCAGCCCCGGCCCCGCTGGACCCTGACCTGGCTCGAAGCGCGACCGATCGCCGAGCTGGATACGGGCGTCATCGTCGAACTGGACGAAGACGGCCACGCGGTCGTGCGCCATGATGACGAGGACGATTTCGCCTGAGGGCCTGATCAGCGCGGCAGGATTCCGATCTGGCCGCACGCCCGGGCGCATGCCCGACGGTCGGCGTGGGTGATGTCGGCGGTGTCGCGGATGAACGAGCGTCCGGTGGTCCGCCGTGAGACATGGGACTCCAGCATCCGGGCCAGCGCGAGAAGCGTACGGTCCAGCCGGGAGTGCCGCGTGAGCCGATGGGGTGCGGTGAGCGTGGTCATGTGTCGCCTCCGAGTTCGGGGAGCGGGAAGATGTCCGCGCGGATCGTCACCGGTCGCACGTCCTCGCCCGTCTGATGGCGATACGTGTCCACAGCGTCGTCGATGAGGGCCATGATGCGTCCCCGGAGAAGCGCGGTCTGCGCCGGGGTCATGCGGGTCGTCGCGGTGGAGACGAGGGCTGCGTCCCGCCACGCCTCCTCCTCTTCGTGCAGACCGGTGTTCAGGAAGTCGGTGAGCTGCTGCGTGCGATTGCGCATGACCTCGTGTGTGACGAGTTGCGCAGCGGCGCGCCCCGCGGGTGTGCCGACGGCCTCGGCCGGTCCCAGGGTGATTCCCCCCGGCGGACGTTCCCACCAACGCTCGCGCACGGTGCCGCGTCCGGGAACCTCGCGGATGAGGTCGTGCTTCGCCAGGGCGCGCAAGTGGTAGCTCATCGATCCGCTCGACTCCCCCAGTCGCGCAGCGAGCGACGACGACGTCTGAGGACCGTACTGGCTGAGGATGTCGTACATCCGGACCCGCAGGGGGTGGGCGAGAGCGCGCAGTGCGCTCGTGTCCAGGACGCGATCCTGCTGGTGGCGAGCAGCGCTCCGTGCGACGTCGTCGTCGGGGCCGTCGTCCTCTGTGATGTCCATGAGCCGAGTGTACGGGTGCAAACATACCTTTGCAACTTTTTGTTTGCAAACTATCCTTGGTGATGGCCGGTCGAAGACCTAGTGTGGAGCACATGGTGTCGAACGAGAACCCCCTCCTCCAGCCCTCCCCTCACCCGTACGGGATGCCCGACTACCCGGCGATCGAGCCCCGTCACTATCTGCCGGCCTTCCGCGCCGCATTCGCGGAGCATCGCGCCGAGATCGACGCGATCACACGGGTACGGTCGATGCCGACCTTCGACAACACGATGGTGCCCCTCGAACGCAGCGGTCGACTCCTCGGCGACGTGGCGCGCGCTTTCTACACGGTCTCGTCGGCAGACGCGACCCCCGCGATCCAGCAGATCGAGGAGGAGCTCGCACCCCTGATGTCCGCCCACCAGGATGCGATCCGACTGGACGCCGACCTCTACTGGCGGGTCGCCACACTGCATGATGCCCTGGACGATCTGGGGCTCGCGCCGGAGCAGCGCTACCTCGTCGAGCGGCACCATCGCGAGATGACGCACGCGGGGGCGTCTCTGAACAGTGCCGAGAAGGCCGCGCTCATGGATCTGAACGCACGTCTTTCCACGCTGAGCAACACATTCGAGAAGAACCTGCTCGCGGACACCAACGACCTCGCCGTCGTCTTCGAGTCGGCGGAGCAGCTGGACGGCCTCACCGAGGGTGAGCTGTCCGCGGCGGCGCGAGCGGCGGCGGACCGAGGGCTCGAGGGCGCCTTCGTCGTCACGCTCACCCTCTTCACCGGGCATCCCTACCTGGCGTCGCTGACCGACCGGGAGAGCCGACGGCGGATCATGGAAGCGTCGCGCGCGCGGGGTCGTCGTGACAACGCGTGGGACAACCGGCCCGTGCTGCGCGAGATCGTGCGCCTGCGCGCCCGACGAGCCGAACTTCTGGGGTACGCATCCCACGCGGCGTACATCACGGCGGACCAGACCGCGGGGTCGCCGAGCGCCGTGCATGCCCGCTTGCGCGAGCTCGCCGGACCCGCCGCCCGGAATGCGCGCAAGGAGGCGCAGGCGCTCCAGGAACTCATCGATGCCGAGGGCACCCCGTTCCGTCTCGCCCCCCACGACTGGGCGTACTACGCCGAACGCGTCCGCTCGGCGACCTACGACCTCGACCGTGCGGCGCTGCTGCCGTGGTTCGAGGCGGAGCGCGTCCTCCGGGACGGGGTCTTCTTCGCCGCCACCGAGCTGTACGGGATCACCTTCGCCGAGCGCTCGGACATCCCCGGGTATCACCCGGACGTGCGCGTCTTCGAGGTGTCCGATGCCGACGGCTCGGCGCTCGGCCTGTTCGTGCTGGACCTCTACACGCGCGACACGAAACGCGGCGGCGCGTGGATGAACTCCATCGTCGAACAATCGCGGCTGCGTGCTACGGCGCCCGTCGTGGTGAACAACCTCAACGTGTCGCGGCCGGGCGACGGCCAGCCGACTCTCCTCAGCTTCGACGAGGTGACGACGCTCTTCCATGAGTTCGGGCATGCCCTCCACGGTCTCTTCGCGACCGTGACCTATCCGCATTTCGCGGGAACGAACGTGTTCCGTGATTTCGTCGAGTTCCCCAGCCAGGTGAACGAGATGTGGATCTCGTGGCCCGAGGTCCTCGCCTCCTACGCCGTGCATGTCGAGACGGGTGAGCCGCTCGCGTCCTCGGTCGTCGAACGTCTGGCCGCCAGCGAGCAGTTCAACCAGGGCTTCGCGACCAGCGAGTACCTCGCCGCGTCCTGGTTGGATCAGGCGTGGCACTCCCTGACCGCCGCGGAGGCGGAGGACATCGACGACGTCGAGGCGTTCGAGGCGGCGGCTCTGGCGGACATCGGTCTCGATGATCCCGCGGTCCCCACCCGCTACGCGTCCACGTACTTCGCCCACGTCTTCTCGGGTGGCTACAGCGCGGGCTATTACTCGTACATCTGGAGCGAGGTCCTCGACGCGGACACGGTGGAGTGGTTTCGTGAGAACGGCGGCCTGACGCGCGCGAACGGCGATCGGTTCCGGGACCGGGTGCTGGGTGTCGGCGGATCGATGGACCCGCTCGAGGCGTATCGGGACTTCCGGGGGCGGGATGCCGAGATCGCCCCGCTGCTCACCCGCCGCGGCTTGACGGGCTGACCGAGGCCTCAGGACGCCGGCGCGACGCGGTAGCGCACGCGCGCGAACGCCCCGACCGCGCGCGCCTCGACGAGTGTGAGGCGGTCGGGTCCGACGCGCCGGGGGAAGAGGGGCGCACCCGAGGAAAGAGCGGCGGGCGCGATCGACACCGCGATCTCATCCAGTGCGCCGACATCGTGGAACTGCCCCGCGAGGTCGCCGCCGCCGACGATCCAGATATCGCCGGCTTCCGCGGCCGCGCGAAGCGCGGGGAGCGCGTCCAAGACGGGACCGGAGACGAAGCGCACGTCCGCACCCTCCGGGCGTTGCAGCTCCCGGCTGGTGAAGACGAACACCGGTCGCGCACCGAAGTCCGCAAACCAGCGCTGCGGGTGACTGAGCGCGCACGTGTGGTCCAGGACCCACGAATACGTCGTGGAACCCATCACCACGACCGCGCCCTCGGGCATCAGATCCGCATCCGGCGCGTCACCGCCCGGAACGGAGAAGAGCCAGTCGAGGGAGTGCGACTCATCGGCGATGAAGCCCGTGAACGTGCTGGCGGTGTCGTAGCGGATGATGCCCATGTCGGAACCGTAGCGCCGACCTCGGACAGCGTCAGGCGCTCTTGCGCTTCTCGCGGAGGACGAGGGTCGGGGCGGCGCCCTCTTCGACGGAGGCGCGCGTGACGACGACCTTGTCGACGTCGTCGGTCGACGGGATCTCGAACATGATCGGTCCGAGGACGTCTTCCAGGATCGCTCGCAGGCCGCGCGCTCCGGTCTTCCGCGCGACGGCGAGTTCGGCGATCGCCTCGAGAGCGCCGATGTCGAACTCCAGAGCTACGTCATCGAGTTCGAACATCCGCTGATACTGCTTCACGAGCGCGTTCTTCGGCTCCGTGAGGATCTCCATGAGTGCCTCGCGGTCCAAGGGCGACACCGACGCGACGACGGGCAGGCGCCCGATGAACTCGGGGATCAGGCCGAACTTGTGAAGGTCCTCGGGCAGCACGTCACTGAACAGATCGAGGTCGTCGCCCTTGCTGTGCAACGGCGCACCGAAGCCCACCCCGTGCTTGCCGACCCGGGAGGAGATGATCTCCTCGAGCCCGGCGAAGGCCCCGGCCACGATGAAGAGCACGTTCGTCGTGTCGATCTGGATGAACTCCTGGTGCGGGTGCTTTCGGCCGCCTTGCGGCGGGACCGAGGCGACCGTGCCCTCGAGGATCTTCAGGAGGGCCTGCTGCACGCCCTCGCCCGAGACATCGCGTGTGATGGACGGGTTCTCCGCCTTGCGCGCGATCTTGTCGACCTCGTCGATGTAGATGATGCCCGTCTCGGCGCGCTTGGTGTCGAAGTCCGCCGCCTGCAGGAGCTTCAGCAGAATGTTCTCGACGTCCTCCCCGACATAGCCGGCCTCGGTGAGCGCGGTCGCATCCGCCACCGCGAACGGGACGTTCAGGCGCTTTGCGAGTGTCTGCGCCAGGTAGGTCTTGCCGCACCCGGTGGGACCGAGCAGCAGGATGTTGCTCTTGGCGATCTCGATCTCGTCGGCGCGCTGTTCAGCCGACTGGATGGTGCCGCGGGCCCGCACGCGCTTGTAGTGGTTGTACACGGCGACGGACAGAGCGCGCTTCGCATCGCGCTGACCGATGACGTACTCCTCCAGGAAGGAGAAGATCTCGCGCGGCTTCGGCAGATCGAAGTCGGCGACCTCCCCGTCGGAGGACTCCGCCATGCGCTCTTCGATGATCTCGTTGCACAGCTCGACGCACTCGTCGCAGATGTACACGCCGGGACCGGCGATCAGCTGCTGCACCTGCTTCTGGCTCTTGCCGCAGAAGGAGCATTTGAAGAGGTCGGCGCTCTCACCGATGCGTGCCATCAGGCTCCTCCAGTCGTATCCGGTCAGATCCGGGCGGTGCTCCGAGCCTAACCTGTGGCGGCGACGTGCGACGGGATTTGGGTCGCGCGGTGTCGCGGGGCCCAAGACGACGGCGGCCCGGTCCGAGGACCAGGCCGCCGTCGCGCACGATCAGGACGTCAGCGCGGGCGTCGTCCGCTTGCGCGTGGTCAGAACCTGATCGACGATGCCGTACTCCAGCGCCTCGTTCGCCGAGAGGATCTTGTCGCGATCGATGTCCTTGTTGATCTTCGCGACGTCGTTCCCGGTGTGCCGG
This sequence comes from Microbacterium aurantiacum, assembly GCF_040532595.1. Lineage (GTDB taxonomy): Bacteria > Actinomycetota > Actinomycetes > Actinomycetales > Microbacteriaceae > Microbacterium > Microbacterium chocolatum_B. Next base: position 211,521 of record NZ_JBEVYX010000002.1, on the reverse strand, counting down.
GCCATCGTCTCTTCGAGCCAGGTGCGCATGCGGAGGATCTCCTGCGCCTGGATCTCGATGTCGGAGGCCTGGCCGTGACCCGCTTCGCCCATCGCGGGCTGGTGCATCAGGATGCGGGCGTTCGGGAGGGCGAGGCGCTTGCCCGGCGCACCTGCCGCGAGGAGCACGGAAGCGGCGGAGGCGGCCTGACCGAGGACGACGGTGGAGATCTGAGGAGAGACGTACTGCATCGTGTCGTAGATCGCCGTCATCGCGGTGAACGAGCCACCGGGCGAGTTGATGTACATGACGATGTCGCGTTCGGGGTCCTGGGACTCGAGGACGAGCAGCTGGGCCATCACGTCGTCCGCCGAGGCGTCGTCGACCTGGACGCCGAGGAAGATCACACGGTCCTCGAACAGCTTGTTGTACGGGTCCTGGCGCTTGTACCCGTAGGCGGTGCGCTCCTCGAACTGGGGAAGGATGTAGCGGCTGTGGGGCAGGGAAATGCCCTGCGGGATGCCGGCGGTGGGCGTGTTCATGTGCGTGTAGGTTCCTTTCGCCTTCGCATCCATCACTTGGCGTCGGTTCCGCCGCCGCCGGCGACGTCCGCCGCGTGCTCGCGGATGTGATCCACGAACCCGTACTCCAACGCCTCGGTCGCGGTGAACCAGCGGTCGCGGTCGCCGTCCTCGTTGATCTGCTCGACGCTCTTCCCGGTCTGCGCCGCCGTGATCTGGGCGAGGGTGTTCTTCATCGACACGATCAGCTGCGCCTGCGTCTGGATGTCGCTCGACGTGCCGCCGAACCCGCCGTGCGGCTGGTGGAGGAGCACGCGCGCATTCGGGGTGATGTAGCGCTTGCCCTTCGTGCCGCTGGTCAGCAGCAACTGCCCCATCGAGGCGGCCATGCCGATCCCGACGGTCACGATGTCGTTGGGGACGAACTGCATGGTGTCGTAGATGGCCATTCCCGCCGTGATGGACCCGCCGGGCGAATTGATGTAGAGGTAGATGTCCCGCTCGGGGTCCTCCGCGGCGAGCAGGAGGATCTTCGCGCAGATCTCATTCGCGTTCTCGTCGCGCACCTCCGAGCCGAGCCAGATGATGCGGTCCTTCAGCAGTCTGTCGAAGACGCTCGTTGCCATAAGGGGTTCGGGCATGTGTGCTCCTCTTCCGGTGATCTGCAACGAATCTACCGGCGCGCTCCGAGGCGGGATGCCGTGTTCGCCGCGGGCGGATCGGGCGTGTCCGTACCGCCTCGGACGTCGTGGATCCCCTCTGGAAACGACGAAGGGGCGGATGCCGCAGCACCCGCCCCTTCGGTCGTGATCACTCGCTCTCGGCGGCCTTCTTCTTCGCCGGCGCCTTCTTGGCCGCGGGCTTCTTCGCGGGGGCCTTCTTCGCGGGGGCCTCGTCGGCGGGCGCCTCCTCGGCGGCTGCTTCCTCGGCCTCGATGACGGCATCGGCGTCGGCCGCGGCATCCGCGATCTCCTCCGCCTCCGAGACCACGTCCTCTTCGGCCTGCTCGTCGTCCTCGACGGCGACGAAGCCGCTGAGGTCGACGCTCTTGCCGTTCGTGTCGACGACGGTCACCTTGCCGAGGGCGACGGCGAGGGCCTTGTTCCGGGCCACCTCACCGACCATGGCCGGCAGCTGGTTGCCCTGCTGGAGGGCGTTGACGAACTCCTGCGGAGCCATGCCGTACTGCGCAGCGGACTGCACGAGGTACTGCGTGAGCTCCTCCTGCGAGACCTGCACCTGGAAGGTCTCGGCGACCTTGTCCAGGAGCATCTGCGTCTTGAACTGCTTCTCGCTCGCTTCGGTCACCTCGGCGCGGTGCTCGTCGTCCTCCAGACGGTTCTCGCCTTCGAGGTGGTTGTGCACCTCGTCTTCGATGAGCTGCGGCGGCACGGGGATCTCGACGTTGGCGAGGAGGTGCTCGATGAGCTTGTCGCGCGCGGCGGAGCCCTGGGTGAAGACGGACTGCTGGCTCACGCGCTCGACCAGGCTCTCGCGCAGCTCCGCGATGGTGTCGAACTCGGAGGCGATCTGGGCGAAGTCGTCGTCCGCCTCGGGGAGCTCGCGCTCCTTGACGGCCTTGACCGATACGGAGACCTCGGCCTCTTCCCCGGCGTGGTCACCGCCCACCAGCTTTGAACGGAACGTGGTGTCCTCGCCCGCGGTCAGGGAGTCGATCGCCTCGTCGATGCCCTCGAGCAGCTCACCGGAGCCGAGCTCGTAGGAGACGCCGTCGGCCCGGTCGATCTCGTTGCCGTCGATCGTGGCGACGAGGTCGAGCTCGACGAAGTCGCCCTTCGCGGCGGGGCGGTCCACGGTCACCAGGGTGCCGAAGCGAGCGCGCAGGCGGTCCATCTCCTCGTCGACGGCGGCCTCGTCGACCTCGACGGCGTCGACCTCAAGGGTCGTGCCCTCGAGCGCCGGCAGCTCGAAGTCGGGGCGCACGTCGACCTCGACCTCGACGGTGAGGTCGCCGGAGAAGTCCTTGTCGCTCGGCCACTCGGTGACCTCGGCGCTGGGGCGACCCAGGACGCGCAGCTCGTTGGCGGTCACCGCCTCGCGGTAGAAGCCGTCGAGCCCTTCGCTGACGGCGTGCTCGAGGACGGCGGTGCGGCCGATGCGCTGGTCGATGATCGGCGCGGGCACCTTGCCCTTGCGGAAGCCGGGGATCTGCACGTCCTGCGCGATGTGCTCGTACGCGTGCGTGATGCTCGGACGAAGCTCGTCCGGGGTGACCGTGATGTGCAGCTTGACCCGGGTCGGGGTCAGCTTCTCGACGGTGCTGTTGACCATGCCTGTTCGTTCTCCTCGTATCGGACCGCGCGCGTGCGCGGCGTGGGAAGGTCTGTTCGCGGGATCTGCGGGGCCAGCAGGGGCGACAGGATCGAAGCCTGCGACCTCCCGCGTTCCGACCGCAGGTGCAGACGGATGCGGGGTCCTGGGCTCGCGCGGAACTCCATGCCGGAGCGAGGAGCGCGACGAGGGCCGTCGGAAAGTCTATCCGATACAGTCCAAACGGCCCGAGCCCACCTCGAGGACGGGCGCGGGGCAGGGCGCCGGGCGGTCGGATGGATCAGCGTCTGCTGGCCAGGACGCGCGCCGACTCGCGCACGGCGGAGTCGTTGCTGATTCCGGCCCGTGACCCCGCGAGCTTCGCGGTGATGTGCTCGCCGACCGTGATCGGCGTGTACAGATCAGGGTGCGCGTCGTCGATGCAGGACGGCAGTGTGCGGATCTCGGCGTCGACGTCGCCGTCGTGGAAGAACGCCGCGGACCGCCGGCGCTCGATCGTTCCCCCGACGATGGGCGGCTTCACGCGGTGGAGGGTCGACATCCACCGCTCGTTGGTCCAGCGCGCGGTCACGTCGCCCAGGTTCACCAGGAGCGCCCCCTCCGCGGGCTGGACGTCGTTCCAGGCGCCATCCGTTCCCAGCACCTGCAGGCCCGCCACGGCGTCGGCCCACAGGATCGTGACGATGCCGTAGTCGGTGTGCTCGCCCATGCCGATCAGGTCGCCGTCCAGCGTGACGTCGGTTCCCGCGGGCAGGGCGTAGTTGTTCATCCGCATGACGTCGAGCGAGTGTCCGGTGTGGGCGGCGAAGAAGTCGGGCACCAGGCCCAGCGCGTCGGCGAAGATCCGGGTCATCGTGCGGGCCACGCGAGCGGCCTCCCCGAAGTAGACGCTCACCTGATCCTCGAATCCGGCCACGTCCGGCCAGACGTTCGGGGCGTAGTCCGGCTGCGGCAGGGGTGCGGCATCCGGGTAGGTGTCGTCGCCGGCTCCGACGTTGAACGCCTCGAAGAAGTCGTTCATCCGGGTGGCCGACTCGACTCCGAGGGAGAGGCTGAGGGATTCGGACTTCGGCGGGCTGTATCCGCGGTTGATCTGCGACGGGGTCCGGAAGGTCTTCTTGCGCTCGAGGTCGAGGGCGAAGAAGCGATCCATCGCATCGGTGAGTCCGGAGATCGCCGCATCGGGGATGCCGTGCCCCACGATCTGGATGAATCCGACGGTGCGGCACGCGTCGTCGATCCGACGCGCGACCTCTGCGCGATCGGCGGGCGGGCCGTTCTCCACGTACGCGGAGATGTCGACGGTGGGAACAGTGAACGTCATGCGAAACCCCTCAGGCGAGGCCGCCGCGGCGGCCGTGATGGTGAGCAGCCGCTTCACGCTTTCCCGGCGCGGGCGCGCCTCGCTTTCATGAGCGTCGACGGTCAGGCTAGGCCATGCGCATTTCGAGAAGATGACGAGAACTGGTCGGGGCGACAGGATTTGAACCTGCGGCCTCCCGCTCCCAAAGCGGGCGCTCTACCAAGCTGAGCTACGCCCCGGCGGGTCGGCACGTGTGCGTGCGCCTGGCGACCCCGTGCAGTCTATCCGACAGGCGGCGTGCACCCTCGGCGGTTCGAAGTCGGGCGCGCGGTGACGTAGACTGTCGACGGCCGCACAGCCCCCTCGCGGGGCATGCGCGACAATTCAAAATGCGGGGCTGTAGCTTAGTGGTAAAGCCTCTGTCTTCCAAACAGATGATGCGAGTTCGATTCTCGTCAGCCCCTCCACCTTTTCACCCCTCGGCGCCTCTGAGCGCATCGACGTGCGTGACGACGTGCCCGCGATAGGTCTGCGCGTTGCGGCGGATCGCGGCCTGCTCCTCTGCGGTGAGGGAGCGTCGGACCTTCGCCGGAACGCCCGCGACGAGCGAACCGGGCGGGATGACCGTCCCCTCCAGCACGACGGCGCCCGCCGCGACCAGACTCCCGCGTCCGATGCGAGCCCCCGACAGGATGACGCTTCCCATACCGACCAGGGAGGCGTCCTCGATCGTGCACCCGTGGACGACGGCATTGTGGCCGACCGACACGTCGTCCCCGATGACGACGGGATGGCCGGGGTCCACGTGCACCGAGACGTTGTCCTGCAGGTTCGAACCCCTGCCGACGATGATCGTGTCACCGTCGGCGCGGAGGACGGCGTTGAACCACACGCTCGCGCCTTCGCGGAGCGTCACTCCCCCGATGACGCGTGCGCCGTCCGCGACGAAGACGGTCTCGTGGAGGTCGGGCGTATGTCCGGAGAGGGCGCGAACGGAGGCATCGGGAGCGATGGTCATGACCGAACCCTACGGCGCGCGAGTCCGGAGCGCCCCCTCGATCGCCTCTGAGTACTGCGGGGCGAGCGAATCGGCGAAGGTGACCGTGAGGTGATCCTGATCGCGGTAGATGTTCGCTCCGCCGACGACGGGCCAGCACACGTCGTCGTCGCAGAAGGCCTCGGTGGCGTCGATCAGCGTGACACCGTCGAGACCCTCCGCCGCCTGCCTCAGCGGGTCGTCCGCGACGAGCACATCCGTCCGGGGCGCATCGCATTCCGCGACGTCGCGGGTGCGCAGGCACTTGTTCGGGTCGGTGGGCCACACCGGGTTGTCCACGACGGTCACCACCGGTACGTCGCGCGCGAGCATCCGCCCCCACGCCTCGCGATACCCGGCGACGGCGGCATCCGCGGCGGACGCGAAGCCGGCGGAAGAGTACGGCGTGGTCGCGAGCGCGGCGGTGAACACGACATCGAGATCGGCATCCGCCATCGCCGACTCCACACCTCCACGCCACTCGGTGCACGCGGCGCCGAACGCGCCGGGCGTGGACAGCGGGGTGTCATTCCACGGGCACGCGCCCTTGAACCACGTGGTGAGATGCCAGCCGCGCTCGTCGGCGAGCCGCTGGAACGTCGGCAGAAGCTGATACGCGTGAGAATCCCCCACCAGGGCGATCCGGGGTGCGTCCGGCGCGTCGGAGCCGAACTCGCACGATACGGGGCGCGCATCGTTCAGCTGCACGAAGCACTGTGCGTCCTCCGGACGATCGACCCCGGCGAACCCGGGCGCCGGCAGGATCTGGGCGCCGAAGTCGACTCCGGCGCACGCGGGATCGAGCGCGGACGCGGCGCCGAAGCACTCGGGCGGGTCTGCGCGGAGCTGCTCGATCGCCTGGACGCCATCCCGATAGGCGGGCGCGTTCACCGCCCACGCCGCTCCGGCCGTCACAGCGACGAGAACCATCGCGACGAGCGACGCCCACAGGGTCACACGGGGCGGCCGCGATGTCAGCACCTTCCACCCGCGCACGGGGTCCTCCACAAAACGCTTGGTCAGCCAAGCCAGAACGAAGCAGAGCGCCAGCAGCGCGAGACGGTGCCAGATCGTCAGGCCCCAGAACGGGACGGAGGGTGCGATGACGATCAGCGGCCAGTGCCAGAGGTAGAGCGAGTAGGAGATGTCTCCGACGAACTGCGCGGGGCGGAGGGACAGCACACGCGTGGGGTACCACCAGCGCTCGGTGCGCGATGCCGCGATGACCGCAGCGGCGGCGAGAGTGGGGACGGCGGCCATGTAGCCAGGGAAGGGCGTCTGCGCGTCGAAGCGGAAGGTGACGACGGCGAGGGTGAGGATTCCCGCCCACCCGAGGACGAAGCTCGCGGCGGCATTGCGGATCCGCAGCATCGGCACCAGGGCGATCAACGCACCGATCCCGAACTGCCACATGCGGCCGAAGGTGACGAAATAGGCGGGCGCGGGCTCGGCGAGCGTCAGCCAGACGTTGAAGACGAACGAGAGCACCGTCACGATGCCGATCACCGTGAGCACGGCGCGACGCCGGGCGCCGCCGAACCACCGGACGCCCATCCAGGCGGCGAGGAGCAGCAGGAGCGGCCAGAGCACGTAGAACTGCTCCTCGAGCGACAGCGTCCAGTAGTGCTGGACCGTCGTGGGGTCGCCGGCGTTGTTGAGGTAATCGGCGGATGTGAGCGCCAGGTACCAGTTCTGCACGTAGAACGTCGACGCGATGATCTCGCGGATCTCCGCGGGGAGCGCTGAAGTAGGCGTGAGGTACGGCGACGCGGCGACCGCTGCGCACACGAAGAGGACCAGGAGCGACGCGGGAAGGAGGCGTCGCGCGCGACGTGCCCAGAACTGGCCGAGCCGGACGGTCCCGGTGGCGGTGAGCTCTCGCATGAGGTGCGCGGTGATGAGGAAGCCCGAGATGACGAAGAACACGTCCACGCCGACGTAGCCGCCCGGGAAGCGTCCCGGCCAGAAGTGATAGAGCACGACGCAGAGCACCGCGATGGCCCGCAGGCCCTGAACGTGCGGCAGGAATCCGCCGGGTTCGGCATGTTCGGGGGAACGATCCGTCGGCTGGCGGGTGACGACACGGGCGGGGGCGCCGAGATTCTTGGGCCCGAATCGATGATCGGCGGAAGGCACGAGAAGACGCTAACCCGTCCGACCCGCTCCGCGCTCAGCGCCTCGCCGTCGGGCCGGGGGCGCGGCATGCGCCCGGTAAGCGTTGGCTTGGCTTCCTTGCGGAATGTCTGGCGCTGAGTAGCGTTTTCCTCCTGAGGCCCCGGCGTGCACCGGGCCCATCGATATGGAGGCGAACCACATGAGCAACACGCAGACCACCCCCGCGACCGCCGCCGACCCGACCGCCGCGTCTGCCGCCGCGCAGTTCCTGTCCCCCGTCGTCCTCGGACTGCAGGCGCTCGGCGTCAACGGCAAGCAGGCGCACTGGAACGTGCGCGGCGCGAACTTCATCGCGATCCACGAACTGCTCGACACGATCGTCTCGAACGCGCAGGCCGGGGCCGACAGCGCCGCGGAGCGCATCGTGGCCCTCGGCCTGCCGATCGACGCACGGGCGACCACGGTCGCGGAGAAGTCGGCCCCGACCGCTGTCGCCGCCGGTTTCGCTCCGTGGCAGGACACGGTCCGCGCGATCATCAGCGACATGGATGTCGTCATCGCCGACCTCAAGGCGGCTATCGAGGGCCTCGACGAGTTCGATCTCACCAGCCAGGACATCGCCATCGCGATCATGCAGTCCATCGAGAAGGACCGCTGGTTCCTCTTCGCGCACGTCGCGGAGTGATCATCCCACGTGCGTGAGGCGCCCTCCCAGGAGGGTGGCCGACACACGCATCGCCCGGAGATCCCGCTCGTCCGCGCCGATCGGGTCGGTGTCGCAGAGCGCCAGGTCCGCTCGCGCTCCCGGCTCGATCCGCTGCGGATCCTGGGAGCCGCCGTGGGTCGATGCTGCGAGCGCGGTGAACGGGTTGACACGTTCGTGTCCCTGCCACGGGGCGCGGTCGCCGCGCGTGCGATGCACGGCGGCGGCGATAGCCGCCCACGGATCGAGCGCCGCAACCGGGGCATCCGATCCGAACAGCAGGTTCGCCCCCGCGTCCGCCAGAGTGCGCAACGGATACGGCTGCGCGGTCTGCGTCGCCCACAGGGCGTCGGTCATGTCCCGATCATCGAGCGCGTGTTCAGGCTGCACGCTGGCGCCGACGCCGAGTCGGGCGAATCGCGGGATGTCGGCGTGAGCCACCAACTGCGCGTGCTCGATGGTCCCCCAGGCGCCCGTGGATGCGAACGCGTCGAGCGCGTGGGAGTTGGCGACATCTCCGATGGCGTGGATCGCGCACGCGATGCCCGCTCCCGCCGCGCGCGTCATGAGGTCCGTCAGCCGCGCGGGCTCGACGGTGAGCGCCCCGCGGTCCTCGACCGTGCCCGGGTACGGGTGCGAGCATGCCGCCGTCCGCGTTCCCAGAGACCCGTCGGTGATCACCTTCAGCGGACCGACGCGCGCGAGGTCGGATCCTCCCCCGCGCGCGGGGTCTCCGCTGCGCAGCCCCTCCGCGATCGCCCGATCGAGCCAGTCCGGGTAGATCCCGAACTCGATCCGGAGCGCATCGAAGCCGGAGAGAGTCCGGCGCGCCCAGGATTCCTCGTTCCACGCCATGTCGAGGTCCACGATCCCGACGACTCCACGCGCCGCGGCGCGGCGGGCCATGTCCGACACGAGGCGGTCGGCCTCGACCGGATCGACGGCGTTGAGACGACGTGAGATCTCGAACGCGGGCTCTTCGCGCAGGATCCCGTCGTCCGTCGGCGCGATCCCTTCACGACGGAAGGCCGCGGAGTTCAGCCAGACACTGTGGACGTCGGCGTTGATCAGATAGGTCGGAGCGTCGCCCGCGGCGTCCAGGAGGGCCCGCGTGGGCCGGTCGCTCCAGAGGGCGTCGCGGAAGCCGGTCCCGACGCGCCGCCCGTCGGGGAGGACCGGCGCGCGACCCATGATGTCCGCTGCGCTGTGCGCAGACGACGCCGCCGCGAGGTCGGTGCGCCTCGCGACCAGAGCCCACTGGGTCACGTGCACGTGGTGATCCCAGAGCCCGGGGATCAGGAAGCGTCCTGCGCCGTCCACGACCTCCCCCCTCCGCGGGAGCGCGCCGGCCGGGGCGATGTCGACGATGCGTCCGTGCGCGAGGTGCACGTCGACGAGATCGTCGTCGAACGGATCGGTCCGTTCGGGAGCGCGGAGGCGCACATCCGCCACGACGCGCGGCTGGTCGCCGATACCGTGGGTCACCGCGCGGCCTTCCGCGTGTCCAGGTCGCGTCGCATCTCCGCGGGGAGGCGGGGATCGGAGTATGCGCCGTCTCCCGATGCGAGCGCGGTGATGATGGTGTCGACGACGTCATCGGGGCGGTTCTGGCTCAGCTTCCGTTTCGCCGCGACGCGCGTGGGTGTCAGGCGGAAGCCGACGGTGCCGCGCTCGAGCCGCCGGACGAAGTCCTCGTCGTTCGGAGCGGACCACAGCCGGCGGCTGTCCGGGCCCTCGCCCTCGAAGCGGTCGACGAGACGGTCCAACACCACGAGGTTCTCCTCCGCCGAGAGCAGCTCCGGCACGCCGCTCAGATGAACGGCGATGAAATTCCAAGTGGGAACGGCCGGGCCCTTGCCGTACCACCGGGGCGAGATGTACCCGTGCGGGCCCTGGAAGATGACCAGGAGCTCGCCCGAGCCGAGGTCGTGGATCTGCTCATCCGGTCTCCCGACGTGTCCGACGATGGTGAGATCGGACCGGCTGTCGTCCAGGAGCACCGCGTAGTGCGATGCCACGAGGCCGGAGTCTCCGGCGCTGACGATCGTCGCCCACGGGTTCGCCTCGATGATGCGGCGGATCTCGACGAGGTCGGTCATCGCGAAGGACGGGTTCTGACGCATTCCCTCAGCCTACGAGCCCGGAACGATCACGCCTGGCAGGACGGGCACCAGTAGAGCTTCCGCCCCGCGGCCTCTTCCATGACGATGTTCGTCCCGCAGACACGGCACGGGAGGCCGGCGCGGTGGTACACCCAGTGCCGGTCGTCGCGGTGCGCCATCGCCCGGCGGTAGTCCTCCGGCGACAGGTCGTCCATCGTCATCATCTGCCCCGTCTCCACCCCGATCGCAAGGAGCCCCACCCAGTCGCGCCACAGCTCCCGGAGGAGCTCGATCGGCACGTCGCGCCCGGGTGTGTGCGGGTTGAGGCGCGCACGGAAGAGGAGCTCGGCGCGGTAGACGTTTCCGATGCCGCTGACGACGGCCTGATCCATGAGGAGCAGGCCGATCGCGGTGGGCTTGCGGGCCGTGACGGCGACGAACCGCTCTTCGCCGTCGGCGGGATCGCCGACGAGCGGGTCCGGGCCGAGCTTCGCGATCGAGGCGACGACCTCGTCCGGCGTCTGGACCTGACAGGCCGTCGGGCCCCGCAGGTCCGCACACGTCCGCTCCGTGAGGAGGCGCAACCGGACCTGACCGACCACGGGCGGAGGGAAGTCGGGATCCTCATCGGGCAGGCCTGTGGTCTGCTCCGACATCCTCACGTGCACGCGGGCGCGCCGTGGAGCGCCGATGGAGGAGAGGGAGTTCTCGCCGGCCGCGTCGAGAATCGTGGCGTCCGCCGGGACTCCCCGCTGGTTGGTCTGCCCCATGCGGCCGTTGGCCGCGGCGATGGTGGGGTCGGCGTCGATCTCGCCCGCGAAGTCCCATGCGCCGTACATCCCGAGGTGGACCCGGAGCCAGACGTCATCCGAGAACTCGGCGAACATCTGCTTGCCCACCGCGCGCACCGCCAGCATGCGCCGCCCGTCGATCAGGGCCGCGCCCTCGACGAAGCGGCCCTGAGGACTCGAGGCCGACACCGTCTGGTCGACGAAGTTGCGTGCGAACTGGCGTGCGATGCGGTGGACCGAGTGCCCCTCCGGCATCCGCGTCAGCCCGCCTCGGGATCGAACGAGCTGTTCGGTGCGTCGAGGACGTCCGGTGCCTGCTCGCCCGCACGCGGGTCGGGGGCGAGCGAGCCGTCCGTCTCGTACGCGGCGAGCTGCCCGATGCGCCGGGCGTGACGCTCTTCGCCCGAGAACGGTGTGGCGATGAACGTGTCGATGAAAGAGGCGGCTTCGGCGAAACTGTGCTGACGGGCGCCGATCGCGATCACGTTGGCGTCGTTGTGCTCGCGGGCGAGTTCGGCGGTCGAGAGGTTCCAGGCGAGCGCTGCGCGGACGCCGCGCACCTTGTTCGCCGCGATCTGCTCGCCGTTGCCCGATCCTCCGAAGACGACACCGAGAGCCGGGACGCCCGACTCCTGGTCGCGCACGACGGCCTGGGCGGCCCGGATGCAGAAGGCGGGGTAGTCGTCGAGCGGGTCGTAGTCCAGCGGACCGTGGTCGATGACTTCGTGGCCCTGCTCGGCGAGGTGGTGCTGCAGCTGGGTGGAGAACTCCAACCCGGCGTGATCGGTGGCGATGTGGATACGCATGGGCCTCATCCTAGAGAGCGAATGGAAAGCCGCCCGTCAGGGCTTCAGGCCGGACGCGGCCGGCTTGAAACCCGCACGGACGTTCTCGCAGCACGCCGTGCGGCAGACGTCGAACCAGGGCCCCAGGGCCGTCTTGTGCGGGCGCGCCTCGGCCGGGGTGCCGCGCAGCCGCTCTTCGATCAGATCGACCAGCCCCGAGACGAACACGGGGTCGACCCCGGGGGTCGGCGTCCGGACCGCGCGCAGCCCGCCCGCTTCCGCAGCCTCGAGCGCCTCGGTGTCGAGGTCCCACATGACCTCCATGTGGTCGCTCATGAATCCGAGCGGAACGATCGCGACGGCCTGGGCTCCGCGGCCGGGCAGTTCCTCGATGACGTCGCAGACATCAGGCTCGAGCCACGGCTGGGTGGGGGGACCGGAGCGCGACTGGTAGACGAGCTCCCACAGCACGTCTGCGGCTTCCGGGATGTCGGCCACGACCGCGGCCATGACGACCTCGGCGACCGCGAGATGCTGCGCGGCGTACGCGCCCCCCTCGCCGAAGTCGCGGTACCGCGGGTCGCCTTCTCGGGGACCGGATCGCTGCGCATCCGCGGTCGGGATGCTGTGGGTCGAGAAGAGGACATGGACGGATGCAGCGGGCAGGCCTTCGGCGAGGAAGCCCGCCACCGCATCCCGCACGCCGTCGATGAAGGGCTGAACGAACCCGGGGTGATCGAAGTACTGCCGGACCTTGTCGATGGTCACCGTGTCGGTCAGGTTCGTCTCCTCGAGCGCTCGCGCGAAGTCCTCTCGGTACTGCCGGCAGCTGGAGAAGGAGGAGTACGCGCTGGTCGCGAGGCCCAGAAGAGTCGTATGACCGGCATCCGCTGCCTCGGTGACGGCCTCAGTGAGGTACGGAGCCCAGTTGCGGTTCCCCCAGTAGACCGGGAGGTGGAGGCCACGACGGTCGAGCTCCTCCTCCAGCGCCGCCTTCAGCACACGGTTCTGCGCGTTGATGGGACTCACGCCACCGAAATGACGGTAGTGGTGGGCCACCTCCTCGAGACGCTCGTCCGGGATGCCGCGGCCGCGCGTGACATTGCGCAGGAACGGGATCACGTCATCCTGTCCCTCGGGGCCGCCGAATCCGGCGAGGAGGATGGCGTCGTAGGCCACGGGGACCTCGACGTGGGCGGGGCCGGATGCCGCAGCATCCGAGGCGTACGAGACCAGCTGCTCAGTCGAACTCACCCCGTAATCCTCTCACCGCGGAAGGCAGGTGGCGCCGACTGCTGGCGTAGGCTGGCACGGTTGCCGTCGGAGCCAGCAGCGCCGGCGCGGTCCCCCTCACCCTCACCCCTGGGAGCAGAACCACAGTGCCTGGAGAGAACCTCACCCGCCTGGAGGCGCAGGAGCGCCGCGCGATCGTCGACACCGCGTCCTACGACGTCGTGCTGGACCTCACCACGGGGCCGGAGGTGTTCGCCTCCCGGACCACTGTGCGGTTCGCCGCCAGCCCGGGTGCCTCCACCTTCATCGACCTCATCGCGCGCAGCGTCCGGGAGATCACCCTGAACGGGCGGTCGATCGATCCCGGTGCGGCGTTCGCCGACTCGCGGATCGCCCTGTCCGATCTGGCCGCGGACAACGAGCTCGTCATCGATGCGGAGTGCGAGTACACCAACACCGGTGAGGGCCTGCACCGGTTCGTGGACCCGGTCGACGGCGAGGTCTACCTCTACTCCCAGTTCGAGGTGCCCGACTCGCGACGCATGTACGCGGTGTTCGAGCAGCCCGACCTGAAGGCGGCGTTCCGCTTCACCGTCACCGCGCCCGCGGCGTGGAAAGTCGTCTCCAACTCCCCGACCCCCGCTCCCGAGGAGCACGGCGACGGGCGCGCGACGTGGCGGTTCGAGCCGACGCCCCGCATCAGCTCGTACATCACCGCCCTCGTCGCCGGTCCCTACGAGTCGGTGTTCTCCAGCCTCACCAGCTCGGACGGTCGCGAGATCCCGCTCGGTGTCTACGCGCGCAAGAGCCTGTGGGAGCACCTCGATGCCGACTACGTCTTCGACAAGACCCGTCAGGGCTTCGCCTACTTCGAGGAGAAGTTCGGATACCCGTATCCGTTCGCGAAGTACGACCAGCTCTTCGTGCCCGAGTTCAACGCCGGAGCGATGGAGAACGCCGGCGCGGTGACGTTCACCGAGACCTATGTCTTCCGCTCCAAGGTCACCGACGCGGTGCGCGAGCGTCGCGTGGTCACGATCCTCCACGAGCTCGCCCACATGTGGTTCGGCGACCTCGTCACCATGAAGTGGTGGGATGGGCTCTGGCTCAACGAGTCCTTCGCCGAATGGGCTTCGACCATCGCGACTGCGGAGGCGACGGAGTGGACCGAGGCCTGGACGACGTTCAACGCGATGGAGAAGACCTGGGCCTACCGCCAGGACCAGCTGCCCTCGACCCATCCGGTGCTCGCGGAGATCAACGATCTGGAGGACGTCCAGGTCAACTTCGACGGCATCACCTACGCCAAGGGCGGATCGGTCCTCAAACAGCTCGCGGCCTGGGTCGGCATCGACGCGTTCTTCGCCGGCGTCGGCGCCTACTTCCGGAAGAACGAGTGGTCCAACACCGAGCTGTCGGATCTCCTCACCGAGCTCGAGACCACCAGCGGCCGCGAGCTCACGGGCTGGTCGAAGAAGTGGCTGGAGACGGCGGGCGTGAACACCCTGTCACCCGAGATCGTGACCGACACGGACGGCGTGATCACCCGGTTCGCCATCGTGCAGACCGCCCCGGCGGATTACCCCACGATCCGCCCCCATCGTCTGGCCGTCGGCTTCTACGACCTCCAGGACGGCGCGCTCGTGCGCGTCCATCGCCTCGAGCTCGACGTCGACGGCGACCTCACGGAGGTCCCCGAGCTGAAGGGCCGCCGCCGGCCGGATCTGGTGCTCCTCAACGATGACGATCTGGCCTACGCGAAGATCCGCTTGGATTCCCGCTCACTGACCACGGCCATCGATCACCTCGGCGACATCAGCGACCCGCTCGCCCGCTCGCTCGTCTGGGGTGCCGCGTGGGACCAGACGCGGGATGCCGAGTCCGCGGCGTCGGATTACGTCGATCTCGTCCTGCGCAACATCGGCTCTGAGACCGAATCCACCACGGTGCGCACCACGCTCGCCCAGCTGCAGCTCGCCGCGAATTCCTACGTCGCGCCCGAGACGCGCGGCGCCACCCGCGAGCGGGTCGCCGATGGGCTGTGGCACCTCCTGGAAGGCGCGGAGGCCGGCAGCGACAGCCAGCTCCAATTCGCCACCGCGTTCGCCTCCGCCGCATCGACACCGGCCCAATGGGATCGCGTGGCGGGCCTGCGCGATGGGTCGGTCGTCGTCGACGGCCTCGTCATCGACACCGACCTCTCGTGGGCGCTGCTGGTCTCCCTCGCAGCCGGCGGCCGTGCGGACGACGCCGTCATCGATGACGCCCTCCAGGCGGACAACACCGCCAAGGGCGGCGAGTTCGCCGCGCAGGCGAAGGCGGCTATCCCGACCTCGGCGGCGAAGTCCGCGGCATGGGAGCGCCTGGTGGCCCGTCGTGACGCGCCGAACACCGTCATCCGCGCCGCGGCCGTCGGGTTCGTCCACCCCGCCGGGACCGCGGTACTCGGGGAGTGGGTGCGGTCCTACTTCGAGATGCTCCTGCCCGTCTGGGAGTCTCGGAGCTATCAGATCGCGCAGTACCTGGTCGTCGGGCTGTATCCGGCGCCGCTGGCCGATACGGGGCTGCGCGACGCGACCCGCGCGTGGCTGGCCGAGCATCGGGACGCACCACCTGCGCTCCGCCGCCTCGTGCAGGAGAACCTCGCCGGAGTCGAACGTGCTCTGGCCGCTCAGGATCGCGACGCGCAGTGATCCTCGCGAGGGCCTCGGCATCCGTTCAGCGGGTGCCGAGGCCCACGATCTACACTCGGGACGGTGATCGCGCCCGTTTTCCCGTTCGCCGCTGAGGAGGCCCCACTCACCCCGGAATGGTGGACCGGCATCGGCGAGTTCCTGACCGCTGCCGGCAGGAACCTTCTCGCCGCGGCCGGCATCGTCATCGGTGCGCTCCTTCTCGCCTGGATCCTCCGGATCGTGATCCGGCGCGTGGTCGACCGCATCGTGGGTGGCGCGAAGTCGAAGGCGAATGTCGACGACACCCAGGCGCTGGAGCGTTCGCCTCTGGCATCGGTGCGCGTGGTCCAGCGCACGCGCACACTCGGATCCATCCTGCACAACATCGTCAACGTCGCGATCGTGGTGGTCGCGCTGCTGCTCATCGTCAACGTCTTCGCCCCGAACGCCCTCGGCTCGCTGACGCTCCTCACCGCGGCGGTCGGGGCGGGTCTCGGCTTCGGCGCCCAGAACATCGTCAAGGACGTCTTGAACGGGATCTTCATCGTCGCCGAGGATCAGGTGGGCATCGGCGACGTGGTGGATCTCGGTCTCGCGACGGGCATCGTGGAGTTCGTGAGCGTCCGGGTGACACACGTCCGTGATGCCAACGGCACATTGTGGTACGTGCGCAATGGCGAGATCCTGCGCATCGGGAACCTCTCTCAGGGCTGGTCTCGAGTGATCATCGACCTCGCCGTCCCGGCCGATGCAGACATCGAGGAGGTGGAGGCGACGATGCTCGACACCGCTAAGAACCTGGCGAAGGATCCGAAGTGGCGGACCCGCATGGTCGACAAGCCCGAGGTGTGGGGCTTGGAATCCGTGTCCGGAGACACCTTGATCATCCGCCTCGTGATGAAGACCCGCGCCAACGCGAAGGACGACGTGGGCCGTGAGCTCCGCGTGCGTCTGAAGCGGGCGGTCGAGGGTATGGGACTGACCGTCCCACAGCTCAACTCGGTCGTCCTGACGGGGATCGAAGGCGCGCAGCGCGTGCGCGGAGCGAATCCGCCACGCACCCGACCGAATCCGCTGGCCCCCGCGACCGACGAGGTGCCCGCACCCCGCCCGAAGTGGCGTATCAAGCTCAAGCCCGCAGCCCCCGACGACGACGGAGCCTCATGACCACTCCCCCACCCGGGGCGCCCGTCCTCCCGGGCGCGACGCCGAGCTTCTACGACCAGATCGGCGGGCGTCCCACATTCGCCCGTCTGGTCCGGCGCTTCTACGAGGGCGTGGCGCAGGACGACGTGCTGCGGGAGATGTACCCGGAAGAGGACCTCGGTCCCGCCGAGGAGCGTCTGCTGCTCTTCCTGGAGCAGTATTGGGGTGGGCCGGGGACGTACAGTGCGCACCGCGGCCACCCGCGGCTGCGGATGCGCCACGCGCCCTTTCACATCGACCCCGACGCACGAGACCGATGGCTGCGCCACATGCGCGACGCGGTGGACGCTCTCGAGCTGGCGCCGCTGCACGAGCAGGTGCTGTGGGACTATCTCGATCGCGCGGCCCACGCGATGGTCAACACGTTCGAACGGCGGTGATCAGCTGCGGTCTCCGCCGGTGAGCCGCACCGGCCCGAGACCCGGGGGCTGCGTTGCGCGCACCAGGACGTGACCGCGCGAGAACGACAGCCGGGTCCACGGACCCGCGGTGCGCACCGGCACCTCCTCCTCGCCGGCGATGAAGCCGAGGGCGAACGCGGCGAAGGCGCAGCCGCGGGCGACACCGAGGAGGTCGGCATCGCCCTCCCCCCACACCGCGGAGCGCACCGTGTGGACCACATCCTCGCCGGGGTCGGCGGGCATCGACTCCGCCACCGCCGCGATGCCCCATTGGGCACGGGCCGCGAGGACGGAGGCGCGCAGTGTCCCGGTCCGGGTCCAGCCCGATGCAGGCGGTGATATGCCCGCCCAGGACGCGCTGCGCCCGGACTCGGGCAGGACGATCGCCGCGGCGTCTGCGGCATCCGTCACCAGGTCCGAGGCCTCAATGACGAGATCGCAGACCAGCTCGGGATCGACCTCCACAGCGCGCATGCCGAGGACGGTGGGTGCGGCGTCCAGCAGCGTCTTCGGCGCGAGAGGGGCCGAAGAGACCACGAGGACGCCGCGGGAGGCGCGCAGGCGGACGTTGCCGTCTCCGAGCGGGGCCGCGCGGCCGGAGAACGTCAGGACGTCCGCGGCGGCGAGAGGGTCGGGGAACATCAGACGCGGCGCCATCCGACCTAAACTACCGGAGTGACCGACGCCGCCCCGCCCGATCAGGACACCCCCGACCCCGACCCCGACCCCGTGGGCTCGATGCTCGCAGTGCTGGATCTCTCCGGCTCGGCCGCGCGCACCACGGAGGACATCTTCGTCGGTCGATCTCAGGCGATGCCGCTCGGTCGTGTCTTCGGTGGTCAGGTCCTCGCCCAGGCGATGGTGGCGGCCGCGCGTACCATCCCGGAGGATCGACTGATCCATTCCATGCACGGGTACTTCCTGCGCCCGGGCGACTCGACGCGGGACATCACCTTCTCCGTGGACCGGATCCACGACGGGCGCTCGTTCTCCACGCGGCGGACGCAGGCCTTCCAGGAGGGGGTGCCCATCTTCTCGATGATCGCCTCCTTCCAGGACGTCGACCCCGGGCTCGATCATCAGGCCGCTCCCCCGTCGGACATTCCGGATCCCGAGGAGCTGCCGGCGATCGAGGAGCACCTGCGCGGATCGCATCCGATGTCCCAGCGACTGCTCGCGGACCGCCCGGTCGAGGTCCGCCATGTGCCCTCGCCGGTGTATCTCCGCGTGGAGGGCGAGCGCGTGCCGCGCCAGGCCGTCTGGATGAAGCTGCGGCGCCCGATCTCCGACGACCCTCGTCTGCACGCAGCGGCCCTCGCGTACCTCAGCGACCTCACGATCCAGGAACCCGTCCTGCGCGCCCATGGGCTCCCCTGGATCACCCCGGGTCTCAAAGTCGCGAGCCTCGACCACGCGATGTGGTGGCATCGTCCCGGTCGCGTCGACGACTGGCTCCTCTACGTCCAGGAGTCACCGAGCGCGCGCGGCGGGCGAGGACTTTCCACCGGCCGGGTCTTCAGCCGCGAGGGCATCCTCCTGGCGAGCGTCGCGCAGGAGATCATGGTCCGCGCTCCCGAGGACGCTGCAAGCTGAAGCGTCAGCGTCGGCGGGCGTAGACGATCGGGTCGCCGACGAAGGGACCCCAGGTCGCCCGCTCGTGATCACTGAGCTTGAGAGGCCGACCGGATGCGGCGTCCGCCTTGACGACGATGGTGGTCGCCCGCGCGTACACGGTCTGCTCGCCCGGCATCTCCCGCGGAGAACACACCTCGTAGCAGACCTCGATGCTCGAGCCGCCGAGGCTTCCGAACCACATCTGCACATCCAGCGGATGCCGCTGATAGGGGACGGGAGCGGTGTACTCGATCTCCTGACGGGCGACGAGGGTCAGCACGCCGCTGTGTATGCCGGAGTCCAGGATCGCCGTGGGTGGTGCGCTCTCGCCTGCCGCGGGCTGCCAGAACGCCCGCACGCGAGCCTCTTCGAGGAGTTTCAGCATCGCCGCGTTGTTGACGTGGTTGAAGGCATCGAGATCGCCCCATCGAAGCGCGATGGGGATGTGCAGCCTGCCGGTCACCGCGGAGCGGTCAGTCACGGGTGAGCTTGCGGTAGGCCGATCGGTTCGGCTTGGCGGCGTCCGGGCCCAGGCGCTCGATCTTGTTCTCCTCGTACGCCTCGAAGTTGCCCTCGAACCAGTACCAGCGATCCGGGTGCTCGTCCGTGCCCTCGTAGGCGAGGATGTGGGTGGCGATGCGGTCGAGGAACCATCGGTCGTGCGTGATCACCACCGCGCAGCCGGGGAACTCCAGCAGCGCGTTCTCCAGGCTCTGCAGGGTCTCCACGTCGAGGTCGTTGGTCGGCTCGTCGAGGAGGAGCAGGTTGCCGCCCTCCTTCAGGGTCAGCGCGAGGTTGAGCCGGTTGCGCTCCCCCCCGGAGAGCACTCCCGCCTTCTTCTGCTGGTCGGGACCTTTGAACCCGAACTTGGAGACGTAGGCGCGCGAGGGGATCTCGGTCTTCCCTACGGTGATGATGTCGAGGCCGTCGGAGACGACCTCCCAGAGGGACTTCTCGGGGTCGATGTTGCCGCGCGACTGGTCGACGTAGGAGATCTTCACGGTCTCGCCGATCTTCAGGTCGCCGCCGTCCAGGCTCTCGAGGCCGACGATGGTCTTGAACAGCGTGGTCTTGCCGACGCCATTGGGTCCGATGACGCCGACGATGCCGTTCGGAGGCAGGCTGAAGCTCAGGCCGTCGATGAGGGACCGGCCGTCGAATCCCTTCTGCAGCTTCTTCGCCTCGATGACCACGCTGCCCAGTCGCGGCCCCGCCGGGATCTGGATCTCCTCGAAGTCGAGCTTGCGCGTGCGCTCGGCCTCGGAGGCCATCTCCTCGTACCGGGCGAGGCGCGCCTTCGACTTCGCCTGCCGGCCCTTCTGGTTCGAGCGGACCCAGTCGAGCTCCTCGGCGAGGCGCTTGGCGAGCTTGGCGTCCTTCTTGCCCTGGATCGCGAGGCGCTCGGCCTTCTTCTCCAGATACGTGGAGTAGTTCCCCTCGTACCCGATCAGGCGTCCGCGGTCGACTTCGGCGATCCACTCGGCCACGTTATCCAGGAAGTACCGATCGTGGGTGATGGCGATGACGGCGCCGGGGTACTTCTGGAGGTGCTGTTCGAGCCAGAGCACGCTCTCGGCGTCGAGGTGGTTCGTGGGCTCGTCCAGGAGCAGCAGGTCCGGCTTCTGCAGGAGCAGCTTCGCCAACGCCACGCGACGGCGCTCACCACCCGAGAGGTTGGAGACGTCCGCGTCGCCCGGAGGGGTGCGCAGGGCATCCATCGCCTGCTCGAGCTGCGAGTCCAGATCCCATGCGTCTGCCGCGTCGATCTCTTCCTGCAGCGTGCCCATCTCCGCCAGAAGAGCATCGAAATCGGCATCGGGATCGGCCATCAAGCCGGAGATCTCGTTGAAGCGGTCGAGCTTGGCCTTGATCGCCACGCCGTCCTGGATGTTCTCCAGGACCGTCTTGTCCTCGTCGAGCTCCGGCTCCTGCATCAGAATTCCGACCGTGAACCCGGGGCTGAGCTTGGCCTCGCCGTTGGACGGCGTGTCGAGGCCGGCCATGATCTTGAGGATCGTCGACTTGCCGGCGCCGTTGGGCCCGACCATGCCGATCTTGGCCCCCGGCAGGAACGCCATGGTGACGTCGTCGAGGATGAGCTTCTCGCCCACCGCCTTGCGTGCGCGAACCATGGAGTAGATGTACTCAGCCATGTCTGTTCCCTCTCCTTGCCGTGCGAGCGTCAGCGTCCCAGCCTACCGGCCGGCTGTGGACTCACCAGTCGATGGGCCGGGTCTGTCCCAGCAGGCAGGCGCCGTCGCCGACCACGTCCGTTACCGTTGCGAACGGCTCCCCCGTCGCAGGACCCACTTGCCCGACGAGGCACTGCTCCCCCCACCGCACCGAGAACTGCAGCGACTCGGCGGGGTTCCCGACGGTCGACAGATCCTCTGTGACCTGCATCGCGGCTTTGTCGAACCCGGCCGCCGAAAGCGCGTCCACGTAGGCGCGTCCCTCGTCCCTCGCCTCCGAGGCCCACACCTGGTCGACGATCGAGGAGAAGAACGGAAGATTGTCTTCGGCGGAGCCCTCCGGGACGAGCGCATCAGCCCGCGGAGCGGTCGTCTCCGACGCGGTCGGCGTCGGTTCCGGGTCGGCGGTCGGCGTCGGCGCGGGCGTCGGTTCCGGTGCGCACCCGCTGAACACGACGGCGCCGAGGGCCAGCCCGACGATCACGCCGAGACGGCGAGCGGCAGGGCGGAAGGTCTCGCTGCGGAATCGGGACACTCTGCGAGTCTAGATCGGCACGACCCACGGGCTGATGTCAGAACGGTGTGGACTCGAGCTGCCCCGTCTCGCTTCCGGGGGCCGAGCCGGGTTCGACGGTCGGCCATTCCGTCGCCGCCGCGGGCCCGACGGTCCCCGCGCGCGCGCCCGCGGCGTCCGCGCCCCCGGTTCCGGGGACCGCCCACGTGTCGGACGGTGCCGTGGAGGTGCTCCCGGGAGCGCCGTCGCGCTGGAACACCGTGGTGCCCCACATCAGATCGGGCCCGATCGCTTCGGCGTCGATCTCGACCGCGGTGCCTTTGCCCGAATCGTTCTCCCACTCCCTGACTTTGACGCGACCGGTGAGGACGACCCGGTCGCCCTTCGTGAGAGAGCGATGCACGTGCTCGGCGAGTCGTCGATACGCCGACACGGTGAAGAAGCTCCGTTCACCGTCGACCCATCCGCCGCTCTGCTGGTCGAAGCGACGCTGGCTCGACCCGAGTCGGAACGTCGTGATCGTGAGCCCGGACGGGAGGGTCTTCAGCTGCGGCGGCGTGGCGATATTGCCGACGAGGGTGATCTGCGCGGTCATGGTGTCCTCTTTCCGATGGGGCGACCCGCCGTGAACGGGCCGCCGAGCGAGTGATCACCACTGTGCGGCCTCGGGGGGCCTCGCATCGGCGCCGTCGGCGATCTGGGGATGGTCGACGAGTCGTGCGCGCTGGGGAGGAGGGGGGAGGATCAGACCACGGCGTCGATCGCGCCGCGGTCGATGGGGGGAGCCCCGTCGATCACATGACGCCATGCGGCGGCGAGGATGTGGATCGCGCGCACCACCGTCGCGGTGTCCGCGGTGAAGGGCACGCGGAGGTGGCGCTCGTGCCCCCCGTCCAGCGAGAACCGCGGACCTGCGGAGAGCAGAACGCCCGCGGACCGGGCCTGCATGACGAGGGCGGCGCTCAGCGGAGCGTCGAGGGCCACCCACATCGACACCCCGCCGTGCACGCGGGGCGCAGACCACTGCGGGAGACGCTCGGCCAGCTGGGCCGCCGCCGCGTCCCTCCCCCGTCGCAGAAGATCCGCGCGCTGGGCGATGACGTCCGGGTACTGCGACAGAACCCGTGCGGCGACCGCCTGTTCGAATTCCGGTGTGCCCAGGTCGCGCGCCGGCCTCGCGGCGATGAGGCGCCGCAGCACCGGGGCCGCGGCACGGATCCATCCCACACGGAGCCCGCCCCACACGGTCTTGCCGAGGGAGCCGATTCGCACGACGAGATCCGCATCCGCCTCGAGGAAGCCCGGTTCTCGGGGGCCCCGATCGATGTCGAGGTCCGCCGTGGTCTCGTCGAGGACGAGCAGGGTGCCGGCCCGCTGTGCGGCGTCCAGTGTGGTCGCGCGGTCGGACGCCGTCATGGACATCCCGGTCGGATTCTGGAAGTCGGGCATGAGGTAAGCCGCAACCGGCGCCGTGCGCTCGAACGCCTGGATCAGTCGATCCATGTCCCACCCGGTCTCCGTCGTCACCGGGACGCCCACGAGCCGCGCCCCCGCCTGGCGGAAGGCATCCGCGGCGTGGGGATAGGTCGGGGTCTCCATCACGGCACCGTCGCCGCGACCGACGACGACGCTCGCGAGGAGATGGATCGCGCTCTGGGCTCCCGCGGTGATCATGATCTGGTCGACCGTCGTCGAGATGCCGCGGGCACTGTAGAGGGCGGCGACGGCGGCGCGCAGGCGGTCCGAGCCGATCAGGTCGTAGCCGGGGCGGGCGGCGAGCGACGGGACATCGGCAGCGGTCTCGGCGAAGGCGGCGGCAAGGCCCGGCCACGCGGCGGGGCTCGCCTGTTGCAGGTCGATCAGCCCGTTCGCCGACCCGATCGCGGGCGTCCGACGCGGGAGGGGAAGCGTCACGCTCCCCGATCCGCGGAGACTCGCGATGTGGCCGGTGTCGCGAAGGCTCCGGTAGGCGGAGGCGACCGTCGCGCGACTCACCCCCAGCGCCGTCGCCAGATCCCGTTCCGCGGGAAGGCCGGTGCGCGGCGCGAGGCGGTTGTCCAGGCACAGGAGGCGGATGCCGTCGGCGAGAGCCTCATACGCCGGCTCGCGTGACCGCCACCCCCCGAGGGCAGTGGAGAGGGTCCGCGACGAGACTCGAGAGTCCATCGGGCCACTTTAGGCGAAGTGGACTGGTCGCCGCAGTCCAATAATGCAGTCTGATGGAGGCATGACCGCACGACTCCTCGCCCTCGTCGCAGGCCTCACGATGTACGGATGGGGCTGCGCGCTGGTCGTCCTGGCCGGCCTCGGGGTCGACCCGTGGACCGTGCTCGCGCAGGGCATCGCCATCCAGACGGGGTGGGGTGTCGGGTGGGTGACGAACCTCGTGGGACTCGCCGTCCTTCTCCTGTGGATCCCGCTCCGCCAGCGGCCGGGTCTCGGGACCATCGCGAACATCGCCCTGGTGGGAACGGCGCTGCAGATCTCGCTGACGCTCATCGCGCCGCCGCAGACGCCGATCATGCGGGCGCTGTTCCTCATCGCCGGCGTGACAGTCGTCGGAATGGCCTCCGGGATCTACATCGGAGCCCGCTTCGGACCCGGTCCGCGGGACGGGCTCATGACGGGTCTGCACGCACGCTTCGGCTGGCCCCTGTGGGCATGCCGCGCGATCGTCGAAGCGACCGTACTCGTGGCCGGGATACTCCTGGGAGGCACGGTGGGGATCGGTACGGTCGTCTTCGCGGCGACGATCGGCCCCGCCGTCCACGCCTCGGTCGCGATCGTCGACCGCATCCGCGCAGCCGCGCGGATGCGCCGCCTCGCGGGTCCGCGCGCACTCAGTGCTGTTCGAAGCGCGGCCAGTCGCTCCCGGGACGCATCTTCGCGTGGAGGGCGCTCTTCGCGACCTCCATCGACGGGTAAGTGCCCGTGACCTCGCTCGCGCCGGCCATCGTCACGGTGTAGCCGCGATCGTCCCGCCGAATGCTTCCGACGACGCCGCCGGACCCGAACGCGACCCAGAGGGTGCGGGGTGTGTGGGTGGTGATCATCTTCGATTTCCCTTCTCCACGCCTGATCCGACGGTACGCCTGCCGCGCGCGGTGCGCCAGATGCACGCGGTGCGGGAGCGACCCGATAACCTGTCATCACCTTTCCCTCCGTAGCTCAGGGGACAGAGCGAGCGGTTTCTACCCGCAAGGTCGGGGGTTCGAATCCTCCCGGGGGGGCGTACGGGTGCGCGGACATCGGTCCGCTGTGCGAACATCGGCCTCGTCGGGGCCGCGGAAGGATCGGTGACACGGTGGGGACATCCGAGAACGACCGCTTGGTGTGGATCGACTGCGAGATGACGGGACTCGACACCTCCGTCGACGAACTGGTCGAGATCGCGGTGGTCGTCACCGATTTCGAGCTGCGCCCCCTGCACTCCGGCTTCCATGTCGTCATCAAGCCGAACGACACCGCCCTCGCCCACATGAACGAGTTCGTCACCGCGATGCATCGGTCCTCCGGCCTGCTCGACGAGATCCCGCACGGCGTCTCGGTGGCCGAGGCGGAGTTCCAGGTTCTGGAGTACATCCAGAAGTACGCGCCGGTCGAGGGCAAGGCCCCCCTGGCCGGCAACACCATCGGTACGGACCGGATGTTCCTGGCCCGCTACATGCCGCGCGTCGACCGGTGGCTCCACTACCGCAATGTGGATGTGTCCAGCATCAAGGAACTGTCTCGGCGGTGGTATCCGCGCGCGTACATCCACGCGCCGGCGAAGGACGGCGGTCATCGCGCCCTCGCAGACATCCTCGAGTCGATCCGCGAGCTCGCCTACTACCGGCAGGCGGTCTTCGTTCCCGAGCCGGGTCCCACCAGCGATGGCGCGCGCGCGGTGGCCTCCTCGGTGGTGTCTTCGTTCGCCTCGGGAATGTGAGAGAATCTTTCAGTTGCCCGCGCAGGCGGGAGACTTGGTGGGTATAGCTCAGTTGGTAGAGCACCTGGTTGTGGTCCAGGGGGTCGCGGGTTCAAGTCCCGTTACTCACCCCAAGTACGTGTGCAGGTCTGGGAGCGCGCGATGAGTCTGTATCTCGGTACCGACGACTTCGAGCGACTGGTGGTCGAGGAGCTGGACCGCCTCCCGGATGACATGGTCGGCGGTCTCGACAACGTCGTCTTCGTGGTCGAGGATCGCCCTGAGGACGGGTCGCTGGATCTCCTGGGACTCTACGACGGGTGGGCGCTGACCGAACGCGATCGCTACGGGGTGGGCGAGCTTCCCGATCGCATCATCGTCTACCGCGAACCGCACCTTGCTGCGTGCGGCGATCTCGACGAACTGCGCGACGAGGTGCATACGACCCTGGTCCATGAGATCGCGCACTTCTACGGTATCGACGACGAGCGTCTGCACGAGCTGGGGTGGGCGTGATGACTCCGGCCACCCTCCCCGCGCAGGACGTCGATGCCGCCGAACAGGCGCGCGATTCCCCGGCGCGACCCTGGCAGACGGTCGTCTGGGACGACCCCGTGAATCTCATGTCGTACGTGACCCACGTGTTCCGCCGCTACTTCGGCTTCCCTCAGGCCGTGGCCGAGCGCCTGATGCTCGCGGTGCACCATCAGGGTCACGCCGTCGTCGCGGAAGGCCCGCGAGAGCAGATGGAGCTGCACGCCCGCGCGCTGCACGAGTACGGCCTGTGGGCGACGGTGAGGAAGGACCCCCGTGGGTGAGCGCACGGTGATCATGGAGATCACGCGCATCGAAGCGGCGCACATGTCGACGCTGGTCGCGCAGTTCGTCGATCTGCTCGACGACAGCGCGGCGGACGACTCCGCGCTGGGACGGATCGCGCCGGACGGATACGCGGATGACCCCGCGGCCGCCGCGGAGTTCCGCGCACTGACCGAGAGCGACCTCCTGGATCGGCGGCGTGCGGATGCGCGAGTCGTTCTGGCGCGGTTGCAGGGTCCGGCGACGCTTCCCGATCGACCGACGGATGCTGTGCTGCGCGAGAGCGTCGCCGTGACACTCCCCCCGGACGAGGTGGAGGCGTGGCTGCGTACGCTCGCCGCGCTTCGGCTCGTGCTCGCCGAACGCCTCGGCGTCTTCGAGATGGACGACGACGACGCGGAAGACGACCCCCGCTACGGCGTCTACGAGTGGGTGGGCTATCGCCTGGAGGGCCTGGTGGCCGCCCTCGACGGGCGCGCCTCGTGATCGAGGCCCGTCAGGGGACGGCGACCACGTGGGTGGCGAGGGTCTCCGGCGCGTCGCGGCGCACGTGCAGATCCTCCTGGAGAGCCCATCGATCCCAATGGGGACGGTAAACCTCGCCGTCGCGTTTCAGGGCCCTGGCCTTCCGCGTGGCGGAGGGGGCTTCCACCCACACGCGGATGTCGCACAGTCGCGTCGTGGCGGGAGTGAGGACGCCGCTCCCTTCGACGATGAGGGGAAGAGCGGGGTCGACGGCGTGGGCTTCGGCGAGCTCGCCGACCTCCCAGTCCCATCGCCGCCACACCCCGACGAGCCCCCGGGCGTGAGGGACGAGAACCTGCTCCCGGATGGCGGCGACGCCGGCATCCATTCCGTCCCATCCCGGGTACACGGAGTCCAGCGCGACCTCCTGGACACGCTCCCGACGCGGCCACCGCGCGCGCAGCAGGCCCGCGAGGCTCGTCTTCCCCGCGCCGCTGCGGCCGTCGATGAGGATCACCGGGTTCGTGGCGTCGAGGCGCCCTACGGAACCGATCACCGCGTCAGCCGCCCGCGTCAGCGCGTCACGGAGGGGGTCGGCGTCACTTCTTGAGGGCGCGGATGACACGGCTGAGCGCGCGGCCCGCGACCCACACGAAGGGGATCGCCACCGCGACGAGAGACACGAGGTTCGGCTCGAAGCGCAGGTCGTCGCCGCGACGGATGTAGGCGCCGACCGGGATGGCGTACCCGCCGCCTCCCCCGCCGCCGTTGCCTGCGTCGTCGGCGCCCCCGCCGAAACCGGTCCACGTGAGCGCGACAGGGATCAGACGGACGCCGTCGACGTCCTGCTGCTCTCCGTAGACGCTCGTGACGCCGAGGGAGGCGGACTGCTTGGCGAGCTCGAGTGCGATGTTGGGCATGCCCCCCACGCTACCCCGCCGCAGTCATGCTGCCCACCCTCAGTCCGGAGGCAGGTGCTCGGGGCGCGGAGCGGCCGGCGGCGTGCGACCGCCGCGCGCGGGCCCGAGGAGTGTGGCGCGGGTGATGACACCGCGCCCGAAGCGCTCCGTCGCGGTGTCGAGCGCCGCGTCCACGCGGCGCCAGCCCTCGTCGACATCCCAGAGCGACGGAGCGGCCGAGCCCGCTGGGAGGAGGCGCTCGGCGCGCAGGCCGATGAGGCGGACGCTCTGCCGGAGCTCGATGCCGTCGAGGAGGGAGTGGCCCGCCTCCCCCAGTCGTTGGCCGACGTGCGACGGATCGGCCAGCGTCATCGAACGCGACAGCGTCGTGAAATCCGCGAAGCGGAGCTTCAGCGAGACCGTCGCCGCCTCCCACCCCCCAGCGCGCAAACGGGCGGCCACGCGATCCGCCAGTCGTAGGACCTCGGATCGGAGGATCGCGCGGTCGGCGATGTCGCTGTCGAACGTCTCCTCGTGCCCGACGCTCTTCTCGATCCGATCGGTGTGGACCTCGCGAGGATCGATCCCGCGCGCCAGATTCCAGACGCGCTCTCCCATCGCCGGACCGAGTGCGCGATCGAGCACAGGCCTCGGCGTCGACCGGGCGTCGCCCACGGTGCGGATCCCCCGCGCGAGAAGCGCCTCGGTCGCCTTCGGTCCGACCCCCCACAGGGCCCCGACCGGCCGAGGCGAGAGGAACGCCTCGGTATCGACGTCGCGCACGATCAGGAGACCGTCCGGCTTGCTGATCGTCGAGGCCATCTTCGCGACATGCTTGGTCGCGGCCACCCCGATCGAGCACGTCAAGCCGGTGTCCCGGAGGACGCGCGCGCGCAGCGTCCGCGCAATCGGCCCGGGTGTCCCCCAGAGTCGTCGCACGCCGCGGACGTCGAGGAAGGCCTCGTCGATGGAGAGCGGTTCGACCAGCGGCGTGACGTCGCGAAAGATCGCCATGACCTCCGCCGACGCGGCGAGATACCGGGGGAAGTCCGGAGGAACCACGATGGCGGTCGGACACAGCCGGAGGGCCTGCCCGACGGGCATCGCCGAGCGTACGCCGTAGCGTCGCGCTTCATACGACGCACTCGAGACTACCGACCGGCTTTCGGGGGCGCCGATGATGACCGGCTTCCCGCGCAGGGAGGGATCATGCTTCTGCGCGACGGCGACGTAGAAGGCGTCCATGTCCACATGCAGGATGCCGGTGCCGGCATCGTCGGCGTCATCCGCGGAGACGATCCGTCCGGAACCGTCACCCCGTCCCATGGACCCCCTCCTCTCCGCGTTCCGTCGCATCCCCGGCCCGGGTGAGGGCCGGATGCGGGCGTCAGCTCTGCGCGCGCGCGAGGACCAGCTCCCGCACTCGTGCCGCGTCCGCCTGCCCCCGCATCGCCTTCATGACCGCGCCGATGACCGCACCGGCCGCCTGCACCTTGCCGTCTCGGATCTTGGCCAGGACGTCGGGCTGCGCGGCAAGGGCGTCGTCGATGGCGGCGAGCAGCGCGCCGTCATCCGAGACGACGGCGAGTCCCCGTGCGGCGACGACCTCCTCAGCGGTTCCCTCGCCGGCGATCATCCCCTCGAGCACCTGTCGCGCGAGTTTGTCGGTGAGCGTCCCCGCGTCGACGAGGCGCTGGAGGTCGGCGACCGCCGCCGGTGCGATGAGCTCCGCCGGCTCCCGTCCGGCGACGTTGGCGACACGACTGATCTCGCCGGTCCACCACTTCCGCGCCGCCGCGGGGGCCGCTCCGGCCGCGACCGTGGCCTCCACCTCGACCAGGAGGCCGCCGTTGGCGACATCCTGGAACTCCAGATCCGTGAAGCCCCATGCGTCCTTGAGCCGGCGTCTGTGGACGGCCGGCGGCTCGGGCAGATCGGCGCGCAGGTTCTCCACGAGGGCCCGGGCGGGCACGACGGGCAGGAGGTCGGGTTCGGGGAAGTAGCGATAGTCGTCCGCGTCCGATTTCGGCCGTCCCGGCGAGGTCGTCCCGGTGTCCTCGTGCCAGTGGCGCGTCTCCTGGGTGATCGATCCGCCGTCCGCCAGGATCGCCGCCTGCCGCTGGATCTCGTACCGGACAGCGCGTTCGACCGAGCGCATCGAGTTGACGTTCTTCGTCTCGGTCCGTGTGCCCAGGGGTGCCGGGTCCGAGCCTGCGGGGCGCCGGGGGCGCAGCGAGACGTTCGCGTCGCAGCGGAGGTTGCCGCGCTCCATGCGCGCTTCCGAGATCCCGAGCGACAGGACGATGTCGCGGATGGTCTGCACATACGCGCGGGCGATCTCCGGCGCCCGGCGCTCCGCGCCGAAGATGGGCTTTGTCACGATCTCGACGAGAGGGACGCCGGCCCTGTTGTAGTCGACGAGCGAGTACTCCGCGCCCTGGATGCGGCCGGTCGAACCGCCCATGTGCGTCAGCTTGCCGGCATCCTCTTCCATGTGCGCGCGCTCGATCGGCACCGACACGATCGTGCCGTCCGAGAGCTCGACGTCGACCGCACCCTCGAACGCGATGGGCTCGTCATACTGCGATATCTGATAGTTCTTCCCGAGGTCCGGATAGAAGTAGTTCTTGCGCGCGAAGCGGCAGGACGTCGCGATCTCGCAGCCCAGGGCGAGCCCGAGACTGATCGAGAACCGCACAGCGGTCTCGTTGACCACCGGCAGCGCGCCGGGAAGGCCCATGTCGACCGGCGCCACCAGGGAGTTCGGAGCCGCGTCGTGGTTCTCGGAATGGGCCGGGTTCGGCGCGGACGAGAACATCTTCGTCCGCGTGTTCAGTTCGACGTGCACTTCGAATCCCAGAACGGGCTCGAAGCGCTCGATCGCTTCGTCGAAGTCCATGAGCGCAACCTTGGCCATCAGCGGGTTCCTTCCTTCGCGGAGCCGAGATGCGGGGCGCGGTCGAGCAGTGCCCCGCCCCACTTCTCGGTCAGCAGCGCCTCCAGGGCGGCACCCACGCGGTAGAGACGGGCGTCCTCGCGTGCGGGGGCGAGGAACTGCACACCGACCGGGAGCGAGTCCTCGGCCGCGAGTCCCGCCGGCACCGAGATCCCCGGAACGCCGGCGAGATTCGCCGGGATCGTCGTGATGTCGTTCAGGTACATCTGCAGCGGATCGTCGATCTTCTCCCCGAGTCGGAACGCGGTGGTCGGTGCTGACGGCGTCGCGATCACGTCGACCCGCGCGAACGCGTCGGCGAAGTCACGCTGGATGAGCGTCCGGACCTTCTGGGCGGACCCGTAGTACGCGTCGTAGTACCCGGCCGACAGCGCATAGGTGCCGAGGATGATGCGCCTCTTGACCTCATCGCCGAATCCGGCGTCGCGCGTGGCGGCCATGACGTCCTCGACCGTGCCCCGCGGAACATCCACGCGAAGGCCGAACCGGACGGAGTCGAACTTCGCCAGGTTGCTGGAAGCCTCGGCGGGAAGGATCAGGTAGTACGCGGCGACCCCGTACTCGAAGTGGGGGGCGCTGATGTCGACGATCTCGGCGCCCTGCCCCTCCAGTGTCGCGAGCGCGTCCTGGAACGCGGTCCACACTCCGGGCTGGAAGCCGCTCTGCGGGAGCTCGCGGATCACCCCGATGCGCAGGCCCGCCAGGCTCTCCCCGGAGGCACCCTCGCGAGCCGCGTCCGCGAACGACGGCCAGGCGTCCGTGAGCGAGGTGGAGTCGTGCGGATCGTGTCCGCCGATGACGTCGTGGAGGAGCCCGGCATCCAGCACCGTGCGCGTGACGGGGCCCACCTGGTCGAGGGACGACGCGAGTGCGATCGCTCCGTAGCGGCTGACCCCGCCGTACGTCGGCTTCACACCCACCGTTCCGGTGACGTGCGCGGGCTGACGGATCGAGCCGCCGGTGTCGGAGCCGAGCGCCAGCGGGGCCTCGAACGCCGCCACGGCGGCGGCGGAGCCTCCACCGGACCCGCCCGGGATCCGATCCAGATCCCACGGGTTGCGTGTGGGGCCGTACGCGCTGTGCTCGGTGGAGGAGCCCATGGCGAACTCGTCCATGTTCGTCTTCCCGATCGGCACGAGTCCCGCCGCGCGGGCCTTCGCGACGACCGTGGCGTCGTAGGGGGACATGTACCCCTCGAGGATGCGGGAGCCGCTCGTCGAGGGCATGTCGGTCGTGACCAGGACGTCCTTGACAGCGAGCGGCACGCCCGCGAGCGCACCGAGCTCCTCGCCGGCGCGACGCCGACGATCGATGTCGGCCGCGACGTCGAGGGCGTGGTCGTTCACGTGCAGGAAGGCGTGCACGTCGGCGTCGACCGCGTCGATCCTCTCCAGGTGCGCGCGGGTGGCCTCCACGGCAGAGATCTCGCCGGAGCCGAGGGCGGAGGCCAGCTCGGCGGCGTTCATCCGGATCAGATCGCCCGTGTCCGCGCTCACTGCTCCTCCCCCAGGATCGCGGTCACGCGGAAGCGACCATCGGCGGTGTCGGGTGCGTTCTGGAGCACCTGCGCCGGAGTGAGCTCGCCGCCGGGAACGTCCTCGCGGAACACATTCGTCAGGGGGATCGGGTGACTCGTCGCGACGACATCGGGGGTCGCGACCGCGGACACCTTCGCGATGTTGTCGACGATCGCGTCGAGCTGGCCCGTGAGTCGCCCGACCTCCTCGTCGCTCAGCTGAATCCGGGCGAGCACGCCGAGATGGCGCACGAGATCAGGGGTGATTTCAGACACCCGGTCATTGTAGTCGGCGCGTTCCGTCCGTCCCGCCCGGGCCGTAGGCTGACCCGGTGACAGCCTTCGAGCCGCCCCGCCCATGGATCGCCAGCTACGCCGAGGGCGTTCCGGAGGACCTCGGCCCGGTCGACGGATCCCTGGTGGACATCGTGACCGCCTCCGCGCATGAGCACCCCGACGCGCCCGCGCTGGAGTTCTTCGGTCGCACCACCACCTATCGGACGCTCCACCAGCAGATCGAGCGGGTCGCCGCGGCGCTCCATGCGCACGGCGTCCGGCCGGGCGATCCGGTCGCGCTCGTCCTGCCGAACTGCCCCCAGCACATCGTGGCCTTCTACGCCGTGCTGCGCCTCGGGGGCATCGTGGTCGAGCACAACCCGCTGTACACCCCGCGGGAGCTGCGCAAGCAGTTCGAAGATCACGGCGCACGCCACGCGATCGCCTGGAGCAAGACGGTGGAAACCCTGCAGGACTTCCCGCGCGACCTGCGCGTGGACACCCTCGTCTCCGTCGACCTGACGGAGGCGATGCCCTGGACGACGCGGTGCGCTCTACGGCTCCCGATCTCGAAGGCCCGTGCCGCGCGGGCGGCGCTCACCACCCGTGTGCGGGACGTCATTCCCTGGCGCGCTCTCCTCGCATACGCGCCGCTCCCCCCGGACCATCCGTCCCCCGGCGCCGCGGACGTGGCGCTGCTCCAGTACACCAGCGGGACGACAGGCACCCCGAAGGGGGCGACACTCACGCACCGGAACCTCCTCGCCAACGCGGCCCAGGCTCGCGCCTGGGTGCCGACCATCCCCCGCGGGGAAGGGTGCGTCGTGTACGCGGTGCTGCCGATGTTCCACGCGTACGGCCTGACGCTCTGCCTGACCTTCGCGATGTCGATGGGTGCGCGACTCGTCCTGTTCCCGCGATTCGACCCGCAGCTCGTACTCGCGGTCGCGCGTCACCGGCCGGCCACCTTCCTCCCGCTGGTACCTCCCATCGCCGAGCGGCTCCTGTCCGAGGCGGCGTCCGCCGGGGTCTCGCTGTCCGGGACGAGGGTGGCGATCTCGGGGGCGATGGCCCTCCCCCACGATCTCGTCGTCCCTTTCGAACGCGAGACGGGCGGACATCTCGTCGAGGGATACGGCCTCAGCGAATGCTCGCCGGTCCTCATGGCCAACCCGGTCGCCGAGAACCGCAAGCCGGGCACCGTGGGGCTCCCGCTTCCGGGGACGGAGTGCCGGGTCGTCGATCCGGACGCCCCCGAGCGGGACGTGGCCTCGGGCGAGGCGGGCGAGCTCCTCGTCCGGGGACCCCAGGTGTTCACCGGCTACTACGGCAAGCCCGAAGAGACCGAGGCGGTGTTCGTGGACGGGTGGTTCCGCACCGGCGACATCGTCACGATCGACGACGACGGGTTCGTGCGCATCGTGGACCGCATCAAGGAACTCATCATCACGGGCGGCTTCAATGTGGCCCCGACCGAGGTCGAGGGCGTGCTCCGGCAGTTCCCGGGCGTCGCTGACGTCGCCGTCGTGGGGATGCCCTCGGACCATTCCGGCGAGGACGTCGTCGCGGCCGTGGTGCTCGAGGCCGGCGTGGAGCGCATCGACGACGTCGCTCTGAAGGCGTTCGCGCGCGGCATCCTGACGCCCTACAAGGTGCCCCGGCGAATCGTCGTCGTCGATGAGCTCCCCACCTCGCTCATCGGGAAGGTGCTTCGCCGACGCGTGCGCGAGCAGCTGCTCACCCGCCCCGGAACGGGGAGCTGACCCGGCGCACGCGCGCCAGGTCATCCGTCGAGCGCAGCAGGTCCCCGCTCGACCAGTATCCGGAACTGCGCGGCGTCGATGACCCGGATGCCGAGCGCCTCGGCCTTCGCGAGCTTCGAACCGGCCCCGGGGCCGGCCGCGACGAAGTCGGTCTTCTTCGAGACACTCGAGGCGGCCTTCCCACCGGCGGCGATGATCGCCTCCTGTGCGCCCTCCCGGCTGTATCCCTCGAGCGCACCGGTCGCGACCACGGTCACCCCGTCGAGGACTCCCCCGCGGGCGATCCGGGCGCCCGGCCCGGGGTGCCCCGGGATTTCGAGACGCGCACCGGCCGAGGTCCAGCGCTCCACGATCTCGCGGTGCCAGTCGACGTCGAACCAGTCG
The DNA here is from genome assembly GCF_040532595.1 of Microbacterium aurantiacum. Lineage (GTDB taxonomy): Bacteria > Actinomycetota > Actinomycetes > Actinomycetales > Microbacteriaceae > Microbacterium > Microbacterium chocolatum_B. The sequence continues at coordinate 177,074 of NZ_JBEVYX010000002.1, read as the reverse complement.
ATGATCGCGTCGGCGATCGTGGGGCCCACCCCCTCGACCGCCGCGAGGTCGTCGCGCGCGGACGCGCGGATGGCGTCGATCGAGCCGAACCAGTCGGCCAGCGCCCGCGCGGCGACGGGGCCGACGTGGCGGATGTTCAGAGCGACCAGGAACCTCCAGAGGTCCTTGGTCTTGGCCCGCTCCACCTCCGCGAGGAGCTTCACGGCCTGCTCGGACGGAAGGACGGCGCGATGATCTTTGCGCACCCCTTCGCGCCGTCGCGTCGTCGCGTCCCAGTCCTCCGTCCCCGGCGGATACGTGGCGGGTCCGAGCTTCTGGAAGGGCGCGCGTCGCACCGGCTCGCCCGTTCCCTCATCGACCTTGATCTCGCCGGTCTCGGCATCCCTCACCAGGACCTCGATCGGGACGAGCTGCTCGAGCGTGAGGTCGAACAGGCCCGCCTCCGTCTGCAGGACGGGCTGTCCGGGGGCGATGGGCTGAGTGAGCGCCGCCGCCGTCACCTCTCCGAGGGCCTCGATGTCGAGCGCCCCGCGTGATCCGATGTGCTCGACCCTGCCGCGGACCTGTGCCGGGCACGTCCGTGTGTTGGGGCACCGGAGATCGATGTCCCCCTCCTTCGCCGGTGCGAGGCGGGAGCCGCACTCCGGACAGGCCTCGGGCATGACGAACTCGCGTTCCGAACCGTCGCGCAGCTCGACCACGGGTCCGAGGACCTCGGGGATCACGTCCCCGGCCTTGCGGATGACGATCGTGTCGCCGATGAGGACGCCCTTCGCCTTGACGACGTCCTGATTGTGCAGCGTGGCCTGGCGTACGACGCTTCCGGCCACCTGCACCGGGTCCATCACCGCGAACGGTGTCGCTCGACCCGTGCGTCCCACGGAGACCACGATGTCGCGCAACCGCGTGTTGACCTGCTCGGGCGGGTACTTGTAGGCGATCGCCCAGCGGGGTGCGCGACTCGTCTGTCCGAGTTCCGCGTGGAGCGCGAGGTCGTCGACCTTCACGACGATGCCGTCGATCTCGTGCTCGACGTCGTGACGATGCTCCCCGTAGTGGCGGATGAACGCGGCCGCGCCGGCGGCGTCGGCTCGGACGTCGAAATAGGCCGACACCGGCAGCCCCCATGCCGCGAGCAGGGCGTAGACCTCGCTCTGCGTCGTGACCGGGGGGTCGGGCCATGCGCCGATGCCGTGAACGGTCAGGCGAAGGCGCGACAGCCGCTGGACCATCGCGTCGAGCTGGCGTCGATTCTTCCCCTCGCGCTTCTGTCGGAGCGATCCGGATGCGGCGTTGCGGGGATTGGCGAACAGCCGGTCGCCCACGGACGCCTGGTATCGGTTGAGCGCGCCGAAGTCGTCGACCGTGAAGAACACCTCGCCGCGCACCTCGACGAGTGCCGGGTGCCCCGACCCGGCCAGCTGTGTCGGGATGCCGGCGATGTCCCGGACGTTCTCGGTGACGTCCTCGCCCACGCGGCCGTCCCCGCGGGTGGCCGCCGACACGAGCCGTCCGCGCTCGTACCGGAGGGAGAGAGCCAGCCCATCGATCTTGAGCTCGCAGAGGTAGCGCACCCCCCGGCCGGCATCGCGCTCGACGCGCGTCGTCCATGCGAGGAACTCCTCCTCGCTGAAGACGTTGTCCAGACTCAGCATCCGCTCCGCGTGTGTGATGGGGGCGAACAGCGTGTTCGTCGCCGCGCCGACCGACAGGGTCGGCGAATCCTGGCCCTGCACCTCGGGGTGAAGCCGCTCCAGCTCCTCCAGCCGTCGCATCCATCCGTCGTAGGTCGCGTCGTCGACCCGCCCCTCGTCGCGCCCGTAGTAGGCGTCGCGCGCGGTCTGGATCAGCTCGGCGAGACGTTCGGCCTCTGCGCGCGCGGCCGGCAGGTCCAGGCTCTCCGGAGAGGCGTCCGGGATGGGGGGCACGGGGTCCGCGTCGGTCACCCCAGCAGTCTAGAGAGAGGCGCCGACGTCGCAGCTCAGGCGGGGACGGCCGACGTCGTGCGGTCGATGGTGAACTGGCCGATCACGCGCGTGCCGGTGTACAGCACCGCCGTCTGCCCGGGCGCGACGCCGGAGAACGGCTCGGCCGGGACCACCCGCAGACCGTCGGGGCTCCACACCGCTTCGGCCGGGACGGGGTCCGCGTGCGCACGGATCTGCACGTCGCAGGAGAATGCGGTCTCCACCGGCGGGGAGCCCGCCCACGACAGGCGCGCCCCGGCGATCTCGGACACCGCGAGAGCCTCCTTCGGTCCCACGACGACGGTGTTGGTCACCGGACGCACCGCGAGGACGAAGCGCGGCTTGCCGTCCGGTGCGGGCGTGCCGAGCGCGAGGCCGCGCCGCTGGCCGACGGTGTAGGCGTGGGCTCCGTCGTGACGTCCGATCTCCGTGCCGCCGGCGTCGACGATCGGACCCGGGGTCGTCCCGACCTTGTCGGCGAGCCAGCCGCGCGTGTCGCCGTCGGGGATGAAGCAGATGTCGTGGCTGTCGGGCTTGCGTGCCACGCGGAGGCCGCGCGCCTCCGCTTCGGCACGGACGATCTCCTTGGCCGGGGTCGACCCGAGGGGGAACATCGTGTGGGCCAGCTGCTCCGCCGTGAGCACGCCGAGGACGTACGACTGATCCTTGGCGGCATCCGATGCCCGATGCAGCTCCCACCCGCGCGGGCCTTCGCGGACGACGGCGTAGTGGCCGGTGCACACCGCGTCGAATCCGAGCTCGAGCGCACGCTCCAGCAGCGCCGCGAATTTGATCTTCTCGTTGCACCGCATGCACGGGTTGGGCGTGCGTCCGGCACGGTACTCCGAGATGAAGTCGTCGATGACGTCGTCGCGGAAGCGCTCGGAGAAGTCCCACACGTAGAACGGGATGCCGAGGAGGTCGGCGACGCGGCGCGCATCCATCGCGTCCTCGATCGTGCAGCAACCGCGGCTCCCGGTCCGCAGGGTGCCGCCCGCGCGGGAGAGGGCGAGATGCACTCCGACCACGTCGTGCCCGGCATCGACCGCGCGCGCCGCCGCCACCGCAGAGTCGACGCCTCCACTCATCGCCGCAAGGATCCGCATCAGATCAGTCTACGAGCGTGTTCCTCCGCGTCCCCCGAACGCGGCCCGGGCCCGGGCGACCTCCGCGGGAAGGGTCGCCAACACGGCTGCGACGTCGTCGGAGGTGCTGGTGTGTCCGAGGGTCATGCGGAGCACCTGACCCGCGACGACCGCGTCCTCGCCGAGGGCGAGCACGACGTGAGACGGCTCGGTGACACCGGCCTGGCAGGCGGAGCCGGTGGACACCGAGATGCCGCGCTGATCGAGGAGGAAGAGCAGGGTCTCACCCGGGGCGCCCGGGAAGTGGATGTGGGCGTTCCCGGGGAGCCTCCGCGTGGGGGGACCGAGGAGGCGCGCATCCGGGACCGCAGCGAGGATGCCCTGGATCAGCTCGTCGCGGAGCGTCGTGAGCCGCGCGGACTCCCGAGCCAGGTCCGAGACGGCGGTGGTGGCGGCGGCGGCGAACGCGGCGGCGCCGGCGACGTCCTGCGAGCCTGCGCGGAGTCGGCGCTGATGTCCTCCGCCGTGCAGCTGCGGAGCGAGCCGTGCGGTGCGGGAGACCACGAGGGCCCCGATCCCCGCCGGACCGCCGACCTTGTGGGCCGAGAGGCTGAGGGCGCAGAGTCCGACGCCGGGATCGGCGTCGCCCCGCAGGCGTCGGAACGACACGTCGACGCTCCCGAACGCGGCGATCGCATCGAGATGCAGCGCGACACGGTGTCGGGCGGCGGCCGCCGCCAGCACCTCGACATCGTTCAGGGCGCCCGTCTCATTGTTGGCGACGAGCGCCGTGGCCACGGCGGCATCCGTGAGAGCGGACTCGAACGCGGGCGCGACGATCGTGCCCGCAGGATCGAGCGGAACCGGCCGGACCTCCGCGCCCCCTCCCGCGGCGAGGTGCGCGACGGTGTCGAGAGTGGCGTGGTGCTCGCCGTCGGGGAGGACGACGGCGTCGACCCCGGTCGGGCGGGAGTGCCACAGTCCCTTCAGCGCGAGGTTCACGGACTCGGTTCCGCCGGACGTGAACACGACTTCGATCGGGTCGCAGTCGACGGCTTCTGCCAGCGCTTCGCGCGCCTCTTCGAGCACCCGACGGGCGGCCTGCCCGTGTCCGTGGACGGAGGAGGCGTTACCCACGGCCGCCGCGGCCGTCACCCACGCGTCACGCGCTTCGGGTCGCAGCGGGGTGGCCGCCGCGTGGTCCAGGTAGACGGTCATTCCTCCCTCGTCTGCGCCGCAGCCACCCAGGGCTCCCGCGCGTTACTACTGTAGATCGCATGCTCGGAACCTCGCCCTCCGAGGCGGTCTCCCCCGCCTCCGGTCTCCTCGCCGCAGACCTCGACGGTCTCGGCCTGCGGCTTCATGAGGGCGGTGGCACCCTTCGCGTGTGGTCCGGTGCGGCCGACGCGGTGGAGCTCGTGGTGTTCGACGACCTGGACGCGGACTGGATCGTGGACACCCGGGCGATGACGGCGTCGTCCGCAGGAGTGTGGACCGTGTCGTCGGAGCTGCTGCGACCGGGCACCCGCTACGCGATCCGCGTGGACGGCCCGCAGGGCCCGCGCAACACCTTCAACGGGAAGACGCTCCTGCTGGAGCCGTACTCGCGCGGCGTGATCGAGACCGGCATCGGCGCATGGCGGTCGGTCGCCGTGCAGGGGGACTTCGACTGGGGCGGGGTCGCCAAGCCCGCAACCCCGCTGGACCGCACCGTCATCTACGAGGCGCACGTCAAGGGGATCAGCAAGCGTCACCCGGACATTCCCCCGGCCCTCCACGGAACGTATGCAGGACTGGCTCATCCGGCGATGATCGAGCATCTCCACTCCCTCGGCGTCACCGCGGTGCAGCTTCTGCCCGTTCACGCATTCGGCAACGAGCTCCGTCTGCTCCAGCACGGCCTCACCAACTACTGGGGGTACAACACCCTGAACTTCTTCACGCCGCACGCGCCCTACGCGACGGCGGAGAGTCGGGCGGCGGGACCGGAGGCCGTGCTCCGCGAGTTCAAGGGGATGGTCCGGCTCCTCCATGACGCGGGTCTGGAGGTCATCCTCGACGTCGTCTACAACCACACCGCGGAGGAGGGCATCGGCGGTCCGCGGACGAGTCTGCGCGGTATCGACAACGGCGCCTACTACCGGCAGGCCGCCGACGGCGCCTACATCGACGTCACCGGCTGCGGCAACGCTGTCGACACCTCCACGGATGCCGCGGCCAGGCTCGTCCTCGATTCCCTCCGGTACTGGGCTCGCGAGGTGCAGATCGACGGATTCCGCTTCGATCTCGCCGTCACGCTGGGACGCGACCGCGATCACACCTTCACGCCCGATCACCCTCTCCTGCGGGCGATCCTCGAGGACGACGCCCTTCGCGACGTCAAGAAGATCGCCGAACCATGGGACGTGGGCCTCGGGGGCTGGCAGACGGGGAATTTCGGTTCGGGCTGGAGCGAATGGAACGATCGCTACCGCGACCGCGTGCGCAACTTCTGGCTGAGCGATGTCGACTACGCTCGTCGAGCCTCGACGGCTCCGGTCGGCGTCGGGGGGTTCGCCACGCGCCTGGCGGGATCCTCGAACACCTTCACCGCCGAACGCGGCCCGCTCGCGAGCGTCAACTTCGTCACGGCGCACGACGGCTTCACTCTCAGAGACCTGGTGTCCTACGACGTCAAGCACAATCTGGGCAACGGCGAGCAGAACCGGGACGGGGCGGACACGAACCGGTCCTTCAACCACGGCGCTGAAGGCGCCACCGATGACGTCCGGATCCTCGCGACGCGTCGCAAGGCGATGCGGAACCTCCTCGGCACGCTCCTCTTCTCCGCGGGGGTGCCCATGCTCACGGCGGGCGACGAGTTCGGCCGCACGCAGCGCGGCAACAACAACGCCTACTGCCATGACTCCCCCCTCACCTGGCTGTCGTGGGATCACGCCGGATGGCAGGAGGATCTCGCGGCGCACGTGCGGGAGCTGACGAGACTCCGTCGTGAGAACCCGGCCCTGCGACCCCGCCGCTTCGCCCGATCGGGCGAGCACACCCCCTCGGCATCCGTCATGGAGTGGTACGACGAGCACGGCCGGACCATGTCCCACGAGAAGTGGACGAATCCGGCGCACCGGACGCTGCAGTACGTCGCCACGTCCACCCCGGAGGAGGAGGAGCTCAATCGCGTCCTCCTCATGGTCCACGGCAACGAGGAGGCGATCGAGGTGACGCTCCCCGCCATCGAGGGCGTCAGCCGATACGTCCGGCTGTGGTCGAGCGCCGACGAGCGCCCCTCCGCGCTCTCCGAGGCATTCCTCCCGGGAGCCGTGGTGTCGTTGCCGCCGACGTCGATGAGATTGTTCCGGGCCGAGTGACACTCCGCAAGAGCCTGTCGAGGCCGACACGGCCGGGGTAGGTTCGGAGCGTGGTTACGACAACGCGCGTCGCGCATCCCCGTCCTTGGCGAAGCGCCAGCTCGCTTCCCGTCTTCGAGGCCCCCTCCGGCGCCGCCGACGAACTCACCCGCAGCGTCCGCATCCCGCTCGCCCGGCCCCACCCGGACGTTCCCTGGGGGCCCTTCCGGCCCAAGGCGTTCGCCGGAGAGGTCGTCCCCTTCACGGTGACGGCGTTCCGCGAGGGTCATGATCGCATCGGCGTCGTGGTGCGACTGACCTCCCCCGGCGGAGATGTCTCGCTTCATCGTCTGCGGGCGCTCGGTGACGGTTTCGACCGGTGGCGGACCGAGGTCGCGCTGGTGGAGGAAGGCGTGTGGTCGTACCGTTTCGAGTCCTTCGCCGACGACTTCGCCACCTGGCAGCACGCCGCCGACGTGAAGATCGACGCCGGCGTCGACGAGCAGCTGATGCGCGAGATGGGCGCCCGACTGTTCGATCGCGCCGGCGCGGAGAAGGCGCGACCGAAGGCCGAGCGGGCGAGGCTCGTCCGGGCGGCATCCGCGCTGCGGGACGCCGGCAATGATCGGGAGGCGGCCCTGGCCGTCGTACGCGACCCCGAGCTGGCCGCTCTCATCCACGCCCGGCCCCTCACCTCTCTGTACACCCTGGGCGAGCAACGTGAGCTGCTCGTCGAGCGCGAACGCGCCGGTGTCGGCGCGTGGTACGAGTTCTTCCCGCGGTCGGAGGGCGCCGAAGTCCTCGCTGACGGCGAGATCGAGAGCGGGACCTTCCGGACTGCGATGCGCCGGCTCCCGGGCGTGGCGGAGATGGGCTTCGACGTCCTCTACCTTCCGCCGATCCATCCGATCGGACGGATCAATCGGAAGGGGCGGAACAACACCCTCGATCCGCAGCCCGGTGACCCAGGCTCGCCCTGGGCCATCGGGTCCGACGAGGGCGGTCACGACACGGTGCACCCCGACCTCGGGAGCCTCGAGGACTTCCGCGCCTTCGTGGCGGCTGCGCGCGATGCGGGTATCGAGGTGGCCTTGGACTTCGCTCTGCAGGCCGCGCCCGACCATCCGTGGGTGCGCGAGCATCCCGAGTGGTTCACGACCCTCCCCGACGGGTCCATCGCCTACGCGGAGAACCCGCCCAAGAAGTACCAGGACATATATCCGATCAACTTCGACAACGATCCCGAGGGCATCCGGGCCGAGGCTCTGCGCGTCCTCCGCCACTGGATCGACCAGGGCGTGAAGATCTTCCGCGTGGACAACCCGCACACCAAGCCGCTGCGATTCTGGGAATGGCTCATCGCCGCGGTGAACGCGGAGCACCCGGACGTCGTCTTCCTCGCCGAGGCGTTCACCCGTCCGGCTCCGCTCCAGTCTCTGGCGTCGGTCGGGTTCCAGCAGAGCTACACCTACTTCACCTGGCGGAACACCAAAGCCGAGCTGGAGGAGTTCCTCCTGTCCCTGGCGACCGAGACGGCGGACTTCCTCCGTCCGAACCTCTTCGTCAACACACCGGACATCCTCACCGAGTACCTGCAGTTCGGCGGGCGGCCCGCGTATCGCATCCGTGCAGCGATCGCCGCGACGGCGGCACCGACCTACGGGGTGTACGCCGGCTACGAGCTCTACGAGAACGTCGCGCGCCCGGGCTCCGAGGAGAACATCGACAACGAGAAGTACGAGTACAAGGTGCGGGACTGGGAGGGCGCCGAGGCGGAGGGAGCCTCCCTCGCCCCCTTCCTCGGTCGTCTCAACGACATCCGAGGTGCGCACCCGTCGCTGAGGCAGCTCCGCAACCTCTCCGTGCATTGGAGCGACGACGACGCCGTCCTCGTCTACGTCAAGCACATCGACGGCGAGCTTTCGCCGACCGGAACGTCCGACACGGTCATCGTCGTGGTGAACACCGATCCGCACTCGGTGCGAGAGACGATGGTGCACCTCGACACGACCGTATGGGGCGTGCGGCCGGGCGATGCCTACGAGGTGGAGGATCTCCTCTCCGGCGCGCGCTGGACGTGGGCCGACCACAACTTCGTCCGGCTGGACGCCTTCACCGAGCCCGTGCACATCCTTCACGTCAAGGAGACCCGATGAGCGAACACGACCACGTCTGGGATGCCGTCGCGGGCGGCGCCCATCACGACCCTCACGCTCTGCTCGGGGTGCACCCCGCGGAGGGCGGGTGGGCGGTGCGCGCACGTCGCCCGCTCGCCGAGACCGTCACCGCGATCTTCGACGACGGGGAGCGAGTCGAGCTGACACACGTGCGGGGTGGCATCTGGGCCGGTCATCGCGCGACGGCTCCGGGCCGGTACGAGATCGAGGCGACGTACGACGGTGGCCCGGCGCACGTCGCCTCGGACCCGTACGCGCACACCCCCACGGTGGGCGAACTCGACCTGCATCTCATCGGTGAAGGACGCCATGAGGAGTTGTGGAAGGCGCTCGGCGCTCACGTTCGCACGCAAGACGGCGTCCCCGGAACGGCCTTCTCCGTCTGGGCTCCCAACGCCCGCGCGGTGCGGGTCATCGGCGACTTCAACGGCTGGGACGGCCAGGGGCACGCGATGCGCTCGATGGGGTCGACCGGGGTATGGGAGCTCTTCATCCCCGTCCTCAACGTCGGAGCCGTCTACAAGTTCGAACTGCTCTCCCGCTACGGCGAGTGGGTCACGAAGGCCGACCCAATGGCTCGCTGGGCCGAAGTGCCGCCTGCCACGGCATCCGTCGTCACCCGCTCGGACTATGAGTGGGGGGACGGAGCCTGGTTGGAGGCGCGCGCCCGGAGCACTCCGCTCAGCGCCCCGATGTCCGTCTACGAACTCCACTTCGGTTCATGGCGTCCCGGACTGTCGTACCGCGACGCGGCGGATGAGCTCATCGCGTACGTCACCGCCCAGGGCTTCACGCACATCGAGTTCATGCCGCTCGCCGAGCATCCGTTCGGCGGCTCCTGGGGTTACCAGGTCACCGGCTACTACGCCCCCACCAGTCGGTTCGGGTCACCGGACGACCTCAGATACCTGATCGATCGCCTGCACCAGGCGGGCATCGGCGTGATCATGGACTGGGTACCGGGGCATTTCCCGAAGGACTCCTTCGCCCTGGCGCGTTTCGATGGCGAGGCGCTCTACGAGCACCCTGATCCCCGCCGGGGCGAGCACAAGGACTGGGGAACCTACATCTTCGATTACGGCCGCCGCGAGGTCCGCAACTTCCTGGTCGCCAATGCCCTGTACTGGATGGAGGAGTTCCACGTCGACGGGCTCCGGGTCGATGCCGTCGCGTCGATGCTCTACCTCGACTACTCGCGCGAGCCGGACGAGTGGGCACCGAACGTCCACGGCGGCCGCGAGAACCTGGAGGCGATCTCGTTCCTGCAGGAAGTGAACGCCACAGCCTACAAGCGCTATCCCGGCATCGTGATGATCGCGGAGGAATCCACCAGCTTCCCCGGCGTGACGGCGCCCACGGACCACGGCGGCCTCGGTTTCGGGTTCAAGTGGAACATGGGGTGGATGAACGACACCCTGCAGTACATCAAGCGTGACCCGATGTACCGGTCGCACCACGAGGGCGAGCTGTCGTTCTCCTTCGTGTACGCCTTCAGCGAGAACTTCGTCCTCCCGATCAGTCATGACGAGGTCGTGCACGGAAAGGGGAGCCTCTTCACGCGGATGCCGGGTGATCACTGGCAGAAGCTCGCCAACCTCCGGGTGTTCCTGGCGTACATGTGGGCCCACCCGGGTAAGCAGCTGCTGTTCATGGGGCAGGAGTTCGGGCAGATGTCCGAGTGGTCGGAAGGCCGCTCCCTGGACTGGTGGCTGCTCGATCAGCCCTCTCACTCTGCGCTGCAGCGCTTCGTCGGCAGCTTGAACCGCGTCTACAGGGATCAGTCCGCGCTGTGGTCGCGCGACAGCGACGGTGCGGCCTTCCAGCGCCTCGGCGCGCCCGGCTGGAACCCGAACGTCATCTCGTTCGCGCGCCGCGACTGGCACGGCAACTCCGTGGTGTCGATCTCGAACTTCTCCGGGGTCCCCGTCCACGGATTCGAACTGGACCTGCCGGAGTCGGGGGTGTGGGAGGAGATCCTCAACAGCGACGCCGAGGAGTTCGGCGGCTCGGGTGTGGGGAACTTCGGCATCGTCCACGCCGGAGACGGCGGACGGGCGCGCCTGACCTTGCCCCCACTCGGAGCAGTCTGGCTGCGTCACCGGCGCGAGGCACACGTCCCGACCCTCGCGGAGTGACCACGAAGGGGCGCCGCGGAGCTTCTCCGCGGCGCCCCTTCGGCGTGGATCGCGATCGCGGATCCGCGTCAGAACAGCAATGAGGCCAGTCGTCCGCGGGACCGGATCACGCGCGGATCCGCATCGCCGATCAGGCCGAAGTACTCCAGCAGTCTCTCGCGCACAGGTCCGCGCTCGGCATCCGGAAGAAGCGCCAGCAGGTCGAGAAGACGGTCGAAGGCATCGTCGACATGTCCGCCGGCGACGTCGAGGTCGGCTACCCGCAGCGCCGACGGGACGTCGGTGGGTTCCGCGGCGGCCGCGGCGCGCGCGGCGGCGAGGTCCGCTCCCTGGACGCGGTCGAGGAGACGCACCTGGGCGAGTCCCGCCTGCGCGTCGGTGTCGCGCGGATTCTCCGCCAACGCCTTCTGATACGCGGCGATGGCCCGAGCGTAGTCGCCCGTCTCGATGGCGGCGAACGCCTCCGCGTGCAAGGGCGGAAGAGGGGGCTCGGTCGTCTCGGCATCCGTCGGCTCCCCGTCGCCGCGGGGTACGACGCCGGTGACACCGTGCTGGGACGCCAGCTGAAGGAGCTGCGCGAGGACCTCGCGGACCTGCTGCTCGGCGACCGCGCCGGTGAACAGCGGCACCGGCTGACCGCCGACGAGCCCGACGACCATCGGGATCGACTGTGCACGGAAGGCCTGCGCCAGCTGCGGATTGGCATCGACGTCCACCTTCACGAGCACGACCCTGCCGTCGAGCTCGGTGACGACCTTCTCGATGACGGGGCTCAGCTGCTTGCACGGCCCGCACCATTCCGCCCACAGGTCGACGACGACCGGAACTGTGCGCGAGAGTTCGAGGACCTGTGCGAAGCTCTCGTCCGTCGCGTCGAAGACGAGCGACGGAGTCGGTGCGGACGGAGTGGAGGCGCCGGCCGGCGCCGGGGGCCGCGCCGCAGCGTGCCGCAGCGACGAGAGATCGACGGCACCGCGGAGGGCGGTGGGGGAAAGATCGGTCACGGGATCACCTTCGCTTCGAGGATGTCGGACGCGTAGCCGAGCAGTCGGATCCGTTCGCTGGATCCCTGGCCCGGGACGTAGAAGAAGATCTGGTCGCTGAACGTCGTCTCGAAGCCGGTCGCGGACTGGTCGACGCCGGCCAGGGTCTGCACGGTCGCGTTGTTGTCGAGCTTGATCACCGCGTCCTCGTTCGTGGGCCGGACCTCGTCGCTCTCACGCACGCTCACGGCGACGATGGCGCCGCTCTCCAGTGTCGCCAGCGCATATGGCGTGAACTCGCCCTCCGTCGAGGTGAACGTCAGGCTCCCCGTGGACGCGGCGGTCTGATTGAACTCATCCAGACGGCGGGCGCGGTCCGAGGCGATGCTGGCACGCAGCTGGTCGCCCTCCTCTTCGAACATCTCGAAGAACTCGCTCTCCTGACCGTTGTTGATGACGTCCGCGTAAGCGGCGGCCACGTCTTCGGGAGGCATGACGAGGAAGGGCGAGTCGGGCTGCACCTGCGGAGCCCCGACGTAGGTCGGTGCCAGGTCGGGCATCAACGTGGATGCCTCCAGGCTGCCGGCGTACGAGAGCACGAAGTCCGACCACGGATCCGTCTGCGTCAGGACCATGATGCTGGACGTGTTGGAGGATTCGTCGTCGGCCACGGCGAGGAAGGAGCGCGGCCAGCCGTCGAACGCCTGGGGCAGGATGATCTCGAGTTCGCCCGAGACGATGGGCGCCGGCGCCGGGTAGTCGGCGATGGCGCCGCGAAGGGCGTAGTTGGTCTCACGGGCGGCGAGCATGGCGCCGTCCAGGCGAGTGGCTGCGAGGTCGAGATCGAGCGCCTCGTCGGCCTCCTGCACGGTCTCCGCCACCCGTGCCACGATCGTCTCCGCCTGGTCCCGGGTCACGGCGGGCTGCTGCTGGCCCTCCGGCGCGATGACGGTCTGCGTCGGCGTCGGCGTCGGCGACGCGCCGAGCTGCGGCCACGCGTCGGCGGAACAGCCTGCGAGGAGGAGCGCCGACACGCCGAGGGCGGGAACGGCGAGCATCGAGCGACGGCCGCGGGACAGGGCGCGCCGGACGCCGCCGGCACTGACGACGCCCTTCCTCGAGGCGCTGACCGAGAGATCGATGGGCTCGGTGACCGGTACGGGCAGCCCTTTTCTGCGCGGTCCCTTGGAACGACGGACGTGTCGGATCGCCAGGAAGTACAGCCAGACCCCGATCGCCATCACCACGGCACCACCGACGATGAGCGGGCCGGCCCAGGGCGTCCTGTTCGTGATCGGCCAGGTCACCGAGATCCCTGAGGGAGCAGCGGAATCGCCATCGGTCGCGAGGAGGACCGACAGGTCCTCGGGGATCTGCAGGGGCAGCACCACGTCGTCGGACTGCTCGTACTCCGCCAACCACAGATCCGATCCCCGGGGATCTCGGGATGACGGAGCGGCGGGGGCTTCGGTCTCGCCGGCTCCTTCGTCAGTGGTCCCGGCGGTGCCCTCCGGTTCCGTCGCCTCGGACCCTGTGGTCTGCTCGACCACGGCGGGCTCGACCTCCGTCGTCACCAGCATGCCCTCATCGCCCACCGTGACGGCCGTATACGTCGTGTCGGACAACCACGCCTGCATGTCGGTCGTCCGGCCGTAGCCGGCGAAGACCTCGCCCTGACCGCTCGCCCGCAGTGTCTGCGCACCGGGGTACATGTTCATCACGGCCCCGTCGATGAGCACGTAGGGCGCGACGTCGTCGATCTCCGCGCCTGCGCTCTGCGTCGTCGGGCCCTGAAAGACCGTGCGCTGAGCGATCCCGGCACCGATCATCAGCGCCGCGAGGACGAAGGCCGCAACGGCCCAGACGAAACGCACGAAGAAATCCTTCCCGAGCCGGCCCACGGGTCATCGGGCGGCGGACTCGACGTTTCAGACTAGCGAAAACGACCTGAAAGCGCCCCGGGAGCACCCAATGACGGTCTGCGCGGCACGGCGTGCGTATCCTGACCACACGCGTCTGCGCGACGCCGTTCGACCACTGGAGTCTCCATGAAGGTTCACAACCCGTTCCGCGTCGCGTTCGTCGCGACTCTCGGCGTCGGACTGGGGCTGCTGTTCATCGGGAGCATCCAGACGCTGTCGACGATCCTGCTCTACGTCGGCACCGCGCTCTTCCTCTCCCTCGGGCTCGACCCGCTCGTGGGGTGGCTGGAGCGCCGGGGGCTGCCCCGGTGGGCAGCGGTCCTCGTGACCATCCTGGGCGTCCTCGCCGCTTTCGCCGGGGTCATCCTCATCGTCGTCCCGGTGATCGTCGGTCAGATCGCGCAGCTGATCGCGCAGGTGCAGTCGGTGGTCGAACGCGCCGACTGGGATCCGATCAGCGACGTGCGCGAATGGATGGCGGCGACATTCCCGGCGCTCGACGTCGATCGCGTGCTGGCCTACGTGCAGGAGTGGGTCGACTCCCTCGACCTCGGGGCGATCGGCAGCGAGATCGGCGGGGGCATCTTCGTCGTCGGCGGTGCCGTCATCGCCGGCCTCGCGGGCGCGTTCATCGTTCTGATCCTCACCATCTACTTCACCGCCTCCACCCCGAGCCTCAAGCGCGCCGTGTACCAGCTGGTCCCGGCATCCAAGCGCGCACGGGTGATCGATCTCGGCGAGCAGATCACGGACTCCGTCGGCTACTTCGTCATCGGTCAGGGAAGCCTCGGTGTCATCAACGGTGTGCTGAGCATGATCTTCCTCAGCATCATCCAGGCGCCCTTCCCCGCTGTGCTCGCGGTCATCGCCTTCTTCTTCTCGCTCATCCCGCTCGTCGGGACCCTCACCGGCTCCACGATCATCGTGCTGATCTGTCTCGGTCTCGGCTCACCGACGACGGCGATCGTGGCCGGGATCTACTACCTCGTCTACATGCAGCTCGAGGCGTACGTCATCGCACCCCGCATCATGGGGCGCGCGGTGTCGGTGCCCGGCGCGGTCGTGGTGATCGCCGCCCTCGCCGGGGGCTCGCTCCTGGGTTTGCTGGGCGCGCTCGTCGCGATCCCGATCGCGGCCAGCATCCTCATCATCTACCGGCAGGTGGTCATCCCTCGGCAGAACGAGCGCTGAGTCACAGGTCGTCGGTGCCGCCCTGCCACTCGGTCGCGAGAGGAAGCGCTGAGGGATTGACCGCGGCGACGATCTCCGTGAGCACCCGGCGGGTCTGGTTCTCCCCCACCCACAGATGCTTCCCTCCCTCCACCGCGATGAGCGTGGCGGCGGGCACCGAGGCGAACCGCTCCCGCGCCTCCGCGGGACGCAGGTAGTCGTCGAACTCGGGGACGAGGATGACCAGTGGGCGGGGGTCCACCGCCCACGCCGCGACGTCGTCGGCGGTGGCCCGGTGCAGGGGCGGTGACAGGAGGATCGCGCCCTCGGCCGGATGGTCTCGCCCGTACTTCAGCACCAGTTCCGTGCCGAACGACCACCCGACGAGCCAGGGGGCGGGCAGGCCGCGCGCGGCGACGAAATCCATGGCCGCGGCGACGTCGAACGCCTCGTTCCGGCCACCGTCGAACGATCCCTCGCTGGTGCCGCGGGGCGAGGCCGTTCCTCGGGTGTTGAAGCGGAGCACGGCGATGTCGGCGAGCTCGGGGAGGCGGCCCGCGGCCTTGCGGAAGATGTGGGAGTCCATGAACCCGCCCGCGGTGGGCAGGGGGTGACAGGTCACGAGCGTCGCGACCGGGTCGCGGTGGAGCGGCGTCGCCAGCTCTCCGACCAGGGTCAGTCCGTCGATCGTGTGCAGTTCGACGTCTTCGCGATGCGCCGGGAGCAGCATCGGTCCGCGGATCTCCATCTAGCTGATCCTCCAACAGTGGGTGTGCCAGTGACGGCGGCCCGCGAGATCAGCGGAGTCGCCCAGGATCCCGGATGCACGCCAGACGACGACGTGGGCGGTGCCGGGGGCGATGTCGTTCGGACATCCGGGACAGACATACGGTTTGAGAGCCTGCGCGGAGGCGATGGGCTGGACCGTCCACTCCACGCCGCGCTTCGTCTCCGTGCGCTTGAACCCCGCCAGGAGGCGGGCGAACGACTCGTCGTCGCCGGCAGGCTCGGGACGGCGACGGTGGGAACGGGGCATGGGGTCAGTACCACCCGACACTCTGCGAGTGGCCCCACGCTCCGCAGGGTGCACCGTAGCGGGCCCCGATGTAGCCGAGACCCCACGTGATCTGGGTCGCCGGATTCGTCTCCCAGTCGGCGCCCGCCGAGGCCATCTTGTCGCCGGGGAGCGACTGCGGGATGCCGTACGCCCCGCTGGAGGCGTTGTACGCGTTCACGCGCCAGCCCGACTCACGGTTCCACAGCGCCACGAGGCAGGCGAACTCGTCGTCGCTCCACCCGCGCGCGAGCACCATGTCGTAGGCGATCGCCTGCGCGGACCCCGGGTCGGGCGTCACGAACGGCGGCTGCCACGCGGTCGACTCCGCCGCCGGCGGAGAGGCGGGCTCGATCGGAGGTTCGGGTTCGGGCTCAGGAGTGGGTGTCGGCGTGACGTACACGGTGTAGTTGCCGCGGTCGAGGGTGCGTGGCTCCCCCGCGGGTGCGGGGCCGTCCGCAGGCGAGACCTGCGCATCCGCCAGAGAGCTCGCGTACAGAGTCACGGTCGATGTCTCCGCGACGGCGGGTGATTCGGCGGTCGCGATCCCCGCGGGGCCGATGTACGCCGCCGCGAACCCGGTGACGGCGACCACACCGAGAGCGGCGAGCAGATCGCGTCGTCGGGAACGTCGCACCGGTGTGTGGGGATTCCGACGCGTCCACGCCGGGGCCGCGGCATCCGCACGAGCCGCCTCGCGGAGCGCGCGGCGCGTGGTCAACTCGTCGGAGGGTGTCACAATGCGCCGAGTCTACCGATCCGTCCTGCTCACTGTCATCCCGGCGGGACGCGTCAGGAGACGGCGAGCATGACTTCGACCACCGCGTCCAGAACGGCGTCGACCTGCCCTTCGTCGTAGCCGCCGCGTTGCATCCGGAAGGCGACCGACCGAACCTGCTCGACGCTCACCGGAGACCCGTCCTCGAGATAGCGGGCGATCTTGTCCGCGACCAGATCGACCTCGTCGACGCGGTAGCCGTAGCGGAGCAGCCCGACGCGTCGGAAGCGATGACCGTCGGGACGGGCGAGCCGGTCGAGGACGACCTGCGCCGTCTCGCGGGTACGCCCGACCCACCCCTCGACCCCGTCGGAAGACAACGCGGCCTCCCGTTCCCGCAGCGCGAACGCGTCCTCGATCCGGCCGAGAGCGGCGTCGACCGCGGCGATCACGTAGCCCTCGCGGACCAGCGGGAAGGCGACCGCGCGCACGTCCGCGGCCGTCAGGCCCGCATCCGACTCCTCGAACGCCGCGCGTGCGCGTGCGAGGAACTCCTCCACGGCCGACTTGTCGTACCCCCGGTCACGACCACGCGTCTCGGGGAACATCGGAGACGAGGGGTTGCTCATGCGATCACCAACGGGGAGAAGAGGTAGTAGAGGGCCAGTGCCGCCATCGCCGACGGCAGGATCGAATCGAGCCGGTCGAGGACGCCGCCGTGCCCCGGAAGCCACGAGCTCATGTCCTTGATGCCGAGATCCCGCTTGATCATCGATTCGCCGAGATCCCCCGCCGTCGCCGTGCCGAGGATCACGAGACCGACCACCGCTCCCGCCCACCACGGCAGCGCCAACAGGAAGATCGCGAGCAGCACACCGGCGATCACCGCCGCCACCGCGGCTCCGGCGAAGCCCTCCCAGGTCTTCTTCGGACTGATCTTCGGCGCCATCGGATGCCGCCCCCACGCCAGACCGCTCGCGTACGCGCCCGTATCCGACGCGACCGCGATGATGACGAAAGCGAGGATCCACCATTGGCCGCCGTCCTGCCGGAGCAGGACCACGCACAGGCTCGCGAAGAAGGGGACGTAGAGCTGCACGAACGCGGAGACGAGGGCGTCCGACAGGATGGCCGCGCTCGGACGCCCATCGTCGGCGACCATCTGACGCAGGAGCCTCCACACGACCACGAACGCCACCGCGGCGAACACCGTGACCCAGTGCAGCCACGCGTCGACGACCGCGGGCAACAGCACCAGAACCGTGCCCGCCGCGAGCTGAGGACCGAGGTCTACCCGGCGCCCCGAGGCCGAGAGTGCGCGGGAGAACTCGAACACGCCCAGGAGCGCGGCCCCCAGGGCGAAGATGAGGAAGAACCACTTGACGAACAGGAGCGTGGACAGGACCACCGCACCGATGGCGAGCGCGATGATGATCGCGAGGATCAGGTTCCTGCCGGTGCGCTGCTTGATCCGCTCGTTGGCCTCCTCGAACTCGGCGCGCGCGTGGGCGACGTGCGTGTCGAATTCACTGCGCGCCGCACGCACATGGGCCTGGAAGGCCGCGGAGGGTTCCGCAGCCGCCTCGCGCGCGCGCGCGGCCTGGCGGCGGGACAGCGGCGGAGCGGGTTTCCCCGGCCCCTCCGTCGGGCCACCCGAGCTGTCGGACATGACGGCGGATCAGACTTCCAGCAGCTCTGCTTCTTTGCGCTTGAGCGCCTCGTCGATCGCGTCGACGTGGGCCCGCGTCAGCGCGTCGAGCTCCTTCTCCGCGCGGACGAGCTCGTCCTCGCCGACCTCGGACTTGAGGGCGTCGAGATCATCCTTCGCCTTGCGGCGGATGCCGCGCACGTGGACCTTCGCGTCCTCACCCTTGGTCCGGACGAGCTTGACGTACTCCTTGCGGCGCTCCTGCGTCAGCTCCGGCATGGTCACGCGGATGATGTTGCCGTCGTTCCCGGGATTGGCGCCCAGGTTCGGCGCGTCGCGGATGGCCTGCTCGATCGCCTTCAACGCAGACTTGTCGTAGGGCGTGACGACGATGGTGCGAGCCTCCGGCGTGTTCAGCGACGCCAGCTGCGCGAGGGGCGTGGGAGAGCCGTAGTAGTCCACCATCAGCTTCTGGAACAGCTGCGGGTTCGCTCGGCCCGTCCGCACGGTGGAGAAGTCCTCCTTCGCCGCCTCGACGGCGCGGTCCATGCGCTCTCCGGTTTCAGCCAGGACGTCCGCGATCACAGTGTCTCCTTCGCGTTGGGATTGGTTCAGTCTACTCAGCGCGGTGCGTCACGCCGTGACGAGCGTGCCGATGGAATCGCCCAGGAGTGCCCGGGTCACGTTGCCGGCGGGCTCCATCCCGAACACCCGCATGTCCATCTTGTTGTCCATGCAGAGGCTGAAAGCGGTCGAGTCGACGACCTTGAGGCCGCGCTGGAGCGCGTCGATGTACGTGATGCGGTCGATTCGCGTCGCCGAGGCATCCTTCTTGGGGTCCGCCGTGTAGACGCCGTCGACCCCGTTCTTCGCCACGAGCACCTCGGTGGCTCCGATCTCCAGGGCCCGCTGAGCGGCCACGGTGTCGGTGGAGAAGTAGGGCAGTCCGGCGCCGGCGCCGAAGATGACCACTCGGCCCTTCTCCATGTGCCGCTCGGCGCGCCGCGGGATGTAGGGCTCGGCGACCTGCGTCATCGAGATCGCGGACTGGACGCGGGTGGCAGCGCCGGCCTGCTCCAAGAAGTCCTGAAGCGCCAGCGCATTCATCACAGTGCCCAACATGCCCATGTAGTCGGCGCGCCCGCGGTCCATTCCGCGTTGGCTGAGCTCCGCCCCGCGGAAGAAGTTGCCTCCACCGACGACGATCGCCACCTCGACGCGGTCCACCGCCTCGGCGATCTCCCGCGCGATCTGGCCGACCACATCGGGGTTGACTCCTAGCTGACCTCCCCCGAACGCCTCGCCGGAAAGTTTCAGCAGGACGCGGCGGCGTCCGGTGGACTCAGTGATCACGGTCTTCCTCTCGTCTGACGACAACCTACGGCATGGCAAGGGCCCGCATCGACGAGCGATGCGGGCCCCCGGATGACTTACGCGCCGACCTTGAACCGGGCGAAGCCGGTGAGCGTCAGACCCGCGTCCTTGGCGACCTGCGCGACGGACAGCTTGTTGTCCTTCGCGTAATCCTGGTCGAGGAGCGACACCTGCTTGAAGAACGCGTTCACACGGCCTTCGACGATCTTCGGAAGCGCGGCCTCCGGCTTGCCCTCGTTGCGGGAGATCTCGGTGACGATCTCGCGCTCCTTCTCGACGTCGGCCTCGGGGACCTCGTCGCGCGAGAGGTAGCTCGGGTTGGCGAACGAGATGTGCTGGGCGAGGCTGCGCGCGGTCTCCGCGTCCTCACCCGAGTACGCCAGGACCACGCCGACCTGCGGGGGCAGGTCCTTGCTGGTCTTGTGGAGGTAGATCTCGAAGTTGTCGCCGGCGAGGGTCACCACCCGGCGCAGTTCGACCTTCTCGCCGATGATCGCGGCCTCGTCGGAGATCAGCTGAGCGACCGTGCCGGACCCGGCGGGCGCCGCGAGAGCCGCTTCGGCCGACTCCGCGTGCGCAGCGGCCGCGGCAGCGAGCACCTGGTCCGCCAGGGCGAGGAAGCGGTCGTTCTTCGCGACGAAGTCGGTCTCGGTGTTGAGCTCGATGATCGTGACCTGGCCATCGACCTCCTTTGCCGCGACGAGACCCTCGGACGTGGAGCGGTCGGCGCGCTTGGCGTTGCCCTTCGCGCCCTTGAGGCGGAGGATCTCGACGGCCTTCTCGAGGTCGCCGTCGGCCTCCTCGAGGGCCTTCTTGGTGTCGACCATGCCGGTGCCGAGCTGCTCGCGCAGCGTCTTGATGTCGGCGATCGTGAAGTTTGCCATGGGTGGCGGCTCCTTGTTTCGTGACGGTGTCATATGCCGCGGCGGGAGCGTCGTGAAGACGCACCCGCCGCGGCGAAGGGATGAAAGACCTTACTTGGCGGCTTCGGCTGCGTCCGCCGCGCCCTCGGCGTCCGCCGCCGACTCGGTCGCGGCCTCGCCCTCGGCGGCCTGCTCGTCGGCGACGACCTCGTCTGCGGCCTTCTCGGCCTCCGCCTCATCGGCGACGGCCTCGGTCGGAGCCGATGACTGCTCAGGGGTGCCCTGCTCGAGGAGCTCGCGCTCCCACTCGGCCAGCGGCTCAGCGGCCTGCTCCGCCTCGCCGGCGGGCTGGTGGCGCTGGATGAGTCCCTCGGCTGCCGCGTCGGCGATGATGCGGGTGAGCAGGCTCACCGAGCGGATCGCGTCGTCGTTGCCGGGGATCGGGTACTGGAACTCGTCGGGGTCGGCGTTGGTGTCGAGGATGCCGATGACGGGGATCCCGAGCTTGGTCGCCTCGTTCACGGCGAGGTGCTCGCGCTTGGCGTCGACGACCCAGATCGCCGAGGGCGTCTTGGACATGTTGCGGATGCCGCCGAGCGACTTGTGCAGCTTGTCGAGCTCGCGCTTCTTCAGCAGCAGCTCCTTCTTGGTGAAGCCGCTCTCCGCCGGGTTCTCGTAGTCGAGCTCCTCGAGCTCCTTCATACGGGCGAGACGCTTGGAGACGGTCTGGAAGTTGGTCAGCAGACCACCGAGCCATCGCTGGTTCACGTAGGGCTGGCCCACGCGCGTGGCCTGCTCGGCCAGGATCTCCTGCGCCTGCTTCTTGGTGCCGACGAACAGGATCGTCCCGCCGTGCGCGACGGTCTCCTTGACGAACTCGTAGGCCTTGTCGATGTAGCTCAGCGACTGCTGGAGGTCGATGATGTGGATGCCGCTGCGCTCGGTGAGGATGAAGCGCTTGACTTTCGGGTTCCACCGGCGGGTCTGGTGTCCGAAGTGAACGCCGCTGTCGAGCAGCTGGCGGATGGTGACGACGGCCATGGCCGTACTCCTTCTCTGGGCGATGACGCCCCTTGCGGTTGATTCGCACCGAGCCGGTGGCCGGTGTCCCTGGTGCCCGGCGCGCTCCCACCCAGGAAAGGGACCGTGGGGAGCAACGCCGCGTACGGACAGCCGTACGTTCGGGCACGCGTAGTCATCCCGACGAGCGGGATGCGACTGACAGTGTATCAGTCGGCCCTCCTCCCCCGCGGCCTATGGGGTCGAGCTGTCCACCGGTATCGATCGGCGGCCCCGCGCAGCGGCACCGGGGGCCCAGGCTAGTCGCATGACCGCGCGCGCCCTCCGACTCGTCCTCGTCGCCGCATCCGTCCTCGCCTTGCTCCTGTCCGCAGCCGGCGCGACGCACGACGCGGTGGATACGGCTCCTTCGGGCGTCGTCCGGGCGACATCGTGGGTGTGGCCCGTTGCGCCCTCCTCGCTCGTCCGCCCCTTCGATCCCCCGGCCGATCCGTACGGGCCCGGACACCGAGGCGTCGACCTCCAGTCCTCACCGGGGGCGTCCATTCGCGCTGTCGCGGCCGGAATGGTCGTCTTCGCCGGCTGGGTCGTCGATCGGCCGGTCATCTCCATCGACCACGGGGGCGGGGTCGTGAGCTCCGTCGAGCCCGTCGTCGCCCTCGTGGCCGTCGGCGAGACGGTCGCCCCGGGCTCCGCGATCGGCGTCATCGCGCCGGAGGGACACGGTGCCGCCGGCCGGATCCACTTCGGCGTCCGGGTTCACGGCGTGTACGTCGATCCCCTGTCCCTCCTGCCGGCACCGGCGCGAGCGGTGCTCCTTCCCTGCTGCTGACGGGACGGTCAGGCGCGAGGGTGGGCCTGACGGTAGCTCGTGCGGAGCCGCTCCGTGGACACATGGGTGTAGATCTGCGTCGTACCGAGGCTCGCGTGGCCCAGGATCTCCTGAACAGCGCGGAGGTCCGCGCCGCCGTCGAGCAGGTGCGTGGCCGCGGAATGGCGGAGCGCATGCGGACCGGCCGTCCGACCGATCGCTTCACCGAGAAGTCGTGACACCACGTCGTACGCGGAGCGTGTGTTCAGCCTGCCCCCCCGGGCCCCGAGGAAGAGGGCGCGCGCCGCCGGACTCGTGCTGCGCGCAGCCAACGCCGGCCGCCCCCGGACGAGATAGGCGTCCAGGGCCTCCGCGGCGGCGTTACCGTACGGAACCACGCGATCCTTGTCACCCTTGCCCGTCACCCGGACGGTCTGCTCGGTAGCGTCGACCGCGTCGAGATCCAGACCGCACACCTCGGCTACCCGGAGGGCGGACGCGTAGATCAGCTCGACGAGGGCGTGGTCGCGGAGGGCGATCGGATCGCCGTCGTCGGCGCGGGCGCGGAGCCCTTCCAGCGCTCGGGCCACGGTGTCTGCGGCGGCGACCCGAGGGAGCGTGCGGCCCCGACGGGGCGCGGTGAGGCGAAGGCTGGGATCGGCATCCAGCAGCTGCGTCTCGGCCGCCCAGTCGAAAAACCCCCGCACGGCCGCGATACGACGGGCGATGGTCGCGCGGGAGGCGCCTGCCTGAGTGGTCGACCAGAGCCACTCCCGCAATCGGTCGCGGGTGATCTCGTCGATCGGCACGTCTGCGAGGGACCGCCGCAGGTCGCCGAGGTCCGCGCCATAGGCCCGCAGGGTCGCGGGCGAGAGGCGTCGCACGGCGGCGAGGTGCACGAGGTAGTCCTCGATGGCGCCCTGCAGGTGCATGGCTCCACTATCCCCCACCGCGGTATGACTCCGTGTACGGCGCTCCGCGCGAGATCCCACGCTCAGCCGCCCCGCATCCACCCCTCAGCGCTCCGTCGGGCCCGGCCTTCCAGCTCCAGCACTCCCAGACGCCCGGAGACATCGCTTTCGCTGAGGCCGGTGCGGCGCGCGAGATCGGCGAGGCTCCGCGGTGATCGCGAGCTCAGCGCGTCGCGGACACGTCGCGCATCGGCCTCGGCCGGCGCCTCCGCCGCGCTGCCCCGCCCTGCGCGGGCATCGCCCGCACACGCGCCGATCATGTCGGCGAGATCGTCGACGGCGGTGATGCACTCGGCGTCGTACTCCCGGAGAAGGCGGTGACAGCCCGCCGAGGCGGCGCTGGTGACGGGGCCCGGCACCGCGCCGAGGGGGCGCCCGAGCGCTGCGGCATGGCCGGCGGTGTTCAATGATCCGCTCCGCCAGCCCGCTTCCACGACGACGGTCGCATCGGACAGGGCGGCGATGAGTCGGTTCCTCTGCAGGAAGCGCCATCGGGTGGGGGCCGTTCCGCAGGGCACCTCGCTGACGACGGCTCCCGTGGACGCGATGTCGGCGAGCATGCCTGTATGACCGGCGGGGTACGCCCGGTCGGCACCGCCCGCGAGGAGCGCGATCGTCAGCCCTCCCGCTCGCAGCACCGCCCGGTGAGCTGCGCCGTCGATGCCGTACGCGCCCCCGGACACCACGGTGACGTCGCGGGAGACCATGCCGGCAGCGAGCTCCACGGCGATGTGTTCTCCGTACGCGGTCGCCGCCCGCGCTCCCACGATCGCGACCGATGGGCGCACGGCGACGAGATGCTCGGGATCCCCCCGCACCCACACGCACAGCGGCGCATGCACACCGAGGTCATCCAGCGCCTCCGGCCACTCGCGGTCTCCGGGCAGGATCAGGCGGGTGGCGCTCGCCCGCGCGGTCCGCAGCGCGGCGGCGACGGCGCCGGGATCGATCCGCGGGCGCCACCGCTCCTGAGCGCGCGCCATCGTGCGCGCATCCGCGACACCCGTCAGCAGGCCGTCCCCCGTGATCATCCGCAACGCCTCCAGACGACCGAACGCTGCGACCAGGGCCCCCGCCACGCCGTCCCCCGGTTCGGCGATCACGCTCCACGCGGCCGCCGCATACCGGTCCACGGTCTCCTCGTCCTCGAGATCGTCCGCCCACGGCCCCAGGGCGCTGCGCGCCTCACGCACGCCCCACGTCGACGGGGTCATGCGGCCGTCCCCCGCTTCAGGAACAGGGCGCGGCCGATGTGGTCCGCGGACAGCCGCGCGTGTCCCTCCAGATCGGCCAGCGACCAGGCGACCCGCAGCACGCGATCGTACCCCCGGAGCGTCAGCGATCCGCGATGGAGCGCAGCGTCCAGAGGCCGACGCACGGCGGCATCGGGAGCGAAGGGACCGTCGCGCAGCCACGAACCGGGCACCCGGGCGTTCAGGTTCCAGCGCGTGCCGTCGAGCCGGCTCCGCATGCGCCGCCGCGCCTCCGCCACGCGCCCTCTCGCCTCGCTCGTCGTCATCGACGGGGGCAGCGCATCGCGCTGCGCCACGGCGACGCGCTGGACGGTCAGCTCGATGTCGATGCGGTCGAGCAGCGGACCCGACAGTCGACCGAGGTAACGTCGGATCGCCGCGGGTGGACACGTGCACGAACCCCCGCGGATTCCGTAGTCGCCGCACGGGCACGGGTTCGTCGCGAGGATGAGCTGGAAACGCGTGGGGAAGTCCGCGCGCCAGCCCGCGCGGTCGATGCTGATGACACCGTTCTCGAGCGGCTGGCGAAGAGCGTCCAAAGTCCCGGCGGCGAATTCCGCCGCCTCATCGAGGAAGAGGACGCCCTCGGATGCGAGAGCGATCGCTCCCGGCCTCATCGTGCGTGAACCCCCGCCGACCAGGGACGCCACGCTCGCGGAGTGATGAGGTGCGACGAACGGCGGCGTCCGATCGAGATCGACCACGCGATTCCCGCTCAATGATGCAAGACTCGCAACGGCCAGCGCAGCGTCGTCGTCCAGAGCGGGAAGGATGCCGGGCAGCCGGCGTGCCAGCATCGTCTTCCCCGCGCCGGGCGGTCCGCACATGAGGAGGTGGTGTCCGCCCGCAGCCGCCGTGACCAAGGCCTCGACAGCCTGGGGCTGCCCCAGGACGTCGGCGAGCTCCCCGGCATCCGCAGCCGCGCGCACACACGCGTCGCCCGCCACGGGCTCCTCGTCCGGCACCACCACGTCGGCTCCGTGCCATGCGGCGACCTGCGCCAGGTTGACCGCACCGAGGACCTCGGCCCCGGGCACGAGTTCGGCCTCCTCGAGGTTCGCGGCGGGCACCACGATCCGGGTCCGCCCGGATCGCACCGCAGCGATCACACTCGGCAGCACTCCCGGCACCGGTCGCAGCCGCCCGTCCAGACCGAGTTCCCCGAGATGTACCGTCTTCGCGAGGGACGCCGCGCTCATTCCCCCCTCCGTCGCGAGTGCGGCCACGGCGATCGCGACATCGAAACCGGCCCCCTGCTTCGGCAGGCCGGCAGGCGACAGATTCACCGTGATCCTCCGCCGCGGAAGGGGAAGATCGCTGTTGACACAGGCGTTGTGGACCCGTCGTGCCGCCTCGCTCAGGGACCGGTCGGGCAGTCCGATGATCTTGAATTCGGGGGTCTGCTCGCTCAGGTCCGCTTCGACCTCGACGCACTCCCCGCGAGCTCCCACGATCGCGATCGCCCACGTACGCGCGACGCCCATCAGATGTCCAGATCCCGGAGATGCTCGATCTCGGCCCGTTCGGGGTCGCGTCCGATCAACCCGACGGCGTCGATGCGGAGACGCCGCCCCGCCCCCACGTCAGGGTGCGCGCCGAGCCACGCCATACCGAGGCGCCAGAGCCGGGCACGCTTCCTGGCGTCGATCGCCTCGAAAGGGTGCCCGAAGCCCCGTCCGCTCCGTGTCTTGACCTCGACGACGATGACGGCGTCGTCTCCCAACACGACGAGGTCGATCTCGCCGCCGCGCGCCCGCCAGTTGCGGTCCGCGATCGCGTACCCGAGGCCCTCGAGGTAGTGGCCGGCGCGGACTTCCCCCGCCCGCCCGATGTCGTCTTTTCTCGCCATACCGGAATGGTGCGCCATGGACGGCGACGACGACGCTGCGAGGCAGCCCCCGGTGGACTCCCCGCAGCGAGAACCACGGATCGTCCTCCTGGGGAGGAGGGTCAGGAATCCAGCGACAACTCCTCGGGGAGCTGGAAGTCCCGACGCGACAGCTCCTCGACATTCACATCCTTGAACGTCAGCACGCGGACCGCCTTGACGAAGCGATCGGCGCGATAGATGTCCCATACCCAGACGTCGGTCATGGAGATCTCGAAGTAGAAGTCGTGCTCAGTGTCACGGCGGACGACGTTCACGTCGTTGGCGAGATAGAAGCGGCGCTCCGTCTCCACCACGTACTGGAACTGCACCACCACGTCCCGGTATTCGCGGTAGAGGGCGAGCTCGAGTTCGCGGTCGTAGTCTTCGAAGACATCGTCATCCATGGTGCTCCCATCCTAGGCGCGCACCTGCGGCGTGCGCGCGACCCGGACACGGTCAGAACAGCGTCGGGACCTCGCCGAGGCTCCATGTCCGGCGGTGGTGGACGCTGGCACCGTGGGCACGCAGCGCCGATCGGTGCGCGGCGCTCGCGTAGCCCTTGTTCTCGTCCCACGCGTAGACGGGCGCGTCGGGGTGCATCGCCACCATCAGGGTGTCCCGGGCGACCTTGGCGATGACGGACGCCGCAGCGGCCGAGGCGCAATCCCGGTCCGCTTTGACCTGCGTCCGTACCCGGGCCGCGCTCCCGGGGGTCAGTGAGACGTAGTCGTAGTTG
This sequence comes from Microbacterium aurantiacum, assembly GCF_040532595.1. Lineage (GTDB taxonomy): Bacteria > Actinomycetota > Actinomycetes > Actinomycetales > Microbacteriaceae > Microbacterium > Microbacterium chocolatum_B. The sequence goes on along the minus strand of NZ_JBEVYX010000002.1, from coordinate 149,973 downwards.
CCGTCGAGGAGCACGATCGCCTCGTCGACCGCTGCGCCGTGCGTTCGCAGTTCCGCCAGGGCACGGGCCGTGGCGAGCGACATGGCCCGCATGATGCCCACCTCGTCGATCTCCGCGGCGCTCGCCCACCCGACCGCACTCGCCCGGACCCACTCGCCGGCGCGGCGCGCCACGAGCGCGCGGTGGGCGGGACGGACGAGCTTCGAATCGCGCAGACCGGTGGGGACACGTCGGCGCGCATCCTTGGCGTCGATCGCGACGGCGCCGACGGCGACCGGACCGGCGAGGGCGCCCCGCCCGACCTCATCACAGGCGATCAGCAGCGGGAACTCCTTGAGCAGACGTCGCTCGAGCGAGAGGCGGGGCTCGATCACGCTCACCTCTGCGCGGCGCCCTGCGACTCGACGGGCCCGGGGACGCCGGCGAAGACGTCGTGATGGAAGTCGAGCAGGCCGAACCGGTCGAGCGGCCAGGTGGCGAGGAACGCCCTGCCGACGAGATTGTCGACGGGAACGAACCCCTGGCCCGGCTGCTCGGTGTTGTAGCGGGAATCCTTCGACCGGTTCCGATTGTCGCCGAGCACCCACAGGCTGCCAGCCGGAACCGTGACGTCGAAATCGATCGCCGACGCCGGCTCGCTCGCGGCCAGCTTCGTGTACGCCGTCTCGTCCACCGGAACGCCGTTCACCTCGATCTGACCGAGCGCGTTACAGCACACGACCCGGTCCCCCGGCAGGCCGATGATGCGCTTGACGAGGTGGTCGTCGCTGTCGGACGCACTCAGGCCCACCAGCGACAGGATCCAGTCGACCGCTTCGACGAAAGGAGCACGCGCGGGGGTGTTCACCGGCGGCAACCACCCACCGGGGTCGCGGAACACGACGATGTCACCACGGTCGTACTCGTCGAATCGGGGGGTGATCTGGTCGACGAGGATGCGATCGCTGACCTGGAGGGTGTCCTCCATCGATCCCGAAGGGATGTAGAACGACCGGACGATGAAGGTCTTCACGAGGAAGGACACGAGGATCGCGATGAGGACGATGACCACGACGTCGCGAAGGAAACTCCACACTCCCCGCCGACGCGAGCGCGGGGAGGACGTCGTCGCGTGTTCGGCGGATACCCCGTCGGCGACGGTCTTGTCGGTGGTCATTCGGATCCTTCACCCGGCAGGCCGGCGGTCGGTTGCCGCATCCAGGGTCGCACATCGATCACCCGTCGACGACGGACGGATCGGGTTTCGCGGTGTGTTCACGGTGGGGAACGTCGAATGCCCCGGTGCGGACACCGGGGCATTCGATGAAGGCGACACTCAGCGGTCGCGCTTCTCCTTGATCTTGGCCTTCTTGCCGCGCAGTGCGCGAAGGTAGTAGAGCTTGGCGCGACGCACGTCGCCGCGGGTCACGACCTCGATGTGGTCGATCACCGGGGAGTGGACCGGGAAGGTGCGCTCCACGCCGACCTGGAAGCTGATCTTCCGCACGGTGAAGGTCTCGCGCACGCCATCACCGGACCGGCCGATGACGATGCCCTGGAAGACCTGGATACGGGAGCGGTTGCCCTCCGTGATGTTCACGTGCACCTTGACGGTGTCGCCGGGTGCGAAGACGGGGATGTCCGAACGCAGCGAAGCCGCGTCGACGGAGTCGAGGATCTGCATGATCGTCTCTCTCTGCGGCCGCCACAGGTCGACCGCGGATGAAGGGGAAAGGGATGTCGTGTGCCCGGGGCCGATGATCGGATCAACGGCGGGCTCCCCTGAGGCAGAACCGTTCAGGGCACAAAAGAGTATTCTGCCACGGATCCGACGCGGTTCAAAAGCGGTCCGCCGATGGGGGCCGCTCCTCCTCGGACACGACGATCACGTCGGGCGCGCCGCGGGGTGTCTTCTTCGCCGCCGCGGGAAGGAACACGACCCCGGTCCGCGTCGTCGACAGCCTCACGGACGGTCGCGCCTCGCGCCACAACTGCCACAGCGAGAGCCAGAAGACCGCGACACCCGTCACCACCGCGAAGACGAAGACGATCCCCCACCATTCAGGGCGGAAGAACCCGAGCGAGGCGATCAGCACCTGCCAGACCCCGACCCCCAGGACGTCCCACCAGGAGACCGCGCGGTGAGCGCGCACCGTTCCGCGGGCGCGGATCAGCGCCGTGAGGATCAGCTGCCACACGAGCACCCCGGGGATCGCGATCAGCAGCACCCACAGCAGGGCCCACCCACCCGCGCGGAAGACGCCCCAGCCGACCAGGAGCCACAGGGGCAGGATCAGCGCCGCGGGCAGGAGCCACGCGAAGAACGCACGCCGCAACACCATCCTTCGATGGTACGCCCGCGTGCGCGTGGGGTGTCCGGAGCGGCGGGACGCGTGGCGTCCTCACAGCGAGCGTCTTCCCCCTCGGGCAGAATGGACCGGACGAGAGGGAGCTCCACACATGATCGAACTGCGCACTCCGGCCGAGATCGAGGCCATGCGCCCCGCGGGACGCTTCGTTGCGGAGACCCTCGCGACCCTCCGCGACGAGACGGGGGTCGGGACAAATCTCCTGAGCATCGATCGCCGCGCACACGATCTGATCCGGCGCGCCGGCGCCGAGTCCTGCTACATCGACTACCACCCGTCCTTCGGGGCGAGCCCGTTCGGCAAGGTCATCTGCACCTCCGTGAACGACGCGGTCCTGCACGGACTCCCGCACGACTACGTCCTCGCCGACGGTGACCTGGTGACGCTCGACTTCGCCGTGTCGATCGACGGCTGGGTCGCCGACTCAGCGGTGTCCTTCGTCGTCGGCACCCCGCGGGACGAGGATCTCGCGCTGATCGACACCACCGAACGGGCCCTCCAAGCGGCCATCGCCGCCGCCGCCGTGGGCAACCGGGTCGGTGACATCTCCCATGCCGTCGCGTCGGTCGCCCGCGGCGACGGCTACAGCATCAACACCGATTTCGGAGGGCACGGCGTGGGCCGGGAGATGCACGGCGACCCGCATGTCCCGAACGACGGAAAGCCCGGGCGGGGGTACCCGCTGCGCCCCGGACTCGTCGTCGCGCTCGAGCCGTGGTTCCTGCAGACCACGGACAAGCTCGTCACGGACCCAGACGGCTGGACCCTGCGCAGCGCGGATGGGTCGCGGGGGGCGCACGCGGAGCACACCGTCGCGATCACGGCCGACGGGCCGATCATCCTGACCGACCGGAGCTGGCTCGGGGTCGATTGAGGAACGGACGCGGCGTCAGGGCAGAAGGTCGGGCCGGATCGTCCGCGTGCGCTCGATCGACTGTTCCGTGCGCCACCGGCTGATCGCGCCGTGGTGGCCGCTGAGCAGCACCGGCGGAACATCGAGACCGCGCCACTGCGCCGGCTTGGTGTAGGCGGGAGCCTCCAGCAACCCGTCCTCGTGGGACTCCTGAACGAGACTGTCCGGGTTCCCGACCATGCCGGGGATCAGACGCGACACCGCCTCGATCATCGCCATCGTCGCCACTTCCCCGCCGTTCAAGACATAGTCGCCGATGCTGATGGAGCGCACCCGATGGTCGCGCGCGAAGTGCTCGCCGACCCGCTGGTCGATCCCCTCGTATCGTCCGCACGCGAAGACCAGGTGCGATTCGGCGGCGAGGTCGCGGGCCAGGCCCTGCGTGAACAGCTCACCGGCAGGCGAAGGGATGATGAGCACGGACGCGGGCGCCAGCAGGCTGTCCAGTGCCTCGCCCCAGGGCTCCGGCTTCATGACCATCCCGGCACCGCCGCCGTACGGGGTGTCGTCGACGGTGCGGTGCCGGTCGTGCGTGTGATCCCTCAGATCGTGGACGCGGATGTCGAGCAGTCCGCGCTCTCGCGCCTTGCCCACGAGCGAGACGTCCAGCACATCGAAGAAGGCCGGAAAGATGGTGACGACATCCAGACGCATGGGGAATCTCAGTCGCGCGGCTCGGGAACGCCTTCGTCCCCCTCGGCGCCCTCATCCGCGAGCTCCTCGAACAGGCCCGCCGGAGGGGTGACGACCACCCGACCGGCGTCGATGTCCACCTCGGGGACGATCTGCGACACGAACGGGACGAGCACCTCGTCGTCCGTGCCGTTCGGGGTCACCACGAGCAGGTCGTGCGCGGGGAGATGATCCACTCGCGCGACTCGCCCGATCACGTCCCCGTCGCGCACGACGGCCAGACCGACCAGCTGATGGTCGTACCACGCGTCGTCATCGCCGGAGGGCGCGTCGATCGGCTGGTCGATCCACAGGATCGCGCGCACGAGCGCTTCAGCCGCGTCGCGGTCGTCGACGCCCTGGAAGAACGCCACGGGGTGGGAGTTCATCCACCGGAACTCCCGCACGGTGAGGGGCTTCCCGTGCCAGGGCGATGATTCCGGCACCTGGAGGGTGAAGGTCGACCCGGGCGCGAAACGACCCTCGGGATCGTCGGTGTACAGCTCCAGCTTGAGGGCGCCTTTGAGTCCGTGAGCCTTGACCAGGCGTCCGACCCTCAGCTGCGTCTTCTCGTCCGCCACGGTCAGTCGTCCGCGACGTCGACGCGCACGCGTCGGCCGTCCGCGAGAGCGCCGACGACCGTCCGCAGTGCCTTGGCGGTGCGGCCGCCGCGTCCGATCACGCGTCCCCGGTCGTCGGGGTGCACGTGGACCTCCAGCACGTCGCCCCGCGGCGAGGAGCTGGAATCGATGCGCACATCATCCGGGTGATCGACGATCCCCTTGACGACGTGCTCGAGCGCGGCGGCCAGCAACGTCCTTACTCCGCTTCGGTCGAGGCGTCGGCCTCGGCGGCGTCGGCGGCGGGTGCGTCCGCCTTCTTCTCCGCCTTCGGCTTGACGACGGACTTCTTGGACGCGTCGACGGAGAACTCCGGCTTGGGCTCGCGCGTCTTCACGGTGGAGACGGCGTCCTTGTCGCCCTTGAAGCGACCCCAGTCGCCGGTGAGCTTCAGGATGGCGGCGACCTGCTCGGTCGGCTGCGCGCCGACACCGAGCCAGTACTGCGCGCGGTCGGAGTCGACCTCGATGAACGAGGGCTCCTCGGTCGGGTGGTACTTGCCGATCTCCTCGATGACACGACCATCGCGCTTGGTGCGCGAGTCGGCGACGACGATGCGGTAGTAGGGCGCGCGGATCTTTCCGAGACGCTTGAGACGGATCTTGACAGCCACGATTCTCCTGAGTGTGGTGGAAGGAAGACGAACCGATCGCCCGAACGCGTGGGGTGCACGCTGGGCGGAAGCTCTGGGGTGGGCCGCGCACCGGATAGAGGGTCGAGTGGGCGGTCCGACCCTTTATTCTGCCAGATGCGAGCGGATGCCGCGAACCGGGCGGTCGTGCCGACCGGAGGGCGGCCGCGTGACAGACTGAGCGCGTGTCGATCACCTTCGCCCCCTCGGCGCGTTCCTCGGTGGGTCTCGAGTGGGAGCTCATGCTCGCGGACGGCGACACCGGCGACCTCGTCCCCCGCGCCCCCGGCATACTGCAGGCTCTCGCGGAGCCCACGCGCGACGAGCGCTTCACCATCACCGGTGAGCTGCTCACCAACACGATCGAGGTGACCAGCGGGGTCGGATCGACGGTCGCGGAGGCCGTCGACGACATCGCCGAGGCGATCGCGGCGGTCCGCGTGGTGACCGACCCGGACGGCACCGAGCTGCTGTGCGCCGGCAGCCATCCGTTCGCGCAGTGGTACGACCAGCAGGTCACCGACAAGACGCGGTACCACAAGCTCATCCGTCGCACGCAGTGGTGGGGACGGAACATGATGATCTGGGGGGTGCACGTCCACGTCGGCGTGGAGGATCCCGCCAAGGTCCTGCCGATCATCGCCTCGCTCACGCGGTATCTCCCGCACCTGCAGGCACTGTCGGCGTCCAGTCCGTTCTGGGCGGGTGAGCGCACCGGCTACGCCTCCAATCGCGCTCTGGTGTTCCAGCAGCTGCCCACCGCCGGCCTTCCCTGGCCGATGACGGAATGGGCGGAGTTCGAGAAGTACCTGGCGGACATGATCCGCACCGGGGTCATGGAGGATGTCAGCGAAGTGCGCTGGGACATCCGGCCGGCGCCGCGCTGGGGGACCATCGAGGTGCGCGCGTGCGACGGGATGTCCACGCTTCCCGAGCTCGCCGCGATCGGCGCGCTCGTGCAGTGCCTCGTCGAATGGCTGTCGCAGGCGCTCGATCGCGGCGAGGAGCTTCCGATGCTCCCCCCCTGGTTCGCGCGGGAGAACAAGTGGCGCGCCGCGCGCTACGGGTTGGACGCGCCGATCATCGTCGACGCGGAGGGCACGCAACGGCCTGTCAGAGAGCACGTGGCGGAGACGTTGGCGGATCTGAGCGAGGTGGCCGCACACCTCGGCTGCTCCCGTGAACTGCGCGGGGTCACCACGATCCTCGATGCCGGCGCGAGTTACGAACGGCAGGTGCGCGTGGCGGAGACGGACGGCGGGGACCTCCGGCGCGTGGTCCAGCACCTGATCGCCGAGTTCCGCGCGGGTCCCACGCTGCGGGACCACCTCGCCCGGCAGCCAGCCGACTGAGGACGGGCTCAGCCCTTCCCGAGCATCCGCTGGAGCTCTGCGAGGTCCTCGGCGCTGGGCTGAGCCGAGGCTCCCAGACCGAAGCCGGACCCGGTCGGGGCAGCCGTGGCGGCGATCCCGGCGTTCTCGGCGGCCCGTTTGGCGGGGTTCCCCGAGCGCGACCCCTTCGCCTTCGGCTGCTTCCCCCGCTTGCTCGACGCCCCCGGCCGCCCGGAGCCGGGCACCGGCCCCATGCCCGGGATCGAAGGGACACCGCCGCGCGCGACGGTCTTCATCATCTTCGCGGCCTGATCGAAGCGCTGGACGAGCTGATTGACATCGGTGACGGTCATGCCCGAGCCCCGCGCGATGCGCAGACGGCGCGATCCGTTGAGCACCTTGGGGTTGCGACGCTCCCCCGGGGTCATCGACCGGATGATCGCTTCCGTGCGGTCGATCTCGCGTTCGTCGAAATCGTCCAGCTGCTGCTTCATCGAGCCCATGCCGGGGAGCATCCCCAGCATCTTCTTCATCGACCCCATCTTCTTGAGCTGCTGCATCTGCTCGAGGAAGTCCTCGAGCGTGAACTGCTCGGTCGCGAGCTTCTCGGCGACCTTCATCGCTTCGGCTTCGTCGAAAGCCTGCTGCGCCTGCTCGATGAGCGTGAGGATGTCGCCGAGGTCGAGGATCCGGCTCGCCATCCGGTCCGGGTGGAAGGCCTCGACGTCCTCGAGTCCTTCCCCTGTGGACGCGAAGATGATCGGGCGCCCCGTCACGCTCGCGACGGACAGTGCCGCACCGCCGCGGGCGTCGCCGTCGAGCTTGGACAGGACGACACCGGTGAAGTCGACGCCCTCCTGGAAGGCCTTCGCCGTGTTCACGGCATCCTGACCGATCATCGCGTCGATGACGAAGAGGACCTCGTCCGGGTCCGTCGCCCGCCGGATGTCGGATGCCTGCTTCATCAGGTCGGCGTCGACGCCCAGGCGTCCCGCCGTGTCGATGATGACGACATCGTGCTGTTGACGGCGCGCCACCTCGACGCCGTCCCGGGCGACCCGCACCGGGTCGCCCACGCCGTTGCCGGGCTCGGGCGCGTACACGGCCGCGCCCGCACGTTCCGCGACGACCTGGAGCTGGTTCACGGCGTTCGGGCGCTGGAGGTCGCAGGCGACGAGGAGCGGTGTGTGGCCCTCCTTCTCGAGCATCTTGGCGAGCTTCCCGGCGAAGGTCGTCTTGCCCGAACCCTGGAGACCGGCGAGCATGATGACGGTCGGCGCGGTCTTCGCCATCTGCAGGCGTCGCTGCTCACCGCCCAAGATGCCGACGAGTTCGTCGTTGACGATCTGGACCACCTGCTGCGCGGGGTTGAGCGCCCGATTGACCTCGTCGCCGAGTGCGCGTTCGCGGACCCTGGCCGTGAACTCCTTGACGACCGGCAGGGCGACGTCGGCGTCGAGGAGGGCCCGGCGGATCTCACGCACCGTGCCGTCGACATCGGCCGCCGTGAGCTTGCCCTTCGTGCGCAGATTGCGCAGGGTCTCGGTGAGCCGGTCGGAGAGTGTGCCGAAAGTCGCCATGATCCCCCGATTCTACGCCGCCGGCCCGGCAGCTCCGATGCGCGCCCGTCCCGCCTGCGCGAGCGCGCGCGCCAGGAGCGGTTCCAGGCGGATCCGTCCGGCGCCGGCCCTGGTCCACGCGGTGATGGACGCGATCACCGCACCGGCGTCCGCCGCGCCCGCGACATCGGCGACCAGGGGATCGTGACCTGCGCGGCGGAGCGCCGCGGACACCGACCGGGCGATGCGGGCGGCGCGCACCGCGCCACCGTGGACGAGCTCCTCCTCCGCACGCATCGCCTCGGCGTGGGCCAGGGCGAGGGCGAGAGTCCCGGGCGCGAATCCGCGACCCAGCGCCTGCAGCGCGTCGTCGATGCCGGGCAGGGTCGTCGACGCACCGATCCGATCCTCGAGGTCGTCGATCCGCGCGTCGAGGTCGGCCCACAGGATCGCGCTCTTGGAGGTGAAGTAGTTGAAGAAGCTCGACCTGCTCACCCCCGCACGCGCGGCGATGTCGGCGACCGAGGTGTCGGCGTAGCCGCGCTCGAGGAAGAGCTCGCACGCGGCCTCCGCGATCACCTCCCGCGACGAGGCGCGTGGCCTTCCCCCGAGCGGTCCTGTCATGCCCGAAGCCTAGCGACGCGCATCCGACGTCGAGGACGCGTATTGTTGGACCGCATCCAACAACCGTCGAGGAGCAGCATGCTGTTGATCGAGAGGGTCGGGCTCTCCCCCGATCTCGTGCCCTATCAGGAAGGCTGGGACCTGCAGCGTCGCCTGCACGCGGCGGTCGTCGACGGGACCCGTCCCGACACCCTCCTGCTCCTCGAGCACGAAGCGGTGTACACGGCGGGTCGACGCACGCTCGCCGAGGAGCGTCCCCTCGACGGCACGCCGGTCATCGACGTGGACCGCGGCGGCAAGATCACCTGGCACGGCCCGGGACAGCTTGTGGGCTATCCGATCGTGCGTCTTCCGGAGCCTGTGGATGTGGTCGCCCACGTCCGCAGGCTCGAGCGTCTTCTGATCGCCGCTCTCGATGAACTCGGTGTCGACGGCCGGCAGGTCGAGGGTCGCAGCGGCGTCTGGGTCCGTCGCCCCATGGGCGAGGACAAGGTCGCCGCGATCGGTGTCCGTGTGGAACGCGGCGTCACCATGCACGGCTTCGCGGTCAACTGCGACAACTCGCTCGCTCCGTTCCGCTCGATCATCCCCTGCGGGATCGCGGATGCCGGCGTCACGACTGTCAGCGAGGTCGCGGGGCGCATCGTGACCACCGCGGAGGTCGCTTCGGTCGTCGATCGGGTGTTCGCGGCATCCTTCGCGGAGGTGTTCGCGTGAGCGCGTGCGGCGCGGGTGCGAACGGCGGCTCGTCCGCTGCTCCCGGCGGGCGGAAGCTCCTCCGACTCGAAGTGCGCAACGCCGAGACCCCCATCGAGCGGAAGCCTGAGTGGATCAAGACCCGCGCCAAGATGGGACCCGAGTATCAGGCCCTGCACTCGCTGGTGAAGACCGAGGGTCTGCACACCGTCTGCCAGGAGGCGGGATGCCCCAACATCTACGAGTGCTGGGAGGACCGCGAAGCGACGTTCCTCATCGGCGGCGCGCAGTGCACGCGGCGGTGCGACTTCTGCCAGATCGACACGGGCAAGCCCGCGGACTACGACACCGATGAGCCGCGACGTGTCGCCGAGAGCGTGTCGCGGATGCGACTGCGGTATGCCACCGTCACCGGTGTCGCTCGGGACGACCTCCCCGACGGAGGCGCCTGGCTGCACGCCGAGACGGTGCGCATGATCCACGAGCACAACCCCGGGACCGGCGTCGAGATCCTCGCGACGGACTTCAACGGCGATCCCGCCCTCCTCGGCGAGGTCTTCGAGTCGAGGCCGGAAGTGTTCGCCCACAACGTCGAGACGGTCCCGCGCATCTTCAAGCGCATCCGGCCCGCGTTCCGGTACGAGCGATCCCTCGACGTCCTGACGCAGGCGCGGAACGCCGGGCTGATCACCAAGTCCAACCTGATCCTGGGCATGGGCGAGGAGCCGGAGGAGGTCGTGCAGGCACTGCAGGACCTGCACGACGCGGGCACGGACATCATCACCATCACCCAGTACCTGCGGCCGTCTCCGCGCCACCTCCCGGTGGCGCGATGGGTGAAGCCCGACGAGTTCGTCGCCTTCAAGGAGGCTGCGGAGCGGATCGGCTTCCTCGGGGTACTGGCGGGGCCGCTCGTGCGCTCGTCGTACCGCGCGGGTCGACTGTGGGCGCAATCCATGACGTCGAAGGGTCGCCCGATCCCGGCGCACCTCGCCCACATCGCCGGAGATGCGGCGGCCGACTTCGCCCAGGCCGTCTGAGCGGCCGGCGGATCGAGCCGCCGGCCCCCGGGTTCCGTGACGAGGAGCGCTACTCGGCGCTGGTGACGGAGATCACGGCCCCGTCGGTGCCGATGTTGACCAGCAGCACATCGTCGGTGGCGTCGGGATCGAGCGCGTACTCGAGCACGGCGAAGGGGTCGGTACCGCCGTGCTCGTCCGCGAGGATGGTCATGCTCATCAGCTGCAGGGAGCGGATCACGTCGATCTGCACGTCGCCGGACACGTCCACCAGGAGGGCATCGAGCTCGTCGTCGAGGGCCTCCTGCTGCTGCAGGATGTATTCGGTCACCTCGCTCGTGCGGTCGCTGAGCTCATTGACCATCGCGTTCCGCGCCGACATGTCGAGGTCCTCGAGAGCGGAGATGAGAGCGGCGGCGACATCCAGGGCATCGACGGAGACGTCGTCCTGATCGGGCGCGGTGAGGTCCACCGTCACCGACTGGTCGCCGAGCTCCACGTGCTCCGACCAGAAGATCGAACCGTCGGGCCCGGACTCGAGCAGGCCGAAGTAGTCGTGTTCGATCGCCATGTTCCCATGAAACCAGCGCGGGCCCCGCGGGGGAAGATCGGGCGGGCGTGTCGCCGGGCTCAGTCCACCAGCGCGGCGGCGAAGACGTGGGGGGTGAAGCCCGTGAGGTCTCCGATCCCCTCTCCCTGGCCGAGAAGCTTGACCGGTATGCCCGTCTTCTCCTGGACCGCGAGCACGAACCCGCCCTTCGCGGATCCGTCGAGCTTGGTGAGCACGAGACCCGTGACTCCCGCGTGCTCGAGGAACGCCTGCGCCTGCAGGACGCCGTTCTGACCGGTCGTGGCGTCCAGGACCAGCAGTACCTCGCTGATCGGCGCACGCTTCTCGATGACGCGACGGATCTTGGTGAGTTCGTCCATCAGCCCACCCTTGGTATGCAGGCGGCCGGCGGTGTCGACCAGGACGATCTCCGTGCCGGTGCGCTGGGCGTACTCGATCGTCTGGAACGCCACGGATGCCGGATCCTGGCCCTCTCGTTCGGGCCGGACGATCATCGCTCCGCCGCGCTCCGCCCATGTCGCGAGCTGGTCCACGGCGGCCGCACGGAATGTGTCCGCCGCGCCGACGACGACGGACCGCCCGTAGCGCTGCAGGAACTTCGCGAACTTGCCGATCGTCGTGGTCTTCCCCACGCCGTTGACCCCTACGACGAGGACCACCGCGGGTCGCTCGGTGAGCTTCAGCGTGGTGTCGAAGCGCGCGAAATGCTCCTCGAGCGTCTCCTTGAGCATGCGCTGGAGGTCGCGTGGATCCGTGGTGCGGTAGCGATCGACCTTGTCGCGCAGCTCGTCGAGGATCCGCTCGGTGATGTCCGGGCCGAAATCGGCCGTGAGCAGCGCCGTTTCGAGGTCGTCCCATGTCGTCTCGTCGATCGTCGGCTTGACGAACATGCCGCGGAGGGCCCGTCCGAGGGACCAGGAGCTTTCAGCCATGGCCCCAGCCTACGGTTTCGCGGAGCGACGTTCAGGCCGACGCCGACTCGCGCACGCGCTGCCCCACCACCGCCGAGACGCCGTCTTGTCGCATCGAGACTCCGTACAGGGCGTCGGCGATCTCCATCGTCCGCTTCTGATGCGTGATCACGATCAGCTGACTCGACGACCGGAGCTGCTCGAACACCCCGAGCAGGCGCCCGAGGTTCGCGTCGTCGAGCGCGGCCTCCACCTCGTCCAGGATGTAGAACGGACTCGGACGTGCCTTGAAGATGGCGGTGAGCAATGCCACAGCGGCCAGCGAGCGTTCACCACCGGAGAGCAGAGAGAGACGCTCGATCTTCTTCCCGACCGGCCGCACGGAGACCTCGATGCCCGTGGTCAAGGGCGAATCGGGGTCCGTGAGGGCGATGGATCCCGTACCTCCGGGGAAGAGGATGGGGAACACCTCGCCGAAGGCGACGCGGGTGTCCTCGAAGGCGGCGAGGAAGATCACCTGCATCCGCTCGTCGAGCTCCTCGATGATGGTGAGGAGGTCCTTGCGCGTCTGGGTCAGATCGGCGAGCTGTTCGGTGAGGAAGGCGTGTCGCTGCTCGAGAGCTGCGAACTCCTCGAGTGCGAGCGGGTTGACGCGGCCGAGCTGAGCGAGCTTCCGCTCCGCCGCCTGGAGCCGCTTCTGCTCCGCCGTCCGATCGAACGGCACAGCCGCGCCGTCGGCATCCTCGGTGTCCTCCGCCGCCGCGGCGGGCCCGTATTCCTCCAGAAGAATATTCTCTTCGAGCCCCAGCTCGGAGGCGGCTCGCTCCCGGAGGGCCGTGGCGTGGAGGCGATTCTCGTGAATGCGGAGCTCCAGTGCGTGGACGTTCTCCGTCAGCCGCGACAGCCGCTCGCGGATATCGCTCTCGTTCTGCCTCAGGGTGGAGAGCTCTGCGGTGACGGCTGCGCGTTCCGCCTGAGCCGCGACGAGTGCAGCCCGCGCCTCGGCCAGCGACCGGTCGATCGCGTCGATGACGGGGGGCAGCCTCTCTGCCACCGCAGATGCCGTCGCCCTCTGCTCGCGCCGGATCACCGCGCGGCGTGCCGACTCCTCGGCGGCCGCGCGCTCCCGCTCGCGCTGCCGCTCGAGACCCGACACCCGAACCTCGGCCGCGCGGATGCGCTCCCGAAGAGTCTCCACCTCGAGCCTGGCGCGCATCTCGATGTCCCGTGCGCTTTCCAGGGCTCCGAGCACGTCGTCCCGAGCCGAGGCGTCCAGGATCGGCCGGGGCGCCTCCTGGGCGACCGTGTACTGGTCCCGCGCCACACGGGCGGCATCCTCCGCTTCGACCACCGCGGCCGAGGCCTGCGCGAGGCCGGCGGCCAGCCGGTCGCATTCCGCAACGGCGGCTTCGTGTCGGACGGTGGCGCGATTGGACTTCTCGGCCCGCGCGGCCGCCGCGGCATCCTGCTCCCGCAGCGCCGTGAGCGCCGCGGCTGCGCGCGACTTGGCCCCGCGAAGAGCGTCCTGGGCGTCTCGGAGGCCTTCGCGGAGGGAGTCGGCGACCACGACGATCTCATCGCGGCGAACCGCGGCGGCATCGCGCTCCGCCATCAGCTCCAGGCGAGAACGAGACCCGCCGGATCCGGACCGGAGAGAGAACGCGGTGAGCACCTCGCCCCCGCGCGTGACGATGCGTCCGGATGCGCGCGGCAGCGCCGGCGCGGCCGCCCGTGCGTCGTCCAGATCCTCCGCCAGGAACACCGACGCCAACAGCGCCCGGACTCCGGCCGGTCCCTCGACGACGTCGACGGCGTGGCGCAGCCCTTCCGGCGCCGCCGGACGTTCCGCCGTGTCCGTGTCGGCGAAGACGATGTCGACGCGACCGAGATCCTCGTCTCGAGCCGCCTCGGCCAGCGCGAACGCGTGGTCGGAGTCCGCGACCACCCCCTCCGCGTACGAACCGAGCGCGGCGGCGATCGCCGCCTCCCAGCCGGTCTCCACCTGCACCGCGTCACTGACGAGGCCGTGCACGCCGGCACGATCTCCCGCCAGGAGACCGGCCGCGGCGCTCTTGCCCTCGAGCGCGCGCCCGAGTGCAGTGACCTGGGCGATCAGGGCGTCCCGCTCCCGCTCGGCGGTATGGAGGCGCTCACGCAGTTCGGCGACATCGGATTCAGCCGCTGTCGCGTCGCGTTGCGCGCGCTCGTACACCGCCTGCGCCTCGGCCGCGTCGGCCTCCGGGTCGGGCGCGGTGCCGAGGTCGTCCAGAGCCTTCTCCGCCTCCGCGCGGCGGGCGTGCGCGGCATCGAGCGCGTTCTGCTGCCGCTCGACCGCGGTGCGCACCGCGGCGAGGGTCGACTCCGCGGCCTCCGCGGTTCCGCGTAGCGCCGTCAGGCGCATGTCGTGGGAGGAGACGAGAGCGCTCTGCGCGGCGATGTCGGCGTCGAGGGCGTCGAGCTCGGCGCGGGCGCGTGTCACATCCCGCCCCGCAGCGGTAGCGGCATCCTGCGCTCCCTGCAGACCGTCCGTGACCTCGGCGATCTCTGCCCGTGCGGCGTCGATCATCTGGGGCGATACGGTCGCGATCTCGACGCGCTCGTCGTCCTCCGCGGAGCCGAGGAGCGCGAGTCTCTGCCCCACGAGCGCATACAGGCCGCGCGTGCGCTCCTGAACGCGCTCGAGTCCCGAGGTCACCCCTCGCGCCTCGTCGACGGCTTCCGAGCGCTGGTCCGACTCCAGCCGCTCGATCCGCGCGCGGATGTCGTCGAGGCGTGACTGCAGCCCTGCCCGCTCGGCATGCGTCTCCTGCTCGCCGCGTGCCGCATCCGCGAGTACTGCGCGCACGCGGAGCAGATCGTCCGCCATGAGCCGCGCCTTCGCGTCCCTGACTTCCGCCGCGATCCCCGCGGCCTCCCGGGCTACCTCGGCCTGCCGCCCCAGCGGCTTCAGCTGCCGCCGGAGCTCCCCGGCGAGATCGTTCACGCGCGTGAGGTTCGCCTCCATGGCCTCGAGCTTGCGGAGCGTCTTCTCCTTCCGTCGCCGATGCTTGAGGATGCCGGCGGCCTCCTCGATGAATCCGCGTCGGTCCTCGGGGGTTGCCTGGAGCACGCTGTCGAGGCGCCCCTGTCCCACGATCACGTGCATCTCGCGTCCGAGCCCGGAATCGCTCAAGAGTTCCTGCACGTCGAGCAGGCGGCAGCTCTGACCGTTGATCGCGTACTCGCTGCTGCCGTTGCGGAACAGCGTTCGGCTGATCGTGACCTCGGAATACTCGATGGGCAGCGCGCCGTCGCCGTTGTCGATGGTGAGCTGCACCTCCGCGCGACCGAGCGGCCCTCGCGTGGACGTCCCGGCGAAGATGACGTCCTCCATCTTCCCGCCACGGAGGGTCTTCGCTCCCTGCTCGCCCATCACCCAGGCCAGGGCGTCGACGACGTTCGACTTGCCCGAGCCGTTCGGACCGACGATGCAGGTGACACCGGGCTCCAGCGCGAACGTGGTCGGCTGCGCGAAGGACTTGAAGCCCTTGAGCGTGAGGCTCTTCAGGTGCATGGGAGGACCCTCGGGTCGCGGCGCCGGATCACACGCCCACGGTAGTCGATGGTGTCGTCGGACCGTCGGCGGCGGGCCGCGGGGCGTGGAGCGCACGCGCGACACGCCCGGGGGTGTTGCGAAGCTGGGTGTTCCTGCGCTAACGTTCCAGATCGCACCGGCACACGAAAGGAGGTCGTCATGATGATCCTCACCCGCATCGGCTTCGTCGCCTCGACGACCCCTCGTCGTCGCCCGACCGCGTCCGCCTGATCTCGGCGACGCCTCGCCCCCGGCAGACCCCGGTCTGCACCGCGCCCGCGCTGTCCTCGCGCCTCCCGTCCCGGCACCTCTCTGCGCGCCCGGCAACCCACATCCTCCTCCTCAACGGAAAGCTCCGTCATGTACCTCACGCTCGACGAGCGCCGCGACCACGCGCGCCCGCACTCCCCCGACGAACTCCGCTCGCATCGCGAGCACCGAGCTCTGCGCCTGCTCCTTCTCGCGCCCCGCCTCTGATCCGTGCCACACCCGATCGAAGGAAAGACCATGAACACCGCCCATCCCGCCGGCCTCGAGCTGCGGGAGCTCTCCGTCCCCGACGACCTCACCGCTCCCGAGGCCCTCGACTTCCGGACGATGGTCGAGGTCCGCAACCGCGTCTACCGCGAGATCAACGGACACGACGACGAATCGATGACTCCGGAGGAGCTCCTGCCGCACTACGCGCCGAGCCCGTTCGAGATCCGTCGCGTGTGGTCGGCCGTCTGGAACGGGACCGTCGTCGGCCGCGTCGGGCTCGATCTGCCGCTCGAAGACGGATCCGCCTCCGCCCTCTGGCTCATCGAACTCCTCCGGGCAGCCTGGGGACGCGGAATCGGCTCGGCAGCCCTGGCGATGATCGAAGGGGAAGCGCGCGCGCACGGCCGACATGTCCTGCAGTCGTGGGCCGCGCATCCCGCGTCACCGGGAGAGCAGCTGGACGCGCCCACCGGATTCGGCCGCGTACCGCTGGATCACGCCGCGCGGTTCTACCTTGCTCACGGCTACCGCCTCGAGCAGGTCGAACGCAACAGCGCACTCGCCCTCGACGGGGATCTCCCACGCGTGCGGGAGCTGCTCGCGGACGCGGAGCGTGCATCCACGGCGTATCGCGTCGTCCAGTGGACCCTCCCCACACCCCCGGCGTTCGTCGAGGAGTACGCCTGGATGAAATCGAGGATGTCGACGGATGCTCCTTCCGCCGATCTGGAGATGGACGAGGAGCACTGGGATGCCGCCCGCATCTCCGAGCACGACGCGCGTTACCTGAGCGGCGGACAGCACATGCTGGTGACCGCAGCTCAACACCGGGAGTCGGGACGGCTGTGCGCGTTCAACGAACTGGTCATCGGCCGGGACCGGACCGGAGCGACCCACCAGGAGGACACTCTCGTCCTCCGTGAGCACCGCGGGCACCGTCTCGGACTCCTCGTTAAGTGCGCCGGGCTGCTCGCCTGGCGTGAGCACGCCCCGTCGTCACCGCGCGTCCTGACCTACAACGCCGAGGAGAATCGTCCGATGCTCGACATCAACGAGGCGATGGGTTTCGTTCCCCTCGCCTACGGAGGTGCGTGGAAGAAGGTGCTCCCCCCACGCGACTGAGCCCCGGTGTCAGCGGCCTCGCGGGAGCCGTTGACACCGGGGGCAGTAGTGGCTCGAGCGATTCATGAACGACACCCGCAGGATGGGGCGCGCGCACCGATGACAGGGGGCGCCGGTCCGCCCGTAGGCGTGCAGCGAGTGGGCGAAGTAACCGGCCTGGCCGTTGACGTTGACGTACTGCGCGTCGAAGCTCGTGCCGCCCTCGGCCAGCGCCCTGTGCAGGACGGTGCGGATCTCGTCGAGGAGCCGTGTCACGCGTCGCGCGGACAGGGTGTCGGCCGGTGTCTCCGGGTGGATGCGCGCCGCCCACAGCGCCTCGTCGGCGTAGATGTTGCCGATACCGCTGAGGACGGTCTGATCGAGCAGTACACGTTTGATGCCCGATGCCTTGCGTCCCAGCAGCCGCCGAAGGCGGGTCTCGTCGAGGGCGGGATCGAGGGGATCACGGGCGATGTGCGCGACCTGCGCGGGGACGAGCGCATCACCGGAGCCGAAGCCCCCGGGCGCGGCATCCGCCGTCGGGAGAAGGGGATCCAGCGCGAGAGATCCGAAGGTGCGCTGGTCCGCGAAGACGACGGCCAGGGCGCCGTGCACGGGATGCTCGATGTCTATGCGGATCCGCTCGTGTCGCTCCGCGGGGGCGTCCGATGCGCGAAGAAGCATCTGGCCGCTCATGCCGAGATGGGCCACGAGTGCGCGGGATGCATCGGAGCCGATCGCGGCTTCGACCGGCATCCAGAGGAACTTCCCGCGTCGGCAGACCGCGCCCACCCGCGCGCCGGTCAGCGCGCGTTCGAAATCGTCGGGCGTGGTCGGATGCCGAGTGAGTGCGCGCGGATCGTGGACCGTGACGGCGGATACCCTCGCGCCCACCACAGCGGGCGCGAGTCCCGAGCGCACCACCTCCACCTCCGGAAGCTCAGGCACGACCCGACAGCTCCCTCCACGCGGTCAGGGCCGCGGCCATCTCGGCGTGCTTTTTGCTGCGACCGATTCCCTCCGAGCGGATGCCGGCGACCTCGACCACCGCGGTGAAGGTGCGATCGTGGTCCGGCCCCTGGGCGGTGACGCTGTACATCGGCGCCGCCGCGGCCAGGCGCGCTGCCGCCTCCTGGAGTGCGGTCTTCGGATCGACGGCCGCGCCGTAGCGCTCCGGGTCGGCGAGGAGGGGCTCGAGCAGGCGGAGGACGAGCGCGGTGGCCGCCTCCGGCCCGGCGGAGAGATAGGTCGCGCCGATGAGCGCCTCCGTGGTGTCCGCGAGGATCGAGTCCTTGTCGCGTCCGCCGGTCTGATTCTCACCCCGCCCGAGCTTCACGTGAGCGCCCAGATCGATGCCGCGCGCCACCTCCGCTAGGGCGAGCGTGGACACGACCGCAGCACGTCTCTTCGCCAGCGACCCCTCGTCCAGCTCGGGATGCCGGGTGTAGAGGAAGACGGTGACCGCCTGGCCGAGGACGGAGTCCCCCAGGAACTCGAGCCGTTCGTTGTGGGGCCCCTGCCCGTTCTCATACGCCCACGAGCGGTGGGTCAGAGCCAGCGACAGAAGCTCGGGGTCGATATCGACCCCGAGCTTGTCGGTGAGACTGTTCATCGCCGCGTCGGAGATAGCCTCCGCGCGGACGCGATCAGACGTCGGCGACCTTCCGGCCCTTGTACTCGAGGAACAGCTCCGTGCCCTGCGAGTCGGTGACGACCTTCGCCTGGTGCGGGCGGCTGTAGACGACCTTGCCGTTCTCGATGGTCTTCACCAGCGTGGGGGCCTCGGCCTTCCACTGCGCGCGGCGCGAGCGGGTGTTGGAACGGGAGACTTTCCGCTTCGGGGGGTTACCTGCCATGGCTGACTCTCTTCTGTCGGGGGCGCCGCGACCTCACGGTCGGGCGTCGGTGTCGTGGTCTGGGGTGTAGTCCTGGAGCGCGGCCCAGCGCGAATCGATGGGCTCACCCTGCGGTGCGCCGGTGCTCACGGTCAACCTCTCGCCCGTGGCCGGATCAAGACCGGGGCAGTCCGGCTGACACACCGGCTGAAACGGAAGCGACAGGACGATCGCATCCCTGACCGGAGTTTCAAGATCCACGTGGTCGTCTTGAACCTCGAAGTCAGTTTCTTCCGACCCAGAATACGCGAAAAGCTCCTGGATCTCGACTTCGACGGGCTCGGCGATGTCGATGAGGCACCGACCGCACACCCCGGTGTACCGCGTGTCGAGCTCAGCCGTCACCAGGATGCCCTCGTGGACGGACTCCAGACGGACGTGCGCATCCAGTTCCTCGCCTTCGGCGACGGAGACCAGACCCTCACCCCACTTCTCCGGAATGGGGAGGGTGAGGTCGTGCTCGCGCATCTCGCCGGATCGGTACATGATGTCGCGCACCGGGACCACGAGCGGACCGTTCACATGCTTCTTAGCCACGGTCGTCCATGCTAGCGGCGTCGGTCTGTGCATCGGCCGCACGCGCGTCCGCGCCCCGGTCGAGGAAGCGCGCGACCGCACCGGGGACGAAAGGCGACACGTCGCCGCCCAACGCCGCGACCTGCCGGACGAGAGAGCTCGACACGAGCGCATGTGCCGGATCCGGGAGGAGGAAGACCGTCTCGACATGAGCCAGGTGCCGATTGACGATCGCCATCGGCGTCTCGTACGCGACGTCCACCTGCGAACGGATGCCCTTCACCAGGACGCCGGCGCCGACATCCGTGGCGTAGTCCACCAGAAGACCGACGCTCCATGAGGCCACCACGACGTCTCCGCCGATCTGCTCGTCGGCGATGGCCTGCTCGAGAAGCGCCAGCCGCTGGGCGATGGGCAGCATCGCCTCCTTCTCCGGATTGTGCACCACCAGCACGTGCAGCTGTTCGTACAGCGCCGCCGCACGGCGGATCACGTCCAGATGACCGAGGGTGGGCGGGTCGAAGGACCCGGGAACGACGGCGATCCGGCTGTTCATGCGGCTCAGCCTACCGGCGGCCGCCGTCAGGAACGTCCGAGCGCCGCGCGCTGCTCCGCGCTCATGCGCCGGTCCACCGCCTCGGCGAGTCCCGGGTGCCGGACGAGTGCGGGATCCTCGTTCAGCAGCTCCTCCGCGGCCTGCCGGGCGACGAGGATGAGCTCCGCGTCCGTGACGACCCGCAGGAGACGCAGGGAGGATCGGGCGCCGGACTGGAGGTCGCCCAGGACGTCGCCCTCTCCCCGGAGCTCGAGGTCGACCTCGGCGAGATGGAACCCGTCCAGTGTCGAAGCGACGGCCTCGACGCGGGAGCGGGATGACGAGCCGACCGTCGCCTCGGTCACGAGAAGACAGAGTCCGGGCACGCCGCCTCGGCCGACCCGACCGCGCAGCTGATGCAGCTGCGACACCCCGAAGCGATCGGCCTCCAGGATGACCATCGTCGAGGCGTTGGGGACGTCCACGCCGACCTCTATGACGGTCGTGGCCACCAGGACGTCGATGTCGCCGCGCGCGAACGCCTGCATGACGGCGTCCTTCTCGTCCGCCGGCATCTTGCCGTGCAGCGGCTCGACTCGCAGTGTCGCGTACGACGGATGCCGCGACAGGAGGTCGATGACCTGCGCGACCCCCCAGCGCGTCTTGGCCGGTGGAGCCTCCGCGCCGGTCGCCGCGTCCCCAACGATGGCCGATGGATCCGCGGGGGCATCGGGTTCGTCCTCGTCGGTGACCTCGTCGGCGCCCGACAGCGCGTCCGCATCGATCGCGGCGCAGACGACGAACGCCTGTCGACCGGCCGCGACCTCCTCCACGACGCGATCCCAGACCCGGGCGAACCAGCTGGGATGCTCGGCGAGGGGGGCGACATGAGTGCTGATGCCGGCGCGGCCGGCGGGCATCGTCCGGATGGTGGACACGTCGAGGTCGCCGAAGACGGTCATCGCCACCGTCCGCGGAATCGGCGTGGCGGTGAGCACCAGGGTGTGCGGAGCCTGCCCCTTCGCGCGGAGCGCTTCGCGCTGCGCGACACCGAAACGGTGCTGCTCGTCGACGACGACGAGGGCGAGGTCGGCGAACGTCGTGGAGGCGCTCAGGAGCGCGTGCGTGCCGACGACGATGCGGGCCTGGCCGGACGCCACGCGCAACGCCGCCTTCCGACGCTCCGTCGTCGTCATCTGGCCGGTCAGCAGGGTCGGCATGAGCTCGGGCGCCAGCGTCGGACCGAGCATGCGGGTGATGGAGCGCAGATGCTGCCCGGCGAGCACCTCCGTCGGGGCGATGAGCGCCGCCTGCCCGCCGGACTCGGCCACCTGGAGCATGGCGCGCAGCGCGACAAGGGTCTTCCCCGACCCGACCTCGCCCTGCACGAGCCGATTCATGGGGTGCGCGCGGCGCAGGTCGCCGTCGATCTCGGCTCCGACCTCGATCTGGTCGGCGGTGAGGTCGAAAGGCAGCGCCGCGTCGAACGCCTCGCGCAGTGCTCCTGGCTCGCGCGGCGTCGCTCCCCACGATCGGACGAAAGCCCGCTGCTGCAACAGGGCGGACTGCAGCACGAACGCCTCGTGCATGCGGAGGGTCTGGCGGGCGGCGTCGATCTCGTCGAAATTCTGCGGACGATGGATGCGCTCCAGCGCGGT
This sequence comes from Microbacterium aurantiacum, assembly GCF_040532595.1. GTDB lineage: Bacteria > Actinomycetota > Actinomycetes > Actinomycetales > Microbacteriaceae > Microbacterium > Microbacterium chocolatum_B. Next base: position 128,319 of record NZ_JBEVYX010000002.1, on the reverse strand, counting down.
ACGCGCGTCGAGCAGGAGGAGGCGTTCCCGGAACTCCGCCGGCAGGGGCTCGGACACCGGACCCAGCCGGTCGAGAACCAGCTCGACGACCGTGGCGATCTTCCAGCTGGAGACGGCGGCGGTCGCGGGGTAGATCGCGATCGGCAGGTTCGCATTGGCCTGCGCCGTCTGGATCGCCAATGCGGCATCGTCGAACAGCTGGTAGTCGGGGTGCGCCAGCTGAAGGGTGTCGCGGTACTGTCCGACCTTCCCGGCGAAGATCCCTCGTCGCCCGGGCACGAGGTCCTTCGCTCGCCAGGCCTGATTGAAGAACGTGAGGGTGATCTCGCCGACGCCGTCGCTGATCACGACCTCGAGGATCTGTCCGCTGCGCTGGCGCATGCGCCGCTCCCGCACCTGTCGGACCTCGGCCACGATCGTGACGGACTCCCCCACCGGCAGGGCCATGATGGGCGTCAGCTCACCTCGACGGGCGTAGCGCCGCGGATAGTGCTGGAGGAGGTCGGCGACCGTCTTCATGCCGAAGGCACGATCGAGCGTCTTCGCCGTCTTCTCGCCCACCGCTGCGCTCAGTCGCGAATCCAGGGTGAGCGGCGTCATGCCTCGAGTCTAGATTCCGGGTCGGACACCGCCCCGCGAGTCAGGAGGGGAAGATGTCGGCGACGATCTCGGAGAGGAAGGCCCGCGCGTTCCGGTTCACGGACGACAGGTAGATCCACACGTCCTCACGGGCGACGATGACCTCTTCGGTCTCCGTCGTGCCGCCGGCCGCCTGGCAGAACTGCGCGCCGAAGTCCTCCGCCGGCCGGCACTTCCACCCGTCCGCCGTCAAGGCCTCCAACCCTGCCGTCACCGCCGCGTCATCCGCGGTCCTGATCAGGAGCAGGACGCCGCTGGCCTCCCCGACGATCCAGTCGCAGCCGAGCGCGAGCGAAGAACCCTCCGGGGCGGGGCGGACGAAGTCGGCACCGTCGCTCTGGAGCGTCATGTCGCCGACCGTCTCCGCGCGGGTCGGCTCGCTCGCGAGCAACCCGCACTCGGTCGGGAGGACCGCCGAGGATGCCGGAGGATCGGGCTCCGCGGTCGGCTCGGGGTCGGAGGGCGGGGTGGCGGACGGGGAAGCCGCCGCCGTCGGGGTGGTCTCACCGCCCTCGGCGGCGCATCCTCCGAGGAGGACGGCGCCTGCGCACATCGTCGCGAGCAGGGTCAGACGTAGACGACCGTTCATATCGAACCTCCGCGTTCGTTCGCTCCGCCCCCGGGGCGATCATAGCGATCGCTATCGTGGACGGGTGACCCGCATCATCTCCGGACGCGCCGGCTCCGTCCGCCTGGATGTGCCGGCGTCCGGCACGCGACCGACGAGTGATCGTGTGCGCGAGTCGATCTTCTCCGCACTCGAGGCCGCGGATCTCGTCTCGGGGGCGCGGGTGCTCGATCTGTACGCCGGCTCCGGGGCGCTGGGGCTCGAAGCGATCAGCCGCGACGCGGCGAGCGTCGATCTTGTCGAGAGGGCTCCCCAGGCGGCCGCGATCATCTCCGCGAACGCGGCGCGGGTTCGCAAGGCGTTGGGATCGGCCGCGGAGATCAGGGTGCACCGACGCGCGGTGGATGCCTATCTCGCCGCCGCGCGCGGCGCGTGGGACCTGGTGTTCATCGATCCGCCCTACGATCTGTCGGCAACCGACCTCGCGACGTGCCTCGATCGGGTCGGCGGTCTGCTCTCCGACGGTGGTCGCGTCGTCGTCGAGCGGGCGTCACGGTCGGATCCACCGCGCTGGCCGCACTCGCTCGCGCCCCTTCGGGAGAAACGGTACGGAGACACCACGGTCTGGCACGCCGCCGTCGACGGATCCGAGGATCAGCCCCGCCCGCGATCCCAGTCCTGATAGGGATCCCAGCCCCCGCGGCCGCGGGGCTCCTCGCCGTCGACGAGCACGCCGGGAGCCGCGCCTTCGCGGGCGCGGCCGATGGCCGCGAACGACCCCGGGAGCCTGACGCCCGCCGGAAAGGTCGCGAGGAGCGCGTGGTCCTCGCCGCCGGTGAGGGCGGTCGACACGTCTCTTCCGAGCGCGGCGGAATCGATATCGAGCGTCACCGCGGACGCGCGGGCCATCCGGGCGGCATCCAGCAGCAGACCGTCCGAGACGTCCATCATGGCCGTCGCGCCCGCCTCCGCCGCGCGCCGTCCGTCGGCGATCGGCGGTCGGGGACGGAGCTGGGCGTCGAGATCCCCGGCCTCGTCAGCCGTGAGATCCGCGGTACGCGGAGGGACAGGTCGCCCTTCGCCGTCGCGGAAGCGTTCGAAGAGAAGGGACAGGCCCCGCGCGGCGGGACCGAGACGGCCGCTCACGGCGAGCACATCTCCGACGCGAGCGCCCGACCGTGTGACGGGTTCGCTCCCCTCGAGCACACCCAGGGCGGTCACCGCGACGGTCAGCGTGTCGGACACGGCGAGGTCTCCACCGTCCACCGCGCAACCCGGTGCGAGCACGTCGCACGCCGCCCGCAGTCCGTCGGCGATCGCGCCGACGTCCGCCAGTCTCGTCTCCGGCGGCATCGCGAGCGCGACCAGCAGCGAGGTCGGGCGTGCCCCCATCGCCGCGATGTCCGCGAGGTTCACCGCCGCCGCCTTCCACCCCAGGGAGAAGCCGTCCGTCCATGCGGTGCGGAAGTCGGGGCCGTGGACGAGGGTGTCCACGCTCGCGACGATCCGACCCCCCGGCACGGACAGGACCGCAGCATCATCACCGGGCCCGAGGAGGGCGGTCGTCGGGCCGACCCGATCGAGGATGTGCGCGAGCACCGTTCGCTCGTCGAGATCGCCCACGCGGGCATCGGATCGGGTCATCCGGACCAGGTTAGCCTGGGATGGTGCGTTCTCCCCTCCGTCTGCCGGCGGCATCCGTCCTCGCTGCGGCCCTCGTGATGCTCGCCGGGTGCGCTCCGACGATCGCCATGGAGGCCGCCCCGCAGTCGAACGACCCGGCGTGCGCGGACGTCATGGTGCGGCTGCCCGACCAGGTCGACGGCGAGCCGCGCCGATGGACGGATGCTCAGGCGACCGCGGCGTGGGGCGATCCGAGTGCGTCGATCCTCTTCACCTGCGGTCTCGAGCCGATCGGACCGACCACCCTCCCCTGCCGGACCGTCGCGGGTGTCGATTGGGTCATCGACGAGTCGGAGGCGCCGCGGTATCGGGTCACGACGTTCGGGCGCGTACCGGCTGTGGAGCTCTATCTCGACAATGAGCGTGTCTCGAGCGCCGAGGTTCTGGACCGCCTGTCAGCCCTGGTCTCGGTTCTCCCGCCCGACGGGTCGCGGTGCCTCGAGCGCGGCGACGCCGTCGATGCCGAGGGGTGATCAGGACGCGCGGTCGAGCGCGGTCTCGATCAGCTCGGAGATGAGCTCCGGATAGCTCATCCCCGAGGCGATCCAGCACTTCGGGAACATCGAGATCGGCGTGAATCCTGGCATGGTGTTCAGCTCGTTGACCACGAGCTTCCCGTCCGGCGTCGCGAAGAAGTCGACCCGGGCCAGTCCCCGCCCGTCGACGGCTTCGAACGCGCGGATGCCGAGCGCGCGGATCGCGTCGACGTCGGCGGGACCGAGGTCGGCCGGGCAGACGACCTCGGCCCCGTCGCCGCCGAGGTACTTCCCCTCGAAGTCGTAGAACTCACGGGTCGTGAGGACGATCTCGCCGGGCAGGGAGGCTCGCGGTGACCCGCCATCGCGCCCCTCGAGGATGGCGACCTCGATCTCCCGGCCGACGATGGCGGTTTCGATCAGCACCTTGTCGTCCTCGGCGAACGCGATCTCCAGCGCGGCGTGGAGCTCACCGGGCTCGTGCACCTTCGACACGCCGACGCTCGACCCGGCGCGCGCGGGCTTGACGAACGACGTCTCCCCCAGTCGGGCGGCTTCGGCGCGCACGACATCCGGCTCCCGGGACCATCGTGCGCGGGTGACCGTGACCCAGGGCGCGACGGGCACGCCCGCCGCCGCGAGCACGATCTTCATGAAGTGCTTGTCCATGCACAGTGCCGAGTCGAGGACTCCGCCGCCCGCGTACGGAAGACGAAGGGTGTCCAGGAACCCCTGCACCGTCCCGTCCTCGCCGTGCACCCCGTGGAGGATCGGGAGGACCACGTCGACGCGACCGATCGGGTCCGTCGTCCCGTCCGCCCGTCGTACCCGGAGGGTCTGGTCTCCCCCGCCCTCCGGCCACAGCACCCGTGTGCCGTTGTCGACGACCTCGGGCAGACGTCCCGCGTCCATCGTGAAGCGGTCCGGGTCGTCGGATTCGAGGACGAAGACACCGTCGCGGGTGATGCCGACCGGGATCACCCGGTAGCGGTCACGATCGATCGCCCGTAGAACCCCGCCCGCCGTGGCGGAACTGATCGAGTGCTCGCTGGAGCGACCTCCGAAGAGCACCACCACCGCCGGCCTGTCCATGCTGTGTCCTCTCCCCCTGCGGGGTGTCGTCGTCGGTGGTGAGGTGCGGCGCGATGTCGCGCGGATCCATCGTTCCATCCAGAACCATCTTCACCTGCTCCACGATCGGCATCTGCACGCCGACTTCGCGAGCGAGCTGCAGGACCGGCGCGACGGACGCGAGCCCCTCCGCAGTCTGCTGCATCTGCTTCACCACGTCCTGGAAGGAGTAGCCCTGACCGAGAAGCCGCCCGGCGGTGTTGTTCCGGCTGAGCGGCGACTGGCACGTGGCGATCAGGTCTCCGAGCCCGGCGAGACCTTGGAGGGTGCCGGGCTGAGCGCCGTAGGCCACCGCGAAATCCGTCATCTCCACCAAGCCTCGCGTGATGATGGAGGCTTTGGTGTTCTCCCCGTAGCCGACACCGTCGACGATCCCGATCGCCACCGCGATGAGGTTCTTCAGCACACCGCCGAACTCGGTGCCGATGACGTCGGTGTTCACGAACGTGCGGAAGTACCGATTGCGGCAGCGGCGCGCGACGGCGTCGGCGGTCTCCTGATCGGTCGAGGAGATCACAGCGGCGGTCGGCTGCTCCCGTGCGATCTCAAGTGCGAGATTCGGTCCCGAGGCCACCGCGATCCGCGCGGGGTCGCAGTGCAGCTCCTGTTCGATCACCTGGCTCATGCGCAGGCCGGTCCGCTTCTCGACGCCCTTCATCAGCGACACCACCGGCGCATCGGTGCGCAGGAGGAGGGGTCGCAGCGCCTTGAGGTTCTGCCGGACGGCCTGGCTCGGGATCGAGAGATACACCTGCTCGGCGCCGTCCAGGGCCTCCGAGAGGTGGTGCGTGGCGGACATCTCCCGCGGCAGGTTCACGCCGGGGAGGTATCCGGTGTTGCGTTTGGCTTCCTGGATCTCCGCGGCGAGCTCGGGCCGGCGCGCCCACATCGTCACGTGCGCGCCGCCGTCCGCGAGGATCTTCCCGAACGTCGTGCCCCAGCTCCCCGCACCGATGACCGCGACGCGAGGGCGAGCCGAATCCTGTCTACGGGTCAAGGCGACCGGTCTCCTTCTGCCCATGCTGGCTCGGATCCCAGCGAGCCGGTGGCGCCGGCGCGTCGCGCAGGCGCGAGAGGAGCGCGGAGATCTCGCCCATCACCTCGTCGGTGGCGGCGATGAGCGTGCCCGGCTGCGTCAGCGTCGCCCCTCGAGCAGCGAGATCGATCGGATCACCCACGACAACGCGCACACGTCGACGCAGCGGCCACATCCGGAACTTCCCGTAGCGCGGCATGACCTGCTGCACTCCCCAATGCGCCATCGGCACCACGGGGATACCGCCGGCGAGTGCGAGGCGGGCGGCGCCGGTCTTGCCGCGCATCGGCCACAGGTCGGGTTCGCGCGTCAGCGTCCCCTCGGGGTAGACGATGACCCCGCGCCCGTGGCGGACGAGCGTCTCCGCCGCATCCAGCGTCTGTCGAGCAGCCGACGCGGACGAGGACCGCGCGACGGGAACCATACCCGTGCTGCGCAGGATCCAGCCCAGAACCGGCACGCGGAAGAGGCTCTCCTTGGCCATGAATCGCGGCGCGCGGCCCATTCGCCACACCGCGAGGGCCACGGCGAGCGGATCGACCTCGGAGTAGTGGTTCGGGGCGAGGACGTACGCACCCTCGCGGGGGAGCTTCTCCGCCCCCTCGATCTCGATCTTCATGAGCGCGCTGATCAACGGCACGGCGACCGCCGCGAGGGGCCAGAATGCGCTCGGACGCGACTTCTCCGGTGATGCGCGACGCGCGGGGCCCGACATCATCAGCCGACGACGTCGTAGTCCGCGCCGAGCGCGTCCAGCTTGTCCAGGAGCTTCTCGTATCCGCGGCGCAGGATGCCGACGTTGCGGACGATCGACTCCCCCTCGGCTGCCAGCGCGGCGATGAGGTAGCTGTACCCGCCGCGGAGATCGGGGACGACGACGTCCGCGCCGTGCAGCGGAGTCGGGCCCGTGATCACCGCCGCCTGCTCGAGCGCGCGGCGCGGGACACGGCGCTCCGGGCTGGCCAGACCCTGCGGGTGCACGACGATGTCGGCCCCCATCTGGACGAGAGCCTCGGTGAATCCGAGCCTGTTCTCGTAGACGGTCTCGTGGACGACCGATGTACCGGCGGCCTGCGTGAGCGCGACGATCAGCGGCTGCTGCCAATCGGTCATGAAACCGGGATGCACATCGGTCTCGACCATCACGGGCTTCAGCGCGTCGTCACGACGGAAACGGATGCCGTCCTCGTGCACGTCGAACCAGCCGCCCGCCTTCCGGAAGACGTTCAGGAACGTCAGCATCTCCTGCTGACGTGCGCCGCCGACGAAGATGTCGCCGTCTGTCGCGAGGGCCGCGCAGGCCCAGGATGCCGCCTCGTTGCGGTCGAAGATGCAACGGTGATCGTAGCCACGCAGCTTCTCGACGCCCTCGATCAGGATGACGCGGTTCGGCTCGTACGAGATGATCGCGCCCATCTTTTGGAGGACGGCGATGAGGTCCATGATCTCGGGCTCGATCGCGGCGTTCCGCAGCTCCGTGACGCCGCGCGCGCGGACGGCGGTCAGCAGCACCTGCTCGGTCGCTCCGACGCTCGGGTAGGGCAGCTCGATGTCGGCTCCGTGGAGGCCGTTCGGCGCCGTGATCCGGATGCCCTCGTAGCTCTTGTCCACGACGGCTCCGAAGGCGCGGAGAGCATCCATGTGGAAGTTGATCGGTCGGTCGCCGATGCGGCATCCGCCGAGGTCCGGGATGAGCGCCTCACCGAGGAGATGGAGCAGCGGGCCGCAGAAGAGGATGGGGATGCGGGAGGCGCCGGCGTGCGCGTCGATCTCCTCGAAGTGCGCCGAGACCGCACCGCTCGGATCGAGGCGCAGCGACCCGGCCTCATCCCCGTCCCTCACCGTGACACCGTGCACCTCGAGCAGCGAACGGACGACCTGCACGTCGCTGATGTCGGGTACGTCGCGCAGGACGCTCGCAGTCTCCCCCAGCAGGGCTGCCACCATGGCCTTGGTCGCCAGGTTCTTCGCGCCCTTGACCTCGACCCGACCGGTCAGGGGACGTCCGCCGCGGATGGCCAGGACCTCCCCGGCGGTCTCGCGGGAGAGGGCGGTCGACTCGGCATCGACGCCGACGAGTGACTTCATGCAGGGGACCTCACTTGTGTCTCGAGGATGGCTGGCGGCAGAACGCGCTTGTGGCGCGGTCTGCCCTATGACGTGCTCTCGGAGGGAACCGGGAGCGTGCGGGGCCGCCATGCCTCGCGCCGGGCCTCGAAGTCCGCGATCCGGTCTGCGTTGCGCAGGGTGAGCCCGATGTCGTCGAGGCCTTCGAGAAGCCGCCACCTAGTGTAATCGTCGATGTCGAACGCCACCTGGAGAGGGGCGACGCCGCGCGCCGGGTCGCCGTCGACGACCGCGGAGCGGGCTCGGAGGTCCACCGTCATCGTGACACCCGGGCGTGCGTCGATCGCCGCCCAGATCGCCTCGAGGTCGATCTCGGACACCACCCCGGTGACGAGCCCCTGCTTGCCCGCGTTCCCGCGGAAGATGTCGGCGAACTTCGTGCTCAGGACCACCCGGAATCCGTAGTCCCGCAGCGCCCACACGGCGTGCTCGCGGCTCGATCCGGTGCCGAAGTCCGGCCCCGCGACCAGGACGGATGCCGCAGCGAACTCCGGTCGATTCAAGACGAAGTCCGGATCCTGGCGCCAGTTGGCGAAGAGGGCGTCGTCGAAGCCGGTCTTGGTGACCCGCTTGAGGTACACCGCGGGGATGATCTGGTCGGTGTCCACCGCGGAACGGCGCAAGGGCGCCGCGATGCCGGTGTGCGTCTCGAACGCTTCCATGTCAGGCCTCGACCTTCTCGCGTGCGGGCAGATCGGACGGACTGGCGAGGCGCCCGAGGACCGCGGTCGCGGCGGCGACCAGCGGCGACACGAGGTGCGTGCGCCCGCCCTTGCCCTGACGTCCCTCGAAGTTGCGATTGCTGGTCGAGGCGCAACGCTCCCCCGGGGACAGCTGATCCGGGTTCATGCCGAGACACATGGAGCACCCGGCGAAGCGCCACTCGGCTCCGAAATCGAGGAACACCTTGTCCAGTCCCTCCGCCTCGGCCTCGAGCCGGACGCGTGCAGACCCCGGGACCACCATGACGCGCACGCCCTCCGCCTTCGTGCGCCCCTCGATCAGAGAGGCGAAGGCCCGGAGGTCCTCGATGCGGCTGTTCGTGCACGACCCCATGAACACCGCGTCGACGGGGACGTCCTTGAGCGGCGTGCCGGGAACGAGATCCATGTACTCCAGCGCACGTTCGGCGGCGGCGCGCTCGTTGGGGTCCGCGAAGTCATCGGGCGCCGGGACGACGTCACTCAGCGAGACGCCCTGACCGGGGTTGGTCCCCCACGTGACGAACGGCTCGAGCGCGTCCGCGTCGAGGAAGACCTCGGCGTCGTAGACGGCGCCCTCGTCGCTGGGGAGGGTGCGCCAGTAGGCCACCGCATCCTCCCAGTCCTGGCCCTGCGGTGCGTGCGGCTTGCCCTTGACGTAGGCGAAGGTCGTCTCGTCGGGCGCGACCATCCCGGCACGCGCGCCCGCCTCGATGGACATGTTGCAGATCGTCATCCGCCCCTCCATGGAGAGCGAGCGGATCGCGGACCCACGGAACTCCAGCACGTAGCCCTGGCCGCCGTTGGTGCCGATCTTCGCGATCACGGCGAGGATGATGTCCTTCGCGGTCACGCCGGGCTTCAGCTCGCCTTCGACGGTGATGGCCATGGTCTTGAAGGGCTTGAGCGGCAGCGTCTGGGTCGCCAGGACGTGCTCGACCTCGCTCGTGCCGATGCCGAACGCCATCGCCCCGAAGGCGCCGTGGGTCGAGGTGTGGCTGTCGCCGCAGACGACCGTGATGCCCGGCATAGTCAAGCCCAGCTGGGGTCCCACCACGTGGACGATGCCCTGCTCCTTGTCTCCGAGGGAGTGCAGTCTGACGCCGAACTCCGCGGCGTTGCGACGCAGGGTGTCGATCTGCGTGCGACTGGTCAGGTCGGCGATGGGCTTGTCGATGTCCCACGTGGGTGTGTTGTGGTCCTCGGTCGCGATCGTGAGGTCCCGTCGCCGCACCGGGCGCCCCTCGGCCCGCAGGCCGTCGAACGCCTGGGGGCTCGTCACCTCGTGGACGAGGTGCAGGTCGATGTAGATGAGGTCGGGCTGGCCGTCCTCGCCCTTGACGACGAGGTGGTCGTCCCACACCTTCTCGGCGAGGGTGCGCGGGCGGACGGGGATGCCGTCGGGATCGATCGTGCTCATGTCTGTGTGGTTCTCCTCGAGAGGGGGCGACGCCCCGAAGGGTCGGCCCGTGACGGACTCCGCGACGAGAGGGGCCTAGGACAAGGTCTCGTCGCGGCTGCGAAGGAGAAGACCCACGGCGCGCACCGGCCCAGGCTACCACCGCCGCCCCGCCGACACCGTGCGCGACGTCGTGAGACGATTCGTGCGTCGCGGACACTCTGGTTACGAGAGACGACGACCATCGACGTGGAAGGACACCGAGGGGTGGGAACGGCACGGATCGACAGGCGGGATGACGCTGCCCTGGTCGCCGCGGCCTCCGAGGGCAGCGAGCGGGCGTTCGGCGAGCTGTTCCGCGCCTACGCCAAGCCCGTGTTCTGGGTGGCGCACGGAATCCTGGGGGATGCGGCGGATGCCGAGGATGTGACGCAGGAGACCTTCGTGGTCGCCTGGCGGAAGCTCCCGGGGCTGGAGCTCGCGGGAGCATCCCTCCTCCCCTGGCTCGTGACGATCTGCCGCTTGCAGAGCGCGAATCGCGTCCGTGTCCAGCAGCGTGACCGCCGGCATCGCTCCGCGCTGATCGACGAGACCCTGCCGTCCACGGTCGACGTGGAGCAGCAGGTGATCACCGACCGGCTCGCCGCGCGGATCGCGGACGAGGTGGCGGGGCTCAGCGACCTGGACCGGGAGATCTTCCGGCTGTGCGCGGCCGAAGGCTACGCCTACCAGGCGGCCGCCGCGGAGCTGGGGGTCGCGCACGGCGTGGTCCGGAACCGTCTCTCTCGCATCCGCACGAGATTGCGGACCGTGGTGAAGGAGAGCACGTGAACAGGTCGGAGAAGGACGATGAGGTGGTCCTCACCCCCATCGACGATGAGCGTCTCGCGCGCATCGAGGACGGGGTGTTCACCCGGATCGGCGCGGATCGGCGGGAGGACGCACGTCGTCGCGCCCGGCGCGGGCGCGTGTGGATGGCCGGGGGCGCCGCCGCGGCGGTCATCGCGGTGGCCGCCGTCATCGCGCCGAGCGTGGGAGATGTCGTCACCGGAGGGAGTGACGCCGCCGTGGCGCCGGCCACCGGTGACGTGTTCGATTCCGGGGCCGTCACGCTCGACGCGATGCCGGAGACGGGCGCTGAGTCGGGCACGGCTGCGGACCTGCGGGGCGGCGCGGCGGCGGTCGATGGCACGCAGGTCATCTCCTCGGCCTCGGCGACGGTGAAGGTCGACGATCCGGGTGCGGCGCTCGAGGCCGTCGGCGCCGCTGCGACGGCTCGCGGCGGATACGTCGAGTCATCGCGGATCGGCGCGTGGGAGCCTGTCCAGCCCATCGACGTCATGCCCGCCGAGTCCGCCCCCGCCGTCTTCCCGGAAGCGTCGGGCGGATGGGTAAGCGTCCGCGTCCCCGCCGAGGAGCTGCCTGCGCTGCTCGAGGACCTCGCCGAGATCGGCGAGGTGGTCACGTCGTCTCTCGACCGCACCGATGTCACGACCCAGGTCGTCGATCTGCAGGCGCGGGTCGACGCGGCACGGACGTCGGTCGAAAGGCTGACCGAACTGCTCGCGCAGGCCGCCGACGTCAGCGACCTGATCGCCGCCGAGTCGGCCCTCGCGGAGCGCCAGGCGACGCTGGAGTCGTATCAGCAGCAGCTCGACATGCTCGACGAACAGGTCGCGATGGCCTCCCTGTGGGTGACCGTCGAGCCGCGGACGACGTCGGTGTCCGCCGACCCCGCCGGCTTCACCGACGGGGTCGCCGCGGGGTGGAACGGGCTGGTGGCGACGCTGAACGCGATCGTCATCGCCCTGGGGTTCCTGGTTCCGTGGCTCCTCGTCGTCGGCGTGGCCGGCGTGGTCGTCTGGATCGTCGTGCGGACGATCCGTCGCCGTCGACGCGGCCGTCGTGCGACGCCCCCCGAGTCGAAGACGGAGTGACAGGACGCGCGAACGAAGAAGCCCGGACCTTCTGGTCCGGGCTTCTTCGTGTTGGTGACCCCAGCGGGATTCGAACCCGCGTTACCGCCGTGAGAGGGCGGCGTACTAGGCCGCTATACGATGGGGCCGTTTTCGCAACCGTTCGAGTATGCCATGGCATTCGCGCCGGAGACAAATCGAGGCCGGAATCGATCGCGGGCTTGTCGCGCACGAGCCCGCCCAGTTGACTCGGGGCATGCGAGTGACAAAGTTCGAACACGCCACCCTGGTGCTCCGCGAGGCCGGCAAGACCCTCGTGATCGATCCCGGGTCGTTCACCTCTCCCCTGGACGACCTCGGCGATCTCGTCGGCGTCGTCATCACCCACGAACACGCGGACCACTGGTCTGCGGAGCATCTGTCGCGGCTGCGCGACCAGCATCCGGGCGTGCCGATCTACGGCCCGCCCGGCGTGGTCGCGGCCGCTGCGGGGTTCGATGTCGTACCCGTGCATCCGGACGACCGCCTCGATCTCGCCCCGTTCGATCTCCGCTTCTTCGGCGGTCGTCACGCGGTGATCCACTCCTCCATCCCCGTGGTGGACAACGTGGGGGTCCTCGTGAACGAACGCTTCTACTACCCCGGCGACTCGTACGCCGTCCCGCACGGCGTGAAGGTGGAGCTCCTCGCCGCACCCGTGGGTGCGCCGTGGCTGAAGATCGGCGAGGCCATCGACTTCGTGCTCGCCGTCGCGCCGCGACAGGCGTTCGCCACCCACGACATGACCCTCTCGGCCGCGGGGCGGGAGATGGGTCGGGCGCGGCTGCGCTGGGCCGTCGAGCAGGATGGGGGCTCGTTCACGGCGCTCGATCCCGGGGACTCCGTGGACCTCTGATCACGGCTGGACGAAGGACGGGGACGGATGCCGCTCGGCATCCGTCCCCGTCTTTCGTGCGTGCGACTACTCCGCGTCGAGATCGGTCTCCAGGAGCGCGACCAGCTCATCGAGCGCCTGCTCGGCGCCCTCGCCCTCCGCCTTCAGGGTGACGACGGTTCCCTGCGCGGCTCCGAGACCCATCAGCGACAGGATGCTCCCGGCATTGAGGTCGGCGCCGCCGTCGACCGCGATCGTGACGGGGACGGGCTTGTCCTGCACGGCCTGGACGAAGAGCTTCGCCGGTCGGGCGTGCAGCCCGGAGCTACTGGCGATGGTGGCTTGGCGTTCTGCCATGATTTCTCCTTCGAGGGGATGGACGGTGTTCAGACGGCGACCGCGGCCTGCATCGGCGCCTCGGCCTGCTCGAGCTCCTTGCGGCCCACCCACTTCTTGAGGGCGACGACGACGAGGGCGGACACGACCGTACCGGCGATCAGGGCGATCAGGAAGCCCCAGATCGGGTTGATCGCGAAGAACACGAAGATGCCGCCGTGCGGGGCGAGGGACTGGACGCCGAAGACCATCGTCAGCGCACCGGTCACGGCGCCGCCGACCATGGACGCCGGGATGACGCGGAGCGGGTCGGCTGCGGCGAACGGGATGGCACCCTCGCTGATGAACGACGCACCCAGCAGCCAGGCGGCCTTGCCGTTCTCGCGTTCGACAGGAGTGAAGAGGTCGCGCGCCAGCACGGTCGATGCGAGCGCCATCGCGAGCGGGGGCACCATGCCGGCGGCCATCACCGCCGCCATGATGAGGTACGGCGTGGGGTTCTCCGCCGACCCCGCCGCAAGACCCGCGACGGCGAAGGCGTACGCGACCTTGTTGATCGGACCGCCGAGGTCGAAGCACATCATGAGGCCGAGGATGACACCCACCAGGACGATGCCGGAGGTGCCGGCCAGGTCGGTCAGCCAGACGTTCAGCGCCTCCATGAGGGTCGCGATGGGACGCCCGAGGAAGAGGATCATGAGACCCGACGCGACGATCGAGGCCACGAGCGGGATGATCACCACCGGCATGAGACCCCGCAGCCAGCGCGGCACGTCGAGACGACCGATGGCGGCGGCCACGAAGCCGGCGAGCAGGCCGCCGATGATGCCGCCGATGAAGCCTGCGTCCATCAGCACCGCGACGGCGCCCGCGACGAAGCCCGGTGCGATACCCGGTCGATCCGCGATGGCGAACGCGATGTAGCCCGCCAGCGCCGAGACGAGGAATCCCATCGAGGTCGCACCGATCATGAACATGACCGACCCGAGGTACTGGCCCAGCGGCCCGAACTGCGAGGTGATGTCCTCGGTGGGCAGGTCCCACAGCGAGTTCTGGGTGATGACGTTGCCGGCGTTCGCGGTGACCTCGTACCCGCCGAGCGCGAAGCCGAGGGCGATCAGCAGACCACCGCCCGCGACGAAGGGGATCATGTAGCTCACGCCGGTGAGGAGGATGCGCTGGATGCGGGCTCCCCAGCCGATGTTCGCGTCGGATGTCGACGCGGACGCCGTCGCGGCCGCCGCAGCGTTGACGCGCGGTGCCGACGGGTTCTTCGCCGCCGCGACCGCCTCGGCGATGAGCGCCGCGGGCTGTTCGATGCCGCGCTTCACCCCCGAGCGGACGACGGGCTTCCCGGCGAAGCGCTGGAGTTCGCGGACGTCGACGTCGGTGGCGAAGATCACGGCGTCCGCGTCGTCGATGACGGTCTGCGGGAGCGCCTGGTAGCCGCTGGACCCCTGGGGCTCGACGGTCAGCGCCACGCCGGAGGATTTCCCCGACGCGGTCAGGGCGTCGGCGGCCATGAAGGTGTGGGCGATGCCGGTTGCGCAGGAGGTGACCGCCACGATGCGGGCGGGACGGCCCTCGATCAGGAGGGTGTCGTCCGCGGCGGGAGCGGATGCCGGCGTCGACGCGGCCGCGGCGGCGACCGGTCCGGCGACGTCGGCGGTGCCTGCCTCCTCGCCGATCGCACGACGCACGATCGCGACGACGTCCTCGTCGGTCTCCGCAGCCCGCAGTCCCGCGGTGAAATCGTCCTGCATGAGGCTGCGGGCGAGCTTGGACAGAACGGCGAGGTGCGCCTCGGCAGCGCCGGCGGGTGCGGCGATGAGGAAGACGAGGTCGGCCGGACCGTCGGCGGCGCCGAAATCGACGCCCGGCCTCAGCCGCGCGAAGGCCAGCGACGCTTCGGAGACCGCTGCGCTCTTGGCGTGCGGGATCGCGATCCCGCCGGGCAGCCCGGTCTCGTCCTTCTGCTCGCGGGCCCATGCGTCGGCGAAGAGGCCGTCCGCGTCGCCGGCGCGGCCCTGCGCGACGACGCGTTCGGCGAGAGCGCGGATGACGGCGGCTTTGTCGCCGCCGAGGTCGACGTCCAGGCTGACGAGGCCTGGAGTGATGGTCTGGGACACGGTGACCTCCAATGGTCGGGGTGATGCGGGATGGTGATCAGGAGAGAGGGGTGACGGGCACATCGTCGTGGGGAAGGTCGGAGGGGCGGGGAGCCTGGGTCCCCGGCAGGGACGCGGCGGCGGCCCCGTAGAGGATCGACGATCGGAGCCGATCCGCGGGCGCGGCGCCGTCGTGCTCGGCGAGGAGATACCCCGCCAACGCACTGTCGCCGGCACCGACGGTGCTCGCCACCTCGATGCGCGGGGGACGGCCGTACCACTCCCCTTCGGGCGTCGCGAGAACCGCGCCGTCCCCGCCGAGCGTGACGAGGGCGGCGCCGATCCGCGAAGACGCCACGAGCCCGCGCGCGGACCCGGTGACATCGGCGACGAGGGAGTCGGGCGACGCGGCGACCCCCGTGAGCTCGGCGAGCTCCTCGTCGTTGGGCTTGATCAGATCGGGTCGTCCGTGCGCGACGACCGCTCGAAGGGCGGCGCCCGACGTGTCGACGGCGATGCGCGGTGCGGCGTCTCCGAGAGCCCCGCGGACCGCCTCGATCACGCGGACGTAGAAGTCGTCGCCCGCCCCGGGGGGCACGGAGCCCGCCAGCACGAGCCAGCGCGCGTCCCGGGACGCATCGACGACGGCCGCGATCACGGCGTCCGCTTCCGAGGCCGACAGGGTCGCCCCCGGGAGGTTGAGCTTGGTCGTCACACCGAGCGGGTCGGTGACCGTGAGGTTCGCCCGGGCGAGCCCGGCGATCGGAACCCGCACGGCGTCGATCCGCGTGGCCCGCAGGACGGAGTCGAACGGGTCCTCGCTCGAGAGCGGCAGCACGGCACGGGAGTCGACCCCGGCGGCCGCGACGACGCGCGCGACGTTGATGCCCTTCCCCCCGGCATCCTCCCGCCCCGCGCGGGCGGCCTGCACCTCGCCCGGCTGCAGCGGCGCGTCCAGCATGACGGTGCGATCGAGCGACGGGTTCGCGGTCAGGGTGACGATCATGCGAGCCACACCTCGGCGTCCGCGGCGGCCAGCGCGCTCGCCAGCTCCGCGCTGGGCGGAGCATCGGTGACGAGGACATCGATGTCGGCGACATCCGCGAAGGAGACCAGGGACTCGACGCCCATCTTGTCGGCGTCGGCGAGGACGATCACACGACGTGCGGAGCGGACGATCGCGGCCTTGACCGCGGCCTCCGCCGGATCGGGCGTGCTGAGACCGAAGTCGGCCGAGATCCCGTTCGTCCCGACGAAGGCGAGGTCCGGACGGAGCGCCCGGAGGGAGTCGACCGTCGCGGGCCCGACCGCGGCGGCGGTGATCCCCCTCACCTGCCCGCCGAGGAGGGTCAGCTCGACCCCCGGAGCCGTCGACAGCGCGTGCGCCACCGGCACGGCGTGGGTCACGGCGTCGATCCGCGCGCCGGTCTGGGCGACGCGGTCACCGATGAGCCGCGCGACGGCAGCGGCGGTCGACCCGGCGTCGAAGAGGATCGAGCCGCGCCATCCGCGGGTGATGACGTCGACGGCACGCCGCGCGATGGCGTCCTTCGCGCCCGCGTTGACGCTCGTGCGCTCGGCGATGGAGACCTCAGCGGTGCTGCCGACTCGGGCGGGTACGGCGCCCCCATGCACCCGCCGCAGGACGCCCTGTTCCTCCATGGCGTCCAGGTCCCGTCGGATGGTCTCCGTCGTCACCTTCAGGTCGCGCGCGAGGTCGACCACGGTCACACGACCGCGCGCCGACAGGTTGCGGGTGATGTGAGCGTGTCGCTCCGTCGCGTACATGGTCCATCCTCAGCGTCAAGGTGCCCTCACGCTACAACACAAACCAACGCAAAACAAGAAGAAACCACACAAAGCAACATCGGGTGGGCCGCGGCGGTGTGGGAACGCAAGAAGCCCGGCTCTCCGCAGTGCGGATGCCGGGCTTTCTGCCTTGCTGGGGTACCTGGACTCGAACCAAGAACAACTGAACCAGAATCAGCCGTGTTGCCAATTACACCATACCCCAAGGGGGTTCCGACCGAAGTCGTACCGAGGGACGAGTCTATCCCACGGCCGACGAGCGGACAAACCGGTCGGAACCCGGGCGGGTCACCGGTCGACGAAGGCGGCCAGGCGACGAAGGCTCGCGTCCTTGCCGAGGAGTTCGAGCGATTCGAACAGGGGCGGGGAGATCCGCCGGCCGCTGACGGCGACGCGCAGCGGGCCGTAGGCGACGCGCGGCTTCAGCCCCATGCCCTCGATCAACGCGGACGCGAGCGCATCCTGGATCGCGGCCGCGGTGAACTCCGATGCAGGAAGCACCTCGAGGGCACCGACGGAGGCGACGACGACCTCGTCAGCGTTCGCCGGGAGCGAGGCGATCGCGTCGTCCTCGTACGACACGGTGTCGGCGAAGAGGAAGCCGAGGAGACCCGGGGCGTCGCCCAGGAGGGGAAGCCTCTCCTGGATGAGCGGCGCCGCCTCCGCGACCAGGCGCGACTGCTCCGCTGTGGGAGGAGTGCTGATGACCCCCGCATCCTGGAGGTAGGGGACGATGCGGTCCGCGAAGGCCTCGGGAGGCAGCATCCGTATGTGATCGCCGTTGATGGCCTCCGCCTTCTTCTGATCGAATCGGGCAGGGTTCGGGTTGACGTCGCGGATGTCGAACGCCGCCACCAGCTCATCCAAGGAGAACACATCTCGGTCGGGAGCGATCGACCACCCGAGGAGGGCCAGGTAGTTCAACAGGCCCTCGGGGATGAACCCCTTCTCGCGCTGGAGGAAGAGGTCGGCCTTCGGATCGCGCTTGGAGAGCTTCTTGTTCCCGGTGTCTCCGAGCACGAGGGGCATGTGGGCGAACCGCGGGACGAAGGTCGTGACACCGGCGTCCACGAGCGCGCGGTAGAGCGCGAGCTGCCGCGCGGTCGACGGCATCAGATCCTCGCCGCGGATGACATGGGTGATCCCCATCAGCGCGTCGTCGACGGGATTGACGAACGGGTAGAGCGGAATGCCGCCCGCGCGGACGAGGACGAAGTCCGGGAAGGAACCCGCGGGGAAGGTCACCTCACCGCGGATGAGGTCGACGTAGGTGAGGTCCTCGTCCGGCACGCGCAGACGCCAGGCCGGCTGCCGTCCTTCGGCGCGGTAGGCAGCCCGCTGCTCCTCAGTGAGATCCCGGTCGAAGTTGTCGTACCCGAGCTGCTTCGCGCGCCCGTTCGCCTCGTTGCGCGCATCGATCTCCTCCGCGGTGGAGTAGCTCTCGTAGACCGCGCCCGCGTCGACGAGCTTCTGGAGCACATCCCGGTAGACCTCGTGGCGCTGCGACTGTCGATACGGCGCGTGGGGCCCACCGACCTCGACCCCCTCGTCCCAGTCGATGTGCAGCCACCGCAGGGCGTCGAGCAGCTGCTGGTAGCTCTCCTCGCTGTCGCGGGCCGCGTCGGTGTCCTCGATGCGGAAGACGAGCTTTCCGCCGTGGTGGCGGGCGTACGCCCAGTTGAACAGGACGGTGCGGATGAGACCGACGTGAGGCAGACCGGTGGGCGAAGGACAGAATCGCACGCGCACATCGGCGCCGGTGGCGGTGGTGGTTCGAGGATCGACTGAGGCAGACATCGCCTGCAATTCTAGGTGCCCGCTCCCCCGGCCCCTCTCCCCCGTGCCGCGCCGTCGGCGACGGCGACCGGTGCGAGCACGACCGTGGCGACCACGGCCGCACCGACCACGAGTGCGAGGCCGCTATAGCCGATCGCCGCCAGGACGACTCCCGACCCGATCGCGCCGAGGGCTCCGACGAAGCTCATGGCGAAGTCGCTGAACCCCTGCCGACGGGTACGCCGATCCTCCGCGGAGGCCTCGGTGAGCAGCGCGGCGCCCGCGACGGTCGCAGCACTCCAGCCCAGACCGAGCAGGATGAGCGCCAGGGTCACGGCCGCGGTGGATTCCGCTCCGAAGGAGGCGAGGACCAGGGATGAGGCGAGGACGCCCTGACCGAGGAGGATCGTCGGCATCCGCCCCCACCGATCGGCCAGGATCCCGAACAGGGGCGCCAGGGCGTACATGCCCGCGATGTGAAGGCTCAGGGTGAGGCCGACGACGACCAGGTCCGCACCGTGATGCAGGAGATGCACGGGGGTCATCGCCATCACCGAGACCATCACGACGTGCGAGGCGGCGACCGCGAAGACGGCGTACCGCGCGAGTCGCGGCCGGTCCGCACCGGCCACGGCGCCCTGAGAGAGCCCCGCGGCGGCCGTTCGCAGCCGCACCGCGAGCACGAGCGGGTCGGGACGGAGCGCCGCGAGATAGAGGACGATGGCGAGCGCCTGCGCGGCGATGGTGAACACGTAGGCGCCGGTGAGCGGCGGCATGCCGAGTGCGGCGCCGAGCGCTTCCCCCGGCCCGGCGAGGTTCGGTCCCAACACCGCCCCCACGGTCGTCGCCCACACCACGAGCGAGAGATCACGTCCGCGGGTGGCGTCCGTGGCCAGATCGGTCGCGGCGAATCGGGACTGCAGGTTCGCAGCCTGCCCCGCACCGACGAGGAAGAACGCCGCGAGAAGGAGCACGAACGAGCCGACGGAAGCGGCGAGGATGACGCCGACGACACCGACAAGCGCCCCCATGGTGCCCACCGTCAGCGACGCGCGACGCCCGGCACGACGTGCCAGGGCCGCGAGCGGCATCGCGACGGCAGCCGTCCCGAGCGTCACCGCAGCGGTGGCCAGGCCCGACAGGGCATCATCCCCGGACACCTCCGCGGCGAGGACCGCGCCGAGGGAGAGCGTGGCGCCGAACGCCACGCCCCCCAGCACCTGACCGACGCTGAGGACGGTCACGGTGCGGCGCTGAACACCGGCGCGCTCGCCCGCGGAGGGCAGGGGGAAGGACTGCGTCACATCGCGGACGACGCGCGCACGGTGTTGCGGAGGGTGCCCAGTCCTTCCACATCCACCTCCACGGTGTCGCCGGCGACGATCGGGCCGACGCCGGCGGGCGTGCCGGTGAGGATGACATCGCCGGGCAGGAGGGTGAACGCCGCGGACGCGTAGGCGATGACATCGGCGAGCGAGAAGATCATGTCGCTGACCGGCCCGTTCTGACGTTCCTCGCCGTTGACGCGCGTGCGCACGCGCGCCGAGCCGGTGGGATCGAAGTCCGTCTCGATGGCGGGTCCGAGCGGGCAGAACGTGTCGAACCCCTTCGCTCGCGCCCACTGCCCGTCGCTGCGTTGCAGGTCCCGCGCGGTGACGTCGTTGGCGGCGGTGTAGCCGAAGACGTAGTCGAGGGCGTCGGCCGCGGACACGTTCTTCGCGATCCGCCCGATGACGGCGGCCAGTTCGCCTTCGAAGTCGACGCGCTCGGACTGCGGCGGCAGAACGATGGCATCCCCCGGACCGATCACCGAGGTGTTCGGCTTGAAGAACAACAGCGGTTCGGCCGGTACGTCGTTGCCGAGCTCGTTCGCGTGATCACGGTAGTTGCGTCCGACGCAGACGACCTTCGAGCGCGGGATCACCGGTGCGAGGAGGGCGACGTCGCCGAGCGGAACCCGCTCGCCCGTCGTGTCGAAGCCGGCGAAGAGGGGATCCCCCGCGAGGACGACGAGCTCACCGTCGTCGAGGATGCCGTAGCGGATGGCGTCGTTGTGGCTGAAACGGACGATCTTCACGGCGGCCTCAGGCGTCCAGGCGGGTCAGCCAGCCGTGGACGTCCTCGCGGCGCCCGTACTGGATGTCGGTCAGCTCCTCGCGCAGCGACAGCGCGAGCGAACCGCTCGGCTGCTCGTCGAGGAAGTCGCGCCCCTTCAACGTTCCGATCGGTGTGACGACGGCGGCCGTACCGCACGCGAACACCTCGACGATGTCGCCGGATGCCACGCCCTCGCGCCATTCGGAGAG
Organism: Microbacterium aurantiacum; assembly: GCF_040532595.1. Classification (GTDB taxonomy): domain Bacteria; phylum Actinomycetota; class Actinomycetes; order Actinomycetales; family Microbacteriaceae; genus Microbacterium; species Microbacterium chocolatum_B. The sequence goes on along the minus strand of NZ_JBEVYX010000002.1, from coordinate 107,434 downwards.
GGAGACCGAGCGGCCCTCGACGTGATGTCCGCGGTCGCGCGCGAGCTGGAGGATCGAATCACGTGTGATGCCCTCGAGGATCGACGGGGACTGGGGAGTCACCAGCGTGCCGTCCTTGCGGACGAAGACGACGTTCATACCGCCGAGCTCCTCGACGTTGCCGTCCGCGTCGAGGAAGACCACCTGGTCGCACTCGTTCTCGTACGCCTCGGACTGCGGGAGCAGACTCGCGGCGTAGTTGCCGCCGGTCTTGGCCGCACCCGTCCCCCCCTTGCCGGCGCGGGCGTAGTCCTCGCTGAGCCAGATCGACACGGGCTGCACGCCGCCCTTGAAGTACGCGCCCGCGGGCGAAGCGATGACGTAGTAGCCGACCTTGTGCGCCGGACGCACGCCGAGGAACGCCTCCTTGGCGAACATGAACGGCCGGAGGTACAGGCTCTGGTCGGGACCGGCGGGCACCCAGTCGCCGTCGACGGCGATCAGCTCGCGCAGCGACTGGATGAAGTAGGACACCGGCAGCTCGGGGAGCGCGAGGCGCCGGGCGGAGCGCTGCAGGCGCCGTCCGTTCTGGTCGGGTCGGAAGGTGTGGATCGAGCCGTCGGCGTGGCGGTAGGCCTTGATGCCCTCGAAGATTTCCTGGCCGTAATGCAGGACCGCCGCCGCCGGGTCGAGCGAGAGGGGGCCGTACGGCTGCACGCGGGGGCGGTGCCAGCCGCCGGTGACCGACCAGCAGATGTCGATCATGTGGTCGGTAAAGCGTGTGCCGAAGCCGGGATTGGCGAGCACCTCCTCCCTCGTCGCCGCGGGGGCGGCATTGAGGTTCCGCGAGACGGTGAAGGTCAGCGGGGGCAGTCCGGTGTCGGTGTCGGTGTCGATGAGGGTCATTTCACGTCCTGGATGTCGGGTCGTCGGCGGCGTCGACTGGTGCTCAGATTACGCCCGGAGGCGCCCGGCGATCGCGTCGCCGATCTCGGAAGTGGTCCGGGCTTCTCCGCTCCGGGCCGCGATGTCCGCTTCGACCGCCCGAGTCACGCGCGACGCTTCCGCGGTGAGACCGAGGTGCTCCAGGAGGAGCGCGGTGGAGAGGATGGCGGCCGTGGGGTCGGCGATGCCCTGACCGGCGATGTCCGGAGCCGAGCCGTGGACGGGCTCGAACATCGACGGGAACGTGCCGTCGGGGTTGATGTTGCCCGAGGCGGCGAGGCCGATGCCACCGGTGACGGCTCCGGCCAGATCCGTGAGGATGTCACCGAAGAGGTTGTCGGTGACGATCACGTCGAAGCGAGCGGGGTGGGTGACCAGGAAGATCGTGGCCGCGTCGACGTGGAGGTAGTCTACGGCGACGTCGGGGAACTCCGCGCCGACGGTGTCGACGATCCGCTTCCAGATCCCGCCCGCGTGCACGAGCACGTTGGTCTTGTGCACGAGCGTCAGGCGCTTCCGGCGACGCTGAGCCTGGGCGAAGGCGAAGCGCACCACCCGCTCGACACCGAAGGCCGTGTTGACGGATGTCTCGTTGGCGACCTCGTGCGGCGTGCCACGGCGGATCGTGCCGCCGTTCCCGACGTAGGGGCCCTCGGTTCCCTCTCGGACGACGACGAAGTCGATCTCCCCCGGATGGGACAGGGGGCCCGAAACCCCGGGATAGAGCCGTGACGGCCGCAGATTGACGTAGTGGTCGAGCTCGAAGCGCAGCTTCAGCAGCAGGCCCCGCTCGATGTTCGCATCCTTCAGACGGGGATCGCCCGGAACCCCGCCCACCGCTCCGAGGAGGATCGCGTCGTGCGAGGCGATCGCCGCCAGGTCGGCATCCGTCAACGTGTCGCCGGTCGCGAGGAAGCGGTCGGCGCCGAGGAGGAAGGTCGTGCGCTCGAAGCGCACGACGCCGGTCTCGACGACCGCCTCCAGCGCCTTCACGGCTTCGGCGATGACTTCGGGTCCGATGCCGTCTCCGGGGATGACGGCGAGCTTCACGGTGCGGGGCATTCCCCCAGGTTACTGGCGACGCCCCAGCGTCGCCGCTGCGATGACGCCGGCGATCACGACGAGTCCGGCGCCGATGAGGGCGGTGACGGTGACGCCCGCGCTGAAGGCCGTTCCCGCGGCATCCGTGAGGGCTCGAGCGAGGGTCGGATCGACGTTCGCGGCCACCTGCGACGCGCCGGCCAGCGTTTCGCGCGCGGCCAGCGCCGAGTCCCCCGATATCCCGTCCGGGACCACGAGGTTCGCGCGGTACAGGGCCGTCAGGATGCCGCCGAGGACGGCTGTACCGAGAACGGCGCCGAGTTCGTAGGCCGTCTCCGAGACCGCGCTCGCCGCCCCGGCCTTCGCGGGAGGGGCGCTGGCGAGGACGAGCTCGTTGGAGACCGTCTCGGCGGCCCCGATCCCGATGCCCAGCGAGACGAACGCGACCACCAGCAGCAGGAGGCTTCCGCCCGCACCCATCCCGGAGACGGCGATGTACCCGCCGACCGAGAACAGCAGCGCCACGGGGACCACGATCCGCGGTGCCACCCGGCGCGCGATCGGGACCACCAGGAGACCGGCTGCGATCATCGCGGCGAGACCCGGCACCAGCGCGAAGCCCGCGTTCATCGGGCTGAGCCCGAGGATCAGCTGCAGGTACTGGGCGACGAAGAACAGGAATCCGACGAGCCCGACCACGCTCAGGAGGTTGACCAGGAGCGCACCGCTGAAGGTCGCATTGCGGAACAGCCGGACATCGAGCATCGGCTCCGCACGGCGCAGCTGCCGCCGGACGAACAGGACGCCGAAGCCCAGCCCGACGACGAAGAGGAAGGGCGCGGCGCTGGCGAGGCCGTAGACGGCGAGCTCCTTGATCCCGTAGACGATCGGGATCATCGTCGCCAGCGACAGTCCGATGCTGAGGGGGTCGATGCGGCCGGGGTTCGGGTCCCGGCTCTCCGGCACCAGGATCGGCGCGAGGACGAGGAGCGGAATCAGCACCGGCACCGCCATGAGGAACACCGAGCCCCAGCCGAAGTGCTCCAGCAGGATCCCGCCGACGATCGGGCCCAGCGCCGCTCCGGCCGAGAACATGGAGGCCCAGATCGCGATCGCGAAGCGTCGCTGATCACGATCGGTGAAGATGCTCCGCAGGAGCGACAGCGTCGAAGGCATGAGCATCGCTCCGAACACGCCCATCGCGGCGCGCGCCACGATCAAGAGGCCCGCCGTCGGGGCGAACGCCGCCAGGGCGGAGACGGCGGCGAAGCCGGTCGCACCGATCATCAGCATCCGCCGACGACCGAAGCGGTCCCCCAAAGTCCCCATGGTCACGAGAAGGCCCGCGAGCACCAGTGGGTACGCGTCGATGATCCACAGCTGCTGGGCGCTGGTCGGGGCGAGATCGACCGCGATGGCGGGGAGTGCGAAGCTCAGCACGGTGTTGTCGACCGAGACCAGGAGCACCGGCAGCATGAGGACGACGAGAGCAGCCCAGCCGCGCCATCCGACCCGCTGGGTCTTCTCGGCCCGGATCGCGGCGGTGATGGTTTCGGTGGTCATTGCGTGCTCCAGTTTCTATACCGTCCAGCCGGTATAGTATCAGGATGCCGACCGTCCCGTCGATACGATCGACAGCATGAGCCGCCCCCCGCTTGCGAAGGAACGGGTTCTCGACGCGTTCGAGGCGATCCTGGTCGACGACGGCGACCGCGCCGCGACGATGGACGCCACCGCGCGCGCCGCGGGCGTCTCGAAGGGCGGCCTGCTGTATCACTTCGCCTCCAAGGAGGCGCTCGAGGGCGCCCTCCTGGAGCGCCTCCGTGTGCTCGTCGCGGAGGACGTCGCCGCCATCGAGGCCGCAGGGGACGGCGCGATCGCCTACTTCCTCCGGTCCTCGATCATGCAGAACGATCCCCTCGATCGAGCGATCCTCGCCGCGTCGCGGCTGGCCCAGGGCGGGAAGGACGCCGCGGGCGACGCCCTCCGCGCCATCCGCGACGAGTGGGCGCGCGTACTGCGGCCGCACGCGCGCGACGAGGCCGCCCTGAACCTGGTGATGCTCGTCAGCGACGGCCTCTACTTCAACAACGCGCTCGCCGGCGGGTCCATCCCGGGCCCGGTCCCCGAAGGCCCGGAGCTGGACGCGCTCATCGCCCTCGTCGAACGCGCCGCCCGCGGCTGACGGGCTGCGGCGCTGTGCTCAGTCCTCGGTGATCTCGATCTGACGGAAGAGGTCCGCCCCCGTCGCTTCGCGCATCTCGTCCAGGATCTCCTCGGGTACGGAAGCACCGACGGTCAGGACCGACAGTGCACGGCCCGAACCGTCCGGCTGGGCGACCTGAAGCGCCTCGATGTTGATCCCGGCGGCTCCCAGCTTCTGGCCGTAGATGGCGACGATCCCGGGACGGTCGGCGTAGCGCATCACGACATGATGGTGCGCGAGGGCGACCTCGATCTCGTAGTCGTTGATGCCGACGACCTTCGGGACCATGCGCGTCCCGGCCAGCGTTCCGGACACGGTCAGCACCGATCCGTCCGACAGCGTGCCGCGAAGAGTCGTGATGTTCCGATACAGCGGGCTCTCCGACTCGACGATGAGTCGTGTCTCGATCCCGCGCTGCTCGGCGAAGAGGGGCGCGTTGACGTACGAGACGTTGTCGCTCACGACGTTGGTGAAGATGCCCTTCAGCGCGGCGAGTCGGTAGACACTGACGTCGTAGGCCGCCAGCTCGCCGCGCACCTCGATGTCGAGACTCGTCAGCGCGGCGGGCGACAGCGCCGTGAAGAACTGTCCCAGCTTCTCGACCAGGGCGATCCCCGGGCGGACGAAGGGGTCGATCACGCCGCCGGCGACGTTGACCGCGTCGGGGACGAGATCGCCTTCGAGGGCGAGCTTCACCGATCGTGCCACCGAGACGCCCGCCTTCTCCTGTGCCTCGTCGGTGCTCGCGCCGAGATGCGGGGTGGCGACGACGTTCGGGAGGGCGACCAGGCGGGCGGCCACCGAGTCTGCGGCGGGCGGCTCGGCGGTGAAGACGTCCAGGCCCGCAGCCGCGATCGTCCCCGCCGTGAGGGCGTCGAACAGCGCCTGCTCGTCGATCAGGCCGCCGCGGGCGACATTGACGACCGCCGCGGTCGGCTTCATCATCTCCAGCTGCTCGGCGCCGATCATGCCGGTCGTCTCGGGCGTCTTCGGCATGTGCACCGTGATGACATCGCTCTGACGCAGGACCTCGTCGAAGGTGAGGAGCTCGATCTGCAGCTGCTGCGCGCGCGCCGGGGTGACGTAGGGGTCGAAGCCGACCACCCGCACGCCGAACGCCCGCAGCCGTTCGGCGACCAGAGCGCCGATACGCCCGAGTCCGAAGATGCCGACGGTCTTCTCGAAGAGTTCCGTCCCCGTGAAGGAGCTGCGCTTCCACTGGCCGGCTGCGAGTGACGCGTGGGCTGCGGGGATGTGGCGGGCGATGCTCAGGATGTGTCCGACGGTGAGCTCGGCGGCGGAGATGACGTTCGAGGTCGGGGCGTTGACGACCATGACTCCCGCCGCCGTCGCCGCCTTGATGTCGACGTTGTCGAGTCCGACGCCGGCGCGGGCGACGACCTTCAGCGCGGGGGCTGCGGCCAGGGCCTCACCGTCGATCTTCGTCGCCGAACGCACCAGGACCGCCTGTGCGCCCGCGAGGGCGGAGAGCAGTGCCGGACGATCGGTGCCGTCCACGTGGCGCACGTCGAAGTCGGGTCCGAGCGCGTCGATCGTGGCGGGAGAGAGCTCTTCGGCGATGAGGACGACAGGCTTCGTCACAGGTGATTCCTTCGGGGCAGAGCGCGACGGCGCGGGGCGATGCAGGATGCCGCGCCTGCAGCGGGCGCGCGGCGGGCCGCCAGCAAGCCTAGCGCGGGCGCGCACCCCCGCCGCACGTGTGACGGATCAGCCGATCAGCGCGGAGGTGTTCAGCGTCGCGTAGGCGACCACGTTCAACCAGAAGACGGCCACCAGGGCAAGGCCCACGATCATGAGCAGCGCCAGCTGATGTGCGCGACGACGGAGACCGAGCGCGAACGCCGCTCCCCAGACGAGGAGGGGGAAGACCGCGGCGAAGATCCAGAGGAACCACCCCAGCGCGTTGAGGGACAGGCCGAGGTCTCCCGCCACTCGAACCGTCTCCACAAGGTTTCCGACCGCGTTCCAGACCGCATAGGCGTAGAGCAGGCCGAACAGGCCGGAGATCGTTGCGACGACCCAGACGGGGCGTGCCGTGCGGCGCGGCTGCGCGTCGGTACCGGCGCTCACTGTCCCACCGCCCCGATCATGACGAAGGGCCAGGGCAGAAGGAGGACGACTCCCGCCGCCAGCCACGCGAATCGCACCCAGCTGCGGATGGACCGGGTCATGAGGAGCACCGAGCCGAACCACAGCGCCGGTGCGAGCACGGCCAGCCACAGGCTCCCCTGGAACATCGCATCGGCGATGAGGTACTGCGCCCGTCCCTGCAGTCGGAGCCCGCCGACGAGCCAGCCGATGGCGTACAGCAGGTAGACACCCCCGAGGACCCCGACGGTGATGAGCGCCGCGTTCCCGGCGCCGGGAGCGGGCGGGTCTTCGGCCACGGCGGACGGCGTCGATGCGGACGTGTCGGGGTGCTCCGTCGCCGGCGTGTCCGACCGTGCCTCGCTCCCCCGACCGACGGCCGTGAATCCGGGCGGCAGCGTCGGCGCGCCTTCGGATCCGACGTCCAGCGTGGGGTCGTCGTCCCCCGACCAGCTCAGGGCGTCGTCGTCGGCTCTCGCGTTCACCCGCTCAGCCTAACGCGGGGAAGAAGAAGGCTCCCGCCCCTGGGTGCGGGGGCGGGAGCCGGAGTCGCCGGGCGTGTGCGCCGGACGGGTACGGGTCAGCGCGCGGCGCTGCCCTCGGTGTAGTCGGAGTCCTGCTGCTTCCACGCGAAGAGCGCGCGAAGGTCCTTGCCGACTTCCTCGATCGGGTGCTGCGCGGCCTTGGCGCGCAGCTCCTGGAACTCCACGGCGCCGTTGTCCTGGTCGCCGATGAACCGCTCGGCGAAGGCACCGGACTGGATGTCGGCGAGCACCGCCTGCATGTTCTCCTTGACGCGGGGGTCGATCACGCGCGGACCCGACACGTAGTCGCCGTACTCGGCCGTGTCCGAGACGCTCCAGCGCTGCTTGGCGATGCCGCCCTCCCACATGAGGTCGACGATCAGCTTCAGCTCGTGCAGAACCTCGAAGTACGCGATCTGCGGCTGGTAGCCGGCCTCGGTCAGGGTCTCGAAGCCGTACTGGACGAGCTGCGAGACGCCACCGCAGAGGACGGCCTGCTCACCGAAGAGGTCGGTCTCGGTCTCCTCGGTGAAGGTGGTCTTGATGACTCCGGCGCGGGTGCCGCCGATGGCCTTGGCGTACGACTTGGCGAGGTCCCAGGCGGAGCCGGAGGCGTCCTGCTCCACCGCGATGATGTCCGGGATCCCGCGACCGGCGACGTACTCGCGACGGACCGTGTGCCCGGGCGCCTTCGGCGCGACGAGGATGACGTCGACACCCTCGGGCGCCTGGATGTAGCCGAAGCGGATGTTGAACCCGTGCGCGAACGCGAGGGTCTTGCCCGCCGAGAGGTGCGGCTTGATCTCGTTGCTGTAGATCCCGCGCTGGTGCTGGTCGGGCGCCAGGATCATGATGAGGTCGGCCCACGCGGCCGCATCCGACACGGACAGGACGCGGAAACCGTCCTCCTCGGCCTTCGCGGCCGACTTCGAGCCGTCCTTGAGGGCGATGACGACCTCGACACCCGAATCGCGCAGGTTCTGGGCGTGGGCGTGACCCTGCGAGCCGTAGCCGACGATCGCGACCTTCTTGCTCTGGATCAGCGCCAGGTCGGCGTCGTCGTCGTAGAAGATTTCAGCCATCTTCGTGGTTCTCCTTGTATCGAGAGGTGGTCGTTCGATCGCGCCGCACCCGCCCAACGACCCGGGGGCGAGGCGGCGTGGGTCACCCGCGCAGGACGCGTTCGGTGATGCTCTTGCCGCCGCGGCCGATGGCCAGCAGCCCCGACTGGGCGAGTTCCTTGATGCCGAAGGGCTCCACTGCGCGCAGGAACGCGTCGATCTTCCCCTTGTCGCCGGTGACCTCGACGACGACGGCATCGGGTGCGTAGTCGACGATGTGGGCGCGGAAGAGGTTGACGACCTCGAGCACGTTGGATCGGGATGCGTTGTCGGCCCGCACCTTGACGAGCATGTGCTCGCGCTGGACGGATGCCACGGGGTCGAGCTCGACGATCTTGATGACGTTGACGAGCTTGTTCAGCTGCTTCGTCACCTGCTCCAGCGGGAGCTGGTCGACGTCGACGACGACGGTGATGCGCGAGAGGCCGGGCACCTCGGTCACACCGACGGCGAGGGATTCGATGTTGAAGCCGCGACGGGCGAAGAGGCCCGCGACACGCGTCAGCAGACCCGGCTTGTCCTCGACGAGGAGGCTCAGAACGTGACTGGGCATCTCAGTCCTCCTGCTCGCCGAAGGCCGGCGAGTGGTCGCGTGCATACTGCACGTAGCTGTTGCTCACGCCCTGCGGCACCATCGGCCACACCATCGCGTCCGCGCTCACCACGAAGTCGATCACGACGGGGCGGTCGTTGGTCTCCAGAGCCGTGCGGATGGCGGCATCCACGTCCTCCTCCTTCTCCACGCGGATCGCGAGGCATCCGTAGGCCTCGGCGAGCTTGACGAAGTCGGGGATCCGGATCGATCCGTGCCCGGTGTTGAGATTCGTGTGCGAGTACCGACCGTCGTAGAACAGGGTCTGCCACTGGCGCACCATGCCGAGCGAGGAGTTGTTGATGATCGCGACCTTGATCGGGATGTTGTTGATCGCACAGGTCGCGAGCTCCTGATTGGTCATCTGGAAGCATCCGTCGCCGTCGATCGCCCACACCGCACGCTCGGGCTCGGCGACCTTGGCGCCCATGGCGGCGGGCACGGCGTATCCCATGGTCCCCGCTCCCCCGGAGTTCAGCCACGCATTCGGCCGCTCGTACTTGATGAACTGCGCGGCCCACATCTGGTGCTGACCGACACCGGCGGCGTACACGCCCTCGGGGCCGGTGAGCTCGCCGATCCGCTGGATGACGTACTGCGGGGCCAGGAGACCGTCGGAGGTGGGGGCGTACCCGAGCGGGAACTCGGACCGGAGGCCGTCGAGGAACGACCACCACTCCGAGATGTCCGGCTGTGCGCCGTCGATCGTGCCGCGGAAGGCGGCGTCGAGGTCGACGAGGACGTCTTTGAGGTCTCCCACGATCGGCACGTCCGCCGTGCGGATCTTGGAGATCTCCGCCGGGTCGATGTCGACGTGGATCACCTTCGCGTTCGGCGCGAAGAGAGCGGCCTTCCCGGTCACGCGGTCGTCGAAACGAGCACCGAGAGTGATGAGCAGATCGGCTTCCTGAAGGGCCAGCACGGCAGGCACCGTTCCGTGCATCCCCGGCATTCCGAGGTGCTGCTCGTGCGAGTCCGGGAACGCGCCGCGAGCCATGAGCGTCGTGACGACCGGGGCCCCGGTCGACTCGGCGAGGGAGAGCAGCTCCTCCGACGCGCGGGCGCGGACGATGCCCCCACCGACGTAGAGGACGGGCTTCTTCGCTTCGGCGATGAGCTGTGCCGCCGCCTGGATCTGCTTGCCATGGGCCTTGGTCACCGGGCGGTACCCGGGGAGGTCGATCTTGGGCGGCCAGACGAACGGAGCCTCCGCCTGCTGGGCGTCCTTCGTGATGTCCACCAGGACGGGACCCGGACGACCCGTGGATGCCACCTCGAATGCCGCGGCGATGGCGCCCGGGATGTCCTCGGCGTCCTTGACCAGGAAGGAATGCTTCGTGATCGGCATCGTGATGCCGACGATGTCCGCCTCCTGGAAGGCGTCCGTCCCCATCAGGGTGGAGAAGACCTGACCGGTGATGCACACAAGGGGCACGGAGTCCATGTACGCGTCGGCGATGGCCGTCACGAGGTTTGTCGCGCCCGGCCCCGAGGTCGCGATGGCGACGCCGATCTTGTTGGACGCGGCCGCGTAGCCCTCGGCCGCGTGGCCGGCCCCCTGCTCGTGTCGGACCAGGATGTGGCGGATCTCCGACGTATCCATCAGAGGGTCGTAGACGGGCAGGATCGCGCCGCCCGGCAGGCCGAACACGTCGGTGACGCCGAGCAGTTCGAGCGAGCGGACGACCGCCTGGGCGCCGGTGAGCACGGGCGCGGACGCGGTGCGGGCGGGTGGCCGGGGAAGGGCCGTTGCGGTTTCGGCGGGCATGGTGATGATTCCTCGATACGAGATGGGTGGTGTGTGGGGCCGTCAGCCCGTGACTGCGCCCTCCGCAGCGGAGCGCACGAGACGCGAGTACTTGGCCAGGACGCCACGGGTATAGCGCGGGGGGAGCGGCTCCCAGCCGTCGCGGCGGGAGTCGAGCTCTGCATCGTCGACGAGTAAGTCGAGAGTGCGAGCGGCGATATCGACCCGTATCAGATCACCATCGCGCACGAAGGCGATGGGACCAGCGTCCACCGCTTCGGGTGCTATGTGGCCGATACACAGGCCGGTTGTGCCGCCCGAGAATCTGCCGTCCGTCAAGAGTAGTACATCTTTTCCGAGGCCGGCGCCCTTGATGGCCGCGGTGATCGCGAGCATCTCGCGCATGCCGGGACCGCCCTTCGGGCCTTCGTACCGGATGACGATCACGTCGCCCTTGTCGATCTCGCCGGCCTCGAGCGCGTCCATCGCCGAGCGCTCGCGCTCGAAGACGCGGGCCGGACCCTCGAACACCGAGGCATCGAATCCGGCCGTCTTCACGACCGCCCCTTCGGGCGCAAGCGATCCGTGCAGGACCGTGATCCCGCCCGTGGCGTGGATCGGGTCGTCCAGACGGTGGATGACCTTCCCGTCGATCGGCTCGGGCGCCAGATCTCTGAGGTTCTCCGCGAGGGTCTTGCCGGTCACCGTCAGTGCGTCGCCGTGCAGAAGCCCTTCGTCGAGCATCGCCTTCATCACCACGGGGATGCCGCCGTGTCGGTCGACGTCGTTCATCACGAATTGGCCGAAGGGCTTCATGTCCGCGATGTGGGGGGTCCGGTCGCCGATCCGGTTGAAGTCGTGGAGATCGAGATCGACTTCCGCCTCGCGCGCGATGGCGAGCAGGTGCAGCACCGCGTTGGTGGATCCCCCCAGCGCCATGACGAGGGCGATGGCGTTCTCGAACGCCTCCTTGGTGAGGATGTCCTTCGTCGTGATGCCCTGGCGGAGGAGGTTCACCACCGCCTCGCCGGAGCGGTGCGCGAAGTAGTCTCGGCGCCGGTCGGCGGCCGGCGGAGCCGCGGATCCGGGGAGGCTGAGCCCCAGGGCCTCGCCCACGGAGGCCATCGTGTTCGCGGTGTACATGCCGCCGCAGGCACCTTCGCCGGGGACGATCGCGCACTCGATGCGCTTGAGGTCGGCTTCGCTCATCTTCCCGGCCAGGCACGCCCCGACGCCCTCGAAGGAGTCGATGATCGTGACGTCCTTCTCGGTCCCGTCGGAGAGCTTCACCCAGCCCGGCATGGTGGAGCCGGCGTAGAGGAAGACGCTGGCGAGCCCGAGGCGGGCACTGGCCATCATCATGCCGGGGATCGACTTGTCGCACCCGGCGAGCAGGACGGTGCCGTCCAGCCGCTCGGCCATGATGACCGCCTCGACCGAGTCGGCGATGACCTCCCGTGAGACCAGCGAGAAGTGCATCCCCTCGTGTCCCATCGAGATGCCGTCCGACACCGAGATGGTTCCGAACTGGAGCGGGTAGCCTCCACCGGAGTGCACGCCCTCCTTCGCCCCCTGCGCCAGACGGTCCAGGCTCAGGTTGCAGGGGGTGATCTCGTTCCAGCTGGAGGCGATCCCGATCTGCGGCTTGTCCCAGTCGTCGTCACCCATGCCCACGGCGCGGAGCATCCCGCGCGAGGTGGTGGCTTCGATGCCGTCGGTGACGACGCGACTGCGGGGCTTGATGTCGATGGGGTCCTGAGAGGGCATTCTCGAAGTCTATTGCGCGCGCGCCGCCCGCTCCGTCGCGATCCGCACAAGGATCTCCGCCAGCGCCGGAATATCCGGGACGCGGAGCGTCGCGGCCGACTCCCGGTCGCCGACATGGATGCCGAGATCCGCTTCTCCGAGACTGCGCAGGGCGTCCTCGTCGGTGACGTCGTCGCCGGCGAAGACGACGGCGTCCGCGCTCGTCCAGGTGCGCAACTCTGCGACCGCGCTGTCCTTGCCCTCCGCCCGGAACGCGTACTCGACGATGTTGCGCCCCGTGCGTCGTCGCCAGTGGGGCGCGGCGCCCTCGACGAGGGTGTCGACGAGCGCGCGCGCCTCTTGCTCGATCTCCGCGGACGCGGCGCGGGTGTGGACGCCGAGGCCGAAGGCCTTCGGCTCGATCCAGACGCCGCGCATGCCGGCGGTCGCCTCTTCGGCGCGGCTCTGGAGGTCCGCGCGGAGCGCCTCCGCGTGCGGGTCCTCGGGGTGGGTGAGGACACCCCGTTCGGGCGTCCAGAACTCGGCGCCGTGCGAACCGGCCAGCAGGATGCGCGAGTCGTCATCGTGCTCGGCGATGATCCGCAGGTCGCTGAGGCTCCGACCCGAGACGAGGGCCACGGTCGTCGCCGGCGCCTCGACCAGCCGCTCCACCGCCGAGCGCGCGGACGCGGTCATACGCGCCGTCATCGGCTCGTCGACGAGCGGCGAGAGGGTGCCGTCGAAGTCGAGGGCGACGAGCAGGCGGTCGACGGAGGCGACGCGATCGAGCGCGGCGTCGTTCATGACGTCTCCGCCCGCACCTGGTGCCGGGCCGTCTCCAGCGCGGCGAGGAAGGAACGCGACCACTGGACGACGTCGCTCTCGGTGACCTTCTTCCGCAGGGCCCGCATCCGTCTCCCCTGCTCGGCGGGTGGCATCTCGACGGCGCGGATGATCTGGTCCTTCATGCCGTCGATGTCGTGGGGGTTGATCAGCAGCGCGCTCGGCAGTTCGTCTGCGGCGCCGGCGAACTCGCTGAGGACGAGGACGCCGCGGTTGTCGGTGCGGCTGGCGACGTACTCCTTGGCGACGAGGTTCATCCCGTCTCGCAGAGCCGTGACGAGCATGACATCCGCCGCGAGGAAGAGGGCCACCATCTCCTCCTTCGGGTAGGCCTGATGGAGGTAGCGGATGGCGGTGTGGTCCGTCGTGTCGAAGTCGCCGTTGATGCGTCCCACGGTGAGCTCGATCTCGTCCCGCAGCTGCATGTAGGACTCGACCCGCTCCCTGCTGGGGCTCGCCACCTGCACGAGGGTGACGTCCTCCACGGACAGCCGCCCGTCCTCGAGGAGCTCGCCGAACGCCTTCATACGGTGCCGGATGCCTTTGGTGTAGTCCAGCCGGTCCACTCCGAGGAGGATCCGCTTCGGGTTTCCGAGCCCCTCGCGGATCTCCCGCGCACGCTGCTGCACCTCGGGGGTTCGCGCGAGCGCGACGTACGACTCGGCATCGATGGAGATCGGGAACGCCTTGGCCAGCGCGTTGCGGTACGAGCCGTCGGCGAGCGGCACGGAGATCCCCGACGCTTTGGTCTGATAGCGCAGCTGTCGCCGAACCGCACGGGCGAAGTTCCCGGCATCCGCGACGCGCTGGAACCCGATGACATCCGCGCCGAGGAGTCCCTCGAGGACCTGTCGTCGCCACGGAAGCTGCGAGTAGAGGCCGTGCGCGGGGAACGGGATGTGGTGGAAGTAGCCGATCACGAGGTCGGGACGCAGCTCCCGGAGCATCTTCGGAACCAGCTGCAGCTGATAGTCCTGAACCCAGACCGTCGCACCCTGGGCGGCAGCATCCGCGGCCGCCTCGGCGAACCGACGGTTGACGCGCACGTAGGCGTCCCACCACACACGCCGATAGCGGGGGGCGGCGATGACGTCGTGATACAGGGGCCAGAACGTGTCGTTCGACATCCCCTCGTAGTACTGCTCGACTTCCTGCGCGGAGAGGCGGACGGGCACGAGGAGGGTGCCGTCGAAGTCGAAGGGGTCGAGATCGAGGTCCGGCTTGCCCGCCCAGCCCACCCACGCACCGTCCGTGGTGCGCATGACGGGTTCGAGCGCCGTGACAAGACCCCCCGGTGAGCGGCGCCAGCCGTCCTCACCCTCTGCATCCGCCACCCGGTCCACGGGAAGACGGTTGGCGACGACGACGAACTCGGCCTGAGTCACACGGGCTCCTGACACTCGATCGGGCGGGATCCTCAGGCTATCGTCCGGCCGCTGACCGACTCGGCCCTTGACGCCCGCCGCGGTCGCTGTCAAGGGCGCGGACGCGGCGTCGGCTCGCGCTAGCGTTGCGGCATGCGCAAGTACCTCTTCGGCACCGGCATCATCACCGCGATCACCGGCGGGATGACCCTGCTCCGCTCGTTGCGCAGCGACGAGCCGTTCACGTGGCGCACCGCGCTGGCATGGCTGAGCTGGGGCATCAGCCTCGCGCTCGCGATCGGCACGATCGTCGACACCCGCCGCGCCTCGCGCGGCAAGGTCGTGCCGGACGACTCCCCTGTCAGCGGCAAGGCGCAGAAGCTCTTCGAGAAGCGCCGCCGCTGAGCCTCCGACCGCCCTCAGCGGATGAGGAGGAGCGCGTCACCCTGCCCTCCCCCGCCGCACAGGGCGACGGCGGCGGTTCCGCCGCCCCTGCGCACCAGCTCGTGCACGGCGTGCACGACCAGGCGATTGCCCGATGCTCCGATCGGGTGGCCGAGGGCGATTCCGCCACCCTGCGGATTCACGCGATCGTCGGCGATGCCGAGGTCGTCCTGGGACTTCGCCACGACGGCGCCGAACGCCTCGTTGATCTCGACGAAGGTCAGGGCGTCGGTGGCGATGCCCTGGCGACGCAGCGCCTTCGCGATGGCGTTCGCAGGCTGAGCGTGCAGGGAATTGTCGGGGCCTGCCACCTGCCCGGATGCGCCGACGACGGCGAGGACGGGCCAGCCCGCGGCATCCGCGTGAGCGCGCGTGGTGACGACGACGGCGGACGCGCCGTCGGAGATCTGCGAGGCGTTCCCCGCGGTGATGGTGCCGTCGGAGGAGAAGGCGGGTCGCAGACGCGCCAACGTCTCCACCGTCGTGTCGGCGCGGATGCCCTCATCGGTGCGCACGACGACGGGTTCACCTCGGCGCTGCGGTACCTCGACCGGCACCATCTCCGCGTCGAAGAGGCCGGATGCCGTCGCCGCCGCCGCTCGCTGGTGGGAGCGCGCGGCGATCTCGTCCTGCCGTTCGCGGGTGATCCCCAGCGGCGGATTGTGGCGTTCGGTGGACGCGCCCATGCTCTCGCGATCGAAGGCGTCGGTGAGGCCGTCGTAGGCCATGTGGTCGAGCACCTCTACGGAACCGTACGACCAGCCCTGCCGTGAACCGGTGAGAAGGTGAGGAGCCTGGGACATGGATTCCATCCCCGCCGCCACTACGACGCGCGCGTCGCCGAGTCGGACCATGCGCGCGGCGTCGATGATCGCGGTGAGCCCGGAGAGGCACACCTTGTTCACGGATGCCGCAGGTACGTCCCACCCGATACCCGCGCCGATGGCAGCCTGACGTGCAGGGTTCTGGCCCGCTCCGGCGGGAAGGACCTGCCCGACCAGCACCGCGTCCACGGCATCCGGCGCGAGCTGCGCCTTCTCGAGCGCACCTCGGATGGCGATGCTGCCCAGCGCCGTGGCGGACAGCGACGACAACGCTCCTTTGAGGCGCCCCTGGGGGGTGCGGGCGGCGGCCACGATCACGACGTCTTCGGTGTTCACGGGTGCTTCTCTCCTTGTTGCAGGGCCACGGTCAGATCGGGTTCGGTGGCTGCGCGGACTTCGTCGACGCTCACCCCGGGAGCGAGTTCCACGAGTACGAGGCCCGTATCGGTCACGTCCATCACGGCGAGGTCGGTGATGATCCGATCGACGACCCGTCTTCCCGTGAGGGGGAGAGAGCATTCGCGGACGATCTTCGGCGAGCCGTCCTTCGCGACATGCTCCATGAGGACGATGACCGTGGTGGCCCCGTGGACGAGATCCATCGCGCCGCCCGGACCCTTGACCATTTTCCCGGGGATCATCCAGTTCGCGAGATCGCCGGTCGCGGAGACCTGCATCGCGCCGAGGATCGCCGCGTCGATCTTGCCGCCGCGGATCATTCCGAAACTCGTCGCGGAGTCGAAGAACGCCGCACCCGGGAGCACGGTGACGGTCTCTTTCCCGGCGTTGATGAGGTCGGGGTCGACCGCGTCCTCGGTCGGGTAGGGACCGACCCCGAGGATGCCGTTCTCGGATTGGAGGACGACGGTCACGCCGTCGGGCACGTAGTTGGGTACCAGGGTCGGCAGGCCGATGCCGAGATTCACGTACGAGCCGTCGCTCAGCTCCCGCGCCGCGCGCGAGGCCATCTCCAGTCGGGTGAGTGCCATGCTCAGCTCCCCTCTCCGCGGGTGGCGACCGTCCGGCGCTCGATCCGCTTCTCGATCGAGCGCCCCACCTCCACGATCCGGTGGACGTAGACACCGGGGAGGTGGACGGTGTCGGGATCGATCTCCCCCGGCTCCACGAGTTCCTCGACCTGAACGATGCACACGCGGCCGGCCATGGCGGCGAGCGGGTTGAAGTTCCTGGCCGCCTTGCTGAACACGAGGTTGCCGTGACGATCGCCGCGCAGCGCGTGGACGAGCGCGTAATCGGTGACGATCGCCTCTTCCAGCACGTACTCCCGCGGGATGCCGTCGGGGGCGAAGCGGCGGACGTCTTTGGCGGGCGAGGCCACCGCGACGCCTCCGGACCCGTCGTAGCGGCGCGGGAGGCCGCCCTCGGCGACCTGGGTTCCCACCCCCGTCTGCGTGTAGAACGCGGCGACGCCGGATCCACCCGCTCGGAGCTTCTCCGCGAGAGTCCCCTGAGGTGTGAGTTCGAGCTCGAGCTCACCGGAGAGGAACTGGCGCTCGAACTCCCTGTTCTCCCCCACATAGGAGGAGGTCATCTTCCGGATGCGACGATCCTTCAGCAGGATGCCGAGACCCCAGTCGTCGACGCCGCAGTTGTTCGAGACGATGGAGAGCTCGCGGACCCCGCGCGCGTGCACCGCCTCGATCAACGCCATCGGGTTGCCCGACAGCCCGAAGCCGCCGACGGCCAACGAGGCACCATCGGGAATGTCCGCCACGGCGGAGGCCGCCGAATCCCACGTCTTGTCGATCACGCCAGGAGCTCCCTCGGTCCGATGCGGGACGCCGGCGGCGTCACCTCGTCCATCGTCCCTCGGCCCCACCGGGACCGCGAGCGTGCGCTTGCGATGTGGACGTCCCGTGGCCTACGGTCCACGATGTGGACAACTCGCGAACCGTGCCCGGAGCGCAGTCGATCGCGCGGGCGGCCCTCCTCCTCCGACTGGTGGCCGCCGCGGGCTCGGAGGGGGTGACGGTCTCCGCGCTCTCCCGCCAGTCCACGCTCACCCGCCCCACCACGCACCGCCTGCTCACGGCTCTCCGCACGGAGGGCCTCGTCGATCAGGATGAGGATCGGGGGACCTGGACGCCCGGGCCTGAGCTGTACCTGATGGGCGCGGCAGCCGCGGCGCGCTACGACGTCACGACGGTGGCTCGGGACATCGTGCGTTCCCTGGCCGTCCGGACCGAGGAGAGCGCGTTCCTCTCGGTGCGCCGCGGAGACGAGACCGTGTGCCTCCTCCGGGAGGAAGGAAGCTTCCCCATCCGGTCCTTCGTCCTCTCGGAGGGGATCCGATTCCCCCTCGGCGTCGCCTCGGCGGGTCTCGCGATCCTGTCCTTCCTGCCACCCCACGATATGGACGACTACCTGGACCGGCATCCGGAACTACCCGAGCGCTGGGGCTCCGCTCACGCGCCGGACGAGGTGCGCCGCCGGGTGCGCGACACCCAGCTGCGCGGCTACGCCGTGAACCCGGGCCTCATCGTCGAGGGGAGTTTCGGCCTCGGCGCGGCGGTGTTCAACCGCGACGGCCAGCCGCAATGGGCGCTGAGCCTGACCGGTGTGCAGTTCAGATTCGGACACGACCGCCTGCCTGAACTCGGGCGGATCCTGCTGGCGCACGCGCATCAGCTGACGACCCGCATCGCCGCGGCGAGGTCGTAGTCGCGCGCGCCGTCCCGCGCGCTCGGTCGGGGCTACGCGCCCTGCGTCCGGGCGATCGCCTGCGCGGCGACCGACCCCACGACCCGCGCACCGGCGGGGGCCATGATGATCGTGTAGTGGTTGACGCCGAGGACCGCGGTGTGCGCGATGCCCGGGTGATGGGCGAGCAGACGACTGAGGTACCCCGGCGCATACAGCCCCGGTGGCTCGTCGCGGTAGCCGCGCGGTGCGGTCAGCAGCGTGGTCGGATGCGTGAGCGCAGCGAGAGCCGCCGGGACAGCCTCGCCCATGTTGCTGTCGAGGGTGTCCTCGATCATCACCCGATAGCTCGTGACCGGACGCAGGCCTCCGTTCCCGTCCGCGACGAGGTCGTAGCGGAGGTATCGTTCGAGCTCCTCGGACCAGTGGCCGCAGAACGCGGGGTGGCCTCGCCAGAACTCGAGGTACTCCTCTTCATCGGCGAAACGCATCGACAGCCGCGCCGCCGTCGGCCCCAGGAGCCCGGACACCAGCGCATCCGGATCGGCATCACGGGGCAGATCCAGCGGAAGCCCGCCGTCGATGAGCACGAGGCGCGCCACGCGGTCCGGGTGCCGATGCGCCAGCACGACCGACACGAAGGCGCCCATCGAGTGGGCGATCACCGGCACCCGCCGGACGTCGAGAGCATCCAGCACGAGCGCGAGGTCATCCGCGTGGACGGCCATCCCCCCGCGACCGTCCACGTGCCGGCTGCGCCCGCGCCCCCGCAAGTCGGGCGCGATGAGGCGGACACCGGGAAGCTGGCCCACGACGAAGCTCCACGCGAGATGGGACGCGGTGATCCCGTGGACGAGCAGCGCCGTCGGCGCGTCCCCGGGATCGTCGATCGGATCCCAGACGGCGACGGTGAGCACGCCTCCCGGGACGGCCACCTCGACCGTGCGATGACGATGGGTCGGGGTGTCGTGGATGCTCACCGAAGCAACCGTACCCGCCCTGGAACGACATGAGGGCCTCGCCGCGGCGAGACCCTCATGTCGACCAGACCGTCGACGGCGCGTTGCGTGGTGCACCCCCAGGGACTTGAACCCTGAACCCACTGATTAAGAGTCAGTTGCTCTGCCGATTGAGCTAGAGGTGCGTCTGCCCGAGGAAAAAACCGATGTCTCGAACCGAGGGTCCACACTAGCATCACGATCCCGTCACGCGGAAATCGGCGCGGGAGACGCCGGGTATCCTGAGACGGTGACGCCCGCTCCCCCCACCCCCTCGTTCGACGCGGACTTCTCCGGGGACCTGGTGGCTGATCTGGACTTCGCACTGTCCTTGGCGGACGGGGCGGATGCGGTCTCCATGGCGCGCTTCGACGCTCCCGACCTCCGGGTCAGCACGAAGCCCGACAGCAGCCACGTCACCGAGGCCGACCTCGCCACCGAGCGTGCCCTCCGCGCGCGCATCGAGGCTGATCGCCCCCGGGACGGCATCTTCGGCGAGGAGTACGGCACGACGGGTGCGACCGAACGCCAGTGGATCATCGACCCCATCGACGGCACCGCCAACTACCTCCGGGGCATCCCGATGTGGGCCACCCTCATCGCGCTCGCCATCGACGGCGTACCTCGCGTCGGAGTGGTGAGCCAGCCCGCGCTCGGGCGTCGCTGGTGGGGTGCGACCGGCCTCGGCGCCTGGACACGCACGCCCGACGGGCGGGAGCGGCGCCTTCACGTCTCGAGCGTGGACGATGTCGCCGCGTCCAGCGTGAGCTTCCAGAGCATCGGGCAGTGGCGGGATGCCGGCCGCGAGGCCGAACTCGAGAACCTCACGCGAGCAGTCTGGCGCGACCGCGGGTACGGGGATGCGTGGCCCTTCATGCTCCTCGCCGAAGGCCGACTCGAACTCGTCGCGGAGTTCGGCGTGAAGGAGTACGACATCGCCGCTCACGTCCCGATCATCAGGGAGGCCGGCGGCCGGGTCACGTCCTTCGACGGGGCGGACGACCTCGCCGCTCGGTCGGTGCTCGCCACCAACGGCGTCCTCCACGACTCGTTCCTCGAGCTGCTCCACCGCCCCTGACCGCATCCGACCGTCCCGCCGGAGACTCCCCATGACCACGCCCCGCGTCCGCTGGACCGCCGCGCTCCTCGCCCTCCCCCTCGCCCTGGTCGTGACCGCCTGCGGACCTCAGGAGCCGGAGCCCACTGCGCAGCCGACGCCGTCCGCGTCGGCTCCCGTCATCGCCGAGCCCGAACCCGAGCAGCCCGTCGATCCGGGTGTGGACGCGGACGTCGCACCCACGTGCGAGACGATCATCGCGTCGTCCATCGTGGTGGAATTCGAGCGGATCGGCTGGTCCGCGCGCGAAGAGCCGTTCTACGTGGGCTCGACCGAGCTCCCGGACGGTCTCCGCTGCATGTGGGCGGATTTCGAGGCGCCCGCCAGCGACAACCTCCAGATCTTCGGCTGGTCGCCCATCGACGAGGAGACCGCTCGAACCACGCAGTCGGAGCTGGTGGCTCAGGGGTGGGTCCGCGAGGATTTTGATGGTGGCGTCTACGTCACCGAGAACCCCGACACGATCATCGCGCCCGACGAGAACGGCTACGGGATCACCTATCTGTTCGGTGACGGCTGGGTGACAGTGGCGGACACCAAGCAGGGACTCGTCCTCATCGAGTGGCCACCGCCCGCGGCCTGAGGCGCCCACGCGGCCTCCGGGGATCGCCTAGGCTCGTTCTCCATGGCCACCGGCGCGACGATGTACTCCTTCCAGGTCACTCTGGCCGACGTCGACCGCGGTGTCTACGAAGACCTGTCCCTGCGCGTGGCGCGGCATCCGTCCGAGACGGACGCGTTCATGCTCACTCGTCTTCTGGCGTACTGTCTGGAGTTCACCGAGGGGATCGCGTTCAGCGACGGCATCTCGGCGACGGCCGAGCCCGCTGTCTATGCGAAGGATGCGACCGGCGCCCTGGTGTCCTGGGTCGAGGTCGGTGCACCGGATGCGGCCCGGCTCCACGACGGCTCGCTGCGATCCCCGCGCGTGGCCGTCTACACCCATCGTGACCCGCTCAAGGTGGCCGCGACCTGGGCGGGCAAGCGCATCCACAGAAGCGGGGAGATCGAACTCCACAGCTTCGAGCCGGGGTTCATCGAGCGTGCGACGGAGGCGCTCGCGCGACGCACCGTCGTGTCGGTCTCCCGTGTGGCGGACACCCTCTACCTCGAGCTCAACGGCTGGCAGGGCCAGAGCGCGCTGTACACGCAGCCGGTGACCTGACCCGAGGGTCAGAAGCTCAGCAGCACCTTCCCCGCCCGACCCGCGCGCGCGTTGGCCCGCACGGCGTCCGCCGCCTTCTCGGCGGGGAAGATCTGCTCGACGGGGAGGGATACCTCGCCCGAAGAGATGCGTGCGATCAGCTCACCCATCAGGCGCGTCCGCGTGCCGGTATCCATGTCCGAACTGACGCGGCTCCCCCAGAACCCGCGGACCGTGAGCTGTCGGAAGATGATGTCGCCGGTGGGAATCGCCAGCTCCGGCTCACCCATCGAGCCGAAGACCACGAGGGATCCTCCATCGCCGAGGAGGGAGATCAGGTCGCCCGCAGCGGCACCGCCGACGGAATCCACGGCCGCGCGCACCGTGCCGTCGCCGATGATCTCCGCCGCGCGCGCACGCCAGTCCTCCGAGTCGGTCGCGACGACATCGTCGATGCCGACAGCGGCCAGTTCGTCGATGCCCGCCGACCGACGGACAAGGCCCAGGACGCGGATGCCGCGCGCCTCCGCGAAGGGGACGACGAGGCGCCCGACCGCACCGTTCGCGGCGTTCTGCACGATCCAGTCACCCTCCGCCACGTCGAGCGAGTCCACCAGGCTGAGCGCGCTGAACGGCATGGAGATCCATTGCGCAGCCGTCTCGTCGGACACGGCGTCGGGGACGGGGACCACCGCCGCTGCTCGGGTGACGAACGACTCGGCCCAGACGCCGAACGCCCCAGCGGAGGAGACGCGTTGGCCGACGCGAAGACCGTCGACGTCGGGACCCAGGGCGTCGATCACCCCGACCGCCTCCGTGCCCGCTCGGGCCGGAAGCGCCGGGCGGAAACCGTACGTGCCGCGGATGGTCCACAGATCATGGTTGTGGATCGCCGCCAGCTCGGTGCGCACGCGGACCTCGCCGGGGCCCGGCTCGGCCACCTCCTGGTCGACCAGGGTGAGGACATCGGCGGGGTCTCCGAAGGCGTGGTGCATGAGTGCTCGCATGCCGGGAGACAGCGCGTGCGAGCTCCGTCGTATTCCCCTCCCCCGCACGGAGCAGGACGGTAGTCTCGGTGCACGGCGGCGTGGCAGGAGGCGATATGGATCGGTACGACACGATCGTCGTGGGCGCGGGGATCGCGGGCCTCACGACCGCGAGGCTCCTCCACGGCCAAGGGCACCGCACGGTCGTCCTGGAGGCGCGGGACCGCATCGGGGGACGTGTCCACACCGACCGCGCCGACGGGTGGCTGACGGACCTCGGCGCCTCGTGGATCCACGGGATCACGGACTCTCCGGTCGCGTCGGCGGCGACGGCGTTCGGTATGCCGATGCGCGAGTTCACCGTCGGGGGCTATCAGCCCGACAGCCGCCCGATCGCCTACTTCGATCCCTCGGGAACCCGCTTGTCCGCCGACGAAGCGCGCGCGCATGTCGCCGACATCCGTCGCGTGGATGCGGACCTCGGCGGCATCATCGCCGGATCAGATCCCCGCGCGTCGTACCGCGACGTCACCGAGCAGGCCCTGCGGGCGCAGCGGTGGGATGCGGAGCGGACGGCGCGGGTGCGGGAGTACTTCGAGCACCGGAGCGAGGAGCAGTACGGGGCATGGATCGAGGATCTGGCCGCGCACGGACTCGACGACGATGCCATCGACGGCGACGAAGTGGTCTTCCCGGAGGGCTACGACGTCCTCGCGGAGCGACTGTCTCTCGGTGTCGATGTGCGTCTCGGGCAGATCGTCCGCGAGGTGCACTGGCACACCGACGGCGTGACGGTGATCACGGATGCCGACCAGTGGCACGCGCGATCGGCGGTGGTGACCGTGCCCGTCGGTGTCCTCGCGGAGGGTGGTCTCACCATCTCCCCCGCACTTCCCGAGCCTGTGTCCGGCGCGCTCTCGAGGCTCACCATGAACGCCTTCGAGAAGGTCTTCCTCCGGTTCCCCGAACGGTTCTGGGACCCGGACGTCTACGCCCTGCGCGCGCAGGGACCTGCGGCACGGTGGTGGCACTCGTGGTACGACCTCACCGATCTCCACGGGCAGCCGACGCTGCTCACCTTCGCGGCGGGCCCCGCCGGGATCGGGATCCGCCACCTCACCGACGCCGAGGTGGGAGCCGCCGCGGCAGAGCCGCTGCGTCGCCTGTACCCCGAGGGGTATGTCGATCCCATCCACGTCCGCGTGACCCGATGGTGGGCGGATCCCTTCGCCCGCGGGTCGTACGCGTACATGCGGGTCGGTTCGACCACCAGCGACCACGACGACCTCGCCACCCCCATCGGCGGAGTGCTGCACCTGGCCGGCGAGGCGACCTGGACGGACGATCCCGCGACGGTCACGGCCGCCCTCTGCTCGGGGCACCGCGCCGCGGAGCGCGTGCTCGGGCACACCGTCGCCATCGAGGCTCTGTGGGCCTAGAGGCGGAGGACGCTTCCGGCCGCCCCGCTCCTCCGCCGGTCGTGAGTCTGGAACTGCTCTTCGACGCAGAGTCCGAGGCCGCCGTACGTGACGACTGGGAGCGCCTGCGCGCGGGCGGTCATTCCTCCCTCGCGGCGTCGACCGCCGTGGCGAATCGTCCGCACATCACCGCCGTGGTTCGGAATCATCTCCCGGTTCCGGACGTGTCTTCGCTCGGAGCGCTGCTCCCCCTGCGGATCCGGCTGCGCGCGCCCGTGCTGTTCCCGCACCCGGAGGGCGCCCGCCGAGGGGTGCTCGCGCGACCGGTCGACCTGAACCCCGAGGTCGGTGCCTTGCATCGGACGCTGCACGCACTGTGCGGACCGGGTGAGGACCTTCCGTACACGGCTCCGGGCGACTGGACACCGCACGTCACCCTCGCGCGCCGCCTCATCCTGACGCAGAGGTCGGAAGCGATCGGCCGCCTGCCTCCCGCACGCGATGCGACCGTCGCGGGCATCCGCCGGTGGGACGCCGCCCGACGCGAGTCGCGTGTGCTCTGGTCCGTATGAGCGTCGACGGCCTTGCCGGTCCGCGGACTCCCCAGGACGACGACGCGGACGTACGAAAGAAGCCCGGGGCTCGCGAACGTCGCGAGCCCCGGGCTACTTCTCGTGTGACAGCGGTCGTGGAGATGGGGGGAATCGAACCCCCGTCCATCGCTTTTGAACTGCGTCTTCTCCGGGCGCAGTCTGTGAAGACGTTCTGCTCGGCCCCGACCTTCAGCACAGACACATAAGTCGACGGGCCCAGCCTGGAAAGAGTCCCGCGCGACGTCCAGACGCCATCACGCAGCAAGATTCCTAAATGACGCCAGTACCCGTGACGGAATCACTCACGGACTGACGGACTCGGGCTCGCTGCTTAGGCAGCGAGGGCGAAGTCGGACTGCTTCTTTTCGGCAGTTATTGTTTTCGCAGGGAGCGTTGACGAGATAACCCTGCATCCTCGGCCCGCTTCCCACAGCGTCACGAGCGATGTCGAAACCGATCATCCCCGAGCGCCGTTCGGCACGGAACCGCTGTCACCCTGTGGAGTTGTGCCCGGATGCGAGCACCCGAGCACCCCAGGATACACCCTCAGGCGCCGAGTCCTCGTCCGACGGTCACGCGAACTCGAGCTCGCCCCGGACGATCGAGTCGCCCGAGTGCGCGGGATCGTCGTCGTCCGCCTCTTGAGAGATGTCGACGAGGACGTACTCGTCGATGTTGATACCGGTGGGAACGGGGAACTCGCCGTCACGACCTTCGAGGACACCGAGGCTGACGATGGAGGAGGCGTCCGCCGTGATCAGCCAGACCTCGCGATAGCCGGAGTCGGGCACGGAGGCGTCCAGCTCCACCCGGACCCGGGTCTCCCCGTCCGGCGACTCCGTCACCACCGCCGATCCGGCCGCGCCGGGATGCTCGGGGAACGCGTTCAACGTCGCCGAGGCCAACTCGACCACCTGGACGGGCCGGACGAGTGACCACACGCCGACCACGGCGAGGACGAGCGCGGTGCTCGCCGCGAGGGCGAACAGCAGGCGGAAAGCCCGACGCCGGGGGGGCGTCGTATTCGCGGCCACGGGGGCGCCGTCCGTGGATGAGTCGGGAATGGTTTTCACCGGGGCGGAGCCGACCCTCCTCACCTCGTCGAGGATGTTGCCCCAGACGCGCTCCGGAGGCGACTCGAGGTCGCCCAGACTCATGGTCGAGCGTCCGATGGCGATCGTGTGCTCGAGCTCCGCGAGCTCGAGGGCACACTCATCGCAGCCCACGAGGTGGGCTCGCTCCTCCGCGGCGGGATCCTCGCCGAATGCGAGCGCGGCGACCCGATCGGGGTCAAGATGCGACATGACCCACCTCCAGTCGTCGTCGCAGGCGCGTAAGACTCCTGCGGATATGGCTTTTCACGGTTCCCAGAGGCATGTCGAGTCGCGATGCGATCTGGTCGTGCGTCAGATCATCGTAGAAGGCGAGACGCACCACACGTTGCGCGTCGGGTTCGAGCCGGTCCAGTTCGTCTGCGAGCAGGAGCGAGTCGCCGAGATCGATCTCGCGCCCGATCAGCTCGTCGGGGTGCGCCGTCCGCTGAAGCTGGTCCTGCAGCGCACGCACCTTCGCCCTGGCCTCATGGGTGTCGGCGATGCGCCGCTTGGCGATGGCCACCAGCCACGTGGAGAGCTTGGCTTTGGTCGGGTCGTAGGACGCCCGGGACGTCCAGGCGGAGACGAACGTCTTCTGCGTGACATCTTCGGCGTCGCCCCGATCGCCGAGCGATCGCAGGGCGAGGGTGAACACGATCGACGACCACCTGCGATAGATGGCTTCGAGCGCTCGCTCGTCACCCTGGCGGAACCGCTCGTGCAGCTCCTGCTCGTCGACCTCGTTCACGGGGGTGCCTTCCCTCAACACTGTGCTGCTCATGGCACCGGCGTCATTCCACGGGCGTGGCGACTGCAACCACATTATCCGCGTAGCGGCCCGTCTCCTGGTCGAACGGACCACCGCAGGTGATGAGGACAAGCGAATCGCTTCCCGAACGGGCGAACAAGTTGTTGACGGGGAGGTCAGCTTTGGGGTAGTAAGTCACGCTCTCCACCACGTAGCGATGAACGGTGCCCGCTTCGTCGGTCACGTCGATCTGCTCGCCGGCGGGGAGGTCGCGGAGGCGGCTGAAGGGGCCGATGGGAAAGCCCGGGAAGTCGACGTGCGCGGTGATGACGGTGTTGCCGTCCGGACTCGACGGGTCGGCGCCGAACCGATACCACCCGCCGATGGCGGGATCGTCGGGGATCTCCATGAAGCCGCCCTCCTCGACACCGACGGGGACCACCGGGATGTCGACACCGATGGTCGCGACGGCCACTCGGACGGGAGGTACGGGCTGACGTACCGGTGTCGGAGTGGCCGCCGCGACCGGCACATCCGCGACGGGCGTGGGGGGCGCCGAGGCGGTCTGTGCCGGCGGGGGCGGGGTGGTCGCGGCATCCGTGGGGGCGGATCCGCAGCCCGCCAGGATGAGGGAGACCGCCGCGGCGGCCAGCGTCGCGACGATCCCCCTCATGGCCATCACTCGACTCAGCGGCCTGCGCGGGCGCGGGCGACGACGACGACGACCGAACCGGCGGCGACGGCAGCGATCACCAGTCCGCCGATGAGGAACATGGTCTGACGCTGCTGGTCCTGCTGCGCGAGCAGACCCGCGGTGCCGGAGTTCACGCCCTCGGGGCCGGAGTGCAGGCCCTCGATGGTCTGCACGGCGAGGGCGAGGTTGTCGTCCTCGAGGCTGCCCCAGGCGTAGACGATCGTGAGGACACCCTCCTGGATCTCGACGTCAGCCGGGCCGATGACCGGGTCGGTGGTGCCGGTCGCGGCGACGGATGCCGAGACCGTTCCCGCGGCGAGGTTGAGCGTCGCCTCGTCGGGGTTGGACAGGTTCTCGATGACGGGCGAGCCGCCCGCGAGGATGTCCACAGCCGGTGCAGCCGCGTCGTGGCGGACGGTCAGACGACCTTCGCCGGCGGCGGTCTGCGACGTGTCGTTGACGTACGGGGTCACCGTCGGCTCACCCTCGGCCGTCAGGTGGGCGACCGCGGTGTAGTTGACACCGGCGTCGAGGGTCAGGTCGACCGGTCCGAGGATCGGCTCGCTGTCGTCCGCCGCGTCCGGTGCGGTGATCGCGACGGAGTACGTGGCGGCCGGAAGCTCCAGCGGACCGGCGAGGTCACCGGGCTGGAAGTCGTCGAGGGTCAGATCTCCGTTGACGTACACGTCCACGGGGGTGTCGGGAATGCCGTGCAGCACAGAGAGCTGAGCCGATTCGGCCGAGTCCGCGTAGGCGGGGGCGACGAGCCCGAGGGCCGCGACGGCTCCCGCTGCGACACCGAGAGCGATGGTCTTTCGCACGATGGTCCTCCTTGATCGGGGGCGGCGCCTGACCGCCCGTTGATGAGTGTTTCCCCGGCGACCCGCGATTCGGATGCAGGTGAATGGGAAATTCTGGAAGGATCTGCCAGCGGATGCCGAAGATGCGGGCGTACTCTCGGGTCATGAGCGAGGTCATCATCAGCGTCCGCGGTACCCACGAGGTGCGGACCGCGCCCGAAGAGGCGGTTGCGCGTCTCTCGGTCCGGGCGGAGGGCGCCGTCCGCTCCGACGTCGTCTCCCGCGTTGCCGCGCTGACCGATCCCCTCCGGGCCGATCTCGATGAGCGCGTGGCGGCCGGGAGCCTCGTCCGATGGGCCTCCGAGCGCACGACGGTGTGGGCCGAGCGCCCCTGGCACCCTGAAGGCGCGCGTCTCGATCTCGTCCATCACGCGCACGTCGACTTCACTGCGACGTTCGCGGATTTCGACGCTCTGTCCCGATGGATGACAGAGGTCGTGGAAGCGGAGGGGGTTCAGCTCACCGGCATCGACTGGCTTCTCACGCCGGAGACCCGAGCCCGCCTCGAGAAGGAGGCCGCCACCGCCGCGGTCGGCGTGGCCGTCGCCCGAGCGCGCGCCTACGCAGACGCCCTGGGGCTGTCCACCGTGGAGCCCGAGCAGATCGCCGACGTGGGCTTGCTCGCCGAAGCCGGCGACCCCTCGGCGCGCCGCGCCGCACCGTTGATGGCCGCGGCATCGTTCCGCGATGAGGGCGGATCGTCCCTTGATGTGCGACCCGAGGACGTCGTCATCGGCGCCGCCGTCGAGGCGCGCTTCCACGCCCGCTGAAAGCGGCGTCGCCCGCCGCGCGCGTTAATCGCCCAGGCGGTTCTTCGTGCGCATGGCGCGCTCGGCCTCGCGCTTGTCCTGGCGCTCACGAAGGGTCTGTCGCTTGTCCCAGTCCTTCTTGCCCTTCGCCACGGCGATCTCCACCTTGGCCCGACCGTCCAGAAAGTAGAGCTTCAGCGGCACGAGGGTATAGCCCCCAGCACTGATCGCGTGGGAGAGCTTGACGATCTCCTCCTTGTGCAGCAGCAGCTTGCGCGTCCGCTTCGAGGAATGGTTCGTCCAGTGCCCCTGCGAGTACTCCGGGATGTGCACCGCGTCGAGGAAAGCCTGACCGCCGTCGATGTACGCGTAGCCGTCCGAGAGGTTCGCGCGACCCTGACGCAGCGACTTCACCTCGGTGCCGGTCAGCACGAGACCCGCTTCGTACGTCTTCTCGATGGCGTACTCGTGGCGCGCGCGACGATTGGTCGCGATGACCTTCTCCCCGCGTTCCCTGGGCATGTGGTTCTCCTCGATCGGTGCGAACGGACGACGGACGACAGACGACGCCCGCGCTGATGACAGCCTTTCACCCTACCCGACACACGGTCGGCATCCGGCTCCCTGTCCGATCGACGGCGTCAGGCGCGCAGCCAGCGACGGATGGCGAAGCCCGCCGAGATCGCCGCGAGAACCACTCCGATCGCGATGAGTACGGGGACGACGAGCCACGCCTCGCCCACCCCCACCCAGGTCGTGACGAACTCGACACGGCCTCGCAGATACTGCTCGACGCCGAAATGGACGCCGGCGAGTACGGCGGCGCTCGCGAGGATCGACCCGATCAGGGCGGCGAACACGCCCTCCAGGATGAATGGGGTCTGGATGAACCGGTTGGAGGCGCCCACCAGGCGCATGATGCCCAGTTCGCGCCGCCGAGCGTAGGCGGACAGACGGATCGTGGTCGAGATCAGGAGGACCGCGGCGATGAGCATGAGAACCGCGATCCCGACGGCGATGTAGGTCGCAACGGTCAAGGCCGAGAACAGCGGATCGAGGTACTGGAGCTGATCCTGCACCTCCTCCACGCCCGCCATGCCGGTGAAGGCCTCGCTGATGACGTCGGATTCCTCCTGATTGATGAGATTGATCCAGAAGGTCTCGTTGAGCTGATCCGCGGTGATGACGCTCGCGTAGTCCTCTCCGACGAGGGCGATGACGTTGTCATACGCCTCTTCCCGGGTTTCGAACCGGACTTCTCGGATGAGGGGCGCCAGCGCGGGCCCTTCGAGCTGCGCCTGGACGGCATCCAGCTGCTCCTGCGTGGCAACGCCGTCCGTGCAGGTCGGCGTCTGCACCGAGGTGCACATGTAGACCGCGACCTGCGCCCGGTTCTCCCAGAACGCCCGCATCTGCCCGATCTGCATCTGCATGAGGATGGCGGCGCCGACGAAGGTCAGCGAGACGAACGTCACGAGCACGATCGAGATGACCATCGACGCATTCCTGCGGAGCCCGTTGACGGCTTCCGCCAGGATCAGCCCCACCCTCACGAGGTCGGCCCGACTTCGTCGTGCCCGTGGTCGCCGCCGAGGCCCAGCCGATCGGCGACGCCGAGCTCGGCGACGTCCACCTCGGCGATGTCCGCGACCGGGATCGGGTTGGTGCGCGGAGCACCGGGCGGGTCCGTGGCCTCTGCCGCCGGGAGCACTCCCGCGTCCGCGAGGGACTCGGCGGCCGCCTCCCGGGCGACCTCCAGCGCGTCCTGGGCCTCGGCCTCACGCGCAGGATCAGCGGCGACGCTTGCGGCGGTCACCGCGGCATCCACGGCCTCAGGCTCGACGGTTCCCGTCTCGACGATCTCTCGGTGGAGCTCCAGGACCGCGGTGAGCGCTGCGACGGCCGCCGCCCCGCGTTCGGGCTGAGGTGCGAGGCTCGGCAGGCCCGAGGTGTCGCCATAGCCACCGTGCCGCTCATCGCGCACCATGACGCCGTCTCGAAGCTCGATGACGCGCCGTTGCATCTGGTCGACGAAGCCGGCCTCGTGCGTGGCCATCACGACCGTCGTCCCGCCGTCGTTGATGCGGGCGAGGAGCTGCATGATGTCGACGGACGTCCCGGGATCGAGATTGCCCGTCGGCTCGTCGGCCAGAAGCACCTGAGGGCGGTTCACCAGCGCACGGGCGATCGCGACACGCTGCTGCTCTCCCCCGGAGAGCTCATGGGGGAATCGCTTCTCCTTGCCGGCGAGGCCGACGAGGGCGAGGACCTCCGGCACCGCCTGCTGGATGAACGCCCGCGACGATCCGATGACCTGGAGGGTGAAGGCG
Organism: Microbacterium aurantiacum; assembly: GCF_040532595.1. Classification (GTDB taxonomy): domain Bacteria; phylum Actinomycetota; class Actinomycetes; order Actinomycetales; family Microbacteriaceae; genus Microbacterium; species Microbacterium chocolatum_B. The sequence goes on along the minus strand of NZ_JBEVYX010000002.1, from coordinate 76,557 downwards.
ACGTTCTGGAACACCGTCTTCGTCGGGAGCAGGCGGAAGTCCTGGAACACCGCACCCACGTGTCGACGGAAGTACGGGACCTTGCGATGGGGCAGCGTGCGCAGGTCCCGCCCGAGGACGACCACGCGTCCCTCGCTGGGGATGTCTTCGCGCAGGATCAGGCGCAGGCACGACGACTTCCCCGAACCGGACGCGCCGACGAGGAAGACGAACTCCCCGCGAAGGACTTCGAAGTCGACCTTCTCCAGGGCGGGCCTCGCGGTTCCGCGATAGCGCTTGGTGACGTTCTCGAACCGGATCATGACCCGACGAGCCTACGTGCGACGCGGGGAACACCCCCGCACGACACGGTCGAGCCTGCGTTTCACCGCCGGTGTCAGTCGTCGGTCTTGCGCTTGCGCCACCGGATGCCGGCCGAGATGAAGCCGTCGAGATCACCGTCGAAGACCACGGTGGGGTTGCCCACCTCGTGCCCCGTGCGCAGATCCTTCACCAGCTGCTGGCCGTACAGGAAGTAGGAGCGCATCTGGTCGCCCCAGCTCGCGGTCATCGTGCCGGCGAGCTCCTTCTTCTTCGCCGCCTCCTCCTCGCGCTGCAACAGCATGAGGCGCGTCTGGAGCACCCGCATGGCCGCCGCGCGGTTCTGGATCTGCGACTTCTCGTTCTGCATCGACACGACGATGCCGGTCGGAAGGTGAGTGATGCGCACGGCCGAGTCCGTGGTGTTGACGGACTGGCCGCCCGGGCCCGAGGAGCGGAAGACGTCGACGCGGATGTCGCCCTCGGGGACCTCCACCTCCTGCGCCTCCTCCATCACCGGGATGACCTCGACGGCCGCGAAACTGGTCTGCCGCTTGTCGGCTCCGCCGAAGGGACTGATGCGGGCGAGACGATGGGTTCCCGCCTCGACCGACAGGGTCCCGTAGGCGTAGGGGGCGTCGACCTCGAACGTCGCGGACTTGATCCCGGCGCCCTCGGCATAGGAGGTGTCCATGACCTTGACCGGGTACTTGTGCCGCTCGGCCCAGCGCAGATACATGCGCATGAGCATCTCGGCGAAGTCCGTGGCGTCGTCACCCCCGGCGCCGGAGCGGATGGTCACCACCGCGGACCGTGCGTCGTACTCGCCGTCGAGCAGGGTCTGCACCTCCAGCTGGCCGATGAGGTCCTCGAGCTCGGCGAGCTCACGGCGTGCCTCCTCGGCGGAGTCTTCATCCTCCATCTCGTTGGCGAGCTCGACGAGCACGTCGAGATCGTCCAGGCGGCGTTCGATCTCGGTGATGCGCTTGAGTTCCGCCTGCCGGTGGCTGAGCGCGCTGGTGACCTTCTGCGCGGCGTCCACGTCGTCCCAGAGGTCAGGGGCTCCGGCCGCGTCGCTGAGGCGCGCGATCTCGGCGGTGAGTGCGTCGACGTCGACCACGGCGCGAATGTCGCCGAAGGTGGAGCGCAACGCCTGGATGTCGTCGGAAAGGTCGAGTTCGAGCATGACAGTCCAGCGTAACGTGGATGCCCGTGACCGATGGCCCCGATCCCGTACGCGCCCGCGACGTCCTCTGGGGATTCGGACCGATGGTCTACGCCCCGACCGTCCTCTTCGCCCTCGGGGAGGGCGCGATCCTGCCTCTGATCCCGGTGATCGCCTCGCGTCTCGGTGCCGACGTTCCGACCGCGGCGCTCGTCGCTTCTGCGCTCGTGGTCGGACAGCTGTGCGGCAATCTGCCCGCGGGCTGGGCCGTGGCGCGCTTCGGCGAGCGCATCACCATGGGCGTCGCCGGAGTCATCGCCCTCAGCGGCGTGGCGGTGCTCGCCCTCGCTCCCGCCCTGGCGTTCGTCGCCCTCGCGGTCTTCGTGATCGGGGTGTGTGCCGCCGCATTCGGCCTGGCCCGGCATTCGTTCATGACCACCCGCGTCCCCCCGGCGTTCCGAGCCCGTGCGCTCTCCCTGCTCGGCGGCAGCTTCCGCTTCGGGATGTTCGTGGGTCCGTTCGTCGCCGCGGCGCTCCTGGCCGTCTTCGGGTCAGAGGAGTCGGCGATCTGGTTCTTCGGCGTCTGTCTCGTCGCCACCGTCGCCCTGGTCTCGTTCGGCCCTGATCCCGAAGCGCGATTCGCGCCGGCGGCGCCCGCCTCCCGCCCGCCCTCCGCACCGGCCGAGGTGGCGGATGACAGCGGCGAGCCCGTGTCGGGTGCGATCCCGACCGTCGAGAGGGCCGGGGTCCTGCGCACGATGTGGCGCTACCGGGAGGTGCTTCGGCGTCTGGGGCTCGCCGCCGCGTCGCTGTCGGCGGTGCGATCCGCCCGGCAGGTGGTGCTGCCGCTGTGGGGGGTGTCGATCGGACTCGACGCGCAGTCGATCGCGCTCGTGGTGGGCATCTCCGGCGCGATCGATTTCGCCCTGTTCTATGCGAGCGGTCAGGTGATGGACCGGTTCGGACGCCTGTGGGCGGCTCTTCCCGCGATGGTTCTCATGGGCGGAGGATTCCTCGCGCTCGCGCTCACCAGCGGCAGCGGGCAGCAGGCGATGTGGTTCGCGATGTTCGCCGCGGTGCTCGGGGTCGGCAACGGTCTGTCCAGCGGCATCCTCCTCACCCTCGGAGCGGATGCCGCACCGAAGGACGACCCCGCACCGTTCCTCGGGTCTTGGCGGACCTTGACGGACGCCGGGGGCGCGGCCGCGCCGCTCGTCGTGTCGGCGATCGCGTCGGTGAGCAGCCTCGCGGTCGCCACCGGGGCGATGGGTGTCGTCGGCCTCATCGGCGCGGGGGCATTCTTCCGCTGGGTGCCGCGGATCCGACCATGACGGCGCCCATCGCGTTCTGTCGCAGTCGCTCGGAGGGACGCCGGTGCACCCGACCGGCCGGCCACGCCGGCCTTCACCGGCATCGCACCATTCTCTGGAGCGAGGTCGGCGCCGATCCGGCGCGGTGTGCGGGATCGGGTGCGCGCGCCCGTGCGGCCGACGCACTCGACGACGGCTGGCCGCACGGAAGGGCGCTGTGCCGTCGGTGCCTGCGCTTCATCCCGCTCGTCGAGGGCACACTGGTGGTCCACGAGACGGGCGGGGACAGCGCAGAGGAGCACCGGCGGGTCGCCGAGTGGTTCAACACCCACGGATGGTGACCGCGATCGCCGCGGGCGGTGATTCCCCGAGATCACCGCAGCGCCGTGCGGCTCGTGGCGGTGGACTCGAGCACCATCCCGTCGGGGACGAACAGCCCGGCGATCACCGGGCGCCACGGCGCGCTGACGGTGACGCGGGCCGAGACGCCGTCCGGTGTGCCCGCGTCCACGATGACCGCGTCGGCGTCGAGCACCTCGAGAAGCAGCGTCGCCTCCCGATGCACGGCCGCGGATGTCAGCACGGCGACCGGGCGGCCATCTCGGACTTCGAGGACGAATCCGTCCGCCCCGGCCAGTGCGGCCGCATCCGCCGCCCCGTCCACCCGCTTCTGGGCGAGAGCGAGCCCGGTCGCCTCGACGCACACCAGAACGAGGGCGATCGCCAGGAGGGCGTACCCGAGGGTGAGGACGAGCACGCTGCCGCCTTCGTCGTCCTTCGCCGTCGCCGCCGAACGCCTCACGGCTCACCCCAGAATCGGGACACCTTCTGCGCGGACGTCGCCTGCACGGGGATCGCCGTGGCTTCGTCCAGCCCCCAGATCGCCGGAAGGAAGGGAAGCCGGACTCGCGTGTCGAGGCGGACGAGGAGGGTCGTTCCCGCGGAGGGGCACTCCACCGACGCGGGCCGGCAGCTGATCGACACCGCCGTGCGGTCGCCGTCGAGGCGGTACTCGCGACTCACCGCCGTGAGGATGGCCTCCGCGCGGTTCTCAGCGTCACCGGGTCCGGATGCCGTCGCGATCGCTCGCGCGACATGGCGCGCCCCGGATTCCGCGCCGAGTGAGGCGGACTGCAGCGCCCCCAGGACGACGACGAGGTAGATCAGGGGGACGAGCAGGACGAGTCCGACGACGATGAACTCCAGCGACGCGGATCCGCGGTCGTTCCGGACGCCGTCGAGGTGACCGTCCCCGCCCCTAGTCGAAGGATTCCACCGGGGCATCCGCGCTCACCTCCCACGTTCCGGGGATGCCCCACAGGCCGAGGACCGGCAGGGGGGTCCGGACGCGCACGGTGACCGTCGGCGCGCCGGCGACGAGCCGCTCGGCGACGACGACGTCCTCCGCGTACTCCGCACCGATGGTCCGGACGATGACCTGGCGCGTGCGCTGCACGCCCTCGGACGTCTCGACGTCGGCGAGCGCCGCGTGGAACGCGCCCTCGACGGCCGCATCGTGCACGACGTTGCGCACGTAGACCGCGAGGCCGAACTGGAGCACACCGAGCGTCAGCGCGGTGAGGAGGAGCCCGACCAGGACGAACTCCACGGGAGCCGATCCGCGGTCGTCGCCGCGACAACGGATCGCAGGGGGCGCACCGCTTCGCGGCCGCCGGCTCCGCCCCACCTCAGAGTCCGGAGACGCGGGCGATCGCCGACTCGAAGAGTCCGGCGAGGGCGGGTCCGGCGAGGGCCCAGATCAGGACGACGAGTCCGGCGGTCATGAGGGTGATGAGCACCCAGCCGGGCACGTCGCCGGTCTCGTCCGCGAGCAGGCTCGGCCGGAGCGCATCGCGCTCCCGCTGTGCGGGCGGCATGGTCTGCGATGGCATGTCCATCGTCTCTCCTTCCCTCGGCGTCAGCCGAGACCGATTCGAAGCATGAGGATTCCGGGGAACACCGCGAACAGCACGCTCAGCGGCAGGATCGCGAACACCAATGGGATCAACATCGTGATCTCCTTGCGTCCGGCTCCTTCGATGAGCTCCCGCTTCGCCTCATCCCGGGCATCCGAGGCGTGGGCGTGGAGCACGTCGGCCAGGGGCGCTCCCCGACCCAGAGCGGCGATGAGCTGATCGACGGCGCGCGTCAACGCGGGGAGGTCGAACCGCGAGGACAGGGAAGCGAGCGCCTCCGGCAACGGCTCGCCGGTATCGACGGCCAGCACGACCCCGCGCAGCTCCGCGGCGAGATCGCCCGAGCCCACGGCGCTCACCCGCCGCAGCGCATCGAGCATCCCCTCCCCGGCGGACAGACAGAGCGCGAGGAACTCCAGGACGGTGGGAAGTTCCTCTTGCATCCGAGAACGCCGGGTGGATGCCGCACGGGTGAGGGTGGAATCGTACGCCAGCGCGGAGGCGAAGGCGGCGAGGAGCGGCACCGCGCCGACCAGGACGCCGCCGCGCTGCGTCGCGGTGAGGATGACCGCGACGACACCTCCGGCGAAGAGGCCCATCACCGCCCAGAGAAGCTGGCGCTGGCGGAACCGGGCCGCGTCGATGGTCCATGCGGCGCGCCGCAGCCGCGCGGTGAGCTCCGACTCGCCACCGATCGCGCGTGCGATGCGGGCGCCGATCCCGCCCGCCGGGCGCGCCGCGTCCGCCGCGCGGGACGCCACGATCGGTTCGATGCCGAGCGGGTCCGCCAGATCGCGCAGGTACGGTGCGATCCGCCTGTGGAGACTCACCGCGCCCCATCGCGGGGTACGGGATGCGATGAGCACGAGGCCCAGCCCGAACGCGACGCCCCAGGCGACCGAGATGGCACCCGCGTCCACCGTCGCCGTCACGCGAACCACCGCCGCGGCTCGGGGAGGCGACCGATGCGCAGCATGAGCCAGAACGCACCCGCGGAAACCGCGGCCCCAACCAGGACGAGTGCGGCGCCGGCGGGCGAACCGTAGGCGTGCGCCCCTTCGGGGCGGAGCGAGAGGAGGACGAGGATCACCCACGGCGCGCTCACGCCGAGCACCGCCGCGCCGCGGATCCACGACTGCCGTGCCTCCACCTCGGAGCGCAGCGCCGCGTCGGCGCGGACGGACGCGGCGAGCGCCCGGAGCACGGTGGTCAGGTCGGTTCCGCCGACCTCGCGCGCCATCCGTAAGGTCTCGACAATACGATCCGCGACCGGGTCCGCGAGGGTGCCCTTGAGGCGAGTCAGCGCCGTCGAGAAGTGCCCGCTCGCGGCGATGTCGCGCGCGAAGCCTCCGAACGCGGGACGCAGCGGGTCGGGGGCGGATGCCGCGAGACTCGCGACCGCGTCGGGCAGCGACATCCCCGCGCGTACGGACGCGATGAGGAGATCGCACACGTCGGGCCAGAGACCGCGCCTTTCCTTGCGCCGTCGCATGCGACGCGTGCGCAGCCACGCGATCGGCCCGGCTGCCGCGGCGACCGCGCTCACAGCCGTGAGCACGACCACGCCGGTCACGAGCCAGACGACGGCTCCCGCGACGCAGGCGGCGAGCGCGCACACGGCCGCGAGGCGAGCCGGGGTGAGCGGAGCGCCCGACTCGGCGATGAGCCGTTCGACGGCCGAGATCCGCTGCGACGGGGCGGCTGATGTGCGGTCTCGACGCGGCCAGAGCCAGGGGGAGACGACGAGCAGCACGCCCGCCGCCAGCACCGCCCCCCAGACGATCGTCATGCGCCGTCCGAGCGGTGAACGGAGCGCGCCCCGACGGAGCCGTCGACGACGGCACCGGTCACTTCGAGGATCTCCTGGACGAAGCGCCGACCGGAGGCGTCTCGGCAGCAGTGCACCACGACGTGCACTCCGCGTGCGACCGCCGGAACGAGGAACGCGGCATCGATGTTGCGGCCTGCCAGGAGGGGAAGGGCGCAGAGTTTGTCCAACGCCTCCAGCGCCGAGTTCGCGTGGATCGTCGCAGCACCCGGCACGCCGGTGTTGAGGGCCAGGACCAGATCGAGGGCTTCGGCATCGCGGACCTCCCCCACCACCAGTCTGTCCGGCCGCATCCGGAGGGCTTCCTTGATGAGCCGGCGGAGGGACACCTCGCCCTTGCCCTCCAGACTCGGCTGTCGGCCCTGCAGTGCGACGACGTCCTCGACCGTCACGGCGAGTTCGAACGTCTCCTCCACGGTGACCACGCGATCGTTCGGGGACGAGGCCTCGATCAGTGCGCCGAGAAGCGTCGTCTTCCCCGCGTGCGTCGCGCCCGAGACCAGGATGCTGCGGCCTGAGCGCACGCAGTCGCGGAGGTACCGCGCGGCACCCCGGCTGAGCGAACCCGACTCGACGAGCGCGGACAGGTCCCGGTATCGCGGCAGGAACTTGCGGATGTTCACCGACCAGTGGCGTCGGGTGATGTCCGGGATGACGACGTGCAGACGACTGCCGTCGGGCAGCGAGGCATCCACGAAGGGCTGACTGAGGTCGACACGGCGCCCGGACGCGTGCAGCATCCTCTCGACGAGATCGCGCACCATGCCGTCCGTCATCGTGAGCGGCAGACGCTCCGACGCACCGTTCCGCGCCACGAACACGCGGTCCGGAGCGTTTCTAAAGCGCAATCTAGAGGCGTACCACCTTCATGAACAAGAACAAGACAGGTCCCGCCCCGCTCCGCGCCGTCATATCGTCCCGTGTCTCGGTGGACGACGTCGGCAAGGGTAAGAGGACGCGGGACGAGCAGACAGAGCAAATGTCGATCTCGATTCAGGCTCAGATCGATACCGGGCGAGCGTTGATAGCACGAGAGGAGTATCAGCTCGTCTTCGATCCTCACGAACTTGTCGATGATGGCGTGTCCGGTTACAAGGGTGCAGACCGCAAGGGCTTCGACAAGCTCATGCGACTGGTTGTCGGCGGGCACATTGACGTCATCGTGACCCGTGCCGTGGATCGCATCGGACGCAACGACGCAGATAACTCCGCCATCCGTATCGCGGCGGCACAACACGGGGTGCGATTCCACCTGTTCAACGGGTCGGTGATCGACCCTCGGCAATCGAACGACAAGCTCACTCTTCAGATCACGCAGGGCATTGCGGAGTATCAGTCCGCTCTGAAGAGCGAGACAGTCCGGAACGTCTACGGCGCTATGCGAGACCGGGGCGAGCTTCGATCCGGTCACAAAGTATTCGGCTGGCAGTGGAAAAAGAACGAGCCGAAACTGTCGATGAAGGAAGAGCCGGACGAACGAGAACTGATCCAGGAGGCTTACGCCCGACTGCTCGGCGAGGGGCGCCGGTACACGGTTCGCGGCAAGTCACACACATCGCAGGACAGCGAGAAGCTCTACGCCATTTGCGGCGACTGGAACGCGCGCGGCATCCGCTCTGTGACCGGCAAGCAGTGGGGCACCCAGTCACTTCGAGCGGTGCTCCTACGTCCGTCCAACGCGTTGTACATCCGCTTGGGGGACGGATGGGACTACGACAGAACGGTAGACAGCACCACGGGCGAGATTCGCCGAGGCAAGTGGGATCGCCTCATCGATGATGAGACGTACTCACAAGCCCGGGCGCTCTTGCTCTCGCCCTCGCGCCGGACGAACCCGGGCAGGAGAACGACGCATCTCGTTTCGGGAATTGCCCGATGCGGGCTCTGCGCTTCTCCCCTGCGGTCGTCTTCGGTCGATGACAAGAAGGGCGGACGGATGCCGATCTACCGATGTGTGACCAAGATGAACATGCCCGATGACCCCGGCGTCAAGCACGTGAGCGCTCGCATCGAACCGTTAGATGCGGCGGTGCGTCGAGCTGTCATCGCGGCGTTCGTTTTCGGCCCCAAGAACCTGTTCTCCGACGAGGCGCCGACGCAAGCGGCGGAGATTCACGACGACATCGACGGCGTGCTCCGGAAGCGCCAGGAGTTGCTCTCTCTCGTCGCTGAGGACGTGGTGAGCCTCGGGGACGCTCGGGGGCAACTTGCCAGTCTGAAGAACCGTGAGGCCGTGCTGAGAGCCGATCTTGACACGGCTATGGCCAGCGATGCCGACGCGATGCGCCTTTCCGACCTGCGGGCGGGATTGTGGAAGGCCGGACGGGTGAGCATCGACGCGACGGCGGAATACAAGCGAGAGCTTGGAGCGAGGTTTGACTCGCTGGACATCGAGCGGCGACGCGCTCTCGTCCGGCACTTGCTCGATGTCGAGGTTCGCCCGCGATCCAAGGGCGTCTACGGCGCTCGCCGCTGGAAGATCCTGCACAAGGTCGTTACATCCCTAAACGCTTAGCGAGGAGCTGGACTCGCTTCAGTCGGGTAGCACGATGCCGTAGGCCGCGCATGTTTTTGTTATGGAGTCGGCGAGATCCGTTCCCGCGGCGACATGAACCAACATGTGTTCGTTGTTCGAGCCACGCTCGAGCACTGATAGAACCTCCGGCTGAGTGAACATCCAGTCACGCGAGTCCATATATCCGGGCTGACCTGGCTGGTGCGAACGAAGTCGTTCAGCTAGGTCAGCGGTGTTCGCGATGAAGTCAGCGATCAACCTCGAGAAGTTCGACTGTTCTTCCTCGGAGTATGCCCGCCATAAGACGTTCATGATGTCCAGATCGTCTGGCGCGCCACCGGGCTCGCCGAGTAGCGCCTCGTACTGGTCATCCAGGTACTCGACGGCTCTTGCGACCTCGTATGCAGGCAATGACTCCCTCTTCTTGAACATCCGCTGGATGTCATCGTCGAAAATCTCAGTCAGCACCGTCAAGCGCCACACAACTCGTTTGAAGCGAGTCGGCAGATCAATCAGCCCCTTGTAGGTGAGCTTATGCGAGACCACCGACCAAGCGTCCTGGGCCCTCGTGCGGACCTGGATCTCACACAGAATTGGAAGCCCTTCGGAGTCGATCTGCTTGCCATCGTGCACAGTCACGTGGACGCCCGTGTACGCAAGGCTTTGCGCGTCGGCCTTCTTGTTCTCGCGCCTCTTGCTAGCCCACCCATGTCGCTCCAGGGCGCGAGCCGCCGCCTTGCGATCGCGCTTGGTCGAACAAATGACACGGACGCCGACCTTGTCAGTGATCTCCTCCCAGCTCCGTAGACTCCCGTGACCATCCTTCGCCAGCTTGCGAATGAGACTCCGACGGGCCTTCACGCGGCCCGTCACGTAGTGTTCGCCAGCCACTGGCGCGACGATCTTCCGAATTCTCTTGGTGTACACCTTCAGCGCTTGGTCTAGCGAGGGCTTGGATGCCGTGTAGACGTCAGCTGTTGACAACGGTCCGTCACGCTCAACGGATGTCATCGCGGAGCCCGCCCGAGGTCGAAGCTCGAAGGCGCCCCGTTGACGACGATTCTGTTCTCTTCCACCTCAACCGCTCCCGAAGCTACCGCTTCGGGAGATGCATCTACGGTCACCCCATTGCTAGTTCGCAGACGAAGGCCACCGACTAGGTGATGTACGAGCGTGGTGTCTTTCGTGAACTCCATATTCTGAACCTGAATGGGCAAGGCGCTTGCCACTCCTCCCCGGTCTTGCGGGTCAATGAACTCGGCAATGAACTTGCTAGGGTTGAGCTTCGCGCTGGGACTCTCCAGAACCGTCGCGAGCGCGGCCAGGTACCGCGCCTTCTTCTCGTTTGGGTAGCTCGCGCTATCGATATGGGCGGTCATCGCCTTGACGAACTGCTCGACAAGCTTCTCTGCCTGTTGAGCCAGGTCGAATCCCAGATACTCCAAGAAGTACTCGGCGTAGCCGAAGCCATTCTGGCGGTCAACCATCAGACCCACGAGGTCGTTTCCCGCCATCCAGAGCAACGCGATCTTGAACACCTGGGCTTTGCTTCCGAGAATCAACTCATTCAAGTGCTGAGCCTCGAAGCGCACGGTGCCGTCAGCCTGCGGTATCTGACGCAACTGCATGCCCTCGTTGTGCTCGGCCTTCATTAGAACAACGCGTTCGATCCCACCCGACGTAACACGTCCACACATGAAGACGCCCGCCGATGCCGTGCCAGGCTGACTCGTATGCAGGTGCCGTGCCATGTCAACCGACGCGGAGACGAGCGATGTCGGGTCGCCTAGAACACCACTGATCAGCCCGGGAATCGGGCTGTTGCTCGCGTTGGTATAGACGATTTCACGCCCCTTGGCGAACGACGGCTGAAGCATCTCCTCGCGGATGAATCGGTCGGTTTCGAGGTCTAGCACCATGGGCTCACCTGAGAGGACGACCGCCGAACCCCCGTCCTTCGCGCGACCCCTTGGGACTTCATGAATCATCGTTTCGACGAGCGTCAGCGGTGGCACTACTGGCATTTTGAACTTCCCCCAAAGATTGTGCCGTTGATGCTATCGATATCGCGCGCAACCTACGCAACCGATGAGGTCCACCGCCGACGTTGCCGACCTGAGGGCGCGCACTTAGGCGCTCCAACCTCGTGCCCCCGAAGTACCCGCGAGCCAGTGTGATTAGAGGAGAGCCAAAGCAGGTTCACATCCATCCACCCACCCGCGTTCGGGAGGGGCGTGAGGCACCCGCTGTCTGCGCCGCTATCCTCGATAGACATCAAGGGGGGACGAGCGAGCATGATTCCGGAGATCGCGACGGAAGTGGACAGGCAACTTGCCGAACAGCGAGCGATATCCGAATCGCTCGCGACTCGCGCCGGACTAATGGTCGGCGTGACTAGTGCCCTGCTCGCTGTGGCGGCTACCCGGTCCACTGCCCAAACAACTGACCCGCGCACTGGCTATTGGCTGATCGGCATCGCGGCGGTACTCGGAGTCATCGTCTTTTGGGCGGCACGGATTGGAGTCGGTCCGAGCCCCGCAAGGCTTACTACCGTTTCCTCGGCCGACCTCGCGCTGTCCAAGGTGTTGCTCCTCGAAGCAAACTCCAGGGTTCTTCTACGAGTGCAGGTACTTTTCTCGCTTCAGGTCCTGACCACCATCGCAGGGGTACTCGCCCTGGTCCTGATGATGTGGGGCCTACCATGATCGACAGCGACTACATCGCGTATCTGGAGCGGCAGTTTGCGTCGTCGGAACATCCTGACGAACCGCCCGTTCAGTGGTCCTACGGGTTGAGCACCTCGCCCCCGTCCGAACCGCTCAGCCAGGAGGGCTCAGGCGACCTCACGGCGGCGATAGCCTTACTGCGGCCCACGAGCACCCTCGGACCCCTCTTCGGGCTGACATCTCGTGACATCGAGCTGTCAGCTGAGAAGGTCCGCGCGGGCAACCCATTGTCTTATCGACAGACGGTCGCGAAGCGCGCATTCGACATAATGATCGCTATCCCGGCCTTAGTGCTCTGCGCCCCTCTCTCCCTCTTCATCGCGCTTCTCATTCGATTGGAATCCCCGGGCCCGATCTTCTTCCTCCAGGAACGAATGGGGCTCGGTGGTCGTCGATTCTCGATGCTGAAGTTCCGAACTTTGCGGCTGGATGCGCGAGACCACCTCCTGGCCGTCGCCGCTTTGGCAGACGGGGAGGGGCGCGGCGGTGTCCTGTTCAAGTTGCGAACCGATCCGCGAGGAACGCGGGTCGGCACCTTTCTGCGGACGTTCTCGCTTGATGAACTTCCTCAGTTCATCAACGTGCTCAGAGGCGACATGAGCATCGTGGGGCCGCGTCCGCCGCTCCCCGCTGAGGGACAAAGCCGTCCGACCCTCACAGTCCAACCGGGGGTCTCCGGGCTGTGGTCGGTCAGGGGGCGCACGGACCTCTCGTGGGAGGAATCGATCAGGCTTGATGAGGACTATGCCCGTAATTGGTCATTGCGTCGCGACCTGGACATCCTGGCCCGAACCATCCGCGCGGTTTTTTCGCCGACGCACTGACGCTGTACGAACCGGCTAATGCGCCCGCCACGCGGTGTCTTGCCGTCACTGTCTATGGGCTCGGCATCAGTTTGGTTAACCGCGCTCCTTCAGCGACTAGTCAGAGGAAAAGTCTGACAAAGAGGGGCCCTAGCCCGCACCTCGTTCACGTTTGGCCGAGAAGGCATCTTGGTCGCGCAAGTAGCTCTTCAGCGAAGTCTTCCTCCGTGCTGACTACGTCGCCTTATCCCCGGGACCGGTCATGCCGCGCGAAGCTTCGACTAGCGCCCGAATCGCCTCGACGGGTGACCAGCCGTTCCGGTGCACCATCCGATGGCAGTTGGAGCAGAGAAGAGCGAGGTCGGAATGCGCGCTCTCGGTCTCGCCGCTGACGTGCAGGGGCGTCCGGTGATGTACCTCGATGTATGAGCGACCAAGCTCGCCGTAAACCAAAAGGAAGTCGAACCCGCACGCCTCACAGGCGATCGGCGCGCCCGCTTCTTCGACCTCGCGGATCTTCGACCTTCGGAGGGACCGGCTTCGCTCGCGGCGGAGCGTGAGAACGTAGGACGCGCCGCCTTCAATCGCGACGGTCGCTTCTTCATCGTCCAGCTCGGGAGTATCCGCTTCAGGCGGGATGGCCGCGGTCCCGGCGCCCGTTCTCAACGACTGGGCGAGTGCGCGCATCAGTGTCGGGTTCTCGAAGAAGCGAGCAACAAACAATCGTTCACGTTCGGTCGCACGGAGTCCGCCCGGCAGATTGGGGTTCGCCCCGATCAGATTCCCGATCTTCATCGATACCGAGCTTGTCGAGCGGAAACTGTCGTCGATTGATGACTGGTTGGGAAAGTTCGCGTGACGGAGCACCCGGGATAACTCGACGTAGTCCGGCGTGGTGGAGTTTCCACCCTTCCACCCGCGCCTATCGATCAGTTCGACGGCAAGAATCAACTCTTCGTCTGTCCATGCGGGGTTACTGGCCACGGGGTGACGTTAGCTTGTCTCGCGGTGCCGACAGAACTGCGCAGGTTTGCGGGCGAGTTCCGGGACGCCTAACGGGCTAGGGCGAACTGCGACGCCTCACGCGCGACACCGACCCGGCCAGAAGATACGCCGCGCGCCAGCCGAGACGGTGAGTCCGCACTAGTGTCACGGCATGGTGCTAAATGGCGTCTGGCCGCGGCTAGAGGCAGAGATAAAGGCGGCGCGCGCGCACCTAGATGAAATCGGGTAGGTCAGCGATCAGTCAGACGCCCCACCAGTGAGCATCCGGCGATTTGCCTCGAAGGCCTCATTCCGTTCGGTCCAGTAACGCGTGAGACGCCGCCTTTCCCGCCGAGACGGGGGCGCAAAGGGTCCGCCCCGCTTGCTCGGCAAGTAGAGGACGAACGGGCGAAGCATGTCCACATTGACATCTGAGTTTGGCACGACGGTCTCGTGTCGAGTGCGATCGCCTGCGGAGAAGAGATCGGCGTACCGAGGCCCTCGGGCATTCCCTCGGTCCCACGGCCAGCGAGTCTGTGCCCACGCCGCAAGCTCGGCGGGTCGTGCCGCCATCCAGCTCCCGGAAAGATCGTTCGTGCTCAGCAAGCGAGAGCCGCCCCTACGTCGCCGCCGCGGTACCCGAGTCGCTCGGAGGAATGCTGTGGGCGCATACCAGCCCGCATAAAACTCGGCGGCCGTCCAGAAGGCCACCACTTCCTCGCCCGGCTCGAACAGGTCCAAGGCCTGCGCCGTCAGGTCGTCGTATCTCTCACGAGTTTTGGACAACGACCGCTCAGAGTCCTCAATCCACGCTCGGTCGAAGCGCCCATCGTCCACTGCACGTGCCTGGAGTGCGACCGCTCGGCCCATGAGAGAGATGATCCTCCGACGGCGCGTCCGCGTGCTCGACACCTCTCCCGACCACCACCGCGCAACGCCAGCGACTAGCCAAAGAAGAAGACCTACGACGAGGGGCCCGAGAATTACCGAAAGAAAAACGGGTCCCGAAAGAGATGTGATGGCTGTGGGTGGTGAGATCACAGCGGGAGTCTATTCACGTGGGGCCAGGATGAGGCGTCGCTCCGTTGACCGCAACTCCATTCTTTGGGCGGTCGAATCGTCTCGGACCGAACCAACACCCTCCCCAGTTCGCAACTGGAGGGGAACGCCGCAACTGATCACCTCCTCAGTGGGTCCGCCAGTTGACCTGACACCTCGCATGAACGTGCGCGGGCAACCCTGCTGTGTCGCGCGTCGGTTGGTCTCGTCTTGGTCGCGCGATGGAGCCCCGTGACCGCGCTAGCGGGGTGTGTTTGTCCGGCCGCTCTTCTCTTGCGACGCTCTCCGTGGGTCCGAGGACCGGTAGCCGTGGGCGATCTCAAACTCGGCGAGTCTGATGAGCGCATCTACCTCGGGACGCGTCTCTCTTGAGGCCAAAAGCTCGTCGATCTCCTCGTCCGACACCTCACTCCAATCACTACCCGTCCCCGGAACCGGCACCGGCGAATCCTTCAGCAGAACCCTTGCTCGATCGATCAACGCCTGACGTTCATTCGAGTACCTGTCGCGTTCAAGGAACTTGAACTCCAGGCCCTTGATCACCTGTGACATGGCGGCCACCTTGCGACGCCTGTAACCGAGTTCTTCCTGCAGCTTCTCGTACCCTTCCGACGAAGTGCCGTCGAGAGCTTCCTCGCGCCGGATCGCTTCTAGAACTCGACGTAGGCGACGCTCCTCAGCCGCCCTGAGCGCATCTAGCTGTTCCAATGCGCCCCTGGCTACTAGGTCGTCGTCGCTAACGTCTCCGCGCGCGCGCATTGCGGCCTCATCTTCGGGGATCGCGGTTTGTAGCGATGAGAGGAGACGATCGTGTGCGGCTTGGGCGTCGGACACATCGCCCACTTCCCTTAGGGCATCTGGAGTGATCGATCTCACGCGATCCTTCGCATAGGCCATCAGCTGTTGCGGTGTCATGAAGTGGACTCGTTTGCCGACCCTCTCCATGAACTCATCGATGAGTTCTACGCGGGGGCCGATCTTCGCGCCCTTGAAGTCACGCCACCAATCCTCCTTCTGATCGTCGCTGACGAAGAGAACCGACTTTGCGTCGGCCGCGGCCTTGTCCAGAATCTGATGCCAAAGCACCAGATCGCCGTACCGCTCCGGTTCTGGTTTGGCGGCGTCCTTGTATCCGGGTGGAACCTTGGCTTCGTAGCGACTTGAGCCCAGAGTGAAGATCTCTTGCAGTCGATCGGGTGCATAGGGTGCGCCTACGTGCCCGTCAAAAAGCTCGGTGATCTCGTCAGTTGTTTCGTCGTGTTGCCCCTTGGCCACCACGTCGTTGTCGTACGCCGCCTGAGTCGCGGTGATCTTCTGCTCAATGCTCTGGACTGCCTGGGCAACGGTAGTACGTAGATCATCAAGATCCAGCGTCGGATGGTTTCGAAGAGCGCCAATCTCTTTTGTCACTGTCGCCAGCGCCGATCGTGATTTGTCGAGGAGAGTGGTGAACGCATCCTGCTGATCCCGGATGACTCCCATCCTCCCCCTCTGAAACTCGAGACCGACCTGATACGGAAGCCAGAGGTCCTCACGCCTCACGCGGAGGACCTCCAGGAAAGACTCGCGGGTGCGCCGCGTGTATCGAAATAGGTTGAAGAGTGCGTTCGTGTCAAGAACGACAAGGCCCTCTTCCCAAATCTCCACCATTTCCTCTTCGGTGGGCGGGTAGTAGCCCGGAAAGGCGTCTCTCACAGATCCTCCAGTCTCGGTAGACACAACATAGCGGGCCCGCCTTTCGCCCAAGATGCAGGTCGCAAAATCCACGCGGACCCAGTTCGTTCACCTTGCTGGACGTGATGAAGTCGAGCGACACACGTCTGGTCGCAATGCAGACTCTGCCGACGGGGCGTCCGGCGCGTGCGTGCGGCACACACGTGAGCGCGACTGGAGATCGGATGGCCCTTTTGCCCCGGTGAACGTTGTCATGACGACGTTCATGCGCCACGCGACTGAGACGCCACCGTACGCCGTCGCGGCTCGTGGGAGACAAAGAGTGAGCCCGCGGGGCAGGTCAGGGACCCGCGCCCGAGCGTCAGTCGGCCAGGGCGCGATAGACCGATGCTCTGCTGATCCCTGTCAGCTTCACGATCTCTGCGACCGTGCGCCCTCTAGCCTTCTCGCGCCGCACCTTCGTGATGTTCTCGGCGGTCATGACGGTGATCGGGCGTCCAGCCACCTGCTCGCCGTCCTGGGCTCGGGCGGCCTTCGCGGCCCGCGCCTCTGCGACACGCTCTTGGGTCATCGAGCGCTCCAGCTCCGCAACCAAGATCAGGAGATCGCGCATGAACTTGCCTGCCGCGCCGGAGAACTGTTGCTCGGCGCCCTCTTTGAGGCTGACCACGCTTACGCCCTTCTCCTCCAGGTCCGCGATTGTCTGGAAGACGTGAAGAGCCGAGCGGCCCAACCGATCAAAGCTGTGCACCGTGATGGTGTCACCTTGCCTCACCCGAGAGAGGAGGTCATTGAGGCCGGGGCGAGACTGGCGGGCGCCGCTGATCTTGTCAGTGAAGATGTCCGCCGGGTCGATGCCTTCGGCGAGAAGCGCGTCGAGCTGGCGGTCATTCGTCTGCGACGTGGTCGAAACCCGGGCGTATCCGAAGCGCTTGGATGAGGGCATGTCTCAACTGTAGTCATTACAGCAATGTGAGACAAGTAACAGAGACAACTTCTGGACACCGAATCCGAGAATTTTTGACGAAGAATGAGCCGCGTGAACGCTCGGCGTCTCAGCATGGAATTGAGACATGATGCGGCATAGCGGTTCGGGCCGCTTCACTCTCGTGCGAGCGCTCGCCGGATGGTCGAGCGGCTGGTCCCGAACAACTTCGCGAGTGGGCGATATCCGAGGTCGGTCGTCGCCCTCAGGATCTTCAGCTCAGCCTCGTCGTCGGGACTGAGCACTCGCGGGCGCCCGCGGCCACGGCGCGGGGTGTCGTCGGTCATCGCTTGGGCTCGCGAGGAAAATGGAGCTGACGAAGCTCTTCGATCAGGTCGCGGTCGATGCCTCGAAGCTCACGCACCCGACCGGCGACGGCGACGAACACGTAGAGGCGGCGCCCGGCTCCAAGGCAGTACAGAGCATCGCGTCCCTGCGCGCGGCCGAAGCTGAGGGAGAGACCGACCGGCAAATGCACCGCGCAGTGGTCGATATAGATAACGACCACCGCTTTCCCGCGCGGCGGGCTCGGCGGCTCACCAAGGGTCACATTTTTGCCAGCCTGTCGCGCGCGGTCTGCGGCGGTTGGCAAGTTCTGCACTGGTGCGCGCCGAACGGGCGTCTGTACGACGTCTGGGGCCTGAGGGGGCGGATTGTGGCCGCTGGTTCGTCCAGGGAGGATCGTTCGTCCTGCGCGTGCCATGACATGTCCAATCTGGGAGACCCGGCCCCTGGCGGAGTCGGGACCAGGGGCCAGGGGCCCGGGCTGATGCCGACGACGAGAGAGGCGTCAGCCCGGGCGGTGTGTCCGTGTGCGTCGCCCCGACGCCCGTCGGCAACGCACACGGAGTCTTTAAATCTTGCTCACGGCGAGGGCGCTCCAGTCTTCGAGACTCATCACGACGAACGAGTCGCCCAGTGGACGCCCGCTTCTGTGCTGGACAAGGGCGGCGTACTTGCGTCCACCGTCGTCGGCCAATCTCCGCGCCTGATCCAAATCCTCACCGAACCGGTAGGAAATCCGCGACGACGTCTCGATCCAAACGTTCGGGATCCCGTCCACGTCGGGGAGGATGCCGTCTCCAAGAGCGTCAGAGATGCGGCGTCGCATCGGTCGCGCTCTTGCGCTATCGAGACCGGAGAGCATCGCGTAAAGCGCAACGCCTTCGCGGAATCGGAGCGCGTCGGTCAGGTTCCTGCTTCTGGCCGTCATCGGTCTGCACCTGCCTCTCGTGCTTCGACCCGCTGGGCGGATCGAACGCCGCCCGAGTCCAGCCGGGCACGCTGGGCGGCGGCGGCTCGCACGCTCGGATCTTCGGCGGCGTTCAGTGTGGTCGAGGTTGTCGGTGCGGGCCCGAATCGCTCTTCGACGGCTCGGCGTGCCTGCGCGCGCTCGACGGGGTCGGACACTGCCCAGGCGGCGATGCGTGCCTCTTCCCGCGCCGAGGCCCACTGTGGGGTGCCGTAGGTCCAGGATTCGAGGTCCCGGGGCGCCGCTCCCAGGCGCAGACGGACGCGGCCCCATCGCCGGACCTGCTCAGGTTCGTCGGCGGCGAGCCACACGCCGCCCGGGTTCCCGAACTTGTCTCGGGCCGCGTCCAGCATCTTTTCTGTGACGACGAAAGTGTCACCGCGGGTGAACGTCAAAGCGTGCTCACCGAAGATGGTCACACTCTGGGGAATGGTGATCCCGCGATCGTCGAGGCAGTGCACGACCGTGCCGGGATCGACCGTTGGCGCTGTCCTGGCGTCTGCGGGCTTGGAGGTAGTGAGAGCATCGCGAAGGGCACGGGCCTCACGCAGACGGCGCTGTGCGGGCGTCTCGTGCGGCTCAGTCGCCACTCCCCTGCGTTCGGCAAGCTCGGTCTCCAGCTCGGCGAGGCGTGCTCGTTTCGAGTTCACGGGTGAATCTCCTGACTGCTGATTCGCGAAACGAACGCTGACAGCTCGTCTGCGATGTGGACATGTCCTGCATTCCTGAGCGCCGCCTGAATTGTGGCGGCGACGTGTGCGTCCAGTCGGGCCGCGGTGAAGACGGCCTTAGCGATCTCGCGGGAGTCTGCGTCGATTTCGATCTCGGACTCGGTCGCATCGGGACCGCGCATCGCTACGAGCGCCAACAGGGCTCGCAGTTCGCTGTCTCCTGCTCTGGCTAATGCCGCGTGGTTGTTCTGCTCTTCAGCGACGAGGGCGGAGGTGCGGGCGCGTCTGGCGATGTCCAGGACTCGGGAGGCGACCGCCACTGAGTCGAGACCGGTCAGCCGCAACACTCGTTCTTCGATCTGCTGAGGCAGATGACCACCGCGAATATGACGGGCGATGCTGTGACGGCTCGGAGCACCCCGCCCGCGCGACAGGCGCGAAATCGACACACCCGCGGCGAGCTGTTGTTCGAGCTGTGTCCGCAGGTTGGGCGCGAGCAGACAAACATTGCACGCTCTCCCCGGGCGGCGTGTCGTCGAGGTCGCAATATCCGTCATACCCATGAGTATCGGCCGCAAGCCCCAAAACGTTATCGGGGCTGGGGATGACGCTCGACTGCCCTTGTGGGCACGTCTGCGATGACCTCGGGTTCGCTACGTCCACCGTCCCAAGCGCGTGTGATCTCGGCAACGATCTGCTGGGGTGCAACGAGAGCCGAGACGATGTGGTGCTCTTTTCCAAAGCGGCTATCGCGTAGGGTGCGGAACTGTCGTGCGAACTGAATGCTGGGCGTCCAGCTCAACCCCATGTCGTCGCCCTCAGTCTCGGACAGGAGCGCGACTCGATACAGGCGCACCGGACGTATGCGACGGCGACGGGGCGCATCCACGCCGTCGTAGCTGTAGCCAGCATCCGCCCACAGCCAGAGCCAGTCCTCACGGTCTAGAGCGTGGCCGGGAATCTCAGCGCTGGTCCAAGCATCCGGAACCGCGTGCGCAAAGAAGTCGCTCCCGAACTGGCCGTCCGCCGCAATCCACAAGTCGTAGAGGCACGCGGGTAGGTCGTTTCGTCCGGGCGGGTAAGGCGTCCCATTCCAAACGCTCTGCCAGGCGCACCAGGCCACGGTGGGCGATGATCCAGCGTGCTCCTCTGCGAACGCCTCAACTCTGCTGAGCGCGTGCAACGCCTCGCGGAGCGGGGCTCGCTCATCGAGGCCGCTCATGTCGCGTCCGCCGCATCGTCGTGCGCCCAGTCCTGGAGCACCCTGCGGGCCTCGATGACGGCGGCGGCGAGTTCGGTGCGACCGCGCGCGATGAAGTACTCGCGGGCCGCGTCGGAGCGCTCGGTCAGCATCCAGCCGTCGAAGATATCTCCGCCGACGTGAAGACGCGGAGTCCACTCCAAGATGGGGCGGGCGTCGTGGCTGTACGCGCCAGCGGGATTTGCGAAATACACATCAAAGCCGTCTGCACCCGCAAGGTAGACCTCGATCTCATCTTCATCCATGGAGTAGCCCAGAAGGTCACCTCCGACCACGATGCAGTTGTTCTCGTCCACAAGCCGGAACAGCCCGTAGCTGACCGCCTGAGGGTCGCGCGTGCGGGACTTGTGCAAGCTCAAACCCTGACGCCGGGCGGCGTTGCGGAGTCGGATCTCGCGAGTGCGGGTTGTGACATCGTTCATTTCTTGCTCCTGTTCTGTACTCGTGCCGGTGAGTAGGCACAGGGGTAGTACGCCGCGGATGACAGGAAGAGAAACCCTCTGGCGAGAAATTTCATGTTGACCTCGCACGGAGCGCTCGCCGCATCCGGTCGATGGTGCTCATCGAGACACCGAGGGTGGCGGACTGCTCAGCGACCGTCTGCCCAGCCAGAGCCGCGAGCTTGTCGAGGTCAGCGTCAGTCCACATCGGCCCGCGCTTCGAAGTCTTCCCGCCACGTCGGCCCCGCTCCTGCATCTCGCGTATGTAGTCGGGTGTCCAGGTGGCTAGCGCGTATCGCGCGCTTACTCGCGCGACGCTCTCGACCGCGCGCTCTCCATCCAAGTAGGTGCGTCGCACGCGGCCTGGTTCGCGAACTTCCCCGTAGTCCTGGATGTACAAGAGATGCCAGCATTGGTCGCGCAGATAGCGCTCCAGCGCCGCCGCGAGAAGCCCTTCGGTCGGCGGCTCCAGCCCATCCCGGCACCGGTCGTTGAGTACACGTCGAGCGAGACGCTTCAGGTGTAGTCGAACCACGTCGAACAGCTCGCGCTGTCCACGACGGCGGAACGGTCGGCGCATCGCCTTGCGCTGACCGCGAGCGTCCCGTGCGGAGATGAGGTTTGCAACGAGAGCGGAGGTGTCCTGTCCCTCTTCATACTCCCTGGAAGGTCGTGGGTTATCTGACGTGCTCGATTCGTGTTGTTTCGAGCTAACCCAAGTGCGCTTATCTGACGTTCTCGCGCTGACCATCGAGGCGCGCATCTCGTCAAGGGTGAGCTTTCGTGGTCGAGTGGGCGTCTCGTCCACGAGGGCGAGGAGGTCATCAAACGCGGGGTCGGTCGTCGGTAGACTCATGCCGAGATCTCGAATCTTCAGCCGCCTCACGTCTGCCAGGACGGGGGCGGCTTTCTCATGCCAGCCCGCGGACGGTCGTAGAGAGTATCGGCATCGTTTAGCGCTGAAGCAGGTTCTTGCGCTTCCTCCACACTTGGTTTGTAGGTTATCTACAACTTGCTCGGACGTGCTCCCGGACGTCAGTACGGCTCGCTAGGTTGTGCCTATCAAAACGCCCCGTCGGGCGCGTTGATCCACAGCTCCTCCACCGTCGGGTCGTCCAGGTAGGGCTGCAACGGGCCGTATCCGAGCAGCCGAGCCAGGATCTCGCGCTCGCATCCCTGCTCGTCCTCGACCACCGCCAGACCGCGCGCCGCGGCGACGTCGTTGTGTCGCCGGATCTCCTCCCGCACGACACGCGAAGCCTCCTCCGCCGGTAGGCGTTCCCGGCTCTCCGTGCGGAGACGGTGCTGCGTGCGCTCGAGCACACCCACCGGGACGAGCGTCGCCGTCGGCGGCGCGGCCGAGGAGGTGGGAGCGGTGCGGAACACGCCGACATCCTCGCAAGGCGGACCGCGATGGCCGGAAAGTTATCCACAGCCCGCTTCGGCGCAACCCCCTGTCCCAGGGCGCCCGCACGGGCGACAATGACGAAACCCGCACACCGGAAGGACTGCCATGACCATTACGAAGAAGGACCTCTCGCCGATCGCCCGAGCGGCGCTCGGCCTCATCGGGATCGTCCAGGTCGCGTTCGCGTTCCTGGCGTTCTGGGATCTGTCGCACCGCGATGACGCCGACGTGCGCGGGCCCAGGTCCGCGTGGGTCCCCGTGATCCTCGTGAACTGGATCGGGCCGGCTGCGTACTTCCTCTTCGGCATCCGCCGCTGAGCACGCGCGTCCCGTCCGCTCAGTAGAATGAGCGCACCTCGCGGGAGTGGTGAAATCGGCAGACACGCAGGATTTAGGTTCCTGTGCCTTCGGGCGTGTGGGTTCAAGTCCCACCTTCCGCACGTCGTGGCGAACCCCCACGACGCCGTCCAAGGCCGAACGACAGGACCGCCGTGCACCAGATCGCCCTCATCCCGTGGCTGGACCCCGCCGCGATCATCGCGGCCGCGGGTCCGTGGGCGCTCCTCGTCGTGTGCTTCATCGTCTTCGCCGAGACAGGGCTCCTCGTCGGGTTCCTGCTCCCGGGTGACACCCTGCTCATCATGGCGGGGCTGCTCTCGCACCCGAGCGACGTCGCCCCGAACGGGGTGTTCGGCGTCAGCGCGTGGGTGGTGGCGCTCCTCATCGGCCTGTCGGCGTTCGTGGGAGGCGAGGTCGGCTACCTGATCGGGCACAAGGGCGGGCCCGCCGTCTTCGAACGCAAGGAGTCCGGCGTCTTCAGCCGACGCAACGTCGAGCGGACCAATGCGTTCTTCGAACGCTACGGCGGACTCACGATCATCCTCGCCCGCTTCGTGCCGATCGTCCGGACCTTCGCCCCCGTCGCGGCCGGGATCGGTCACATGCCGTGGCGGCGCTACACGCTGTACAACTTCATCGGCGCCGTCATCTGGGGCTTCGGGCTCACGATGATCGGCTACGCGATCGGGTTCATCCCGTTCGTCGGCGATTTCGTCGCGGCATACATCGACGTCATTCTGCTCGCCGCGGTGGCCGGCACCCTCGTCTTCGTGATCTGGCACTACTTCGCCGAGCGTCGGAAGGCGCGGAAGGATGCCGAGCAGGGGCGGGATGTCGTCACCGCCGCCGAGGCGCAATCGCTCGTGCTGGATCCGCAGGTTCTGGAGCACGGAGACCCCGAAGCCGGGACCGACCGCCCGGCGTGATCGGGATGCCGGTTCACGCCTTCTTCTTGCGCGCGTCGGTCGCCGAGCGGTCGACCCCGTCGCCCTCCGATCGGGCGGCACGGGAACGCTCCACGCTCGCGCGCAGAGCAGCCATCAGATCGATGACCTCTCCCCCGTCGTCGGCCTCGGGGGCGTCACCGAAAGTGGCTGCGGTGTCGACCGCGTCGCCGTCGGCCAGCTTCGCGTCGATCAGGGCCCGCAGCTCCTGCTGATACTCGTCGGCGAATTCCGAGGGGTCGAAATCGCCGGAGAAGCTCTCCACGAGGGATGCGGAGAGTTCGAGCTCCTTCGCGGAGATGCGCACGCTCTCATCCAGCGCGGGGAACGCGGCTTCCCGCACCTCGTCCGCCCACAAGAGCGTCTGCAGGACCAGGACATCACCCCGGACACGGAGCGCCGCCAAGCGGGTCTTCTGGCGCAGGGAGAACCGGACGATGGCGGTCCGGTCGGTCTGCTCCAGGGTCCGCCGCAGAAGCACATAAGCCTTGGGCGAGGACGAGTCCGGCTCGAGGTAGTAGGCACGGTCCAGAGTGAGCAGATCGATCTGCTCGGTCGGGACGAACTCAACGACGTCGATCTCACGGCTGCGCTCGGAGGGGAGGGAGGCCAGATCCTCCTTCGTCAGGACCACCGTGCGCTCGCCGTCGTCGAAGGCGCGGTCGATCTCGGAGTACGGCACGACTTCGCCGTCCAACTCGCAGATCCGCTGATACCGGATGCGGCCTCCGTCGGCCGCATGGACCTGATGGAGCGGGACGTCGTGGTCCTCGGTGGCCGAGTACACCTTCACCGGCACGTTCACCAGCCCGAAGGTCAGCGCGCCCTTCCAGATCGCTCTCATCACACCAGTAGACACCTGTCACACCACTGACGGCTACCCTGAGCGCATGAGCGGACAGGCGCAGACGGTGCGGGTGGGATCCCGCACCCTGCGCCTGAGCAACCTCGACAAGGTCCTCTATCCCGCCACGGGGACCACCAAGGGCGAGGTGATCGAGTACTACACGCGGATCGCGGACGTACTGCTCCCCCATCTCCGGGACCGGCCGATCACTCGGATCCGGTGGCCGGAGGGTGTGGCGGAGGCGGCGTTCTTCGCGAAGGACCTCGAGGCCGGGGCTCCGAGCTGGCTGCGCCGGCGCGGCATCCCGCACTCCCGGGGGATGAAGATGTACCCCGTCATCGACGACGTCGCCGGGCTCGTCTATCTGGCACAGGTGGCCAGCCTCGAGCTGCACACCCCGCAGTGGAGGTTCCCGTGCGAGGACGGCCCGGAGACCCGGCCGCGGCGACCCGATCGCCTCGTGCTCGACCTCGACCCCGGGCCGGGCGTCGGGTTGGTCGCGTGCGCGGACGTCGCGCGGGCGGCTCGAGCCATCCTGGAGGACATGGGGATGCCGCCCCTTCCGGTGACCAGCGGAAGCAAGGGGATCCATCTCTACGCCGCACTTCCGGAGGGGGTGACCAGCGACGATGCCGGAGCCCTCGCCCGTGAACTCGCGCGCGCCCTGGAGGCAGACCATCCCGATCTCGTCGTCAGTGACATGGCGAAGAGTCGGCGCGAGGGCCGTGTGCTTCTGGACTGGTCTCAGAACAACGCGGCCAAGACGACCATCTCGCCCTACTCCCTGCGCGGCCGGGAACAGCCGACCGTGGCGGCGCCGCGCACCTGGGAGGAGCTGGAGGACCCGGGCCTGCGCCACCTGGAGTTCCGCGAGGTGCTCCGACGTGTCGAGACCGACGGCGACCTCCTCGCCCGTCTCCTTCCGCCGGACGCTCCCTCCGCCGCCGGTGACCTCGGCCCGTACCGCGCGAAGCGCGATGCCGCCAAGACCCCCGAGCCCATCCCGACCGGTCCTGCGTCGCCGACCTCCGTCGGGGGGTCCGGAAGCACGCGGTTCGTGATCCAGGAGCATCACGCCTCACGACTGCACTGGGATCTCCGCCTCGAGCGCGGCGGCGTCCTGGTCAGCTGGGCGGTGCCGCGAGGGATCCCCCGGACGACGACGAAGAACAGTCTGGCCGTCATGACCGAGGATCATCCGCTCGAGTACCTCGACTTCGCCGGAGAGATCCCGCGCGGGCAGTACGGCGCCGGCACCATGACGATCTGGGACACCGGACGCGCCGAGGTCGAGAAGTGGCGCGACGACGAGATCATCTTCACCGCCGAGGGCCGGCGGGACGGGCCGCTCGGACGGGTGCGACTCGCTCTCATCCGCACTGCGGGCACGGGCGAGAAGTCCAGCTGGCTCCTCCACCGCATGAAGACGGATGCCGCGGGCAAGCCGCAGCCGGATGCCCCTGCGTCCCCACCGGAGGCCGAGCCGCGCACGCCGGCGTACTCCGCGCCCGGATGGAGCGACATCCGGCCGATGCTGGCCGTGACCGCAACGCCCGGGCGTGCCCGCGCCGAGGCGGACAGGCACGGCCACTGGGCCGAGGCGAAGTGGGACGGCATCCGCGCCCTCGTCCGATGGGACGGACACGACGTGACGATCCGGGGCCGGAGCGGACGCGACATGACCGGCACCTTCCCGGAGCTGCGGAGCGGGCTCGCCGGCGCACCCGTGATCCTGGACGGGGAGATCGTCGCGCTGGACGCGCACCATCGGCCGAGCTTCTCGCGACTCCAGCAGCGGATGAATCTCGTCGGGGCCGCGGACGTGGCTGCGACCGCGACCCGCATCGGAGTGCACTTCTTCGTGTTCGACCTGCTCAGCGCAGAGGGCGTGGACCTCACGGCCGATCCCCTGAGCGAGCGTCGACGTCTCCTTGAGGAGGTCATGGTGGACGCGGGGTCGTCGTACGTCCTTACCCCCGTCTTCGACGACGTGGACGCCGCACTGGCAGCGGCGCGCGCGACGGACCTCGAGGGGGTCGTGGTGAAGGACCCCTCGTCCATCTACCGGGCGGGTGTGCGGGACGACGCGTGGATGAAAGTGGTCTTCACCCGTCGTCAGGAGGTCGTCATCGGCGGCATCCGTCCCGGCGGCGGCAATCGAGAGGGACGGATCGCCTCGCTCCTGGTCGGCATCCCCGACGCGGAGGGGCTGCGCTACGTCGGGCGGGTCGGCAGTGGGTTCAGCGACGCGACCCTGCGCGCGCTCACGGCGACCCTGACTCCGCTACGCGTCTCATCGACGCCGTTCCGTGCGGTGCCGGCCGCGGACGCAGCGGACGCCCTCTGGGTGAGCCCCGTCGTCGTCGGCGAGGTCGAGTTCGCGCGGTTCACGCCCGACGGCATCCTGCGCCACGCACGATGGCGCGGACTCCGTCCGGACAAGACCCCCGCCGACGTGCGTGACGAGCACGGCGCGTCGCGCGGCGGGTGAATCCCCTTACAGGTCCGCAAGCAGAGGCTGAAGAGCAGCGAAGGCACGTGCGCGATGGGACTGCGCGTTCTTCTCAGCCGCCGACCACCGTCCGACGGTCCGCTCCGCGCCGGGATCCTGACCGTCGGGGATGAAGACGGGGTCGTAGCCGAACCCGCCACTCCCGTCGGCCTCGCGGGCGAGGCGACCGGGCCACAGACCCTCGACGACGTGCTCGGCGGCTGCCCCGCCGTCCCGGTCCGGAATCACCAGGGCGATGGTGCATGCGAAGTGGGCGCGGCGATGAGGGTCGGCGACGTCGCCGAGCTGATCCAGGAGGAGCGCGAGATTCGCCTCGGCGTCCTTCGCGTGGCCCGCCCAGTAGGCCGAGAAGATCCCCGGCGCTCCCCCGAGGACGTCGACGCAGATCCCGGAATCGTCCGCCAGCGCGGGAACACCCGTGTGGAGGGCGGCCGCACGCGCCTTGATCAGCGCATTCTGGGCGAAGGTGACTCCGTCCTCGACCGGCTCGGGGCCGTCGTATGCGATCACCTCGATGTCGGCACGGGTCCGCGCCACGATCTCCTGGAACTCAGCCACCTTGTGCGGATTGTGGGTGGCGAGCACGATGCGGGACCCGTTCGCAAGAGCGGTCGCTGTCACGCGAGTGCCGCCTCCTGGTGCGCACGCAGCTGTGCGCACCCGGACTCACCGAGAGCCAGCAGGGCGTCCAGCTCCGACCGGTCGAAAGGCGCACCCTCGGCGGTTCCCTGCACCTCGACGAAAAGGCCGCGTCCAGTCATGACGACGTTCATGTCGGTCTCCGCGCGCACGTCTTCCACGTACGCGAGATCGGCGAGCGGGGTGCCGTCCACGATGCCCACCGACACCGCGGACACCGAGTCGAACAGGACGCGCGACTTCTGGCCGATGAACTTCTTCGCGCGACCCCATTCCACGGCGTCGGCGAGTGCGACGTACGCGCCGGTGATCGCGGCCGTCCGCGTTCCGCCGTCTGCCTGCAGGACGTCGCAGTCGATGACGATGGTGTTCTCCCCCAGCGCCTTGGTGTCGACCACGGCCCGGAGGGAGCGTCCGATCAGTCGGGAGATCTCGTGGGTGCGCCCGCCGATCCGGCCCTTCACGCTCTCGCGATCGTTGCGACTGTTGGTGGCACGGGGAAGCATGGCGTATTCGGCCGTGACCCATCCCTTGCCCTTTCCGGTCAGCCAACGCGGCACACCTGGGGTGAACGACGCCGTGCACAGCACTCGGGTCTCGCCGAAGGCGATGAGCGCCGAGCCTTCCGCCTGACGCGACCAGCCGCGCTCGATGCGCACCTCGCGGATCTCCCCGGCGGTGCGGCCGTCGGCGCGGCGGGCGGTGTCGTTCGTGCTGTCGATCATGATGCTCCTCTGTGGAACGGCGAATGGGTCAGGAGAGGTCCGAAGTGGCGGTGCGCGTTCCGGGTAGCTCGATCGCGCCGGTCTGCACCAGGCGCACGGTCTGGACTTCGCGCCCCATCAGACGGTGGGCCAGGCGGAGGAAGTCGTCTGCGGAGTCGCCGGTGGCCTCGTAGAGGTGCTGCGCCCGGGCATCCGGCCCCGCGAGGAGGCCGCGGGACACCAGCTGACGGTACACGTCCTTCGCGGTTTCGGTGTCGCTCGACACCAGGCTCACGTCGGGGCCCATCACGTAGCTGATGGCACCCTCGAGGAAGGGATAGTGCGTGCAACCCAGAACGAGGGTGTCGACGCCGGCGTGGCGCAGCGGCGCGAGGTACTCCTCCGCCACCGCGAGCACCTCGGCGGAGTCGGTGACACCGGCCTCGACGAACTCGACGAAGCGGGGGCAGGCCTTCGGGAACACCGTCAGACGCGCGTTGACTTCCAGCATGTCCTGGTACGCGCCCGAGCCGATGGTGCCGGTCGTGCCGATCACCCCGATACGTCCGTTCCTGGTGGTCGACATGGCGGTCCGCACCGCAGGGGCGATGACTTCCACCACCGGCACGTCGTAACGCTCCCGCGCGTCGCGCAGGACGGCCGCCGACGCAGTGTTGCACGCGATCACGAGCATCTTCACACCCTGCGCGACCAGGTCGTCGAGGATCTCTATGGCGTAGCGACGCACGTCGGCGATGGGCTTCGGCCCGTAGGGCGAGCGGGCGGTGTCGCCGATGTACACGAGCGATTCCCGTGGGAGTTGGGCCGAGATGGCCCGCGCGACGGTGAGGCCCCCGACCCCCGAGTCGAAGATCCCGATCGGTGCGTCGTCCACGGTGGACCAGCCTACGCCAGCGCCTCACTAGGCTTGCGCCATGAGTTCCGGGCGCAGCACGGCCTTGCTTACCGACCGCTACGAGTTGACGATGCTCGACGCAGCCCTGAGGGACGGCACGGCGGCCCGTCGATGCGTCTTCGAGGTGTTCGCCCGGCGCCTGCCGGGGGGACGACGCTTCGGCGTCGTGTCCGGCACCGGGCGTCTGCTGTCCCTCCTCCGCGATTTCCGGTTCGGGGACGAGGAGCTGCGGTTTCTCCGCGACGCGCGCGTCGTGGAGGCGGACACCCTCGCCTGGCTCGAGGGATACCGGTTCTCCGGCACGGTGAGCGGGTACCGCGAGGGGGAGCTGTATTTCCCCGGCTCGCCGATCCTCACGGTGGAGGGCACTTTCGCCGACGCCGTCATCCTCGAGACCTTGATCCTGAGCGTCCTGAATCACGATTCCGCGATCGCGACCGCCGCCGCGCGCATGAGCATCGCCGCCGCCGGACGCCCTCTGGCGGAGATGGGCTCACGCCGTGCGGGCGAGGAGTCCGCGGTGGCGGCGGCGCGGGCCGCCTACATCGCCGGGTTCTCCGCGACGTCGAACCTCGAGGCCGGTCGGCGATGGGGGATTCCCACGATGGGCACGGCGGCCCATGCCTGGACACTTCTTCACGACGACGAGGAGTCGGCGTTCCGATCTCAGGTCGAGGCGCTGGGGTCCGGCACGACCCTCCTCGTGGACACCTACGACATCTCCGAGGGTGTGCGCGCCGCCGTGCGCGTGGCGGGCCCACACCTCGGCGGCGTCCGCATCGACTCCGGAGATCTCCCCACCGTCGCCGCCGCGGTGCGCGCCCAGCTGGACGGCCTCGGCGC
The DNA here is from genome assembly GCF_040532595.1 of Microbacterium aurantiacum. Taxonomy (GTDB): domain Bacteria; phylum Actinomycetota; class Actinomycetes; order Actinomycetales; family Microbacteriaceae; genus Microbacterium; species Microbacterium chocolatum_B. Next base: position 46,516 of record NZ_JBEVYX010000002.1, on the reverse strand, counting down.
CACGCGGACCAGGATCACCGTCACGAGCGATCTCGACGAGTTCGCCATCGCCGCGCTGGCCGCCTCCCCCGTGGACGCGTACGGTGTGGGAACGTCGGTGGTCACCGGCTCCGGTCACCCCACGGCCGGCATGGTCTACAAACTGGTGGCTCGGGAAGGCGTCGCCGGCGGCTGGATTCCCGTCGCGAAGGCGTCGACGGAGAAGTCCTCGCGCGGCGGGCGGAAGCGGGCCGCGCGCGTTCTCGAAGCAGGGACCGCGACGGCAGAGCTCATTCGGATCATCGGGGCCGGCGAGACCTCGACGGTCTTCGACGACGGAGTCCGCCCTCTCCAGGTCGTCCTCATCCAGGATGGGGAGACGGATGCCGTGTTCGAAGGTGCGGAGGGCACCGAGCTCGCGCGTCGACACCACGCGCTCGTCCGCAAGGAGTTGCCCATCGGCGGGCTCGGTCTCAGCCGATCGGATCCGGCCGTCGCCACCGTGTATCAGGAAGACGCGCCGCCGAGCGAGGCGTAGATCTCCTTGCAGGTCGGGCAGACGGGGAACTTCTCGGGATCGCGGCCCGGGGTCCACTTCTTGCCGCAGAGAGCACGCACCGGCTTGCCGGTCAGGGCGGACTCGAGGATCTTGTCCTTCTTCACGTAGTGGGAGAACCGCTCGTGATCGCCGGGCTCGACCGACTCCTCGCGGATGAGTTCTTCCAGCTCGCGGTCCAGGGTCGCGATGCCCCCCTCGTCGGGGTTTCCGGTGGGCGTGCTCATGGGGGCGAGTCTACCGTCCGCCTGTGCGGCGCACCGCTCAGCTCGCCTCCGCGAACTCCATGATGCGACCACTGCGGCGGGAGAACACCGCTGCGCCGATCGCGGTTCCGAGAAGCAGCGTGGCGGCGCCCGTGCCGGCTCCGACCCAGAGGGCCGTCGATGCCGCCTCGAGGTCGCCGGCGAGGGCTCGCCACCCCAACCAGAACGCAGGGCCCGCCAGGGCGATCGCGCCGATGAACACGAGCCCCTGCGCGACGACGCCGCGTGGGCTGGTTCGCTGCGGCTGCTGGAACGGGCTCTCCCCCGGAGGCGAGACGGCGTACGGCGCGAGGGCCGATGCGATGCTCGAAAGCCCCAGGCCCGAGAGGAAGAGCGCAGCGCAGATGCCGATCATCGCCGGAAGGAGCGCCCAGCGTCCATGGACGGCGATCGCCACCGGGATGGCGACGGCGAGCAGCGGGACGCCGATGAGGAGCACCGGCACCAGGCGGCCCCAGCGATCCGCGGCGCCGCGCACGCCGCTCGCGATGTGCATCCACACCGCGGTGGAGTCGTAGGCGATGTCGTTGTGCGGAAGCCACCCGAGGAAGAGGGCGACGAACGGGACGGGGATCAGGATCGCGTGGCTGAGCGGCACGCCCGCGACGAGCAGCGGAAGCACGGTGACGGCCGCCGCGACCGGGACGACCAGGATGTTGACGAGGTACCGACGGTCTCCGAGCCAGTAGATCAGGCTACGCGCCGCGATCGCACCGCCCGGGGTTCCCGGCGCGACGCCGAACCAGCCCAGCCCTCCTCGCTCCCGTGTCGCCGTCGGCCGCTCGGTCGTCGACAACAGGCGCTCGACGATAGCGATCCACACGACGGCAAGCGCCAGGACCGTGCCGACCGCGACGGCGAGGGAGGCCCACCCCGCCGCATCGGAGGCGGCGAACAGGAGCGGGAACGCCCACGCTGCGCCGAACGGAGTCAAAGACAGGACCGCGACGGCCTCCACCAGCTGGCTCGGAACACGACCGTCCCACTCCAGCGAGGCGAAGAAGACGGCGCCCGGAACGAGGACGACCAGGACCACGAGCAGGAAGAGTCCGGACAGCTCCCTCGATCGACGCTCGCGGAGGAACATCGAGGCGCAGGCCATGAACACCCGGGCGAGGAGCGAGCAGGTCAGGATCCCGAGGACCACACCGAGGATCGACACGCCGACGGGCGCACCCTGAGCCGTGAAGACGGCGCCCGCGGTTCCCGCCACGACGGTCAGCACCAGGATCGGGAGACTGATCAGTCCGGCGATGAGGAGGATGAGCGCGAGAGACCGCGGACGAAGTCCGAGGACCGCGAAGCGGCGCGGGTCCAGTGGGTCCGCCGCGGAGGCGATCGCCGGTGCGGCGGCGAACCCCGCCGTCACCGCTGCACCGGCCAGGACGGTCACGGTCAGAACCACTTCCGGTCCTGCCTGCTGCAACGACACGAGGGACCAGCACACCGCGGCGATCACGGCCGTGAGCGTGATCAGGCCGAGCATCGCCCTCGTGACGTGGGAGACGTCGCCGCGAAGGCTCCCGAAGAGGAGCGCCGCCCTCAGCCGGAGAATGTATGCAGCCACTCGAGCCCTTCCACGTCGCTGAGGCCTCCGGCCAACTCGACGAATCGCTGCTCGAGGGTGAGCTCGCCGCGCACCTCGTCGATGGATCCCTCCGCCAGGACCTGGCCGGCGACGATGACGGCGACCCGGGAGCAGACCCGTTCGACGAGATCCATGCCGTGGCTGGAGAGGATCACCGTGCCGCCGTGGGCGACGTAGGTGGAGAGGATGTCGAGGATGACCGCGCTCGACACCGGATCGACGGCTTCGAACGGCTCGTCGAGGACGAGCAGTCGCGGCGAGTGGATCATGGCTCCGGCGAGCATGACCTTCTTCGCCATTCCCGCCGAGTAGTCGGACACCACGCGTCCAAGAGCATCGGTCAGGTCGAATGCTCGGGCGAGATCCGCCGTTCTGCTCTCGACGACAGCGGGTCTCAGTCCCCGCAGCACGCCGTAGTAGTAAAGGAGCTGGCGGCCGGTGAGACGATCGAAGGTGCGCAGCCGGTCCGGCAGGACGCCCATCAGCTGCTTGGCGGCGTAGGGGTCCGCGGCGGCATCGATGCCGCCCACGCGGATCGAGCCCCGGTCCGGAGTGAGCAGGCCCGCGATCATGGACAGAGTCGTGGTCTTCCCCGCGCCGTTGGGGCCGACGATCCCGTAGAAGCTCCCCGCCTGGACCGTCAGATCGATGCCGTCGACCGCGCGAGTGCTGCCGAACGACTTCACGACGCTGCGCAGGCGAAGGACGTCGTCCTCCCCCTCCGCCGCACTCAGGGGCGCGGCGATGTCGACGAAGGCGAGTGCTTCGGGCTCGGGATCGGGATCGCGATCGGAGTCAGGCTCGAACTCGATCTCACGCGGGGCGATCGCTCCACCCGCGCCGTCGTCTTCGTTCGCGATCTCACCGCCGTCATCGTCCGCGGCGTCGTCGAGGTGGGCGCCCACGACATCGTCGTCGGCTGCGTCATCACCCTCGACATCGTCGTCGGCTGCGTCATCACCCTCGAGGTCGTCGTCCGCGGCCCGATCCCCGGCGAGGTCTTCCTCCGCGATCGCGTCGGGCTCATCGCCCGCGGCCGCATCGGCGTCATCGTCCGCAACCGCATCGGCGTCATCGTCCACGTCCTGGACGACGAGGTCGTCCGTATGTGCGTCATCGTCTTCGACGTCCTCGGCGACGACACCGACCGCGTCGGCGTCATCGTCCACGATGTCCGCGGCGACGACGTCGTCCCCATCGACCTCCGCGTCCGGCGCGTCGTCAGGCAGGGTCGTCGCCGACGAGGGTCCGTCGCGGTCGTCGGCACCGGGACCGCCCTCCTCCCCCCGCGGGGTCTCCTCATCGAGCGGCGCGTCAGGGTCATCGCCTTCCGGCGCGACCTCCTCCGCGACATCCGCTCGAACCGGCACCGCCGGCAGAGGGGGCCGCGGGGGGATCACGAGTCCCGCGATCGCGTGGTCCGCGACAGGCGGGAGCGGGGGCCGCGGAGGGATGACCACCGCGCGCGGGAGATGCACGACGGGCGCGACTCGGCCTCCGTCCGGCTGATCCGGTTCGGCGTCACGGGGCACCGGGAGAGAGGGAGTCACTCCTCCAAAGTAGCAAGCCGCATCGACACCCCGAAGACGAGGGCGGAGAGTGTCGGCAAACCCTCGGATTGTCACGAATACACAACGCCGGCGCGGACTTCCTGCACGTTCCCAGGTGCCATCGCTACCATTGCCCCGGCACGAGGAGGTGTCTCACCGATGAATCTCCGGTGAATCCCACTCTCTTTAGGAGAAGACCGTGACTCTTCAGACCGTCATCCTCGCCGCCGGCATGGGCTCCCGACTCGGGCGCAGCCTCCCGAAGCCGCTGACCGAGCTCAGCGACGGCCGCACGATCATGGGTCAGCAGCACGACAACATCCACGCCGCGTTCGGCGATGACGCGAAGATCACCACCGTCGTGGGCTATCGCGCGGAGACGATCGTCGAGGCCTTCCCCGCCGCAGACTACGTCTACAACGAGCGCTACGACCAGACGAACACCTCCAAGAGTCTGCTGCGCGCTCTCACGGCGACCGGCAAGGCGGGTGTCCTCTGGATGAACGGCGATGTCGTGTTCGACCCGCGCATTCTCGGTCGGGCCATCGCCCTCATCGAGCGCGAGCAGTCGTTCGTCACCGTGAACACGGCGAAGGTCTCCGACGAAGAGGTCAAGTACACCGTCGACGCTGACGGGCACATCGATGAACTCTCCAAGACGGTGGCACACGGCATCGGCGAAGCGGTCGGCATCAACTACATCTCGGCGCGCGAGAAGAAGGCGTTCATGCGCCAGCTCGCGCGGGTAGGCGATCAGGACTACTTCGAACGCGGTCTCGAACTGGCGATTCGCGAAGACGGCCTTCGGCTCGCGCCCATGGACATCTCGGACCTCTACGCGGTGGAGGTCGATTTCGCCGAGGACCTCGAACGAGCCAACCTCTTCGTGTGAGCCCCGCGCCCGGCGGCCGCTGAAACCCTAGTCCGACGGAGCCCTCTGCGCCAGTGCTGTGCATCGGCTCGACACGCAGACAGCGGCCCGCATACGCTCGCGGGTATGGACAGCACGCTCGCATGTCTGACCGCTTGGATGCCGCGTCAGCGCTGGTACGCGACTAAGGGCCGCTCGCCCCGTCTTCGGCTGGTGTCGTGGTGGGATCTCCCGTCCGCCGCGCGAGAACAGTCCCTCGACTCGGACGCCGTGTCCTTCGTGCGCACCCTGCTGGTCGCCGACGACGCGTCCGACCCCGCCGTCCTTTACCAGGTCCCTGTGGTGGCGCGCCCCACGGAGTCGGTTCCGCCAGAGGACGCGCACACGATCGGCAGTCCGATCCCGGGCACGACTCTGCGGGACGGACCTCACGATGCGGCCTACGCCGATGCGCTCTTCTCCCTCGTCACCCGTGGTGGGTCCGCGATCGGCCCGGAAGCGATCGCGACCGGCCATCCCGCGGCGCCCCCGGATGGCCGCGTCCGCGCGAGCCGCGTGATGTCCGGAGAGCAGTCGAACACCTCTCTCGTGTACGAGGGTGGAGGCGCCATGCCGGTGATCTGCAAGATCTACCGCCAGCTGCACGCGGGCCACAACCCCGACATCGAGCTGCCCGGCGCGCTGGCCGCGAGCGGGTCGATGCACGTGCCCGCCGCTGTCGGATGGGTGGAAGGTCGATGGCCGGATCCCGCCGATGCGCGCTCTCCCGGCGTGCGCGGGTCCCTGGCCTCGGCTCAGGAATTCCTGCCCGGTGTGCAGGACGCGTGGCGGGTCGCGCTGGATGCCGCCGCGTCCGGGGAGGATTTCACCGGCGGTGCGGCGGAACTCGGCGCGGCGACGGCCGACGTGCACGTGGCGCTCGCCCGCCTGTTCCCCGTCCAGGAAGGCACGCCGGCCGAGCGCGACGCCGTGGAAGCGACGTGGCAGCGTCGCCTGGCGATCGCCGTCGACGAGGTCCCCGCGCTCAGCCCCTGGCGCGCACGCATCGAGGACGTCTACGGAGAGGCGCTCACCCTGCCGTGGCCGGCGCTCCAGCGGATCCACGGCGACTACCACCTGGGGCAGGTGCTCCGGGTTCCGGATCGAGGGTGGGTTCTCCTCGACTTCGAAGGCGAGCCGTTGCGTCCGATGCGCGAGCGCACACTCCCCGACCTGGCCCTGCGTGACGTCGCCGGGATGCTTCGTTCTTTCGACTACGTCGCGGGCTCCCTCGAACTCGACCGACCTGACCGCGCGCCCGATGTCCGAGACTGGGCTCGCCGTGCGCGCATGTCCTTCTTGGAGGGCTACGCCGCCGCATCCCGGACGGATCTCCTCGCCGCGGCGCCACTGTTGACCGCGCTCGAACTGGACAAGGCCGTGTACGAGGCGATCTACGAGGTGCGTAATCGTCCGACCTGGTCGGCGATTCCTCTCGGCGCGGTGCGGCGTCTCATCGGCATCGCCGACTCCTGACCCCGCGGCCGGTGATCACGTCTCGGCGCCGTCCTCCAGGTCGGCTTCGTCCTCGTCCGGCTCCGCCGCATCCGTCGCATCGGCGGATGCCGCATACCAGCGCTCCCACTCCCCCATGAGATACCCGATGGCATCGTGGAAGCGGCGTGTGGCGGATCCCGGCGTGGTGTCACCGAAATAGTGCCTCACCCAGTGCGCCAGCTTGGCGACCGCCGCCGGATCGGTCCGCACCCGATCCACCTCTTCGACGAACTCCGCGGCCCTCGACGCGTCCAGCCACTCGCAGTCCGCGAGGTAGCCGTGGGTGTCCACGACCGCCTCCGGGTCGACCGGGCGCGTGATCAGAAGGGGCTTGTCCGCCGCCAGTCGGTCATAGACCATCGCGGAGACGTCCACGACGGCGACGTCCGCTGACGCGAGCTGCCAGCCGAGATCCGGTCCGTCGTCGTAGACATGCTGCGCAGAGCCGTCCGCGGAGTTCGCCGCCGCGATCGCGGCGACGATCCGCTGGTGCGCTCGACCGTACGCCGACGAGACGACACCCGATCGAGGATGAGGGCGGTAGACGACGCGATGGCGTCCCGTTGCGAGCAGAGCGGACACGAGAGACTCACCGTGGCTCAGAATCGAACCGTAGTGCGCCGAGGGGCGGTCCCCCTCCCACGTCGGGGCGTAGAGGACGACGACCCGGTCGTCGGGGGTGTAGGGCAGGGTCCCCGAGTAGTGATCCGCTTGGGGGCGGCCGATCTCGATGGTGCGGGTGGCGACGTCGTAGTCCCACAGGACGCGGGACAGCCGGTCCCTCGCGGCCTGACCGGCCACGAGCGCATAGTCGTAGGCCTTGTACTGGTTCGTGGTCATGTACATCTTGTCGGACTCGCCGTGGTTGATGAAGACATGCCACCGTCGCCCGTATCGGAACATCTGGAAGTTGCGCGTGTTCTGGTTGACGTAGAGGACCACCCGGATCTCCTGGGCGGCGAGAAAGCGCTCGACGTCGCGGACGGTGGGCACGAAGGCGACCGGCGGCGCATCCTCGGCCATCAGCGCCCGCGCGCCGGTGGCCGATCGGCTCAGTACGACCACAGGCCACACGCGGGCGAGCTCGGCGAGCGGCTTGTACCACTGCCGCATCTGATACATGTTCACATCGCCGTCGGCGAAGTACACCGCGACGCGGAAGTGGGATCGGGGGTGACCCCCGCGCCGGGCCGATTCCCGACGGACGTGCGCGGCCGCGGATCGATTGTCGACCGCCTTGCGTACGAGCGCGACGGCCTTCCTGACATCTGAGAACACAGCCACCCGTCGAGCCTACCGACCGAGCCGAGGAGCGGTCGCGCGCGTCCGCGTGACATGATCGGACGCGTGCAGCGCGAATCCGACGGTCGACGCGATGCCCCGGTGGTCCCCCCGGACGCGGGGGTCTCCTATGTCATGCCCGTGCTGAACGAGCGCGCCTATCTGCGGCGTGCCGTGGAGTCGGTGCTCGCGCAGGAGACAGGCGGACCGATCGAACTCATCCTCGCCCTCGCACCCTCCACCGACGGGACGACCGAGCTCGCCCGCGAGCTCGCCGCGGGCGATCCCCGCATCGTGCTCGTCGCGAACCCCGCTGCGGACATACCGGTGGGCCTGAACCTCGCGATCCGCATGGGGCGCTACCCGACCATCGTGCGCGTGGACGCGCACTCCGAGCTCGCGGAGGGGTACACGCGGCGCGCGTTGGCGACCCTGTCGCGCGTGCGAGCCGCCAACGTCGGCGGCGTCATGCGCGCTGACGGACGGACGCCTTTCCAGCGGGCGGTGGCGCGCGCCTACAACTCCCCGTTCGGCCTCGGTGGCGGCGCCTACCACGGCGGCACCGTTGAGGGAGAAGCCGAATCGGCGTATCTCGGCGTCCTCCGCCGCTCCGTCCTCGACGAGGTGGGCCTGTTCGATGAGTCGATCCGCCGCGGCGAGGATTGGGAGCTCAACCTTCGGATCCGTCGATCGGGATATCGCGTCTGGTTCGATCCGGAGCTCTCGGTGACCTACTGGCCCCGCGAGAGCTGGTCGCGCCTGGCGCGACAATTCGTGGCGACGGGGCGCTGGCGGGGAGAACTGGTGCGCCGGTTCGGTCGCGGGAACTCTCTGCGGTTCTTTGCTCCCCCGCTCCTCGTGATCACCCTGCTCGCGGCCGTCCTCGTCGCCGGGGGGCAGGCGACAGGGATCCTCTCGGGGCTCGTCGGCCTGGCTGCCGCCCTGGTGTACCTCCCGGTCGCCGCCTATGTCGTGCTGATCCTGTCGGTCGCGCTCGGACGGAACGGCGGCTCCGGATGGCGTGACCGCATGTGGACGGCCGCGGTGCTGCCGACGATGCACCTCTCCTGGGGGGCCGGCTTCCTGATCGGAATCCTCCGCGGGGCCCACGACGCCGTCGACACCTCACGGCTCGGCCAGAGGAACACTCCGCTCCCCTGACTCAGCGCTCCACGAACCCCTGGTCGAGGATTCGCGCGACCACGCGCTCGGCCGCGTGGCCGTCGTCGCGGGCGTTGAATCGCTCGTGCCACCGCCGGTAGCGTTCGGCGAATCGGTCGGGATCACCGTTCCGGACGGCGTCCACCAGATCGGCCGCGGAGGCCAGCACCGGTCCCGGAGCGTGCCGAGCGAGGTCGAAGTAGAAGCCGCGGAGCTCCCCGCGATAGTGATCGATGTCCGGCACCAGGAAGTACATCGGACGACCGGTGACGGAGAAGTCGAACATGACCGAGGAGTAGTCCGTGACGAGCGCGTCCGCGGCCAGCAGGAGCTGCGCGGTGTCCGGGAAACCGGTGACATCGATCACCCGGGGCCCTTCGACGTCCCTGCCGGGGAGAAGGGTCCGGGAGTGCCCGCGCACCAGCACGACGGAATCCGTGTCCCGCGCGAACGCGACCGGGTCGAGGAAGTCGACCATCTCGGCGCGATCATCCCGCCACGTGGGCGCGTAGAGCAGCACCCGTTCGTGATCGCCGATCCCCAGCATGCGTCGGATGCCGGAACGATCCCCGTCGACGAGGACGTCGTTGCGCGGGTAGCCCTCCACCCAGATCGGTCGCCGGAGGAACGCGTAGGCCTTCCGGAGAATCCGTTCGGCGTAGGCATTCTGCGCGAGGAGCACGTTCCAGCGCAGCGACTCGCGGACCACGGCGAGCATCCGCCGGGGGTCGAAGCCGGGCCTGTGCAGCGCGAGCCTCTTCAGCGGGGTGCCGTGCCAGGTCTGCAGCACGCGCTGGCCGGGCCGTCGGGCGTATCGACGACGCAGCCAGTCGTTGACCACCAGAAGACGTGCCGCCCCGCGGGCGCGCCACCATTCGGGACTCCCCTCGACGACGGCCACCGCACCGTCCGGGACGGCGACCGAGTGGTCGACGACGCTCCAGTAGCGGGTCACCCACGGTGCGACGCGCGCGAGCTCGCGATCGATGGCGAGAGGGTTGCACCCGGCGTTCCGCCCGTAGAAGCTCTCGAAGAAGACGGCGTTCTCCAGCGGGGCGGTGCGCGTCGCGTAGCGTCGTTCGAGTGCCGCCTGAGCCTCCCCCGAGTCATAGGCGGGGTCGATGGGCGGCCCGACGCGGAGCACGCCATCTCGGAGCTCCGCGCGCAGCCGCGTGCCGGCCGTCAGGGGGACGTCGCCGATGTGCGCGGCCGGTTCCGCGTCCGGGCCGGGCGTGATCACCACGGCGTACTCGCCGCTCGGGAGCGGCAGATCCGGGCCGCCCCACTTCGCCGCGTGGAGCGGGAGGGCCGCACGCCACGTCCTCCCCCGGCCGGTGAGCCGGGCCGACACACGCGAACGCGGCCCGACGAGCTCCACGCGCTCGGGACGCGTACCGGTCCCGGCGAGGACGAGCGTGAGCTCTCCGTCGGTGTCGAAGCGGGCCTGCGTCATCGAACTCCTTCGGTCGCGCGCCCGGAGCGGCGGGTCATCACGGCACGGTACACCCTCTCGGCGCTTCGTCCGTCGCGGTGGCGGTGGACGCGGGCGCTGAGGAGGCGGCCGCGTTCGATCCGCCGATCGGCCTCCCCCGAATCCGGGTCGAGGACGGCGTCCAGGACGGCGACGGCATCTCGCCACGTGCGGGCGACGTCGGTGCCGGCGACGTCTTCGTATCGGCCGTAGAAGCCACGGCGGGCGGCGTATTCGTCCATGTCAGGGGCCAGGAACAGAACGGGAAGCGGAACGAGCGCTGCGTCGTACACGAGCGAGGAGTAGTCGGTGATGAGCGCGCTCAGCCCGGGGAGGAGCGGGGTGATGTCGGGGATCGCGGTCGCCGGAAGCGAACGGACCCGGTCGGTCGGTACCGGAGGTCGATACACTCCGGCCCCGAGCGGGTGGGACCGCACGAGGAGAACGGCGTCGTGACGTTCGAGGACGTCCAGGATCTCGCGCCACTCCTCCTCCGCGGGCACCGCGGGGTCGGGGGCGCCGTCGCGCCAGGTGGGGGCGTAGAGGACGAGGGACGTGGGTGGCGTCGTCACTCCCGCCGCCGTGAGGATCTCCTGCCGAGCGGAGTCCCGACGCGCGTCGGGATCGCCCGCGCTGAGCACGTCGACGCGCGGTTCGCCCGTTTCCGCGACGACGTGGTCGCGGACGCCGAACGCCGAGACCAGTCGTCCGCGCACCACTCCGGAGGCAGCCGGGATCAGATCGATCCGGGATGTCGCCGTCCGGTACATGACGGAGAGAAGGCGGCGCGCGCCGCGCCCCAGCGGACCCCGGTCGAGCCACGCGGGCGGGCGGAGGGTCTCGGGTGAATCGAGGCCGATGCGCTTGAGGGGGATGCCGTGCCACAGCTGCACCACGAAGGCGCCGGAGACGGCATACCTGTGGACGTCGCCGAATCCGTGCGTGATTACGATGACACCGGCCCGCGCGGTCGCCCACAGCCCCGCGGCGGACGATCTGCGCACCGCAGTCACTCCCAGGCGTGCGGCCTCCCGGGCCTGCGCCTCGTCCGCGACCAGCCACACTGCGGGATGCCGGGAAGAGACCCGGTGCCAGAGCGCGAGCGCACCTTCCCCGACGCCGGTCGCGCACCCGAACACCCAGAGATCGCGACGCCGCGGAACGACGGCGGTGAGCAGCCGACCCACCGCGTAGAGCGGCAGAGCGACCATCTTACGGGCGTTGCCCGCACCGAAGGAGAACGCCGCCACCCCGTGAGCCTATCGCGGGGTGGCGGCGTTGTGGATTCAGCCCTCGAGGGCGCCGAGCGTCACCTCGATCTGCTCGGTCGCGTCCCCTCGGACGTAGGTCAGCGTCGCGGTGCTACCGGCCGCGGCGGCGCGGACCTGTGCGGTCAGATCGGTGGCGTTCGAGATCGGCACACCGTTGAACGCCGTGACGATGTCGCCCTGGCGGAGACCGGCCGCCTCCGCGGCGCCGCCCGCGACGGCGTCCTGGATGTAGGCGCCGGTGATCTGGGAGCCTTCGACCGTCGCGGCGGACCGGACGTTCGCACCGAGCAGCCCATGTGTCGCGGCTCCGGTTTCGATGATCTCCTGCGAGATGCGCTGGACGACGTCGGACGGGATGGCGAACCCGACCCCGATCGATCCGGCCTGCCCGGACGAGCCCCCCGCGGAGGCGATCGCGACGTTGATGCCGATCAGACGGCCCTCGTTGTCCACGAGTGCGCCGCCGGAGTTTCCCGGGTTGATCGCCGCGTCCGTCTGGATCACCGCGATGGAGATCGTCTCACCCGAGCCGGTGGAGGACCGCCCCTGGCCGAAGTCGAAGTAGAACGGCGCATCGCCCTCGCCCTGCGGCTGGTCCTCATCGGCCTCCGGAGCCTCCGGCGCCGCCGCCGAGGCGATCGCGATGGAACGGTTCAGGGCGCTGACGATTCCGGTCGTGACGGTGTTGGAGAGGCCGAGGGGCGCACCGACGGCAGCCGTGGTGTCGCCGACGTTGAGATCGGCCGACGAGGCGAACTCGATGGGCGTGAGATCCGCTGCGCCCTCCAGCTTGATGACCGCGAGGTCGTACGTGGGGTCTGTGCCCACGATCTCCGCGTCGAAGACCTGCCCGTCGGAGGTCGTGGCGCGGATCGTCGCGTCGGCGCTCGCGCCGTCCAGCGTCACCACGTGGGTGTTGGTCACGACGTAGCCGTCGGAGCTGAGGATCACGCCGGAACCCGACCCGCTGCCGCTGGACCCGCTCGCCGAGATCGTCACGACGCTCGGCAGGGTCCGGGCGGCGATACCCGTGGCCTCGGTGACGCTGTCGGTGTCGTTGACCGTCACCGATACGGGGCCGGCGGCCGGGGCCGACGCGGATGTGGAGAAGATGTTGACGCCGGCGTACGCCCCGCCGAGACCGGCGGCTCCGCCGACGACCGCAGCCGCCACGAGCAGACCGACCACGGCCCCCGCCGAGGTCCGGCGTGGCGCCGAGGTCGCCGGCGAGGTCAGGGCCGGCTCCGCCGCGTACTCCAGCGGCCGCTGAGATGCCGTACCCGCCGGGCCGGCCCCGCTCGAGGGCGCGGGGGCCGCGACCCCCGCGGGCATGGTGTACCCCCGCGGCGGCGCGTAGGCGCCCGCCATCGGTAGCGGAGGACGGGGCGGAAGCGCCGACGCGGTCGGGCTGTCGGTCGCCGTCGCCTCGCCCGGAATGGGTTCGGTGGGCTCTTCGCGCTGCGGGTCGTTCATGGGTGCTCCTTCTTCCTGGCGTGTTCCACTGTCGTCGCCGATCCTGTGGATTGCTTATGCCGGGAGTGGGACGGGACTATGCGAACATCGTGAGCACGTCGAAAGGGGCGGCTGTGCACGAGGTGACCGGGGGGTGGCGACGCGTCGCCGCCGGAGCAGGGCTGCTGGCGGACAACGGGACGGTGCATCCCACCATCTTCGCGGAGATGAGTGCGCTGGCGGGTCGCACCGGGGCGATCAACCTGGGACAGGGGTTCCCGGACGAAGACGGTCCGTCGGTCGTCCTCGACGTCGCCCGCCAGGCGATCGCGGACGGGGCCAACCAGTACCCGCCGGGCCGCGGCATCCTCGATCTCCGTCGGGCGATCGCCGAGCATCAGCGACGCTTCTACGATCTCGATGTCGATCCGGAGCGCGAGGTACTCGTCACGGCCGGCGCGACCGAGGCGCTCACCGCCACCCTCCTGGCACTCATCGACGCACCGGATGACGAGGTGGTGGTCTTCGAGCCGTTCTACGACTCGTACGCCGCCGCCGTGGCGATGACCGGAGCGCGGTTGGTGCCCGTGCCCCTGACGGCGCCCAGCTTCCAACCGGATCTCGAAGTACTGAGGGACATGGTGACCGACCGCACGCGGATCATCCTGGTCAACGACCCGCACAACCCCACGGGAGCGGTGTTCACCGCGGAGGTGCGCGCCGAGATCCTTCGCCTCGCGGAGCGGCACGACGCGTGGGTGGTGACGGACGAGGTGTACGAGCACCTCGTCTTCGACGGTGCGCACGTGCCTCTCGCCACGCTGCCGGGGGCGCGGGAACGGACGGTGTCCATCTCCTCGGCGGGGAAGACCTTCTCCGTGACCGGGTGGAAGATCGGCTGGGTCACCGCACCCTCGGAGCTCATCGAGGCGATCCTCGCCGTCAAGCAATACCTCACCTACGTCAGCGGCAGCCCCTTCCAGCCGGCGATCGCGGCGGGGCTCCGGCTGCCGATCTCGTTCTTCCGCGACCTCTCCACGGCGATGCGCGACAAGGCGCGGCTGCTCGGCGCGGGACTTCGCGAAGCCGGCTTCGTTGTGTCGCCGCCCGACGGGTCCTACTTCACCGTGGCGGATGCCGCGAGTCTCGGCGTCAGTGACGCCGCGGCGTTCTGCCGGACGCTGCCCGAGCGTGCCGGCGTCGTCGCGATCCCGCTCACCGCCTTCGCGACCCCCGCGCATCGCGACCGGTATCGCACGATGGTCCGATTCGCGGCGTGCAAAAGGGTCGACGTCCTCCGTGCCGCCTCCGAGCGACTCGCCGCGCTCGGGCCGCTCAGCTCCGCGGGCTGACGCCGTATCGCCGCAACGCGAGCGCGGGGTTGATCCGACGGACGCGCTCGAGCTGGGCGCGCTCGAGGTCCGTCACCGCGATACCGGTGCCCGTTCCGATCGACGCGCGCACGACACCCTGCGGATCCACGATCGCCGAGTTCCCCACGCCCAGTGGCGGGGGGTGGTCCGCCGCCGCGACGAAGACCGTGTTCTCGATCGCACGCGCCTGCAGAAGGGTCTGCCAGTGCAGCTCCTTCAGTGGGCCGCGCACCCACTCTGCGGGGATGGCGAAGACCTCGGCGCCGGCATCCGCCAGTACCCGCCCGACCTCGGGGAACCGCAGGTCGTAACACGTCATGAGGCCGAACCGGAGGCCGCGGACGTCGAAGGTCTCCGCCACCCCGGTCGTCCCCGCCTCCACCCAGTCGGACTCGCGCTGCCCGAACGCGTCGTACAGATGGATCTTCCGATAGACGGCGCGCACGCCGGTGGCGTCCACAGCGACGACCGTATTGCGCACCAGAGCCGGATCGGATGCCTCTTCGAGGAGACCGGCGACGATGGTCACGCCGAACTCCTCGGCGCGGAGGCGCAGCTCCCGGACGAACGGCCCGTCGAGGGACTGCGCGTGGATCGCGAGTGTCGCATCGAAGGGGTCGGTGAAGTAGCTCGAGTACTCGGGGAAGACCACGACGTCGGCCCCCGCCGCGCTCGCCCGGGCGGTCAAGGCGCCGATCTCGGCGAGGTTGGCCTGTTCGTCTGCGGCCGGCGCGAACTGCGCGACAGCCACGCGCACGTCGCCGTCGTTCCCGGTGTCCATCGTCGCCTCCCGCCCTCGCGTGCCTTCCCACCCTGCCACGGACGGTCGCTAGCGCGAAGAGCCGGCGCGATTCGCGGACGGCCGGAACCCGTGATAGTGTCTCTTCTTGTGCCGCGGGGTGGAGCAGTTCGGTAGCTCGCTGGGCTCATAACCCAGAGGTCGCAGGTTCAAATCCTGTCCCCGCAACAAATGAAGAGGGCGTCTCGGAAGAGGCGCCCTCTTCGCATTCCCGCAGACCGGGCTGTCGGCCCCCCGGTGCGGCAGGATGGACACTCCTGTGCACCGCTTGTATCATCGGGCACAGCAGATCGCTAGATAAACTAGCGAAATACCTGGAGTGTGTGATGACAGCTGGCGACGATGTGGTTCTCCTCGACGACGAGGGGACGATGATCGGCACCGCGCCGAAGAGCAGCGTGCACGACACCGACACCGCGTTGCACCTCGCCTTCTCCTGTCACGTCGTCAACGACCTCGGCGAGGTGCTCGTCACCCGCCGGGCCCTGAGCAAGGTCGCCTGGCCGGGTGTGTGGACGAACTCGTTCTGCGGCCACCCGCGCCCCGGGGAGGACATCGCCGACGCGGTCCATCGCCGCGCGGCGGACGAACTCGGGATGCGTGTGGAGGGCGTGCACGTGACGCTGCCCGACTTCCGCTACCGCGCCGTGGACGCCAGTGGAATCGTCGAGAACGAGATCTGCCCCGTGTACACGGCCCGGGCCGCGAGCGAACCGGTCCCCCACCCGGACGAGGTGATGGAGATCCGCTGGGTGGAGCCCGAACGCCTCGCCGATGCTGTGCGGGCGACGCCGTGGGCATTCAGTCCGTGGCTGGTCCTGCAGGCGCAGGAGCTCCCTCTCCTGACGACCGGCCCCGGATCTCGCCTGTCATGATCGCCCTCTCTCCGCATCCGCAGATCGACGACACGATCCACGAGGCCCTGGCGCGGATGCGATGTCGGCGCGGCGCCCTCGGCGAGGCCTTCGACGCCCTGATCGATGCATCCGACCGGGCGGCCCGCGGCGGCAAGCGCTTCCGTCCCGCCCTCGTCGTCGCCGCCTTCGAGAGCCTGGGGGGCGATCTCGCGGCCGCTCCCGGAGTCTTCCCCGTGGCCGCCGCCTTCGAGTTGCTGCATACGGCGTTCGTGGTCCACGACGACGTGATCGACCACGACACCGTCCGCCGGGGCATCCCCAACGTGGCCGGCGAGTTCCGCCACCGGGCAGAGAATCAGGGAGCGGACGCCGCCGGCGCAGCGCTCCTCGGCGACGCCGCCGCGATCCTCGCCGGTGATCTCCTGCTGCACGAGGCCTTCCGGCTGATCGCGCTCGCGCCGGTCGATCTGCCGGCGCGCGTGCGGCTGATGGAACTGCTCGACGAGGCGATGTACGTCTCCGCGGCGGGCGAGCTGGCCGATGTGGAGAACAGCGTCATCGACGACGCCCCCCATCACGCGGTGCTCGACGCGGCGTACAACAAGACCGCCGTCTACTCGTTCAGCGCTCCGCTGTGCGCAGGCGCCGCGCTCGCCGGGGCGTCCCCGGAGGTCACGGGACTCCTCGAGCGGGCCGGGGGCCAGCTCGGCCTCGCGTTCCAGTTCGTCGACGACCTGATCGGCGCGTTCGGGACCGACGACCAGGCGGGGCGCGCCAGCGGCGGCGATCTGCGGGAGGGGAAGCGGACCCCGCTGGTGTCCCTGGCCCGCGAGAGCGCCACGTGGGCGCAGGTCAACGACGCCATCGCCGTCGCGCACACCGGCCCGATCGCCGTCCAGGAGGCGCAGCGGATCCTCGAAGCCAGCGGCGCCCGGGCCCAGATGCGCGCGCTCGTCGACGGCGCCCTTCTCGAGGTGCGGACCGCCTCTGCGGATCCCGCACTCCCGGCATCGGCCGGAGTGCTCCTGCGCGCACTCGCCGACGGCGTCGAGGGCCGCATCCCGTGACCGAGGACAGCGAGGGCATCACGGGTCTCGCCCTCTACGACAAGACCGCACGGGACGCCGCGGACATCGTCATCGCGCGATACTCGACGTCCTTCGCGCTCGCGTGCCGCCTCCTCGGTCCGCGCCCCCGCACCCACGTGCGCACCATCTACGCACTGGTCCGGGTGGCCGACGAGATCGTCGACGGGCCCGCCGTCGCGGCCGGCCTGTCGACCGCGCAGGCGGAGCAGCTGCTGGACGAACTCGAAGCGGAGACGTACCGTGCGATCGCGCAGGGCTTCAGCGCGAACCTCGTCGTCCACGCGTTCGCCCTCACCGCCCGGGAATGCGGCATCGGCGAGGATCTCGTCGCCCCCTTCTTCGCGTCGATGCGCACCGACCTGACCACGTCCACCCACGACGACGCCTCCCACGACGACTACGTCTACGGATCGGCCGAGGTGGTGGGGCTCATGTGCCTGCAGGTGTTCGTCAACGCCGGAGCGGCCCGCCCTCGCCCCGCCGATGCGGAATTGGTCGACGGCGCCCGTCGCCTGGGCGCGGCGTTCCAGGATGTGAACTTCCTTCGAGACCTCGATCATGACGCATTCGCGCTCGGTCGTGATTACCTCGGGATAGGCTCGGGAACTGTGAGCCGCGACGCCGTTCTGGACCGTATCGATGCGGACCTCGCCGCGGCCGCGGCCACCGTCCCGCACCTCCCGAAAGACTGCCGTCGCGCCGTGACCGCGGCGCATGATCTGTTCTCCGAACTGTCCCGCCGGCTGCGTGCAACCGACCCGGGATCCGGTCGGGTACGGGTGCCGGACCCGGTCAAAGCCCGCTTGGCGGCCCGCGCCTGGCTGGGGTTCTCGCCTCGGAAGGTCCACTCATGAGCGACTCCGCTGTCCCTTCGCGTTCCGCCGTCGTCATCGGCGGGGGTATCGCGGGCCTCGCGACCGCGGCGCTCCTCGCCGAGGAGGGATGGTCCGTCCGCCTCCTCGAGGCGCGCGGCGACCTGGGGGGCCGCGCGGGGTCGTGGGACCAGGACGGCTTCCGCTTCGACACGGGTCCGAGCTGGTATCTCATGCCGGAGGTCTTCGACCACTTCTTCCGACTGCTCGGGACGAGCGCGGAGGCCGAGCTCGACCTCATCCGCCTCGACCCCGCGTACCGGGTCTATTCCGACCCCGCCACCGGGCGCGCCCCGCTGGACGTGCGCACGGGTCGCGAGCTCGCCACCGAGTTGTTCGAGAGCGTGGAGCCAGGTGCCGGTGCGCGCCTGGCGGACTACCTGGACTCCGCGGAAGACGCCTACGACCTGGCCGTGTCGCGCTTCCTCTACGACACCTATGAAACCACCGCTGGCCTTCGGGACCCGGCGATCCTGCGTCGGATCCCGACCCTCGCACCGCTGCTGACCCGGTCCCTGGCCTCTCACGTCGATCGGAAGTTCACCGACCCGCGGCTGCGTCAGATCCTCGAGTATCCGGCGGTCTTCCTCGGTGGCTCTCCCTACGGGGTGCCGAGCCTCTACCACCTCATGAGCCACTTGGACCTCGACGACGGCGTCCTGTACCCGCGCGGCGGGTTCGTCGAGGTGATCCGGGCCATTGAGCGCCTCGCACGGGCGAGGGGCGTCGACATCGTCACGGGAGCGGAGGTCGTCGAGATCGTCACGAGCCCGCCCGCGCGCGGTTCGCGCGCGCGGGCGCGAGCGACCGGCGCCCGCCTCGCCGACGGCACGACGCTCGAGGCCGACCTGGTCGTGTCGACCGCGGACCTCCACCACACCGAGACCTCGCTCCTCCCGGCCGAGCTGCAGACCTACCCGCAGTCCTGGTGGGATGCGAAGACGCCGAGCCCCGGCGCGCTCCTGCTCCTCCTCGGCGTGGAGGGCGAATTGCCGGAGCTCGCCCACCACACGCTGCTCTTCGCAGATGACTGGCGGACGAACTTCGATGACATCTTCGGGGAGCGCCCTCGCATCCCCGATCCGGCGTCCCTCTACATCTGCCGGCCGAGTGCGACCGATCCCGACGTCGCGCCGGCAGGTTCGGAGAACCTCTTCGTACTCGTGCCCGTGCCCGCCGACCCGGGATCCGGCCACGGCGGGATCGACGGGGACGGAGACCCGCGGACGGAAGCGGCCGCCGACCGGATCATCACGCAGATCTCGCAGTGGTGCGGAATCCCCGACCTGAAGGATCGCATCACCGTTCGTCGGACGATCTCGCCCGCGGATTTCGCGACCGATCTGCACTCCTGGCGAGGCAACTCGCTGGGGCTGGCCCACACACTCGGTCAGAGCGCGATGTTCCGTCCCCGGAACGCGTCACGGAAGGTGGATTCCCTCGCCTACGCGGGGACGTCCGCCCTGCCGGGCATCGGCCTCCCGATGTGCCTGATCTCCGCTGAGCTCGTCGTGAAGCGTCTTCGCGGCGATCGCACCCCGGGCCCACTCGCGGAGCCCGCGAGGGTCTGACATGCCGGGGCTCTACCTCGCCGCCCTGCTCCTCTCGCTGGCCGGCGTGGCGCTCACCGATGCGCGCCTGAAGCTGGCGGCATGGCGCCATCCCGGGAGGACGATCGTCGCGGTCCTCCTCGGCACGGTGTTCTTCCTGATCTGGGATGCGGTCGGCATCGCGACCGGCGTCTTCGTCAAGGGGGACAGTCCTCTCCTCCTCGGTATCGACCTCGCGCCGCACCTCCCCCTGGAGGAGCCGATCTTCCTCCTCTTCCTCTGCTACCTCGCCCTGGTGCTGCACGGCGCGGCGACGCGTCTCCGTGCCCACCGCGCGGCCCGCCGCGGCGACGGCGCTGCGGGGGGAGAATCGGCGGTATGACCTATCCGCTGATCGTCGTCCCCTTCGTGGTGGTGACCCTGCTCGTCACCCTCGCCACGCGGCGGCGACCGCGCTTCCGTGAGCGCATGATCGCCTCGAGCTGGGCCGCGGGTGGACTCGTGGTCCTCACCGCGATCTTCGACAACCTCATGATCGCGGCGGACCTCTTCACCTATCCCGCCGAACACCTCAGCGGACTGAGGATCGGTCTCGCCCCCATCGAGGACTTCTCCTACCCCATCTGCGCGGCCTTCCTCCTGCCCGCGATCTTCACTCTGCTCTCCCCCCGCCTCACCCAGGAAGCGTCATGACCGCCCTCCCGCTCCGACCGGCCGCGGTCTCCCGCCAGCTGTTCGTCTCCTCCCGTCCCGTCAGCTGGGTGAACACGGCCTTCCCCTTCGCCGCTGCCTACATGCTCACGACCCGACAGGTCGATCTGACGCTCATCATCGGCGTCCTGTTCTTCCTGGTGCCCTACAACCTCGCGATGTACGGCATCAACGATGTCTTCGATTACGAGTCGGACCTGCGCAATCCCCGCAAGGGCGGCGCCCACGGCGCGATCCTCGATCGTCGCCTCCACCCGGTGACACTGTGGTCTGCCGGGCTTCTCTGCCTGCCCTTCGTGATCTATCTCGTCGCCGTCGGTCCCCCGGCATCCTGGCTGGTCCTCGCCACGAGCCTCTTCTTCGTGGTCTTCTACAGCGCCCCGCCGCTGCGCCTGAAGGAGCGGCCGTTCGCAGACTCGGTGACGAGCAGCATCCACTTCTTCTCCCCCGCGGTCTACGGCCTCGTCCTGGCGGGCGCTGCGTGGACATGGCAGCTCGGACTCGTCGTCCTCTCCTTCGCCCTGTGGGGGATCGCCTCGCACGCGTTCGGCGCGGTGCAGGACGTCGTCGCGGACAGGGACGCCGGGATCGCCTCGATCGCCACGGTCCGGGGAGCCCGATTCACCGTTCGCTTCGCGCTGGCCTGTTACACGCTGTCGGGACTCGCGCTGCTCGCGACGTCGTGGCCCGGGCCGCTCGCCGCGATCCTCGCCGTGCCCTATCTGCTGACCGTGTGGCCCTATCGGTCCATCACCGACGCGGGTGCGGCGGGTGCGACGCGCGGATGGGACCGCTTCCTGTGGCTGAACCAGCTCACCGGGTTCGGCGTCACGCTCCTGCTCATCTGGTACGCCATCCTCACCGGCTGATCCTGCCCCGCACCCACGGAAGAGGGGCGGGCCGGGTATGACCCGGTCCGCCCCTCTTCCGTGGGATGCGCTCAGTCGCCGGAGAGCTCCAGCAGCTGCTCCACCGCGGCGGTCAGTCGCTCATCGGCCTCCGCGAACGCCGTCAGGTCGCCCGAGCGCAGCGCCTCCTCACGAGCCATCATGGCCTCGCGGGCGTCCTGCAGTGCGGCCTCGTAGGATCCGGCCTCCGGTGCCGGCGTCGGCTCCTCGTCGCCCGGCTCGGCCGGTTCGGTCGGCTCGGGGGCCGGGGTGGCGTCCGGCTCAATCGGAACGACCTCGTCGTCCCCCGCCGTCGCGCCGGAGTCCCCGCCGAAGAGCACGTCGAGCGCCTCCGCCAGGGTGTCCTCGAAGGCGATGTCGTCACCGAACGCCACGAGGATCTTCCGGAGCGTGGGGAGCTGGGTGCCCTGCGAGGCCTGCACGAAGACGGGCTGGACATAGAGCAGGCCACCACCCACAGGGAGGGTGAGGAGGTTTCCGTTCAGCACCTCCGACTGGCCCTGCTGGAGGATGTTGATCTGCGACGACACCGCGGTGTCGGAGTCGAAGGTGTTCTGCACCTGACCGGGGCCGGGCACGGTCGTCGACGCCGCGATCTCGAGGAGCCGGAGCTTGCCGTAATCGTCCCCCTTGACCCCTGCTTCCTGACCGGCATTGGAATCGACCGCGAGATAGCCCATGAGGACGTTGCGGCTGGCGGCTCCGGTCGAGGACGGGATGAACGTCGTGAACATCGAGAACGACGGCGCCTCCTGTCCCGGCATCTGCATCGTCAGGTAGTACGGCGGCTGCAGCTGGTTGGGGTTCTGGGGATCCTCGGGCGTCGCCCACGCGTTGTCCCGCTCGTAGAAGGACTGCGCGTCGTCGACGTGATAGATCTGCAGCATCGCGCGCTGCACCTTGAACAGGTCCGTCGGATACCGCACATGGCTCATCAGGTCCGCCGACATCTCGCTGATCGGCTGGACCGCGGTCGGGTAGACGTTCTGCCAGGCCTGGAGCAGCGGGTCTTCGGGATCCCACGCGTACAGCGTCACTGAGCCGTCGTAGGCGTCCACGGTCGCCTTCACCGAGTTGCGGATGTAGTTGATGTCATCGAGGGCGAATCGCGGCTGCGTGTTGTTCGAGTCCGCGATCGCCTGCGAGAGCGGCACCGTCGTCGAGTACGGGTAGTTCGAGCTCAAGGTATAGCCGTCCACCACCCAGACGATGCGGCCGTCCACGACGGTCGGGTACGGGTCGCTGTCGAGCTCGAGATAGGGGGCGACCTTCTCCACGCGCGTGAGCGGGTCCCGGTCGTAGAGGATCTGGGACTCCTCGTTCACATCCTCGGAGAACAGGATCTGCTCGGACTGGAAGCGCAGCGCGTAGATCAGTCGGTGGAACATGTTTCCGACCGAGGGTCCGCCGTCGCCGTCGAAGGTCACGCGCGGGCCCGCACCGCCGTCTGCGCCCGACGGGTAGTCCAGTTCGATCGGCGTCGCCCCTTCCGGTGCGCCCACGATCGAATACGTCGGAGAGTACTCGCCAAAGTACACCCGCGGCTCGAAGTCGGGGTTGTCGGAGAGGAAGCCCTGGGCGGGGATGCCGCGCTCGAGGAACACGGGGTTGCCGTCGCTGGTGCGCTCGTTGCCTGCGGCCGCGACGAGACCGTAGCCGTGCGTGTAGACGAGCGTCTCGTTGACCCACGAGGACCCCGCACCGAGCTGATCGACGTTCAGCTCCCGCACGGACACGATCGTGTCCTGCATCTCGCCGTCGATCTCGTACCGATCCACGTCCAGAGGCTCCTGGAACTGGTAGTAGGCGCGATACTGCTCGAGCTGACGCACGGTCGGTCCGATGATCGCGGGATCCATGATGCGGATCTGGGTGGTCGTCTGCGCGTCCGCGCGGAGCTGCCCCTCTTCCGCGGAGGTCTCGGCGGTGAACTCGATCTTCTCAAGACCGTCGATCCCATACGCCTTCTTCGTCATCTCCAGGTTGCGCTCGTAGAACGGGCGCTCGAACGCCGCCTGGTTCGGCAGCACCTGGAAGGTGTTCACGACCCACGGATATCCGACGCCGACGACGAGCGAGGAGATGATGAGCAGCGCCGTGGCGATGAGCGGGTACCGCCACCGGCCGATCACCGCGGTGACGAAGAAGAGGACGGCGACAAGAGCCGCCACGATGGACAGAATGGTCAATCCGGGGATGACGGCGTTGACGCCGGTGTATCCGGGACCGGTGATCCGATCACCCTGCTCGACGAGGAGACGGTAGCGATCGAGGAAGAGGCTGACGGCCTGGACCGCGAGGTACAGTCCCGCGAGGATCGCGAGCTGGATCCGCGCGGCCTTCGAGATGCGCAGTTCGCGCTGGCCGACACGGACGGAGCCGTAGAGATAGGACACGACCGCCGTGACCAGGAGGCAGATCAGCAGCACCGCCGAGACGAATCCGACGACGGCACCGTAGAAGGGCATCGCGAAGAGGTAGAACCCGGTGTCCAGACCGAACTCCGGGTCGACATCGCCGGTGGGGACGCCGTTGAACCACAGCCAGGTCGTCTCCCACTGCGCGGACGCGGCGAATCCCGCGAAGAAGCCGAAGAAGACCGGGATCCCCCACATCGCCAGACGGCGCAGCGGCTCGACGACCTCCTGGTAGCGATCGAGCTGCGAGCTCAGCCGCGCGTACACCGGACGAAGCCGGTAGGCGAGCTGGATCGCCAGCCACACGGGCACCGCCATGCCGAGGAATCCGACGGCGAACATCGCGATCCGCGCGACCCACTGGGTCAGGAGCACCCCCTCGAACTGGAGCTGCTGGTACCAGAGCCAATCGGCGTAGAGGCTGGCGAAGACGAAGAACGCCACCACGAGGGCGGCGACGATCGCCACCGTGATGCCGAGGATCCGTCGAGGTCGGGAGGGCGTGGCCGGGGCCGGCGCAGAGGTCGTGGTCACCCCTCCATCCTAGGTGCGCGGTTCTGGAGGGTCGCCGAGGGTGTGCTGAGGGACTGCCCGAGGGCGGTCAGGAGTCGCAGGTCGGGAGTGCGTCCAGATCGCCGTCCTCCGCGATCGCATCGAGGGCGGTCAGCGCGTCGTCGAGATCCTCCACCGCGAACACGCGGAGACCGTCCGGTACGTGCCCGACGACCTCCCCGCAGTTCGCCTCGGCGGCAAGGAAGTACGACGCGCCATCGCCCACGGCCCCCCAGAGCTTCTGCCGCACCCCGCCGATCGGTCCGACCGTGCCGTCGGCGGTGATGGTCCCGGAACCGGCGACGCGCTGGCCTCCGTTGAGCTGGCCCGGGGTGAGGACGTCGATGATGCCGAGCGCGAACATCATCCCGGCGCTGGGACCGCCGACGTTGTTCAGCTGTATCTCGACGTCGAAGGGGAAGTCGTAGTCGCTCATCAGTGTGACGCCGATGAGCCACGGCGCGTCGGGATCCTCCTCGTCGCGCTGCGGGACCAGATCGAGGGTGCGTGTGGCGCCGTCACGAAGGACGGTCAGGACGACGGGTGCGCCCTCCGAGGCGTCGACGATGTCTCGGAGCTGCGCGACGGTCGAGACCTGCTGTCCGTCGGCGGCGAGGATCACGTCCTCCTCCCGGAGCACACCGTCGGCAGCGGAGTCCTCCACGACGGAGAACACGCGCAGCTGAGGCGAGACGTCGTACCCGAGCTCGCTCAGCGCTGCGGCTGTCGCCTCCTTCTGCGAATCGACCATGAGCGCGGCGCTCTCGCTCTGACGCTGCTCGGTCGTCTGATCGGGTGGGAACACGGCTTCGATCGGGAGCACGGCCCGCGTGCGATCGAACCACGCCGTCGCCAGCTCGAACCAGGAGGGCGTGCGCTCTCTGCTGCCCACGACCTGCACGGTGAGGAGATCCAGAGCGCCCTCGGTGGGGTAGGTCTCGGCGCCCTCCACGGTGATGAGCGGGACATCTTCGCCGTCCGCTCCGGGCGCGGAGCCGAGCGTGTTGTAGACCGGACCCGGCCGCTGGATGACGTAGCCCGTGGGGAGGAAGGTCAGGACGAGCAGCACCACGAGGGCTGCCGACAGGCTCCAGATCCCCGCCACCACGGCGCGCGAGGCGCGACGTGGTGCGGGCGTCACGGGTTCGGAGTCGTCGAAGAGCGTCACAGGAGACCTTTCTCAGCCGGGTCGTTCGCGGCCGGCGTAAGGGTTCAGGTCTCGGCCGGGATCTGCGAGGGGATGCTGCGACTAGCGTAGATCCGTACATCGGCGACCGGCTGAAAGGCGGCTGAAGTGGAAGACGACGACCGCTCTCCCGAAGACGAGTTCCAGGACCTCATCCGTCAGATCCTGGGCGGCGGCGGCCAGATCGATCCGGAGCAGCTCTCGCAGCTGTCGGGGATGAACATCGATCCGGCGATGCTCCAGACGATCATGAGCCAGATGAAGCAGGCGTTCGCCGGCGGCGGCGACGGCGAGATCTCCTGGGACATGGCCGAGCGGCAGGCGCTGCACATCGCCGGGCAGCACGGTCTGGCCATCGGCGACGGTCAGAAGCACGACCTGGATCAGGCCTTCGTGCTCGCAGACCTGTGGCTCAGCGAGGTGACGACGATCTCGGAGCTGCCCGCGCCCGCTCGATCCATCACCCGCTCGGAGTGGGTGACGGCGACTCTGCCGGTGTGGCAGGAGCTCGCGGAACCGGTGGCCACGAGCATCGCCGATGCACTCACCGAGTCGCTGCGATCCCAGGCACCCGACGACATGCAGGCACTCGTTCAGGGAGCCGGGCGCCTCATGCGGACCGTCGGCGGGTCGCTGTTCGCCTCCCAGCTCGGCCAGGTCATCGGCAATCTGTCGAAGGAGGTCGTCAGCGGAGGCGACGTCGGCATCCCCCTCATGCCGGACGGCGGCGCCGCGATCCTTCCCCAGAACTTCAGTGACTTCGGCCGCGACCTGGAGATCCCCGAGGATCAGCTGGCCCTGGCCGTGGCGACGCGGGAGCTCGCGCATGCGCGGCTGTTCCGGCACGCCAAATGGCTGCGACTGCACGTGATCTCACAGGTGACCGACTTCGCTCGCGGCGTCCGGGTCGACACCGACGCCCTCGAGGACCTCGCCTCGCGTTTCGATCCTTCCGAGCCCGAGGAGCTCCGTCGTGCCCTCGAGAGCGGCGCACTGCTGCCCGCTCGATCGGAAGCCCAGGAGGCGGCGTTGCGGCGGCTGGAGAATCTCCTCGCGACGATCGAGGGGTGGGTGGACGTCGTCACCGCCGACGCGACGACACGGCTGCCGTCCGCGGATCGGGTCGCGGAGTCCGTGCGGCGTCGGCGCGCCGTGGGCGGCCCCGCAGAGCGGGCGCTCGGATCCCTCGTGGGTCTGGAGCTGCGGCCGCGGCGGATGCGCGAAGCGGCCGCGATGTGGCGCGCGATCACGGACGCCGTCGGTCCCGAGGGCCGGGACGGCCTCTGGGACTACCCGGACCTGATGCCGAACGCCGATGACATCGACGATCCCTCCGCGCTGGTCGCGCGCCTTCAGGCTCACGCGCGAGGCGAAGAACCCGCCCCGGATGCGATGGACGACGCGCTCGCCCAGCTGCTGGCCGAGTCGGGATCCGGCGAGACGCCCGACGCGGACACCTCCGGCACCGATCGCGACTGACCCTCCTCCCCAGGGCGCGTCGGAGGCCGTTGTCCCCGCCGCGCGCGTCACCCCTGTGGACAGCCGGATCCGCGTCGCTCCGTTCGGACAGAATCGGCCCATGATCCGCGTCAACCCGGCACATCCTCCGCTGTGGCGATCGGGGACGGTCGTGCAGTTCGGCGTCCCGCCGGTGGCTGTCCTGCACGATCCGCTTCCCTGGCAGGAGCGGCTGCTCCGCGAGCTCGAGCGCGGGGTGACGGTCGACGCCGCCGAGCGGCTCTCCCGGTCCTGGGGTGCTGCGCCCGGCGAGTGCGCCGAACTGCTCTCCCACCTCGCCCCGGCGCTCGCCGCACCCCCGCAGCCGATCACGGACGGCAGGATCATCGTCGCCGGGAACGGCGACGTCGCCGCGCCGGCGACGCAGGCGATCGCGGAGGGCGTCGGCGCGGGTGGCGGCCGGGTGCACGGACCCGTGAGCGGCGGCTGGGTCTCACTCGGAAGCCCGGACGACGTGATCGTCGTCGTCGCACACCACCTCCCTCATCCCGCGATCGCCTCGACCCTGCTCTCTCGCGACATCCCCCACGTCCCCGTCGCCCTCCAGGGTGATCGGATCGAGATCGGCCCCCTCGTCGTTCCCGGCCGGACGGCATGCGCGGCATGCCTCGCGGAGGCGCGCACGCGCGAGGATCCCGCCTGGCCGATGCTCGCCGCGCAGCTGGTCACACGCGACTCCGGGCCGGCGCGGCCCGGGCTGCTGTGGGAGGCCGGCCTCGTGGCCGTCGACCTCATCACCCAGGATGCGGACGCGCGCGGTGCGATGTCGCACTCCGTGACCGTCCGGGTCGGCTCGCTCCAGAGGACCCTCCGGACGCACGCTCCATCCGAAGAATGCGGGTGCCGATCTCCTGCAGGAAGCGGGACGGGTGACGCTCGCGGGCGCCGCGGGCCCAGGTCAGAGACAGCGTTCGCGCAGCCCGCGTGATCCCGACGTACGCCAACCGCCTCTCTTCATCGACGGCCTCGAAGGTCTGCGCGTACGAGATCGGGAGCAGTCCCTCCGCGAGCCCCACCATGTGGACGTGCGGCCACTCCAGCCCCTTCGCGGCGTGCAGCGTCGAGAGCGTGACAGTGGCGAGGGACGGTTCATCGTGGGCTCGCGCCCGCGCGGCGAGGTCGTCGGTGAACGCGCGCAACGTCGTGCCGGGGGGTGCCTGCTCGGCGAGGCGGAGAAGCGCGGCGCGCGCCTCCCACGTGTCGCGGACGGCGCCCCCCGCAGCGGGCGGCTCGTCGGTGAGGCCCAGCGATCGGAGCACGTCGCGCACCGCGTCGACCATGCCCGCGGCGACGGGGGCGACGGATGCCGCCCGCAGGGCCATGACGGCCTGGCGGACCTCGGGGAGGTCGAAATAGCGTCGCCCACCGAGCACCGTCGTCGCGATCCCGGCATCCGTCAACGCACGAAGAACCTCGGCGGACTGAGCGTGCGAACGGTACAGCACGGCGATTTCCTGCGCCGCGATGCCTCGGCGCAGTTGAGCGAGGATGCGCGCAGCGACCCCCCGCGCCTCCTCCGCGTCGTCGTCGAAAGCGGTCACCGCGGTCGTCGGAGTGTCGGGCCCCGCCTCGACCCCGATCGGCTCCGACGCAGCGACGAGGCGGAGCGCCCCCGGACGGTCGCGCATGAGCTCGTTCGCGGCATCGAGAATGGGCTGCTCGGATCGATAGTTCCGCAGAAGCTGCACGACCCGGGCGTCCTCGTAGCGGCTGTCGAACTCCAGGAGGAATCGGGCGTCGGCACCGGCGAAGGAGTAGATCGTCTGGCTGGCATCCCCGACGACGCACAGATCACGCCTGCCGCCGAGCCACAGCTCGAGGAGCCGGTGCTGCAGCGGGGACACATCCTGGAACTCGTCCACCGTGAAGTGCCGGTACTGCTCGTGCACTGCGCGCGCGACCCGCGGTTCGGCCTCGAGCATTCCCGCACACGCGAGGAGGACGTCTTCGAAGTCCATCTGCCGTCGCTCGTCCTTGAGCCGCTCGTATGCGCGCTGCAGGTCGACCACCCGGTCCACTCCGAGTCGCCCCACGCCCTCCGGTCGCGCCCGAGCGTACTCGTCTATCGATCGCATGGTGACCTTCCGCCATTCGATCTGAGCCGCGACATCCCGCAGGGTGGCGGTATCGGGCGCCATCCCGATCCCGTCGGCCGCGTGGGCGAGCAGTCGCACCTTGTTATCGACCACGGCCGGCGCCGGGGAACCGGCGATGGTGGGCCAGAAATAGTTCAGCTGCGCCAGAGCGGCCGCGTGGAACGTTCGGGCTGACACGCCGTCGATCCCCAACGCCCGCAGGCGCCCGCGCATCTCGCCCGCGGCCTTCGCCGTGAACGTCACCGCCATCACGCGTCCCGGCGAGTAGGTCCCGGTGTTCACGCCATGGGCGATCCGGCGGGTGATGACCCGGGTCTTCCCGGTGCCCGCCCCCGCGAGCACCGCGACGGGGCCTCGCAGGGAGGTCGCCGCCTCCCGTTGCTGCTCGTCGAGATCGTCCAGCGGTCCGCCGCTCACGCCCGATCCTCGAACCAGTCGGTGATGAGCATGTGCGCGATGGACGCCGCTCCGGGCAGGATGATGTCGCCGTCCCCCGCGAGGGCGGCGCCGATGTCGGCGCGAGAGAACCACCGTACATCGACGATCTCCTCCCCGTCGGCACGTGCCTGGAACGCATCCTCCGCCTCCGCGAAGAAGCCGACCATGAGGGACCGGGGATAGGGCCACGCCTGCGACCCGTGGTACCGGATGCCGCGCACCTGGACGCCGGCTTCTTCGCCGAGCTCTCGGATCACGGCGCCTTCGAGGGACTCCCCCGCCTCGACGAAGCCGGCGAAGCAGGAGTAGCGCTCCGGGGCCCACGCCGCGTTCGACCCGAGGAGGAGCCGGTCGGGATCGTCGGGGTGTGTGACGGCGACGATGACCGCGGGATCCGTCCGTGGGAAGTGCAGACGTCCGCACCCGGGGCACCGTCGCGACCATCCGCCGTCGAGGACGTCCGTCAGGACGCCGCAGAACGAGCAGAAGCGCGCGTCGCGCAGCCACCCGCCGAGACTCACGGACTCGACGAACCGAGCGGAATCCTCCGGCACGAGCACACCACCCGACGCACGCAGCGACGCCCAACCCGCCGGGGCGGGGAACACGTCCCCCGCGTCGGCGGAGAGCGCACACAGGAGCAGGACTGCCCCGGCGACGTCGCGCCCGAGGAACGCCCACTCACCGTCGTGCGGAGCCTCGGCCGGACTCACCCAGCACAGGCGGTCCTCTGAGCCGAGAGGCGCACGGTCACCGCTCACGACGAGGACCCGGGTCGTCGCGTCCTGGCGGGCCGCGGCGAGCAGTCCCGGATCCGACCGGTCGGACGCCGACCGGTCGACGCCGCGATGACCGAGGGGCGCAAGGCGCGGGGTGTCGGGCGCCGTCATCGAGGATCACTCCCTAACCTGGGCACATGGCACGCTCTCCGTTCACTCTAGCCGCCTCCGTGACTTCGGCTCTGCCACAGGCGGGAGTGGTCGCGGCAGGTGCGCTCACCGAGGGTGCGGCCGGTCGATACGACTCTGCGCTCGTCGACCTCGCCGACGGCCGGCGGGTCGTGGCGCGGGTGCCCGCCGATGCCGAGGCCGCGGCGGAGTTGCTCGCCGAGGCTCGAGCGCTGCGCGCCCTCACCCCGGGCGTGCGTGCGCTCCTCCCGTTCCGGGCTCCGACTCTCTTGGGCGACATGCGTGTCGAGGGCGCCCCGGGGATCGTCGTGGATTTCCTCCCCGGCTACCGCGTCGATGCCGTCCACCTTCCTCCGGGGCGCGGCGCCGCGTCCTCGCTCGGCGCAGCCCTCGCCGCCGTGCACGCCCTCCCGACCTCGATCGTCCGCGCCGAGGGTCTGCCCTCGCGGTCGTCCGAGCAGGTCCGCGCGGACGTCGGAAGTCTCGTCGACCGCGCCGAGGACAGCGACCGGGTTCCCTTCCCCCTCCTGCGGCGGTGGCGGCGGGCGATCGCCGCGGATGAGCTGTGGGGTTTCGAGCCGCGCGTGATCCTGGGGGGCATCAGTTCGGCGTCCTTCGTCTTCGACGACGTCGCCGAGGTTCCCCGCGTGACGGGCCTGCTGGACTGGCACGGTCTCCAGGTGGGGGATCCCGCCGTCGATCTGCACTGGCTGGCCGGAGCACCCGTCGCCGCGGAGGACGTCTTCTCCTCCTACATGGCGCACAGCGACCGCGCGCCCGATCCGCGGACGCGCGACCGATCGCGGTTCTATGCCGAGCTGGAGTTCGCGAAGTGGCTCCTGCACGGGCTCGCCATCGACCGTGGCGACGTGGTCGACGATGCCGCAGAGCTGCTGTCGTCGTTGTCCGAGGGCGTAGCCGACGACGACGTGCTGGGTGGCGGAGCCGATGCCGACGTCGACGACGCGCTCACACTCATCGGCCGGATGCCGGAGGGGGCACCGTCCGGCATCGACACGTCCATGCAGACGGATGCGTACGATCCGGCGGAGCTCTCCTTCTGGACCGAGGACACCGAGACCGGGGCCGTCCCGGGCGGCGATGCGCGCGCCGACGACGCGGAGTCGGACACCGAGACTGGCGTGGTCCGCCACGCGGACACGCGCACGGACGGGGTGTCGGACGCACCGTGGCCTCGGCACGACGAGGCACCGGGTGTGGAGCGCGACGAGGAGACCGACCGAGCGTCACGCGAGGCACTGCGGCGGTGGCGCGCGCGGTGAGCGCGTAGGTACGCGCGAGGTCAGGCCCGAACGACGACGTCGTCGGCCACGTAGTACAGGACGACGTCGATCTCCGCCAGGGGAATTCCTCGTGCCAGGTGATAAGCGCGCCGATAGAGCTCGAGTTGGACGAGTCGCTCCCGGCGCTCGGCTTCCGTCGTCGGGGCCCGGCCCGTCTTCCAGTCCACGATCTCGATGCGCCCGCCTCGGTCCTCGCGTCGATAGACCGCATCCAGGCGGCAGACGATCACGCGCGGGGTGCCGTCCAGCTCGACGTCGGTGAAGTCGATCTCGCATTCCACTTCGAGCGGACGCAGATCCGCCCACTCCGAAGCGAGGAAGACGGCTTGCAGGTGCGCGAGCTGCGCGGTGTCGGCCGTCGAGGGCGTTCCATCGGGGGCCGCGGATTCGGCGACCTCGTCGTCGTTCTCCCAGAGCGCCTCGTCCCACACGCTGCGCCGCCCCACCAGTCCCGAGCGCTCCTCGACCCAGGAGTGGAACAGCGTTCCCACTCGCGTCTGCCGGTACGGCCGCTCCGGGAGAGAACGCGCGATCCGTTCGACCGCGCTGTCGTAGTCCGCGACGAACTCCTTGTACCGGGATGCCGCGATCCTGGTGGGCGGGCGCACCCGCGTCGCCGCGGCCCGCTCATCGCGTTCACGGAGGAGCAGCAGGATGTCGTCGTCCGGTGCGACGTCCTCCGCACGGGACGACCGCACGGCTTCCGCCGCCCGCATCACGGGGGCACGACGGGCTCCCAACGGATCGAGCGGCCACCGCAGCGTGCGTCGCTCGCCTTCGTACGGGTCTACGGAGTCCTCCACCACCGGCAGCTCGTACCCGAGAGCACCGCATATCTCCTCGAGGAAGATGCTGCGCGCGCGCGGCTTGCGTGTCCCGGACCAGCTGGCACCGCTGAGGAGGAGCTGGTCCCGTGCGCGGGTCACGGCGACGTACGCGAGGCGTCGATCCTCGTCGAGCTGACGGGACCGATGAGCCGCGACGAAGTCGGCGATGCCGTCCCGGAGATCTTGTTGGGTGCGAGCGCGCTCCCGCTCCCAGGCGAGGTCGGGCAACCAGCGACGGTCGCCGCGGAACTCGTAGGGCAGCACGCCGAAGCCGAGCCACCCTCGGGTGTCCCGCGCAGCCCCGGGAAGCTCATCCGTGACGAGCCGTACAACGGCCACCGCGTCCCACTCGAGACCCTTCGAGCCGTGGATCGTCAGCAGCTGGACGACGTCCTCCTCGGGCGGCTCCGTCCGCGGCGCGAGGTCGTCCTGCCGCTCGGCGTGATCGAGCCACGCGAGCAGGCTCGACACCGTCCCCGCATCGTCGGCGTCCAGGAACGCGTGCACCTCGTCGACGAAGGCGCGCAACTGTGCGGACGCGATGCGAGCGGGGCCGCGCGTCTCGTTCGCGGCCAGTTCGATGTCCAGACGCAGCTCCGCCTCGATGAGGCGGACGAGCTCCGCGATCGGCGCTCCCCTGGCCCGGCGCAGCGCGCTGAACGTCGCTCCCGCATTCGTGAGCCGGTCGCGCCCGTCCGCGGAGAAGCCCGACAGCCAGCTGTGCCCCGAGGGCTGCCGTGCGACGAAGTCGAGGGCGTCGATGAGCGACGCCCCGTCGTCGGAGGCACTGGAGCGGAGGGTCTCGACGACGGCCGGCGGGAGAGGCGCCAGCGCCGCGTCGTGCCGCGCGAGCCGGTCGGCGAGGTCTCGGAGCGCGCGGAGGTCCGGCAATCCGACCGCCCACCGCGGACCGCTCAGCAGTCGCAGCAGCGCCGATCCGGCATCGGGGTCGCTCAGTACGCGCAGCACCGCCACGACATCCACGACCTCCGGCGTGGAGAGCAGCCCGCCGAGCCCGAGGATGCGATGGGGGATCCCTCGTCGGCCCAGCGCGTCGGCGAAGCGGACCATGTGCTTCTTGTTCCGGAACAGCACGGCGCCGGTCGTGGGCCGTCTCTCTGCACTGCGACGCGCCCGCACCTCATCGAACCATTCGGCGACGCGAGCGGCCTCGGCGTCGATGTCGGGTTCGAAGACGACGTCCACTCCTCCCGAGGGAGCGTCCGGGCGGGTGGCGAGGGGCGGAACGTCCACGGGCGCGGACGCGGCGAGCGGTGCGAGCACCGCGTTCGCGGCATCGAGGACGTGCCGAGAGTTCCGCCAGCTCGTCATCAGCGTGAAGCGCGCGCCCGTCGTCTCGCGCGCGAACGCCTCGCGGAACCCGCCGAGATTCCCCGCGCTCGCACCGCGCCACCCGTAGATCGCCTGGTGCGGGTCGCCGACGGCCATGACGGCGGTGTCGGCGAACAGCGCCGCCAGAAGATCCGTCTGCACGACGGAGGTGTCCTGATACTCGTCCAGCAGGACGACACGGTACCGACTGCGCATCTCCTCGCCGACGTCCGGATGCCGCGCGACCACCTCGAAAGCGCCGGCCACCTGATCCGAGAAGTCGATCAGGCCGCGCCGCCGCTTCGCCTCGTCGTAGTCCTGCGCGAGTCCGGCGAGCAGTCCGAGCGCGTCGACCTTGTCCACGGCGGCGAGGACATCGGCGTAGACGCTCACGCCGCGAGCGATGGACGGGCGCTCGAGGACGTCACGGAAGCGATCGGGGAATCGCGTGAGGTCCTCCAACGAGACGAGATTGTCCACCCGGTCCCGCGCGATGCGCAGCGCAGCGTCCACGATGGTCCGCAGAGCCTCTCCCCTGGTCTCCAACCGCGGGTCATCGGAGGCGAGGACCACGCGGCGCATGAGGAGCCAGGCGGCGGACTCGGACAGGACGACCGCATCCGGGTCCCGTCCCAGTCGTACCGCGTGCTCCCGCACGATCTGGTCTGCGAAGCTGTTGTACGTCGCGACGGTCGGGCGATGCAGGAGCGCATCGTCGTCGAGGTCGCGCGGCAGGGCGCCGGTCTCCCTCACCAACGAGGCGAGGTGGTCGCGCCGCGCCCCGGCCCGATCGCCCGACGCCTGCTCGATAGCCCCCAGAGGGTCCAGGCGCCCGCCGTCGTGCAGGGACGTCAGATGCGGCAGGAGCCCCAGCCGCTCGAACTCCGCCAGCCGCGCGAGGCGCCGTTGGATGCGCTCGGAGAGTTCCCCGGCCGCCTTCCGGGTGAAGGTGAGTCCGAGTACCTCGTCGCGGGACACGATGCCGTTCGCCACGAGCCAGACCACTCGGGAGGCCATGGTCTCGGTCTTGCCGCTGCCCGCGCCGGCGACGACGAGGGCCGGACCGAGATCCGCCTCGATCACCGCCGCCTGCTCGGCCGTCGGCGGGAACTGCCCGAGGGCGGCGGCGATCGTCCGGGCGGTCAAGCGAGGTGCGGACACGGGGGTCGCCGTCACGCGCGGCTCACCGCCCCGACCGTGTGTATCCGGCACAGCCCGTGGGAGAACTCATCTCGACAGTGCTGCTCATACGGAGCGGAGAAGGTGTTACCCCGCATGATCGCCGCCGCGGACCGCACCCGCGAGAGGAACTCCTCCCGCGCATCGTCGGTCAGCGGCGCCTGCCGCGGCTCCACGTAGGGCTTCGATTTCGACGAGGGCCGCAGCACCAGAAGCTTGGCGCCCCCTGGGGCGAAGCCCTTCCCCTCGGGGATCGCACCGGCGTCGAAGGCGAGCTGGTAGGCGGCGAGCTGGGGATTGTCCTGCACCTTCGCGTCCGTCTGCGGCTCGCTCTTGCCCGTCTTGAGGTCGACGATGACGACTTCTCCCCGCGCCGTGAGTTCCACCCGGTCGATGTAGCCCGACACGACCGCGTCCGCACCGCCGTCGACCCCGGCAACCGGCACTTCGAAGTGCGGCTCGGCCCCGAGGAGCCGCCCGCCGGCCTCGTCGAATCGCCGGAGGTACAGGTGCAGCCGCCGCACGAGGTCCCGAGCGCGAGCCCTCTCCGCCCGCTCACGCCACGGCGAATCGAACTGCAGCTCGCTCCAGCGCGATTCCACGTGCGCCCACAGGGCATCCTCGTCGAGGCCGACGGCGTGCTCCAACGCCGAGTGGAGGATCGTTCCGAGGCCCGCGGTGGATCCACCGGAATCGCCGCCCAGCTCGGCGATCACCCAGTTCAGTTCGCACTCCTCCAGCGTGTGCAGACGCGAGGGCGACACCCGCACCGGCCGAGGGTCGCCGTCGTACAGGGAACCGGCCGCCGACACCGGGGCGACTCCGTACCAGTCCCGGGGGTCGGCCCCCGGAACCCCCGCCCGCGCCAGCACGGCGAGCTGCCCCGCGGAGTGCGCCGCGGCATCGGCCCGCGCGGTGGTGAGGATGCGTCGATGTCGTGCCACCTGCCCGCGCAGCGACAGGGGGTGACCGCCCTCGAAGGGCCGCACGGGGGGAAGCATCTCGAAGAAGGCGCTCGGACCGGTGTCGTCGTCATCGACGGCGGTCACCACGGTCACAGCGGTCGCCCGGGTCAGCGACCGCACGAGCAGCCGCATCTCGTCGTGGAGTGCCGTGCGACGCCGATCCACTGCGGCCGGGGGCTCGCGGACACCCTCTGCCGCGTCGGCGAGGCGCCACGTGTGCAGAAGCCCGCCTCGGGTGCGGGTGTTCGGCCAGATGCCGTCCTGGACACCGGCGATGACCACGGTGTCGAACTCGCGCCCGAGCGAGCCCGCCGGGGTGAGGACGCTCACCCGCCCCGCGGGGGGCGCCGCCTCGAGGCGGTCATCGGCGACGCCGCTGTCCAGAAGGGTGCGCACGAAGACCCGGGGGTCCACCGTGCCCTCGCGGTCGACCGCGCGCTTCGCCGCCTGGAAGAGCGCCACCACCGCGTCCAGATCGCGGTGCGCCTGTTCGGCCAGCGGACCCTGGCCCGCGGCCGTCTCCACCCACGAGCGTTCGGAGCCGCTCCGTTCCCACGCGGTCCAGAGGAGCTGGTGCACGTCGTCTCCGGCATCCAGCCCGGCACGGAGCGCGTGCACGGTCCGCGCGACGGATGCCGCGCGGCGCGCTTCGCGGGTGTCGACGAAAGTGAACTCCACCGGATTGCGCATTCCGGAGATGAGGAGCTCGTTGCCGAGTCGCGCGCCTCCGGCGGCGAGCTCGGCGCTGCGCAATGCGGCGCGCAGACGGCGCAGCTCGATCGCGTCGAGCCTTCCGTAGAGCCCCGTCAGGAGGTCAATCACATCGTCGACCTGGTCGAGGACCCCCATCGCCGCCTCGACCAGGCGCAGGAGATCGCGTGCCGCAGGGACCGATCCGAGCGGGCGTGCGGCCGCATCCGATCGAGCAGGGACCTCCCGCGCCGACAGCTCCCTCTCGAGGGCGACCACCTGACGAACGTCGTGAGCGATGACGGCGCACGACTCCCACGCCACGCCGTCGCGGACATGGCGCTCCCGGAGGATCCGCGCGATCGCGTCGTGCTCTTCCGCCGGCGAGCGGACCACGAGACACTGCACCGAGCCGTCGTCGGAGGCACCCGCCGGCGCGACACGGTGCGCGACGACGCCGGCAGCACCGATCCGCTGGGTCACGCCCCGCACGACGTCGGCGTGCCAGGCCGAGCCTCTATGGGTGCCGTCCAGAACACCCCGAAGACCCCACAGCGATACCGCCCGCGCGAAGTTCTCGGGTCTTGCGCCGCGGAAGGCTCCCGAACCGATGTCGGGGTCACCGAAGGCCAGAACGGCGATCCCCCGGCGGCGACAGGCCTCGAGCAACTCGATCGCGCCGAGGGTCAGCTCCTGCGCGTCGTCCACGAGCAGGACCCGCACCTCGTCGAGGGGGCCCCAGCCGGCCGGAGCCGTCCGCACCACACCCAGCGCTTCGCGCACGAGTCCGGCCGCATCCCGATGGGCCGACCTCATCCCGGCGCGGACGTCGAGGTACTCGCGGAAGAAGGATGCCGCGGCCGTCCACTCGGCCAGTCCGAGGGCGCGTCCGAGCGCCTCGAGCCCGTCGGGGTCGACACCGAGCGTCGTGCACTCGGCGAAGAACGCGCGGAGCTCGGCACGGAACCCGGACGTGGAGCGGACCGAGGCCGGCAGAGTGGACGGCCATCGCGAGCGTGCGCGGCGGTCGTCCTCCGCGTCTCCGTCCAGCAGGTCTTCCAGGATCTGATCCTCGTCCGCGCCCGTCAGCAGCTGTGGCGCCTCCCGCCCCGAGGCGACCGCCGCGGCACGCACGATCTGGAAGGCGAACGAGGCGAGAGAGCGCGCCGGAGGGCCGGATGTCGCCGCAGCCAGCCCGAGTGCGATGCGATCCCGGAGGGCGGTCGCCGTCTGCCGCGACGGTGTGACGGTCACGACCGCGTCGGGGGCCAGTCCGTGGGCGACGAGCCATCGAGCCCGCGCGACGAGCGTCTCGGTCTTGCCGGACCCGGCCGCGCCGACCACGACGCCGGAGGCGTCCCCCGGCAGTGCGATCACAGACTGCTGAGCGGCATCCTCCCGAAGACGGGCATCATCTGCGGCGTTCCGCGCCGCGGGCGTCGACGGAAGAGCGGGCATGCTTCGACGTTAGCCGCAGGCGCCGACGTCGTTCGCCCAGAGCGTCCCCGGCCCGCATCCTCCGGCGGTGCCCGTGTCGTAAAGTGTCGGAGAGCCCGCGAAACCGCGGGCCCGCAGAGTGAAAAGGGGCACGACCGTGGACATCCGCATCGGCATCGCCAACACCGGCCGCGAACTCACCTTCGAGACCAACGAGTCCGCCGCGGAGGTCAAGAAGAGCGTGTCCGACGCCCTGTCCACCGGCGCCACCCACATCGAGTTCACCGACGCGCGCGGCAGCTCCTACCTCGTCCCCACGTCGGGCCTCGCTTACGTCGAGCTGGGCAGCGATCAGTCCCGCCGCGTCGGCTTCGTCGCCTGATCCGTGCAGATCCTCCTCGGACTGATCGCCGGTGCCGTCATCGGCCTCGCCGTCCACTTCACGCTGGGCGATCGGGACGTGCGCGGCGCAGCGCTCCTGCCGATGATCGGTGCTGCAGCGGCAGGGATCGCCTGGACCGCTGCGACCTGGGCGGGAGCCGGGATCGACAGCCCGTGGCCGTGGGCGGGCTCGCTCGTCGTGCCGATCGCGGTGACCCTTCCGATCGCGCTGACGATCACCCGACGTCGTCGAGACAGCGACGCGCGCACGCGACACGAGCTGCGCATCGGCTCCGCGTAGGCGGCTGCCGTCTGCTCAGGCGGCGAGCCCCATTGCATCCATCCGCCGTGAGTGCGCGGCCAGCAGCTGGGTGAAGACCGGCTCGACCGTCGCCTCGTCAGCCGACTCGAGCGTCAGGGGGCGCAGGGCCGCACGAGCGATGAGCAGTGTGTCCCCCACGAGTCGACGTCCCCACAGCGCGAGCAGCCAGGCCCACTGCGGGTCGTCCGCGATCGTGGACGAGATGATGTCCACGATCGCCTCTCGATCATCGTCCGCCAGCAGCGCCCGCGCGACACGGCGTCCGGTTTCGCCGTAGCTCGAGGAGAGCGCAAGGTAGAAGTCATCGAGCATTCCCGCCGTGATGTGCACCGAGAGCATCGTCTCCTGCGGACGGACTCCGTGGGTGCTGCGCCGGAAGGCGTCGAGTGGTTCCCGGAACGGGAGCATGACGGCGGTGGGGTCGCCCTCCCTCTCGCGGATGATCTCCACGAGAGCCTCGTGCTTGGTCAGCGCCGCCCCCGCCGCCCGGGACAGGGACTCCTTCTGCGCGAGCTCCGGGGTGAGGGCGATCAGCTCGCTCAGGGTCTCGAAGTACCCCAGCTGCAGGTAGGCCGCCTGCCCGAGGAAGGTGTCCACGTCGGGGGCCAGCTCTGCGAAGTCCACGCGGAGCGCTTCGCCGAGCTCGTCACGGGATCGCAACTGGAGGCGACGCCCGGAATCGCGTCTCTGCCAGAACCACTTCACCACGCCGACAGCCTACGCCGCGCGTCGCTCGGCGCCGTACCGGGGGCGCGGCGCCGAGCGCGGTAGCATGGTCGTCGGCCCCGACGTCGGATCGGGGATGCCGCGCCTGTGGAAGAGAAGAGGGCGTGGATCGCACTCCGCCCGCACGGCGCCGCTGGAAAGCACGCCCGGGCATGGACCAGGCAGCGTCTCACTGCCGGACAGGCATACACCGTGACCACCTTCGCCGACCTCGGGGTCGATCAGGACATCGTCGACGCACTCGCACAGAAGGGCATCGTCGACGCATTCCCCATTCAGGAGCAGACCATCCCCCTGGGGCTCCCGGGGCAGGACATCATCGGACAGGCGAAGACCGGAACGGGCAAGACCTTCGGTTTCGGAATCCCCGTGGTCCAGCGACTCGGGCTCGATCCGGCCCCGGGAGTGAAGGCCCTCATCGTCGTCCCCACGCGCGAGCTCGCCGTCCAGGTGTACGAAGACATGGACATGCTCACCTCGAACCGCTCCACCAGCGTCGTCGCCATCTACGGCGGCAAGGCCTACGAAGGGCAGATCGATCAGCTCAAGGCGGGCGCCCAGATCGTCGTGGGCACCCCCGGACGTCTCATCGACCTCAGCAACCAGAGGCTGCTCGACCTGTCCGGCGCGGTGGAGGTCGTCCTCGACGAGGCCGACAAGATGCTGGACCTGGGCTTCCTCGCCGACATCGAGAAGATCTTCCAGAAGGTCCCCGCGGTCCGCCACACGCAGCTGTTCTCGGCGACCATGCCCGGCCCGATCGTGGCGCTCGCGCGTCGCTTCATGTCCAACCCGATCCACATGCGCGCCAACGACCCCGATGAGGGGCTGACGCAGGCGAACATCAAGCACCTCGTCTACCGGGCCCACTCCCTGGACAAGGACGAGGTGATCGCCCGCATCCTGCAGGCCGACGGGCGCGGGAAGACGGTGATCTTCACCCGCACCAAGCGCGCCGCGCAGAAGCTCGTCGACGAATTGGGCGACCGGGGGTTCAACGCAGCCGCCGTCCACGGCGACATGAGCCAGGAGGCTCGCGAGCGGTCCATGGCGGCGTTCAAGGCAGGCAAGCGCGACGTGCTCATCGCCACCGACGTGGCCGCACGCGGCATCGATGTCAACGACGTCACCCATGTCATCAACCACACGATCCCCGACGACGAGAAGACCTATCTCCACCGCGCCGGCCGCACGGGCCGCGCCGGCAAGACCGGTATCGCGGTGACGTTCGTCGACTGGGACGACCTGCACAAGTGGGCGCTGATCAACCGCGCCCTCGAGTTCGGCCAGCCCGAGCCCACCGAGACCTACTCGTCGAGCCCGCACCTCTTCACCGATCTCGACATCCCGGCGGGGACGAAGGGCCGCATCGTCACGGCTCCGAAGACGCAGCCGGCGCGGACGCAGCCCGCCCGCGCCGCGGATGCGGCGGGGGACGAGCAGGCGGCGGGGACGACGCGCCGGCGTCGTCGTCGGTCGCGCGCCTCCGGCGAGGAGCGTGTGGGCGCCACGTTCACCCCCGACGACGGATCACCCGCCGTCACGCGACCTGACTCGACTGCGGATCGCGGCACCGAGGGTGCCGGCACCCATGACGGCCGCGGACCCGAGCATCACGACGGCAGGCCCGCTCCCCGTCGACGCCGGCGTCGCGGCTCCCGAGGCGGTCAGGCCCCGGCCGCGGGAGTCTGATCCACGAGCGGGGTGGGGCGTCCCGAGGTGGCGCCCCCGCTCACGCATAGATCGGCGCCGTGCCGGAGCCGCGCTCGATCAGTCGCGCGACCATGTCGTCGGTCGTCGTGTACTCGCCCGGTTGATTCGGCTTGCCCCGACCGTGGTAGTCGCTGGAGCCGGTGACGATCAGGTCCCGTGACCGGCACAGTCGACGGAGGATCCCCGAGGCCGCGGGCAGGTTCTCCCGATGCCCGAGCTCGAAACCGGCGAGCCCGGCGTCGAGCATCTGCTCGATGATCGGCATGGGGAGGAGACCCGCCCGTCCCGCCGGGTGGGCCACGATCGCCACCCCTCCGGCCTCGGTGATCAGGCGGACTGCGGTCACGGGATCGGGGGCGTACAGAGCGACGTAGTACTCCCCCGCGGGGCTCAGGATGTCGGCGAAGGCCTGCGTGCGGTCCGTCACCAGACCGCGCGCGACGAGCGCATCGGCGATATGCGGTCGACCGACCGTTGCGCCGTCGGAGGTCTGCGCGAGGATGTCGTCCCACGTGACGTCGAAGTCGCGGGCGATGCGGTCGGCCATCAGACGCGCGCGGTCCCATCGGGAGGCGCGGATGCGGTCCGTGAGTACCCGCAGCATCGAGTCCTCGGGGTCGAACAGGTAGGCGAGGACGTGCACACTGCGCCACTCGTGCTTCGCGGAGAGCTCCATCCCCGGAAAGAAGGTCACCCCGAGCGAACCCGCAGCCTCGGCGGCCTCGGCCCAGCCGGCCGTCGTGTCGTGATCCGTGAGGGCGACGGTGCGCACTCCGTGGCGCTGGGCCGCGGCGAGAACGCCGGCGGCCGAATCGGTTCCGTCGGAATGAACCGAGTGCAGGTGCAGGTCGCTCGGCCCGT
Organism: Microbacterium aurantiacum; assembly: GCF_040532595.1. Taxonomy (GTDB): domain Bacteria; phylum Actinomycetota; class Actinomycetes; order Actinomycetales; family Microbacteriaceae; genus Microbacterium; species Microbacterium chocolatum_B. The sequence goes on along the minus strand of NZ_JBEVYX010000002.1, from coordinate 4,524 downwards.
GGAAGCGTTGCGATGCCGACATCCTTCGAGCGTATCGCGGGCACCGCGAGTGGTCGCCTCCCGGAGCGCCGCTGGCCGATCTCCCAGCGGAGATGTCTAGAGTCTGGGCGTGCTTCGCCTCCTCGGAATCCTCGTCGCGGTTCTCTTCGCCGCCGGAGCGGCGGTGCTGACCTGGCCGGACTTCTTCCGTGTCGAGCGCTACTACCCCGTGGCCCAGCTGATCTCCTTCCGTGGTGCGATCACAATCGGCTTCGCCGCCGTCGTCGTCTGCGCGCTCCTGCTCGCCCTCGCACGCAGTCCTCGTCCCTTCGCCCTCACGGTCGCCGTGATCGCCGCCGTCGCGACCGGGGTGAACGGCGCCGCCCTGCACACCCGGGGTCTCGGCATCGAATCCCTTCCCGAGAAGTCGGATGCCGCCATCCGCGTGATGACGTGGAACACGGCCGGACCCGCCACCTCGGCGGATGCGGTGGCGCGTCTCGCCGTCGCGATGGAGGCCGATATCGTGTCCCTGCCCGAGACGACGATCGAGACGGGCGAGGCTGTGGCGATCGCGATGCGCGAACTCGGACACCCGATGTGGGCCCATCACGCCGAAGACCCTTCCACCGAGTGGGACGCGGGCTCCACCACTCTCCTGATCAGTCCCGATCTCGGCGACTACGCCGTCATCGAGTCGTCCGTGGACGGCACGAGCAACACCTCGACCGTACCGAGTGCGGTCGCCATGCCCGTCTCCGGTGAGGGACCGGTCGTGGTCGCCGCGCACGCGGTCGCACCACGGCCGAGCTACATGAGCGAGTGGCGAGAGGACCTGCGCTGGCTCGCCGACCAGTGCGCGAGCGACAACGTGATCCTCGCGGGCGACTTCAACGCGACCGTCGATCACATGAGCGGCCTGGGTGTCGACGGCGGCACGCTCGGTCGCTGCCGCGACGCCGCAGCGGAGACGGGCAACGGAAGCGTCGGCACCTGGCCCACAGACCTGCCGCGTCTGCTGGGAGCCCCCATCGACCACGTCATGACCACCGCGCAGTGGGAGCCGACCGGGTCGCTCGTACTGGAGGCGCAGGGTTCGTCCGCATCCGATCACCGACCCGTCGTCGTCCAGCTCGAGCCCGCGCGCGACTGATCTCGCCCCGACACTGCGTGCGAGACTGGACGCATGAGTACAGCAGGAGAGCTCGACACGATCGCGCCGACCGAGGAGGAGCGAGCGGCGGCGAACCGGCGCCAGCGCTTCGGGCAGGGATTCCTCGACGGCATATCGCGCGGGTGGGCCGACCGCCCCGACACGGTCCCCCCGGCTCGGCATTCCGCGGCCTATGCCGCGGCCCGACGCGCGGCCGTCTCGGCGAGGTTCCCCGGGGAACGCGTGGTGGTCCCCGCGGGCTCACTGAAGCAGCGGAGCAACGACACCGACTACCCCTTCCGCCCGCACTCGGCGTTCGCGCACCTCACGGGGTGGGGCTCGGATGCCGAGCCCGATTCGGTGCTCGTCCTCGACCCGCGGCCGGACGGCGGACACGAGGCCACGCTGTACTTCCGTGAACGAGCCGACCGGACGACGCACGAGTTCTACGCCGATGCCACGGTGGGCGAGTTCTGGATCGGTCCGCGTCCCTCCGCCTCGGGCGTCGCCGCCGAGTTGGGCCTGCGGACGGCGCCCGTCGAGGAGTTCGCGCCCGGTCCGGGTGATCTCGTGGTCGACGTGCACGCCGACCTCACGCAGTTCGTCTCCGAGATGCGCCTGGTCAAGGACGAGTACGAGGTCGCCCAGCTGAGACTTGCGGTCGAGGCGTCCGCCCGTGGATTCGACGACATCATCCGGGACCTCGCGCGGATCGCGGCACACCCCCGGGGCGAGCGTGTCGTGGAAGGCCTGTTCCACCAGCGCGCGCGTCTGGACGGCAACACCGTCGGATACGACACCATCGCCGCGTCCGGCCCGCACGCGTGCTACCTGCACTGGACGCGCAACGACGGCCCCGTCGTCCCCGGAGACCTCATCCTCATCGACGCCGGTGTCGAGGTCGACAGCCTGTACACCGCAGACATCACACGCACGCTGCCGGTCAACGGCCGGTTCAGTGACGTCCAACGGCGGGTCTACGAAGCGGTCCGCGAGGCGGCCGACGCCGCGTTCGCCGCGGCGCGCCCCGGTTCCCGCTTCCGCGAGGTCCACGAAGCGGCGATGTCCGTCATCGCGCGTCATGTCTCGGACTGGGGGCTTCTGCCCGTGTCCGCCCAAGAGGCGTTGGACGCCGATCTCGGCGGCCACCATCGCCGGTACATGGTCCACGGGACCAGTCATCACCTCGGGCTCGACGTCCACGACTGCGCGCAGGCGCGTCGCGAGATGTACTACGACGGGGTCCTCGAGCCCGGCATGGTCTTCACCATAGAACCGGGCCTGTACTTCCAGATCGATGACCTCACCGTCCCGGCAGAGTACCGCGGGATCGGCGTACGTATCGAAGACGACATCCTGATGACACCGGACGGGCCGGTGAACCTCTCGGCGTCGATCCCGCGGACAGCGGACGATGTCGAAGCCTGGATCGCGCGTCTGCGACCGTCCGCGTGATACCCCCGCACGGGGCGTCGGCGATCAACGAGAGCTTCACACGACCGTCGGACTTCACCACCCGGCCGACCCTCACGGGCACGTTCGGAATGGTCGCCTCCACGCACTGGATGGCCTCCGCCGCCGCGCACGGCATCCTCGAGCGCGGCGGGAACGCCTTCGACGCGGTCGTCGCGGGGGGCTTCGTCCTCCACGTCGTCGAGCCGCATCTGAACGGTCCCGGTGGCGACCTCGTCGGGCTGTTCGCGCGCGCCGACGCTCCCCGCGAACCCGTGGTCCTCGTCGGCCAGGGCCCCGCCCCCGCGGGCGCGAGCATCGCGCACTTCCAGGGCGAGGGACTCGACCTCGTCCCCGGCGCCGGAGGACTGGCCGCCGCGGTTCCCGGGGCCGTCGACGCGTGGCTCCTCCTCCTGCGCGACCACGGGTCCATGGAGCTCGCCGATGTCCTGACGCCGGTCACGCAGATCGCGCGAGATGGGGCTCCTCTCCTTCCGACGACCGTCGCCACCATCGAGCGCGTCGCCGATCTGTTCCGCCGGCACTGGCCGACATCGGCGGATCTCTGGATGCCGGAAGGCGAGGTACCGCGCGCAGGTGACCTGCATCGCAATCCCCGCTACGCCGACGTCCTCGACGGTCTCGTGGACGCGGGTCGATCCGCCTCGACGCGCGAGGAACGCGTCGACGCCGCACGCGCCGCATGGGCCACCGGCCGCGTCGCGCACGCGGCCTCCGATTTCCTCGCCGTCCCCCACCGGCACTCGTCCGGAACGGATCACTCCGCCGTGATCAGGGCGACGGACTTCGCCTCCTTCCGCGCCGGCTACGAGAGCGCCGTGGTCGCCGAGTTCCGCGATCACCGGGTCGCGAAAGCGGGTGCGTGGACGCAGGGGCCCTCGCTCCTCCAGGCGCTGCGCATCCTCGAACCGTTCGACGACGAGACCCTCGATCCCGGCACGGCGACGGGTGCCCACACGATCCTGGAAGCCCTCAAGCTCGCCCTCGCCGATCGTGACGCGCACTTCGGTGACGGGGCGGACCTCGCTCCCCTGTTCTTGGAGGAGTACGTCGCCTCCCGTCGAGCACTCATCACCCCGCGCGCGTCGCACAGCTGGCGCCCCGGCCGGCTCCCGCACGTCGCGGAATCGCCGCCGCTGCCCCCGCTCCGTCGGAGCGGAGAGACGGTCACCGCTGCGGGAACCGGGGAGCCCACAGTGCAGGCATCAGGTGACACTCGCGGAGACACCTGCCACATCGATGTGGTCGACCGCTGGGGCAACCTCGTCTCCATCACGCCCTCCGCCGGATGGCTGCAATCATCACCCGTCATTCCGGATCTCGGCTTCTGCCTCGGGACACGGCTGCAGATGACATGGCTCGACCCGAAGTCGCCGTCGGCTCTGGTGCCGGGACGGAGGCCGCGCACGACGCTGTCACCCACGATGGTGTTCGCCGCGGACGGCTCGCGCATCGCGCTCGGCACCCCCGGCGGCGATCAACAGGATCAGTGGCAGCTGCCGTTCCTGCTCCGACTCCTCGTGGGCGGTTACGAACCGCAACAGGCTGTCGACGCACCGACGTTGCACACGACCGCTCTGATCGACTCCTTCTGGCCGAGGGAATGGTCCCCCGCCGGCGTCGTCGTCGAGGACCGACTGGGCGAGGATCTCATCGCCGACCTCATCGACCGCGGCCACGACGTCGTCCGCGCGGGCCCCTGGCGTCTGGGGCGTCTCTCCGCTGTCGGGATCCAGCCCGACGGCGTCCGGCTCTGGGCTGCCGCCAACCCCCGAGGAATGCAGGGTTACGCCGTCGGGCGGTGAGGAGCACGCATTGGTCCTCCTCATCCGCCCGAGTGGTGAGTGGGTGTTAACGCGAAAGGGCCACCCAGCGTTGGGTGGCCCTTTCGTTTAAAAGAAGTCCGGCGGTGTCCTACT
>NZ_JBEVYX010000001.1:1387420-2612829 GCF_040532595.1 Microbacterium aurantiacum | reverse complement strand
CTCACCAGTCCGAAGACCGACGAGGATAAATTGGCATTTGACAAGTGCACGCTGTTGAGTTCTCAAGGATCGGATGCGTCCACGATCAGACCTCTCGGTCCTCAGCATGAAGCAACTTCTCTTGTTCCGGTCATGTGATCGGGTCGGCGCTTCGCTCCGAAGAAGGAGCAGTGGTCCCTGACCCGGCCTGTGGACCGGCTCCCCATCCTACACACATGATCGTGTCTGAGACAAGATCTGAAGGAGGGGGATGTTCTACCGCTTGAGGGGGCCGGGCCTTTCGGCCTTCGCTCTTCCCTGTGGGGCGAACAAGTAATAACTTACGTGCGATCCGGCATCCCGGCAAATCACGCCCCCATCCCGGGCGTGTCGCCCGGGATTCCGCGGGATCACCCCTCGTCGGCGGCCACGAACACGCCAGCCAGCGTCTTCTTCCCGCGACGGAGGACCACTGCGTCTCCCGGGAGCGATGCGGTGATGACGGCGTCCTCGGAAGCGACCTTCTCGCCGTCCACCGACACACCGCCCTGGGCGATCGCACGCCGCGCCTCTCCCAGGCTCGCCACGAGTCCGGTCTGCACGAGTGCCTGCACCACCGGGGTACCGGCTGGCACCGTGGCGTTCGGCAGCTCCTCCAGCGCGGAGCGGAGAACGTCGGCATCGAGCGTCGTCAGATCACCCCTGCCGAACAGCGCCTCGGAGGCGGCGATCACGGCGCGGGCGGCAGCTTCCCCGTGCACGAAGGTCGTCACCTCGAGCGCAAGACGCTTCTGCGCCTCGCGCCGGAAGGGCTCGTCCGCGACCGCCCGCTCGTAGGCGACGATCTCCTCGCGGGTGAGGAAGGTGAAGATCTTCAACCGCGCGATGACGTCGGCGTCGTCGGTGTTCAGCCAGAACTGGTACATCCGGTAGGGGCTGCACATCGCGGCGTCCAGCCAGATCGCATTGCCCTCGCTCTTGCCGAACTTCGTGCCGTCGCTGTTGGTGATCAGCGGCGTGCCGATGGCGTGCACGGAGACACCCTCGACGCGATGGATCAGATCCGTGCCGCTGGTGAGGTTGCCCCACTGGTCGCTCCCTCCGGTCTGCAGCACGCACCCGTACTGGCGGTACAGCTCGAGGTAGTCCAGCCCCTGCAGGATCTGGTAGCTGAACTCGGTGTAGCTGATGCCGGCGTCGGAGTTCAGCCGCGCTGCGACGGCCTCCTTCTTGAGCATCGTGCCCACTCGGAAGTGCTTGCCGATCTCGCGCAGGAAGTCGATGGCCGACATCGGAGCCGTCCAGTCGAGGTTGTTCACGATGCGCGCGGCGCTCTCGCCCTCGAAGACGAGGAATCGCTCCACCTGGGAGCGCAGGTAGCCGACCCACTCGCCCACCGTCTCCTTCGTGTTCAGCGTGCGCTCGGCGCTCGGCCGTGGGTCGCCGATGAGGCCCGTGGAGCCGCCGACGAGGCCGAGCGGCCGGTGGCCCGCGAGCTGGAGCCGACGCATCGTCAGCAGCTGGACGAGATTTCCCAGGTGGAGGCTCGGGGCGGTCGGGTCGAAGCCGCAGTAATACGTGATCGGGTCTCCGCCGAGAAGGGCGCGCAGCGCCTCCTGATCGGTGGACACATGCACCAGGCCACGCCACACCAGCTCATCCCATACGTTCTCGAACGTCGGGTCGTTGGCGGGCGCGAGGGCGCTCACGACGGTTTCAGACACGCGTTCCACGCTATCAGCGGGGCGCGGCGATCCCGCGCGGTCCGCCGTCGATGGCACACTGCCCCCATGGCCCTCTTCCTCCCCGAACCCCTCTGGGTGGCCGCTGTGTCGATCCTCGTCTTCCTGGCCCTCGCCGCGGCGCTCGCCCTCGCCGTGGTCACCCTGCGTCGGCCCTCGACGGCGCCGCTCGCGGTCTCGGCAGGACTCGTCGTCACGGCCACCGTCGTGGTCGCCGTCTCGCCGGTCGGCGTACCGGCCCTCATGGGCGCGATGCTGGCGCTCCTCGCGGTGGCGGTCGCGGTCATCGGCGGCGATCCGCTCACACGGCAGGTGCTGGAGCTTGCGACCGGTGGGCGCGTCCGGGAGACGCGCGACGGCGGCATCCTCGTCGCTCCTCCCCGCATCGAGGGCGCTGCGGACTCCCCCGACGCCGTCGCGCTGCTCCGCGGGGGGACGACCATCGGCTACCTCGAGCGACTCGCGGTCGTGATCGCGGTGATCGCCGGCTATCCCGAGGCGATCGCCGTCGTCGTGGCCGTGAAGGGCATCGGACGATTCTCCGAGCTCGCCGCAGCCGAGGCTCGCGAACGGTTCATCATCGGGACACTGTCGAGCCTCCTGTGGGCGAGCCTCGTCGGCGCGCTCATCCGCCTCGCGATCTGGTGATCACCACGCCGCACGCAGCCGCCGGTATCCCTCGACGACGGATGCCGCCCCCGCCGCGGCGAGCGCCTGGGACACAGCCGACTGGGTGATCGACTCGGCCGCGGCGAGCTCACGCTGCGTCCGCCCCACGCAGCGACCGTAGGTCAGGCGACGCGAGCGATCCGACATCGCCGAGATCACCTCGTCCCGTGCGAGCAGGTAGGCCTCCGCCATACGGACGAGTTCATGGACGGATGCGGGCTCCGACGGATCGGCGGCGATCGCCGTCCGCGCGCTCGGCACCGCCCGCCGAGCCCGGGCATCGACCGCGTCGATCGCCTCGCGGGCCGCCCACCAGGCCGATCCCTCGGCGATGTCGCCCCCCGCGGACGGGACCCGCACGGTCTCGCCCACGCCGATTCCGAAGCGGAGGTCGACGTCGTCGGGCAGAGCGAGCCGGATGAGGAGCGTGATCGCCAGCGCCGCTTCCACCGAGACCACCTCACCCTGGAGCTCGTCACCGGTCGTCGTCGAGATCGGCGCGATGACCGCCTCCCGGACCTCGCCCGAGACCCGGGACACGACCTCCTCGATCTCCCGCTGGGCGCGCGCGCGATCGGGGAGTCGCCGGGACCCGACGATATCGACGGTGAGAACGACAGCCACATCATCAGTGTATAGCTGATATTCGGCGAATATCAGTCATTCACTGATCTGATGTCACAGGCCGAGGGCGTGGAATGCCTCCTGCGCGCGATGCACCAGCGCGGCTCGCTGCTCCGACACCCGCTCCGGTGCGGTTCCGCCCGTGCCCGCGCGGCTGGCCACCGACCCTTCCACCGTGAGCACCGACCGCACCTCGGGTCGAAGGTGCGTCGACACCTCGCGCAGCAGGTCATCGGAGGCGTCTTCCAAGCCGATCCCCCGCTGCTCGCAAGCACGGACCAGCGCGCCCGAGATCTCGTGCGCCTCGCGGAACGGCACGCCCTGCGTGACGAGCCACTCGGCGACATCCGTGGCGAGGGAGAAGCCCTGGGGTGCGAGCTCCGCCATGCGAGCGGTGTGGAAGGACAGTGTCGCGACCATCCCGGTGAAGGCGGGGAGGACCGTCTCAAGGGTTGAGACCGAGTCGAAGACGGGTTCCTTGTCCTCCTGCAGATCGCGGTTGTACGCCAGCGGCAGGGCCTTGAGGGTGGCAAGGAGCCCGGTGAGATTCCCGATCAGACGACCCGACTTCCCTCGAGCGAGTTCGGCGATGTCCGGGTTCTTCTTCTGCGGCATGATGCTCGATCCCGTCGAGTACCCGTCGTGCAGGGTGACGAAGCCGAACTCCCGCGTGTTCCAGAGGATGATCTCCTCCGCGAACCGCGAGAGATCGATGCCGATCATGGCCGCGATGAAAGCGAACTCCGCCACGACGTCGCGCGCGGAGGTCCCGTCGATGGAGTTCTCGGACGGGTCGCCGAGGCCGAGCTCGCTCGCCACGAGCACCGGGTCGAGCCCGAGCGAGGAACCGGCGAGCGCTCCCCCGCCGTACGGCGATACGCGCGCCCGGGCGGTCCAGTCCCGCAGGCGCTCGAGATCGCGCACGAGCGGCCACGCGTGAGCCTGGAGGTGGTGTGCGAGGAGGACGGGCTGCGCGTGCTGGAGATGGGTGCGCCCGGGGAGGATTGCATGCGGATGCGCCGCGGCCTGTGCCACGAGGGCGTCGATGAGACCCAGGACGTCGCGCGCGATCGTCCGGGAATGATCGATGAGGTACATCCGCACCAGGGTGGCGATCTGGTCGTTCCGGCTGCGGCCGGCCCGGAGCTTCCCGCCGAGGGTCGGTCCGACCTCGGCGATCAGCGCCTGCTCGAGCGCGCCGTGGACGTCTTCGTCGGCGTCAGCAGGTCGCAGAGTCCCGTCCGAGATGCGTGCGGCGAGGCGGTCAAGCCCGTCGCGCATGGCGGCGAGCTCGTCGTCGCTCAGGTATCCGGCGCGATGCAGCGCGACGGCGTGCGCTCGGGACCCCGCGATGTCATAAAGAGCCAGATCCCAGTCGAAGTGGGTCGAGCGGCTGAGCGCCGCCAGCTCCGGCGAGGGTCCGGAGGCGAAGCGGGCGCCCCAGAGCGCGCCCTCGTTGGTTCCGTCGGCCGTCGTCTCGTTCACCGCACCAGCCTAGCGGCGAGGTCGGGGCCGTCCTGAGGCGCGGTCGAGCACCGCTTCCAGCGGTCCGCGACCGACGAGGAGGGCCCAGACCGTGCAGACCGCGATGATCCCGATCGTCATCGGCCAGAACGGCTCCAGTGCCCGGAATCCGGACAGGTCGCCCGGGTTCCCGAGGACGACGGCGGCGATCGCCGCCCACACGACGAGCTGCGCCGTGTACGCGGTGAGGGGCATGGCACCGACCGCGCGCAGGGGAAGGACGGCCCACATCACGACGGACACCCGGCACCCGAGAACACCGGCGGCGATGACGGCGAGAGCGAAGCCGCCGGAGCCGATGATCTCGAGGAGGCCCGAGGAGTGCGGACGGGCGGTCCACACAGCGGGCCACCATCCGGTCTCCTCGGCAGCGGCGCCGTACCCGGTTGCGGCATCCGCCCCGTAGCCGATGAGCGCGAGGGCGATGCCGACCACGAGGACCCGCAGCTGCACCGTGGTCTTCCGGATGTCGGCGCGGGCGACGGCGAGACCGGCCAGGATGAAGGCGATCCAGGTCGGGAAGGGATAGTTCCACCCCAGGGCGAGCGAGAGATCGCCGCCGAGGGGCGTCGACCAGATCGGAAGATCGTCGAGCAGCACCTGGATGAACGGCATCACCAACCCGAGGATCGTCGCGAGGATCGCGAGAGCCCGCGTACCCCACGTCAGCACCGGCAGCGTGAGGAGGAACAGCACCGCGTAGGCGGGGAGGATGACGTAGACCGGGACGCCGGTGAGGATGAGGAGGATGCCGAGGACCCACAGGATCCCCGCTCGGATCGCGATCCGCACACGGGCAGAGGTCAGGTCGGTCCCCCGCGGCGGCGACGCCCCACCCGTCATGAGGCCGATCGAGACACCGGCGACGGTGGCGAACAGGATGGACGAACGCCCGTCGACCACCGCGACCCACGTATCGGGGTCGCCGAGGGCGAAGGGGCCGGTGATGACCAAGAGGTGCGCAGCGAGCATCCCCACCACCGCGAGCCCGCGGGCGAGGTCGAGGCCGGTGATGCGCCCCCGGCTGTTGAGCCGCGAGACGTTCGCGGCGATCGTCACGCGACGCTCTGGCGCAGGAGCCAGACGAGGAGCGCCTTCTGGGCGTGCAGACGATTCTCCGCCTCGTCCCATACGACGCTCTGCGGACCGTCGATCACCGCGGCATCGACCTCGTATCCGCGATCGGCGGGGAGGCAGTGGATGAAGATCGCGTCGTCCTGGGCGAGCTGCATCAGCTCTCCCGTCACCTTGTACTGTCCGAGGTCACGCAGGCGCGCGAGCTTCTCCTCCTCCTTGCCCATCGACACCCAGGTGTCGGTGACGATCACGTCGGCGCCCGCCGCCGCCTCGAGCGGATCCGTGTAGAGGGTCACCGAGCCGCCGGTCTCCGTCGCGCGGCGATCCGCGTCGGCGATGACGTCCGCGCGCGGGGCGTAATCCTCGGGCGAGGCGACCCGGACGTGCATGCCCGCCGTCACCCCCGCGAGGACGTAGGAGTGCGCCATGTTCGACATCCCGTCGCCGAAGAACGCGAGGGTGAGACCCGCGAGCGGCCCCTTGTGCTCGGTGATCGTCAGGAGGTCGGCCAGGAGCTGGCACGGGTGGAAGTCGTCGCTCAGAGCGTTCACCACCGGCACCCGGGTGTCCCGCGCCATCTCCTCGAGACCGGACTGCGCGTAGGTGCGCCAGACGATGGCCGCGACCTGACGCTCCAGCACCCGAGCGGTGTCGGACGGGGTCTCCTTGCCCCCGAGCTGACTGTTGGCCGTCGAGATGATCAACGGCGTCCCCCCGAGGTCGGCGATGCCGACCGCGAAGGAGACCCGGGTTCGCGTGGAGGACTTGTCGAAGATGACGGCCACGGTCTGCGGCCCCTCGAGCGGCTTCAGCTTCCAGCGATCCTTCTTCAGCTCCAGGGCGAGCTCGAGGATCTCGGCCTGCTCAGCCGGGGTCAGATCGTCGTCGCGGAGCAGGTGGCGGGTCATGCGGGAACCTCCGAGGGGGGTGCGGACTGCGAAGAGCCGTCGAGCAGGAGCGCGTCCTGCACCGTCCGCAGCGACGCGGCGAACAGGGCGAGGAACTCGTCGACCTCGATGTCACCGATCGTGAGCGGCGGTACGACGCGGATCGTGTCGTCGTTGGGCGCGTTGATGACCAGACCGTGCTCGGCGGCGGCGGCGACCACGGCCTTGGCCACCGGTCGGGTCAGTCCGATGCCGATGAGGAGCCCGCGACCGCGGGTCCCCGCCACCAGTTCCGAACCGAGCGCCTCCACGCCGTCCCGGATCTGCGCACCGCGCACGGATGCCGCCGCGACGAGGTCGGCACGCTCGATCTCGGCGAGGACGGCAGAGGCGACGGCGGTGCCGAGGGCGTTGCCCCCGAAGGTCGATCCGTGCGTGCCCGGGTAGAACAGATCGCTGGCGGAGCCGAAGGTGATGAGCGCGCCGATCGGGAATCCTCCCCCGATCCCCTTGGCCACGGTGACGGCATCCGGAGTGATGCCCGCGTGCTGGTAGGCGAACCACTCGCCCGTCCGCCCCGCGCCGGTCTGGATCTCGTCGACGATGAGCAGTGCGCCGTGGCGGGCGGTGATCTCGCGTGCGGCGGCGAGATACCCCTCGGGGAGCTCCACCACACCGGCTTCGCCCTTGATGGGCTCGACGATGAGCGCCGCGACCCGGTCGTCGACGGCGGCCTCGAGGGCGTCGATCGTCGAGGGCAGGAACTCCACGCCCGGCGTCATCGGCAGAAAGGGCTCCTGCATGGCCGGCTTGCCGGTCAGCGCCAGCGTGCCCATCGTGCGCCCGTGGAAGGCATCCGTCAGCGCGAGGATACGCGGACGGTCGGCGCCCCCGTGCAGCCGCGCCAGCTTGAACGCGGCCTCGTTCGCCTCCGCACCGGAGTTGGCGAAGTAGACGCGCCCCTGCTCGCCCGTTCCGGCGAGGCGCTTCAGACGCGCGGCCAGCTCGAGCTGGGGCGGTGTGGCGAAGTAGTTCGACACGTGGGCGAGCGTCGCGGCCTGCCGCGACAGGGCCTCGACGAACACCGGGTGGGCGTGCCCGAGGGAGTTCACGGCGATCCCCGCGAGGAAGTCGAGTGACCGTCGACCCTCCGCGTCCCACACGTACGCGCCTTCCCCGCGGACGAACATCGCCATCCGCGGTCCGAAGCTGCGGACCAGGTCTCGTCCCGCATCGTCCTGCCACGTCATCCGCGCACCACCTCTGTTCCGATTCCCTTGCTGGTGAACAGCTCCACCAGCACCGAGTGGGGCACCCGCCCGTCGATGATCGCGGCGGTCTCCACGCCGCCTTCGACCGCTTCGAGGCAGGCCGTCATCTTGGGGATCATCCCCGACTCCAAACGCGGCATCATCGCCGTGAGCTCGGTCGAGGTGAGGTGCGAGACGAGCGAGTCGCGTCGGGGCCAGTCCGCGTAGAGCCCGGGGACGTCGGTGAGGACGACGAGCTTCGCGGCGCCGAGCGCCACCGCGAGGGCGGATGCCGCGGCATCCGCGTTGACGTTCAGGGAGTGCCCCGGGTGGTCGAGGTCGGGGGCGATGCTCGAGACGACCGGAATGCGCCCGGCGTCGAGCTGATCGTGGATCGGGCGCGGATCGACCTCGACCACGTCCCCCACACGGCCCAGGTCGTGCTCGATCCCCTCGATGACCACGCCGCGGCGGCGCCCTCCGAACAGCCCGGCATCCTCGCCCGAGAGTCCCGTCGCGACGGGGCCGTGCGCGTTGATCTTGCCCACCAGCTGCGGATTGATCTGACCGGTGAGCACCATCCGCACGACGCTGATCGCCTCAGTGGAGGTCACCCGGTATCCGCCCTTGAACTCGCTCGGGATCGCCAGGCGGTCCAGCATCGAGGAGATCTGCGGTCCTCCACCGTGCACGACGACCGGCTTGACGCCGACGTAGCGGAGGTACGCGATGTCGGCGGCGAAGGCATCCTGCAGCTCTTCGCTCACCATGGCGTTGCCGCCGTACTTGACCACCACGATCTGGTCGCGGAAGCGCCGCAGCCACGGGAGGGACTCGATGAGGGTCGTGGCGCGTGCGCTCGCCTCGGCGGGATCGGTGTCTTGGAGATCGGTCATGAGGAGTATGCGCTGTTCTCGTGGACGTAGTCGTGCGTGAGGTCGTTGGTGAGGATGGTCGCGGTCTCATCGCCGACCTTGAGGTCGATCACGATGTCGGTCGCACGGGGGGTGAGGTCCACGTCTTCTCGCGGACGATCGGGCCCTCCCGCGGTGCACACCCGCACGCCGTTCATCCACACGTCGACGTCGTAGGGGTCGAAGACGGCATCGGTCGTGCCGATCGCGGCGAGCACGCGGCCCCAGTTGGGATCGTTGCCGAAGATCGCGGCCTTGAAGAGGTTGTTGCGGGCGACGGACCGCCCCACCTCGACCGCGTCGTCCTCGGACGCGGCGTGGCGCACCTCGATGGTGATGTCGTGACCGGCGCCCTCGGCATCGCCCTGCAGCTGTTGCGCGAGGTCGAGGCACACCGCCGCGAGCGCGTCGGCGAACTCCTCCGCGCTCGGGGTCACCCCGCTCGCGCCGCTGACCAGCAGAGTCACCTGGTCGTTCGTCGACATGCAGCCATCGGAGTCGAGTCGGTCGAAGCTGCGTCTGGTCGCCGCCCGAAGCGCCGCGTCGGCCTGGGCGGAGTCCAGCACCGCGTCGGTGGTGAGCACGACGAGCATGGTCGCCAATCCGGGCGCGAGCATGCCGGCGCCCTTGGCCATCCCGCCGATCGTCCATCCCGCCCCCTCGCGGACGGCGCGCTTCGCCCGGGAGTCGGTGGTCATGATCGCCTCGGATGCCGGGACCCCGCCGTCGGGGCGGAGCGCGGCGATCGCCGCTTCCGTCCCGGCGAGGACCTTGGCACGGAAGACTTCGTCCCCCGTGCCGATCAGTCCGGTCGAGCACACCTGGATGTCGCCTGCGCCGACGCCGAGCAGCTCTGCCGCCTTCTCGGCGGTCTGGTGCGTCGTCTGGAAGCCGAAGCTCCCGGTGAAACAGTTCGCCCCGCCGGAGTTGAGCACGACGGCCTCCACGACGCCGCCGGCGATCGCCTGCTGCGACCAGAGGATCGGGTTGGCTTTGGCCCGGTTGGACGTGAACACCGCGGCGCCGACCTTGAGCGGACCGCGGTTGACCACCACGGCCACATCGAGCGCGCCGGTGGACTTCAGTCCCGCGGCGACGCCGGCCGCCTCGAACCCTCGGGGTGCGGTGACGCTCACGGTGCGACTCCGTTCACGGTCAATGCGGTGCCCTCGGGGAGCCCCAGCGCGATGTTCATGGACTGCACCGCGGCGCCCGCGGTGCCCTTGACGAGGTTGTCGACGGCGGCGACGACGGTGACCCTGCCCGCCGGCCGGTCGACGGCGAGGCCCAGGAGCGCGGTGTTCGCCCCCACGACATCCGCGGTCCGAGGGAAGACCCCCTCCGGCAGAAGCGTCACGAACGTCTCGTCGACGTAGGCGTCTTCCCAGGCCGCGCGGATCTCGGCATCCGTCGCGCCGGGCGCGATCGGAGCAGAGGACGTCGCGAGGATGCCGCGGGACATCGGCACGAGGACAGGGGTGAAGGAGATCCGGATCCCCTCGTCGGCGCCGGCCACGATCTCGGACGGCGACGCCGCGGCGAGGGCCTGCCGGATCTCGGGGATATGGCGGTGCGAACCGCCGACGGCATACGGATTGGCCGATCCGAGTATCTCGGAGGCGAGCAGGGTGGTCTTCAGCGACTTTCCGGCGCCCGACGGCCCCACGGCGAGGACCGTGACGATGTCACGCGGGTCGATGACACCCGCCGCGACGCCCGGCGCGAGGCTCAGGCTCACGGTCGAGGCGTTGCACCCCGGTGCCGCGATCCGGCGCGCACCGACCAGGTGCTCCCTCTGCTTCCCCCCGCGCACCGGCAGCTCCGGGACGCCGTAGGCCCAGGGCTCGTGGAAGTCGCCGCCGTAGAACCGGTCCCAGTCCGCGACCGACTCCAGCCGATGATCCGCCCCCGCGTCGATGACGAGCGCGGCATCCGACAGGGACTCCGTGATCGCGCCCGACTGCCCGTGCGGAAGGGCGAGAACGACGATGTCGTGTCCGGCGAGGACCTCGGGCGTGGTCGGCTGCAGCTCGAGGTGCGCAAGCGAGCGCAGGTGGGGCTGATGCTCGATGAGGGGCGACCCCGCGTTCGAGTGCGCGGTCACGGTGCGGATCTCGACGTCGGGGTGCGCCGCGAGAAGGCGCAGGATCTCGCCGCCGGCATAGCCCGATGCGCCGGAGACGGCGACCGAATACGTCATGGGTTCCACCTTAGAGAGTCGGATGCCGCGGCGAGCGCGGCGGGCCGGGAGCGGCGACGGCCCCGTCGGCACCCGGCGAAGGGTGGAACGCGGCGTCGCCTAGAGTCGGCGTCCGTCGCGGCGTCGGCGCGCGGGAACCACGCGCGAAAGCGCGTTGCGGGTTCCCGATGCGGCGGTGGGCATGCCGAGACGATATCGAGGCCGGGCCCGCCGCACCAAATCGGTGGGGCGGACCCGACGCGCCTCCCCGGCGGGAGCGAGGTCAGTCGCGGATCGCGGCGCCGCACTGCTCCTGCGCGCGCGCGACGCCGGCGAGCTTGGCTTCGGTCGCCTCGGCCGCGGTCAGCGTGCGATCGGGCGCACGGAACCGGAGCGCGAAGGTGAGGCTCTTGCTCCCCTCCGCCACTCCCGCTCCGCGATAGTCGTCGACGAGCCGGGCGGCCTCGAGCAGAGGACCGGCGCCGTCGAGGAGCGCATCGCGGAGGGCCGCCGCCGGGACCTCCTCGGAGACGACGAGCGAGACGTCCTGGGTCGCGGCCGGGTACCCCGACAGGGTCGCGGCGGTGACGGTGCGCGCGGCATCCAGCACGCGGTCGAGATCGAGCTCCGCGACGTACACGCGGCCCGGGAGGTCCGCGTCGGCTGCCACGGCCGGCAGGATCTCCCCGACGTAGCCGACCTCGGCGCCGTCGACGACGAGCGCGCCCGCGCGACCCGGGTGCAGTGCCGCGCGCTGCGTCTGGACCACGTCGATGCGCACACCGGCGGCCCCGGAGATCGTGCGGACCGCATCCAGGACGTCCACCAGTTCGAACGGCTCCGCCGCGGTCCCGGGCTGCTTGGCGACGCGGTGCCCGGTGACGAGCACGGCGACGTGCCGCGGCTGGGGCGGGATGGCCGCGTCCAGCTCGGCGAGCGTGGCGGCATCCGGTCGCACCGCCGGCGGCGGGACGAAGGGGGTGCCGTAGGTCTGCCCCACGGCGGGGCGGAAGACCACCCCCGACTCGAAGAGCGCCAGATCCAGCAGCCCGCGCGAGACGTTGCGGTGCGCGACCTGCAGCAGCCCGGGGACGAGCGAGCGGCGAAGGAACGGATGCTGGCCGTCCAGGGGGTTCGCGAGTCGGACCGAGGCGACCTCTCCCCCGGTGGCGGACCCGTGGAGACGGTTGTCGCCTTCGGTGACGAAGGGGAACGACGGGGTCTCGACGTACCCGGCCGCGGCGAGCGCGTTCGCCACGCGGCGACGCCCCTGCTGCGCCGGGGTGAACCCGCGTCCGGCCGGGGGGACCGGCAGGACCGAGGGGATGCGGTCGTACCCGGTGATGCGGGCGACCTCCTCCGCCAGCGTCCACTTGTCGGTGAGGTCGGGCCGCCAGGACGGAGCCGCGACGACCCAGCCCGCGGCCGTCTCGCGCACCGCCGCGCCGATCATCTCCAGCGACGCCACAATCTCGTCCGGGGTGTAGGCGACCCCGATGAGTCCGGACACGAAGTCGCGCGGCAGTTCGATCATGGGGTCGACACGCGTGGCGTTGATCGCCCCGCCGGCGCGGGTGTCCGTGCCACCGGCATAGCGCTCCATGAGCTCGGCGACGCGGGCGGCTGCGACGAACGCGATCGCCGGGTCGACGCCGCGCTCGAATCGCCGTGACGCCTCACTCGGGAGCTTGTGTCGTCGAGCGGTGCGCGCGATCGTCACCGTGTCGAATGTCGCCGCCTCGATGAGCACGTTCCGCGTCGCGTCCGTCATCTCCGTCGTCCCGCCGCCCATCACACCCGCGAGGCCGATGGGGCCGGAGTCGTCCGTGATGAGGAGGTCCTCGGTGTGCAGCGTGCGGGTCTTGCCGTCGAGGGTCTGCAGGGTCTCCCCCGCCGCGGCGCGGCGCACGGTGATGCCGCCCTGCAGCCGGTCGAGGTCATACCCGTGGATCGGCTGACCGAGCTCGATCATGACGTAGTTGGTGATGTCGATCAGGATGCCGAGCGATCGGATTCCGGCGAGCGTCAGCCGCGCGATCATCCAGGGCGGCGTCGGCTTGGTCGGATCGACGTCCCGCACGATGCGCGCGACGAACTCCGTCGCTCCCACCCGGCCGCGGATGGGAGCGGCATCCTGCACCGTCACGGCGAACGCGCTCTCGTCGTGCAGGTTCACCTCACCCCAGGCCTTCGCGCCCGGGTCGCGGAACGCCGCACCCGTCGCGTGCGAGTACTCCCGCGCGATCCCGCGGATCGACAACGCGTACCCGCGATCGGGGGTCACGTTGACATCGACGGCGACGTCATCGAGCCCGAGGAGCGCGATCGCGTCGGTGCCGACCGGCGCGTCGATCCCGAGATCGACGAGGCGGAGGATGCCGGAGTGCTCGTCGCCGAGGCCCAGCTCCTTGGCCGACGCGATCATCCCGTCGGAGACGTGACCGTAGGTCTTCCGCGCCGCGATCGGGAACGGTCCCGGGAGGACGGAGCCGGGGAGGGTCACGACGACCTTGTCGCCCGCGAAGAAATTGCGGGCGCCGCAGACGATGCCGCGGACGCCCCCGAGCGCCTCGCCCACGTCGACCTGGCACCACCGGATCGTCTTGCCGTTGGACTGCGGTTCCTCGACGAACTCACGCACCTCGCCGACGACGATGGGGCCGGCGAGCTCGAAGGCGATGACCTCCTCTTCCTCGAACCCCACCCGGACGAGGTCGGCGAGCACCTCGTCGCCCGTTGCCGATGCCGGCACGTCGACGAACTCGCGAAGCCAGGAGAGCGGGACGCGCATCAGACCACCATTCCGAACTGCTCGCTGAAGCGGACATCGCCCTCGGCCATGTCGCGCATGTCTTTGACGTCGCTGCGGAACATCAGGGTCCGCTCGATCCCCATCCCGAAGGCGAACCCGGAGTACTCCTCGGGGTCGATGCCCGCGGCCCGCAGGACGTTCGGGTTCACCATGCCGCAGCCGCCCCACTCGATCCACCGGGCTCCGCCGGTGAAGGTGGGGTGCCAGAGGTCGAGCTCGGCGGACGGCTCCGTGAACGGGAAGTAGTTGGCCCGGAACCGAGTCTTGGCCTCCGCGCCGAAGAGCGCGCGGGCGACGTGGTCCAGCGTTCCCTTGAGGTGCGCCATCGTGATGCCCCTGTCGATCACGAGGCCTTCGAACTGGCTGAACACCGGCAGGTGCGTCGCGTCGAACTCGTCGGTGCGGTACACCCGTCCGGGCGAGATCACGTAGACCGGCAGCTCGCGGGTGAGCATCGTGCGCATCTGCACCGGCGAGGTCTGGGTCCGCAGCACCAGGTGCCGCTCGACGGGGTCGACGTAGAAGGTGTCCTGCATCTGCCGCGCCGGGTGGTCGGGGTCCAGATTGAGGGCGTCGAAGTTGTACCACTCGTGTTCGAGCTCGGGCCCCTCGGCCACCTCCCATCCCATGCCGACGAAGATGTCGCCGATCTGCTCCTGCAGAAGGGTGAGCGGATGCCGCGCCCCGACGCGTGCGCGGGCGGCGAGCGCGGTGATGTCGACGCGCTCGGCTTCGAGGGCCGCCGCGGTCTCCGCCTCGGCGAGCTCCTTCTCCCGCGCCGCGAAGGCGGACGACACGCGCCCGCGGGCCTGCCCGACGAGCTTGCCGAGCGCGGCCTTCTGGTCGGCGGGCACGTTCCGCAGCTGGGCGTTCAGCGCCGCCAACGCGGACCCCTCGGCCGCGTGGGCCGACCGGGCCGCCTTGAGGGCGGCGGTGTCACCGGCATCGGCCACAGCCGTCAGCGCGGCCTCGACCGCGGCATCCACCGCCTCGGGGGTGATCAGTTCAGTCTCGGACACGAGGACCGAGTCTACCGACGCACCTCAGGTGCTGACGCCGCCCGCGGTTCCGTCGAACTTGCCGAGTCCGCGCCGCGCGGCGATCGTCTCGGTCGCCGTCGCAGGCTCGGTCCCCCCGCCGGCGTCCAGCACCACCGCGCGAGGCGAGCGGCGCAGCCGCTTCTCGACGGCGGAGGCCACCAGGGACAGGAGCAGGCAGAGCCCGATGTAGATCGCGCCGACGATGATCGTCGCCGGGATGATGGGCGAGTCCAGCGTCGCTTGGGACCCGATGAAGCGAGCGTAGAACAGCAGCTCGGGGTAGGTGATGATGAACCCGAGCGCGGTGTCCTTCAACGTCACCACCAGCTGCGCGATGATGACCGGCATCATCGCCCGGATCGCCTGGGGCAGGAGGATGAGGCGCATGACGCCCGCCTTGCGGAGACCGAGCGCGTAGCCCGCCTCGGACTGACCGCGCGGGAGGGATTCCACGCCGGCGCGGATCACTTCGGCCAGCACCGACCCGTTGTAGGCGATGAGGGCGATCACGACCGCCCAGTACGGCTCCATCCGGATGCCGAGGACGGGGAAGCCGTAGTAGAGCAGGAACATGAAGACCAGGACGGGGATGGCGCGCAGCACCTCGACCACGGCGCCCACAGGAATGCGGATCCAGGCATGCTGCGACATCCGACCGATCGCGAGGACGAAGCCGAGCGCGAGGGCACCGAGCCCCGCCACGGCGAAGGCACCCAGGGTGCGAAGCGTCGCGAGCCCGATCTGGATCCAGACGTTGGTGTACGTGAACGCCGACCACTTCTCGGCGGTGAACTGACCGGTCTCCCACAGGCGCCAGAGCAGGAATCCGACCAGCGCGGCGACGACGAGGACGGTGAGGACGCCGAGGACGCGGTTGCGCGCGATCGCGCGGGGACCGGGGACGTCGTAGAGGACGCTGCTCATCGCGCCACCTTCCATCGGTTCTCGAGGGCCCGCTGCGCCCACGACAGAAGCAGGACGAGCGCGACGAAGATGGCCATCACCCAGAGGATCACCACGAACTGGTTCTCGCCGCGCTCACTGAGGTAGTTGCGGATCGACCCCAGGTTGACGACGGAGAATCCCGCCGCGACGGTGGTGTTCTTGAGCAGGGCGATGAAGACACTCATCATCGGCGGGATGACCGATCGGAACGCCTGGGGCATCACCACCAGGCCCATCACCTGCCCGAAGGTCAGCCCGAGTGCGCGGGCCGCCTCTGCCTGCCCCACGGGGACCGTGTTGATGCCGGAGCGGATGGTCTCGGCGACGTACGTGGCGGTGTAGATGCCGAGGGCGCACACGGCGAGGGTGAGGGAGACCGGTGCCGTCAGGCGGAGCCCGAGCAGCGGGGGCAGGGCGAAGGCGAACGCGAAGAACACCAGCGTGAGCGGTGTGTTGCGGATGAGGTTGACGTAGAGCGATCCGACGCCGCGTGCGACGGGGACCGGCGACACCCGCATCGCGCCGACCAGCGTTCCGAGTACGAGGGCCAGCAGACCGCCGGCGAAGAACAGCACCAGCGTCCCGACGAGCGTCTGTGCCCACAGGTCGAGGTTGTCGAAGATGACGCCCACGCGCTCCTCTTTCTCCGGATGTAGGGGATGGGGATCGGGGGCGGCCTCTCAGCCGCCCCCGATCGCTCACTCGTCGACGTCGGGCTGCTCGCCCGAGATGCCGGCGGGTGCCAGATGGATGTCGAACAGCGCGGTCCAGGTGTCGCCGCCCTCCGTGAAGAGGGTGTTGATCCAGTCCTTGAGAGCGGTGTCGCCCTCTTCGAGGCCCACGCCGTAGCGCTCCTCGCTGAAGGGTTCACCGGCGATCTTCAGCTCGTCCGGCTCGAGTGCGACGTAGCCGGCGAGGATCGCCTCGTCGGTGGTGATGGCGTCCACCGAACCGGCCTTCAGCTGCTCGACGCACTGCGAGTACGTGTCGTACTCAACCGTGTCACCCGGGCTGTACTCGTCGCGGATGCGCTGGAGCGGCGTGGATCCGGTCACCGAGCACACGATCTTTCCCGCGAGGTCGTCGGGGCCGGCGATGTCCTCGTTGTCGGCGGCGACGAGCAGGCCCTGGCCCGTGATGAAGTAGGGCCCGGCGAAATCGATCTGCTCATCGCGGGAGTCGGTGATCGAGTAGGTGCCGACGTAGTAGTCGATGTCGCCGTTGACGATGGCCTGCTCGCGGTTGGCCGAGGGGATCGTGACGTACTCGATCTGCTCCTCGTCGAATCCGAGCGACGCGGCGATCCAGCGCGCGATGTCGACGTCGAAGCCGGTGCGCTCCCCCGTCGTGGCGTCCTCGATGCCGAGACCCGGCTGGTCGTTCTTCACGCCGACGACGACGCCGTCGCGCTCGACCATCCGGTCGTAGGTGGGGCTGCCGGCGAGGTCGACCTCGGTGTTGACCTCCCACAGGGATGAGGTGTCTGCGGGCTCCCCGCCGTCGGTTCCGGGCGCCGCGGTGGGCGATCCGCTGTTGCAGGCGGTGAGGGTGAGGGCGGCGGCGGCGGCGAGGCCGATGCCGGCGAGCATTCTGCGGTGACGCATGGGGGTATCTCCTGAGCGTGGGGTGGAGCGGAGGCCGTCGGGTGGCCGTGCCGCGGCGGGTGCTGGAACGCCGAGGATGTCCTTTCGTTCGGCTGCGTCCTAGTGGGTGATGAGCTTGGAGAGGAAGTCCTTCGCGCGGTCGCTGCGCGGACGGGTGAAGAACTCCTCCGGCGTCGCCTCCTCGACGATGCGCCCGTCCGCCATGAAGACGACGCGGTCGGCGGCTTTGCGCGCGAACCCCATCTCGTGGGTCACGACGATCATCGTCATCCCGCTCTGGGCGAGACCGACCATGACGTCCAGGACCTCGGTGATCATCTCCGGGTCCAGCGCGCTCGTCGGCTCGTCGAAGAGCATGACCTTCGGGTTCATGGCCAGGGCGCGGGCGATCGCCACGCGCTGCTGCTGTCCCCCGGAGAGCTGACCGGGCAGCTTCTGCGCCTGGTGGGCGACCCCGACGCGCTCGAGCAGGGCCGTCGCCTCGCGCTCGGCGTCCGCCCGCTTCATGCCGCGCACCTTGATGGGTCCGAGGGTGACGTTGTCGAGGATCGTCAGGTGGGAGAAGAGGTTGAACGACTGGAACACCATCCCGACATCGGCCCGGAGGTGCGCCAGGGCCTTCCCCTCCTTGGGCAGCTCCTGCCCGTCGATGGAGATGTCGCCCTCGGTGATGGTCTCGAGGCGGTTGATCGTGCGGCAGAGCGTGGACTTCCCCGACCCCGACGGGCCGATGACGACGACCACCTCGCCGCGGTTGACCGTGAGGTCGATGTCGGTGAGGGCCTGGAAGTCCCCGTAGTGCTTCTGCACCCCGCGGATGACGACGAGGGGATCGCCGCGCCGCACCGAGATGTTCGACGTCGCGGGGGCGCTGTCGGCCTCTGAGCTGCTCATCCCGCAAGCTTAAGCACACCTCAACGAAGACGCAGGTTATCCACACCAACCTTTACCCGCCCGTAATGCGCGGTGCGCGGCGGCGAGGTCAGGCGTGCGTACGCTGCGCGAACGCCGTCTCGTAGAGGCACACGCTCGCCGCGGTGGCGAGGTTCAACGATTCCGCCGAGCCGTAGATCGGCAGCCGCAGGGAGAGGTCCGCGAGGGCGAGCGCATCGTCCTCGAGGCCGCGCGCCTCATTGCCGAAGAGCCATGCCGTCGGTTCTGCCAGGAGATCGCGCGAGCCGAGGAAGTCTCCTCCCCCGACGTCCGCGGCGATCACGCGCACACCGGCCGCACGGGCGCGCGCGACGGCGTCGGCGAGATCGACGCCGACGGCGACGGGCAGGTGGAACAGGGATCCGGTGGTGGAGCGCACCACTTTCGGGTTGTAGGGGTCCACCGTGCGCCCGGTGAGGACGACGGCGTCCGCCCCCGCCGCGTCCGCAGCGCGGATGATGGTCCCGAGGTTTCCGGGGTCGCGGACCTCCTCGCAGATCGCGACGAGCCGCGGCTCCCCGGCGAAGATGTCCCGCACGGATGTCGGGGCCTGCCGCGCGACCGCGACGATGCCCTGCGGGGTGACGGTGTCGGCCATCGCGTCGACGACGCTCTCGGTGGCGAACACCACCTCGAGCCCCGCCGCGACCGCGGCCTCGCGGATGTCGGCGTGCCTCTCCATCGCCGAGGGCGTCGCGAAGAGCTCGACCATGATGTCCGGACGGTGCGTGAGCGCTTCGCGGGCCGCTTGGGGGCCTTCGAGGAGGAACAGCCCGGTCTCCGCACGCGCCGGGCGTTTGGTGAGCTTCGCGACGGCGCGAACGCGGGGCGATCGCGGATTCTCCAGCACATGTCTCATCCTAGGGACCGCAGCCCCCGCCATCCGACATCGCCGGGGAAGACGGAACGGGCGCCTCCCCGAGGGGAAGCGCCCGTTCGATCAGCGGATGCCGCTCACGCACCCTTGGGGGCGTTGACGTTCTCCGGGAGAGCCGCCTTGGCGGTCGCGACGAGCGAGGCGAAGGTGGCCGGCTCGTTCACGGCGAGCTCGGCGAGCATACGACGGTCGACCTGGACGCCCGCGAGGCCGAGGCCCTGCATGAAGCGGTTGTAGGTCAGGCCGTTCTGACGGCTCGCGGCGTTGATGCGCTGGATCCACAGACGACGGAAGTCGCCCTTGCGCTTGCGACGGTCGCGGTACGCGTAGACCAGGGAGTGGGTGACCTGCTCCTTGGCCTTGCGGTACAGGCGCGAGCGCTGCCCGCGGTAGCCGGAGGCGCGCTCGAGGATGACGCGACGCTTCTTGTGGGCGTTGACCGCCCGCTTTACTCTTGCCATTTCTTCTGTTTCCTATCGTGCGAACGCGCTCAGTGACCGAGGAGCTTCTTGGCGACCTTGGCGTCGCCCGGCGCCAGAACCTGCTCCTGGTTCAGACGGCGCGTGACGCGCGACGACTTGCCCTCGAGGTTGTGGCGCATACCGGCCTGCTGCTTCATCAGCTTTCCGCTTCCGGTCAGCTTGAAGCGCTTCTTCGCACCCGAGTGGGTCTTCTGCTTCGGCATCTGTTCTTCCTTCGTTATCGCATCCCGCGCGAGCGGGAGTCTGGATCCCGCGATGCGGGAGTCTGGGGGCCTACTCGTCGTCCGACGAGGTGTCCGCGGCGGTGTCGTCATCGGCGTGACGCGCGGAGCGCGCCGCTTCCTTGTTCGCCGCCCGCTGGGCGTTCTGCTCCGTCTTGACCTCGGACTTGTTCTTGTGCGGCGCGACGACCATCACCATGTTGCGGCCGTCGATGGTCGGGTTGGACTCGACCGTGCCGAACTCCGCGACATCCTCGGCGAACTTGCGCAACAGGCGCACACCCTGCTCCGGGCGGGACTGCTCGCGACCACGGAACAGGATCATCGCCTTCACCTTGTCGCCGGCCTGGAGGAAGCCCTCGGCGCGCTTGAGCTTGGTGATGTAGTCGTGCGCCTCGATCTTCAAGCGGAAACGGACCTCCTTGAGGACCGTGTTCGCCTGATTGCGACGCGCTTCCTTGGCCTTCTGAGCGGCCTCGTACTTGAACTTCCCGTAGTCCATGATCTTGACCACGGGCGGCTTGGAGTTGGGCGCCACCTCGACCAGGTCGAGATCGGCCTCCTGAGCCAGTCGCATGGCGACTTCGATGCGGACGACGCCGACCTGCTCGCCGCCGGGACCGACGAGTCGGACCTCGGGCACGCGAATGCGCTCATTGGTGCGGGGATCGCTGATGCGGAACTCCTCTGACGTGACGGGTGACAGCCACCGCGGACGCTGCCGCGATGGAAAGAGGAGGTCGCTTCCACCCGCACGGCGCACCAGCGCCGGCTTTCTCGCACCCGAATCCTCGAGGGACGACCCCCGACGCGAGGTCAGGGGCGGAGTGCAGGACCCGGTAGCCTGGAGCGGCAAGCGCGGGTGGGATCGAATCCTCTTTCGGTCCGGAGCAAGACGCTCCGGTGCCCGCTGAAGTGTAGCAGAGAGAGCGACGTGACAACGATTCCGAGCCCCGACGACGACCGACACGCGCAGTGGGAGGAACAGGAGCGCCACGCCGCGTCGGCCACGCGCGACATCGCCGCCGTGCCCGCGGTCGAGGTCATCACCACGACCTCGGTGCATCTGATGAGCGCCGCCGCGGTGAAAGTCGGCCTCGCCGACGATCCCGCGCAGCAGACAGACCTCGATGAGGCGCGCAAGCTGATCAACGCCCTCGCGGGGTTGATCACCGCCGGCGCTCCCGAGATCAGCGACATGCACGCCCGATCGCTGCGGGACGGGTTGCGCTCGCTGCAGCTGGCGTTCCGCGAAGCCTCCGCCATTCCCGATCCGATCGGCAAGGGACCGGGCGAGAAGTGGACGGGCCCCGTCACCTGAGCAGGCTCAGCCTCCGCGGACGAGAGACACCGACAGGGAGTCGACGAGGGTCGCGATCCGGTCATCCGCGGCCCAGCGCGCCGCGAGTCTCTTCAAGACGGCGTCGAGCTCCGCGCTGTCGAGTCCCGCGATGAGCTCCAGTCGCACCACCAGCTCGGGTCCGCGCAGCGTCCCTCGGGGATCCCCCGGCGCCACCGACAGGTCAAGGACCGCGAGCTCGCCGCCGATGCTCTCCTGGAGGCCCGCGTAGACCTCCGGGGAGGCGTAACTGGGCTCCCACGGCTCGCTGCGGGCGATCGCCCAGACCGCAGGCCGACGCACGACGAACTCCGTGGACGACGTCGGATCCAGAACGATCAGATCCGTTCCGTCCTGCACCGCGGCCAGCGCCGTCCGGACGCCGTCGGCCGGAACGGGCCGTGCGGCGGCATCCCACTTCTGCATCGCCGCGACGCTGGAGAACACGGGGAGGATGCGGCGCCCGTCGGGGGCCGCGACCGTCACGATCGACAGCTCCTGGGTCTTGTCCACCGCGAGCCCGTGCGCGCCGATGCCCTCGTCGCCCTTCTCCGCTACGAGGGGGATCAGCAGACGGGCCGAGCGGTACGCGTCGACCACCTCGACGGGTGAGCCGTCGCCGGCGGCGAAGCGGCGCAGCGCCTCGGCGAGCGCGGGGTCCGCCGAGCCGTCGTCGGCGGCGTGCGGATTCGCGCGGAACTCCCGACCCTTCCAGGGGACGCCGGCCGAGTCGGCGGAGTGTGCTCCGTCAGCGTCCGGCGACATCCAGAGCCTCCGCCAGGGTGAAGGCCCCGGCGTAGAGGGCCTTTCCGACGATGGCCCCCTCGACGCCGAGCGGCACGAGCTCCCGGAGTGCGGCGATGTCGTCCAGATTCGACACACCGCCGGAGGCGACGATCGGCTTCGGCGTGCGCGTGGTGAGTTCCCGCAGAAGCTCCAGGTTCGGGCCCTGCAGCGTGCCGTCCTTGGTCACGTCTGTGACGACGTAACGGCTGCAGCCGGCGTCTTCGAGTCGGTCCAGGACCGTCCACAGATCGCCGCCCTCCCGGGTCCAGCCGCGGGCGGCGAGCGTCGTGCCGCGCACGTCGAGGCCTACGGCGATCACGTCGCCGTAGCGCCCGATGACGTCGGCTGCCCACTCGGGGTTCTCGAGCGCCGCCGTTCCCAGGTTGATGCGCGCGGCGCCGCTCTCGAGCGCCGCCTCGAGCGTGCGGTCGTCGCGGATGCCGCCGGAGAGCTCGACCTGGACACCCCGCACCGACTTGATCACCTTGCGCAGGATCGAGGCGTTGTTGCCGCGACCGAACGCCGCGTCCAGATCGACGAGATGGATCCACTGCGCGCCCTGACGCGCCCACTCGTGTGCGGCGTCGATCGGGTCGCCGTAGCTGGTTTCGGTGCCGGCCTCACCCTGGGTCAAGCGCACCGCCTTCCCATCGGCGACGTCGACGGCGGGAAGGAGGGTCAGCGTGGGCGTGGACGCGAAATCGTTCATGGCTCCTCGTGCGGGACGGGTGAGGCGGGTGGGAACCCGCTGCAGGGCACGATCTCAGAGAGTAGCCCCGCCGAGGCCGCCGATCCAATTGGCGAGGAGGCGGATGCCGGCCTCCCCCGACTTCTCCGGATGGAACTGCGTCGCCGAGAGCGGGCCGTTCTCGACGGCGGCGAGGAACGACGAGCCGTACGTGCTCCACGTCAGGGTCGGCTGGCGAAAGGTGTCCTGAGCGACCATCGACCATGTCTGCGCCGCGAACGAGTGCACGAAGTAGAACCGCTCGCTCTCGAGGCCGCGGAAGAGGACCGTACCCTCGCCGGGGGCGACGGTGTTCCACCCCATGTGCGGCAGGACGGGCGCGTCCAGCTGCGTGACCGCACCGGGCCACTCGCCGAGCCCCTCGGTATCCTTGCCGCGCTCGACACCGAGCTCGAACATCACCTGCATGCCGACGCAGATGCCGAGCACAGGGCGACCCCCGGCGAGCCGCCGCTCGATGAGCTGGTCACCACGCTGGGCGCGCAGTGCCTCCATGACGGCGTGGAACGCTCCGACGCCGGGGACGACGAGCCCGTCCGCGTCGCGCACGAATCCGGCATCCGACGTCAACCGCGCATCCGCGCCCGCCGACACGAGCGCCTTGACGGCCGAATGGACGTTCCCCGAGCCGTAGTCGAGGACCGCGACGGTCGGCCGGGAGCCGAGCTCCGTCACAGTGCGCCCTTCGTGCTCGGGATCCCCTCCACGAGGGGGTCGAGCGCCTTCGCCTGGCGGAACGCGCGTGCGAATGCCTTGTACTCCGCCTCCGCGATGTGGTGTGGATCGCGGCCGCCGAGCACGCGCACGTGCACGGTGAGCCCTGCGTGGACGCTGATGGCTTCGAAGCTGTGCCGGACGAGGGAGCCGGTGAAGTGCCCCCCGATCAGGTGGTGCTCGAATCCGGCGGGTTCGCCCGAGTGGACGAGGTACGGCCGCCCGCTGATGTCGACGACCGCCTGTGCGAGCGCCTCGTCCAGCGGCACGAGGGCGTCGCCGTAGCGAGCGATGCCGGCCTTATCGCCCAGGGCCTGTCGGATCGCCTGCCCGAGGACGATGGAGACGTCCTCCACGGTGTGGTGGGCGTCGATGTGGGTGTCGCCCTCGGCCCGGATGGTGAGATCGGTCAGGGAGTGCTTCGCGAACGCCGTCAGCATGTGGTCGAAGAACGGGACGGTGGTGTCGATGCGGCTGCGTCCGGCGCCGTCCAGATCGAGCTCCACCTCGACGCGAGACTCACTGGTCGCACGCGAGAGGGAAGCGGTGCGGGGGGCGTTCATGAGCCCGATCCTACCGAGGCGAGGGCATCCAGGAACGCCGTCGTCTCCTCCTCGGTGCCCGCCGTCACCCGGAGGTGGTGCGCGATCCCGACGTCCCGGATGAGGACGCCGCGCCGGTAGAGCCCCTCCCAGACGGCACGGGGGTCGTCGACGCCGCCGAAGAGGACGAAGTTCGTCCACGACTCGTACGGTCGGTAGCCGAGCGCCTGAAGTGTCGCCGAGATGCGATCGCGTTGAGCGACGATGTCGTCCACCATCCGCAGCATGGTCGGCGCGTGCTGCAGCGCCGCCGTCGCCGCCGCCTGGGTCAGCGCGCTCAGGTGGTAGGGCAGTCGGACGAGTCGGAGCGCGTCGACCACGACGGGATCGGCCGCCAGATAGCCCACGCGCGCGCCCGCGAAGGCGAAGGCCTTGCTCATGGTGCGAGAGACCACGAGACGCTCGCGGCCGGGAAGCAGGGTCAGGGCCGACGGCTCCTCCCGCGGAGCGAACTCCTGGTAGGCCTCGTCGACGATGACGATGCCGTCGGTCGCGTCGTACACCGCCCGGATCTCGTCGAGACCCATCGGCGTTCCCGTCGGGTTGTTCGGCGCGCACAGGAACACGACGTCGGCGTGCGCCTCGGCGACCTGCCGCGCCGCGTCGTCGGCGCGGACCGTGAAGTCGTCGCGACGCGTGCCGGCGACCCATTCCGCCCCGGTCGCACGCGTGAGGAGGGGGTACATGGAGTAGGTGGGCGCGAACCCGAACGCGCGCCGCCCCGGGCCGCCGAACGCCTGCAGCACATGCTGCAGGACCTCGTTGGACCCGTTCGCCGCCCAGATGTTGGCCGCTTCGAGTCCGTGTCCGAGGTATTGGGCGAAGCCATCGCGCAGGCCGCTGAACTCGCGGTCGGGGTAGCGGTTCACCTCGCGAAGAGCCAGCGCGACCGCGTCGAGGATGTCGTCGGCGACCTCCGCCGGGACCGGGTGGGTGTTCTCGTTGACATTCAGCGCCACGGGGAGCGCTGCCTGCGGGGCGCCATAGGGCGTCATCCCCCGGAGATCATCGCGAAGGGGCAGGTCTTCCAAGCGGGTGGTCACCCCTCCCATCGTAGAGCGCCGCTCACCCCGCGAGCCGTCACCGCCCGCGCGCGTAATCCGTCGGGATCGACAGGCTCTGCCCCGCCTGCAAGCCGGCGCCGTCGAGCGCGTTGAGCCGCAGGATCGCATCGACCACGTCGCGCGGGTCCGCGCTCGGTGCGACGCGCTCGGCGATCGACCACAGCGAGTCGCCCGGCGCAACGACGACGGCCGTGAACGTGCCCGCGGGCGCCCCGTCGTCCCGCCCCGCGAGCGCACTGCCTCCGCTGAGCAGCGCGGCCGCCACCGCGATCGACACCGGAAGAGCTGCGGCGAACGCGAGCGCGCGACGCCCGCGGGCGGTGAGACGCAGACGCGTCCGCGGCATCACCGGACGACCGGCGACCGGACGCGGGGACCAGGTGGTGTCGATGGTGGTCATGTCTTCTCCTCTGAAGCCGGGCTGCGCCGGCCTCTGGTCGGGAGTTCGCATGCGGCCCCTGGCCAGAGGGGCCGCACGCGAACTTCTCTTCCGAAGCTATCTTCGACTAGGATCTATGTCAAATGCCGGTTCCGGACCGACACTGTCGAAAGCGACACGCCCCTCCGGTCCCGGCGAAGGTCCGATGGTGCGGATACGGTTTCGATATCGGAACCACACCACGGACCTCCGACATTCGAAGAACGCTCTGCGGAACAGGGCGAGACAGGAGCCGAGATGAGCGACGTCACCGGATCGCAGAAGCCCCAGACGCGACGCCGCAAGAGCCTCAGCGAGAAGCAGCTGGCGATCCTCGAGGTCATCCAGCGGTCGATCGCGCGCTACGGCTACCCGCCGAGCATGCGCGAGATCGGCGATGCCGTCGGCCTGAAGTCCCTGTCGAGCGTCACGCATCAGCTCAATCAGCTCGAACTCAGCGGTTACCTGCGCCGCGACGCCGGGAAGACCCGCGCGATGGAGGTGCTGATCGACCTGCCGGGCACGGCGACGGAGAGCCCCGTGGACGCCTCGCCCTCGGTCGGCGACGCGGCGCTGGTCCCGCTGGTCGGTCGCATCGCGGCCGGCGTCCCCATCACGGCCGACCAGCAGATCGACGAGATCTTCCCCCTCCCCCGACAGCTCGTGGGCAAGGGCGACCTGTTCATGCTGAAGGTCACCGGCGAGTCGATGATCGACGCGGCGATCTGCGACGGCGACTGGGTCGTCATCCGATCCCAGCCGAGCGCCGACAACGGCGACATCGTCGCGGCGATGCTCGACGGCGAGGCGACCGTCAAGACCTTCCGCCAGCGGGACGGCCACACCTGGCTGCTGCCACGCAATTCGGCGTTCGAGCCCATCCTGGGCGACGACGCGGTGGTGCTCGGCAAGGTCGTCGCGGTCCTGCGCACCGTCTGACGTCGCCTTCGCATCGATCACCCCCCGCGGGTGATCCTCCGACGCCGACCGGCGGCGGTGCTTCATGATGTCCCCATGAGCATGGAGTCCTCCGATCTTGCCGCGCTCGAGGCGCGCATCCGCGAGTTGGAGGCGGAGAACGCGCGTCTCTCCGTCGGTGTCCAGGCGATGGATGGGCGCGAGAGGACACCCGGCAGCAGAGCGCGCAGCGTCCTGTCCGCTCTCTGCATCGTCATCGCGGCGATCCTCGTGCCGGTCTCGATCGTGTCCGCCTGGACGCGCGTGCAGCTCGTGGACGAGGAGGCGTTCGTCGCGACCCTCGCGCCGCTCTCCTCCGACCCCGCAGTCCAGGGACTCATCGTCGACGAGACGATGGAGGCGATCGCGGACCAGGTCGATTTCGACGCCCTCACGGCCGAGGTGTTCTCCGCCGTGACGGATCTCGGGCTCCCGCCGCGCGCGGCCTCCGCCCTGGAGCTGCTCCAGCAGCCGGCGGCGGCCGGACTCGAGAGCCTCGTCCAGACGACGGTCACCCGCGTGGTCGCCTCCGACGCGTTCACCGATGTCTGGGCGACGGCGACGCGGGGCGCCCATCGTGCGCTCACCGCGGCAGCCACGTCCGACGGCGGCGGATTGGTCGTCCGTACCGACGAGGGAGTCGGGATTCAGCTCGGAGCCGTGGTGGAGCGGGTCAAGGCGAATCTCCAGGAGCGCGGCATCGGCGTCGCGTCCCTGATCCCCTCCGTCGACCGCGTGATCATCCTCGGCGACGGCCAGAATCTGGCGATGGTGCGAGCCGGGTACGCCGCCGCGGCCGTCGCGGGCTGGTGGTTGCCCGTCCTGACTCTCGCGCTCTTCGGCCTCGGCATCCTCCTCGCCCGTCGCCGCAGCGTGGCCGTCGTCGGCTCCGGTGTCGCGCTGGGCCTCGGCGCGGGGTCCCTCGCCGCCGGATTCGCCGTCGGCGTCGGCGTCATCGGCACGGTCGCGCAGGACGCCGGTCTCTCGCCGTCGGCGCTGGAGGTGATCTACGCGCAGATGGTCGCCGCGATGGCCCACTCCGCCTCCGTCGTCACGGTGGTGGGTGTCATCGTCGCCGTGGCGGGGTGGCTGCTCGGGCGATCGCGTCCGGCGCGAGCCCTTCGCGCAGCAGGAGGCCGCGCCGGTGCAGCCGCGCGCGCCCGCGTCGCGGCCTGGGGAATCGACACCGGCCGGTTCGGACTCTGGCTGGGCGCGCGTCGCGTGCTGGTCCGTGTCCTCCTCGCCGTCGCCGCGGTGCTCTGGCTGTTCGCCCTCCGCCCACTCGGCATCGGCGACGTCGTCGCCGTGGTCCTGACGACGCTCGCGGTGGCGGTGGTCCTCGAGGTCCTGCAGATCCGCCCCGGCAAGGATGCGGACGCCTTCGAGGCGTCACAGCGTCCCTCCGATGGGGTCCAGGCGGCGCCGTAGCCGCACACCCGGCGTTTTCGCTCTAGCGTGGATCGGGTGAGCACGCCGAAGGAAGACATCGCCCCCTCGTCCCCCGGATGGGGGACCTGGCCCTCGCCGTTGGATGCGCGGACGGTCGCTCGCTCGTCCCCGCGTCTGGAGGGGGCGCAGTTCGCCGGTTCACGGCGAGACGAGGTCTGGTGGGGCGAGTCCCTCCCTGACGAGGGCGGACGCATCGCCGTCCGCGCGCGCGGAGCGGACGGTTCGGTCCGCACCCTGCTCCCCGCTCCCTGGAATGCCCGCTCTCGCGTGCACGAATACGGCGGCGGCGCCTGGGCGGCCGACGGCGACGTGCTCCTGTTCGTCGAGAAGAGCGACCAGCGGATCTACGCGCTCGCCCCCGGTTCGATGCCGGTCGCCCTCACTCCGGAGGACCCGCGGGTTCGCTTCGGCGGCCTCAGCGTCCAGAATGGCCGGCTGCTCGCCGTGCGGGAGGTCGTCGACTCTCCCGTTCGGCGCGACATCGTCGATATCCCGATGACCGGCGCATCGGGCGCGGGTGCCGCGGCACCCGCGGTCCTGGCGACGGGGAGCGACTTCCTCGCCCATCCCGCGCTCTCCCCCGACGGCGGCCGCATCGCGTGGATCGCGTGGAACCACCCCGACATGCCGTGGGATCGCGCGGAGCTGCGCATCGCCGGGCTCGGGGCACCCGCCGGCGCGGGCCGGGCCATCACGGACGGACTGTCCTCTCCGCTGCAGCCGACGTGGCTCGACGACGGGACGCTTCTGTACGCCGACGATCCCGACGGCCGATGGAACCTGCAGCGCCACGACGTCGCCAGCGGGACGACGACGCCCGTCGCCGCGGCCGATGCCGACACCGGCGGCCCGCTCTGGGTCCTCGGCAGCCGGTGGTTCGGCCCGCTCGAGGACGGTCGCATCGTCGCGGTGCGCACCCACGGCGGCGACGAGGTGGTCGTCCTGGCCGCGGACGGGAGCGCCCGTCCCCTGCCCGTCGACGTCGTGGCCGCCGCGGCGATCGAGGACTCTTCCGGAACCGAGGTTCTCGTCACCGGCACCACGCGCGACGGGACGCCGGCTCTGTGGCTGATCGATGCGGACGCTCCCGAGTCCGCGGTGCGCATCGCCGGGGACACTCCCCCGTGGCCGGCGGCGTTCACGCCGGTCGCCCGGCCGGTCACCGTCGACGGTCCCCACGGGCCCGTGCACGCGTTCGACTTCCCCCCGACCCATCCAGACGCCCCCGCCTCCGCCCCCCAGGAGCCCCCACCCTACGTCGTGTTCGTGCACGGGGGACCGACCGCCCACGTCGGCGGCGCCGCATCCGGGAAGATCGCCTACCTCACCAGTCGCGGCATCGGAGTGCTCGATGTCAACTACGGAGGCTCGACGGGGTACGGCCGCGCGTACCGCGAGCGACTCCGGGGCGCCTGGGGCATCGTGGATGTCGACGATGTCGTCGCCGTCGTCCGCGCCCTGGGCGCGGAGGGTCGCCTCGATCCGGATCGGGTGGCCATCGCGGGCGGATCGGCCGGCGGCTGGACCGTGCTTCGGGCGGTCAGCGGAACCGAGGTCTTCGCGGCCGGCATCAGCCGCTACGGGGTCGCGGATCTGCGCCTTCTCGCGGCCGAGACGGAGGACTTCGAATCGCGCTACCTCGACGGACTCGTCGGGCCCCTTCCCGAGGCCGAGGCCCGTTACATCGAACTGTCGCCCCTCACGCGGCCCGAGGACTTCCGCACTCCGCTGCTGTTGGAGCAGGGCACGGAGGACGCCGTCGTCCCGCCGTCGCAGTCCGAAGCCGTCCGGGACGCTCTCGCCGCGGCCGGCGTTCCGCACGCCTACCTGCTGTTCGACGGCGAGGGCCATGGATTCCGCCGGGCCGAGACGATCGAGCGGGCACTGGAGGCGGAACTGGCGTTCCTCGGGGCGGTCTTCGGGTTCACGCCCCGGGACGTCCCGCCGCTGGCGCTGGATTAGTTCCGGAGGAACGGCGCGAGGCGCGCAGCGAGGTGCTCGCCGACCCGCGCATGGACCGCGGTGCCTTCCTCCTCGTGCTCCTCCGCGAGGATCATGCCGTGCTCGTGGATCGCCGAGACCAGTTCGCCGCGGTCGTAGGGCACGAGGGCACGCACCTCGACCGCGGGAAGCGGCAGCGCCGCCTCGATCGTCGCGCGGAGCTCGTCGACACCCTCGCCCGTCCGCGAGGATGCGAAGACCGCGTCCGGCTCGAGACCGCGCAGAAGCAGCCGTGCGTCGTCGTCGAGAAGATCGCTCTTGTTGAACACGACGATCTCGGGGAGATCGCGCGCGCCGACATCGCCGATGACATCACGCACGGTTGCCAGCTGTGCTGCGGGATCGGGGTGGGCACCGTCGACGACGTGCAGGATGACATCGGCCTGTCCCACCTCCTCCAGGGTCGACCGGAACGCCTCGACCAGCTGGTGGGGAAGATTCCGCACGAACCCGACCGTGTCCGTCAGCGTGTACACACGACCGTCCTCCGCCTCGGACCGGCGCACGGTCGC
Organism: Microbacterium aurantiacum; assembly: GCF_040532595.1. Taxonomy (GTDB): domain Bacteria; phylum Actinomycetota; class Actinomycetes; order Actinomycetales; family Microbacteriaceae; genus Microbacterium; species Microbacterium chocolatum_B. The sequence continues at coordinate 2,582,480 of NZ_JBEVYX010000001.1, read as the reverse complement.
GTCGAGCGTCGCGAAGAGGGCGTTCTCGACGAGGACACCCGCGCTGGTGAGGCGATTGAGGAGGCTGGACTTCCCCGCATTGGTGTAGCCGGCGATGGCGACCGAGGGGATCGTGTTGCGACGGCGCTCGGCACGCTTGGCGTCCCGTGCCGGCGCGAAGTCACGGATCTGCCGACGCAGCTGCGCCATGCGGGTGCGGATGCGGCGACGATCGAGTTCGATCTTGGTCTCTCCGGGACCGCGCGACCCCATGCCCGCGCCGCCGGCCCCGACCTGCCCGCCCGCCTGGCGGGACATCGAGTCGCCCCACCCGCGCAGCCGCGGCAGCAGGTACTCGAGCTGGGCGAGTTCGACCTGCGCCTTGCCCTCGCGGCTCTTGGCGTGCTGGCTGAAGATATCGAGGATCACCGTGGTCCGGTCGATGACCTTGACCTTCACGACGTCCTCGAGCGCACGACGCTGGCTCGGGGCGAGCTCGGTATCGGCGATGACGGTGTCGGCGCCGACGGCCGCGACGATGTCGCGCAGCTCTTCGGCCTTGCCCCGCCCCACGTAGGTCGCCGGATCCGGATGCGGGCGGCGCTGCAGAACGCCGTCCAGCACGACGGCGCCGGCCGTCTCGGCGAGCGCCGCGAGCTCGCGCAGCGAGTTCTCGGCATCCTCGGTCGCTCCCTGGGGGTGTACGCCGACCAGGACGACGTTCTCCAGGCGCAACTGCCGGTACTCGACCTCGGTGACGTCCTCGAGCTCCGTGGACAGGCCCGGGACGCGTCGCAGCGCCGCGCGCTCCTCGCGATCCCACTGGTCACCGTCGCTGTCCGCACCGTAGGTGGTCGCGGAGTCCTGCAGAGCCTGCGCGTTCCCGAACACCCGTGCACCGGAGCGGACTTCGGCGTGCGAGAGCACGCGATCCACCGGGTCCACCGGCTGGTCGTCGGCGGTGGGCGGTGTGGTGTGGTGCGTCATCAGTTCCTTCCGGGATGCCGGGGCCCGGGCATCCGTGAATTCTAGCCTCCCGCGCAGACGGCGTCCTCCGCTACGCTCGGGAGCCATGGGAAGCGACCATTACTTCAGTGCTTCCCCCGCCAGTCCGGAGAACCTGCGGCGTATCCGCGTGGTCCTCCACGGACGGGAGGTCGAGGTCTTGACCGCCGGCGGCGTGTTCAGCCCCGACCACGTCGACTCGGGCACCGCGGTGCTCCTGGCGAACACGCCCCCTCCCCCCGCGGGGGGTCATCTGCTCGACATCGGCAGCGGGTGGGGACCCATCGCTCTGTCCCTGGCCATGGCGTCACCGCACGCGACGATCTGGGCCGTCGACGTCAATGAGCGCGCCCTGGACCTTGTACGCCGCAATGCCGAGAATCTTGGACTCCCCCAGGTCAACGCCGTGCGCCCCGAGGATGTTCCCGACGACATCGTGTTCCGATCCATCCGCTCGAACCCGCCGATCCGCGTCGGCAAGAACGAGCTGCACGGTCTCCTCGAGAAGTGGATCCCGCGTCTCGACGAGCGATCGGACGCGTGGCTCGTCGTGCAGCGGAACCTCGGATCGGACTCACTGCAGCGCTGGCTCGCCGCGACGTTCGATCGGGGGTACAGCGTCCACCGGGCCGCGACCGGACGCGGCTTCCGCGTGCTGCGGGTGCGACGCCACGGCACCCCGCCGACGGAGCCGATCTCGCTCCCTTGATATCAGGCGAGGGAGATCTCGCCCGAGAAGACCAAGGACGCCGGGCCCGACAGGAGGACATGGAGCGCGCCGTCCACGTCCACGGTGCGCACGCCGAGCGACCCGCCCGGGACCTCGACGTTCCACCGATCCGGTGCCGCCGGTCCCGCCCAGTCGCGGACGGCGAGCGCGGAGGCGGCGACGCCTGTCCCGCAGCTGAGCGTCTCCCCGACGCCGCGTTCGAACACCCGCATCCGGATCATGCCGACGCCGTCGCGCACCAGGGGGTCGCCGGGCACGACGAACTCGACGTTGGCACCGTGCCGAGGTGCCGGGTGCAGCTGGGGCACGGCGGTGAGATCCAGCTCCTCCAGCTCGCGCTCGTCCGGGAGCGCCACCACGACATGGGGGTTTCCGACATCGATACCGAGACCCGGCCGCGGTGCACCGCCGCCGCGCACGCGGACGAGGACGTCACCGGCGTCCACCTGCCACGCGCCGAGATCGACTTCGAAGCCGCGCTCGTGTCGCGTGACGGTCTTGATCCCGGCACGGGTGCCGATCCGCACAGGCCCCGCATCCGGATCCGCCCATCCGACGTCGGCCAGATAGCGGGCGAAGACGCGGATGCCGTTGCCGCACATCTCGGCGGCCGAGCCGTCGGCGTTCCGGTAGTCCATGAACCACTCCACGCCCGCCGCCGCCGACTCTGCCCCCTCGGCGATGCGCTCCGCGCGGACGACACGGAGGATCCCGTCGCCGCCGATGCCGAATCGGCGGTCGCACAGCACGGCGACCTGGTCATCGGTCAGCCGGAGTGCGCCGTCCGGGTCGGGGACGATCACGAAGTCGTTCCCCGTGCCGTGGCCTTTGGTGAACGGGACGGTCTGCGGCATGCGCACCAGTCTAGGCGCGCGAGGTCGGCGCCTCCGGTGCCGCATCCACGAGGGCGGCGGCGTCCGGGGCGGGTGCGAGCCAGCGGACCCCCTCGTAGCGCCGGAACCACGACACCTGCCGCCGCGCGTACCGCCGGGTCAGGGCCTGCGACCGCGCGATCGCCTCGTCGCGCGTGAGCAGCCCGTCGAGCTCGTCGGCGGCCTGGGCGTAGCCGATCGCGCGTCGGGCGGTGGTTCCGCGATCCCACCCCTCGGCGCGGAGGTCCCTGACCTCGTCGAGGAGTCCGTCCTGCCACATCTGCTCGACCCGAGAGTCGAGCCGTACGACGAGCTCCTCCCTCGGGCTCGTCAGCCCGAGGATGCGCGTGTCGCCGTGCCAGAGCGCCGGGGCCTCGGGAAGACTCGCCCCGTGCGTCGTCTCGCCCTGGTCGAGGATCTCCAGCGCGCGGACGATCCGGCGACCGTTCTGGGGGTCGATCCGCGCGGCGGTCTGCGGGTCGCGCGCGCGGAGCAGCGCGTAGAGGGTGCCCGGGCCGGATCGCTCGAGCTCCGCTTCCCAGCGCGCGCGTGCCTCGTCGTCCCGCGGGGGGAAGCGGAAGTCGTGGATGACGCTCGACACGTACAGGCCCGATCCCCCGACGAGGATCGCATCCTGGCCCCGCGCGAAGATCTCCGCGATCACCTGCCTCGCCCGGGGTTGATACCACGCGACGGCGGCATCCTGGGTGACGTCGAGCTCGTCGAGAAGATGATGCGGGATGCCGCGGCGTTCCCCGGGCGGGATCTTCGCCGTGCCGATGTCCATCCCGCGGTACACCTGCATCGCGTCGGCGTTGACGATCTCGGCGCCGCGGCCCGAACGGACAAGCGCCTCGGCCAGATCGAGGGAGAAGGCGGACTTGCCCGTCCCGGTGGCCCCGACGACCACCCAGAGGCGCGTACCGGACTCTTCGGAGACGGTCACGCCTCGACGCGGAGGAGGGGAAGGCCGAGCGAGACCGCGCGCGGTGCTCCGGCGGGCGCCGCCACTCCGCAGGACTCGGCCTGCCTGCGGTCCCACGCATCCCCCGACCGCGTCCGCCGGATCCGCAGGGAACCGCCGGAGGGCGCATCGGCGAGCAGATGGAACGGGGCGGCGTGCGTGATGACGACGCGGACCGCATCTCCGGGACGCGGGATCTCGGAGCCGTCCGGCACCTCGAAGTGGACGAGGCGGTTGTCCTCGGCACGACCGGTCAGGCGGCGCGTCGCAGCATCCTTCTTCCCTTCGCCCGCCGACACCAGGACCTCGACCTCTCGCCCGAGCTGGGCCTGGTTCTCCTCGAGGGAGATCCGCTCCTGGAGGGCCACGAGCCGCTCATAGCGCTCCTGCACGACCTCCTTCGGCACCTGGTCGGGCATGGTCGCCGCCGGTGTGCCCTCGCGGATCGAATACTGGAAGGTGAAGGCGCTGGCGAATCGCGCCTGCTCCACGACCCGCAGGGTGTCCTGGAAGTCCTCCTCGGTCTCGCCGGGGAAGCCGACGATGATGTCCGTCGAGATCGCCGCGTGCGGCATCCGCGCTCGCACCCGGTCGAGGATCCCGAGGAACCGCTCGCTGCGGTAGGACCGTCGCATGGCCTTGAGGACCCGATCGCTGCCGGACTGCAGCGGCATGTGCAGCTGCGGCATCACGGACGGCGTCTCCGCCATCGCGTCGATCACATCGTCGGTGAACGCCGCCGGGTGAGGGCTCGTGAACCGGATCCGCTCGAGACCGGGGATCTCCCCCGCGGCTCGCAGCAGCTTCCCGAACGCGTGGCGGTCACCGAACTCCACCCCGTAGGAGTTCACGTTCTGTCCGAGCAGCGTGACCTCCACGGCGCCGTCGTCGACGAGGAGTCGGATCTCGTTCAGGATGTCGCCCGGACGGCGGTCCTTTTCCTTGCCGCGAAGGCTCGGCACGATGCAGAACGTGCAGGTGTTGTTGCACCCCACCGAGATCGAGACCCACCCGCTGTGCACGGAGTCGCGCTTGGTCGGCAGTGTCGACGGGAACACATCGAGGGCCTCGAGGATCTCCAGTTCGGCTGCTTCGTTGTGGCGCGCCCGCTCGAGCAGGCTCGGGAGGGAACCCATGTTGTGGGTGCCGAAGACGACGTCGACCCAGGGCGCCTTGTCGAGGACCGCGTCCTTGTCCATCTGCGCCATGCATCCGCCGACGGCGATCTGCATGCCTTCGTGCTTGTCCTTGCGCGACTTCAGGTGCCCGAGGGTGCCGTAGAGCTTTCCGGCGGCATTGTCGCGGACCGCGCAGGTGTTGATCACGATCACGTCGGCCTCGCTGCCGGCGTCCGCCCGCACGTAACCGGCGCTCTCGAGCGAACCGGACAGACGCTCGGAATCATGGACGTTCATCTGGCAGCCGAAGGTGCGGACTTCGTACGTGCGAATGCGGCCGTCCGCGGCGCGGGCAGCAGGCGACGGCGCGATGAGGGTGGGCGCAGAAGAGGGGGAAGACATGATGGCGGATATTCTACGATCCGCGGCTGAGGGCGACGCGAGATTCAGCGCACGACGGTGCGGATGCGGGCCGCCGCGAGCGCCGTGAACCCGACCGCGACGGCCACCAGCACGGCGACGGCGACACCGACGGTCAGCTGCGTGTCCCCCACGAAGAGGTCCACCCCGTAGAACTCCCGCAGGCTCTCCTCGGCGGTGGCGTTGCCGTCGCTGAGGACCGCGAGGGAGTCCTGGGTGAACGGACGTCGCAGCAGCATCGCGGCCTGCGAGAACGGCAGCACGTTGATGACGTCGACGACGGAAGCCGGCAGCGATCCCACGGGGATGTAGGCGCCGGCGATGAATCCGATCGCCGTGCCGACCACCGTCGACAGGGCCGAGAACGCACTCGTGCTGCGGACGAAGGATGCCGCGAAGGCGGAGATCGAAGTGAAGGCCGCACAGCACAGGGCCATCAGCGCCACGAGCGTCGCGATCTGCTCGACGCTCAGCCACGTCCCATCGACCAGACCGAGGTAGAGGAGACTGACGACGAGCACGACGGTCGACATGATCAGCGCCACCGCGATGGCCGCCAGGAGGTAGCCCAGCACGATGTCGCTGCGTCGGATGGGCGCGACGAGGAAGTCGCCGAAACGCCCGCTCTGGCTGTCCTCGACCAGGGCGGAGAGCGCCCCGAGACCCGTCGTGATCGTCGTCAAGAGGATGATGCCGGCGAACATCCAGGTGTTGATGAACGCCGTCACCTCCTCGGGTGTCGCCTGGGGGAACTGCTGCTCGAGGCCGTCCGTCTGGAGTCGAGCCAGGAAGAGGGTGTAGAGGACGAACAGGATCAGCCCGCTCAGCAGAGAGAAGAAGACGTTCATCCGGTCACGGAAGAAGACCCGAAGATTGCGCCCAACGAGGGCACCGACCACGCTCACGACGACTCCCCCTCGTCGGCTGCGCCGGATCGCCCGGTGAGGGCGAGGAAGACATCGTCCATACGGCCGTGGCGGAACTCGAAGTCGGCGACGTCGCCCTCGTGTGCGCGCAGGATCTCCATCGCCTCCGCAGCCCCGGGAACGATCAGGACGCTGACGTCCCCGTCCTGCTCGACCTCCCACCCGCGTGCGCCCGCGAGAGCGGCCAGGCGACGCGGAGCGGTCGAGGTGATCCGCAGCACGCTGCGGCTGTGGATCGCCCGCAGCTGTGTCGGTGTGCCCTCCGCGACGATGCGCCCGTGATCGATGACGCAGACGCGGTCCGCCTCTTCGGTCTCCTCCATGTAGTGCGTGGTGAGGAACACGGTCAGCCCCCGCTGACGGCGGAGCATCTGGATGGTGGACCACACGGAGGTGCGGCTCGCCGGATCGAGACCGGCGGTCGGCTCGTCCAGGAAGAGGATCTCGGGCTCGTGGAGGAGCGCGCGGGCGATGTCCGCTCGGCGCTTCTGTCCGCCGGACAGTCGTCCGTACCGGCGATCCAGGAACTCCTCCAGTTCGAGCAGCTCGGACAGCTCCGCGATCCGCTCGCGGCCGCGGCTGCGCGAGAGGTGGGCCAGCCGCGCACGGAGCACGAGGTTCTCCCGGACGGTGAGGTCGGCGTCGAGTATCGACGCTTGGAAGACCACGCCGATGGACTGGCGCGCACGTCGGGACTCGGTGCGGACATCATGGCCCGCCACGACCACCATTCCGCGGTCGAACGGCTTCAACGTCGTCAGACACGCGATGGTGGTCGATTTCCCCGCCCCGTTGCTGCCGAGGAAGGCGAAGACCTCTCCCGCCCCCACGGAGAACGAGATGTCGTCGACAGCGCGCACGGCGCGATAGCTCTTGCTCAGGCCTTCGACGCGAATCGCCATGTGCCCCTCCCGCGGGTCGGATCGAGTCTGGCATACCCCGCAGGGCCCGGGCGTCGGGCGTCTCAGCTGTCGCGGAAACGCACCTTCTGCGGCGATGCGAGCTCGTCCAGAGCAGTGCGCGCCGCACTGCCCACGACCGAGCCGCTGAACCCCCGGCGCGCCAGCTGGCCCATCAGACGTCGGAGTGCGGCCTCGCGTTCCACCTGATGCAGGGACCGCGCCTTCGTGCGGGCGAAGTCCAACGCGCGCTCGGCCTCGTCGTCCTCGTCGAGCACCGCCATCGCCTCGTCGGCGACCTCGCGGGGGATGCCCCGTGCCGTCATCGCCTGCGCGATCGCACGACGTCCCTGCCTCTTGCGATCGAGGCCGACGTGCATGATCTGCTCCGCGAGTCGCGCATCGTCCAGGTAGCCGCGCGCCGTGCACACCGCGACGATCCGCGCGACCATCTCGTCGGAGATGTCCTGGTCGACCAGGAATCCGCGGGCCTCGCGACAGGACAGCTGGCGCGTGCGCAGCCGCTTGACCAGGGCCCGCTCGGCCGCCTCCGCGGCTTCGTCATCATCCCCCGAACGAGGGACCGGGTCCGCCACCCAGGAAGGATGCCAGGACGGCTGCTCCGCCGGACGCCCCGAGCAGTCGGCGTCCCGCCCGTCACGCCCGAAGAGCGGGATCACCGGCGCCAGGTCAGCGGATTCCCCCGCCGACCCGGCGCCGTTCTGCCTGTGCTCCGTCATCGAACACCCGCAGCCGTCGTAGAGATGTGCGTCACGCGGGACGTCGAGCGGCGAGCTCGTCGGCCGTCGCCGTGTCCGTCCGCGCGCCGCCGATTCCGAGCTTGTCCTTGATCTTGGACTCGATGTCTGCGGCCGTCTCGGGGTTCTTGAGCAGGAAGTTCCGCGCGTTCTCCTTGCCCTGCCCGAGCTGCTCGCCGTCGTACGTGTACCAGGCTCCGGACTTCTTCACGATCGCGTGTTCGACTCCGAAGTCGATCAGGCTGCCCTCCCGGGAGATCCCGACACCGTACAGGATGTCGAACTCCGCCTGCTTGAAGGGCGGCGCCATCTTGTTCTTGACGACCTTCACACGGGTGCGGTTACCCACCGCATCCGTTCCGTCCTTGAGGGTTTCGATACGACGGATGTCCAACCGGACGGACGCGTAGAACTTCAGGGCCTTGCCGCCGGCGGTGGTCTCGGGAGAACCGAAGAAGACACCGATCTTCTCGCGCAGCTGGTTGATGAAGATCATGGTGGTGTTGGTCTGGTTGAGACCACCGGTCAGCTTCCGCAGCGCCTGGGACATCAGACGAGCCTGCAGGCCGACGTGGGAATCACCCATCTCGCCCTCGATCTCGGCCTTCGGCACGAGAGCCGCGACGGAGTCGATGACGACGAGGTCGATGGCACCGGAGCGGACGAGCATGTCGGCGATCTCGAGGGCCTGTTCACCGGTGTCGGGCTGGGAGACCAGAAGGGAGTCGATGTCGACGCCGAGCTTCTGCGCGTAGTCCGGGTCGAGGGCGTGCTCCGCGTCGATGAACGCGGCGATGCCTCCGGCGCGCTGGACGTTCGCGATCGCGTGGAGCGTCAGCGTCGTCTTACCCGAGGACTCCGGGCCGTAGATCTCGATGATGCGGCCACGCGGGAGTCCCCCGATGCCGAGCGCGACGTCGAGCGCGATGGACCCGGTCGGAACCACTTCGACGGGGGCGCGCTCGTCGCTGCCGAGGCGCATGACCGACCCCTTCCCGAACTGCCGGTCGATCTGAGCGAGGGCTGACTCGAGAGCCTTCTCGCGGTCAACGGGTGATGGCATGACGTGCTCCTTCTGCTCGTGTTCCGTCGCCTGTAGGCTGTCGCGCCCCCTTCCGACGGGAGGGGTGCTGCGACAAGGCGGGGGTGTCGTTCGACGCTGTCCACGTTAGGGAGGGGCTCCGACATTCCTCGCCGGCCCCGCTCGTTCGGTGGACAGGCAGTCACCCGACACCCGCTGTGGAGGAGCATACGCCGACATCGAACACTTCTTCGATGACACGCCGGAGGTGCGGGCGGGATCAGCGTTTCGGCTCGCGTCGCCCGACGCCGTGCCTGCGCGCCTCGGGCACGTCCGCCTCCGCGCACAGCGCGAGCCACACCGCTCGAGGCGATTCGCCGAGCCGAAGCGCCTCGCGTGCCGTCACCTGCCAGGGCGGCAGGATCAGATCGTCGACGAGGACTCGACCTCTCGGCCCGAATTCGTCATCGACGGCGCGATCGAATTCACTGCGGCGCACAGAAGATCAGCGGTTCAGCGCAGCGAGAGCTCGGCGTCGACCGAAGCGACGAGGTCGTCGGGAACGACGTCCGGGAACGTCTGGAGCCCCTCCAGTACCGACAGGCGGTCACCCACCTGCCGCATGATCGTGGAGATGGGGACATCCAGCGCTTCGGCCACAGCGGCGAGGATCTCGCTGGACGCTTCCTTCTGTCCGCGTTCGACCTCGCTCAGATATCCGAGCGCGACGCTCGCGCGACTGGCGACTTGACGAAGGGTGCGGCCCTTCTGCTGACGGAGATCGCGAAGGACTTCGCCGATCTCTTGACGTACCAGGATCATTTCGGGCCCCCTCCTCACTGCTGACTCCGCCGCCGTCCGGGTGGACAACGGTACATCACCGAACGATGCCAATCTAATCCCCCGGGACTGGGGAATGGGTGGGAATCACCGAATGTAACGCGGGCGCAACACGCCTATTCCCACGCAATCCGCCCGACCGCGTCGGCCGCGAGCAGGAGCGCTCGACGAACCGTCTCCGAGCGGATCTCGGCCCGGCTCCCGCTCAGGGAGAGACGCAGGCCGGCAACGCCGCCGGGGGTCGCCACGCAGAGATGCACCGTACCCACCGGCTGCCCGTCCTGAGGGTCCGGACCCGCGACGCCGGTCGTCGCGATCCCGACGTCGGCCGCGAACAGACGCCGTGCACCCTCGGCCATCTGACCGGCGACGTCCGGATCGACCGCGCCGACCCGCTCCGTCAGCGCCGGATCGACGCCGAGGACGGAGACCTTGCACTCCGTCGCGTAGGCGACGACGCCGCCGCGCACCGTGGCCGACGCCCCGGGGACCCCGGTGAGTTCGGCGCAGACGAGCCCGCCGGTGAGCGACTCCGCACACGCGACCGTCCACCCGCGTTCTCTCAGCGCAGCGAGGAGGGTGGCGGCATCCGTCATGATCAGCGGGCGCGCCGACGCGCCCCACGCACCTCGGTGACGACGTAGTCGATGCCGCTGGCGATGGTGAGGATGACGGCCGCCGCCATCGCGACGCCGTTGAGCCAGAAGATCCATTCGCCCACGATCGTCCACAGCGGCAGCAGTGCGAGGGACAGGGCCAGCGCCTGCGCCATCGTCTTCAGCTTCCCCATCCAGGCGGCGGCGAGGACGTGATCGCTGACGACGACGAATCGGTAGATCGTGATGCCGATCTCACGGACGAGCACCACCACGGTGATCCACCACGGAAGCTCCGCCAGGATCGAGAGGCCGACGAACGCGAAGCCCGTCAGCACCTTGTCGGCGATCGGGTCGAGGAGCTTTCCGAGGTCGGTGACGATCTCGTACCGTCGCGCGAGGTAGCCGTCCAGACCGTCCGTGGCGATCGCGACGATGAACAGCGCCGCGGCCCACCAGCGCAGCGGCCCGGCGTCGCCGCCGTCGGCCAGCAGCATCCACAGGAACACCGGTGCGCACAGAATCCGCACGACGGTGATCGCGTTCGGCAGCTGACGGGGAATGGTCACGCGCCGAGCCTATCGTCCACGCTGCGTGCGGTTCAGTCCCTGCCCGTGAGACCCCAGGCGTCCTCCGAGCCCTCGTCGCCGTCGACGACGGGCACGCCGTCGAACTGGGCGTCGACCGCGTCGGCGCCGTACGGGTCGGCGTCGGCACCGTCGGGGACGTCGTCGCCGCGCAGGCGCGCGAGGACGGCGGGGAGCTGCTCACCGGTCACGAGCACGTCGCGGGCCTTGGACCCCTCGGACGGCCCGACGATCTCGCGCGACTCCAGCAGGTCCATGAGGCGACCGGCCTTGGCGAACCCGACGCGGAGCTTCCGCTGCAGCATCGAGGTCGAACCGAACTGCGTGGACACCACGAGCTCCGCCGCAGCGAGGAGCAGCTCGAGGTCGTCGCCGATGTCGGCGTCGATCTCCTTCTTCTCCGCCGCCGCCTGGACGTCCGACCGGTACTCCGGCCGAGCCTGGGCCGTGACGTGGGCGACGACCGTCTCGATCTCCTTCTCGCTCACCCACGCGCCCTGGACGCGCAGCGCCTTGGAGGTGCCCATCGGCAGGAAGAGGCCGTCGCCCTGTCCGATCAGGCGGTCGGCGCCGGGCTGATCCAGGATGACGCGCGAGTCCGTGACGCTGGTCACCGCGAACGCGAGCCGCGAGGGCACGTTCGCCTTGATGAGCCCGGTGACGACGTCGACCGAGGGACGCTGGGTGGCGAGGACCAGGTGGATGCCGCTCGCGCGGGCGAGCTGGGTGATGCGGACGATGGAGTCCTCCACGTCGCGCGGCGCGACCATCATGAGGTCGGCGAGCTCATCGACCACCACCAGGAGGTACGGGTAGGGCTTCAGGACCCGCTCGCTCCCCGGCGGGACGTTCACCTCGCCTGCGACCACCGCCTTGTTGAAGTCGTCGATGTGACGGAACCCGAACGACGCGAGGTCGTCGTACCGCATGTCCATCTCCTTGACGACCCACTGCAGCGCCTCCGCGGCCTTCTTGGGGTTCGTGATGATGGGCGTGATGAGGTGCGGGACACCGGCGTACGAGGTCAGCTCCACGCGCTTCGGATCGATGAGCACCATGCGCACGTCGGCGGGCTTCGCGCGCATGAGCAGGCTCGTGATCATCGAGTTGACGAAGCTCGACTTGCCGGATCCGGTGGAGCCCGCGACGAGGAGGTGGGGCATCTTCGCGAGGTTGGCAACGACGTAGCCGCCGCCGACGTCCTTTCCCACGCCGATGGTCATGGGATGCGTGGACTGCGCTGCCGCCTGGGACCGGAGGACGTCGCCGAGGGTGACGATCTCGCGGTCGGAGTTCGGGATCTCGACGCCGATCGCGCTCTTGCCCGGGATCGGGGCGAGGATGCGGACCTCGTTGGAGGCCACCGCGTAGGCGATGTTGTTCGTCAGCGCAGTGATGCGCTCCACCTTGACCCCGGGACCGACCTCGATCTCGTACTGGGTGACGGTCGGCCCGCGCGAGAAGCCGGTGACGCGCGCGTCGACCTGGAACTGATCGAAGACGTTCGTGATGGCCCGGACGACGGCGTCGTTCGCCTCGGAGCGCGCCTTGTGGGGCGTGCCCGCGGCGAGTGCGACCACCGAGGGGAGGCGGTAGGACGCGCCGCCGACCGGTTCGTCCTGCGTCGCGATGCCGTCGAGGCCGGGAAGCTCGGCGTCGCGCCCGGAGTCCGACGCGTCGTCGTCGCGCAGTCCCGTCGCCGAGCGCTCGGCCGCCCGGGAGGCGCCGGCCAGCACGTTCGGGTCGATCACCTCGGTGACCGCGTCGGCGGGGGCGACCGGAAGGGGCGGCACCGGCGGCGTGATGGCCTGTTCGAACCCGCCCTCGCCACCGCCGGGGTTCAGCAGCGCCGTGAGGTCGTGGGTGCCGAGGCCGTCGTCCGGATCCTTCTCGCGCCCTGTGCGGTTGCGACGCCACCACGGCAGACCGGGATCGGCGTCCTCGTCCGTCTCATCGTCGGTCGGCTGCCGCTTCGCGCGGCGGTCCTCCGCCGCTTCCTCCGGGTCCGCGCCGAACATCCACGCGTACAGCTCCCCCAGGCGCCGGCCGATGCGGTTGGGCGGGGTCTTGGTGATGATGAGGAGGCTCAGCGTCGCAAGGATTCCCAGCACGATGTAGGCGCCCACGTCCGTGAGGACGAGCGCGAGGGGCTCGGCGATCATCCACCCGAAGAGACCACCGGCCTCACTGAGGGCGGGGAGGCCCGCGCTCGGCTGCGGGCGGGCACCGGCGACGTGACAGAAGCCCGCGACGGCGAGGACGAACAGTCCGAATCCGATCCCGATGCGACCGTTGTCGTGCACCGAGGAGGGATGCCGGAACATCCAGCCCGCGAGCAGAAGCAGCAGGACCGGCAGGATGAAGGCCTCGCGCCCGACGAGGGCGCCGACCGAGTAGGCGCTGATGAGCCGCGCGGCCTCGGTGCCGATGAGGAACCACTCGACCGCGGCGCCGAGGACGGCGAGCAGCACCAGGAGCAGCGGGAAGCCGTCGCGGCGCTGCTCCTTCTCCAGCGTCTCGGGCCCGAAGGCCCGGAAGAGACCGCCGACCGCATGGGCGACCCCGAGCCAGACTCGCACCGCGACGGGCGGGCGGTCGACATCGTCGACGTAGCGCTTCGGCGCCGGCTCGGGCTTCGGGGCGCGCGAGGACGAGGAGCGGGAGGAGGCGCGTCCTCTCGTGGGCGCGGCGGAGCTCTTGGGCATCCCCCCACGGTAAGCGCCCTCGCCGGCAACGTCGGGCAACCACGCGGCGCTTCGCCGGGCTCAGCGCAGTCGCTTGACCATCGTGTCCCGGCCGAGACCGCTCTGGGTGACCGCGAAGCCCTCGCTCCGATACAGGGTGACGGCGAAGTTGTCCCGCTCGACGCTGAGACTCAGCCGCGCGTATCCCTGCGCGCGGGCGCTCTCGCACAGACGCTGCAGGAGCGCGCGTCCGACACCGTGCGCGCGCCAGATGGGACGGACCCCGATGATGAGCTCCGGGACGCCCGTGCCGACCCAGCCGAATCCCGGCTCGCTCCGCGGCAGCATCCGGTACCAGGCCGCCCCGACGGGATCACCGTGCAGGTCCTCCGCGACGAAGCCCGTATCGCCCGGCCGCATCCATCCGATCAGGTACCGGCTGTGCTCGGGCGAGGACATGACCTCGTGACGCGGTCGCGCCCGTCCGCCGCGCCAGTTCGCCGCCTCCACCACCATGTCGCCCAGGAAGCCGCCGTCGGACTGCGCGGCGGGGCGGATGCGGAAGCGGGCGGCCATGCCCGGGATCTTAGGGGATCAGGCCTCGATCACGAGGGGCACGATCATGGGCCTGCGCCGGAGGCTCTGGTTGACCCAGCGCCCGATGGTGCGGCGCACGACCTGGGAGAGCGCGTGCGTGTCGCGCACACCCGACTGCGCGGCCTCGGCCAGTGCCGCGGCGATCTTCGGCTTGACGCCGTTGAAGACCGCGTCGTCCTCCGCGAAGCCCCGCGCGTGGATCTCCGGGCCCGAGACGACCTTGCCCGTGGCGGCGTCCACGACCACGATGACCGAGATGAACCCCTCTTCCCCGAGGATGCGACGATCCTTCAGGTCCGCGTCCGTGATCTCGCCCACGGTGGAGCCGTCGACGTAGACGTACCCGATGTCGAGCTGACCCACCACCTGCGCCCGCCCGTCCTTCAGGTCGACGACCGTGCCGTTCTCGGCGAGGATCGTCCGGTCCGCGGGGATGCCGGTGTCCTGGGCGAGCCGGGCGTTGGCCATCAGGTGCCGGTACTCGCCGTGAACGGGGAGGACGTTGCGCGGCTTCAGGATGTTGTAGCAGTAGAGCAGCTCTCCCGCCGCCGCATGTCCCGAGACGTGCACCTTGGCGTTGCCCTTGTGCACGACGTTCGCCCCGAGCTTGGTGAGCCCGTCGATCACGCGGTAGATGGCGTTCTCGTTACCGGGGATCTGGCTGGAGGCGAGGATCACGGTGTCACCCGGGCCGGGCTCGATCTCGTGGTCGAGATTCGCCATCCGCGACAGCACGGCCATCGGCTCGCCCTGCGAACCGGTGGACATGTAGACGATCCGATCGTCGGGAAGGTCCCGGGCCTTCTTGTAGTCGATCAGCACTCCCTCGGGCACGGTGAGGTAGCCGAGGTCGGCGGCGATCCCCATGTTGCGCACCATGCTGCGTCCGAGCAGCGCCACGCGCCGACCGTGGGCGTGGGCGGCGTCCAGAACCTGCTGCACCCGGTGGACGTGACTGGAGAAGCTGGCCACGATGACACGACGCGGTGCGCGTGCGATGACTTGCTCGAGGACCGGACCGATCTCGCGCTCGAGCGGGGTGAATCCCGGCACGTCGGCGTTGGTCGAGTCGACGAGGAAGAGGTCAACCCCTTCCTCTCCGAGCCGGGAGAAGGCGCGCAGGTCGGTCAGCCGGCCGTCGAGCGGCAGCTGGTCCATCTTGAAGTCTCCGGTCGCGAGGACCATACCCGCAGGCGTGCGCACGGCCACGGCGAGCGCGTCGGGGATCGAATGGTTGACCGCGATGAACTCGAGCTCGAACGGCCCCAGCTGCTCGACCTGCCCCTCGCGCACGGTGAGGCTGTAGGGCCGGACGCGATGCTCCTTCAGCTTCGCCTCGGTCAGGGCGAGGGTGAGGCCGGAGCCGACGATGGGGATGTCGTTCTTGATCTTCAGCAGATACGGGACGGCGCCGATGTGGTCCTCGTGTCCGTGGGTGAGGACGACGCCGACGACGTCGTCCAGCCGGCTCCGGATGGGCTCGAAGTCCGGCAGGATCAGATCCACGCCCGGCTGGTGCTCCTCGGGGAAGAGCACGCCGCAGTCGATGATCAGCAGCTTTCCGGCGTACTCGAAAACGGTCATGTTCCGGCCGACCTCGCCGAGACCGCCGAGCGGGAACACCCGCAGGGTGCCTTCGGGGAGTGCGGGCGGGTCGTAGACAGTGGTGGGCATGCGTTCGCCTCCTCGGGATGCCGCGGCATCCCCTCGTTCACTCCGCGCCCGCCGGCGCGAAGGCTCTCATCTGGTGGTGCCCGACACCCTGGGGAGGGCGCCGCCGGCGGCGGCGTTGCGATCGGGACGGAAGTTCGAGAAGTCGACCCCGGGGACCTCGCGGACGAGGGCGAGCTCGTCCTCGATGACGGCTGCCTCCCATTCCTCGGGGCCGACCAGGGGCAGGCGCACCCGAGGGCTGCCGATGCGACCGAGGCCGTGGAGGATGTACTTGGCCGAGACGGTGCCGGGGACGTGGGTCATCACGGCGCGCACCAGGGGCTCGAGTCCGCGATGCGCGGCGGTCGCCGCGTGGAGGTCACCGCGGTTGACCGCGTCGACGATCTCGCGGTACGGCTGAGGAGCGATGTTCGCCGTCACCCCGATGAGTCCGCTCGCCCCGATCGCGAGGTGCGGAAGCACGTTGGCGTCGTCGCCGGAGAAGTACATCAGGTCGGTCTGGTTCAGCACGCGGCTGACCTCGCTGAAGTCCCCCTTGGCGTCCTTGATCGCGAGGATGTTCGGGTGCTTGGCGAGCCGCAGAATCGTCTCGTACCGGATCGGCACCCCGGTGCGGCCCGGGATGTCGTAGAGGATCACCGGGAGATCCGTCGCATCCGCGACGAGCCGGAAGTGCGTCAGGATCCCCGCCTGGGTCGGCTTGTTGTAGTACGGCGTGACGATCATGATGCCGTCGGCACCTGCGCGCTCGCTCGCCTTGTAGAGCTCGATCGCGTGCGCGGTCTCGTTCGATCCGCCGCCGGTGATGATCGCGGCGCGGCCGGACGAGACCGACTTGCCCACCTCGACGAGACGTAGCTTCTCGGCATCCGTCAGGGTGGAGGTCTCTCCGGTGGTGCCTGTGACGACGATGCCGTCGGCACCCGCGCCGATGACGTCGTCGATGTGCTTCTCCACCGCGGGCCAGTCGACCTCGCCGTCCGCGGTCATCGGGGTGACCAGCGCGACGAGCACCTGTCCGAAGGGGTTGCCCGAATGCGTCATGGTCTCAGGGTATCGGGGTTCGTCCGACCCGCACGTCCGCCTCAGCGGCCGCTCTCGCCCACGCGCGCCGCGAGCGTCGACGGGACGACCCGGGTCAGCGCCACCAGAAGGCGGTAGCGCAGAGACGGGATGCTGACCGGCCGCCCCCGGGCGGCATCGCGCAACGAGGCCCGCACGACGAACGCCGCGTTCAACCAGAGACCAGCCGGCACTCCCTCGGACCCTGCCTCGAGCCCCATCCGGCGGTGGAAGTCGGTGTGCGTGAATCCGGGACAGACGGCCGTGACGGTCACCCCGCGCGGGGCGTAGCGCGCGTTCGCCCAGCGACTGAAGCTGACGATCCACCCCTTGGCCGCTCCGTAGGTCGAGCGGGGGATGAACGCGGCGACGGACGCGATGTTGAGGATCCGACCGGATCCGCGCGCGCACATGCCCTCGAGGGCGGCATGCATGAGCCGCATGGGCACCTCCACGTGCAGCGCAAGGTGCGCCGCCTCCGCCTCTATGTCGTTCCGCTCGAAGTCCAGCGGCAGTCCGAAGCCGGCGTTGTTGACGAGCACCTCCACCGGCTGCGCGGCCGATCGCAGACGTGTCTCGACCGCCGCGCGCTCTCCGGCGTCGAGGAGGTCGGCCGCCAGCACCTCGACATGGACCCCGTGCCGGGATCGGATCTCGTGCGCCAGCGCGTCGAGCGCGGCGCGGTCGCGAGCGACCAGCACCACATCGGCGCCGCGGGCGGCCAACTGACGGGCGTACTCGACGCCGATGCCCGAGCTCGCGCCGGTGATCACAGCCGTGGGCATCTCAGGCCTCCCGGTGGAGGGTCACGAAACGATGGCGGACACCGCCCGCAGAACTGTGCCAGCCGGTGGCGGGGTCGGCCGCGACCGGCACCCATCCGGTCCGCGCCGGCGCGCGGGTGTCTCCGTCGACGGAGAGATCGAGCTCGGTCACTTCGAGCAGGTCGGCCCGGGAGATCGCCTCGCTGTACAGCTGGCCCCCGCCGATGATCCAGACGAGCTCCGATCCCGGCGCGGTCGCGGCGGCGGCGAGCGCGGCGTCCATCGAGGAGACCACCGTCGCGCCATCCGCGGAGAACCGCCGGTCCCGGGTCAGGACGATGTTCGTCCGCGCGGGGAGGGGGCGGAAGCGGTCCGGGAACGATTCCCACGTTCGCCGCCCCATGATCACCGGATGCCCGGCGGTCAGCCGCCGGAAGCGCGCGAGGTCTTCGGGTACGTGCCACGGCATCCCGCCGCCGTCGCCGATGATCCGGTCGCGGGCCTCCGCCCAGATGAGGCCGAGTCGAGGTCCGAGCGCGCCCGGCTCGCTCACACCGCCACCGCTGCGCGGATCGCCGGGTGATGCCGGTAGTCCTCGAGCACGAAGTCCTCGTACCGGTAGTCGAAGATGGAGTCGGGCCGCCGGTCCAGCCGCAGCGTCGGCAGCGGATAGGGCTCGCGGCTCAGCTGCTCGCGCACCTGCTCGCGATGGTTGTCGTAGACGTGGCAGTCGCCACCGGTCCACACGAAATCCCCCAGCTCGAGATCGGTCTGCTGGGCGATCATCATCGTGAGCAGGGCGTAGGAGGCGATGTTGAAGGGGACACCCAGGAACATGTCGGCGCTGCGCTGGTAGAGCTGGCACGACAGCTTCCCGTCCGCGACCGCGAACTGGAAGAGGGCGTGGCACGGAGCCAGCGCCATGTCCGGGATGTCGGCCGGATTCCATGCCGACACCACGAGGCGGCGCGAATCCGGGTTCAGACGGATCTGCTCGACGACGTCGGCGATCTGGTCGATCGAGCCCCCGTCGCGGGCGGGCCACGAGCGCCACTGGACGCCGTAGACCGGTCCCAGCTCGCCGTCGGTCTCCGCCCACTCGTCCCAGATCGTCACGCCGGCATCCTGCAGCCAGCGGACGTTGGACTCTCCGCGCAGGAACCACAGCAGCTCGTACGCGATCGAGCGGAAGTGCACGCGCTTGGTGGTGATGAGGGGGAATCCCTGGGAGAGGTCGAAGCGGATCTGTCGCCCGAAGACGCTGGTCGTACCGGTTCCGGTCCGATCGTCCTTATGGGTGCCGTTGTCCAGGACGTCGCGCAGGAGGTCTTCGTACGGGGTCGGGATCGGCGTGGTCACACCGGTCACGATACCCCGCCGTCATTCGACGCCACAGACGCCCCCACCCTCTTCCGCCGGGTTACGATCTCCTGTCGTGGACATCTTCCCTGCGATCATCGGCCTCATCGGCCTCGTCGCGGCGACGGCGGGTCTGGGCGCCTACCTTCGACGGCGTCCGCAGCGCGTCCGCCGCGATGTGTCGCACGAGGTCGTCGACCCGCGCCGGCTCGGCGCCGACGCACTGGGCGAATCCGCCACCCTCCTCCAGTTCTCCACGGAGATGTGCGCTCGTTGTCCGGGGGTCCATCGCATGCTCGCGCAGACCGCGGCGGCGCACCCCGGTGTCCTCCACCTCGATGTCGATCTCACCCACCGCCCCGACATCGCACGCCACTTCCACGTCCTGCAGACGCCCACGACCCTGGTGCTCGACCGCGACGGCGTGATCCGCACGCGCCTCGGCGGAGTGCCCGGCCGCGAGGTCCTCGACCTCGAACTCACCCGCCTCACCGGAGCGACCACCCGTGCCTGACACCACTCCCGCCCGCGGCCTCGACCCGCGGGGCCCCCGCGTCGCGGCGGGGATCACCTCGCTTCTGCTGCTGGTGGATATCTTCCTCGCGCTGACCGGGCTCGCCTCGTCGGCGGCGCTGTCCGCCGCGAGCGTGCCCGAGCGGATGCAGGACCCGGCGTTCCTGCTCCTCGGAGTCATCGCCGTCCTCTTCCTCTGGGGGGTGGTCTCCCCGCGCACCGCTCCCTGGGGTGTGCTCTTCCGCACGGCGATCGCCCCGCGCCTGGCACCGCCGCTCGAACGCGAGGATCCCCGTCCGCCGCGATTCGCGCAGGGCGTCGGACTGTTCGTGAGCGTGATCGGCCTGGCCCTCCAGATCGCAGGAGTCCCCTGGGGCCTCACCGTCGCCGCCACGGCCGCATTCGTCGCCGCATTCCTCAACGCCGTCTTCGGGCTGTGCCTGGGATGCCGGATGTACCTGATCCTGCAGCGCGCCGGCCTCGTTGGACGGTCACACCCCCGACCTTCCTGATTCCGGCCCGATGCGCAACCCCGCCCGCCGGGGCGACCGCGCCGTTAGGCTGACCGCACGACGCCCGATCCGCGGGCGCAGAGGACAGGGAGGTCGTCATGACCGTCACCAGCGAAGCCACCACGTCCTGGAAGGGCACGCTCGCCGAGGGCTCCGGCGAGGTCTCCTTCGTCTCCTCCGGGCTGGGCGCCTACCCGGTCAACTGGAAGGCGCGCAGCGAGGGGTCCACCTCCGTCACCACCCCCGAGGAGCTGATCGCCGCGGCGCACGCCTCCTGCTTCTCCATGGCCCTCTCCCACGCCCTCGGCCAGAACGGAACACCCCCGGAGTCGATCGAGACCACCGCGTCGGTCACCTTCGTGCCGGGCACCGGCATCTCGGGGAGCCACCTGAACGTCAACGCCGTCGTCCCGGGGCTGTCGGCGGAGGACTTCGACCGCATCGCCGGAGAGGCCAAGACCGGATGCCCGGTGTCGCAGGCACTGGCCGGCATCGAGATCACGCTCGAGGCGACGCTTGCCTGAGGATCGCCCGCTCGCCCACGTGGTGGTGGCCGGAGCGTCGGGCCTGATCGGGGGGGCCCTCCGCGCCGCCCTCGTCGCGCGCGGCGTGCGGGTGACGTCGCTTGTGCGTCGTGCGGCGACCGGGCCGGACGAGGTGCCGTGGCTCCTCGATGACGATTCCCTGGACCCGGACGTCCTCGCGGGCGCCGATGCCGTTGTCGGACTCAACGGTGCCAGCATCGGGCGGTTCCCCTGGACGCCCCGCTACAAGAACACACTGCTGTTCTCCCGCGTCACCCCGACCCGCGCCATCGCGCGCGCGGTGAAGACCCTCGGCGACGACGCGCCCGCGTTCGTCAGCGCGTCCGCCGTCGGCTACTACGGGTCGGCCCCCGACACCAGGCTCGACGAATCATCGCCCCGCGGAGAGACCTTCCTCGCCGATGTCTGCGGAGAGTGGGAGTCCGCTGCTCTCGGCGCGGGATCGCGTGCGCGGGTGGCGCTCCTGCGCACCGCCCCCGTGGTCCATCGGGACGGCGTGCTGAAGCCGCTCATGCTGCTCACCCGCTTCGGGCTGGGCGGCCCGATCGGGCGGGGGACGCAGACGTGGCCCTGGATCTCGCTGGACGACGAGATCGGCGCGATCCTCCATGTCCTCGACACACAGCTGAGCGGACCCGTCAACCTGACGGGCCCGACACGGGCGACCGCCAACGACCTCGGCTTCGCCCTCGCGGTCCGGATGAATCGACCCTTCGTCCTCCGCGCACCGGAGTGGGCGCTGCGTCTGGGGCTCGGCGCAGACGCCACCGAGGCGCTCCTGACCTGCGATGCGGATGTCGCCCCTGCGGTCCTGACGGATTCCGGCTATCGCTTCAGCCATCCCACCGTGGAGGACGCAGTCGCCGCCGCGCTCGCCTGATCAGGAACCGGCTCCCTCGGCGGCGGCGCGGTAGGCCTCGAGCTCCGCGCGGTTGTCGGCCACGAATCGCTCCTCGGCCTCGAACCTCACCTTTTCCTCGGCGGCGCGATAGTCGACCGCCTCCCGGCAGCGCGCGTCCACGTGGGCCAGAGCGGTCTCGCGCTCGCGGAGGCGTTCGATCTCCGGATTGTCCCACGCCGTCTCTCCGCCCTCGCTCACCAGCTCCTGGAGGGCGACGTTGATCTCGGAGATCGGGTCGAGCGGCGAGGCGAAGCCGTCCTCCCCCTCGTCCGCCATGCACGCGGCCCAGCGCGCGTTCAGAGCGACGATGTCCTGCTGCTCGTTGAGTTCGGCGTAGAACGCCAGAACGGCGTCGTTGAGGGCCCGGAAGCGATCACCTCTCAGGGGGTCGTCGGCCGCATCGGCGATCTCCGCCTCACCGAGGCATCCACCCTGACTTGGGTCGTACAGGCCGTCCGCGTCGTAGGCGTCCGGTGACCCGACGAGCGCTTCGTAGTACGCGGTGCGCTCGGAGTCGGTGAGCCCCTCGACGATCGCCTCGTTCGGATCGTCGGGGATCGTGACCTGCACCTGGTCGGGCCCGTCCACGATCCCGTAGCCCCAGCGATCGATCCAGTCGGGGTCGTCGAGCTCGGGAGAACCCCAGGTGTTGAAATCGAACCCGAGCGGCGTGGGCGGCGCCGGAATGTAGTCGAACCCCTGCTCCTTCATGCACTCGGCGATGACCTCTTCTCTCGCCAGAAGCCGGGCGTCCCCCGCCTCGCGCCGCTCCTGCGCGCTCATCGCCGTGCCCTCCCCCGCGAGCAGATATTCATCGATGGGCGAGACCGGCCGGTCCTGCGTTTGTGTGGCCGCCGTACATCCGCTGAGGAGGAGGATGCCGGCGAGCAGGAGTCCTGCACGCCGTCGCGAGGTCGTGCTCATCGGATCTCCTTCGATGGCGAGCGCGGGGTCGTGGGCACTCATGGGAGCGCTCCCAACGGTAGTTTAGACGACAAGTCCCGTGAGGGGAAGGTGTCAGGTCCCGCCCCGGAGGGCCGACACGGGTTCGATCGACGAAGCCCGTCGGGCCGGGAACCAGCCCGCTCCGAGGCCCACGAGCGCGCCCAGCAGGATGCCACCCACCGCGACGAGGCCGTCGACCACGGGCGTCCACTGCTGCGCCAGCGCGAACGCGACGATGCCGAGGACGGCGAGCGCCGCTCCGACCAGTCCACCCAGCAGCCCGATGACCACGGACTCGAGGACGAACTGCGCGCCGATCTGGCGCCGGGTCGCACCGAGCGCTCGGCGGAGGCCGATCTCCGGCACCCGTTCGGAGACGTTCAGCATCGTGACGTTGGCGATGCCGAGTGCCCCCGCGAGCAGGACGATGCCGCCCAGGATCAGGAAGATGACGTTGACATCGGCTTGGACGTTCGACCCCAGTTCAGATCCCGCGCTCGGGGCAGACACCTCCAGGCGTTCAGGCGCATCCGGCAGCAGGGCCAGCGCCGCCTGCGCGCCGACCTGGGCACCGGCGCCCGGAAGGATGCGGACCTGGAGATCGCCGGGTGCCGCCAGGGCGCGCTCCGCTCGGGCGGTCCCGACGGGCATCACCACGGCATCGGACAGCTCGCCACGGGACTGCAGCCCGGTGTAGATGCCCATCACGGCGTAGGCGGTGTCGCCGATGAACACGGAGGGCTGACTGTCGACTCGATTCACGCCCAGGCGCTCGGCGGCACGCTCGCCGAGCACGAGGACCCGATCCCCGCGCGCCTCGTGGCCGCCGTCGAACATGCGACCGGTGACGAGCTCGCCTCCGAGGACGTCCAGAAGCGCCGGCCCCGCCGCCACGAGCCGCGGCGAGGCGACCGCCGGTGCGGCAGGGTCGTTCACGGGGACGGCGGTGATCGCTTCTTCGGCGTCGATCGCCAGTTCGGCGATCGTCGTGGCCGCCTCGACCCCGACGAGGCGTTCCACGCGCTCGGCGGAGTCCCAGGGCAGACGGGCCGTGGCCACCGCGTCTCCGGACTGGGACTGCGCACTGCCGGGTGCCACCACGACCTGGGTGCCGCGCACGGCGTCGAACTGCCGTTGGATCTGCGTGGCCGCCGTCTGAGAGAAGCCGATGGTCGCCACGAGTGCGCCCACTCCCAGAACCGTGCCGACGAGGGTCATGATCAGCCGTGCCGGCCGCGATCCGATGTCCGCGGTGGCCTCGACGACGAGGTCCTGCACGGTGAACCGGTCGCCACGGGCGACCGGTGCCACCAGTACGCCCTCGGGTGCGGCATCCGTGATCGGCGCCCGCCGGAAGCGGGGGAGGCGCATCACGCGAGCTCCGAGATCCGGCCGTCGGAGATGCGCACGCGCCGCTCGGCCCGCTCCGCCACGGCGAGGTCGTGCGTGATCACCACCAGTGTCAGCCCATCGGCCCGAAGGTCGTCGAAGAGCTCCATCACCTCGGCGCTCGTGGCTTCGTCGAGGTTGCCGGTGGGCTCGTCGGCGAGAAGGATCCGGGGAGTGCTGACCACCGCGCGGGCGACCGCCACCCGCTGACGCTCACCCCCGGACAGGGTCGGCGGACGGAACCCGACGCGATGCCCGAGGCCGACACGGTCGAGCACCGCCCGCGCCCGCCCCTCGCGCTCGGCGCGCGGGACGCCGCTGTAGAGCATGGGCATCATCACGTTCTCCAGCACCGTCCGCCGGGGCATGAGGTGGAACGCCTGGAAAACGAAACCGATCCACTGCGCCCGCACGCGGGCACGCTCGTCGTCGTCGAGGATCCCGGTCACCACCCCGTCGATGCGGTACTCCCCCACTGTGGGACGATCGAGCAGTCCGAGCAGGTTCAGCATCGTCGACTTCCCCGAACCGCTCGGGCCCACGATCGAGACGTAATCCCCCGCCTCGACCGTGAGATTCACCGCCTTGAGCGCCTGGACCTCCGGAACCCCCGGGAAGGACCGGGTGACGTCGCGCAGTTCGATGAGACTCATCGGCCCACCACGACGAGATCGCCTTCGCTCAGCTCGCCCTCCGTCGCTGTCACCTCCACCTGTCCGCCGGCAGCCAGCCCCGGCTCCACCACGACCAGCCGCGTGTCGGCG
Source organism: Microbacterium aurantiacum (assembly GCF_040532595.1). Lineage (GTDB taxonomy): Bacteria > Actinomycetota > Actinomycetes > Actinomycetales > Microbacteriaceae > Microbacterium > Microbacterium chocolatum_B. The sequence goes on along the minus strand of NZ_JBEVYX010000001.1, from coordinate 2,558,056 downwards.
TCCTCTCCGTCCCGCGGGTCTCCGTCGACGATCTCGACCCGCGACTCCCCGCCCGGACCCGCGGTGAGCGCCACGATCGGGACGAACAGCACATCCCCGCTCGTCGCACCCACCGGGATGGTCACGCGGACGTTGCGGCCCTGCACCTGAGCCGCCTGTTCCGCGTCCAGCGGCGCAGGCTCCAGCGTGACCGTCCAGCGGGCACCCGCGTCCGCGCCCGGGGTGAGCGCGGTGATCTCGGCTTCGTGAAGGCCGCCGTCCGGCAGGTCGAAGGTGGCCACGTCGCCGACGCTCAGGAGCGACGCGTCCGCGCTGGCCACCCCGCCCACGATCGTGGTGGAGGCGCCCGACACGATCATCGCCGCGCCCTGGAGAACCTGCCCGCGCGCGACATTGACCGCGTCCACCCGGCGCGGGAGATCGGTGAGGTACAGGACCTCGCCCGAGGGGAGCGTCGGCAGCGCGGCCTGCTGCGCGCGCTCCAGAGCCGCCCGCGCGTCGGCGAGCTGTCCGCGGGCGGCATCGACGGCGGCGCGCTGGGCCGAGACGTCGGTGCCCGCCCCCAACTGCTCCCGCTGCAGCTGCGCGAGTGCCAGCGCGTCCTCGGCGTCACCGACGGATGCCTGCCACTGAGCGACCGCCGCGGGAGTGTCCTCGGGCGGCGACGGTCGCGCCGCCCGCGCCGTGTCCAGCGCCCGGTGGGCGCTGGACACGGCGTTGTCCGCCTGCCGGACGTCCACCGCGCTCGGGCCGGACGACGCGCGAGCCAGCTCTGCTTCAGCGGCGGCGAGGGACTGCTCGCTCGCCGCCACGGCATCCTGCGCGGCTTCGCGCCCCTCCTGGGCACCCTCCGGGAGAGGTGGAGCGGGATACCCGACTCGTGCGTACAGCTCGGTCACCGCCGCGGCGGCGGCCCCGTCGAACACGTCCGACGCCGGATCGCCGGCGTCGATGCCCACCGACGCCATCGCCGCCTTGAACTGCGCCACGTCCGGACCCGACATCCCGAACACGAGGGTCCGGTACGCGGGAAGCTCGCCCGGCAGGACGATGACGGGTCGGCCCGCCACGGCGAGCGCCACCGAGAGCGCCTCCAGCTCCGTCCCCACCTCGGGAACCGCGCCGGTGACCACCGCAGGACCGCCGAGGGACGCGGTGTCGATCGTGACCTCGACCGCGTCCGCGTACCCCACGTCGCCCCGGATGGTCACGTCGTTGCTGAGCACGCCGAACTCCACCGGCACGGTGACGAGCCCGGGTGCGGGGGCGTCCGCCGCTGTGGCGTCCGCGGGGACCACGAAGCGCCCGATGAGGAGCCCCGCGACGAGGGCGACGACGGCGGCGGCGGCGACGATCCACAGCGGTCGATTCGATCGGAGGACCCTGCTCCAGCCGGACCGCTCGGCGCTCTGGTCTCCCGGCGCGTCATCCGCGGGTTCGCTCAGCAGGTCGCCCACCTCCTCGCCCGCGGTCGGTCGGCCCTCCTCGGGCGTCGGGGCGACCATGTCGTCGGCCCCGTCTCGGTCGGTCATCGGCCCGCACCCGTCTGCGGCCGGCGTCGGGTCCGCATCAGGAACGCTGCTCCGCCGCGGCCTTCAACGCATCCAGCTCCGCCTGGTGATCGGCGATGAACTGCTCCTCCAGGGCGACCACGACGTCCTGACGGCGCTCCCGATAGTCGGTGCTCTCCCGGCAGTCGAGGTCGACGAGAGCGAGTTCGACCTCGCGGTCGGCGATCTCGTCGAGCGCCGGGTCATCCTCGATCCACTCCGTCTGGCTCTCGTAGTAGGTGTTCAGCTCGTCGCTGATGCTGGTCAGGGCTTCGCTCTGGCGCGCGAACCCGCCGTGGCCGGCATCCGCCATGCACGCAGCCCACTCGGCGTCGACGTCGGCCATGCCGGACGCAGAATCCAGATCGGTGTAGAACTGGTTGATCTCCTCCATGAGCGGCGCGAACTCCTCCGACATGATCGGATTGTCGCCGTCCAACTCGTTCTGCGCCCAGCCGTAGCAGCCGGAGGTCTCCCAGCTCCATTCGTAGGAACCGTCCTCGTTCAGCTCCTCCTCGGGGACCGGCGGACCGTGCAGGGCCTCGTAGAACGCGGTCTGTTCCGAGGGGGTGAGCGAGGCGACGTACTCCTGGTTGGGGTCTTCGTAGACCTCCTCCATGTCAGGCTGGTCGTCCATGCCGGGCCACCGCACCATGCCGTACCCGTACTGCGCCACCCATTCGCGCTCGTCGGGCTGCCATTCCTCCCCCGAGGAGAACGACGTACCGGTGGAGACGTTGGGTGCGTAGTCGAAGCCCTGCTCCTTCATGCAGGTCGCCATCAGCTCCTCCCGCTCCCGGTTCTCCTCCTCGTAGGCGGCCGCCTGCTCCTCCTCGCTGAGGTCTCCGCCCCACAGCGCCGACAGGTACTCGCCGAGCGGCGACTCCGCCGTCGCGTCGGCATCGTCGGATGCGGCGGTGCAGCCGGTCAGGACGAGAAGGAGGGCAGCGGCTCCGGCCACCGGGTGAACGCGTGATATCTGCATGAGCGAGAGACTTTCCGTGTGAGCGCGTACCGTACTCGCGCCACGATAGCCGGGACATGTCTCGAGCGACATCCTTCCGGAGATGTATCCGGCCTCCCCCGCTCGTGGGATGCCGAGTCCACGATCCAGTCCGATCAGGCGCGGCGACTGCCCCGTTCGAGGCGGATCGCCGCGCGGACGGCCTCGCGGGCGCGGCGGCGATCGCCGGCCGCGTCGTACGCCAGACCGAGGCGATACCAGGCGCGCCAGTCGTCCGGATGCGCGGTGACGTCGTCGCGGAACTGCGGGAACAGCTCCTCCCCCTCGCTGCGTACGATGCGGCCGCTCGGCCGAACGGCGACGGTGGCGTCGGGGAGGCCGTCTTCGTCCTCCAGGGCACGGCCGAGCCGCTCCGCCCGCACGCCGAACCAGAGTTCGCGACCCAGTGCCCATACCGCCAGAAGCGGAAGCACGACGAGGGCGATGCCCATCGCGATGCCGACGGGGTCGCCCGATGCGAGGAAGATCACCGCCCGCTGACCGACGAGGACGATGTAGAGACCGAGGGCCACGGCCATGACGGCCACGCCGATGCGGGCGCTCATGCTCCGGTGGCTCGGGCGACCTGCCCGGGGGCGCCGCCGTCGTCCACGCCGCCGTCGCCGGCATCGTCGGCGGCAGGGCGACGGATGCCGATGTCGATGAGGCTGTCGAGGCCGACCGTCACTCCCCGCAGGTCGCGGATGGCGCTCAGTGCGAGCCGGATGCCGGGCCCGTACGCCTCGGCGGGCTCGACGGTGTCGTGGACGATCGAGAGGGCTTCCCCGGGACCGGAGAGGATCGTCTCCTGACGCGCGACCACGCCCGGCCGCCGGAGCGAATGCACCGGGACGCTCGCGACCCGCTGACCGCGGGCTCGCTGATCGACGTGCGGCGCGACCACCGGACCGACCTCGCGACGCGCGGCCGCGATGAGCTCCGCCGTGCGCACCGCGGTTCCGCTCGGCGAGTCGATCTTCGTCTCGCGATGGGCTTCGACGATCTCCACCGATGGGAAGAAGGGAGCAGCGGCGGCGGCCAGCGCCGAGCCGAGGACGGAGCCGAGGGAGAAGTTCGGGACGAAGAGCACCCCGATCCCCGAGGCCTGGATCGCGGGGCGGACGAGGGCGATCCGCTCGGCCGACCATCCGGACGTGCCGACGATGACGTCGATCCCCCGTTCGGCCGACGCACGCACGACGTCGATGGACACGGCCGGCACCGACGCGTCGACGACCAGATCGGCGCCGGCGAGGTCGTCCAGCGAGGACCGGGAGGTCAGCACCGCGCAGATCTCGTAGTCCGCCTCCGCCTCGAGGACATCGCGGATGATGCGTCCGAGTTTGCCGGTGCCGCCCACGATGGCCACGCGCGTCGTCATGGGCTCCATCCTAGGCGCGGCTCAGAATGCGTACGGCTCGGGGAGCCCGGTCCGCATCTCCACCGGGAGGTGAGCGGTGTCGTTGTGCGAGAGCACGGTCCACGGCCGCCCCTGCTTCTGGGCGAGCACCGTCAGTCCGCAGTGCGCCTGGTTCAGGGTCATCCACCGCCACTCCGGCGCTTGCAGCACCTCGCGCACGAACCACGCGATGACGAAGTTGTGGGTGATGAGGAGCTCGTGCACGTCCTCGGTCCGGCGGACGAGGAACGCGCTGACCGCGTCGTCCATCTGGGCGCGCCCCGCCTCGACCTCCGCCTCGGTGATGGAGCCGAAGAACGGCTCGAACACCGACGGGGTCTCCGGGGTCATCCCCGTCGGGATGCAGTCGAACAGCAGAGCGGACGGCTGCGGAGACACCGACGGCATGCGCTCGGCGACGGCGTCCGCCGTCTGACTGGCGCGCATGAGCGGAGAGTGCCACACGGCGTCGAACGGCACGCCGGACAGGCGGTCGGCGAGGAGGGACGCCTGCCGGCGACCGCGCGGGGAGAGGGGTCCGTCGATGAGTCCGTGCTCGGCGTCCTGGTGTTCGCCGTGCCGCACGAGGTAGATGTAGTGCGTCACGCTGCTCACTTCGTCGGGGATCCGGTGCCCGGGGGCACGTCTTCCACCCTATGTCAGAGGGCGCGGATGCTGCACGCCCACCCCGCTCTACTGCGAGGCCCGCGCGATCTCGGCCAGCTGGGCGCGGCTGAGACGCACTCCCACACCCTGCACCAGCTCTTCGACGTGAGACGGCGCGTACGCGTTCACGATCGGCGCCGTCACGAGGCGCTGGGCGAGCAGCCACGCCACCGCGACCGCTGCATCGGGCACGCCGAGCTCGACCCCGACCTCATCGAGAGCACGGAGCGTCCGCGACCCGCGCCGGTTCAGGTGCGCCGCCATCTGCGCACCGCGCACCGACAGCCCGGTACGCACCCGGGAGCGATGCCGACCCGAGAGGAAGCCGTGCTCGAGCGCATGGCTCGGGGTCACCGCCATCCCCTGCGCGCCGGCGACGAGCCGGAGGTCCGCGTCGAACTCGTGACGGCGGAGCACGTTGAAGGGCACGTCCAGGACGGTCAGGCGGGGGTATCCCGCCGAGGAGAGGATGCGCGCTTCGACCAGCTGGGCGGCGGTGTAGCCGGCGGCGCCCACGGTGCGGACCTTCCCCGACTCCACCAGCCACTCGACCGTGGCCAGTGTGTCCTCGAGCGCCGTCGCGGAGTCGGTCACGGCGTCCAGGGTGAGCACGTCGATCCGATCCGTCTCCAGGCGCGCGAGCGACGCCTCGACGGCACGGACGAGACTCACCGGTCCGAGACCGGGATTGTCGGGGTGCCCTCCGACTTTGACCGTGAGGACGATGTCGTCCCGGACGCCGCGAGAGCGCAGCCACTGACCGATGATGTGCTCGCTGCGCCCGGCGGAGTACGCGTCCGACGTGTGCACGGCGTTGCCGCCCCGCAGGAGGTAGGCGTCGAGGATCTCATGGCTGGACTCGAGGTCGACGTTCCAGCCGAACTCCGCTCCTCCGAGGACGAGTGGGAAGACAGACAGTCCGCTCTCGCCGAGACCGACGCGGACCGCGGAGCCCACGGGAGGGCCCTGCACGGGGATCGGCGCGGACGGGTGGGCGATCCCCTGGTCGACAGGCTGGCGCACCGCGTGCTCGGTGGGCGTGTGCGACTGCGTGTGCACCACCTGCCACCCCCTCACGACGAGCTGCGACAGGTGCGCAGCGACCGTGTCCGCAGCCCCCCGGCGCGTTCTTCGAGAGTAGGCCAGACGTGCGACATCGGCGGCCATTGCGGCAGACAGTCCGTGAACATCGCATAACGGTTGGGTCACGACCGCACGCACGACGCCCGCCCCGCGAGCGGCGGGACGGGCGTCGTGCGTGCGGAGGATCAGGCTTCGGCGGGCGCCTCTGCGGCGTCCGCGGCGGCCTCTTCGACCACGGGCTCCAGCGAGAGCTTGCCGCGGTCGTCGATCTTCGTGATGCGCACGAGGAGCTTCTGACCGACGCCGAGGACGTCTTCGACGTTCTCGACGCGCTTGCCGCCGGCCAGCTTGCGGACCTCGCTGACGTGCAGCAGACCGTCCTTGCCCGGCAGGAGCGAGATGAAGGCCCCGAAGGTCGCGATCTTCACCACGGTGCCCAGGAACTGCTCGCCGACCTCGGGGTTGGTCGGGTTGGCGATGGCGTTGACCTGCGCGCGTGCCGCCTCAGCAGCCGGGCCGTCGGTCGCGCCGATGTAGACGGTGCCGTCCTCTTCGATCGAGATCTGCGCGCCCGTCTCGTCCTGGATCGCGTTGATCGTCTTGCCCTTGGGGCCGATCAGCTCGCCGATCTTGTCGACGGGGATCTGCACGCTGATCACGCGGGGCGCGGTCGGTGCCATCTCGTCCGGCCCGTCGATCGCGGCGGTGAGGACGTCGAGGATCGTCATACGGGCGTCCTTGGCCTGCGTGAGGGCGGCCGCGAGGACACTCGAGGGGATGCCGTCGAGCTTCGTGTCCAGCTGGATCGCCGTGACGAACTCGCTGGTTCCGGCGACCTTGAAGTCCATGTCGCCCAGGGCGTCCTCCGCGCCGAGGATGTCGGTGAGCGCGGCGTACCGCGTCTGCCCGTCGACCTCGTCGGTGACCAGACCCATCGCGATGCCCGCGACGGGGGCGCGCAGCGGCACGCCCGCGTTCAGCAGCGACAGGGTCGACGCGCAGACCGACCCCATCGAGGTCGAGCCGTTCGACCCGAGGGCCTCGGAGACCTGACGGATCGCGTAGGGGAACTCCTCGCGGCTGGGCAGCACCGGCACGAGTGCGCGCTCGGCGAGGAAGCCGTGCCCGATCTCGCGACGCTTGGGGCTGCCCACGCGACCGGTCTCGCCGGTCGAGTACGGCGGGAAGTTGTAGTGGTGCATGTAGCGCTTGCTGGTCGTGGGCGACAGCGAGTCGATCTGCTGCTCCATCTTCAGCATGTTCAGCGTCGTGACCCCGAGGATCTGGGTCTCGCCGCGCTGGAAGATCGCCGAACCGTGCACGCGCGGGATCACCTGGACCTCGGCATCCAGCGGACGGATGTCGGCGAGGCCGCGGCCGTCCATGCGGACGCCCTCGGCGAGGATGCGACCCCGGACGATGGTCTTCGTCACCGACTTGTAGGCGGCAGCGAACTCGAGGGTCGCCACCGCGGGCAGCTCACCGGACTCGACGGCGGCGAGGAGCTCGGCCTTGACGCGCTCCTTGATCTCGTCGTCGGCGTTCTGACGCTCGACCTTGTCGGCGATCTGGTACACCGGCACCAGCGCGTCGTACGCGCGGTGGGCGACGAAGTCGTAGGTCTGCTGCGAGTAGGGAAGGAAGACCGGGAACTCCTTGATCTCCTTCGCCGCGGCGCTCGCGACCGTGTTCTGGGCTTCCACCAGCTGCTTGATGAAGGGCTTCGCGGCCTCGAGTCCCTGCGCGACGACCTCTTCGCTGGGCTTGGTCGCGCCGGCCTTGATGAGGTTCCAGCTGTGCTCGGTGGCCTCGGCCTCGACCATCATGATGGCCACCTCGCCGTCGGGCAGCACACGACCGGCGACGATCAGGTCGAACACGGCATCCTCGAGCTGCTCGGCCTTGGGGAATGCGATCCACTGATCCTCGGTGCCGCCCTGACCCGGGATGAGCGCGAGGCGGACACCGGCGATGGGGCCGGAGAACGGCAGCCCCGAGATCTGGGTCGACAGCGACGCCGCGTTGATGGCGAGGGCGTCGTAGAACTCGCCGGGCGCGATGGAGAGCACCGTCACGACGATCTGGACCTCGTTGCGCAGGCCCTCGACGAACGAGGGGCGCAGCGGACGGTCGATCAGACGGCAGACGAGGATCGCCTCGGTGGACGGGCGCCCCTCACGGCGGAAGAACGAGCCGGGGATCTTGCCCGCGGCGTACGAACGCTCCTCGACGTCGACGGTCAGCGGGAAGAAGTCGAAGCCCTCCCGCGGGTGCTTGCCCGCGCTCGTGGCCGACAGCAGCATCGTCTCTTCGTCGATGTAGGCCGCGACGGCTCCCTGCGCCTGCTGCGCGAGGCGACCGGTCTCGAACCGGACCGTGCGGGTTCCGAAACGTCCGTTGTCGAGGACGGCTTCGGCGAAAGTGATTTCCGGACCTTCCAAGAGGTCCCTCCTTCTTTGTTTAGACTCGCGCACGCGTTTCGCGCGCGAGATCGTGCGAAGGAGCAGGAACAGGCAGATCTCGGCGCGCAGGTGTCCCCCGCGTACTCGCCAGCGCTGGCCACCAGTAGAAATCCACCCGGCGCGCGTGCGACGAGGAGACCACCACAGGGGACCAGCTTCCTGCCGGCCTGCTCCGTGAGCTCATATGGAATTGAGCGGCCGCCGGAGCGACCGGAGCCAGCGTACCAGGGCGGACCTGACCGCGCCGTGCACGTCACCCGGAGTGCGGCGCCGCCGCCCGGCCGCGGCGCCCGACGAGGACGTAATCGTCGTGCTTGGCACGGACGCCGTCCCCCGCCGTGCGCCCGCGCATACGCCGCCAGACCCACGGGAGGGCGTGCACCGTCATCCACGCCCCGGATGCCGGAGGGTCGAAGGTCTCGTGGAGAGCCGCCTCCAGCTCTCCCAGAGCCTCGGCATCGGGCACGCCGAGGACATCCGCGGCGCGATAGGCGAGGAAGCGGTGCCCCCGAGAGCGAAGGTGCACACGGTCGTCCGCCCACATGGCGGGGTCGCCGATCTCCGGGAGCGCCTCGAGATCCAGCAGCATCGCTCCCGTCTCGGCGGCGATGCTGCGCAGCTCCGAGGCGAACACCGCGAATCGCCGTCCGAAGATGCGCGCCGCCCGGCGCCGGGGCAGGAAGGGAGTGACCAGGAGCACATCGGCGCCCGACGCCCGCAACGTCTCCACGGATGCACGCAGCTCCCGGGCGAGGCGTACCGGATCCGCCGCGTGCCCCACGAGGTCGTTCGCGCCCATGAACACCGACACGAGGTCGGGACGCAACTCCAGAGCGCGAGGGACCTGATCCGCGGTGAGGTCGCGGACGCGCCGACTGCGGACCGCCAGGTTCGCGTACCTCAGTCCGACTCCGTCGTCGCCGGCATGGGCGAGGAGCTGCGCGAGCCGGTCGGCCCACCCCCGGTAGCGGCCCCGCGGTTCCCGAGAGCTGTCGCACAGCCCCTCGGTCAGAGAGTCGCCGAGGGCGACGTAGCGGCGCCACGGCAACGAGGAGCGCACCGCGGAGCGGACCACGGGGGACGGCGCCGCGGGACGTGTGCCCGCGCGGCGCAGGAGCGCATCGTCGATCGGGCGGAGCGCCTGCGCGTCCCGGTAGTGCCCGAGGAGTTCTCCGACGCGCGCCGCCCACGATCGCGACCGCACGGACTCCCTGGCGGCGAGGGCGAAGGCGCGACGCTTGCCGGCGTCACCGGCCAGGTCCACGACCCGCGCGCGCAGATCGCCGAGGTCGCCCGGCCGATACAGCCATCCGTCGACGCTCGAGCGCACGAGGTCGACGGGCCCACCGGTACCGGTGGCCACGACCGGAACACCGGATGCGAGCGCTTCCTGGATCGTCTGGCCGAAGGTCTCGCTCTCTCCGGGGTGCACGAAGACGTCGAACGCCGCGAGGGTGCGCGCCAGCTCCTCCCCGGCGAGGTGCCCGGTGAACACCGCCGACGGCATCGCCCGCTCGAGAGCGGATCGTGACGGACCGTCGCCGACGACCACGACCCGCGCTCCGGGGATGTCGCAGAGGACGCGGAGATCCTCCACCTGCTTCTCGGGTGCGAGGCGGCCGACGTAGCCGATCACGAGGTCGCCGCCCGCCAGGCGCGCGCGCACGCCCTCGTCGCGCCGGTGCGGGGCGAAAAGGTCGGCATCGACGCCCCTCCCCCAGTGCCGAAGACGGTCGACGCCGAGCTCCTCGAGCTGCCGGAGCGACGCGGTGGAGGGCGCGAGCGTCAGCGTCGCCCGGCGGTGCAGGCGCGCGGTGTGCTGTTCCACGAGGGAGGTCGCGTGAGGAAGTCCGTACCGGCGTGCGTAGGCGACGACATCCGTCTGGTAGATCGCGACCGTCGGCACGCGCAGGGTGTCGGCGGCGGCGGCACCCTGCCATCCGAGCACGAACGGCGAAGCGAGGTGGACCACGTCCGGCTCGAAAGCGCGGAGGATCGTCACCAGACGCGCCGCCCGGGCGAACACCACGCGCACCTGCGGATACCCGGGGAGCGGCACCGACCGCAGCAGGGCCGTCCGGGCACCGTACAGCGGAGCTCCGGCCGCAGACGTCCGGAGTGCCGCCGAGACGCCGTGGCCGGCGCTCGGGTCGTCCGCATCATCGGACCGGGGCGCGATGACGAGCGTCTGGTGTCCGGCGTCCGAGAGGTGGCGCAGGACGTGCAGAACGGAACCGGTGACGCCGTTCATATGCGGAAGGAAGGACTCGGCCAGGAGCGCGACTCTCACAAGACCAGGGTGACCTCGCGGCACCCCGGGCGAAGGCTCTTCCGCGCAGGTTTCCGACACTGTTCATCCTCTGCTCCCCGCACCGTCATCCCGCGCCGGAGGGTCGGGTTCCCGCGCCGCTCGGATTTCGGTCGTATCGGTCTCTCGCGCGGTCGTCCCCGGGTGTGATCGGATGGAGGGGACTCGCGACGACGCGCGGAGGGGATGACGATGACCGACCGTGCATTCGCGCGCGGCAGCGCCGCCTCCCGGGTCTTCGCGGTCGTCGTGATCGCCGTCGTCGCCGTCGCCGGGCTGACCGTCGGCGCACTCCTCTGGGAGGCTCAGCGCGCCGCGCGATCCGAGGCCGAGCGCGTCACCGCGGCCATCGCCTACACCCTGTCCGTCAGCCCCACGGTGGTCGACGCGGTCGCCGACGACGATCCCGCACGCGCGACGGAGGCCCTGCAGCCGGTCGCCGTCGGCGTCGTGGAGGGCACCCCGGCGGACTTCGTCACCGTCATGGACGTGGGCGGCATCCGGATCACCCACCGTGATCCGACGCAGATCGGTCTGCCCTACATCGGGACCATCCCGACGTCGGACGCTCCCCTCACCGAGGAGTTCGCCGGAACCCTCGGCCCCTCGGTGCGAACGATCGCGCCGATCCGCACGTCCGGTGGCATCGTGGGCTGGGTCGCGGTCGGGGTGACCGTCGGATCGATCGGCGAGGCCGTCCTTCCCCGGGTCCTCGTGGCCATCGGGATCGCGGCAGGGCTCGTCGCCGCGGGTCTCGGGGGAGCCGCTCTCGCCCGCCGCGCGACACGGCGCGTCACCGGGGACCTTCCGGCGCGCGCCGTGCGCGACACCCTCGCCGCCGCCGCGTCGATGCGCACCCTCGGGGAGGCGCTCCGCGCGCAGACGCACGAGCACGGCAACCGCATGCACACCGCCGTCGCGCTTCTGGAGCTCGGCAGGACGGAGGAGGCCGTCAGCCTGCTCACCGCGTCCGCCCGGCAGAGTCAGATGCTGGTGGACGATGTCGCCGCGCGCGTCGACGGCGACCCGACCGTCGGCGCGCTCCTCCTCGGCAAGGCCTCGCAGGCTCAGGAACGCGGCATCCGATGGACGGCCGAGATCGCACCCGATGCCCCACGATCGCTCCTCACCCCGGTCGATCAGGTCGCGCTCGTCGGCAACCTGGTCGACAACGCGCTGGACGCCGCGGCGGCGGGGCCGGAGCCGCGATGGGTCTCGCTCACGATGGCGCGCACCAGCGAGGACGAACTCCTCCTCACCGTTGCCGACTCCGGCACCGGCGTCCCGCCGCAGCTCCGGCAGCGCATCTTCGAGCGCGGCTTCTCCACCAAACCCACCGGCGAGACCGGACGCGGCTTCGGCCTCGCGCTCGTCCGCGGCGTCGTGGACGATGTCGGAGGATCGCTCGTGCTCGCCGAGGGCACCCCGACGACCTTCCGCATCGTCCTGCCGACGGAGACCCCGCGATGATCCGCGTGCTGCTGGTCGACGACGAGGCCCTGACGCTGGAGCTGCATCGCGGATACATCGACCGCATCGAAGGGTTCGAGGTCGTCGCCGAATGCTCCGGAGCGCGCGCGGCGGTCACCGCGGTGCTCGAGGACGCGGCGGGGGCCGGCGTCGACCTCATCCTCCTGGACATGACGATGCCGGACGGCTCCGGCCTGGACGTGCTCCGCCACCTCCGCGCCCACGGGGCGGAGGTCGACGTCATCGCCATCACGTCGGTGCGCGACGCGGACGTGGTGCGCCAGGCGATCAGCCTGGGGGCGACGCACTATCTCGTCAAGCCCTTCACCTTCGCGGCGCTCCACGAACGCCTCGAGCAGTACCGCCTGTTCCACCGGCGGGCGACGGATGCCGCGGGGCCCGCGACACAGGATGAGATCGATGCGCTGCTCGGTGCGTCGCGCCCGGCGGCCGCGGTCACCCTCCCCAAGGGTCTCTCCGCGACCACGCTCGCCCGCGTCCGTGACGACGTGCGCGGACACGACGGGGCATGGTCATCGGCGACAGAGATTGCCGAGCGGCTGGGCATGTCGCGGGTCGCCGCACGACGGTATCTCGAGCACCTGGTCGAGGCCGGCCGCATCGAGCGGGGTGCGCGGTACGGCGCTCCGGGCAGACCGGAGTCGGAGTACCGCTGGCGCCGCTGAGAGGGCCGGTACCCGTCAGGAGCCGGTCCCTCCTCCGAGCAGGTCCGCGAACGAACGCCCCTCGCCGAGATAGTGGGCGGGGTCGAACGGATCCGCCGCGGCAGCGGGCGCCCGACCGACGATCGCGTCGGCGAGCTCGCGCGCGCCCCGGTCGATGCGGGCGCCGAGCGGAGTCACCGTGTCGGCATCCGCCCCCCAGTCGCTCGACGCCGCGAACACGCCCGTCGACACGGGCTCGGCATGCAGGTAGGCGAACAGCGGCCGGATGGCGTAGTCGATCGCGAGCGAGTGCCGGGGCGTGCCGGCGTTCGCGCCCAGGAGTACGGGCTTCCCGGTGAGCGAGGTGGGCTCGAGGACGTCGATGAAGGACTTGAACAGTCCCGAGTAGCTCGTGGAGAAGATGGGCGTCACGGCGATGAGGGCGTCGGCGGCCACGACACGCGCGATGACACCCGAGAGCGCCGGCGGAGCGAAACCCGTCAGGAGGTTGTCGGTGATCTCGTGCGCGAGATCGCGCAGCTCGAACACATCGACCTCCGCCTCGACGCCGCGCTCCGCGAGCGCCGCCACCGTCGCCGCCGACAGGCGGTCGGCGAGCAGCCGGGTCGAGGACGGGCTGGAGAGTCCGGCGGAGACCACCGCGATCCGACGTGTCATCTCAGGCACCCTTCCGCATCGCTGCGGCGCCGAACGCCGATCCGCCCGCAACACCCGCGGTCTCCCGCGGGGCCACGTCACGATAGGGGGAACCCGCCGTGAGGTTGTCGCCGCGGTTGCCGCCGGGAACAGCCTCGCGCGGGGCGGCGTCGCCGTAGGCGCGTGCGACCAGGCCAGCGTGGGTCGGCGCGTCCGGCACCTCGACCGGACGGTCCTTCGCCAGCTCGCGCCGCAGCACCGGGACCACCTCGCCGCCGAGGATGTCCAGCTGCTCGAGCACGGTCTTCAGCGGAAGACCCGCGTGATCGATGAGGAACATCTGGCGCTGGTAGTCCCCGAACGTCTCCCTCATGCCCGCGTAACGGTCGATGATCTGCTGCGGGGACCCGACCGTCAGCGGGGTCATCTCGCTGAAATCCTCCAGGCTCGGCCCGTGCCCGTACACCGGCGCGTTGTCGAAGTACGGCCGGAACTCGCGGACGGCATCCTGCGAGTTCTTCGCCATGAACACCTGGCCGCCCAGGCCCACGATCGCCTGCTCGGGAGTCCCGTGGCCGTAGTGGGCGAAGCGCTGCCGGTAGAGGGAGATCAGACGCTGGTAGTGCTCCTTCGGCCAGAAGATGTTGTTCGCGAAGAAGCCGTCACCGTAGTAGGCGGCCTGCTCGGCGATCTCCGGGGTGCGGATCGACCCGTGCCAGACGAACGGGGGCACGCCGTCCAGCGGTCGGGGGGTCGAGGTGAAGCCCTGGAGGGGTGTGCGGAACTGTCCCTCCCAGTCCACGACGTCCTCCCGCCACAGGCGGTGGAGCAGGTTGTAGTTCTCGATCGCGAGGGCCAGGCCCTGGCGGATGTCCTTCCCGAACCAGGGGTAGACCGGACCGGTGTTGCCCCGACCGAGGATCAGATCGGTCCGGCCCCCGGACACATGCTGCAGCATCGCGTAGTCCTCGGCGAGCTTCACCGGGTCGTTCGTGGTGATCAGCGTCGTCGCGGTCGACAGGAGCAGCCGCTCGGTCTGCCCGGCGATGTAGGCGAGCGTCGTGGTCGGGGACGACGACCAGAACGGAGGATTGTGGTGCTCGCCGAGCGCGAAGACATCGAGTCCCACGTCTTCGGCGTGCCTGGCGACGGCGACGGTGTTGCGGATCTTCTCCGCTTCGCTGGGGGTGCGTCCGTCGGTGGGGTCCTCGGTGATGTCGCTCACCGTGAAGATGCCGAACTGCATCGCGGGCCACGGGGTGGTGTCGTTCACGATCTCTCCGCTCTGGGTCCTCGGGATCGCCCGGGACAATCTATGCAAATGAATGCATCACGTGCAACGCCGACCGCTCCAGAGTATTCCCGGCGCTCCTCCCGGGGTAACGTGGCGGCGTCATGACCGAAACCACCGCCGCACCGAAGACGCGCACCCCGTTCTGGGACAACGCGCGCTTCGCCGCCATCATCCTCGTCGTCGCCGGTCACGCGATCCAGCGCCTCACCTACGACTCGGATGCCGCGTACGCGGTGTACCTGGCGATCTATGCCTTCCACATGCCGGCCTTCGCGATCATGGCGGGCTACTTCTCCAAATCCGGGGCTCCCACGTCCCGTCAGATGGCGCGCGTCCTGACCGACATCGTGATCCCGTACGTGATCTTCGAAAGTCTCTGGTCGCTGCTGTCCTGGGCGATCGACGGCGACCCCGGGATCGATCTCACCCAGCCGTCGTGGACACTGTGGTTCCTCCTGGCGCTGGCCATCTTCCGCGTCGCCCTCCCCTACCTCGCGCTCCTGCGGTGGCCGCTCCTGTGGACCGTCGCGATCTCCGTCGGCGCGGGGTATCTCACCCACGTCGATGCGACGTTCTCCCTGTCGCGCGCGCTCGGCCTGCTCCCCTTCTTCACGCTGGGATGGTGGCTGCGCGAGCACGACATCGTCGCGCGCCATCGACTCCTCCGCCCCCGCCCGTGGCCGGTCGTCGTGTCCGCGGCGGCGATCCTCGCCGGAGCGATCGCGGGCGCGTGGCTCTTCTCCGACACGTGGCGCCAGGTGGGCCTCGGCACGTGGATGTTCTACCGCGACGACTATTCGAGCCTCGGCGTGGCCGCGTGGTGGGCCGGCGGCGTGCGCCTGCTGCTGATCGTCGTCGCGCTCGTGCTCAGCGCCGCGTTCTTCGTCCTCATCCCGCGGGGGCAGAAGCGATGGACGACACTCGGCCAGTACACGATGTACGTCTACCTCCTCCACACCTTCGTGCTCTATCCCTTCCGCGAGACGGACGTCCTCCGCGACGCCCGTCCGGACTGGATATGGCTCCCGCTGGTCCTGCTGGCCTCCGTGGGCATCGCCGTGCTCCTCTCCTCCGCGCCCGTCCGCCGCATCTTCCGCCCCCTGGTGGAGCCGCGCCCGGCCTGGCTGTTCGCCGACCCGACGCTCGCCGGACGCGAGGGCCGCGGCGTGGATCCCACGGGCGCGCGGCGACCCGGGCGGTAACGCGGGGCAACACGCTCCGACGACTCGCGGCCGACGGCGTATCGTCGTGGCATGTCCGAGCTCTCCCTGCCGATCCTCGACCTCTCCGATCTCGACGCCGGCGCGGAGAGCGCCGACCGGTTCCGCACCGAGCTGCGTCGCGCGGCGCACGAGGTCGGCTTCTTCTACCTCACCGGAACCGGCATCCCACCCCGACTCGAGCAGGACCTGCTGCGGGTCTCCCGCGCCTTCTTCGCCCTCCCCGATGCGGACAAGCTGTCGATCGAGAACATCCGCAGCCCGCACTTCCGCGGGTACACGCGCGTGGGCGGCGAACGCACCCAGGGCCGCGTCGACTGGCGCGAGCAGATCGATGTCGGACCCGAACTTCCCGCCGTGGAGGATCCGGCAGCGCCCGATCACGCCCGGCTCATCGGACCGAACCTCTGGCCCGCGGCACAGCCCGAGCTGCGGCTCGTCCTCGAGGAATGGCAGCGGCACCTCATCGCGATCTCCCGCAGACTCCTCGGCGCATGGGCGCGAGCACTCGGTGCGCCCGAGGAGTTCTTCGACGCCTCCTTCGCGGAACCGGCGACGCTGCTGAAGGTCGTGCGCTATCCCGGAAGCACCGAGCCCGAGCCGCAGCAGGGGGTCGGAGCCCACAAGGACGCCGGCGTTCTGACCCTGCTCTGGGTGGAGCCGGGCCGCCGTGGTCTCCAGGTGGAAAAGGCCGGCGCCTGGGTCGATGCGCCCCCGGTCGACGGGGCGTTCGTGGTCAACATCGGCGAGATGCTCGAGTACGCCACCCAGGGCTATCTCATCGCGACGAATCATCGCGTCGTGTCGCCGCGCTTCCCGGACGACCGGATCTCCGTTCCGTTCTTCTTCAACCCCGGCCTCGACGCGCGCCTGCCCCTCATCGAACTGCCGGACGACCTCGCCGCAGCCGCCCGCGGGGTCACGCAGGACCCCGCGAACCCGATCCACGCGGTGTTCGGGGACAACGCCCTGAAGTCGCGGCTCCGCGCGCACCCCGACGTGGCCGAGATCCATCACTCGGATCTGCTCGCGCGACGCGCGGCGCACGACGGCGTCGCCTGAGACACGACGATGCGGCCACCGGGGTGCCCCGGTGGCCGCATCGTCGTGTCGGATCAGTGCGAGATCACCTGTTCGGCGAGGTGACGGTGGCGTCGACGGACGACGGCGACGATGCCGGCGCCCAGCATCATGAGGGCGGCGAGCGCCACGGCGCCGATGCCCCCGAAGCCCGTGACGGCGAGCGCTCCGCCGTCGGAGCCCCCGCTGCCGCCACCGGCGACCGCGCCCGGAGCGGTGGGGGTGGGCTCACCCGTCGGCTCCGCCGTGGGCTCCGCGGTCGGCTCCCCGGTCGGGGTCGGCTCGCCCGTCGGCGAGGGCTCGCCGGTCGGCGTCGGCTCCCCCGTGGGGGTCGGCTCCCCGGTCGGCGTGGGCTCCGGGTCAGGGGTCGAACCGCCGGGCAGCGGGTCGACGGAGCCGGCGAGGGAGGCGGTGCTGAACGAGGGGTTGCCGAAGTCCGAGAACCACCCGCGGGCGACGGCGACGTCCTCGGTGAACGCCCGGCTGAGCAGCAGGAGGAGTCGCGCCTTCTGGGGAAGCAGGTCGCCGCCGGGGATGATGTTGCCCGAGCCACCGGTCACCGATCCGCTCCCGGTGCGGGTCGTGCTGACGAACCACATGCCCTGGTTGTTGATGGCGGCGGTGCGCTCACGGCCCGGCGCGGCGGAGATGCCGCCGGCACCGGTTCCGGCGGTGACGATACCCTTCACACCCGCTGCGGCGTAGGCGGCGATCGCCTCTCCCCCGGCCGCCTGGTAGTTGTAGAAGATCTCGACCCGCGGAAGATCACCCGACACCTCGTCGAGGTCGAACGGGGTGAACCAGTCCTCCGACGCGCAGTCGAGGACGCGGGCGGGTGCGCGGTTGACCACCACGTTCGCGCCGTCGATCCAGCCGAGGACGCCCGACATCCGCGTGACGAATGTGTCGTTGCGCGTCGAGTTCCCCTTGGTGACGTCGCGTGCCGCGTGGATCTCGTCGTTCAGCATGAGCACGGTACCGAAGCAGAAGGTCGACTGGCTGGCGGCGAGGCGGATCGACTGGAGCAGGTTCGCCGGACCGTCCGACCCGAGCACCATCGCATCCGCGGCGGTGTCGCCGGCCGCCCACGGCCGCATCGCCCCGGTTATGACGACCGGCTTCTTGTTCTGCACCGTGAGGTCGAGCCAGTAGGCGAACTCCTCCATGGTGTCGGTGCCGGTGGTGACCACGACGGCGTCCGAGGTCGTGAGGGCCGCCTCGACCGCCATCGTCAGGTCGCGGTACTGCGCGATCGTGTAGCCGCCCGAGCCGGCGTTGCCGAACTGGACGACGTCCACATCGGCGAAGGCGGAGACCTCGGGCTGGATGCCGGCCAGGAGGTCCGACATCGGATACGTTCCGGCGCGATAGCTCGTGTAGGTGTCGCGCCCGGTGGCTTTGCCGGCCAGGGTGCCGCCGGTGGCCACGATCGTGACCTTGGGCTTGTCGGCGGCGACGGCGGGAGCCGCGGCCACGACGGATGCGGCCACGAGGCCGGACGCCACGACCGCGGAGACGGTGCCTACGGCTGCGGCGCGGCGCAGGCGTCGGGAGACGCTGCGAAGGGATGAGTGCACGGACGGTGTCCTTCCGGGGGATGCGGGGGGATCACGGCCGCCGCGCCCGTCTGCGGGTACGCCAGGGAGAGCCGTCCGGGGGTCGCCGGGAGGGCTGGAGGAGGGGGACCGTGTGGGGCATGAGCCCTGGCACACACGTTACTCAGAGAGATTTCACAGGTGTTTCCCCCACCCGGTGCTCGTGTAACGAACGGTGAGATGCCGGGGGAACGACGAAGGCCGCCCCACACCTGGGGCGGCCTTCCAAGAAAGTTTTGCGCGATTGAACGCTGGTGCGTGCTCCGCGTCGGACGCGGTGCTCGGCTTCTGGTCGCGTCAGCGACGCAGACCCAGGCGCTCGATCAGCGAGCGGTAGCGCTCGATGTCGATGTCCTGGAGGTAGCCGAGCAGACGGCGGCGCTGACCGACGAGCAGGAACAGCCCACGACGCGAGTGGTGGTCGTGCTTGTGCTGCTTCAGGTGCTCGGTGAGGTCCTTGATGCGCTGCGACAGCATCGCGACCTGCACCTCGGGGGATCCGGTGTCACCGGGGTGCGTCGCGTACTCTTCGATGATCGCCTTCTTGACATCTGCTTCAAGTGCCATAGATTCGATCCCCTCTCTGCTTGTTGCGCGGCGCCCGACGCAGGGTGCGTGAGCTCTCTTTATCCGCGGCCGATCCAACGGCAACTGCACGAGTCTACCAGGTGGTGGGGCTGGGCGACGTCCGACGCCGGCGCTAGAGTCGGCCGGTGGCCATGACCTCCCCCGCCCGCGACCTCGCTCGAGGGTCCCGCGTCTCGATCGCGGTGCAGTTCATCCTGTGCGGAGCGATCTGGGGATCCAGCTTCCTGTTCATGAAGGTCGCGCTGACGGGGATGTCGCCCGGCCAGGTCGCGTGGTCCCGCCTGGTCCTCGGCGCCCTGACGCTGGGAATCTTCGTCGCTCTCCGTCGAGACCGTCTTCCCCGGCGTCTCTCGATATGGGGCCACATGACGATCCTCGCGGTGTCGTTCTGCGTCGCGCCGTTCCTGCTCTTCTCCTGGGCTCAGCAGTACGTCACGAGCGGGCTCGCGAGCATCTTCAACGCGACCACCCCGATCATGACCGCGGTCATGGCCTGGGCGGTGTTCCGCGTCGAGCGCCTGGGCGGCACGCAGATCCTCGGCATCCTGCTCGGCATCGTCGGCGTCGCCGTGATCATCGGGCCCGGCGCGAGCGATGGAGAGAGTCCGGTGCCGTCATTCGCGATCCTGGGCGCGACCGCGTGCTACGGGTTCAGCCTCGCGTACATGCGACGCTTCGTCTCCGCCTCCGGCATGACGGCGCTGACGTTCTCGTTCCTCAACATCGGGATCGCCGCGGCGATCATGGTCGCCCTCACCCCCGCGGTGGCGCTGTCTCCCGTGCGGGTCGACGTCCCCGTCGTCGCGAGCGTCATCCTGCTCGGCTGCCTCGGCACCGGCATCGCCTACATCTGGAGCCAGAACACCGTCCGCGCGTGGGGACCCACGCGCGCATCGACGGTCACCTACATCACCCCGGTCGTCGGCGTCGCACTCGGGATCGTGATCCTCGGGGAGCCGCTGCACTGGAACGAACCCGCGGGAGCGGTCATCGTCTTCCTCGGCATCCTCCTCGCGCAGGACCGCCTCCGGCGTCGGCCGAGGACGACGGAGGGGGCGGCAGCCGCAGCCGCCGCCCCCTCTCAGACAGGTGTCACGCCTGGTGAGCGCCCTGCAGGTCGAGCTCGATCGTGACGTCCTTGCCGACGAGCACGCCGCCGGTCTCGAGGGCCGCATTCCACGTCAGGCCGAAGTCCTCGCGGTTGATGACCGTCTTGGCGGTCGCACCGGCCTTGTAGTTGCCCCACGGGTCCGACCCGAAGCCGCCGAAGTCGACGTCGAAGGTGACGGGCTTGGTGGTGCCGCGGATGGTCAGGTCGCCGTCGACGAGGAAGTCCCCGTTCTCGATGCGCACGCCGGTCGACACGAAGTCGATCGTCGGGTGGTTCTCGACGTCGAAGAACTCGGCGGAGCGGAGGTGCTCGTCGCGGCCGGCGTCCTTCGTGGTGAGGGAGGCGGCATCCACCTGCGCAGTGAGCGAGGCCTCCAGGGGGTTCTCCGGGGCGGTGAGGGTCGCGCGCTTGATGTCGAACGCGCCGCGCACCTTCGAGATCATCATGTGGCGGACGACGAAGCTGACCTCGCTGTGCGCGGGGTCGAGCTCCCAGACGCCGGGGCGGTAGCCGGGGATGTCCGTGGCGGTGGTGGTCATAGAGGTCGTTCCTTCAGGTCAGGCCGCCGAGCGGCGGGTCGATCTCCCCAACCGGGGCATCCCCTGATTCTATTCCCATGAATGAATCGAACCTGACCGGAACGTGAACGGGCGGGACCGGGTAGGCCCGATCCCGCCCGTGGTGTGGTCGTCCGTCAGCCGACGGCGACGAGATCGATGATGAAGATGAGGGTCTTGCCGCCGAGGAAGTGGCCGCCGCCGGTGCCGTAGGCGAGGTGCGGCGGGATGACCAGCTCGCGACGTCCGCCCACCTTCATGCCGGGGATGCCGTCCTGCCACCCCTGGATCAGACCGCGGAGCGGGAACTGGATCGTCTCGCCGCGGTTCCAGGAGGAGTCGAACTCCTCGCCGGAGGTGTACTCGACTCCGACGTAGTGGACGGTGACGTTGTCGCCGGGCTTGGCCTCGGCGCCGTCACCCGTGATGATGTCGCGGATGACGAGGTCGGCCGGCGCGGGTCCGGTGGGGGCGTCGATCTCGGGCTTGGTGCGGTCGTCAGTCATTCCTCCATCCAAGCACGTGCCGCAGGACCCTTGACAGCGACCGCACGCATTCGGCATCCTGATCACAGACCAGCTCAGCGCTCGGGAGTCACGCAGGCATCGCCGCGGCACCGGGCGCTGAGTCTTTTCCGGGGGCGCCGCTCCCCCGTGCGATCAGGGCGCGAACAAGGCGGCCCGGGCGGCCGCGGTCTTCACCAGGAGGTCCTGCTCATCCTGACCCGCGTGCGGGTCGCGACCGGTGATCGCGCGTTGCCGCGCCGCGGCAAGACGCGTCGCGTCGGCGATGAACTCGCGCATGACGGCCCGCCGGTCGCCGCGCAGCGTGCGGGCCCAGGCCATTCCCGCCCGCCTCCCGGGCGGGGTCGCGAGCATCTCGACCTCCTGGGGCGTGAACCAGCCGGCGGCCGCGTACTCCCCCAGACGGGTGCGGGTGAGCCGCGCCTCCTCGCGGCGCAGCATGAGCACACCGAGGATGAAGACGACGAACAAGGGCACCTGCAGCCCGATGTAGAGGGCGAAGAAGTCGCCGAAGACCGCCGAACCGTTCCACAGGGCATGGAGGGCGATCGCCCCCGCGAGCCCGAGGAGCCACGGCCCGAGTGCCGCGCCGAAGCTCGCGCCCCGCCGGGCCGCGAGCCCCAGGGCGAAGCCGATCAGGCACGTGAACATCACGTGCGCGAAGGGCGAGAGGATGCCGCGGACGAAGAAGGTCGCGGTGACCGTGTCCGCGCCGCCTTCGAGGTAGCTCACCGCGAAGTACTGGATGTTCTCCGTGAAGGCGAAGCCGGCGCCGATCAGCGCCCCGTAGACGATGCCGTCCACCGGCCCGTCGAACGCGCGACGTGCCGTCGCGAACAGCAGGAGGAGGCCGAGGCCTTTGCCGACCTCCTCGACGATCGGCGCCTGGACGACGGATTGCATCGCTTCGCGCAGCGGCGTGTCGACGGGCCCGAACAGTGTCGAGACGCCCAGGTCGACCGCGAGTGCGATGCCGACGGCGGCGACGGCCCCCCACGCGACCGCGAAGATCACCAGGCCGCGCGGCTCCGGCTCCCATCGGTCCACCAGCCGCACGGCGAAGAGCACCAGGGCCAGCGGCACCAGTGCGAGGACCATTCCGAGCAGCGATGCGCCCGCCCCGAGGAAGGTCAGGAAGTACCCCACGAGGCCCACCGTGACGAAGGCGAGGATGCCGATCGCCCAGATCGGCGCCGAACGGCCTTTCCGCGCGGGCACCGCGACGACGGCATCCGCCACGACGGTGGCGGGGATCGGAGCGGCGCTCGCATGCGGCGGCTGCGCCAGGGCGGAGGGGAACGGCGGCGGCGTCAGCGACGGTCTCCCGGGCGCGGGTCCGGACGGGTGCGTCATGGCTCACAGCCTACGGTCCGCCGCCGGCGGAGCGTGATCACAAAGACCACAACGCTCCCCCGCCCCACCCGCCCGCTAGGTTGGGAGGATGCGCTTCGCCCACGTCATCCCCCCGGGCTCGGAGACGGCGCAGCTCGTCATCGCCGACGGCGACGAGGCGATCTTCGTGTCCGAGCTGTTCGACGGCGCCCCCCGCGTGCTGGAGGACCTCATCGCCGGCGGTGAGGATCTGCTCGACCGCGTGCGGGAGGCGGCGGAGGGCGCCCCGCGGCATCCGCTCGCGGGCCTGCCCTTCGCCTCCGCCGTGCTCGCGCCGCCGGTCATCCTCGCGATCGGCCTGAACTACGCCGCCCACTCGAGCGAGCTCGGGTTGAAGACGGACTCCACCCCGACCGTGTTCGCGCTCTGGCCCAACTCGCTGGCCGCGCATCAGACCACCACGTCGTGGCCCCGCGCTCTCAGCGAGGCGGTCGACTACGAGGCGGAGCTCGGTGTCATCATCGGCACCCCCGCCAAGGATGTCGCCCCCGAGGACGCTCTGGATCACGTGTGGGGGTACACGGTGGTCAACGACATCACCGCCCGCGACATCCAGTACTCCGAAGCGCAGTGGTCCCGCTGCAAGTCCTTCGACGGATTCACCCCGACCGGACCGTTCGTGGTCACCGCCGACGAGATCCCCGATCCGCAGAGTCTGCACATCTGGACGGTCCTCGACGGTCGGACGCTGCAGGACGCGTCGACCGATCAGATGGTCCGCCCCGTCGCGACCCTCATCTCGCACCTGTCGTCGTCGGCGACGCTGCTCCCCGGAACACTCATCTCCACGGGCAGCCCCGGGGGCGCCGGATACTCGCGCGATCCCCAGGTGTTCCTGCGCGATCGCTCCACGGTCACCGTCGGCATCGACGGGATCGGGGCGCTGACCACGCACTGCCGCATCCTCGATTGAGGCGCGGCGGCGCGGACAACGCCCCGACGCGAAGGCCGATCAGCCGCTCGTCAGCCGCTGATGGTCGCGCAGTCGACGGTCTGACCCTGAACCACGACGGTGCCGGTGAACCCGGCGGCCTGGCATGCCTCGAAGGCTTCGCCCGCGAAGCCGGCTGCCGCTGAGAACAGCGCCACGAGCGAGATCGCCACAATGATCCCCACCACGGTCAGCACGGCGCCGACGACGATCGCAGCAACCGCCCACCCGTTCTTGACCCCCGCCTTGCGGCTCTGCACCAGGGCGACGATCCCGAGAATCAGGCCGATGACGTTGAAGAAGATCGCCACGACCAGCGCGACGATACCGAGCGTCCTGCCCGGAACCGCCTGCCCCTGAGCGGGCGCGTTGTACGCGGGCGGCGGGGCGGACGGGTAGGACTGCGGGTTCGTACCGGGGGGCGGTGTCTGATCGGTCATGGGAGTGTCCTTTCTCGGAGTTCAGTCCGACGGTATCCGCCCTCTCCGGAGTCTCCATCACCCCACGCGGCTGATATCCCCGGTCAGTGCCCCGCGTCATCCCCCTCGATGTCGCCGGCGGCGATGACGGGGATGGCCGCGGTGACCGCCTCGAGACCGGACAGCCGCGCCGGCGAGAGCTGCTTGGTCACATCCTCGCGCGACATCAGTCCCGCCTCGACGACCAGGTCGGCGACGTTGTGGCCGGTCAGCAGCGCCGTCTTGGCGAGAGCCGCGGCGGCGGCGTAGCCGATGTGCGGCGTGAGCGCGGTGATGACGCCCACCGACGATCCCACCATCGCCCCCAGACGCTCCCGGTTCACGGTGATGCCGTCGACGCAGTTGACCCGGAGCGTGTGCATGCCCCGCCGCATCCAGGTGATCGACTGGAAGATCGAGTGCGCGATGACGGGCTCGAAGGCGTTGAGCTGGAGCTGACCTCCCTCCACCGCCATCGTGACGGTGAGGTCCGCCCCGGCGACGGCGAATGCGACCTGGTTCACGACCTCCGGGATCACCGGGTTGACCTTGCCGGGCATGATGCTCGAGCCCGCCTGGCGCGCGGGGAGGTTGATCTCACCGAGGCCCGCCTGCGGGCCGGACGACAGCAGCCGGAGGTCGTTGCAGATCTTGGACAGCTTGATGGCGTTGCGCTTGAGGGTCGAGGAGAACGACATGAACGCGCCGGTGTCGCTCGTGGACTCCACCAGATCGGTGGCCAGCTCCAGGTCGAGACCCGAGATCTCACGCAGGTGACGCAGCACCGCCGCACCGTAGTCCGGGTGCGTCGTGATGCCCGTCCCGATGGCCGTCGCCCCCATGTTGATCTCGTAGAGCAGATAGGCGTTCTCGGTGAGACGCTTGTGGTCCTCCCCGAGTGTCGTGGCGAAGCCGTGGAACTCCTGCCCGAGGGTCATGGGGACGGCATCCTGCAGCTGGGTGCGGCCGACCTTCAGCACATCGTGGAACTCGACCGCCTTGGCCAGGAAGGCCTTTCTCAGAAGGTCGAGCTCCTCCATCAGCGTGAGGAGATCCAGGCTCAGGCCGACCTTGATCGCCGTCGGGTAGACGTCGTTCGTCGACTGGCTCCGGTTGGTGTCGTCGATCGGCGACAGGAAGGCGTAGTCGCCCTTCTCGCGCCCCGCCAGCTCGAGGGCGATGTTCGTGATGACCTCGTTCGCGTTCATGTTGGTCGAGGTCCCGGCTCCGCCCTGGATCACGCCGACGACGAACTGGTCGTGGAACCTTCCCTCGATGACCAGCTGCGCGGCCCGGTCGATGAGGTCGGCTTTCTCGGCATCCAGGACGCCGATCTCCCTGTTGGCGCGCGCAGAGGCCTGCTTGACCATCGCGAGACCGCACACGAGGTCCTTGTAGACCGAGATCGGCCTCTTCGAGATCGGGAAGTTCTCCAGTGCGCGGGCGGTGTGGATGCCCCAGTAGGCATCGGCGGGGATCTCGAGCGATCCCAGGGAGTCGGTCTCGGTACGGGTGCGCGTCATCGCGTCCAGGGCCATGTGTGGTGTCCTCGTGGGTTGGTCACGGCGGTGTGCAGGGATGACCCGACCCTACCCGCGCCCCTCCCCTGAGGCCCTGTACACCGTGGCGGTCTCCTCGCGTGCTTTGTACATCGGGGCCGGTCACGATCGTTTGCGGGAGAACTCCTCGAGACGCTCCGACGGCGTCATTTCGGCCATCCTCGCGATCCACTCGGCGGAGAAGTAGTCGGCGGACGCGGCGTCCACCACCGGAACGACCGCATGGGTCACGGTGTCCTCCCAGACGTGGACGAGCTGGAACGACTGACCGGCATCCATTCCGTTGACCTCGACGGCGGGACGCGAGATGTCCATCGTGTAGCAGCTGGCCGCGGCGACGCTGACCGGGATGCCGGCGAAGGTGCCGGTGGTCGCGTAATGCAGATGCCCGCCGAGAATGGTGCGGACGTCGCTCCCCCGCAGGATCGCGGCGAGGCGTTCCTGTTCGCGGAGCTCGAGGATGTCGAAGAGCGGCACGTGCGAGGGCAGCGGGGGGTGGTGGAGCGCGACGACGGTTCCGTGCGGCGCGGTGGTCGACAGGACGTCTTCCAACCACCCCAGCTGAGCGGCGTCGATCTCCCCGTGGTGCCAGCCGGGGACGCTAGTGTCCAGGGCCACGAGACGCAGGCCGCCCAGGTCCCACACGCCCGTCACGGGCTCCTCCGTGGGTGCGCCGCCCAAGAGCCCCTGGCGGAGCGCGGGGCGCTCGTCGTGGTTGCCGGCCACCCACACGACGGGTGCGCCCAGGCGCTCCGCCACCGGCTCGACCGCGTCGCGCAGCGCTCGATAGGCCTCGGGCTCCCCGAGGTCGGTGAGGTCGCCCGTGAAGACGAGCGCGTCGGGCCTCACCCCGGTCCGCTCGAGCGCTCCCAGCATGCGCTCCAGATTCCGCGCCGTGTCGAAGCGACCGCCGAGCGGCGGGTTCCCCGCGAGCAGGTGGGTGTCGCTGAGGTGCACCAGGGTGTGCCGGGGCGCGGCGTACTGACCGAACTGCGGGAGGGCGACGTCCATGCCCTCAGCCTGACACGACCCTCCCGCATCGACGAAGCACCGCTCGCCGGACCGCCGGGCCGGGGCGGAGCGCCGCTAGCGTGGACGGGTGAGTTCACACGACACCCTTCCGGCATCCGCTCCCATGCCCGAGCCCCGCCCCACGATCCGCACCCACCACGGCGATGAGGTGGAGGATCGCTACGAGTGGCTCCGCGCGAAGGACGATGCCGACGTCATCGCGCACCTCGAGGCCGAGAACGCCTACACCGATGCCCGGACAGCCTCTCTCTCCGACCTCCGCGAGCGCATCTTCAGCGAGATCAAGGAGCGGACGCTCGAAACCGATCTCTCGGTGCCCGTTCGTCGCGGGCAGTGGTGGTACTACTCGCGCACCGTGGAGGGCAGCCAGTACGGCATCCACTGCCGCGCGCCGCTCGCCTCCGAAACGGACTGGACCCCGCCGCAGCTGGATGCCGACACCGAGGTGCCGGGCGAGCAGATCCTCCTCGACGGCAACGTCGAGGCCGACGGGCACGACTTCTTCTCGCTCGGCACTTTCGAGGTCTCGACCGACGGCGCACGCCTCCTCTACGGCGTGGACGTCGAGGGGGACGAGCGCTACACCCTGCGCGTCCGGGACCTCGTCACCGGCGAGAACCTCCCCGATGTCATCCCCGACACCTTCGCCGGGGCGACCTTCTCCCCCGACGGGGCGTTCATCGTCTACACGACGGTCGATGACGCGTGGCGTCCGGACACGGTGTGGCTGCACGAGATCGGCACCGCCGTCGACGCCGACCAGAAGCTCTTCCACGAGCCCGACGAGCGCTACTGGGTCGGCGCGGGCTTCACCCGCAGCGACCGGTACCTGGTGATCGGTCTCGGGTCCTCGATCACCTCCGAGGAATGGATCCTGGATGCCGACGATCTGCGGGGAGAGCCCCGCGTGGTCTGGCCGCGGCGGGAGGGCGTGGAGTACGACAGCGATCACGCCGTCGTCGACGGCGAGGACGTGCTGTTCATCCTGCACAACGACGACGCCCTGGACTTCGAGCTCGTGCGCGTGAGCGCGGCGGATCCGACCGGGTCCCGCACCGTCGTCGTCCCCCACCTCCCCGGCCGGCGTCTCCTCGGACTGTCGACCTTCCGCGACTGGGGCGTGCTGGGCTACCGGCGCGAGGGGCTCGCACGGCTGGGCCTGCTCGACTACGCCGACGGCACGGTGGCCGAGATCGAGTTCGACGAGCCGCTGTACACCGTCGGCGCGAGCGGCAACCCGGAGTGGGCTCCGCCGGTCCTGCGGATCGGCTTCGGCTCCTTCGTCACGCCGGGCACGGTGTACGACCTGGACATCGCCACCGGCGAGCGTCATCTGCGCAAGCGCCAGCCTGTGCTCGGCGGGTACGACCCCGACGACTACGCGCAGGCGCGCGTGTGGGCCCCGGCATCCGACGGCACCCGCATCCCGGTCTCCCTGGTGTGGAAGACCTCGTTCGGAGAGGCGGGAAGCGCCCCGCGCCCGATGCACCTCTACGGCTACGGCTCCTACGAGCACTCGATCGACCCGGGCTTCTCCGTCCCGCGCCTGTCGGAGCTCGATCGCGGCGTGATCTTCGCCGTGGCGCACGTGCGCGGCGGCGGGGAGATGGGGCGTCAGTGGTACGAGGACGGCAAGCTCCTGGCCAAGCGCAACACCTTCACCGACTTCGTCGATTGCGCGCGCCACCTCGTCGACACCGGCTACACGACCCCAGACGCCCTCGTCGCGGAGGGCGGCTCCGCCGGTGGTCTCCTCATGGGCGCGGTGGCGAACCTCGCCCCGGACCTGTTCGCCGGCATCCTCGCGGGTGTCCCCTTCGTGGACGCGCTCACCACCATCCTCGACCCCTCCCTGCCGCTGACCGTCATCGAATGGGACGAATGGGGCGACCCCCTGCACGACCCCGACGTCTACGCCTACATGAAGTCGTACACCCCGTACGAGAACGTGCGCGAGGGCGTCCGGTACCCGCGCATCCTCGCCGTCACCTCGCTCAACGACACGCGCGTGCTCTACGTCGAACCTGCCAAGTGGGTGGCACGCCTGCGCGAGGTGGGCGCGGATGCGCTGCTGAAGTGCGAGATGGTCGCCGGACACGGCGGTGTCAGCGGGCGGTACAACAGCTGGCACGAGCGGGCGTACGAGATCGCCTGGCTGCTGGACGTCGTCGGCGCCGCCTGACCCGGGCTTCCTCGTCGGACACAGGAGATCCGACGAGGACAGGACGGTACTCGCGCGATCGTCCTGTTCCCGTCGGATCTCCTGCCCTCGCCCTTTCCTCCCCAGCCCGATTCGAGCCGGAGCGCTCCACAGACTCACCGATCACCACCGCTTGCGGCATCGGACCTGGAGAGCATGGGGTCATGCGACGACCTCAGGACCTCGGCGGATGGCTACGAGCCCGGGACGGCATCGCACACACCTCCGACCTTCGCGCGGCCGGGTTCAGTGCCCATGACATGTCGGATGCCGTATCCCGCGGGAGCGTGCGGAGGATACGGCGCTCCTGGCTGGCGCTCCCCGAGTGTGATGCGCGCCGGGTCGCTGCCGCCTCGGTGGGAGGTCGCGTCACCTGCGTCTCAGCCGCGGCGATGTGGGGCGTGTGGGTGCCGCCGGCGACCACAGGGCACATCCATGTCGCCGTCTCCCGGAGCGCATCGCGTCTGACCGCCACCGGTGTGCTCCTCCACTGGAGCCGTGGCCCGGCGCCCGCGGGTCGGACGCAGATCGACGATCCGCGGATCAACGCGCTGTTCCACATCGCGCGATGTCTGCCTCGGGTCGAGGCACTCAGCGTGTGGGAGTCTGCGATCCGGTCGCGACTGATCGAGGCGGACGTCCTGCCGCACGTCGCCTGGCGGAGCACTCGGGCGGCGCAACTCGCGACGGTTGCCGGTTCGCTCTCCGACTCCGGGTTGGAAACGATCTTCGTCGAGGGGATGCGGCGCAGCGGGGTTCGCGTACGGCAGCAGGTCTGGGTGGACGGGCACCCGCTGGACGGCCTGATCGGACGTTCCCTCGCCATCCAGGTCGACGGATTCACCCACCACCAGGCCGCCGACCGTCGGCGCGATCTGGCCGCGGATGCGCGCCTGGTCATGCGAGGGTACGTGGTGCTGCGGTTCGACTACCAGCAGATCCTGTTCGAGTGGGAGCACGTCCGCGACACCGTCGTCACCGCGATGGCGCAGGGACTCCACACGCGCGCCGTCACGGCGTGACCGCCCCACGGAGGGTTCGACCAGAACAGGCGATCGTGCGAGAACAGGCACTCCACGGCGAGATCAGCCTGTTCTCGCCGAATCGCCTGCTCCCGGTCACCCGAAGAGGGCGGCGGCCTCTTCGTAGCGGTAGAGGGGCACGGAGTTGAGTTCACCCAGCGCGTCGGCGAACGGCACGCGGACGATGTCGGTGCCGCGGAGCGCCACCATCTGCCCCCACGCCTCCTGCACGATGGCATCGGCGGTGTGCAGGCCCAGACGCGTGGCCAGGACGCGGTCGAAGCCCGACGGGGACCCGCCGCGCTGGATGTGACCGAGCACGGTGGCGCGGGTCTCGATGCCGGTGATCCGCTCGATCTCGGGCGCCAAAATCTCGCTGATCCCGCCGAGACGCGGGCGGTTGAAGGCGTCCAGTCCCTTGTCGCTGTAGGCCTCGTCCATGTCCTTCAGCTTGAAGCCCTCGGACACCACGACGAGCGGCGCACGACCGCGGTCATGCGCCCGGGTGACCTGCTGGGTGATCTCGTCGATCGAGAGGGGCACCTCGGGGATGCAGATCACGTGGGCGCCGGCGGCGATGCCCGCGTGCAGTGCGATCCAGCCGACGTGGCGGCCCATGACCTCGGCCACCATGCAGCGCTGATGCGAGTCGCCGGTCGTGCGGAGCCGGTCCATCGCGTCGGTGGCGATGTTGACGGCGGTGTCGAATCCGAACGAGTAGTCCGTGGCCCGCAGGTCGTTGTCGATGGTCTTGGGCACGCCGATGACGTTGATGCCGTCGCCGGCGAGCCGGTTCGCCGCCGCGAGCGTCCCCTCGCCGCCGATCGCGACGATGCCGTCCAGACGGTGGCCGTACATCGTCTTGGCGATGTTCTCGGCGCCTCCGCGCGGACCCTCGTACGGGTTCGTGCGGCTGGTGCCGAGGATCGTCCCGCCGATCTTCGACAGACCCTTCACCTCGTGCCGGGTCAGCGGGAAGAAGTCGCCGTCCACCACGCCACGCCATCCGTCGCGGATGCCGACGAACTCCAGGTCGTAGGTGGTCGTGCCTTTGAGCACGGCACCGCGGATGACCGCGTTCAGTCCGGGGCAGTCACCGCCGCTGGTCAGGATGCCGATCTTCATTGCTGTGGTCCTCGCTGTCGGGAAATCGGGTCGGCCACGCTGCCTCCCCCGACATTAGCGTCCGCGCGAGCGCGGTGCTACACGGCGGGTCCGAGGCCGGCGCCGGGCGCGCGTCAGCTTCCGAGCGCCTGACGCAGCAGGTGCATGAGCGCCGACATCTGGACCGAATCGCTCGACTGCGGGTCGACCGCGTCGCCGTCGAGGGCGCGCTGCGCGAGCCCCTGCTTGGAGTCGATGAGCTCGGCGATCTTGGTGTCGATCGTGTGCGCGGCGATGATCCGCCATGCGGTGACCGGCTCCTCCTGACCGATGCGGTGCACGCGGTCGATCGCCTGCGTCTGCTCGGCGGCCGTCCACGACAGCTCCGCGAGGACGACGTTGGACGAGGCCTGCATGTTCACCCCGACCCCCGCCGCGGTCAGCGAGCAGACGGCGACACCGACCTCCGGGTCGTCGTTGAAGGTGTCGATCGCCTCCTGGCGGGCGGCACTCGACTGGTCGCCCCGGAGGGAGACCGTGCGCAACCCCGCCGCGGCGAAGTGCGCCTCCGCGGCATCCATGACGTCGATGTGCTTGGCGAAGAAGACGACCTTGCCGACCGAGCGCTGCAGCTGCAGCGCGTAGTCCGCCGCGAGCACGGCCTTCGCCTGACCGATCTTCCGCACCATCGTGAAGACGTTGTCGCCTCCGGTTCCGGCCGCCTTGGACTCCTCGAGCTCGTTGTGCGCGACCAGACGCACGATGTCGTCGTCGAGCTCTCCGGGGGCGAGACCGCGGTCGCCGCGCGCATCGATGATGCGGCGGTACTTCGCCGCCAGTCGCGCGCCGAGCTCGCGCTCGGCGGCGCGGATGGAGCGACCGAAGTCATCGTCGAGCTGCACGGGAAGGTCGGCGACGAGCTTGTCGGGCAGGTCGGCGGCGACGTCCTTCTTCTTCCGCCGCACGATGCCCATCGAGATCACCGCGTCGCGCGCCTCGGGGTAGAACGCCTTGTCGGCGGGCGTCAGTCCCGTTCCATCGAGCTTGTCCATCAGCAGCGGCCCGGGCTTCTCGCCGTTGGTCCAGCCGAGGAAGCGCCAGATCGCGTCGAAGTCCTCGACGTCGTTGATCAGCGGCGTGCCGGTGAGCGCCAGGAGGAGGGGGTTGCTCATCTGCGCGCGGATGCGGCCGGCCAGCGCGAGCACATTCTGCGAGCGCTGAGAGGTGAGGTTCTTGATGAAGTGCGCCTCGTCGACGACCATCCCCTTCAGCCCCAGGGAGCTGAGCCACGACAGATGCCGGTCGAGGATCTCGTAGTTGACGATGAACACATCGGCGAAGGCGTCGATGTTCTCCCCGTCGCCCTGGATCACGGTCGCCCGTCGCTGCGGTGTCCATCGCTCGACCTCGCGCGCCCAGTTCATCTTCACGACGTTCGGGACGACCACCAGGAGCGGATAGGCCTCGGCGACGGACGCCGCGAGCACGGACTCCGCGGTCTTCCCGAGTCCGGGCTCATCGGCCAGGAGGAACGTGCGGTGTCCCTCGCGGACGGCCTCGAGGAACCGCGACTGGTGCGGCATGATCTGCAGACCGCGCGGGGACAGTCGGTCGAACTCCGGCACCGGAGGGAGGTCCATGGATGCGGCCGTGCCGCCGGCACCCGTCTCGAACGCCTTGTAGAGGGGGCCCATGAGCTCCCACCCGTCCAGGCGACGTCGCGCGCCGGACGCGGTGGGACGCGCGGTGAGATCCGGCGCGAGGAACGGGTTGGCCATCTGCCGCGCCTCGACCTGCGGCGGGACGACCTGGCGCTCGGCGAGCGCGGCCGGGACGACGGGGGCCGCCGCGGGCGCGGCGTCGGTGATGATCAGTTCGTCCGGGGGCAGCTCGGCCCCGGACTCCAGGAGCCAGTCCCGGCGCATGCGGCGGGCCACGGGCGAGGTCGCCTGATCCACCTCGAGCAGTTGGATGAGGGAGGTGTCGCGCGCGGCGGTCTTGGCGAGGATCGTCGCGACCCCGTCGAGGCGCTTGAGCAGCTCGGCGCGCGTGGCGTCGCTCGCCTCCGTGTCGGCCTTGACGCGGGCCCGCTCCTCGCGCACGAGGAAGGCGATGACCTGGAACTTCACGCGATTGGTCGGCCCGAGCTTGCCGCGCTGGGCCTTGGCCTCGACCTCGCGCACCTTGCGGGCGAGGATCGGGATGATCGGCGACTCGTCGTCCCGACGGGCGGACGAGGGCCGGCGTCGTCGCGAAGACGACGTCTGGGTGGGCGCCGTGGTCGGCATGCTCCTCCTGAGCGTGGATGCCGGAGAACCCGGCGTTGTCCGATCGACGATCGGCCTGACAGCGTGCGTCCCGCGGGCGGCGCGGACGCCGTCGCGAACGCGGGAGGGGGTGTGTCGCCTGATGCCGCGGGCCCGCGCTTGGCGCGGTGCGGCGTCGCGTGGCGGCCCCCGGCGACGAGTCTAGCGGACGCGGCCCGTCTTCATCCCCACAGCTGCGTCGCGATGTCGACGGAGTACCCCTCGGGGAGGACGTCGATCCAGCTGGTCGCGACCCAGAGCCCGTCCGCGAAGAGGTGGTCCTCACCGCTGACGTACTCGACGTCGTCCAGCGTGATGCCCCGCCGCTCGATCCGGCAGAGGTCCGCCTCGCCGACGGTCTCGCATCCGAAGGCCGACTCGGCCATGACGGCGCGCGCGGCATCCGCCTGCGCCGGCTCCATCGACGCGACCGTCGTGGCGATGCCGGGCCCCTCGGCGCCTCCCCACGTGCAACGCAGGACCGGGATGCCGGAGGCGAGGAGCTCCGCCAGCTGAGCGTTCTGGGACGACAGCATCGTCACGGCGGGGTCGTTCGCCGGCGGCACCGCGGCATCGAGCGCCGCGCGCATGCCGTCGGAGTACAGCGCGTCGCAGTCGACGGGCAACGCGGCCGCGGGGGCGGTCTCGGTGGGCACGGCGGCCGGCGACTCGACGGCGGGCGGACTCTGCACCGGGGTGACCGGGGTCGGGTCCGGCGATCCGGCGGAATCCACCGGCTCCGGCTGGCATCCGGTGAGCACCGCGAGCAGGAGACCGGCCGCGACCAGCACGGACGCGGCGCTCCGCCGCCGACGAACCTGGACCATGGGACCTCCCTGACACCTCGGAGGCGAGCCTACGTCCCCGATCGCGTCCGTTCGTCCCGACGCCCCGCGTCAGCGGGAACGCGCGACGCCGTCCTGCCAGTCGGAGAGGGTGAACGGATCGTCCGTGATGATGCCGTCCACCCCGAGCGCCGTCACCTCATCCCAGTGCGCGTCGGTGTTGAGGGTGTAGACGACCACGCGGACGCCGGCGTCGTGCAGCTCCTCGACGACCGCGGGGCGGTCGATGACAGCCGCCCGGTCGACGATCAGCGCCCGGACGCCCGCATCGACCGCGGCGCGGACGGCGTCGTCGGGCAGGCGGCGCAGGATCAGCATCCGGTGCACGGTCTCGGACTGCGCGGCGACGTGGGCGAGCGCCGTCGCGTCGAAGCTCGCCGCCGCCACGCGATCGTCGAGCCTGCGATCGTGGATCGCGGAGAGCACCCGGGCGACGCCCGATCCGTCCCACTCCCCCTTCAGCTCCAGAATCGCGCGCGCGTCGCTGGCGGCGAGGACGTCGAGGAACTCCTCGAGCGTGGGCACACGAGCGCCGGCGTACTCCGCGGAGTACCACGAGCCCGCGTCGAGCGAGCGGACCTCGGAGAGGTCGAGGTCCTCCAGGCGGCCGGTCCCGTCCGTCGTGCGATCGACGGTGGCGTCGTGGAGCAGCACGGCGTGCCCGTCGGCGGTGCGGGCGACGTCGACCTCGACGTACGAGAAGCCCGCGTCCAGCGCGATCCGCACGGCCTCCAGCGTGTTCTCCGGCGCCACCGCCGCCCCGCCCCGGTGGCTGGCGATGAAGGCCGCGTCGCCCGGATCACGGGTGTCGCCGAGCAGCTCACCGGCGCTCACGCGTGCGGGACTCGCCCCGACGACCGCGACCGCGACCGCGACGACCGCCAGGGCGCAGGCGATGACGAGTGAGGCGAGGCGATCGCGCGCGGGATCGTGCGGCATAGGCATCCTTCGGGTCGCCGGCCCATCGGCGTCGACGGGCCGGACGTGCGGGTGCGACCACCCTAGCCCACGCCGTTACCTTTTCGTTATCTTTCTCCGCGGAGCGTCAGGATGCCGTCCCACAGGGCGTCGGCGACGGCGCGCTTGTCGCCTCGGGCCTCGGCCAGCAGTTCACCGCGGCCGTCGAGGAGCAGCACCGCGTTGACCTCGGCTTCGAACCCCTCGGTCCAGCCGACGCGGTTCACCGCGAGGAGATCCGTCCCCTTCCGCAGGGCCTTGCGGCGACCGCGCTCGAGCAGCGTCTCGCCGTCGGCGGGCGTCTCGGCCGCGAAACCGACGATGGTCTGTCCCGGAGCGCGCCCCGCGGCGAGCTGCGCGAGGATGTCCTCCGTCTGCACGAGTCGCAGCGAGATCTCGGGTCCGTCCGCCTGCTCTTTCGCGAGCTTGCGGTCGGAGACCTCCGCCACGCGGTAGTCCGCCACCGCGGCGGCCATGATGACGACATCCGCCTCGGTCGCGGCGTCGCGGACCGCGAGCCCCAGTTCAGCGGCGGTGCCCGCCCGCACGATGCGCACGCGCGGCGACGCGGACGCCGCCGCAAGGATCTCGGCGTCGAGGTGGGCGGCGACGAGGATGACCTCGGCGCCGCGGTCGGCTGCTGCGCACGCGATGGCCACCCCCTGCCGTCCACTCGACCGGTTGCCCAGGAAGCGGACCGGATCGATCGGTTCGCGGGTCCCGCCCGCGCTCACGACGACGCGCAGCCCGCGCAGGTCGCCTTCCGCTCCCCCCACCGGATCGGTCCGGACGTCGCCGGCCGAAGCCGCGCCGGCGAGCGCGTCGCGCGCGGCCGCGACGATCACGTCGGGTTCCGACATCCGTCCCGGCCCGCTGTCCCCGCCCGTGAGCGGGCCGTCATCCGGGCCGACGATGTGGACGCCGCGGCCGCGGAGAACGCCGATGTTGTGCTGTGTGGCCGGATGCCGCCACATCTCGGTGTGCATCGCGGGAGCCACGACCACAGGGGCGGTGGTGGCCAGTAGGGTCGTGCCGAGGAGGTCGTCGGCGAGACCGGCGGTCATCTTCGCCAGAGAATTCGCCGTGGCCGGGGCGATCACGACCAGGTCGGCCGACTGACCGAGGGACACATGGCGCACGCGGGCCACATCGTCGTGGACGGAGGTCGTCACCGGATTCCGGCTGATCGCCTCCCACGTCGCCGTGCCGACGAAGCGCAGCGCGTCCGGTGTCGGGATGACGTGGACATCATGCCCCTCCTGCACGAACGCGCGGACGACGGCCACTGCCTTGTAGGCGGCGATGCCGCCCGTCACTCCCACCACGACGAACACGCTCCGATCTTGGCACGTTCCCTCGCTTCCCCGGAGGTCGCATCATGTGCACCGTCGTGATCCGCGTCCCCGAGCCGGACGCTCCGACCGCCGATCGGGTCATCCGACTGCTGGCCATCCGCGACGAGGACCCGGCCCGGCCCTGGCGACCGCTCGGACCGTGGTGGCCCGATTCGCATCCGGCTCTCATCGGAGTCCAGGATGTGCGCGCGGGCGGAGCCTGGCTCGCAGCAGACGCCCGGGGCGGTCGGCTGTCGGTCCTGCTCAACCGCGCCGAGACGATCTCCGATCCGTCGCCCCGCTCCCGCGGCGAGGTCGTCCTCGCCGCGGCGGCGGGCGATCTGTCGGCCCGGCCGCCCCGCACCCACGGCTTCAATCTCGTGCGGGTCGATGCGCGGGGCGCAGGGCTCCTCCGATGGGACGGGGGAGAACCGCGCGAGAGCGCGATACCGCCCGGAACGCACATGATCGCCCACGATGACCTCGACGATCCCACCACACCGCGGATCGCCCGCTGGCTCGGATCCTTCCGCGCGGCAGCCCCGGCGGAGGGTGAGGTCTGGTGGGAGCCGTGGCTGGAGGTCATCCGGACGAGCGCCGGACTCGCGCCGGGCGACGACGAGGCGATCGTGCGCGACAACCGCCCGCACGGGTACCCGACGCAGTCGCTGCTGCTCTGCGTCGCGTCTGTCGGCGTGGACGGCGCCGAGGTTCGCTACGGAGAGCTGCCGCAGCCCGCCGCGTGGGGACGGGTGCGACTGCGCCCGGCCGAACGTAGGCTTTGACCATGACGTATACGCACGACCAGATCGCCGCCGCCATCGACCACGCGATCCTCAAGCCCGATTTCACCCGCGCCGCCGTCGACGCCGAGCTCGACATCGCCGCGCAGTGGGGCGTGTTCAGCGTGTGCGTGCGCCCGTCCGACATCCCGCACGCCGTCGAGCGCCTCGCGGGGACGGGCGTCGCCGTCGGCACGGTCATCGGCTTCCCGCACGGCACGACCTCGAGCGCCGCCAAAGCCGCCGAGGTCCGCCAGGCGCTCGCGGACGGCGCGAGCGAGCTCGACATGGTCCTGAACATCGGCTGGCTGCTCTCGGGGATGGATGCCGAGGTGGAGGCCGATATCCGCGCGGTGGTCGACGCCGCCGACGGACACATCGTCAAGGTGATCTTCGAGACCTCTCATCTCGACGACGACGCCATCGTGCGCGCGTGCCGCGCCGCCGAGGCCGCGGGCGCAAACTTCGTCAAGACCTCCACCGGATTCGCCGGGGGCGGAGCGACGGTCGAGCACATCCGCCTGATGCGTGCGAACGTCGGCGAGCAGGTGCAGGTCAAGGCGTCCGGCGGCGTGCGAAGCCTCGACACGGCCGTGGCGATGCTGGATGCCGGCGCCACCCGCCTCGGCACGAGCGCGAGCGCGACGATCCTCGCCGAGGCGCGCGCCGTCGACGACGGTGCCGCGGCGACCGGCGCAGTCGACGACTCCTCCTACTGAGGATCCCGGATCGGGCGGCGCGGGCTCAGGCCAGCGCCGCCCGCACGTCCGCCACGTCGAGCCCCATCTGCGTGATGAGGCCGTCGATGCCGTCGAAGGCCTGCATCCCCCGGACCCGCGCGACGAACTGCACATCGACGACGTGGCCGTACAGGTCGAGGTCGGTCTCATCGAGGACGTACGCCTCCACCTGACGGACGGCGACGTCGTCGAAGGTCGGATTGGTCCCGACGCTGATCGCCGCCGGGTAGCGGATGCTGCTCCGCAGCGCATCGCCGGCCCCGCGTGAGCCGTGATCGATGAGCCATCCGGCGTAGACGCCGTCGGCGGGCACGAATCCCTCCAGGTCGGCCGCGAGATTGGCGGTCGGGTATCCGAGCGCTCGCCCGCGCTTGAGCCCGTGCACCACCTCCGCTCGCACGGCGTGCGGGCGCCCGAGGACGCGCGCGGCGTTCTCGACCGCGCCGTCGGCGAGGAGCTCGCGCACCCACGTCGACGACACGCGCCGCCCGGCATCCGCTGCGCGCACATCGTCGACCACCTCGACGTCGAAGCCGAGCTCCCGACCCAGGACGCGCAGCATCTCCGGATCGCCGGAGCCGCCGCGACCGAAGCGGAAGTCGCTGCCCACCATGACCAGGCGGACGGCGAGCGCACCGACCAGGACGTGCTCGACGAACGCGCGCGCGGGAAGCGCGGCGAGCGCCTCGTCGAAGGTGAGCATGAGAGTCGCGTCGACGCCGGCGTCGGCGAGGAGGCGCAGCTTCTGCTCGGGACCGACGAGGGCTTCGGGGCAGAGATCCGGGCGCAGGACGGACAGCGGATTCCGATCGAACGTCACGGCGACGACGCGGGCGCCTGCGGCCGCGGCATCCACGCGCGCCCGGTCGATGACGGCACGGTGGCCGGTGTGCACGCCGTCGAACTTGCCGATCGCCACCACGGACGGGCCGAAGTCGCCGGGCACATCCGCCGGGTCGCGGAAGACGATCACGCGGCAGCCCTCGCGGCGGAGGGCACCCGTGCGCCGGGACGGTGCGTGACGAGCCACCAGAGGCCCAGGAACGGCAGGACGAGAGGGATGAACAGGTAGCCGTAGCCGAAGCCGGACCAGACCGTCGGATGCGCGAACAGGGCGGGGAGGAGCAGGCTGAGCGTGCCGATGACGATTACCCCGAGCAGCTCGAAGACGATCGCCACCCAGGCGACGACGTACCACCGGGCGGACCCGGCGAAGACGAGAGCCAGCGTGGCGAGGATGTAGACGAGCGCGGCGAGGGCGGACAGCGAATAGGCCAGCGGAGCCTCGTCGAAGCGCTCGGCGATCTGGACGAACGAGCGGCCGCTGGCCGCGAGGGCCATCACCGCGTAGACGATGACCAGGACACGGCCGATGCCGCTCATGCGAGGACGGGTGGAGGCGCTCATGACCTTACGATCCTAGGCGCGGGCGCACCCCCGGCGGACCGCGCTCAGGCCACTTGGACCGTCCAGATGACCTGCATCCGCCAGACCATCACCGCCACCGAGAGTGCGGCGACACCCATGATGACCGTGCTCCACCGGCTGCGCTCCAGCAGCGCCCACGCGACGGCGGCGAGCGGCAGAAGCGCGGCGGAGACGAGGTACACCCAGAACTCCAGCACGCTCCCCGAAGGCGGGTTGCCGGCGAACGGGGCGATGACCGCCGCCACGATCTGAACGAGAAGCAGCAGCTCGACCAGAGCGAGCGAGCCGACGCTCAGGTCGCTCGGCCGCCGTCCGGCCAGGCCCGCGATCACGCACAGGAGTCCCGCCGCCACGGCGAGGACCACCTGCACCAGGGTGAACCACAGGATCATGCGCTGTCTCCTTCGGGCATGTTCATCGCGCTCTTCACATCGGCGCCGCGGCGTTCGACGATCCCCACGAGGGTCTCGTCCGGGGCGACGGCCGCGATCGGCGACGCCGGCAGCCGGTCGGCCGCACCGGCGAGGCGTTTGCCGTGACGGAGATCGCGCGCTTCCTCGGCGGTGACGTCGAACCGTCCCAGGATCTCCGAGGCGACGAGCGCAGACCCGCGCAGTCGGCCGCGATCGACGTCGTCCGGCCCGACAGCGTCGGACACGGAGAAGGGGCCGATCCGCGTTCGCCGGAGGGCGGTGAGATGACCGCCGACGCCGAGGGATGATCCGAGGTCGCGCGCGAGGGCGCGGATGTAGGTGCCGCTGGAGCAGTCGACGATCACGTCGAGGTCGACGACGGAGCCGTGTCGGCGTTCAGCCACCACCTCGAGTCGGGAGACGATGACCTCGCGCGCCTTCAGCTGGACGTCCTCGCCGGAGCGGGCCAGATCGTATGCGCGCCGACCGTCGACCTTGATCGCGGAGAACGTGCTCGGGACCTGCGAGATCGCACCGCGCAGAGGCTGGAGAGCGGCCTCGATCTGCTCAGCGGTCAGGGACGAGGCATCCGTCTGCACGGTCTGCTCCCCCTCCGCGTCGTCGGTGTTCGTCGCCTCCCCCAGCCGCATCGTCGCCTCGTACGTCTTGTCGAGGCCCACCGCGAAGGTGAGCAGGCGCGTCGCCGCGTCCACGCCGATGACCAGCAGCCCCGTCGCCATCGGATCGAGGGTGCCCGCGTGACCGACCTTGCGGGTGCCGAGCGAGCGGCGCGCGCGGGCGACGACGTCGTGGCTCGTGAGCCCGCCGGGCTTGTCCACCAGCAGAATCCCGCCGGCCGTCATCGCTCGTCCCCGGGATCCACAGGCATGCCCTCCAGCTTAGGCTCGTAGGGATGTCCGCTCTCGCACCGCCCCTCATCGCGTGGTACCGCGAGAACGCCCGCGACCTGCCGTGGCGCCGCGAGGGCTTCGGGGCGTGGGGGGTGCTCGTGAGCGAGTTCATGCTCCAGCAGACACCGGTGACGCGTGTCATCCCGCATCTGGAGGCCTGGCTGTCGCGGTGGCCGGACGCCGCGGCCCTCGCCGCGGCCGCGCCGGGCGAGGCGGTGACGCAGTGGGCGAACCTGGGCTATCCGCGACGGGCGCTCTGGCTGCACCGCGCGGCAGTGGAGGTGCGCGACCGTCACGACGGCGTCGTCCCCCGCGACGTGGAGGCCCTGCTCGCCCTCAGCGGCATCGGGGACTACACCGCGCGTGCGGTGGCGGTGTTCGCCTACGGAGACCGGCATCCGGTGGTCGACACCAACACGCGCCGCATCCTCGCGCGTGCGCTCGAGGGGCGAGCGCAGCCGGGACCGCCCGCGAAGGCGGACCTCGTCCGGATGGAGGCGGTCCTCCCGGCGGACCGCACGGATGCCGCGACCGTCAACGCCGCGGCGATGGAGCTCGGCGCGACGGTCTGCACCGCCCGGGCGCCCCGGTGCGGTGACTGCCCACTCGCGGACATCTGCCTCTGGCGCGCGTCCGGGTACCCGGAGTCGCCGGATCTCCGTCGTCGACAGGCCCGTTACGAAGGCAGTGACCGCCAGGCCCGCGGCGCCGCGCTCAAGGTGGTCCGCGAGGCCTCCCCCGCGGCGGTGCCGGTCACGGCTCTGCTCGCCGATTGGCCGGACGAGGGTCAGCGCGACCGCGCGATCGATTCGCTGGTCGCCGACGGCCTCCTGGAGGTCGTCGACGGCAGGGCGCTGCTCCCCCGGTGAGGACGCAGCCCGCTCGGATCAGTCCTCGTCGTCGACGCGGGGCTTGATGTAGGGGTCCGCCTCACCCGCCGGAGATGCGGACGCCGCGAGACCGGCGACCGCCTGATCGCGCTCGCGAGCCTCCCGGAGGAGGTCCTCGATGTGACCGGCGTTCTCCGGAATTCCATCCAGGATGAACTCCAGCGACGGCGTCAGCCGCGTGTTCAGGTGCTTGCCGACCTCGGATCGGAGCATCCCGGTCGCCGCTTTCAGGGCCGCGGCGGACCCCTCGCGGTCCTCCTCGGAGCCGAGGACGGTGTAGAAGACGGAGGCGTGCTGGAGGTCCCCGGTCACCCGCACGTCGGTGATCGTGACGAAGCCGAGCCGCGGGTCGCGCAGCCCCTTCTCGAGACGCTCGGCGAGGATGACGCGGATGCGGTCTCCGAGGCGTGCCTGACGTTCGCCGGCCATGTGTGTTCCTTTCGAACGGAGCAGAGGCGCCCGCCCCTTTCGGATACGCGGGCGCCCCTGACTGCGGAGGATCAGCCTCGCGGCTTCTCCACCATCTCGGTGGTCTCGATCTCGTCGCCGATCTGGATGTCGTTGTACTTGCCCAGTCCGATACCGGCCTCGAAGTCCGTGCGGACCTCGGTGACGTCGTCCTTGAACCGGCGCAGCGACTCGATGGCGAGCCCGTCGGCGATCACGACGCCGTCGCGGATGACGCGCGCCTTCGCGTTGCGCGTGATCGTGCCCGAGCGGACGATGACACCGGCGATGTTGCCGAACTTGGAGGAGCGGAACACCTCGCGGATCTCGGCGACGCCCGACTGGACCTCTTCGAACTCCGGCTTGAGCATGCCCGTGAGCGACTGCTCGACATCGTCGATCGCGTTGTAGATGACCGAGTAGAACCGGACGTCCACGCCCTCGCGGGCTGCACGCTCGCGGGCCTTGGTGTCGGGGCGGACGTTGAAGCCGATCACGATCGCGTTGTCGATCGTGGCCAGGTTGATGTCCGACTCGGTGATCGCCCCGACGCCGCGGTGGATGATGCGGAGCTGAACCGAATCGTCGACCTCGATCTTCAGCAGGGACTCCTCCAGCGCCTCCACGGCACCGGAGACGTCACCCTTGATGATGAGGTTGAGCGACTCGACCTTGCCCTCTTCCAGCGCACGGGTGAAGTCCTCGAGCGAGATGCGCTTGCGGGCCTTCGCCAGCTGCGCGTTGCGCTCTGCGGCCTCGCGCTTCTCGGCGATCTGACGGGCGGTGCGGTCCTCCTCGGTCACGATGAACGTGTCGCCCGCGCGGGGCACGGAGTTGAGTCCCTGGACCTGGACCGGACGCGACGGGTACGCCTCGTCGACCGGGTCGCCGTTCTCGTCGATCATCGCTCGCACACGGCCGTAGGCGGTGCCCGCGACGATCGCGTCGCCGACCCGGAGCGTTCCGGACTGGATCAGCACGGTCGCAACGGAGCCCCGGCCCTTGTCGAGCTTCGCCTCGATCGCGACACCTCGGGCGGCCTTGTTCGGGTTCGCCGTGAGGTCGAGCCCGGCGTCGGCGGTGAGGAGCACCGCGTCCAGCAGTTCCTGGATGCCGGTGCCCTGGCGCGCCGAGACGTCGACGAACATGACGTCTCCGCCGTACTCCTCGGCGACCAGTCCGTACTCGGTCAGCTGCTGGCGGACCTTCGCCGGGTTGGCGTCGGGCTTGTCGACCTTGTTCACCGCGACCACGATCGGCACGTTCGCCGCCTGGGCGTGGTTGAGGGCCTCCACCGTCTGGGGCATGATGCCGTCGTCGGCCGCGACGACGAGGATCGCGAGGTCCGTCACCTGCGCACCACGGGCACGCATGGCGGTGAACGCCTCGTGACCCGGGGTATCGATGAAGGTGATGGCGCGCTCGATCTCCTCGTGCTCCGTCCACACCTGGTAGGCACCGATGTGCTGCGTGATGCCACCGGCTTCGCCGGCGACCACGTTGGTCTGGCGGATGGCGTCGAGCAGTCGGGTCTTACCGTGGTCGACGTGACCCATGACGGTGACCACGGGCGGACGGATCTCGAGGTCGTCCTCGCTCTCCGCCTCGAGCTCGGCCTCGAGGTCGAGACCGAAGCCCTCGAGGAGCTCCTTGTCCTCGTCCTCGGGCGAGACCATCTGGATCTTGTAGCCGAGCTCCTCGCCGAGGACTTCGAACGTCGCCTCGTCCAGCGACTCGGTGGCCGTGGCCATCTCGCCGAGGTTGAAGAGGATCGTCACGAGCGTGCCGGGCTGCACGGTGTAGCCGCGGATCGCCTCGAGCTTGTCGGCGAAGTCCGAGATCGAGGCTCCGCGACGCAGGCGGATGATCTCGCCGTTGCCCTTCTGGACGTTGACGCCACCGACCTGCGGTGCATCCCTCATCTCGAATTCTTGACGCTTCGCCCGACGCGACTTGCGCTGCTTGGACTTGCCGCCGCCCTTGCCGAAGGCACCCGCGGTGCCACCGCCGGGACCGCGGCCCCGACCGCCGCCCCCACCGGGACGACCGGCGAACCCGCCGCCGGGCGCGCCGCCGGGGCGCTGGAAGCCGCCGCCGGCACCGCCGGGACGACCCGGACCGCCCGGACGCTGCTGGAAGGGTGCGCCGGGGCGACCGCCGCCGCCACCGGGACGACCGGGGCGGGCGCCGGGGGCACCGGGACGGGGAGCTCCCGGTCGCGGCGCCTGCGGACGGGGGATGTTACCCGGGCTGGGACGCTGACCCATGCCCTGCTGCGACGAGAAGGGGTTGTTGCCCGGACGCGGTCCCGCGGGACGCTGGCCCATGCCCTGCTGCGACGAGAAGGGGTTGTTGCCCGGACGGGGCGTGCCGCCGGGGCGCGGCGCGGCCGGTGCCGCCGGGGCGCCCGGACCGGGCTTGGGTCCGGCGGCGGGAGCCGGCGACGCATCGGCTGCGGGCTGCGCGGGAGTCGACGGTGTCGCGTCGGGCGCCGAGGGCGCGGGCGCGGCGGGCGTCGCGGCAGCGGGCTTGGCCGCGGGAGCCGGAGCGGGGGTCGCAGCCGGTGCGGCCTCGGCAGGCTTCGGCGCCGCGGGACCGGGGCGCGCGGCGGGGCGGGCGGGGCCGGGACGTCCGGCGG
Organism: Microbacterium aurantiacum; assembly: GCF_040532595.1. GTDB lineage: Bacteria > Actinomycetota > Actinomycetes > Actinomycetales > Microbacteriaceae > Microbacterium > Microbacterium chocolatum_B. The sequence continues at coordinate 2,513,435 of NZ_JBEVYX010000001.1, read as the reverse complement.
GCTTGGCCGCCGGAGCGGGAGCAGCGGACGAGCCGCCTGCTCCATCGGCCTCGAGGGCGGCGCGGAGCTTCCGGGCCACCGGGGGTTCGATGGTGGACGACGGGCTCTTCACGAACTCGCCGAGCTCCTTGAGCTTGGCGAGGGCGACCTTGCTGTCGACGCCGAGTTCGGAAGCGATCTCGTGCACGCGTGGTTTGGCGTTTGCCACAATTCTCCTGTCTGGGGTCCACCCCACACAGGGCAGACCATTAGTCGCGGACGGGACTCATTTCGAGCCGTTCACTTTGTTTCCATAGCCGTTCAGCCTTTGTCTTGCTGTAGGTGCTCTTCGATGGTCTGCGTGTCAAGCGGCCCTGACACACGGAGCGCACGCACGAACGCCCTCCGCTTCACGGCGAGGCCCATGCACGCACTCGACGCGTGGACCCACGCACCCCGACCCGGCAGCACCGCGCGCTCATCGATGATGAGGACGGATTCGCGGGAGACCACCCGAAGCAGGGCGGACCGAGGGGCGCGTGCGCGACACGCGACGCACATTCGTACGGGTTCCATGGTACACCTCGCTCCCTGATCCCGCGCCGGACGCGGAGTGCCCCCGGCGCGGAGAGGGGTCACGACTCGAGGATGGAGTCGGGCTGGATGTCGATCTTGGCGCCGGTCAGCTTGGCGGCCAGACGCGCGTTCTGCCCCTCCTTGCCGATGGCGAGGGACAGCTGGTAGTCGGGCACCAGGGCCCGCACGGCCTTGGTCGAGGCATCGAGCACGAAGCTGGAGGTCACCTTCGCGGGCGACAGCGCGTTCGCGACGAACGTGGGGAGATCCGCGGCGTAGTCGACGATGTCGATCTTCTCTCCGCCGAGCTCCTCCGTCACCGCGCGCACACGACGGCCGAGCTCGCCGATGCACGCGCCCTTGGCATTGATCGTGGAGTCGTTCGCCTTGACGGCGATCTTGGTGCGGTGCCCGGCCTCACGCGCGAGGGAGACGATCTCGACGAGCCCCGCCGGGATCTCGGGGACCTCGAGCGCGAAGAGCTTGCGGACGAGCCCCGGGTGCGTGCGCGACACGGTGATCTGGGGACCCTTCGTGCTCTTGGACACCGAGGTCACGTAGACGCGCAGACGCGAGCCGTGCGCGTAGTCTTCGCCCGGCACCTGCTCCTCAGGCGGGAGGATCGCCTCGACCGTGCCGAGGTCGACGTGGACCATGCGCGGGTTCGGACCCTGCTGGACGACACCGGCGACGATGTCGCCCTCCTTGCCACGGAACTCCCCCAGCACCGCGTCGTCGGCGATGTCGCGCAGACGCTGGCTGATGACCTGCTTGGCGGCGAAGGCGGCGATGCGACCGAAGTTCTCGGGCGTGGACTCCTCCTCCCCGATGACGGCGCCGTCCTCATCGCGCAGGGGGACGAACACGGCGACGTGACCGGTCTTGCGGTTCAACTCCGCCCGGGCCCCCTCCGGGAGCTCTCCGTCGGGAGACGTGTGCTTGGCGTAGGCGGTGAGGATCGCCTGCTCGATGATCCTGACGAGCTCGTCGAAGGGGATCTCCTTCTCACGCTCGACCGTTCGCAGCAGTCCGAGATCGATGTCCACAGGGGCCTCCGTATTCAGCTCTCACCGGCCCGAGATCGCGGCCGGAACCCCACTACGTTACCGGATGCCGCGTCGGAGGGCACCGCGAGCGGATCGCGGGCCCGGTTCAGGGTGCTGCGTCGGCGTAGCGGGCGCAGTCATCGGTCGGCGCCTCGCGACCCGTGAACAGTCCGTCGGTCCACGAGATGAGGACCGGCAGGAACCGCGAGCGGGGAAGGACCGTGGCGAGATGGTCGTATCCGGCGTAGACGACCCAGCGCACCTCGTCGCCCTGCGCGCACGCCCGCTCGACGAAGCCCTCCTGGAGGCGCGGCGGGATGACTTCGTCCGCGTCCCCCCATGCCACCAGGAGGGGAACGTCCCACGGACCGGTCGCGGCGTTCTCGGCCAATCGCGCCCCGAGTGGTCCCGTGGTGAGGTCCGCGGGGAAGAGCGGACCGTCCTCCGACACGCCCAGCGCGGTGGCCACCGAGACGATCACGCCGGGCTCGGTCGGGCACCGCTGCGTCATCTCCCGCACGAGGGTCTGCGCACCCGGCGCGACGTAGCGCGACAGATCGACGTCGTCGTACGTGTCGGCGTAGGGCACGAGCACCCAGGAGCTGATGATCGACAGCTCGGCCGTGGCGACGTTCCGGGTCACTTCGTCCGCGAGCTCGAGCGGGTCCGTGACGGGTGCGAGGACCGCGGCCCCGAGGAGATCGATGTCGGGTGCGTAATCGGCGGCGATCTCCGCCATCCACAGCGCCGCGTGCCCGCCCTGCGAGTGCCCCCACGCCACCGTGGAGCGCGACAGCGCCACCCCGTCCAGCTCCCTGGCGGCGAGGACGGCATCCAGCGATGAGCGGGCCTCCCCGCGTCCGATGAGGTAGGGGAAGACGCCGGGCGCACCTTGGCCCGAATAGTCGGATGCCACCACCACCCAGCCGCGCTCCAACGCGTCGTTCAGACCCGGAATCGCCCAGTGCGTCGCCGACGCGTCGCGCAGACTCGGTGCGCATCCGCGGGCGACGCCGGTGGTGCCGTGATTCCAGACCACCACCGGCCGCGCCCCCGGCCGCGACTCGGTGGGTGTGATCACCAGCGCGCTCGCCACCGCCGGGCGACCCAGCGCATCCCGGGTCGTGTACAGGATCCGCTGCACGTCCCCTCCGGGCGGTGATTGTCCGGAGAAGGCGTCCGCGCGGATCAGCCGGCCGTTGTCATAGGGCACGACGGCCGGAGGATCGTAGAAGGCATCGACCACGGGAGCGCCGCTCTGGATCCAGCTCCCCAGGTACCAGCTGCCCGAGGCCAGGACCACGAGGAGCAGAGAAAGGGCGAACCGTCCCGTCGCCCGCCAGCGGCGAGCGGCACGCGAGGGGGCATCGTGGTGCGCGGGCGGCGCGGTGAAGGCATCCGTCATCGCCCGCCGCCCGCCGGCGCCCGGGCCGAATCCGCGCAGGCCCCGGATGATCAGGGTGAGACCGAACACGGCGGAGCGCACCCCGAAGACCACTGCGACCACCAGCAGCGTCACGTCCGGCCAGGTGAGGGCGAGGATGCCGAAGACGATCTGCGCACCTCCCCACGCCGTCGCGAGAACCCGCTGGCTGGCGGAGCCCTGCGTGATCGCGTCGAAGAGGGACGCGAGCCCGGCGAGGACGAGGAGGACGGCGAGGATGCCGGGCAGCTCTTCGAGCGTCCGGCCGAGTCCCACCAGGAGCGCGAGGCCCACCACGATCCAGGCGCCGCCGAACAGGCGGCGCGGCAGCGCCCCGGCATCCGTCGCGCGGACGACCTCGCTGACGCCGGAGAGGACGACGCTGACGCCGACGTACACCGTCAGGAGGACGAGGGAGGTCAGCGGCCGCGTGATGATCAGGAGCGCCAGGATCAGCACCACCGCGCCGACGACGAGGGTGACGGCCGGCGGGGCATCCGCGACGAGCCGCGGGAGGATGCTCCACCTCGACGCGGGACGAGCCCTGCGTTCGCGCCTCACCGGTCCATGCTACGTCGCGCCGACCGCGCGGATCGCCGCGCGGAAAGGTGTTGACGCCGTGCGTCGGGCCGCCATACTGGGCCGATGGATCAGCTGATCGACGTGGATGCGCTCACCGACTGGATGGCGACGTGGGGCGACAATCTCTGGACCTGGATCGTCCTGCCGGTGGTGATCCTCCTCGGGCTCTACTTCACCTTCCGGTCGGGGGTCGTGCAGTTCCGGCTGATCCCGGAGATGTTCCGGACGCTGACCGACAAGACACCCCGGACCGAGTCCGGCGAGCCGCAGTCGGTGTCCTCGTTCCAGGCATTCACGATCTCCGCCGCCTCGCGCGTCGGTGTCGGCAACATCGCCGGCGTCGGCACGGCGATCGCGCTCGGCGGACCCGGAGCGATCTTCTGGATGTGGCTCATGGCGTTCGTCGGCGGCGCGTCGGCGTTCATCGAGTCCTCGCTCGCGCAGCTGTACAAGACCCGCGACAAGGACGGCTTCCGCGGCGGACCGGCCTACTACATGCAGCGCGGCCTCCGTGCCCGCTGGATGGGCATCGTCTTCGCCGTCATCCTCATCATCTGCTTCCCTCTCGCCTTCTCGTCCCTGCAGGCGAACACCATCCAGGCCACGCTCGCCGGGAGCTTCGACGAGTCCGCCTCCGCGTGGCTGCCCTGGGCCACGGGCATCGGCCTGGCCGTCCTCATGGCGCTCGTCGTCTTCGGCGGCGTCCGCCGCATCGCCTCGGTGACGCAGACGCTCGTTCCGGCGATGGCGATCCTCTACCTGGTCCTGGGCATCGTCATCGTCGTCATCCACGCGGACCGGATCCCGGCGGTCATCGCCGAGATCTTCACCTCCGCCTTCGGCTACAACGAGGTCGTCGGCGCCACGCTCGGCTACATCATCCTCACCGGCGTCCGCCGCGGCATGTTCTCGAACGAGGCCGGTCTCGGCTCCGCCCCCAATGCGGGCGCGTCGGCGGCCGTCACGCACCCCGTCAAGCAGGGTCTCGTGCAGACGCTGGGGGTCTACTTCGACACCTTCCTCGTCTGCTCGATCACCGCGTTCATCATCCTGGTGTCCGTCCCCGACCTCGCGGGCGCCACCCAGGGCATCGGCCTGACGCAGGGCGCCGTCGTCGGCACGCTCGGCGAGTGGTCGAACGTGCTGCTCAGCATCATCATCTTCCTGCTGGCCTTCAGCTCGATCCTCGGGAACTACTACTACGGCGAGTCCAACATCGAGTTCATCACCGGCAGCCGCGCGGTGCTCACCGGCTACCGCGTCGTCGCGGTGCTCGCCGTGCTCGTGGGCGCCCTGGTGTCCACCGGGGCCATCTGGACCTTCGCCGACGGCGCCATGGGCTTCATGGCCCTCGTCAACCTCGTCGCCATCGGCCTCCTCTCCGGGATCGCCTTCCGACTCCTCAAGGACTACACGCGCCAGCGCCGCGAGGGACGCGATCCCGTCTTCACGCGCGACCTGATGCCGGACGTGAAGAACATCGAAGTGTGGGAGGACGAGCTCTCGGTCACGGGACCCATCGACCTTCCGACCAGCCGCCGGCAGTCGGCGAAGCACCGCGACCACCTGCACGGACCGGCCGGTCGCACCGACAGCTGACCGGGAGGGCCTAGCGTCTATGGGATGAGACGTGAGGCCAAGCGCGCCGCCCGATCGGTGGAGGAATCCACCCCGGTGCAGTGGGCGGCGCGCGCCGGTTTCGCGGGCAACGGGCTCGTGCACCTCCTGATGGGGGTGATCATCCTGATCGTGGTCTTCGGCGGCGAGGGCGAGTCCGACCAGGCCGGCGCGTTCAAAGCCCTCGCGGCCGCGCCCTTCGGGCTCCTCGCGCTCTGGGCGCTCGTGGTCGCCGTCAGCACGCTCGGCGTGTACTACCTGGTGGAGGGGCTGCTGATCCGCGACCGCAGCACGCTGGCGAAGTGGCGGCGACGCACAGTGGAGTGGGGCAAAGCGGTCATCTACATCGCCCTCGCGTTCATCGCCGGAGCGATCGCGCTGGGTGCGCGGCCCCAGGGCGACCGGTCGCTGCAGGAGGCGAGCACCACGCTCCTGCAGATGCCGGGAGGACCCTGGGTGCTCGGGGTGATCGGGCTCACCGTGCTCGGCAGCGGCATCGCCTTCGCGGTCATGGGGATCCTCACCCGCTTCCGCCCGTTCATGGTCATCCCCGACGGTGCGCTCGGCGCTGCGGTGGTGGGCCTCGGCGTCGTCGGCTACATCGCCAAGGGTGTCGCGCTCGGCATCGTCGGCGTCCTCCTGACGATGGCGGCCGTCACGGTGGACGGCTCCTACGCCGGCGGGTTCGACGGAGCCGTCGAAGCGCTCATGGCGCTGCCGTACGGCTCCTGGCTGGGCGGCGCGGTGGGCGCCGGCTTCCTCGCCTACGCGCTCTTCCTCTTCGCCCGCACGCGCTACGCGGACATCTGAGGCACGTGCGGCGGGTCAGCCCGCCAGCACCCGCAGGGCCTCGGCGGTGGGAACCACCTCGCGCTCCCCGGTGCGGCGGTCCCACAGCTCGACCTGCCCGTCGGCGGCGCCGCGTCCGACGATGACGATCCGCGGAACGCCGACGAGCTCGGCGTCGGCGAACTTCACCCCGGGCGAGACCTTCGGCCGGTCGTCGTAGAGGACGTCGCGCCCGGCCGCCTCGAGGTCGGCGGCGAGGGACGACGCGAGCTCGAAGGCCGCGGCATCCTTCCCCGTCGCGATGACGTGCACGTCGAACGGCGCGACCGACTCGGGCCACACGAGCCCCTTCGCGTCGTTGTTGAGCTCGGCGAGGATCGCGAGGATGCGGGTCACGCCGATGCCGTAGGAGCCCATCGTGACGGTGACGAGCTTGCCGTTCTCGTCGAGCACCTTCAGCCCGAGCGTCTCGGCGAAGAACCGGCCGAGGGCGAAGACGTGGCCGATCTCCATGCCGCGCGCGAGCTCCACCGGCCCGGAGCCGTCCGGGGCCGGATCGCCCGGCAGCACCTCGGCGACCTCCACGACGCCGTCCGCGCCGAAATCCCGCCCCGCGACGAGCGAGTGCACGTGCTTCTGGTCGATGTTGGCACCGGTCACCCACGAGGTCCCGTCGACAACGCGGGGGTCGAGCAGGTAGCGGATGCCGGTCGCCGACTCCTCGCCGAGGACGGCACCCGTCGGCGACCACGGGCCGATGTAGCCCTTGACCAGGAGTGGATGCCGCTCGAAGTCCTCCGGAGTCGCGGGCTCGACGGCGGCCGGCGCGAACGCGACCTCTGCCCGCTTGTCGTCGACCCCTCGGTCGCCCGGGAGACCGACCACGACGAGCTCTCGCGTGCCGTCGAGGTGGGTGAGGGCGAGCACGACGTTCTTCAAGGTGTCGGCGGCCGTGTACTCGCCGTCGAGGTGCGCGTTGGCGTGCGCGACGAGCGTGTCGATGGTCGGAGTGTCCGGCGAATCGAAGATCTGCGGCTCGGAAAGACCGTCGAACGGGACGGCATCGGGCACGACGGTGGTGAAGGCCTCGACGTTGGCGGCGTAGCCCCCGGCGGAGCGCACGAAGGTGTCCTCGCCCACGGGTGTCGGGTGGAGGAACTCCTCGCTGCGCGCGCCGCCCATCAGCCCGTTGTCGGCGGCGACGATGACGTACTCCAGCCCGAGGCGTTGGAAGATGCGCTCGTACGCGTCGCGCTGCGCCTGATACGAGGCATCCTGCCCGGCGTCGGTGTAGTCGAACGAGTAGGCGTCCTTCATCGTGAACTCGCGACCGCGCAGGAGTCCGGCGCGAGGCCGGGCCTCATCGCGGTACTTGTCCTGGATCTGGTAGATCGTCAGCGGCAGATCCTTGTACGACGAGTAGAGGTCCTTCACCAGCAGGGTGAACATCTCCTCGTGGGTCGGGGCCAGCAGGTAGTCGGCGCCCTTGCGGTCATGCAGGCGGAAGATGCCGTCGCCGTAGGACGTCCAGCGTCCCGACTGCTCGTACGGCTCTCGCGGCAGCAGTGCCGGGAAGTGCACCTCGAACGCACCCGCCGCCGCCATCTCGTCGCGGATGATGCCCTCGATCTTCGCCTTGACCTTCAGGCCGAGCGGCAGCCAGGTGAAGATGCCGGGCGCGGCGCGGCGGATGTAGCCGGCGCGCACGAGCAGCCGATGGCTCGTGACCTCGGCATCGGCCGGGTCTTCACGGAGGGTGCGGAGGAAGAAGTTCGACAGACGGGTGACCACGAGCGACGAGTCTACGCGCGCGGCCGGTCGCCCCGCGCGGGTTTAGCGCGCCGCACGGAGAAGCCCACCAGCGGTCCGGATCAGAGTCTCGAGCGGGTCTACGCCGTTTCCGGTGAGTATCAGTGTGTGCGCACCATCCGAGACGACGAGGTCGTTGGGTGCACCGTCGTACGCAGTCCCCTCGCCTCTGACGAAGACGGCGGCGGCTGCGCCGTCGACGGTCACCGACTGTGCACCTTCGGACGCGGCGGCTGAGGGGAAGAACGCAGCCCCGCCCGTCACCCCGCGAACCGTCACCACCATCGGCTCACGCTCACCGTCCGTCACCCTGAGATCACACGTGAGGTTCCCTCCGATGGCCCTCCATTCATCGAGGTGGCGGGGAGTGCCTTCCGTCGCCACCAAAATCTCCTCCTCGACCCCCACAGTGTCGGGGAACGCCGCTCGAAGACCCTCCATAAGCTCGGCGCACGATTGCCCCGACCACCATGGGTCCGCGATGCCGGGCACCTCCGGTGCGGGGAAGGTGTCGGCGTGCTCCGCCGCGCGGTCCGAGAGTGCCCGCACGACCGCGACCGAAAGCGTCTCCGACGGTCCAGCGGCCTTCCACAGAAGACGGAGATGACCGCGCAGCTCGTCGAGCGTGCACTCTCGGCTGACACCCAGATCGACACAGTCAGCACCTGCAGGAGCACCCACGGCTTCTCCGGCGTCAGCGGGGAATGCCCACATCTGCACCATCGCTCCGAGATGCGTCTCCGACGTGATCCACGAGCACTCGAGTCCACCGAGGGAGTGCCAGTATCCACTCTCCCAGGGGGCGACTGCCGATTGCATGGGCGTAGCCAGGACATCCGAGACCTCAGCGGCAGTCAGCGCTTCCGCGCATGAGCCGCCGAAGGGCCGGATATCGCCGACAGGCGATCCGGACGACTCCGCCGACGGCTGATCGGCTGACGACTCGCTTGCCACCGGGGTAGGCACGTCTTCTGACGCGCATCCGGCGAGGAGCACGGCGACGACGCCCACGGTGACGGCAGTGGCCACCAGACCGGCTCGTCGAGACGCAGCGGCAGGAGATGTGAAACGCATATCGGAAGCGTCTCAGATCGGTCGGCACGTTCGCGGCTATGAGCTCGCGGCGCGTCGGGTCGGCGCAAGCCGCGCGCGGCCGGTCGCCCCGCGCGGGGCGCTACGCTGACGCCGTGCGTGCGCGGGTGCTTCTGTTCTCGGTCATCTCGGTGGTGATCGCAGCGGCGCTCGTCGCCGTCGTCGTCATCCTGCTCCTCCGGCCCGCGGCCGATGCGGCGCCGCTCGAACCCGACGAGGACTTCGGCGACGTGCGGGTCTACGCGATCGACCTCGACGGCGCACCGGTCCCCGAGCCCGGCGTGGACGCGCGGCGCGTGTGGGACCTCTTCGTGCGCGTCGCCACGCCCGCGTTCGCCGCGGAGGCGATGTCGGAGTATCGCGTGGGCGAGGCCCCCGACAGCGACACGATGGCCTACGTCCACCGCGACGAGGACGATCCGACACTCTGGACCCTCGCGGCCAACATCGCCTACACCGATGACGAGGATCTGCTGGTCTCGACCCTCATCCACGAGTACGGCCACATCCTGAGCCTGAGGGTGCAGGACGTGGATCCGGATGCCGCAGACTGCACGACGTTCTGGATCGACGAGGGGTGCGTCGCGGAGCCCTCGGCCCTCTTCGCGTTCGACGAGACGTTCTGGGTCGCCTACGGAGATCTCGCGCCGGGTCCCGACGACGCCGACGCCGCGCTCGGGGACGCGCTGTACGAGGAGTTCCCCGACGACTTCGTCTCGGCCTACGCGGCCACCAACGTCGTGGAGGACTTCGCCGAGACCTTCCAGGCCTTCGTCCTCGAGGACGAACCCGCCCCCGGGTCCTCGGTCGCGGAGAAGATCCTGTTCTTCTGGGACCTCCCGGACTACGTCGACGTCCGCGAGCGCATCCGCGCCGACCTCGGCTGGTCGTGATCTGCGCACGTACGCTGAGACGATGACCCGCGCGCTCGTCACCGGCTTCGTCCCCTTCGCCGGTGACACGGCGAACCCCTCGGGGGACGCGGTCCGTCTGCTCGCCGCCTCCTGGACCGGGCCTGCCGAGCTCATCACCGCGATCCTCCCGGTCTCGTTCGACGGCGCCGCCGCGGCCCTGCGATCGCTGATCGACGAGCACCGACCCGACGTCGTCGTGGCGACCGGGCTGGCCGGCGACCGCGAAGGCATCACCCCGGAGCGGGTCGCGGTGAACCTCGCAGACGCGCGGATCCCCGACAACGACGGGGCGCAGCCGGTCGACGCCGCGAGTATCCCCGGTGCTCCCGCGGCGTTCTTCGCGACGCTGCCGGTCAAGGCGATCGTCGCCGACCTGCGCGCGGCGGGGGTGCCGGCATCCGTCTCCCATTCCGCGGGCACCTTCGTGTGCAACCATGCGATGTTCCATGCGCTGCACGCGACCGCGCAGGAGCCGGGGGTGCGCGCCGGGTTCGTCCACGTGCCCTGGACCACGCAGCAGCGGCCCGATGCGGCCCTCTCCATCGAGGACGTCGCCCGCGCGCTCGCGCTCGTCCTCGAGACGACGCTGCGCACCCCGGTCGACCGGATCCTCGTCGGCGGCGCCCTCTCCTGAGCCGCGCGCGACGCCGCGCACCGCCGTACCGAACTCCTCCCCTGCGACCCCCACGCGCCCTCCGCGCCCGATTCTCGGCTTCTGCGCGCCGGAACGAAGGAGTTCGGTTCGCCGTCGAGCTCGATCTCGGCGTTCCCCGGCCGTCGCCCGCGGCGCGGGACGACTCGGTCGGGTCCCGCGCCTACCACGTACCGAACTCCTCCGATCCGAGGCCGGATCCGGCCGGGGAGCCCGATCCCGGTGTGTGCGCGCCGGAATCGAGGAGTTCGGTACGCGGCCAGGCGGGCGGCGAGCGCGCGGGCCGGTTTGACACGGGAACGTGTGCGGTATGCAATATATTGCGTGCCCCTTCCCGCGGTCCCGCTCCCCCCTCGGTCTCTGCTGCGCGACGACGTCTACTCCCGCGTGCGCGACGCGATCGTCGACGGCACCCTCGCGCCCGACGAGCAGCTGCGGGACGCAGACATCGCGGCGTGGCTCGGAGTGAGCCGCACCCCCGTGCGCGAAGCGCTCCTGGAGCTGTCCCGCGCGGGGCTCGTGCGGGCGACGCCGGGCCGCTCCACCGTGGTCGCCCCGCTGGACGCCGCCGCCGTCCGCGACGCGCAGGAGGTCGTCGGGGCGCTCCACCGGCAGGCGGTCGAGAGCGCGGTGCCGCGCATCACCCCGGAGGACCTCGACCGGATGCGGCGCGCCAACGCCGCCTTCGCCGACGCTCAGCGCCGCGGTGACGTCGACGCGGCTCTCGCGGCGGACGCCGAGTTCCACGCCGTCGCCGTCGAGCGGTGCGGCAATGCCGCGCTCTCCGCGGTTCTGGCGACATACGAGCCGGTGCTCGAGCGGGCGGAGCGTCTGCGCTTCGCCTCGCACGAGGGGCGGAACTCCGTCGAACGGCACGCCGCCCTCATCGATCTCTGCGCGCAGGGCGATGCCGATCCGGCCGGACGCTGCGCCGCCGCGATCTGGCAGACCCTGGCGCCCGCCGTCCCGTCCCGCGACTCAGCCGACGCCCCTACCGCCGCCGACACCCCCACCCCAGGAGACACCCCGTGAACATCGAGCAGCATCCCCGCTATCCCCTGACGTTCGGCCCGAGCCCTCTCCAGCATCTGAAGCGCCTCACCCAGCACCTCGGCGGCGCGGAGATCTGGGCCAAGCGCGAGGACGTCTCCAGCGGGCTCGCCTACGGCGGGAACAAGATCCGCAAGCTCGAGTACATCGTCCCGGACATCCTCGCCTCGGGCGCCGACACTCTCGTCTCGATCGGCGGGTACCAGTCCAACCACACCCGCCAGGTCGCCGCGGTGGCCGCGCACCTCGGACTCAAGGCGCGCCTCGTGCAGGAGAAGTGGGTGCCCTGGGACGACCCGACCAACGATCGCGTGGGCAACATCCTGCTCTCGCGGATGATGGGGGCGGACTCGCGACTGGACGATGCCGGCTTCGACATCGGCATCCGTGATTCGTGGAGAGACGCCCTCGCCGAGGTCGAGGATGCCGGCGGCACACCCTACCCGATCCCCGCCGGCGCTTCGGAGCACCGCCTCGGCGGTCTGGGGTTCGCCAACTGGGCATTCGAGGTCGCGGCACAGGAAAGGGAGCTCGGCCTGACGTTCGACACGATCGTGGTGTGCACGGTGACCGGGTCGACCCACGCGGGGATGATCGCGGGATTCGCGGCACTCGAGGATCTCACCGGCGTTCGCCGCCGCATCCTCGGCATCGACGCCTCCGCGACGCTGGAGAAGACCCGGGATCAGGTGACCCGGATCGCCCGCAACACCGCCGCGCTCATCGAACTCGGGCGGGACCTCCGCGATGACGAGATCCAGGTGCTCGAGGGCTGGGCGGGAGAGCTCTACGGCCTCCCGGTCGATTCGACGATGGAGGCGATGGCCCTCGGTGCGCAGCTCGAGGCGATGATCACCGACCCGGTCTACGAGGGCAAGTCCCTCGCGGGACTGATTGATCTCGTGTCCTCGGGCGACATCCCGAAGGACTCCACGGTCCTGTACGCGCACCTGGGCGGACAGCCGGCGATCAACGCCTACCACTCGCTCTGGCCGTGAGCCCCCGCACGGGTGGAGAACCCGAGGCCGCCCGAGTCAGGTCGTGACGACCTGGGCGGTCCCGAGCGGCGCATCCGGACCCATCTCCGCGGCGATGCGGTTGGCCTCTTCGATGAGGGTCTGCACGATCTCCGCCTCGGGGACAGTCTTGATGACCTCGCCCTTGACGAAGATCTGACCCTTCCCGTTGCCGCTCGCGACCCCGAGGTCGGCCTCGCGGGCCTCGCCCGGTCCGTTGACGACACAGCCCATCACGGCGACGCGCAGCGGCACGGTCATGTCCTTGAGACCTTCGGTGACGTTGTCGGCGAGGGTGTACACGTCGACCTGGGCGCGACCGCAGGACGGGCACGAGACGATCTCGAGCTTGCGCTCACGGAGATTCAGCGACTGAAGGATCTGGTGGCCGACCTTGACCTCCTCCGCGGGCGGCGCCGAGAGCGAGACGCGGATCGTGTCGCCGATCCCCTCGGACAGCAGGATGCCGAACGCCGTGGCGCTCTTGATCGTGCCCTGGAACGCGGGCCCGGCCTCGGTGACGCCGAGGTGCAGTGGCCAGTCACCGCGCTCGGCGAGCTGCCGGTAGGCCTTGACCATGACGATCGGGTCGTTGTGCTTGACGGAGATCTTGAAGTCGTGGAAGTCGTGCTCCTCGAACAGCGACGCCTCCCAGACGGCGCTCTCCACGAGAGCCTCGGGGGTGGCCTTGCCGTACTTCTCGAGAAGACGGCGGTCGAGCGACCCGGCGTTGACCCCGATGCGCAGCGAGACGTTCGCCGCCTTCGCCGCCGCGGCGATCGCCCCGACCTGGTCGTCGAACTTCCGGATGTTGCCGGGGTTCACGCGGACGGCGCCGCACCCGGCGTCGATCGCCTGGAAGACGTACTTCGGCTGGAAGTGGATGTCGGCGATGACCGGGATCTGGCTCTTCTTCGCGATGATGTGCAGCACGTCGGCGTCGTCCTGGGAGGGGACGGCGACGCGCACGATCTCGCAACCGGATGCCGTCAACTCGGCGATCTGCTGGAGCGTGGCGTTGATGTCGGTGGTGGGCGTCGTGGTCATCGACTGGACGCTGACGGGGGCGTCGCCTCCGACGAGCACCTTGCCGACCTTGATCTGTCGGGTCTTACGACGCGGGGCGAGGGTTTCAGGAGCCTTCGGCATCCCCAGATTCACAGCGGGCACGACCACAGCCTACGCGGCGCATCGCCCGAAGGTGCGGTGGATCGTGAAGGTCCAGGCCCCTCCCAGTCGTCGCGGCCCCGAGGCGTCCTCACCCGCTGTGGTAGTTTCGGCGCATGTTCGCGCACGCTGCCTGGTGGCCCACCGTTTAGGCGGTGGCTGCGCGTGAGGACAGACCGCCCCCGGGGCGGTCTTTCTTCTTCGTAGGGCGACCGCCCCCACGACGAAAGATCGACATGAACGCCCCCGCCGCATCGCTCCTGCTCGGACTCGCCGCTTCCAGAGCGCCTTTCGCGCTGATCTCCCGCGACGCCGAGACCATCGAGGTCCTCACCGGCGACGTCCACGACGTCGACCTCCTCGCCGACATCCCGCTGCACGACGCCACGGGCACGCCGCGCGAGGTGCTGGCGCTGGTGCCGTTCCGGCAGGTGCGCGAGCGCGGGTTCGCCTGCCACGACGACGGCACGCCGCTGCGATGCCTGGTGGTCGACGATCACGTCGTGCTCCCCCGCGAAGAGGCGCTGACCGACCTGCCTGCGTCGCCGATCGCTCTGCGCAACGCGGGCTTCGACATCGACGACGAGTCGTACGCCGACATCGTCCGCCGCGTGATCGCCGACGAGATCGGCCGCGGCGAGGGCGCGAACTTCGTCATCCGACGGGACTTCACCGCCGACGTCGACGCCGATCCCGCCGTCGCCGCCCTCACGTGGTTCCGCGCGCTCCTCGAGCACGAGCGGGGAGCCTACTGGACCTTCGCGGTCGTGACCGACGGTCACGTCGCCGTCGGTGCGAGCCCGGAGGCGCACGTCAGCGCCCGAGAGGGCGTGGTGACGATGAACCCGATCTCGGGCACCTTCCGGCATCCCGCCGGCGGCGCCACCGCCGAGACGCTGACGGAGTTCCTGGCCTCCACCAAGGAGACCGAGGAGCTGTTCATGGTGGTCGACGAAGAGCTGAAGATGATGAGCGCGGTGTGCTCGGACGGCGGACGCATCACCGGACCGCACCTGAAGGAGATGTCCCGGCTCACCCACACCGAGTACGTCCTCCGCGGCCGCAGCCGCCTGGATCCCCGCGACATCCTCCGCGAGACGATGTTCGCCCCCACCGTCACCGGCTCCCCGATGCAGAACGCCTGCACGGTCATCACGCGACACGAGCGCGCACCCCGCGGGTACTACTCCGGCGTCGCCGCCCTCTTCACCCCCCGCGCGGATGCCGGCGACACGCGCATCGGCGACACGGGCGCAGGCGGGGGCGCGCCGACGCACGACCTCGACGCCCCGATCCTCATCCGCACGGCCTATCTCGCGGACGGGCGCCTGCGCGTGCCGGTCGGAGCGACGCTCGTGCGCCACTCGGATCCGTACGGCGAGGTCGGTGAGACCCACGGCAAGGCCGCGGGGGTCCTCGGCGCGATCGGAGCGATCCCGCGCGACCGCATCGCGGAGGAGGCCGCGCTCGCCGCGCGCGTGGACGCGGTGGACGAGGACGAGCCCGCCGCCGCGCCCCGACGCCTCGCCGACGACCCCGACATCGCGGCGCTCCTGGCCTCGCGGAACTCCCGCCTCGCGGCGTTCTGGCTGAACCCCCAGAGCACCGCACCGGTGGGCCCGCTCCACGGTCGCGGAGCGGTCGTGGTCGACGCCGAGGACCGGTTCACCACGATGCTCGCCCACCAGCTGCGTCACCTGGGCCTCGACGCCCGCATCGTCCCCTGGCACCGTGTGACCGCGGAGGACGTGCGCGACGCGGAGCTCGTCGTTTGCGGTCCGGGTCCCGGCGACCCCCGCGATCCCGGGTCGGAGCGCATGCGCCGCATGCGCGAGATCGTCACCGAGCGACGCGCCTCGGGTCGGCCCCTCCTGGCGGTCTGCCTCAGCCATCAGATCCTGAGCCACGACGTCGGGCTCGAACTCGCCCCCTTGGCGACCCCCCACCAGGGCCTGCAGAAGACGGTGGACGTGTTCGGGATGCCGGCATCCATCGGCTTCTACAACACCTTCACCGCGCGGGTGGCGCCGGGCACCACGAGGGTGGACGACGCCGAGGTGGCCGCCGACTCCGCGGGCGACGTCTACGCGCTCCGCGGCCCGGGGTACGCCTCGGTGCAGGGCCACCTGGAGTCGATCCTGTCCCGCGACGGCATGGTGACCCTCGAGCGTCTGGTGACCCACGCCCTCAAGACCGCACCCTGATCGCCACCCGCCGCACCCTGGTCACCGCCGACGGGCCGTCCTCGCCGGCATCCCGCGCTCAGAAAAGCGAGAGCGGGTTGACGATGTCGGTCAGGATGAGGACGCCGCCCATGACCACCAGGGCGATGAAGACGACGAAGGTCACCGGCACGAGCTTGGTCGCGTCGACCGGCTTCGGCGGCGGGCGGTTCGTGATCTTCGCCCAGGCGCGCTTGATCCCGTCCCACAGGGCCACCACCACGTGTCCGCCGTCGAGCGGCAGCAGGGGCAACAGGTTGAAGACGAACAGGGCGATGTTCAGCGACGCCAGGAGCGAGAGCAGACCCGCGACGCGGTTCAGCACCGGCGCCTCGGCGGAGGCGACCTCGCCCGCGAGGACGCCCGCGCCCACGACGCTCAACGGCCCGTTGGGATCGCGCTCCTCTCCGGTGATGAGGGTCGCACCGGTCTCCCACACCTTCACCGGCAGCTGCCAGATAATGCCGGCGACGGCCCCGACGTTCTCGACGGCCGTCTGAGGGCCCGCCCAGAGCGGCTGGCGGACGTAGGCGGATTCCTGACGGATGCCGGCGATCCCGACCGTCTCGGTGATCACGACGCTGTCCGCGTCGGTCACCGCGCGTCCCAGATCGTCCACGACGGGCTGCTCGACGGCGGCCGGAGTGAGGCGGACGCTCCGAGACTCGCCGTCACGTTCGACGACGAGCGTCAGCGGCTCCCCGGGCGAAGCGCGGATCAGCTCCGTCATCTCAGCGAACGTCTCGACCGGCTGTCCGGCGACCTCGATCACGACGTCTCCCGGCTCGATGCCGGCGGCGGCAGCGGGGGCGGCGGGATCGGAGGCCGCGCACGTGGTCCGTTCGGCCCCGGCGGGGATGATGCATTCGCTGACGCTCGACACCGTCGTCGTCGCGGTCTGCACACCGATCCCGGAGAAGAGGATCGCGAACAGGAACACCGCGAACAGGAGGTTCATCACCGGGCCGCCGAGCATCACCACGACGCGCTTCCAGACCGGAAGTCGGTAGAACACCCGCGGGTCGGCGTCGCCGTCGAGGGTCTCGTCGTTGGCGGCGCGCGCGTCTTGGACCATCGTCGCGAAGAATCCCCCGCCGGCGCGTCCGCTGCGCTCCCCCGCCGCACGCGCGGCCTGCTCCTTCGGCGACGGCGGGTACATCCCCGCCATAGAGATGTAGCCGCCCAGGGGGATGGCCTTGACGCCGTACTCGGTCTCGCCGCGGCGGCGGGAGAAGAGCGTCGGCCCGAAGCCGATCATGTACTGCCCGACGCGCACGCCGAACGCCTTCGCCGGCCACAGGTGTCCGAGCTCGTGCAGGGCGATCGAGACGGCGAGCCCGACGACCAGGAGCACGACGCCCACCACGAACGCGATGACTTCCACGCGCTCACGCTACCCCCGCCCGGCTTTGAATCGGCCGTGACCGCCCAACGGAACTGCGAGCGGTCGGCGCATCCTGGGCCGATCCCCGCCCGACCATCCCGGCGGAGGCCGGGCCGGGTGAGAAGATGGGAGCGCCATGCCCAGTGACGCCGCCTCGAACCTGCCGCCCGTGCTCCGCCCGCGCACCGCTCCGTCCGTGAGTCTCCGCGCTCTCGCGGAGACCTTCGCCGCCGATGTGCGCGGGGAGGCGGACGGCGTGATGATCCACGGGCTCACCCTGGCCACCGGGGATCTCCGCCCCGGCGACCTGTTCGTCGCGACGCAGGGCGTGAACCGCCACGGCGCCGAGTTCGCCGCCGACGCGGCAGCCCGCGGCGCGGTGGCCGTGCTGACGGACGCCGCCGGCGCGGCCCTGACGTCGACGTCCGCGCTGCCGGTCCTCATCGTCGACGACCCCCGCGCCGTGCTCGGTGCGCTGTCCGCCTGGGTGTACGGCACCGGCCGGGACGACGCCCTGCCGCTCCTGTTCGGCACGACCGGGACGAACGGCAAGACCAGCGTGTCGCACCTGCTGGAGGGGATCCTCGAGCAGCTCGGCGCCGTCACCGGACTCTCCTCGACCGCGGAGCGCCACATCGCGGGCGAGGTCATCGTGTCGCGTCTGACCACCCCCGAGGCGTACGAGATGCACGCACTGCTGGCGCTCATGCGCGAGCGCGGCGTCGAGGCCGTCGCCGTCGAGGTCAGTGCCCAGGCGCTCAGCCGCCGACGCGTCGACGGCATCGTCTTCGACGTCGCCGGCTTCACCAACCTCACGCACGACCACCTCGACGACTACGCCGACATGCGCGAGTACTTCGAGGCGAAGATGCCGCTCTTCCGCGCCGACCGCGCCCGTCGCGCGGTGATCTGCATCGACGCCGCCACCGGGCTCGAGGTGCGTGAGCGCTGCGAGGTGCCCGCGGTCACGGTCGGGACGCCCGCGATCGCCGACGACCCCGACACGGCGGCCGCGGCGGACTGGACCGTCGAGATCCTCGAGGAGCGCAAAGACGGCACGCGCTTCCGCCTCGCGGCGCGGGACGGCCGCGCGCTCACGACGGTCGTGCCGGTCATCGGACGCCACATGGCGGCCAACGCGGGGCTTGCGATCGTGATGATCCTGGAGGGCGGATACTCCTGGGAGCGGCTCGTCGCGGCACTCGACGGCGGCCGCATCCGCGCGTTCCTCCCGGGTCGCACACAGCTGGTGTCGGGCGAGCGCGGCCCCGCGGTCTTCGTCGACTTCGGACACTCCCCGGATGCCTTCGAGAAGACGCTGGCGGCCGTGCGTCGGGTGACCCCCGGCCGGGTCGTCATGCTCGTCGGCGCGGACGGCGATCGCGACAAGACCAAGCGACACGACATGGGCCGCACCGCCGTCCTCGGCAGCGACATCCTCGTCGTCACCGACCACCACCCCCGACACGAGGATCCCGACGGCATCCGCGCGACGCTGATCGAGGGCGCGCGCCGCGCGCGGCCGGATGCCGAGATCCACGAGTCGTCTCCGCCCGAGCGGGCCATCCGGGAGGCGGTCGCGCTCGTCGGCGAGGGCGACGCGATCCTGTGGGCCGGTCCCGGCCACCAGGACTACCGCGACATCCGCGGCGTCCGCACGCCCTACTCCGCGCGCGAGCTCGCCCGCCGGGCGCTGCGCGACGCCGGCTGGCCGGTGCCGGAGCCCGCGTGGCCGGTGCCGTACCCGGAGGACTCCACTCCGTCGTCGGATCCGCTCCGTCCGGCCTGAGCGGCCGCGGACCCCGGGCGGGTCAGGATCGCGCGATCATCCCATCGGCGGTCTCCCGCGCCCATCGCTCCGCCTCGGCGAGGCTGTCGCGCGTGAGCTCGGCGGGCGCCGAATGCGCATCGAGCACGCGCTCGATCGTCTCGACGATGCCCGGGAACCCGATCCGGCCCTCGTGGAATGCGTCGACGGCCTGCTCGTTCGCGGCGTTGAACACCGCGGGATGGGTGCCGCCGGCCCGGCCGACCTGCTTCGCGAGGCGCACTGCGGGGAAGGCGTCCTCGTCGAGCGGCTCGAACGTCCATGCGGTCGCGGCGGTGAGATCGAGCGGCCGGCCCACGCCCGCCACGCGGTGCGGCCAGTCCAGACCGAGCGAGATCGGCAGCCGCATGTCGGGCGGTGAGGCCTGGGCGATGGTGGACCCGTCGACGAACTCGACCATCGAGTGGACGATCGACTGCGGGTGCACGACGACGTCGATGTCGGCGTAGGCGACGTCGAACAGCAGGTGGGCCTCGATGACCTCGAGCCCCTTGTTCACCAGGGTGGCGGAGTTCGTCGTGACCACGCGCCCCATGTCCCACGTGGGGTGCGCGAGCGCCTCTGCGGGGGTGACCGCGGCGAGCGAGGCCCGATCGCGCCCGCGGAACGGGCCGCCGGACGCCGTCAGGATGAGCCGTCGAACCTCGGCGGCCGTGCCGCTGCGGAGCGCCTGCGCGATCGCGGAGTGCTCCGAGTCGACCGGGACGATCTGGCCGGGCGCCGCGACCCGCGTGACGAGTTCGCCACCGACGATGAGCGACTCCTTGTTCGCCAGCGCCAGCGTCCGGCCCGCCGCGAGGGCGGCCAGAGTCGGACCGAGCCCGACGGACCCGGTGATGCCGTTCAGGACGACATCCGCCTCCACGTCGACGACCAGCTGCTCCGCCTCGTCAGCGCCGACGGCGACGTGCTCGACGTCGAACTCCGCGGCCTGAGCGCGCATGTCCTCCGCGCGCGAGAAGGCGGACAGGCCGACCACCTCGAACCGATCCGGGTTGGCCCGGATCACGTCCAGAGCCTGCGTGCCGATGGAACCGGTGGAGCCGAGGACGATGACGCGTCGCATCCGGCCAGCCTAGCGCCGCGCGGAGGCCGCGCCCGAGGGCGCCTTACTGCTGGGCGCGGGCGGCGTCGATGATGTCCACGACGAAGACCAGGGTCTCCCCGGCCAGCTCGTGGGTGCTGGATCCGGTGTCGCCGTATCCGCACGCCGGGGGCATTGCGACCACGACGGTGGATCCCACGGTCTGGCCCTCCAGCGCGCGCTGGAAGCCGCTCACCACGCCGAGCGTGGAGAACGTCGCGGGCTCGCCGCGCTCCCAGCTGGAGTCGAAGACGGTGCCGTCGCTCCACTTCACCCCGGTGTAGTCCACGGTGACGTTGTCGCCGGGCTCGACCACCGCGCCGTCGCCCTCCTCGAGCACCTCGAGCTGGACCTCGGCCGGCGGCTCGGCATCCGCGATGGTGATCGTGGGCACGCCCTCGCCGTCGAACTCCACGGTCGGGAAGTCGGGGCCGGGCTCGGCCACGGCGCACCACTGGTCGGCCGGGGTGACGCCCAGCACGTCGATGACGTAGACCTGGCCGGCGGAGGCGCCGGTGGTGTCGGGCACCGTGACGACGACGCGCGAACCTTCGGTCGCGCATCCGAAGTAGAAGTCCGCGCCCGAGCCGAGCGCGATCGGCATCGCGGGGAGCGGGGAGCCTCCGAAGCCGCCCTCCTGGATGCTCTCCCCGGTGGAGGCGTCGAAGACGGCGAGCGCGTACGAGACGTAGTCGCCGTCGGAGATCGCGGCTCCGTCGCCCTCGACGAGGACCTCCCGCTCCGCGCTGGTGAACTCCAGCGGAGTCTCGAACGTCGCCGTCGCACTCTCGCCGACCTCGCCGTCGACCGTGATGGAGGTGACGATGTCGCCGCTCGGCGCAGCCACGGAGCACAGGTCGCCGGCGGCGGCCTCGGTGGCCGTCGGCGTCGCCTCCGGGGCGCCGCCGGCGCACCCGGTGAGGACGAGGGCCGTCAGAGCGGCGAAGGACAGAGCGGCAAGCGGGCGGATGCGCACGGAGAAGACCTCGGAGATTGAGAACGGGAGTGTTCATCTTCGCGCACTTTTTCTTGGTCCGCGCTGGGAGTACAGGCATTCCCCCGCGAGAATGCGATCCGGAGTACCCTCGTCGGGTGACATCGGACCCGGCCCCCACCCCCGAGGACGACTCTCCGCAGACCCCCGATTCCCCCGCGGACTCGGCGTCGCCGCAGAGGATGGGCGCGACCTACGCGATCGGCCGCTTCGCCATCTCGACCCTCGGCCGATTGGTCTACCGCCCGCATGTCGAGGGGCGGGACCTCGTTCCCCGCCAGGGCCCCGTGATCTTCGCAAGCAACCATCTGTCGTTCCTCGACTCCATCGCCATCCCCGTCGCGGCGCCGCGGCCGGTGCACTTCCTGGCCAAGTCGAGCTACTTCGAAAGCGCCGGATCCCGCTGGTTCTTCACCTCGATCGGTGCGATCCCGGTCCAGCGCGGCGCGGGTCAGGCGGCGCTCGACGCGCTCGACCAGCAGCGCCGCATCCTGCAGGAGGGCCGAGCGGTCGCCCTGTACCCCGAGGGGACCCGATCCCTCGACGGCCGTCTCTACAAGGGGCGCACCGGCGTCGCCTTCCTCGCGCTCCAGACGGGGGCGCCCGTCGTCCCGGTCGGTCTCATCGGGACGGATGCCGTCATGCCGGTGGGCGCGAAGATGCCCTCCCTGCGCCACCGTGTGACGGTGAAGTTCGGTGCCCCCCTGGATCTGTCCCACCATGGGCCGGCGACGTCGGGTCGGGCGCGCAGAGGTGCCACCGACGAGATCATGGCGGCCATCCACGCGCTCTCCGGGCAGGAGCTCGCCGGCGCCTACAACGAGGTCCCCGCGCAGAACCCGATCGAGCGCATCAAGCAGGTCCTGCCGCACGAGCGGCTCTGAGGGTCCTCAGTCCGCGCGGACGATCACGGTCGGCTCATGCCGCACCGGGAAGTTCACGGAGTTGGCGATGAAGCACCACTCCTGCGCCTGAGCGTGCATGGCCTCCGCCGCGCCGCGCATGGACTCCTCCGCCACGGTCACGCGCGGTCGGAGCACCACCTCGCGGAAGGCCCCTCCCCCGCGCCCGTCCTCCACCATCAGCCCCGTGGCATCGTCCTCGTAGCCGAGCACGACGACCCCTGCGCCGACGCACGCGTGGAGGTACGACAGCAGGTGGCATTCGCTGAGTGCCGCCAGCAGCAGGTCCTCCGGGTTCCACCGCGCGGGGTCTCCTCGGAACGGCTTGTCGGCGGATGCCGGAAGCTCGGGCTTGCCCGGCACGGCCAGTGTCACGGAGCGGTCGTAGTCGCGGTAACCGGAGGTCCCCGAACCACGGTCCCCGGTCCACGTGGCCCGGACGGAGTATCGATGCTCGCCGAACATGAGCACAGTCTGTCATGGGGGCGCGCGACATCCCGGCGCTAGGCTGGAGCGGTGCCGCAGACCTTCGCCGCAGCCGACGCCGTCGAGCTCGCCTTCGTGGAACGCAGCGGTTTCGTCGAGTCCCGTCACGTGGGGATCGCGGTGGTCCTCGCCCCGGACGGCACGATCCGCGATCGCCTCGGCGACGTCGATGCGCTGATCCTCCCCCGATCGAGCCTCAAGCCCCTTCAGGCGCTCGCCTTCCTCGCCGCCGGCGCCCCCCTGGACGGCGAGCGTCTCGGGCTCGCGACCGCGAGCCACTCCGGCACCGACCGCCATGTGGCCGTGGTCCGCGACATCCTCGATGCCGCCGGCCTCGGCGAGGACGCCCTCCAGTGCCCCCCGGCGTGGCCGGGAGACACCCCCACGCGCGACGATCTCGTGCGCGAGCGGCTCGCGCCGGCCCGCATCCGGATGAACTGCTCGGGGAAGCACGCCGCGATGCTGCTGACCTGCGCCGTCAACGGCTGGGACACCGCCACCTACCTCGACCCCGCCCATCCGCTGCAGGCGCAGATCCGCGAGACGGCCGAGCGGCTCCTCGGCGAGAAGGTCGGCGCCACCGCCGTCGACGGGTGCGGCGCTCCGGTCTACCCCGTCTCGCTCACGGCGCTCGCGCGGGCGATCCACCGGATCGGCACCGCCTCCCCCTCCTCCCCCTTCGCGCTGCATCGCAGTGCCGGCGCACTCGTCGCCGCGGTCCGCACCCATCCGTGGACGATCGACGGGCCCGACCGCCCCGACACGATCGCCATCGAGCGCCTCGGTGTCTTCGCCAAGACGGGCGCCGAGGGCGTCCTGGTGATGGTCGCCCCGGACGGCACCACGGTGGCGCTGAAGGTGCTCGACGGGAACGGCCGCGCGGCCACCGCCGTGGCCCTCCGCCTCCTCGAGCGGGCCGGCGCCCTTGCGCCCGCCGATGTCGCCGACACGATGACCAGACTCTCGCTGTCGCTCAGCGGCGGCGATCGCACCGTCGGGGCCATCCGCCCCGCCTTCTAGAGGCGCTCCGACCCGGAGCCCGAGCGCTCCAACGGCGGAGCGGAAAGGATCGCACGATGAGGATCAGCGTCCCCACCGAGGTCAAGAACAACGAGTACCGGGTGGCACTCACCCCGTCGGGCGTCCACGATCTCGTCGCCGCCGGGCACGAGGTCATCGTCCAGGCCGGAGCCGGGTCGGGCTCCTCCATGCCGGATGCCGAGTATCGCGAAGCCGGCGCCGTCCTCCTCGAGGATCCGGCCGAGGTCTGGGACCGTGCCGAGCTGCTGCTCAAGGTCAAGGAGCCGATCGCAAGCGAGTACGGCTACTTCCGCGACGACCTCGTGCTCTTCACCTATCTGCACCTCGCCGCGGATCGCCCGCTCACCGAACGCCTGGTGACGGATGGCGTGACGGCGATCGCCTACGAGACCGTGCAGGCCGCCGGTGGCGGCCTGCCCCTTCTGGCTCCGATGAGCGAGGTCGCCGGACGACTCGCACCGATGGTCGGGGCGGCGACGCTGATGCGGTCCGCCGGGGGTCGGGGTCTGCTCATGTCGGGCGTGCCCGGAACGCGTCCGGCGACCGTCACGGTCATCGGCGGCGGTGTCGCGGGCGCCAACGCCGCGGTGATCGCCGCCGGCATGGGCGCCGACGTCACCGTCTTCGACACCAACATCCAGCGTCTGCGCTACCTCGACGACCACTTCCAGGGGCGCGTGAAGACGGCGTCGTCCAACCCGTTGGACCTCGACCGCGCCGTCGTCGCATCGGACCTGGTGATCGGTTCGGTGCTGATCCCGGGCGCGAAGGCCCCGAAGCTCGTCACCAACGAGATGGTGTCGCGGATGCGCCCCGGCTCGGTGCTCGTGGACATCGCCGTCGATCAGGGCGGCTGCTTCGAGGACACCCGGCCCACCACGCACGCCGATCCCACGTTCGCGGTCCACGACACGGTGTTCTACTGCGTCGCGAACATGCCGGGCGCGGTGCCGAACACCTCCACCTCCGCGCTGACGAACGCGACGCTCCCCTACATCCGCCAGATCGCCCGGCGCGGGTGGCGCGAGGCGCTCCGCGCCGACGCGTCGCTGGCGGCGGGTCTCAACACCCGCGGCGGACGGGTGGTCAACGCGGGCGTGGCGGCCGCACACGACCTTCCGGCGGGCGACGTCGCCGACGCGCTCGCCTGAGGCACGCCCGCACGCCCGCACGCCCGCACGCCCGTCCGCCCGGGCGGGCGGGCCGACGGCTGAGCCTCTCGCACGGGCCGAACTCCTCCGATCCGGCCTCTACCGCCCCGAACCCGCGGCATCCGCGGCGTGTCGTCGCGGAACTGAGGAGTTGCGACCGGTGCACGGCGTCCGGCGGCAGGGCGGCCGGATGTACCGAACTCCTCCGACCCGGCCTCTACCGCCCCGAACCCGCGGCATCCGCGGCGTGTCGTCGCGGAACTGAGGAGTTCGGGCCGGTGTCAGGCGAGCCCGCCGTCGACCGATCGCGCCGCGGCCGCGGGCTCGTCCGGAACCATCACGGGCGTCTCCCGGTTCAGGCTCTCGCCGCGGAAGAACCGCTTCGAGCGCGGGAACAGGAACCACAGCAGCATGAGCACCACCCCGAGCGCGAGCGAGCCGACACCGAGGACGAAGGTGCCTCCGATGCCGAAGAGCACGGTGTAGCCGTAGTCGACGTCGAACATGTCAATGGCGGACTGGACGAAGGCGTACGTGAGCATCAGCGCGCCGAGGAGGGGCAGCACGAGTCGGTAGACGACGTTCCGTCCGGAGGTGAACAGCTCCCGCCGGAAGTACCAGACGCACGCGTAGCCGGTGATGGCGTAGTAGAAAGCGATCGCGAGGCCGAGCGACAGGATCGAGTCCTGCAGGATGTTGTCGCTGATCAGGGTCATGCCGACGTAGTAGACGGACGCGACGACACCCATCACCAGGGTGGAGAACGATGGGGTCTTGTACCGCGGGTGCACGGTCTTGAAGCGCTCCGGGAGGGCGCGGTACACCCCCATCGCGAGGGTTCCGCGCGCGGTGGGGAGGATAGTGGTCTGCGTCGAGGAGACCGCGGAGATGAGCACCGCGACGACGAGCACCCAGCCGACCGGACCGAGCAGGCCGTCCTTGATGGCGAGGAAGAAGTCGTCCGCGTTCGCGTCGTTCCCGAGTCCCGTCCCGGAGTCGCCGAGTCCGGCGTACATCATCGCGGCGACGGTGACCGAGACGTAGGTGAACAGCAGCAGGACGCAGGTGAGGAGGGCGGCCAGCCCCGGGATGCGCTTCGGATCCTTGGTCTCCTCGTTGAGGGCGAGGCACGTGTCCCATCCCCAGTAGATGAACAGCGCGAGCAGGATCGCCTCGGTGAAGCCGGACCATTCCTCGAAGGCGAACGGGTTGAACCAGTCCCATGCGAACGGCGTGGCGCCCGGGGCGGAGCCCGCGAAGTACTGCCACAGTGCCGCGACGACGAAGATCGCCAGCGCCAGGTACTGGATCGCGAGCAGGATGTTCTGCACCCGCTCGCCGATCTCCACACCGCGCCAGCTGATCCAGGTCATCGAGGCGATGAAGACGACACCGGTGGCGGTGACGAGCGGCACGTTGTCGGAGAGCAGGGCGTCCGGGCTCGAGCCGATGATGCCGTCCACGAGTGCCCAGAAGTAGATGCCGCCGATCTGCGCGAGATTGGCGAGCACGACCATGCCGGCAACGGCCACACCCCAGCCGCCCATCCATCCGACCCAGGGACCGAAGGCCTTCGTCCCCCACGTGAAGGTCGTTCCGCAGTCGGGGACCGCGTTGTTCAGCTCACGGTAGGCGAAGGCGATGAAGAGCATGGGGACGAAGGCGACGACGAAGGCGATGGGCGCCTGCGCGCCCACCGCGAGGACGACGAACCCGAGGGTCGCCACCAGCGAGTACACCGGCGCCGTGGAGGCGAGCCCGATGACGGTGGATCCCCACAGACCGAGCGTTCCCGCGGCCAGTCCTTTGCCGTCCGGCCGTTCGAGTCTGATCGGCGTGGTGGACATGACTGCGACGCTAGGGGTCGACCCCTCGGCGGTCAAGCATCGCCGACGACACGATCCGCCCGGGATTCCCCGGTGGGGAGGACGATGCGCACGGGGTCGGCACCCGCGCGCACGAGCCAGCCCCGCGGCGCACCGGCTCGAGCGAAGGGCGGCGCGTCGCGGAACCCTGTCAGGAGACGGAGCTCCGCGACGCACGACGCGTCGATCACGAGGTCGTGATCGACGCGGACGCGGGCCAGGAGCGGCCACTTCCGCTGCCATTCGTCCGGTTCGCCGATGGCCACGATCCGCTCGCCGGACGCGACCTCCGGCTCGGCATCCTCCACGCCGACGATGATCGTGCCCGCCCCCGCCCAGCGTTCCAGTGCCGTGCGCACCGCGGGTGTGCGCCGGGCCACGAGACCCGTGAACGACGCCTCCGGGAACCACGCGGCGGCGCGGGGAGCGACCGGAGCCGCCGCCGAAGCCGGAGGCATCGCGATCTGCACCCGCACCTCGTCCAGACGCCCGCGTCCGGCGGGAGCCCGCGCGACGTGATGGGCGGGATCGCCACCGGCGGCGACGTGATCCGCGCGCGAGGGCAGGTTCAGCAGGAGCCGCCGGTGGAACAGCTCGGCGGTGCGCGCGGCGGCTCCCGTCACCCTCTGCATGCTCGCCACGATCAGGACGCCTCGTTCCCGCGCGGAGCGGACGACCTCCTCCACGGCCTCGACGAAGGCGCGGGCGTAGTCGGCGGGGAAGCGTCCGACGAGACCGTCGAGGTCGTCGAGCACGATGACCGTTCCCGGCGCCGGCGGCACCCACCGCCACTCCGTCAGCAGGTCCCACGCCGCCTCGGGATCCGCGGGCACGACGACGGGAGGTTCGCTCGCGCTCGCCCCCGCTCGGTGCGTGACCAGCTGCAGCGTCGAGCTCTTCCCCGAGCGCGGACCGCCGACGACGAGAAGACTCCCGTCTGCGACGCAGACGGATGCCGGTCCTTGGCGCTGGTGCTCGGGCTCGTCGGCGAGCCCGAGCACCAGGGTCCCCGGTGCGATCGAGTGATGGACCTCCGCCGCAGGCAGCTCCCGCGGCAGATCGGGCAACCACGGGCGGCGCGGCCTCGCCTCACCCCGTGCGACGACCGCTGCGGCGTCGTCCGGATGCGACAGCGCGATGCGGACGCGCTGCGGTTCCGTGTCGGCGGCTCGACGGATGAGGGCGAGTCCCGCCGCCGCGCGATCGCCGGGGAGCTCGGCGGCATCGGGGGACCCGAGGAGGAGCCGGCTGTCGGCGGCGTCGGTGACGCGCAGGCTCATCCGCAGGGGGCAGTTCGCCAGAAGACTGTCGCGGATCACCCCCGAGGCCCGCTGTGTGCCGAGGATGAGGTGCATGCCGAGGGCACGTCCGCGCGCGGCGAGGTCGGCGAAGAGGGCGTGCAGTTCGGGATGCTCTGCGAGGACGGCGGCGAACTCGTCGATCACCACCACGAGCCGGGGCAGCTGTACGCGGGGGTCGCCGATGTCGCGGGCGCCGGCCTCCGCAAGCGTCGCCTCCCGCCAGCGGACCTCGGCGCGCAGGCTCTCGAACGCGCGCCGCGCGCCGTCGCCGTCGAGGTCGGTGATGACGCCCGTCACGTGCGGCACCTCGGCGAGCGCGTCGAAGGCGGTGCCGCCCTTGAAGTCGGCCAGCAGGAAACTCACCTGCGCGGTCGTGTGCGTCGACGCGAGAGCGAGGACCCAGGTGATGAGCAGCTCGCTCTTCCCGGCGCCGGTGACGCCGGTGACCACCGCGTGCGGGCCGTCGGTGACGAGATCGACCTGGACCGGTCCGTGCGCGTCGCGCCCGACCACCGCGGGCAGGGTGCCCGGCGCCGCCGACGGCGCGTCGGGAAGGATGTGGGCGAGCGCCACGGGGGCCGTGCCATCGAGGCCGTCCCGCAGCCAGATGCGCGCGCGCTCGGACAGGGCGTCGCCCACGGCGCGGGCCTGCTCCGCCGAGATGGCCTCGATCGCGACGGCGCCAACCGCACCCGCGTGGTCCACGCGGGCACGGGTGGGCGCCTCCACGTCCACGGTGACCGCGCAGCCGCGCGGTGCCGGTTCGCCGGGTCCGCGCCGCGCGAGGACGATGTCGGCGGTGCCGTCGGCACGCTCGCCCGGGGCGAGGAGCATCAGACGCAGACCGGAGGTCGCTCGGCGATGCGGAAGGTGCTCGGCCCACGAGAGCTCGGCGTCGAGGGCGCCGACGACGCGCAGCGCCCCGGGCGGAAGCGCGAGGCAGAGCTGGAGTGCGAGGGCGCGCTGGACGCCGCGCGCGAGCACCGGAACGCCGGAGACGACGACGCCCGCGCGGGCGGGGACGACCAGGGGTGCGTCGGTGAGTCGCGCTGCCCGCGCGCGCAGGGCGATCGAGGCGGGATCCCCTTCGCCACCGGTCATCCGCACCCCCGACTCGACGTCGCCCGACCCGAGGACGAGCAGCTCTTCCGGCTCGGACCGCGTGCGCCACACCTCGCCGTCGCGCGAGAGATAGGACGCGACGTCCGGATGCCGCATCCGACGGTGTCGGCGCTCGCTCTCGTGCCGCCGGGCGACGCGCTCGGCCAGGGCGGCCCGCTGCGCGTCGGCGTCGACGCGGTGACGGCGCCGATCGCGCCGCGCCGTGCGGGCCGCATCTCCCGCGGTGGCGATCGCCACCAGGGGTCCGAGTGCCGCCAGCCACAGAGACAGGACCGAACCGGTGACCAGCCAGAGCGCGACGGCGCCGATCACCGGCACGGTCGCCGCGACGACGGGGATGGGCGGACGCGGGGGCGCCGTCCAGGACGCCGGCAGCACGAGCGCGTCGTCGTCCCCTTGCTCCTGCGGCTCCGGCACGTCGGACGGGGGCGGGTCGGGAAGACGTCTCACAGCGGAGAGTCAACCTCGGGGACGCACGAGGGGCCCCGCGGAGCGACCGGTCTGTGGACAGACGGGGTCAGTCGGCGGCTGGGGAGGAGGGGGCGACGTCGAGGACGACGATGGTGATGTTGTCGCGCCCGCCGTTCTCGAGGGCGGCGTCCATCATCGCCGACACCGCCGCGGCGGGGTCGGCGTTCTCCACCAGGAAATGCCGGATGCCGTAGTCGGTGAGCTCCTTGGTGAGTCCGTCCGAGCAGATGACGAAGCGGTCGCCCGGTACCACGTCCAGGCGCACGTAGTCCGGGACGACGCCGTCGCTCGGGCCCACCGCGCGCGTGATCACATTGCCGTAGGGGTGGTTCTCCGCTTCCTCGGGGCTCAGCCGACCGGCGGCGATGAGCTCCTGCACCACGGAGTGATCGGTGGTGATCTGCACGATGGCGTCATCGCGCAGAAGGTAGACCCGGGAATCCCCGATGTTGAGGGTGACCCAGTGCGCCTCGTCACCGGTGGTCTCGAGATAGACGCCGGTCACGGTCGTCCCGGTGCCCTCGTCGGTGGCCTCGGGGTGGGAGGCGATGTCCTTCACGGCCCGAGCGAGCGCCTTCTCGATGGTCTTCGGCGAGACCGTCCCGGCGTCGACCGTCTCGTGCAGACGGGTGATGGCACTCGCGCTGGCGATCTCGCCGCCGACGTGGCCGCCCATCCCGTCCGCGACGACGAAGAGCGGATACTCCGCGAAGACGGCATCCTGGTTCACCTCGCGGCGACGCCCGGTGTGGGTCATCGCCGCCCAGGACAGGTGAAGTTCACCACCCGGGACACGCACGGTCCGCGAGCGGGTCGAGACATCGAGCACGCTCAGTTCCTCTCCGCGAGCCGGTTCGCCGCGATCCGGCGTTCACGGCGTCCTCACATCCTAAGGGGTCAAGGCCTCTCCCCCTCGGTCGGGGCTGCCGCGAGTGCCTCCTCCTCGACCGCATCGACGCCCGCGTCCGCGTCGGGAGCCGCTTCGAACTGCGCGTCGTACAGGCGACGGTAGGCCCCGCCGGCACGCAGGAGGGTGTCGTGCGTCCCCTGCTCGACGATTGCTCCCGCCTCCATGACCAGGATGAGGTCGGCGTCTCGGATGGTGGAGAGGCGATGGGCGATCACGAACGACGTGCGATCGGCGCGCAGCCGGGACATCGCGCGCTGGATGAGCAGTTCGGTGCGCGTGTCGACCGACGAGGTCGCCTCGTCGAGGATCAGCAGACGCGGATCGGCCAGGAACGCGCGGGCGATCGTGACGAGCTGCCGCTCCCCCGCGGACAGGTTCGTGGCGTCGTCGTCGAGGACCGTGTCGTATCCCTCGGGCAGGGCGTGGACGAAGCGATCGACGTACGCGGCCCGCGCGGCCGCGAGGATGTCCTCCTCGGAGGCGTCGGGCCGGCCGTACGCGATGTTCTCGCGGATGGTCCCGGCGAACAGCCACGTGTCCTGCAGGACCATCCCGGTGCGACGACGGAGGTCCGCCCGCGACATCCGCCGGATGTCGACCCCCTCCCCCGGGGCCGTCTCGAGCGTGATCCGTCCGGCGTCGACGTCGTAGAAGCGCATCACGAGGTTGACCAGCGTGGTCTTCCCCGCGCCCGTCGGTCCGACGATCGCGACCGTTCCGCCGGCCTCGGCGACGAGCGAGAGGTCCTGGATCAGCGGGACGTCGGCGACGTACCGGAAGGACACGTCCTCGAACGCCAGTCGACCGGCCTCGGGCGGCAGGGTCGGGGCCGCGGCGTCGTCGGGGGTCTCCTCCTCCTCGTCGAGGAACTCGAAGACCCGCTCCGCGCTCGCGACGCCGGACTGCAGCAGGTTGGCCATCGAACCGAGCTGGCTGAGGGGCTGCGTGAACTGCCGCGAATACTGGATGAACGCCTGCACCGCACCGATGGACAGCGCACCGCCCGCGACCTGCAGACCGCCCACCACGGCGATGGCGACGTAGACGAGGTTCCCGATGAACATCATCGACGGCATGATGATGCCGGACACGAACTGCGCACCGAAGCTCGCGCGGTACAGGTCGTCGTTCTCGGAGCGGAAGTCGGCCTCGACGGCCTTCTGGCGCCCGAAGACCTTCACCACCGCGTGACCCGAGAAAGTCTCCTCGACGCGTGCGTTCAGGATGCCGGTGTTCTTCCACTGCGCGGCGAACAGGCGCTGCGAGCGCCGGGCGACCAGCACCGTGATCCCGATCGTCAGCGGGATCGTCACGAGGGCGATCATCGCCAGCAGCGGCGAGATGACGAACATCATCACCATCACGCCGATGACGGTGAGCAGCGACGTGACGACCTGCGAGACCGTCTGCTGCATGCTCTGCCCGATGTTGTCGACGTCGTTCGTCACGCGGCTGAGCAGCTCGCCGCGCTGCATCCGATCGAAGGTGCGCAGCGGCAGCCGGTGGACCTTGTCCTCGACCTGCATCCGGAGCCGGTGCATGGACCGCTGGACGATGCCGTTGAGCAGGCGCGCCTGCAGCCACGCGAAGACGCTGCCGAAAGTGTAGACGGCCAGCACCAGGAGCAGAATCGAGCCGAGGGCGGCGAAGTCGACACCCGCGCCCGGGGTGAAGCTCATCGCGGCGAGCATGTCGGCCTGCTCCTGCTGCCCGGAGGCGACGAGGGAGTCCACGACCTCTTGCTCACTCGTCCCGGCGGGGAACTGCAGGGAGATGAAGCCGGCGAAGACGATGTTGGTGCCGTCGCCGAGAAGCTTCGGGCCCAGCACCGTGAGTCCCACCGACAGGATGCCGAACACGACCACCGAGATGAGCCCCGCCCGCTCGGGACGGAGGGTCCCGAGGAGCCGTCGCGCGCTCGGCCCGAAGCTGCGCGCCTTCTCGACCGGTGCCGCGCCTCGCGCCATGGGACCGCCGAAGGGGCCGCGCGCCGGCGCCCGCCCAGGCTGGGCGCCGCTCACGCCGAGGCCTCCGCCGACAGCTGGGAATCGACGATCTCGCGATAGGTGTCGTTGTCCGCCACGAGCGCGTCGTGGGTTCCGATCCCGACGATCGCTCCGTGGTCGAGGACCACGATCTGGTCGGCGTGGCGGATGGTCGACACCCGCTGCGCGACGACCAGTCGGGTGGCGTCGGGGAGATGCGCGTCGAGCGCGGTCCGGAGGGCGGCATCCGTCCGCAGATCGAGGGCCGAGAACGAGTCGTCGAAGATGTAGATCGGCGGACGCTTGACCAGGGCGCGCGCGATCGCGAGTCGCTGACGCTGACCGCCCGAGACGTTCGAGCCGCCCTGCGCGATCGGGGCGTCGAGGCCCTCCGGGAACGCCTCGACGAACTCGCGGGCCTGCGCGATCTCGAGCGCCCGCCACAACTCGTCGTCTCCGGCGTCCGCATCCCCGTAGAGGAGGTTGGAGCGCACCGTGCCGGAGAAGAGGAAGGCGCGCTGCTGGACGAGTCCGATCCGCTCCCACAGAGCATCGGGATCGACATCGCGGACGTCGACTCCGTCGACGCGGACGCACCCCGCCGTCACATCGAACAGACGCGGGACGAGACCGATGAGAGTCGTCTTGCCCGCGCCCGTGGAACCGACGACGGCCGTCGTCGTCCCGGGCTCCACCGAGAACGAGATCCCGCGCAGAACGGGGTCCTCGGCACCGGGATAGGAGAAGTCCACACCGTCGAACTCGATGAGCCCCCGAGCAGGGGTCATCGGCGCCGGGCGTTCGGCGACCACGACGGACGGCGACGTGTCGAGCACCTCGCCGATGCGCGCGCCGGAGACCGCCGCGCGCGGGATCATCACGAACATGAAGGTGGCCATCATGACGCCCATGAGGATCTGCATGAGGTAGGTGAGGAACGCGAACAGCGTGCCGATCTGCGCGTCTCCCTGCTGGATCTGGAAGGCGCCGAACCAGATGACCGCGACGCTGGAGGCGTTCAGCACCAGCATCACGACCGGGAACATCAGCGCCATGAGGTTGCCTGCGCGCAGCGCCGCCTCCTGCACATCGTCGCTGGCCGCGGTGAACCGTGCGGTCTCCTCGCGTTCGCGCACGAATGCGCGGACGACGCGGATGCCGGTCAGCTGCTCGCGCATGATCTGGTTGATGCGGTCGATGCGCTTCTGCATCACGGTGAAGGCGGGGACCATCCGCACCACGATGAGCACCACCGCGACGATGAGCACCGGGATGGACACCGCCATCAGCCAGGACAGGCCGGGGTCCAGCCGGATCGCCATGATGACCCCGCCGATGGCGAGCATCGGGGCCGAGACCATGAGCGTGGACGCCGTCTGCACCAGCATCTGCACCTGCTGGACGTCGTTGGTGTTGCGCGTGATGAGTGACGCCGGCCCGAATCTGCCCACCTCCCGCTGCGAGAACGCCACCACGCGGTGGAACAGGTCGCCGCGGAGATCCCGGCCGAGTCCCATCGCCAGGCGCGAGCCGAAGTACACCGCGATGATCGCGCAGACGATCTGGACCCCCGTCACCCCGAGCATCACCAGGCCGGTCGACCAGATGACGGGGATGTCGCCGACGACGACGCCCCGATCGATGATCTCGGCGTTGAGGGTGGGCAGAAGCAGTGCGGCGATGGACTGCGCCAGCTGGAACACCACGACGGCGACGATGAGCGGCCACGCGGGCCGGAGGTACCGCACCAGGAGTCTCCCGAGCATCGTGTCTCCTTCGGTCGGCCTCAGACCCGCGCGCCGGGGTCTTCGGGAAGAGGGAAGAGCGCGTCGATGGTCGCGACGTCCGCCGGACCGGGGCTCCACGCCGCCCCCGCCTCCGCGTTCGCCCGCACCTGCTCGGGGCGGGTGGCGCCGGCGATCACGCTGGAGAGGGCCCCTCGGGACAGCAGCCATCCGTAGGTCGCCTCGAGCATCGTGATCCCCCGCTCGGTGCAGAACGCGTCGAGGGCCTCCAGCGCCTCCCACGGCGCGTCCCGCCAGATGTGCGGGCGCTGCCGCATGATCCGCGAGTCCTCCGGGGCGTGATCGCGCGTGAACCCTCCCGCGAGGAGGCCGTTGTGGAGCGGGAAGTAGGGCAGGAAGCCCAGTCCGAACCGCTCGACGGCGGGCAGAACCTCGCGCTCGGCGGCGCGCGCGAGGAGGCTGTAGTGGTTCTGGGCGGAGACGAACGGCACACTCCCCCGCCGCTCGGCGACGTGCGCGGCATCCGCGATCTGCCACCCCGCGAGGTTGGAGTGGCCGAGATAGCGGATCTTCCCCTCGCGCACGAGATCGCCGAGGACGTCGAGGGTCTCCTCGATCGGCGTGCGGGGATCGGGGGTGTGCAGCTGGTACAGGTCGATCCAGTCCGTCTGCAGACGGGTGAGCGAGCCCTCGACCGCGCGCCGGACGTAGGAACGCGACGCCTTCCCCGCCGACACCCCGTATCCCATGTCGCGCCCGCTGTGACCGAACTTCGTCGCGAGGACGACCTCGTCGCGACGCCCGCGCAGCGCGTGGCCCATCAGCGTCTCGGACAGTCCCGGCTCGCCGCCGTACATGTCGGCCGTGTCGAGGAAGGTGACCCCCGATGCGAGCGCGGCGTCCAGGACCGCGCGTGTGCCCTCGAGCGTCTCGGTCTGCGTTCCGGGGCGGCCGAAGTTGTTGCAGCCGAGCCCGACGACCGAGACGAGGAGGCCGGAGGCGCCCAGGCGCCGGTGCGGGAGCGGAGAAGTCATTCCTTCACGCTAGACCTCCGCGCGGACACCGGAGGACGAAGCCCCCGGATCCGTGCGGATCCGGGGGCTTCGTCGGCGATCAGGCCTGGGGCGGCTGGCCGGGCGCCGGAGGCTGCGTCGACGGCGGCTGGCCGCCGGCGGGGGGCCCGGCCGGCGGGGCGGTCGGCGGAGCTGCGGGCGGGGTGTAGCCGGCCGGCGGGCCCTGCGGGGCGGGCGGCGGTGCGTAGCCGGTCGTCGCGGGGTTCGCGGGGTACCCCCCGGCGGGCGCCTGGGCGGGGATGCCGGCCCACGTGGTCTTGTCGGAGAGGAAGCCGTTGTTCGCCCACGGGGCCGCGGGGATGGCGGTGTTCCAGCGAGACTTGTCGAAGGCGTTGATGCCGAGCCACACGATGCTGAGGAAGAAGTAGAGGATCAGCCAGACCGCTTCCTTCTGCAGCTTCAGCCCCACGCGCCAGGCGGCCATGAGCGAGAGCAGGAAGGTCGCCAGGATCACGAGCTGACCGATGACCGGTATCCATCCGAGCAGAATGGACGCGCCGAACGCGATGAGGATGAGCCACGGGCTCAGGTCACCGAGCTTGAAGAACACCATGGTGTTGTAGACGGGTACCCACGCGCGCCACTTCCCTTGCACGCCCGCCTTGTCGAAGATCTTCATGAGGAAGAACGAAGTGATGACGTAACCGGCGATCGCGATGATGAACCAGACCACTGCGAACGCGGCGTAGAGGGCGAGCACGCCCCCGTCGTTGCCGTATGGATCCATGAGCGTCCTCCCAAGAACGTCGGTCGGCGTACCACGCCGTCGAGGCCCCCGGCCCCGCACGCCACATGCTAGCGGTGAGCGGGCACGCGTCACAGAACATGACGCGCGCGGATGTCCGGATCAGTCGGCCGTGGTGCGCGCGCCGAGAAGGATCTCACCGCTCGCGTCGTCACGCGCGTCCCAGCCCGCATCCGCCGCCCAGGCGAGGAAGCCCCCGCGCGAGCGGATGCGCGGCCGCGTCTGCGCGAGGTCGCGCACGAGTTCGCCCTTCGTCCGTTTGTTGAAGTGGTTCAGCGCCCGCACCACACCGTCCGCCCCCTCGGAGACCACGCGCACGTACGCGGAGGGCACGTCTGCCGGGATGGGCCCGAGTGCGACATACGCCTGGGATCGGAGGTCGAGGACGAAGTCGGGGGCTGCCTCCTCGAGGGCCTGGGAGACGGCATCCGCCCACATGCGCTTCGATGAAGGAAGCCCCGGGAGCGACACGGCCGCACCGAGTCGGTAGGCGGGGATGGCATCGAGAGCACCGACGGGTCCGAACGGCGCCGAATGGATGTGAACGTGCGCCGCGAGCCACCGCCGTGCGGCGGCGGGCAGCGTCGCCGCGCCGAGCGCGTCGAAGAGCACACCGGTGTAGCGGTCCACCGCGGGCATGGTCGCAGCCGTCGCCAGCTCGGCGTTCCGACGGATGTCGTCGAGATGGCGCGGTCCGAGGCCGAGGACCTTCGCCGCGCGCTCGGGATCCGCCGACAGCGCCACGAGCGCCTCCGCCACGACGGCGCGCTGCGAATTCAGTCCGGGATGCACCCACGCCGCGGGATGCATGGGCACGCCCGTCCCACCCGGGCGCTTGGTCTCGGAGGGGGGCAGGAGGATCAGCATGGCAACCGTGGGGTCGAGGGCGAATGACGAACCGGCCGAGCACCCGGTAGGGGCTCGGCCGGTTCGTCGCGACGTGTGCGCGAGGCGATCAGGAGATCAGCGCGGCGTTTCCGGCGACGATGGTGAGCTGGTCGCCCTCCATCGAGAGGAAGCCGTCCTGCGCATTGGCGATGATCTTCGATCCCGAGCTCTGCGTGATGCGCACCTGTCCCTCGGCGAGGATCGCGAGGACGGGCTCGTGACCGGGCATGAAGCCGATCTCTCCCTCGACGGTCTTGGCGACGACGAGCGAGGCCTCCCCCGTCCAGACCTCCGCGTCGGCGGAGACGAGACTCACCTTCAGCGGCATGATCAGGCGTTCTCCTTCTGGATCTGCGCCCACTTGGCCTCGACGTCGCCGATGCCGCCGACGTTGAAGAAGGCCTGCTCGGCGACGTGGTCGAAGTCGCCCTTGACGATCGCGTCGAACGACTCGATGGTCTCCTTGATCGGGACCGTGGAGCCCTCGACGCCGGTGAACTTCTTCGCCATGTAGGTGTTCTGCGAGAGGAACTGCTGGATGCGGCGCGCGCGCGACACGACGATCTTGTCCTCTTCGGAGAGCTCGTCGACACCCAGGATCGCGATGATCTCCTGGAGTTCCTTGTTCTTCTGCAGGATCTGCTTCACGGCCGTGGCCACGCGGTAGTGGTCCTCGCCGATGTAGCGCGGGTCGAGGATGCGGCTGGTCGAGGTCAGCGGGTCGATCGCGGGGTACAGACCCTTCGATGCGATCTCTCGCGAGAGCTCGGTGGTCGCGTCGAGGTGCGCGAAGGTGGTCGCCGGCGCGGGGTCGGTGTAGTCGTCGGCGGGGACGTAGATCGCCTGCAGCGAGGTGATCGAGTGACCGCGCGTCGAGGTGATGCGCTCCTGGAGCACACCCATCTCGTCCGCGAGGTTGGGCTGGTACCCCACCGCGGACGGCATGCGGCCGAGGAGCGTCGACACCTCGGAGCCGGCCTGGGTGAAGCGGAAGATGTTGTCGATGAAGAGCAGCACGTCCTGCTTCTGCACGTCGCGG
Source organism: Microbacterium aurantiacum (assembly GCF_040532595.1). Taxonomy (GTDB): domain Bacteria; phylum Actinomycetota; class Actinomycetes; order Actinomycetales; family Microbacteriaceae; genus Microbacterium; species Microbacterium chocolatum_B. The sequence goes on along the minus strand of NZ_JBEVYX010000001.1, from coordinate 2,475,487 downwards.
AAGTACTCCGCCATCGTCAGCGCCGACAGGGCGACGCGCAGACGCGTTCCCGGCGGCTCGTCCATCTGGCCGAACACGAGCGCGGTCTTGTCGAAGACGCCCGCCTCCTCCATCTCGCCGATGAGGTCGTTGCCCTCACGGGTGCGCTCGCCGACACCGGCGAACACCGACACACCGCCGTGATCCTGCGCGACGCGCTGGATCATCTCCTGGATGAGGACGGTCTTGCCGACACCGGCACCGCCGAAGAGTCCGATCTTCCCACCCTGCACGTACGGGGTGAGGAGATCGATCGACTTGATGCCGGTCTCGAACATCTCGGTCTTCGACTCGAGCTGATCGAAGTTCGGCGCCTGACGGTGGATCGGCCAGCGCTCGGTGATCTCGACGGTCTCGCCGGGTGCCGCGTTGAGGATCTCGCCGGTGACGTTGAACACCTTGCCCTTGGTCACGTCGCCCACGGGAACGGTGATCTGCGCGCCGGTGTCGCGCACCTCCTGACCGCGGACGATACCGTCGGTCGGCTTCAGGGCGATCGCACGCACCAGGTCATCGCCCAGGTGCTGGGCGACCTCGAGGGTGATCTCTGTGGAGGTGTCACCGATGGTGATGGTGGTCTTCAGGGCGTTGTAGATCTCGGGGATCCCGTCGTGCGGGAACTCGATGTCCACGACGGGACCGGTGACACGGGCGACGCGGCCGACGGCCGGGGCTTCCGTCTTCTCAGCGGTGAGGCTCATGGCTTCTTCTCTTTCGGTGTGGTCTGTGTGCGCGGAGGTCACTTGCCGGAGCCCAGGGCGTCGGCGCCGCCGACGATCTCGGCGATCTGCTGGGTGATCTCGGCCTGACGGGCGTTGTTGCGGAGGCGCGTGTAGTCGGTGATGAGCTTGTCGGCGTTGTCACTGGCCGACTTCATCGCCTTCTGCGTCGCAGCGTGCTTCGCGGCCGACGACTGCAGGAGGGCGTTGAACACGCGGCTCTGGATGTACACGGGGAGGAGGGCGTCCAGGACGACTTCGGGATCGGGCTCGAACTCGTACAGCGGGTAGACCTGCGACGACGCGCTGTCGTCGGCCTCGACCACTTCGAGCGGCAGCAGGCGGACCTGCTCCGGCGACTGGGTCATCATGCTGACGAAGCGGTTGTACACGAGGTGGATCTCGTCGACCCCGGCGTCCTCGCCGCCGCGCGTGTACGCGTCGAGGAGGCTGGCCGCGATCTCCTCGGCCGTGTGGAAGTGCGGGGTGTCGGTGTCACCCGTCCACTCGGCCGCGGCCGCCATGCGACGGAACTGGAAGTACCCGACGGCCTTGCGGCCCACGAGGTAGAAGACCGGCTCCTTGCCCTGCTGACGCAGGAGCTCAGCGAGTTCCAGTCCCTCTCGCAGGATCTGCGAGTTGAACGCGCCCGCCAGGCCCCGGTCGGAGGTGAAGATCACCACGGCCGAGCGCCGGATGTTCTCCCGCTCCACCGTCAGCGGGTGGTCGACGTCGGAGTACGTCGCGACCGCCGAGACGGCACGCGTCACCGCCGTCGCGAACGGCGAGGACGCGCGCACTCGCGCCATCGCCTTCTGGATGCGCGAGGCGGCGATGAGCTCCATCGCCTTGGTGATCTTCTTGGTCGTCTGAGCAGAAGCGATCTTCTGCTTGTAGACCCGCAGTTGTGCGCCCATGTCTGTGTCCTCGTCCGCCTCAGCGGCGGCCCTTGACGATCTTCTCCTGGTTGACGTCGGCGGCCTCGGCGGCGGCGACCTCCTCGTGACCCGGCTTGCCGATCGCCTGCCCCTTGCCCGAGCGGAACTCGAGGACGAACTCGTCGGTCTTTCGCTCGAGCTCGGCCAGGATCGCGTCGTCGAGCACGTTCGAGGCGCGGAGGTCGTCGAGCACCGTGGTGTTGCGACGGAGGTAGTCCAGCAGCTCGCGCTCGAACGACAGCACGTCCTCGACCTCGATCGAGTCGAGCTTGCCGTTCGTGCCGGCCCAGATCGAGACGACCTGCTCCTCCACCGGGTACGGCGAGTACTGCGGCTGCTTGAGCAGCTCGGTCAGACGCGCACCGCGGGCCAGCTGGCGCCGGGATGCGGCATCCAGATCGCTCGCGAACATCGCGAACGCCTCGAGGGACCGGTACTGCGCGAGCTCCAGCTTCAGCGTTCCGGAGACCTTCTTGATGGACTTCACCTGGGCGTCGCCACCGACACGCGAGACCGAGATGCCCACGTCGACTGCGGGACGCTGGTTGGCGTTGAAGAGGTCGGACTGCAGGAAGATCTGACCGTCGGTGATCGAGATGACGTTGGTGGGGATGTAGGCCGAGACGTCGTTCGCCTTCGTCTCGATGATGGGCAGACCCGTCATCGATCCGGCACCGAGCTCGTCCGACAGCTTCGCGCAACGCTCGAGCAGACGGGAGTGCAGGTAGAAGACGTCACCGGGGTAGGCCTCGCGGCCCGGCGGACGACGCAGGAGGAGGGAGACGGCGCGATAGGCCTCGGCCTGCTTCGACAGGTCGTCGAAGATGATGAGGACGTGCTTGCCGTCGTACATCCAGTGCTGACCGATCGCGGAGCCGGTGTAGGGCGCGAGGTACTTGAAGCCGGCCGGGTCGGACGCCGGGGCGGCGACGATGGTGGTGTACTCCATCGCACCCGCGTCCTCGAGCGCGCCCTTGACGGCAGCGATCGTGGAGCCCTTCTGACCGATCGCGACGTAGACGCAGCGCACCTGCTTGGTGGCGTCGCCCGAGTCCCAGTTGGCCTTCTGGTTGATGATGGTGTCGATCGCGATCGCGGTCTTGCCGGTCTGACGGTCGCCGATGATGAGCTGGCGCTGTCCGCGCCCGATCGGGATCATCGCGTCGATGGCCTTGATGCCCGTCTGCATCGGCTCGTGCACGCTCTTGCGCTGCATGACGCCGGGCGCCTGGAGCTCGAGGGCACGGCGGCCGCTCGCTGCGACCTCGCCGAGACCGTCGATGGGGTTACCCAGCGGGTCGACGACACGGCCGAGGTAGCCGTCGCCGACCGGAACGGACAGGACCTCGCCGGTGCGCGTGACCTGCTGACCGGCCTCGATGCCGGAGAAGTCGCCGAGGACGACGACACCGATCTCGTGCTCGTCGAGGTTCAGCGCGAGGCCCTGGGTGCCGTCCGCGAAGAGCACCAGCTCGTTCGCCATCACGCCGGGGAGACCCTCGACGTGGGCGATGCCGTCGGCGGCGTCGATGACGGTGCCGACCTCGTTGGCCGCGGCGCCCGTGGGCTCGTAGGCGGCGACGAAGTCCTTCAGCGCGTCACGGATGACGTCGGGGCTGATAGAGAGTTCTGCCATTGTCTTCCTTCGTTCGTGGGGCCTCGGCCCCGAAATCTCCGCCTGATGCGGGAAGTCTTGTCTCAGCCGGCCAGTCGCTGACGGAGGTCGGCCAGGCGCGATGCCACGCTGGCGTCGATGACGTCGTCGGCGATCTGCACGCGCAGCCCCCCGACGACATCCGGGTCCACGACCGCGTTGACGGACACCTGCGTGCCGTAGCGCGTCGAGAGCGTGGCGGCCAGGCGGCTGCGCTGCGCGTCGCTGAGCGGCACGGCGGTGAACACCGTCGCCACCGTGCGTCCGCGCTGGTCGGCGACGAGGCGCATCGCCCAGGAGAGGAGGCGGCGCACGCGGCGCTCGCGCGGCTGCTGGACGAGCGACGACGCGATCAGCACGGTGGCCGCGCTCGCGCGACCGTTCAGTAGAGAGGACACCAGAGTGCCCTTGGCCGCGTCGTCGCCGCGGCGGCTGCCGAGCGCGAGCTCGAGCTCGGGGTTCGCGGCGACCGTACGGGAGAAGCGGAACAGCTCGTCCTCGACATCGGAGGCACCATCGGCACGGGCGGCGGCGCGGATCGCCAGCTCTTCGATCCCCTCGACCAGATCGTCGGAGGAGGACCAGCGCTGATCGACCGCGGCGCCCAGGAGCCCGAGCGTCGCCGGGGAGACCGCACGACCGAAGACGTCCTGGACGACCTTCCGGCGAGCGGCCGGGGCGGCGGCGGAGTCGGCCAGCGCGCCGCTCAGCTGCGACGAGTCGCCCACGGCGCGAGCGACGGCGAAGAGCTCACCGGCCACGCCGAGGTCGACGTCCGACGCGGAGTCCAGCGCCCGCGTCGTCGCCGCGAGGGCCTGAGTGGTCGCGCTGCCCATTACGCCTTCGCCCCTTCGGAGGCCTCGAGGTCGGCCAGGAACCGGTCGACCACGGCGTGCGCCTTCGCGTCGTCGGAGAGGGTCTCGCCGATGACACCGCCGGCGAGATCCAGGGCGAGCGTGCCCACCTCGCTCCGCAGCGACACCAGAGCGGTCTGACGCTCGGCTTCGATCTGCGCGTGCGCGGATGCGGTCAGACGCGCGGCCTCGGTGGAGGCGGCGTCCTTCGCCTCGGCGAGGATCTTCTTGCCGTCCTCGCGGGCGGCGTCGCGGATCTCTCCGGCTTCCTTGCGGGCGGCGGCGAGCTGCGCGGTGTACTCCTCCAGCGCGGCCTCGGCCTGTCGCTGCGCCTCGTCGGCCTTGGCGATGTTGCCCTCGATGGCGGCGCTACGGGCGTCGAGCACCTTGTTCAGCCGCGGGAGGGCGACGAACATCACCACGAGGAGGATGATGACGAAGCACACCCCCGACCAGATGATGTCGTACACCGCGGGCAGCAGGGGGTTTCCCCCTCCGTACTCGTCGGCGGCGATCGCGACAAGAGGCTTCAGCATCCTGTCTCCTTACTCCTACGGGCGAACCGGGATCAAAGTGCGTTGAAGATGAACGGCGTCGCGATGCCGATGAGCGCGAGGATCTCGATGAAGGCGACACCGATGAACATCGTGGTCTGGAGGCGACCGGCGAGCTCCGGCTGACGAGCGGTGGATTCGATCGTCTTGCCGATCATGATGCCGAGGCCGATGGCCGGGCCGATGGCGGCGAGGCCGTAGCCCACGGTCGCGATGTTGCCGGTGATCTGCGCGAGAACAGTCGTTGCGTCCACTGAGGATTTCCTTTCGTAGGTCGAGTAGCCGGTCAGCTACTCGTCAGTGCTCTTCCGCCACGGCGAGCTGGATGTACACGGCGGTGAGGATGGTGAAGACGTAGGCCTGCAGCAGCGAGACGAAGATCTCGAACAGCGTGAAGGCGAAGCCGAGGGCGAGCGTGCCACCGGCGAGCGGCATGAGCCAGCCGCCACTGAGGAGGAAGAACTGCGTCGCCGAGAAGAACAGCACGAGCATCAGGTGCCCGACCATCATGTTCAGCAGCAGTCGGAGGAACAGCGAGACCGGACGCGCGATGAAGGTCGAGATCAGCTCGACGACCGCGATGATCGGCAGCAGGTAGATGGGGACGCCCGAGGGAACGAGCGAATTCTTCAGGAAGCGGGGCACCCCGTGCCGGCGGATGCCGGCATAGATGAACAGCACGTACGCCGTCAGAGCCAGCACCAGCGGCGCTCCGGCGACGGAGGTTCCCGGAATGTTCGCGAACGGGATGACGCCGGTGAGGTTGAAGAACAGGATGCCGAAGAACATCGCCGTCAGGATCGGGAGGAACCGGCGGCCGTCCTTCTCGCCGAGGACCTGGAAGGCCACCTGCTCGCGTACGAACCCGAACGCGAACTCGATCACGCTCTGGAAGCGGCCGGGCACCACGCTCATGCGCCGTGTCCCGAGCACCAGGATGAGCACCAGCACCGCCGTGGCGATGAGCTGGATCATGCTGATGCGCGTGAACGCGAAGGGGGTGCCTTCGAACAGCAGCGCCGGCGGGAAGAAGTCGGAGATCGAGGGCGGGGAGAATTGGTTATCTGCCGCAGACACGATCGTGCTCGCTTGAGTCAACGGATTGGCTCCAGCTTCTCGCGCTGAGCATGCCAACGCGGTGGAATGAGAAGAGATCATCTCGCGGGGCCTCAGCGTCACCGCTGCACACCAGCCGCAGGAATGCTTAGAGCCTACCAGGCACGCGGGACTCCCGTGTGCACGGCCTACTCCCCGGGCAGGGTGATGTCGGAGACGCCGGGCAGTCGCATGCGGCTCATGACCACCAGATCGACCACCAGGGACGCCACCGCGGCGACGACGAGCGACAGATAGAACACGATGTCCACCAGCCATTCGACCTGCGCCAGCACCAGGAAGGCGACGATGACGAGGATGAACTTCACCAGCCACCCGCCGAGGACGACGCCGAAGAAGATCTGGAGGTAGGCGGGAGAGCCGAACCACCGGTTGGCCACCAGGATGCTGACCGCGGTGAGCGCCGGGAAGATCATGCCCACGGCCGCTCCGATCGCACCGCTGGCCGCGCCCTCGCCGCCCGCGGCCCACCACCCGATGAGCGTGGCGAGGACGATGACGACGAGCCCGACCGCTCCTCCGGCGAGAAGGGTGACCCGGAGGATCGGGTTGCTGGACACGGGGCTGGCGCTCATCGGGCGTCCTCCAAGTGGGTATCGCTGTCGCGAGGGTCGGGTTCGAACGGGTCGGCGGGCACCCCGCCGCGCCGCGAGGGCAGGAAGGTCAGGAAGAGGCAGGCGGCGATCCCGACGACGCCGAAGAGGACGCCGAGCAGGTAGTCGCCCGGCCACTCCGCCGAGGTGCCGATGTACATCAGCAGGACGGCGAAGCTCACCACCGCGGTCCAGGCGTAGAAGATCAGCACCGCGTCGCGGTCGGTGTGCCCCATGTCCAGCATCCGATGGTGGAGATGCTTGCGGTCGGGCGAGAAGGGCGACTTGCCCGCGCGCATGCGCCGGACGACGGCGAGTCCGAAATCCAGCAGCGGGAGGAGGACGACGACGATCGGAAGCAGGATCGGGATGAAGGCTCCGAGGAGCTGTGACCGGCCGAACTCGTCGTTGTCGCCCACGATGGCGGGGTCGAGGCTGCCGGTGATGGCGATCGCGGAGCACGCCATGAGGAGGCCGAGCATGAGCGCGCCGGAATCCCCCATGAACAGGCGCGCGGGGCTCCAGTTCATCGGCAGGAATCCGATACAGGCGCCGATCAGCACGGCGGCGATGAACGAGGCGAGGTTGAAGTACGTGCTCGCCCCGGTGTCGCGTACGAGCAGGTACGAGTACGCGAAGAAGATGCCGTTGGCGATGAGGGCGACGCCCGCCACCAGCCCGTCGAGGCCGTCGATGAAGTTCACCGCGTTCATGACGATCACGATCGACAGGACGGTCAGGGTGAAGCTGACCCAGCTCGATCCGACGGCGAGTCCTCCGATGGGGAGCGAGTAGATCTGCAGCTCGCCGAACCACGCGATGACCCCGGCGGCGAGGAACTGGGCGCCGAGCTTGATCATCCAGTCCAGGTCCCACAGGTCGTCGGCGACGCCGACGACGACGATGAGCGCCGTCGCGCCGAGAATGGCCCACACCGGCCCCGGGTTGACCCAGAACAGCGAGAAGAACGGATGCTGCGACGACACCAGGAAGGCCGCGACCACGCCGAGGAACATGGCCACTCCCCCGAGCCGCGGGGTCGGGGTGGTGTGCACGTCCCGCTCCCGGATGCCGGGATAGAGCTTGTACTTGAGACTGAGTCGCCAGACCCCCCACGAGAGGGCGAAGGTCACCGCTGCCGTGAAGAGGATCGTGAAGACGTACTGCTTCACGCGGAGTCCGCGTCCTCGGGATCGGGGTCGGGCTCCAGCAGGTCTCCGAGCACCCCGCGCAGCTGTTCGCGCGACACCGCGCCGTCACGGAGCACACGCACCACCGGCTCACCGTCGTACCCGGTCACCAGCGACGTGGCGTCCACGATCGTCGAGGCCACGCCGTCCTTCGACGATCCGTCGTCGAGGTAGACCCGTACGCTCTCGCCCAGCATCGCCTCGGCGTCGCCGGCGGTGACGGCGGCGGCCTTTCCGGTGAGGTTGGCACTGGAGACCGCGAGGGGCCCGACGTCCTCCAGGACCTCGAGGGCGATGCGGTGCGCGGGCATCCGCACCGCGACGGTGCCCTTCGTGTCACCCAGGTCCCAGGACAGCGACGGCTGCGCCGGGAGGACGATGGTCAGCCCGCCCGGCCAGAACTCCTCGACGAGCCGTTCCACCGGCTCGGGGATCTCCGAGACCAGCGCGCGGAGCGTGGCGACGCCCGCGACGAGCACGGGCGGAGGTGACTGACGTCCGCGCCCCTTGGCCTCGAGCAGGCGCGTGACCGCCTGCGGGGAGAAGGCGTCGGCGGCGACGCCGTAGACGGTGTCGGTGGGGATCACCACGAGCTCTCCGCGACCGAGGGCACGGCGGGCTTCGCGGAGTCCGGCGAGGAGATCGGCCTCGCTCCGGCAGTCGTAGATCGGGGACATAACCCGCACATTCTACGGCGCGCGGACGCGCGAGCCGTGTCGGTGCACTCCGGGACGGGGGCCGCGTCGGGATGCGCCGCGGGTCAGGGGCGGACGGCCGTGGTGGCGCGGTCGCGCAGGGTGAGGTCGGGGTGGGTGGCGGCGGAGCGCCATCCGGCGGCGGTGAGGAGGGCTCGGATCGGCTCGCCCTGCCACTCGCCGTGCTCGAGGACGAGCGTCCCTCCGGGATGGAGCAGGCGCAGCCCCACCTCGCTGAGGACCCGCACGACGTCCAGGCCGTCGGCTCCGCCGTAGAGCGCCGCGGGCGGATCGTACAGGCGGACCTCGGGGTCGCGCGGAACGGCACCGTCGGGCACGTAGGGCGGATTGGACACGACGACGGAGACGGTGCCGTCCAACTCCGGGAACGCCTCGGCGAGGTCGATGAAGGCCAGACGCGCGTTCGGAGCGGCGACCCGGTCGAAGTTCTCCCGCGTCCAGAGGAAGGCGTCGACGGAGTTCTCGGCGGCGTGGACGCGGGCGTGCGGCACCTCGGTGGCCAGGGAGAGGGCGATCGCGCCGCTGCCGGTGCCGAGGTCGACGGCGATGGGCTCCGGAGTCGCCGAGGCCACGAGGGCGTCGATGGCGATCTGGGCGACGATCTCGGTCTCCGGGCGCGGGACGAAGACCCCCGGCCCCACGCGGAGCTCGAGGTGACGGAACCCGGCGACGCCGGTGATGTGCTGCAGCGGCTCACGGGTGGCCCGCCGCTCGATCGCGCGGCGAAGCTCCTCGCGACGCTCGTCGTCGATCGCGCCGCCCGTGATCAGCCGCGCCTGCAGCTCGCCGCGGCCGACGCCCAGCACGTGGGCGGCGAGGAGCTCGGCGTCCACGCGCGGGTCCTCGATGCCGGTCCGAGCGAGCGCCGCCGTGGCGGCATCCAGCTCGACGGCGAGAGGGACGACGGGGGGAACGGACGCTGGGGCGGGGCTGGTCATGGCGGATTCCACGATAGACCGCGCGGGGCGTCACATTGCGAGCGGGCAGATCCCCCTCCCAGGCCGGTCGCCTACGCTGGAACAGTTGTCACGACCGACTCTGAAGGGGCCCGAAGATGACCGGCATCCACTCCGATATCACCAGCGCGTTCGGGAACACGCCCCTGGTGCGCCTGAACCGTGTCGCCGAGGGCCTGCCCGGCACCATCCTCGCGAAGCTCGAGTTCTACAACCCGGCCTCCAGCGTCAAGGACCGTCTCGGCGTCGCGATCGTCGACGCCGCCGAGGCGTCCGGCCAGCTGCAGCCGGGCGGGACCATCGTCGAGGCGACCAGCGGCAACACCGGCATCGCTCTGGCGATGGTGGGCGCGGCCCGCGGCTACCGCGTGGTGCTGGCGATGCCCGCGTCGATGTCGATGGAACGGCGGCTCCTGCTCAAGGGATACGGCGCCGAGCTCGTCCTCACCGAGCCCGCGCAGGGCATGAAGGGCGCCGTCGCCAAGGCCGAGGAGCTGGTCGCCGACATCCCCGGCGCTGTGCTCGCCCGTCAGTTCGAGAACGAGGCGAACCCCGAGATCCACCGCCGCACCACCGCGGAGGAGATCCTGCGCGACACCGAGGGGAAGGTCGACTACTTCGTCGCCGGCATCGGCACCGGCGGCACCATCACCGGCGTCGGCCAGGTGCTGAAGGAACGCGTCCCCGGTGCGAAGGTCGTCGCGGTCGAGCCGGCGGACTCGCCCCTGCTGACCACCGGGACGCCCGGCCCTCACAAGATCCAGGGCATCGGCCCCAACTTCATCCCCGGAATCCTCGACCGCGATGTCATCGACGAGGTCTTCGACGTCGCGTTCGACGACGCCATCTCCACCGCCCGTGCGGTCGGCACCAAGGACGGCATCCTCGTGGGCATCTCCTCCGGCGCGGCCGTGTGGGCGGCGCTGCAGATCGCCGCCCGCCCCGAGGCCGCCGGAAAGAACATCGTCGTCATCATCCCCTCCTTCGGCGAGCGGTACCTCTCCACGGCGCTGTTCGAAGACCTCCGCGAGGGATGACCGCGCCGGCAGCGCCGGTCGAGATCCCCCCGCGCATCCACGACGACATCACCACAGCCTTCGGAGGCACGCCCCTGGTCCGGCTCAACCGGCTCACAGAGGGCCTGGATGCCGAGGTCGTGACGAAGCTGGAGTTCTACAACCCCGGCCGGAGCGTGAAATGCCGTCTGGGCATCGCGCTGCTCGACGCGGCGGAGGCCTCCGGCGAGCTCCGTCCCGGTGGGACGATCGTGGAGTCCACCAGCGGGAACACCGGCATCGCTCTGGCGCTCGCCGGCGCGGCGCGCGGCTACCGGGTGATCCTCACCATGCCCGCGTCCATGTCGAAGGAACGACGGACGCTCCTGAAGGCCTACGGCGCGGAACTGGTCCTGACCAACCCGCACAAGGGCATGACGGAGGCGGTCGAGACCGCCCGGCGCATCGTGGCCGAAACGCCCGGCGCGATCCTGGCGCGACAGTTCGAGAGCCCGGCGAATCCCGAGATCCACCGCCGCACGACCGCCGAGGAGATCTGGCGGGACACCGACGGCCGCCTGGACTACTTCGTCGCCGGACCGGGCACCGGCGGCACGCTGACCGGTGTCGGGCAGGCCCTGAAGGAGCGGTCGCCCGGACTGAAGGTCGTCGCGGTGGAACCGGCCGACTCCCCCATGCTGAGCGAGGGGCGCGCGGGCGGCCATCGGATCCAGGGCATCGGTCCGAACTTCGTTCCCGAGGTGCTGGACCGCTCCGTGATCGATGAGGTGATGACCGTGGGCTTCGACGACGCGATCGACGTCGCCCGCGACCTCGGCACCCGCGAAGGGATCCTCGCCGGGATGTCCGCGGGCGCCGCCGTGTGGGCGGCGCTGCAGATCGCCGCCCGGCCCGAGGCACGAGGATCCCGCATCGTCGTGATCGTCCCCGACAGCGGCGAACGCTACCTCTCGACCGCGCTCTACGCCCACCTGCGCGAGCCGGAGGCGAGCGCGTGAGCGCCGCTCGACCTGGCCTCCGCCGGGTGGTCGTCCGGGCCCTCTCCGGCATCCGCGAGGACCTCGCCGCGGCCAAGCTGCGCGATCCCGCCGCCCGGGGATCGCTCGAGATCGCCCTCCTGTACCCCGGGCTCCACGCCGTATGGGCCCACCGCGTGTGGCACGCCCTGTGGCGTCGGCGTGCTCGCTTCGTCGCCCGCGCCGGGTCGCAGGTCACCCGGTGGCTCACCGGGATCGAGATCCACCCCGGCGCGCGCATCGGACGCCGGTTCTTCATCGACCACGGCATGGGGGTCGTCATCGGCGAGACCGCCGAGGTCGGCGACGACGTCATGCTCTACCACGGGGTGACGCTCGGCGGCCGAACCCGCGACAGCGGGAAGCGGCATCCCACGCTCGGCGACGGGGTCGCCGTCGGCGCCGGTGCGAAGATCCTCGGTCCCATCTCGATCGGGGCGGGAAGCGCGGTCGGCGCGAACGCCGTGGTCACCCGCGATGCACCCGCGGACAGCGTCCTGGTGGGCGTGCCCGCCAAAGCGCGTCCTCGGAAGGTCGGCGAGGACACCCGCGCCCTCCTCGCGGCGCCCGAGTACATCATCTGACCCGCAGCGCGCGGATCAGGAGGCGGCGCCGGCCTTCTTCTCGCGACGCTCCTCGAGGCGCCTCTTCAGCAGCAGCATCGGCAGGAACAGGGTCGCCAGCGCCGTGACCAGCCACACGATCACTGGGGCCAGCACCCATGTGAGCAGGAACGGCTGGCCGATCGTGAGGCCGGCTCCCGGGATGAGCACCACGATCACCAGGGCGATGAGCGTCGAGAAGATGCCGATCCCGCCGAGGAGCGCGGGCGCGTTGCGGCGTGCGACCGTGGCGATCCACGGACTCAGCACGCTCTGGAGGGTGGCGAAGATCACGATCGCGAGGACGAAGCCCCACCAGTTCGACCAGTCGATCCGGAAGCCCGGCAGGAGGAGGTCGGCGACGATGAGGCCGAGAGCAGCCGACGCCACGAAGATGAAGGCGCGGATGAGGAACGTGATCACGGGCTCAGGATAGCCCGTGCCCGTGCCCGTGCACCGCCTCTTCCGCGCCGTCAGGCGTCGGTGCCGAGGGCGGCCAGACGCGCTTCCTCGTCGGCGGCGATCGCCGATTCGATGATCGGACCGAGAGCGCCGTCCATGACCTGGTCGAGGTTGTACGCCTTGTAGCCGGTGCGATGGTCGGCGATGCGGTTCTCGGGGAAGTTGTACGTGCGGATGCGCTCCGAGCGATCCATACCGCGGATCTGCGACTTGCGCGCGTCGGCGGCCAGCGCGTCGCGCTCCTCCTGCTGCCGCGCCAGCAGGCGGGCGCGGAGCACGCGCATGCCGGCCTCGCGGTTCTGCAGCTGCGACTTCTCGTTCTGCATGGACACGACGATGCCCGTCGGCACATGGGTGATCCGCACCGCCGAGTCGGTCGTGTTCACCGACTGCCCCCCGGGACCGGAGGAGCGGAAGACGTCGATCTTCAGATCGTTCTGATCGATCTGGACCTCCTCGGGCTCGTCGACCTCGGGGAAGACGAGGACACCGGTGGTGGAGGTGTGGATGCGGCCCTGCGACTCGGTGGCCGGCACGCGCTGGACGCGGTGCACACCGCCCTCGTACTTCAGATGGGCCCAGACCCCCTGGGCGGGGTCGCTGGAGGAGCCTTTGATGGCGACCTGGACGTCCTTGTAGCCGCCGAGATCGGACTCGTTGCGTTCGAGCAGCTCGGTCTTCCAGCCCTGCGCGGTGGCGTACTGGATGTACATCCGCAACAGGTCCGCAGCGAACAGGGCGCTCTCGGCGCCCCCCTCCCCCTGCTTGATCTCCATGATCACGTCGCGGGCGTCGTCCGGATCCCGCGGGATGAGGAGCCGGCGGAGCTTCTCCTGCGCCTCGGCGACGCGCGCCTGCATTCCGGGGACCTCGTCGGCGAAGGCGGCGTCCTCCTTGGCGAGCTCCTGCGCCGCGGCGAGGTCATCGGATGCCGCGACCCACGCGTCGTGGGCCGCGACGATCCGTGACAGCTCGGCGTAGCGCCGATTGACCCGCTTCGCCCGCGCGGCGTCCGCGTGCACCGCGGGATCCGAGAGCTCGACCTGGACGGCCTGGTGCTCCTGGATCAGTGCGGCGACGGAATCGAACACGACGGCGGGGCCGACTCAGCGGATGCTGTTGTCGTGACCGTGGCTGTGGCCGCCGGCGTGGGAGCCGGTGGGAGCCGGGATCGACTTCTGCATCTGCACGAGGAACTCGACGTTGGACTGCGTCTCCTTGAGCTTGCCGAGGACGACCTCCAGCGCCTGCTGGGGGTCGAGGCCCGCGAGCGCGCGACGCAGCTTCCAGGTGATCTTCACCTCGTCCGCGGACAGCAGCATCTCTTCGCGCCGGGTGCTGGAGGCGTTGACGTCGACGGCGGGGAAGATCCGCTTGTCGGCGAGCTGCCGCGACAGGCGGAGCTCGCTGTTGCCGGTGCCCTTGAACTCCTCGAAGATGACGTCGTCCATCTTGGACCCCGTCTCCACGAGAGCCGTCGCGAGGATCGTGAGCGAGCCGCCGTTCTCGATGTTGCGCGCGGCGCCGAAGAAACGCTTCGGCGGGTACAGCGCCGACGCGTCCACGCCGCCGGAGAGCACGCGGCCCGAGGTGGGCGCCGAGATGTTGTACGCCCGCCCGAGGCGGGTGATCGAATCCAGCAGGACGACGACGTCGCGACCGAGCTCCACGAGCCGCTTCGCGCGCTCGATGGCGAGTTCGGCGACCGTGGTGTGGTCTTCGGCCGGGCGGTCGAAGGTCGAGGCGATGACCTCGCCCTTCACGGTCCGCTGCATGTCGGTGACCTCTTCGGGACGCTCGTCCACGAGGACGACCATGAGGTGCACCTCGGGATTGTTCGTCGCGATCGCGTTGGCGATCTGCTGGAGCACGATCGTCTTGCCCGCCTTGGGCGGCGCGACGATGAGTCCGCGCTGGCCCTTGCCGATGGGGGCGACGAGGTCGATGATCCGCTGGGTCAGCTTCTCGGGCGCGGTCTCCAGGCGCAGGCGGTCCTGCGGGTAGAGCGGGGTGAGGTTGCCGAACTCCACGCGGGTGCCCGCGTCGTCCACGGACAGGCCGTTGACGGCGTCGACCTTGACCAGAGCGTTGTACTTCTGGCGGCCGGTCTGCTCGCCCTCGCGCGGCTGCTTGATGGCACCGACCACGGCGTCGCCCTTGCGCAGGTGGTACTTCTTGACCTGACCGAGGGAGACGTAGACGTCCTGCGGGCCGGGAAGGTAGCCGGTGGTGCGGACGAACGCGTAGTTGTCGAGGACGTCGAGGATGCCGGCGATCGGAATGAGGACGTCGTCCTCACCGATCTCCGTGTCGAACTCGTCTGCGTTCTGCGCGCCGCGGCGCTTGTTGCGCTGACGACCGCGGCCGTTCCCGCTGCTGTCGCCGTCGTCGTCGGACGCGTTCTGGGCGGCGGGTCCCGCATTGCCGCCCTGGCCGTTCTGCGCGTTCTGTCCACCGGAGTTGCGGTTGCGGTTGCGGCTCCGGCTGCGGCCGCGGCCACGGCCCGAGGTCTCGTCGCCATCGGAGCGGTCGCCCTCGGAGCGACCGGCGTCGCCGGCGTTGTCACCGGCATCCGCGTCGGGCGTCGACGGCGAGGCGTCGGCGGCCGGCTCGGGCGCGGCGTCCGCAGCCGGCTCCGCGGTCTCGGTGGCAGGGGGCTCCTCGACCGCGGGCTTCTTGGCGCGCGAACCGCGTCCACGTCCGCGGGGGGTCTTCGGCGCCTCGGCGGCCGGCTCCTCCTCAGCGGCGGGCTGAGCCTCCGCGGTCTCAGCGGTCTCGGCCGGAGCGTCGACGGCCGAGACAGCGGCGTCCTGCACCGGCGCGGCGTCCGCGTCGGTGGTGCTGTCGACGGTGCCCGCGTCGGTGGACGCCGCCGCGGCGTCCGCGGACGCCTCCTCGACGGGCGGATCGGCGGGGACGGCGGCCTCGTCGGCCGCGGCCTTCTTGGCGGTCGTCTTGCGCGCCGGCGCGTCCCCGGTCTTCGCCCGACGCGGTGCACGCTTGCGCGGCGCCTTGACGGGCGCTTCCTCCTCGGCGGGCGCAGCCTCCGGCGCGGGCGCTGCATCCTCTGTGGGCGCGGCGTCCTCGGCGGGCGCAGCGTCTTCGGCGGGCGCGGCGTCCTCGACGGGCGCGGCGTCCTCGACGGGCGCGGCATCCTCGGCGGGCGCGGCGCTGTCCGGGGCGGCGTCGACGGACTCGGCCGCCGGCGTCTCCTCGTCCGCGGCGGCGGCCTCGGCGGTGTCGTCGACGGATACCGCGTCAGCGGCGTCGTCGGTGGTCTCGACGTTCTCGGCGTTCTCGGGCGCCTCAGCGCGCTCGTCGGCCTGGGCGTCGGTGTGGATCTCGGAGATGGACTCCACGAGTTCTCCCTTGTGAAACGAATGGAATATGCACGAACGCGCGGCGATGATGGGCGCCGAACCCGAAGCGTGCTCAGAGAGCCGTTACGACCTCGAAGGTCGCGATGGCGTACAGAGTCCGTCAGCGGGAAGGGGCTGTGCGGGTTTCGCAGATTGCGACGGAGGCCAGATCACGTGTTTACGTGGCACTCTCCGCGTACTCGCCCACTGTACCACCCTTGACGTCGACGGCGAGCATGTGCGCCTCCCACGGGGTGTCCGCCGTCTCCGCCGCGAGGGCGGCCGCTTCGAGCCGTCGGCCCGGCCCGTCCGCGAGCACGAGGACGCTCGGACCTGCTCCCGAGACGACCGCCGCGAAGCCCTCGGCGCGCAGCGCGCGGACCAGCTGGTCCGTGCCGGGCATCGCCTGAGCGCGATAGCTCTGGTGGAGCTTGTCCTCGGTCGCTGCCAGCAGCAGCTCGGGGCTCTGCGTGAGCGCGGCGATCAGCAGCGCCGAGCGCGAGACGTTGAACACGGCGTCCTCTCGCGGCACCTGCAGGGGCTGCAGACTCCGCGCGACGCTCGTGGACATCGTGAAGTCCGGCACGAACACGAGCGGCGACACGCCGCGATGCACGATGAGCTTCTTGTGCTGCGGCCCGGTCTCATCGACCCACGCGATGGTGAGGCCGCCGAAGAGTCCTGGCGCGACGTTGTCGGGATGTCCCTCGAGCTCGGTGGCGAGGCGCAGCAGCGTCTCGTCGCCGATCTCCACGTCGCCGCGGAGGAGGCCCTTGGCCGCGAGGAGGCCGGAGACCACCGCGGCACCGGACGAGCCGAGTCCGCGGCCGTGCGGGATCACGTTCCGCGCACGGAGGCGCAGACCCGGCATCCTCCGCCCGACCGCCTCGTAGGCATACGCGATCGCACGCACGACGAGGTGCGAGGCGTCGCGCGGGACGTCGCCCATCCCCTCCCCCTCGACGTCGATCTCGAGCTCACCCTCCGGGAGGGCGGTCACATCCAGTTCGTCATAGATGCTCAGCGCGAGACCGAGGGTGTCGAAGCCCGGCCCGAGGTTCGCGCTGGTCGCGGGGACCCGCACGAGGACGCGTCGCCCCGGTTCCGGCGCGACGGGTGCGGTCACGCCGGCGCCTCGACCGGGACGAGATCGAGCACAGACGCCACTTCGGACGTCGCGGCGTCGACCACGGTGGGCTCGACCTGGGAGCCGTCGGCGTTGCGGAGGGCCCACTGCGGATCCTTCAGGCCGTGGCCCGTCACGGTCAGCACGACGCGGGAGCCGGCGGGGATGATGCCCTTCTCGGCGCGGTCGAGGAGTCCCGCGACGCTGATGGCCGAGGCCGGTTCGACGAAGATGCCCACCTCCCCCGCAAGGAGCTTCTGTGCGGCGAGGATCCGCTCGTCGTCGATCGCGCCGAACCAGCCGTCGGTGGCGTCGCGCGCCTCGAGGGCGAGCTCCCACGAGGCGGGGTTGCCGATGCGGATCGCGCTCGCGATCGTCTCGGGCTGGCGCACGACCTCGCCGCGGACGAGGGGCGCAGAGCCCTCGGCCTGGAATCCGAACATGCGCGGCACGCGCGTGGCGGCTCCCCGAGCGGCCTCTTCGCGGTACCCGCGCGAGTACGCGGTGTAGTTGCCGGCGTTCCCGACCGGGATGAAGTGGAAATCGGGCGCGTCGCCGAGGACCTCGACGACCTCGTAGGCCGCGGTCTTCTGGCCTTCGATGCGGTCGGGGTTGACCGAGTTGACCAAGTGCACCGGGTAGTGGTCGGCGAGCTCGCGGGCGATCTCGAGGCAGTCGTCGAAGTTGCCGCGGATCTGGATGAGACGACCGTTGTGGGCGACCGCCTGGCTGAGCTTGCCCATCGCGATCTTGCCCTCGGGGACGAGGACGGCGGCGGTGATGCCCGCGTGCGCGGCGTACGCCGCGGCCGAGGCGGACGTGTTGCCCGTCGACGCGCAGATCACCGCCTTGGCGCCGTGCTCGACGGCACGCGAGAGGGCCACGGTCATGCCGCGGTCCTTGAACGAACCGGTGGGGTTCATGCCCTCGAACTTCACCCACACGTCGGCACCGGTGCGGTGCGACAGCGCGGGGGCGGGAAGCAGCGGCGTGCCGCCCTCGCCCAGGGTGACGACGGTCGAGGCGTCGGTGACGCCCAGCCGGTCGGCGTACTCGCGGAGGACTCCGCGCCAGAGGTGTGCCATGTCAGTCTCCTTCCACGCGCAGGACCGACACGACCCGCTCGACGACCCCGCTGGCGGCGAGACGGTCGACGGTGTCGCTGAGATCCTGCTCGCGAGCTGTGTGGGTGCCGATGACGATGCGGGCCGTGCCGCCGGCGGCGGCGTCCGCGACCACGGTCTGCTCGAGGGTCGCGATCGACACGCGCCCCTCGCTCAGGATGCCGGCGACGGTGGCGAGGACGCCGGGCTCGTCGTCGACCTCGAGGGTGATCTGGTAGCTGGTGATGACGCGTCCGATCGGGACGACGGGCAGGTTCGCGCGCGTGGATTCGCCCACGCCGACGCCGCCGGCGATGTGACGGCGCGCGGCGGAGACCACGTCGCCGAGCACGGCGGAGGCGGTCTGCACACCGCCCGCTCCGGCTCCGTAGAACATCAGGTCGCCCGCGGCCTCGGCCTGGACGAACACGGCGTTGTTGGCACCGTGCACGGTCGCGAGCGGGTGCTCGCGGGAGACCAGGGCCGGGTAGACCCGGACCGAGATCGACTCGCCGGATGCCGCGCCGTCGGCGGGCTCGGGCAGACGCTCGCAGATCGCGAGGAGCTTGATGACCTGGCCGGCGCGGCGCGCGGCATCCATCATCGCCTTGTCGATGCGGGTGATCCCCTCGCGATGGACGGCGTCCAGCGGAACGGCGGTGTGGAAGGCGAGGCTCGCGAGGATGGCCGCCTTCTGCGCGGCGTCGTAGCCCTCGACGTCGGCGGTCGGGTCGGCCTCGGCGTAGCCGAGCGCCTGCGCGTCGGAGAGGACGTCGGCGAACTCCGCGCCCTCGGTGTCCATCCGGTCGAGGATGTAGTTCGTGGTGCCGTTGACGATGCCCATGATCCGCACGACGCGGTCGCCGGCGAGGGAGTCGCGCAGCGGACGGATGATGGGGATCGCTCCCGCTGCCGCGGCCTCGTAGTAGACCTGCGCACCCACGCGGTCGGCCGCATCGAAGATCTCGGGGCCGTGCGTGGCGAGGAGGGCCTTGTTGGCCGTGACCACGTCCGCGCCCGCGCCGATGGCCTGCAGGAGGTACTCGCGCGCAGGATCGATGCCGCCCATCAGCTCGATGACGATGTCGGCGCCCAGGATCAGCTGCTCGGCATCGGTGGTGAGGAGCTCGCGGGGGAACTCCGTCTCGCGCGGCGCGTCGAGGTCGCGGACGGCGATGCCGACCAGCTCGAGGCGGGCACCGGCCCGGTCGGCGAGCTCATCGGCGTGCTGGCGCAGCAGCGAGGCGACCTGGGAGCCGACGGCTCCGGCGCCGAGCAGAGCCACGCGCAGGCGGCGGTAGTCGGTCGTCATGCGGTCCCTTCCATCGGGGATTCGGGTGCGGGTGTCACGAGAGCGCGCACGGGGCCGGTGTACCCGGCGTCGCGCGAGAGGAGGTCGTCCACGGTCTCGCCGCGCACGATGACGCGCGCCTCGCCGCCGCGCAGGGCGACCACGGGCGGACGCGGCACGTAGTTGTAGGTGCTCGCGAGCGAGAAGCAGTAGGCCCCGGTCGCGGGGACGGCGAGGAGGTCGCCGGGCGCGACGTCACCGGGGAGGTGATCGGCGTCGACGACGATGTCGCCGGACTCGCAGTGCTTGCCGACGACGCGGACGAGCGCGGGCGCCGCCTCGCTCGTGCGGGAGGCGAGGCGCACCGAGTACTCGGCGCCGTAGAGCGCCGGGCGGGCGTTGTCGCTCATGCCCCCGTCGACGCTCACGTAGAGCCGAGCGCGGCCCTCGTCCAGGGTGACCGGCTTGGTCGTGCCGACCGAGTACAGGGTCACGCCCGCCCGGCCGACGATGGACCGGCCCGGCTCGAACGCCAGATCCGGCATCGGGATGCCGTGCGCGGCGCTTTCGGCGGCGACCGCGTCGACGATGCCCCGGGCGAGGTCTTCGATCGGTGTGGGGTCGTCGCGGACGGTGTAGGCGATGCCGAACCCGCCGCCGAGGTTCAGCAGAGGAAGCGGTCCGTCCGCCGACAGCGCGGCGTGGAGGTCGACCAGACGCGCCGCGGACTCGACGAATCCGGCGGTCCCGAAGATCTGCGAGCCGATGTGGCCGTGCAGGCCCACCAGCTCCAGCCCCGGGGCCTCGCGGACACGCGCGGCGGCGGTGACGGCATCCGTCAGGGTGAAGCCGAACTTCTGGTCCTCGTGCGCGGTGGCGAGGAAGTCGTGGGTCTCGGCGTGCACGCCGCTGTTGACGCGGATCATCACGCGGGCGGGAGTGGGACGCGCCGCCGTGAGCTCCGCGAGACGCGCGATCTCGACGAAGCTGTCGATCACGATCGTCCCGACGCCGGCGTCGAGGGCGGCGCGGAGCTCGAGCTCGCTCTTGTTGTTCCCGTGGAAGCCGAGCCGGGCGGGATCCACTCCGGCGGCGAGGGCGACCGCCAGCTCTCCGCCGGTGCAGACGTCGAGGGACAGGCCCTCCTCGGTCACCCAGCGGGCGACCTCGATGCTGAGGAAGGCCTTGCCGGCGTAGTAGATCCGCGCGGTGACCCCGTGCGCGGCGGCCGCCGCGGTGAAGGCGGCGCGCGCGCGGCGGGCCTGCGCGCGGACCTCGTCCTCGTCGAGGACCCACAGGGGCGTGCCGAACCGCGCGCGGAGGTCGGTCGCGGAGATGCCGCCGAGCGTCAGGACGCCGCTCTCGTCGCGCGTGGCGCCGCTCGGCCAGACCGCCGGGACGAGTTCGTTGACATCGGCGGGCGCACCCGATGTCGCCGACGAGGGCGAGGCGGAGTGCGGGGCGGCGGACACGGGTGAGACCAATCGATGGATGCTTCGGCGCGGCCCGCCGGGATCCGAAAGGTGGCGGGCGTCCCGGCCGGTGCGATCACGCGCCGGGGCGTCCCTGCGGACAGTGCCTGAAGTCTACGGCACGCGCCCGCGGCGCCCCGCGCGCTGCGCACTCTGCGACATCCGCGCCCTGCGGGCCGTGCGCTACGCGCAGGCACCCTCGGCTTGGAGTGCGGAATCGGAGAGGATCGCGCCGTCGATGTCGAGCTCGGCCACCACCCCCCGCTCCTGTACGGAGATCTCGCGCAGGGTGACCCCGGCGGGGATCTGGTCGGCCACGCACACCGTCCAGTCGCGGAGGATCACGTCGGCGACCAGGCCGAACTGCTCGCGGATGCGGTCGGCGGACAGCGCTGTGCCGGCGACGTCGATCTCGGACGGCGTCAGGACGATGTCGCCACCGTCCGCGACCGGGGTCAGCGCCACCCCGACCGGGATCTCCGCGGCGAAGACGGGGACGTCGATCGACACCGTCACATCCGGCGCGGCGAGGTCGACCGTGTCGACGGGGAAGGAGTCGATCGTCGCCAGGAGAGCGCGGAGCTGATCGGCGTCCATCGTCACGGTCGCGGATCCGGCATCCATCGCTCCCCCGCGGATGGGCACACCCCGGGCGACCACGAGGATGTCACCGGTGAACGCGTCACCGAGGGCGACGTCGTCGGACGACAGGGTCAGCTCGTCCAGGCGCCCCGCGATGAGCTGCGGGAGGACGGTTCCGGCGACCTCGACCTCCAGAGGCTGGTCGGCGGGGAGGTCGAGTGCGGTGATCACCTGCTCGCGCACCGTCGCGGTCACGATCGACCGCGCGATCGCCTCGCCGGCGAACCAGGCGCCGATCGCCAGCGCGCCGATCACGACGACGGCGGCGATCCAGGGCCAGACCCTGCGGCGCCGACGCGCGGGCGCGGCGGTGGGAACAGCCCAGTCGGGGAGGGGCTCGGTCGGTCGGGTCTGTCCCTGATCTGCCATCTCCACCCGTTCCTCAGTCGGTCACATGCGCTCGGGAGCACCGACGCCGAGCAGACGCAGGCCGTTGCGCAGCACCTGTCCGGTCGCGTCGTTCAGCCACAGCCGCGTGCGGTGCACGGGCTCGATCGGGTCGTCGCCCTGCGGGATCACGCGGCAGCTGTCGTACCACCGGTGGTACAGGCCCGCCAGCTCCTCGAGGTAGCGCGCCACCCGGTGCGGCTCGCGCACCTCTCCCGCGTAGGCGAGCACGCGCGGGAACTCCTGCAGCGCACCGAGGAGCGCGGCCTCGGTCTCGTGCGTGAGCGTCTCGGGGGCGAAGTCGCTGCGATCCACGCCCGACGCCGCGGCATTGCGCCCGACGTTGTGCGTGCGTGCGTGGGCGTACTGCACGTAGAAGACGGGGTTGTCGTTCGTACGCCGCTGCAGCACGTCGAGGTCGACGTCGAGGTTCGAGTCGGCGGAGCTGCGGGTCAGGGCGTAGCGCGCGGCATCCACTCCGACGATCTCGACGAGGTCCTCGAGGGTGACGACCGTGCCCGCACGCTTGGACATGCGGACCGGCTGGCCGTCCTTGACGAGGTTGACCATCTGCCCGATGAGGATCTGCAGGTTCACCCCCGGCTGGTCGCCGAACGCCGCGCACATCGCCATGAGGCGCTGGACGTACCCGTGATGGTCGGCGCCGAGCATGATGATGCACCGGTTGAAACCGCGCTCGCGCTTGTCGAGGTAGTACGCCAGGTCGCCGGAGATGTAGGCGGGGTTGCCGTCGGACTTGATGACGACACGGTCCTTGTCGTCGCCGAAGTCGGTCGAGCGCAGCCACGTGGCCCCGTCGGACTCGAAGATGTGACCGAGCTCGCGCAGCCGCGCCACGGCCCGCTCCACGGCACCGGAGTCGTGCAGGTCGTTCTCGTGGAAGTACACGTCGAAGTCGACGCCGAACTCGTGCAGGGACTGCTTGATCTCGGCGAACATGGCGTTCACTCCGAGCTCGCGGAACGCCTCCTGCTTGGCCGCCGGGTCGAGCGCGTCGATGTCGCCCTCGTAGGCCCGCGCGACGCGGCGCGCGATGTCGCCGATGTACGCACCGCCGTAGCCGTCCTCGGGCGTGGGCGCCCCCTCGTGCGCGGCGACGAGGCTGCGGGCGAAGCGGTCGATCTGCGCGCCGTGGTCGTTGAAGTAGTACTCCCGGGTGACGCGGGCGCCCTGCGAGGCGAGGATGCGCGCCAGAGCGTCGCCGACGGCGGCCCAGCGTGTGCCGCCGAGGTGGATCGGACCGGTCGGGTTCGCGCTGACGAACTCGAGGTTGATGATCTCGTCGGCGCGGGCGTCGGAGGTGCCAAACCTCTCCCCCGCGTCGACGATCGTCTTCGCCAGGGCACCGGCGGCGGCGGCGTCCAGCCGGATGTTGATGAATCCGGGGCCGGCGACCTCGACCGAGTCGATGCCGTCGACCGCCTCGAGGCCTGCGGCGATCTCCGCGGCGAGTTCGCGCGGGTTGGCGCCGGCGACCTTGGCGAGTTTCAGCGCGGCATTGGACGCCCAGTCTCCGTGGTCGCGGTTCTTCGGCCGCTCCAGGGGGAGGTCGGCGGCGGTGAGACCCTCCGACGCGCCGGGGCGTCGCGCCTCGACCAGGGGCGTGATGACGGCGAGCAGAGCGGCGGAGAGGACGTCGGGATTCATAGACCGATCAGTCTAGTTCGCCGGCCTGGACGCTCCCGTTCGGCGATCAGCCGATCTGGACGAGCGTGGTGAAATCGTCCGGCTCCGCGGCGGGCGGCGCGGAGCCGGCGTCCACCGTCTCGTCGTCGCCGGCGACGGCGCTCGCGTCGGCGACCCACGCGTCCACGCGGAGGCGGCGGAGTCCGACGTTGCCGCCGTGGTAGCTGAGGAATGCGCAGTCCGCGGCGTCGCGCCCGGTGGCGATCCGCACGAGCGAGCGACGGTCGGCCAGGCGCGTGGCGTCGATGACGTACCAGGCGCCGTCGAAGTAGGCCTCCGCGACGGCGTGGAAGTCCATGGGCTCCAGGCCCGGGGCGAAGCATGCGGCGTAGCGCGCGGGCATGTCCATGGCGCGCAGCAGCGCGATGACGACGTGCGCGTAGTCGCGGCAGACGCCCTGGCCGGTCATGAGGGTCGTCACCGCGCTGTCCGTGCCGTGGCTGAGACCCGGGGTGTAGGTGGTGCTGGTGGCGACGAAGTCCGACACCGCGGCGATGAGGTCGTAGCCGCTGAGACCGCGGAATTGCCGACGGGCCTGCGGGAAGACCTCGTCGGACTGGCAGTACCGGCTCGGACGCAGATACGTGATGGCCTCGAGGTCGCTGGTCCGGCTCGCCGTGGTGACGCCGTCGACGACCGCGTCGTAACGCACCGAGAGGAGGCCCGCCTCGCCGGTCAGGCGGTGCAGACGCGTACCGGACTGGTCGACGATCTCGGTCGGGGTGTACACGCGATCGTCCTGCGTGAAGCTCAGCTGCTCGCTCGATCGGGGCACCGGCTGGGCCGCCGTGATCTGGAAGATGAGGTCGACGGGAGAGGCGAGCTCCAGCTCCATTTCGGCGGTCACGACGCGATGCACCGGAGTATCCTCGCACGCCGGAAAGGCCGCTCGGGCCGCGTGCAGTACCGTCATCCCATGGGGCGCGGGGACGAGGTCTGGCACCGGCGTCCCGTCTGGGTCCTGACGGGCGTCGCCGTCGTCCTCGCGATCGTCCTCGGGCTCGGCGCGACCGCCCTCGGGACGGGGTTGTTCGGGCTCTTCCGGGCCGCCCCCGCGACCTCCGCCGACACCGCGGCCGACGCCGAGGCGCCGGCAGCGCCGCGCCCTCTCGTCCTCGAGGACGGACAGCGGATGCTGGTCTTCGGCGATTCGTGGACCTACGGTCTCGGGGCGCTGACCCGCGCCCTCGGCTATGCCCCGCGGGCCGCGGCGATCCTCGGCGCTCACGCGGTGGTCGACGGCGAGCCCGGCAGCGGATACCTCCGGGAGGGATGGGAGGGCGGCACCTACGGCGAGCGCATCGCGACGCTGTCGGCGGAGGCCGCGTTCGACGTCGTGATCGTGCCGGGGTCGATCAACGACCGCCGCGCGTACCCCGACGGGTACGACGCCGCGGTGACGGCCGCGTGGGATGCCCTGGCGGCGACCTATCCCGGCGCGGCGTTCGTCGTGCTCGGCCCGGCCCCGCACGTCCTCCCCGTGGACGACGCCGTGGCGGCGATCGATCGCGATCTCGCCGCGCTCGCCGCCGCGCGCGGGTGGGGCTACATCTCCCCCCTGTCGGAGGCATGGATCACGGAGGAGAACTACCTGTCGGTCATCGACATCGGTCCCGTGGGGCTCCGGCATCCGTCCACCGACGGCCACGCGTATCTCGCCGAGCGGCTCGCCGATGCGCTGCGCGCCCTCGCCGCCCCCGCGGTGGCTGCGGCGGAAACGCCCGCGGGCGGGTGGTAATCTCGACCGGTACGCCTCCGTAGCTCAGGGGATAGAGCGTTGGTTTCCGGTACCAAAGGTCGCAGGTTCGATTCCTGTCGGGGGCACGTCATCGCGAGAGGGGACCGTCCGGAGGGCGGTCCCCTCTCGCGATCTCTACACCCCCTGTCAGGCGGGCCCCTGCCGCCGGAGGCTCCGCGCGGCGCGCAGCGTCGGGTGGAGTGGCGGTAGGGCGCGGGGGCACGTCATCGCGAGAGGGGACCGTCCGGAGGGCGGTCCCCTCTCGCGATCTCTACACCCCCTGGCGCGCCCGGTCCCCGGCCTCGCGGGCGAGAGAGGTCAACAGCTCGAGGGCGGCGTCGACGGTCGCGGCGAGGATCTCGTGCGGCTCCCCCTTCAGCTCCAGGCGGCGGTGGCCGACGGCATCCGCGGTCGCCCAGCCGAGATAAACCTCGCCGGGCGGGTGACCGTCGTCGTCCTCGGGGCCGCCGACACCGGTGGTCGAGATCGCGAGGTCGGCCCGGAGGAGGTCGCGCACCCCCGCGGCCAGCTGGCGGGCGACCTCCGGTGAGCACGGATCCAGGTTCCCGTCGACCCCCAGGACCTCGTTCTTGACCGCGGTCTGGTAGGCGACGACTCCCCCGCGGAACCATTCGCTCGCGCCCGCTCCGCTGCCGATCGCACCGGCCAGGAGCCCGGCGGTGAGCGACTCGGCGACGGCGATCTGGACGTTTTTCACCGCGGCGATCTCGGACAGCTCGGCGGTTCCCATGCTCATCCAGCGTACGGATGCCGCAGCTCCGCGCAATCCCGAAGCGGCGCGTCTCGGGGTCGGCGGCCGCACGGCATCCGCGCCGCAGCGCGCTCAGGCGTGGTCGCCGCCGACGAGCTTCAGCCCGATGACGCAGCCGACCAGGCCGAGGATGAGCAGCATCCGCACGAGCGAGAAGCTCTCGTCACCGGTGATCATCGCGTAGCCGACGGTGAGGGCCGCGCCGATGCCGACCCACACCGCGTAGGCGGTGCCGGTGGGGATCTCGCGCATCGCGTAGGCGAGGCCGCCCATGCTCACCACGAGCGCGACGCCGAAGATCACGCTCGGCCAGAGCTTGGTGAATCCCTCGGTCTTGCCGAGGGCGGTCGCCCACACGGCCTCGAGGATTCCGGACAGGATGAGGATGATCCACGACATGGCACGTCTCCATGGCCAGTCTTGTCGCTCACCGGGTACTGAACCCTCGTCCGGGGATCCGGTCGGGATCCACGTGCCACTCTAGCGCCCCACCCTGCGCACCCCCTGGGCAGAGCGCACCCGGCACTCCTGTGGCGCTCGTGGCCGCGTCCGCGCGATCGAGGGGGCCGCGGGCGCCACATGAACGCCCGGCGAGAGCCCTCGCGACGCCCGGACCCGCGTCAGACGAGGAACCACCCGTCGAGGAGGCCCGGATTGTGGGCGTGGACGAGCACGGCGAAGACGACCGCGTCGAAGAGGAGGTGCACCGTCACGACGTAGGCCAGCGACCGGGTCTTCATGAAGATGAAGCCCTGGAGAAGGGCGAACGGGATGGTCAGGAACGGCCCCCACGCCTGGTAGCCGAGCTCCCACAGGAACGACACGAACACGATCGACTGCAGGATGTTCGCCTGCCAGTCCGGGAAGTGCCGGCGCAGCAGCGCGAAGCAGGTGCAGATGAAGAACAGCTCGTCCCAGATGCCGACGGCGCCGACCCCGACGAACAGGCGCGCGATCAGGTCGGGGGTGTCGACGACCGGCCAGTTCATGTAGACGCCGGAGGTGATGAAGTAGAACGGCAGGATCAGCCAGCCGAGGACGAGGACGGCGACGAGCCACGACCACTGGAACGCCGTCCACCGGCCACCGCCGCGCCACGGGAACCGGATGGCGTAGTCGCGGTACACCCACCGCGACAGCACGTAGGGCACCGCGACCGCACCGCCGAGGGCGAGGGTGAAGCGGAGGAAGGCGAGGTTGTCCAGCTCCGCCTTGAGCGGGATGACACTCACGACCAGCAGACCCGCCGCGATCAGCGAGAGGTCGCGCGTGAGGCTGGGGCGACGGATGCCGTCCCCCGCGGCGTCCGTCGACGGCGGCCGCTCGAAGGCCTCGCGCCGCTCGATGAGGAGGGCCGCCCCCACGCCGACGGCGAGGAGCACCCAGGCGAGCCACGGGGTGAGGAGGACGAAGAACGCCGGGGCCGCGAGGCACACCGCCAACGCCGGGAGGAGTCGCCACGTCCAGGCGGGACGGGTGGCGACGGGGGCGGCGGCGTGAGCGGGCATGAGTGTCCTTTCAACGGTCCTGCGGGTCGGGGGGTGCTGCGGGTCGGGATGGGTCCTGCGGATCAGCGGTCGAGCGGATGGGCGATCTCGTCCTGCCGCATACGCGCCACCCACAGCACCACGAAGCTGAGGACGAAAGGCACGAGACCGGCGACGATGAAGATGGTCGGGATCGGCACGACCTGGGCGAGGGGGCCCGCGAGCGCCATCGAGACCGGCATGAGCGCGAGCGAGACGAAGAAGTCCAGCGAGGAGACCCGCCCCAGCATGTGTCGCGGCACGCGGCGCTGCAGGAGCGTCCCCCAGATGACGTTGCCGTAGCTGAAGCCGAAGCCGATCAGGAACACCGACGCCATCATGAGCGCGTACACGTCGGTCAGGCCGATGACGATGAACGGAAGGGTCGACGCGCCCCACACGAGCGTCATCACGCTGAGGTAGCGCCGCGGAAGAGGCCGGGCCGAGACCACGAGCGACCCGACGACACCGCCGACGCCGTAGACGGCGAGGAGGAAGCCGAACCACCGCGGGTCCTCGCCGATGCGGTCGCGCGTGAGGAAGGGCAGCAGCACCTCCTCGGGTCCGAGAACCACGAGGACCCACACCGTCGCGAACAGCAGCGTCCACAGCAGCCAGCGGGTGCGGACGGTGAAGCGGACGGCGTCGGCGAGGTCGCCGAGCATGCCGCGTGTCGGCGCCGTCTCCTCTTCGGTGTCGGGCGCGGCATCCTCGTGGCGGACGAAGAACAGCAGCACGAGGGCGACGAGGTGGGCGAGCGCGACCCCGACGGTCGCGTGCGCGGGCGCGACGACGGCGGCCACCACCATTCCCGCCGCGGCCGGGCCTGCGGCCTGCTGCAGCGCCGGTCGGATCGCGCCCTCCAGGCCGTTCGCGGCCAGGAGCTGGTCGGCGGGCAGGATCCGCGGGAGGATCGCGCTGTAGGCCGGGAAGAAGAACCCGGCACCGGCGCCGAGGATGAACGCGAACACCGTCAGGTGCGGAATGGTCACCGTGGCGGTGAAGCTGACCACGACGACCGACCCGATGGCGACGACGTTGGCGGCCTCGACCACCCGCAGCACGGCACGGCGCGAGACCCGGTCGGCGACGATCCCGCCCGGGATCGCGCAGGCGAGGAGGCCCACGGCGCTCGCCGCCGCGACGATCGACAGCGCGACCTCGTCGCCCCCGGCGTCGATGACGGTGTAGACCATCACGACCGCCCACATGCCGGCGGCGAAGACCGACAGGACGACGGCGGAGAACAGCATCCGGAAGTCGGGGTGGCCGAGCGGCCGGACCATGCGCCAGCGATCCCGCGCCGAGGAGTCGGGGTCGTGCGCGCCGACCGGGATCGGCCCGGTCGGCTGCGGGCCCGTCGTGCGAAGGTCCGGTGTCTCGCTCACACGCGGTCGTCCCGCCGGTAGGCGAGGTCGCGGATCTCGCGCCCGACCCGCATGCCCTTCCGCTCGAAGGCCGTGAGCACGCGCCCCTCGAACCGTGGCGCCCACGCTCCCTCGAACGCGCGGGAGAACCGGTCGGCACCATCGAGGACGTCGCGCATCTGCAGCGCGTAGTCCTCCCAATCCGTTGCGAGCCGCAGCACTCCCCCGGGCCGGAGGGCGGATGCCGCGATGCCGGCGAACTCCTCCGTGACGAGGCGCCGCTTGTTGTGCTTCTTCTTGTGCCACGGATCCGGGAAGAACACCCACAGTTCGGCCAGGGAGCCGGGCGGCAGGAGGTGGCGGAGGACCTCGGGTGCGTTGGCCTCGACGAGGCGGAGGTTGCGGACACCCTCCCGATCGGCGTCGAGCATCGTGCGCGCGAGTCCCGCGGCGAAGACCTCGACGGCCAGGAAGTCGGTCTCCGGGGCCGCCGCCGCGGCGTGGACGATTGCGTGACCCTGCCCGGAACCGATCTCGGCGATCAGCGGTGCCGTACGTCCCCAGACGGATGCCGGATCGACCGTCGTCCCCGGCCGGATGCTCGTCGCAGCCTCGTCGCGGTCGACCTCGAGGACGAAGGCGGGGGCGAGCTCGCGCCAGGCGCGTTCCTGCGCCTCCGACATCCGGCCGCTGCGGCGGACGAACGAGACCGGTCGGTCGCGGAATCCGCGGGAGGGGACGGGGCTCGGCGACGCGGTCTCGGACACTCCCCCAGGCTACCGGCGGGGTGCCCCGCCGACGGCGCCGCCTCAGTCCACCGCGGTGACGAAGTCGATGAGCTCCTCCACCCGCCCGAGCAGCTCCGGCTCGAGGTCGCGGTACGAGTGGACGGAAGCGAGGATCCGCTGCCACGCGCGGGCGAGGTCGGCCTGATCCCGCGCGGGCCATCCGAGCGCGCGGCACACCCCGACCTTGTACTCGATGCCGCGGGGGACGTCGGGCCAGCGTTCGATCCCGACCGCGCGCGGGGTGACGCACTGCCAGACGTCCACCCACGGGTGTCCGACGATCCGCACGTGGGCGCCGTGCGGGCCGCGGGCGACGGCGTCGGCGACGCGGGACTCCTTGGAGCCTGGGACGAGGTGGTCCACGAGCACGCCGTAGCGACGCGCGGCCGAGGGCGGCTCGTCGTCGAGGGTGGCCTGGAGGAGGTCGACACCCTGCAGGTACTCCACCACGACGCCCTCGGCCCGGAGGTCGTCGCCCCACACCTTCTCGACCAGCTCGGCGTCATGGCGACCCTCCACGAGGATGCGGCTCGCGCGCGCGGTGCGGGCACGGGCCTCGGGGGCCGCGAAGGATCCGGATGCCGTGCGGCGGGGCCCCGCGGGCGCCGTCGGCGCCGGCGGGACGAGCACGACGTCGTCGCCGTCGATGAGGAAGCCCGCCCCGAGGGGGAACAGACGTCGGCGGCCGACGCGGTCCTCGAGCTCGACCATGCCGCCCGAGACCGCTGTCACGGCGCCGCAGAATCCGTCGTCGGCGACCTCGACGACCGTGTCTCGCGTCGCCTCCACCCGCGCCAGCTGTCTCGCCGCGCGCTGCTTCCAGCCGGCTGCCAGCACGTCGGTGCCGTATCGATCGTCCATGCGTCCTCCGCCACGGCACGCTACCCGCATAGCAGGTCGCGGGCGGCCCGACCCGCGGGAACGCCGAGAGGATCCCGGCGGGCTTCCCCGGTATGCGCGGCGGTGCATAGACTCGCCCCGTGGGTCGGAAACGACTCTCGCCGAAGGGGGATCTCCATGCGCGCACGGTGGGCGGCGATGCTCGCGCTGATGCTCGCGCTGGTGTGCGTCCCCGCGACCGCCGCGTTCGCGACACCCCCGGTCGACCTCGGCTCGGGCTACGTCCTCGACGATGCCGGCGTGCTCTCGAGTGCCGACGCGGATGCCGCCGAGGAGCGTCTGACGCAGCTGCGTGCGGAGACCGGCGTGGACCTCTGGGTGGTGTTCGTGGACACCTTCACCGACCCGGACTCGTCGGAGGCGTGGGCGAACGAGACCGCATCCCGAAACGGCCTCGGGCCGACGCAGTACCTCCTCGCCGTCGCCACCGACACGCGGCAGTTCTACATCTCCGGCGACAGCGAGGGCCCGGTCACATTCGACCAGCTCGGCGCGATCGAGCAGCAGGACGTGCAGCCGGCATTGGCGTCGGGCGACTGGCTCGGCGCGATCGACGCGGCCGCGACCGGGATCACCGAGGCGACCGGCGGCGGATCCGGTGGCGCGGGCGGGTCTGCCGGCGGCTCCGGAGGCGGCGTCCTCACCGTGATCCTCGCGATCGCCGCGGTCGGTGCCGCGATCGCCGTCATCGTGGTGTTCGTCCGGCGACGCCGTTCTGGCGCGCGCGGGGGCCCCGCGGGCACGGGACCGTCGGGTCCCCCGGCCGTCGCGACCGCCGAACTCGTCCGCCGTGCGGCATCCGCCCTCGTGGAGATGGACGACGCGATCAAGACGAGCACGCAGGAGCTCGGGTTCGCCACCGCGCAGTTCGGCGAGGCGGCTACCGAGGAGTTCTCGCGCGTCCTCGCCGAGGCGCGGGCGGATCTCGACACCGCTTTCGAGACCCAGCAGGCCCTCGACGACGAGACCCCCGAGTCGGATGCCGAGGTGCGGGCCGCCGCCACCCGCATCATCGAGCTGTGCGAGGGCGCGGGCGCCCGCCTCGACGCCAAAGCCGAGGCGTTCGACGAGCTCCGTCGTCTCGAGCAGAACGCGCCCGAGGCCCTCGCGCGTGTGCAGGACGAGCGTGAAGACGTGCTCGGCGCGCTGCCGGCCGCCGACGCGACGCTCGAGCGGCTGCGTGCGTCCTACGCCGACGAGGCGCTGGCGGCCGTGGCGGACAACCCCGCCCAGGCGCGCGCGCGGATCGAGTTCGCCGACGAGCAGATCGCCGTCGCGACCGCCGCGATCGGCGCCGGACGCGGTGGCGAGGCCGCTGTCGGCATCCGTGCCGCCGAGGAGGCCGTCTCGCAGGCGCGCCTGCTCGAGCGGGCCGTGGAGACGCTGGCCGCCGACCTCGCCGAGGGTGAGCGCGGGGCCCACGCCCTCATCGCGGAGCTCGAACGCGACCTCGCCACCGCATCGACGCTGCCCGACGGCGACGGTCGGGTCGCTGCGGCCATGGCCGCCACGCGCGCACAGATCGACACCGCGCGCGAGAACCTCGCCGGCACCGATCGGCGGCCCCTGGCGATGCTGCAGGGCCTGGAATCGGTCGACACGCAGATCGACGCGGTCGTGCAGGGCGTGCGCGACGCGGAGGCCGCCGCCCAGCGCGCGCGCCAGATGCTCGCGCAGCACCTGATGCAGGCTCAGGCGCAGGTCGCCGCCGCCGAGGACTACATCACCGCCCGCCGCGGCGGTGTCGGCGCCGAGGCGCGCACGCGCCTCGCCGAAGCCGGCGCCTCGCTCGTGCGCGCGCAGCAGCTGCAGGCGACCGATCCGGCACAGGCGCTGCAGCAGGCTCAGCGCGCCGAGCAGCTCGCAGGTCTCGCGATGCAGCGTGCGCAGGCCGACGTCGGTGCGTTCTCGGCCGGACCCTCGCAGGGCGGCGGAGGCAACGGGATGATGGGCGCCGTCCTCGGCGGGATCGTCCTCAACTCCCTCCTCGGAGGCGGCTCCTCGCGGGGATCGTCCGGGGGTTTCGGGGGCGGGTTCGGCGGGTTCGGCGGCGGCGGTCGTTCCGGCGGGGGAATGCGGCCCGGCAGCTTCGGCGGCGGCGGCACCCGCGGTCGCCGGGGAGGTGGCCGCTTCTGAATCACGCCGTCTCACCCGCGCAGGCCGCCTCACCCGCGCAGGCCGACCCACTCGCACAGGCCGCCCCGCGGCACCCGCTTCTCCCCTCATCGTGAATCGTTCGACAGGAAGGAACACCATGGCCAAGCAGTCCATCTTCGGTCGCATCTCGACCCTCGTGAAGGCCAACATCAACGCACTCCTCGACTCCGCCGAGGACCCGCAGAAGATGCTCGACCAGCTCGTGCGGGACTACACCAACTCCATCGCCGACGCCGAGGCCGCGATCGCAGAGACCATCGGCAACCTGCGCCTCCTCGAGCGCGACCATCAGGAGGACATCCAGGCGGCGGCCGAGTGGGGCAACAAGGCGCTGGCCGCGAGCCGCAAGGCCGACGAGCTGCGCGGACAGGGCAACACCGCCGACGCGGACAAGTTCGACAACCTCGCCAAGATCGCGCTGCAGCGTCAGATCAGCGAGGAGAACGAGGCCAAGGCCATCGCTCCCACCATCGCCGCGCAGACCGAGGTCGTCGACAAGCTCAAGGACGGCCTCAACGGCATGAAGCAGAAGCTCGACCAGCTGCGCTCCAAGCGCAGCGAGCTCCTTTCGCGCGCGAAGGTCGCCGAAGCGCAGAACAAGGTCCACGACGCCGTCAAGTCGATCGACGTCCTCGACCCGACGAGCGAGCTCGGCCGCTTCGAAGACAAGGTCCGCCGCCAGGAGGCCCTCGCGCAGGGCAAGCAGGAGCTGGCCGCGTCGAGCCTCGACGCGCAGTTCACGGCGCTCGAGGACGTCGGCGAGCTGACCGAGGTCGAGGCGCGTCTGGCGATGCTGAAGTCGGGCGGGTCCACCCCCGCCGCGATCAACGCCCCCACCACCCCGTGACCCCCGACCGTGGGGCGTCGATCATCGCGATCGGCGCCCCACGGTGCTTTCCGGACGCGGTGCCGGAGCGAGCGGAAGGAGACCGCCGATGACGCGGTTCGTCGTCGTCCCCCAGTGGCAGGGCAGCGCCTCGTCGCGCGCGATGCAGTTGATCGACGGAGCCGAGGCCCTCGCGGGCGACCTGCCGCGGCCGCGGACGGTCGTGATCGATGTGCCCATGGAGGCCGGTGAGGCGCTGGACACCGGGGTGCTCCGGGCGAGCTCCCTTGGCCGCATCCGTGCGCAGCTGGAGGCCGCTCTGAGCCTCTCCGACGAGCCGGTCCTGACCGTCGGCGGCGACGCCGGCGTCGCGCCCGCCGCGATCGCGCACGCGGCCGGACGATGCGCGCGGCTCGCGGTGCTGTGGATCGCCGCCCACCCGTCGCTCCATGACACGTCGTCGTCGCCGAGCGGCGCGTTCGAGACGATGGCGCTCGGCGCCGCGCTCGGACGGACGGATGCCGGACTCGGCCTCGCGCCCGGCATCCTCGCCCCGGAGCGGGTGCTGCTGGCGGCGGCGCGGGCCGCCGACACGGCGGAGGAGGCGGTCGCGGCGGAGCTCGGCATCCGTGCCTTCACGATTCCCGGCGACACCGACGCGCTCGTCGACGCGCTGTCGGCCGGGGACGCGGACGGCCTCTACGTGCACGTGGATGTCGCCGCCCTCGATCCGTCGGCGATCGCCGGGCTGGTGCGCCCCGTCCCGTTCGGGCCGAGCGTGACGGAGCTCACGACCGCGATCGCGCGCGCCCGCGAGGCGGTGCCGCTGGTGGGGTCGTCGCTGAGCGGCTACTCCCCCGCCTCGGCCACCGCCGCGACGGACGACCTCGGCCCGCTCCTGCGGATCGTGGGGGCACTCGCGTGAGCAGCGCCCAGGCGGCCGCCGCGGCGCACGCCCTCGCGACGGGGCGTCGGATCGATCGCTGGATCCCGCCCGTGCTGCTGGATTCGCCGATCAGCCGGCTGGGCTACCTGTACGGCTGCACCGTCGGCTGGGTGTGGGGGACGCTCTGGAGCACCGGCCGGGTGCAGCGTCGCGGCGGACTGTGGGTCTTCCGCGGAATGCCGTCGTGGGCCTTCCCGCGCGGCGGCGTGTGCGTCGGCGGGTGCTTCCTCACCGGCAACGGCGCGATCGACGATCGACTCCTGCGGCACGAGGCGGTGCACAAGCGGCAATGGCAGCGGTACGGCTTCCTGATGCCGCTCCTCTACGCCCTCGCGGGGCGCGATCCCCTGCGCAACCGCTTCGAGATCGAGGCGGGCCTGGAAGACGGGCGCTATCTCCCGCGGCGCCGCGGGGCAACGCGGACGGACGGGGTCGCCCGCTGACGGTCGTCTCGGTGGGTCGGCGGTGAACGGGACGATCTGTCAGCGGCGGACGCTGAGACCGAACCGCTCGGGCGTCTGGATGCGCTCGGCCGCGATGCCGAGGTCGCGGAGACCGTCGACGATGTCGGCCGTGCCCAGATAGCCGCCGAGGAGGTGGATGCGGGTCTGGTCGTCGTCGGCGCAGAGCATCTCGTCCGCCCAGGCACCGACGGCGCGGGCCAGCGCGAGACCCGGCGTGCACGCGCGCGCCGAGCCCGGGGCACCGGAACGGCGGGATCGATCGAGCCACGTCACCGTCATGCGCGCCGGGGCGCCGACCGCGAAGACGTGCCCGGCGTCGGGCACCTCGATGAACACACGGCCCGTGGAGCAGAGCGGCAGCGTCGAGAGCAGGGTCTCCAGCTCGACGAGGGACGACTCGTCGGCGGTGATGAGGTGCTGCACGCGCGTGTGACGGGAAGCCCGGCACGCGGCGGCGGAGTGCTCGGTGCTGTGCGACATGGTGCATCCAGCATAACCCCGACGAAGGGTTGGCTAACCTCACTCGTTGATATCGGCCGACGCCCGCGCACCCGGACGACGACTCAGCGCGAGACGAGCACCCGACCGAGCTCGACGACTTCGTCGTCGCTCAGTCCGTGCGCGAGCAGATAGTCGCGCGCGGAGCCGTACTCGGCATCGATGCGATCGAGCAGCCGCGCCATGACCTCCGCGGGCGAGCCCGCCACGAGCTGCTCGAGCTGGGTCGATTCCGGATGCTGCGCGCGCAGCCAGTCGATGACGGCGCGCGTCCGCTCGACGGGGAGGAGCGCCGCGGTCCGCGCGTAGTCGGCGACCACCTCGTCGCGGTCCACCCCGGCCGCCGACAGGGCGACGGCGACGGTCACTCCGGTGCGGTCCTTCCCGACCGTGCAGTGCACGAGCACCGGCTGATCGATCACCACGGCACGCACCGCGCGGACCACCGCCTCGGACGAGTCGTCGACGATGCGCCGGTACATCTCATCCAGCCCGATGTCCTCGGCGAAGAAGGACGTCACCGACCCGAGGAACAGCGGCACGCGCTCCACCGGCACGTCCGCCGGAAGGCGGCTCGGGTTGGCCTCGACCTCGGCCGCATCGCGGAGATCGACCACCCGTCGCAGGGACAGGCGTGACAGCGCGGCGACACCGTCATCGGCGAGGTGCGCCAGCGTTCCCGACCGGTAGAGCGTGCGCTCGCGCGTCACGCCGCCGCCCGCGCGCAGACCCCCGACATCGCGCAGATTCATCGCCCCGGCGACGGCCGCGAGATCGACCGGTTCCCCGCTCACCACGCCGAGCCCGCGGCGGCGTCCCGGTCCTCGCCCTTCAGATCCTCCCGCGGCGGCACCGCGTAGCGCCCGGCGATCGCCACCCGGTTGAACGCGTTGATCGCGACCAGGATCCAGCTGAGGGCGACGTACTCGTCCTCGCTGAAGACGCCGCCGACGCGGTCGTACAGCTCATCCGACACGCCCCCGTCGTGGATGCGCGCATACGCCTCCGCGAGCTCCAGACCCGCCCGCTCGCGGTCGGTGAAGACGCCCGACTCCCGCCAGACGGGGATCTGCGCGACGATGTCGGCACCCAGCCCGATCTTGGCCGCACGGTCGACGTGGACGCGCACGCAGAAGGCGCAGCCGTTGATCTGCGACGTGTGGATCTGGACGATCTCGCTCAACCGCGGCTCGATCGAACTCGAGGCCGCGAGCGACCCCACCGTCGTCGAGAACGCGGCGAGCGCCTTGTACACCGTGGGGGCCGAGCGGGACAGGTGCACGCGCGCTTCCGGACTCATGCCGTCAGCCTACCCACGCACCGGGCGCCTCCGACCGGACAGAATGGGCGGATGACCGAGCCCGAGAACGAGTTCTCCTTCCTCTCCGCGCAGGCCGTCGATGCGGGCGCGACCGGCCCGCTCCCCCGGGCCGAACGTCTCTTCCGCACCCTCGCGGACGGCCGCACGCTGAGCGCACTGCGCTACACCCCCGCAACGGCTCCGACGGCGGGCCCGGCGGTCACCTTCCTGCACGGGGCGGGCTTGAACGCCCACACCTGGGACACCACGATCCTCGCCCTCGGGCTCCCCGCCCTCGCGATCGACCTCCCCGGCCACGGCGACTCCTCCTGGCGCGAGGACGCGGCGTATGTCGGCCGCGTCCTCGCCCCCGACATCGTCGAGGGGATCCGCGCGTGGGCCGACGGACCGCAGGTGCTCGTGGGGCACTCGCTCGGCGGCCTCACCGCGGCGGCGGTCGCGGCATCCGCTCCCGAGCTCGTCCGCGACCTGGTGGTCGTCGACATCACCCCCGGCATCGACCCGAACGGCGGCGCCGCGCAGCTGCGCGCCTTCTTCGCCGGGCCCACCGACTGGGCCACCCGCGACG
The DNA here is from genome assembly GCF_040532595.1 of Microbacterium aurantiacum. Classification (GTDB taxonomy): domain Bacteria; phylum Actinomycetota; class Actinomycetes; order Actinomycetales; family Microbacteriaceae; genus Microbacterium; species Microbacterium chocolatum_B. The sequence continues at coordinate 2,438,104 of NZ_JBEVYX010000001.1, read as the reverse complement.
AGGTCGTCGACCGGGCGCTCGCCTTCGGTCTCGGCGGCGGCGCCCGCGCCAAGGTGGCGCGGGGCGTCTTCTTCAACACCCGGGTCCGCCCCGACGGGCGGGTGGAGTGGAAGCACCACTTCGCGCGCCTGGCCCACGACAGCGCCGCGTCCGCGGCGGACGGCAGCACCGCGGCCGCCGGCCCGGACGCCGTCGCCGCGGTGCTGGGCGCCGCAGGGTGGGAGGACCTCGCCGCCGTCACCGCGCCGCTCACGCTCGTCCGTGCCGAACGGGGCTTCCTCACCGACGACGACGAGTGGCAGTTCCGCGCGCGGCTCCCCTCAGCCCGGATCGTCCGCATGGATGCCGGTCACAACGTGCAGGAGGATCAGCCGCAGACCCTCGCCGCCCTCGTGCGGAGCATCTAGGCTGGTCTATCGCGGTCTGCACCCGAGCGGCCCGCGCCCCCTCGGTCCCGTCGTGTCCGGATGACACGGCCCCCTGAAAGGACGGGCATGCTCCGCCGCACCACCCTGGCCGCATCGACGCTGGCCCTCGTCGGCACCCTGGCCCTGAGCGCCTGCACCGCCGCCCCCGCCCCCGCCCCGACATCGACCGGCACCCCCGACCCGAACGCGTCGGTCGCGATCCGCCTCGTGCTCGAGCCGAGCAACCTCGACATCCGTCAGACCGCCGGAGCCGCGCTCGACCAGGTGCTCGTCGACAACGTGTATCAGGGGCTCGTGGCCCGCACCCCCGAGCAGGAGATCGTGCCCGCGCTCGCGAGGGAGTGGGACATCTCACCCGACGGGCTGACCTACTCCTTCACCCTGCGCGAGGGGGTCCTGTTCCACAACGGCGAAGAACTCACCCCCGAGGACGTCGTGTGGTCGCTGACCACCCGACGCGGCGACGCCGAATGGCGCGACTCCGCCCGGCTCGCCGGCATCCGGGAGATCACCGCCGACGGCCAGGAGATCACCCTCACCCTCGACGAGCCCGACTCCTCGCTGCTGTGGAACCTGTCCGGGCGCGCGGGCATCATCCTCGACGAGCAGACCGACATCGACTACAAGACCACGGCCAACGGCACCGGTCCCTTCGCGCTGGAGACCTGGCTCCGCGGCGACAGCATCGTCCTCGCCCGGAACGCCGACTACTGGGGCGACCCCGCCGGTGTGGCCGAAGTCGTCTTCGACTACATCCCCGACAACCAGTCCGCGCTGAACGCCGCGCTCGCGGGCGAAGTGGACGTCGTCACCGGGTTCGACGCGAACCTCGGGCCGCAGATCGAAGCCGACGGCACCTTCGCCCTCGAGATCGGGCCCTCCACCGACAAGGCGACGCTCGCCTTCAATCAGCAGGACGGCTCGCCGCTGGCCGACCGGCGGGTGCGTCAGGCCATCCGTCAGGCGATCGACCACCAGGCGTTCGTCACCGCGCTCGGCGCGGGAGAGACGCAGTACGGCCCGATCCCCGAGCTGGACCCCGGCTACGAGGACCTGTCGGACCTCGCACCCTACGACCCCGCGGCGGCCCGCGAGCTCCTCATCGCCGCCGATGCGGAAGACCTCGAGCTGACCCTGACCATCCCGAACTTCTACCCGACCACCATTCCCCAGGTGCTCGTGTCCAACCTCAACGAGGTCGGCATCGAGCTGCGTGTGGAATCGGTCGACTTCTCGACGTGGCTCAACGACGTCTACGTCAACCGCGACTACGACCTCAGCTTCGTCCTGCACACCGAGGCGCGGGACTTCGAGAACTGGGCGAACCCCGACTACTACTTCACCTACGACAACGAGGAGGTGCAGGAGCTCTACGCCGATGCCCTCGCCGCCACCGACCCCGCCGAGGTCGACGAGCTCCTCGCCCAAGCCGCACGCATCGTCTCGGAGGACGCGGCCGCCGACTGGCTCTACAACGGCGCCTCGGTCGTTGCCGTCGGCACCGGCATCGACGGGATGCCGACCACCAACGTCAACGAGCGGATGAACCTGGCCGCCCTCACCAAGAGCGACGGGTGATCCGATACGCCCTGACGCGCACAGCCCTGCTCCTGCTCGGGCTGTTCGTCGCCAGCGCGGTCATCTTCGTCACCCTGCGCGTGCTTCCCGGCGACGTCGCACAGCTCATCGCGGGAACCGGATCCACACCTGAGCAGCAGGAGGCCATCCGCACCCGCCTGGGCCTGGACCGCCCACTGCCCCTGCAGTACCTCGACTGGCTCGCGGGACTCCTCCGCGGCGATCTCGGCACCTCCCTGCTGACCGGCGCCGGCGTCGGCGAGGAGCTCGTGCGCCGCGCGGCCGTGACCGTGCCGCTCGGCATCCTGTCGCTTCTGATCGCCCTCGCCGTCAGCCTCCCCCTCGGCGTCGTCTCGGCGGTTCGACGCGCGCGGACCGACGGCACGGCGCTCAGCGTCGGCGCGCAGACGCTCGCCGCCGTACCCGTCGTCTGGGCCGGGATGATGCTCGTCGTCGTCTTCGCGGTCTGGCTCGGGTGGCTGCCCGCGCAGGGCTTCCCCCGCGAAGGGTGGGCGGACCCTGCCGCGGCCTTCCGCGCGCTGATCCTCCCCGCCCTGACGATCGGACTGATCGAGGGCGCGATGCTCCTGCGGTTCGTCCGGTCCGCGACACTCGCCGCGCTCGGGCAGGACCACGTCCGCGCCGCCGCGGCACGCGGACTCACCCGCACCACCGCGTTGGTCCGCCACGGACTCCCCGTCGTCGGCCTGTCGGTGGTGACGGTCCTGGGCCTGCAGATCGCCGGCATCATCGTCGGCGCCGTCGTCATCGAGCAGCTTTTCTCGCTCCCCGGGATCGGACGGATGCTGGTGGCCGACGTCGCCGCGCGCGACCTCCCCAAGGTGCAGGGCGCGCTGGTCGCCCTGACCGGTTTCGTCCTCCTCGTCGGCTTCGTCGTCGACCTGACCCACCGCGCGCTCGATCCCCGCCAGCGGGAGACCGCATGAGCCGCGCCGCCCTCCGCCGTCAGCGCCGTGCGCGCGTCCGCGCCGTCCGCTGGGGCTGGCTCGCGCGCCTCTGGGCTCTCGGAACGGGCCGATTCGGACTGGTCGTCATCGCCGCGGTCGCACTCACCGCACTCGTCGCCACCGTCTGGACGCCGTTCGACCCGCAGCAGGTCGACTTGGCCGCGCGATGGAGCCCTCCGGGCCTCGCCCATCCGCTCGGGACGGACGGGTCGGGACGCGACATCCTGAGTCTCGTGATGGCGGGAGCACGCACGACCGTCGTCGTCGCGATCGGTGCGGGCGCGATCGCGACGGGCCTCGGGCTCGTCCTCGCCGCCCTCGGCGCGCTCACCGCCCGTGTCGTCCGCGAGTCGGTGGCGGTGCTGGTCGACATCCTCATCGCGTTCCCGGTGCTGCTCATCGCCATGATGATCTCCGCCGTCTGGGGCGGGTCCCTCGCCGTGGTGATCTGGTCCGTCGGCATCGGGTTCGGGGTCAACATCGCCCGCGTCACCCGACCCGAGCTCCGCCGCGTACTGCACAGCGACGTCGTCCTCGCCGGGAGGGCGGCAGGGCTCACCCCCGTCCAGAACCTGACGCGCCACCTGCTCCCCCACGTCGCGCCCGTCTTCATCGTGCAGCTGTCGTGGGGCATGGCCGTGGCGGTCCTCGCCGAGGCAGGGCTGTCGTACCTCGGGTTCGGTGCACCCGTGACCGAACCCTCATGGGGTCTCCTCCTCGCCGAGCTCCAGCAGTACCTCACCGTGTACCCGCTCTCGGTGCTCTGGCCGGGTCTGGCGATCACCGCGACGGTGCTCGGCCTCAACCTCCTCGGCGACGGCCTCCGCGAGGCGACGGATCCGACGCTCCGCGGTGCGCGCGGAGCCGCTCGCACCGCGCGCACGCACGTGCCGGAGGTGGTCGCGTGAGCCTCGCCGTGCACGACCTGACCATCGACATCGGCGGACGCCGGGTCGTCGACGGCGTCTCGTTCGCCGTTCCCGACGGCGCCCGGGTCGGGCTCATCGGCGAATCGGGTTCGGGCAAGTCGCTCACGGCGCTCGCGATCCTCGGCCTGCTGCCGGATGCCGCCACCGTCGGCGGCCGGATCCTCTGGGACGACCAAGATCTCCGCGATCTCGACGATCGCGCGCTCGCGCGGCTCCGAGGCCGCGACATCGGGATGGTCTTCCAGGAGCCGCAGACGGCGCTGAACCCCGTGCGCCGCGTCGGGCGGCAGATGATCGAATCGCTCCGCATCCACGACGGCATGTCGCGCGCGGACGCGGCGGGTCGCGCGATCGAGCTCGCCGAGCGGATGGCGCTCCCCGACCCCGCGCGGATCGTCCGCCGCTACCCGCACCAGCTGTCCGGCGGACAGCGGCAGCGGGTCGCGCTCGCCGCGGCCCTCGCCTCTGCGCCCCGCCTCGTGATCGCCGACGAGCCGACCACGGCCCTCGACGTCACGGTGCAGGCCGGCATCCTGACCCTCCTCCGCGATCTCGTCGAGGACGAGGGACGGGGGCTCCTCTTCATCACGCACGACCTCGCGGTCCTGTCGCTGATCGCCACGCACGGCGTGGTCCTCCACCGGGGCCGCGTGGTGGAGGATGCGCCGGTGCAGACCCTGCTGACCGCACCGTCGTCGGAGATCACGCGCGGGCTCCTGCGCGACGCGCGGGCGACGTCCTGGGTCCCGCCGGCATCGACTCGACCGGACGAGGAACCGCGATGACCCCCGCCGCCGCATCATCGCCCCTCGTGCGGGCGCGCTCTCTCGCCCGCGTCCACGCCGGCGCTCGGGAGCGGCCCTTCGGCCCCCGCACCCGGACGACGGCGCTGCACGCGACCGATCTCGACATCCGCGCCGGGTCCTCGCTCGGCATCATCGGCGAATCGGGATCGGGCAAATCCACCCTCGTACGGCTGCTCGCCGCGCTCGACGTCCCGACCTCCGGCACCGTCGAGGTGGACGGCCGACCGGTGGATGCCGCGGGCGCGACCCGCTCGCTGCACTGGCTGCGCGCGCTCACGGGCGTCGTCTTCCAAGACCCCTACGCCTCCCTCGACGCACGGATGAGCGTCGGCCGCATCGTCGGCGAGCCGCTGTGGGCGCTCGGGATGCCGGGTGATCACCGCGCCCGGGTCGCGGAGGTCCTCCTCCGGGTGGGGCTGGACGCCGACGCGGCCGACCGCTTCCCGCACGAGTTCTCCGGGGGGCAGCGTCAGCGCATCGCGCTCGCGCGCGCCGTCGTCCACCGCCCGCGCCTCCTCCTCGCCGACGAACCGCTGTCGGCGCTGGACGTGAGCGTCCGGGCCCGCATCATCGAGCTGCTGGCGCAGCTGCGGACCGAAGAGGATCTGACCCTCGTCCTCGTCTCGCACGACATCGGCGTCGTGGCGCACGTGTGCGACGAGATCGCCGTCATGAAGGACGGGCGCATCGTCGAGCGCGGAACGACGGCCGTGGTCCTCGCCCGGCCGCAGCATCCGTACACGCAGGCGCTCCTCGCCGCGGCGCCCGTCCTCCCTCCGCCCCCCGACGGTATCGCGCCCGACGGAACGGATGTCGCCCGCTCGGACTAGGGTCTGTCCATGGCCGCCGCGATCGTCCCCCCGTACCTTCTGGCCCGCCTCGCCGCGGCTCCGCCCGAGCGCTTCGCGCACGCGGCGCACGCCGCGCGCGCGACGCTGGCGGTCCGCCGTGAGTACCGCCCGGGACGCACGCGTCTGCGCCTGTCGATCGATGCCGACGGCGCGCTCGTCGCCGAGACGGCTCCGGGCCCGGACCGCGCGATCTCCGATGCCGGGAACAGCGAGCGCCTCCCCGGACGCCTGGTGCGACGCGAAGACGACCCGGCGACCTTCGACGACGCCGTCGACGAAGCCTTCGACGGGCTCGGGGCCACGTACGACCTCCTGTGGGACGCGTTCGGCCGCGACGGCCTGAGCGGACGCGGCGGCGAGCTCCCCGCCACCGTCCACTACGGCATCGACTACGACAACGCGTTCTGGAACGGCGAGCGCATGGTGTTCGGCGACGGCGACGGCGAGGTGTTCACCGGGTTCACCCGCTCACTCTCCGTCATCGCGCACGAGCTGGCCCACGGAGTCATCGACGCCGAGGGCGGCCTCGACTATCGAGGGCAGTCCGGCGCGTTGAACGAGTCGTTCGCGGACGTCATCGGTGCGCTCGCCGAGCAGCACCTGCGCGGCCAGACCGCCGACCAGGCCTCCTGGCTCATCGGAGAAGGCATCTTCACCGCTGCGGTCCAGGGCCGCGCCCTCCGCTCGCTCGCCGCCCCCGGCACGGCCTACGACGACGACGTGCTCGGTCGCGACCCCCAGCCCGGGCACATGCGCGACTTCGTCGTCACCGACGACGACAACGGCGGGGTCCACATCAACTCCGGCATCCCGAATCGGGCGTTCCATCTCGTGGCCACCGCCCTCGGCGGATTCGCGTGGGAGCGCGCCGGGCGCATCTGGTACCGCACGCTCGCGGCGAGGGAGCTCCCTACGGATGCCGACTTCACCGCGTTCGCGGCCGCCACGGTGCGCACCGCCACCAGGGAGTACGGTGGGCAGTCCGAGGAGGCACGCGCCGTCCGGGCCGCATGGGCGGAGGTCGGCGTCGACAGCGATGAACCACCCGTCCCCTGACCCGACAGACGCCGAGCGCGCACAGGCGGGCGCTCTCGAGGTCGAGGTGACCCGATCCGGCGGAATGGCCGGGATCCGCCGCCGATGGCACACCGTCGCCGTCGACGACGCGCGCGGCCGCTGGGACGCCCTCCTCGCGCGCTGCCCGTGGGAGGAGCAGGCGCCCGAGACCGCGGGCGCCGATCGATTCGTCTGGCGGATCCGCGCCTCGTGTCCGGGCGAGGAGGTGCCCGAGCGCACCGCGACCCTCTCGGAGTCGGCCCTCGTCGGCCCGTGGCTGGAGGTCGTGCGCGCGGTGCAGGACGCCGCCGAGCGCCCGTGACCGTCAGCGGCCGAACAGCCGGCGCTTCTTCTTGGGGCTCAGCGACTTCTGCAGGTAGATCGTTCCGAGCCAGCGACCGAACTTGAATCCGACGCGGCCCATGCGGCCCACCTCGGTGAAGCCGAGCTTCTCGTGGAGGGCGACCGAGCCCTCCGCGCCCTTGTCGCTGATCACGGCGACGATCTCACGGATCCCCTGCTCCTCGCAGGCCTCGATGAGCGCCTCCAGAAGCGCCCGCCCGAGGCCCTTCCCGGTGGCGGCCTGACCGAGGTAGATCGAGTTCTCCACCGTGTAGCGGTACGAGGACTTGCCCGACCACGGCGCCACCAGGGCGTATCCGAGGATCTGGCCGGAGGGCGACTGCGCGACGAGGAAGGGCAGATCGAGCTTGCGGAGGTGCGCGACCTTGTCGCGCCACTGCGCGAGCGACCACTTCTTCTCGTCGAAGGTCACGACGGAGTTGGTGACGTAGTAGTTGTAGATCTCGCGGATGTCGGGCACGTCACGGTCCTCGACCGGGCGGATCACGTACGAGAATGCGGGCTCCGGCGCCGGCCGGCGACGAAGGTGCCAGGGCAGACGGCGGCGGTCGCGGTCGTATTCCTCCTCGAGCATGGCGTCAGCCTACGCGGCGCCGCGGGGCCCGGCGTCGGCATCGGAGATCCGCCAGTCCACCGGCGGGGCGCCCTGCGCCTCGAGCAGCGCGTTCGCGCGGGAGAACGGTCGCGAGCCGAAGAAGCCGCGCCGGGCGGACAGCGGCGACGGGTGGGCCGATGCGATGACGTCGGTGTCGCCCAGCAGCGGGCGGAGCGAGGCGGCATCCTTCCCCCAGAGGATGGCGACGAGCGGACGGCCGCGCGCCACGAGGGCGCGGATCGCGCAGTCCGTCACCTGCTCCCATCCCCATCCGCGGTGCGAGCCTGGAGCACCCGGCGCCACCGTGAGGACCCGGTTCAGCAGCATGACGCCCTGCGCGCTCCACGCGGAGAGGTCGCCGTGCGGGAGCGGATCGATGCCGAGGTCGTCGACGAGCTCGCGCGAGATGTTGCCGAGACTGCGCGGCAGAGGCCGGACCGCCGCGTCCACGGCGAAGGAGAGACCGATGGGATGCCCCGGCGTCGGGTACGGATCCTGCCCGACGATGAGCACCTTCACGTCCGACAGCGGCGCCGCGAACGCGCGCAGCACGTGGCGGCCCGCGGGGAGGTATCCGCGCCCGGCCGACGTCTCCGCGCGGAGGCGATCGCCGAGCGCGGCGATGTCGTCGGCGACCGGGGCGAGCGCCGCCGCCCACCCGGGATCGAGGAGGCCGTCCGCCGTCAGCGCCGCCAGACCTCGAGGTGCCGCCGCATCCGCCGTCGCATCGTCGCCCTCCATGAGCTGCCCTCCCCGCTGTCGTCCACGCGAGGACCCAGCCTAGGCGGGGCGCGGTGTTATCCTCAGCGCGTGTCCCGCGCCTCCGCCGCCGCCGACCGCCTGCGCGGGTCCGCGCTCGGCATCACCGCCGGCCTGATCGGCTGGTTCGTCCTCGTCGAGGTCACCAGCGGCATCCTGCAGGGGTTCTACGTCCCGCTCTTCAGCGACATCGTGATCCGCCTCGGGGTCACCGACGCCGACGTCAACTGGTTCGAGGCGGCGCAGCTGCTCCTGTCGGCGATCGTGGTGCCGATCCTGGCCAAGCTCGGCGACATGTACGGGCACAAGAAGATCCTGCTCGTCTCGGCGATCCTCACCGCCGGCGCCAGCTGGTGGCTCGCTTTCGCCGGGGACTTCTGGTCGTTCCTGATCGCGTGGGCGCTCCAGGGGTTCTATGTGGTGTGGCTGCCGCTCGAGATCGCGCTCATCTTCGAGCGGGGACGTCGGCAGAACCGAGGGGTGTCGCTGACGCGTCGCGCGGCCGGTCTCCTCGTGGTGGGACTCCAGGCCGGCGCCATCATCGGCGCTCTCGCCGCGGGGCGCATCTTCGCCGCGACCGGCGGAGATCTGGCGCTCACCCTGACGATCCCGGCGATCGCCGTGACACTCACGTGCGTCGTCATCGCCGTCGCGGTGCCGGAGTCGGAGCCCGTGCGCGGACGACGCCTGGACACCGGGGGCTTCGTCATCCTGACCCTCGCCCTGCTCCTCCTCACCAGCGCGCTGACGTTCCTGCGTCTGAACGGCGCGGGCTCGCCGATCGTGTGGCTCCTGCTGGCCCTCGGCATCGCGATGGTCGTGCTCTTCGTGCGCTTCGAGCTGCGTCAGGACGACCCGGCCATCGACATCCGCGTGCTCCGCCGTCCGGAGATGTGGCCGGTGCAGGCCACCGCCTTCCTCGTCGGGATCAGCCTGCTCGGCGCCCAGGGACCGCTGTCGACCTATGCGGGCACCGATCCGGCGCTCGGCTACGGTCTGGGTCTGGACGCGACCGGGCGGTCGAACGTCATCGGCGTCTACCTCGTCTCCCTCATCGTCGGCGCCGTGCTGTTCGCGGTGACCTCGCGACGGGCGAGTCCGCGCTTGATCCTCATCGGCTCGGCCGCGCTCGTCGGCATCGGCTACACCCTCTTCCTGCCGTTCCACCAGGAGCTCTGGCAGGTCCTGCTGAACCTCGGCATCGCCGGGCTCGGCTCGGGCGCCCTCGTCGGCGCCATGCCCGCCGCTGCGGCCGCCGCGGCGCCCCGCGGGCAGACGGGGGTCGCCTCGGCGCTGACGAACACGACGAAGACGATCGGGGGGACGTTCGCGTCCGCCGTCTTCGGCGTCGTCCTCGCCGCCGGCGCCGGCATCGTCGCGAGCGAGACCGCGGCATCCCTCGGAGGCTACATGGCGGTGTGGGCCATCTGCGCCGCGGGAGGATTCCTGGCCGCCGTGCTGCTCGTCTTCGTCCCTCGCGTCGCGTTCGCGGACGAGGTCTCGGCCGAGGTCACCGCGGCCGGGTGAGGGCGACCCGCGGGCGGGCTACGCGCTGCGCGGACGCAGCGGCCCCCGCGCCAGAAGGTGCTGCGCCGACTGCGCGACGGGGCGCATGGTCACGAGGTCGAGGTTGACGTGCGGTGGGGCGGCGAGCGCGTAGGCGATGACGTCGGCGACATCCCCCGCGGTGAGCGGCGCCTCGACCCCCTCGTAGACCCGCTCCGCGCTCTGCGCGTCACCCCGCAGGCGGTTCAGGGTGAACTCCTCCGTCTGCACCATGCCCGGAGCGACCTCCACGACGCGGATCGGTTCGCCGTTCAGCTCCAGCCGCAGCGCGTGGACGAGCATCGCCTCCCCCGCCTTCGCGGCGTTGTAGCCCGCCCCGCCGACGTAGGCGGTCTGCGCCGCGGTGGAGGTCACGAACACGGTGTCGGCGTGGCCCGTCTCCTCCGCCGCGGCGCGCAGCTGCGGCAGAAGACCGGCGACCAGGCGCTGGGCCGAGAGGACGTTGACCTCGAACATCCACTGCCAGTCCTCCGCGGTGCCGTCCTCGACCCGATCCGCCCCGCGGGCGCCGCCGGCGATGTGCACGAGGGCATCGACGCGTCCGGTCTCGGCGAGCCATCCGACGAGCGCGTCGACGTCGGGCGCGGACGTCAGGTCGGCGGCGTAGGCGCGGATGCCGATCTCCTCCTCCAGTCGGCGCAGGCGGTCGGCGCGCCGCGCGACGCCGACGACGTCCCATCCGGCGGTGCGCAGGGCTCGCGCCGTCGCCTCGCCGATACCCGAGCTCGCTCCGGTCACCACTGCACGTCTGATCGTCATGGCCTCCACGCTACCCACCGCGACCGCCGGACCCGGGAGGCCGGTTCGTTACGTCACATTTCCCGACCGTTGTCGCCGCGGCATCCGTTGCCTACTGTCGGTACTCGACCGGGTGCGTCCGCCCCGGCGCCCAGAAACCGCAGGAGCAAGCCATGTCCGCACCCGAGAACTGGCGTTTCGAGACCAAGCAGATCCACTCGGGCGCGCAGCCCGACCCGGTGACGAAGGCTCGTGCGACCCCCATCTACCAGACGACGTCGTATGTCTTCGACAACGCCGACCACGCCGCGAATCTCTTCGCCCTGGCCGAGTTCGGCAACATCTACACCCGCATCCAGAACCCGACGCAGGATGTCGTCGAGCAGCGTCTGGCGGCGCTGGAGGGCGGCACGGGGGCCCTCCTCGTCGCGAGCGGTCAGGCCGCGGAGACCTTCGCGGTGCTGAACATCGCCGAAGCCGGCGACCACATCGTCTCGTCGAGCTCGATCTACGGCGGCACGTACAACCTCTTCAAGTACACCCTCGCCAAGCTCGGCATCGAGACGACGTTCGTGGAGAACCAGGACGACCCCGAGGAGTGGCGCGCGGCGGTGCGCCCGAACACCAAGCTCTTCTTCGCCGAGACCATCGGCAACCCGAAGATCAACGTGCTCGACATCCGCACCGTCGCCGACGTCGCCCACGAGGCGGGCGTCCCTCTCATCGTGGACAACACCATCGCCACCCCGTACCTCATCAAGCCGTTCGAGCACGGGGCCGACATCGTCATCCACTCGGCGACGAAGTTCCTCGGCGGCCACGGCACGGTCATCGGCGGTGTCATCGTCGACGGCGGCAGCTTCCCGTGGTCGCAGAACGTCGACCGCTTCCCGGGCCTCACCGTTCCCGACCCCTCGTACCACGGCGCCAGCTACACCGCCGCCGTGGGCGACCCGCTCGCCTACATCATCAAGGCTCGCGTGCAGCTGCTTCGCGACCTCGGTGCGGCCATCTCGCCGCAGTCGGCCTGGCTGCTGATCCAGGGGATCGAGACGCTGTCGCTGCGCATCGAGCGCCACGTGCAGAACGCACAGGAGATCGCCGAGTGGCTCGAGGGCCGCGACGACGTCGCGTCGGTGAACTACTCGGGCCTGCCCACGTCCCCGTGGTACGCCGCGGCGAACACCTACGCCCCGAAGGGCGTCGGCGCGGTGCTCTCGTTCGAGCTCAAGGGCGGCGTGGAGGCCGGTCGCGAATTCGTCAACGCGCTGACCCTCTTCAGCCACCTCGCCAACATCGGCGACGTACGCTCGCTGGTCATCCACCCGGCATCCACCACGCACTCGCAGCTGACCCCCGAGCAGCAGCTCACCGCGGGCGTCACCCCGGGTCTGGTGCGCCTGTCGGTGGGTCTGGAGAACATCGACGACCTCAAGGCCGACCTCGATCAGGCGCTCGCGGCCGCACGTCGCGTGTCGGAGGCCGCGCGCGCCTGACACGCCACCCACCGCGCGTCGATGACGGCGCCCCGACCTCACCGGCCGGGGCGCCGTCATCCCTGTGAGAGGACTTACACGCGCACCTTCGGGCGCACGTGGCCGAGGCCGCCGTCGACGCCCAGGACCTGGCCCGTGATCCAGTGATTCGCCGGGTCGAGGAGGAACACGACGGCGCGCGCGACGTCCTCCGGCTCGCCGAGCCTGCCGAGCGCGTGCATGGCCTCGGACACCTTCCGGGACTGTTCGCTCGCCGTGAGTCCGGCCGTCAGCGGTGTCTGCGTGAGCCCCGGAGCGACGGCGTTGATGCGCAGGTTCTGCGCGGCATAGCTCGCCGCCGCCGACAGAGTGAGTCCGATCACGCCGGCTTTGGCGGCGGCGATGGCGTCGTGGTTCGACAGCCCGGCCATCGCGGCGGCGGAGGACACCAGGACGACGGATCCGCCACCCCGGAGGTGGCGCCCGGCCGCACGGACGGTGGCGAAGGCCGTCGTGAGCGACGCCGCCACGATGTCGTCGTACTGCGCGCGCGACGTCAGATGAGCGGGCTTGAGGAGCATCGAGCCGGCGAAGCACGCGACGCCGTCGACGTCGCCGGCCTCGGCGATGAGGCGATCGACCGCGTCGAAGTCGGTGGCGTCCAGTTCGGCATCCGGTGTGATCTTCTCGCTGTTGCGAGCGGTGGTGACCACGTCGTGCCCTGCACTGCGCAGCAGTTCGGCGGTGGCCTGACCGATGCCGCTCGAAGCGGCGATGAGGAGGAAGCGGGACATGACCACATTCTGACGGCCCGGTCAGGGGCCCGGGGTCGTCGCGGGGGAATCCTTCCCGCCGTACCCTGGCCCCATGATGACCGGGGACGGGGAGGCGCGCATCGCCGCGGCGTATGCCGACTTCGGGCGCCGCTGGGCGCACGGCACCTCGCCGCTGTACGAGGAATGGGCGGTCGGGTTCGCCGATGCGCCGGATCTCGTGGGATGGGTCGCCGGGCTCCCCCCGCGGATGCGCCAGCCGAATCTGATCTTCGCGGCGATGCGGTGGAACGGATGCCCGCTCGATGACTGGGCGTCGGCGCGCGTGTGGCTGGAGCAGCACAGGGAGGTCGTCGTCAACACCGCCGCGACGCGGTCCACGCAAACCAACGAGCCCGGTCGCTGCGCCACCCTGCTGCCACCGCTGTGCCGCCTCCCCGGACCGCTCGCGCTGCTCGAGGTCGGAGCGGCCGCCGGGCTCTGCCTCTTCCCCGACCGTTACGGCTACCGTTTCGAGACACCGGCCGGATCTCGCGTCATCCCGGCGTCCTCCGCAGTCGATCTGGTCTGTCGCGTCGACCGCGCCGACATCGTGCCCGACGCCGCACCCGAGGTGGTCTGGCGCCGCGGAATCGACCTCTCCCGCATCGACGCGGCTGACGCGGACGCCGTCGCCTGGCTCGCGACGCTCGTCTGGCCCGGTCCCGACCACGACCGCCGGGTCCGGCAGCTGCGGGCGGCGGCCGCGATCGCCGCCGCCGATCCGCCCGAGATCATCACCGGCGATCTGCGGACCCGGCTCGAAGACGCCGCGGCGACGGCGCCGGAGGACGCCACCCTGGTGGTGTTCCACAGCGCCGTCCTGATGTACCTCGATGCGCCCGCCCGCGACCGGTTCGCCGCCTTCGCCACCGACCTGGGGCGGCGGCTCGGCCGCGACGTCGTGTGGATCTCGAACGAGACGGTCGGCACGTTCTCCTCGATCGATGCCCGGCTCCCCGCCGCGCTGGACGGATCGGGGCGATTCGTCCAGACGGTCGACGGCATCCCGGTCGCCCTGGCCGGGCAGCACGGGGCGACGTACGAAGTCGGCCCGTTCGCCGGGTGAGGGGGGGTCGACGCGTGAACACCCGCGCCCATGCCGGGTCGCCGATTGGACCACCGTCTAGACTCACCCGATGCACCTACCGCGCACACGATTGATCACGATGCTCGCCGCAGCCATGCTCATCACGCCGGCACTCGCAGGCTGCGTCAGCTCGGCGGAGCCGAACGTGACCGTGGACGCTCCCACAGCCACAGTGACCGCAACCGTGACCGCGGCACCCGCACCCGAGGCCGCGTCCGAGCAACGCTCGCCCGACAGCGCTCTGACGGAGCTCGATGCCTGGTTGCTGTGCTGGGGCGCGACCTCGAACGAATACGGAGAGACCTCGGAGCTCTACTCGTACTCCGCGGATTCACCCTCGGGCGGTTCGACGGTCACCGACATCGGCGACGGGACGTTCCAGGTGCTCGTGCCGTTCGCAAGTGAAGGGCGCGGTGCCGAAGCGATCTGCATCGCGAGCGGAACGGTGGGTGCACCCTCGGTAGACCTCCAGGGCGGACGTGACTTCGGATGATCGGCACCCCGCTGGGACGTAACACGCGCGAGCACACCCACCCGTCGACATAGCCTGGTACCTCGCGCGAAAGGAGGTTCACGACGATGGACTGGCAGACCTCCGAAGACACCGTGCCCTCCGCGCCGGTGACGGAGGCCGACGCCCGGTCGCTGCTCGGCCGGCCGCCCGCGACGGGAGCGTGGCGCGACGGAGACGCCCCGGGGCAGCGCCGCTTCGCGCCGCTCGGCGCACTCCGCACCGAGAGCGGCGACGACATCCCGGTGGTGCGCCTCGCTTACGAGACCTGGGGCACGCTCAACGAGACGCGCGACAACGCGGTCCTCATCCTGCACGCCCTCACGGGCGATTCGCACGTGCGAGGACCGGCCGAACCCGGGCATCCGACCAGCGGCTGGTGGGACGACATCGTCGGGCCCGGCGGTCCGGTCGACACCGATCGGTGGTTCGTCGTCGCGCCGAACATGCTGGGCGGATGCCAGGGGTCGACGGGCCCGGCGAGCATCGCCCCCGACGGATACGAGTGGGCCGCGCGCTTCCCGTATCTCACCGTGCGCGACCAGGTCGCCGCACAGGCCCGCCTCGCCGATGCCCTCGGCATCGACGCCTGGGCCGCCGTGATCGGCGGCTCCATGGGCGGGATGCACGCGCTGGAATGGGCGGTGGGCCTCCCGGAGCGCGTCGAGCGCCTCGCGGTCCTCTCGGCGCCGCCCGTGAACACCGCCGATCAGATCGCGCTGAACTCCGTCCAACTGGGAGCGATCCGCCTCGACCCCCGCTTCGCCGGCGGCCAGTACTACGACGCCGGCGACGGGGACGGGCCGCACCGCGGCCTGGCCCTCGCCCGCCGCATGGCTCTGCTGAACTACCGTTCGCCCACCGAGCTGAATCAGCGCTTCCAGCGCTCCTGGCAGTCCGGCGTCAGCCCGCTCGGACACGGCGGCCGCTTCGCGGTGGAGTCCTACCTCGACTTCCACGGCAACAAGTTCACCCGCCGGTTCGACGCGAACTCCTACCTCACCCTCGTCGAGGCGATGAACTCGCACGACGTGGGGCGCGACCGCGGCGGCATCGAGGAGGCGCTGCAGCGCGTGCAGGCGCGCACACTCGTCCTCGGAATCGACAGCGACCGCCTCTTCCCGATCGAGGGCCAGCACCGCATCGCCCGCGGCATCCGTCGCACGATCGACGGGGACCGCGCCGTCGTGCTCGCGAGCGACTTCGGCCACGACGGCTTCCTCATCGAGACCGCGGCGGTGGGCACGCACCTGCGGCGACTGCTGGAGGACTGAGCCTCCGGTTCAGGACCGCTCGATCGCCGCTTCGAGACGCTCGAGCTTGCCGTCCAGTTCTCCGGTGTACCCCGGGCGGATGTCGGCCTTCAGCACGAGCGAGACGCGCGACCCGAACGGCGTGACGGCCTCGGTCGCACGCTTGACGACATCGAAGACCTCGTCCCACTCCCCCTCGATCTCGGTGAACATCGACGAGGTGCGATGCGGCAGACCGCTGTCGCGGACGACCCGCACGGCGGCGGCCACCGCATCGTGGACGGAGCCGTCGGCGCGGCCGGTGCCGCTCGGCGCGACGGAGAAGGCGACGATCATGGGTGTCCTTCCGGGGAGGCGGGTCGGGGATCGCCCGCGGCGACGCGGGCGGCGGTGGGGACGGCCACAAGGCGCGCCACGGTCCAGACGAACAGGACCACCTCCAGCAGGTTACGCCCCAGCAGCAGCGCGACCGCGGCCGGCTGCAGCGCCAGCAGCGCGTCGTACGTCCACGGGAAGAGCACCTGTGTGGCTGCGGTCATGACCAGCGCCAGGAGCGCCGGTCCCGCCCAGGCCCGTCGATCGATCACCAGGGCGAGCACGAAGGGCGCGATGATCCACACCATGTACTGCGGCGAGCCGACCTTGTTCACCGCGATCAGCGCGAGCACCAGCGAGAGCGCGAGCGGAGGGAAGAGGGAGACGAAGCGGGCCCCGCGCGCGACCTTCGCGGCGCCGACGGCTGCGAGCGCCGCGCCGACGAGGACGAGGAGGGGGGTCATGAGGGCGATCACGACGTCGACGTTCGGACCCGTGACCTGGAAGGTGACGATGTCGGGGTCGTAGTACACCGCGGCCCCGGACGAGCCGGCCAGTGCGAGCAGGACGTAGACCGAGCTGACGGGAGCCTCCAGCTGCAGCCCACGGGAGGCCTGGTCCCCCACGAAGCCGAGGAGGTGGGCCGCGCCGCCCGCTGACAGTGCGAGGGCGACCACGACGACGCTGAGCGCCGCGCCGCCGCCGATGATCGCTCCCCGACGACGGACAGCGATCATCGCGGCGAGCAGGAGCGCCGCCGGCCAGACCTTGATCCAGGTCGCCGCCGCGAGCAGCGCGGAGGCGAGCCACGGACGACCGATGAGCCACACGCAGCCGAGGATCGCCAGCGGCACGGTGACGGCGTCCAGGCGATACATGCCGACACCGCCGAGGGCGAGGATCGCGGCGAGCCAGAAGAGCGCGGCCGCGATGCGACCCCGCGAGCGGGCGGTGCCGATCAGGATGCCGAAGGCGACGGCATCCGCCGCGGTGACCAGCAGTCCCCACGCGAGGGTGAAGTCGACGACGGCGCCGAGGAAGCCCGCCAGGACGATCGGCACCAGCGCGAGGGGCGGGTAGATCCACTCCATGGTGACGCCGGGGATCGCGTCGCCCCGGATCGTCGTGCCCGCCCACCACCGGTAGAGCTGGTCGACGTCCCACGAGGCGGCGCGTCCGTCGACGAGACCCAGGACGATGACGAGGGCGTGCACGAGGGCGAACCCGCACCACAACGCCGCCCGCCTCGACACGGTCCCATCCTAGGGAGCGCGGCGTGTCTCACCGAGGCTGGGAACCGGCCGCGAGCTCCTCGCCGAGGACCGCGGGGACGGCCTCCGCGACGTCCAGAGCGGTGATGGGCCCACCCGCGTGCCGCGCGGAGGCACGGCGCGCGGCACGCCCGTGCACCCACGCGCCGGTCGCGGCGAGTCCTGCCAATCGCCGCGGATCGAGGCGGGGGTGGTCTGCGGCGGCGGCCGCCACAAGGGCGCCGATGATTCCGGCGAGGACGTCGCCCGTTCCCGCGGTCGCGAGCCACGGAGTGCCGGCCTCCACCGCGAGGAGCGTGCCGTCCGGTGCCGCCACGAGGGTCCGCGCGCCCTTGAGGAGCACGACCGCATCGACGGCACGCGCCGTCTCTGCGACGGATGCCGCGCGATCCGCGCCCGCGTCGGCGAGTCCGAGCGCCGCACGCAGACGATCGTGCTCGCGCGCGTGGGGCGTCAGGATGCGCGGCGCCGAAGCGTCCGGGGCCAGGTCGAGGGCGCCCGCATCGACGACGATCGGGACCTCCCCGTCGAGAAGATCCCGGAGCGCCGAGGTCTCCGCCGGCGCCCGGGTCGCGGCATCCGTTCCCGAGCCGAGCACCCACGCCTGCACCCGACCGCCCGCGGTGACCGTCTCGGGACGCCGCGCGAGGACGAGGTCCTCCGCACGACGCGGCCCGATGTAACGGACCATACCGGCGCCGGACCGCCACGCCGCTTCGACGCCGAGGACCGCGGCGCCCGGGTACTCGTCCGCGCCGGTGCGCAGCCCCACCACCCCGCGCCGGTACTTGTCGTCGTCGGAGCGCGGCGCGCGGACGTGCGCGCGGGCGTCCGTCTCCGCCCAGAGCGGGTCGTTCGGCGCGGCGGGTGCGGTCATCTCACCGCACCCCGCGTCGGGTGGCGTCCTGCACCTCGCCGACGAGCTCTTCGATGACGTCCTCGAGGAACAGCACCGCCGTCGTGGTGCCTTCCGCGTCTCGGACCTGCGCGAGGTGTCGTCCCGCGCGGCGCATGACGGCCAGCGCGTCCTCGAGGTCGGTCGTCTCCAGCACCGGAACCATATGGTGGATCCGCTTGCTCGGGACCGGGCGCGCGACGTCCGCCGCCAGCTCCGGGTCCTCCGCGGCGCGCAGCACGTCCTTCAGGTGGACGTAGCCGACGGGGAGTCCCTCGTCGTCGATGATGACGTAGCGCGAGAAGCCGTGCTTGGCCACGGCCCGCTCGATCTCGACCGGGGTCGTGTGCTGCGGCAGGGTCACGAGGTCGCTCATCGGCACGGCGATGTCGGCCGCCTTCTTGTCGGTGAACTCCATCACCGCCGCCACCGTGCCCGCCGCATCGTCGAGGACGCCTTCGATGCGGGACTGGTTGACGATCGTGGCGACCTCTTCCAGCGTGAACGTCGAGGCGGCCTCGTCCTTCGGCTCCACCTTCGCCAGACGCACGATGTGGTTGGCGATCCAGTTCAGCGTCACGATGATCGGGTGGAAGAGCTTCGAGACCCACACGAGCGGGGTCGCGAGCATCAGCACCGCACGATCGGGGACGCTGAAGGCGAGGTTCTTCGGCACCATCTCGCCGAAGACCACGTGCAGATAGGAGACGATCAGCAGCGCCACGACGAAGCCGATCGTGTCCACGAGCGCCTCGGGGAGGCCGGTGAGGCCGAGCGGCTCCGCGAGGAGATGGTGGATCGCCGGCTCGGAGACGTTCAGGATCAGCAGGGAGCAGATGGTGATGCCCAGCTGACTGGTCGCGAGCATGAGCGTGGCGTGCTCCATCGCGTACAGTGCGGTCTTCGCCGCGCGGGAGCCCTTCTCGGCGAGCGGCTCGATCTGCGAGCGCCGCGCGGAGATGACGGCGAACTCGGCGCCGACGAAGAAGGCGTTGGCCGCGAGCAGCACGACCAGCCAGGCCAGTCCCGCCCAATCGTTCATCGGCGATCACCCGCCTTCGACTCGGCGGTGCGCGACGAGCCCGGCACGGGGACGGCGACGGGCGAGGGGGTGAAGCGCACCCGGTCGACTCGGCGTCCGTCCATCCGGTGCACTTCGAGGTCGCCGTCGTCGATGGAGACCTTGTCGCCGACGGCGGGGATACGCTCCAGGACGCTCATGATGTAGCCGCCCACCGTGTCGTAGACCTCCCCCTCCGGGATCAGGATGCCCGTGCGGTCGCGCACCTCGTCGGGGCGGAGGTCGCCTGGCAGGAGGACCGAGTCGCCGCTGCGGACGACACCCGCGCGGCGCCGGTCGTGCTCGTCGAGGACTTCGCCGACGATCTCCTCGACGAGGTCCTCGAGGGTGACCACACCGGCCGTCCCGCCGTACTCGTCGACGACGACGGCCATCTGGTACCCGCGGGCGCGGAGCTCGGCGATCAGGACATCGAGGTGCACGGCTTCGGGGACGCGCAGCGGCTCCGTCGACAGCGCCGCCGCGGGGACGTCGGCGCGCCGGTCGCGCGGGACGCCGATCGCGGCCTTGAGGTGCACGATGCCCGTGATGTCGTCCATCGAGTCGTCGTAGACGGGGAAGCGGCTGTGCCCGGTCCGGCGGGCGAGCTGCACGACGTCCTCGGCGGAGTCGCCGGCGGCGACGGCGTGGATGCTCGGGCGCGGGGTCATGACGTCGGCGGCCGTGAGACGCGAGAACCGCAGGCTGCGGTCCAGGAGCGATGCGGTGTCCTTCTCCAGGACGCCCGCGCTCGCCGAACGGCGCACAAGGCTCGACAGCTCCTCGGCCGTGCGGGCTCCGGACAGCTCTTCCTTCGGCTCGACGCCCAGGGCCCGGAGGACGCCGTTGGCGCTGCCGTTCAGCATCCGGATGGCCGGACGGAAGACCGTCGTGAATGCGACTTGGAAGGGAATGACGAGCTTGGCGGTCTGACGCGGCACCGCGAGGGCGAAGTTCTTGGGGACGAGCTCGCCGATGATCATCGAGAAGATGGTGGCGACGCTGATCGCGACGATCACCGCGACCGGCGAGACGAGGGCCTCCGGCATCCCCCACGCGGTGAACACCGGGCGCAGGAGGTTGGAGATCGCCGGTTCCATCGTGTACCCGGTGAGGAGCGTGGTGAGGGTGATGCCCAGCTGTGCACTGGAGAGGTGGGTCGAGGTGATCCGCAGCGCGCTGATGGTCAGCGACAGCCGGGTCTCTCCCGCCTCGCGGCGGGCCTCGAGGTCGGCGCGGTCGAGATTGACCAGCGCGAATTCGCTGGCGACGAACAGTCCTGTTCCGATGGTGAGCAGCAGCCCCACGCCCAACATGACGTAATCCATCACACGTCACCTCCCTCGTTCGGGGAGGCGGAGCGGTGGGGCACGGGTCTGCAACTAGGAGGGTCGTCCATGGAGCAGAAGTGTACGGGACGCCGCCGCACGCGTGCCGCCCCGTCGCCGCCCGGACCGAACTCCTCAGATCCGCGCCCACGCCGACCGGAACGGACCGAGCGAGCCCCCCGGATCCGCGGATCGGAGGAGTTGCGCACGCGCGGGCGGGGCACCTACCAGCTGACCGGCAGCGCCTTGCCCTCTTCGTAACCGGCGGCGGACTGCAGACCGACGCGCGCGCGCTCGCGGAACTCGGGCACGGTGGCCGCGCCCGCATAGGTGAACGACGAGCGGACGCCGGAGGTGATCATGTCGAGCAGGTCCTCCAGGCTCGGCCGCAGCGGGTCGATGTAGATGCGCGAGGAGGAGATGCCCTCGGCGAACAGCTCCTTGCGCGCGAGTTCGTAGGGGTCGAGGCGTCCGAACCGCTCGTGCACCGCCTTCGTGGAGGCCATGCCCCACGACTCCTTGTACGCGCGCCCGTCGGCGTCCGTGCGCACCTCGCCGGGCGCCTCGATCGTGCCGGCGAACCACGACCCGATCATGACGGATGCCGCTCCCGCGGCGAGCGCCAGCGCGACGTCCCGCGGGTAGCGCACGCCGCCGTCCGCCCACACGTGCGCTCCGCGCTCCCGCGCGGCCTCCGCCGTCTCCAGGACGGCGGAGAACTGCGGCCGGCCGACGGCGGTCATCATGCGCGTGGTGCACATCGCACCGGGTCCGACCCCGACCTTCAGGATGCCGGCACCGGCGTCGACGAGATCGGCGACCCCGTCCGCGGTGACGATGTTGCCGGCGGCGATCGGGACGCCGAGTCCGAGATCGGACACGGTCCGCAGCGCCCGCAGCATTCCTTCCTGGTGGCCGTGCGCGGTGTCGACGACCAGCACGTCGACACCCGCGGCGACCAGGGCTCGGGCCTTCGCCGCCACATCGCCGTTGATGCCGACGGCGGCCGCGACGATGAGCCGGCCGTCGGCGTCCACCGCGGGACGGTACAGCGTCGACCGCAGCGCCGTCCGCGGCGAGAGCGTGCCCACCAGGTGGCCCCTCTCCACGACGCAGACGGTCGCCGCATCCGCCGCCACGAGGACGTCGAAGGCCGCACGGGACGAGCCGATGTCCTCCGCCTCGATCGAGACGGCGTGACCGCGGACGAGATCTCCGAGCCGGGCATCCGCCAGCGCGGTGCCGAGGCGCTCGGCGGGGACGACCCCCAGGATCCGATCGTGCGGAATGCCGGCATCCGTCGCCTGATCCGACGGGGCGACGACGATCCCGTGCCCCGGGGTGGCGGGGAGCAGGCGTGCCGCGTCGGCGACGGTCGCCTCCGGGGGCAGCACGAGCGGAGTGTCCCAGCGCACCGGCTGGCTCTTCACCCAGCGGATCGCCGCATCCAGTTCCTGCAGCGGCATGTCCTGCGGGAGCACCCCGAGGCCTCCGCGGCGGGCGAGGGTGGCCGCCAGCCGCGCCCCGGTGACGGAGTTCATGTTCGCCGAGACGAGCGGGATCGTGGCGGACGTGCCGTCACGCGGGGAGAGGTCGACATCGAGACGACTGGTCACCGCCGAGCGACGCGGGACGAGGAACACGTCGGAGTAGGTCAGATCGACATCGGGCTGCGCGCCGTAGAACTCCATGGCGCCCAAGAGTAGTGACCCTTCCTGTGCGGATGATTCTGCGGATTCTTATCTCTGATGGGCCCCCCTGCACCCCGAACGCCGGGTGCGGATGGGGTTAGGCTTGTCAGGTCGTGCGCGTGAGCGCGTCCGCGCCCCCGCGACCCACGGACATTCATCGATGAAAGCAGGCGATCCAGCGTGTCGAGCCAGGTGACGGGCCTTGGAGTTTCGAACGAAGGAGAGTTCGGAGCCAACGAATGGCTCGTCGACGAGCTGTACGAGCAGTACCGCGTCGATCCGAACTCCGTCGACAAGGCGTGGTGGCCGATTCTCGAGTCCTACACCCCGGTGGACGGGGCGGAGAAGCCGCAGGCGTCCGCACCGGCGCCGACCGCGTCGGTGACCGAGGCGGCGGCACCGTCGGCGAAGGCGGCCCCCACCACGAAAGAGCCGAAGCCGGTGACGGCGCCGATCCCCACCATCGGGTCGCAGCCCGTCGCGCGGACCACCGCACGCCCCGCGTCTCCGCAGCCGATCCCGGCGCAGGCTCCCGCTGCGGCACCGTCCGAGGCGAGCGAGCAGGCCGAAGACCAGGTGACCGTTCTGAAGGGGATGCCGAAGGCGCTCGCCGCCAACATGGACGAGTCCCTCACCGTCCCCACCGCGACGAGTGTGCGCACGGTCCCCGCGAAGCTCATGATCGACAACCGGATCGTGATCAACAACCACATGTCGCGCACGCGGGGCGGGAAGGTCAGCTTCACCCACCTCATCGGCTGGGCGATCATCCAGGCGCTCAAGGAGTTCCCGAGCCAGAACGTCTTCTACGCCGAGGTCGACGGCAAGCCCTCGGTCGTGGCTCCGGCGCACGTGAACCTCGGCATCGCGATCGATCTGCCGCGCCCCGACGGCACCCGCGCGCTGCTCGTGCCGAGCATCAAGCGCGCGGACCAGCTGACCTTCGGCGAGTACCTCAGCACCTACGAGGACCTGGTCACGCGCGCCCGCAAGAACAAGCTGACCGCGGCCGACTTCCAGGGCACGACGATCTCCCTGACCAACCCCGGCGGCATCGGCACCGTGCACTCGGTGCCCCGCCTGATGAAGGGGCAGGGCTGCATCGTCGGCGCCGGCGCGCTGGAGTACCCTGCCCAGTTCCAGGGCGCGAGCGAGAAGACGCTCAGCGAGCTGGCGATCGGCAAGACGATCACCCTCACCTCGACCTACGACCACCGCGTCATCCAGGGTGCGGGCTCCGGTGAGTTCCTGAAGAAGGTGCACGAGCTCCTCATCGGGCAGCGCGGGTTCTACGACTCGATCTTCGCCGAGCTGCGCATCCCCTACGCGCCGATCCACTGGGCGAACGACATCAACGTCGACCTCGCCGAGCGGGTCGACAAGACCTCGCGCGTGCAGGAGCTGATCAACTCCTTCCGTGTCCGCGGCCACCTCATGGCCGACATCGATCCGCTCGAGTACGTCCAGCGCACCCACCCGGACCTCGAGATCGAGAACCACGGTCTCACCTTCTGGGACCTCGACCGCGAGTTCGTCACCGGCGGCTTCGGCGGCAAGCGCCAGCTGAAGCTCCGCGACATCCTGGGCGTGCTCCGCGACTCGTACTGCCGCACCATCGGCCTCGAGTACATGCACATCCAGGACCCGGAGCAGCGCGCGTGGTTCCAGCGCAACGTCGAGCAGAAGTACCAGAAGCCGACGCATGACGAGCAGCTCCGCATCCTGGACAAGCTCAACCAGGCCGAGGCGTTCGAGACGTTCCTGCAGACGAAGTACGTCGGTCAGAAGCGCTTCAGCCTCGAGGGTGGCGAGTCGCTCATCCCTCTTCTGGACGAGATCCTCCAGGGAGCCGCGGAAGCCGGTCTCGACGGAGCCGCGATCGGCATGGCGCACCGAGGGCGTCTGAACGTCCTCACCAACATCGCCGGGAAGACGTATGGTCAGGTCTTCCGCGAGTTCGAGGGACAGGTCGCGATCGGCTCGAAGAGCGGATCCGGCGATGTGAAGTACCACCTCGGCACCGAGGGCACGTTCTCCGCCGACGACGGCGCCGAGCTTCCGGTCTACCTCGCGGCGAACCCGTCGCACCTCGAGACCGTCGATGGTGTGCTGGAGGGCATCGTCCGCGCCAAGCAGGACCGCAAGCCCATCGGCACCTTCTCGTGGCTGCCCATCCTCGTCCACGGCGACGCAGCGTTCGCCGGTCAGGGCGTGGTCGTGGAGACGCTCCAGATGTCGCAGCTGCGGGGCTACCGCACCGGCGGCACGGTCCATGTCGTGGTCAACAACCAGGTCGGCTTCACCACGACGCCGCAGGATGCCCGCAGCTCGGTCTACGCCACCGACGTCGCCAAGACCATCCAGGCGCCGATCCTGCACGTGAACGGCGACGACCCCGAGGCGGTCACCCGCGTCGCGCAGCTCGCCTTCGCCTACCGCGAGGAGTTCCACCGCGACGTCGTCATCGACCTGGTCTGCTACCGGCGCCGCGGCCACAACGAGGGCGACGACCCCTCGATGACCCAGCCGCTCATGACGAACCTCATCGAGGCGAAGCGATCCGTCCGCCGTCTGTACACCGAGTCGCTCGTCGGACGTGGCGACATCACCGAGGAGGAGTACGAGCAGGCCAAGCGCGACTTCCAGAACCGCCTCGAGGTCGCGTTCGCCGAGACGCACGCCGCCGAGACCGGCTCTTCCCCGGTGGTGGATGCCGAGGCCGATGTCGAGCCCGCGTCCGGCCAGCCGGAATCCACGGGCGTCTCGCGCGAGGTCGTGCACCTCATCGGCGATGCCTTCGTGAACAAGCCCGAGGGCTTCACGGTGCACGCGAAGCTGCAGCAGCTGCTCGACAAGCGCGCGGACATGAGCCGCAACGGCGCGATCGACTGGGCGTTCGGCGAACTGCTGGCGTTCGGGTCGCTTCTGCTCGAGAAGACCAACGTCCGCCTCGCGGGCCAGGACTCGCGCCGCGGCACCTTCGTGCAGCGCCACTCCGTGCTCCACGACCGCGGAAACGGCCAGGAGTGGATCCCGCTGACGAACCTCAGCGACGACCAGGGCCGCTTCTGGGTCTACGACTCGCTGCTCAGCGAGTACGCCGCGATGGCCTTCGAATACGGATACTCCGTCGAGCGGGCCGACGCGCTGGTGCTGTGGGAGGCGCAGTTCGGCGACTTCGGCAACGGCGCGCAGTCCGTCATCGACGAGTTCATCTCGTCTGCGGAGCAGAAGTGGGCTCAGCAGTCGAGCGTCGTCCTCCTTCTCCCCCACGGGTACGAGGGTCAGGGACCGGATCACTCGTCCGCCCGGATCGAGCGGTACCTGCAGATGTGCGCGCAGGACAACATGACGGTCGCGCGGCCCTCCACCCCGGCGTCGTACTTCCACCTGCTGCGCCGTCAGGCCTACGCACGACCGCGTCGGCCGCTGATCGTCTTCACCCCGAAGGCCATGCTGCGCCTGCGCGGTGCGACCAGCCCGGTCGAGGACTTCCTCACCGGCCGGTTCGAGCCGGTCATCGACGACACGCGGTCCATCGACGCCTCGGGCGTGAAGCGCGTGCTCCTGCACGCGGGCAAGATCCACTGGGACCTCAAGGCCGAGCTCGAGAAGAACCCGAACGACGGCATCGCGCTCGTGCGCCTGGAGCAGTACTACCCGGCGCCCATCGACGAACTGCGCGCGGTGCTCGACCGGTACCCGAACGCGGAGCTGGTGTGGGTCCAGGATGAGCCCGAGAACCAGGGAGCCTGGCCGTTCATCGCGTTGAACGTCGTCCCCGAGCTCGATGGTCGCACGATCCGTGTCGTGTCACGGTCCGCCGCAGCGTCCACGGCCACGGGATCCCCGAAGGTCCACGCTGTGGAGCAGGCCGCCATCATGCAGAAGGCGCTCGCCCTCTGAGCCGAGGCTGAGGCCGAGGTCGCCCCGCACCGGACGACGTCACGCCGCCGGTCATCCCTCGGGATGCCGGCGGCGTCGTCGTCAGTGCGTCGCCTGGATCGCGCGCAGGCGCTCGAGCACCTGGTCGCGCAGCTCCTCGGGCGCCGCCTCCTTGCACGCGCGTGCGACGACCTCGGTGAGCGTGCGCGCCACGAGCGCTTCGTCCCGGCATCCCTGGCAGTTCTCCAGGTGCTCGGCGATGTCGGTGTGCTGGGTCTTGCACACCTCGTTGCGCAGGAACTCCTCCAGCTCGCGCTGCGCCTTCTCGCAACCGCAATCGGTCATTTCGCACTCCTCGTGGCGGCACCGGCGATGCCGCGCTCCGTCGCATAGTCGGCCAGCAGGTCACGCAGCATGCGCCTGCCGCGGTGCAGGCGGCTCATGACCGTGCCGATCGGTGTTTTCATGATGTCGGCGATCTCCTGGTAGGCGAAGCCCTCGACGTCGGCGAGGTACACCGCCAACCGGAAATCCTCGGGGATCGCCTGCAGGGCATCCTTCACCACGGATGCCGGCATGTGATCGATCGCCTCGGCCTCAGCGGACCGGCTGGCCCGCGCCGTCGTGGACTCCGCCCCGCCGAGCTGCCAGTCCTCCAGCTCGTCGATCGTGCCCTGATACGGCTCCCGCTGCTTCTTGCGATAGATGTTGATGTAGGTGTTGGTGAGGATCCGGTACAGCCACGCCTTCAGGTTGGTGCCCTGGGTGAAGGTCTGCCATGAGGCGAACGCCTTGACGAACGTCTCCTGCACGAGGTCCGCGGCATCCGCGGGGTTGCGCGTCATCCGCATCGCGGCGGCGTACAACTGATCCATGAACGGGAGCGCCTGCTCCTCGAACTGGGTGCGCGCATCGGGCGCCTGGTCGGGCTGTTCGCTCATCAGGCGCCAGTCTACGGCGGTGTCCTCGCGCTCGAGCATGACGGTCACGACGTGCACACTCCCTTCCGTCCGGCTCCGCCGCGCTTCGGGCGTGGCGGTGCGTGTCAGTAGGCTAGGAACCGATGAGCGCCGATCGGTATTCCCCTGCCACCTCGACGGCCGCGACCTGGCTCGCACCGAGGGCGGAGTCCGACCTGCACGCCACGGTCACGGTTCCCGGCTCGAAGTCGCTGACCAACCGGGAGCTGATCCTCGCCGCCCTCGCCGACGGCCCCGGTCGGCTGGTCGCTCCCCTGCATTCGGACGACTCCGCCCGCATGGTCGACGCCCTCCGCGCTCTCGGCGTCGGGATCACCGAGGAGCCGGGCGCGGGGCCCTTCGGCCCGGACCTTCTCATCGAGCCCGTGTGGCCCCTCCGCGGCGAGGCGGTGGTGGACTGCGGGCAGGCGGGCACCGTCATGCGCTTCGCGGCCGCCGCCGCGGGTTTCGCGCAGGGCGAGGTGACACTGACCGCGCACGAGAGCGCGCTCCACCGCCCGATGGGAGCGATGATCTCGGCGCTGCGCGACGTCGGCGTCGACATCGACGACGGCGGCAGCTGGGCGCTCCCGTTCGTCGTGCGCGGTCACGGCCACGTGCGCGGCGGCGAGGTGACCATCGACGCCAGCGCGTCCAGCCAGTTCGTCTCGGGCCTGCTCCTGGCCGCGCCGCGGTTCGATGTGGGGCTGCACCTCGTCCACGCCGGCCACCGGCTTCCGAGCATGCCGCACATCGATATGACGGTGGAGAGCCTCGCACACCGCGGCGTCCACGTCGAGCGCCCTCGTCCCGGCGAATGGATCGTGCCCCCGGGGCCCCTTCGGGCGAAGGACATCGCCATCGAACCCGACCTCTCCAACGCCGCTCCGTTCCTCGCCGCCGCCATGATCGCGGGCGGATCGGTGTCGGTGACCGGATGGCCCGCGCATTCGACGCAGCCGGGCGCGATGCTCGGCGACATCCTCTCCCTGATGGGCGCGAAGGTCACCCGCCGCGGCGGAGCTCTCACCGTCACCTCCGGGGCCGGCATCCAGGGCGTCGACCTCGACCTCTCGGCGGCCGGCGAGCTCACACCCACGATCTTCGCCCTGGCGGCCTTCGCCGACGCGCCGACCACGCTCTACGGCATCGGCCACATCCGCGGCCACGAGACGGATCGCATCGCGGCGCTGGTGGGCGAGCTGCGCGGCCTCGGCGGGGAGGCGCACGAGCTGGAGGACGGCATCCGCATCGTCCCCCGCCCCCTGCACGGCGGCCTCTGGCGCGCCCACCACGACCATCGTCTCGCCACGACCGGCGCGCTCATCGGGCTGGCTGTGGACGGGGTCGAGATCGACGACATCGGAACGACCGCCAAGACCATGCCGCAGTTCCCGGAACTGTGGCATGGCATGCTCGAGGGCGCATGAGCTGGCTCGACGACCTCGATGACGAGGACGAGGCGGACTTCGACGAGAGCGACATCCGCGTCAGGCCCAACCCCAAGGCCAACCGCCCCCGCACCAAGCGGCGTCCCGCCCACGCCGACGCGACCGTGGCACGGGTGCTGGGCGTCGACCGGGGCCGGTACACGGTCCTCGTGGACGAGGACACGCCGCAGGAACGGACCATCCTCGCGGTGCGCGCGCGCGAGCTGCGGAAGACCCCGATCGTCACGGGAGACCAGGCTCGCGTCGTGGGCGACCTCTCGGGAGACGAGGGCACGCTCTGCCGGATCGTCGGGATCCTCGACCGCCGGTCGCTCCTGCGCCGCAGCGCCGATGACACCGACCAGGTCGAACGCATCATCGTCGCCAACGCCGATCAGATGCTCGTCGTCGTGGCTGCGGCCGACCCGGAACCGCGCGCTCGTCTGGTGGACCGCTACCTCGTCGCCGCCCTGGATGCCGGCATCCGCCCTCTCCTGGTCGTGACCAAGACCGACCTCGCCGACCCCACGGAGTTCCTCGCGCACTTCGAAGGACTCGGACTCGAGGTGTTCACGAGCGGGCAGGGCGCCGGACGGATGCCGCTCGAGCGCATCGGGGAGGCCCTCGTCGGGCACTCCACGGTGTTCGTCGGGCACTCCGGCGTCGGGAAGTCCACACTGGTCAACGCCCTGGTGCCCGAAGCCGGACGGGCGACCGGGCACGTCAACCAGGTCACCGGCCGGGGCCGGCACACCTCCAGCTCGACGGTCTCGCTGCGCTATCGCGGTGCGACGGGCAACGGCTGGGTGATCGACACTCCCGGCGTCCGTTCCTTCGGACTCGGACACGTCGACCCCGCGAACATCCTCCGCGCATTCACCGATCTGGACGAGGTCGCAGCACGCTGCCCCCGCGGGTGCACACATCTTCCCGACGCCCCGGACTGCGCCATCGTCGACGCCGTTGCGGCCGGTGAGCTCGGTCCCGGCGGTCACGCGCGACTGGACTCCCTGCAGCGCCTCCTCGAGACCTTCGCCGCGGGCAGGAGGGGTCCCATAGGCTGAGGGGATGACGCGTCTCTCCACCGGCGACACCGCCCCCGATTTCACCCTCGTCGACCAGGACGGCACCCCGGTGCGGCTCTCCGAGCGCCGTGGCACCGGCGTCGTCCTCTTCTTCTACCCCGCGGCGATGACGCCGGGGTGCACCACGGAGGCCTGCGACTTCCGCGACAGCCTCGCCCCGCTCCAGGCAGCCGGATACACCGTGCTCGGCATCTCGCGCGACGAGCCGGCGAAGCTCCGCGAGTTCCGCGAGCGCGATGCGCTCACCTACGACCTGCTGAGCGACCCGGACCACAGCGTGCACGAGGCCTACGGCGCGTGGGGCGAGAAGACCAACTACGGCAAGACCGTCCTCGGCGTGATCCGCTCCACGTTCGTGATCGACGGCGAGGGCCGCATCGAGCACGCCCTCTACAACGTCAAGGCCACCGGACACGTCGCGCGGGTGCGCTCGCTCCTCGGACTCGACGCCTGATCGGCTGAGCCTCAGACGTCGCCGCCCGCGCGATCCTCGCGGGGCGGTGCACTGGCGCGCACCGTCATCGCCAACAGCACGAGGGTGACGACCGCCGGCACCGCGAGGGCGAGGGCGACCCCCGGGGCGGCGAACGCACCGGTGACGGCTCCGAGTGCGACGGCGAGGATCAGCAGCTGGGTGACGACTCCTCCGGAGCGTCCCCAGCTGCGCTCACTCCACGTGGCGACCCCGAACGCGACGACGGCCGCGGCCCCGATCGCGGTGAGGACGGCGAGGGCGATCGCCGTGGTGAGGACGGCGGTGTCGCCCGCGAGCAGGGCGCCGATCTGCCACACGAGGAGAGCCAGGATGCCGAGCCCCTCGGCCACCAGGAGGACCGCCGCGGCGCGTCCCGTCGTTCTCGCCAGCATGCGCGCGACTCTCTTTCTGACCGGTCGAGATTATAGGAAGGCTCATGTGCTAGGCGCGAATCATCAGCGTCTTCCGCACAAACCTGCCGGTCAACCCTTGATTCAGGTAAACCGCTGTGGGACGATTGGTGAAGCCGTGTGCTCCCACAGCGACGTGGGGCGAGTCGATCTCGCACCCCCACCAGAGTAACGGACCCGAATCCGTCCCTCGTCTTTTCCCTCATCCCCCCGCATCAAGGAGCACCTCTATGGACTGGCGCGACAAGGCCGCCTGCCTCACCGTCGACCCCGAACTGTTCTTCCCCGTCGGGAACACCGGTCCGGCCGTCGACCAGATCGAGAAGGCCAAGTCCGTCTGTGCTCGGTGCACCGTCACCGAGGTGTGCCTGCAGTACGCACTCGAGTCCGGTCAGGACTCGGGCGTCTGGGGAGGCCTGTCCGAAGACGAGCGCCGTGCGCTCAAGCGCCGCGCCGCCCGCGCCCGCCGCGCCTCCTGAGCCGGAAGACCCTCAGCCCCGAGCGCGCTCGATGTAGCGCAGCGGGATCTCGATCGTGACTTCGGTCCCGCTGCCCATGATCGTGTGCCAGTCGATCGTGCCGCCCAGCTCCCCCTGGATCAGGGTGCGCACGATCTGCGTCCCCAGTCCCCGGCCGACCTGACCCTCGGGAAGACCCGACCCGGTGTCGCGCACGCGGACCTCGAGGGTCTCCCCCGTCCGTTCGGCGATGATCTCCACGTCGCCCTCCTGCCCCGCGAGCCCATGCTCGACCGCATTCGTGACGAGTTCGGTCAGAGCGAGCGCGAGGGGCGTGGCGTACTCGCTCGGCAGCGTGCCGAAACGCCCCGTCGACCGGGTGCGCGCGCGCGTGTTGGGCGCGGCCGCCACCTCGGCGACGAGCTTCAGCACACGGTCGAACACGTCGTCGAAGTCGACGTTCTGGGCGAGCCCCTCCGAGAGCGTGTCGTGCACCACGGCGATGGCCGACACGCGCCGCATGGCCTGGGTCAGCGCTTCGCGTGCCTCTTCGGAGTGCGACCGGCGGGCTTGGATCCGCAGAAGCGACGCCACCGTCTGCAGGTTGTTCTTCACCCGGTGGTGGATCTCGCGGATCGTGGCGTCCTTGGTGATGAGCTCCTGCTCCTGATGGCGGATCTCGGTGACATCGCGACACAGCACGATCGCGCCGATCCGCGTTCCGCGGTCTCGGAGCGGGATCGTTCGCAGCGAGACCGTGACGCCGCGCGCCTCGACATCGGCGCGCCACGGTGCGCGACCGGTGAGTACGACCGGGAGCGATTCGTCGAACTGGCGCTTGCCGGGGAGGATCTGCGTCACGACCTCCACGAGCGACTCGCCCTCGAGCTCATCGCCGAATCCGAGCCGGTTGAAGGCCGACAGCGCGTTCGGGCTCGCGAAGGTGGTGACTCCGTCGACGTCGAGCCGGACGAGGCCGTCCGATGCACGGGGTGCGCCGCGGCGGGGAGAGGTCGGGGCGGTGAGGTCGGGGAAGTCGCCGGAGGCGATCATGCCGAAGAGGTCGTCGGCGCAGTCGTTGAAGGTGATCTGCTGACGCGACGGCGTGCGCGCCTCGCCGAGGTTGGTGTGGCGGGTGAGAACCGCGATCGTCTCGTTGCGGCCGCCGCCGGAGCGCACGACCGGCACGGCGCGCACCCGGGTCGGGGTCTCCTCGAACCAGTCGGGGGACGCCGAGTCGACGATGCGTCCGGTGTGGAAGGCGTCACGCACCTGCGTCCGCCACTGGGGCCGCACGCGATCGCCCACGATGTCGCGGTAGAACAGCGTCGCCGCCCCGCTCGGGCGGGTATGCGCCACCGCGACGAACGAATCGTCGAGGGTGGGGACCCACAGCACGATGTCGGCGAAGGCGAGGTCCGCCAGCAGCTGACCGTCTCCGGCCAACCGGTGCAGCCACTCGACGTCCTGCGCACTGGAACGGCCCTGGGCATAGACGAGATCGCTGAGCGTGGACACCCCACCAGCTTAGGGTTCAGGCCCGGGTCGACAGCGCCGCGCGCTCACCTCGCCGAGGGCGCGCGGCCCGGACACGGCGCGTCGGGACGACCGAGTCCGCCGGCACGGCAGGAGGCGGCGGCAGGATCGCCTCACCGACCAGCCGACGGATGCCGAGCGTGACTCCGGAGCGCGGCGCGACGAGACCGATCGGGCGCGCGGCGAGGAGCGCCGCATCCGCCGACTTGCCGTCGTGCGGCAGGAACCAGACGTCGCCGATGCCGCCGAATCGGTCGAGCGCCCGGCGGACCTGACCCCGCGCGTCGATGCCGAGAACCCCCGGGCGCACGCGGTTGATCACGGAGACCACCGGGGTGGAGCCGACGATCGCCTTCAGCTCGGAGTGACCCCGCAGATATCGTGCGATCCCGACCGGATCAGCGGCGCCGACGGCCACCACGAGGTCGGCCGCCTGCAGCGCCGCCACGGTCGCGGCGTTGCGACGCGGGCCGTCCGCGAGATCGCTGACGATCTCCTCGTCCCGTTCGAGCGGTGCGGCGACATCGACGACGACGTGATCGACCCACCCCCGCGTCGCCTCCAGTGCGGCGGTGACCCGCGGCGCCGACAACTCCGGCCAGCGCGAGGGGCGGTTCACCCCGGTGAGCACCTCGACCCCGGTGTCGCGCAGCGGCAGTGCGATGCGTGTCAGCTCGGCGGCATCCAGCGCTCCGCGCTCGGCGCTGCGACATGCGGCGGCGAAGCCCGGTCCCTCGTCGGGAAGCGAGAGGCTGAGCGCCTGGGACGGAGCCGCGGTGTCCGCGTCCACCAGCGCGGTGCGACGTCCTCCGCGCGCGAGTTCGACGGCGAGCCCGGCGGCGATGGTCGAGCGGCCGGGCGCACCGGCCGGCCCCCACACGACGATGACCGCGGGGCCGGTCGACGGCGGCGCCGCGACGGCGACGGCGGGCGCGGCCGCGAGCACCTCGCACAACCGCCACACGGGGACGTCGGGCGCGAGGGGACTCTCGAGCCCCAGGGCCTCGGCCGCCCGGATGTCGTCCGTACGCGAGGCGACGGGGACGATGCGAGTCCGCGCACGGTCGCACAGCGCGACGACCGACGCGTCGACGACGGCGCGCGAGACCGTGAGCACCACGGCGTCGGCGTCCGCGAGCGCGCGGAGGGCCGCGGATGCGTCGGGTTCGGGGAGGTCGTCGCGTGCGAGGAGCGCCAGCGCCTCCGGGGCGAGGACGCCGACGATCTCGATGCCCTCGTGGACCAGCTCGACGGCCAGGCGATCGCCGTCCGCCACGGCGACGAGAACCCTCATGAGCCCGCTCCGGCAACCGGCACCACCGAGAGGGCGGACTGGTCGCTCATGGCGGTCAGCGCGGCGGCGACATCCGCTCGGGGGATCACCAGCTCCAGCTGCGCCGCTCCCCCGCCGATCATCGACTCGTCGCGCGCGACCGAGACGACGGTCGCGTCGGCGACGAGAATGCGTGGCGCGTCGTAGATCCCCCGTTCCCGCTGGGGTGCGGCCCACACCTCGACGACGGTGCCCGCGGATACGGAGGCCGGTACATCGACGGCGCTGCGCACCACGACGCGGGTGGTCCGTGCCGCGTCCGGGCTTCCCACGGAAGCGGC
This sequence comes from Microbacterium aurantiacum, assembly GCF_040532595.1. Classification (GTDB taxonomy): domain Bacteria; phylum Actinomycetota; class Actinomycetes; order Actinomycetales; family Microbacteriaceae; genus Microbacterium; species Microbacterium chocolatum_B. The sequence goes on along the minus strand of NZ_JBEVYX010000001.1, from coordinate 2,403,914 downwards.
GGGGACCAGTTCGCCCGCCTCGATTGTGCGGGTGGCGACCACCCCCGTCTGGAGAGCGTCCGCCGTCAGATAGTTCTCCGCAACGGTGCCGAGGGAGACCTCGACGCTGCGCACCGCCTCGGCCGTGACCACGTCTCCGGGCACGATCGTGCGGGTCGCCACATACGCGGGAGCGGTCGTCCGCGCCGCCTGCACGGTGAACCACACCCCGCCGATGGAGGCCAGCACCAGAACGATTCCGAGCAGCAGCCGGAGATCCGGGCGCGCAGGGCGGCGCATCGACGGCGAGGAGACGGCGGCGGTCATGACCCCATGTTCGCTCAGAGCGATGATTCACCTCCGGCGTTATCCACAGGGGGTGTTTCGCGCCCCTGGACAGCGAGGGTGGCGGGTCGATAATGGGGGCATGCCCGAGAACACCACCCCTGCCGTGCGCCTGCTCGCGCCCAGTCAGGTGGCGGAGATTCTCGGCGTCGGCGTCGACGAGGTCATCGCCCTGGTCATGGACGGGCGGTTGCGCGGAATGCGCGTGGGAGCGCCGGCGCAGTGGCGGGTGGAAGAGGCGAGTGTCGCGACCTACCTCGACGACCAGGCCGAAGAGGCACGGCGCATCGCGCTGTGGCACCAGTCGCAGACGGCGAGCTTCCCGGAGCTGTGGGGCACCGGCATCGTCCGCAATCCCGACTGATCGTCGTCAGCGGATGACCGACGCGGCCTCGAGCCGCACCCAGGCCACCGCGTCGAAGGGGATGAGGCGGAAGCCCGAGACGGATGCCGCCCGCCGCGGCGATCCCGGATCGTGCAGCGCCAGGTCGAGGTGATCGGCACCCGCCCGATCGATCGTTCCGCTGAGCACTGCGCCGTCGACCAGGTGGACCGCGAGGGCGAGGCGTCGGCGGACGAAGTCGCGCAACACGAAGCCGAACGACATCCGCTCGCGCAGGCCCGCCGGGCGCTCGGAGGGCCGCGCGGTGGCGAGCAGTGCGGCGTGGCTGAGTGCGAGACCGCGCACAGCGGCGAAGGGAACGAGTGCCGCGACGGTCGCGGCCGCCGTGTCGGCGAGGTCGAGCGCCAGCCAGTCGGAGCCCGCAGCCGTGACGGTGCCACGCAGACGGTCGGCGGCGGCGTCCACCGTCACTTCCGCGCCCTCCGCGTCGGGTGAGAGCGGCGCCAGGGCGCGCAGACGCGCGGCGAGCGTGAGCGTCGACAGACGGAGCCTCTCCGCTTCGGTGTCGAGCGCGGCACGCTCGGCCTCCCACTCCGAAGCGACCTGGTCTTCCAGGTCATCGAAGAAGCGATCCCATCGCACCTCGGAAGGTTAGGCCAATCGTGAGGAGTCGATGAGAAGTTGTCCACAGGAGCGATCGGGCCGTGTTCCTGGGAGTTGCCTTTGTGTTCTACTACCGGCACGAACCTCCCTGTCCAGATTGGCCGACATGTCCCCCTCGCCCGCAGAACGACCCCGCGACACCTTCGCACCGGGGGCGGCCGAGCTCTCGGAGTTCTTCGCCCCGCAGCGCACCTCCTCGGATGCACTCCCGGATCCCGAACCGTTCCTGCGGAACATCACCGTCGGGGTGTTCGAAGTGCTCGCCGGCGTCCGTGAGGTCGAACAGCTCGCCCGCTGGCTGACCGAGGATGCATACCGCAAGCTCGTCACGCGCGCAGCCATGGCGACCCGCGCCCGCAGCGCGCGCGGCGTTCCCGCCATGCGCCCCGTGCACACGATCCTCTCGGTCAGGGCCACTCGACCCGCAGACGGTGTCGTCGAAGCGGTCGTGATCGTGCAGGGCCCCGCTCGCACGCGCGCGGTCGCGCTCCGTCTCGAGGGCATGGACGGTCGCTGGCGCTCACCGTCCCTCGCCGTGCTCTGAGGCCGCCTGGGCTGTCTTGCGGTGCCGGAACGGCTTCACCCCCGAAGCGCCGGCGAAGCGCCGGATCGGCGCCCACCGATCGGCAGCATCGGAATCGCCAGACCGGCGAACGCCACGAGTGGCCATACGCTGCTCGAGATGACCGCCAGGACGATGCCCACCACCGAAAGACTGAGAGAGATGCTCCACACGACGGCTCTCAACCACCGCGGCGGTCCTGCCACTCGATCGATCGTCATCTCACGATCCTAGGAACGTCGGCCGCGACGCATCCTGGATCCACATGGATCTCACAGACCGCATCACGGATGCACACCGTGGGAGGCGAGAAGCGGGCAATCAGAAGGGTGCGGGGTCGGGCGGTGGGGCGCCTCCGCCCCCTTGGTCCGGGGGTGGTGCTCCACCTCCGGACGGCATGAATCGCACGAGTTGTGCCGGTGGGTGGTCGATGTAGACCCTGCCGGTGGGGGAGGTCCATTCCAGGATCCCGCCGCCGAGTTGCCGGACGCCCCAGGAGGTGAATTGCTTCATCGAATGGTGTCTCTGACACAAATGGCAGAGGTTCCGGATGTCGGTGGGCCCGCCGAGGGCGAAGTCGAAGGTGTGGTCGAGTTCGCAGCGGATCGCGGGGCGGCGGCATCCGGGGAATCGGCAGTGCCGATCCCGGGCCTTCAAGAACCGTGCCATGGAGGCGGTGCGACGGTAGGAGTCGGTGCAGAGAACCTGTCCCGACACCGGGTGCACCACCAGACGCTCCCAGGTCGCGACGGCGCCGGCGAGTGCGCGGGCTGTGGCCGGGTCGATCGGCGCCGACCCGACGAGGTCGGCGGTAGAGGTGTCGTTCGCCGGGTCGTCGTCTTTCCCCAACAGAGCGAGGGCGGGGACGACGACCTGCACTTTCGCGCGGATCATCCCCAAAGTCCCGTCCGCGCGGATCTGATCCCGGGTCCGGCAATCCGCCTCCGCCTCCGTGTCGGCGTCGTCGTCCGCCCCGGCATCCGTTCCGTCGCCGACCGCGGGTGTGTTGCGGACGTCGATGATCGACGTCGCCTGCTCGTTCAGCCGGTCGCTGATCCCCTCCGCCAACAGGGTGGGAAGGGTCGCGACGAGTTCGGACATCCCATCCCGCAACGGCGTGACACTCACCCGACGTTCCTCGCGCGCCTTCGCGTGCCGCTCCGCCAACGTACGCGGATGCAGCTCCTGCGCGAGGTGATCGAGGCGATCCTTCACCCGCCCGGCCGATTGACCCACACACAACTCCGCCGCAGCCGCATCGAACTCCGCCCGCGCATCACGAGGCAGCACCGTCCCGCACCGCAACACCGCCGTCGCGTGGCCGCGGGTGATCCGCCCCGCCTCCCATGCCGAAAGCGTCGCGGGGTAGCACTCGACCCACTCCACCGCCTGGTTGATCTGGACCTGCATCGACCGGTCGGTCGTGAACGTCACCCCGGCAAGTTCCGCGGCGACGGAGCGGTAGACCATCTCCTGCGACCGCACCGACGCCGACTGCCGCCGCGCCACCCGCTCCGCGATCGCACCGGCGCGGGCCTGGTTCCGGACGTTCTCAACCTCCATCGCACCGAGCGCCGGGGTGATCTGCTCAGCGGCGCACGCGACCTCGTCGAGCTCCGCGAGGTCCTCCTCGCTGAACTCGACCAACCGGCTCGTATTCATATTCGAATACTAGCGACGTCCTCCGACATTCACATAGAACTCTTCACCGAGACTGCATCCTCCCGACGAGACTGCACGCTCCGCACGGGATCACCGTGCGTCCCGGATCACGGCCGGTACGACGCCAGGAAGTTCCCGAGCCTCTCGATCGCCTCGGTCAGGACGCGGGCCTCCGGAAGGGTCACGATGCGGACGTGATCGGGAGTCGGCCAGTTGAAGCCGGTCCCCTGCACGAGGAGCACGTGCTCGGCGATGAGGAAGTCGTAGACGAACTTGGCGTCGTCCGGAATCTCGTAGACCTCCGGATCGAATCGAGGGAAGGCGTACAGCGCACCCTGCGGCTTCAGACACGTGACCCCCGGGATCGCCTCCAGGGCGCTCCACGCGGCATCGCGCTGCTCGTGCAGGCGTCCCGCCGGTGCGATGAGGGCATCGATCGACTGGATGCCGGACAGGGCAGCCTGCACGGCGAACTGCGCGGGGACGTTGGGGCACAGGCGCGTCGAGGCGAGGAGCTGGATTCCCTCCAGGAATCCCGCGGCGTGCGCCTTGGGTCCCGTGATGACGAGCCACCCGGAGCGGTAGCCGGCGACCCGGTAGGTCTTGGACAGGCCGTTGAAGGTCAGGCAGAGCAGGTCGGGCGCGATCGTCGCCATCGGGATGTGGCGGGCGTCGTCGAAGACGATGCGGTCGTAGATCTCATCGGAGAGCAGGAGCAGGGAGTGCTCGCGGGCGATCTCGGCGATGCCCTCCAGCACCTCGCGCGTGTAGACGGCGCCGGTGGGGTTGTTCGGGTTGATCACGACGATCGCCTTGGTGCGGGGCGTGATCTTCGATCGGATGTCCTCGAGGTCCGGTTGCCACCCGTTCAGGTTGTCGCACCGGTAGTGGATCGGATCGCCCCCCGCGAGGCTCGTCGTGGCGGTCCAGAGCGGGTAGTCCGGGGCGGGGATGAGAACCTCGTCGCCCTCGTCGAGCAGCGCCTGCATCGTCATGGTGATGAGCTCGGAGACCCCGTTGCCGAGATAGACGTCGTCCGGGTCGACGTGCGGGAACCCGGGCTCCTGCTCGTAGCGCGACACGACCGCGCGACGCGCGGGCATGATGCCGCGGCTGTCGCTGTAACCGTGCGCCTGCGGCACCGCCTCGATCATGTCCCGCACGATCTGGAACGGCGCTTCGAACCCGAACACGGCGGGGTTGCCCGTGTTGAGCTTGAGGATGGTGTGCCCGTCGGCCTCGAGCCGATCGGCGGCGATGAGCGCCTGTCCTCTGATCTCGTAGAGGACGTTCTTCAGCTTGCTCGACTGATCGAGCGGACGCAGGGGGCTCATCGCCCCAGGATATCGAGCGGGCCACCGGGCCAATCGACCACCGGTGGCCCGCTCGATCGGGTCAGCGCGAAACCGCGGTCACTTCTTCTTGTCCGCCGCGCGACGCTGGGCGCGGTTGAGCGCCCCGGAGGCCTCACTCTCGCCCGCGTCGACCCTCTGACCGAAGGCACCGCGTGCCGCCTCGGCGGGCGCCGCAGCGGGAGCGGATGCCGCAGCCGCCTGCCGCACCCGATTGGTCGACGCCTGCTGGACCTGGCCGCGCTCGTTGCGGACCTCGACCTCGCCCGCGTCGTTGGCGGCGGTGTACTCCAGGCGCGCGTTCTCGACGGGGGTGGCGCCCAGGCCCTTGGCCTCGACCTGGGGCTCGCCGGCGTCGGCGCGGCGCACCTCCACCTCAAGGTTGTAGAGGTAGCCGACGGACTCCTCCTTGATCTGCCCCATCATCGCCTGGAACATCTGGTAGCCCTCGCGCTGGTACTCGATCAGCGGGTCGCGCTGCGCCATCGCCCGGAGACCGATGCCGTCCTTCAGGTAGTCCATCTCGTAGAGGTGGTCGCGCCAGCGGCGGTCGAGCACCTGGAGGACGACCCGGCGCTCGAGCTCGCGCATCGCCGGCTCGCCGAGCGATTCCTCGCGCTTGGCGTAGGCGATGCGCGCGTCGGAGAGGATCTCGCGCTTCAGGCCCTCGGGCGTGATGCCTCCCTTGCGGCCGGCCGCCTCGGCAACGACCTCGTCGATCGAGACGTCGACGGGGTAGAGGGTCTTCAGCTCCGTCCACAGCGCGTCGAAGTCCCAGCTCTCGTTGTGGCCGGTACCGGTGTGGTCGTCGATGAGGGAGTTGATCGCGTCCTCGATGAAGTGCTGCACACGGTCGGCGATGTCGTCGCCGTGCAGGATCTGCCGACGATCGGAGTAGATCGCCTCGCGCTGGCGGTTCAGGACGTCGTCGTACTTGAGGACGTTCTTGCGGATCTCGGCGTTGCGCGACTCCACCTGGCTTTGTGCGCTCTTGATCGCGCGCGAGACCATGCCGGATTCGATCGCGACATCGTCGGGGAAGTTCGTGCGCGCGAGGATGGCCTCGGCAGCCCCGGACTGGAACAGACGCATGAGGTCGTCGGTGAGCGACAGGTAGAAGCGGCTCTCCCCCGGGTCACCCTGACGACCCGAGCGACCACGCAGCTGGTTGTCGATGCGGCGTGACTCGTGACGCTCGGTGCCCAGCACGTAGAGACCGCCCGCCTCGACGACCTGCGCGCCCTCCTCGTCGACCGTCGCCTTCGTGGACTGGTAGACCTCGTCCCAGGCCGCCTCGTAGTCCTCGGGGGTCTCGACCGGGTCCAGGCCACGGGACTTCATCTCCTGGACGGCGAGGAACTCCGCGTTCCCCCCGAGCATGATGTCGGTACCGCGGCCGGCCATGTTGGTCGCGACGGTCACGGCGCCCAGGCGCCCGGCGCGGGCGACGATCTCCGCCTCGCGGGCATGGTTCTTGGCGTTGAGGACCTCGTGCTTGATCCCCTTCTTCGCCAAGAGTCGCGAGAGGTACTCGCTCTTCTCGACGCTGACGGTGCCGACCAGGACCGGCTGGCCCTTCTCGTGCCGCGCGACGATGTCCTCGACGACCTGGGCGAACTTGGCCTGCTCGTTCTTGTAGACCAGGTCGGGCATGTCCTTGCGGACCATCGGCTTGTTCGTCGGGATCGGCACGACGCCGAGCTTGTAGGTCGACATGAACTCCGCCGCCTCCGTCTCGGCGGTGCCGGTCATGCCGGCGAGCTTGTCGTAGAGGCGGAAGTAGTTCTGCAGCGTGACGGTGGCGAGCGTCTGGTTCTCCGCCTTGACGGGCACGCCCTCCTTCGCCTCGATGGCCTGGTGGATGCCCTCGTTGTAACGGCGACCCACGAGGATGCGGCCGGTGTGCTCGTCGACGATCATGACCTCGTCGTTCATCACGACGTAGTCGCTGTCGCGCTTGAACAGCGCCAGGGCCTTGATGGAGTTGTTGAGGAACGAGATCAGCGGCGTGTTCGCCGACTCGTAGAGGTTGTCGATGCCGAGGTAGTCCTCGACCTTCTCGATCCCGGGCTCGAGGACGCCGATCGTGCGCTTCTTCTCATCGACCTCGTAGTCGACGCCGGCCTCGAGGGTCTTGGCGATCCGCGCGAACTCCACGAACCAGCGGTTGGCCTCTCCTGAGGACGGCCCTGAGATGATGAGCGGCGTGCGGGCCTCGTCGATGAGGATCGAGTCGACCTCGTCGACGATGGCGAAGAAGTGACCGCGCTGGACGAGATCCTCCTTGCGCCACGCCATGTTGTCGCGGAGGTAGTCGAAGCCGAACTCGTTGTTCGTGCCGTAGGTGATGTCGGCGTTGTACTGCTCGCGGCGCACCTCCGGAGTCTGACCCGACACGATGGTGCCGGTCGTCATCCCGAGCGCGCGGTAGATGCGGCCCATGAGCTCGGACTGGTACGACGCGAGGAAGTCGTTGACGGTGATCACGTGCACGCCCTGGCCGGCGATGGCATTGAGGTACACGGGGAAGGCTCCGGTCAGGGTCTTGCCCTCACCGGTCTTCATCTCGGCGATGTTGCCGAGGTGGAGGGCGGCACCACCCATGATCTGCACGTCGTAGGCGCGCTGTCCGAGCGTGCGCTTGGCGGCCTCGCGGACGGCGGCGAACGCCTCCGGCATCAGCTGGTCCAGGGTCGCCCCGGCCTCGTAGCGGGCGCGCAGCTCAGCCGTCTCGCCGCGAAGCTCCTCGTCGGTGAGGCTCTCGTAGTCCTCTTCGAGGGCGTTGACGGCCTTGACGACCTGGTGAAGGCGCCGGAGGATCCGTCCCTCGCCGGCGCGAAGCAGTTTCTCGAGAGGGTTGGCCACGAAGAGATCTCCATCTGTCGGGTGCGACGCGACGCGTCGGGCCGCCGGGCGTCGCCCGGGCACACTCGCCCATGTTATCCACCTGTGACCTTGAGGTGTGCTGGATGGCGGGCGGGTCCACATCTCTATACTCGGAAAACACATACCCGGTATGCAGCCCGCCGCGACGGCGGAGTCGAGGAGTGGTCGATGTCGGTGCGTCAGAGCCTGTTGGCGATCCTCGATCAGGGCGCCTGCTACGGCTACCAGCTGCGCGCGGAGTTCGACCGGCGCACGGGGTCCACCTGGCCCCTGAACGTCGGGCAGATCTACAACACGCTCGACCGCCTCGAGCGTGACGGCATGGTCCGTCGAGGCGACGCCGACGAGCGGGGCCACGTGTACTGGCACATCACCGACCTCGGGCGCGCGCAGGTGACGGCGTGGTGGGAGGAACCCGTCCCCCGGAACGGCGGCGTGCGCGACACCCTCGCGATGAAGCTCGCCGTCGCCGCGACACTCCCCGGAGTGGACGCCGCAGAGCTTGTACGGCGTCAGCGGGAGGTCTCCGCGCGGGCGCTCGAAGAGCTCCGCGCGACACAGACCGAGGCCTCCCCCGCGACGCTCGACCCCGAGGACTTCGCGCGGGCGCTGGTCCAGGATGCGGTGGCGTTCCAGGCGGAGGCCGAGGTGCGCTGGCTCGATCACCTCGCCGCCCTGCTCGCCGAACATCCCGCGCACGCGATGGGTCTCTCCCTCTCGACGCAGACCCCCAAGCGCGGACGCCCGGTCGCCGCGGCGCCGGCCTGAGAGACGGCGCCGGACCGACCGCCCCGGACGGCGTGCTGTCGCCTCACAGGCCGCGCACACTACCCTGAAGCGTGACCGAAACACAGCCTTCGCCCGATTCCGACCCCCAGATCGAGGCCGAGGCTCCGCAGGAGCCCGCCTCGCCGACCTTCGCCGACCTCGGGCTCGGGGACGCGGTGCTCGAAGCGCTCCGCGGCGTCGGGTACGAAACCCCGTCCGCCATCCAGGCCGCCACCATCCCGCCGCTGCTCGCGGGACGCGACGTGGTGGGCCTCGCCCAGACCGGCACGGGAAAGACCGCCGCCTTCGCGCTGCCGGTCATCGATCGCCTGGATCTGGCGCAGAAGACGCCGCAGGCCCTCGTTCTCGCGCCCACCCGCGAACTCGCCCTCCAGGTGTGCGAGGCCTTCGAGAAGTACGCCTCCCACCTCGACGGCGTGCACGTGCTCCCCGTCTACGGCGGCCAGGGCTACGGCGTCCAGCTCTCGGCCCTGCGCCGCGGCGTCCACATCGTCGTCGGCACCCCCGGCCGCATCATCGACCACCTCGAGAAGGGCACACTCGATCTCTCCGAGCTGCGCTACCTCGTTCTCGACGAGGCCGACGAGATGCTGAAGATGGGCTTCGCGGAGGACGTGGAGACGATCCTCGCCGACACGCCCAAGACCAAGCAGGTCGCCCTCTTCTCGGCCACCATGCCGGCATCCATCCGACGGATGTCGCAGCAGTACCTGAACGATCCCGCCGAGATCACGGTCAAGACCAAGACCACGACGTCGGCGACGATCAGCCAGCGCTACCTGATGGTCTCGTGGCAGCAGAAGATGGACGCCCTCACCCGCATCCTCGAGGTCGAGAACTTCGACGGGATGATCGTGTTCGGACGCACCCGCAGCGTCACGGAGGAGATCGCCGAGAAGCTCCGCGCACGCGGGTATTCCGCCGCCGCCATCAACGGCGACGTCGCGCAGCCGATGCGCGAGAAGACGGTGAATCAGCTGAAGTCCGGCGCACTCGACGTGCTCGTCGCCACCGACGTCGCGGCGCGCGGCCTGGACGTCGAGCGGATCTCCCACGTCGTCAACTTCGACATCCCCACCGACACCGAGTCGTACGTGCACCGCATCGGACGCACGGGCCGGGCGGGCCGCACCGGCGACGCGATCAGCTTCGTCACCCCGCGCGAACGCTGGCTGGTCAAGGCCATCGAGAAGGCCACGCGGCAGGAGGTGACCGAGATGTCGCTGCCGAGCGTGGACGAGGTCAACGAGACCCGCCTCGCCCGGTTCGACGACCGCATCACCGCCGCCCTCGCCGAGACGGAACGTGTCGACCGCTTCCGCGACATCGTCGCGCACTACGTCCGCAACCACGACGTGCCCGAGGTGGACGTCGCGGCGGCCCTCGCCATCGTCGCGCAGGGCGAGACCCCGCTGCTGCTCGAGCCCGATCCCGAGCCCTCCGCCCGTCCCGCTCGAGCTCCTCGCGACGGCGACCGCCCCGGTGCGGCCCGCGACCGGGGCGCAGATCGCGAGCGCGGCGGCGACCGCGACCGCGACCGCGGCGAGCGCACGCCCCGCAAGGCGCCGCGTGGCGGGTTCGCGATGTACCGCATCGCCGTCGGCAAGCGACACCGCGTCGAGCCCCGTCAGATCGTCGGCGCACTCGCGAACGAGGGCGGCCTGCGTCGCGACGACTTCGGGGCGATCCAGATCCGCCCCGACTTCTCCCTCGTGGAGCTGCCGTCGCCCCTGCCGGCGGGCACCGAGGAGCGCCTCAGCGACACGCGGATCTCCGGCCGGCTGATCGAGCTGCGTCCCGACACCGGTGGCCCCCGTCGCCGGGACGGTGACCGGGATCGCGACCGCGACGACGCGCGCGGCCGCAAGCCCCGCCACAGCGGCGCCCGCGACTGACGACGCCGCGCCGCGGCGGGACCCCTTCACGTTCGCCGAGAGCGAGGGGGCGGTCCCGCCGAGCGGGTGGTCGCCTGCATAGGATCGAGGGTATGGCCGGATTCTGGGGCAGTCGTAAGAAAGAGCGCGAAGAACTCGCCGCGGCGGATGCCGATCTCGCCCGCAACGCGCAGACCGCGCTGGTCGAGGCGGACGAGCGCATCCGCACCACGTCGGACGAGCTCGTGTTCGCCGTCGCGGAGCTCGGCAACGACGCCACGAAGGACCTGCGCGAGGCTCTCGACGCCGTGCGTACGCACCTCCAGGAGGCGTTCCACCTCCACCAGCTGAACCACGACGAGATCCCCGACACCCCGGAGGAGCTCCGCACCCGGAACGCCCGCATCGTGCAGCTGTGCGAATGGGCGGGGTCCCTCCTCGACGACCGCACCGGTGCGCTGTCCGAGGCGATCGCCCGTGCGCGGCGTGCCCCGGAGATCATCGCGCGGGTGCGAGCGGATGCCGCCACCCTCCGCACCCGCCTTCCTCACGCCCGCGACACGGTCGAGCGCCTGGCCGCCCGATACTCCGACCACGCGCTGGCCCAGGTGCGTTCGAACCCCGCCGAGGCGGATCAGCTCCTCGGATTCGCCGAGCACAGCGCCTCCGTCGCCGAGCGGCGTCGTGATGCGGGCAACCGCGAGCAGGCGAACATGGCCCTCGAGGCGGCGACGGAGTCGGTGCGCCGCGCCGAGACCCTGCTGGACGCGGTGGAGACCTTCGAGGTCGAGGCCTTGCGGGCCGAGTCGCTGCTCGCCGCGATCATCGACGACTCCCGCGAGGACATCGCCGTGGCGCTGCGGGAACCGCAGTCCCCGGGGGTGAGCGCGGCGATCGGCGAGTTGCAGGCCGCCCTGGCCGCCCTGCCCGCCGCCGGTGTGAACACCGACCCGTTCGAGCAGCTCTCCCGACTCCGCGAAGCCAACGCGGGGCTGGATGCCGCGATCGCCGCCGCCCGCGAGCGCGCGGCACGCCCGATTCCACCCCTCGAGCACGTCCGGCACGCGATCGACGACGCCGATCGGCAGCTCGCCGTCGCCCGCGACGTCATCGCCGGCCACCGCGGATGGATCGGAGCGGACGCTCGGACGCGTCTGGCCGAGGCCGAGCGCGTGCGGCAGGACCTCGACCGGACGCTCGGCACGAGCGCGTCGACCGCGGTGACGATCGCCGAGGACGACCGCGAGCCGGCGATGGCGCACGCCCGACGCGCCGCGTTCCTCGCCGGGGAGGCGCTCCAGCTGGCCCAGCGCGACATCGATCAGTCCCGCCCGCAGAACCCCGACTCGTGGGGCGGCGGCCCGGGCTGGGGCGGCGGCGGGCGCCGCGACGGCGGGTCGGGGGTCATGGGCGGTCTTCTCGGCGGCCTCGTGATCGGCAGCCTCCTGGACGGCATGTTCGACTGACGCCCTCGGGGCCCGCGGGCTCTTGCGCGACCACGCCCGGACGCACGTGTGCCCCGGCACGCAGCCGGGGCACACGGGGGATGTCAGGACGCCACGACCTCCGGGGCCGTCTGCGTCGTCAGAGCGATGACGCCGTAGTCCCAGCCCTTGCGGCGGTACACGACGCTCGGCTGATCGCTGCGCGCGTCGATGAACAGGAAGAAGTCGTGCCCGACCAGCTCCATGCGGTCGACGGCATCCTCGACGGTCATCCATTCGGCGTCGAAGCTCTTGGTGCGGATGACGACAGGGGTGTACTCCTCCTCCTCGTCGGAAGCGACGATCGGGACCTCCCCGGTGGCCACGGCACGGAGCATCTCCACGGATGCCGGCTGCACGTCGATGCCGTGCAGTTCGCCGCTCTCCTTCTCGAACTTCGCCCCGCGCGGGTGGTTCCGGGCGTCGATGCGCTTGTCCTTCGCGCGGCGCAGCTGCTCGCACAGCTTGTCCACGGCGAGATCGAGAGCGGTGAACTTGTCACCGTCCGTCGCCTCCGCCCGCACGATCGGGCCCTTGCCGGTCACGGTGAGTTCGACGGTGTCGTCCTCGACGCGACCGTTGTGGTACGCGCGGTGCGTCACCTTCACATCCACGCGCTGCGCGCGCGGAGCGAGATGCTCGATCCGGGTGACCTTGTCTTCGACGACCGAGCGGAATCGCTCGGTGATGTTCACCCCCACGCCGACGATGCTGGTTTCCATCCCTGACCTCCTTGTTCCGGTCCTCCCGGTCAAGGGCGGACCTTCAGTCGCCTTGTGTCCTCCACGCTAGTGCCGCGGGGGGACGAAGTCACCTGGCAGTTTCCGATGGGATGGATCCGGCATCCGGATGCTCGCCGCCGGCGCGGTGACGACGGGGCGTCGCGGCGATCGCGACCGCGGCGACGACGTGGGCACCGCCCGCGCGGAGGGCACGCACAGCCTCGCCGAGGGAGGCTCCGGTCGTCACGACGTCGTCGATGACGACGACGGCCCGTCCCTCGACGCCCGCGGCCACGAGACTCCCGCGCACATTCCTCCGCCGACCCTCGTGATCGAGGCCGCGCTGATCCGCCGTCGCACGCACGAGCCGCAGCCCGCGGAGCGTCGTCAATCCGGCGCGTCGCGCGAGGAGCTCCGGCACGCGGTAGCCGCGGCGGCGGAACGCCGCCCGGGAGGTGGGCATGGGGACGAAGACCGGCTCAGCGGAGGCGGCCACGGCCTCGACGGCGGCGCGGAGCGCGGGGGCCAGCGCCGCTGCCAGCGAGGTCCTCCCGTCTTCCTTCAGCGCGCGCAGGACGCGCGCGGGCACCCCCTCGAACCGGAGTGCGCTCGCGAGGGACACGTCGGTGCAGGGCACGCGGGCAAGGGCGATCATCGGGGCCAGGGCGATCCGGCACAGCGCGCACAGGGCGACGTCCTCGGCACCGCATCCCGCGCAGTCGACCGGGAGGAGCAGCGTGAGGGCGTCGGCGAGCGCGCCCCGCACGGCGGCGGGCCACGGCGAGGTGTCCATCCGCCGAGCCTCGCCGCTGCGCGCGTGTCCGCACGGCGCTGGCCCGACATCCGTGGACGGATGTCCCCCACCCCGAGGACACGCGGACCTGGGGAGGAGGCTACTGGGGCGCGCCCTGCTGCGTGGCGAGGACGCGGATGCCGGCGGCCGCCTGCTGCCAGGTGGAACCGCGGCGCACGTAGAGCGCGCCGTCCTCGCCGCGGAGCCGGACGTTCGACAGCGACGTGCCGCCCGCGAGGGACGCCGCATCGCGCGGGGCCACCACCGTGGCTCCGGGGCCGCCCACGGACTGCTCCAGGACGACGGTGGTGTCGTCCTGGCGCACGAGGACGCCGACGGTCTGATCGTCGAGCCAGGCGACGTCGACCCCGGATCCGCCGAGGACCGACAGGAGCAGCGGCTCGTCGAGCACCACGGTGCCCTCGTCCGCGCCGCGTCCGACTCCGGTGGCCCACAGCACCGAGCGACCACCCGCGGTCACCACGGCGGCGAGCCGCGTCCCGTCGCGGGACAGCGACAGCGCCTCGATACGGGTCGCGTCGGGGAAGGCCCCGGCGACCTCGATCGGCTCGCCCGCGAGCAGGTACACCCGCAGCGCCGATGGGTCCTCTCGCGGGACGCTCCAGACCCCGCCGTCGGGACCGATCGTCGGGTCGATGAGACCGGCACGTTCGTCGAGGACCACGCTCGTCCGGTCGTCGCGCACGCGCGCGACCTCGCCGGTGCGGAGCAGGAGCGCGGCGAGATCCCGATCGGCGGAGGTCTGGATCGCCACGGGATCGACGGTCGTCATCACGTCGCTGAGCCCCTCGACGGGTTCGAGTTCGTCGCCGGCGAGGTAGCCGAAACCGAGTTCCGTGAGGACGAGCGGGGCACCGGGGATGCGGGTGGAGCGGACGGGAGCCGCCGTCGCCTCCAGGGGCGTGCCGTCGACGCTCATCTGCACGGCGGAGACGTTCGCCGTCGCGAGGCTCGCCTCCAGCTGGGCCTGCATGCGGTCGAGCGCCTGGGTGTCGGCGGCGAGCACGCTCTCGGTGAGTTCCACCTCGGCCACACCGGCCGACACCGGCACCGTCGGCCGTGCCTCGACGCCCTCGGGGAAGGCGGAGAACACAGCGCCGTCGAGCCAGTCGCTCGCGCTGCGGTTCACGAGGGCGTCGACGATGCTGGTCGCGGCCGTCGTCGTCGGGAACCATCGGACGTCGGGGACGAGGTACTCCCAGCCGGGCGAGAAGTACATCACCGCGTACTCGTGGAACACGCTCGGGAACAGTGCGCGGTCGAGGACCACGAGATCGGGCGCTGAGGTGATCCGCCACTCGCCGTCGTCCTGCTGGGCGAGCTCGTACGACAGGGTGGTGGCTGCCTCGTCGGCCTGCTGGTAGGAGCCTCGGGCGTCGGTGGTCCCGACCGTCGTCAGCGACACCGAGACCAGCCCCTCCGCCGTCTCGACCGGGACGCGGTCGCTCTCCACGTCGATGATCACTCCCGACGAGGGCCGCCACGCCGACCGGAAGCCGGGCGCGAGGAACTCCCGCGCCCGCTCCCAGCGCGCGCCTGCGCCCGGCGCGGATCCGGCGCGGATGAAGCCCTCGACGATCTGCTGCGGGGTCGCACCCGGCAGCGGGCCGACCGGTCGGAAGAAGACCTCCTGCGAGCCCTCCGCCTCCCCCGGAGCCCGCCCCGGATTGACCGGACCGCTGGTGGGAAGCCCCGCGCAGGCGGTCAGGACGAGGGCGAGGAGGACCGCGCCGAGCCAGGCGATCACGCGACGTCCGGTGTTCATCGCGCTCCCTCCGTCTGCGTTCCGTCCGGCAGGAGCACGTCGATCGGCTGGGTGCCGCCCAGGGCGTCCAGCGGCGCCACCGAGTCGTCGCCGGGATCGAGGGAGATGGGCGAAGGGCCGGTGAGCACGCCACCGCGCCGCGGAAGGGTCAGGACGAAGTGCGAGCCCCGCCCGATCTCCGTCCACACCGCCAGGTCGCCGCCGTGCAGCCGCGCGTCCCCGAGGGAGATCGACAGGCCGAGACCCGTGCCGCCGATCGTGCGCTTGCGGGACGGGTCGGCGCGCCAGAACCGGTCGAAGACCCGCTCGGCATCGGCCGCCGTCATGCCGAGCCCGTAATCGCGCACGCCGAGGGCGACCGCCTGCTGATCGCTGTCGACGGTGACGACGATGGGGCGTCCCTCGCCGTGCTCGATCGCGTTCCCGAGGAGGTTGCGGACGACCCGGCGCACGCGACGCGGGTCCATGTCGACCGGGGAGTATCCTCCCGGGGCGACGAGGCGGACATCGGTGCCGTTCTGATCGGCGAGCTGCTGCATCGATGCGATGACATCCTCCGCGAGGTGGGCGAGGCTCGTCGGCTCGAGTTCCAGCTGCACAGAGCCGGCGTCATAGCGCGAGATCTCCAGCAGGTCGGTCAGGAGCGTCTCGAAGCGCTGCACCTGGGCGTTCAGAAGCTCGGCGGCGCGGGCGGTGGCCGGATCGAACTCGTCCCTGCGGTCGTTGATCATGTCGGCGGCCAGGCGGATGGTCGTCAGCGGCGTCCGCAGCTCGTGCGAGACATCCGACACGAAGCGCTGCTGCACGAGGGAGAGATCGGCGAGCTCTTTGATCTGCGACTCGATGCTGTCGGCCATCGCGTTGAAGGAGCGTCCGAGCGTCGCCAGCTCGTCCTCTCCCCGCACCGGAAGCCGCACGCCCAGCTCGCCTGCGGCGAGTTTGGCGCTCGTGTCGGCGGCCTCCCCGATCGGCGTGGTGACCGAACGCAGGACGACCCAGGCGATGCCGCTGATGAGCAGGACCAGTCCGATGCCGACGATCCACAGGGTGCTCTGGATGAAGCCCAGCGTCTGCGGCGCCCCGGCGAGGTCGTAGCCGAGATACAGCTCGTACGGACCGATCTCGGGAACCGAGAGCTGCTGCCCGACCAGGATGCCGGGGACCGTGGTGCCGTCGCCGGCCGGCAGCGCCACCGACTGCCACCACTGCTGATCCGGGTCCAGCTGCACCCGATCGCGGAGTCCGTCGGAGACGATCTCCTCGATGCCGAGGAGGGAGGTGAAGTCCTGCGGAGCGTCGGCGCTCGGTGGCCCGATGCGGAACGCCGCGCTCACCGTGCTCGCGGACTGCTGCGCCAGGGTGTTGCGCACGACCGTCCAGACGTTCTGGAGCTGCACGCCGTCGCCCTGCACCGACGCATCGATCGTCCGCTGCGCGGCCACGGTCGCGCGCTGCGCGTCCCGCAGCACCTGGTCCTTGCGCGATTCGAAGAGCTCGTTCTGGATCGCCAGTGCCATCCACACGCACGCGATGGTCACCGCCAGCGCGGTGAGTCCGAGCGTGACCAGGATCGTCCGGAAGCGCAGGCTCCGTCGCCAGAGCGTCCGGAGGTTGCGCCACCAGACCCGCCAGCGCACCCGGCGGCTGAGCGGTGTCGAGGTGGTGATCACCCCGGTGGTGACGGTACCCGCGGGACCGACGCCCGGGGCGGACGGCGGCGTCACCTCACACGACCGTGCCCGCTCGATAGCCCACGCCGCGCACCGTCGTGACGATCCGCGGGTTGTCGGGGTCGAGCTCGACCTTGGCGCGCAGCCGCTGTACGTGGACGTTCACCAGGCGCGTGTCGGCCTTGTAGTGGTATCCCCACACCTGCTCGAGGAGCATCTCGCGCGAGAAGACCTGCTGCGGCTTCGAGGCCAGAGCCACGAGGAGCTCGAACTCCAGGGGCGTCAGCGGGATGACCTCGTCAGCCCGACGGACCTCGTGAGCGGCGACGTCGACGGTCAGGTCGCCGATGCGCAGCGCATCCCCCGCGGGCTGGCCGGCCGGGCGCAGGCGCGTGCGGATGCGCGCGACCAGCTCCTTCGGGTTGAACGGCTTGACGATGTAGTCGTCGGCGCCCGATTCGAGGCCCTTGACCACGTCGGCGGTGTCGGTGCGCGCCGTGAGCATGATGATCGGGATGCCGGACTCCGCGCGCACACGCGTGCAGATCTCGATCCCGTCCATGCCGGGGAGCATGAGGTCGAGCAGGATCAGGTCCGGCCGCTCGGTCCGCCACGCCTCGACCGCCTGTCCGCCGTCCGCGCAGAACACCGTGTCGAAGCCCTCCGTGCGCAGGACGATGCCGATCATCTCGGCGAGAGCGGTGTCGTCGTCGACCACCAGGATGCGTGAGGTCATCTCGCGGGTTCGTCCTTCACGTTCGGCGGGGTCGCCGATCAAGCGATCCCCGTGCGCTCGTCACAGAGTAGTCGACCCGTCTGGATACCCGCCGCACACCGGGCCGGTGTCGCCGACCGGCGGCGGCGCGTGTGACACGATAGGACCACCCGTCCGGCCCCGCGGCAGGACGGTGATCCGAGCACAGGGAAACCATGCACAAGGGGGCACCGTGACCGCGTACCCGGCCTGGACGCCGGCCTCTCGTCCGGGGATCATCCCCCTGCATCCGCTGACCTTCGGCACCATCCTCGGCCGCTCCTTCACCGCGCTCCGGCAGAACCCGCGCGTGCTGCTCGGCTTCGCGCTGGTGGTGCAGACGGTGGCCTACCTCGTCGTCCTCGTCGCTATCGGCGGCGTCGCCTTCGCGACCTTCGCGCGACTGGACACGCTGCGCCCGGGCACCGAGGAGTTCGAGACGATCCTCATCGGCTCGATCGCCATCACCGCCATCGCCTCGCTCGTGCTCGGCCTCGCGGCCGGCGCCCTGGGCGTCCTCGTCCAGGCGATCGTGGTGACCGAGGTCGCCCATGCGGCCGTCGCCGAGAAGCTGCGCCTGGGCCAGCTGTGGCAGCGCGTGAAGCCGGTCGCGTGGCGCCTCATCGGCTACACGGCCCTGATCCTCCTCGTCATCGTCGGCGCGCTCGCACTCGTGGCTCTCGTGATCGTCTCGCTCGCGCTCGTCGCCGTCCCCGTCGCCGTCATCCTCGGCATCCTGATCGTGCTCGGGATGATCCCGCTCGTCTGGTGGCTGACGATCAAGCTCCTCCTCGTGCCGGCGGTCATCCTCATGGAGCAGGCCACGATCGGCCGCGCCATCGCCCGGTCCTGGCGCCTTACCAAGGGACGCTTCTGGCCCGCGCTCGGCGTGATATTCCTGATCTCGCTGGTCTTCGGCGCGGTGGGACAGGTCATCTCGATCCCCTTCACCTTCCTCTCCAGCGGTCTGACGAGGATCATCTCCCCCACCGGCGACCCCGCACCGGCGGTCATCATCGGCACGATCGTGACGCTCCTCCTCGCGCAGGTGCTCACCCTCCTGATCCAGGCGGTCGCGGTCGTGGTGACCTCCACCGCCACCGCGCTCATCTACATCGACGCGCGCATGAGGCGCGAGGGCCTCGACCTCGACCTCATGGCGTACGTCGAGCAGCGCGACGCCGGCGCCACGAACCTCGGCGACCCCTACCGCGCGCACATCGGGCGCGAGATCGCCCCGCGCCCGACGGCATCCGCCCCCGGGTCCGCACCGTACCCGCCGTCGGCCGGATACCCCGGCCCGGGATACGTGGCCCCGGGAGCGGGGTACGCGCCGCCCGCCGGATACGCACCTGCGGCGCCGGCGATGCCCGAGGCGCCCGCGACCCCCGACGCAGCGCCGGCGACCGACGCGCCGCCGGCGGCTCCGAGCGCGCCCGCATCGACCGAATGGGCAGCTCCGGGTTCCGCCGGATCCGAGGCCCCGCGCGAGTGAGGACCCCGCTGATCCCCGCCGCCGTGCCGCCGCTCCTCCCCGACGGGGACGAGGCACGGGAGTGGGCCGAGCGCGAGCTCGCCGATCCCGCCTATCGGATCGCCGAGCCGACCCCGCTCGACCGCGCCGCGCGTGCGGTCGTGGACTTCTTCACCGATCTGTTCTCCACTCCCCTCGACGGAGGCCTCGGCCCGACGGTCGCGCTGATCGCGGCCGTCGTCGCCGTCCTCCTCATCGGAGCCGCCTTCGCGGTGTGGGGGATGCCGCGTCGGCGCCCCCGGGCTCCCGCGGCGCCGACGATCCTCTTCGGCGAGCGCGAGGACCGATCCGCCGATGACCTCCGCCGGGCCGCCGAAGAGCGCGCACGCGCCGAGGACTTCGACGCCGCGATGATCCTCCGCTTCCGCGCCCTTGCCCGCGCGTGCCTCGAGCGGGGCGTGGTCGACCTCCCGCCCGGGGCGACCGTGCACGCGTTCGCGCGCGCGGCTGCGGCATCCTTCCCCGCCTCCCGTGACGGTCTCGACCGTGCCGCCGATGACTTCGACGACGTGCGGTACCTCCGCAAACCCGGCTCCGCGGCCGCCTACCGACGCGTCAGCGATGTCGACGACGAGGTCCGCCGCGCCACCCCGCGCGTCGCCGCGGCGGTGCCGGCATGAGTGCGACATCCGTCGCCGAGCGGTCGACGACGCGCGGACGGCGTATCGGCACGTGGGTCGTCATCGTCGTCGTCCTGCTGCTGGTCGGCGCGGCCGGCGCCGGTATCTCGAGCCTGTCCGAGTGGAGTCAGCGCGGAGCGCTCGACCCCGAGTCGGCCGGACCCCAGGGCACCCGGGCGGTGGTGGAGATCCTGCGCGACCAGGGTGTGGACGTCCGGGTCGCTCGATCGCGCGACGACGCCGCCGATCTGCTCGCGACCGGTGACGCGACCCTGGTCCTCCCGGACTCCCCTGCCCTCTCGGACGAGGCGCTCCGAGCGCTCGCCGACGACGCCGCGGATGTCGTGCTGATCGAGCCGCGCTCGCGCACCCTCTCGATGTTCCTCGCGGATGCCGCACCCGGCGGGGTCGCCGACGGCGGCGCGGTCGCGCCCGCCTGCGCGCTCCCCGCCGCGGAGCGCGCCGGCGAGATCACCGCGGGCGTGCTCTACGGCGCCGGCGACGCGACCACGGCCTGCTACCCGGTCGACGGGTCCTACGGCCTGCTCGTGACCGCGGACGGCGACGCCTCGCGCAGCGCCGTCGACGGCCGGGCGATCATGACGAACGAGAACCTCGCCGCGGAGGGGAATGCGGCACTGTCGCTCGCGCTCCTCGGGCAGAACCCCGTGGCGGTCTGGTACGTGCCGAACGTCACAGATTCCGACCTCGCCCCCGGCGACCTGACGCTCGGCGAACTCACTCCCCGATGGGTCAGCCCCGTCATCGTGCTGCTCCTCGCCGCCGGGGTCGCGGCGGCGATCTGGCAGGGGCGCCGGTTCGGCCCGCTCGTCGCCGAGCGGCTGCCTGTGACCGTCCGCGCCGCGGAGACGACGCAGGGCCGAGCGCGCCTGTACGCGCAGACGCGCGACCGAACCCACGCGCTCGACGAGCTGCGCATCGCGGCCCTCCGTCGCCTCGCGCGGGCCCTCGGCCTCGGACCCGCGGCCGCTGCGCCCGAGATCGCCGATGCCGCGTCGCTGCGCACCGGCATCGACCGCGGCGTCGCGCGCGGCATCCTGATCGACGATCTTCCCGGCACCGACGAGCGGTTCGTCGCGATCGCCGCGTCCCTGCGAGACCTCGAGGAGGCCGTGCACGCGGCCGTCCGACCGGAAAGGAACACCCCGTGACCGATTCCCCGCTCACCCCCGCGCCCGCCGAGACCGACGTCGCGGCCCCCGCCGCCGGTTCCGGCCCGGACGACGCTGCCCTCCGGGAGGCCATGAACCGCGTGCGCACCGAGGTCGGCAAGGCCGTCGTCGGGCAGGACGGCACCGTCACCGGGCTGCTCATCGCGCTGCTCGCCCGCGGCCACGTGCTGCTGGAGGGCGTGCCGGGTGTCGCCAAGACGCTCCTCGTCCGTGCTTTCAGCACCGCCCTCGGGCTCGACACCAAGCGCATCCAGTTCACGCCGGACCTCATGCCCGGCGACGTCTCGGGATCGCTGGTCTACGACGCGCGGACCGGGGAGTTCGAGTTCCGCGACGGTCCGGTGTTCACCAACATCGTGCTCGCCGACGAGATCAACCGCACCCCACCCAAGACGCAGTCCGCGCTCCTGGAGGCGATGGAGGAGCGCCAGGTCTCGACCGACGGCGTCTCGCGACGCCTTCCCGATCCGTTCCTCGTGGCCGCCACGCAGAATCCGATCGAGCACGAGGGCACGTACACACTCCCCGAGGCGCAGCTGGACCGGTTCCTGCTGAAGCTCATCGTCGAGGCGCCGTCGCGCGAGGCCGAGATGACCGTCCTCCGCCGCCACGCGAGCGGATTCGATCCGCGGGACCTCGCCGCCGCCGGTCTCGTGCGCGCCGCGAGCATCGACGAGGTCCACGCCGCGCAGCGCGCCGCGGCCCGCGTGGACGTCTCGGACGACCTCCTCGGCTACGTCGTCGACCTCGCCCAGGCCACGCGTCGGAGCCCCTCGGTGCAGGTCGGCGTGAGCCCCCGCGCGACGACGGCACTCCTCGCCGCGGCGAAGGCATGGGCGTGGCTCGGGGGCTACCCCGCGATCACCCCCGATCACGTCCAGACCATGCTCGTGCCGACCTGGAGACACCGCATCCGTCTGCGGGCGGATGCCGAGCTCGAGGGTGTGTCGATCGACGCCGTGCTGACCTCGGTGCTCCAGCAGACCCGCGTTCCCGTCTGACCGCCGTGTTCGTCACCGCCCGCCTCCCCCTGCTCGTCGCCGTCGGCGCCGTGCCGGTGGTGCTGCTGTCGTCGGCGGGCGTCGACCCCTGGATCGGCGCCGGCGCGTGGCTGCTGCTGTGCATCGCCGTGACCCTCGTCGATGCGTGGGCTGCGCCCGATCCCGGCGGCCTGCGCGTCGAACGCTCGATTCCGCGCAGGGCGCGACTCGGAACCCCCGTCGCCACCGATCTGACGCTCCGCAACACCGGTGCGCGCCGCATCCGCGGGCGGGTGCGCGACGCCTGGCAGCCCACCGCCGGTGCGCCGACGGAGCGGCCGCGGATCGACATCCCCGCGGGCGAGGCGCGTACGCTCGGCATCCCTCTGCTCCCCCGGCGTCGCGGCGAACTCACCTCGCGCTTCATCGTCGTCCGCGCGGAGGGACCGCTCCGCCTCGCGGGTCGCCAGCGGCGCCTCGACGACGTGGGCGCCATCCGCGTCCTCCCCCCGTTCCACGCGCGACGACACCTGCCGTCGCGCCTGGCGCGCCTGCGCGAACTCGACGGCAACACCAGCGTCCACGTGCGCGGCCAGGGCACCGAGTTCGACAGCCTGCGGGAGTACGTCCGCGGGGATGACGTCCGCTCCATCGACTGGCGGGCGACCGCGCGCGCCGGCACCACGATGCTCCGCACGTGGCGGCCCGAGCGCGACCGCCACATCGTGATCGTCATCGACACCGGCCGCACCTCGGCCGCCCGCGTCGGCGACGGCGTGCGCATGGATGCCGCGATGGAGGCCGCCCTCCTCCTCTCGGCGCTCGCCACCCGCGCGGGCGATCACGTCCACCTCGTCATGTTCGATCGCGCCGTTCGCGCGCGGGTGAGTCGGGTGGACGGCTCTGCGCTCCTCCCCGCCCTCGTGGATGCGATGGCACCGGTGGAGCCGCAGCTGATCGACACCGACTGGGAGGCGGCGATCGCGCAGGTCCGCGCCCTCACCTCCCGCCCCTCGCTGGTGGTGCTGCTGACCGCGCAGGACGCGGTGGGCGCCGCGCGCGGATTCCTCGCGACGCTCCCCGCCCTGACCAAGGACGCGGTGGTGCTCGTGGGGTCGGTCACCGAGGACGCGGCATCCGTTCCCGCCCGCCCCGATGCCGATGACCTGTACGCGCAGGCGGCCGCAGCCCGCGCCGAAAGGGACGCCGCCGCCGTCGCCGCAGCGGTCGTGCGCGCGGGCGCCGATGCGATCGCCGGCTCGCCCGACGACCTCCCTCCGCGGATCGCCGACCGCTATCTCGCCCTGAAGGCCGCCGGACGCCTGTAGCCGCGCCGCGGCCGTCGCTCGTGTGGCGCGCAAGGACGTCTCCCGCGCGCCGAGGCGGCCGCGAGCGCCACCCGAACGCCACAGAGCGATATCTCGCGCGCCGAGTCTGGGAAAAGCCTGGGTACATCGGTACTCTCACGTCGAGGAAAGGAGTCCGCCATGTCGGATGCCGCCACCACCCCGTCTACGGCGACCAAGCTCGTCGCAGAGGCCTTGGGGACGTTTCTGCTGGTTTTCGGCGCGATCGGGACGGCGCTCGTCGCCGGCGAGGTCGTGGGAGTGCTCGGGATATCACTGGCCTTCGGCCTGACGATCCTCGCGGGCATCTACGCGTGGGGCCCGATCTCGGGCGGCCACTTCAATCCCGCGGTCACCGTGGGACTCGCCGCCGCGGGACGCTTCGCCTGGAAGGACGCCCCGGCCTACATCATCGCCCAGGTCATCGGCGGGGCGCTCGGCACGACCCTCATCGTGCTGATCGGCCTGTTCGGACCTGACGGGTGGCTCACCGCCGCCCAGGACGGCGGCTTCGCCAGCAACGGCTTCGGCGGGGCCTCGCCCGGCGGGTTCGGCCTGGGGGCCGCGATCATCGCCGAGATCCTGTTCACCGCGATCTTCGTGCTGATCATCCTGGGGGTCACCCACCCGCAGCGGGGTACGGCGGGCTTCGCCGGCATCGCCATCGGCTTGACCCTCACCCTCATCCACCTCGCCTCGATCCCGATCGACAACACCTCGGTGAACCCGGCCCGCTCCTTCGCCACCGCCCTGTACGGCGGCGGCGAAGCGCTCCTCCAACTCTGGGTGTTCCTGGTCTTCCCGGTCGTGGGCGCCCTCGTCGCGGGCCTGCTGCACCGCGCGCTCTTCGAGCCCAAGGGATCGGTACCGCCGGCCCCGAAGGAAGCGCGCGTCAAGTAACCCGTCCCCCGTCACCTCGGTTCACTTGTCCCGAAATGCGGGTGCGAAGCCCTCGCACCCGCAACAGGCGACGAGTGAACCGATGAGCGCCGACCGGACCGGGAACGCCCGGCGCCGCGGGGCATCGGCGGCCTCCGCGTGAAAGACGCGGGAGAAATCGCGCGAAACGGGCCCGAGGACGGCCGACACGCCGAGAATCGCCCCGGCGTTTCACCGACGAAAGGCCCGCCCCGGAGGTTCGGGGCGGGCCTGTCGTGTCGCTCAGGTGTCAGTGCGGATCAGCGCAGGTCGAACCGATCCAGCTCGGTGACCTTGCCCCACGCCTTCACGAACTCGCGGACGAACTTCTCGTTCGCGTCGTCGGAGGCGTACACCTCGGCGAGGGCGCGCAGCTCGGAGTTCGAGCCGAACAGCAGGTCGGCGCGCGTGCCGATGCCCACGACCTCGCCGGAGCCGTCCTTGGTGCCCTGGAACGCGTGCGATCCCGGGTCGAGCGGCTTCCAGGTGGTGCCGAGGTCGAGGAGGTTCACGAAGAAGTCGTTCGTGAGGACTCCGGGACGCTCGGTGAAGACGCCGAGCTGCGAGCCGTCGTAGTTCGCACCCAGGACGCGGAGTCCGCCGACGAGGACGGTCATCTCCGGAGCGCTGAGGGTGAGGAGGTTCGCCTTGTCGACCAGCAGGTACTCCGCCGGCAGCTCCGCGAGCGGGCCGTAGTAGTTGCGGAAGCCGTCGGCGACCGGCTCGAGCCAGTCGAAGGACTCCACGTCGGTCTGCTCGATCGAGGCGTCGGTGCGACCGGGGTGGAAGACCACCTCGGCCGCGACCCCGGCATCCGCCGCGGCCTTCTCGACCGCCGCATTGCCCGCGAGGACGATGAGGTCGGCCAGCGACACCTTCTTGCCGTCGGTGCGGTCGGCGTCGAACGAGGACTTGATGCCCTCGAGCACGTCGAGCACCTTCTGCAGCTGCGCGGGGTTGTTGACGACCCAGTCCTTCTGCGGAGCCAGCCGCACGCGGGCGCCGTTCACGCCGCCGCGCTTGTCGCTGCCGCGGAAGGTGGATGCCGCCGCCCAGGTGGTCGAGACGAGCTCGGCCACCGTGAGTCCGGAGTCCAGGATCTGCGCCTTCAGCGCCGCCGCATCGGCGTCGTCGATGAGGACGTGGTCGACCGCGGGGATCGGGTCCTGCCAGATGAGGTCTTCCGTCGGCACCTCGGGCCCGAGGTAGCGGGCCTTGGGTCCCATGTCGCGGTGGGTCAGCTTGAACCACGCGCGGGCGAACGCGTCGCCGAAGGCCACCGGATCCTCGAGGAACCGGCGCGAGATCTTCTCGTACGCGGGGTCCATGCGCAGCGCCAGGTCGGTCGTCAGCATGCGCGGCTCGCGACGCTGAGACGGGTCGTGCGCGAGGGGCACCATGTCGGCGCCGCCGCCGTTCTTCGGACGCCACTGGTGCGCGCCGGCCGGGCTCTTCGTCAGCTCCCATTCGTAGGCGAAGAGGATGTGGAAGAACTCGTTGTCCCAGCGGGTCGGGTGGTAGGTCCACGTCACCTCGAGGCCCGAGGTGATCGTGTCGTCGCCCTTTCCGGTGCCGTAGGAGTTGCTCCAACCGAGTCCCTGCTCCTCGAGACCGGCGGCCTCGGGGTTCACGTCGAGGTTCGCATCGGATGCCGCACCGTGGGTCTTGCCGAAGGTGTGCCCACCGGCGATGAGGGCGACGGTCTCCTCGTCGTTCATGGCCATGCGGCCGAACGTCTCGCGGATGTCGTGCGCCGCCAGCAGCGGGTCCGGGTTGCCCTCCGGTCCCTCGGGGTTGACGTAGATGAGGCCCATGTGGGTCGCGCCCAGGGGTCCGCGGAGCTTGCGGTCGGAGCCGGTGAAGCGCTGGTCGCTGCCCATCCACTCCGTCTCGCCGCCCCAGTACACGTCGTCGTCGGGCTCCCAGACGTCGGGGCGCCCACCGGCGAAGCCGAAGGTGGTGAAGCCCATGGACTCCAGCGCGACGTTGCCGGCGAGGATCATGAGGTCGGCCCACGACAGCGACTGGCCGTACTTCTTCTTCACGGGCCACAGCAGGCGCCGGGCCTTGTCGAGGTTGACGTTGTCGGGCCAGCTGTTCAGCGGCGCGAAGCGCTGCTGACCGGCGCCGCCACCGCCGCGGCCGTCGGTGACGCGGTAGGTGCCGGCCGAGTGCCAGGCCATGCGGATCATCAGCGGACCGTAGTGTCCGAAGTCGGCGGGCCACCAGTCCTGCGAGGTGGTCATCAGCTCTTCGATGTCCTTCTTCACCGCGGCGAGGTCGAGCTTCGCGAACGCCTCGGCGTAGTCGAAGTCCTCGCCGAGCGGATTCGCCACGGCCGGGTTCTTCGCGAGGATCTTGAGGTTCAGCTTGTTCGGCCACCACACGCGGTTGGCCTCGCCCGCGGTGGGGTGGGGCATCGAGGTGTGGACGACCGGGCAGCCGCCGGCGGACTCGGGCTCGTCAGTGACGGTGACGGACTGTTCGGGCTCGACCTCCCCGCCGACGCCGGCGGTGGCCTCATCGTGATGGGACATGGGGTTCCTTCCTCGAGGGGTGGGGTGACGGATGCCGGTTCACTCGACGGGTGCGCCCGCGCACGCGGGACACACCCCCCAGAACGTGACCTCCGCGGAGGCCACGGTGAACCCGCGGGAATGGGAGGGGGTCAGGCACGGGGCCTCGCCGACGACGCAGTCCACGTCCTCCACCACGCCGCAGCGGGAGCAGACGAGGTGGTGGTGGTTGTCGCCGACGCGGAGCTCGTACATCCCCGCGCGTCCGGCCGGTTCGATCCGGCGGGCGATGCCCGCGTCGGTGAAGTCGCCGAGGGCGTTGTACACCGACTGACGACTGGCGCCCGGCATCCGTTCGACGACGAGCGGGAAGAGCTCGTCGACGGAGGAATGCGGGCGCGCGCCGAGCGCGTCGAGCACGGCACGACGGGACTCGGTGACCCTCAGACCCGCGTCGCGCAGAACGGCGCTCGCGTCGGGTCCGGAGTGGTCGTCATGCATCCCACCATCGTACCGCTTTTTTGATCAGATCAAAAGAAGAGCGGATGCCGGATCAGCCGGCGACCAGGGTCGGCGTGCCCGCGTCGGCCTCTTCGAGATCGCCGGTCTCGCCCGACCGGACGGCACGTCGACCGACCACGAGCATGTAGACGAGGAACAGGGCCAGGGCAGCGGCGCCGATCCCGATCTTGATCGGCCACGGCCACGGCTGCGCGGTGACGAAGCCCTCGATGAGGCCCGAGACGCCGAGCGCGATGACGAGGCCGATCGCGATGGTCGCGAGGGAGCGCCCGGCCGAGGCGAGAGCCTCTCCCCGCGAGCGCCGGCCCGGGACCACCCACGCCCAGAAGATGTGCAGACCCGCGGCCCCGGCGACGAAGATCGAGGTCAGCTCCAGCAGGCCGTGCGGGAGGATGAAGAGGAGGAACACATCGCCGCGGTCGAATGCGAGCATGATGGCCGCGGCGGTCCCGACACCCACGGCGTTCTGCACCAGCACCATCAGCGGCCAGATGCCGGTGATGCCGAAGAGGACGCACTGCGCCGCGATCCAGGCGTTGTTCGTCCACACCGTTCCGGCGAACACCGCCGCCGGGTTCTCGCTGTAGTAGTCGGTGAACTGCTCCTCGGCGTACTGCTCGAGCTGCAGCTGCGGACCGAGGCTCGCCACGAGCGCCGGGTCGCCGGACACCCAGAAGGCCACGACCGCACCGACCGCGATGAACGCGAGCGCGATCACCAGCGTCGTCCAGCGGACGCGGTACAGCGCCGCGGGCAGCTGGAGCACGAAGAAGCGCGGGATCTGACGGAGGACGTTCTCGGGGGCCCCGGTCAGCTTCAGCCGCGCGCGGGCGAGGACGGTCGAGAGATAGTCGCCCTGCGTGCTGCGCCCCGCGGAGGTCTTCACATCGGCGAGATCGGCGGATGCCGCCCGGTATCGCTCGACGAGCTCGTCGATCTCGGCCCCGGTGAGGTGGCGCTGCCTGCTCAGCGCGTCCAGGCGGGCCCACTCCTCGCGCCGCGCGGAGGTCAGGGCGTCGAGGTCCATTTGATTTACTGTACCCATGGCCGCCGACCCGATCCTCGTCCAGATCCATCAGGACGAGGTGCTCACCGGTGAGGCCGTCGCCCTCGACGTGCAGCCGGTCGGCTACTTCCTCCGCGCCCTCGGCGTCCTCATCGACATGCTGGCGAGCCTCGCGCTCCTCGTGCTGTTCGCGATCGTGGCGTCCTGGATGGTCGGCGCGGGCGTCGTCGACGACACCGTCGTCCCGATCCTCACCGTCGTGATGGTCGTCCTCGTCCTGGTCGTCCTCCCCACCGTGATCGAGACCACCACCCGCGGGCGGAGCCTCGGCCGACTCGCTGTGGGCGGTCGGATCGTCCGCGCCGACGGCGGGGCGTCCGGATTCCGGCAGGCCTTCATCCGCGCCCTCACCGGCGTGCTCGAGCTGTGGTTCACCTTCGGCGCCCTCGCCGCGATCGTCGGTGCGTTCACACCTCGGTCGCAGCGCCTCGGCGACCTGCTGGCCGGCACCTACTCCGAGCGCACGCGGACGCCGAAGCTCGTCGACGCGCCGCTCCCGGTTCCGCCGCCTCTGGCGGCCTGGGCCGAGGTCGCCGATGTCGCGCGTCTCCCCGACCCGCTCGCTCGCCGCATCGCGCGGTTCGCGGTGTCGGCGCCGAACCTCGATCCGGGCGTGCGCGCGAGGCTTGCGGCATCCCTCGTCGAAGAATCGCGCGCGTTCGTCTCGCCCCTCCCCGCGATGGATGCCGAGACCGTGCTCCGGGGAATCACCGCCGTCCGGCGGGAGCGAGAGGAGCGGGCGCTCCAGCTGCGCGCAGAGCGCGTCGACGCCCTCGCCCGGCACGCCGGCGATCCGCCGCGGGGCTTCCCCACCCGCTGAGCCGCATGTGCGAAGGGCCCCGGACGACGCCGCGTCCGGGGCCCTTCGCGGGGCATCAGTACCGGTAGTGCTCGAGCTTGTACGGGCCCTCGACCGGAACGCCGATGTAGTCGGCCTGGTCGCGGGTCAGCTCGGTGAGCTGCACTCCGAGCGCGTCGAGATGCAGGCGGGCGACCTTCTCGTCGAGGTGCTTGGGGAGCACGTAGACGCCGACCGGGTACTCCTCGCGCTTGGTGTAGAGCTCGAGCTGGGCGAGGACCTGGTTGGTGAACGACGCGCTCATGACGAAGGACGGGTGCCCGGTGGCGTTCCCGAGGTTCATCAGGCGTCCCTCGCTGAGGATCAGCACGCTGCGTCCGTTCGGCAGCCGCCACTCGTGCACCTGCGGCTTGATCTCGATGCGCTCGGCACCCGGCAGCGACTCGAGGGCCGCCATGTCGATCTCGTTGTCGAAGTGGCCGACGTTCCCGACGATCGCGAGGTGCTTCAGCGACAGCAGGTCGTCGACCGTGACGACGTCCTTGTTGCCGGTTCCGGTGATGAGGATGTCGATCTGGTCGGCGACGTCGGTCAGACGCGCGACCTGGTACCCGTCCATCGCGGCCTGGAGCGCGCAGATCGGGTCGACCTCGCTCACGATGACCCGCGCGCCCTGCCCGCGGAGCGCCTCGGCCGCACCCTTGCCGACGTCGCCGTAGCCGGCCACGAACGCGACCTTGCCGCCGACCAGGACGTCGGTGGCGCGGTTGATGCCGTCGGGCAGGGAGTGGCGGATGCCGTACTTGTTGTCGAACTTCGACTTGGTGACCGAGTCGTTGACGTTGATGGCGGGGAAGAGCAGATCCCCCGCGGCGAAGAGCTCGTAGAGACGGTGGACGCCGGTCGTGGTCTCCTCGGTGACGCCGATGAGCCCCTCGGCCATCCGGGTGAAGCGCTGCCCGTCGCGGGCGAGGCTCTCGCGCAGGGTGTCGAGGATGACGCGGTACTCGCCCGAGTCGCCGGCCCCGGCATCCGGCACCGCGCCCTCGCGCTCGAACTGGACGCCCTTGTGGACCAGGAGCGTCGCGTCGCCGCCGTCGTCGAGGATGAGGTTCGGCCCGTCGGCGCCTTCGGCGCTCCAGTCGAAGATGCGGTCGGTGCAGCGCCAGTACTCCTCGAGCGTCTCACCCTTCCACGCGAAGACGGGGACACCGGCGGGGGCGTCGACCGTGCCGGTCGGACCGACGACGACCGCCGCGGCCGCTTCGTCCTGCGTCGAGAAGATGTTGCAGCTGGCCCACCGCACCTGTGCACCGAGACTCACGAGGGTCTCGATGAGGACGGCGGTCTGCACCGTCATGTGCAGGGACCCGGCGATGCGTGCACCCTTCAGGGGCTGCCGTGGCCCGAACTCCTCGCGCAGGGCCATGAGGCCCGGCATCTCGTTCTCGGCGAGGCGGAGCTGGTGGCGTCCGGCCTCGGCGAGGCTCAGATCGGCCACCTCGAAGTCGAGGGTGGGAACAACGGGAGCGGCGGGAGCAGCGGCGGTGTCGATGGACATTCCGACATTCTCCCACGCGCGGGATCGGGCCCGGCGGTGTGCGTCAGACCCGCAGCGTCTCGTGACGGACGACGACCCACCCGCGCGGGACCGAGAGCCGGTCGGTGTGGATGGCGCACAGATCGTGGGCGTGCGGGTCGTTGCCCGCGCCCAGCGGTCCCAGGGCCGCCATCTGATCGCCGTAGTCGTACGTCAGGGTCGTGACGGCCTCACGGGCGCACCCGACCTTGGAACACAGTCTCTCGCGCATCGCCTCGACACTATCCGGCGTCACGACACGTCGGACGGATGCCGCGCCGCACGACGTAGGCTGTGTCCATGGCATGGCGGCGTACGCGCACCCCGGAGAAGTCCCCGGTCCGTCGCTCGCGGCACGGCCGGCACGGACGCGAGGGCCGCAGCGCCGTCGTCCGTCCGCCGCTCCCGCCGCTGGACACCCGGGTCGAGCGCTTCGACCTGGCCGTCGGCACCGCTGTCGAGTTCCTCCGCTCGGCGTGGCCCGAGCTGCGCGAGGTCCGCTTCGAGATCGCCGACATGCCCACCGCTGCGGACGCCGACGGCATCCCTCGATGGAGCGTGCTCTCGGAGGAGCGTCGCATCGTGCTCTACCGACTCCCGATCGAGCGCCTCGGACACCCGCACCGCGACGACGACCTCCACCGGCGGATGATCGTGGAGGGCGCCGTCTTCCGTGCCGCCGCGCAGTACCTCGACCGCGATCCGTGGGATCTCGGTCACGACCGGTTCCACTGACGCGACGCCGCGCCCGTCAGGGGTAGACGATGATCGGCGGGGCCGCGGCATCCGCCGGCCACACCGGGTAGCCCGCGAGCGCGCCGTCGCCCGAGACGGAGACCGCCGCACGGAGGGGGACGGATGCCGCGTCCAGCGTGTAGACGGTCTCCGGAGCGAGCCGGAGGGTCGTGCTCTCCCCCGCCAGGACGATGACCTCGACGCGCGAACCCCCGTTCGCCGCCGCGAGGACGACCGTGGCGTCGGTGTCGCCCGGGTTCAGCAGGCTCAGCACGGGTTCCGGACCGGCGGGGGTCGCGAAGACGCTGGGGACGTCGATGAGCGGCGCGGGCGTGTACCAGGCGAAGTCGTCCCCCGCCTCGAATCCCGTGGCCTGCCAGACGGCACTGACGACGGGCTGGTCGGAGGTGACGTCGACGAGGTAGGTGCCGTTCTCCAGCCCGCCGAGGTCGACCTCCAGCGGCTCCCCGGCGACGAGGTCGACCTCGGTCGGGGTGAGGGCGGGGGAGGTGGAGCCGATGGGCGTGACGGTCACGCGGGCGGTGGCATCGGTCGAGGGCGAGAGCACCCGCACCAGGGTCGCGACCTGGGCCGCGTCGCCGGTGCCGCCGGTGACGGTGACTCCCAGGATCGCGGCATCCGTCGTCGGCTGAGCGAGCGCGCCGACCTGGTCGACGCCGCCGGCGGTCAGGGTGCGCGTGATGCTCGACTGGAGCGATGCCTGCACCGGCGCCCCCGTCGCCTGCACGCGCACGACCGGGCGCTCTTCGCCGATGGCGAGTCCGGCGAGCGGGACGACGCCCTGGGAGCGCGCCGGCACCACGACACCCGCACCGCCCGGCGGCACTGTGACCCCCTCGGCGCCGAAGACGGCGAGCTCGACCGTCGCGGCCACGTCTCCCGGGTTGCTCAGCACGACGAGATCGGCGGCCCCCGTGGCGGCGGACCCGCCGACGAGCCACGACTCGAGGAGCGGCGGACGGCACGCGGATGCCGCGTACCCGGCGAGGTCGGCCTCGGCGATCTGCGCGGAGGCGGCTGCGGCGATGTCGGCGCGGGTGCGCCCCTCGGGCAGCGCGGTGAACGCCGCACCGCCGTCACCCTCGGTGAGGAACGGTGCCGCGAGCGCGACGGGCTCGGGCACGGCGACCTCCTCGCGCGCGCCCGCGGTGACCGCCGCGCTGGCCGCGATGCTCAACCCGTCGGCGGCGACCGGGTCACGGCCGAGGGAGAGGAGCCCTCCCCCGCACGCGAGGACCACGGGGGCGGGGGCAGGCACCGCGGCGATCTCGGCCGGTTCGCGCTGGATGGCGGGCCACGGCGCGGTGAGGCCGGCGACGACGGCGACGACCACACCCGCAGCGAGCGCACCCCCGCCGATGAGCCGCGCTCCCGCGCGGGCTGCTCGCCGTCCCCGTCCATCGCTCATGCGGACACTCCTGTCGTGGGGCCGACCGTGCGGGGCGTCCGGCGTGCCTCGCGTCGGGACGCGGCGGTGGGAACGGCCAGCAGCAGCGCGATGCCGACGACGACCAGCTGCGAGATCGCGATACCCGTCGCGATGTCGCGAATGGCAGTCGGCTCCGCCGGACGCGGCGTGATCTCGGAGGTGATGCGCCAGAGCGTCCCGCGAGCGGTCTCACCCACGCCGTCGAGCGTCGCGCGCTGAGCGATCGCGTTCGCCGCCGACAGCCGGGTGCCGCGGGCGATGTCGGATTCCGGCGGTGCGGCCGACGCGAGCAGCACGAACCCGACTCCGCGGGAGGCGAGGGCTTCGACCGCGCCATCGGCGGACGAGGTGACGAGGTCGGCCGCGATCTCGGCGACGAGGACGTCGGCCGGTGCGGCGAGAGTGCGCGTGCGCAGCGACGTCGCCTGACCGTCGAGGGTCTCGGTGGCGCCCCAGACGACGCGCGCGGAGAGTCCGCCGTCGTTCTGCGGCGTGAGGATCATGGTGCCCACGTTCGGATCGCCGCGTCCCTCCGCGCTGACGTAGGCGGGGAGAGTCGAGGCCGGCCCATCGGTGAGGTTCGCGGTGCCGCGCGCGACGGCGGTGAGGGGCGGGACGGCGAGCGCGAGCACGCACAGGCAGACGCCCGCACCGACGAGCACCCGCGTC
This sequence comes from Microbacterium aurantiacum, assembly GCF_040532595.1. Taxonomy (GTDB): domain Bacteria; phylum Actinomycetota; class Actinomycetes; order Actinomycetales; family Microbacteriaceae; genus Microbacterium; species Microbacterium chocolatum_B. The sequence goes on along the minus strand of NZ_JBEVYX010000001.1, from coordinate 2,370,323 downwards.
CAGCGCGCGGGCGCGGGGAGCCCCGCCTCGAGGGTCACGGTCGCGCCGCCGACGAGTCCGAGCCACGCAAGGCTGAGCGCCGCGCCCGGCCAGATCGCGACCGGCACGGACTGCGCGAAGGACACCGCCACCCCCACGACGGCGAAGGCCGTCCCGAGTCCGAGGGCGGCGACGACGAGCATCGCCACGCCCTGGGGCCAGCGACGGGTGACGGGGGCGAGGAGGGCGAGCATGAGCACCGGGGCGGCGAGAAGCGGAACCCACCAGGACGGGGCGTCGCCGAGGAGCGGCATCCAGCCGAGGAGATCCGGCGTCGGGATGCCGAAAGCGAGCAGCGTGCGCCCCGCCGCGTCGGCGGACACCTGCCCCCCGGTCCACACGAGACCGGGGTCGGCGAGGAGGGCCCACCCGTCGCCGTCCGCGACCGCGCTCCAGATGAGGGGCGCCGCGAACACCACGAGCGGCACGATCACCCACACGAGCCGGCTCGCGCCCCGGCCGCCGAGGGCGGTGAGGACGACGAGCATCGCGAGGAACCACAGCACCACGAGCGCCGGGACCAGGGACGGGGATGCCGCGGCGACCGCGACGAGGAGCAGCGACGCCATGCCCGCGCCGGTCCACGAGCGGTGGGCGACGGATCCGGTGATGAACAGCCACGGGAGGAGCAGATGAAGGAGCACCGCCGCCGGGCGACCTGTCGTGAGCGCCGCGAGGAAGGTGGGCGCGAGCGCCCACAGGACACCGGCGATGATCCGCAGCGACGAGCGCTCGGTCAGGCGCGTCGCGGCGAACCAGCCGCCGAGGGCGGCGAGCGGGAGGGCGGCGATCCACAGGATCACGAGAGACAGAGACGGCGCCCACGGGGTGAACGACCCGACCAGGGCGACCATCGCGGCGAACGGGTCTGCCGGCGCGATCGTCTCGAAACCCTCCGAGCGCAGCCCGAAGCGCGTCTGCGCCCAGAGCTGACCGAGGTCGGCGGTCAGCGGGAGGATTCCGCCCCCGCCCAGGACCGGCCAGGCGAGGAGCGCAGGGAATGCAGCGACCGAGACCGCCAGAGCACCGAGGACGAGCCAGGGCGCGCCGCCCGAGAAGAAGCGGAGCTCACCGCGGCGGTGGGCGCCGGCGACGAGGTCGTCGACGGGCTCGTGGTCGAGGCGCTCGCGGAACTCCGCGCGCGTCATCCGCAGCTGGTCCAGCTGCCGCCACGAGGTCGTGCGGTTCTTCGCGATCCGGCGCCGGGCGCGCACGAGGGCTGCCAGGCGCACGGTCACCAGGATCGATGCGGCCCACTCGGGCCCGATGAGACCGGGCTCCTTGCGCACGAGGTGCAGCAGCGAACGCGCGAGGGCGAGCGGGAGGAGGGTCAGCCAGTGCAGCGGCACGACGAACCACGGCGCGTAGGCGAGGCGGCGGTGCAGCTGCGCGGTCCGGGACGACAGGGCGGCGGCGCGGCGACGCCCGGCGGTGAGCGGTTCGGGTTCGCCCGCCACGCCGTCCCCGGCCGTGGCGACGACCGCACTGGAGACCAGCGAGACACGGTCGCCGGCGAGGCGCGCGCGGACGCCCAGATCGAGACCCTCGTCGGCGCCGAGGAGCGCGCGGTCGAGGCCGCCGAGCGCGCGCCAGCGGTCCGATCGGACGAGAAGTCCGCGCACGTCGGCGCCGAGCGCGTCCTCGCGCGCGTCGTGCTGGCCCTGATCGAGCTCGCCGTCGGAGACGCCGACGGCCCGGCCGCCCCGAGTCACGGTGACCCCGAGCGAGACGATCTCGGTGCGGTCGTCCCAGCGGACGACCTTCGGGGCGACGTAGGCGACGGTCGGCGAGAGCTCGAGGATTCCGGCGAGACGCTCGAGAGCGTCGGGCTCGGGGGCGGTGTCCTGGGCGAGGAGCCAGACCGCGTCGCCGTCCAGGCGGCGGGTCGCGAGCGCGACGGCTTCGGCGTAGCGCGTGGAGGCGGGAGCGCTGATCACGCCCTCCGCGGGGGCGGCGGAGACGACGTCACGGACGCCCGGGTCGTCGCCGCAGACCACGATGGTGAGCACGTCGACGGGGCGGGTCTGGGCACGCAGGGACGCGAGCGTGCGACGCAGGTGGTACGCGGCCGGCGTGCGCCCGTCGGGGCGCACCACGAGCAGGGCGTGAACTCGGAGGGGCATGACGTCGACAGCCTAGGCGGCGGTGGCGCGGGGCCGTGGCGCACGCGCCGTGGCGCGCAGAGCGCCGAGGGGACGGGAGCGGATGCCGCTCAGCCGGCGCGACGCTTGAGCTTGCGACGCTCGCGCTCGCTGAGACCGCCCCAGATGCCGAAGCGCTCGTCGTTGGCCAACGCGTACTCGAGGCACTCGGTGCGCACGTCGCACGTGGTGCACACGCGCTTGGCGTCGCGGGTCGATCCGCCCTTCTCGGGGAAGAACGCCTCAGGGTCGGTCTGAGCGCAGAGGGCGTCGGTCTGCCACGCGAGGGCGTTCTCTTCGTCCTCGACAGCCGGTCGACGCACACCCGGCACACCGAGGTTTACCGGATCGACGAACCAGTCTTCTGGAACGCCGGAACGATAGTGCGAAGTCGTCATCTCTCGTTCTCCCCCCTGGGAATCCCCCGTCACGCGTTTTGCGCTTGAGTAATTACACCCGTGTCATTCCCGGAGGTCAAGTCGCAGATAGTAAATCCTCAACCCGGTATTGAACCTTTGCGACGCGCCGGGCGTGTCGACCGATCGGTAACGGTCCGATCTCACTGGCCGGGAGTCGCGATGAAGACGGTGCCGCTCCCCCGGAGGGTGAGGGCTCCCTCGTCGGCGCTCGCGAACACCGCCTGTCCGGGGCGGAGGCCCACGGCATCCGATCCCGCGGAGGAGACCTCCACCTCGCCCGCCACGGCGAGCGCGATCGCATCGCCGGATGCCGGGAACTCGACGTCGTCGTCGGTGAGTTCGACGCGCACGAGAGCGAAGTCCGACACCGGGACCGGGTACCGCGCGACCCCGGCCGAGACGGCCTCCGCGGCGACGGTGGGAGCGGCGGACGGCCGGGCGTCCAGCACGCTCAGCAACTCGTCGATGTCGATGTGCTTCGGCGTGAGCCCGCCGCGGAGCACGTTGTCGCTCGCAGCCATGAGCTCGACGCCGAGCCCGGACAGGTAGGCGTGGAGGACGCCGGCGGGGACGAACAGCCCCTCCCCCTGCCGGAGCTCGACGAGGTTCATCAGCATCGCCACGACGATGCCGGGGTCGCCCGGGTACGCCGCGTTCAGCTCGGCGACCAGCGCGAGCTCGGCGGCGAACTCCTCCGACGATGCGGCGAGCGCGGCGTCGATGACGGCGCGGGTGTCGCCGTCCGAGGAGGGCGACAGCACCCACTCGATGACGTCGGCGAGGGTGTCCACGGCGGTCGCCAGACGCTCGGCGAGCGGCGCCGCCGACAGGCCGAGCTCGGCGATGAAGCGGCGCGTGGCGTCCAGATCGCGGATACCGGCGAGCGCGCGGAACGTCGGGCTCACGGCGACGATGAGCTCGGGCTTGTGGTTGGCGTCGCGGTAGGTGCGCGTCGGGGCGTCCCGGTCGATGCCGGCCGACTCCTCACGGGCGAACCCCTCGATGGCCTGCGGCCGGGAGGGGTGCGCCTGGATCGACAGCGGAGACCCCGCGGCGAGGAGCTTCAGCAGGTAGGGCAGCGCCTGCTCCTGCGCGTCCGTCGCCCCCAGCACCTCATCGAGGCGGCCGTCGGGCGTCTCGGCCGGGTCTCCCGGATGGGCGCCGAACCACACCTCCGCCTCGGGGCGTCCGGAGGGCTCGCGTCCCTCGAGTTCGGCGATCAGCGTCGTCGAGCCCCAGGCGTAGTCGCGCGGCTCATTGCGGAGGGGTGCCAGCATGCCCCCACTTTATTGCGCGGCCCCTCGCACGCCTGTCGCGCGCAGGGCGCGCGCGGGCGGCGGGGGTACCCTGAGGGACGATGGCCGTCCACTCGAAGCACCCCGCGTCGGCACCGCCGACCGCTCCGGTGCGCGAGAAAACCGGACACCTGCTGCTCCGGGGCTGGTGCATCCTCGTCCTCGTCCTCGCCCTCGGCGGCACGGCGTGGGTGAACGCGTTCGGCGAGACCGTCGCCGCGGTCGGGGCGATCGCCTCCGGCATCCTGTCGGTCGTCCTCTGGATCGTCGTGCGGCCGCCGGTCCAATGGCGGCGTCTGCCCTGGTTCGCCGTGGCCTACGTGGCCTGGGCGACGGCCTCCCTCCTCTGGTCGGCGTGGCCAGCGACGACGGCGCTGACGCTCCTGCTGCTGTACATCACCACGGTGCAGGCCCTCTTCGTCGGCACCGTGCTGACGTGGGCGGAGCTCGTGCGCGCAGTGGCATCGGCGCTGAAATGGGTCATCGGCCTCTCGCTCGCGTTCGAACTGTGGGTGTCGCTGGTCATCGGCGGGCCGCTCCTCCCCGGCTTCATCGTTCCGAGCGAACCGGCGGCCGATCCGATCCTCTACTGGTCGCGCGACAACCTCTTCGACGGGGGGCGCATCCAGGGGATCATGGGCAACGCCAACCTCCTCGGCTCGGTCGCCCTCCTCGCGATCATCGTCTTCGCCGTGCGCCTCGGCGCCCGCGCGCCCCGGCGGGTGACGCTGTGGATGTGGATCGCCGTGTCGGCCTACCTGCTGGTGCGGTCCTCGTCGGCCACGGCGTTCGTCGCCGGAGCCATGGTCCTCGTCGTGCTCGTCACGGTCCTGCTCATGCGCCGCGCGCGGCGCCCCGGCGAGCGGACCCGCTACTACATCGCGTACGCCGTCATCGCGGTGGGGGGCGGGCTGACGCTCTGGACCCTCCGCGACGCGATCTTCGGCGCCCTCGGCCGCGACTCGGATCTCACCGGGCGCGAGCAGATCTGGGAGCAGGTGCTCGCCCGGGCGAACGAGCACCCCGTGATCGGGTGGGGCTTCGCGACGCCCTGGCTCCCCTCCGACCCCGCGTTCGACGGATGGATCATCGACCACGGCCAGACGGTCATGCAGGCGCACAACGTGTGGGTGGACGTGTACCTCCAGCTCGGCGCGATCGGGGTGGCGCTCCTCGGCCTGGTGTACCTCGCGTTCGTCTGGCGCGCGTGGTTCTTCGCCGTCGACCGGCCCCGGTGGGACCTCCGCGCCGACCGCCCCTACTCCGCGCTCACCCTGCTGCCGACGCTCGTGGGAGCGGTCGTGCTCGTGCAGGGGTTCGCGGAATCCACGCCGCTCCTCCTGTGGGGCTGGATGTTCGTGGTCATGTTCGGCGCGAAGATCAAGCAGTCGCCGCACGTCGGCGTCGGTCCCGCCGAGCAGAGCGCGGCCATCGAGCGCGGCGAACCGGCGAAGCAGGCCCCGTGAGCGGCGGGGGCACCGCCTCCCCGGGGTGGGTGACGACTCTCCTCGCCTCGGCCTCCTTCGCCCACGCCTACACGCTCACCGTCTTCGCGGCGGTCTTCTCGTCGTTCGCGATCGAACGGCTCACGAGCCCCCTCACCCACGTGACGATCGTCGCGGGGCTCTGTCTCCTCGGCATCGGTGTCCTGGCCGCACGTCGCGAGGAGATCGCGCTGCTGCGCCTCGTCCCTTTCACGGTGCTCGCGTTCGTCGCCTGGGCGATGATCAGCGCGCTCTGGAGCACGGATGCCGCCGCCACGCTCCGGAACGGGCTCACGCTCGCGGGCATCGCGCTGCTCGCCGTCGTCATCGGTCACGTCCGCGACACCCTGCAGACCGTCCGCGCCCTCGGCGATGTCCTGCGGACGCTCCTCGGCATCTCGCTCGGGGTGGAGATCCTCTCCGGCATCCTGCTGGACACCCCGTTCCGCTTCCTGTCCGTGGAGGGGAACCTCGCGTCCCTCGGCCCGGTGCAGGGCATCTTCGGCACCCGGAACCTGCTCGGCTTCGTCGCGGTGCTGGCCCTCATCACCTTCCTCATCGAGTACCGCACGCAGTCGGTGCGCACGGGCGTCTCGCTCGCCTCGGTGATCCTCGCGGGATCGCTCGCGGCGTTCAGCGACTCCCCCACCGTCCTCGTCCTCGCCGTCGCCGTGGGGCTTGCCGTCGGTGCGCTCGTGCTCGTACGTCGCGTGCGTCCAGAGCGCCGGCGCGCGGTGCAGTTCGCCCTCGGCGGGGTCGTCGTCGTCGGGATCGCCCTGGGCTACGCCCTGCGGCATCCGATCGTCGCGCTCCTCGGCGCCGGCACCGACTTCTCGATGCGGGTCGACCTGTGGAACCTGATGGTCGACTACCTGCGGTTCCGTCCCGTCCAGGGGTGGGGCTGGTACGGGCCGTGGGACGACGGAGAGTTCCCCTTCAACGCGCTGAACTTCGCCCTGCGCGCCGATCACGCCACCGGCCTCAACTCCTACTTCGACGTACTCCTCCAGCTCGGCTGGCTGGGCCTTCTCCTCTTCCTCGCCCTGGCCGGCATCGCCCTCGTGCGCGCGTGGCTGGTCGCGACCGAACGACGCTCCGTCGTCTACGCCTGGACCCCGCTCATACTCGTCGCGCTCCTCGTCGACTCGATGTTCGAGAGCTTCACCCTCACCGGACTCGGCTGGCTCATGCTCGTCCTGTGCGCCGTCCGCGCCGGGCAGTCCCGCTCCTGGCGCGAGCGCATCGGCGAGCGCCTCGACCCGCAGCTGCCGCCCGCCGCACCGGGCTTGTGAAGGTGACGCGGCATCCGTCCTCCCGGGGAACGCGCGAGAGGGCACGGTAGGCTTACGCCTCGGCCCGACGCCCTCGGCGCCCCCGCCTGCCTTTCGGAGAAGCCCCGTGCCCCACGTCCTGCAGAACGTCGTCTTCCCGACCGACCGCGACCCGGACCTGCTGCCCCTGTACGTCGACCCCGAGACCTGGTCGGTCATCGACGAGGAGCCGGTGCGGGTGTCGAACCGCGCGCAGCTGGGGAACATCCTCGGCCGCACCACGGCCCGGATCGTCGCCGGCCGACGGGTGTCGTTCGGCACCTACTTCAACGCTTTCCCCGCGTCGTACTGGCAGCATTGGACGCCGGTCCGGCAGGTCACTCTGACCGTCGACACCGAGGGCACGGCGACGATCCTCGTCTACCGCTCGAACGGCGCCGGTGTCCGCCAGCGACTCGAGACGCGCGAGGTCCAGGGGGTCGAGCAGTCGACGTTCGAGCTCGTGCTCGACCAGTACAGCGACGGGGGCTTCATCTGGTTCGACATCGTCGCCGACGACAACACGGCGATCTTCCGTGGCGCGCAGTACAGCACCGAGCAGGTGCCGGCCCGCGGCGGCAAGGCCTCGATCGGGATCACCACGTACAACAAGCCCGACTACTGTGTCGGCACCCTGCAGGCGCTCGCGGCCGAACCGGAGGTGCTCGAGCTCATCGACCGCATCTTCCTCGTCGACCAGGGAGACCGACGCGTCGATGCCGAAGCCGAGTATCCCGAGGTCGCCGCATCCCTCGGCGACACGCTGCAGGTCATCACCCAGCCGAACCTCGGCGGCTCGGGTGGGTTCGCCCGCGCGATGTCCGAGTCGCTCGAGCGCCCCGACAGCGACTTCGTTCAGCTCCTCGACGACGACGTGCGGATCGAGCCCGAGTCTCTCCGACGCTCGGTCGTCTTCGGTCGCTTCGCGAGCACTCCGACGATCGTCGGCGCGCACATGTTCGATCTCCTCGACCGGCCGAAGCTGCACGCGTGGGCCGAGGTCATCGACGACGCGCCCTTCATGTGGCGTGCGCTCTACCAGGAGAAGCTGCCGCACGACTTCAGCGTCGCCAACCTCCGGCAGTCGCCGATCCTGCACCAGCGGCTGGATGCCGACTACAACGGCTGGTGGATGTGCCTCATCCCCCTGTCGATCATCCGCGAGGTGGGCCTGGCTCTGCCCGCCTTCATCAAGTGGGATGACGCGGAGTTCTGCATCCGTGCCCGCAACGCCGGCTTCCCGACGGTGTCGATGCCCGGCGTCGCGCTGTGGCACGTCTCGTGGGTCGGCAAGGACGACTCGATCGACTGGCAGGCCTACTTCCACGCACGGAACCGCATCGTCGCCGCGCTCCTGCACTCCCCCATCCCCGACGGCGGGACGCTCCTGCGGCACAGTCGTCGTGTCGACCTCAAGCACCTGATGATGATGCAGTACTACCCGGTCGCCCTCCGCCACCGGGCGCTGCGCGATGTCCTCTCCGGCCCCCGTCACATGCGCGCCAACCTCGCCACGGCCATGCCCGCTGCGCGCGCTCTCGCGAAGTCGTTCCCCGAGACCGTGGTGCACAAGGACGCCGGAGTTCCGCTCCGCGCCCGCCGCGGGCGCGTGGTGTTCAAGAAGCTGAAGAACCACGAGTTCGACAGTCCGCGCGGTTGGCGCCTGCGCTGGTTCACCGCGACCACCCTCATCGCACACTGGCTGCACGCGCCCAAGCCCGAGAACGTCAGCCACCCCGAGGTCGAGTTCGGCAAGCTCGATGCTCACTGGTGGCGCGTCCCGCTCTACGACAGCGCCCTGGTCAGCGCAGCCGACGGCTCGGGCAAGAACATCTACACCCGCGACCGGGCACAGTACCGACGGATGCTGCGCGACACCGTCCTCCTCCACCGCCGTCTCCGGCGTGAGTGGCCCGCCCTGTCGGCGAGATACCGGGCAGCAGCGGCCGAGCTGAGCTCGGTCGACGCGTGGCGACGCACGTTCGGGGAGGGCGCATGAGCACCGCGACCGCGTTCGACCCCGCATCCGCGACGATCGCGATCGTCACGTACAACCGTTCGGGTCTGCTCACGCGCCTCCTCGGCAGCATCGCGTCGATGGACCCTAAGCCGGGACACGTCGTCATCATCGACAACGCCTCGACGGACGACACCGGCGACGTCGTGGAGTCGTTCCGCGACAAGGTCGGGTCCGAGCTGGTCTACCGCCGGATGGAGACGAACACCGGCGGATCCGGCGGCTTCAGCGAGGGAATGCGTGTCGCGCACGAGATCGGCTCCACGTGGATCTGGCTGATGGACGACGACGTCGAGGTCATCCCCGACGGGCTGGCGAAGATGGGCAAGTGGGCCCCGCGCTTCCAGAGCATCCAAGGACGGCGTTACGACTACGACGGCAGCGAGTTCTACTGGCAATACCGCGTCGCCGAGCCGCTCGGCATCCCGATCCCCTTTGCTCCCGCCGGTTTCGACGCCTCCGGGTACAAGGAGATGAACTCCGGATGCTTCGAGGGCATGTTCATCCACCGCGACATCGTGTCGCGGATCGGCCTCCCCGACCCGCGGTTCTTCATCTACTGGGACGATCAGCTCTACGGCTGGCTGGCATCCCGGCAGACCACGTCGGTGATCGTGGACGAGTTCGTCCTCCGCCGCACGCGCGAGATCAAGCAGTGGGACATGGGCATCCGCCACATGAACGCCTCGAGCAACGCGTACCGCTACTACATCATGCGCAACCGGGCATACATCAAGCACTACTACCGGGAGCTCGGCGTCTACCGCCCCGTGCCGTTCGCGCTCGGCACTGCTCTGACCTTCGGCAAAGAGCTCATCCGGCTCTTCTTCGTCGAGCGCACCGTCCGCGGCACCTCCAACCTCTTCCGCGGCCTCCGCGACGGCGGGAAGATCTCGCGCGACCGGTCCTGGAAGCCGATGCCGCCGTTGGAACGGGAGGTGTGATGACGAGGCGACTTGCGATCCTCGCGCACTACAACGCTCGGGGTGATCTCGCTCCCCATGTCCGCCGACAGCTGGACATGCTCGGGCGCTCCTTCGACCGCGTCATCGTCGCCTCGACGAGTTCCTTCACCGAGGTTGCGAAGCGACAGGTTCTCGAACGAGCAGACCTCATCGAGCGAGCGAACCTCGGCCAAGACTTCGGATCGTGGCACGAGGTGCTCGAAAGGGAGGATTTCGGAAAGCGGTTCGACGAACTCCTCCTCACGAACGACTCATATGTCAGCGCTGTCGATGACCTGGAGCCGATCATCTCCGCGATGGCCGGTCGCCCCGTCGAGGCGTGGGGAATGACGAAGACGTGGCGGCACCAGGAGCACATTCAGAGCTACTTCGTCTATCTCACACGACCCGTGATGAAGTCCACGACGTTCGACCGGTTCTGGGCTGAGTTCCGGCCTGCCCGTGATCGCACGTCCGCGATCATGAATCAAGAGATCGGTCTGAGCGCCTCGCTGCGGTCGGCGGGGTTCCGGTTGGGGTCTTACTTCCAACCGACCACATCGGAGCGGCGTCTGGCGAACGCGCGCGGCGTCCATTGGCTCTGGCGCCGCCGTCGGACGTTTCCAACGAAGTTTCACGGCTTCGGCGACCATTTCCGCATCCGCCATGCGCTCGACCCTCAGGAAAGCAACAATCTCAACTGGGCGACGGATTTCGCTGACTTCGTGTTCGATCGTCGCCGCTACCCCGTCGTGAAGTTCGACACGCTCCGCTACGACCCGCACTGGCTCGGCGCCGACCGTCTCATGGCCGATTGCGAACGAGCCTTTCCGGAGCATTTTGACGGCGTGAGGGAGTACATCGACGCGACCTCCGCGGCCTACCCGGGGAGGCCATTCGAGAACTCGGGGCCTGCACGCCTCACTACGCTCGAGCGCGCAACGGTCGGATACCGCAGACAAGGTTCACGGAAACGGAAACTGGCATGAGTGGTCCCTGGGACGCCGCACTGAGCGTGGCGCGCGAGATGCGCCGAGTGCCCGGCCTTCGGCGGGCATTCGAGAACACCGACGATGCTCGACGCGCACGCCGCCTCGAGAAGTCAGGCCTGATCGACACCCACCTGTACGCGCGTTTCCTCGATGTGGAGTCCATCACTGCCGCCGAAGCAGCTCGCCACTACGTGCGATGGGGTCACTGGGCAGGGCTGACGGTGAACGCCCTGATCGATGATCGTGCGTTGCGAGCGACGCTGCCGACCCACGGTCGGCCTCCCATCTTCGAGTACCTCTGGACCCGAAGTTGGGATCGCTCCGTCAGTCCCGAGTGGGATCTCGCCCGTTACACCAGCGAGCACCCGGACTCGCTCTCGCATGAGCACGGCCCCGTAGGGCACCTCTGGGAGAGGGTACGGCAGGACCCATCTGTGGAGGTGCCGACAGCTTCGGGTGGACGGATCCCGTTCCGCGAACTTCGCACCCGACAGCTGGACGCCTTCTCCGAATGGGCTCGGTGGGATGCGATGCGCCGGTCCCGGAATCTCCGACGTCACTATCGCGGCGAGAAGACGTTGGGCGATTGGGATCGGGTGGACGAGGCCCCTCTCGTCAGTATCGTGCTGGCAACGTGGAACCGCTCGGGAGAGCTGCGCCGGGCCGTGGAGTCCGTTCTGGCGCAGACGTGGCAGCGGTGGGAGCTTCTCATCGTCGACGATGGATCGTGGGACGACACCGCCGTGATCGCAGGCGTCCTCGCCACTCGCGATCCCCGAGTGCGCTTCCTGCCGGAAGAACATCGCGGCGTCGCGCAGGCGAGGAACACCGGCATTCACGCCTCCACGGGTGAGTTCGTCGCGTTCCTCGACAGCGACAACGCCTGGGAGCCCCGCTTTCTCGAAGAGATGATGCTCGGCATGCGTGCTGGCGAATCCGTCGCGTTCTCGACTATCGAGGTGGACAACGGCACGCATCGACTGTTCCGGGAATCACCTGCAACGCCGGAGAATCTGAGTCTCGGCAACGTCGTCGATCTCAACACCCTCGTCGTGCGTCGCGATGCTCTCATCGAGGTCGGTGGATTCGACGTGGGCTTGCGGAGGGCGGTCGACTACGACCTCATCCTGCGCTTGTCGGCGAACCACGAGATCGTCCATGTTCCCGTTCTCGGCGCGATCTACGAGAACAAGTTCAGCGCGGGGTACCGGATCTCGACGAGCGAAGCGCTCGGCTGGAACACCCTTGTGCGACTCAAGGCGTCGATCGACTGGGAAGCGGTCCGTAATCGCCCGTTGCAGCCCGGAACGGCGTACCTCTTGATCTCCACGCGCGCCGACCCCTGGCTCGACGAACGCCTCGATGCGGCAGCAGAGTTCGGCGACCTCGCCGATACGACGGTGCACGTCGCCATGCTCGACCCGTCCCCCAGCGAATGGCTCGCGGCTTCCCGGCTCGCGGGCTCCTACGCGCATGTACGGCTCCACATGTTCGCGTCCGGGGAACCCTACGCCTACGTGGTGAACACGGTGGTGGCGACCGTGGACAGGGAGCACCTCGTCGTGGTCGAGCCTTCCGTACGCTGGCAGGGCGAGGACCTGCAGCGGATCGCCGCGGAGCTTGACGAGAAAGCGGCACGGGTCGTCGCTCCGGTCCTTCTCGCGTCGGACGGCACCATGCGCGGAATCGGTGCCTTCTTCCCCAAGCCCGCAAGCCCTCCCTGCGACATCCTCGAAGGCCATCCCATCGAAGACGCCCTCGCCTTGGGCGCCCTCGTCGACGTCCCGGCGCTCACCGGGCGTACGTTCGGCGTTCGTACGCGAGACCTCGTCGCAGTCGGTGGGCTGAATCCGCTGATGTACAACGAGTTCGACCTTCCGGCGCTCAGCGTGACGCTCGCGACGACTATTCCCGACATCCGCTTCACCGCGCTGCCCGGCATACAGATGCGTCACCTCGCCCTTCCCTTCGACTTCGAAGCGCGCGACCCGCTCGGGAGCAGGGCCGCGGTCAGAGAACTCACGAAGGATGTCGTGGTCCCGGCAATAGACGGGCTTCTCGCGCCACTGGAGATGAGCGTTGCCCATTTCGAGGTACGTGACGAACCCGTGGTCGTCCCAGTGAGCGAGGAGGCTCCAGACGCCGCCCCGGTGATCCCGACCCTCAAAGCTGTCCTGCAGCGTTCCAGAACTCCCCTTCGCGTCTCCGATCGGAGTACCCGTCCCCTTCGTTGGGCGATCCGGGTTGCTTCGCCGCGGTGGCCCGTGGGGGCGACGTGGGGCGACACGCATTTCGCCCATTCGCTCGCAGACGCCCTGCGACGTCTGGGGCAGCAGGTCATCATCGATCATCACGAGACGGGAGCACGAAGGACTGCCTACCTCGATGACGTCACGCTCGTGGTGAGAGGCCTCGACGACGTGCGTCCGGTGACCGGCGGGGCGTCGATGCTCTGGATAATCAGCCACCCCGAGCTGATCAGCAAGAGCGAGATCGGCGAGTACGACGCCGTCTTCGCGGCCTCATCATTGTGGGCCGAACAACAGAACTCGCGCTGGAACACGTCCATCACACCTCTCCTGCAGTGCACCGACGCCAGCGTGTTCTCACCCCAGCCCGGGCCCGAGGATCAGGGCATTCTGTTCGTCGGGAAGAGCCGGGGCGTGGCCCGGCCCGTCGTCGTGTACCCGTACCGGGCCGGTGTGCCTCTGCGTGTGATCGGAAGCGAGTGGGAGGGGATTCTCCCGCCGGAAGCCGTGGAGGCCCCGTACGTCCCCAACGGAGAGTTGGGATCGCTGTATGGATCTGCGACGGTAGTGCTCAACGACCACTGGGCGGAGATGCGCCGCGATGGGTTCATCTCCAATCGGATCTTCGATGTCGTAGCGGCGGGCGGGCGCGTGATCAGCGATCGAGTCGAGGGGATCGAGGAGATCTTCGGACCCGCGGTCGTCATGTACGACTCTCCTCAGCATCTGGTCGACCTCCTTCGAGGTGATGTCACGGCTCTCTTCCCGTCACGGCCGGCGCTCGCGGAGATCTCCGAGCGTGTGAGAGCAGAGCACAGCTTCGATGCCAGAGCGCGGGTGCTCCTCGACCGGGCGACGGGCTTGCTCGCGCCCGGGCGGTCGATCCGCGAGGGGAACGCGTGAACCTCGATCGAAACAGCCCGTCGACAGTGGCAGCACCTTCGGACTCAGCGAAGCGGAGCGCTCCGCGGGTGGTTTGGGTCCTTTCCGTGGCGATGATGCTGCTGACAGCAACGTGGTCGCTTCTCACCCCGCAGTTCCTGGCGCCGGATGAGTCCGCGCACTTCGCATCCTCGGTGCGGGTGTCCGAGGGCTTCTCGTGGCCCGACCCCGCGACGGCGAAGTTTCCTGCTTCCGTGGAAGCGGCGGGAGAGCAAGCGCGCGTACCGCATTCAGACCGGAGCACGCTGAGCGATCTGGACCGCGCACATCCTGGTGATGGCGAACGATACGACCAGATGACGCAGCATCCGCCGCTGTACTACATCTTGACCGGCGGGGCGCTTGCGGCTCCGGGAGTAAGCGACCTCGTTTGGGATCAGGCGATGCTGATCGCTCGCCTGTTGGGCGCGTTGCTGGCCGCTCCGCTGGTATGGCTGACCTGGAACACCGTGACGACGCTGACGAAGTCCTCGCGGATGGGAACCGTCGCCGCCTTCAGCATCTTCGCCGTACCCCAGCTCCCGCAGACGATGGGTGTCGTCACCAACGACAGCTTGGCGATCCTTGCGGCCTGGACGACGACCTGGTTGGCCGTGAAGATTCTCTGCGGCGACCGCAGGTGGCCATGGATCGTCGGGCTGGGGGTCGCGTTCGGGTTCGGTTGTCTGGTGAAGGGTACGGTGCTCCCTCTGGGCATCCTCCTGCCTCTCGTTCTGCTTCTCGGGGCAGGCGGAGAGAAGTGGAGTCGTCGGCTCACACAAACCGCGGCCGCGCTGGCAGTGGCATTCATCACGGGCGGGTGGTGGTGGGCACGAAACGTCCTCCTTTTCGGGACGCTGCAACCTGACGGCCTCGTCCAAGACTCGGGGGTGCCTCCGGCCGGCGGACCGAGCGTGGGGTACTACATCGACGAGGTCTGGTCGACGACTCCGACGACGTTCTGGGGCTGGTTCGGTCGAGTGAACGTGCCGCTGCCCGAGGTTCTGGTCGATGTGCTCACGATCAGCTGCGCACTTGTAGTGATCGTGGGCACCTTCCGTCGCAGTGAGACCCTTCGATCTTCGGCTGTGCTGGCTGCTCCTGTGATTCTGGCGACCGTCCTCTTCGTCAGGACGAGCTGGGTTGCGTACGAGGACACGGGCGCCGTTCGGGGTCTCCATGGGCGGTACTTCTTCCCCGTCCTGCTGGCGATCGTCGCGATCGCGGCGATCGCTGCCGCGAACATCGTGGTGACGCGATCGGCTCGACGGGCATTCGGGCACGCCGTAGTGGGGGGAGCCGCTGCCTTGACGATTACCGGACTTGGAGTCGCATTTCTCGGTTTCTACGCCGATAACGCCTATGGCAATTGGCGACTCGGGTTGGACGCGTGGCTCCACTCGTACTCGCCCGTGCCCGGTGCTGTGACCCTGGGCGTGCCCTTCGTCGCCCTCGCCTCGCTCGCGCTCGCGCTCGCGATGTACCTGGCGTCCGAGCGGACTGCCGCCGTCGAGGATCGGTCGGCGCCCATCCAAACGGCGTGAGGAGCGCAGTCGTCACCTGGTGGGCGGCTGTTGCCAACCCCGCCGATGGTGCACCGCATCTGCGCTGACGGGCAGCGAAGGGTGACGCGCGGCGTCTCGATCACTCACCGTGGCGGGATCGATCACCCGCTCAGGCGCGTACTGCAGCAGCTTGATCCGCTCGAGAGAGTCCTCGAGCAGAGTGCGATTCGTCCGCAGCATGTCCGATATGACGAGGAGCGCAAGGCAGAGTAGCGAACCGACCAGGAGAGAGCTGCCCAAGACGAGCGACTGGATGTGGTCACCGGCAACGCCGAGCCACGTCAGGATGAGAAACCGCCCGAAGGGTATCGCTGCTCCGAGGAAGAAGAGTGCGGCGAGGGTCAGGAACACCGCGTGCGGCTTGAACATCACATAGCTCCGCATGATCGCCTGCGCAGAGCGACCCATGTGCTGAAAGATGTTCGTGAACAGTCGCGATTCGCGCGTCTTGGCATTGGTCGTGATCGGAAGGCTTGCGATCCGGAGCCGCTTATTCCCCGCCTGGATGATCGTTTCCATGCAGTAGCTGAACTGCGTGACCACATTTAGTCTCACGAGAGACTCGCGAGAGTAGGCACGGAATCCACTGGCCGCGTCGGGGAGGTCTGTCTCCGCAGCGAAGTTGACCACGCTGCTGCCGATACTCTGCATCATCTTCTTGAACGCGGAGAATTCCGCGATGGTCTTCGTCTGGCGATCGCCGATGACGATGTCAGCACTGCCCGACAGAATGGGCTGGACGAGCCGACCGATCTCGCGCTGAGGGTACTGGTTGTCCCCATCGGTATTGACGACGATGTCGGCCCCATGCTGGAGCGCGTAGTCGACGCCGTCACGGAAGGAGCGTGCCAACCCCATGTTGCGGGTGTGCAGGACGAAGTGCTTCACTCCCGCGGCCTTGGCGACCGCCACGGTCCCGTCCGTCGACCCGTCGTCGACCACGAGCACGTGGATCTCGTCGACGCCCTCGATGTGATCCGGGATACCCGCCAGCACGTCGGGAAGAGTCGCTTCCTCGTTCAGACACGGAATCTGGACGAACAAGCGCATGACAATCTCCCAAAAAAACGGTTACCGCGATCGCGGATGCCGCGGTCGATTGTAGCTCAGTGCTGACCCGCGCCCGATGCCGGCGCCCTCGGTGAAGATCGCGGACGACCGCCCAGCGTCAGCCCGATCGCCAGCCCGGCGGCGTCCGCCGCCGTCATGAGGACTCGGCTGATGACAGCCAGGCTGAGTGCTTGCGCGGGCTCCACGACGTTGGCGAGAGCGAGCACGAGCGCCGCCTCGCGGGCCCCGATACCCGCGGGGGCCACGACCACCAGGAAGCCGACGAGCCAGGCGAACGCAAACGCACCCGCGGCTATCGCGAACGAGGCCGCCGGAGCGAGGTCGCGAAGGAGCATCCACGCCTGAAACCCGAGCAGGAGCCACATGAGCAATGACCACAGGATCGACTCGAGCAGAGCACCACCCCGGATTCGCGCAGGCTGCTGGTCGCGCTTCGCGACCCGAAGTGCGAGCCCGGCTATCCTGTGCAGGATCGGAGGGGCCAGGCACGCCGCCAGGCCGAGGGTCACAAGCAAGACCCACCAGTAGGTCGACAGCGTTGCCGGGGCGGCGGCGACAAGACCGACGCAACCCACGACACCCGACGTCACCACTCCGACGACCATCGCCACGATGGATCCCGTCATCGCGCTCGATCGGTTCACGCCGTGGTCCCGCGCGAATTCGGCTTGCGCGAGCACCGGCCACACGGAGCCAGGAATGTACTTTCCCACCTGCGACAGCAGAAAGACTCTCAGGCTCTCCGTGATCGTGGCGCCGAAACCGACCGATCGCATCACGGCGCGCCAGGAGAGCGCGTTGACACCCAGAGCCAGAAGGCACGTCAGGAAAGCCGTTACGACGGAGGGCCACGTCATCGATTCGATCGCGGCGAGAAACTGGTCCCACGACGCGTAGATCGCCCACGCGATCAGTGCGACCGCCACACCGAGGAAAGTGAAACGCAGGGCGGACTTCAAAGACATTTCACCCACTCCCACATGCGGCCGATACCCACGTGGAGCGGGGTACCAGCCGTCCATGCGATGGCGGCGGCGGCCCGCTCCACGTCGAGCCAGGTGGAGTCCGGGTCGATGCCTCGACCCTCCCGACGCTCCACGCGAATCTCGACCTCGTCAGACACGACGCCCGTCAGAGTGTCGAGAAGTTGTTGCAGCGAGGTGGGGACCCCGGAACCGATGTTGAGCACGTCCGGTGCATGAAGCGCGCCGGTCGTTCTGACGACTGCGTCTGCGACATCGTCGACGAACACGTAGTCTCGCGCGACGCCGGCATCGCCGTAGATGCGAATCGCGTCCCCTGCGAGAGCTGACCTCATCCATACGCCCAACACGCCCTGACCTCGGACACCCTGTTGACCGGGGCCGTAAGCGTTGGACACGCGCAGGGCGGTCACCTCCAGGTGGGACTCCCTCGCGACATCCTCCTGGCGCAACTTGTACTGTCCATACGCGTTAGGGGGCCTCGGAACACTCCGTTCGGAGAACGGGGGCTGAGGAGGCGCACCGTAAATGGCCCCCCCGGAGGACAACAGGATCAGCCGGGGAGGGCGCTCCTGCTCGGCCAGTACCTCGAGGGTGTTCCGGAAGTACGCGAGCTCTGCCGCCACAGCATCAGGATCCTCGAATGCGACCAGCGGGCTTATCCCGCCGGCGGCCCACACGATGGTATCGACGCCGATCACACAGGATTGGGGCACGCCGTCGCTGACGATCGGGGTCTCTCTCGTGATGCAGGAAACCGTGGAGGGAGTTCCCCTAAGCGCCCTGACGATCGCGCCCCCCAAGAAGCCTCGAGAGCCGACCACTGCGATGTCATACACTTACTGCTCGCCGCCCGTTCATTTCTCAAGAAGTCTGATTCTATGGCCAGGTTCCGCATCCTCGTTCTTACGTCGACCCTTCCCGGTCGAGTGGATGACGGCACCCCAGCCTTCGTGGCAGACCTCGCGCTCGAGATGGGGAACGACTATGACGTCCGGATCCTCGCACCGGCGGTACCGGGGGCGGCGAGACGGGAGAGACTGTCGGAGCACGTTGAGGTGCATCGATTCCGCTTCTTCCCCTCCAAGTGGGAGGACGTCGCAGACGGAGCCATCCTGGAGAACGTCCGGCGCCGGCGCAGTCGTCTGCTGCAGATCCCGTTCCTGCTCGCAGGCCTGGCGTTCGCGATCACGTCGAGCACCAAAGATTTCCGGCCGGACGCGGTTCACGCCCACTGGATCATTCCGCAAGGAGCCGTCGCCTCGGTGACAACCCGCGGAGTGCCGCTCGTCGTGACCACGCTCGGCGGCGATCTCTACGCACTGAACTCTCGCCTCTTCGCGCGGATCAAACGCAGAGTGTTGCGCG
This sequence comes from Microbacterium aurantiacum, assembly GCF_040532595.1. GTDB lineage: Bacteria > Actinomycetota > Actinomycetes > Actinomycetales > Microbacteriaceae > Microbacterium > Microbacterium chocolatum_B. The sequence goes on along the minus strand of NZ_JBEVYX010000001.1, from coordinate 2,351,525 downwards.
GAGCGGCAGCTGTGACGGTGATGAACGAGGACATGAGAGGCATTGCCATCGCGCTCGGCGCACGGCGCGAGACCACACACGTGATGCCGATGGGGGCAAGGCTCTCGCCGCGCGGCCCGCGGCCCACGCGCACTGAGGGTCCCGTCGTACTTCTCGCAGTAGGGCGACTGGTGGAGAAGAAGGGCTTCGACGTCCTTCTGAGAGCCCTGCGCGATGTCTCATCTCCCTACCGCCTGCAGATCGTCGGAGACGGCCCGGAACGCGCGCGCCTCGAGGCGCTGGCCGCTGGCTTGCCCGTCGAGTTCCTCGGCCAGCTCGGGAGAGCTGACCTGTCCGAGGTCTACGCGCGCAGCGACATCGCCGTGTTCCCCTCCCGACGGGCGTCTACCGGCGATCAAGATGGACTCCCCGTTGCGATGCTCGAAGCGATGGGCGCCGGGTGCGCCATCGTGGCGTCAGATCTCCCGGGATTGGCAGAGGCGATCCAATCGGGCCGATCCGGCATCATCGTCCGACACAGTTCCGAGAAAGAACTCAGAGACGCGATCACCGCCCTCGCGACGGACGAAGGGCATCGAGAGGCGCTGGGGAAGGCTGCGCGAGAACGGTCCCGAAACTACTCCGTCGAAGCGGTCGGCGCCGGCTATGTCGACCTCTTCCGGAGCATTCTCCGACGTTGACTTTACTCGCGCCGGTCCGTCGTCGGAGGGACTTGCCCACCTCCGCGTTCCGCTCCGACATCCAGGCTCTGCGAGCAGTGGCCGTGGGTGCGGTGCTCATCTATCACCTCTGGCCGGATCAGCTCACGGGCGGATTCGTCGGCGTCGATGTCTTCTTCGTCATCAGCGGGTTTTTGATCACAACGCATCTGCTGTCGGAGGTGGCGCGCACTCGCCGTATCGATGTTCCTCGATTTTGGGCGAGGCGAGCCAAGCGGCTGCTTCCCGCAGCGCTCCTAGTGCTGGCTACGTCCGCCATCGCCACCCTCATCTGGGTTCCCCGTTCGCTATGGGACCAGTTTCTGGGCGAGGTTGTCGCCTCCACCCTGTATGTGCAGAACTGGTTCCTCGCATCGGCAAGCATCGACTACTCGGGTGCGGATAACACGCCCTCCCCCGTTCAGCATTTCTGGACTCTGTCGGTCGAGGAGCAGTTCTACTTCGCACTCCCCCTGCTTCTCCTCACGGTCATCGGGATAGCTGCCCGCCGCGACCACCGGACCGCCGTGTGGGTCACGCTCGGCATCATCACGCTCGCCTCTTTCGTGTACAGCGTCTGGTACACCGAGTGGTCGGCGGCGTCAGCGTATTTCTCGACATTGACCCGCGTCTGGGAATTCGGCGTCGGAGCCTTGATCGGTGCGCTCCGACCGCTCCGCAACAAGGCGGCCCCCGGCTGGATCGCACTCTTCGGCCTTGTGCTCATCGGGTTCGCCGCCGCCACCTTCAGCTCGAAGGTGCCCTACCCCGGCGCAGCTGCGCTGCTCCCCGTCGCCGGCACCGCGGTGATCCTGTGGGTCGGCTCACGCACGTTCGTCTCCCGCATGGGAGGGCTTCGGCCGGTGGCATTTCTCGGACGTGTGTCCTACGGCGCGTATCTCTGGCACTGGCCACTGATCGTTCTGGCACCGTACTGTATGGGACGCCCCATCGGCGACATCGAGAAGGTCGCGATCCTTGCGCTGACTCTCGTGCTGGCTTGGGCTTCCACACGGTGGATCGAAGATCGCGTGAGGTTCTCGCCACGCCTCCTCGGCTCGGCGCGTCCGAGGACTACAGCGGCGTGGTCTGTGATCGGTATGGCAGTGGTGCTGTCCACAGCCTCGATCGGCTTGGCGTCCAATGCCGCAACGGAGGCGGAGGCAGAGACCGCAGCAGAAGCGATTCTGGCAGGCGACCCTCCTTGCTTCGGCGCCGCGGCCCTTGCGGAAGACTGCGAAAATCCAGATCTCCGTGACACCGTGATTCCCGCGGTACCCAACGCGGCGGACGACGACAGCAATCGAGCCGACTGCTGGTCGCGGGGAGACGACGGAGACGTCCGCATCTGCTCGCTCGGCCCAGATTCCGGCTTCGACCGACACATTCTCGCCGTCGGCGACTCGCACAACAACACACTGATCGCGGCGTACGAACGGATCGCCGCGGAACGCAACTGGAGGATCGATGTGGCCGGGCGGGCGGGGTGCTATTGGACCGAAGCACTTCTCGTGCAACCCACGCGAGAGCTCGAGACGGCGTGCGAACAGTGGCGAGCGGAGATGAGTGCGCACATCCGCGAAGCGGAGAATCTCGATGCGATTCTCGTGACGAAAGGTCGGCGGAACTTCGCAGAAGAAGTACGTTCTCCAACGGGAGCTTCTGCGGAGTCCGCCGTTGTCGGAGGAATGGCCGATGCGTGGGCGCAGCGAGCGAACGACTCGACTCCGATCCTGGCTCTCGTGGACAACCCACTTCTCGGCGAGGTCATCGCTTGCGTCGAAGAGGACCCCACCACCGCGTCGGCGCGGTGTGCGGTGCCTCGTGAACGCGCTCTCTCGCTCGAAGACGGGATGGCTGAGGCAGCTGCGCTCGACCCGAACGCAACGGTCATCGACCTCACGGAGTTGTATTGCGATACAACGAGTTGCTCGCCCGTAGTCGCGGGGGCTCTCGTCTACAGAGATGACCGGGGCCACCTGACGGCGACGTACGCGCGGACGCTCGCTCCCTATCTGGGAGACGCGATCGCGATGGTCATCGAATGAGAACCATCAGCCGACGACCGCTTCTACTTCGCCTCTGAGATAGGGCGTGAGCGTCTGCACGAACGAGTCGGTGAGATGGCGTCCGTCCCTGACGACGACGACCCCGCCCAGGACCAGCGGACATTCGTATGACGTACACATCAGGTGGGAGAGGTCGATAAGGTGTGCGTCCGCCGAGAGCGTGGTCGCGGTTGCGAGACCGTCATCCCGGAGCGCCTCGTCTCGGGATAGCGAGCACGCGCCCTCGACAGCTGCTGATTCATCTTGAAGACACTCGAGAAGGTCTCTGGGGAAGATGGGATTGTCGCGAATGGCGATGATGGGTACGCCGGCCGGCCGTGCACTCCACGCACCCAGCAGTCCGTCAACGCGATACTGATCGGGCTCGACACCCTGCGGCACTTCGAGCCGGGACACGCTTGAATGTGTCACGATCACGGCATCGAGGTCTTCTTGTCCCGCAATGAATTGGGTCAGCTCCGCGACCCAAGCGGCGCAGTCTTCCGTTTCGCCTGGGGTCGGTTGCCACTGGATGGCCGACGTCCAGTAGCACCGGCCGCGCCCTGCGACGTCGATTCGCCAGCCATTCTGCTGTGCGATGTGCTCGTACGCCCCGATCAGCGAGTTGTTGTGCGAGTCGCCCACTGCGAGGAGACGCTGGGAGTAGCCCTCCGACGGACCGAGTGTGCACACGCGAAGTTCATCCACATCGCGTCCGGCCCAACACTCCGAACGGTTGCCGTCGTCGGCGTCCAGGTCCTCGAGGCGTGGCACGAGCGCAGTCGCAGTGAAGTCGCGGCATTGATGCGACGTGGGGTCCAACGCCGCCGCGCCCGCGCAGGGACCCAGCTCGTCGGCAACACTGCCGTGATCGACAACCCTGAGCTGAGGCACCGTCACGCTGAGCACGACAGCGATGGCAAGTAGCGGAACGAGGAGGAGTCGTGGGCTCAGCCACCGAGCGATCAGATAGGCAACCGGGACTCCGACGAGACGGTTCGTCGCGAGCGCGGCGAGCACGGATGCCGTGAGGACGACCAGTGCCTCGATTGGACCGACGCTGTCGAGACCGGTCATCGCGAGGACCGTGATGAGAAGTGGCCAATGCCACAGGTAGAGGGGGTACGAGATCCTGTCGAGCGCGCGTAGCGGACGGGCGCTGAGCACCGCGCTCAGCGAGTGTCTACCGGTGGATGCGCAGGCGACAATGACGAGCAGAGCTCCGCCGACGGGGAGGAGCGCATACGGACCAGGAAAATGTCGTGCCCCGTCCACGAGCCACGCACTCGTGATCACCAGGGCGAGGCCGACCCATCCCAGCGCGCTCGCCCAGCTTCGACGGATCGACAAGCGCCGGGTGAGCACGCTTGCTGCGAGTGCTCCGACGCCGAGTTCCCAGAACCGGGCGAACGAGTCGAAGTACGCGATGTCCGGCGCCGTGCTGTTCAGCGTCCACGCATATGCGAAGGAGGTCACCGTGGACACAGCGACGACAGACCAGAAGAGGCGTACGGCCGAGCGACCAGACGGCAGGCAGCGAGCAATGACGAAAGCAAGAACGGGGAGAACGATGAAGACCTGAGCTTGGATCGACAGTGACCAGAAGTGCTGCACAGGGCTGGCTAGCGGCCCCGCGGCCCCGTACGCAAGCTGCGACCAGATGAGCTCCCAGTTCTCGAAGTACAGCGCAGCGGCGACAACCTCGCGAAGGTTCTGCTCGCGGGTCCACGGCGGTAGGACGAACACCGAGATCAGAACGACGAACAAGAGGACCACCGCAGCAGGAGGGGCGAGCCGCGCGAACATCCGTCCCCACCGTCTCGTGACCCCGACCGGCGTTTGCGACCGTAAGGCTCCGCCGAGCGACAACGCAAGAAGGAAACCAGAAACCACGAGGAACACGTCGACGCCGCCGGATACGCGGCCGTTCCCGAAGAGATGGAACAGGACGACAAGCGTGAGAGCGATGCCTCTCAGCCCGTCGATCCCCTCGATGCGACGGGTGGAGGAGAGACCGAGGGCGGACGATCGTTCCTTGAACGACGCCCGCGTGAGGGTCGTCATGATGTCCCGTAGTCGGCGTTGTACCGATCGAGCACATCGCCGATCACGGCGTCCATCGCCAACTTCCCCTTGTCGAGGTACAACCCTCGCGTGCAGAAGCGGCGCAGGTCGCGCTCGTTGTGACTGACGAAGAAGAGCGTCCGCCCCTCGGCGAGCAGCTCGTCAATGCGGCGGTAGCACTTCTCGCGGAAGGCCTTGTCTCCGACGGCCAGCACCTCGTCTACGAGAAGAACGGGTTCCTCGAGCTGCGAGACCACCGCGAACGCCAGACGCACCTTCATGCCGTTCGAGAGGTGCTTGTACGGGGTGTCGACGAAGTCGTGCAGCTCGGCGAAGTCGATGATCCCGTCGAATCGACGAGCCACCTCGGCGCGGGGCATCCCGTGGAGTCCTGCGGTCAGCCGGACGTTCTCCCGGACGGTGAGATCGCCGACGAAACCCCCGGTGATCTCGATGAGGGGGGCGACCCCGCCGGACACAGTGACGCTGCCTTCGTCCGGCAGGAGGACCCCGGCGACGAGCTTGAGGAGCGTCGACTTCCCCTGTCCGTTGCGTCCGACGACGCCGATGGCCTCGCCGTGCTCGACGGTGAAGGAGACGTCGCGCAGCGCCCAGAATTCGCCGGGGCGCGTCCGACGCTTCGCCCCCGCGAACAGGTCCTTGAAACTGCGCCGACCTCGGCGATTGCGGCGGAAGCGGACGCCGAGAGTGTCGACGCGAATCGCGAGTCCGTCCATCACAGTTCCTTCAAGACGGGGCGTTCCAGTCGGCGGAACACCAGGATCCCGATGATCAGGAAGCCGATACTGATGGCCGCGCCCACGACGACGCTGAAGGTGTCCCAGACCTCCGGGAAGAACCCCACGCGATAGAGCGTGAAGATCCCCGAGAGCGGGTTGAACGCCGCCAGCTCGGGGAAGACACCGGGGAGGTCGGAGACCGAATAGATGATGGGCGACGCGTAGAACAGGACCCTGAGGATGAGCTTCGTCGTCCGTTCGAGATCGGTGTAGATCACACACAGGGGCGCGACGAGGAGACCGAGCCCCACCAGAAGCGCCGTCTGGAGCAGGACGGCCACAGGGAAGAGCAGCAGCCCCCAGTTGAAGGCGATCGGGGCGGTGCTCGTGAAGACGGCGACCACGATGAACCCGACGAGGACGGGGAGGGAGCAGAGGAACTCGATTCCCTTGCTCAGCACGATGCGATTGACCCAGATCGTGCGCGGGATCGCGGTGGATCGCACGAGGCGCGCGTCTTTGTTGAACGCCCTCGTGAAGTCGGAGACGGCTGCGTTGAACCACACCCACGGCAGGAGCGCCGTGATAAGGAACACGATGTACGGATCGTGTCCGACCGAGCGCTGGAAGACCTGCGTGAAGATGAACCAGTAAATGAGGCTCATCACCAGGGGGTCGAGCACGGACCACAGGTAGCCCAGCGCGCTCGTCGCGTAGCGAACCTTGAGGTCGCGCGCCGACAGCAGCCACAGCGAGTGGAGGTAGCGCCGCGGCGAGCCCGGGGCACCGACGGTCGCGGTGGTCACCCGATGATCCTACGGCTCGCGCGTCAGGCGAGCTGGTTGTTCCACATCGACAGCGCGGCGCCGATCGCCATGTGCATGTCGAGGTACTGGTAGGTACCGAGTCGTCCGCCGAAGTGCACGTCCTTCTCCCCCTGGCTGAGATCGCGATAGGCGAGCAGACCCTGCCGGTCCTCCGGGGTGTTCACGGGGTAATAGGGCTCGTCCTCGCGCTCCGCGAACCGGGAGAACTCGCGCATGATGACCGTCTTATCGGTCGGGTAGCGGTCGGCGCGCTCGGGGTGGAAGTGCTTGAACTCGTGGATGCGCGTATAGGAGATGTCGGCGTCGGCGTAGTTCATCACCGGGGTGCCTTGGAAGTCGCCGACGTCGAGGACCTCCTCTTCGAAGTCCAGCGTGCGCCAAGAGAGGGCACCGGCGGTGTAGTCGAAGTAACGGTCGACCGGACCCGTGTAGACGATCGGCAGCTGTCCGACGGTGTCGCGCTTGTTGAGCGGCTGAGTCGTGTCGAAGAAGTCGGTTTCGAGGGCCACCTCGATGTTCGGATGATCTGCCATCCGCTCGAGCCAGGCGGTGTAGCCGTCGGTGGGCAGCCCCTCCCACGTGTCGTTGAAGTAGCGGTTGTCGTAGGTGTAGCGGACGGGCAGTCGGCTGATGACCTCCGCGGGGAGGTCCTTCGGATCGGTCTGCCACTGCTTGGCGGTGTAGTCGCGGATGAACGCCTCGTAGAGGGGGCGCCCGATCAGAGCGATGCCCTTCTCCTCCAGGTTCGCCGCCGTCTTGGCGTCGAACTCGCCCGCCTGCTCCGACACCAGGGCGCGCGCTTCGTCGGGCGTGTAGGCGGCCCGGAAAAACTGGTTGATCGTGCCGAGGTTGATCGGCATCGGGAAGACGACACCCGCGTGGTTGGTGTAGACCCGGTGCACGTAGGAGGTGAAGGACGTGAAGCGGTTCACGTACTCCCACACGCCGGGGTTGGACGTGTGGAACAGGTGCGCACCGTACCGGTGGACCTCGATGCCCGTGGTGGGCTCGTCCTCGCTGTACGCGTTGCCACCGATGTGATGGCGTCGATCGATGACGGTCACCTTCCGTCCCGCGGCCGCAGCGCGCTCCGCAATGGTGAGTCCGAAGAAGCCGGAGCCGACGACGAGAAGATCCATGTGGCGAGCGCTTTCTGGGGCGGGACGGCGTGCGAAGAGGCGGCGGAAACCGGCCGCACCGGTGCGTAGGGCAAGTCTCCAGGCGACGGTCTACTACGATAACTCACTGTTGTTCAGAGGCCGGGAGTCGAGATGAACGATGCTTGGCTGAGTGCGGTCCCATCGATCCTGATCGGGACGGCGCTCGTTCTCCTCCCCGGGGCCGCCGTCATCGTGGCCGGCTGGGGAGTCCGTTCCCTGGTCGCGTGGTTGTTCGCGCCGGCCATATCGATCGCCATCATCGCAGTGGCTTCTTCCGTCGGGCCGCTCGTAGGACTGGCGTGGTCGCTGTTCCCTGTCGCCATCGTCACCGCCATCGCCGCGCTTGTCGCCTGGGCCGTCTCGCGATGGGTCGCCCGCAACGACGGTGTCGATCGACAGCCCTGGGAGCAGGGTCGGGCTCGCGCCTTCTACGCCGCAGGGGTCGGTGCCGTCGCGGCCGCAGCGGCAATCAGCGTGCAGCTGATGACGGCATTCGGCAGCCCAGAGAACATCTCGCAGACGTTCGACAACATCGTGCATCTCAACGCCATCCGGCTTGCGCTCGATCTCGGCGATGCGTCCGTGGTCGTCATCGGGAGCACCTCCGACATCGCGTTCTACCCCAACGGCTGGCACAGCGTCGTCACGCTCGTCGCTCAGCTGGGCGGCGGCTCGATCCCCCTCGCCGTCAACGCCGCCAACATCGCCATCTTCGCGATCGCATGGCCCGTTTCGGCGCTGGCGCTCGGAGCGACTCTGTTCGCCGCGCGGCCCGCAGCCCTTGCGGTGACCGCTGTGCTCACCACCGGTTTCGCGGCGTTCCCCCTCCTCCTTCTCGATTTCGGGGTGCTCTACCCCAACGCCACCGGCTACGCGGTCCTGCCCGCCGGGCTCGCCGCTGTGTGGATGCTGCTGACGGTGCGTGGACGAGATCGAGTCAGGGCCCTCTTGCTTCTGCTCGTCACGTGCGCGGCCGTCGGGATCTCGCACCCGAATGCCTTTCTCGCTCTGTTCGCGCTGGCATTCGCCGTGGTGGTCACAGAGTCGGCCCTCGCGGCCTGGGCCGCGAAAACCCGACGAGCGCGGCTTGCTCCGCTCCTCGTCATCGTCGTCATGACGGTCGGGCTCGTCGGCCTATGGCGCTTCGGACGCACGAATGCGGGCATGTCGGTCTGGGGCGCGTGGCAGAGCACTGCTCAAGCCTTCGGCGAAGCCGCTCTCATTTCACCTCGCGGCTATCCGATCACGATCGCGACGTCCGTCCTGCTGCTGGTAGGAATGATCGCCATCGTGCGGCACCCGTCCCGCTGGCTGCGGGTGGGTCTGCCCTTTGCGGCGGCGGCGTTCCTCTTCATCGTCGTGAGCGGGATCCCCACCGGCACCACCCTTCGCGACCTGATCACCAACCCCTGGTACAACGACTCCTACCGTCTCGCGGCCATCCTCCCCCTCCCAGGGATCCCGGTCGCTGTCGTCGGGGTCCTCGTCGTGCTGGATGCGGTGTCTCGGATCTTCCACCGTCGATCGTGGCCCGAGCCGCTGCGACTGCTCCTCGTCAGCGGACTCACCGTGCTTCTCCTCGTTCTCGCGGCGACGGGCCCGAACGTCGTGGCGATGGTCGAGCGCGCTCACGACTCATACCGACTCAGCGACTCGTCACCCCTCCTCACCCGGGACGAACAAGCGCTCATCGCACGACTCGACGAAACAGTTCCCGATGATGCGGTGCTCATCGTCAACCCGTGGACGGGCGGCTCACTCGCCTATGCCCTCGGCGGGAAAGAGGTCGTCGCTCGCCACGTCTTCTCCGCGCGGAGCGCCGACGAAGAGTTCATCGACGCCAACCTGGAGAACATCGGGTCCGACCCCGAGGTATGCACCGTGATCGACCGGCTCGACGCGGAGTACGTGCTGGACTTCGGTAGCCAGAACGTCTGGAACAACAAAGCCGCGGGCGGTGAGCGAGCAGGCCTCAACGACCTGGATCCCTCGGAAAAACTCGTCCTGATTGACTCGGAAGGCGACGACGCCCGCCTGTTCCAGATCGTGGGGTGCTGACCGTGGCCCGGCGCACCGCGATCGCCTACGACTGCCTGTATCCGTTCACCACAGGCGGCGGCGAACGGCAGTATCGTGCCTTCGCCCGAGAGATCGCGACTCGCGGGGACGATGTCGACTACCTCACCGCCCTGCAGTGGGAGGGAGAGCCTCCAACTGACGAGCCGTTCCGCGTTCGGGCGGTGAGCCCGCGCCTCGACCTCTACGACTCCCGCGGCGTCCGACGCTCTGCCGCGGCGCTATCGTTCGCGTGGCACCTCTTCCGGGCGCTGAGGCGCTCTCGGCATGACTACGACGCGGTCGTCGTCAGCGCACTCCCCGTCCTCAACGTCTTCGCTGCGCGCGCGGCGCTGTGGGGGAGCCGCACGCTCGTCATCGCGGATTACCTCGAAGTCTGGCGGCGACGTCAGTGGCTTGAGTACGCCGGTCGCGTGACAGGGACAGTGGCGTGGGCTCTGCAACGGGCCGCGATCGCGCTCACGCCGGTGGCCACATGCCACTCGGACCTGAGCGCTCGGCGGCTCCGCGCCGAGGGGCTGCGCGGTGATCTGCTCGTCAGCCCGGGACTCATCGAGGCGGAGATCACGGCGGCATCCGACTGTGCACCCCCCAGCCGCCCTCCGTTCGCGCTCTATGCGGGGCGCCATATCGCCGACAAGCAGGTGGAAACGATCCCCGCCGCTGTCGCGGAAGCGCGAGCCATAGTGCCCGACCTTCGGCTCGTCATCCTCGGAACCGGATCCTCGACGCCGGAGGTCGAGCGGGCGATAGATGCCGTCGACGGACGCAGCTGGAGCGAGCTGCGCGGGTTCGTCACCCAAGCCGACCTCGAGACTCTGATGGCGCGGGCAGCGGTGCTCGTGAACCCGTCCCGTCGGGAGGGGTACGGACTCGTGGTCGTCGAGGCTGCTGCTCACGGAACGCCCGTCGTCCTCGTATCCGGCGAGGGAAACGCCTCCACCGAACTGATCGACGAGGGTCGAAACGGCTTCGTCGCCCCCTCGGCGAGCGCAGAGGATCTCGGGACCGCGATCGCACGCGCCGTCTCCGGTGGCGAGCTCCTCAGGGAAACAACGAGACACTGGTACGGCGAAGCGGTGAAGAACCGCACGATCGCGCGCACCATCGACGCGATCCTCGAGTGCGTCGACGCGAAAAGCGCGTCCCGCTCGCCTCGCCGTCGCAGACAGAGAGCAGAGAACACGTGAACCGCCCCGCCGAAACCAACGACGTCGAACTGACGATCCTGATGCCGTGCCTGAACGAGGCCGAAACGCTCGAGGTGTGCATCCGGAAGGCCCGCGGGTTCCTCGAACGCTCGGGCATCAACGGTGAGGTGCTGATCTCCGACAACGGCAGCACGGACGGATCGCAAGCGCTCGCCGAGAGCCTCGGTGCCCGCGTGACCCATGCACCGCGACGCGGCTACGGCGCCGCCCTCATCAACGGCATCGAGACGGCCCGCGGGCGGTACATCATCATGGGCGACGCCGACGACAGCTACGACTTCGAGAACCTGCAGCCATTCGTCGACCGCCTCCGCGAGGGAGCAGACCTCGTGATGGGCAATCGGTTCGCGGGCGGCATCGCCCCGGGAGCCATGCCGCCACTCCACAAGTACCTGGGCAACCCGGTCCTCTCCGGAATCGGCCAGCTCTTCTTCCGCCCGAATGTCGGCGACTTCCACTGCGGGCTCCGTGGCTTCAACCGCGACCGCATCGCGGCGCTCGGCCTGCAGACGACCGGCATGGAATTCGCCTCCGAGATGGTCGTGAAGGCGACGCTGGCACGGCCGAACTACCGCATCGAGGAGGTGCCGACGACGCTGAAGAAGGACGGTCGCTCCCGCCCGCCCCACCTGCGGAGCTGGCATGACGGATGGCGCCACCTGCGGTTCCTGCTGATCTTCGCACCGCGCTGGCTCTTCGTATACCCGGGTCTGGTCGCGTTCCTCCTCGGAGCCCTCGCGGTCGGCATCCTCGCATTCGGTGGCATCCAGATCGGTGGCGTCGGATTCGACGTCACGACGATGGTCTACGCCAGCGCGCTGTGCGTGATCGGCTACCAGTCCCTCATGTTCTTCTGGCTGACCAAGCTCTTCGCGACCGCGGAACAATTCCTCCCCGCCAGCGATCGGTACCGCTCGATCGTCGCGAAGTGGAGCGCAGAGCGAGGGCTCCTCGTCGGACTCGCTCTGTTCGTCCTCGGCATCGTCATCGGGATCGTGCAGGTCATCCGATGGAGCGGAGTCGACTTCGGCCCGCTCGACGCCACGGAAGTCGTCCGCGTCGCGATTCCCAGCGCACTGGGAATCATGCTCGGCTTCCAGACGATCCTCATGAGCTTCTTCTCCGGTGTGCTCACAACGCCGCGCCGGACGATCCCCGCCGACGCCGTCATCGAAAGCTGACGGTGGAGCGGCGCCTTCTCGTCGACCTTCTCGGATACACCGGATCGCGGGGAGGCACAGAGACCTACTCCCGTGAGCTGCTCCCCCGGGTGGCCGCACTGCTCCCCGAGGTCCGCTTCAGTGCTCTGACTGGGCGTGCCGGGACGAAGCTGGTGTCGGACTTCTTCCCCGGGCGAGTGCACACCGTTCCATGGGTCGGCTCCGACCCCGCGTCATGGGCGCTGGGCGCCGTCGTCGGAACAGAGGTCTTCGCGCGCCGCAACGGCGCCGACCTGGTCTGGGCACCGGCGAACTTCGGGCCCGTCCTGAGCGGAACTCCGCGCGTCGTCACTCTCCATGACGCCATCTACGACGAAGTGCCGGGAAGTGCAACCGCACGCGTACAGCGCGCCGCGACGTCGTTGCTGATGGCGCGATCCGCTCGGACCGCCGACGCCGTGATCACCGTCTCCTCCGCAGCGGCCGAAAGCATCGGTCGGATCTTCGCCCTCCCGGCGGAGCGGATTCACGTCATCCACAACGGGAGCAGCGAGCCCGTGCACGTCGACGATCCCGGACGCGCAACCGCCGCCCTTGGCATTCCCGCGGATCGCGCAATGATTTTGAGTACCGGCAACCGGATGGCCCACAAGAACTTCGCCGGTCTGCTCGCTGCGCTGGTGCAGATCCCGCGTGAGCGGAGACCGCTCGCCGTCATCGCCGGTAGTCGCATCCCTGATCCGCTGAGCTCCGAAGTCGCACGCCTCGGCCTGCAGAACGACGTGATCCTGCCCGGCTGGGTCAGCGTCGAGCAACTGGAAGCCCTCTATCAGCGCGCAGACCTCTACGTGTGTCCTTCTCTCGCAGAGGGGTTCGGCCTCCCCGTGGTCGATGCCCTGCGGCGAGGAGCTCCGGTTCTGGCCAACGACATTCCCGTCCTGCGGGAGGTCGGCGGCACGACGACGCGCTACGTCGATGCGACCGACCCGGTGCCGTTCGCCCAAGCCATCGCCTCCGCGGTCCGCGAAGGCCGCACCGCGGACGAGGTCGCGCAGGGGCGCGCCTGGGCTGAGACCTTCACCTGGGACAGAACGGCCGAGCGGACCGCAGGAGTCCTGCGGAGTCTCTTAGCCGCGAACACCGCCTCAGAGCAGCGATGAACGACCTCAGCCTCCGGCGTCGACTCGTGGGGTTCATGCTCCTCCCGGCGCTCGCCGCGGTCTCGCCCCTCGTGGTCCTTCCCCTCGTCGCGCGCACCGCGGGGCCCGGCGGGTGGGCGAGCGCGATCGCCGGAGAGTCCGTCGGCACCTTTGCAGCCATCGTCATCGGGTACGGCTGGGCTGCGATCGGCCCGGCACTCATCTCCATTGCGGCCGACGACGACCGTCGCGCACGCCTCTACCGCGAGTCGATCATCGTCCGCGCCGCGGTCGCCCTAGTCACACTGCCGGTGCTCGCCATCATCTGCTGGCTCATCTCTTCTCCGGGGGCCGAATGGCTCACCATCCTCATGGGCGTTCAGGGCGCGCTCATCGCTCTGTCGTTCACCTGGTACTGCGCAGGGGTGGGTGATCCGCGGACCATCATCATCTTCGACGCCGTGCCGCGACTCGTCGCCACCGTACTCGCGGCCTTCGCCATCGCAGCGACCGGCGTCGTCGAGGTGTACCCGCTGAGCGGGATCCTCGTCACGATCGTCGGCACCAGCGCCTTCACCTACCGGTTGCTGCGACGCCACCCGGGGTCGTGGCCGCGCGCGCGCGAGCTCCCGGGCCTCTTCCGGACCGGCTTTCCTGTGGCCCTGAACGATGCGGCGCTCAGCGCGTACTCCAGCGTTCCCGCCCCCCTCGTCAACGTGACGGCGCCCCCACTCGAGGCCGCAGGATTCGCGTCGGCCGACAAGATGTTCAAGTTGGGAAGCGTCCTTCCCTTCACGCTCGCGAGCGCCCTGCAGAGTTGGGTGGGAGAAGTCACCGGCCCACCGCGGGCTCGTCGCATGCGCCTCGCCATGACCGCTCACGCCGCGTTCGGCATCGTCGGCGGCATCGTCCTCGCCAGCCTCGGCTACAGCGTGAGCCTTCTGCTCTTCGGGGCCGATGCCGTCGCCGGAGTCGATCTTGTGATCGCGATGGGAGTCGTCTTCGCCCTCCTGTCGCTGCGAACCTCGATGACACGGCACGTTCTCTTCCCCGCCGGCAAAGCGAAGACGGTCATGCGCGCCACGCTCGCCGCGACCGCGGTGGGCATTCCCGTGATGATCATCGCGGCGAACGTGATCGGTCCCCTCGGCGCCGCCGTCGGTTACGCCTTCACGGAAGCGGCCGCTACCCTGCTCCTCTGGCGCCCTTGCGCCGCAGCGGTGCGTGCCATCGAACTCACCGAACCGATCCCTCCCCTAGATGACGACCCGAAGGCCCTGTCATGAGCGCGTCCCTCCCCACCCCCGCCCCCGCTTCCGTGGGGGCCGTCGTGCTGACGTGGCGCGATCGCAAGCTGACGGCCGCATGCGTCGCGCGCCTCGTAGATCACCCGCGGATCGCTCGAGTCATCGTGGTCGACAATGAAGCAGATGGCTCGATCGCATCAGCGCTGGTGGACGACCCGAGGCTCGACATCATCGAGCTGACATCGAACACCGGCTTCGCCGTGGGGGTGAACTCCGGGCTGCGAGCGCTCTTGGATGATCCATCGATCGAAGAGTTCCTGGTGATCAACAATGACGCCACGTTGACGCATCAGGACATCGATCGCCTCGTGTCAGCTCTCGAGAACGACCCTGGTCTCGGCGTTGTAGGCCCTCGGATCGAAACACCGACCGGAACGAAGTTCTCCGCCGGCGGCGTCGTCAACAGGCTCACATGGAGCATTCGTCAACCGCGACGCGACGAGCAGCCAGACTTCCTCACGTGGGCCTGCGTGCTCGCAAGACGCGCCGCATTCGAGCAGATAGGGCTTCTCGACGAGCGATTCTTCATGTACTGGGAAGATGTCGAATTCGGCTTCCGGCTGAGCGAGGCAGGTGTGCGATTCGCCGAGGTGCCCGACGCGGTACTGATTCACGCCGTGTCTTCTTCGCACTCGCGGGCGGGCTCCCGGATCCTCGCCTACTCCAGTCAGGCGTTCCGACATTTCCTGCGCCTGCACGGTGGCGCGGGCACAGCGACAGGACTCGCTCGGCTCGGCGCGAAGGTCGCCCTCTGCGCCGTAAAGGGCGACCTGACCGGCGCACGTTACGTGGTGGCGGGCTGGAAGCTGGGGCGAAACGCCCCTGACCCCGCGTACCTGGCCTTCGAGAAACTCCCCTGACGCGAGAGGCGAATCATGAAAATCGGACTATCGGTGACGACGCTCGGGCGGATCGACGCGCTCCGGGCACTCCTGTCTTCGCTCGAGAGTCAGCTACGCGATGGCGACCAGGTCGTTCTCGTCGCGCAGGGGAAAGAAGGGGAGGTCGCGGAGCTGGCTGCCGAGTTCGCGGAGCGTGATGTTCCGGTCGTCGCGACGACATCCGCCCGTGGCGCCTCGCTCGGCCGCAACACCGGAGTCGCGGCGCTCCCCCCCGGCGAGTTCGTTCTCGTGTTCCCCAACGACAACACCGTGTTCCCCGCCGGGACTCTGGATGCACTCCACGATGCAACCGACGATCCGGCCTTCATCGCGGGGGGATTCACCTCGTGGGACGAACGCGGGCCGAAGACGACTCTTCCGCCTGCCGGCACCCCTCTCGATCGGTACAACGTCTGGTCGATCATCGAGATGGGCATCCTTCTTCGCCGATCAGTCTTCGACGCTGTCGGGGGCTTCGACGAGTCCATCGGACCCGGCTCCGCAAGTCCGTGGCAGGTTGCGGAGGGCACCGATCTGCTCCTTCGCGTCATGCGCGCTTGCCCCGAGGTCGTCGATCGCTTCTCCTGGCTGCCTCACGGCGTGCACGTCGATGGAATCTCGACCGGTTTCGGGTTGACCGATGCCGATCGCCGGAGGAAGCTCCGGGCGTACGGCCGCGGGACCGGCCGCGCGTTCGCGGTCCACGCCTACCCGCTCTGGTGGCGCGCCGCGTTCGTCGCCGCTGGGCTGCTCTATGGCGTCCGCAATCCAACACCCATCCGCGCAACGGACGGATGGCCGATGTTCCTCGGGCGTCTCGAAGGCACCATCGGACGGACGCTCGGCCAGAAGCGAATGGTGTCGACAACCCGCTGAGCTAGGCTACGGAGGTGTCGAAGAGAGTGCTGATCACCGGCGGCGCCGGCTTCATCGGATCCCACCTGTCGGAGAGGCTCTTGGACGAGGGCCACGAAGTCATCTGCGTCGATAACTTCTTCACCGGCAGTCGCAAGAACGTCGAGCACCTCTTCGGAAACCCGCGCTTCGAGATCCTCCGTCACGACGTGACGTTCCCGCTCTACGTCGAGGTCGACGAGATCTACAACCTCGCGTGCCCCGCCTCCCCCGTGCACTATCAGCACGATCCGGTGCAGACGACGAAGACGAGCGTCGTGGGCGCGATCAACATGCTCGGGCTCGCGAAGCGACTGCGCGTGCCGATTCTGCAGGCCTCGACGTCGGAAGTGTATGGCGATCCCGCAGTGCACCCGCAGCGCGAGGAGTACTGGGGGAATGTGAATCCGATCGGTCCTCGCTCCTGCTACGACGAAGGGAAACGGGCGGCAGAGACTCTGTTCTTCGATTACCGCCGGCAGCATGATCTCGACATCAAGGTGATCCGGATCTTCAACACCTACGGGCCAAGGATGCACCCGAATGACGGTCGGGTGGTGTCCAACTTCATCGTGCAGGCGCTTCGTGGCGAACCGATCACGATCTACGGCGACGGGTCGCAGACTCGATCGTTCTGCTATGTGGACGATCTCGTGGACGGCATGGTCCGACTGATGAATACCGGGCACGACGTCACCGGACCCATCAACGTCGGAAATCCAGGCGAGTTCACGATGCTCGAACTGGCTCACGCCGTGCTGCGTATGACCGCGAGCCAATCCGAGATCGAACATCGCCCGCTTCCGCAGGACGATCCCAAACAACGGCAACCCGACATCACCCTCGCACGACGGGAGCTGGGGTGGGAGCCGACGATCGCGCTCGACGCGGGGCTCGAGAAGACCGTGGACTACTTCCGGGCGGTTCTTTCCGCCTAGGCACTCGATGGCAGGATGGGTGTCGTGAAGGGCATCATTTTGGCCGGCGGGTCTGGGACGCGTTTGCATCCGATTACTTTGGGTGTGTCGAAGCAGTTGATTCCGGTGTTCGACAAGCCGATGGTGTACTACCCGTTGTCGACGCTGATGTTGGCGGGTGTGCGGGAGATCCTGGTGGTCACGACTCCGCATGATGCGCCGTTCTTTCAGCGTCTTCTGGGGGATGGGTCGCAGTTCGGGATCGAGTTGTCGTTCGCGGTGCAGGAGTCTCCGGACGGGTTGGCGCAGGCGTTCACGATCGGTGCGGACTTCATCGGGGATGACAAGGTCGCCTTGGTCCTCGGCGACAACCTCCTCTACGGTCCCGGTCTCGGGTCGCAACTCAAGCGGTACGCGGATGTGGACGGTGGGGCGGTGTTCGCGTACTGGGTTGCGGAGCCCTCGGCGTACGGGGTGGTGGAGTTCGACGCGGCGGGGCGTGCGGTGTCGTTGGAGGAGAAACCCGCGCACCCGAAGAGCAACTATGCGGTGCCGGGCCTGTATTTCTACGACAACGACGTGGTGGATATCGCCCGGAATTTGCAGCCGTCGGCGCGGGGCGAGTATGAGATCACGGATGTGAACGCGGAGTATCTGCGGCGCGGGAAGCTGCAGGTGGAGGTCCTCCCCCGCGGCACCGCCTGGTTGGACACCGGCACGTTCGATCAGATGACCGACGCCGCGGAGTATGTCCGCACGATCCAGCGTCGCACCGGGTTGTCGATCGGGGTGCCCGAGGAAGTCGCATGGCGGCAGGGGTTCCTCACCGATACGCAGTTGCGGGAGCGGGCGGAGAAGCTGGTGAAGTCCGGGTACGGCACGTACCTGTTGGAGACCCTGGAGAGAGGCCACTGATGGCGACACTGCTTGTGACCGGCGGGGCCGGGTTCATCGGATCGAACTTCGTCCACCACGTCATCGACCACACCGACCACGAGGTGGTCGTGCTCGACAAACTCACCTACGCCGGGAACCGTGCGTCCCTCGACGGGTTGCCGGAGGGCCGGTTCCGGTTCGTCCAGGGCGACATCGCGGATGCGGCACTGGTGGATGAGCTGGTGGGTGGGGTGGATGCGGTGGTGCATTACGCCGCGGAATCCCACAACGACAACAGCCTGCATGACCCGCGTCCGTTCCTGGACACCAACATCATCGGCACCTACACGCTGCTGGAAGCCGTCCGCCGCCACGAGAAGCGGTTCCACCACATCTCCACCGACGAGGTCTACGGCGACCTGGAACTGGATGACCCGGCCCGGTTCACCGAAACCACCCCCTACAACCCGTCCTCCCCGTACTCCTCCACCAAAGCCGGATCCGACCTGCTCGTCCGCGCCTGGGTGCGCTCGTTCGGGGTGCAGGCCACCATCAGCAACTGCTCGAACAACTACGGGCCGTACCAGCACGTGGAGAAGTTCATCCCCCGCCAGATCACCAACGTCCTCCGCGGGATCCGCCCCAAGCTCTACGGGGCCGGGGAGAACGTCCGCGACTGGATCCACGCCGACGACCACTCCTCCGCCGTCCTCACCATCCTCGACAAAGGCGTTATCGGGGACACCTACCTGATCGGCGCCGACGGGGAGAAGAACAACAAGGACGTCGTGGAACTCATCCTCACCCTCATGGGCCAGCCCGCCGACGCCTACGACCACGTCACCGACCGGGCAGGACACGACCTGCGCTACGCGATCGACTCCACCAAACTCCGCACCACCCTCGGCTGGACACCGCAATACTCCGACTTCGACGCGGGCCTTGCCGCGACCATCGACTGGTACCGCACCAACGAAGCGTGGTGGGCACCCACCAAAGACGGCGTCGAAGCCTTCTACGCCAGCAAAGGCCAGTGACCGGCATGACGCAGTTCGGCAAAGCCCTCTCCGTCACCCCCACCCCGATCCCGGGGCTGGTGGTGCTGGATCTTCCGGTGCACGGGGATTCCCGGGGGTGGTTCAAGGAGAACTGGCAGCGGGAGAAGATGACCGCGACCGGGGTGGAGCTACCCGATTTCGGGCCGGTGCAGAACAACATCTCCTTCAACGACGCCGTCGGCACCACCCGCGGGATCCACGCCGAACCGTGGGACAAGTACGTCTCCGTCGCCACCGGGAGAATCTTCGGCGCCTGGGTCGACCTCCGCGAAGGGCCAACGTTCGGGGCCGTGTTCACCACGGAACTGGACCCGTCCAAAGCGATCTTCGTGCCCCGCGGGGTCGGGAACTCCTACCAGACCCTCGAACCGGACACCGCGTACACCTACCTCGTCAACGACCACTGGTCGCCCACCGCGACCTACACGTTCCTGAACCTCGCCGACGAGACCGCCGCCATCGACTGGCCGATCCCGCTGGACCAGGTGGAGATCAGCGAGAAGGACAAGAACCACCCGCGCCTGTCAGAGGTGGTGCCGATGGCGGGGAAGAAGATCCTCGTCACCGGCGCGAACGGGCAACTCGGACGCGCCCTCCGCGACCTGCTCGGCGACACCCCGCAGGTCGAGTACACCACTCGCGACACCCTCGACCTCACCTCCCCCACCCTCGCCACCGACCGGCGGTGGCGGGACTACAACACCATCATCAACGCTGCCGCCTACACCGCCGTCGACACCGCCGAAACACCCACCGGCCGCACAGCCGCATGGGCCAGCAACGTCACCGCCACCGCCGCGCTCGCACGCATCGCCACCGACAACGGCCTCACCCTCGTCCACGTCTCCAGCGACTACGTCTACGACGGCACACGCGACGGCGAATACACCGAAACCGACCCGATCAGTCCCCTCGGCGTCTACGGACAAACCAAAGCCGCCGCCGACACGATCGTGACCACCGTCCCCCGCCACTACATCATCCGCACCAGCTGGGTCATCGGCGACGGCAACAACTTCGTCCGCACCATGGCCTCCCTCGCCGAACGCGGCATCAACCCCACCGTCGTCGACGACCAAACCGGACGCCTCACCTTCACCACCGACATCGCCCAAGGCATCCACCACCTCCTAACGGCAGCGGCCCCCTACGGTGTCTACAACCTCACCGGCACCGGCCAACCCACCACCTGGTACGACATCGCCCGACACGTCTACCAACTCATCGGACACGACCCCGACCGCATCACCCCCGTCACCACCCACGACTACTACGCCAACGCCACCGCACCCATCGCACCCCGCCCTCGCAACAGCCTCCTCAACACCCACAAGCTCACCGCATCCGGGTTCGTGCCCGCGGACGCGGGTAAGAGACTCGAGGCCTATCTGGCAGCGGAGCGCTCGTGATGAATACCGAGCCCCAGCCAACGGTCGTCGCGATCGTCGTACGCACGAAGGATCGACCGGATCTGTTGCGGCGCGCACTGGCGAGCATCACCGGGCAGCGCTTCGCCGATTGGGAGTGCGTGATCGTCAATGACGGCGGCGATGCCTCTGCTGTGGACGCTGTGGTGGAGAGCCTGCCCGCCCAGTACCGCGCCCGGGTGCGCGCCATCCATCATCAGGATTCACGAGGCCGGTGGGTCAGCGCGAATGCCGGGGTACTGGCAACCTCCGCCCCGCTCCTCGTGCTGCATGACGACGATGACTCGTGGCATCCCGAGTTTCTGAGCCGGGCTGTCGCGTATCTGGAGGCCGCACCGGAGCGCGGCGGCGTGGTGTCGCGCATCGAGATTCTGTGGGAGACACGCGAGGACGACGGATTCCGTGTGACACGACGCGAGATGTTCCAGCCCCAGCTGAGCGCCCCGACCCTGTCGGACACGCTTCTGTACAACCGGTTCGTTCCGATCGCGTTCGTCTACCGTCGACAATTGCACGAGGAGCTCGGACTCTACGACGACGCGCTTCCCGTCGTCGGAGACTGGGCGTTCAACCTCAAAGTCCTCGCCCGTGGATCCCTGGACTACCTCGGAGACGAGCCGTACGCGTACTGGCACCAGCGCGAGGGCGTGGAAGGCAGCCACGGCAACAGCGTCATCGGCTCTCGCGGCGACCACGCGAAGTACGACGCCCTCATCAGGGACGAGGCTCTCCGTCAGTACGTGGACGCGAACGGCATGGGCCTGTTGCTCTATCTGACCAAGTTCATCGACCAGCGGTTCGTTGACATCGAAACCGGGATTCGCGACGAGATAGCCCGTGCGAGCGAGAACAATCTGAGCTTCGCTCGCCGCCTCGAGCGCCGCATCCGTCGTCGGCGTTAGTCCGCGCTACTTCCCCTGCAGAATCGCCACCGCTTCGTCCACGGGGCCGTCGAAGACCTTCTTGCCCTTGGCGACGACGATGCCTCGCTCGCAGAGTTCCTTGACCATGTTCATGTCGTGGCTGACGACCAGCATCGTCACGCCCGTAGACGTCAGCTCCTTGATCTTCTCCGCACACTTCGCCCGGAAAGGCGCGTCACCGACGGAGAGAACCTCGTCGACGAGGAGAACATCGAGTTCGACGTGGATCGCGACGGAGAACGCCAGGCGCATGAACATCCCGGAGGAGTAGTGCTTGACCTCTTGATCGATGAACTCTCCGATTTCACTGAACGCCACGATGTCGTCGAAACGGGCGTCGATCTCCTCGCGCTTCATACCCAGAATCGCCGCATTGAGGTACACGTTCTCGCGACCCGACAGGTCCGGGTGGAAACCGGCGCCGACCTCGATCAGGCCCGCAACGCGGCCCCGCGTGAAGACGCGACCCGCGTCAGGCTCCAGGACGCCGGAAACGAGTTTGAGTGTCGTGGACTTGCCCGAGCCGTTGAGACCCAGAACCGCGACGGCCTCCCCCTGTCCCACCTGGAAGCTCAGGTCGTCGAGCGCACGGAAGGAATCGGCGCGGACCTTCTTCTTGCGGACCCATCCGATGAACGCCTCCTTGAAGGAGTGCGAGTTCCGCTTGAGGAAGACCTTGGAGACGTGGTCGACGATGATCGAGGGTGGAGTCGCCGTCTCGGCGATGATCGGTGCAGACATCAGAGATCCTGTGCGAAGGTGCGCTCGAAGCGACGGAAGACGGCTTGCCCCACGACCAATGAAAGTGCACAAAGGGCGAGGGCGATTCCAATGTAGGCACCGAAATGCGGCGGGAGTCCGTGGCTAGCTGTCACGGTTCCCTCCCAGAAGGCGAAGTGGAAGAGTTCGACGGCGATCGTCAGGGGGTTTGCCATGTATATGGCGAATGCCCAGGCGGGCATCGCGGCCTGGACGAGGACCCACATGTAGAGCACGGGCGACGTCCACGTGGAGAACATTCGAATGATCTCCACGACGTTCTGTGCATCCCTGAAACGGACGTTGATCCCACTGAAGAACAGACCGAGGCCCAGCGCGAAGGTGACGACGATGACGATGCCGAGCAACGCGGCCCCGACCGCGAGGAGCGACGGCGTCCACCCGAGCAGAATGCACACGAGCAGCAGGATCGCGAGCTGCGGCAGAAAATGGACGAAGGCCACGATAATCGCGGCGATCGGGAACAATTCTCGAGGCAGATAGATCTTCCGCACGAGGGAACCGTTGTCCACGATCGAGTTCGTCGCGTTACCGAACCCCTCGTTGAAGAGGTTGATAGCGACGACGCCAGCGAACAGATAGATAGCGAAGTTCTGCACATCGTCATGGATCCGCAGGATGACGCCCATCACGAAGTAGTAGATGACGAACTGGGCGGCCGGCTTGACATAGGACCATGTCCAACCGAGGACGGAGTTGCGATAGCGCGTTGCTGTGCCTTTGCGAACCAGGAGCCGCAACAGGTATCGCCATCGGAATACGTCCAGGATGCCCAAACCGCGCCCGGGCACGTCGTATTGACTGAGATCGATTGTCGTCAAGGGCGTTTCAGCCTTCGTTCGGCGGGTAGGCCCGAGATCCAGGGCCGTCTTATCCTAATCCGCTGCCGACTGACTCGTTGCTGAGTGCGTCACGCCCAAGGTGATCCGATCGGGAGGCGTGCCATCATGGCTGCGCTCACCGACAGCACGGGTGGCCGGCTGCCCCCTCCGAGGGCGGGGAGAGCCGATGGGGACGTCACGTGCCGGAACACCCCGTTGTCCGCGACGTACACCGCGGATTGTCCGATCGGCTGCACGAACACCCGGTTCATAGTGGCCGCGGATGACACACCGAGCAGGTCGCACGTCGCACTGTCGAGGGTGGCCGGCGCAAAACCGCCGGCCGCAGCCGAGTCGATTCGATAGAGCGTGCCCCGTGAGGCGAACACCGGTTGCCCCCCGCATGTTGCAAAGAGGGAAAGGTTCCCCTCGGTGCGCAACCTGCCGAAGGAGGCGTCATCGATCACACGCAGATCCGAGCGAGTGAAACCCCACTCCTCACCGAGCTCCCAGCTCGAGAGGTACAGGGCCCGGCCGTCCGCCGTCGATAGGTAGGTGCGAGGCGACGACGAGGATCGCACCATCTGCGCAGCGTCGACCCCCGCCACCGGAGGCGTGGGTGTGGGTGTGGGTGTGGGTGTGGGTGTGGGAGCGGGCGCGGCCCGGAGAGGCTCGCCCTTCGGCAGACGATCCATCACGCCGGCGGAAAGCCGCAGAACGGCCGGACGCGACCCTCCGCCGAGCTCGGTCAAGAGTGAGCCGGACGTGACATGACGGTACTGACCGCGCTCGAGGATGTACACAGGATTCTGGCCGACGCCCTGTACGAAGACCTTGGAGCGAGGCTCGCCGGAGTCGAACGTCAAGGTGGCACAGGTGGCCGCGTCCAGCTCCATCATCGATGTGCCTTCAAAGGCGGTGGCAGCGAAAGGAGTGATCGTGCCGCCGGCGGCAAACCCAGTCCGATCTCCGCAGCGAACCGCCAAGGAGATGTTTCCGCCGTCGCGGTATCCCGAAAGAGCCTCAGGCGGTACCGTTCTCGACGTCGTGGACGGTAGACCCAGCTCAGCAGCGAGACCCCAATACGGGAGGTATCGCAGCACACCATCGGCTCCGGGGAGCAAGACTCGCGTCGAGGTCGTCGTGCGGACGAACTCCCCGGGTGCGAATCTCGTCGTTGAGCTCACCGTGTAACGCCGGGCCACGGTCGTGTCCATGACCGCCGCGTAGGGGCTGACCCCCTTGTTCAGCGTCGTGGCGGTCGCGGCGTCGTACACGGGAACGAGCGACTGACCCTCGATCAGGTGCACGGCGCCTCCCGCCTCTTGCCGGGCGTACCACGTCATGCGCTCGCCGACCGGGATCCGGTTGTAGTCCTCAGTCGTCAGGATCACCTCGGACGAGTTGCACGCCCCGCCCCATGCCGCAACAAGGGTGCATGATCCGAACCAGTGGCTCTGACCGCCTTGAAGCATCGCCACCTGACCTGTCGAGGCGTTCCTGATCACAGCGCCGGCTTTTCCGCGGTGGGTCCATTGACGGAGACGTTCCGAACTCACATCGACCGGCTGCCCGAACACCCGGGAGTATTCCGCAAGCAGAGACGGGCCGATTCCGTAGCGGTTGGCACCGGAGATGACGAAGACATTGCCCGCTTGGGAGACCAAACCCGACGTGATGGCTTGAGTCGACCCGAACCAGTCGGTGAAAAAGTTGTAGAAGTTGCGGTTGCCGTAGGCGGAGCATCCGTCCCCTGTGCCGTAGCCCGCGCGGAGCGCTGCGGCGTTCGGCTGATACGGGGTGTAGTAGTAGAGGTTCGCGGTGGCCTGGTTCTGGATGTAGACCGGCGAAGAGCCGCAGGACGCGTTCGGGTTGTACCGCACGTTCCAGGTCTTCCCCGGGGCGTACCAGGTGAAGTACTGGCTGGTGCCGGCGGGGTTCGCATAGCGCTTGAACTGCCACGCCGCGCCGTAGACCTGGTTGAAGAAGCCGTAGTACCGGGTGTCGCACGCGGCGGTGTCGGGGCATCCCTGCCCCATGGCGATGGTGTAGCGCCACTCGCTAGGCCACGTGTGACGCACGAGACCCTGCTCTTTCTCGAGGGTCGCGAGGATCACCTGCGGGTTGATGCCGCACGCCTGGGCGACCTTGTAGATGATGCGGGATGCCCGCTCGCGGACACCGCCGGAGTACGCACCGCACATCGCGTCTGCGGTGGTCGTCCGAGACGTGTCGTACCAGTCCTTGAGGCAGGTGTACCCGGACTGGCAGTTCGGAACGCGGGCCTCGAGGAAGGCCTGGATCTGCGCCTCGGTCATCGTGCCGCGATCGAAGAACGTCGCGTCCGAGATGATGTTGCCCGGCTGGAACTTCGTCAGATCAGCGGTGGGCACGTGCGCGGACTTGGCGTATGTGACGGGCGCGGCGACCGCCGTCGGAACCGCCACGAGCGGTCCGGCGATGAGCGCTATCCCGGCGACGACCGCCGTGATCCACCGGGTGATTGCGCTGCGTCGTGCGGGGAGTCGGGCGCCAGGCATGTGAACAGTGTGGCGGATGTGACGGATGAGTACAACAATCGCCGAAATCGCGTGCATTCGACACGCGGAAGTCAGCGTTCTCGAGGATGCCGTTCAGAGTTCGGCGTGCAGGTGCCAGACCTTGTCGGCTGCTTCGCCCCACGAGAAGGCGCGGCCGCGGTCGTCGGCCATCACGGCCAGCCGCTCGGCCGCCTGCGTCGACCCCAGCGCCCGCGCAAGGGCGTCGCCGAAGGCGTC
This sequence comes from Microbacterium aurantiacum, assembly GCF_040532595.1. Classification (GTDB taxonomy): domain Bacteria; phylum Actinomycetota; class Actinomycetes; order Actinomycetales; family Microbacteriaceae; genus Microbacterium; species Microbacterium chocolatum_B. The sequence continues at coordinate 2,325,741 of NZ_JBEVYX010000001.1, read as the reverse complement.
ACCGGCGGCCTCGGCATCCGCCACGTCGACGAGCTCTCCCCCGTCGGCGATGACATCGCGGTGGACGGCGGTCTCGGCGGCGATGACAGGGACCCCGAGGGCCAGTGCATCGACGACACGCCACGGGAACGCCGTGCGCGTGGCCGGCGCCAGGAAGGTGAGCGCCGCGCCGTAGACGGCGGCGCGGTCGGCGATCTCGAGCGCGCCGCGCACGTGAACGCGACGCTCCGGGATTCCCGCGGCTTCGGCGATCTCGGCGACGGCGGGCTCCTGACCCTCGGGCACGTCGACGACCACGACGGGATGATCGACACCGGATGCCGCGATTCCGGCGAACCCGGCCGCCAGACCTGATGACGCGTGGGTGTCGCCACTCAGCAGCACGAACCCTTCGGGGAGATCCATCTCCCGTCGCCGACCTACCTCGTCGGTGGGGACGGCGAACCCGGCGGGTGCGGCACCAGAGATGACCCGCACGCGATCTCCGAGCTTGGCGAGCGACCGCAGACGCTCCGCCATGGAGTGGGTCGGAGCGACCACGGCATCGGCGTGCTTGGCGGCGCGCTTCAGCATCGCCTTCTGCCAGCCGACCGCGAGGCGAGAGAGCTCGTCGGGCGTCTCCCAGGCCCGGAGGTCCCACACCGTGACGACCGTCTGGTCACCGTCGTGCGTGCGGTCGTGCTTCACGAGCGGCGCGAAGAGCGTCGGCGCGTGGATCATGCCGCCGCCGATCCCGTTCGGCGCACCCAGCTGCAGGGCAGTCGCGAGCTCGCGGCGGGGCAGTCCCACGCGCCGCACGTCGGCGAGGCCGGCGACGACCGTGGAGTCGGCATCCGTTCCCCCGGGCACGATGCCCTCGACGACGCAGCCGCTCGGCGCACCGTCGACGAGCGCCCGGGTGAGCTCACGCGAGGCCTCGGCGAGCACCGGGGAGGTGGGCGCGACGACCTGGTCGAGCATGACGCGGAGGGTGGCCACCATGGCTCAGCCCTCCGGCGTGGGGGTCGGCGTCGGCGGGTACAGCGCCTGCTGGATCAGCTCGCGGATGTACGGGTAGTCCGGGTTGTACTCGTCGATGCCGCCCTCGGGGGTCAGCTCGATCGTCGTGACCGGCAGCTCGCGCGCCTTCAGAGCCAGCTCCGACAGGGTCGGTAGCAACTCGTCCGGGATGTCGGTCTCGACTAGATCCGCTCCGGCGACGGCGAGCTGCTGGAAGTTCGTCAGCACCGTCTGCGGAGTGAACTGCGCGAGGATCGCCTGCTGCAGGATGCGCTGTCGCTCCATGCGGTCGAAGTCGCTCGTGGTGTAGCGCGAGCGGGCGTACCACTGCGCGGTGTCGCCGTCCATGCGCTGCAGGCCCGGCTCGATCCAGCCGATCGCCCATTCGTCCACGGGCTGGCCGTCGTACGCCGGGCCGCCGCCCTTCGGCAGGCGATCGGCGACCTCGATCTCGACACCGCCGAGGGCATCGACGAGCGACGCGAACCCGTGCATGTCGACGAAGACGTAGTACGGGATCTCGATGCCGAGGATGCCCTCCGCGGCATCCTTCGTCGCCTCGATGCCCGGCGCCGAGCCGTTGGCGGCGGCATCCGGATACAGGAGCGAACCGTCCTGGCAGACCTCGACCTCGGTGCGCAGCTGGTTCACGCCACTCCCCCACCCGCAGGTGGGATTCGCGAAGCCCTCATGCCCGTCGGGGTATTTGTCCTGCATCGGTCCCGGGGCGAAGGGGAAGTTGGGCATGTCCCGCGGGATGCCGGTGATCGTCGTCGCTCCGGTCTCGGCGTTGACCGACACGACCGAGATGCTGTCGAAGCGCATGGAGTCGCGGCCCTCGCCGGAATCCGCACCGAGGAGAAGGATGTTGTAGTACCCGTTCGAGGGCGGAACGACCGGTCCGCTCTGCCCGAAGATGTCGCCGAGCGTCGTGCGCGTGGTCCCGGCGAGCGTCGCCCCGTAGGCGGCGGTGCCGCCCGAGACGACGAGGAGGACGATCGCGAGCGCGGCGATCCCGACCCGCGCGAGGGGCGCGGTCTTCACCAGGCGGACGAGCCGCAGCGTGTCGACGGTGAGGATCGCCCAGAGGACCGCGTAGCCGGCCAGGAGCACCTGCGCGGCGAGGAGGAAGAGGGCGTTCGTCCCGAGGACGAACAGGACGCCCGGCCAGAGCACCGCGGTGACGACCGCGGCGATCAGCAGCAGCCACATCGCGATCGTCGCGCCGAGGCCGATGCGGGCGAGACGGCGACCGCCGGCGACGGCCTGCGCGGAGCCGGGGAGCAGGAAGTTGAGCCCCACGAGCCACCAGCCGCGGCGCGACATGAGCGCGCGCGAACGGGTGTCGGGGAAGCGCATCGGGCGCTCCTGGATCAGGCGAGTGCGGGAGGCGCCGGCGCGCGGGCGCGTGATGTCGGCGACGCTCACAGGGACTCCTTGAGCCGCCGGTTTTTCTCCTCGACCTGCGCTTCCAGCGATCGGGCGTAGTCCTCGAGCGCGTCGGCGACGACGGGATCGACCGCGCCGAGCACGCGTGCGGCCAAGAGTCCGGCGTTCTTGGCGCCGTTGATCGACACCGTGGCCACGGGAATCCCGGCGGGCATCTGCACGATACTGAGGAGGGAGTCGAGGCCGTCCAGCGTCGCCAGCTGGACCGGGACGCCGATGACGGGGACGGCCGTGACCGAGGCGAGCATGCCCGGGAGGTGCGCCGCACCGCCGGCGCCGGCGATGATCGCCTTCAGCCCGCGGGCCCGCGCCGAACGTCCGTACGACATGAGCTTGTCGGGGGTGCGGTGCGCCGAGACCACCTCGACCTCGTGGCGGATGCCGAGATCACTGAGGATCTGCGAGGCATCGCTCATCACACGCCAGTCGGAGTCGGATCCCATGACGACGCCGACCAACGGCTCGTCGGAAGAGTGCAGCGGCCGGGTCACCCGACAAGGCTAGGGCGAGAGGCTGGACAATCCCCGCAACGGCGCGGAAGACCGGTGAACCCGGGGAAGAATCGAACGCGCGGCGGCGTTCGCCCCTCGAGTGCCCCCGTACCACCCCCCGATTCCAGGAGCGACCGTGAGCCCGGCCACCACCGACACCTCCACCGACGTCAATGCCCTGTTGCGCGCCCGCTACGGCGCCGCGGCCCCCGAGCTGACCGAGCCCGCCTTGCGGGATTCGGCGATGCTCGCACAGCTGCTGCAGCACCGCTCGGTGCGCCGATTCACGACCGAGCCGGTGAGCGCCGAGACGGTCACGGCCCTCGTCGCCGCCGCACAGTCGGCCGCGACGTCGTCGAACAACCAGGTGTGGAGCGTCGTGGAGGTCCGCGACGAGACGGCCCGGACCCGGCTGGTGCACGAGGCGGGCGGATCGTCCTTCGTCGCCGACGCTCCCGTCATCCTCCTGTTCGTCGCGGACTGGGCGCGGGCTGCGGCGATCGCGGACCACCACGGCGAGCCGGCGGAGGCCGCCGACTACCTCGAGTCGACGCTCGTCGGATTCGTGGACGCCGCCCTCGCCGCCCAGAACGCCGTCGTCGCCGCCGAAGCGCTCGGGCTCGGCACCTGCTACCTCGGGTCGCTGCGCAACCATCCCGAGGTGACCGCCGAGATCGCCGGGCTGCCTCCGCGCGCCGTCGTCGCGTTCGGCGTCGCGATCGGGCACCCCGACCCGACCGACCGCGCCGGCGTCAAACCGCGCCTCGCCCCGCATGTCGTGCACGGCGCGGAGACCTACCGACCGGTGGAGTCGACGGATGTCGAGGCCTACGAGCGCGAACTCGCGGCGTACAACGCCACCCAGGGTCGGGCATCCGGCTGGGTGCGCGCGGTCGTCGGTCGTGTCAGTCGCGTCGCGGGCCTGCACGGCCGCGAACCGATGCGCGCGTGGCTCGAGGCCCGGGGGCTCCCCTCCCGCTGAGCGGATCTTCCGGCATCCTCCGTCCGGCGCGGGTCGGACTCAGTCGTCGAGGAAGTGGGATGCCGCCGCTCGCGCCTGGTAGGCCACATCGTCGAGGTCGGCGCCGATCGCGGTGACGTGGCCGACTTTGCGACCGGGGCGCGGGTCCTTGCCGTAGGTGTGGATCTTCGCGGTCGGGTGCTCCCGCATCGCCGCGGGGAAGCGATCGACGAGGCCGCCCTCGAGCGGGCCGCCGAGGATGTTCACCATCACCGACCACGGGGCGATCGGATCGGTCGCGCCGAGCGGCAGGTCGAGGACCGCCCGCAGGTGCTGTTCGAACTGCCCGGTCACGGCGCCGTCCTGCGACCAGTGGCCGCTGTTGTGCGGGCGCATGGCGAGTTCGTTGACGAGGATGCGCTCGTCCGTGGTCTCGAACAGCTCGACCGCGAGCATGCCGGTGACGCCCAGCCCCTCGGCGATGTCGACGCCGACCCGGGCGGCGACCTCCGACATCCGCTCTCCGGCGTGGGGGGCGGGAGCGAGCACCTCCGCGCACACGCCGCCGCGCTGGATCGTCTCGACGACCGGGTACACCGCGACCTCGCCGGACGGGCGCCGCGCCACCTGCTGGGCGAGCTCCCGTGAGAAATCGACGAGCTCCTCGACGAGGAGATCGCCGCCGCGGGCATCCTCGGCGAGCGCCGTGAACCAGTCGTCGGCCTCGGTGGCGGCGGACACGACCCGGACGCCCTTGCCGTCGTACCCGCCGCGGGGGGTCTTCACGACCGCGCGCCCGCCGTGCGCGTCGAGGAAGTCCTGGAGGCCGACGCGGTCGGAGACCGCGGCCCAGTCCGGCTGCGGCATCCCGAGCTCGGCGAGCCGCGCGCGCATGTGCAGCTTGTCCTGCGCGAACCGCAGCGCGTCGGGCCCGGGGTGCACGGCGACACCGTCCTCGACGAGGGCGGTGAGGACGTCCTGCGGGACGTGTTCGTGGTCGAAGGTGAGCACGTCGACGTCGCGCGCGAAGGCGCGGACGGTCTCGACGTCGCGATAGTCGCCGACCGCGGTCGCGGCGAGGGCCGCCGACATCCCCTCGGTCTCGGCGAGGACGCGGATCTGCACGCCCAGCTCGACCGCCGGCGCGATCATCATCCGCGCCAGCTGTCCGCCACCGACGACTCCCACACGCAGAACCATGCTCGACCTCCTCGATGCTCGGCGCGCCGGAAGGCCGCCCGTGTCCGGGCTCCATCTTTCCGCACCGCCGGCGCCGATTCGACCGTCAGCGGCGCGGGAGGGGCGGAGGGGGCCCCGGGGGAAGGGGCTGCGCATCACGGTGAGCCAGGATCTGGTTCACCTCGACCTGATCGACCAGCACCTCGTGGACGAGGACGGCACTGGGGACGTTCACGAGCCGGAGAGGCGCATCCACGCCGTTCGAGAGCGTGAGGGTCCCCGCTCCCCAGATCCGCTGCAGGATGCCGCGCCGCATCGCGATCGTGTACCCGCGGACGTGGCTGAGCTCCCGGCGGCGACTCACGAACACGCCCGTGCGCTCGATGACGCGGCGGGTGGTGATCGTGTAGACGTGCGTCCACCACGCGAGGAAAGGCAGGAGCGCGAAGAGGAAGATGAGCGTGCTGGCCGCGGCGACCAGCATCCAATTCTCGAAGCCCGCCGGGAGGTTGTCGAAGTAGTACCCGGTCGCACCGGCGACGGCGACCACGACGAGTGCCGACCAGACCAGCCTGCGCGCGTGCGGCCGGAAACGTGCGACCCGCAGCTCCGGCGTGGGCGCACCCGGGGCCGGCATGAGGGGCCTGCCCCCGTAGCTCACCGTCGGCTGCGTCATGCCTCCCATTGTGGGGGACGGCGGCGGGCGCGCCGTGGCGCCTCGCGGGGGTCGCGACGGTCAGGCGGAGAGTCGGGCGGCGGCCAGGCCCCGCCCGACGGGGTCAGCGGACGTGGACGACGTCGCCTGCCGAGACCGCGGTGGCCGACCCGTCGTCGCGCTGGACGAGGAGGCGCCCGTCCGCGTCGAGCCGGGTGGCGACGCCCTCGAGGGCGGACCCGTCGGGAAGGGCCACCCGCACGCGGCTCCCGACCGTGGTGCAGAGCTCCTCGATCTTCGCGTGCAGGCTCGCGCCGGCCGCGCTCCCGCCCGCCTTCGTCAGCGCCTGCACCTGCTCGTCGAGATCGCGGAGGAAGTCGGCGAGGAGTCGGTCGTCGTCGCACTCGAGGCCGAGCGCCTCGAAGGAGGTCGCCGTCGACACCGGAAGGTCGACGGCCGCCATGCGGGTGTTCACTCCGGCGCCCACCACGACGGCATCCGGATCCGTGTGAGCGACCTCGGCGAGGATGCCGCAGATCTTGCCGCCGTCCACCTGCACGTCGTTCGGCCATTTCAGTCCGACGGTGTGCGCGTCGGACGGCATCTGCGCGGCGACGGCGCGCGTCATCGCGGCTCCGGCGAGGAGGGGGATCCAGCCGCGTGCGGCCACCGGGAGATCCCGCACCCGCAGCACCACCGAGACGGCGAGGGCGGTCTCGGGCGGTGCCGTCCACGAGCGGTCCATGCGTCCACGACCGTGACGCTGGTCGGTCGTCAGCAGCACCGAGAGGTGGGGCCACGCAGCCGACTCCTCCTTCAGGTGATGCAGGACATCGGCGTTCGTGGAGTCGGTCTTCTCCACGATCTGGACGCGCGGGCTGACAGCGGCGGTGAGCGGGTACCCCTCGGCGGGAATCGGCATGCCGCCACCCTATGCGCTCGCTGTCCGCGGCGGACCGATCGTTCGCGCGGGTGGAGGAATCCCCTCGTCCTTTGTACGAACCCTCCAAGCTCCGCAGGCATCCCGCCGATAGGGTGGATGCCGTGACCGACCAGCCCGATCTCCATACGACCGCCGGCAAGATCGCCGACCTTCGCGCGCGCTACCAGGAAGCGGTCGTCGACGCCGAGCAGACGGCCCAGGACAAGCAGCACGCCAAGGGCAAGATGACGGCCCGCGAGCGCATCGCACTCCTGGTCGATCCGGGCAGCTTCGTCGAGCTCGACGAGTACGTCCGCCACCGGACCACCGCCTTCGGCATGGAGCGCTCGCGCCCCTACGGCGACTCCGTCGTCACCGGCACCGCGACCATCCACGGCCGGAACGTCGCCGTCTACGCGCAGGACTTCTCGACCTTCGGCGGATCGCTCGGCGAGGTGGCCGGCGACAAGATCATCAAGGTGATGGAGCTCGCGCTCCGCAGCGGCATTCCGATCGTGGGCATGCTGGATTCGGGCGGTGCCCGCATCCAGGAGGGCGTCGTCGCACTCGGCAAGTACGGCGAGATCTTCCGCCTCAACACCGCGGCATCCGGTGTCATCCCGCAGATCTCGATCATCATGGGGCCTGCCGCGGGCGGCGCGGTGTACTCCCCCGCGCTGACGGACTTCGTGGTGATGGTCGACAAGACCAGCCAGATGTTCGTCACCGGCCCCGACGTCATCAAGACCGTCACCGGCGAAGACGTCGGCATGGAGGAGCTGGGCGGTGCGCACACGCACAACACCCGCTCCGGCGTCGCGCACTACCTCGCCGAGGACGAGGACGACGCACTGGACTACGTCCGCACCCTCCTCGGGTTCCTGCCCGACAACAACATGTCCGACATCCCGCTGTACGAGCACGAGTTCGAGTTCGAGACGACGGATGCCGACCGCGCGCTGAACACGATCATCCCCGACTCCCCCAACCAGCCGTACGACATCCACGAGGTCATCCGCGGCATCGTCGACAACGAGGACTTCCTCGAGGTGCAGCCGCTGTTCGCCCCGAACATCGTCATCGGCTTCGGGCGGGTCGAGGGCCGCTCGGTCGGCATCATCGCCAACCAGCCGTCGCAGATGGCCGGGACGCTCAACATCGAAGCCGGCGAGAAGGCGAGCCGCTTCGTCCGGTTCTGCGACGCGTTCTCGATCCCGATCGTGACCCTCGTCGACGTCCCCGGATACCTTCCGGGAACCGACCAGGAGTGGACCGGCGTCATCCGCCGCGGCGCGAAGCTGCTCTACGCCTACGCCGAGGCCACTGTCCCGCTGGTCACCGTCATCCTCCGGAAGGCCTACGGCGGCGCCTACATCGTCATGGGCTCCAAGCAGCTCGGCGCCGACGTGAACCTCGCCTGGCCGACCGCCGAGATCGCCGTGATGGGCGGGCAGGGCGCGGTCAACATCCTCTACCGCGGTGAGATCAAGAAGGCGGAGGAGGCCGGCGAGGATGTCGCCGCCGTCCGCACCCGCCTCGCCAACGAGTACACCTACAACGTCGCCTCGCCGTTCCTCGCCGCCGAGCGCGGCGAGCTGGACGGTATCATCGAGCCCGCGCAGACCCGCGTCTCGATCGCGAAGGCGCTGCGTGCCCTCCGCGGCAAGCGCGCGAGCCTGCCGCCGAAGAAGCACGGCAACATCCCGCTATGACCGACGAGATCCCCCGCGAGGACATCACGATCGACGTGCGGCGCGGCAACCCCACCGAGGAAGAGCTCGCCGCCCTCATCGCCGTGGTCAGCGAGGCGTACGCCACTGAGGCGGCGACCGCCGTCGTCGAGGAGGAACCCTGCCGCTCGGCGTGGGCGGTGTCGCAGCGTGGGCTGCGCACGCCCCTGCCCCGCGTCGGCTGGTGACCGATCGGGGCCCCTCGGCGCGCCGGGTTTTGTCCCCCGAAATACCTACAGACACGGTGTCCGGAAGCGACGGATACTGAAGGAGCTGGAACGCTTCTGCGTTCGGTCGGCCCGCTTTCGCCTCGCGAATGCCCAGGGTTCGGCCATGCGGTCTGTTTTCGGGTAACGGATCGCGTGAGGCGAGGGGCGTGCGGATCCGCCGCCCCTCGCCTCCTCTCACTCTCTCCGCCCCGGCACTCTCCTCCCCCGCCGGGGTGGGGAGGATGGGATCTTTCGCGTCGGTGGGCGCCTGCGGCCGTGCGATCGCACGCAACTCCTCACAGATGGGCCGAAGCGGCGCCGGTGAGCGCGCACACGGCCCGTCGGCCCCGAAACTGAGGAGTTCGGCCCGGCGCCGCGCGCGGCTTCGGCCGAGACGCGGGGCAGGCCGGCCGATTGCCTGCGGTGGCGCCGCTGCCGCGCGAGCGTACTCAACTCCTCAGATTCGGGCCGAAACAGCGCCGGCGAGCGCGCACACGCGCCTGTCGGCCCGGGATTGAGGAGTTACGCACGGCATGGCGCCCAGCTCCGGCCGAGACGCGGGGCAGGCCGGCCCGTTGCCCTGGGGTGGGGCGACGGCCCCGGCGGGCGTACATAACTCCTCAGGCACGGGCCGAGACGGCGCCGGTGAGCGCGCACACGGGGCTGTCGGCCCCGGGATTGAGGAGTTCGGCTCGGTATCGGCCTCAGCCCCGAAGTCCCGGTGCGGGTCAGCCCGCGTCGACGCGGGCGCGTCCGGGGAGCGGGATCTCGCGCCAGAGGTCGACCGCGTCCTCGTCGGACGGGCCGGATGCCCGGCCGTCCACCGGCACCGAGCGACCGACGACGGTGACGGCGACCGTCTCGTGCGGCGACGTGCGGATGTACAGCCGATCCGAGCCCGCCGACCGCAGCGTCTCGGCCAGCTGCGCACGGATGGCGGCCAGCTCGTGCTCCTCGAGCCCGTCCAGACCACCCTCGTCGAGGACGGTGACGGTCGCGCCCCGACGGCGCGCCCGCTCGAGCTCCGCACGGACGTCATCGTCGAGCAGACGTGGACCGCGCAGCTCGTCGCGCAGACGCCCTTCCGCCAGCCGCGCCTCGAGGCGCTCCTCCTCGGTGAGCGCGCCACCGGACGCGACGGTGCGCGTCAGCACAGGTCCGGCGACCTGCAGGGCCCGCTGCACCTGGACGCGGCGCTCGCGCTGCCGCACCAGCTGCGAGGCCTGCCAGCCGGATGCCGCACGCTGCAGCTGCGCGAGACGGTCGGTGTCACGGGCGGCCTTGTCCATCGACAGCACCAGCAGCTGCGCGGCGAGCACCCAGACCACCGAGCCGACGAGCCCCTGCGCCAGCGCGTTCGCGGGCCCCATCCACGTCATGGACCCGGCCGCGAGCATGCCGATGCCGATCCACGCCGCCCAGGGCCGGCGTCGCGCCATCACCACGGTCATCAGCGCGCCGATGCCGCCGAGGTACCACGTCCCGTAGGACTGCAGCCGACTCTCCTCGCCGACGGCGATCGCGATCGCCGTCGGGACGATCGCGGCTGCGGCGAGGGCGAGCCCCTGCGCCAGGCCGGGAAGCTTGCCGGAGCCGCGCTCGGAACCGCCGGGCGCGGCATCCGTCTTCGGCCACCAGAAGATGCACAGCCACGTCGTCGCCAGATACAGTGCCAGTGCGGCCACGACGAGGAACGGGTAGTCGACGGGGCCGCGCCACCACAGGCCCGTGGCGGCGAGGTAGGCGGTCATCGCGAGCGCGAGCGCCAGCAGGACGGAGCGCACCTGGATCATGCGGCGCCCTCCTGCCACGTCAGGCGCACCAGGGTTCCCCAGTCGCCGGTGTCGATGTCGGCGCTGCCGCCGACGGCCGCGACGCGCGCGATGATCGAGGCGCGGATGCCGAGCCGGTCCGCGGGGACGGCGGCGAAGTCGAAGCCCTCGCCCGCGTCGCGGACCTCGATCCGGATGCCGTCGTCGTCGGCCGCGAGCTCGGCGACCAGTCCCTCGCCGCCGGCGTGCTGCAGCGCGTTCGCCACGGCCTGCGCGGCGGCCAACGCCAGCGCCCGGGCCACCCGGCCCGGCACCGGGCGCGCCGACACCGTCACACGCCGGTTCACGCTGAGCGTCTCACCGAGTTCCGCCGCAGCCGCCTCGATGTCGTCGGCGATCGTCTCGGCATCCCGCGGCTCGTCGCTGCCCTCGTGGGCGTCCTGCTCGGTGTTCGCCAGTCGGGTGAGGGCTTCCCGGGCCATGGCCGCGGCGAGGATTCCCTCGCGCGGCGTCACTGCACGCTCGGCCGCGATGAGCGCGGCGAGCACGCTGTCGTGCATGAGGGCGGCCACGGCCATCCGTTCCTGTTCGGAGGCGTCGGATGCCGCGGCCTTGGCGTAGGACGACACCGCTTTCGTGCGGGTGTCGTCGACGTTGGCGGCGATCTTGCGGAAGAGCCATCCGAGCGCGAGGATCACGCCTCCGAGGATCACGCCGAAGGCGGCATCGAGACCGACGGCGAACCAGAAGTCCGGCGCGAAGCTCCCCTGCACGAGGCGCCCGTAGCCGTACAGGATCGGCGCGAACAGGGTCACGCCGACCTGGAGCGCGAAGGGGAAGGCCAGCACCGCGGCCAGGGTCGCGATGTTGACGAGGTACCAGATCCACGGCTGATCCCGGGTTCCGGTCGGAAGGCCGACGGTCGCCAGGGGCCAGAAGGCGAGCCCGACCAGGTAGACGATCGCGAATGTGCCGGCGGCGGCGCGGACCCCCTTGCCCCACAGGCACGCGACGATCATGAGCGCGAGGGTGCCGAAGATGACGATCTTGTACGGCAGGTCCCAGGCCGGGAGGGTCACGGGCGGGCCCAGCGCGCTGACGAGCGCCTGAGCGCCGAGGATCATCGACCCGAGGCCCGCGACGAGAGCCATGATCCGCTCGACCCGGGTGCGGGTGAACGAGCCGATGCCGGAGGTCGATTCCCGCGAGGAGGGGATCTGCCCCCACGCGCTGTCCAGAACGGACGACGACGCCTCAGCGCTCACCGTCACCCCCCGCGGCCACGCTCTCGGCCTCGACGCCGCTGGGCGAGACGATGCCGTCCTCCATCGCACGGCGGAGCAGGTCGACCTTGGTGGGCGCGGGACGCCCGACGTCGACGTACTTCACGCGGATGCGGGTGATGTTCTCCTTGGCGGTCGAATACGCCACGCCGAGGCGCTCGGCGACGACCTTGAGCGGCAGTCCCGCGGCGTAGAGGCGGAGGACGTCGCGCTCGCGGGCCGACAGCTGCGCGTCGGCGAAGTCGCGGTCGCCCTCGACGGCGCTCGCCCACTCGACGTTGTTCAGCTGCTCCCCACGCGAGACGGTGTGGATGGCGCAGATGACGTCGTCGATGCGCGAGGACTTGCTCACCACTCCCGCGGCTCCGGCAGCGAGCGCTTCGCGGACCGCGGCGGGACGGTCGGCGACGCTGTGGATGATGACGCTCGAGCCGTCGCGGACGAGGCGCGAGACGTTCTCGGTCACCGTCGTGCCGTCGCCGAGCGTGAGGTCGAGCACGACGACATCCGCGGGCGGGGAAGAGCTGAAGGCGCGCCAATCGAGGTAGGACGTCACGGTGCTGCCCGAGAACACGACCTGCTGGTCATCGGCGCGCGCACACGCCCCCTGCAGGCCCAGCCGCACCGATTCGTGGTCGTCGATCAGGGCCACGCGCGTCATGCGGCCACTCTATCCGCGCGCGTCCCCTCGGGAGAGCGTCGCGACCGCTTCGAGGTGGTGCGAATTCGGGAAGAGGTCGATGGGAGTCAGCGACGTCGCCTCGTACCCGGCATCCCGGAACGCCCCGAGATCGCGCGCGAGCGCGACCGGGTCGCAGGCGACGTAGACGACCGTGCGGGGCGCGAGCGCGGCGATGTCGGCGACCACGTCCGTTCCCGCGCCCGCGCGCGGCGGATCCAGGAGCACGACGCCGCGCTGGAGCCGCTCCCGCTCGGCCGGCGACGCCTCGGCCCGAAGGCGTCGGATCCACCGGTCGACGCGGTCGGTCTCGGCGCGGGCCCCGATCCATTCGACGAGGTTCTCGCCGGCGTGCTCGGTGGCCCGGGCGTCCGACTCCACGCTCGTCACTCGCGTGGCGGGGCCGCCGATCTCGGCGAGCGCGGCGGCGAAGAGGCCGACGCCGCCGTAGAGGTCGAGGTGCCACGCATCGGGGTCGACGCCGGGTGCGCCGTCCGGTGCGGTGAGGGCGGTCGTGACCGCACGCGTCAGGGTCGACGCGGCGTGACGGTGGACCTGCCAGAAGCCCCCGGCGTCGACGCGGAACTCGCGCTCGCCCACGCGCTCGCGGATCGTCTCGTTCTCGGGTGCGCCACGGCGAGGCGCCTCGGGCGCCGACCCCGACGGACGCCGGCTGCGCCCGCGGCCGCGCGGAGAGGTCTGCTCGGGGCGGTGGAGGATGCGCACCCGCCCGTCGGCGGGCTGCACGAGATCGATGCGCCCTGCGGCGCCGCCGCGAAGGGCCAGGGCCGCGCGCTCGATCGCCGCGGTGGCCAGCGGCAGCTCCGCGACCTCGATGACGCGGTGCGACCGCGCGGCGTACGGGCCGACGCGGCCGGCGTCATCGACGTGCAGCGACACCCGTGTGCGCCAACGGATGCCGTCGGCATCGGCATCCGCATCGTCACCGCCCTCCCCGAGAATCTCCGCCACCGTCCGTACCGGCTCCGCGGCGAGGGATGCCGCATCGAGCCGGCCGATCCGCTCGAGCGCGTCCACGAGCACCCGATGCTTGAGCTCCCGCTGGTGCACGGAGATGATGTGGCCGAAGTCGGCGCCGCCCGGGCGATTCTCCGGCGCCACATCGACATCGGCCTGCGCCCACACGTGAGGGCGGCGTTCGGGGACGGCCTCCAGGACCTCGAGCACCTCGCCGCGCCAGAACGACGACTTGCGCGTGTCGGTCAGTCGCACCCGCACCCGCTCGCCGGGCAGCGTGTCGGGGACGAAGACGACGCGTCCCTCGTGCCGCGCGACGAAGACGCCGCCGTGGGCGACGCCGGAGACGTCGAGGTCGAGAAGATCACCGGGTTGCATCCTCTGATGGTTCCACACGCGATCGCCCCCACGGGCGCCGCCTACCCTGGGGGCATGCGCGTGTGCCTCGCCTCCACCTCCCCCGCCCGGCTGATGCTGCTGCAGCAGTTCGGCATCCGTCCGCTGACCGTCGCCCCCGACGTCGACGAGGATGCCGTGGTCGCCGCCGTCGCCGCGGGCGAGGGCCGGGATCTCGCGCCGGACGAGCACGTCCTGCTGCTCGCGCGCCGGAAGGCCGCCGACGTCGCCGCGCGACTCGCCGACGACCTCCCCGACTTCGACGGGATCGTCATCGGCGGCGACTCGATGTTCGAGATCGACGGCGCCGTCCTCGGCAAGCCGTACACGCCCGAGAACGCCACGGCCCGCTGGCATGCGATGCGCGGCCGCACCGGGGTGCTGCACTCCGGGCACGCGGTGGTGCGGGTGTCGCCGGGCACGCCGTCGCGCGAGGTCCACGCCGTGGCCGAGGCATCCGTCACCTTCGCCGACGACATCACGGATGCCGAGATCGACGCCTACGTCGCCACCGGCGAGCCGCTCCACGTCGCCGGCGCGTTCACCGTGGACAGCCTCGGCGGCGCCTTCATCACGCGCATCGAGGGCGACCCGACGACGGTCGTGGGGATGTCGGTGTCGACGCTCCGGGCGCTCATCCGAGAGGTGGGCGGCGACTGGACGGCGCTCTGGAACACCGTCGACCCGTCGCTCTCGGCGCCCGCCCCCTGACGCGATCTCCCCTGCCCGGTCGGGCACGGGCCACCCGGCGGGTTGTGGGAGAGTGACACGAATCGCCGCGGTTCTTGTACGAGTTGGTCAAAAGAGGGCCCCTCGGCCTCGGTAGGCTGACATCCATGCCTCAGATCGCCAAGGTCCTCGTCGCCAACCGCGGTGAGATCGCCGTCCGCGTCATCCGTGCCGCTCGGGATGCCGGCAAGGCCTCCGTCGCCGTGTACGCCGACCAGGACCGCGACGCCCTCCACGCCCGTCTCGCCGACGAGGCCTACGCGCTCGACGGCTCCACGAGCGCCGAGACCTACCTGTCGATCGAGAAGATCCTCTCCGTCGCGCGCCGCTCCGGCGCCGACGCCGTGCACCCCGGTTACGGCTTCCTCGCCGAGAACGCCGACTTCGCCCGCGCGGTGATCGATGCGGGCCTGATCTGGATCGGCCCGTCGCCCGAGGCCATCGAAGCGCTCGGCGACAAGGTGACCGCGCGTGCCGTCGCCGAGAAGGTCGGCGCCCCGCTCGCTCCGGGAACCCCCGGACCCGTCGCCGGGGCCGACGAAGTCATCGCCTTCGCCGAGCAGGTGGGTCTCCCCATCGCCATCAAGGCCGCGTACGGCGGCGGGGGGCGGGGCCTCAAGGTCGCCCGCGAGCTCGACGAGGTCGCCGAGCTGTTCGAATCCGCCACGCGCGAGGCGATCGCGGCGTTCGGCCGCGGCGAGTGCTTCGTCGAGAAGTACCTCGACAAGCCCCGTCACGTCGAGACCCAGTGCCTCGCGGATGCCGCCGGCAACGTCGTCGTCGTGTCCACGCGCGACTGCTCTCTGCAGCGACGTCACCAGAAGCTCGTCGAGGAGGCGCCCGCGCCGTTCCTCACCGACGAGCAGAACCGCATCCTCTACGACTCCTCCAAGGCGATCCTCCGCGAGGTCGGCTACCAGGGCGCGGGCACCTGCGAGTTCCTCATCGGCGCCGACGGCACCATCTCCTTCCTCGAGGTCAACACCCGCCTCCAGGTCGAGCACCCGGTCTCCGAAGAGGTCACCGGCCTCGACCTCGTCCGTGAGCAGTTCCGGCTCGCCGAGGGCGAGGAGCTCGGCTACGACGACCCCGCTCCCGTCGGCCACTCGATCGAGTTCCGCATCAACGGCGAGGATGCCGGTCGCGGCTTCCTCCCCCAGCCCGGCCCCATCCACGTCTTCAAGACGTTCGGCGGCCCCGGCATCCGACTCGACTCCGGCGTGACCGCGGGCGACAGCGTGTCGGGTGCCTTCGACTCGCTCCTGGCGAAGATCATCGTGACCGGTCGCGACCGCGACGAGGCGCTGGAGCGTGCGCGCCGGGCGCTCGACGAGTTCGAGGTCGCGGGCATGCCGACCGTGCTGCCCTTCCACCGCAAGGTCGTGCGGGATCCCGCCTTCACCGCCGAAGACGGCGCGTTCGGCGTGTACACGCGCTGGATCGAGACCGAGTTCGTCAACGACATCGCCCCGTGGGACGGCGAGCTCGAGTCGCCCGGCACCGAGGCTGCGCGCCACACCGTGGTCGTCGAGGTCGGCGGCAAGCGTCTGGAGGTCAGCCTCCCGGATCGCATCGCGGTCTCGCCGAGCACCGCGGGCCGTCCCGCAGCGGTGCCGCCCTCGCGCCGCTCGCACGCGAAGACCGTCATGGCGGGCGCGTCCGGCGACGCCGTGAAGGCGCCGATGCAGGCGACGATCGTCAAGGTCGCCGTCGAGGAGGGCCAGCAGGTCGTCAAGGGCGACCTCGTCGTCGTCCTCGAGGCGATGAAGATGGAGCAGCCCATCCAGGCGCACAAGGACGGTCAGATCGGGGCGATCAACGCCGACCCCGGCAGCACCGTCTCCGCCGGGCACCAGCTCCTCACCATCAGCTGAGGGTAGCTTCGACGGTATGCGTTTTCCTGGTCGCGGTCTCGCCGCTGTCCTCCTGACCACAGGCATCCTGGTCCTCGGCGGTTGCGTCGGCGTCGACGGGCAGCCTGCACCTGACCCCACGGAGGTGACGAGCTCACCGTCGCCGACGCCCTCGCCCAGCTCGGAATCATCTGCGCAAGCGTCTCCCGTCGAGTGTGACGACCTGATCCCGTCCGAACGCATCGCGTCTGTGCTCGGCAGCACCGAGCCCCTGATCCCGGAGGAAGAGTACCGGGGGGCGGCGCGCACCGTCGGGGGCATCAGCTGCACCTGGGCAAGCGGCGGCAACGTGGCGGTCATCTCCGTGCTCCCTCGAGCGACGATCACGGAGCCGACGGAGATGAACAACTCGACGGATTGCATCAACTCCCTCGGGCACTGCTTTGTCTCTCGACTCTCGGAAGCGAATGTTCTCTTCGTCGCGGGATGGGACGACCAGATCAATCGCACCATCGCGGACGAAGTCGAGGTACACGCTGCAACGCTCGAGCTCGTTGGCGGCGCCGCACGAACGGCAGTACCGGATTGCGAGGAGCTTGCGCCGGTTCTTGAGCCGGTCGCCGGCATCGGCGCTCTCAGCGGGCTCGGTACGGACAACGTGCCTTTGCGACCCGTATGGCACATCCTTGCCGACGCAGGAGCCGCGCACTTCTGCGTCTGGGGAGGGACCGCCTCGACCAACAGCCTCCTGCATGCCGTCTACATCTGGGCCTACCCCGGACTCTCCGAGCCCCGTGCCGCGGCCGGGGAGCGACGCGCCCTGAGCAATGGGGATGCGACGCTGAGAGAGATCAGCCAAAACAGTGATGACCTCCCGAACTTCGAGGTGACGGCCTGGGATGGTGTGAACACCGTGGTGGTCTCGGGCCGAGGAATGAGAGCCGACGCAGTGATCGAAACGTCCGAGCGCCTCCTCGAGGCACTCGCCGGCTGACGCCGCGCGCCGAGGCATCAACAGACCGACCGCGAACAAGACGAGAGGTACGTGGCGAAGAAGCTCACGCGCGCGTCGTCGATGGCTCTCTCGGGATTCTGCGCATCGGGGAGGATTGCGAAGCCGTGCGGCCTCCCGGCGGGCCAGTAGTCCTCGGCGATGTTGCCCACCTCCACGATCAGCCCAGGGAACGCGCGCCCAGAGTCGATGATCGATTCCGTGGGGCCGGTGGCCCAGCCGACCGTCGGACGCAACGGCAGATAGCGTCGAGGGTATGCATCTTCCCGGGCGCGGTCTCGGCGCTGCACTCCTGTCCATCGGCATCCTTGTCCTCGGCGGTTGCACGTCCGTCGAAGAGGATGCCGCACCGACTCCCTCGGCGACATCGACGCCGGCCCCCACACCGATTCCGACACAGACGGCTACGCCGGCCTCGCCCACGGAAGCATCGTCCGTGGCGTGCGACGACGTGATTGCCTCGGACTTGATGACCTCGTTTCTCGGGGGCACCGATGCGGACGGACCGACCGAGACGTACACCGGTGCCACGCGCACCCTGGGCGGTGTGGCCTGCACGTGGCAAACCGACGGGAACCTCTCCATCGTCTCCCTCGTCCCGCACGAGGCTGTCCCGGATCGGTTCACAACCGACACCGCGACCGAATGCGAAGGCGGCGGACGGTGCCACGTCACTCGGACTGTCGGCCCCGCCGTCCTGTTCGTCGAAGGGTGGGACGGGCAGACCAACCGGATGGTCGCCGATGCCGTGGCGGAGAACATCGACTCGATCGAACTGGCGAGCCGGCCGCTACCCTCAGCGACCGCGCCGACATGCGACTCCCTCGCACCGCTCATCGAGCCGACGGCAGGAGTCGGAACGCTCAGCGCACTCGGGACGGATGACATTCCGCAGGGCCCCATCTGGGACACCCTCGTCGCGGCCGGAGCCGCGACGTTCTGCGTCTGGGGCGGTACGGAGTCGACCGGCTCCCTCACGAACGCCGCCTGGGTGTGGGCCTACCCCGGGCTGATGGACCCGCGAGGCGTCGAGGGAGAGCGGCTCACCCTCGACGATCTCCAAGCCGTACGCCGTGATCGTCCTTCCGATCACGGCGCAGCGCGCATCGAGGTGACGGCGTCGGACGGCTCGAACACCGTCGTAGTGCTGGGGCAGGGGATGACCGTCGATGCGGTGTCGGCGACGGTCAAGGCCGTCCTCTCGGCGCTTCCCAGCTAGAGGTGAGCGGCGAGGAAGGCCTTCACCCGCGCGTAGGCGATGTCGCCCTCCGGGTTCTGCACGTCGGGAAAGAACGCGAATCCGTGCGGCATCCCGGCGGGCCAGTAGCCGTCGGCGATGCCGCCCGCCTCCTCGAGCAGCGTCGCGAACGCCCGGCCGGAATCGATGATCGGGTCGTGCGTACCCGTGGTCAGGAAGGTCGGCGGGTATCCGGTCAGATCGGCGTAGATCGGGCTCGCAAGCGGATCGGTCCATGACGTCGTCGGCAGGTAGGCGCCGCGGATGAAGCCGAAGAACGCACTGTCGTAGACGATCCCCCGCGGCGCGAGCGCCTGGAACGACGGCCACCGCTCCTGCGCGAAGTCGACGAAGGCGCCGAACATCACCACCGCCTGGGGCAGGGCGATCCCGCGGCTGCGCGCCGCGATCGGGAGAGCCGCGGCGAAGTTCGACCCGGCGCTGTCGCCCGCCACGGCGATCCGCCCGGGGTCTCCCCCGATGCGATGGGCGTCCGTGCGCAGCCACGCGTAGACGTCGACGACATCGTCGAGCGGCGTCGGGAACGGATACTCGGGTGCGAGGCGGTAATTCGCCGAGACCACGACGGCTCCGGCATCCGCCGCCAGACGCCGCGTGGTGTAGTCGGTGTCCTCCGCGGAGCCGACGGTGAACCCGCCGCCGTGGGCGTAGAGGATCACCGGCAGCGGACCGTCCGGCAGGGCGGAGGGCCGGTAGACAAGGCAGCGCGCCACGCCGTCCCGGACCGGAAGGTAGACGGTGGTCACGTCCACTCCCGGCACCGCGTCGGCGCCCGTGGGCGGCACGAGCGCAGGGTCGGGCTGGGCACGGTCCTGACCGATGTAGCCGGTGCGCACCGGGAGGATCATCATGTCGCGCAGCGCCACGGGCTGACGGTTGTTGGCGATGACGCGGTACGACGGCATCGCCGGGTCGTCCGGGTCGATGTAGCTCAGCCCGTCGATGGCCGCGACGACCGTGACGTCCTGCTGACCGTCGGGAACGGTCGTCAGCGTCGGATCGACGTGGGGAACGGATGCCGTGCCCCCGGAGGCTCCGGTGGGCGACGACGCGGCGGGATGGATCGGCACGAGCGAAGTCTAGGGACGGTGCCCCGCGCCGGAAAGGGGTGTCGCGGCGCCCGGGGTCACTCCCCGTAGACGGTGTGGTCGACCACGTGCATGGCCCGCGCCGCATCGGTGATGCTCCCCGAGAGCGACGGGTAGACGGCGAACACCCGCGAGACCTGGTCGACGGTGAGGCGCCTCTCGACGGCGATCGCGATCGGATAGATCAGCTCGGATGCCCGGGGCCCGACGATGACGCCGCCGATGACGGTGCCCGACCCCTGACGCGCGATGAGCTTGACGAACCCGTCCTTGATGCTCATCATCTTCGCGCGCGCATTGGCGGCGAGCGGCATCTTGTGGACGACCCCGTCGATGGTGCCGGCGTCGATGTCCCTCTCCTGCCAGCCCACCGTCGCGATCTCCGGCGCGGTGAAGATGTTCGACGCGATACGGCGGCGATCCAGCGGGATGACGACGTCGCCGAGCGCGTGGAAGATCGCGGTGCGGCCCTGCATGGAGGCGACCGAGGCGAGAGGGATGAAGGTGGTGCAGTCACCGGCGGCGTAGATGTTCGGTACCGAGGTGCGGGCTGCGCGGTTGACCTGGATGTGGCCCGAGTCGGTCATCTGGACGCCCGCGGCCTCCAGCCCGATGCCGGCGGTGTTGGGGATCGACCCGACCGCCATGAGGCAGTGACTGCCCTCGACCGTGCGCCCGTCCGAGAGGGTGACCACGACCCCGTCGCCCTGGCGCTGGACGTTCTCGGCGCGGGACTTCGACAGGACCGTCATGCCCCCGCGCGTGAACACGCGCTCGAGCACTGCGGCGGCATCGGCGTCCTCACCCGGGAGGACCTGGTCGCGGCTGGAGATCAGCGTCACCTTCGAGCCGAGGTTCATGTACGCGCCCGCGAACTCCGCCCCCGTCACGCCCGACCCCACGACGATGAGGTGCTCGGGGAGCGCCTTCATGTCGTACAGCTGCGTCCAGGTGAGGATGCGCTCGCCGTCCGGCGGCGCGCTCGGCAGCTCCCGCGGGGAGGCGCCGACCGACACCACGAGGGTGTCGGCCTCCACGCGGTCGAAGTCGGTGCCGCCGGGGCCGGTCGACACCACGACGGCGTTGTCGCCCTCGAGACGGCCGTGCCCGGAGATGAGGCGGACGCCGGCCTCGGCGAGCGAGGCGCGCATGTCGTCGGACTGCTGACGTGCCAGCGCGAGCAGGCGCCGGTTCACGGCGGCGAGGTTGATGGCGATCTGCGGCTTCAGCGGCCGACCCTCGTCGCCGCGCGCATACAGCTGGACCCCCAGGTCGCTGGCGCCCGCGATCGCGACGGCGGCGTCGGCCGTCGCGATCAGCGACTTCGACGGCACGACGTCGGTGATCACCGCGGACCCTCCGATACCGGCCCGCTCGACGACCGTCACCTCGGCCCCGAGCTGGGCGGCGGCGAGCGCCGCCTCGTAGCCTCCGGGTCCGCCACCGAGGATGGCGACCCGCTGAGTGCGCTCGAAGCTCACAGACATGTCCTCCATTCTGTCTCCTCCGGGGCGGGCCCCACGACTCGAGGGTCCATGTGGCCCGGCGCCCCGCCGGGAATCTAAGGTGGGGTCCATGTCACAGACCTTCGCCCACCCCCTCGACGACCCCGCCGCCGACCCCTTCGAGGTCGCCCGCGTCGCCGCCGGGGACATCGCTCGCCTCACCGGGGTCGAGCAGCACGACATCGCCCTCACCCTCGGCAGCGGCTGGGGCAAGGCAGCGGAGCTCATCGGCGAGACCACCGCCTCCTTACCCGCCACCGAGGTCACCGGCTTCAGCGCCCCCGCGCTCGCCGGTCACGCCGGCACGATCCGCAGCATCCTGACCCCGCAGGGCCGGCGCGTGCTCGTCATCGGCGCGCGCACCCACTTCTACGAGGGCCACGGCGTGCGTCGCGTCGTGCACAGCGTGCGGACGGCCGCCGCGACCGGTGTGAAGACGATGGTCCTGACCAACGGAGCGGGCGGCATCAAGGCCGGCTGGAAGGCCGGACAGCCCGTCCTCATCAGCGATCACATCAACCTCACGGCCGCCTCTCCCCTGGAGGGCGCGACCTTCATCGACCTCACGGACCTGTACTCCGCGCGGCTGCGCGACGTCGCCCGGACGGTCGATCCGACCCTCGACGAGGGCGTCTACTGCCAGTTCCGCGGACCCCACTACGAGACCCCCGCCGAGGTGCGGATGGCCCGCGCGATCGGCGGCGACATCGTCGGCATGTCCACGGCGCTCGAGGCGATCGCGGCGCGCCAGGCGGGCATGGAAATCCTCGGCTTCTCGCTCATCACGAACCTCGCCGCCGGCATCCAGACCACTCCGCTGAGCCACCAGGAGGTCATCGACGCCGGTCGCGAGGCCGAGCCGGTGATCTCTTCGCTGCTGGCCCGCGTCATCGAGGCGCTGTGAGCATCGCAGAAGGCGCTGTCGAAGGCGCCGTCGCCGCAGCGCGCGCCTGGCTCGCGCAGGACCCCGACCCCGAGACCCGCGCCGAGCTCGAGGGTCTCCTCGCCGCGACAGACGAGGGCGACGCGGATGCCGCGGCCGACCTCGCCGATCGCTTCGGCGCACGCCTCGCCTTCGGGACGGCGGGCCTGCGCGGAGAGCTCGGCGCCGGCCCCAATCGCATGAACCGGGTGCTCGTCGCCCAGGCCGCAGCCGGCTTCGCCGCCTTCCTCCGCGAGCGGGCGGGACTCGGTGAGTACGATGCGCCCGGAACCGACGCCGATGCGCCCGAGGGCGGGAGCGAGACCGCACACGTCCCCACGGTCGTCGTCGGCTACGACGGACGCCGCAACTCCCGCGTCTTCGCCGAGGACTCCGCGCAGATCTTCGCCGGCGCGGGCCTGCGCGCGATCCTCCTTCCGCGCCTGCTTCCCACCCCGGTGCTCGCGTTCGCCGTCCGTCACCTCGGCGCGGATGCCGGAGTCATGGTCACCGCGAGCCACAACCCGCCGAACGACAACGGGTACAAGGTCTACCTCGGCGGCGCCGACGAGGGCGCGCAGATCGTCGCCCCGGTGGACGCCGAGATCGCCGCCCACATCGACCGCGTCGCCGCCGAGGGTGATGCGGCGGCCATCCCGCGCTCCCTCGCCTTCGAGACGGCGCCCGAGTCGGTCGTCGAGGCGTACGTCGCCGCGACCGCCGCGGTGGCCCCCGCATCTGCCGGCGCCGAGGGGCTCCGGTGGGTGTACACCGCCATGCACGGCGTCGGATGGGAGACGGTGCAGCGCATCGTCGACCGCGCCGGATATCCGGCCCCGATCACCGTCGACGCCCAGCGTGATCCCGACGGCGCCTTCCCGACGGTCGCCTTCCCCAACCCGGAGGAGCCCGGCGCGATGGACCTCGCCTTCGCCACGGCACGCGAGCACGGCGCCGACCTCGTCATCGCCAACGATCCGGACGCCGACCGCCTGGCCGTCGCGGTTCCGGACGAGGCCGCGGAGGGCGGCTGGCGCCGGCTGACCGGCAACCAGATCGGCCTGCTGCTCGGCTGGCGGGCGGCGCGCCTCGCGGCGGAGTCGGGCGTCGCCGACGGCACCCTCGCGTGCTCGCTGGTGTCGTCCCCCGGCCTGCAGACGGTCGCCGAGCACTTCGGCCTGCGGTCGGCGGCGACGTTGACCGGGTTCAAGTGGATCTCCCGCGCGCCCGGCATCGTCTTCGGATTCGAGGAGGCCCTCGGATACCTCGTGAACCCCGAGACGGTACGCGACAAGGACGGCATCTCCGCCGCCGTGGCCTTCCTCGGAATGGTGTCGGACGCCCGGACAGAGGGCCGCGGCATCCGGGACCTGTTGAACGAGTTCGACGAGACGTTCGGCTTCTTCGCGAGCGACCAGATCTCGGTGCGCGTGGACGACCTCTCCGTGATCGGACGCGTCATGACCGCCCTCCGCGCCGATCCGCCCGCGCGGATCGGCGAGGTCGAGGTCTCCCGCGTCGACGACCTGCTCACGGGCGTCGACGACCTGCCCCCCGGCGATGTGCTGCGGTACTGGCTCGCGGACGGCTCGCGCGTCATCGTGCGTCCGAGCGGGACCGAGCCGAAACTCAAGGTGTACCTCGACGTCCGCGGCGACTCGGCCGACGACGCGGCGGCGCGCATCCATGCGGTCACCGGTGCGATGCGCACGCTCGTCGACGCGCTCTCCGCCTGAGGTGCACGAGAGGGGTGACGTGAACGAGGAGGAGAGACCGGACACGACGGACGACGCCCGCGACGAGGCGGGCGGTCCGGCCGAACCCGTCCCGAGCGACGATCCGCCGCACTGGCTGCGCAAGGTCGTCCTCTTCCTCAGCGGGCAGACGGTGAGTCTCCTCGGGTCGATGCTCGTGCAGTACGCCGTGTTCTGGTACCTCACCATCACCTACCAGTCCGGCGTGATCATGGCCCTGGCGGCGGTGTTCGGCTTCCTCCCGCAGGCGATCGTGTCGATCTTCGGCGGGGTGTGGGCCGACCGGCACAACCGCAAGCTCCTCATCATGGCCGCGGATGCCTCGATCGCCCTGGCGACCTTGGTTCTGGCGGTGATCCTCCTCAGCGGCTACGACGCGGTGTGGATCATCTTCGCCGCGCTCGCCGTGCGCTCGGCGGGTACCGGCATCCAGATGCCCGCCGTGTCGGCCTTGATCCCGCAGATCACCCCGACCCGCCACCTCCTGCGCGTGAACGGCGTCAACGGATCGATCCAGTCGGCGATGGCGCTCCTCGCCCCCGCGGGTGCCGGCGCGATCTTCGCGTGGTCATCGGCGGTGAACGGCGGGAGCGCGGCATCCCTCATCCCGATCTTCCTGATCGACGTGGTCACCGCGGTGATCGGGATCGCGATCCTCGCCACCATCGCCGTCCCCACGATCCGGCGGGTGCGCACCGAGACCCCCGGGTACTTCGCCGACCTGGTCGACGGCATCCGCTACATCGCGCACCACGCTTTCGTGCGCTGGCTGCTCGTCGTCTTCGCCATCATCTTCCTGCTCACCGTCGCGCCCTCGAACCTCACCCCGCTGATGCTCGTGCGCTCCTTCCCCGCCGGCACCGAGCAGGATGTCGTGAACCTGGCGATCCTCGAGGTGAGCTTCAGCGTCGGCATGGTGCTCGGCGGCATCCTCGTGGCGAGCTTCTTCGCCCGCCGCAGCCGCATCGGGATGATCATCGTCTCGTCGCTGAGCTTCGGCGCGCTCTCCATCGGTCTCGGGCTCTCGGCGAACATCTGGGTCTTCTTCGCCTTCATGTTCCTCGTCGGCCTCGCCGTGCCGTTCTTCTCCACCCCGTCGATGACGCTCCTGCAGGAGACCGTGGAACCCGAGCGTCAGGGACGCGTCTTCGGATTCGTCGGGATCGTGATGGCCGTGGCGATGCCCATCGGGATGACGGTGTTCGGCCCGCTCGCCGACGTCATCGCGATCGAGATGCTGCTGGTGGCCGCGGGCCTGCTGACCTTCACGGTGATCGGCGCGGCGGTGTGGCCCCCGGCCGGGCGACGCGCGGTGGCGGCGGCGCGCACCGCGACGACATCCGCCCGCTGACCTTCCCGAAGCGACCCTCTACGGTGGAAGGGTGCTGCTGAGAGAGCCCGTCACCCTCGCCGACGACCACGTCCGCCTCGAACCGCTCTCCCTCGACCACGGGCCCGACCTCGCCGAGGCTGCGCGGGGTCTGGAGCACGCCTGGTACACGCAGGTGCCGCATCCGCACGAGGTGGAGGACGACATCCGTCGGCGTCTCGCGTGGCGCGACGAGGGCGCGATGAACCCCTGGGCCGTGCGGCGGCTCGCGACGGGACGCGTCGTCGGGGTGACGACGTTCTGCAACATCGACCAGCCGAATCGGCACGTCGAGATCGGGCACACCTGGATCGGCGTCTCCGCGCAGCGGACCTCGGTGAACACCGCCGCGAAGCTGCTCCTGCTCGCGCACGCGTTCGAGGACTGCGACGCGATCGCGGTGGAGTTCCGCACCCACTGGCACAACCGTCAGTCGCGCGAGGCGATCGCGCGCTTGGGAGCCAAGCAGGACGGCGTCCTGCGCAACCACCGACTCGGGCCGGACGGGACTCTCCGCGACACCGTCGTCTTCTCGATCCTCCCGCACGAGTGGCCGGCCGTGCAGAAGGGCCTCCGCGCCCGCCTCGCCCGCTGACCGCGTCGCGGGCTCGTTCGTTCGGGTTGGTCGTTCGTGTGGCAGTCATCGCCCCCTCCCGGCGGGTGAGACGGCCGCACCTGCCACCCGAACGACCGGAGCGCACACCCCAGCGGGAGCGCTACCCGTCGATGACGGCGACGAGCTCGTCGAGGAAGCCGCTGAAGTCGACCGCGCGTCGGACGATGCGCTGGACGCTGTCGCGCTCGGAGAAGACCTCGACGAACTGCTCGAAGACCGTCTGGAACGCTTCGCGGTCGGTCTCCGAGAAGGCCACGAGCGCCACGACCTGCACGCGCCCATCGCCCCACGGGATCGACGGGTCGGCGATGCCGATCGCGATCGCAGTGCGCGTCGCCGTCATCCCGATCGCGTGCGGCACCGCGAGCGCATCGGTGAACGCCGTCGACGACAGCTCCTCGCGTTGGATCGTGCGCTCGACGTAGTCCTCGTCGATGACCCCCTGCTCGACGAGCGTCGCCCCCAGCCGCCGGATGACGGATGCCGCGTTCCCGGCGTCCTCGGACGCGTCGGCGAAGCCGCGCACGAACGCGTCGGGCGAGAAGTACCGCTCGAGCTCGGTGCGCAGGCGCGCGAGGCGCCGGGCGCGGCGGACGCGGCCGGCCGCGGTCTGCACACGCTCGACATCGGCATCCGTCAGGAAGGGCTGGATGCGCACGAACCGGTCCCCCGGCGTCGGCGGATCGATCGTGGTCAGGACGAGGTCGCTGTCGATCGCCGCCCAGTCGGGGTCGACCCGCGTCTCCACGCCGACGACCTCGATCGCCTGCCCGAGGGAGCGGTCCACGCTCGAGCGCAGGAGCTCGTGCAGCTCGTAGTAGCCGGGGCACACGATCGTCGCCGTGAGCAGCTGGTCGGCGCGGCGGCTGCGCTCGAGCCGACCGCCCACGTGCATGGCGATGTAGGCGATCTCGTCGTCCATCAGCGGGATGCCGAGCTGCTCGTGCAGGCCGTTGGCGATGAAGACCGCGACGTCGAAGATCATCGGGTAGGTCGCCTTGAGCGAGCGCGTGAGGGGGTTCCGCGACCACGCCTGTTCGCGCGCCCGCAGGCGCAGGTTCTGCACGTGCAGGGCGAGGCGGAGGATGAAGTCCTCATGGGCGATGTCGACGAGGAACTCCGCCGCCGCCTGCTGCACCACCGAGCGGACCGCGTGCTCAACCTCGGGCTCCACCCGGTCGCGGGCGCCCTCGCGGGCGGTGTCGAGGTCCGACCCGCTGCCGGGCGCACCGGGTGCGACGATGCGCGTGAGGACGAGGGTGGCCAGGTGCTGCTGATCCCCCGCGCCGAGCCGGACGCCGAGATGCCGCTCGGCGAGCTCGGCGAGGATCCGCTCGACCTCCGCGTGGGAGTCTCCGGATGCCGCTCCGGTGCCCTCGAGGGCCCGCCCCTGGGCCACGCGGTCGGCGGCGATCGCGATGTGCATGACGACATCGGCCATGCCGAGCTCGTTGACGAACCACCCGCGCTCGCCGAGGCGCGAGACCAGCTCGGTCTTGAAGGGGCCGAAGGCGTTCTGACCCACGGACTCCTCGCCGAGGGTCCGCCGCAGCGCCTGCAGGTCGAACGAGCCGGCATCCATCTCGTCGTGGGCCAGTCGGCTCAGCAGCCGCCGCTGCGCCGCCTCGGTACCGCGCAGTCGGGCCGTCGAGGCGGAGCGCTCCAGCGTGAGCTCCGTGCCGCCGAGGAGGCCGCGGACGCGCGCGAGGTCGGCGTCGAGGGTCGCGGAGCTGACGTGGAGGGCGTCCGCGGTCTCGAACACGTCGATGCCGTCGGGGGTGTCCAGGAGGGCGCGCACGAGCCGGTGCAGGCGATCGCGCGGGGTGCCGCTCTCTGTGCCGGAGCGTGCCGCGGCACCGGCATCCGGTCCTGCCCGGTAGCCGTGCGGGCCGGACTCGACGGCGACGCCGGGGGCGACGCGCGCGTTCACCGCGGTGACGTACGAGCGGATGCTGCGCGGAGTGACCCCGAGCGCGTCGGCGAGGGTCGCGGCGGTGGACCAGTCGCCGTCGCGGACGAGGAGGCTGAGCAACCGGTCCTGTCGCGCCCGTGTCACCGACTCACCCCCGCCCTCGTCTCGCGTCGATGCGTGCCAGTCAACCACGTCGGACACGCGCTTTCCGCCCCCGCGGAAGAAGGACTGGTTGTCCCGCTCCCAGCGTTCTCACAAGATGGGATCGAAGGAGGCGGGTCGATGAGGATCCTGATCGTCTGCGGTGCGGGTGCGTCCAGCACCTTCGTCGCGCAGCGCGTGCGACGCGCGGCGGACGAGCAGGGGCTGGCATGGTCCGCCTTCGCCGGCACCGAGCAGTCGTTCCCGATCGACGTCGATGCCGCCGATGTCGTCCTCCTCGGACCGCACCTCGCCCCCGCGCTGGCGCGTTTCGAGCGGGATACGGCCGAGCGGAACATCCCGGTGGTCCTGCTGCCGGAAGACATCTTCACCGACCGGGACGGCGCGCGGACCCTCGCGCTCGTCCAGGCCGCCGCCTCGCCCTGAACACCCGCTCCACCCGCCACACCGCCAGACCCGCCGTACCGACAGAGAGGTCACCCCATGCCCCCGATCACCCGAACCGTGCGCATCGGTTCGTCGCATGGGCTGCACGCCCGCCCCGCGAAGCTCTTCGCGCAGGCGGCCAAGGACGCCGGCATCCCCGTCACGATCGCGAAGGATGCCGGATCCCCCGTGAACGCGGCCAGCATCCTCGGCGTGATCGCGCTCGGCATCGAGCACGGCGACTACGTCACCCTCACGGCCGAGGGCGACGCCGCCGAGAAGACCATCGACGCGCTCAGCGAACTGCTGTCCACCGACCACGACGCGGAGGCATGATGACGGAGATCAGAGGAGTCGGAATCGGACTCGGAGTCGCCCAGGGGCCCGTGGCCCGGATGGCGGAGCCGCTGCCCGCTCCCCCGGACGAGCCGAGCGCGCTCACCCCCGACGAGGAGACCGCGCGGGTGACGGATGCCGTCGCCGCCGTCGCCCGCGAGCTGGAGGAGCGCGGCGCGCAGGCCGGCGGTGCCGCGCGCGACGTGCTCGAGGCGCAGGCCATGATGGCCGAGGACCCGACCCTCGCCGACGAGGTCGGCACCCGCATCCGCGCGGGGAAGACAGGCGAGTTCGCCGTCCACGACGCCTTCGCGTCCTTCCGGGAGCAGCTCACCGCCCTCGGCGGCTACCTCGGCGAGCGCGCCGCCGACCTCGACGACGTGGCGCAGCGGGTGATCGCGCGGCTGCGCGGCGTCGCCGCTCCCGGCGTGCCCGACCCCGGGCATCCGTTCGTCCTGGTCGCCAAGGATCTCGCCCCCGCCGACACCGCACTGCTCGACCTCGACAAGGTCCTCGCGCTCGTCACCACCGAGGGCGGCCCGACCTCCCACACCGCGATCCTCGCGCGGGAGAAGTCGATCGTCGCGATCGTCGGCGCGGGTGCGGCGAAGGACCTCGTCGACGGCGAGACGGTCATCGTCGACGCCGCCAAGGGAGTCGTGACCACGAACCCCACCGACGAGGAGCGGGCCCAGGCGCAGCACCGGGCCGATGCCCGCGCGTCCGCGGCATCCGCTCCGATCACCGACGGCGCCCTCGCCGACGGGACCGCGGTGCCGCTGCTGGCGAACCTCGGGAACCCCGCCGCCGCGGCCGAGGCCGTCGCCCTCGGAGCCGAAGGCGTGGGCCTGTTCCGCACCGAGTTCCTCTTCCTCTCGTCCGCGCAGGCCCCGACCGTTGAGCAGCAGCGCGACGCGTACACGCAGCTGCTGCAGGCCTTCCCCGGCAAGAAGGTGGTCGTCCGGGTGCTCGATGCCGGCGCCGACAAGCCGCTCCCCTTCCTCAACGACGCGCACGAGGAGAACCCGGCGCTCGGCCTCCGGGGCCTGCGCGCCCTCCGCGCGAGCGAGGACATCCTCCGCGAGCAGCTGACGGCTCTCGCCGAGGCGGACGCGGCGACGGATGCCGACCTCTGGGTGATGGCGCCGATGGTGTCCACGGTCGAGGAGACGGAGTACTTCACCGCCGTCGCACGCGAGTACGGCGTCAAGACCGCAGGCGTCATGGTGGAGGTGCCCTCCTCGGCGCTCCTGGCCGACCACATCCTCGCGTCGGCCGACTTCGCCTCCATCGGCACGAACGACCTCACGCAGTACACCCTCGCCGCCGACCGCCTCCTCGGCTCGGTGGCGTCTTTCCAGGACCCGTGGCACCCCGCCGTCCTCCGCCTGATCCGAGAGGTCGGGCGTGCGGGAGCGGAGCGCGGCAAGCCCGTCGGCATCTGCGGCGAGGCCGCCGCCGACCCGCTGCTCGCGGTGGTCCTGGTCGGTCTCGGCGCGACGTCCCTGTCGATGGCCCCCACTGCTCTCGCCGATGTTCGGGCGACCCTGCTCGAGCACACCCTCGACGATGCCCGAGTCATCGCCGACGCCACCCTCGCCGCGACGGACGCGGCGACCGCACGAGCCGCGGCGATGACCGCCGCGGCGAGGACCCACCAGAAGGAGACACAGCAATGACAACGGCGTCCGCACCCTCGAAGGGCGGATCCAAGGCGCAGGTGCACGTCCAGCGCTTCGGAACGTTCCTCTCCGGCATGATCATGCCGAACATCCCCGCGCTGATCGCGTGGGGCATCTTCACTGCGTTCTTCATCGACGTGGGATGGACACCCAACGCCGATCTCGCCACGATCGTCGGTCCGTTCATCCACTACCTGCTGCCGATCCTCATCGCCTACACGGGCGGGACGATGGTCTACGGCATCCGTGGCGGCGTGGTCGGCTCGATCGCGACGATGGGCGCCATCGCGGGATCCGACCTCATCGTGGCGAACATCAACGCCGCTCTCCCCGAGGGCGCATCGCAGCTCGGCCAGGTCCACATGTTCATCGGTGCGATGATCCTGGGTCCGCTCGGCGCGTGGACGATGAAGAAGATCGACTCGATCTGGGAGGGGAAGATCAAGGCGGGCTTCGAGATGCTCGTCAACATGTTCTCCGCCGGCATCTGGGGCTTCGTCATGGCCGTCGTCGGGTTCTACCCGGTGGCGTGGCTGGTCAACGGCATCATGCAGGCGTTGAGCACCGCGGTGAACTGGCTGGTGGAGATGAACCTCCTGCCCTTGACCAGCATCCTCATCGAACCGGCGAAGGTGTTCTTCCTGAACAACGCCATCAACCACGGTGTGCTGACCCCGCTCGGCGTCACGCAGGCCGCCGAGACCGGTTCGTCGATCCTGTTCCTCCTCGAGGCCAACCCCGGCCCCGGTGTCGGACTGCTCCTGGCGTTCACCATCTTCGGTCTGGGCGCCGCCCGCGCCTCGGCTCCCGGTGCCGCCGTGATCCAGTTCTTCGGCGGCATCCACGAGGTGTACTTCCCGTACGCCCTGATGAAGCCCGTCCTGATCGTCGCGCTGATCGCCGGCGGCATGACCGGTGTCACCACCAACATGCTCCTCGGCGGCGCGTTGCGCGCCCCCGCGGCACCGGGCAGCATCATCGCGGTGCTGCTGCAGACGGCGCAGGGCGCGTACTTCGCGGTGATCCTCTCTGTGATCCTCTCGGCCGCGGTGACCTTCGTCATCTCCGCCGTGATCCTCAGGGCCTCCCGCAAGCGCGACCTCGAGTCGATGGCAGCCACCGACGACGCGTTCGGTGCGGCGATCACTCAGACCGAGGCGGCCAAGGGCAAGTCCTCCGACCACCTCGGCGGGCTCCGCGGGGGCGCGGCGACCGGCGCGGGCGGTGCGGCGGGAGCGGCGGCCACGGCCACCGAGCGCGAGGTGAAGAACATCGTGTTCGCCTGCGACGCCGGAATGGGATCCTCGGCGATGGGCGCGAGCGTCCTCCGCAACAAGTTCAAGAAGGCAGGCGTGGAGGACGTCACGGTCGTCAACAAGGCGATCGCGAACCTCGACTCCTCCGCCGACCTGGTGATCACTCAGAACCAGCTCACGGACCGAGCCCGGCAGCAGACGCCGGACGCGATCCACATCTCGGTGGACAACTTCATGAACTCCCCGAAGTACGACGAGGTCGTAGACCTCGTCCGTGCACAGCACGAGGATGGGGTGTAGGCATCCCCGCTGCCGCGGGGTCGGGCCGGCGTGATGCCCCCGGCCCCGCGGCTTTTCCGGACACCGGATGCCGCGGCATCCGTTCGGGAGAGCACCCGACACGCAGGAATCGAGCATCCGCTCGCGAAGAAAGGCGACGACATGGCACGTGACGTTCTCGGCACCGGACAGGTGCGCATCCACTCCGGCAGCGCGACCCGCGAGGAGGCGATGCGCGAAGCCGCCGGCATCCTCGAGTCGGTCGGCGCCGTCACCGGCGCCTACTTCGACGCCATGCAGCAGCGGGAGGAGACGGTCTCGACCTACATGGGCAACGAGCTCGCCATCCCGCACGGCACGAACGAGACGAAGGACGCCATCCTCGAATCGGCCCTGTCGGTCGTGCGCTACGACGGCGGCGTCGACTGGGGCGGAGAGCACGTCAGTTTCGTCGTCGGGATCGCCGGCAAGGGCGACGAGCACCTGGAGATCCTCTCCCAGATCGCCATCCTCTTCTCCGAGGAGGACGAGGTCGCCAAACTCAAGGCGGCGCAGACCCCCGAGGAGCTCTTCGAGCTGGTGTCGGCGGCGGGCGTCGGATGAAGGCCGTCCACTTCGGCGCCGGCAACATCGGTCGCGGCTTCGTCGGCCTCCTCCTCCACGAGGGCGGCTATGAGGTCGTCTTCTCCGACGTCGCAGCCCCGCTCGTCGATGCGATCAACGCCGTCGACAGCTACACCGTGCACGAGGCGGGTCCCGGAGGTGTCGACACCGTCGTCACCGGGTTCCGGGCGATCAACTCGGCGGAGAACGCCGAGGCCCTCATCGACGAGATCGCCGGCGCGAACGTGGTCACCACCGCCGTCGGCCCGACCGTGCTGCGCTTCGTCGCGCCTCACATCGTCGCGGGGCTCGCGCTGCGCGACCCGTCGTCGCCGCCCTTGCAGATCATGGCGTGCGAGAACGCCATCAATGCCACCGACCTCCTCCGAGAGGAGATGACGGTCGCTGCCGGCGGCGCGTGGGACGCACTCGAGGGCCGCGCGGTGTTCGCGAACACCGCCGTGGACCGCATCGTCCCCGCGCAGCCCGAGGGCGGCGGAGTGGACGTCACCGTCGAGCCGTTCTTCGAGTGGGCCATCGAGCGCGGCCCCTTCGGTGAGGAGCCGCCGGTCATCCCCCGCGCGCACTTCGTCGATGACCTCGCCCCCTACATCGAGCGGAAGCTCTTCACCGTCAACACCGGTCACGCCACCGCCGCCTACTTCGGCGCCGCGGCCGGGTCCGACACGATCGCGGCGGCGCTGGCCGACGACGCCGTCGCCGCACGCGTGGATGCCGCACTTCGCGAGACGTCGGCACTGCTCGTGGCCAAGCACGGACTCGACGCGGAAGATCTCGCGGACTACCGGGCGACCATCATCGATCGTTTCCGCAACGACGTGCTCCCGGACACCGTCTGGCGCGTCGGGCGGCAGCCGCTGCGGAAGCTCTCCCGCCACGAGCGCTTCATCGGTCCGGCAGCGCAGGCGATGGACCGCGGGCTCGGCGTGGAGGGGCTCCTCGACGCGATCTCCGCCGCGCTGGCCTTCGACGACGCCGAGGACGCCCAGTCGGTCGACCTCCAGCGGATGCTGCGCACCCAGGACGCGGCATCCGTCACCGCGAAGGTGACCGGGCTGGAGGCCGACCATCCGCTGTTCGGACGCGTCGAAGACGTCGTCGCCGCTCGCCAGCGCGAGCTCGGGACGAACGCCGACGCGTAGCCTGGAGGGGTGAGCGCCGCGCCCGAAGAGACCCCCGATGCCGCGTCGACGAATCGGGCTGACGCGTCGACGCGGAAGAAGCCGCGTCGACGCGGGTGGCGCGCGCTCTGGTGGGTGCTGGGCGCGCTCGGAGCGCTGATCGTCGCCGCCGTCGTCGCCTTCCTCATCTGGGCGAACGTCGGGGTGATGGGCGCCGAGCCGGCGGCTCTCTCCGCGGTCGAGTCGAACCCCGCCGTCACCCTCACCGATGAGGGCGAGGCGTGGGTGCTCGCGCCCGCGGCAGGCGGATCTGACACCGGTCTGGTGTTCATCCCCGGTGCGAAGGTCGAGGCCGACGCGTACGCGGCGACGCTCGTCGGGGCGGTGTCGGAGGGTGCGACCGTCGTCATCACCAAACCGACGCTGAACCTCGCGTTCTTCGACTTCCGGCCGTTGTCGGACTTCACCGCGCTGGCACCGGAGGTGACGACCTGGGCGGTCGGCGGACACTCCCTCGGCGGGGTGCGGGCGTGCCAGCTGGCCGAGGACGCCGACGCCCTGGTGCTCTTCGCGAGCTATTGCGCGAACGACCTGTCGGGGTCGGACCTGCCCGTCCTGAGCATCGCGGGGAGCGAGGACGGACTCTCCACACCCGAGAAGATCGCGGAGTCGGCATCCCTCCTCCCGGCCGACACGGAGTTCGTCGAGATCGCGGGCGGCAACCACGCCGGATTCGGCGCCTACGGCCCGCAGTCGGGCGACAACCCCGCGACGATCTCGGACGAGCAGATCCGCGCCGAGATCACCGCCGCGCTCGCCCCGTTCCTCCTCACCCTGTAGCAGCGCCCCACGAGTTTTCGCCCGCGGCGACCCCGGCGCCCGGTGACGTCGAACGGCCGCGGGACGGCCGGACGGCCGGGGGCGGGACGGCCGGAGGGTCCGGCCGTACCGGACGGCGACAGGACGTGTCGGACGGGTCCGGCCGTACCGAACTCCTCTGATCCGACACGGAAACGCCGGATTCGGCCCTCTCCCGCCCTCTGCCGCGCAGGTCTGAGGAGTTGCACCGGCGCCTCCGGTCTCGACGCAGGATGGCCGTGCGAGCGGCCGGCGAAGCGGACTCAGGCCGCCGCCGCCGCCGTGCGGCGTACCGAATTCCTCCGATCCGACACGGAAACGCCGGATCCGGCACTCCCCCGGTCTCTGGCGCGCAGATCTGAGGATTTGAGTGCACCCCGGCGCCCGGTCCGGCCGGTCGCGAGGATGTCCCGGAGCTGCGCGAAGACGTCGTCGGCGTGAAAGAGGACGTCTTCCGCCAATGGACGGATCGTGGTGTAGCCGAGCGCTGCGGCCGCGAGGTCGCGGCGCCGGTCTCGACGCTGCTGATCCCATCCGGAATGGTGCGCCTCGCTGTCGCACTCGATGATCAGCCACCCGTCCACGACGAAGTCGACGCGGCCGACGCCCCGGATCTCGACCTGCACGTCGACCGTGCACCCCAGCATCCGCAACATGAGGCGCACGAGGGTCTCCGGGCCCGACTCGCACCTGCCGTCGAGGAGGCCGCGGATCGCGCGGAACGACGCCGGGAGCCGAGCGAACACCGCGCTGAGCCCCTCGTCGTCGATGAGCCCGAGGTGCAGCGCGCTGTCGAGCGTCGCGATCGCCGATCGCGTCGGCTGACAGCGGCACGCCTGGACCAGCGCCTCGACGATCGGAGCGCACAGGTCGCTGTCGGCCGCTTCCGTGGCGCGCCAATGCCGGCGGCTCGCCGGGCCCGGCTCGGGCAGACGGCTCGCGCCGGGGGTGATCTGGACGTGCGTCCCGGCGCCGTGGTGGACGAAGACCCCGAGGAACGCGAGGAGGGAGACGCAGTCGAGGCGGCCACCGAGCCGCGCGGCATCCGCCATCGCCGGTGGCGTGTCGAAGACCACGTACTGCCCGCGGCGCACCCGCAGGAGAGCGCCGACCGCGACGAGGTGCGCAAGGGACCGCTGGCTGACGCCTTCAGCACGGAGTTCCGCCGTCGTCCACCGACGCGGCGCGGATCGGGGAGGAGAGTCGGGCACTCGGATGCGCATGGCGTCACTCTGGCCTGGCGCGCGCATGCGGTGGCCTGCAGTCGGGCGATGTGTGGAGAGTCTGCCGAACGCTCGTCCTGGGGAGGAGCCGCGGCGGGCCGTACCGAACTCCTCAGATCCGCGCGCCGACGGGACGAGAGCCGTCCGGGCGCGCCGAACCGCGCCGAATCGGAGGAGTTCCACCGACGGCGGGGAATGGACCGCTCCCGAGACCGACCTGCAGGCGCCGCGCGGCAGTCTGTACCCAACTCCTCAGGCTCCGGCCGAACCGGGACGGAAACAGCCCGCGCGCGCCGAACCGGGCCGGATCGGAGGAGTTAGGCGCGCCGGACGGGACGCCGGCCGAAGGCCGGCCGATCCCCGCTCAGGACTCGAAGCCCTCGGCGATCAGCTCGATGAGCTCCTCGCGCTCCTCGACGGCGAGGAAGGCACCGGCCGCGGCGTTGAGCTGGAAGGCCTCGAGGTCGTCCAGGCCGTAGTCGAACGTCGCGGCGAGGAGAGCCAGCTCGCGCGTGAGCGAAGTGCGGCTCATCGTGCGGTTGTCGACGTTGACCGTGACGGCGAAGCCGAGCTGGTAGAGGAAGTCGAAGGGGTGGTCCTCCATCGTCGTGCCCCAGCGCTCGATCGCGCCGGTCTGCAGGTTCGACGACGGCGACAGCTCGAGCGGGATCTCGCGGTCGCGGACCCAGCGGGCGAGGTCCCCGAACTGCACGAGCACCTCTTCGCCCTCCCGCGAGATGACCTCGAGGTCTTCGGCGAGACGGACGCCGTGGCCGAGGCGCAGCGCGCGCCCGTCGATCAGCGCGGAGCGGATCGAGTCGAGCCCCGCCGCTTCACCGGCGTGCACCGTGACCGGGAAGAACTGCTCGGCCAGGTACTCGAACGCCGCACGGTGCTTCGACGGCGGGAACCCGTCCTCGGGCCCGGCGATGTCGAAGCCGACCGCCCCCCGGCCGCGCCAGTCCACGGCGAGCTTGGCGATCTCGAGCGACCGGTCGGTGTGCCGCATGGCGGTGATGAGCTGTCCCACGCGGATGTCGTGGCCGCGGCTGTCGGCGAGATCCTCGCCCTCCTCGATGCCCTCCTGCACGGCGTCGACGACCTCTTCCAGCGAGAGCCCGCCGGCGAGGTGCTGCTCCGGGGCCCAGCGGACTTCGCCGTAGATCACGCCGTCGGCGGCGAGGTCCTCGACGAACTCCCGCGCGACCCGCGTGAGGCCCTCGCGCGTCTGCATGACAGCGGTGGTGAGGTCGAACGTCTTCAGGTACTCCACGAGCGAGCCCGAGTCGCTC
The DNA here is from genome assembly GCF_040532595.1 of Microbacterium aurantiacum. Classification (GTDB taxonomy): domain Bacteria; phylum Actinomycetota; class Actinomycetes; order Actinomycetales; family Microbacteriaceae; genus Microbacterium; species Microbacterium chocolatum_B. Next base: position 2,288,761 of record NZ_JBEVYX010000001.1, on the reverse strand, counting down.
TTCTCGGCGAACCAGTCGCCGAGCGCGTCGGCGTCGTCCTCGGGGACGTCGACGCCGGCGGCGTCGGCGAGCTCGATGATCGTCGCCGGGCGGAGCGCGCCGTCGAGGTGATCGTGGAGCGAGATCTTCGGCAGTCCGCGAACGGAGAGCCCCTCGATGACGGTGTCGCCGTGCTGGTCGATCGACATGGTGTGTCTCCTGGAGGTGGGGGATGCGGGATGCGGGCGGGTCAGGCCGTGATGCGTTCGAGGACGAGCGGGGCGGCCGGGGGCTCCTGCCCGCCGATCTCCCACGCACCCTCGAGCGCGCCGAGTGCCCGCTCGAAACGGGAATCATCGTGGCCGAGCAAGGTGAACAGCGGCTGACCGGCGGTCACCGTGTCGCCCGGCTTGACGTGCAGGTCGATGCCGGCGGCGTGCAGCACCGGATCCTCGGCGCGGGCACGACCGGCCCCGAGACGCCAGGCGGCGATGCCGAAGGGCAGGGCGTCGAGGCGCGACAGGATGCCGGCGGTCGGCGCCGTGATCGTGTGCGTCTCGCGAGGCGTGGGGAGCGCGGCATCCGGATCGCCGTCCTGGGCGCGGATCATCGCGCGCCAGACATCCATGGCGCGCCCGTCCTTCAGCGCGGCCTCGACATCGGCATCCGGTTGTCCGGCGAGGGCGAGCATCTCCCGCGCGAGCGCGACGGTGAGCTCGACGACGTCGGCGGGGCCGCCGCCGGCGAGCACCTCGACGGACTCGCGGACCTCGTTGGCGTTCCCGATCGTGAGGCCGAGGGGCGTGTTCATGTCCGTGAGGAGGGCGGTCGTCGACACCCCGGAGTCCTCGCCCAGCGCGACCATCGTCCGGGCGAGCTCACGGGCGCGGTCGACGTCCTGCATGAAGGCGCCGGAGCCGAACTTGACGTCCAGGACGAGGGCGTCGGTCCCCTCCGCGATCTTCTTCGACATGATGCTGGACGCGATGAGCGGGATCGCCTCCACGGTGCCGGTGACATCCCGCAGCGCGTACAGGCGCTTGTCGGCGGGCGCGAGTCCCGAGCCTGCGGCGCAGATGACCGCACCGGGATCGCCGAGCTGGGCCAGCATCTCGTCGTTCGACAGGGCCGCGCGCCATCCGGGAATCGACTCGAGCTTGTCGAGCGTGCCTCCGGTGTGACCGAGTCCCCGGCCCGACAGCTGCGGCACAGCCACGCCGAACGCGGCGACGAGAGGCGCGAGCGGCAGCGTGATCTTGTCGCCGACCCCGCCCGTCGAGTGCTTGTCGACGGTGGGCTTGCCGAGCGAGGCGAAGCTCATCCGCTCCCCGGACGCGATCATCGCGTCGGTGAGCACACGGATCTCGGACCGCTCCATGCCGTTGAGCAGCACCGCCATCGCGAAGGCGGCCATCTGCGAATCCGCCACGTAGCCGCGCGTGTACGCGTCGACCATCCACCGCAGCGCGTCGTCGGGGACCGTGCCCCCGTCGCGCTTGATGCGGATGACGTCGACGGCGTCGAAGGGCTCGACGCTCATCGGCCCGCCTCCTCGAGATCTCGGGGCCCGAACGCATCGGGCAGGACTTCATCGATGGTGCGGATGCCGGAGACGGTCTCGAGCAGCATCCCGGGCAGGGCGAATTCGTACAGCAGCTGCCGGCAGCGCCCGCAGGGCATGATCGTGTCGCCATGACCGTTCACGCACACGAATGCGACGAGCTGGCCTCCGCCGGACATCTGCAGTTCGCTGACGAGGCCGCATTCCGCGCAGAGTCCGACGCCGTAGGACGCGTTCTCGACGTTGCAGCCGGTCACGATCCGCCCGTCGGAGACGAGGGCGGCGGCCCCCACCTTGTAGCGGGAGTACGGAGCGTACGCGCGCTCCATGGCGTCGGTGGCGGCTGCACGCAGCTCGTCCCAGTGGATGTCGGTCACACTCACCCCTTGATGTACGGCTTGCCCGCGGCGGCGGGTCCCTTGATCTGACCCGCGAAGCCGGCGACCGCGAGGATCGTCACGACGTACGGCAGCATCAGCATGAACTCGCTGGGGATCGGGGTCCGCAGCACCGTGAGGAGGTTCTGGAGGTTCGTCACGAAGCCGAAGAGCAACGCGGCCAGGCTCGCGCGGATCGGGTCCCATCGACCGAAGATGACGGCGGCGAGGGCGATGAAGCCGAGGCCCGCGGTCATCTCCTTGCCGAACTGCGGCACCGAGACGAGCGTGAAGTACGCGCCGCCGATACCGGCGATCGCGCCGGCGAGCGAGACGTTCCAGAACCGGGTCGGGTTCACCCGGATGCCGACGGTGTCCGCCGCCTGCGGGTGCTCGCCCACGGCACGCAGGCGCAGACCCCAGCGGGTGCGGTACAGCCCCCACGAGACCACGGCGACCGCGATGAACATGAGATAGACGATGAAGGTCTGGTTGAACAGCACCGGCCCGAGGATCGGGATGTCGCCGAGGACGGGGATCTTGATCCGCTCGAAGATGACCGGACGGTTCAGCTCGGTCTCGTTCGGGACCAGCAGCGCGCCGTACAGGAATCCGGTGAGTCCCGTGACGAGCACATTCAGGACCACGCCGACGATGACCTGCTCGACGAGGTACTTGATCGCGAAGGCCGCCAGCACGAAAGCCACGAGCGTGCCGCCGATCATCGCCCCGATGAGCCCGATGAAGGGGTTCTGCGTGATGCTCGAGAGCAGAGCCGCGGAGAACGCACCGAGGAGGAACTGCCCCTCGATCGCGACGTTGACCACACCCGCGCGCTCGCCGATGACGCCGCCCAGGGCGCCGAAGACGAGAGGGACCGACAGCGAGACGGCGCCGACGAGGAGGCTGGAGACCGGCACGAGGCCGTCCGCCCCGGCCCACACGAGGAACGCGAACACCCCGAACGAGGCGAAGGCCACCGTCAGCCACAGGGGTGTGCGCTCGTAGTTCCAGGCCAGCCATGCCGAGTAGGCGGTGAGGAGGGCGAGCAGCACCACGATCACCCACGAGGTGAGCGCGGTGTTCAGCACCACATCGGGGAGGGCGATGGCCGAGGACGCGTCGCGCAGCCGGAACGTGCTCTCCCCCGTTCGCGGGACGAAGAGGAACAGCGCCGCGAGCAGCACCGTCACCACGCCCAGGACGATCGGGACCTTATAGCTGCGCACCTTCACCGTGGCGAGGTGGATCGTGCCGTCATCGGCCGTCGAGGCTGCGAGCGCGCTCATGCCGACACCGCCTTTCCGCGGGTGTCCTCGGGTCGACGCTTGGCGGCCTTAGCGCGCGCCTTGGCGGCCTTCTCGGCATCCGACTTGGGGAGGAAGAAGATGGTGCGCAGCAGCGGCGGCGCCGCGATGAAGAGGACGATCAGCGACTGCACGACCAGGACGATGTCGACCGGGATGCCCTGCGCCTGCATGGCGAAGGATCCCGACTTCAGGATGCCGAACAGGATGCCGGCGGCGAACGTGCCCCACGCCCGGCTGCGTCCGAGGAGCGCGACCGTGATCGCGTCGAAGCCGATCCCCGCGTCGATCGTGCCGGAGAAGCCGGTGGTGACCGATCCCTGGATCTGGTTCATCGCCGCCATGCCCGCCAGGCCCCCGGCGAAGAGCATCGCGTACACGTAGATGCGCTTGACGTTGATGCCCGCCGCGAGCGCCGCGTGCGGGTTCTCCCCGACCGCGCGGATGCGCAGGCCCAGGCTCGACCGCTCGAGGATCCACCACACCAGCACCGTGATCGCCACGACGATGAGGAAGCCCCAGTCCAGCGCGGGGAAGGCGGGACCCAGGAGATTCGGGAACTGAGCGGATGCCGGAGTGGGCGCGGTGATCGGCTGGTTGGTGCCTTCGCGCTGGAGGAGACCCGGGGTCCGGATCATCCACAGCAGCAGGTAGAAGGCGATGTAGTTCGTCATGATCGTGAGGATCACCTCGTGGGCACCCGTCACGGCCTTGATGAGCCCGACGAGGCCGCCCCACAGCGCACCGCCGACGATGCCGGCGAGCATGGCGGTGGGGAGGTGGATCCACATCGGCAGATCGAGGTTGAAGGTGAAGAACGCCGCGAAGATCGCACCCATGAGCATCTGACCGCGCGCACCGATGTTGAAAAGGCCGGCGCGGAACGCCAGTGCGACGCCGAGGCCGGCGGCGATGAGCGGCGCCGCGAAGCCGAGCGAATTCGTCAGCGGACGAATCTGCCCGACGAAGTCATCGGCGCGGGCGTTGAAGATCGAGCCGCGCACGAGCGCCTCGTACCCGCCGTAGACGGCGTTCCAGATCGCCGCGAGCGTGTCGCCCGGGCGGGCGAAGAAGTACGCGGAGGACTCCTGGACGTCCTCGTCGGTGAGGGCGATGAGGATGCCGCCGACGATCATCGCCAGCACGATCGCGAGGATCGTCGTCACAGCGCTTCCGCGCAGGATCTCCTTCATCAGGACGTTCGCGCGGGGCGGTTCGGGTGTCTCCTGCCCGGTGAGGGGCCCGCTCGCGCGGGGCAGCTGCTCGCCGGGGCGCGTGGCGTCCTCGGCTCCGGGGGTGGTGCCGCTCATGCCGCTGCCTCCGCTTCGCTCGCGCCGGCCATCATGAGCCCGAGCACGTCGCGCGGGGTGTCCCCCGGCACGATTCCGACGATCTGACCGCGGTACATCACGGCGATGCGGTCGGCGAGGGCGGTCACCTCGTCGAGCTCGGTGGAGACGACGATCACCGGGATGCCGGCGTCCCGCGTCTGCACGATGCGCTTGTGGATGAACTCGATCGAGCCGACATCGACACCGCGCGTGGGCTGCGCCGCGACGAACAGGCGGAGGTCGCGGCTCATCTCGCGAGCGATGACGACCTTCTGCTGGTTGCCGCCCGAGAGCGCCCCCGCCGGCGATTCCGGCCCCTGCGTGCGGATGTCGTATTCGGCGATGCGCTCGCGGGCGAAGGTGTCCACCGCCTGACGACGGATGGTGCCCGCCCGCACGAACTCGGGATCGCTGGACCGGTCGAGGATGAGGTTCTCGGCGACGGAGAAGTTCCCGACGAGCCCGTCCTCCTTTCGGTCCTCCGGGACGAACCCGACGCCGGCGTCGAGGATGCCGCGGACGCTCTTTCCGACGAGCTCCGTGCCGTCGAGCTCGATCGAGCCCTCGACGCGTGCCGCGAGGCCGACGATGGCCTCGACCAGCTCGGTCTGGCCGTTGCCCTGGACCCCCGCGACGGCGAGGATCTCGCCGGGCCGGACGTCGAAGGAGATGTCGTCGACGACGACCGCGCCGGAGGGGGTGAGCACCCGCAGGTCCTTCACGCGCAGGCCGCCGTCGCCGACGCGGGGGGCGTCCTTCTGCACGGTGAGCTCGACCGCGCGTCCGACCATGAGCGAGGCCAGCTCGGTGTTGCTGGCGGTGGGCGAAGCCTCGCCGACGACCTTGCCGAGACGGATGACGGTGATGGCGTCCGCGACCTCGCGGACCTCCCGGAGCTTGTGGGTGATGAAGACGATGGAGGTGCCCTCGTCACGCAGCTGACGCATGATCGCCATCAGCTCGTCCGTCTCCTGCGGCGTGAGCACGGCGGTGGGCTCATCGAAGACGAGGACCCGCGCGTCGCGGGAGAGGGCCTTGATGATCTCGACGCGCTGCTGCACGCCGACGGGCAGGTCGCCCACGAGCGCGTCGGGGTCGATCTGGAACCCGAAGCGGTCGGCGACCTCGCGCACGTGCCGTCGCGCGGCGGCGAGGTCGAGGACGCCGAGCCCCTTGGTGTCCTCGTGGCCGAGCATCACGTTCTCGGCGACGGTGAAGACCGGGATCAGCATGAAGTGCTGATGGACCATGCCGATGCCGGCGTTCATCGCGTCTCCCGGACCCCGGAAGTGCTGGACGACGTCGTCCAGCAGGATGTCGCCTTCGTCGGCTTGGTAGAGGCCGTAGAGCACGTTCATCAGCGTGCTCTTGCCGGCCCCGTTCTCACCGAGCAGGGCATGGATCTGACCCGGTTCGATGACGAGATCGATGTGGTCGTTGGCGACCAGGGAGCCGAATCTCTTCGTGATCCCCCGCAGCTCCAGCTTCATAAATGCACCCTACCTGTGGCCACTCCGCAACGCGGAGGGCGGAAAACAGTTCGTGGACACCCAGCGGGGCGAGCAGCGGTGTTCGCTGCTCGCCCCGAGTGGTGATGTCAGATCACGGGGAGTTCGGCGACTCCACGACGATCTCGCCGGAGACGATCTGCTCCTGCAGAGCCATCAGCTCGTCCATGAGGCCCTCGGGCAGCTCGGACTCGAACGCGCCGAAGCCGGAGAGCTTCACGCCCTCGTTCTCGAGCGTGCCGATGTAGGGGGCGACGTCGAAGTCGCCGCCGGCAGCAGCCACCGTCGCGTCGTAGACGGCGACGTCGATCGCCTTCATGATCGACACGAGGGTGATGTCGGCGACGTCCGGGTCGGCGACGGCGAGGTCGCTGTCGACACCGAGCATGGCGATGTCGCCGCCGCCCTCGGCGATGGCCGCGGCCGCGCTGACGTAGATCGGTCCGCCGACGGGCAGGATGACGTCGACGCCCTGGTCGAGCACGCCCTGCGCGGTCTGCTTGGCGGTGTCATTCGCGGCGAAGCCGCCGGTGAACGAACCCTCCTGAGCCGCGGTGTCCCAGCCGAAGACCTCGACGTTCGCGCCGTTGTCCTCGTTGTACTTCTGCACGCCCAGCTCGTAGCCGTCCATGAAGACCGCGACGGAGGGGATCTGCATGCCGCCGAAGGTGCCGACCTTGTTCACGCCGCTCTCGGCGGACCAGGCTGCCGCGGCGTAGCCGCCGAGGTAGGCCGCCTGCGCGGTGTCGAAGACGAGGGGCTTGATGTTCGGGGCGTCGGTGGTGCCGTCGAAGTCGGTGTCGGCGTAGTCGTCGATGATCGCGTAGTTGATCTCGGGGTTCGCGAGGGCGGACTCGACGGTCGCGGCGGCGAGGTTGAAGCCGACCGAGACGATCAGCGTGCAGCCTTCTGCGACGAGCTGCTCGAGGTTGGGGCCGTAGTCGTTCGGGGTGGTCGACTCGAGCTCGATGCCCTCGACACCCAGCTCGTCGATGGCACGGTCCATGCCCTCCTTGGCCGACTGGTTGAAGGAACGGTCGTTCCAGCCGCCCTCGTCGGAGATGAGGCAGGGGATGAAGTCGTCGGCCGCTTCGGGTGCGGCCGTGCCGGAGGTGTCGGCCTCGGGGGCCGCGCCGCAGCCGGCGAGGAATGCGACGATGCCCGCGGCGGCTGTGACACCGACGAGCTTCTTGGTGCGTGAGATGGTCAACTCAGCCTCCACATGATCGGCCCCGAGACTTTCACGGGGACTGCACAAAGTTACCTACTGCGACGCCCCGGTTGCAGTCGTGCGAGGGCTGTGGGCGCGAATGGTTACAAAGACGCAATCTCTCGTTACACAGGACGCGATCCCACACCGATCCCGCCGGGCCGCCCCGCTCGTCAGAGGACGTCGCCGCGTCCCGTGAGCTTCAGCGCGTCGACGACGCCCTTGACCCGCTGCGCGTGCTCGCTCGTGGTCACCAGCAGCGCATCCTCGGTGTCGACCACGACGATGTCGCGGACGCCGATGAGGCTGATCACCCGGGAGGTCTGACTCACGACGATGCCGCTGGCGGCATCCGAGAGGATCCGGGCGTTCTCCCCGAGGATCGCGAGGTCGTTCTTGCGCCCGTGGGAGTTGAGCTTGGCGAGGCTGGCGAAGTCGCCGACGTCGTCCCAGTCGAAGTGGCCGGGGATCACTGCGAGGCGCCCGCGCTCGGCGGCGGGCTCGGCGACGGCGTAGTCGATCGCGATCTTCGTCAGCGTCGGCCACACACGGTCGACGACGGGGCCGCGGCGCTCGCGGTCGTCCCAGGCCTCGGCGAGGTCCATGAGGCCCGCGTACAGCTCGGGCTGGTTCTCGGCGATCTCGCCGAGCAGCACGTCCGCGCGCGAGATGAACATGCCCGCATTCCAGAGGTAGGAGCGGTCGGCGAAGTACTCCTTCGCCAGCTCCAGGTCGGGCTTCTCCACGAAGCTGTCCACCAGCGCCGCCTCCGGGGCGCCGTCGACGACCAGTTCGCCGCCCTTGCGGATGTAGCCGAAGCCGACGGAGGGCTCGGACGGCTGGATGCCGATCGTGCAGATGTAGCCTTCGCGCGCCGTCGCGACCGCCTGGCGCACCGCCCATTCGAACAGGTGCGGCACGCGGATGACGTGGTCCGCGGCGAACGAGCCGATGATGACGTCCGGGTCCCGGCGGGAGAGGATCGCCGCGGCCAGACCGATGGCCGCCGCGGAGTCGCGGGGCTCGGACTCGAGGAAGACGTTGTGATCCGGGATGCCGGGCAGTTCCTTCTCGACCGCGGCGCGGTGGGCGCGACCGGTGACCACGGCGATGCGGTCGGGGCCGGAGAGCGGCTCGAGCCGGTTCCACGTGTCTCTGAGCAGGGTGTGACCGGAACCGGTGAGGTCGTGCAGGAACTTCGGCGCGTCGGCACGGGACAGCGGCCACAGCCTGCTCCCGATGCCTCCCGCGGGGATGACGGCGTAGAAGTCCTCGATCGGCTCTGGCATGAGACCCAGGGTAACGAGCGGTGTCTCGCGCCCGTGACGAGGACGTGTCCGGCGCGTGTCGCCGGGAGAGGCGAAAGAAGCGCCGATCTTCGCGTCCGCGCAGGATCCCTCCGGAATGCGGGGGTGGATTCCCGCCGCCGTCGCCCCTCGCTTTCTGACGGGAATAGGATGAACACAGCACCGTCAGGGTGCCGGTTCCGCGATCTGGCCACGAGCGCCGGATTCGAGCGGACCGCTCGCTCGATCCAGGGAGGACGGCCGTGTCTGCACCAGCACGCGTCACACCGCCGGCGTCCGCGACCACGTCGAAGGTGCCGCGGGGAACGCTCTACCGCGGTAACGAAGGCATGTGGTCGTGGGTGCTGCATCGCATCACCGGAATCGCCATCTTCTTCTTCCTGCTGGTCCACATCCTGGACACGGCGCTGATCCGGGTCTCGCCCGAGGCGTACGACGCGGTCATGAGCACGTACAAGAACCCGCTCATGGGGATCGGCGAGGTCGTCCTCGTCGCCGCGGTCGTCTACCACGCCTTCAACGGCCTGCGCATCATCCTGGTCGACTTCTGGGCCTGGGCCACCCGCCACCAGCGCCAGCTGTGGTGGGGGGTGCTGGGCCTGTGGGCGGTGACGATGCTCCCCTTCACGGTCCGTCACCTCATGTTCGTCTTCTCCGAGGTCGGAGGGGGGAACTGATGACCGCCGACACCATCGCCGACCCGCGCGCTCCGCGCACCCACGCCCGCAAGAGCGGGCCCAACCTGGAGAAGTGGGGCTGGATCTACATGCGCGTCTCCGGCGTCGCGCTGATCATCCTCATCTTCGGCCACCTGTTCGTGAACCTGATGCTCGGCGAGGGCATCAGCGGCATCGACTTCGCGTTCGTCGCCGGCAAGTTCGCCAGCCCCTTCTGGCAGTGGTGGGACGTGCTGATGCTCTGGCTCGCGCTCATCCACGGCGCGAACGGCATGCGCACGATCGTCAACGACTACGTCACCCACGAGACCACCCGCCGCGTGCTGGTGTGGGCGCTGTGGCTCTCGGCCGGATTCCTCATCCTCCTCGGCACCCTGGTCGTTTTCACCTTCGACCCGTGCCTGGGCATCGAGAGCTCCAGCACCGAGTGGCTCATCGAGCAGTGCGCGGCGCTGTGATCGCGGCGCTGATCGCCCCCACCTTCCCGACGACGCAGCAGCACGAAACGAAGGCATCCTCCCTGTGAGCACCCAGACCACCGACAGCGCCGACAGCTACGTCAAGGACGGCGTCCACTACCACCAGTTCGACATCGTCATCGTGGGCGCCGGCGGCGCCGGCATGCGGGCGGCGATCGAGGCCGGTCCCGGCGCGAAGACCGCCGTGATCAGCAAGCTCTATCCCACGCGCTCCCACACGGGTGCCGCGCAGGGCGGCATGGCCGCGGCGCTCGCGAACGTCGAAGAGGACTCGTGGGAGTGGCACACCTTCGACACCGTCAAGGGCGGCGACTACCTCGTCGACCAGGACGCGGCCGAGATCCTGGCGAAAGAGGCGATCGACGCCGTCATCGACCTCGAGAACATGGGCCTGCCGTTCAACCGGACCCCCGACGGCAAGATCGACCAGCGGCGCTTCGGTGGACACACCGCCGAGCACGGCAAGTCACCCGTGCGCCGCGCCTGCTACGCCGCCGACCGCACCGGTCACATGATCCTCCAGACGCTGTTCCAGAACTGCGTGAAGCTCGGCATCAACTTCTTCAACGAGTTCTACGTCCTCGACCTGATCACGGTGAAGGATGCCGCGGGCAAGACCCAGATCGCCGGCGTCGTGGCCTACGAGCTCTCCACCGGAGAGCTGCACGTCTTCCAGTCCAAGGCCGTCATCTTCGCCACGGGCGGTTTCGGGAAGATCTACAAGACGACCTCCAACGCCCACACCCTCACCGGGGACGGCGTCGGGATCATCTGGCGCAAGGGCCTGCCGCTGGAGGACATGGAGTTCTTCCAGTTCCACCCCACCGGCCTCGCCGGTCTCGGCATCCTGCTCACCGAGGGCGCGCGCGGTGAGGGTGCGATCCTCCGCAACGTCTCGGGCGAGCGGTTCATGGAGCGCTACGCCCCCACCATCAAGGACCTCGCCCCGCGCGACATCGTCTCGCGCTGCATGGTGCAGGAGGTCGCGGAGGGGCGCGGTGCCGGCCCGCACCGGGACTACGTGCTCCTGGACTGCACGCACCTCGGCGCCGAGGTGCTGGAGACCAAGCTCCCCGACATCACCGAGTTCGCCCGCACCTACCTCGGCGTCGACCCCGTCGTCGAGCCGGTGCCGGTCATGCCGACCGCGCACTACGCGATGGGCGGCATCCCCACCAACATCAAGGCGGAGGTCCTCGCCGACAACGAGACCGTCGTCCCGGGCCTGTACGCCGCCGGCGAGTGCGCGTGCGTGTCGGTGCACGGCTCGAACCGTCTCGGCACCAACTCGCTCCTCGACATCAACGTCTTCGGCAAGCGTGCCGGCCGCTACGCGGTCGAGTACGTGAAGGATGCCGACTTCGTCGCCCTCCCCGAGGATCCCGCCAAGGAGGTCCGCGAGATGATCGAGGGCCTCCGCGCCGGCACCGGCACGGAGCGCATCGCGGTTCTGCGCAAGAAGCTGCAGGACGAGATGGACTTCAAGGCGCAGGTGTTCCGCACCGAGGAGTCCCTCACCGATGTGCTCGGCACGATCGAGGAGCTGCGCGAGCGCTACAAGAACATCCACGTCGACGACAAGGGCAAGCGGTACAACACCGATCTGCTCGAGGCGGTCGAGCTGGGCTTCCTCCTCGACATCGCCGAGGTCGTCGTCGTGGCCGCCCGCAACCGCAAGGAGAGCCGTGGCGGTCACATGCGCGACGACTACCCGAAGCGCGACGACGAGAACTACATGCAGCACACCATGACCTACCTGTCGGGCGACCCGCACTCCTCGCAGGCGGACGACCACATCCGCCTCGACTGGAAACCGGTCGTGATCACGCGTTACCAGCCCATGGAGAGGAAGTACTGATGGCCAGCCTCGCCGTCGTCGACGAGACCACCGAAGCTCCGGCAGCCCCGGAGGAGGCCGGCGACACCGGCATCCAGTCCTTCATCGTCACCTTCATCGTGCGCCGATTCGACCCCGAGGCCGACACCGAGCCGCGCTGGGTCGACTACGACGTCGAGCTGTACTCCACCGACCGTGTGCTCGACGCGCTCCACAAGATCAAGTGGGAGGTCGACGGGTCGCTGGCGTTCCGCCGTTCGTGCGCGCACGGCATCTGCGGATCCGACGCCATGCGCATCAACGGCCGCAACCGCCTGGCGTGCAAGACGCTGATCAAGGACCTGGACATCTCCAAGCCGATCTACGTCGAGGCCATCAAGGGCCTGCCGCTGGAGAAGGACCTCATCGTCGACATGGAGCCGTTCTTCGCCTCCTACCGCGAGGTGCAGCCCTTCCTCATCGCCAATTCCACCCCGGAGAAGGGCAAGGAGCGCGTCCAGTCGATCGTCGATCGGGAGGTGTTCGACGACACCACCAAGTGCATCCTCTGCGCCGCCTGCACCTCGTCGTGCCCGGTGTTCTGGACCGACGGACAGTACTTCGGCCCCGCCGCCATCGTCAACGCGCACCGCTTCATCTTCGACTCGCGCGACGACGCCGGCGACGTGCGTCTTGACATCCTCAACGACAAGGAGGGCGTGTGGCGCTGCCGCACCACCTTCAACTGCACCGAGGCGTGCCCCCGCGGCATCGAGGTGACCAAGGCGATCGCCGAGGTCAAGCAGGCGGTCCTCAGCGGTCGCTAGTCTGCTGAGGTGAGTTCCGGACCTCGCCGCGTCGACGGCTCCCGCGAGGCGGCCGCCGAGGCGGCCGAGGCCGCCGCGCACGAGCAGACGCTCCGCGCGCGGTGGGAGGCGACGCAGGAGCAGCTGCGCGAGAGGCTCGACGAGCCGATCAGCCGTGCGACGGAGATCACCCAGCGGACCCTGGCATGGTTCCCCGTGCGGGTGTGGCGGCACTTCCTGCAGCACAACGGATTCCTGCTCGCAGCCGGCGTCAGCTATCAGGCGCTGTTCGCGACTTTCGCCGGGATCTACGTCGCCTTCGCGATCCTGGGCCTGTGGCTCGGCGGAAGCCAAGACGCGATCGGCGCGATGATCAGCGCGATCAACTCCTACATCCCCGGTCTCATCTCCGACGACGGCCTCTTCACGCCGGACCAGGTCACCGCGATCGCGACGGGATCGACCAGCCTGCTGTCGATCACCGGCGCCATCGCGTTCGGCACGCTGCTGTGGACCGCGATCGGCTTCGTCACCTTCACCCGGCGCGCGGTGCGCGACATCTTCGGCCTCCGCCCCGACCTCCGCAGCTACTTCATGCTGAAGAGCCGCGACCTGTTCGGGGCCGTGCTGTTCGCGATCGCGCTCATCCTCGGATTCGCCGCGACCTCGTTCGGCACCTGGGCGCTGCAGCTGATCTTCACTCTCTTCGGGTGGAACGAGGCGACCGGGTGGTACGAGGTGGCGGTGCGGTTGGGATCGATCGCCATCTCGTTCCTCGTCTTCTCCGCAGCCCTCGCCGCCCTCATCCGCTTCCTCACCGGCACGTCACTGCGGTGGCGCCGCATCATCCCCGGTTCCCTGCTCGGCGGCGGAGCGATCACGGTCCTGCAGCTGTTCACCGGATGGCTTTTCCTTTACACCCCCTCCAACCCCCTCCTGGCGACCTTCGCGATCTTCGTGGGGCTCCTGCTCTGGTTCCGCATCATCGGGATCATCATCCTCGTCGCGGCCGCATGGATCGCCGTCGCGGCATCCGACGACGACGTGCCGCTCATCGAGCTCTCGGAGGAGGAGCGCCTCGCTCTCGAACACCGGGCACTGCTCACCGCGGCGCACGTGCGGCTGCGGACGGCCGAGGAGGCCCACGCCGGAGCCCCCTGGTACCGCCGACCGATCACCGCCCGACACCTGCGCGCAGCGCGGTCCGAACTCGCCGAGGTCGAGGCCTCGACGCCCGCGACACCGACGACGCCGGTGATGCGCGGGCACGCGGCCCACGTCGCACATGTCCACACGCTGAGCGCGGAGCACGACCCCGGGGATCGGGTGTCCTGACCCGCGGTTAGGCTGTCCGTCGTGCCTCGCCGCCTTCGCATCGCCTCGGTCAATGTCAACGGCATCCGCGCCGCCGCCCGGAAGGGCATGCACGAGTGGCTCGACGCCGCCTACGTGGATGTGGTGACGCTGCAGGAGGTACGGGCGACCGAGGCCGAGCTGCGCGCCGCGCTCCCGGGGTGGGAGACCGTCGGCGACGAGGCGCTCGCGAAGGGCCGCGCGGGTGTGGCGATCGCCACCCGCACCCCGGTGACCGCCGCCCGGGCCCGGTTCTCCGACGAGGCCGTCGACGCCGCGGGGCGCTGGATCGAAGCCGACGTCACCGTCGGGTCCGAGGTCGTCACCGTGGTGAGCGCGTACGTGCACACCGGCGAAGCCGACACCCCCCGTCAGGACGCCAAGTACGCCTTTCTCGACGCGATGGAGAAGCGGATGCCGGAGATGGCCGCCGCCACCCCCCTCGCCCTCGTCACGGGCGACCTCAACGTGGGCCACCGCGAGCTCGACATCCGCAACTGGAAGGGGAACCGCAAGAAGGCCGGGTTCCTCCCTCGGGAACGTGCGTACTTCGACCGCTTCCTCGCTCCCGAGGGAGTGGAGGTCGAGACGGTCGACGGCGAGCGCGGGACCGGTCTCGGATGGGTCGACGTCGGGCGACGCGCCGCCGGCGAGGTCGAGGGCCCCTATACATGGTGGTCGATGCGCGGCCGCGCGTTCGACACCGACACCGGCTGGCGGATCGACTACCACCTCGCCAGCCCGGTGCTCGCCGAACGCGTCACCGACTACCGCGTCGAGCGTGCGGCATCCTGGGACACGCGCTGGAGCGACCACTCCCCCGTCATCGCCGACTACACCGTGGGCTGATCGGTCGGGTCGACCCTGCCGGTCGCGCCTAGGATTGACGGGTGACCAAGCCCCGCCTGTACTCCGGTATGCAGCCCTCAGCCGATTCCCTCCAGGTCGGCAACTACATCGGGGCGCTCATGCAGTGGCGTGACCTGCAGGAGTCCTACGACGCGTTCTTCTCCGTCGTCGACCTGCACGCGCTGACGCAGCCGAACGACCCCGCCGAGCTTCGCGAGAAGACGCGACGCACCGCCGCGCAGTACATCGCCGCAGGAATCGAGCCGTCGAAGTCGACGCTGTACGTGCAGTCCCACGTGCCGGCTCACGCCGAGCTGGCGTGGATCCTCTCCACCCTCACCGGGTTCGGCGAGGCAGGTCGGATGACGCAGTTCAAGGACAAGTCCCAGCGCTACGGGACCGACGCGACCTCGGTGGGCCTGTTCACCTATCCCGTGCTCATGGCCGCCGACATCCTGCTCTACCAGACCGACATCGTGCCCGTCGGCGACGATCAGAAGCAGCACGTCGAGCTGACGCGCGATCTCGCGGAGCGGTTCAACTCCCGCTACGGCCAGACGTTCCGGGTGCCGATGCCGGTCATCCAGCAGGAGACCGCGCGCATCTACGACCTGCAGAACCCGACGGCGAAGATGTCGAAGTCGGCGGAGTCGGATGCCGGCGTGCTGTGGCTGCTGGATGACCCGGCCAAGAGCGCGAAGAAGATCATGCGGGCCGTGACCGACTCCGAGGGAGCCGTGCGCTACGACCGGGAGCAGAAGCCCGGCGTGTCGAACCTGCTGGTGATCTACGCGGCGCTGACGGGTCGGCAGATTCCCGCCATCGAGGACGAGTACGCCGGGCGCGGCTACGGCGACTTCAAGAAGGGCCTCGCCGAGGTCGTGGTGAACGAGTTCGGTCCCGTGCGCGCCCGCGCGCTGGAGATGCTCGACGACCCCGCCGAGCTCGACCGGGTGCTGGCAGCCAACGCCGACCGCGCCGCCGAGGTCGCCGGGCGCACCCTGGGCGACGTGTACGACAAGATCGGTCTCCTCCGCCGCCGCTGACCCCGGGCACCGGTCGGGCGCGAGACCCGGCTGCGGCCCTGGCGGGCCCGCACCGAACTCCTCCGATACGTGCACCCGGCAGCCCTGCGCGCGGCATGTCGCGCCCGTCGCCCCCGGATCTGAGGAGTTGCGCGCGGCGGTAGTCGCGACCGACCGCGGTGCCGCGCGGCCGGGGGCGATGCGGCGTCCCCCGGCGGGCCCGCACCGAACTCCTCCGATACGTGCACCCGGGAGCCCTGCGCGCGGCGTGTCGCGCCCGTTGCCCCCGGATCTGAGGAGTTGCGCGCGGCGGGAGTCCGTCAACCCCGCGACAGCGCGCGGGCGTCGTGCCAGGATGGCGGCATGCCGGAGATGCCCGAGGTTCAGGGCCTGGTCGACGTCCTGAGGGCACGCCTGACCGGGCATCGGATCACGCGCGCGAACGTCTCGGCCATCGCGGCGCTGAAGACATTCGATCCGCCGATCGACGCCCTCGCCGGCGAGGCGGTCACGGGCGTGGAGCGTGCCGGCAAGTTCGTCGTCCTGTCCACCTCCGGCCCGCACCTCGTCTTTCACCTCGCCAAGGCCGGGTGGCTCCGGTGGTACGACCAGGTCCCGGCCACGCTGATCCGGCCGGGGAAGACGCCGATCGCCCTGCGGGTCGTCTTCGACGACGGCTTCGGGTTCGACCTCACCGAGGCGGGCACCAAGAAGTCCCTCGCGGTGTACGTCGTGACCGATCCGCACGAGGTCCCCGGCATCGCCCGCCTCGGCCCCGATCCCCTCGATGCCGCCTTCACACGCGACGTCTTCGCCGGTCTCCTCTCCGGACGCCGCACCCAGATCAAGGGCGTCCTCCGCGACCAGTCGGTCATCGCGGGGATCGGCAACGCCTACTCCGACGAGATCCTCCACGTCGCGCGGATGTCGCCGTACGCGCTGGCCGCGGGCCTCGACGACGGCGAGGTCGATCGCCTCTTCGCCGCGCTCACCGAGACGCTGACGGATGCCGTGGCCGCGGCATCCGGAAAGCTGCCCGCCGAGCTCAAGGACGCCAAGCGGCGCGGCATGCGGGTGCACGGCCGCCGAGGCGAAGCCTGCCCGGTGTGCGGCGACGAGGTGCGCAGCGTCTTCTTCGCCGACAACTCCCTGGAGTACTGCGCGACCTGTCAGACCGGCGGCAAGATCCTCGCCGATCGGCGTCTGTCCCGCCTCCTCAAATGACCGACGCGACCCGCGTTCGGGAACGCCGCAGCGCGGGCGCCCCGGACGCAGGTCGCGCCGGTCGGAGAAGGCGAGGGGTCAGGAGACGTCCTCGTCGACCCAGTCGAAGGTCTTGGTGACGGCCTTCTTCCAGTTGCGGAGCAGGCGCTCTCGGTCGCCCTCGTCCATGCGCGGCTCCCAGCGGCGGTCCTCCTGCCAGTTCTTGGACAGGTCGTCGAGTCCCGACCAGAACCCGACGGCGAGACCCGCGGCGTAGGCGGCGCCGAGCGCCGTCGTCTCGGCGACGACGGGGCGCACCACAGGGACACCCAGAATGTCGGCCTGGAACTGCATGAGCACGTCGTTCGCGGTCATGCCGCCGTCGACCTTGAGCTCGGTCAGCGGCACGCCCGAGTCGGCGTTGACAGCGTCGAGCACCTCGCGGGTCTGGTAGGCCGTCGACTCCAGCACGGCTCGCGCGATGTGCCCCTTGTTGACGTAGCGGGTGAGGCCGACGAGCGCACCGCGCGCGTCCGAGCGCCAGTACGGCGCGAAGAGGCCGGAGAACGCCGGCACGAAGTACGCGCCGCCGTTGTCCTCCACCGTCTCAGCGAGGGTCTGGACCTCGGATGCCGAGGAGATGATGCCGAGGTTGTCGCGCAGCCACTGCACGAGCGATCCGGTGACGGCGATCGAGCCCTCGAGCGCGTAGTGCGCCGGCTCGTCGCCCAGCTTGTATCCCACGGTGGTGAGGAGCCCGTTCTGCGAGCGGACGATCTCGGTGTCGGTGTTGAAGATGAGGAAGTTGCCGGTGCCGTAGGTGTTCTTGGCCTCGCCCTGTTCGAAGGCCGCCTGCCCGAAGGTCGCCGCCTGCTGGTCGCCCAGGATGCCGGCGATCGGCGTCTCCCGGAGGAGGCTCGAGGATTCCGCGTGTCCGTAGACCTCGGACGAGCTGCGGATCTCGGGCATCATCGAGCGCGGGACGCCGAACGCCTCGAGGATGTCGTCGCGCCAGGACAGCGTCTCCAGGTCCATGAACAGGGTGCGGGACGCGTTGGTCACGTCGGTCGCGTGTACGCCGCCGTCGACGCCCCCGGTGAGGTTCCACAGCACCCAGGAGTCGGTGGTGCCGAAGATCAGGTCGCCGGCCTCGGCTCGCTCGCGCGCGCCCTCGACGTTGTCGAGGATCCAGACGATCTTCGTGCCGGAGAAGTAGGTCGCCAGCGGCAGACCGACGATGTCCTTGAACCGATCGGGGCCCTCGTCGCCCGCGAGCGCGTCGACGATCGACTGGGTGCGCGTGTCCTGCCAGACGATGGCGTTGTACACGGGCTTGCCGGTGTTCTTATCCCAGACCACCGCGGTCTCGCGCTGGTTGGTGATCCCGATCGCCGCGATGTCGTGGCGGGTCAGGTCCGCCTTGGAGAGGGCGAGTCCGATGACCTCGCGCGTGTTGTTCCAGATCTCCATGGGGTCGTGCTCGACCCACCCGGCCTTCGGGAAGATCTGGCGGTGCTCGAGCTGCCCGCTGTCGATGATCGATCCGCTCTTGTCGAAGATGATCGCGCGCGTGGACGTGGTGCCCTGGTCGATGGCGAGTACGTAGTCGGCCATTGTCGATACTCCTTTGTCGTCGTGAATGGTGATGGTGTTCAGGATGCCTCAGCCGAGGATCGGCATGAGGGGGATGGCGGCGAGGCCCGCGGCGACGCCACCGATGAGGGGACCGACGATCGGCACCCACGAGTAGCTCCAGTCGCTGGAGCCCTTGCCCTTGATGGGGAGGAAGGCGTGCGCGAGGCGCGGGCCGAGGTCGCGGGCGGGGTTGATCGCGTACCCGGTCGGACCGCCGAGCGACGCGCCGATGCCGACCACGAGAAGCGCCACAGGGAGCGCCCCGAGGGCGGCGAGGCCGGAGGGGTCGCCGTTGCGGCCGAACCCGATGACCACGAACACGAGAACGAACGTACCGACGATCTCCGTCACGAGGTTCCAGCCGGTCGAGCGGATGGCGGGGCCGGTGGCGAAGACACCCAGCTTGGTGGCCGGGTCCTCCTCCGCGTCGAAGTGCTTCTTGTACGCCGCCCAGGCCACGACCGCACCGATGGTGGCTCCGATCAGCTGCGCGCCGATGTAGGTGAGGACCGAGAGGACGTTCACCGGAACGCCCTCGACGAATTCGGTGGTGCCGTTGGCGACGAGCCCGAGGGTGACGGCGGGGTTCAGGTGCGCGCCGGAGACGTACGCCACGGTCACACCGGCGAAGACCGCGAGGCCCCACCCGAAGTTGACCATGAGGGTGCCGCCGCCGAGACCCTTGCTGCGCGCCAGGGCCACATTGGCGACCACTCCGCATCCGAGCAGTGTCAGCAGTGAGGTGCCGATCAGCTCGGAGATGAAGACGATCCCGAGATTGTCCACGTTGACCTTCTTTCTTTCCACGGCATCGGTGCCGCGATCGGGGGAAGGGGATGCCGGAGAGCACGCCGAACGGCGCCCTCCGGGCGGGGTCCTCGCCCGCCGTGGGACGGGCGAGGGGTCTTAGGCCAGGACGCTGTCCTCGCTGAGCTCGACGCCGTGACGGTCGCGGAGGATGCGGGCGGTCTCGACGACCTCCTCCTCGCGGGCCGCGGCATCCCATCCGAGGACGTCGCCGACGACGTCGGCGAGCTCCCGGAGCGCCGGCATCGTCGTCTTGCCGACGAATGCGACGCTCGTGCGGCGGAGGAGCACATCGATGAGATGCACGACGTACTCGGTCTCCACGAGATAGCGGATCTCGCCGGTGCTGTACTCGGGCAGGCTCGCCAGGGGGGCGTCGCTGTCGTCGAGGCTCTCGATGAGCGCGGCAGCACGCGTCCCGTAGCGCTCGAGGAGATGGTCGACCCGGGCGTGATCACGCCCGTCCGCGTGGTCGGAGACCCACGCCGAGCGCGCCCGCTGCGTCCGCGGGTATCCGAGCGCTCCGCCGATCATGAGGCCCTGCGTCGAGCGGGTGCGCGAGCGGCCGAGGTGCGCGAGGACGCGGTCCGACAGCTGCTCGCCGAGGGCACGGAAGGTCGTCCATTTGCCGCCGACCAGACTGAGCACCGTGGTGCCGGGGCGACCCGCGGCCGGTGCCTCCTCGATGCGGTAGTCGCGGGAGACGAAGCCCGGCTGGGTGTCGTCGTGTCGGGGCAGCGGGCGGACGCCCGAGAACCGGTAGACGATCTGCTCGCGATCGACGCGGATGTCGGGGAAGACGTGGCCGACGAGGTCGAAGAAGTAGTCGACCTCCTCCTCGGTGCACACCGCGGGCTCGCGCATGTCGTGATCGAGGTCGGTCGTGCCGACCATGACCCGACCCTTCAACGGGTAGATGAGAACGATGCGGCCGTCCTCGTGTTCGAAGAAGATCTCGCGACCGCCGGTGGCCTCCAGGAGCTCGGGGTTGTCCAGCACGATGTGCGAGCCCTTTGTGCCGCCCATGAAGGTCGTGGGCTTGCCGAGCTGCTCGTTCGTGAGGTCCGTCCACGGACCGGAGGCGTTCACGATGACGGGGGCGGTGAGATCGAACTCCTCCCCGCTCACCCGGTCGCGAACGCGGAGGCCGTCCTGACCCATGCCGACGGCCTCGAGGTAGTTGGCGGCGCGGGCATGGTCACCGGCATCCAGTCCGTCGTAGAGGACGTCGAGGGCGAGACGCTCGGGGTCGTGCATGCTCGCGTCGAAGTACGTGGCGGTGTACTTCACCCGATCGTTGAGGGCGGGAAGCTCGCTGAGCGTGCGCGTGCGGCCGTGGAAGCGGTGGCGCGGAACCGCGCCGCCGTCGCGGGAGAAGAAGTCGTAGATGACCAGGCCGACCTTGATCAGCAGGGCGCCGCGCTCGGTGTGCTTGCCCTGCTTGTGGGTAAGGAAGCGGAGGGGGGCGGAGAGGATGCCGGAGAAGGTGGAGAAGATCGGGACGGTCGTCGGCAGCGGGCGCACGTAGTGCGGGGCGGTCTTGACCAGGGCGTTGCGCTCGACCACGGATTCGCGGACCAGGCGGAACTCGCCGTTCTCGAGGTAGCGGATCCCCCCGTGGATCATGTGCGAGGAGGCGCTGGAGGCTCCGGCGACGAAGTCGTCGCGCTCGACGAGGACCACCTTGACACCCTGGAGAGCCAGGTCGCGGAACGTCGCGATCCCGTTGATCCCGCCGCCGACGATGATGACATCCGCGCTCGGATCGGCTGTGATCGCTCGGACGGCATCACGCGTGCGGGAATCGGGGGTGGTGGGGGTGACCTCGCTCATGGCTACTCCTTCGCCGGCGACGCCCCTTGCGCTGCGTCGCACCATGTGGATGAATACATCCTGAAACGCCCGGAACAGACTTGCAAGCGATCTGCACGTATGTGCAGCGGCGATGAGGAGAGAGATGACCGCGTCCCCGACACGAGAGGCGATCCCCGGCAAGACCCGCGATGCCCTCCGCGCCGCACAGCTCTACTACATGCAGGACCTCACGATGGAGGCCATCGCCACCGAGTTGAAGACCTCGCGCTCCTCGGTCTCGCGGCTGCTCAGCCACGCACGCGACAGCGGTCTGGTGGAGATCCTCATCCATTCGCCCCTCGAGGGTCCGGAACGTCTCGAGCAGCAGATCCGCGAGCGGCACGGCGTGACGGCCCATGTCGTCCCGGTCCCCGATCACACCAGCGACGTCGAGCGCCTCGAGCGCGTGGCCCTGACCGCGGCGCGCATCCTCGCAGGGTTCGTCGATTCGAATCAGCGGATCGGCATCGCATGGGGGTCGACGATCGGCGCGGTCGGCCGTCATCTCCCGCACCGCACGACCCACAACACCGACGTGGTCCAGCTCAACGGCGCCGGCAACATGCGCACGACCGGGATCATGTACGCCAGCGAGCTGCTGACCCGCTTCGGGGCGGCGTTCGAGGCACAGGTGCACCAGTTCCCCGTGCCGGCGTTCTTCGACGATCCGCGCACCAAGCAGGCGTTCTGGCGGGAGCGCTCGATCCGCCGGGTGCTGGAGCTGCAGGCCGGGCTCGATCTCGCCGTCTTCGGCGTGGGGTCGCCGTTCGCCGAGGTTCCCAGTCACGTCTACCAGGGCGGGTATCTGGATGCCGCCGATTACGCCGCGCTCAGCCGGGAGGACGTGGTGGGCGACGTCGCCACCGTCTTCTATCGCGCCGACGGCAGCACCGACGGCATCCCCCTGAACGACCGAGCGACGGGTCCGACGTTCGCCGTCCTCCGTCGTGCGCCCCGACGGGTCTGCATCGTGGCCGGACGCGCGAAGGTTCCGAGCCTGCGCGGTGCGCTGCGCGCCGGGCTCATCACCGACCTCATCCTCGACGAATCCACCGCACGGGAACTGGCCGGCAGCGCCGCGGCGTCGCCCTCGTGAGCCGTCGAACGTCACGCGCGGACACGGGAATGAATCGCCCCGACGCACGTTGACTACACTCGAGAAAGATCAACGTGCTCCGGGGTCGGTGAGAATCCGAACCGGCGGTGACAGTCCGCGAACCCGCGTCACCTTCCCCTCGGGGAGGACGACTCGGGCCGATCCGGTGGAAATCCGGAACCGACGGTGATGCGAGGCCCAGGCCTCGCGAGTCCGGATAGGAGGCAGCACGAGGGCCGCGCGACGCGTGCGTTCCCTCGGTCGCCTCGTTCCCCGAGCGCCGCGACGGCGAAGGGGAACGAGATGACGGCGACCACCATCGAGCACGACGCCATGCGTCGCGCGCTCGACATCGCCCGCAACGGTCCACGCGGCATCAATCCCCAAGTGGGCGCCGTCCTGCTCTCCCCCGACGGCAACATCATCGCCGAGGGATGGCATCGCGGCGCCGGGACCCCGCACGCGGAGGTCGACGCCCTGTCGCACCTGCCGGCTGACGCGGCCCGAGGCGCCACGGCCGTGGTGACCCTCGAGCCCTGCAACCACACCGGTCGCACCGGTCCCTGCAGCGAGGCCCTCCTCGAGGCCGGCGTCACTCGCGTCGTCTACGCCGTCGCCGACCCCAACCCCCGTTCCGCGGGCGGCGCCGAGCGCCTGCGCACGGCGGGTGTCGAGGTCGAGCAGGGCGTCCGTCGGGCCGAGGCGGCGGACCTGCTCGAGTCGTGGTTCGCCGTCCAGCGCCTGGGCCGCCCCCACGTCACGGTGAAGTGGGCGCAGAGCCTCGACGGACGCGGCGCCGCCGACGACGGGACGAGCCAGTGGATCACCGGCCCCGAGGCCCGGGCGGATGTGCACCGCCGACGCGGGCGCGCCGACGCGATCGTCGTCGGCACCGGCACCGTGCGGGCGGACGATCCGTCACTGACCGCGCGCGAGGAGGACGGCACGCTGCGCCCGCATCAGCCGATCCCCGTCGTGCTCGGACGCTCCGAAGTTTCGAAGGACGCCGCGCTCCGCCGGCATCCGGAGCCCTTCCTCCAGTACGACGGCGATCTCGACGCGGCGCTTGCCGACCTCCGCGAGCGCGGCGTGCACCGCGTGTTCGTCGAGGGCGGGCCGACCGTCGCCAGCGCGTTCCTGCGCGCCGGCCTGGTGGACGAGATCCTCGTGTACCTCGCACCGGTCCTCCTCGGAGGATCGCGCCTGGCGCTCACCGACCTCGGCGTGCCCTCCATCGACGCGGCCCGCCGCCTGGACGTGGTCAGGATCGAGCGCCTCGGCGACGACCTCCTGATCGTCGCCCGACCGAACGCACCCCACCCAGACGAGGGAGAAGGATCCTGATGTTCACCGGAATCGTCGAGGAGATCGGCGAAGTCCTCGCCGTCGAGCCCTCGGGGGACGGCGTGCGCGTGCGCGTGCGCGGCCCCCGCGCCGTGTCGGATGCCGGTCACGGCGACTCGATCTCGGTGAGCGGCGTGTGCCTGACGGTCGTCGACCGCGGCGAGGACTGGTTCACCGCCGACGTGATGCAGCAGACGCTCGTCATGTCGACGCTCGCGGGAGTCGGCGCGGGACGCGCGGTCAACCTCGAGCGTGCGACCGCCGCCCACGGGCGCCTCGGCGGACACATCGTGCAGGGCCACATCGACGGGACCGGCGAGGTGCTCGAGGTGCGACCGGGCGCCGAGTGGCGGGTCCTGCGCATCGCGGTGCCGGCTGAACTCGCCCCACTCGTGGTCGACAAGGGGTCGATCGCCGTGGACGGGGTCTCGCTCACCGTCAGCGCCGTGTCCGTCCCCGGCGCGCCCCGCGACTGGTTCGAGGTCTCCCTGATCCCCGAGACCCTTGCAGCGACCACGCTCGGCGACCGCGCGGTCGGCGAGCGCGTGAACCTCGAGACCGACATCCTCGCGCGCCACGTCCAGCGCCTCATGGCCTTCGCCGCCCCCGCGGCCCCCGATTCCGCGGCCGCCGCCGCATCCACGGAAGGAGGCTCCGCATGAGCCTTGCCACCATCCCCGACGCCCTCCAGGCCCTTCGGGCCGGGCGCCCCGTCATCGTCGCCGACGACGAGGACCGCGAGAACGAGGGCGACGTCATCATCTCCGCCCAGCTGGCCACCCCCGAGTGGATCGCCTGGACGGTGCGGTGGTCGAGCGGATTCGTCTGCGCCCCGATGCCCGCCGAGTGGGCCGACCGCCTCGATCTCCCGCCGATGGTGGAGGTCAACCAGGACGCGCGCGGCACGGCCTACACCGTCAGCGTCGACGCCGCCGATCGCGCCTCGACCGGCATCAGCGCCGCCGACCGCGCGCACACCCTCAACGTGCTCGCGAACCCCGAGTCGGTGCCCTCCAGCCTCATTCGTCCGGGCCACGTCCTCCCGCTCCGCGCGGTCGAGGGCGGTGTCCGCGAGCGCGCCGGCCACACCGAGGCCGCCGTCGAGCTGATGCGGCTGGCGGGGCTCTCCCCCGTCGGCGCGATCGCCGAGGTCGTCGCCGAGGACGGCTCCATGATGCGGATGCCGGGGCTCGAGGAGCTGGGCGAACGCGACGGCGTCCCGGTGATCACGATCGAGCAGCTCGTGGCCTACCTCGACGAGCACGAGCCCCGCGACGGTGCGGCCGCGCAGGCGCACCGACGGCGCGTGAGCCTGCGCGCCGAGGCCCGCGTCCCCACGGCCCACGGCGAGTTCCGCTTCCTCGCCTACAAGGATCGGGTCACCGGCACCGATCACCTCGCGGTCGTCTCCGGCGACATCGCCGACGCCCCTCTCGTCCGCGTGCACTCCGAGTGCCTCACCGGCGAGGCCTTCGGGTCGCTGAAGTGCGAGTGCGGGCCGCAGCTGGATGCCGCCCTCGAGCGCATCGACCGCGACGGCGGGATCGTGATCTACATGCGCGGGCACGAGGGGCGCGGCATCGGCCTGATCAACAAGCTCCGCGCCTACAGCCTGCAGGAGCGGGGGCTGGACACCGTGGACGCGAACCTCGCCCTCGGCCTTCCCGCCGACGCCCGCGACTACGCCGCGGCAGCCGGCATCCTCACCGATCTCGGGGTGGAGCGGGTGCGCCTGCTCACCAACAACACCGACAAGGTCGCGCAGCTGCGCGAGCTGGGCCTGGACATCGTCGAGCAGGTTCCGCTGCTCGTCGGGGTCGGCCCGAACAACCACCAGTACCTCGAGACCAAACGCGACCGGATGGGCCACGTGATCGCCGACGCCGACCTCGCCGACGCGCTGGCTCAGATGCACGAAGGAGCAGAGCGATGAGTGGAAAGGGTGCGCCCGAGAGCACCGGAACGATTGACGCGACGGGCCTGCGGGTGACCGTCGTCGCCGGCACCTGGCACACCGAGATCTCCGACGGCCTGATCGCCGGCGCCGCGCGTGTGCTCGACGCGTCCGGTGCGGACTGGTCGCTGGTGCGCGTGCCGGGATCGTTCGAGCTGCCGGTCGTGGCGCGGGCCGCGCTGGAGTCCGGCGCCGACGCGGTCGTCGCCCTGGGCGTCATCATCCGCGGCGGCACACCGCACTTCGAGTTCGTCTCGTCCGCGGCCACCGACGGCCTCACCCGCGTCGCGCTCGACACCGGCAAGCCCGTCGGCTTCGGCGTGCTCACCCTCGACGACGAGGCGCAGGGCCTCGATCGCGCCGGGCTCCCCGGATCGCGCGAGGACAAGGGGCACGAGGCGGCGGACGCCGCGCTCCGCACCGCTCTGGTCCTTCGCGACATCCGCGCCGTCTCCGGCTGAGCGCCGCGGACGGCCGCTGAGGTCCGCCTTGGTGGCGCGGGCGTGGCGCGGGCAATACGGTGACGGGTATGGAGACTCTTCGCCACGTCGTCGTGCTCGTCCACCTCGTCGGTTTCGCGCTGCTTTTCGGCGCGTGGGCCGTGGAGGCGGTGAACCGCCGCCTGAAGATCACGCGGCTGATGAACTGGGGGCTTCTCGTGGCCGGTGTCGCCGGTCTCGCCCTCGCCGCCCCGTGGGGCGTGTCGTACGAGATGAACTACACCAAGATCGCCGTGAAGCTCGTGATCCTGCTGGTGATCGGCGCCCTGCTCGGCATCGGGTCGGCCCGTCAGCGCAAGGGCACGGGCGTTCCCGCGGCGGTGTTCTGGCTCATCGGCATCCTGACGTTCGTCAATGCCGCGCTCGCCGTCCTCTGGCGCTGATCGCGCGGTCGAACCTCTGTCCGGCACGGGCGTAGACTCGTCGCCCGTGCCGGACACCTCCCCCGCTTCCCCGCAGACCACCGCTCCCGCAAACCCCCGCTCGCGCGTCATCACCGCGAGCCTGGTGGGCACGACGATCGAGTTCTACGACTTCTACGTCTACGCCACCGCGGCGGTGCTCGTCTTCCCGATCCTCTTCTTCCCGACGGGGAACGACACCACCGCGCTCCTCGCGTCCTTCGGCGTGTTCGGCGCCGCGATGGTCGCCCGCCCGCTCGGCGCGGTGATCTTCGGCCACTTCGGCGATCGCTTCGGACGCAAGGCCACCCTCGTCGGATCGCTGCTGACGATGGGCATCGCGACGTTCCTCATCGGATGCCTCCCGACCTTCACCGACATCGGCTGGTGGGCCGCGCTCCTCCTGCTGATCCTGCGCCTCGCCCAGGGCTTCGCGCTCGGCGGCGAATGGTCGGGCGCAGCGCTCGTGGCCACCGAGAACGCTCCGGCCGGCAAGCGCGCCTGGTACGGGACCTTCCCGCAGCTCGGCGCCCCGCTCGGCTTCATCATCGCCAACTCGATCTTCCTCGCGATCTACTTCCTGCTCCCCCACCCCGACGGCCCCGCTCAGCGCTCGGAGGAGTTCCTCGCCTGGGGGTGGCGTGTGCCGTTCCTGTTCTCCGCGGTCATGGTGATCGTGGGCCTCTGGGTGCGTCTGCGGCTGGTCGAGTCCCAGACCTTCGTGAAGGCCGAATCGTCGGGGGCGATCCGGAAGTTCCCGCTGGGGACCGTCATCCGCCGTCACTTCAAGCACCTCGTGCTCGGCACGTTCATCATGCTGGCGACATACGTGCTGTTCTATCTGATGACGAGCTTCACCCTCTCGTACGGTACGACCGCGACGACCGAGGGGGCGCGCGCCGCCGCCGAGGCCGCCGGCACCCCGTTCGACGCGAGCTCCTACGTGCCGGGCCTCGGCTTCGGGTACACCGACTTCGTCATCATGCAGATCATCGGCGTGGTGTTCTTCGGCATCTTCACGATGCTGTCGGGCCCTGTCGCGGACGCGATCGGACGCCGGCGCCTCCTGCTCGGCGTCACCGCGCTCATCATCGTGTTCGGCTTCACGTTCACCGTGTTCCTCTCCCCCGAGTCGGACCCGAAGTTCACCGGCGCCCTGGTGCAGGCGTTCCTGGTGTTCGGATTCATGCTCATGGGCGTGACCTTCGGGCCCATGGGCGCGGTCCTGCCCGAGCTCTTCCCGACCAACGTCCGGTACTCGGGGTCGGCGATCTCGTACAACCTCTCCTCGATCCTCGGCGCCGCCCTCGCTCCGCTCGTGGCCGTCGCGCTCTGGGCCGCCGCCGACGGCAGTCCCGTCCTCGTGGGGCTCTACCTGTCGGCGATGGGCGTGCTCACCTTCATCGCGCTGATCCTCGCGCCGGAGACGAAGGACCTGGACTACACCGACGACGTCGGCGTGCCGGCATCCGACCGCGCGTCCTGACCCGCGCTCGCCCCGCGGGGTGCGCAGGATCACGGAGATGTGCACGATTGCGGACGGAATCGCCCCGCGGCATCCGTCATCGTGCACATCTCCGCGGTTGCGCACGGAGACGGCGCGGGCGTCAGTCGAGGAACAGCGTGCGCAGGCGCTTCGTGGTGAACAGCAGCCCGAGGGCGATCATGACGAGGTAGTACCCGACGTGCACGAGCATCACCGGGCTCAGGATGCCGGTCGTCAGGCCCCGGATGAGCTCGACCCCGTGCCACAGCGGGAACGCCATCACCACGCCCTGCACCCAGTCGGGGTAGACCGTGATCGGGTAGAACGTGGCCGAGAAGAGGAACATCGGCAGGAGCACCAGGTTGATCCAGTCCATGTGCTGGAACGTCTTCATGTAGCTGGTCACGGCCATGCCGACGCTCGCGAACCCGAAGGCTATGAGCACCACCGCGGGCAGAGCGAGGATCGCGGTCGGCGCGAGGTTCAGCCCCAGCACCTGCATGACGATCATGAATCCGGTGGCGTAGACGAGGCCGCGCAGCAGCGCGTAGATGATCTCGCCGAGGGCGACGTCGAGCGGTCCGAGCGAGGTCGCGAGCATGCCCTCGTAGAGCTTGCCGTAGTTGAGCTTGAAGAAGACGTTCCACGTCGAGTCGTAGATCGCTCCGTTCATCGCCGAGACGGCGAGCAGCGCCGGCGCGATGAACGCGGCGTACGGCACCTCGGCGCCGCCGCTCGTCTGCACATCGCCGATGAGGACGCCCAAGCCGATGCCGAGCGAGAGCAGGTAGAACACCGGCTCGAAGAAGCCGGAGAGGACCACCGCCCAGCTGGACGACCGTGCGGCGAGCAGGCCGCGCTGCACGACCGCCTGCGGATTGCCCGCCCACAGGGCGCGCACGCCGCCGCCCCGCATCCGCCCGGCGGGCTCGGCCTGCAGGGTCGCCGCGCGCGATGCCGGCGCGCTCATCGGGCGAGCCTCCGCTCGAACAGCACACGGGCCAGCAGCAGCCCCGCCACGCTGAGGACGAGGAGGTAGCCGAGGTGCACCCCGGCCATCGCCGCACTCATCTCCTTGCCGTAGGTGACCGCGCGCCCGAGCTCGCTGGCGTGCCAGAGCGGCGAGATCCACGCGACCCACTGGAGCGGCGCCGGCGAGAGCGCGATCGGGTAGAAGGTTCCGGAGAAGAGGAACATGGGCATGAAGACGAAGCGCTGCACGAGGGCGAACTGCCCTTTGTCGTCGATGATCGAGGCGGCGTAGGCCATGAGCGGGGCGCCGAAGGACAGGCCCGCGAGCAGGCCGATCGGGATCGCCAGCCACGCGGTCTGCGGTACGAGGTCGCCGGGCTGGAGCACGGCGAAGAAGAGCGCGATGAACGCGAAGTACAGCGCCACGGTCACGATCATCCGCGCGGCGGCCCCCATGGCGACGCCGCCGGCGATCTGCCCGGGCGACAGCGGCGACGCGCTGAATCCGAAGAAGTAGCGGCGCCACTTGAACCCCGACATGACCGGGTAGGTGAACTCCTCGGTCGCCACCGAGATGGCCGCGGTCATGAGGAGCGCCGGCGCGACGAAGACGAGGTAGGGCACCGTCTGCCCGGCATCCTGCACGGGCACGTCGATGATGGCCGCGAGACCGAGCGCGAGGCCGAGGAGGTAGAGGATCGGCTGTCCGAGGGCGCCGACGATGATCGTCCAGCCGTAGGCGCGCATCGCCCGCACCATGTGCTCGGTGACGTACCAGAGACCGCGGCGACGGGGTCTGCGCCCCCACGCCAGAGCCTCCGCGCGCAGCTCGTCGAGGCTGAGATCGGTGGTGGCGCCGGTGGTCGTCTCGCTCATTCGATCAGCGACCGTCCGGTGAGGCGGAGGAACACGTCCTCCAGGCTCGAGCGCCGCACGAGCGAGGTGATCGGGTGCAGGCCCCGTGCGGTGACCTGCTCCAGGGCCGCTTCGCCGTCGGCGGCGTAGACGAGGATCCGGTCGGGCAGCACCTCGACGCGATCGCCGATCCCCCCGAGGGATGCCGCGACCTGCTCGTTGCGGTCCGACCCGAAACGTACCTCGAGGACCTCGCGGCTCGAGTGCTCGCGGATGAGGGAGGCCGGGGTGCCCTCGGCCATGATGCGCCCCTTGTCGACGACGACGAGCCGGTCGCACAGCTGCTCGGCCTCGTCCATGTAGTGCGTGGTGAGGACGAGGGTCGTGCCGCGCTCCTTGAGGCGGAACAGGCGATCCCACAGCACGTGCCGCGCCTGCGGATCGAGGCCCGTGGTCGGCTCGTCCAGGAGCAGGATCCGGGGGTCGTTGATGAGCCCGCGCGCGATGGTGAGGCGGCGCTTCATGCCGCCGGAGAGCTGATCGACCTTGCTGGTCGCCTTGTCGTCCAGCTGCGCGAAGGACAGGAGCTCCTGCGCCTTCTGCCGGCAGACGCGGCCCGGGAGACCGAAGTAGCGGCCGTAGATGTAGAGGTTCTCGCGCGCGTTGAGCTCACCGTCGAGGTTGTCCTGCTGCGGCACGACGCCGAGGCGCGAGCGGATCTCGGGACCGTGGCGGTCGGGATCGAGTCCGAGGATCGACAGCGATCCGCCCGTGCGCGACGACACCGCGCCGATCATCTTCATCGTCGTCGACTTGCCCGCCCCGTTCGGGCCGAGGAGACCGAACGACTCCCCCGGCGCGACGTCGAAGCTCAGTCCGTCGACGGCGACGAAGTCGGGCTTGCCCTTCACGCGGTAGGACTTCGCGAGGTCGCGGGCTTCGATGACGGCTTCTGGCACCGGACCACCCTAGCCCCGGTCTTGGACATCGGCGCGAGCGGGGGCCGAGACGAAGTACGGTCGATGAAGACGCTCCCACGAACGAGGTTCCCGCATGTCCGCCTCCGACAGCCCCGCCGCCCCCGAGACCTCGGTGGCCCCCGAGTCTGCAGCCCCCGCGCGCCGCCGCGGGCGCGGGCGCCGCACCCCCGAGGGGCCGCGCGCGACGTTCCGCCAGCTCCTGCCCTTCCTCTTCGAGCACAAGCGCACCCTCGTGGTCGTCGCGATCCTCAGCATCCTCGGCGCCGGGGCCACCCTCGCCCAGCCCGTGCTCGTCGGACAGGTCATCCAGCGCGTCCAGGTCGGCGAGACCCTCGGCATCCTGGTCTGGCTGCTGGTCGCGTTCGTCGTGATCGCGTCGGTCATCTCGGGCTACCAGCACTATCTGCTCCAGCGCACGGGCACCGCGGTCGTCTACTCGAGCAGACGCAAGCTCATCGCCCGCATCCTCCGCCTGCCGATCAGCGAGTTCGACGCCCGGCGCACGGGCGACCTCGTCTCCCGCGTCGGCACCGACACGACGCTGCTGTACGCCGTCCTCACCCAGGGACTGGCGGATGCCGTCGGCAACTCGCTGATCTTCCTCGGCGCCCTCGTCGCCATGGCCGTGATCGACCCCGCCCTCCTCGGACTGATCGTCGTCGTCATCGGCATCTCGGTGGTCGTCGTGGTGCTCCTCAGCGGGCGGATCCGCACCGCCTCCACCGAGCAGCAGGTGAAGGTCGGCGAGCTCTCCTCCGGCGTGGAGCGCGCCGTCGGCTCCATCCGCACGGTGCGCGCCTCGGGCGCGACCGAGCGCGAGATCACCGCGGTGAGCGCGATGGCCTCCGACGCCTACGCGGTGGGGGTCCGGATCGCGAAGGTCTCCGCCCTGGTCGTCCCCGTCGCCGGCATCGCGCTGCAGCTCTCTCTCCTGGTCGTCCTCGGCGTGGGCGGATTCCGCGTGGCGAGCGGGGCGATCACCATCGCCGCACTGGTGTCGTTCATCCTGTTCCTGTTCCTCCTCATCCAGCCGCTCGCCTCGACCTTCGGCGCCATCACCTCGGTGAACCAGGCGCTCGGGGCCCTGGGCCGCATCCAGGAGGTGCTCGACCTTCCGGACGAGACCGAACGCGACGCCGAGATCGCCGCGACCGCCCGCGCCGAGACGGTTCCGGACGATGCGGCGCGGGATGCGGCATCCGCTCCGGCGATCGAATTCCGCGACGTGCACTTCTCCTACCCCGAGACGGTCGTCCGCGCCCGTCGGGCCGCCGAGACCGAAGCGCTCGCCGTGCTCGAGAGCGCCGGCGTCGACGATGCGGCGCGGGCGCTGGCCGAGGCCGGGGAGGACGCCGAGGACACCGCCACGGAGGGAGCCGATCTCGGCGTCGTCCTGCGCGGGGTGTCGTTCTCGGTCCCGCGGGGTGCGCGGGTGGCGCTCGTCGGGCCCTCCGGCGCAGGGAAGTCCACCACCCTC
This sequence comes from Microbacterium aurantiacum, assembly GCF_040532595.1. Lineage (GTDB taxonomy): Bacteria > Actinomycetota > Actinomycetes > Actinomycetales > Microbacteriaceae > Microbacterium > Microbacterium chocolatum_B. The sequence continues at coordinate 2,256,612 of NZ_JBEVYX010000001.1, read as the reverse complement.
GCGCTGATCGAGCGGTTCTACGACCCCACCGCGGGCGCGATCCTCCTCGACGGCGTCGACGTGCGCACCGTCCCGCGCGACGCGCTCCGCGCGCAGCTCGGGTACGTCGAGCAGGATGCCCCGACCCTCGCGGGCACGATCGGCGACAACCTGCGGTTGGCCTCGCCCGCGGCATCCGACGCGGACTGCGAGCGCGTGCTCCGCGCGGTGAATCTCGGCGACGTGCTCGACCGGAGTCCGGAGGGGCTGGATGCCGCCGTCGGCGAGTCGGGGGTGATGCTGTCGGGCGGCGAGCGCCAGCGGCTCGCGATCGCCCGGGCGCTCCTCGCCGCGCCCCCGATCCTGCTGCTCGACGAGTCGACGTCATCGCTCGACGGACTGAACGAGCAGCGGATGCGGGAGGCGATCGACGCGGTCGCTGCCGGACGCACCCTCATCGTCATCGCCCACCGCCTGTCGACCGTCGTCGACAGCGACCTCATCGTCGTGATGGACCACGGCCGGGTCGTGGGGCAGGGGACGCACTCCGAGCTGGTGGCCTCGACGCCCCTGTACCGCGACCTCGCGAAGCACCAGCTCCTGGTCTGAGTGGGCCCGAACCGACGGTTCGCTTCGGTGACGGAAGAAGTGGGCGCCCGGCCCCTCTGCCAAGAAGAGGGCCGGGCGCCGGTCGGTGGCGCGCCGCGGGTCAGGCGCGCTGCAGGCGGTACCGCAGGGCGGCGAGCTCGGCCCACAGGGGCGCGGGGACGCGGCCGTCGAAGGTGCGGTAGAACTCCTCCGTCAGGTCCGCCTCCCGCAGCCACGACGCGGTGTCGATCGCGAAGAGCTCGGCGAGGTCCTCCCGTGGCACATCGATGCCGTCGAGGTTCAGGTCTTCGGTGCGCGGCAGGCGTCCGATGGCGCTCGGCACAGCATCCACCGTCCCGTCCAGACGCCGGACGATCCAGTCGATCACGCGGGCGTTGTCACCGAATCCCGGCCACAGGAAACGGCCGTCGGCGCCCTTGCGGAACCAGTTGACCTGGAAGATCCGCGGAGCGCGGTCGAAGCGGAGCGCCTGCCCGACCTTCAGCCAGTGCCCGAAGTAGTCGGCCATGTTGTAGCCGCAGAACGGCAGCATCGCGAACGGGTCGCGGCGGAGCTCCCCGACCGTCCCCTCGGCCGCGGCGGTCCGCTCGGAGGAGATGTTCGATCCGAGGAACACACCGTGGGTCCAGTCCGTCGCCTCGAGGACGAGGGGGACGTTCGTGGCGCGGCGGCCGCCGAACAGGATCGCGTCCAGCGGCACGCCCTCAGCGGCATCCCAGTCCTCCGCGATCTGCGGGCACTGGGATGCGGCGACGGTGAAGCGCGAGTTCGGGTGCGCGGCCGGACGACCGGACGCCGGGGTCCAGGGGTTGCCCTCCCAGTCGGTGAGCTCCGCGGGCGGGGTGTCGGTGAGACCCTCCCACCACACGTCGCCGTCCGGGCGGAGCGCGACGTTGGTGAAGATCGTGTTGCCCCACAGGGTCTCCACCGCCGCGACGTTGGTCGACTCCCCCGTCCCGGGAGCGACGCCGAAGAAGCCCGCCTCGGGGTTGATCGCCCACATCCGGCCGTCCGGGCCCGGGCGCAGCCACGCGATGTCATCGCCGAGGGTCTCCACGCGCCATCCGGGGATCGTGGGCCGGAGCATCGCGAGATTGGTCTTGCCGCACGCCGAGGGGAACGCCGCCGCGACGTGGTACCTCTTCCCCTTCGGGTCGATGACGCGGATGAGCAGCATGTGCTCGGCGAGCCAGCCCTCGTCGCGGCCGATGACCGAGGCGATCCGCAGCGCGAAGCACTTCTTCGCCAGGATCGCGTTGCCGCCGTAGCCGGAGCCGAACGACCAGACTTCGAGGGTGTCGGGGAAGTGCACGATGTACTTCTCGTCGTTGCACGGCCACGCGACGTCGGCCTGACCCGGCTCGAGCGGCGCACCGACGGAGTGCACGGTCCTCACCCACGGCGCACCCCCCGCGATCTCGCGGAGGACGTCGGTGCCCACGCGGGTCATGATGCCGATGGAGGTGACGGCGTAGGCGCTGTCGGTGATCTGCACGCCGATGTGCGAGAGCGGTCCGCCCACCGCGCCCATCGAGAACGGGACGACGTACATCGTGCGTCCGCGCATGCTGCCCGCGAAGAGCGGGGTGATGGTCGCACGGATGTCCTCGGGGGCCGCCCAGTTGTTCGTGGGGCCGGCATCCTCCTCCCGCTCGGACGCGATGAAGGTGCGCGCCTCGGTGCGGGCGACATCGCTCGGGTGCGAGCGGGCGAGGTAGGAGCCGGGGCGCCACTCCGGGTTGAGCTTGATGAGCTTGCCTTCGTCGACCATCTCGCGCAGGAGCGCATCGTTCTCGGCACGGGAACCGTCGACCCAGTGGATGCGGTCCGGCGTGGTGAGGGCGGCGATCTCGTCCACCCACTCGACCAGGGCGCGCATGCCGGCGCCGTCGATCCTGGGCATCCCGCCGTAGGTCTCGGAGGCGCGGCGCGGGGCGAGGGAGGTGGGGCGGGTGAAGGTGTCGGCGAGAGCCATGAGTGTCGCTCCTGTGCGATCGGTGGTGCCGGATCGGTGTCTCCTTTCACTTTCCGCCCCTCCACCCCGCTTTTCCAGACGAGTTCAGCGACAAAAGTATCGATTCTTTCGCTATTCTCAAGGAATGCCCGCCTCCGCGCTCGAACTGTCCACCCTCGGACACCGCATCCGTCACGAACGACTCGCGCGGGGATTCACCCTCGACGATCTCGGCGAACGAGTGGGAGTCGCCGGCAGCCAGCTGAGCCTCATCGAGAACGGCAAACGCGAGCCCAAGCTCTCGCTGCTGCAGGCCATCGCCGCCGCCACCGGGGTGGAGGTCACCGACCTCCTCTCCCCCGAGCCGCCCAACCGGCGCGCGGCTCTGGAGATCGAGCTCGAGCGCGCGCAGGCCGGGGCGGTCTTCCGGCGCCTCGGGGTCGCTCCCGTGCGCATCACCAAGACCATGAGCGACGAGACGATCGAATCGATCCTCGGGCTCCATCGCGAGCTGCAGCGCCGTGAGCGCGAGACGATCGCGACCCCCGAGGAGGCTCGGCGGGCAAACACGGAGCTGCGCCTGCGGATGCGGGAGAAGGGCAACTACCTCGTCGACATCGAGCGGCTGGCCGAGAAGCAGCTGAAGGCCGCCGGACACACCACCGGCGCCCTCACCCACCGCACCGTCAGCATCATGGCCGAGCAGCTCGGGTTCGAGCTGCTCTACGTCAACGACCTCCCCCACTCCGCGCGATCGGTCACCGACCTGGAGAACGGTCGGATCTACCTGCCCCCGGCGTCGATCCCCGGCGGACACGGGCTCCGCTCCATGGCGCTGCAGGCGATGGCGCACCGCCTCCTCGGGCATCAGCGTCCCGTCGACTACGCCGACTTCCTCCAGCAGCGACTGGAGATCAACTACTACGCCGCGTGCTGCCTCATGCCCGAGACGGCGTCCGTCGCCTTCCTCCAGCAGGCGAAGAAGGACCGCAACCTCGCCGTCGAGGACTTCCGGGACGCCTTCGGGGTCACGCACGAAGCCGCCGGGATGCGGATGACGAACCTGCTCACCCAGCATCTCGGCATCCGTCTGCACTTCCTGCGCGTGGACGGGTCGGGGTCGATCTCCCGCGTCTACGAGAACGACGACCTGCCCCTCCCGATGGACGTCACCGGTGCGATCGAGGGGCAGATCGTCTGCCGCCACTTCTCGGCGCGCTCGGCGTTCGAGGAGCAGAACCGCACCACCGAGCACTATCAGTACACCGACACCCCCGCCGGGACCTTCTGGTGCTCGACGCAGACCGGGACGACGGCCGACGGGGAGTTCTCGATCACCGTCGGGGTGCCCTTCGACGACGCGCGATGGTTCCGGGGGCGGGAGACCGCGAGCCGGGCCGCGTCGACCTGCCCGGACGAGTCGTGCTGCCGCCGGCCGCCCGCGGAGATCGCCGCCCGCTGGGAGGGGAAGGCCTGGCCGAGCGCGCGCGTGCACATGCAGATGTTCTCGCCGCTCCCCCGCGGGACGTTCCCCGGGGTCGAGGAGGCGGAGGTCTACGCCTTCCTCGACCGGCACGCCGAGGGCTGACCCGCCCGGCCCCACGTCGACGGTCGAAGACGCGGGACGAACCGGCCTCCGGCAGCCCCGGGAGGACGCCGATGACGGTTCGGTCACGCGCTTTCGACGGAAGAGGCGCGCGAGTCGCCTCCCGGTTCAGGCGAAGGGGTTCGGGGTGAGGGTGTACTTCGTCTGGAGGTACTCGTGGATGCCCTCCGCACCGCCCTCGCGGCCGAGACCGGACATCTTCCAGCCGCCGAAGGGGGCGGCCGCGTTGGAGACCACCCCGACATTGAGGCCCATCATCCCGGTCTCTAGGCGGTCGATCATGCGCTGACCGCGCGCGAGCGACTCGGTGAAGACGTACGAGACGAGTCCGAACTCGGTGTCGTTGGCGATCCGCACCGCGTCGTCCTCGTCGTCGAACGGGACGATCGCGAGCACCGGCCCGAAGATCTCCTCGCGCAGGATGTCGCTCCCCGGCGCCACGTCGGTGACGACGGTCGGCTCGTAGAAGGTGCCGGGGCCGTCGAGGGCGGTGCCGCCGGTGCGGACCTGGGCACCGCGGGAGACGGCGTCCTTCACCAGGGAGTCGGCCTTCGCGACGGCACGGTCGTCGATGAGGGGACCGATCGCGACGCCCTCCTCGGTCCCGCGCCCGATCTTCAGCCCCTGCACCCGCTCGGTCACGCGGCGGGCGAACTCGTCGGCGACCGCGCGGTGGACGATGAAGCGGTTCGCCGCGGTGCACGCCTGGCCGATGTTGCGGAACTTCGCCAGCATCGCGCCGTCCACGGCCTTGTCGAGATCGGCATCGTCGAACACCACGAAGGGCGCGTTGCCGCCGAGCTCCATAGAGGTGCGGAGAACGCCCTGGGCGGCCTGCTCGAGCAGCTTCTGGCCGACCGCGGTGGACCCGGTGAAGGAGAGCTTCCGCAGGCGCGGGTCGCGGATGATCGGCTCCGACACGGCCCCGGACGTGGAGGTGGTGAAGATGTTCACGACGCCGTCCGGGACCCCGGCGTCCTGCAGGAGCTTGGCGAAGTACAGCGTCGTGAGCGGCGTCAGCTCGGCGGGCTTGACGACCACCGTGCACCCGGCGGCCAGCGCGGGGGCGATCTTCCGGGTCGCCATGGCGAGCGGGAAGTTCCACGGGGTGATCAGGAAGCAGGGGCCGACGGGGTGCTGCGAGACGATCATGCGTCCGGTGCCCTCGGGGTTCGCCCCGTAGCGCCCCTGGATGCGCGAGGTCTCCTCACTGAACCAGCGCAGGAACTCCCCGCCGTAGCCGACCTCTCCGCGCGCTTCGGCGAGGGGCTTGCCCATCTCGAGGGTCATGAGGAGCGCGAACTCCTCCTTGCGCTCCTGGAGCAGGTCGAACGCGCGACGCAGGATCTCCGCGCGCTCCCGGGCGGGAGTCGCCGCCCACGCGGGGAAGGCCTCGACCGCGGCATCCATCGCTGCCGCGCCGTCCTCCGGTGACGCGTCGGCGATGACGCGGATGGGCTCACCCGTCGAGGGGTCGAACACCGTCAGGGTCTTCCCCCCGGATGCCGGCCGCCACCGTCCGCCGATGAAGAGACCGTCCGGGACGGAGGCCAGCAGGTCGGATTCACGGGTGTCGGTCATGGGTGCTCCCTCGCGCTCGGACGATCAGTTGACATCATGCCCCCACCGCGGGACGCGGGCGATGTACACGGCGTACAGCATGGCGGCGACCTTCTCCCCTTCGGAGAGTCATCGCCGGGTGAGCGGCTCCGGCTGAGTCCGCATGGCTCCGCGGAAGAACGCCGTGAGTTCCGCGGTGTCCGACAGGGGCAGCACGGCCGCGACGTACTGGTCGGGACGAACGACGACGACGGCTCCCTCGCGGGAGATCCCCCGCTCGGCGAAGATGTCCGCGGACGTCCACGCACTCGGCGCCGCCGCATACACCTTCTCCCAGTCCGTGAGTCCCAGCGGTCCGGTGCGCGGCAGGAAGAGCGCGGGAACCCCGGCGAGGTCGACGTCCTCGAAGCGGCCTGGGTAGACGACCTTGACGTCGAAGACGGCGTCGACATCCGCACCGGCGGGCGTGTGGCGCGCGATCGGTCCGTCGGCGCCCACCATGGATGCGGCCCATCGATCGAGGGCCTCACCGTTCGCGTCGGCGAACGCATAGATGCGCCAGCGCCCATCGGCCCGCGCGTGGTGCCCGAGATGCACGGCGTTCCCGTCGCACACGCGCACCACCTCCACGCTCTGAAAACGCGCGCCGACGGGGAATCCGATCGCGAGCCGCTGATGCGCGGCATCCGTCACGATCGTCGACGGCGCGTACCGCGTCATGAATCCGGAGGGGAACTCCGCGGTGCCCAGATAGAAGGTCGCGAGCTCGGTGGGGTCGGAGATGTCCTCGGGCTTGCGCGCCATGAGCGAGGACCACTCCCGGTCGAAGTCGATCAGCTGCTGGGCGACCGGCTGACGCTCGGCCGAGTAGGTGGAGAGGAGGGATGCCGGGGCGAGGCCGGTCAGGACGTGCCCGAGCTTCCACCCGAGGTTGAACCCGTCCTGCATCGAGACATTCATCCCCTGCCCCGCCTTGGCGCTGTGGGTGTGGCAGGCGTCTCCGGCGAGGAAGACACGCGGGTCGTGATCCTGGCCGGGATCGACGTCGTCGAACCTGTCGGTCACGCGATGGCCGACCTCGTACACGCTGTGCCACGCGACCTGTTTCACGTCGATCGAGTAGGGGTGCAGGATCTCGTTGGCGCGGCGGATCACCTCATCGAGCGGAGTCTGTCGGACACGGTGATCATCGTCCGCCGCCACCTCGCCGAGGTCGATGTACATGCGACTGAGGTACCCGCCCTCGCGCGGGATGTGCAGGATGTTGCCCGCCGAGGAGGTGATGGCGCACTTGGTCCGCCAGTCTGGGAAGTCCGTGTTGACCAGCACATCCATGACCCCCCACGCGTGCGCGGCGAACGCACCGACGTGGGTGCGGCCGATCGCCTGGCGGACGCCGCTGCGCGCGCCGTCGCACCCCACGACGTACTTCGCCCGGATCGTCCGCTCCTCTCCCGCGCGGGGTCCGGCGATGTGGCGGATGCGCACGGCGACCGGGTGCTCCCCCCCGTCGCCCACGGTGAGGCCGACGAACTCCACGCCGTAATCCGGCAGGATGCGGCCGGGACCCTGCGCGGCCGCCTCGGCGAAGTAGTCGAGAACCCGGGCCTGATTGACGATCAGGTGCGGGAACTCGCTGATCTTCAGGGCGTAGTCCTCCGTGCGGGCGGTGCGGACGATCGTGCGCGGATCGGCCGGATCGGGGCCCCAGAAGTTCATGTACGCGATGTTGTAGGCCTCGGCGATGATGCGCTCGGCGAACCCGAAGGCCTGGAAGGTCTCGACGCTGCGCGGCTGGATGCCGTCGGCCTGCCCGAGGGCCAGCCGTCCGTCGCGGCGCTCGATGAGGCGGGTGGTCACCCCGGGGAACTGTGACATCTGCGCGGCGAGCAGCATGCCCGCGGGCCCCGATCCGACGATGAGCACGTCCGTCTGGTCGGGAAGGTCGGCGGGGCGGTCGAGGCCCGTGCCCGCCGCGTCCTGCACACGCGGATCGCCGGACACGTACCCGTGGTGGTGGAACTGCATGGGATGTCCTCCTCGGACGACGGTGTCGAGGTCGATCCGCGGCCTTGCGGGCCGCAGGGGCGTGTTCTATATTCGAACAGGCTGTTCTCCTGTCGAACAGATCGTATATCTTCTGTCTCGGAGGGACAAGGGATGCCGACGACCACGGATGCCGCATCGGCGCCGTCGCAGACACTCAGCCGCGGCATCCGGATCCTGGAGATCCTGGCCGACGTCCGCGATCCCCTGTCGATCGACGACATCGCCGGACGCCTCGGGGTGCACCGGTCGGTCGCCTACCGCCTGCTGCGGACGCTCGAGGGCCACGGCCTGGTCCGCCGGGACGCGACGGGGCGCGTCGCGCTCGGCGCGCGCCTCGCCGCCCTCGCCGAGGGCGTCGCCCACGATCTGCAGGCCGAAGCACTCCCGGAGCTGATCGCGGCGGCGAACGACCTCGGGATCACCTGCTTCCTCGCCGTGCTCGACCACGACGAATGCGTCACCCTCGCGAGCATCGAGCCGCGTCACGCGGTCGCCTCCGTCGCGCAGCGCCCGGGCGCGCGGCATCCTGTCACGGTCGGCGCACCCGGAAAGGCCATCCTGTCGACGATGGCGGACACCGCCGTCCCCGCCGCGGTCTCCGCGACTCTGCGCGCGGAAGTCCGCGACGTCGCCGCGCGCGGTTTCGCCACGAGCCACGACGAGGTGATCCCCACCCTCCGTTCGGTGGCCGTGCCTCTCGTCGTGCGCGGCCGCGAGGCGGCATCGGTCGCGGCGGTGTTCCTCGCCAGCACCCACCCCGACGCCGTCATCGCGGAGCGGCTCGGACGCGCGGCCACCGCGATCCGCGACGCGCTCGGCGGCTGACCCCGCGCGGGTCCCCTCCGGGCGGAACGCCGCGGAGGAGGCCCCGCGTCAGGCGACCGTGTCGACCAGGCGGACGTTGTATTCCGCGACCCGCTGCGGGACGCCGTCGAACGCCTCCGCCCGCGCGTCAGAGGCCATGTACCTCGACTCGAGAGCGAGGAACGCCTCCCGGTCCCCCTCGGCGCTGACCGCCCAGACGAACTCGTTGGTCTCGGGGAGCCCGTAGGCGAAGTCGATGCGGAAGCCGGCCCCGGCGCGCACGCGCGGCATCCAGTCGTTCCACCAGGACAGGAACGCGTCGTACTCTCCGTCGACGAGGGTGTACCGGCGCAGCTGGACTGTTCTCATCCCTCCAGCTTGGCACCCCCGCGCCTATACTCGTGCTGTCCGGCCGCAACAGCGCCGCCGGTGCTCGGAAAATGGGCACGCAGCCACCGTCACGGTGCGCGAGACACATACGGATCCTGTTCCCTCCGTACCGTCTCGAGGTCTCGCCATGCCCACTGTCTCCGCTCACGTCGCCGCCGCCCTCGCCGGTCACATCGACCACGTCTTCGGGGTGATGGGCAACGGCAACGCGTACTTCCTGGACGCCCTCGAGCGCTCCACCGACGTCGTCTTCACCGCTGTCCGGCACGAGGCCGGCGGCGTCGTCGCCGCCGATGCGCACCACCGCGCCGGCGGAGGGCTCGCCGCCGCGACGGCGACCTACGGTGCCGGATTCACCAACACCCTGACCGCCCTCGCCGAGGCGGTGCAGGCGCACGTGCCCCTGGTGCTCGTCGTCGGCGACGAGCCGACCTCGGGTCGGCGCCCCTGGGGCGTCGACCAGATCGCCCTCGCCTCGGCCGTCGGCGCGCGCACCTACACCGTCGGCCGCACGGACGCCGGTGCCACGGCTGTCATCGCCATCGAGCACGCCCTGACCTATCGGGTGCCGACCGTGCTGGCCATCCCCTACGACGTCGCGGCGCTCGAGGCGGGTCCGATCCCACCCGCCCCCGCTCCGCGCCTTCCCCGCCCGCTCGCCCCGACCGGGTCTTTCACCGCGGGCGCCATCCGCGACCTCGCCGCGGCCCTGGCCGGCGCGCGCCGTCCGCTGCTTCTGGCGGGTCGCGGCGCCTGGCTGGCCGGCGCGGGCGCCGCCCTCGGCGAGATCGCCGACCTCACCGGCGCTCTGACCGCATCCTCGGCACTCGGCCGCGGGATCTTCCCACGGGGCGAGTTCGACCTCGGGGTGACGGGCGGCTTCGGAGCCGAGGGCGCCATGGACCTCGTCGCGCAGGCCGACGTCGCCGTGGTCTTCGGCGCATCGCTCAACCCGTTCACGATGCGCTTCGGCGCGCTCTTCTCCCCCGGCACCCGGGTCGCGCAGGTGGATCTCGCAGCCACGGCGACCCACCCGCACGTCGGGGCGTACATCCGCGCGGATGCCGGACTCGTCGCCCGTGCGATCGCCGACGAGCTGACGGCGATCGGTGCCGCGCCGAGTGGTTGGCGCGAGAGCGTGGACACGGCATCCGCCCGGTCCTACGACGCGGGCGAGGAGCTCGCACCCGACGGCCGCCTGGACCCCCGATCGGTCGCGCGGACGATCAGCGAGCTGCTTCCGCAGGACCGCGTCGTCGTCTCGGACGGCGGGCACTTCATCGGCTGGGCGAACATGTACTGGCCGGTCGCCTCGCCCGACCGCATGGTGATGATCGGCACGGCGTTCCAGTCGATCGGGCTCGGCTTCCCCAGCGTGGCGGGCGCCGCCCGGGCACGGCCGGACGCGACGATCGTGCTCACCACCGGTGACGGCGGCGGCCTCATGGCCCTCGCCGACCTCGAATCCGCCGTCCGCGTGGCGGGCGGGCGCGGCCTCGCCGTGGTCTGGAACGACGCCGCATACGGCGCGGAGGTGAACCTGTACGGCCTGAAGGGCCTCGCCGAGGAGCCGATGCTGATCCCGGAGGTCGACTTCGCCGCGGTCGCCCGCGGCTTCGGCGCCGAGGGCGTCGTCGTGCGGACCCTCGCCGATCTCGAGCGGCTCGCGGAGTGGACGCGGACGCCCGCCTCCGATCGTCCGTTCCTGCTGCTGGATCTGCGCGTCTCGGGACGGGTGATCGCGCCGTACCAGCACGAGATCATCCGCGTGAACTCCTGAGCCCCGCGCCGATCGGCACGGGGCTCAGGGGACGCGCGTCAGGCGCGGGTGAGACCGCGGATCGGTGAGACCGACTGCTCCGCCTCGTGATCGGGCCCGAGCGGAATGCCGGACCGGTCGCGAAGCACCAGCGTCGCCACCAGTCCGATGAGGGTCATGCCCGCGAGGTACCAGGTCACGGCCATCGTCGAGCCGGTCGCCTGCACGAGCGCGGTGGCGATGGTCGGGGCGAACGCGCCACCGAGGATCGCGCCGATCGCGTAGGAGATCGACACTCCGGAGAAGCGGATGGAGGCGGGGAACAGCTCGGAGTACAGCGCCGCCTGCGGCCCGTAGGTGAGGCCGAGGCCGATGGTGAGGATCGCCAGGCCCGCGAAGAGCAGCCCGATGTCGCCGGTGTTCACGAGGGGGAAGAGGGTGAACACACCCGCCAGCTGCAGGATCCACCCCAGGATGTAGGTGGTGCGCCGACCGATGCGGTCGGAGAGGAACCCGGCGCCGAGGGTGGACAGCAACCAGGTGACGGCCGAGCCCGCGACGGCCCACAGCACCGGGCCGCGCTCGAGCGCGAGCGGTCCGTCCGGGTTGGTGGCGTAGCCCTGGATGTATCCGCCGGTCGTCATGTAGCCGACGGCGTTGTTGCCCGCGAAGACGAGGGCGGCGATGACCACGAGGAGGAGGTGCTTGCGGAACAGCGTGACGATCGGCATCCGCGCCTTCTCCTTGCGCTCGGCGAGCTCGGCGAACACCGGGCTCTCCTCGACGCGTCGGCGCACGTAGTAGCCGACGAGGATCAGCACGACGCTGAGGAGGAAGGGCACCCGCCATCCCCACTCGAGGAACGCGTCGCCGGGCGCGATCATGGCCATGAGCGCCATGACGCCGGAGGCGAGCAGCAGCCCGAGCGGCACGCCGATCTGCGGGGCCGCGCCGAAGGCACCGCGCCGCGGGCGCGGGGCGTGCTCGACGGCCATGAGGACGGCGCCACCCCACTCGCCACCGGCGGAGATCCCCTGCAGGATGCGGAGGAAGACGAGCATGACGGGCGCCGCGAGGCCGATCGCCTCGTAGGTCGGCAGCACGCCGATGAGCGCGGTGGCCACGCCCATCAGGATCAGCGTCCACATCAGCACGACCTTCCGGCCGTACTTGTCGCCGAAGTGCCCGGCGAGGAAGGCGCCGAGCGGGCGGAAGAGGAAGCTGACGCCGACGGTGGCGAAGGCGACGAGGGCGCTGTTCGCCCCGAGCGGTGCGAAGAAGAGCTGTCCGAACACCAGCCCCACCGCAGTGGCGTAGATGAAGAAGTCGTACCACTCGACGGTGGTGCCGACGACGGTCGCGAAGATGACGCGACGTCGGTCTCGGGCGGTGGCGATGGTGCCGGTGGGGGTGAACCCTGCCGGTGTGCGTGTGGACATGACGGACTCCAGTGTCGATCGTCGGCGCGGTGGTCCACGTCCCGGAAGAGACGTGATTGCGAGGATGCGAGCGATCATATACGATTTCGGATACGACGCAAGGGCGAGGGAGCTCATGACACTTTCGACGGATGCCGGCACCGCGCGCTTCGGGGCACTCCCGAGCCGGCCGGGGAAGATCATCGCCGTCCACCTGAATTACGCCTCCCGCGCGGATCAGCGCGGGCGCCGCCCGCACGCGCCCTCCTACTTCTTCAAGCCATCGAGCTCGGTCGCGATGTCCGGCGCCGAGATCGAACGGCCCGCCGGGACGGAACTCCTGGCGTTCGAGGGTGAGATCGCCCTCGTCATCGGCTCCCCCGCCCGACGCGTGACGGTCGCAGACGCGTGGGCGCACGTGGCCGCGGTGACCGCCGCGAACGATTTCGGACTCTACGACCTGCGCGCGAACGACAAGGGGTCGAACGTGCGCTCGAAGGGCGGAGACGGATTCACCCCGATCGGTCCGGGCCTGCTCGACGCGCGCACGGTCGACCCCGCGGCACTGCGCGTGCAGACGTGGGTCAACGGGTCCCTGGCGCAGGACGACACGACCGACGGCCTCCTCTTCCCCCTCGCACAGCTCATCGCGGACCTGTCCCAGCACCTCACGCTCGAATCGGGGGACGTCGTCCTCGCCGGCACTCCGGCCGGGTCCACCGTGGTGGTCCCGGGGGATGTCGTCGAGGTCGAGGTGTCCGGTGCGGGGCTTTCGACCGGGCGGCTGGTCACGACCGTCATACAGGGCGCGGCATCCTTCGATCCGGCCCTCGGATCACTCCCCTCCGTCGACGACATCCAGCGCATCGAGGCATGGGGGTCGCCCGCGGCCGCCGGACTCGCCCCCGACGCGAACGGATCGACCAGCGCAGGCGATCCGCCCGGAACAGCACGATCGGCGGCGAACCCTCCTGTTCTCGACGGATCTCCTGTCCTCGATGCGGCGCTCCGCGAGAAGCTCGCGCGCATCCCCGTCGCCGCACTGTCCGCGCAGCTGCGCGCGCGGGGGCTGAACAACGTCACGGTCGACGGGGTCCGCCCGATGCACCCGGGCACGAAGGTCGTCGGCACCGCGCGGACGCTCCGTTTCGTGCCGCTGCGCGAGGACCTCTTCGCCGCCCGCGGCGGCGGCTTCAACGCGCAGAAGCGCGCCTTCGACTCGGTCGACGAGGGCGAGATCATCGTCATCGAGGCGCGCGGCGAGTCCGGGTCCGGCACGCTCGGCGACATCCTCGCCCTCCGCGCACACGCCCGGGGAGCGGCCGGCATCGTGACCGACGGCGGCGTGCGCGACGTCGACGCGGTGGCCGCGGTGGGCATCCCGGTCTTCTCCGCCGGCGCGCACCCCGCCGTCCTCGGCCGCCGTCACGTCCCGTGGGAGCACGACGTGGCGATCGGATGCGGCGGCACCACGATCGAGCCGGGCGATGTGATCGTGGGCGACGCCGACGGGGTCATCGTCATCCCGCCGTCTCTCGTCGCCGAGGTCGCCGAGGCCGCCCTCGCCCAGGAGGACGAAGACGCCTACGTCGCCGAACAGGTGCGCGCGGGGCATCCGATCGAGGGCCTGTTCCCGATGGACACCGAGTGGAAGGCGAGGTACGACGCATGGCGCCGGACGCGATGAGCACGACGGATGCCGCCGCACCCGGCGTCACCCACCCCGGTACGGCCCCCGCGGGCGCCCAGAGCAAGTCGCAGCGGGCCTACCGCTGGATCAAGGGACGTATCGCGAACCAGGACTTCACCCCCGGATACCGCCTCGTGCTCGGCACGATCGCGAAGGAGCTGGAGATGAGCGTGGTGCCCGTGCGGGAAGCGATCCGGCAGCTGGAGGCCGAGGGCCTGGTGACGTTCGAGCGCAACGTCGGCGCGCACGTGTCGATGGTCGACGACTCGCAGTACCGGTTCAGCATGCAGGCGCTGAGCATCCTCGAGGGCGCGGCGACCGCTCTCGCCGCCCGACGCCTCACCGCCGACGACCTCCGTCGCGCGCGCGACGTGAACGAGCTGATGATCGAGACCCTGGATCACTTCGATCCCCATTCGTTCACCGCGCTGAACCAGGAGTTCCACGCGATCCTCTTCGCCCGCTGCGCGAATCCTCGCGTACTCGAGCTCGTCGAGGCCGAGTGGGCACGGCTCGGACACCTCCGCGACTCGACCTTCAGCTTCATCCCGGGGCGGGCGGCGCAGTCCGTCCAGGAGCACGCCGAGATCGTCGCCCTCATCGAACGCGGCGCGCCGCTGAGCGAGATCGAGACATCCGCGCGGCGCCACCGCGCCGCCACCCTCGACGCCTACCTGATCCACGAGCATCCCGACGAGACGCTCGGGATGCCCGCCATCTGAGACCCCACCCCCGCCTCGCCTCCGATCCCCGAAGGACCGCAATGACAGAGCATCGCCCGCCGGCCGATCTTCCCGCCCGCATCCGGCACTACATCGACGGCGCGTTCGTCGACAGCGTCGACGGCGGCTCGTTCGACGTGCTCGATCCGGTGACGAACGAGACCTACGTCCAGGCCGCGGCCGGCAAGAAGGCCGACATCGACCGCGCGGTCAGCGCGGCTCGGCGCGCATTCACGGAGGGCCCCTGGCCCCGCATGCTTCCCCGCGAACGGTCGCGCGTGCTGCACCGCATCGCCGACATCGTCGAGTCCCGCGACGCGCGACTGGCCGAGCTCGAGAGCTTCGACAGCGGCCTGCCGATCACGCAGGCCCTCGGTCAGGCGCGTCGCGCGGCCGAGAACTTCCGCTTCTTCGCCGACCTGATCGTCGCGCAGGCCGACGACGCCTATAAGGTTCCGGGGAAGCAGCTGAACTACGTCAATCGCACGCCGATCGGGGTCGCGGGGCTCATCACCCCCTGGAACACCCCGTTCATGCTCGAGTCCTGGAAGCTGGGGCCCGCGCTCGCGACCGGCAACACCGTCGTGCTGAAGCCCGCCGAGTTCACGCCCCTCTCGGCGTCGCTGTGGGCCGGCATCTTCGAGGAGGCCGGCCTTCCGCAGGGCGTGTTCAACCTCGTGAACGGACTCGGCGAGGAGGCCGGCGACGCGCTCGTGAAGCATCCCGACGTCCCGCTCATCTCCTTCACCGGAGAGAGCTCGACCGGCCAGCTGATCTTCGGCAACGCCGCCCCGCACCTCAAGGGGCTCTCCATGGAGCTCGGCGGCAAGTCGCCGGCGATCGTGTTCGCCGACGCCGACCTCGACACGGCGATCGACGCGACGATCTTCGGGGTGTTCTCCCTGAACGGCGAGCGCTGCACCGCGGGCAGCCGCATCCTCGTGCAGCGCGAGGTCTACGACGAGTTCGTCGAGCGGTACGCCGCGCAGGCGTCGCGTGTGCGCGTCGGCCTCCCGAGCGACCCGGACACCGAGGTCGGGGCGCTGGTGCACCCCGATCACTATGCGAAGGTCATGTCGTACGTCGAGATCGGCCGGGCCGAGGGGCGCCTCGTCGCCGGTGGCGGACGCCCCGACGGGTTGGACGACGGCAACTTCGTCGAGCCGACCGTGTTCGCCGATGTGCCCCCGGACGCCCGGATCTTCCAGGAGGAGATCTTCGGCCCGGTCGTCGCGATCACGCCCTTCGACACCGACGAAGAGGCCCTCGCGCTCGCGAACGGCACGAAGTACGGTCTCGCCGCCTACGTCTGGACGACCGACCTCCGCCGCGCGCACACCTTCGCCCAGTCGATCGAGGCCGGCATGGTGTGGCTGAACTCCAACAACGTCCGCGACCTCCGCACGCCCTTCGGCGGTGTGAAGGCGTCCGGACTCGGACACGAGGGCGGTTACCGCTCGATCGACTTCTACACGAACCAGCAGGCCGTGCACATCACCCTCGGCGCACCCCACAACCCCACCTTCGGCAAGGACGCCCACTGACATGAGCACCGGCAAGACCCGCACCTCCTCCGGCTTCTTCGTCTCGCAGGAGGCGCCGATCCACTCCGACGATCCCGTCCCGACGCCCTCCGCGCCGGCGCCCGACATCCTGCGGTGCGCGTACATGGAGCTCGTCGTCACCGATCTCGCGGCATCGCGCGTCTTCTACGTCGACGTGCTCGGCCTGTACGTCACCGCGGAGGACGATGAGGCGATCTACCTCCGCTCCACGGAGGAGTTCATCCACCACAATCTGGTGCTGCGGCAGGGGCCCGTCGCGGCGGTCGCCGCATTCTCGTACCGCGTGCGCACGCCGGAGGACGTCGACCGGGCCGTGGCGTTCTACACCGAGCTCGGATGCCGCGTCGAGCGCCGCCCGGACGGATTCGTCACGGGCATCGGCGACGCGGTGCGGGTCACCGACCCCCTCGGCTTCCCCTACGAGTTCTTCTTCCAGGCCGAGCACGTCGAGCGGCTGTCGTGGCGCTACGACCTGCACACCCCGGGCGAGCTCGTGCGTCTCGACCACTTCAACCAGGTGACCCCCGACGTGCCGCGCGCGGTGAACTTCATGCAGTCGCTCGGGTTCCGGGTGACCGAGGACATCCAGGACGACGAGGGCACGGTCTACGCGGCGTGGATGCGCCGCAAGCCCACCGTCCACGACACCGCGATGACCGGCGGCGACGGCCCCCGCATGCACCACGTCGCGTTCGCGACGCACTCGACGCACAACATCCTCGCGATCTGCGACAAGCTCGGGGCGCTGCGCCGGTCGGACGCGATCGAGCGCGGGCCCGGCCGCCACGGGGTGTCCAATGCGTTCTACCTGTATCTGCGCGACCCGGACGGGCACCGCGTGGAGATCTACACGCAGGACTACTACACCGGCGACCCCGACAATCCCGTCATCACCTGGGACGTCCACGACAATCAGCGTCGCGACTGGTGGGGGAACCCCGTGGTGCCGTCCTGGTACACCGAGGCATCGCTCGTGCTCGACCTCGACGGCAACCCGCAGCCGGTGACCGCGCGTACGGATTCGAGCGAGATGGCCGTCACCATCGGCGCGGACGGGTTCTCGTACACGCGTCCGGCCGAGGGCGCGGCATCCGTCCCCGAGTACAAGCTGGGCAACCAGCTGTGAGCCTGCCTCCGGAGACCATCGCCCGACTCGCCGACGAGCTCGCCGAGGCCGATCGCACGCGCACGCTCATCCCCCGGATCACGGCGCGGCACCCGGACGCGACGGTCGAGGACTCCTACGCCATCCAGGGGGTGTGGCGCGACCGCATGATCGCCGACGGGCGCCGGCTCGTGGGCCGGAAGATCGGGCTCACCTCCCGGGCGATGCAGCAGGCGACGGGGATCACCGAACCGGACTACGGCGTGATGTTCGACGACACCGTCTACCGCTCGGGCGACGAGATCCCCGTCGAGCGCTTCTCGAACGTCCGCATCGAGGTCGAACTCGCGTTCGTGCTCGGCCGTCCCCTCGAGGGCCCGGACTGCACGCTCGCCGAAGCTCTCGCCGCCGTCGATTCGGTCGTCCCCGCGCTGGAGGTCCTCAACTCCCACATCGAGTTGGCGGGACGGACGATCGTCGACACGATCAGCGACAACGCCGCCTACGGCGCGATGGTGCTCGGGGACGCGCGCGTCCGGCCCGGGGAGGTCGATCTGCCCTGGGTGCCCGGCGTCCTCAGCCGCAACGGCGAGATCGAGGAGACCGGGGTCGCCGCCGGCGTCCTGGGCCATCCCGCGCGGGGCGTGGCGTGGCTCGCGAACAAGCTGCACCAGCACGACGCCCGCCTGGAAGCCGGAGAGATCATCCTCGCCGGCTCCTTCACCCGCCCGATGTGGGTGGAGCCGGGCGACGCCGTCCGGTGCGACTACGGCCCCCTGGGAGTGATCGAATGCCGTTTCGTCTGACCCCGACCTTCCGTGAGACCCTGGCCGCGGCATCCCGCCCCCTCGCGGGCATCTGGGTCTGCTCCGGCTCGCCGCTGGTCGCCGAGATCTGCGCCGGTGCGGGCCTGGACTGGACGCTCATCGACACGGAGCACTCCCCGCACAGCCTGGACTCCGTTCTCGCGCAGCTGCAGGCGGTCGCGGCGTACCCGATCACCCCGGTGGTGCGGGTGCCGGTCGGCGACGTCGTGACCATCAAGCAGGTGCTCGACCTCGGCGCGCAGAACATCCTGGTGCCGATGATCTCCTCGGTGACGGATGCCGAGCGGGCGGTGTCCGCGGTCCGCTATCCCCCGCGCGGCGTGCGCGGTGTGGGGTCGGCCCTCGCCCGGTCCGCCCGGTGGAACCGGGTGGACGGATACCTCGACGACGCCGACGGCCACGTGTCGCTCGTCGTGCAGATCGAGACGCGAGAGGGCGTGGAGGCCGCGGCCGAGATCGCCGCCGTCGACGGCGTGGACGGCGTCTTCGTCGGACCGTCCGACCTCGCCGCGTCGATGGGTCTCCTCGGCCAGCAGACGCATCCGGACGTCCGCACCGCGGTCCTGCGGACCTTCGACGCGGTGCGGGCAGCGGGAAAGCCCGTCGGGGTGAATGCGTTCGACCCCGACGTCGCCGACGGATATCTCTCCGCCGGAGCGACCTTCGTCCTCGTCGGCGCCGATGTGACCCTCCTCGCGCGCGGGTCGGAGGCCCTCGCGGCCCGGTTCGTCCCCCAGCCCTGACGTCGCCGGACCCGGACGTGCCATGCTGGCGGGCATGAAGAGAGATGTCGCGAGCCGGATCGAGCTGGACGTCACGGAGCCGGCGGAGCTGGTCTTCTCCACGGCGGTCAGCGGCCACCACACCCCCGTCACCGAGCACGTGTCGTTCACGGTCGACGGCGAGCCCGTGGCGTTCGAGCGGATCCCCGACGCCCACGGCACGCGGCTGTTCACCGTCGCGAGTCCCGCCGGGCGGCTCGTCGCCTCGTACGACGCCTCCCTGGAGGGGCTCGCGTCGGGCACCGTCGCGACCGCGACCGACCTCATCACCTACCGCCGGCCCAGCCGGTACGCCGAGTCCGATGCGCTCGCGCCGACCGCGTTCGCCGAGTTCGGTGCGATCACCGACCCCGCCGAGCTCCTCGCCGCCGTCTCGTCGTGGGTCGGCACGCGCCTCGCGTACGTCAGCGGCTCGAGCCTCCCGACCGACGGCGCGGTCCGCACCCTCCTCGGCCGCCAGGGCGTCTGTCGCGACTACGCGCACTTGACCGTGGCGCTGCTGCGCGCCCTCAATGTGCCGGCACGCCTCGTGTCCGTCTACGCCCCGGGCCTGCATCCGATGGATTTCCACGCCGTGGCCGAAGCGTGGGTCGAGGGCGGCTGGCACGTCGTGGATGCGACGACCCTCGCACCGCGCTCGACGCTCGTGCGCATCGCGACCGGACGGGATGCCGCCGACACGGCGTTCCTGACCGTGGTCTCGGGCCGCGCGGACCTGGTGGACATGACGGTCACGGCGGTCGCAGACGCGCTCCCCGACGACGATCTGAACACCCTGACGCAGATCAACTGACCCTCCGACGTGTGAAGAACCTGTAACAGAGCGTCTCGCGCGTGCACCGGATGCCCGCGGGACAGGGAAGATGGAGGGTGGGCTCGGCGCCGACAGCACGGCCCGCCCACCCCGATCTGGAGGCCCCCATGCACCGTCGTCGCTCCCTGTCCGCCGCCCTGGCGGGTGTCGCGCTCACCGCCCTCGCCCTGACCGGCTGCGCCGGCGGAACGGATGCCGGCGCAGGCGCCGGCGAGACGCCCGCCGCCGATGAGGGGTACCTCACCCCGGGGAAGCTCACCATCGCCACCGGTGAGATCGCGTACGAGCCCTACGTGGTCGACGACGACCCGGCCTCGGGCGAGGGGTTCGAGGCCGCGATCGCCTACGCGATCGCGGACGAGCTCGGATTCGCCCCCGAGGATGTCGAGTGGGTGCGGACGAGCTTCGAGGCGGCGATCGCCCCGGGTCCGAAGAACTTCGACTTCAACATCCAGCAGTACACGATCACCGATGAGCGCAAGCAGGCCGTGGACTTCTCCTCGCCCTACTACTCCGCGAGCCAGGCCGTCGTGGGCATCAACGGCGGCGCCGCCGACGGCGTCGACTCGATCGACGGCCTCAAGGACCTGACCCTCGGCGCGATGGCGGGTTCCACGAGTGCGCAGACGATCGAGGACGTCATCCAGCCGAACGTCGACCCGCTCCTCTACGGGTCGAACGAGGACGCCGTCGCCGCCTTCAACGCCGGCCAGTTCGACGCGTTCGTGATCGATCTGCCGACGGCCTACCTCGCGACCGCGATCTACATCGACGACTCGTTCATCGTCGGGGAGCTCCCCGCCGGCGGCGTGGCCGACGAGTGGGGCGTCGTCCTCGGCAAGGACTCGCCGCTGACCGACCGGGTGTCCGCGGCCATCGACACGCTGCGGGAGAACGGCACGCTCGCCGAGATCACCGACGAGTGGCTCGGCGCGGGCCAGGGCGTCACACTGTTGCAGTGACGCACACCCCCAGCGCTCTCGAGCTCGAACGACGGGCCTTCCGGGCACGGCAGTCCCAGCGGTCGGTCCTGGTGGCGATCGCCTCGTCGCTGGCCTTCGCGGGCATCGTCTGGCTGACGGTCGTGAACACCCCCGGGTGGGCCGCCGTCCAGCAGTCGTTCTTCAACGTCGAGATCGCCCTGGACTCCCTCCCCGAGGTGTGGGAGGGATTCCTGCTCAACCTGCAGGTGCTGGGCTGGTCTCTCGTGACGGTGTCGGTCGTCGCGGTCACGATCGCCGTGATGCGCACCCTCCCGGGTCCGGTCTTCCTGCCGCTGCGCGCCCTCGCGGCGGCGTACACCGACATCTTCCGCGGGCTGCCGTTCATCATCGTGCTCTACCTCGTGGGGTTCGGCATCCCGACCCTCCTGAACGAGCGGATCAACCTGATCTTCCTCGGCACGCTCGCCGTGACGCTGACCTACTCGGCGTACGTCGCGGAGGTCATCCGGGCGGGTATCGAAGCCGTGCACCCGTCGCAGCGACTCGCCGCCCGCGCGCTCGGGCTCGGGTACACGCAGACCCTGCGCCGCGTCGTGCTGCCGCAGGCGCTGCGGAAGATCACCCCGCCGCTCATGAACGACTTCGTCGCGATGCAGAAGGACGTCGGCCTCATCTCCATCCTCGGCATCACCGACGCGGTGCTCGCCGCGCGCATCGCATCGTCGCAGACGTACAACTTCACGCCGTACGTGGTGGCCGGCATCCTGTTCATCCTCCTGGCGATCCCCACGATCCGCCTCACCGACTGGTACGCCGCGAAGCTGCGCGCCCGCGAGCAGAGCGGGGCGATCGTATGAGCACGGTCCTGCGCGCCGCGGGCGTCTGGAAGTCCTTCGGCGAGCGCGAGGTGCTCCGGGGCGTCGACGTGGAGCTGGCGGCGCACGAGGTGGTCGCGCTCATCGGCGCCTCCGGCTCGGGAAAGTCCACGCTCCTTCGCTGCCTCAACCTCCTCGAGCCGATCGACGACGGGCAGATCTTCCTCGGCGACGAGGACATCTCGGATCCCCGCGTGAACGCCAACCGCATCCGGGCGCGCCTCGGGGCGGTGTTCCAGAGCTACAACCTCTTCCCGCACCTGTCGGTGCTCGACAACGTCACCCTCGCCACGCGCGTCGTGCACCGCGTCGGCAAACGCGATGCCGAGGCGCGCGCTCTCACCCTGCTCGAGCGGGTCGGACTCGCCGACAAAGCGCGAGACCACCCCGACCGGCTCTCCGGCGGACAGCAGCAGCGCGCCGCGATCGTCCGCGCCATCGCGACCGACCCGGAGGTGCTGCTCCTCGACGAGATCACCTCGGCGCTCGACCCGGAGCTGGTGGGCGAAGTGCTGGAGCTCGTGCGCCAGCTCGCCGCCGAGGGCACGACGATCCTCATGGCGACGCACGAGATGGCGTTCGCGCGCGATGTCGCGCACCGCGTGGTGTTCCTGGACGCCGGCACGATCGTCGAGCAGGGGCCGCCCGCGGACGTCTTCCGCGCGCCGCGCGAGGCGCGCACGCGCGCCTTCCTCTCCCGCTTCACCGCCTGAGATCGCCCTCGCCGAACAGGCGGTCCTGCCTCTCGAGCGAGGTCACCTGCACCGTCGTCGCGGCGACGCTGGCGTAATCCACGCTCAACCGGGTGAGGATGATCCGAACCTGAGGGAGCACCCACGCCTGCGCCTCGAGCGCGACCCGCTCGATCTCGGTGCGGGTCCGCAGCCACACCACGGGCGCGCCGTCCGGCGCCGGGAGCCAGTGCGCGTCGATGACGCCCCACGCGCCGATGGACGCGACCATCGGCAGCAGAGCCTGATCGATCGCGCGCCGCCTGGCCGCGTCGTCCACGGCACCACGCTAGCGCCCCGGTGAGGCGGGCGGCCCGATCAGGCCGAGGTCGCCACCGCGCGCTCGGCGGCCTCGACGACGTTGGTCATGAGGAGCGCGACGGTCATCGGCCCCACCCCGCCGGGGTTGGGCGAGACGAAGCCCGCGACCTCGGCGACGTCGGGGGCGACGTCGCCGAAGACCTTCGCCTTCCCCGTCTCCGGGTCGTCCTCACGCGTGACGCCGACGTCGAGCACGGCGGCTCCCGGCTTCACGTCCGCGGCGGTGATGAGGTGCTTCACTCCGGCCGCTGCGACGATGACGTCCGCCTGGCGGAGGTACTGCCCGGCATCCTTCGTCCCGGTGTGCACGAGGGTGACCGTCGCGTTGTACTCGCGGCGGGTGAGGAGGAGCCCGATCGAGCGGCCGATCGTCACGCCCCGCCCGACGACGACGACGTGCGCGCCGTCGAGGTCGTAGCCGTTGCGGACGAGGAGCTCGATGACGCCCCGCGGCGTGCACGGCAGCGGCGTCGTGATCGGCGCGTTGACGTTCAGCACGAGCCGGCCGAGGTTGGTCGGATGCAGGCCGTCGGCGTCCTTCGCCGGATCGATGCGCTCGAGGATCGCATCGGTGTCGAGGTGCTTCGGCAGCGGCAGCTGCACGATGTAGCCGTGGCACGTCGGGTCGGCGTTCAGCTCGTCGATCACCGCCTCGACCTCGGCCTGGGTGGCGTCGGCGGGAAGCTCGCGCTGGATGGAGTTCATGCCGATCGCCTCGGACTGGCGGTGCTTCATCCCCACGTACAGCTGCGACGCGGGATCTGCCCCGACGAGCACCGTGGCGATGCCGGGGACCACCCCCTGCGCGCGCAGTGCCGCGACCCGCTCGGTCAGCTCGGCCTTGATGGCCGCGGCTGCGGCCTTCCCGTCCAGGATCGTCGCGGTCACTGCTGCAGGCCCGGGTACAGCGGGAAGGCGTCGGTGAGCACCGCGACGCGCGCGCGGAGCGCCTCGACGTCGGCGTCCGGGAGGAGGGCCTGGGCGATGATGTCGGCCACCTCGGCGAACTCCGCGTCGCCGAACCCGCGGGTGGCGAGCGCCGGCGTGCCGATGCGCAGGCCCGAGGTCACCATCGGCGGCCGCGGGTCGTTCGGCACCGCGTTGCGGTTGACGGTGATCCGGATGTCGTGCAGGAGGTCTTCGGCCTGCTTGCCGTCGATCGCGGCCTCGCGGAGGTCGACCAGCACCAGGTGCACGTCGGTGCCGCCCGAGCGGACCGAGATGCCCGCGGCGGCGACGTCCGGTTGGGTGAGGCGCTCGGCGAGCAGCTTCGCGCCGCGGAGCGTGCGCTCCTGGCGGTCGCGGAACGCCGGCTGCGCGGCGAGCTTGAACGCCGTGGCCTTGGCCGCGATGACGTGCATGAGCGGTCCACCCTGCTGACCGGGGAAGACGGCGGTGTTCAGCTTCTTGGCGAGGTCGGCGTCGTTGGTGAGGATGATCCCCGACCGGGGTCCGCCGATGGTCTTGTGCACGGTCGAGGAGACCACGTGCGCGTGCGGCACGGGCGACGGGTGGACCCCGGCGGCGACGAGCCCGGCGAAGTGGGCCATGTCGACCCACAGGTACGCGCCGACCTCGTCGGCGATCTCGCGGAAGGCGGCGAAGTCGAGCTGACGCGGGTAGGCCGACCAGCCGGCCACGATGACCTTGGGGCGGTGCTCGCGCGCCAGGCGGCGGACCTCGTCCATGTCGATCAGCGAGGTCTCGGCATCCACCCCGTAGGCGACGATGTCGTAGAGGCGGCCGGAGAAGTTGATCTTCATGCCGTGCGTGAGGTGACCGCCGTGATCGAGCGACAGCCCGAGCAGCGTGTCGCCCGGACGGGCGAGGGCGTGCAGCACCGCGGCGTTGGCCGTGGCGCCCGAGTGCGGCTGGACGTTGGCGAACGCGGCGCCGAAGAGCGACTTCGCGCGCTCGATCGCGAGCTCCTCGGCGACGTCGACCTCTTCGCAGCCGCCGTAGTAGCGACGCCCGGGGTACCCCTCGGCGTACTTGTTCGTGAGCACGGATCCCTGCGACTGCAGCACCGAGACGGGCACGAAGTTCTCGGAGGCGATCATCTCGAGGAAGCCCTGCTGCCGGGCGAGCTCCCGGTCGAGGACGGCGGCGATCTCGGGATCGACCTCGGAGAGGGGGGCGGTGAAGGACGGATCGGTCATGGCGAACTCCTGACGACGGTGGGCGTGTGTCGAGGGCCGTCGCGAGGCGACGGCGGTCGAGGCCCGGCCCAGGCGTGCGGTCGATGCCGTGTCGGTCGCTCCCCGGTGGGTACCCACCTCAACGCCAGTCGCGACGCCACGAGCATAACGGATGCCGCGGGCCCAGGGTTTTTGTTAGGGTGCCTTACATGAACCTCGAGCTGGTTCCGGTCCCGCGCGCGGTCGCCGAGACCGAGGGTGCGCCCTTCCGCCTCCACCCCGATACGCCCGTTCTCGGTGACGCGCGGTCGGTCGCGGACGTGGTGGCGTGCATCGCGCGACGCACCGGGCTCGACCTCCCCGCGGCAGGCTCCGGCGCCGGGCGTCCCGGCATCCGGATCGAAATCACCGCGGACGGCGTTCCCGAGGGCTATCGCCTGTCGATGGACGACGGCGGGGTGCGCGTGCGCGCGCACGACGCGGCGGGGGCGTTCTACGCGGTCCGGACCCTCGAGCAGCTGCTCCGCGCGGATGCCGCGGGCTGGGTGCTGCCCGCCGCAGAGATCGACGACGCACCGCGGTTCGCCTACCGCGGCATGATGCTCGACGTCGCCCGCCACTTCTTCCCGGTCGACACGGTCGTCGCCGTCCTCGATCGCGCCGCGTCGCTCAAGCTCAACCACCTCCATCTCCACCTCAGCGACGACCAGGGCTGGCGACTCGCGCTGCGGGAACGACCGGCACTCACCGCGCGCGCGTCGGCGAGCGCCGTCGGCGGCGACGCGGGCGGGTTCTACTCGCGCGAGGACTACCGCACGATCATCGCGGCCGCGGCCGACCGCCACATCGTCATCGTCCCCGAGATCGACGTGCCCGGCCACACCCATGCCGTCGGCGTCGCCTACCCGGAGCTCGCCGCGGATCCGGTCATCTCCGACGACGTGCGCGAGACCGTCACCGCCTTCGGCGGCGGTCTCCCCCGCGCCGGAGAGCCCTACACGGGGCTGGCTGTCGGGTTCTCGTCGCTGCGCATCGACGATCGCGCCACCGACGACTTCCTCGCGGACGTCTTCGGCGAGCTCGCCGGACTCACCCCGGGTCCGTACCTGCACTTCGGCGGCGATGAGGCGCTCGGCACCGACCCGGTGGAGTACGCCGCCTTCGTGGCTCGCGCGAGCACGCT
This sequence comes from Microbacterium aurantiacum, assembly GCF_040532595.1. Taxonomy (GTDB): domain Bacteria; phylum Actinomycetota; class Actinomycetes; order Actinomycetales; family Microbacteriaceae; genus Microbacterium; species Microbacterium chocolatum_B. Next base: position 2,230,787 of record NZ_JBEVYX010000001.1, on the reverse strand, counting down.
CATCGCCGACCTCGGGAAGATCCCCGTCGCCTGGCACGAGGCCGGCGCGGCGTCCGACCTGCATCCCGACACCGTCGGCCAGTACTGGGGGTTCGTCCGCCCCCGGGACGGCGCCGACGACCTCGCGCGCGCCTTCGCTCCGCGCGGCGGAGTGATCCTCTCCCCCGCCGACGCCGTCTACCTCGACATGAAGCCGCGCGACGACGCCGCTCTCGGACTCACGTGGGCCGACGGCGCGACGAGCCTCGCGCGCGCCTACGCGTGGGAGCCGGCGGATGTGGTCCCCGGACTGAACGAGGCGGACGTCCTCGGCGTCGAGGCGCCGCTGTGGACGGAGACGGTGCGCACCCTCGCCGACATCGACGCCCTCGCCTTCCCGCGCCTCGCCGCCGCCGCGGAGGCGGCCTGGTCGCCGGCCACGGGCGTCCATCCCGACCGCACGTGGGATTCGTTCCGTGCGCGGGTGCGGGCACTGCGCCCCCTGTGGGACGCCGCGGGCATCGCCTACGACGCAGCGACGCTGGACGACGCCTCGGCCGACGAGGGCGACGAGACCCGGGGCCTGCGACCGTGAGCACTCTCGTCCGGGACGTCCGCCTGGTCGACCGCGGCGTGATCGTCGAGGACGCGTGGGTGCGCTTCACGGACGGACGCGTCTCCGCCCGCGGCACGGGCCGGCCGCCGGCGGAGGTCGACGGGACCGTCGTCGACGGCGACGGCGGCGTGCTCACCCCGGGATTCATCGACATCCACGGGCACGGCGGCGGCGGTTCCGCGTTCGATGACGGGATGGATGCCGTCCGACGGGGCCGGGCGTTCCATCGCCGCCACGGCACGACCCGCGCCGTCGTCTCGCTCGTGACCGCGGGCCCGGCGGACCTCCTCGCACGACTCGCGATGATCGCCCGCCTCGCCGCCGAGGACGACACCATCCTCGGCTCCCACCTGGAGGGGCCGTTCCTGGATCCGGGCCACCACGGAGCGCACGACCCCGATCTCCTGCGCGCGCCCGCACCCGCCGCCGTGGAGGACCTCCTGCGCGCCGGGGCGGGCACGATCCGGCAGGTCACCCTCGCCCCGGAGCTCCCCGGAGCGGATGCCGCGATCGCGCGGCTGCGGGGCGCCGGCGTGACCGTGGCCGTCGGGCACACCGATGCCGACGCCGAAACCGCCGCACGAGCCTTCGACGCCGGGGCGCGCGTGCTCACCCATGCCTTCAACGCGATGCGGGGCATCCACCACCGTCACCCCGGTCCGGTGGTCGCCGCCCTCCGCGACGACCGGGTCGTGCTGGAGGTCATCGCGGACGGCGTGCACGTGCATCCCGACGTCGTCGCGATGCTCTTCGCCACCGCCCCCGACCGCATCGCGCTGATCACCGACGCGATGGCCGCTGCCGGCTCACGCGACGGCTCTTACACGCTCGGCGCGCTCGCGGTCGACGTCCGGGGCGGGGTCGCGCGCCTCCACGGCACCGACACGATCGCCGGCTCGACGCTGACGCAGGACGCCGCCCTCCGCCGCGTCGTCGCCGCGGGAGTCGCCCTCCCGGCGGCGGTGACCGCGCTCACCGCGACACCGGCCCGCACGGTCGGTCGGGACGACCTCGGTCACCTCGACGTCGGCTCGGCGGCCGACGCGGTGCTGCTGGACGCCGACCTCCGGGTGCGGCGGGTGTGGACCGCCGGTGTCGCCGATGCCGCGGCCGGGATCGAGCGGGACATCGCGCCGTAGACTGGAAGGCATGTCGGACGCCGCACGCCCCCCGGTCCCCGGCGCCGCAGACAGCGCCGCCGCACCGGTCCCCGCCACCGCGCCCTCGGCCGCCGCTGCGACCCCCGCCCCTGCACCTGCCGCCGCTTCCGCGCCGGGCGAGCTTCCCGCCGGCACCCGAGCACCCCTCTCGGCGGTCGACCTCCTCGCCTTCGCGTGCGAGCTGTTCGCCTTCGTCACCCTGGCGATCTGGGGCTTCGCGATGTGGCCGCTCCCGTGGAACATCGTCGTCGGCATCGGCGCGCCGGTCGCGGCGATCCTCGTCTGGGCGCTCTTCGTCTCGCCCCGCGCGGTCGTGCCGGTGCACCCCTTCGTCCGCGGCTTCGTCGAGCTGCTCGTCTACGCCTCCGCGACCGTGGCATGGTGGGGCATGGAGCAGCCCTGGGTCGGCGTCATCTTCGCGGTCATCGCGGTCACCGTGGGCGTGATCTCCGGACGCCGCCGCCTGGCATGAGCACCCCCGACGTCCGGTCCGCCGGTTCCTCGGACGTCGTCGACCTCCTCCGGGCGGCTCTGGGCGACCGTGTCGACACCGACCCCGCCGCACTCGATGCCGCGCGTGCGGACAAGTCCGGGCACGCCGCCCGAGGCAGCGCGCTCGCCGTCGTTCACGCCGAGAGCGTCGGGGACGTGCAGGAGACCCTGCGCATCGCCTCCGCCACCGCCACCCCTGTCGTCACGCGGGGCGCCGGCACCGGGCTCGCGGGCGGCGCCAACGCGGGAGAGGGCGAGATCGCCCTCTCGGTGCGGCGCATGAACCGGATCCTCGAGGTGCGGCCCGACGACCTCGTCGCGATCGTGGAGCCGGGCATCATCAACGCGGACCTCAACGCCGCGCTCGCCCCGCACGGACTCTGGTGGGCGCCCGACCCCGCGAGTCGGGCGATCTCGACCGTCGGCGGCAACATCGCCACCGGCGCGGGCGGGCTCCTCTGCGCCAAGTACGGCGTCGTCCGCGACGCGGTGCTCGGGGTCGACGTCGTCCTCGCCGACGGACGACTGCTGCACCTCGGACGCGGCACGGTGAAGGGGGTCACGGGGCTGGACCTCACGTCGCTCCTGATCGGCTCGGAGGGGACGCTCGGCGTCATCGTCGGCGCGACCCTGAAGCTGCGCCGTCGTGTGCCGGGCGAGGTGCGCACCCTCGCCGCGACGTTCGCCCGCGTGGGCGACGCCGCACGCGCGTCGGCGGCGGTCACCGCAGCCGGCATCCAGCCGGCCGTCATGGAGCTGATGGATGCCGCGGCGCTGGGCGCCGTCCACGATCTCCTCGCCCTCCCCGCGCCGACCCCGGGGGCTTCGCAGCTCACGGTGCAGACCGACGGCCCGGCGGCAGACGAGGAGGCGCGGGCGATCGCGGACGTCCTGCGCGCGGCCGGGGGGACCGTCGTCGTCGCCGCGGACGCGGCGGAGGGAGAACGGCTCCTGGCGGTCCGGCGGTCGCTGCATCCGGCGATGGAGCGCCTCGGCACCACGCTGATCGAGGACGTCTGCGTGCCGCGGAGCGCCCTTCCGGCGATGTTCGATGAGATCGCCCGCATCGAACGCGAGCGGGGCCTGCGGATCCCGACGGTCGCCCACGCGGGTGACGGCAACCTGCACCCCAACTTCATCTTCCACGCCGCCCCCGGGCTCGACGGCGTCGTGGAGGTGCCCGCCGAGATCTGGGAGGCGGCGGACGCGCTCTTCCGCGCCGCCCTCCGTCTCGGCGGCACCCTCACCGGCGAGCACGGCGTCGGCGTGCTGAAACGGCGATGGCTCGCCGACGAGCTCGGCGAGGATCAGTGGCGGCTGCAGCGGGACATCACCGCGGTCTTCGATCCCGCCGGCATCCTCAATCCGGGGAAGGTCTTCCCCGCCTGACGACCGGCGCCGGTCAGATGCCCTGCCAGTCCGGCTTGTGCGCCCACGCCTCGCGGTAGTACGCCGCACCCCGCAGGTCTCGCGCCGCGGCCTCATCGACGATCACCGTCGCTCGTGGATGCAGCTGGATCGCGGACGCGGGGACCCACGCGGTGAGCGGACCCTCGACGGCGGCGGCGACCGCGGCGGCCTTCCCTTCGCCGAACGCCAGGAGCACCAGGTGCCCGGCCCGCAGGATGGTGCCGAGCCCCTGGGTGATGCAATGCCGCGGCACCTCCTCCCCCGCGGCGAAGAAGCGCGCGTTGTCTCTCCGGGTCTGCGCCGTCAGCGTCTTGACCCGGGTGAGCGACGCGAACGACGACCCCGGCTCGTTGAATCCGATGTGCCCGTCGGTTCCGATCCCCAGGATCTGCAGGGCCACACCGCCCGCACCGCGGATCGCCCGCTCGTAGGCCTCTCCCGCGCCTCGAATGCGGGCGGGGTGCCCGTCGGGCACGTGGACGCGGCCCGCATCCAGCCCCAGCGGCACGACGACCTCGCGGTCGATCACCGAGCGATAGCTCTCGGGGTGCGCGGGATCGAGGCCGACGTACTCGTCGAGCGCGAACCCGCGCACGCGCGACAGGTCCACCCCCTCCCGGCGCGCGGCCAGCGCGCGATACACCGGCAGGGGCGTGGATCCGGTCGCCAGCCCCAGCACCGTCTCGGGGTCTTCGCGGACCCGGCGCACGATCTCGTCGGCGACCAGCGCTCCGGCGGTCTCCGGCGCGTCGACGATCACGACCTCAGCCACGGACCAGCTCCTCCCGCCGCCCACGCTCGGGCTCTCCGTTCGCGCCGACGAGCGCCGCGCCGAGAGCGGCCGCGGGAGAGTCCGCGGGGAGGAGTTCCAGCCGCTCGGCGAGGTGCAGCGACCGGAGGAACGCGGATGCCGTGGCGCTGTCGTCGAGCGCTGCGACGACGTCGCTGCGCAACCGCTCCCCCAGCGCGGTGAGGCCCCCGCCGAGCACGACCGTGTCCGCGTCCGCGGTGAGGACGAGGACGCGCACCGCAGCGGATACGCCGTGCGCGAGACCGCGGCGGAGCGCCAGGGCCTCGGGATCGCCGGCGTCGGCGGCATCGAAGACGTCGAGGACGGGGAGCGCGCAGGCCCGCCCCCAGCGCGCCGCGATCGCACCGCCGCCGGCGAGCGCTTCGATGCAGCCGCGCTGTCCGCACCGGCAGAGCGGGCCCGCGGGGTCGACCGAGATGTGGCCGATCTCCCCCGCGGCGCCGTTCGCGCCGCGCCAGAGCTCGCCGTCGACCACGAGACCCGCCGCCACCCCGGTGCCGAGGTTCAGGTACGCCAGGGATGCCGGTGCGGCGCTCGGCCGCAGCGGCGCGCGGAGCGCCTGCGCGCCGAAGGCGGCGGCGCGGACGTCGTTCTCCGCCCGGACCGGGACGCCGAGGACGACCCCCACCTGCGCGCGCAGGTCCAGGTGCGCCACCCCGAGGTTCACCGCGTGGCGGATGCGTCCGGTGCCCGGCTCGACCTGTCCCGGCATCCCGATCCCGATGGACCGCAGGGCGCGCGGCGCGATGCCCGCCTCCGTCGTGAGCGCGCGCACGACGCGGAGGATGGTCTGCACGACGGCGTCGGGACCCCACCCCGTCGCCTCGCGGCGACGGGCGATAACGACTCCGCCGTCGTCCACGAGCACGGCGTCGGTCTTGGTGCCCCCGACATCGAGTCCGATGCGGAGGCCGGAGATGTCGATCATCCCTTCACCGCCCCCGAGACCAGACCCCCGGTCATCCGTCCCTGCACGATGAGGAAGAAGATGATGACCGGCAGGGCGATGAGGGTGGACCCGGCCATGACGGCGCCCCAGTTCACCGCTCCGCCGACCGACGAGGACTGGAAGGCGTTCAGCCACGGCATCAGGGTCAGGTTGTACCCGCGCATGAGCAGCAGCGCCATGGTGAACTCGTTCCAGGCCTGGATGAACGCGAAGATGCCGGTGGCGACGAGCCCGGGGGCCAGAAGCGGGAAGGTGACGCGCCAGAACGCCTGCGATTTCGTGCAGCCGTCGATCATCGCGGCCTCCTCGAGGTCGGCGGGGACACCGGCGACGAAGCCGCGGAGGGTCCAGATCGTGAACGGGATCACCGCGGCGACGTAGACGATGCCGAGGCCGACGAGGGTGTTCATGAGGCGCCAGTCGTCGATCATCCCGTAGATGGTGAACATCATCGCCTCACCCGGGATCATCTGGACCACCAGCACCGACACGATGAAGGCCCGGCGCCCGCGGAAGCGGAAGCGCGCCACCGCGACGGAGGCGAGGAACGCGAACAGCAGGGTGGCGACGAGGACGCCGGCGGTGACGGTGACCGTGGTCCCGAGCGCGTGCGGGAAGTCGGTCTGACCGGGGGCGGCTTCGCGGTTCCACGCGGTGAGGTAGTTCTGCACCGTGAAGCTCCACGGGAAGAAGCTCGGGTCGCGCGAGACGATCTGGTTGTTCGGGGTGAACGACATGTTCACCATCCAGTAGACGGGGAACACGCTGAAGGCGAAGACGATCGCGGCGGCGATGTTCAGCAGCGTCCGGGTGAGGACCTTCCTCGTCGCGGGACGCCGGATCTGCAGCGAGCGGGTCCGGGGTGCGCGCGGCGCTCCCCCGTCGCCGAGGACCTCCTCGACACCGAGTGTGCCCAGCTGGTTGGCGGCGTTGATCTGCGTGCTCACAGCTCCTCCTCCTTGAGGGTGGTGCGGACGTAGCCCCACGACAGCGTCAGCAGCAGGATGACCATGACCACGCCGATGGCCGCCGTCGCGCCGAACTCCCCCACACCCTGGCGGAACAGGTACGTGCCGAGGACGTTGGTCTCGGCGGCGATGCCGCCGCGGCTCTGCAGCGCGTACACCTGAGTGAAGATGCGGAGGTTCCAGATGATCTGCAGGACGAGCACGACGGTGAGGACGCTGCGCAGATACGGGAAGACGATGAGGCGGAACCGCTCGAGCCCCGTCGCGCCGTCGAGGGAGGACGCCTCCAGGACTTCGGCGGGCACCTGGCCGAGTCCGGCGAACGTGGTGAAGGCGACGAACGGGACGCCCTGCCAGACGACGATGATCGTCAGCACGAAGAAGAAGGACCACGGGTTCAGCAGCCACGAGTGGTTCGTCCAGTCCGTTGTGCCGGTGAGGGCGTTCAGCGCCCAGTTGACGACGCCGTACTGCGTGTCGAAGATCCAGCCCCACACCACCGTCGCCGTCAGCGGCGGCATGGCCCACGCCAGCAGCAGGCCGACGGACACGGTGATACGCCATCCCCGCCCGAGCCGCGTCATCAGGACGGCGACGAGGATGCCGAACAGCATGATCAGCACCGTCAGGACCACCATGAGCCCGAGGCTCCGCATCAGCACGGCGGGGAAGTCGGACTGCGAGAACAGCGCGATGTAGTTCTCCAGACCGACGAAGGCGGGGAGCGTGCCCTGCACCTTGTTGCGGACGGTGTAGTCGGTGAAGGACTGGATCACCATCAGCACGGCGGGGTAGGCGACCATCACGCCGAGGATGATCAGGGACGGACCCAGGAGCACCAGCGCCCCACGGGTCTCCCGTCGTCCGCGCGCCCGCTCACGGGACCGCGCGAGCGTCAGCGTCTCGCTCATGTTCACTCCGGTTTCCGGGAAGACGGAGGGGTCCGATCCGGTGGACCGGACCCCTCGCGTCGCGTCGGGGGGACGACTCAGCCGTTGAGGATCGCCTCGATGGCGGCATCCAGCTCGGTGGCGATCTGGGTGACGTCACCGCCCTGGGCGATCTTCACCAGAGCATCGGGGATGATCTGCGCGGCCTCGACCTCGGCCCACTTCGGGCTGGTCGGGGTGGACTTCGAGTTCGCGAGCGCTTCGGCCTGCGCGGTGGCGATCGGGGTGTCGGGCAGGTACTGCGCCGCCGACAGGATGCCGGGGGTCAGGCCCTGCTCGGCGAGGAGCTGCTGATAGCCCTCGGACAGCATGATCGTCAGCGCGGCCTTGGCCTTCGCCGGCGCGTCGCTCTTCGTGGCGACGGCGACGTTCGAGCCCCCCGCGAAGATCGGCGCGGTCTCGCCGGCCTCGAGGCCCGGCAGCGCGAACGCGGCCAGGTCCTTGCCGAATGTGTCGGGGCACCCCTCGGAGACCTCTTCACCCGCAGCCTCGTCGCCCCAGGGCCAGTCGCCGGTGATGTTGCCGGCCGCCCACGCGGGGCTGGAGAGGAAGCCGACCTCGCCCGCGCAGAACGCGATGTTGCCGAGACGCTCGTTGCCGTCCACGGGTGCGACGGACGCGTCCGTGTAGACCGACTGCAGGAGCTCGAGGCCCGCCACGCTCTCGGAGCTGGAGAGCTGCGCATCCCAGGTGTCGCCGTCGGCGACGGCGATCTCCCCGCCGTAAGCCCAGACGTAGGGCAGCGCGTTGTACCAGTCCTTGCCGGGCGCGTAGATGCCCGACACGGTGTCGGTGGTCAGCGCGATCCCCTCGGCGACGTAGTCCTCGAGGGTCTCCGGCACCGCGTCCCCGACGACCGCAGGGCTGTAGAAGACGATGCGACCGCCCGCGTAGTAGGGCGCCGCGTACAGGGCCCCGTCGTAGGTCCCGGCATCCACGAGACCGGGGAGGAGGTCGTCGGCGCCGTTGCCGAGGTCGCCCTCGATGTCGCTCAGGTCCGCGAACAGGCCCGCATCGGCGAAGCCGAGCGCCTGGGTGTTGCCCACCTCGACGACATCGGGGGCGTCGTTGGAGCTCAGCGCTGCGGTGTAGGTGTCCGAGACGTCGGCCCAGGTCTTCTCCTCGATGGTGAGGGTCCATCCCTCGTTCTCGGACTCGAAGGTCTCCTTCAGATAGTCCCTGGCCGTCTGCGGGGTGTCCGCGCCGACGAGCCACACCGTCAGGTCGCCGGTCTCCGGCTCGCTGGGGGCGGCGCCGCTGCCGCCGGCACATCCGGCGAGCACGACAGCCGAAGCGCCGACGAGCGCGAGGGCTCCGAGCTTGGTGTTCATGTGTCTTCCTCTGTGTTCTCTTTCGTGGTGACGATGGGTCGGGTGACCCATCCGGGGGGGTCTGAGGGCGGGGAGTCGCTACGACACCCCGAGCTGGCCGGAGAGGACCATCACGGCCGCTCCCCGCAGGACGATGTCCTCGCCCTGGGCGCTCATGCGCACCCGCAGGCGGTCGTGGAACGGTGCGAGCGTGCGGGAACGGAGCGTCTCGGCCGTCTGGATCGCGAGCACCCCGTCGAGGAGCTCGGCCGGGCCGGACAGGACGATCTCGGACACGTCGAGCGCGCCGACCACGGGCGCCAGCGCGATCCCGAGGCGCTCACCGGCGTCGCGGAGGACACCGTCGCGCTCATCGGAGGTCGCCTCTGCCAGGCGCGCGGTCAGCGAGGGCACCGACAGCCAGGCCTCGAGGCAGCCGACCTTGCCGCAGACGCACTGCGGTCCGCCGTCGGTGCCGACGGTCACGTGGCCGATCTCCCCGGCGGCGAATCGGCTCCCCCGCATCGGCTGCCCGGCGGCGAGGAGCCCCGATCCGACACCGCGACCCACCTTGACCAGGAGGACGTCGTCGGCGGCCTCGCCGAAGGTGTACTCCGCCAGCACGGCGGCGTTCGCGTCGTTCGCCACCAGGACCGGCAGGTCGAGCGCCTCGCGGAGGGCGCCCTCGAGGTCGAAGCCCGCCCAGCCGAAGTTCGGGGCGGTGAGGATGACGCCGCGGTCGTCCACGACGCCGGGTGTGCCCACGCCGACGCCGAGGACCGGGGCGTGCGCATCGGCGACGAGATCCCGGGCGAGCGCCACGACGGTCTGGACGACGGTGTCGTGCGGAGGGAGGGGAACTTCGCGGCGGGCGACGACCTCGCCGTCGAAGGTGAGGACGGCGCCGATGATCACGTCGCTGCCGGAGAGGTCGATGCCCACGATCCGGTGCCCGTCGCGGTCGAGGTCGATCAGGATGGCGGGCTTCCCCGGCCCCGACGCCTCGCGCGTGCCGATCTCCGCGATGAACCCGTCCGTCATCAGCTCGGCGACGAGGTCGGAGATGGTGACCCGAGTGAGGCCGGTCTCCCGCGACAGGTCGGCGCGGCTCATCGCGCCCTGGTGGAACAGCGTCTGCAGGAGCAGCGCCCGGTTGTGGGCGCGGGCGTGCTCGGGCAGCACCTTGCGGCCCTGCCGAAGCGTCCGGCCGGGCGCGAAGGCCCCGGAGGAGGCGGTCGGGTCGAGAACGGCGCCGCGCGAGGCCTCGGTCGTGGTCATGTTTGTTAGTAGACCTTACGAACATGGTGGACGCAAGCGTTCGCGCCATTTTGCTCGGGGTGTTTACAAAACCGTTACGCACAAGCGCCCGGCCCGCCGCACAGGGGCGGACGCACCGTGATCTCGCCGTAACCTGCCGTCCCTTACCATGGAACGACACTGCGCGCAGAACCGGGGGGTGAATGACGTGACAGATCTCACGACCAGGACCGACACGGACGACTCCGTCGAGTCGGACCGGACCGACGGCGTCGACGCCTCGGGCGGCGACGCCGACGCTCCCGTCTACGCCTGGGCTCCCGCCGAGCCCGCGCCGCGCAAGCGCCGCACCGGCCTGTGGATCGGGGTGGGCGCCGCGGTCGCCGCCGTCGGTCTCGTCGTCTCGTCGCTCTTCCTCGTCGCCCCGGGGGCCGCGGTGGGCGGCGTCGGCGTGGGTCTGCACACCCCGGGCGCCGCCGTCGACGCCGTGAATCAGCGCCTCGCCGAGACCACCGTCGTCCTGACGGGCGCGGGCGGCGACGTCGAGGTCACCGGAGCCGACCTCGGGGCATCCGTCGACGCGGCGGCCCTCGTCGACGCGGCCTACGCCGCCTCGCCCGCGTGGAACCCGACCGCGTGGTTCCCGGCATCCGTCGACGCTCCGGTGGAGATCGACCCGATCGCCGCGACCTCCGCGCTCCGCGATGCCGCCCCCGACCTCTACACCGACCCGGTCGAGGCCACCCTCGCCTTCGACGCCGGCTCGACCACGTACGTCACGACCCCCTCCGCGGAGGGGACGGGGATCGACGTCGAGACCGTCCGCCTCGCCCTCCAGGACGCCTTCGCGGCCGGAGAGAGCAGCGTCAGCCTCGAGGCCGTCGCCGCTCCCGTGGACGCGATCACCACCACCGCGGCGGCCGATGAGGTCGCCGCGCGCCTCAACGGCATCCTCGACACCGCCGGCTTCTACGTCGGCGAAGAGCGCGTCGTCCCCGTCGACCGCGCGGTCGCGGCCTCATGGCTGACCGTCACCCCCGATGGCGCCGGCTCGTTCACGATCGACGCCGACGCGTCGGCGATCGAGGGCATGGTCGGGGGCCTCCCCGAGGCGGTGAACCGCGCCGCCGTCGACGCCCGCGTCATCACGAACTCCCGCGGCGACGTGCTGCGCGAGGAGATCGCCGGCGTCACGGGCCGCGAGCTCGGCGAGACCGCCGGCATCGCCGAGGACTACGCCGCGCAGCTCGCGGCGGGCGAGGGTGCGTTCGCCCTGCCGGTCACCGAGACGGAGTTCGCCACGACCTCGCTGGCCCGCACCATCGAGGTCAACCTCAGCTCGCAGATGACCTACATGTTCGAGAACGGCGAGGTCGTCTCGTCGTACCCGATCTCCTCGGGTCTGCCGGGGACGCCCACCCCCACCGGTCGCTTCGAGGTCTTCGCCCACGTGTCCATGCAGGACATGGGCTGCTTCGAGGGCGCCGAGTACTGCACGGAGAACGTGCCGTGGGTGGTCTACTTCGCCCCCGACATCGCCTTCCACGGCGCGTACTGGCACAACAGCTTCGGGCAGCAGATGAGCCACGGCTGCGTCAACCTCCCGGTCGCCACCGCCAAGTACCTCTACGACTGGACGCCCACCGGCACCGAGGTCTGGGTGCACTATTGACGCGTGCCGGATCAATGCCGCGCAGCGGCGTTGACGCGGCGCGGGTCAAGATCGAGTAGCCGCCAGAGGCGGCGTATCGAGATTCGTCCGTCCTAGAGTGGCGGGGTGCCCCGATTCGACCTGCCGCTCGACGAGCTCCAGTCCTATTACCCCGACATCCCAGAGCCGTCGGACTTCGACGCCTTTTGGACGGATACGCTGACCGCCGCGCGCAGCCATGACGCGCCGGCGACCGTCGCGCCTCACGCGACGCCGCTGACGCAGCTCGAGGTCTTCGACGTCACCTTCCCGGGATTCGCCGGCGACCCCGTCCGAGGCTGGCTGACCGTCCCCGCCGGGGCGGACGCCCCGCTCCCCGCCGTCGTCGAGTTCAACGGCTACGGCGGTGGACGCGGACTGCCCGTCGAGCGGCTCGCGTGGGCGGCATCGGGCTACGCGCACTTCTTCATGGACACCCGCGGCCAGGGAAGCGTATGGGGCACCGGCGGCGACACCCCCGATCCGCACGGGACGGGGCCGTCCGTCCCGGGCTTCATGACCCGCGGTATCGACGACCCCGCCGACTACTACTACCGGCGCGTGTTCACGGACGGTGTCCGCGCCGTCGACGCCGTCCGCACGCTCCCCGGCATCGATGCGGGCCGCGTGGCGGTCACGGGCGGCAGCCAGGGTGGCGGGATCGCCCTGGCCGTCGCAGGGCTGAGCACCGGTCTTCGCGCCTGTATGCCGGACGTGCCGTTCCTCTGCCACTTCCGGCGGGCTGTGGGGCTCACCGATCGCGACCCGTACCAGGAGATCGTGCGGTACCTCGCCGTCCACCGTGGCGCGGAGGAGCGTGTGTTCCGCACGCTGTCCTACTTCGACGGCGCGGCCTTCGCCCAGCGGGCCACCGCACCGGCGCTCTTCTCTGCGGCCCTGATGGATCTCACCTGTCCCCCGTCGACGGTGTTCGCGGCGTTCAACCGTTACGCGGCATCCGACAAGGAGATCCGGGTGTACTCGTTCAACGACCACGAGGGCGGACAGAGCCGCCAGTGGCTGGAGCAGGCCGCGTTCCTCGCGACGCGGATCTGACGACGCTCGAACACCACCACCGCGCGAACGCGGAAACGGTCGCCCGCGAGCTGCGGGCGACCGTTTCGATGTTGTGCGACGCGTCGCTCAGGCGAGCGCGTCGATGATGCCGTTGAAGGTCTGCGACGGACGCATGACGACGTCGACCCGAGCGGTGTCCGGACGGTAGTAGCCGCCGATGTCCGCCGGCTGCCCCTGGACGGCGCCCAGCTCTGCGACGATCGTCTCCTCGTTTGAGGCGAGAGCCTCCGCGACCGGCGCGAAGATCGCGGCGAGATCGGCATCCGCCGTCTGGCGCGCCAGTTCCTGCGCCCAGTAGAGCGTCAGGTAGAAGTGGCTGCCGCGGTTGTCGATCGAACCGAGCTTGCGGCCCGGCGACTTGTCGTTCTCGAGGAACGTCCCCGTCGCGGCATCCAGCGTGTCCGCGAGGACCTGGGCCCGCGCGTTGCCGGTCGTGGTGGCGAGGTGCTCGAGCGACGCGGCCAGGGCGAAGAACTCCCCGAGCGAGTCCCAGCGGAGGTAGTTCTCCTCCACCAGCTGCTGCACGTGCTTGGGGGCGGAGCCGCCTGCACCGGTCTCGAAGAGGCCACCGCCCGCGAGGAGCGGCACGATCGAGAGCATCTTGGCACTCGTTCCCACCTCGAGGATCGGGAAGAGGTCGGTGAGGTAGTCGCGCAGCACGTTACCGGTGACGGAGATCGTGTCCTCGCCGCGGCGCATGCGCTCCAGCGTGTACTTCGTCGCCTCGTCCGGGGGCAGGATGACGATCTCGACGCCGGCGGTGTCCAGCAGCGCGAGGCCCTGGTGCACCTTGGCGATCAGCTGGGCGTCGTGCGCGCGGTTGACGTCGAGCCAGAACACCGCGGGCACGCCGGTCGCCCGAGCGCGCGTGACGGCGAGCTTCACCCAGTCCATCACCGGGATGTGCTTGGTCTGGGTGGCACGCCAGATGTCGCCGGTGCCGACGACGTGCTCGAGAAGGACGGTGCCCTCCGAGTCGACGACCTGGACCGTGCCGGGGGCGGCGATCTCGAAGGTCTTGTCGTGGCTGCCGTACTCCTCGGCCTTCTGCGCCATGAGTCCGACGTTGGGAACCGTGCCGATCGTGGCCGGGTCGAGCGGCCCGTTCGCGATGACGTCCTCGATGACGGCCTGGTAGACGCCGGCGTAGGAGGAGTCGGGGATGACGGCGATGGTGTCGTCCTCGCCGCCGTCGGCGCCCCAGAGCTTGCCGCCGTTGCGGACGAGCGCGGGCATCGAGGCGTCGACGATCACGTCGCTCGGGACGTGGAGGTTGGTGATGCCCTTGTCGGAGTTGACGTAGGACAGGCGCGGGCCCTCGGCGAGGGCGGCCTCGATCGCCGCGACGATCTCGTCGCCGCCCTCGACCGTCGCAAGCCCCGACAGGATGCCGCCCAGACCGTTGTTGGGCGTGAGGCCGGCCTCGGCGATGCGGTCGCCGAACCGGGCGAACACGTCGGCGAAGTACGCCTTCACGACGTGCCCGAAGATGATCGGGTCGCTGACCTTCATCATCGTGGCCTTGAGGTGCACGGAGTACAGGACGTCGTCGGCGGATGCCGCGGCGAGCGTCTCGGCGAGGAAGGCGTCCAGCGCCGCCGCGGACAGGAACGTCGCGTCGATGATCTCGCGCGGAAGGACCTTGAGGCCCTCCTTCAGGACGGTCTCGGTGCCGTCCTCGCCGATGTGGCGGATGGTGAGGACGTCGTCGTGCGCCGCGACCCAGGACTTCTCGTTGCTCTTGAAGTCGTCGTGACCCATCGTGGCGACGCGGGTCTTCGACCCCTCGGCGAACGGCTTGTTGCGGTGCGGGTGCTTCTTGGCGTAGTTCTTCACAGCCAGCGGCGCACGGCGGTCGCTGTTGCCCTCGCGGAGCACCGGGTTCACCGCGGAGCCCTTGATGCGGTCGTAACGGGCGCGGATGTCCTTGTCCTCGACGCTCTGCGGGTCGTCGGGGTAGGCGGGGATGTCGTAGCCGAGACCCTGCAGCTCCGCGATGGCGGCCTTCAGCTGCGGGATGGACGCCGAGATGTTCGGCAGCTTGATGATGTTCGCCACGGGCAGCGTCGCGAGGCCCCCGAGCTCTGCGAGCGCGTCGCCCACCTGCTGCTCCGGCGTGAGGTTCTGGGGGAACGCGGCGAGGATGCGGCCGCCGAGCGAGATGTCGCGGATCTCGACATCGACGCCCGCCTGGCCGGTCACAGCCTGGATGATGGGGAGGAACGATGCCGTCGCCAGCGCCGGCGCCTCGTCGGTGTACGTGTAGATGATGGTCGAGTCAGTCACCTGTGTCGTCCTTCTTTCAGTCCCGCTCACCTTATCGCACCGACCTCAAAGTATCTCGACGTCGAGATATCTCGGCCCGCCCGCGCGCGATTGTGTGACGCCCTGTCCACACCCGCGCGTGACCCCGACGGGCATTGCCGTTAGCCTGGGGCCATGGGTGAACTGCGACTTGAGGAACTGTCCGCTTCGACGATCGTCGCCGTCAACAACATGTCCCTCAAGCCCGGACAGGAGGAGTTCCTCTCCCCCGTCAGCTACGGGATCGCGGCCACCGTGGTGAACCCGCAGACCTCCTGGCAGCGCGTCGTCCTCGACGGCGACGACGTCGTCGGTTTCATCAGCGGCAACTTCGACCCCGACTTCCCTCAGGAGCACTTCCGCTCGGTCCTGTGGCGCATCAATGTCGACGCCGACGACCAGGGCCGCGGTGTCGGCCGCTTCGCCGTCGAGGCTCTCCTCGGCGAGGCCCGCGAGCGCGGCATGTCGCACGTGAACGTCATCTACGAAGCCGGTGAGGGAGGGCCGCAGGCCTTCTTCCACCGTGTCGGCTTCGAGCCGGTGGGCGAGACGGAGTACGGCGAGGTCATCGCCGAAACCCGTCTCTGACCTCCGCGCAGACCGGCGGCGGGGCCTCGGATACCCCTCCCCCATCGGGGCCTCGCCGTCTACGTCCCCCACTCCCCGCAGAAGCCGCCGTCCTCGGACGGCGGCTTCTGTCACGTTCGCGTCCCCTCGCGCGAGCACGATCGCGGAGATGTGCACGATCGCGGACAGGATGCCCACGGGGCATCCGTCATCGTGCACATCTCCGTGACCGTGCACAGGGGATATGCGCGGTGCGCGCGCAGCGTCAGACGAGAGACTCCCGCCATGCCGCGTGCAGCTGGGCGAACTTCCCGGAGCCCTCGATGAGCGCGTGGGGTTCGTCGTCCTCGATGATCCGCCCGTGCTCCATCACCAGCACCCGGTCGGCGATCGCGACCGTGGACAGGCGGTGCGCGATGATGATCGCCGTGCGATCGGCGAGGAGCGTCTGCAGGGCCTGCTGGATCTGCCGCTCCGACGGGATGTCGAGCGAGGCCGTCGCCTCGTCGAGGATCAGCACCGCGGGGTCGGCGAGGAACGCGCGGGCGAAGGAGATGAGCTGGCGCTGTCCGGCCGACACGCGACCGCCACGCTTGTTGACATCGGTGGCGTAACCGTCCGGGAGCGCCTCGATGAACGCGTGCGCGCCGACCGCACGGGCGGCGTTCTTGATCTCCTCGAGCGTCGCGTCGGGCTTGCCCAGCGCGATGTTGTCGGCGACCGTGCCGCTGAACAGGTACGCCTCCTGCGTGACCATGACGATCGCCCGGCGGAGGTCCTTCGGGTGCAGCCGACGGAGGTCCACATCGTCGAGGGTGACCGCCCCCGCGCTGGGATCGTAGAAGCGCGACACGAGCTTGGCGAGCGTCGACTTGCCCGCCCCCGTCGTCCCCACCAGGGCGATCGTCTGCCCGGCGGGGATGTCGAGGGAGAAGTGCGGCAGGATCGTCGGCCCGTCGGCGTACCCGAAGGTCACGTCGCGGAACTCCACGTGCCCGCGCGCGGTCCACAGGTCGACCGGCTCGGCCGGGTCGGGCACGGTCGGCTCCTCGTCGAGGACGCCGGACACCTTCTCGAGCGCGGCCGTGGCGGATTGGTAGGAGTTCAGGAAGAACGCGACCTCCTGCAGCGGCGAGAAGAAGTTCCGCACGTACAGGACGGCCGCCGTGAGGACGCCGACCGCGATAGCGCCGTCGGCGACGCGGATGCCGCCCCACAGCACGATGAGGGCGAGCGACACGGTGGCGATCGCCATGAGGCCCGGCTCGAACGTCCCGAACAGACGGATCGAGCGCATGTTCACGTCCCGGTAGTGCTCGGCGAGTCCGCCGAACTCCTCGTCGTTGCGCGGCTCCTTGCGGAACGCCTTGACGGCGCGGATGCCGGTCATGGACTCGACGAACTTCACGATCACCGAGGCGCTCACCACCCGCGACTCGCGGTAGACCCGCTGCGAGCGCAGGTAGAACCAGCGCATCAGGAGGAACAGCGGGATCCCCATGACGGCGAGGATGACGCCCGACTGCCAATCGAGCAGCAGGAGGGCGACCAGGGTGAACAGACCGAACATCACGCCGGAGACGAGTTCGTTGAGGCCCCCGTCGAGCAGCTCGCGGATGGTGTCGAGATCGCTCGTCTGCCGGGAGATAATCCGGCCCGACGTGTACGACTCGTGGAACTCCAGGCTGAGCCGCTGGGTGTGCAGGAAGATGCGCTTGCGAAGGTCCAGCATGATCGCCTGCGTGAGGCGGGCCGCCACCACGACGTACCACCCGATGAGGGCGGCGCCGCTGACCGCGGTGAGCAGGTAGAGCCCGACGACGCCGATCGTCGGCATCCAGTCCATCTCGTCGAGGACCGCCGGCAGGGCGCTGTCGATGCCGAACGCGATGAGGGCGGGGCCGATCACCCGGAGGGCCGTGGAGACGACGAGCACGACACCGGCGAGGATCAGCTGGCCCCGCACGGGCGAGATGAGCGAGCCGAGGAGCCGCAGGGAGCGACGGCGGATCGCGCGGCTCTCCTCGCGGGTGTAGTCCGAGCGGTCCTCGCCGCTCGTGCCGGAGACGGTGGTGGGGGTCACGGGTTCGCCTCCTCGAGGCTGGAGATGACGTGCCGGTAGTGCTCGCTCCGGCGGAGGAGCTCCGAGTGGGTGCCGACGGCGGTGACGCGGCCGGCTTCGAGCAGCGCCACGCGGTCGGCGAGGGTGACGGTCGACGGGCGGTGCGCGACCACGAGCGCGGTGGTGGAGTGGAGGACTTCGCGAAGCGCGTCCTCCACCAGCTTCTCGGTGTCCACGTCGAGCGCGGAGAGCGGGTCGTCCAGCACGAGCACCGCGGGCCGCGCCGCGACCGCGCGCGCGAGGGCGAGTCGCTGACGCTGTCCGCCGGAGAGCGAGAGTCCTTCTTCGCCGATCACGGTGTCGACGCCCTCGGGGAGGTCGTCGACGAAGTGCGCCTGGGCGACGGCGAGCGCCTCCCGCATGATCGCCTCCCCCTCGGGCGAGGCGGGATCGAGGTCTTCACGCCCCAGGAGGACGTTCTCGCGCACGGTCTGCGAGAACAGGGTCGCATCCTCGAACGCCATGCCGATGTGGGTGCGCAGTTCCCGCAGCGACAGGTCGCGGATGTCGACGCCGTCGAGCGTCACCCGACCCCCCGTGACGTCGTAGAGACGCGTGGGCAGGGTCGTCAGCGTCGTCTTCCCGGACCCGGTCAGTCCGACGAGCGCCATCGTCTCCCCGGGCCGCAGCTGCAGGTCGATGCCGTCGAGCAGGTCGCGTTCGCCGGGCGCGGCATCCTGATACCGGAAGTGGACCCCCTCGAAGGCGAGCTCGCCGCGCGGCGCGGTGAGGGATGCCGGGGAGGCGGGGTCGGTGATGGTGTTCTCTTCGTCGAAGACCTCGAAGATGCGGTCGGTGGCGGTCCGCGCATCGAGGGTGAAGGAGAAGAGGAAGCCGATCGACTCCATCGGCCACCGGAGGACCACGGCCATGGCGAAGAACGCCACGAGCTCCGCGGTCTGCAGCTGCCCGAGCTGCACGAGGAAGATGCCGAGGCCGAGGCACAGCGCGAAGGCGATGTCGGGCAGGAGGACCAGCCAGAACCAGATCCAGCCCACCGCGCGGGCCTTGTCGAGCTCCGTCTCGCGGAGGGTCTCCGCCTGGCGCGCGAACTTGCGGAGGGCGTGCGTCCCGCGCCCGAACGCCTTCAGGACGCGGATGCCGTGCACGCTCTCCTCGACGCTCGTGGCGAGGTCGCCGGCCTGGTCCTGACTCTGGCGGGCGAGGGTGCCGTAGGTCTTCTCGAACCGATAGCCGGCGTACCACAGCGGCGCCGAGACGAGGAGGAAGAGGGTGCCGAGGGCCCAGTGCCAGCGGAAGAGCAGGGCGGTGCCGACGAGGATCGTGAGGGTGTTCACGACAAGGAGGACGACGCCGAAGGCCATCCACCGCCGGAGCATGCTGATGTCCTGCATCATCCGGCTGAGGAGCTGGCCGGACTGCCAGCGGTCGTGGAACGAGACGGGGAGTCGCTGGAGCCGGGCGTAGAAGCTCGTGCGCAGACCGAACTCGACCTTCGTCGACGGGCCGAGGACGAACCACCGCCGCAGCCACACCATGAGCGCCTCGGTCAGGCCGAGCCCGAGGATCGCGACGGCCCCCCACACGATCAGGACGGTGTCGCCCGAGGCGAGAGGGCCCGCGACCACCTGCTCGAGGACGAGCGGGATCGCCAGGGCGAGCAGGCTCGCGACCAGCGCGCTCGCGGCGCCGAGCGCGAGGCGCGGGAGCACGGGGCGTGCGAAGGGAAGCAGGCGCGCAAGGGCGCGCGGAGTGGAGACGGTCGGCCGTTTCGGGCTGGCGTTAGCGGTCATGATCCTTGTGGGAGGTGGAGCGGGCCCGAGACGGGCGAGGTGGGCGCGGGCGAGCGCGGACGCGGTCTCCCGGAGGAGAGAACACGGAAGTGGGCGGGATATGCCCGCGGGCGGAAGAGCGGAAGTTGCCCTAGCGGCGGGAGCCCGGTCCGAAACCGGTGAGGCCTGCGGGGAGGAGGGCGGCGGTCTTCGCGACGTCGGCGGCCTGGATCATGGCGTCCTCCTCAGGTGAGCGGGCAGGGCCCGAGCGCGCCCGGAGCGGACGCGACAGCCTTCTACCGTACGCGCGCCGCGACGGTCGGCGCAAGCGCTTTCTCGCGCGCGAGGAGACTCTCCTTCACTGCGACGCCCCACGCGAAGCCGCCGAGAGAGCCGTCGGCGCGGAGCACCCGATGGCACGGCACGAAGAGCGCCGGGGCGTTGCGCGCGCAGATGGAGGCCGCCGCCCGGACGGCGCGCGGGGCGCCGAGCGCGGCCGCGAGGCCGGTGTAGGTCAGGGGTGCACCCGGATCGATCCGGCGGAGGGCGTCCCATCCGGCACGCTGCAGCGGTGTGCCCCAGGCGCGGACGACGACGGTGTCGATCGCGCGGAGGTCGCCGGCGTAGTACGCGGCGACGGCGGCCGCGGCATCCGTCTCTCCGTCCTGGACCGCGAGCGGGCGGTGATCCGGCGACAGGCGCGTGACGAGGGCATCGCGGTCGTCGGTCCACCCCGAGGCGAGGACGGCACCGTCGCCCGCGTCCGCGAGGAGGGCGAACGGCCCGTCGGGGGTGTCGACGATCTGGAACAGGGCGGAGGTCATGCGGGCGCTCCTTGCATGGCGGAATCGGTGACCGGCACGGACCCCGGACCCGGGGTGCGCCACGCGCGCGTCACGGGGGCGGCGTACCAGAAGTGCGCCATGGCGTAGCTGCGCCACGGCGCGGTGCGCCCGGCCCACGCGGTGAACCCGGCCGGATCGGAGGGGAGCCCGAGGTGGCCCGCGCCGGTGCGAGCGGCCACATCTCCGGGCAGCAGGACGTCCGGATCACCCAGGACGCGCATGCGGACGTAGTCCGCGGTCCACGGGCCGACCCCGCGGAGGGCGAGGAGCCGCGCCCGCTGCTCGCCCGGGTCGTCCCCGGGACCGAGCGTGAGGGTGCCGTCGGCGAGGGCGGCGGCGGCGTCGATGACCGCCCGGATGCGGGCGCCGGGACCGCGCAGCACCTCGGCGCCCCGCTCGGCGATGACCGCGGGATCCGGGAAGAGGATCGACGCCTCCTCCCCGGTCTCGACCCGGTCGCCGAGTGCCGCAGCGAGACGCCCCTGGAGGGTACGGGCGGAGGCGACGCTGATCTGCTGGCCGATCATCGCCCGCAGGAGCATCTCGGGGGCGTCGATCGCGCCGGGGACCCGCACACCCGGGATGTCGGCGACCGCCGGCGCCAGCTCCGGATGCCGGGCGAGGGTCTCGTCGACGGCCAGCGGATCGGCGTCCAGGTCGAACAGGCGGCGCACCCGCGCGAGGAGCGGGGCCAGGTCGCCGAGCGCCGCGGGCCGCGCGCGCAGGCGGAGCCGCCCGTCATCGGTCTGGTGCACGGCGAACCATGCCGGGCCGCCCGCGAGGCGGACGGTGCGTGAGAAGCTCGTGCCGTCGCCGTGCTCGACCCCGGGGACGGCGTGGGCGCGCATCCATCCGAAGAGCCCCGCGGTGTCGATGGGTTCGCGCAGCGGCAGGGCCAGGTCGACCGTGCCCGCGACAGGGGCGTCGGTCGTCGCGCGCGCACGACGCGCGCGCAGCTCGGTGGGCGGCATCCCGAACACCTCGCCGATGGTCTCGGTGAACTGGCGGATGCTGGAGAAGCCCGAGGAGAAGGCGACCTCCGCCGCCGAGAGCTCCGTGCCGACGAGGAGGGTCCGCGCGGTATGGGCCCGCTGCGCCCTCGCGAGCGCGAGGGGGCCTGCGCCGAGCTCGCTGGTGAGCAGACGCGTCAGATGCCGGGACGAGTATCCGAGGCGGCGCGCCAGCCCCGGGACACCCTCGCGATCCACGACGCCGTCGGCGATCAGCCGCATGGCGCGGGCCGCCGCATCCGAGCGGAGATCCCAGGCGGGAGACCCGGGCGCCGCCTCGGGCAGACAGCGCCTGCAGGCGCGGTACCCCGCCTCGTGTGCGGCGGCGGACGTCGCGAAGAACGTGACGTTCTCGGCGCGGGGCGTGCGTGCGGGACAGCTCGGCCGGCAGTAGATGCCGGTCGTGCGCACCGCGGTGACGAACTGCCCGTCGAAGCGGCGGTCGCGCGCGTGGATCGCGCGGTACCGCTCGTCGAAGGTCATTCCGGGGTGCACTCCCCCAGCCTGACATGCCCCGCCGACACCGGCTGGCGGAAATCGGACACGACGGTGGCCGCCACTCGGGTCAGTGGAAGAAGTGCCGCTCCCCGGTGAAGAACATCGTCACTCCCGCCTGACGCGCGGCCTCGACGACCTCCGCGTCGCGGACCGATCCGCCCGGCTGCACGATCGCCGAGACTCCGGCGTCCAGCAGCACCTGCGGTCCGTCGGCGAACGGGAAGAACGCGTCGGATGCCGCGACCGCGCCCTGCACGCGATCGCCCGCGCGCTCGACGGCGAGGCGGCAGGAGTCCACCCGGTTCACCTGGCCCATGCCGATGCCCACGGTGGCGGAGTTCTTCGCGAGGACGATCGCGTTGGACTTCACCGCGCGGCAGGCCTTCCACGCGAAGATGAGGTTGGTCATCTCCTCCGCATCGGGCCGTTCGCCCGAGACCAGCTCCCAGTTGGCCGCGACGGATTCGATGTCGTCGGGGAAGCGGTCGGCATCCTGCAGGAGCAGTCCCCCCGAGACGAGCCGGACGTCCATGCGCTCCTGCTGCCAGTCCGCCGGCAGCTGCAGGATGCGGAGGTTCTGCTTCAGGCGGAAGACCTCGAGGGCCTCGGGCTCGAAGTCGGGCGCGACGATCACCTCGGTGAAGATGTCGCGGAGGTTCTCGGCCATCTTCAGCGTCACGGTGCGGTTGGCCGCGATGACTCCGCCGAAGGCCGAGACCGGGTCGCACTCGTGCGCACGCAGGTGCGCCGAGGCGATGGGGTCGAGCGCGTTGGGCGCCGTCACGGCGATGCCGCACGGGTTCGCGTGCTTGATGATCGCCACGGCCGGCTTGACCATGTCGAAGGCGGCGCGGAGCGCCGCGTCGGCGTCGACGTAGTTGTTGTACGACATCGCCTTGCCCTGCAGCTGCGTCGCCTGCGCGATGCCGTGGCCGCCCACCCGGGTGTAGATCGCCGCGCGCTGGTGCGAGTTCTCGCCGTAGCGGAGGGTCTCGAGCCGCTCGGCGGTGATCGTGAGGTGGTTCGGGAGGCCCTCGCCGGCGAGCGTCTCCTCGGCGAACCAGGTCGCGACCGCTCGGTCGTACTCGCTCGTGTGCGCGAAGGCGCGCGCGGCGAGGTCGCGGCGCTGATCGAGGTTCGTGCCGCCGGCGCGCACGGCGTCGATGATCGCCGGATAGCTCTCGGGCGAGACGGCGATCGCGACGTTGGCGTAGTTCTTCGCCGACGCGCGCACCATCGCGGGGCCGCCGATGTCGATCTGCTCGACGACCGCGTCGCCCTCGGCGCCCGAGCGGACGGTCTCGACGAACGGGTACAGGTTCACCACGACGAGCTCGAACGGCTGGATGCCGAGTTCGCCGAGCTGCGCGCGGTGGTTGTCGAGCCGGAGGTCGGCGAGGAGACCGGCGTGCACACCCGGGTGCAGGGTCTTCACGCGTCCGTCGAGCGACTCCGGGAAGCCCGTGACGGCCGAGACGTCGGTGACGTCGTGTCCGGCATCCCGGA
Source organism: Microbacterium aurantiacum (assembly GCF_040532595.1). Lineage (GTDB taxonomy): Bacteria > Actinomycetota > Actinomycetes > Actinomycetales > Microbacteriaceae > Microbacterium > Microbacterium chocolatum_B. The sequence continues at coordinate 2,207,533 of NZ_JBEVYX010000001.1, read as the reverse complement.
TCGTGGCGGCCGTCGACCCGGTCGAGACGATCTCGATGCCGGCCTCGGCGAGCGCTGCGGCCAGCACCAGCAGATCGGTCTTGTCACTCACCGACAGCAGCGCCCGACGGATCGGGACGACGTCACGGGCGGTGTAGAGAGCGGGGTCGTGCGTGGGGCCTGCCATGGCGGTCTCCTCGAAGGATCGGACGGGAGGTCAGGATGCCGACGCCCGGGCGGCGGCGGCGAGGTCGAGGTCGCCCGTGGCGACGCGGCGGACCACGTCGATCAGCAGGCGGCGTTCGACGGGCTTGATGCGGTCGTGGAGGGCGTGCTCGTCGTCGCCCGGGAGGACCGGAACGCGCTCCTGCGCCAGGATCGGGCCGGAGTCGACGCCGGCGTCGACGAGGATGACGCTGGCACCGGTCTCCTCCACCCCTGCGGCGAGGGCGTCGCGGACGCCGTGCGCGCCGGGGAACTCCGGCAGGAACGCCGGGTGGGTGTTGATGATGCGCGGGCTCCACTCGTCGACGAGACCGGCGGGGAGGAGGCGCATCAGCCCGCTGAGGACGACCAGATCGGGCTGCCACACCGCGAGCTGTGCGCCGAGCTCGGCCCCCCATGCCTCACGCGAGTCGAACTGCTCGAACGGGACGAGGAAGGTCGGGATGCCGAAGTACTCGGCGTGCCCGAAGCCGTCCGCCTCGCGGTCGGCACCGACGACGACCACGCGCGCGGGGAAATCCTGTTCGGCCGCCGCTTCCAGCAGAGCCCGCAGATTCGACCCGGCGCCCGAGATGAGGACGGCGACGGTGAGCACCGGGCAAGTCTAGCGGGGAGGGTCCTCGCCGCCCGGTTCGCGGAGATCGGAGAGGTCTTCGGTGACATCGTCCGCGGGATCGGACGGGGCCGGGGTCGCTGCCGGGGTCGCGGGGGCGAGCGAGGAGAGGTCCTCGGTCTCGCCGTCCGCGTCGGGCAGGTCATCGCCGAACGCCGTCGGTGTCTCCTCGCGGTACACGGCCTGCGCCTCTTCGCGGTACTCGCCCCGGTACGCCTCTGCTGCCTCGTCGTCGAGCGCCCGCGGCGACAGCAGGAGGATCGCGGCGCCGACGAGCACCTCGAGCCCCAGGCTGAGCGCGAGGGGCCCGGGTTCCGGCCCCACCCGCTCGAAGCGTCCGGGCCCCATCCCCCCGGAGGTGACGACGGCGAGGAGCGCGCCGAACCCGGCGGCGAGGAGTCCGAGCACCCCCGCGATGATCGCGCGCGGGGTGAGAGGGACGTCGGCGACGGCGCCGTCGCGGAGGCGGCGACGGACGATGAGGCCCGCGAGGGCGCCGACCCCGACGGGGAGCAGAGCGAGGAGGAGCAGCCACGGCGACGTCGCCGAAGGGAGCAGCCCGAGGAGCGGGATGCCGGGGACGACACCGGCATCCGTCCCGCCCGGTGCGATCGCGGTGCCCTCTCCCAGGGTGAAGCCGGGGCCGGCGACGAACGCGACGCCCCACCCCCAGAGGGTCGGGAGGTAGAGGAAGGAGCCGAGGGCGAGCACCACGGAGCCGATGAGATCGACCCCGGCGGCCTGTGTGAGCGAGATGACCTCGCCCATCCCCGCGACGACGGCGGCGGTGACGACGAGGCCGCCGAGTCCCACCAGCCCGGCCGCGATGACCGCGAGACCCGCGGCGGTCGCCCGCACCGCCTCCTCCGCGCGGGCGCGCTCGAGGCGGTCCCGGACTGCGGCGACGGGTCCGGCATCCGCATCGTCCCATTGCCCCGCCACGGCGCCCCCGAGCGCGGGAACGGCGAAGACGAGAGAGGGCAGGAGGATCGCGAGCGCGGGATCGGCCACCGCGACCTCGGTCCGCGCGCTCACGGCCACGAGCGTCGCGATGCCGGCGAACACGATGCCACCGACGGCCGCGCCGACGAGGCCCGATCCCGCGTCGGCGGCGCGGCGTCCGGATCGCGCGGCGAAGGCCGCGGTGAACACCGCGAAGGCGAGGGGCGCGAGGGAGAGCGGGAAGGATGCCGCGGCCGGGTCGATGCCCGTCACGGCGACGTACTCCGGCGGCAGGGTGATCGCCAGCGGCACGAGGTGTCCGAGCTGCCAGACCGTTCCCGCCGCGGGCCACAGTGTGCCGAGGTCGGGGAGTCCGTCGAAGCCGAACACCCACAGGAGCGTCAGCGGCGCGAGGGATGCCGCGAGACCCACGACGGCGGCGATGACGGCGTCGAAGGCGGCGAGGAGGGCGATGGTGAGGCGATACATGCCCGATCGACCCTACCCACGGGCGTGCCGCTCACGGTGCGGCGCGCCACGCTCCGGATGCCGGGAGATCGCCGTCGAAGAGCTGGGTGATCGTCGCGGTGGAGAAACCGCGGTCGCGGAGGCCGGAGACGATGGCCGGCGTCGCCGAGACGGACCGTTCCTGGGTGTCGTGGAGGAGGATGATGCCGCCGACGGTCGCCCCCCGCACGGAGCTCGCGACGATCTCGGACTCCGCCGGACCCGCCCAGTCGCGCGTGTCGACGGTCCAGATCATCGCCGGCTCGCCGGCGGCGGCGAGCACCTCCGCGGTGAACTCCCCGTAGGGCGGCCGGAAGGTCGCCACCGGCTGCCCGGACAGCGAGCGGAGGAGCGTCGCCGTCCGGCCCAGCTGGTCGCGCACCTGCTCGGGGGTGAGCGAGGGCAGCGAGGGATGGTTCCAGGTGTGGTTGCCGATCTCATGCCCCTCCGCCGCCGCTCGGCGCACCGTGTCGGGGGCGCCGGCGGCGTACTGACCGAGGACGTAGAGCGTGGCGCTCGCGCGGAGCGTGGCGAGTTCGTCGAGCAGACGCGGGGTGTGCACGGTCGGCCCGTCGTCGTAGGTGAGCGCGACGCACGGGACGAGGGCGCAGTCCAGCCGGTCGAGCCCGGCCGGCACCGCGGGCGGACCGGCGTACGGCTCGCCGACCGCGGCGAGGACGGCGGCACCGAGCGGGGTCACGAGGGTCTCGGCGCGGACGGCGGGAACGGCCACCGTCAGCGGCTCGGAGGTCTCGGCCGCCCCGAGCGCGGCGAGTTCGGGGGCGCGGAAACCCGCGGGGATCGTGAAGGCGAGCCCGTCGTCCAGGCCGGGAACCGTCGTCGCGAGCGCGGCCCGCAGCGCTTCCCGCTGCTCGTCGCCCTCGAAGGTCGCCGGGGCGAGGCTCAGCGCTCCCGCATCCCGTCGCAGGGCGTCCACGATGTCGGCGCCGAGGGCATCGACCGCGTCCTCCTGCCACAGACCTGCCGCCGAGGACACCTCCCCCGTCGCGGTGTCGACGTAGAGGAGCTCGGTGCGGTCCGACGCGACCTCGCCGGCGGCGCCGGAGACGACCCGCATCCTCTGTGCGAAGATCGACCCCGCGGCGAGGACGACGTCGCAGACCACGGCCGTCCCCGCTCCGCCCGCAGGACCGAGCGCGGGGTCGGCGAGGAGCTCGGCCGCCGGTCGCGTCGTGGATCCGGCGACGCACGTGCGGTCCTCGAGGCCTGATCCCTCGGGGTGGGCGACGGGCCGGTAGGCGACACCGACCGTCGCACTCTGGGCGGCCACCGCCTCGCGGACCGTCGCCTCGATCGCGTCGTTGAAGGGGGCGACCAGGGCGCTGCGGCCGGGAAGCACCGACCAGCGTGCCTGGATGCCGACCTCGTCGTTGCGGATCCGCTGGGAGGTGAGGGAGGTCGACACCGCCGCCGCGTCGACGTCGACGGCATCCGGCGCGGCCACGACCCGTACGGTCGCGGCGCTCCAGTCCGGGGGCGTCCACTGCGGGTCCCCGACGGGGGCGCATCCCGCGAGGAGGAGCGTCGCCGCCGCGGCGAGGGCGAGGGTGCGGCGGGCGGCCGGGCGTGCGGGCCGGCGGGTCATGGGCGCACCCCGTCGAGGAGCTGCGCGAGCGCGGCGCGGTAGCGCGTCGGGTCGGCGCCGTCGCGGACGCGCGCGTCGACGACGACGCTCGCGGGCGCCTCCGGGGACTTCGCGACGGCTGCGACGACGACCGAGGATCCGACATCGACGTGGACGGCGATGCTCCCGGAGGCGAGGGGTTCGCTCCGCTCCGCCCCCGGTTCCGCGCCGGTGTCGTCCGCCGCGGCGGTCGCGGCGGCGGCGAGCGCCTCCTCCGCCGGAGCGGATGCCGCGGACACGCGCGCCTCGAGGGCGCCGTCCGGAGTCCGCACGAGGATCTCCTGCTCCCCCTGGCGTACGACGATCCAGCCGGCGGGCACGACGATCGCCGCCTCCGCGGACGCACCGACGGGCGCGGCGGTCACGCCGTCCGCGGTGGAGCTGGCGAGATTGGCCATCGAGGGCGGCACGGCGATGAGCGCGGCCACGGCGATCAGCGCGATGACCGCCACGGCGCCGACGAGCGCGAACGCGAGCGACCAGCCCGGTGAGGGACGGAGCGGCGTCGACCCAGCGGCGGCCACCGGTGCGGCATCCGTCGTCGATGCGCTCGGACCCCCACCCATGGGGGAAGTGTAGGGGGTGACGCGGACGTCCGGACGGAAGCCGGACGGACCGTGATCAGTCCGTGAAGGGCTCGAGCAGGAAGATCGCGATCCGCCGCTCGGTGCGCTCCTGGTACGCGTCGTAGTCCGGCCACACGGCGGTCGCGCGCTGCCACCATTCGTCGCGCTCGGCGCCGTCGAGTTCGCGGGCGAGGTAGTCGCGCTTGTCGGCCCCGTCCTGCAGCTCGACGTGCGGGTTCTTGATGATGTTGAAGTACCAGGCGGGGTGCTCGGGCGCGCCGCCCTTGGAGGCGACGACGAGGTAGCGCCCCTCGTGCTCCACGCGCATCAGGGCGGTCTTGCGGAGCCCTCCCGACTTCGCCCCGACCGTGGTCAGCACGATGATCGGCACGCCTCGCAGGAGGTTGTCCTCGGTGCCGCCGGAGGCCTCGTAGCGCTCCGCCTGCGTGCGGGCCCATTCGGACGTGGACGGCTTGTACTCTCCGGTCAGCGGCATGGCCTCCACGTTACCCGCGTGGATGCCGCGGCGGAACGGCGAACGCCCCGCCGGCCGAAGCCGAGCGGGGCGTTCGCGCGGTGTCCGCGGTGTCGCGGATCAGAGCGACTCGATGATCTCCCGCATGAGCGACGCGGTCTCGGACGGGGTCTTCCCGACCTTGACGCCGGCGGCCTCGAGGGCCTCCTTCTTCGCCTGCGCCGTGCCCGCGGATCCGGACACGATAGCGCCGGCGTGGCCCATGGTCTTGCCTTCCGGCGCGGTGAAGCCCGCGACGTAGCCGACGACCGGCTTGGTCACGTTGGCCTTGATGAACTCGGCCGCGCGCTCCTCGGCGTCGCCGCCGATCTCGCCGATCATGACGATGGCCTTCGTCTCGGGGTCGGCCTCGAAGGCGGCGAGCGCATCGATGTGCGTGGTGCCGATGATCGGGTCGCCGCCGATGCCGATGGCGGTGGAGAACCCGAGGTCGCGCAGCTCGAACATCATCTGGTAGGTCAGGGTGCCCGACTTGGAGACGAGGCCGATGGGACCCTTGCCGGTGATGTTGGCGGGGGTGATCCCCACCAGCGCCTCGCCCGGCGTGATGATGCCCGGGCAGTTGGGCCCGATGATGCGGGTCTTCTCGCCCTTGCTCTTCGTGTACGCCCAGGCCTCGGCGGTGTCGCCGACGGGCACGCCCTCGGTGATGACCACCAGGAGCGGGATCTCGGCGTCGATGGCCTCGATCATCGCGTCCTTCGTGAAGGCCGGGGGGACGAACGCGATCGAGACGTCCGCGCCGGTCTTCTCCATCGCCTCGGCGACGGAGGCGAACACGGGGAGCTCGACGGCGTTGCCGGAGGCGTCGACGTGCGAGACGGTGGTGCCGGCCTTGCGTGCGTTGACACCGCCGACGACGTTCGTGCCGGCCTTGAGCATCAGCGCGGTGTGCTTGGTGCCTTCACCGCCGGTGATGCCCTGAACGATGACCTTGGAGTCCTTGGTGAGGTAGATCGACATGTTCTGGTCCTTTTCGTGGTGACGCTCAGGCGGCGGCCAGCTCGGCGGCCTTGTCGGCGCCCTCGTCCATACCGGCGGCGAGGGTGACCAGGGGGTGGTTGGCGCCGGCGAGGATCTCGCGGCCCTCCTCGACCTGGTTCCCGTCGAGGCGGACGACGATCGGCTTGGTGGCGGTGTCGCCGAGGATCTCGAGGGCCTTCACGATGCCTTCGGCGACCGCGACGCAGGACGTGATGCCGCCGAAGACGTTGACGAAGACGCTCTTGACCTGCGGGTCGCCGAGGATGACGTCCAGGCCGGCGGCCATGACGGTGGCCGAGGCGCCGCCGCCGATGTCGAGGAAGTTCGCGGGCTTGACCCCGTTGTGGTTCTCACCGGCGTAGGCGACGACGTCGAGCGTGGACATGACCAGGCCCGCGCCGTTGCCGATGATGCCGACCTCGCCGTCGAGCTTGACGTAGTTGAGGCCCGACGCCTTGGCCTTGGCTTCGAGCGGGTCGGCGGCGTCCTTGTCCTCGAGCTCCTCGTGCTCGGGGTGACGCACCTCCGAGGCGTTCTCGTCGAGGGTGACCTTGCCGTCGAGGGCGACGATGTTGCCGTCGCCGTCGAGGATCAGGGGGTTCACCTCGACGAGGGTCGCGCCCTCGCCCGTGTAGACGTCGTAGAGCTTGACGAAGACGTCGGCCACCTTCGGGGCAAGCTCCTCGCTGAACCGCGCAGCGCGCGCGATCTCGAGGGCCTTGGCCTGGTCGATGCCGGTGAGCGGGTCGACCTCGACGCGCGCGAGCGCCTCGGGCTTCTCGACGGCGAGCTGCTCGATCTCCATGCCGCCTTCGACGCTCGCGAGGGCGAGGTAGGAGCGGTTGGCGCGGTCCAGCAGCACCGAGAAGTAGTACTCCTCCTCGATGCGGGCGCCTGCGGCGACCATGACGCGCTTGACGACGTGCCCCTTGATATCGAGCCCGAGGATCGCCTGGGCGGCCTCGAACGCCTCATCGGGGGTCTTCGCGACCTTCACGCCGCCGGCCTTGCCGCGCCCGCCCGTCTTGACCTGTGCCTTGACGACGACGACGCCACCGAGCTGCTCGGCGGCCGCTTTCACCTCCTCCGGAGTGTCCGCGACGATGCCGGCAAGAACCGGCACCCCGTACTTCTCGAAGAGGTCTCGTGCCTGGTACTCGTACAGATCCACAGTGCAGTCCTTCGGTGGGGCGAATGTGGGTGGGTGACGCCGAAAGAATCTCGATGTCGAGAGATCGACAGGTTCCCCAGCCTACTACCGCGCGGGCGCGGGTCCGTCCCGCCGTCGAGCGGGCGCGGGACGGCCCCGGCGCTATGCTCGCTCCATGACCGAGTTGCCACCGTCGGGTGGCGCGAGCCACGACGTCGTGGCTGCCGCGCTGGACCTGTTCGCGCGTCAGGGCTTCGACCAGACCTCCGTGGAGCAGATCGCTCAGGCCGCGGGCGTCTCGCGCTCGACGTTCTTCCGCCAGTTCGGCGGGAAGGACGATGTGGTCTTCGCCGACCACGAGCTGCTTCTCGAACGGGTGCGCGCGTTCCTCGCGGGCCCGCACGACGATCCGTGGGATGCCGTGTGCGAGGCCTCGCTGCTGGTCTACTCCCACTTCGCGGCCGACCCCGAGCTCGCGCGCCGGCGCTACACCGTGGTCCGCGAGGTGCCGGCGCTGCGCGACCGCGAGATCGTGACGGTCTTCCGCTACGAGCGCCTGTTCGACGAGTACCTGCGCGCCGCGATCCCGGGCCTGGATCCGCTGGACGCCGTCGGCTTCGCCGCGGTCGTCACCGCCGTGCACAACCACGTGCTGCGGCAGCTGCTGCGCGGCGCGAAGCGGGTACCGGCATCCGTCCTCCGCGCCGCCCTCGACGACGCCCGCCGTCGGTTCGGCGTCCACCCGGACGCGGACCCCGCGCCCGACGACCTCGTCGTCGCCGCGTTCCCGCGCACGATGCCGCGCGCGGAGATCGCGCGCCGCCTCGCCGCCCGCCTCGACGGCTGACGCGGATCCCCCTTCCGGCCCTCTCCCTCGGCGGGGTCGGGCTCGCCCGGGCCGCGCGCGATGCCGGGCACCCGCCCTCCGTGTGAAAAACGCGGGAGAAACCGGCGCCCCCGCGGCGTGTCGGGGGCGGAGACGTCGAAAAGACCCCAGCGTTTCACCGCGCTTGGACGCGACCGTCCCGGCGTGGCGCAGGTGCGGCACTCAGTCCACCGCTTACTGACACTCGGTACCACTAGACTGACCAGCGCCCGCCGCCGACAACAGGAGCACCGCATGAGCGACGAATTCCAGCCCCGCCCCGGACAGAGCGTTCCCGGCTACGACCTCGCCGCTCGTCTGGACACCGACTACTACGCCGTCTTCGCCGACATCCCCGCCGCCGACCGCGAGGTGTGGGACCGCGCGAAGGTCTTCGTCGACGGCCTCGGCGATCGGATGCAGCGCGCCTGGGACGCGGCGGAGTATCCCCTGGATCTCGCGATGAGCCTCGGCGCGCACGACCTCTTCAACGACGGCATCGAACACCCCGACCTCACCTTCTTCTCCCCGCTCGCCGCGGGACTGGTGAACATGGAGATCTCCCGCGGGGACGGGTCCCTCGGGACGGTCGTCGCCGTCCAGGGCGGCCTCGCCCTCCGCACCCTCGCCGCCTACGGCAGCGCCGACCAGCAGGCACGGTGGCTCAGCCCTCTGGCCCTCGGCGAAGTGCCCGGCGCCTTCGCCCTCACCGAACCCGACCACGGCTCCGACTCTGTGGGGCTCGCGACCACCGCGCGCCGCGACGGCGACGAGTGGGTGCTCGACGGCGCCAAGAAGTGGATCGGCAACGGCGCGTCCGGCGGCATCACCTTCGTCTGGGCGCGCGTCGACGACCCCGACGCCCCCGAGCACGACGCCGTCCGCTGCTTCCTCGTCGAGCAGTCCACGCCGGGCTACACCGGCACGGTCATCGGCGGCAAGGCGTCGCTCCGCGGCATCCACCAGGCCCTCATCACCCTCGACGGCGTGCGCCTGCCCGCGGATGCCGTCCTCCCGGGTGCGCGGAGCTTCAAGGACGCCTCGCGCGTGCTCTACGCCACCCGCTCGGGGGTGGCGTGGTCGGCCCTCGGGCACGCCACCGCCTGCTACGAGGCGGCGCTGTCGTACGCGCAGCAGCGCACCCAGTTCGGCAAGCCCCTCGCCCGGTTCCAGATGGTGCAGGAACGGCTCGCGCAGATGCTCGAGGAGCTCACCGCGATGCAGCTCTACTGCCGCCACCTCGCCGATCTCGAGCGGTCGGGTGGGCTGCGTCCGACGCAGGCCTCGCTCGCGAAGTATCACAACACCCGCGCCGCGCGCCGCATCGCGCAGACCGCGCGCGACCTGCTCGGCGGCAACGGCATCCTCATCGAGTACGGCGTGATGACGCACATGGCCGACATCGAGGCGATCCACACGTACGAGGGAACCGAGTCGATCCAGGCCCTTCTCATCGGACGCGACATCACGGGGATGAGCGCCTTCGCCTGACCCCGCGACGCGCCGCGCGTCGATACTCTTCGGGCATGGTCCTGCCGCTGCACACCGAGCGCCTGACGCTGTCGGTCCTCACGGCAGCCGATCGCGCGGCGTTCGTCCGGTATCGCCGGGATCCGGATGTCGCGCGGTGGCAGTCGTGGAGCACGACGTACAGCGACGCCGACGCCGACGCCCTGCTGGCGGATCAGCCCGCCGGGATCGAGGCCGGATCGGGGCGGTGGGTGCAGATCGCGATCCACGACGCGGGGGGCGACCTGCAGGGGGACATCGCCGTCCGAGCGCTGGACGACCAGCCCGACACCTACGAGATCGGGGTGACCCTCGCCCCGGCGGCGCACGGACGCGGGATCGCGTCGGAAGCGCTGACCGCCATCATCGACGCGCTGTTCCGGGAGCTCGGAGCGCACCGTGTCTTCGCCGTGTCGGATGCGCGCAACGAGCCGGTCGCCCGACTCCTGCGACGGGTCGGGTTCCGTCACGAAGGCCGGAACATCGACGCCGATCGGTTCAAGGGCGAATGGACCAGTCTCGACACGTGGGCGATGCTCCGACGGGACCGGTGACCCCCGGATTCCGGGCCACGGCGACCTATCACCGTGCACGGGGCGCGGCAAGCCGTCGGGGCGTATCCGGCGCGGGGGCTACTCTCGCTCCCATGGGCCTGTTCAATCATGAGCCGAAGACCGTCCGCATCGAGTCCGACGGCATCGACCTGAAGGCGTCGCAGTCGCCGTGGCGGCAGTGGGCCGACGGCTTCGGGGTCCTCGCGACCCGTGCCCTGCAGGTGATCCTCGTCGTCGCGGTCGCCGCCGGCATCATCTTCGCCATCCAGCAGCTCACGCTGGTGACGATCCCGGTGGTCATCGCCCTCATCCTCGCCTGCGCGTTCGCCCCGGTGATGAAGTGGATGCGTGCGCGCGGGGTCCCCTCGCTCCTCGCGACGATCCTGGCGCTGCTGACGATCGTGCTCCTCCTCACCGGTGTCGGCTGGCTCATCGTCTGGGCGGTGCGCGACCAGTGGGACGACCTGTACGCGCAAGCGGAGGACGGGCTGCGGTCGCTCATCGACTGGGCTCAGCAGCTGCCCTTCGCGCCCACGCAGGAACAGCTCGACGAGTGGCTGGAGACGCTCGTCGACTTCGTCACGAGCGCGCAGTTCGGCTCGGGAGCGCTCGCCGGCGTGAGCGCCGTCGCGAGCTTCGTCACGGGTCTCGTGCTCATGGTCGTGACCCTCTTCTTCTTCCTCAAGGACGGCCCGCAGCTGTGGGAGTTCCTCCTCCGCCCGTTCCGCGGCGAGCACTACGCCCGGGGTCGCCGCATCGGCGACAAGACGGTCACGGTGCTCGGCTCGTACGTCCGCGGCACCGCGACGGTCGCCCTGGTCGACTCCATCGGCATCCTGATCGGTCTGCTCATCCTCCAGGTGCCGCTGGCCGTCCCGCTCGCGGTGCTCGTGTTCCTCCTCGCGTTCATCCCGATCGTCGGCGCGACGCTCGCCGGCACCCTCGCCGCACTCGTCGCTCTTGTGGCGAACGACTTCGTCACCGCTCTTCTCGTGGTCGGTGTGGTCGTGCTGGTGAACCAGCTGGAGGGCAACCTCCTTCAGCCGGTGCTGATGAGCCGGGCGATGAAGCTCCACGCGTTCGTCGTCCTGATCGCCCTGACCGTCGGCACCGTGCTCGGCGGCATCGTCGGCGCGGTCCTCGCGGTGCCGATCACCGCCGCGGTGTGGGGCGTCATCCAGGTGTGGGACGGCCCGAACACCCCGGCGCGGTGGGCGCGGCCGAAGAAGACCGTCGAGGCCTGACCGACGCGCGAGCGGCGGCCCCCTACCGGGCGTCCGTCGCCCGGGGCAGGATGAGGGGATGCCGTACGACATCCCTCCGCCGATGCTCGCCAAGTCCGTCCCCGCGGTTCCGGATCCGGCGAAGACTCCGGGTGGGCTGAGCTTCGAGCCGAAGTGGGATGGCTTCCGCGCCCTCATCTCGTGGGACGGCACGAACGTCGAGATCGGATCCCGCGGCGCCAAGCCCTTGACGCGGTACTTCCCGGAGCTCGTCGCGGCCTTCCGCGAGCTTCTCCCCGCGCCCTGCCTGATCGACGGCGAGATCGTGGTGCCGACGGGCCCGGCCGGAGCCCAGCGCCTCGACTGGGAGGCGCTCAGCCAGCGCATCCACCCGGCAGCCTCGCGGGTGGCCACGCTCTCCGCCGAGACCCCCGCGATGTTCATCGGATTCGACCTCCTCGCCCGGGCGGATGCCGACCTGACGGGGCATCCGTTCGCCGAGCGTCGCGCCGCGCTGGTCGATCTGCTCGCGGACGTTCCGCACCCGGTGCACGTGACGCGCACCACCGACGATCCGTCGGTCGCCGAGCGGTGGCTCACGGAGTTCGAGGGGGCGGGCCTCGACGGCGTCATGGCGAAGCCCCTGGCCGCGGCCTACGCCCCGGGGAAGCGGACCATGTTCAAGGTCAAGCACGCGCGCACCGCCGACGTCGTGCTCCTCGGCTACCGCATCCATCGGTCCGGCTCCGGTGTCGGATCCCTGCTCCTGGGGCTGTACGACGGTGACGGTGAACTCGTGTCGGTCGGCGGCGCGTCCGCCTTCACCGATCGCCGACGCCAAGAGCTGGTGGCCGAGCTCGAACCGTGGGTCGAGCGGGACGCCGACGGGACGGCCGTCACCGGCGAATCCGACCGGTCTCGCTTCAGCGGCTCGAAGGACGTCTCGTTCGTGCGCCTGCGCCCGGAACGGGTCCTGGAGGTGCGGTACGACCAGCTCGAGGGGCGGCGGTTCCGCCACACGGTGCAGTTCGACCGCTGGCGCCCCGACCGTGATCCGCGCTCGTGCACCTACGACCAGCTCGAGAGCGTGGCCGCCTACGACCTCGCCGACGTCCTGGTGTGACGGCTCCCGACGTCAGTCGGCGTCGGGAGTGCGGGCGCGCGAGGGCTGCACCCGGGGCGGCTCCCCCGGCATCTTCGGGAACTCCGGCGGGAACGGCAGTTCGCCGAGGCCGTCGGCGACGTCGCGCTCCCACCACTGCAGCAGCGTCTCGATGCGTCCGGGCGCGTCGAACATCGCCGCCCAGGGGTCGCCACGCTCGGCGAGACGGTCGGGCACACTGCGGACGGTGAAGTCGGCGGGATCGACGCCGGCGAGCTCATCCCACTCCAGCGGCGTCGACACACGCGCGTCCGGCAGCGCCCGCGGGCTGTAGGCGCCGGCCATGGTGCGGTCGCGGTTGGCCTGGTTGAAGTCGATGAAGACGCGCTCTCCCCGCTCCTCCTTCCACCAGGCCGTCGTGACGCGGTCCGGCATCCGTCGCTCGACCTCGCGGCCCGCCGCGATGACCGCATGCCGGACGTCCAGGAACTCGTGGGAGGGCTCGATCGGGCAGAACACGTGCAGGCCCCGATTGCCGCTGGTCTTCAGGAAGGCGGTCAGCCCGGCCTCTGCGAGCACCTCGCGCAGCACCGGCGCCACCCGTGCGGCATCGGCGAAGTCCGTGCCCGGTTGCGGATCGAGGTCGATCCTCAACTCGACCGGGTTGTCGGTGTCGGCGACGCGCGAAGCCCACGGGTGGAACACCACGGTGTTCATCTGGACCGCCCAGACCGCGGCGGCGGCTTCGGTGAGGACGAGCTGCGGATGCCGACGCCCGCTGTTGTAGGTGACCGTCACGGTCTCCACGAACGACGGAGCGCCCTTCGGGGGGTTCTTCGAGTAGAAGCGCTCCCCCTCGACCCCCTCGGGGAACCGCTCGAGCGACAGCGGTCGGTCGCCGTTCGCCGCGAGGAGCGGTTCCTGAACCGCGATGACGTACTCGGCGAGCTCGCGCTTGGTGATCCCGAGCGCAGGCCACAGCACCCGGTTCGGACTCGACAGCCCCACCTCGCGGTCGCCCTCGGGTCCCGGAACGGTCAGGGTGATGCGCTCTGACGCCATGGTCCGACCCTAGGACGTGGCGCTGCCTCGCACAGCCCCCGTGCGCGAACCGGTCACGCGGCGGGCGTCAGTCGGCGTCGGAAGCGGCGGTGGTGGGCGTCTCGTCAGGGAGCGCGAGAACCGGGGCGAGGTCATCGCGCCGCAGGCGGATCCACGGGCCGGCGGGATCGATCACGACACCGGCGAGCTGAGTGTCGCGGCGGAGCGCCGCGGCGAGCTGCGCGCCCGTCACGGGCGCCGCCCGGTCCTTGCGCTGGAGGACGGCGAGCTCGAGCGGGTGCGAGAAGAGCTCGAGGAACCTCTCCCCCTCCGCCGAACGCGCCTCGGCGAGGCCGGGCCGCCCATCGGGTGTCTGACCGACCGCGACCCACAGCGGCGCGCGGGTGAGGGCGTCGGCGACGGCGGACGGCGTCTGATCGGTGCGGGCACCGGCCAGAAGGGTCTTCACCGCGGCATCCGCGTCGTGGGTCTCGAGAGCCTTCGTGAGGAGCTCCGCGGGGATCACGGCGCGCGCGGGAGCCGAATAGTTGTCGACGATGAGGCCGTCGTACCCCTGCGCGATGACGTGGCGGAGGATGCTGAGGGACGGCTGCGCGAGAGCGGACGTCTCGGCCTCGCCGTCGGACTGGATGCTGGTCTGCAGCGCCGCACCCGAGGAGTAGGCCATGACGAACCGGCGCTCTCCGACGCTCGCGACCGCGAGGGGGATCTCGCGCCCTTCGGACAGGATGGCGCGCGCATCGCCCTTCACGCGCAGGAACAGGTGGCCCTGCAGGAGCTGGCGAGCGACCTGCAGGAGCTCCGTGGCCGCGGGCGGCGTGCTGAGCTCGGTCAGCGCGGTGCGCACGAGGATGTTGTCGCGGAGCCCCGGTACCGACTCGACCCCTTCGGTGGGCGCGGTCTCGGGGCCGAGCACGCGCTTCGTCGCCCCCTCCGGGGTGGCCGGCGCGGGTGCCGGCGGCGGGGTGGCGGGGCCGGAGCCGAGTCCCCCGAAGGACGTCATCGAGATCGACACCGAGGGTGCGGGCTCAACCGTGAGCGCCGCGTCGGCTGCGTCTGCGGTCGGCGTCGTGGCGTCGTCGGCCGGGGCCGCACCGTCGTCGGCGGGGCTGGAGTCTTTGGGTCGGCGCGAGAAGAGAGCCATCGCTCGAGCCTAACGGTCCCGCTCCGCCCCCGCGGCGCCGTTCCCCCTCCGTGACGGCGCGAGCTAGACCTTCGCTTTGCGGTAGCCCGCCGACACTGCCGCCGACTCGGTCCGGAAGCAGTCCTCCGGCTTCGTGCGGTCGTAGAAGCGCTGTCCCGGCATGTGATAGATCATCGAGCTCTTATTGCCCTTGATGGGGGCCCATGAGGGACAGTTCCACTCGCTCGTCGGTGTCGTCCGGGACGGATACCCGATGACAGCCGACGCGGCGGAGGTCTTTGTGACCGTCGCGTACCCGGAACGGGATCCGGTGACCTTGACGGTCAGGCGCTTCCCAGCGAGTCCCGACCCGATCTTGAGTGTCGACGACGTCGCACCCTTGATCGCGACGCCGTCCGCGAACCACTGGATACGCAACGAGCTACCCGACGTCCAGGTGCCCGTCACGACCTTCACCGTGCGGGTCACCTGCGCGGTGCCACTGATCGACGGAGTCCCGGCCCGCAACACGCGCACGGTAGACGCGGAGGTGAGGGACGTGGTGGCGTAACCGCTCTTCTTTCCCGTGACCTTCACGCTTATCCGCGCCCCCTCGTGGGCGGACGCCAGCCGATAGGTGGCCGCTGTGGCCTTCGCGATCGCGACACCGTCCGCGTACCACTGGTACGAGAGGGAGGTCCCCGAGAGCCAGGCACCGGCCTTCGCCGTGAGCGTGGAACCGACGGCCGCAGTGCCCGAGATCGTCGGCGTCGAGGCGGTCGTGATCTTCCCCGAGGCGGCCGAGGTCTTGGACACGGTCGGGTGACCCGGCTTCTTCGCCGTCACTTTCACCGACAGTTTCTTGTCGCGCATGGCACTTGAGATCTTGAGAGACTGCGCCGTTGCGCCTGAGATCGCCTTCCCGTCGAGATACCACTGGAAGGTGAAGACCGCCCCGGCCGTCCAGGTTCCGGGCTCGGCGCGCACCGTCCGATTCACCGCAAGTGCACCGCTGATCTTGGGCACACTGGAGCGCATGACGAGAGATGTCGGCTTAGCCGATCGCGTCACGGTCGCGTACCCGACCTTTGACCCTGAGACGTCGACGGTGATCGCGACACCGTCCTGGGCGGCGCCGGGCACGAAGGTCGCCGACGTCGCGCCGGGAATCTCCGCGCCGCCCGCGCGCCACTGATAGGCGAACGCCGTGCCTTTCGTCCATGTCCCCGTCGTTGCGGTCAGCGTGGACCCTGTCGCCGCCGTGCCGGTGATCGTCGGCGACCCCGCAACGATCACGCGCGCCGTCGGGCCGCTCGTGCGGGATGCATCCGCATACCCCTGGAGAGTCCCCGTGACGCGCACAGAGATGGTCTTGTCCCGATCCGCCGTCGTCAGCGGGTACTCCGCTGAGGAGGCGCCAGCAATCTCGATGTCACTGACGAGCCACTGATAGGTGAAGGACGTTCCCTCCGGCCACAGCCCCGGGTCGACCGTGAGAGTGCTCCCAACCGCGGCCTCGCCCACGATCGACGGCGTGCCCGCGGCGATGGGCGGCGGTGACAGAACCGCATCGAAGCAGCACCTGACCTCTGCCTCGGCGACGGGGATCCATTGCGCGTCGACGTCCGACGTCGCCCCGGCGTACCACTGCAGTGTCAGTCCGCTGCCTGAAGGAGGATCGAAACGCAGTTGGTAGTCCGCGGGCGGAAGCTCGGTGAGGACGAATGTCCCCGAAGAGCCCGAGCCCGTCGTCCACTCGGCGCCCGCGCGGTCTCGAGCCGTGATGGTCGTCCCCTCGACGGGCGCCCCGGTGGTGTCGGTCACCGTCCCTGACAGGGATCCGGGCTGCGGAGCCGGCGGCTCCGGCGTCTGCGCGGACGCGGCAGCGCCGAGCGGCAGCAGCGACACGGATAGGGCGAGCACCCCCGCGAGAGCGAGATCGCGCACCCACCCTCCGCGTCGAGCGCGCAAAAACGTCATCATGCGATCCCCCATCTCGTCGGCGGCGACGGCGCCGCGCGGCGATCCCCCCGGATCGCTGTCATATTCGTACCACGTGCGCGGGGGTCGCGCGTGCCGGACCCCGTCCCGGGCCCCCGCCGGTCAGAGCTTGGCGATCGGGGCGATCTTGATGAGCAGCTTCTTCACGCCCGCGCCGTCGAACCGGACATGGGCGACGCGCTTCGCGCCCTCGCCGGTGACGGCGTCCACCCGCCCCTCGCCGAAGTCGTCGTGACGGATGCGGTCGCCCTGAGCCAGCTCGAGGTCGCCGTTGTCGCGCACCTTGGCCGGGATCCGGTTGGCGAACTTGTCGATCGAGCCGCTCGATCCCGACGGCGAGCGCTTCGCGAGCGGGACCAGGTCGTCGCCGTACCGGTTGCCGGTGCCGAACCCGGACCCGCCGCCGGGCCGCCGCGCATTCAGCGCCCGTGATTGGGTCCCCCCGCGACTGTTGACGTCGCCGGGCGACTGACGCCACTGCAGCAGATCCGACGGGATCTCCTGCAGGAATCGACTCGGCATCGCCACCGTCACCTCGCCGAACTGCGCGCGTGTCATCGCGAGGGACAGGTACAGCCGCTTCCGAGCGCGCGTGATGCCGACGTAGAACAGGCGGCGCTCCTCCTGGGGTCCACCCGGCTCCCCCGCCGAAATACGGTGCGGGATGAGGTCCTCCTCGACGCCGGTGAGGAAGACCGCGTCGTACTCCAGCCCCTTCGCCGTGTGCAGGGTCATGAGCGAGACCGAACCCGAGGCATCCTCGAGGTCGTCGGCGTCCGAGACGAGGGCGACCTCCGTCAGGAAATCGAGCAGCGTCCCTTCCGGGTTGTTGCGCGCGAACTCGCGCGTGACCGCGACGAGCTCGTCGAGGTTCTCCACGCGCGCCTCGTCCTGCGGATCCTTGCTCGCGCGGAGCGCGTCGTAGTAGCCGCTCTTGTTCAGCAGCAGCTGCAGCCCCTCCGCGACGGCGGTCGGCGGAGCGAGCTCGCCGGATGCCGGGAGCATGACCTCCGCCGCTTCGGCGAGCACGGCATCCAGCCGCGCGATGGCCTGCTGGATCTTGGGGCCGACCCCGATCGCGGAGGCGTTGGCGAGGGCGTCGCGGAAGGTGATCTGCTCGCTCTGCGCGTACCGCGCGATCGTCTCGATCGTGACGTCGCCGATGCCGCGGCGTGGACGGTTGATGATGCGGCGGAGCGCCATCTCGTCGGCGGGGTTGGCGATGGCGACGAGGTAGGCCAGCGCGTCCTTGATCTCGGCCCGCTCGTAGAACTTCGTGCCGCCCATGATCTTGTAGGGCACGGCGGCACGGATGAAGATCTCTTCCAGGGCACGGGACTGCGAGTTCGTGCGGTAGAACACCGCGATCTGGTTGTAGTCGACTCCCGCGCGATGCAGCGTCTCGATCTCGTCGGCGATGAACTGCGCCTCGTCGTGCTGCGAGTACCCGGTGAAGCCGACTATCGGCTCGCCCGCCCCGACGTCGGTCCACAGCCTCTTGTCCTTGCGGTCGAAGTTGTGGCTGATGACGGCGTTCGCGGCGGAGAGGATGTTCTGCGTCGACCGGTAGTTCTGCTCGAGCAGAACCACCTTGGCCCCCGGGTAGTCCTTCTCGAACTCGGCGATGTTGCGGATGTCGGCTCCGCGGAACGCATAGATCGACTGGTCGGAGTCGCCGACGACGGTGAGCGAGGCGGGCTCGGGCGCATCGGCGGCCGGCGCATCGAAGATCATCATGCCGCTGTCGGCATACTCGTCCCCGCCGCCGCTCGACACCGGTCGCGTCAGTTCGTGGATGAGGGCGTACTGGGCGTGATTGGTGTCCTGGTACTCGTCGACCATGATGTGCCGGAACCGCCGCCGGTAAACGTCGGCGACGTGCGGAAACGCGCGGAACAGGAACACGGTCTGCCCGATGAGGTCGTCGAAGTCGAAGGCGTTGGCACGCTGCAGTTCGCGCTGGTAGGCGCTGAAGACCTCGACGAATACGCGCTCCGCAGGGTCGCTCATGTTCGCCGACCGGGCGTAGGACTCGGCATCCGCCAGCTCGTTCTTGAGCTTGGAGATGCGCCCCTGGGTCGCCGCCGGCGTCAGTCCGTAGGCGTCGGCCTCGTGCTCCTTCACCAGCCGCTTGATGAGCGCGCGGGAGTCGCCCGAGTCGTAGATCGTGAAGGACGTCGTGAACCCGAACTGGGCCGCCTCACGACGGAGGATCCGCACGCACGCGGAGTGGAACGTCGAGATCCACATGCCGCGCGCGCTCTCGCCGATGAGGTGCCCGACGCGCTCGCGCATCTCGCCCGCGGCCTTGTTCGTGAACGTGATGGCGAGGATCTGGCTCGGCCACGCCTCGCGGGTGCGCAGGAGCGACGCCACGCGCCGCGTGAGCACACTCGTCTTGCCCGACCCGGCACCCGCGACGATGAGGAGGGCGGGTCCGCGGTAGGTGACGGCCTCGCGCTGCTGCGGGTTCAGACCTTCGAGGAGGTCGTCGTCGGGTCGCGGACCGCCCGCGGGTCCGGCGCCCCCCGCACGCGGAGAACGGTCGTCGCCGACCACGAGAAGAGGGGCGGATGCCGCGCGGGGCGCGGGCGCAGAGGCGTCGGTCATGTCGCTCCCAGTGTAGGCGCGACCCCCGACACCGATCGGGGGAACCGGAGACCCGTATGCGTAGTCTGGAAGGCATGACGCGGTGGCGCATCGACGTGGGGTCCACCCACACCCTCCTCACCGAGGTGCTCGGTGCGGCCGACGACACCGCAGCGCCCATCGTCCGGGGCGAGCAGGCGCTGCGCGATGCCGCGGCCGCGCTCGCCGGCGTCGACGGTGTCGGGCCGGCCATGTCCGCGCTCGCCGAGGAGTGGGACGGGCACGGCGAACGCATCGCGTCCCTCGTGGACGCGGGCGTGACGGCGGTGAGCACGAACCTCGTGACCTACATCGACGCCGACGAGACGATGGCGGCCACGGCCGGACCCGCGGACGCGGCATCCTCTCCCGAATCCCCCCTCCCGGGGCGGGGCTTCGGTCCCCTCGGCTCCACCGGACCGCAGAGGTCTCTGCGATGACCGCGGGCTCGACCATCACGCTGGTCAGCGTCGGGCTGATCCCCGATCTCCCCGCAGATCCCGAGAGCGTCACCGCCGCCGCGACGGCGGTGCGCGGCGCCGTCGACGGGGTCGCCGACGCGGGACGCGACGTCGTCGGCCGCTGGGGCGGCCTCGGCGAGGTGTACGAGACGCCGGAGACCTCCATCGCGGTCGCGGGCCTCGCACCCGTCGACGACGCCGCGAGCGAATGGGCGACCGCCGCCACCGCGATCGCCCGCGCGCTCGAGGACTACGCCGAGACCCTCGCGCAGCAGAAGCGCGAGATCGATCAGCTCCACCGCGAGATCCCGGCCTTCCTCGCCGGCGTGCGTTCCTTCCAGCGAGCCCAGCGCGAGCAGTTCGCCACCGAGGGCGAGACCCTTCCGAACCACCTGCTGTTCGACCCATCGCACCTGGCCTACAACGACGACCTCCGCGCCCGCTGCCAGCACGTCGCCACGATGCTCGAGGTCGCCGCCGACACGTGCCGGAGCGACCTCGGCGCGGTGTCCGGTCCGCAGACGCGGCTTCCGCCGCCGTCCGCTCCCGCGGCGCTGACCACTCTCGGCTCCGCCGGTGTGGCCACCCTCGACGACCGCCTCACCGCGGCGATCCTCGATGCGCTCGTGCGGGCACGCCGATGCCGTCGCCGCCGTGCTCGCCGCGCATCCGGACTACCTCGATGTCCTCGCCGAGAGCACCGCAGACCCCGACGCCGTCGCCGAGTGGTGGGAGTCCGACGTCGTCTCCGGTTCGCCCCTCGCCGCGGCGCTCATCTCCGGTGCCTCGCTCGCCATCGGCGGGCTCAACGGCATCCCCGCACCGGCGCGCGTCGCCGCCAATCGCGAAACGGCGGTCCGCCGGCTCGCCGACGCCCGCTCCGAGCTCGAGAACACCCCCGAGTACGTGTACCAGGGACGCACGCTGCGGTCGAACGCCTCCGCGCGGGAGGCGCTGGAGGCCGAGATCGCGTACCTCGAACGCGTCGCCTCGGGAGAGCGGTCCCTCTACCTCTACGACCCCGAGCGGCGACGGATCGTCGAGATGATCGGCGATCCGTCGCGGGCGAGGTATTCGATCACGTACGTCCCGGGAACGGGCACCGACATGGCGAGCTACTACTCGGGCGGCGTGCAGTCCGTCGCGCAATACCTGGTCGAGCAGGACACGACCGGCCGCTCGGTCGCCTTCGTGTACACGGACGGCCCCTGGGCATCGTGGGGGCTGCCCTTCCAGGAGACCAGCAACGCCAACCGCGACTTCGCGCTCCGCGAGGGCGCGCAGCTCGCCCGGTTCGAGGAGGGGCTGCGCACCGACGCCCAGCTCGCCTCCGCGTCGAGCGTCGCCATCGCGCACAGCGCCGGGATGAGCGTGCTCTCCAGCGCGGAGGTGGCGGGAGCCGAATACGACCAGGTGAAGTCGCTCGCCGGGTCGTGGCTGCAGGACGGATGGAGCGCGCGCGACGGCACGGACTACGCTCACCACCAGTACGGCTTCGACGCGATCAACTATCTGAACCCGTTCTACGACACCCCTCGGGAGTCGGACGCGTTCGTGCAGCACGACTACGCCCCCTCGACGTTCCTCGGCATCCAGAACGAACTCGACAACCACCTGCGCGTGGCCGAAGGGCCACGACGCAACACGGAGGTCCTCCGCGACCTGTACAGGGAGATCCATGAGTAGGCGGTTGCCCCTCGCCGTCGCGGCCGTCGCCCTGGTCGCGACACTGACCGCCTGTCAGCAGCCCACGGAAGGCACCCCCATGACCCTCGACGAGGCGAAGTCCGACTATCTGGCAGCGCAAGCGGAGCTGCGGGCGTCGATCCCGGCGGAGGTCGTGCTCGAAGACCTCGGGACCGTCGAGACCGCCGCGCTCCTCCCCTGCGACGCGGACCCCGAGCTCTTCGTCTGGCCGGGTGCGATGACGGTATCCATCGCCCCCGACACCGACACGGATGCCGTGCTCGACGAGATCGCCGCGGTATGGGCCGCGAAGGAGGGCTGGACGCAGGAGCGGAGCGCGACGTCCGGCGGCGCGCCGACGCTGGACCTCGCCCGTGGTGACGGACTCTCGCTCGGAGTCGCCGCGCTCGAGGGCGAGACCGTCCTGCAGATCTCCGGCTTCAGCCCGTGCTTCGCGATGGTGGACTACGACCCTCTGGAGAAGTACTGAGGTCGCGGGGCTCGGCCCCGCCTCGCGCCCAGCCGGGCATCGGGTGCGGGTGACACAATGAGCCGGTGCGCACCCTCCTCAACATCATCTGGCTGATCTTCGCCGGTTTCTGGCTCTTCGTCGGCTACATGCTCGCGGGGGTGCTGCTGTGCATCTTGATCGTGACGATCCCCTGGGGCATCGCCTCGTTCCGCGTCGGCCTGTACGCGCTCTGGCCGTTCGGTCGCGAGGTCGTCTCGAAGCCGACCGCCGGCGTCGGCTCGTTCCTCGGCAACGTCGTCTGGGTCATCCTGGCCGGGTGGTGGCTTGCGCTCGGACACATCATCTCGGGCATCGCCCTGTGCATCACGATCATCGGGATCCCGCTCGGGATCGCCGATTTCAAGCTCGTCCCGGTCTCTCTCATGCCGCTCGGCAAGGACATCGTCTCGACCCGCCGCGGCGCGTTCGACCGCACCCTCACCACGCGCTGACAGACTCCGCCGGCGCGATCGACCGACGCGGGGACCTCAGGGAACGCGGAGGCGCTCCGGTTCCGGCATCCGCGCGAGCACCACGCCGACGACCGCGATGACGACGGCGACGCCCGCGGCGATCCAGGGCGCTCCGACCGGGAGCAGAGCGATCGCGTCGAGGACGCGTGCCAGCCCCGCGGGGAGGAGTTCGACGTCGGCGGCGGTCGCGGCGGCGAAGCGGATGCCGACGAAGCCGAGGATCACGGCCGGCACGGCGAGGCCTGCGCCGAAGGCCGCGAGGACGGCCCCGGCCGCGCGGCGCGCGCCGATCTGCACCTCGATCGCCCACCCGGTGGCGATGAACAGCCACCCGAACAGCGCGACACCCACGGCGACGACCAGGGTCGAGGTCGCGGGTGCGGCCCACACGACCGTCCATGCGACCTCGGGGCCGGCGACGGCGATCACGGCGAGCTCGACCACGCACTGGAGGACGACGACGCCGCCGGCTGCCGCGATCGCCGGCCACGGCGAACGGTGCCAGATGAACAGGCGGAGCACCACGGCGAAGGGGATCAGCGCCGCCGCGCTCAGCAGGAGCGGCATCCAGAGCACGAACGAGGCCTCGATGAGGCGCGTGGCGATGAGGAGCGCCAGCGGCACGGCGAACATCAGCCACCGATCGAGCTCCAGCATCCCGAGAGTCGACTCCCGCGCGCGCCAGGGGCGGGTCGACGCGAGCCACGAGGCCCGGGCGGCCGCCGCTCCTGGCCGGGCGACGAGGCGCGTCCGTGCGGCGAGCATGCCGATCACGAGCCAGGCCACGGCGAGGACGAGCACGCCGCGGGCGAACCAGGTCATCAGCGCATTGCGTTCGGGGTCGCGCAGGCCGGTCGGCTCGGACACGGTCGGGGCGAACGCGCCCGCCGCGAGCACGCCGAGGAACAGGCCCACACCGAGGAGGAAACCGGCGGTGGCGACAGCGAGGATGATCCGCTGTGTCGCCCGCGCCATGGGTCAACGCTACTCCGATCGAACCTGTGCGTTGACCGCGCGCCCGGTCGAGGCGGCAACGGTTCGGCAACAGCGCTAGATTCGGCGTATGTTCGAGGCCGCCGCGACCCTATCCCGCATCGAGGACGAGGAGCGCGAGCTCGTCTTCCCCCGCTTCGACCTGGAGGATGCCTGGATCCTCGGGTCCGCGCTCCGGGAGAGCGCGCGGGAGCGCAGCCTTCCGATCGTGATCGGCATCTCGCTCGGCGAGGCGCGGGTGTTCCACACCGCTCTCCCCGGCTCGTCGTCCGACAACGACGAGTGGCTGGAGCGCAAAGCCCGGGTCGCACGGCGGTACGGGCGGTCGTCCTACGGCGTGGGGATGCTCTTCCGCAGCCGCGATCAGGACTTCGATATGCACTCGCGACTCGACCCGAGCGTCTACGCCGCGGCGGGCGGGGTCTTCCCGATCCTCATCGCCGCCGTCGGCATGGTCGGCACCGTCGGGGTCTCGGGTCTCCCCCAGGCCGACGACCACGCGCTCGTCGTGGAGCACCTGCGAGCGCACCTCGCCTCACCCCGCTGACCTCAGCCGAGGGCGGACGCGCCCGCGATGATGATCGAGATCCCCACCGCGAGGAGCGCGACGGTGAGGACGGTCACCCCGATCCAGAGGATGGCGATCGCCCGCCCGGGGCGCTGCGGATCACGCCCGAGGACCGACAGGAAGAATCCCGCGGAGATCAGGATCGCCGCGACGAGCACGCCGACCGCGGCCCATTCCCAGCCACCGCCCACCCCGGCGGCATCCTGAGCGAGCACGCACACCAGGCCGAGGATGACGAGGACGCCGGCGTGGGCGTGCCCGGCGCGGAAGAACGACTTCTGCAGATCGTTGAAGGGGTAGCCGCCGGTGGCGACGCGGAGGAGGAAGGTGCCGCCGTAGGCGATGGTGACGACGGTGAGAAGCGTCGCGCCGACGACGATGGCGAGGATCGGGTTCATGGAGTGCTCCGGGGGACGAGGGCCGCGGCCCACTGGATAGTGGCACTACCGAATATAAGATAGTGGCGATATCTAGACAAGGAGCTCCATGCGCATCTCCGAACTCTCGCTCGCCTCCGGCATCCCGGTCGCGTCGATCAAGTTCTACATGCGCGAGGGGATGCTGCCGAGAGGCGCATCGACCTCGGCGACGAGCGCCGACTACGGCGACGACCACCTCGCGCGGCTGCGCCTGATTCAGGCGCTCAGCGAGGTGCGGGCTCTCCCCCTCGCCCGGGTGAAGGAGATCCTCGACCTGGTCGACCATCCCGCCGACACCGCCTACGCCACCCTCGGCCGCGCCGTGAACGCCCTCCCTCCGTACGTCGAGCAGCCCGACGCGGAGTACGCACGCGACACCATCGAGGCCCTCGGTCTCACCTGGGACCCGGAGTACGGTGCCGTCGCGCAGCTGGGCGCGGCGATCCGAGCCGTCCAGGGCGCGGGGCTCCGCTGGGACGCCGAGCTCGCGTCGCACTATCTCGCGCCGATCCGCACGATCGCCGCCGGCGAGATCGCGCCCCTCGAGGACATGCCGCCCGCGGATGCCGTCGCCCACGCCGTCCTCGGCACCGCCCTGTACGAGCCCGTCATCCTCGCCCTTCGGCGCCTCGCGCACCAGCAGATCCTCGCGGAACGGATCCTCGATCCTTCCGCGTGACGTCGTGCGACCGCGCGTGACCACGCATGACGCGGTGCCGGCAACCCCCCTGGTCCGTGTCGGCGCTCCGGATTAGCGTGGGGACATCGCGGCGACCCGGGTGGTCCCGGACCCCGGCTCATACCCGGTGGTGTTGCGGGTTCGACTCCCGCCGTCGCGTCGATGGATCACCGCTGAGTGCGGGTCAGCCCACGCCGTCCAGGTCATCGAGTTCGGCGAGCGCATCTGCCGCGCGCCGACGGCGGTCTGCGAGCGTCATCTCCCACCACGGGTCGCCGCGCTCCCCCAGTCCGTGTTTGGCCAGCCCCACACGACGCCGGGCGAGCGCGACAGCATCGTCGTCACCGGCGGACTTCGCCGCGCGCACGCCGGACCTCCCGCGACCGAGGTGGGAGGTGAGCGCGCGCACGGTCTCCTCAGCGAGCTCGGGGTCGGTGCGGCGCCAGCGGCGGCCGTTCACGACGAGCCAGCGTTCGTCGTCGACGCTCATCCCCTCGTCGCCTCACGGGAGACCGGGGTGAGCGAGACGCCGCGCAGGACGCCGGCATCCGCGATGGCAGTCATGATCGTGCACTCCGGCTGCCGGCGACGATCGGTGGGCGAGCCGGGATTCAGGAGCCGGAGGCCGGCGGGCGTCAAGGAGTCCCACGGGATGTGCGAGTGGCCGAAGACGAGCACGTCGGTGTCGGGGAACGCGGCGTCCATCCGCCCCTCCCGCCCCGTCGCCACACCGGTCTCGTGGACGACGGCGATCCGGACACCCTCGACGTCGCGGCGGGCGACCTCCGGAAGGCGGGCTCGGAGGTCCGGACCGTCGTTGTTCCCCCAGACCCCGAGCACCTCTCCGTGCTGGGCGAGGTCGTCGAGCACGGCATCCGTCACCCAGTCGCCGGCATGGACGATGAGGTCGGCGGCGTCCGCTGCTCGTCGCACCGCATCCGGGAGGGCGCGCGCCCGGGCCGGAATGTGCGTGTCGGCGAGGAGGAGCAGACGGGTGGGCACGCGCTCACCCTAGCCGCGGGTCCGCACCGCGTCAGGCGATGCGGGTGCCGGGCGGCAGACGGCGGGCGGGAGTGTCCGTGCGACGCCAGGCCCACCACAGCAGGAGGGCCGCGAGCGCGATCTGCAGCGCGAGGCCGACGAACCAGCTCGGGGTCGACCCGGCGATGATCTCCTCCGGCGTCGGCTGATCGGTCGGCGGTGTGGGCGCGCAGTCGTCCCAGCGCGTCTCGGTCTCGGGCGCCTGCTGCGCCGAGCGGATGCCGAGCTTGATCTGCCCGAACAGGTCGACCGGGTACCCCGACGCATCGAAGGTCGTCGGGGTCGCGTCGGCGAGGATCACGAAGGGGTTCGCCGCCAGCATCCACCACACGGTGTCGAAGCGCGGCGCATCGTAGACCGTCGTCTGCCACGGCCCGCAGGTGATCTCGGCGTCCTCATCGCACGGGTAGCCGGGCGTGGAGACCTCGCCGGGGAAGCACGGCGGGATGCCGTCGGGTTCCACCGTCGTGTATTCGAACGACCGGTAGGAGTTCGTGACCTCGGTGCGGACCGAGGCTCCGACCAGCAGGAACGCCACCATCGTGCCGATCACGAGCGCCGCGACGATCAGATAGGTCGTCGCCACGGAGAACAGCGGCCGCGCCAGGATGCCGCTGACGGCCACCCCGATGGCCGCGACGACGCCGATCTCGACGATCAGGACCGCGAGCGACACGATCACCGTCGCCGCCGATGTGCCGCCGGCGAGCGTGGCGATGAGGAGGAACGGGATCGAGACCGCCACGAACGCCAGTCCCGTGATCCAAGCGGTGAGGAACTTGCCGAGCAAGATCTCGGCGGTCGTGGCGAGGGTCACCTGCACCGGCGCGAGCGTGGCCGCCTCCCGGTCGCCGTTGATCGCGTTGCCGCTGAGCGTGGGAGAGACGAGCACGACCAGCAGCAGCGTGATGTAGACGATCGTCGAGAAGACGCCCGAGCCGGCCTGCTGCGGCGCGACGCCCCACGCGAGGAACGACAGCGCGGTCACCAGCACGAGCACGAGCGCGAAGACGCCGAGCAGCACGTACCAGGCGACGCTCCGCGTCCGCTGCATCAGTTCGAGGCGGACGATCGTGCCGAGTCTTTGCGCGTTCATGAGGTCTCTCCGTCCGGACGGGCGGCATCCGGGGCGGCATCGCCGTCCGGACGGGCGGCCTCCGCGGCGGTCCCGTCCGCGCCGGTGTCGCGGACGGGATCCACTCCGCTTCCGACCCCGAGGTCGAGGAAGGTGCGCTCGAGACTGCCCTGGGCGGCGGCGAACTCGACGACGGGCACGTCGGCCGTGACGAGGGTGCGGAGCGCCTGGGCGGCTTCGGACTCCGACGCGAAGGCGATGAGGAGGTCCCGGCGATCGACCGTGACGCTCTCGGCGTCCCGTCCGAGGACGTCGGCGATCCATGCGGCACTGTTCGCCGCGGCGGATTCGGCGACGGCGGCGTCGCCCGCGATCCGGATGCGCCACGGGCGGGTGCGGGAGGCTGCGGCGGCGACGCGCTCGGCATCCACGCTCCGGCCGTCGACGAGGAAGACCGCGTCGTCGACCACCTCCTCCAGCTCGGAGAGGATGTGACTCGAGACGAGGATCGTCCGGCCCTCGGCCGCCATGCGCCGCAGGAGCACGCGGAGCTCGACCCGCGCCTGGGGGTCGAGACCCGAGGCCGGTTCGTCGAGAAGCAGGACCCGTGGATCATGGACCAGCGCACGGGCGAGCCCCAGACGCTGCTTCTGCCCGCGAGAGAAGACGCGGGCGGGCGCATCCGCGAGAGGGACGAGCCCGACCTCGCGCAGAAGCGTCTCGGCGCGAGCCGCGGCATCCGCTTTCGTGAGGCCGTAGAGGCGCCCGGTCATCACGAGCGTCTCACGAGCGGTGAGGGTCCCCCAGGCGCCCAGCGCGTCCGGCATCCATCCGGTGCGAGCGCGCGCCGCGTGCGGATCGGCGATCGGGTCGACGCCGTCGAGCCGGATCCGGCCCGCGTCGGGGGCGAGCAGGGAGGCGAGCATAAGCAGAAGCGTCGTCTTCCCCGACCCGTTCGGGCCGACGAGGCCGGTCACGGCCCCGGGGCGGGCGTGGAGGGTCACGTCCTGCACGGCGTGCACCGAGCCGAAAGACCGGCGCACCCCCGTCACTTCGATCCCCTCGGCGACGGCGGTCGGGGCGGTTCCGGCGCTGGTCATGCGCTCACCCTAGGCGGCGGTCCCTGAGGTCGTCGCTCTCCGCGCCGAAGAAGCGCACTCCGAGGTCGGCGTGGTCGACGAACACTCCGTCGACGCCGGATGCCGCCAGCAGCGCCCACTCCCCCTCCCAGTCGCCGAACGCGGCCTTGCCGCCGCGCGTGCGGAACTGCGGGATCAGGAAGGCGTTCTCGCACCGCGCCGTCCACGTGAAGACGCGCAGGCCCCGCGCGTGCGCGTCGGCGACGACGGCCGACGGGCCGGTCGCCCGCCCGAGCCGATCGGGAGCGAGGATCATGCGCTTGTCGACGCTGATGCCGTCCACCGAACCCACGAGGGCATCGAGGCCGTCGGGCGACACCGTCTGCGCGTATGTGGGCGCCGCCCTCCCCTGCGCGGTGGTCAGATCGAACGGGCTCCCCGACGCCTCGAGCAGATAGATGTACGTCGCCGGCACCCCGCGATCGCGCAGATCGGCGAGCACGGTGGACTCGAACGACTCGATCGTCAACGGCAGCTGCCCCGCACCCCACCCGGCCGCGTCCAGCTCGTCGGCGACGAGGCGGGCGACGTCCCACCCCAGGGCGGCGAAGTAGGTGGGGTGCTTGATCTCGAGCACCACGCCGATCTCGCGTCCCGCCTCGAGCGATCCGCGCCGCACGAGATCGAGCACGTCGCGCAGCAGCAGCACCGGCTGGACGTCGTCGAAGGTCGCACTGGTGGAGCGGATGCCGGGAATACGCTCGCGGCACCGGAGGGTCAGCAGCTCGGCGGCGGTGAAGTCCTCCGTGAACCACCCCTCGAGCTCGTCGCCGTCCACGCGCTTGCGCGCGCGACGATCGGCGAACTCGGGCCGGTCGGCGACATCCGTGGTTCCGGAGATCTCGTTCTCGTGCCGGACCACCAGCACGCCGTCCCGTGTCACGACGACGTCGGGCTCGACGGCATCCACCCCCATCGCGAGGGCGAGGTCGTACGAGGACCGCGAGTGCTCGGGACGGTAGCCGGGGGCACCCCGATGGCCGATGACGAGCGGGCGGGATCGTCGCGACACGCTCACACAGTACCCGCGTGCCGCGAGCGCGAAGCGCACTCCCAGCGGGAACAAAGGCGTTCGGGGCGGCGTTCGGATATCGTGGATCCACAGCACAGCGCTGTGAGCAGATCCCGACTTTGGAGTGTGAGAGCAAGTGGCCCTCAACAACCCCGCGTTCAACAACCCCGCGTTCCAGGACCCGAAGGCCGTGCAGACCTATCCCGGTGGTGCGCAGGCGGCGAACCTGGGTGGTCCCACGCAGTTCGCCACCGCGCAGCACGCGGGAACGGATGCCGCGGCCAACGCCCGACTGGAGGGCATGTACGCCGCCCCCACCGCCGGTGCGACCGAGACCGATCGCATGACCGTCGAGGACACCGTCATGAAGACGGTCGGCCTCTTCGCGATCCTCCTCGTCACCGCCGCCGTCGGCTGGGTCTGGACCCTCGGCGGCCTTTCGATCACCGGTGACACCGCGCAGCAGATCTCGATGGCCCCGTGGCTCATCGGTCTCGCCGGCGGGTTCATCCTGTCGATGGTCGTCATCTTCACCTCGCGCAAGAAGATCCGTCCGGCGCTCATCTGGGCGTACGCGGCATTCGAGGGCCTCTTCGTCGGTGGCATCTCGGCGTTCTTCGAGGTGCTCTACCCCGGCATCGTCGTCCAGGCCACGCTCGCGACCTTCGCCGTCGTCGGCGTCACCCTCGCCCTGTTCGCCAGCGGCAAGATCCGCGCGTCGAAGAAGGCCACCAAGATCTTCATGATCGCGATGATCGGCTACATGGTCTTCGCACTGCTGAACCTGGTCCTCATGTGGACCGGCGTCCTCCCCGCCGACCAGGCGTTCGGCCTCTACAGCGCCACGATCATGGGCATCCCGCTGGGTCTCATCATCGGCGTCTTCGTCGTGATCCTCGCCGCGTACTCGCTGGTGCTCGACTTCGACATGATCCAGCGCGGCGTCCGCAACCGCGCCCCGCGTCAGTACGCGTGGCTCGGGGCCTTCGGCATCATGGTCACCGTCGTCTGGCTGTACGTCGAGATCCTCCGCATGATCGCGATCATCCGCGGCAGCAACTGACATCCCGCGCGATCCTCGGGTCGCGAGAACGAAGGGGTCGCCCATTCCGGGCGGCCCCTTCGTCGTCCGCCCGCGTCCGCCGGCACGGTCGGCGCTGGTTAGAGTGTCAGAATGGCCGCGTTGCTGCGCACCACCGTCGCTCTGACCCTTCTGGCACTCGGTGGCGCGCCCGCGGCATCCGCCGCCGGGATGCCCTCCACGGTCGACACGGTCGTGGCGCCTGCCGCCGTCACCGAGGAGATCGACGAGGTCCGCTGCCCGGTGCCCGTCCCGAACGGGCAGGGCGCACGCCTCACATGCGGCATCCTGACCGTGCCCGAACGGGGTGCCGGCGACCCGGAGAACACCGTCGCACTGCCCCTCATCGTCATCGACAGCCTGAGCGAGACCCCTTCCGACGACCCGCTGGTGGTGCCGGTCACCGGCGACGCCGACGCCTTCGCGCAGGCGCTGCGCACCTTCACCGGCGCGCGCTGGGTCGGCGACCGCGACGTGATCCTCGTCGCGCACCGCGGCACCGAGCTCTCCCGCCCGGCATTGGACTGCCCCGAGATCGGGCGGGGCCTGGTGATCGAGGAGGGTCGGCTCGTCACCGGAGCGGCCGCGCAGGGCGCGCGGGTCTCCGACATCACCGCGTGCCGCGACCGGCTCGCCGAGGAGGGCATCGACGTCGCGGCGTACTCCACGCGGGCGATGGTGGATGACCTCGGCCAGCTGCGCACGACCCTCGGCTACGACCGCTGGAACCTCTACGCCTCCGACGAGGCGACGCGCGTGGCCCTGGCGACGATGCGCTTCGCCCCCGCCGGCCTTCGATCCGTCGTCCTCGACGGCGCCCAGCCGCCCGGGGTCGATGCCCTGGCCGAGGAGCAGACGGCGTTCCTCGCCGCCGCGGCGAGCGTGGCCGAGGCCTGTGCCGCCCAGTCCGAGTGCCGCGAGCGCGCTCCCGGGCTCGACGCGGCCCTCGGCGACGTCCTCGCGGCTGCCGCCTCCGACCCTGGCACTGTCACCGCCGTCTCCCCCGTCGACAGCGCGCGGCTGGAGGTGCGCCTCGACGCCGCCGAGATCGCTCGGACGCTCGGGTGGGCGATGGCCGACGCCGCGTCGGTCCGCGCGGTCCCGTTCGTCATCGATCAGCTCGCCGCCGGCAACGCCGAGGCGATCGTCCCGCTGCTGCAGCGTCGGCTCGACGCCCTGCCCGCCACCGGCGAAGGCCTCGACCTCACGCTGACCTGCGCCGAGCAGGTGCCGTTCACCGCGGCCGAAGGACTCGACGCCGTCGCCGAATGCGAAGCGTGGGGCGTTCCTCCGCGCGACGGCAGCGAGGCCGAGCGGGTCACGAGCGGCATTCCGACGCTCCTCCTCGCCGGCACGTACGACGCACGGGCGGCACCGGCATGGTCGGATGCCGCGGCCGAGGGTCTCGAGCGCGGAACGGTCGTCCGGATCCCCCACGCCGGAAACGGCATCCTCACCGGTTCCGGGTCGAGCGCGGAGTCGCTGACGCGCAGCTGTGCCGCGCGGGTCGCCGGGGACTTCCTGCAGGACCCCGCCGAAGTGCCGGATGCCGCGTGCACCGAGTCGCTGCGTCCTCCCGCCTTCCTCACCACCGCGCAGATCGATCCGACGACGGCGCTGTTCCGGGCCGATCGCGACCTCGTGCAGCAGCGGGCACCCGTGCCGCTCGCCATCCTCGGGGCCGCCCTTCTCGCGAGCGTCGGAACGCTCGTCTACGCCGGTCTCTACCTCGTGCGCGGAGCCTCCCGACGATCGGGCGATGCCCCCGCGGGAACGATCCTCGCCGCGAGCGTGGCGGCCGGCGGCAACCTCCTCTACGCCGGCATCCTCGCCCTGATCGCCGCGAACACCGATCCGCTCGTCCTCGCCTTCGGTCTGCCCCCGGCGGTCTGGCCGATCCTGCTCATCCCCTTCGTCGCCGCGGGCGCCGGCATCCTCCTGGCGGTCCTCGTCGTGCGGGCGTGGATCGTGGAAGAGGGAACCCGTGCCCACCGCATGGCGGTCACCGCGTCCGCGGTCGCCTCGCTGGGCTTCACGCTCTGGCTGCTCGCCCGCGGCCTGCTCATGCTCTGACCGGCTGATCCGGCGTGCGCAGGGCGGACTGGAGCCTGTCGAGCCCCCAGGAGAACGCCGCCTCGACGTCTCCACCGAGCCGGAAGGCGCCGGCACGCTCCATCGCGATGAAGCCCGTCATCCATGCCGTCAGGAGGCGGGCACCCGCAAGAGCGTCGCGATCCCCGACGAGCGCCGACACAGCCGCGAGAACCGGAGCCGCCGCGTCCGCGAGGCGATCCACCGAGGCGCGGGAGCCCAGGATCAGCGCGAAGGCCTCAGGGTTCTCCGCGGCGAAGGTGCGGTAGGCGTGGGCGAGCGCGGGGAGCGTCCCCTCGGCGCCGCGCAGGCGCTCCGCGAGATCCTCGACTGCCGAATCCGTGACGAGCACCAACATCTCCTCCCGGTCCCGGACGTGCTTGTAGAGAGACGGGGCGCGGATTCCGACCCGGGAGGCGACGGCAGCCATCGTCACGGCGTCGACGCCGCCGGTCGCGAGGAGGGTACGCGCGGCGTCGACGATGTCGGCACGCGTCGTCCGAGCAGGAGCGGGCATGATCTTCCTCCAAAGCTATGCCGCGTAGCTATCATAGCTACGAGACATAGCCATCATTGAACCGACACCCGGAGATCCCATGCAGATCGCACCGCACCTCCACCGCATCGGCAGCGACATCGTCGCCGCGTACCTCATCGTCATGCCGGACGGCATCACAGTCATCGACGCCGGACTCCCCGGCCACTGGCGGGAGCTCCTGCGCGAACTCGCCATCCTCGGCCGCCCACTGTCCGACATCCGGGGCATCATCCTCACGCACGGCGACAGCGATCATCTCGGCTTCGCCGAGCGCCTGCGCCGCACCACAGGTGCGTCGATCTACATTCATCCCGCCGACGCCGACCGCGCGCGCGGCGGGGAGAAGCCGAAGACGCCCCTCGGTCGCTTCCGCGCACTCCCCCTGGCCTCCTTCGCCGCGTACGCCCTGAAGATGGGCGGCGCGCGGACCGCCTACGTCACCGAGACCGCCGACCTCACCCACGACCAGGTGCTCGATCTTCCGGGAGCCCCCCGGGTGATCGCCCTCCCGGGTCATTCGCCCGGAAGCGTGGCGATCCTGAGTCAGACCGTCCGCGCCGTCTTCGTCGGCGATGCGCTCACGACACGGCACGTCCTGACCGGCGACCTCGGGCCCCAGCCGGCACCGTTCACCGACGAGCCTGCGGAGGCCGTCGCGATCCTCGACCGCCTGCGCGGCATCGATGCGGAGTGGATTCTGCCCGGACACGGCGCTCCGTGGCACGGCACCCCCGATGCGGCGATCGACGAGGTTCAGGCGCGCGTGTCGTAGCGGCCGTGGTATCCGAGGAGCACGGGGTGCGGCAGTTCCGCGCGCGCGACCTCGGTGAACGCCTCGGCATCGAGCACCAGGAGGAACGAGGTGCCGCGCTCGGCGTCGAGGACGACCGACAGGACGACGCCGTCGTCTTCCCGCTCGCGTCCGGGCCGGCCGGCGAACACGCCCTCGCCCGGGAAGCACCCGGTCTCGGACCAGATCTTCGTCGATCGGCCGGAGCCGTCGGGGGCTCCGGAATCGATCTTGACGAGCTGATCGTAGAAGCCTCGTTCGCCGCTCAGACCGACACCGTAGACGTACCGCTGGTCGGGGCGGGTGTTCATCCGGTCGTAGTCGAGGCTCGGCAGCTCGATCCCCGTGGGCGAGAGCTCCTCCCCGTGCACGGAACCGTCGCCTCCGTGCAGGGGCAGGCGGAAGCGCCGGAGCGTCCCCGGAGGAATGCGGGCGTCCGGCTCCTCGAGGCGGTGCAGGTAGAACGCGCCGATGATGTCGGCGTCGTCGTAGCCGACGAGGTCGACCACCACGTCGTCGCCGTCGTCATAGGCGTTGACGTGGTGGAACGCGAAGAAGGCCGGCGCACGGAGGGTGCGCACATGTGAGCCAGTTTCGCGGTCGAAGAGGTGGAACCGCGCGCCGCGGCGAGGCTCCCATCGGAAGTTCTCGATGTACGGGCGGAGCCACAGGAGGAGGGAGACGGGGTTCACCACGAGCGGGAACTCCGCCAGCACCAGGTATCGACCCGACATCCCGAACGAGTGGATGTACGAGGGCTTCGCCACCCGCCGCGTCGCGAGATCCGTACCCCCGAGGGAGCCGCCGTCGGCGAGGTCGATGCGACGGAAGACGTACTGGCTCGACGCGCCGTAGCGGACCACGAGGTTCACCGCCTCGTCGCGTGCGGCGTCGACGTGCGGGTGCACGGTGGTCATCCGCCCGAAGGTGGAGGTGTCCCAGCTGTCGACGCCGACCGTCTTCAGCGTCTGGGGATCGAACTCGACCTGGACCGGGGTCTCGGCGAGGGCCAGATAGCGCTCGGCAAGGCGGGTGATGTTGACCTTGGCACTGTCGGTGACCTGCGGGTCGAACACCGCCATCGCGCGCGCGAAGAGCGATCGACAGGGGTCGGTGGCGAACTCGGGATAGGCGATGCGCTCCTCGTCGCGCGCGGCAGAGTACGCCTTCGTCTCGAGGAACCGGTTCGCGTACGACACGCGGCCGCCCTGCAGGGTGAACCGGTGCAGCATCGCGAGCCCGTCGAACCAGTGCCGATACCGGCGCTCCCCCACCTGGAAGGTGCCCGGACCGTTCCGCAGCAGGGTCCCCTCGAGCCAATCCGGAAGGATGCCGCGCACGGGCACATCGTCGAGCTCGACCTCAGGGCTGTCGCCGAAGCCGTGGGTGAGGAAGTCCGGGGTGGTCACGAGGCGCTCCGCGCGGATCGGGTCGATCGGGCGGAGGTGCCCGTACCCACGCGCTCGGCGATGAGGGTGGCCGCGATCTTTCCGGACGCGAGGACCGCGGGGACGCCGGCGCCCGGGTGCGTTCCGGCACCGACGAGGTAGAGGCCGTCCACCTTCGGCGAGCGGTTGTGCGGGCGGAACCAGCCGGACTGGAACAGCGTCGGGCGCAGGGAGAAGGCGGCACCGCGCGGGGTGTTCAGCACGTCGCGGAAGTGCTCCGGTCCGACGGCGTGCTCGACGACGAGGTGCTCGCGCAGGCCCGGGAGATAGCCGGCGTCGAGGACGTCGAGCACGCGGTCGCGCACACGGGCGTCGACGGTGGCCGCGACATCCGGTCCCTCCGGTCGCGAGGGCAGCGGCGGCGATGCGACCAGGACGTACAGCGCCTCGCACCCGGGCGGTGCCACGCTCGCGTCGGTCCGGGTGGGGACGTGCACATAGAGGAAGAGATCGTCGGCGGCGTCGGGTGCCGCGCGGCGGGCGCTGCCCGAGCGACCGAACACGCGCCGGAGCGCACGGTCGGGGTCGCCGCGGAACAGCAGGTTGTGGTGGTGGAGCGGGGACGACGGCCATGTCCGATCGGCGCCGAAGTACAGCACGTGCAGCGACATGCTCGGCTCGACGGGGCGACGGGACGTCGGTCGTCGTGCGGTGGAGACGGGCTCCTTCTGCAGGAGCTCGCCGTAGGTGTGGCCCGGGTCGGCGTTGGAGACGACGACATCCGCCTCCCACTCCCGCCCGTCTCGCGCGCGCACTCCGCGGACGGTGCCGTCGTCGACGAGGATGCGCTCGACCTCGACGTCGCACACGGTCGTGCCGCCGAGGCGGGTGAACAGGGCGCCGAGGGCGTCGACCAGCGCTCCTGTCCCCCCGACGGCGTAGTGCACGCCCCAGCGGCGTTCGAACTCGGCGATGAGTTCGTAGAGCGCAGGAGTGGAAGCCGGGTCACCGCCGATCAGAAGCGGATGGAAGGAGAGGGTGCGGCGCAGGAACGGATCGCGGATGCAGCGGTCGACCACGCGCCGCACACCCAGCGCGGCACCGTGACGGAGGAGGTACGGCAGCATCCGCACCATGGCGCGCAGCTGCATCAGCGGACGCTCCGTGTACGGGTAGAACACGTCGAAGATGCGGTGGATGTGCTCCTGCAGGCGGCGGAAGCCGGCGGCATCCCGCGGGCTCCGCCGCGCCACCTCCGCCTGGAGCGCGTCGTCGTCGGCGTGGAAGTCGAAGGGAGCCCCGTCCGGGTCGAACGCCCGGTAGAAGGGATCGAGCGGCACGAGGGTCACATGATCGGACAGGGTCTCCCCCGCGAGGGCGAACAGCTCCTCGAACATGAACGGCGCGGTGAGCACCGTGGGACCGGCGTCGAATCGGAATCCGTCGAGGTCGTACTGGTAGGCGCGACCTCCGATCCGATCGCGCTTCTCGAGCATGGTCACGTCGTGACCCGCGGCGGACAGCCGGATGGCGGCGGCAAGACCACCGAATCCGGACCCGACGACGACCGCCCGCATGAGGGAATGCTAGTGGCGGAATCCGCGCGCCGGGGCGGCCGGAGGAAAACCTCAGGGGAACCGGCCGGATCCTCCGGGCATAGGGGATCAGCCCCGCAGTCGACGCGCCGGGTGTGCGAGCGCCATCGAGCAGGCCGCGGCGAGTGCGGCAGCGGCGTGCGCGGGATCGACCGCGCGGGCCGCCGTCACCGCCTCGGCCGACAGTCGCGCGCGGAGGGCGGCATCCTGCAGGACGCGGAGGAGCGCCTCTGCGAGAGCCCGCTCGTCTCCGTCGGGCACGAGCACGCCACCTCCCCGAGCGAGGAGTTCGCGCGGGCCGTACGGCGCGTCGTACGAGACGACGGGGCACCCGGTCGCGAGGGCCTCGGCGAGCGCGAGCCCCTGGCCCTCGTAGGCGGACGTCGACACGAACACCGTCGCCTCGGCGAGGACGACGGCCGGATCGTCCGTTCGGCCACGGAGGCGCACCGACGGGGCGAGGCCGAGGTCGTCGATGAGTCGCTGCAGGGACGCCTGCTCGGCTCCTTCGCCGTACACGTCGAGGGTGGCCTGCGGGACCACGGAGCGCACGGCCTCGAACGCGCGAATCGCGTGGTCGACGCGCTTGCCCGGGGCGAGGCGGTTCAGCATGACGACGCGGCTCGCGGCGCGTTCGACCGCGACGGCCGCGACGGCCGCGCCTCGGCTAGGGACCTCTACCCCGTGCGGCGCGACGACGTACCCGGGAGCGTCACCGAACCGGCGCACGACATCGGTGCGCTGCGCCGCGGTCGGCCACAGCACCGCGTCGAACCGGTCGGCGACGGCGAGCCAGCGGGTCCACAGCGCGTTGACCGCGGCATCCGGAGTGTGGGGCGGCTCGAGATGGATCGTGTGGATGGCGTGCACGATGCGCGCGTCCGGCTCGGGCCACGAGACGAGGAGTTCGCCCAGCTGCCGCGACTCGCACACGACGACGACCTGGGCCGGGGTCGCGGTGGTATGCGCGCGCTCCCCCGCCACGACGTGGTCGAGCCACGCCCGGTAGAGGGCGCCGAACCCGGCGAGGGTGCCGACGAGGGCACCGCCCGCTCCGTACACGCGCACCGCGGCGGTCGAGATGTGCCAGTCCGGGTCGCCGGCGATGACCGGCAGCCCGACCACCGGGGCGCCGTCGGTTCCGAGGATCGTGCGGTACTCCCCCGCGCCGGCGGGGGCCTCGGCCGCCGGATCGGCTGCGGGCGTGAGCGCGGCCTGCCGCAGCCAGTCCGCCGCGCCCCCGCGCGCATCGGCGGCCTCGTCGAAGAGATTCCGCATCCGCTCGGGATGCCGCACGAGGCCCCGCTCGGCGAAGACGGCGCGGTGCCTCGCGTGCTCGGCCGGCGTCCCCGGATCCACCGTCAGCAGGAGGGGCCCGGCGCCGCCGGCGACACCGGCATCCGCCAGCTGGCGCGCCCGCGCGAGGGTCGCCAGGGTGAACCCGCCGTCGAGATCGGGGATGAGCCGGCTCGACAGCACAAGGTATGCGGCATCCGGGAATGACGCGTGAGGGGTGGAACCCTCCGGGGGGATCACTCCCACTCGATGGTGCCCGGGGGCTTGGAGGTCACATCCAGCACGACGCGGTTGACGTCTCGCACCTCGTTGGTGATGCGGTTGGAGATCTTCGACAGCACGTCGTACGGAAGCCGTGTCCAGTCCGCCGTCATGGCGTCTTCGCTCGAGACCGGTCGCAGCACGATCGGGTGACCATAGGTGCGGCCGTCGCCCTGGACGCCCACCGAGCGGACGTCGGCGAGGAGGACGACCGGGCACTGCCAGATCTCGGTATCCAGTCCTGCCGCCGTCAGCTCCGCGCGGGCGATGGCGTCGGCATCACGCAGGATCTCGAGACGGTCAGCGGTGACCTCACCCACGATCCGGATGCCGAGGCCGGGCCCCGGAAACGGCTGGCGCCCCACGATTGCCTCCGGCAGGCCCAGCTGGCGGCCGATCGCGCGGACCTCGTCCTTGAACAGGGTCCGCAGCGGCTCCACCAGCTCGAACTGGAGGTCTTCGGGGAGGCCCCCGACGTTGTGGTGGCTCTTGATGTTGGCCGTGCCGGTGCCGCCGCCGGACTCGACGACGTCGGGGTAGAGGGTGCCCTGCACGAGGAAGCGTATCGGGTCGCCCTCGGCCGCCGCATCGGCGATGAGGTCGGCCTGGACCTTCTCGAACGCACGGATGAACTCGCGTCCGATGATCTTGCGCTTCTCCTCCGGGTCGCTGACGCCGGCGAGGGCGTTCAGGAACGTCTCGCGCGCATCGACGGTGATGAGGCGCACACCGGTGGAGGCGACGTAGTCGTTCTCGACCTGCTCGCGCTCGCCCTTGCGAAGGAGGCCGTGGTCGATGAACACCGCGGTGAGCTGGTCGCCGACGGCTTCGTGCACGAGCGCGGTCGAGACGGCGGAGTCGACGCCGCCGGACAGCGCCGACAGCACGCGACCGGATCCCACCTGCGCGCGGATCTTCTCCACCTGCTCGGCGATGACGTTGCCGCTGTTCCAGTCGGCGGGAAGGCCTGCGGCCTTGTGCAGGAAGTTCTCCAGCACCTGCTGGCCGTGGTCGGAGTGCTTGACCTCGGGGTGCCACTGCACGCCGTACAGGCGTCGCTCGTCGTTGGCGAACGCGGCGACCGGGGTCGCGGCCGTGCGGGCGAGGACGGTGAAGCCGGCCGGGGCGGCGGAGACCTGATCGCCGTGGCTCATCCACACGTTCTGCTCGACCGGCTGGCCGTCCAGGAGGACGCTGTCGGTGACGATGGTGGCGTCGGTGGCGCCGTACTCGCGAAGGCCGGTGTTGGCGACCTCGCCCCCGAGGGTGCGGGCCATCACCTGGAAGCCGTAGCAGATGCCGAGCGTCGGGACCCCGAGCTCGAACACGCCCGGGTCGAGGCGCGGAGCGCCCTCCTCGTACACCGACGACGGACCGCCGGACAGGACGATGCCGACGGGGTTGCGGGCGGAGATCTCCTCGGCGGTGGCGGTGTGCGGGACGATCTCGCTGTACACCCCCGCCTCGCGGACGCGACGCGCGATCAGCTGCGCGTACTGCGCGCCGAAGTCGACGACGAGGACGGGACGTTGCGACGTCTCGGTCTGTTCGGTCACCGGGTGCCTTCCGAAGCGGGGACGGTGGACGACGCGGATGCCGCGGCCGCGGCCTCGCGCTCGGAGAGGTAGCGGCGGACCTCGCGGGCCACCCGCGCCTCCATGAAGAAGGACAGCAGCGGCACGACGCCGCCCAGCGCCAGGGTGATGAACCGCAGGAACGGCCAGCGCATGAGGCTCCAGATGCGGAAGCACGCGAAGAGGTACACGACGTAGAACCAGCCGTGGGCGACGAGGATGAACAGCGAGATGTTGAATCCGTCGCCGGTGGAGATCATCTCGCACGAGTTCGTGCTGGGGAAGAACAGCGACCACCATTGGCAGTCGGCGCCGGCGATGACCGGAGCGAACCACAGGAACCCGCCCGACCCGCCGGCGAACAGTTCGATGTGCATCGGCGTGTACTTGAGGATCATCTCCGCCACGAGAAGCAGCAGTCCGACGCCGGTGATGATCGAGGCGATCTGGTAGAACTTCAGCGCACCGCGGATGGCAGGGAAAGACGCGAGTTTGGGGGCGCGGGGCATGCCCCCCAGTCTAATCGCGCGCGCGTATTGCCCCGCCCCCGCGGACGGGGTTGGGCGTGTTCAGTGGCGCCGTGATGCGGGTGCGGGGGGCTCGCACCCGCCGGTAGGCGCCACCGAAACGTCGCCCCACCCCGCGAGGACGGGACGACACGCGTCGGGTCAGACGCGCGCGGCGATGATCCCTCCGTCGACATCGATCGTCGATCCGTGGATGTAGGCCGATTCGTCCGAGGCGAGGAAGCGCACGGCGAACGCGATGTCGACCGGTCGGCCGGGTGTGCCGGCCGGCGATCCACTGGTCATCGCCTCGAGTATCGCCACAGCGTCCGCGTTGCCGGGAGTCAGGGTGGCGCCGGGGGCGACGGCGTTCACCCGCACACCGTGCCGACCGTACTCCGCCGCCCAGGCCATGGTGAGATGGCTCAGCGCGGCCTTCGTCGCGGGATAGAGCGCCACGCCCGGGGTTCCCACGTTCGCCATCCACGAGGTGATGTTCACCACAACACCCTCACCACGCGCCGCCATGGCGGGAACGAGAGCGCCCACCAAGTCATGCGGGACGCGGATGTTGGTCGCGAGGAGCGCCGCGACATCCGCGTCGGAAAGATCAGCGGTCGGGCCGACCGGGAAGATCCCCGCGTTGTTCACCAGGATGTCCACCTGCCCGCCGAGCGCCTCGACCGCACGCGCGGCGAAGGCTCGTGCGGCGGCAGGGCTCTCGGCGAGATCTCCTGTGACCACGCTCGCTCTGCCGCCGCGCTCGGTGATGTCGGCGGCGACGGCCGTGGCGCGCGCCGCACTCCGTCCGTGGACGACGACGTGTGCACCTGACAGGGCGAGGACGTGCGCTATCGCTTCACCGATCCCGCTGGAGGAGCCGGTGACGATCGCTGTCCGACCGGAGAGACGGTCGTCGCGGGAAGGGGTGAGAGAAGAGGAGGTGAGCGTCATTGTTCCAGACTTCCGCGGTGGAAGACGGGCGGTTTGATCCTCGTCGGCACGACCTTGACGGAAACCGTCTGGGATTGAATGGTCGAATGGATGCTCGCACGTCGGCGATTATCGAGCGTGCTGCCGACAAGGCTCGCCGCCATATCGGCAACCCTGCCCGCGCAGATGCGCTTGCGGTGACGCTCGGGCGCACAACAGCGCCGACCCCGATGATGTTCGTGCGGTACCCGCCCTGCCTCGCAATGGTGCTCCACGGTCGCAAGCGCACGCTCGACCCGGACGCCCTCGAGACGGAGTGGGGCCCGGAAAGCTTTCTGATCACCCCGGTCAACCTGCCCGTGATCGCCCGCGTGATCGAGGTGGGCGAAGAGGGCGACTTCCTCTCGCTGAACTGGCGGCTCGACCCCGCCGTCGTCAGAGAGGTCTCCGGTGCGCTTCCGCGGGACACTCGAAGTGCACCGCCCGATCGGTTGGGAGCGACGACAGCCGAGATCGCCGACGCCGTCGACCGGCTTATCGGCCTGCTCGACGCTCCGGAGGATGCCCCGGTCCTGCTTCCGCTGATCACCCGGGAACTCACGCTGCGATTGATGCGAAGCGATCAAGCGCCACGTCTGCACGCCGCAGCACAACACGCGCACGCGGACTCGGTCTCGGCAGCCATCGATCACTTCACGGCTGATCTCGCACGCTCATGGACGATCGATGACGTGGCTGCCCTCTGCCATGTCAGCACCGCGACTCTGACTCGACGATTCCGCGACATCACCGGGCTCACCCCGATGCGCTATCTCAAGCGACTCCGCCTGGGTGAAGCGCGTCGCGTCCTGCTGACCGAAGGCCGATCGGCATCGCACGCGGCGTCGGCCGTGGGCTACCTCAGCGCGGCGCACTTCTCTCGCGACTACCGCGCGGCGTACCAGGTGCCGCCCAGCGAGGATCTGCGGCGCATGTCCCGCGGGTGACACCGCACCCGCCCGCCGAAACCTCCTGCTCCCGTTCAGTGGCGCCGTGATGCGGGTGCGGGGGGCTCGGAACCGCCGGAAGGCGCCACCGAAGCGTCACCCTCGGGGTCAGCACCCTCGGGGTCGTCCTCGAGGTCTTCGAGCTCCTTCTCCCACTGGTCGCGGGCGAGGCGGTACCAGAGGTAGAAGGCGAAGCCGGCGAAGATCGCCCATTCCAGCGCGTAGAAGATGTTCAGCCAGTTGACCGGCGACGACGCCTCGGGCGCCGGCGAGTCGATCTCGACGAGTCCTGGAGCGGCCAGGTCATCGACGATGAACGAGCGGTAGACCGCGAGCCCGTCGGTGTCGCTCCACTGCGCGAGGAGCGCGGGGGGCGACATCCGCGTGATCGTCTGCGGGTCCTCGCCGCTGTCGGGGAGCGCCGGGCCCTCGTCGGAGATGAGGCGCCCCGTGATGTCGACGACCTCTCCCTCGGATGCCGCGGCGGCGTCGTTCAGGGCGACGACCGCCTGCTGCGCGATGGCGGCATCCGGAGCCCAGCCGACCGCCACCGCGATCGAGGTGGGGACGGCGGTGTCGGCGAGCCGCAGCTGGCCGGTCACCCAGTACCCCTCGACGCCGCCGTTGAAGCGTGAGGACACGACGAGGAAATCGCCGGGCACCCACGATCCGCGCGTCTCGACGCGCTGGCCGACGAACGGCTCGGGAAGGTACTCGCCCGGCTGGTTGATCTCGTCGAGCGGCTGCACCTGCTCGGTGGCTCCCGGCGGCGGTGGATCGGTGTCGATGGCACGGGAGAGCTGCCACTGTCCGAGCCAGGCGAAGATCCCCGCGATGACGAGGCACAGCACGAGCAGGGCGATCCACTGTGGCCGCAGCATCACCTCGCGGAGGGTCGGCGGAAAGATCTCCACGTCGCCCGGTTCGGCCGGCGGCGCGTCCGGGGTGCGGGTCGCGCTCATCCGGTTCCGTAGGGGGCGACGACGACCTCGACGCGCTGGAACTCCTTCAGGTCGGAGTAGCCGGTCGTGGCCATCGACTTCTTCAGCGCGCCGATCAGGTTCGCCGTACCGTCGGCGACCGGGGCGGGGCCGTAGAGGATCTCCTCCAGGGGCGCGACCTGGTCGACCCTGACGCGGCGACCGCGCGGGAGCTTGGGGTGATGGGCCTCAGGACCCCAGTGGTAGCCCTGACCCGGCGCGTCGGTGGCGCGGGCGAGCGCGACGCCGAGCATGACGGCATCCGCTCCCATCGCGAGGGCCTTGACGATGTCGCCGGAGGTCCCGACACCACCGTCGGCGATGACGTGCACGTAGCGTCCGCCGGACTCGTCGAGGTAGTCGCGTCGCGCACCGGCGACGTCGGCGACCGCCGTCGCCATCGGGGCGTGGAGGCCGAGGGTCGCGCGGGTGGTGGATGCCGCGCCCCCGCCGAAGCCGACGAGGACGCCCGCGGCGCCCGTCCGCATGAGGTGGAGGGCCGCGGTGTAGGTGGCGGCCCCGCCGACGATGACGGGGACGTCGAGGTCGTAGATGAACTTCTTGAGGTTCAGCGGCTCGTCGACGCTCGAGACGTGCTCGGCCGACACCGTGGTGCCGCGGATCACGAAGAGATCCACCCCGGCGGCGACGACCGTCTCGTACAGCTCCTGCGTGCGCTGGGGGGTGAGGGACCCGGCGACGGTGACGCCCGCGGCGCGGATCTCGGCGAGGCGGTCGCGGACGAGCTCCGGACGGACGGGCTGCGAGTACAGCTCCTGCATGCGACGGGTCGCCGCTGACTTCTCCATGCCCGCGATCTCGGCCAGCAGCGGCTCGGGGTCGTCGTAGCGGGTCCACAGGCCCTCGAGATCGAGGACGCCGAGGCCGCCCAGCTGGCCGAGCATGATGGCGGTGCGCGGGCTCACGACGGAGTCCATGGGGGCGCCGAGCACCGGGATGTCGAACTGGAAGGCGTCGATCGACCACGCCGTCGAGACATCCTCGGGGTTGCGTGTGCGCCGGGAGGGCACCACGGCGATGTCGTCGAACGTGTACGCGCGACGGGCGCGCTTGGCGCGGCCGATCTCGATCTCCATGGTCACGCCCTCCAGCCTACCCGGCGCCCCCGACGACATCGCGGGGCCCGCGCGTGCGGCGGGAGAGCAGGGCCGTGAGCGGGCCGTTGAGGAAGTAGAGGAAAAACGCCCACGAACCCACCCACGGCGAGATGACCGCCACGACCGCGGCGATCATGACGGCCGCGCGCCCACCCACCCCCTGCGCACGGGCATCGGCGATGCCCTCGCGCAGCAGGCGCCCGCCGCGGGAGGCCCACTCCCACGAGAGGAACCCCATGAGCGCGGCGAAGAAGAAGTTGATGGGGAACAGCATCCGACCGGCGTAGTACTCGGAGTACTCGGCGGTCAGCGACGTGGTGAAGGGGATGAGCACGATGAAGAGCAGCCGGGCGTTGTTCAGCCACAGCAGCGGCTCGTCGACCCGCGCGATGTCGCGGAACTGGCGCGCGTGGATCACCCACAGCATGCTGAGCAGCGCGAAGCTCACACCGAAGGCGATGAAGTTCGGCATCATCGCGCCG
Organism: Microbacterium aurantiacum; assembly: GCF_040532595.1. Taxonomy (GTDB): domain Bacteria; phylum Actinomycetota; class Actinomycetes; order Actinomycetales; family Microbacteriaceae; genus Microbacterium; species Microbacterium chocolatum_B. Next base: position 2,162,644 of record NZ_JBEVYX010000001.1, on the reverse strand, counting down.
AGGGCCGCCCACAGCTCCGCGTCGGTGGTGACCCGCCCGATGGTCGCGGTGGTCAGGTCGAGGACCAGGAGGGTCGCCGCGATGGCGAAGACGGCGTCGGAGTAAGCCTCGGTGCGCGCCGTCGACATGATCGACGGATCGTCGGGGTTCTTCGCCATGAGGTCAGCGTAGGGGCCTTCGTCGTCGCGGCGACACCCGGCGCCCCGCGCGGATCAGCGCTTGTAGTTCGGCGCCTCGACGACGATCTGCACGTCGTGGGGGTGCGATTCCTTCAAGCCCGCCGCGGTGATCCGGACGAACCGGCCCTTCGCCTTGAGCTCGTCGATGGTGCGGGCGCCGACGTAGAACATCGACTGCCGGAGGCCCCCGACGAGCTGGTAGGCCACCGCCGAGACGGGGCCGCGGTAGGCGACCTGCCCCTCGATGCCCTCGGGGATCAGCTTGTCGTCGCTCGGCACGTCGGCCTGGAAGTAGCGGTCCTTCGAGTAGGAGGTCTTCTTCCCACGGGTCTGCAGCGCCCCGAGCGACCCCATGCCGCGGTAGAGCTTGAACTGCTTGCCGCCCTGGAAGACGATCTCGCCCGGCGACTCGTCGGTGCCGGCGAGGAGCGAGCCGAGCATGACGGTGTCGGCTCCGGCGACCAGCGCCTTGGCGATGTCGCCCGAGTACTGCAGTCCGCCGTCGGCGATGACCGGGATGCCGGACTCGCGCGCCGCCTGGAAGGCTTCCCAGATCGCGGTGACCTGGGGAACGCCGACACCGGCGACGATGCGGGTCGTGCAGATGGAGCCCGGCCCGACACCGACCTTGACGGCATCCACTCCCGCGTCGATGAGCGCCTGCGCGCCCTCGCGGGTGGCGACGTTCCCGCCGATGACGTCGATGTGGGCGAAGGAGGCGTCCGCCTTGATGCGGCGGACCATGTCGATGACGCCCGCCGACTGGCCGTTGGCCGTGTCGACCACGAGGACGTCGACGCCGGCGTCGCGCAGCGCCTCGGCACGCTCCCACGCGTCGCCGAAGAAGCCGATGGCGGCGCCGACGCGCAGGCGTCCGTGCTCGTCCTTCGTCGCGAGGGGGTACTTCTCGCTCTTGTCGAAGTCCTTGATGGTGATGAGTCCGGCCAGCTTCCCGGCGTCGTCGATCAGCGGCAGCTTCTCGACCCGGTGCTGCGCGAACAGGGCGATCACCTCATTGGCGCCGATGCCCACGCGGCCGGTGATGAGACCCTCGCGGGTCATGACGTCGCGCACCTTCGTCGTCTGGCGCTCGAAGCCGGAGACGAAGCGCATGTCGCGGTTGGTGATGATGCCGAGGAGGATGCCGTCCGCGTCGACGACCGGCAGGCCCGAGATCCGGTAGGTCGCGCAGAGCGCGTCGACCTCCTCGATCGTGGCGTCAGGAGTGGTCGTGATCGGGTCGGTGATCATGCCCGACTCGCTCCGCTTGACCCGGTCGACCATCGACGCCTGCTCGGCGATCGCGAGGTTGCGGTGGATGATCCCGAGGCCGCCCTCGCGGGCGATCGCGATCGCCATGCGCGCCTCGGTCACGGTGTCCATCGCGCTGGAGATCAGCGGCGTGGCCACGGTGATGCGACGCGTGACCCGCGACGAGGTGTCGGCCTCGCTGGGGATGACGTCGGTGTGCCCGGGCAGGAGCAGCACGTCGTCATAGGTGAGACCGACGAAGCCGAAGGGGTCGTGCTGATCCATGGTTCTCCTGCGCTCGGGGGCATCGCGGGCACGCTCGCGCGCGTGCGCGGGCCGTGCTGACGATTCTAACGTCGGCGCACGAACCGTATTCCCGGCGCGTCGCGCCCATGCACTCTGCTCGCGCGGCACCGCTCCCAGATCACATCTCGGTATCCGCATCGATCGGAAAGTAGGCGAAACACCGACGAAACAGTAACCTCATACCGTCGTTCATCACGGCCGATGCGACCCGGGCTTCGGTGTGCGCGTGGTGCTGAACTGGAGGTTCCGTGGGTCCTACGACTGTGACCGCAAAGCGGCTGTCGCGTGGGCGACCGCTGCACCGGGCGGTGATCATGGCCGGTGCGCTGATGGCCGCAGCCATGATGCTGCTGGCGACCCCCACCGGGGCGAACGCCGCACCACCCCCCTCGGCCGGCGTCGCGGCGTCGACCGAGACCGAGACGGCGCTCGTCGCGCCCGATGAGCCGGGTGGAGACCAGGAGCAGACGCAGTTCTACTTCTCGGGCCTCATCGACTTCGAGGGCGCGCCGGTCGACGGTGTCGAGGTGTCGATCGAGGGCGGCGGATTCGACGCCACCACCGTCACCGACGCCGACGGCCGCTGGCGGCTGTACGTGCCCGAGAAGGACACCTACACCTTCATCGTCAACGAGGACACGCTGCCGGACGGGGTCATCGTCGACCCGACCCTCCTGCCGGAGGGCATCGCGCCGGTGCAGGGGACGTCCGCGTCGTTCGAGGTGGAGTTCGGGCTCACCAACTCCCGCGTGCTCAACCTCTTCCTCGGCGAGGGAACGCGGGTGACCACGTCGTTCGTCGACCAGTTCACCGAGCGCCTCGTCAACGGCGTGAACTTCGGCCTGCTGCTCGCCCTCGCCGCCGTCGGCGTCTCGCTGATCTTTGGAACGACGGGCCTGACGAACTTCGCCCACGCCGAGATGCTGACCTTCGGCGCGGTGATGGCGTTGCTCTTCGCGGGCTTCGGCTTACCGATGTGGATCGTGATCCCCCTCGTGCTCGTCGCCGGCGTCGCGCTCGGCTGGGGATTGGATGCCGGGCTCTGGAAACCGCTGCGGCGACGCGGCATCGGGCTGGTGCAGCTGATGATCGTGAGCATCGGCCTGTCGCTCGCCGGCCGGTACGCCTTCCAGTTCTTCATCGGCGGCGGCACCTACCAGCTGCCCGGAGCCGGATCGCCCAAGATCGACCTGATCGGCCCGATCAGCCTCTCGGTGATCGACATGTGGTCGATGGGCATCAGCATCCTGGCGCTGGCGGGCGTTGCCTACTGGCTGCTGCGGACCCGCATCGGAAAGGCCACGCGCGCCATCTCGGACAACCCGGGACTCGCCGCGGCATCCGGAATCAACGTCGACCGGGTCATCCGCGTGGTGTGGATGCTGTCGGCCTCGCTGGCGGCGATCGCCGGCGTCCTGTGGGCCTACTTCCGCCCCGGCGTGAAGTGGGACATGGGCATGCAGGTGCTGCTGCTCATCTTCGCCGCGGTGACCCTCGGCGGTCTCGGGACGGCGTTCGGCGCCCTCATCGGCTCGCTGATCGTCGGCATCCTCGTGGAGATCTCCACCCTGTGGATCCCGTCGGACCTCAAGTACGTGGGGGCGCTGGTGGTGCTGATCCTCATCCTGCTGGTGAGACCTCAGGGAATCCTGGGTCGCAAAGAGAGACTCGGGTAGGGGCCGACCGTGGACTTCGGACAGATCATCAACCTCAGCCTCGGCTACATCTTCAGCCCGGTCACCCTCGCGTACGCGCTGGCGGCCGTGGGACTGGCGGTGCACTTCGGCTATGCGGGCCTGCTGAACTTCGGCATGGCCGGCTTCATGGCCATCGGCGCGTACGGCTACGCCATCTCGATCCTCAGCTTCGGCCTCCCCTGGTGGGTGGGCATCCTCATCGGCTGCGTCGGCGCGATGATCTTCGCGGTCATCCTCGGCATCCCGACGCTGAGACTGCGCGCGGACTACCTCGCGATCGTGACCATCGCCGCCGCCGAGATCGTGCGCCTGCTGTTCACGACGCAGGTCTTCGACGAGTACACCAACTCGGCCGACGGGCTCGGCGGGTACCACGCGGGCTTCCGCGGGGCGAACCCCTTCCCGCCCGGGACCTACGGCTTCGGCCCCTTCACGTACTCGGCCGACCAGCTGTGGGTGCGCGTGTTCGGCCTCGTCCTCCTCGCGATCGCGGTCTACCTCGTCTGGGCGCTCATGCGCAGCCCCTGGGGCCGTGTCCTCAAGGGCATCCGCGAGGACGAGGACGCCGTGCGCTCGCTCGGGAAGAACGTCTTCGCGTACAAGATGCAGGCGCTCATGATCGGCGGTGTCTTCGGCGCCCTGGGCGGCGTCGTCTTCGCCCTGCCGTCGGCGGTCGTCCCGGCGGTCTACCAGACGTCGCTGACCTTCTTCATCTGGACGATCCTGCTCCTCGGCGGCGCCGCGACCGTGTTCGGTCCGGTCGTCGGCGCGGTCATCTTCTGGGTGCTCATGGCGTTCCTCGACGCCTTCCTCCCCGCCCTCGCCGCGGTCGGCGTCCTGCCGATCACCTCTATCCAGGCGGCGACCCTGCGATTCATCCTGGTCGGTGTGGCGCTCATGCTCATCGTGATCTTCCGCCCCCAGGGCATCTTCGGAAACAAGAGGGAGCTGACCTTTGTCAAGTAACCCCACCCCGGGCGCCCGGCGCCCGAAGACCACCGGCCTCGCCACCGGCGAGGCGGTCCCCGGTGTCGCCAAGACCGACCCGATCATGGTCATCGACCACGTCACGCGTCGCTTCGGCGGACTCACCGCCGTCGACGTGGACCACCTCGAGATCCCGCGGAACGCGATCACCGCGCTCATCGGACCCAACGGCGCCGGCAAGACGACCCTGTTCAACCTGCTGTGCGGCTTCGACAAGCCGAACTCCGGGAACTGGTCGTACGACGGCAAGCAGCTCTCCGGCATCCCGTCGTTCAAGGTGGCCCGCATGGGTCAGGTCCGCACGTTCCAGCTGACGAAGGCGCTGTCGCTGCTGACGGTGCTCGAGAACATGAAGCTCGGCGCCTCGCATCAGAAGGGCGAGAGTCTCTGGGCGAGCATCATTCCCGCCATCTGGCGCAAGCAGGAGACCGACATCGAGGCGAAGGCCCGCGAGCTCCTCGCCCGCTTCAAGCTCGACGCGAAGGCCGACGACTACGCCGCCTCGCTGTCGGGCGGCCAGCGGAAGCTGCTGGAGATGGCGCGCGCGCTCATGAGCGACCCGCAGCTGGTCATGCTGGACGAGCCGATGGCGGGCGTGAACCCCGCGCTCACGCAGTCGCTCCTGGACCACATCCTCGATCTCAAGGACCTCGGGATGACCGTGCTGTTCGTCGAGCACGACATGCACATGGTCCGTCACATCGCCGACTGGGTCGTCGTCATGGCCGAGGGCCGCGTCGTGGCCGAGGGTCCGCCGGAGACCGTCATGAACGACAAGGCCGTCATCGACGCCTACCTCGGCAGCCACCAGGATGTCGACCTCGGTGTGGTGACCGGCCGCGTCCCCGGCGAGATGAACACCGAGGCGATCCAGCTGATGGAAGAGATCAAGGAGGCCGAGGAGGCCGCCGTGCACGAGGCCGAAGAGGAGCAGAAATGACCGCCGATCCCACCGCCTCCCCCACTCCGCCCGCCGCCGCGACGGCGACCGAGGATCTGGTCGTCAACGTCAAGGACCTCTACGCGGGATACCTCCCCGGCATCAACATCATCAACGGTGCGAACCTGACCGCCCGCAAGGGCGAGCTGATCGGCATCATCGGCCCGAACGGCGCCGGGAAGTCGACTCTCCTCAAGGCGATCTTCGGCATGGTGAAGGTCCGCGAGGGCGAGATCACCGTCGACGGGAAGAGCGTCGTCGGGCTGAAGTCCGACAAGCTCGTCGCCCGGGGCATCGGATTCGTCCCGCAGAACAACAACGTGTTCCCCTCCCTGTCCATCGAGGAGAACCTGCAGATGGGGCTGTACCAGAAGCCCAAGGCGTACGCCGAGCGCCTCGAGTTCGTCACGGGCATCTTCGCCGAGCTCGGCAAGCGCCTCAAGCAGCGCGCGGGGTCGCTGTCGGGCGGTGAGCGCCAGATGGTGGCGATGTCGCGCGCCCTGATGATGGACCCCTCCGTGCTGCTCCTCGACGAGCCGTCCGCGGGCCTGTCCCCCGTGCGGCAGGACGACGCGTTCATCCGTGTCTCCGACATCAACAAGGCCGGCGTCACCACGATCATGGTCGAGCAGAACGCCCGCCGGTGCCTGCAGATCTGCGACCGCGGCTACGTCCTCGACCAGGGCCGCGACGCCTACGAGGGCACCGGGCGGGAGCTGCTGAACGACCCGAAGGTCATCGGCCTGTACCTCGGCACCCTCGGCTCCGAAGAGGACTGACCGCGGCGACGTCGCGCGTCGCTCACACGGGCCGAAACCACGCACGAGAGGAGCCCCCCGGGAATCATCCCGGGGGGCTCCTCTCTTACTGTGTCAGCGCGACTCAGAGGTCGATGCGGTTGAAGATGTTGTCCGCGTCGAACTCGAAGATGCCGATGGTCGCACCGGTCGGGTCGCCGTTCTCGTCGAACGAGATCGGTCCGGAGTAGCCGTCGTAGTCGGCCACGCCACCGGCGAGGATGATGTCGGCGCACTCCTCGTACGTGGTGCAGGTCTCACCGTCACCGGTGCCACCGGAGACCTCCTGGAGCTTGCCGGCGATGTCGGCGGCGTCCGTGGAGTTCGCGGCGAGCGAGGCGAGGGCGAGCAGCACGACGGCGTCGTACGACTCGTTGGCGTACGCGAACTCGGCGAGGTCGGAGTTGCCCTCGCCGACCCACCACTCGTTCAGACGCTCCTGGAAGTCCTCCGGCGTGTTGGGGCCGGCGGGCGTGGTGCCCTTGGCGCCTTCGAGGCTCGCACCCTCGGGCCAGTCCTCCGACTCGCCGAACTGGGCCAGGTTGCCGTCGACGAAGTAGAGGTCCTCGCCGGGGAAGCCGGCGTTGATCAGCGCGGGGGCGATCGTGTAGACCTCGTCGAAGGTGATGAGGACGATCGCCTCGGGGTCCTCGGCGAGGACGGCCGAGATCTGCGCGTCGAACGTGGTGTCACCCGCGTTGAACGACTCGGAGGCGACGACCGTGCCGCCGGCGGCCTCGAACGCGTCGGTGAAGAACGTGTTCAGGCCGGTGCCGTAGGAGTCGTTGAGGTAGATCGTGGCGACGTTCTGACGACCGTCTTCGGCGACCAGGTTGCCGAGGACCTCGCCCTGGAGGACGTCCGAGGGAGCGGTGCGCCAGTACAGGCCGTTGTCGTCCCACGTGGTGAACTCGGCCGAGGTGTTCGCCGGCGAGAAGGTGATGACGCCCGCCGCGACGTGGTCGTCGAGGAACAGCTTGGTCACACCGGAGGATGCCGCACCGATGGCCGCGGTCACGCCCTCCGAGATGAGGCGGGGGCTCGTGGTCTGCCACGCGTTGTTCGCCGCGTCGCCCGAGTCGCCCCAGACGATGTCGTCGATGGTGAGGCCGGTGGTCTCGGAGTAGGCGTTGACATCGGCGGCGGCGAGGCCGACACCCGCCTCCTCGGGCGGGCCGAGGAAGGCCAGCGCACCGGTCTGCGGCAGGATCGTGCCGATCTTGAGGGTGAGGTCGCGCGTGTCGACGGGCTCGCCGGTGGCTCCGCCGCCCGAGTCGCCACCGGCGCAGCCGGCGAGGACGAGGGCGCTGGCGCCGGCGAGCGCGATGCCGCCGAAGGCTGCCTTGCGCGAGCGGGTGAAGACGCTCATCTTGCTCCTTGTGGGTTGTGATCGCGGGAACGGCTCGGGCGCCGACCCAGTGCCCTAAACCTAGTGCGGGGCCCGCGTCGGGAATGTTGCCATTCGTTAACGATGTGTAACGCACCCGAATCGTTACTTCGCGGGCCACGGTTGCGCAGATCGCTCGATTCCTGCCCGCCATACCCAGGAGGGGTATACGATGGCTTGCTGTACCCCCCTCCCGTATTCCCCACAAGGAGACGCACGATGACCCAGACGACGACGTACCAGGTGACCGGAATGACCTGCGGCCACTGCGAGACGGCGGTCCGCTCCGAGGTGACGAAGATCGAGGGCGTCCGCGAGGTGGCAGTCGACGCCGGCACCGGTGTCCTGGCGATCACGAGCGACGCGCCGCTGACCGACGAGGCCGTCGTCGCCGCGGTGGACGAGGCCGGCTACGAGGCGGTCCGCGCGTCGTGAGCACCCTCCCGCCCGACAGCCTGACCGAGCCCCGCGCGCGGATCGGGCTCGAGATCGGTGGGATGACGTGCGCCTCGTGCGCAGCGCGGGTCGAGAAGCGCCTGAACCGGATGCCGGGGGTCTCGGCATCCGTCAACTTCGCCACCGAGCGCGCCGTCGTGACCGCCCCGGTCGACCTCGACCCGGCCGACCTCGTCGCCGAGGTCGCCCGCACGGGGTACTCGGCGACGCTCCCGGCCTCCACGGGCGGCGCGGAGACCGGGGCCGCCTCGGAGCCGGAGCCCGCCGCGGGCGTCGGCGCCTCGCGCGAGGGCGCCGAGCTCCGCGCGCTCCGGCAGCGCCTCATCGGGGCCGTCGTCCTGTCGGTGCCGGTGATCGTGCTCGCGATGGTGCCCGCGTTGCAGTTCACGTACTGGCAGTGGGCGAGCCTCGCCCTGGCGGCCCCGGTCGTGGTGTGGGGCGCGTGGCCGTTCCATCGGGCGGCGGCGATCAACCTGCGACATGGCGCGGCGACCATGGACACCCTCATCTCGATGGGGGTGACGGCGGCGTTCCTGTGGTCGCTCTACGCCCTCTTCCTCGGGCACGCCGGGATGCCGGGCATGACGCACGCCTTCGAGTGGACCGTCCAGCCGAGCGACGGCGCCGGCGACATCTACCTCGAGGTCGCCGCGGGGGTCACCACCTTCGTCCTCGCCGGCCGCTACATCGAGATGCGGGCCAAGCGCCGGGCGGGCGCCGCACTCCGCGCGCTCCTCGACCTCGGGGCCAAGGACGCCGCGGTCCTCCGCCCCGACGCCGACGGCGTGCTGGTCGAGGCCCGCGTCCCGATCGCGGCCCTCGCCGTCGGAGACCGGTTCGTCGTGCGACCGGGCGAGAAGGTCGCCACCGACGGCGTCGTGGAGGCGGGGATCTCCGCCGTCGACGTGTCCATGATCACCGGGGAGTCCGTTCCCCGCGACGTCGAACCGGGCGACGCCGTCGTGGGCGCCACGGTGAACACCGCGGGCCGCCTCGTCGTGAGGGCCACCCGCGTGGGATCCGACACCCAGCTCGCGCAGATGGCGCGGCTGGTCGACGAGGCCCAGTCCGGTAAGGCCCGGATCCAGCGCCTCGCCGACCGGATCTCGGGCGTCTTCGTGCCGATCGTGCTCGTGCTCTCCGCCCTCACCCTCACCGCGTGGCTCGTCCTCGGCTACCCCGCCTCGTTCGCCTTCACCGCCGCGGTGACGGTGCTGATCATCGCGTGCCCGTGCGCGCTGGGCCTCGCCACCCCCATCGCGCTCCTCGTCGGCACCGGCCGCGGCGCGCGGCTCGGCATCCTCATCAAGGGTCCGGAGGTGCTGGAATCGACGCGGCGCGTCGACACCGTCGTCCTCGACAAGACCGGCACGGTCACCACGGGGCGGATGTCGGTGACCGAGGTCCGCGCCCTCTCCCCCGTCGCCGAGGCCGACCTCCTCCGCGCGGCCGCCGCCCTCGAGGACGCATCCGAGCACCCGATCGCCCGCGCGATCGCCGCGGCCGCGCCCGGGGAGACCCCGCTGCCTCCGGTGGAGGCGTTCCAAAGCGTCCCCGGCCTGGGCGTCTCGGGGATCGTCGAGGGCCGGACGGTGCTCGCCGGCCGCGCGGGCCTCCTGCGCGAGTGGGCCGTCACCGTGCCGGATGAGCTTCTGGCGGCGCAGACCGCGGCCGAAGCGGCGGGACGGACCGCCGTGCTGGTCGCGCTCGACGGGGCCGCGGCGGGCATGATCGTCGTGGCCGACACCCCGAAGCCGGACGCCCGGCAGGCCGTCGCCGATCTCCGCGCCCTCGGGCTCACCCCGATCCTCCTCACCGGAGACAACGCCGGAGCGGCGCACGCGGTCGCTCGCGAGGTCGGCATCGACGAGGTGGTCTCGGACGTCCTCCCCGCCGACAAGGTCGATGTCGTCCGGAAGCTCCAGGAATCCGGCCGCGTCGTGGCGATGGTCGGCGACGGCGTGAACGACGCTGCGGCCCTTGCGCAGGCCGACCTCGGCATCGCGATGGGCACGGGAACGGATGCCGCGATCGAGGCGTCGGACCTCACCCTCGTCCGCGGCGACCTGCGCAGCGCCGCCGATGCCATCCGCCTCTCCCGTGCCACTCTCCGCACCATCAAGACGAACCTCTTCTGGGCCTTCGCGTACAACGTCGCCGCCCTGCCGCTCGCGGCTCTCGGACTGCTTAACCCGATGATCGCGGGGGCCGCCATGGCGCTATCCTCGACGTTCGTCGTCGCGAACAGCGCACGGCTCCGCTCGTTCCGGGCGCTGTCCGCGACGCCGCGCTCCTCCGCACCCTCGCCCGCTCCGATGAAGGAGTCCTCGTGACCGACGCGCACGAACCCGCCCACGACCACGCCCACCACGGCTACATCACCGACAAGGAGAAGTATCTGGCGCGCCTGAAGCGCATCGAGGGGCAGGCGCGGGGCGTCCACCGCATGGTGGACGAGGAGAAGTACTGCATCGACATCCTGACCCAGATCAGCGCGCTCACGAGCGCGCTCGAGGCGGTCGCCGTGGGCCTCCTCGAGGACCACCTCCGGCACTGCGTCGTCGACGCCGCACGCCTCGGCGGTCCCGAGGCCGACGAGAAGATCACCGAGGCGACGCAGGCGATCGCGCGGCTGGTCCGCTGAGGAGCGCCGCCGCGGGCGCGACGGGGCCCGCCGTCAGGTCAGCTCGGCGACATCCGACACTCCGCGCCGTCGCGCGTTCACGAGCGAGTCGACGGTGAGGACGGCGAGCGCGACCCAGACCAGGGCGAATCCGATCCATCGCTCCACCGGCATCGGCTCCCCGAGGATCCACACGCCGATGAGGAACTGCAGGATCGGCGCGACGAACTGCAGCAGGCCGATGACGGTGAGCGGAACGCGTCGGGCCCCGGCCGCGAAGAAGAGCAGCGGCACGGCCGTGACGGCTCCGACGCCGACGAGGAGCACGGTGTGCAGGGTCCCCGCGGTGCCGAGGGTGAGGCCGGTCGTCATGGTGACGACGGTGAGGAGCACGACGGCCACCGGCATCAGCCACGCCGACTCGAGCGTGAGGCCGCTGACAGCATCCACCGTCGGTCCCACCCGCTTCTTCACGAGCCCGTAGAGGCTGAAGCTCGCCGCGAGGGTCAGCGCGATCCACGGGAAGCTCCCGTAGCCGACGATGATCACCATCACCGCGACGCCTGCCAGGCTGATCGCGATCCACTGGGTGATCCGCAGCCGCTCCTGCAGCACGAGGACACCCAGGAGGACGGTCGCGATCGGGTTGATGAAGTAGCCGAGGCTCGTCTCGATCACGTGCCCGGTGAGGGCGCCGATGATGAAGACCTGCCAGTTGACGTAGATGAGGCCGCCCGCAAGCGCGGTGAGCCCGAGGAGCCTCGGCTGCCGGACGATCCGCGCGAGGCGCCGCCACGACCGCGTCACCGACAGCAGGACGGCGCAGAAGACGAGCGAGAAGACGATCCGCCAGGCGACGAGCTCCCACGGCCCGGTGGGGGCGAGCAGGACGAAGTAGAGCGGCAGGAAGCCCCACAGGAGGTAGGCGCTGAAGGCGTAGACGCCGCCGAGGGTGCGCTCACGCGGGGTGTCGCCGGGGGCGGCATCCCGCGTGCCGGGGCCGGCCGATTCCGCGTTCACCGGATCAGCCTAGGTGTTCCGGGCGTCACGCCGAGCCGCTCCAGGGAGCGGGGACGATGACCCAGAGGGCGACCGCCGGCTCGCCGCCCTCGACACGCCACGTGTGCGGCTCGCGACCCGGGAAGGTGAGGGCGTCGCCGGCGGTCATCGTGATCGTGCGGTCGGCGAAGCGGACGCTGACGGTGCCGGAAACGATGTGCAGGGTCTCGACCTCGCAGTTGATCGTGTAGAGGTCCGCACCGCCGTGCGCGTCGGGCGCGAGATCGGAACGCAGCAGCTGCACGCGTTGCTCCCCGCGCGGCGACAGCAGCCGCTCATCGGCGTTGACGCCGCCGAGGTTGATCCGCGGCGCCTCCGCGAGGGTGACGTGCTGGACGTCGGGCGCGGCGAAGAGGGCCCCGACCGGCAGCGAGAGCACCTGGCAGAGCTGAACCAGGGTCGCCACGCTCGGCGATGTCTCGTCACGCTCCACCCGACTCAGGAACCCCTTGCTGAGCCCGGTGGTCTGCGCGACCTGCGCGAGCGACATCCCCTGGGCGGTGCGGGCGGCGCGCAGCTTCGCGCCGATCGGGGTCTGCGCCGCATCGGCGGTGGGGTGGATGGCGCGCACGGAACTCCTCGGCGGGTTGACGGCGACGCGCACCGCGCGTACGGTGAGCGACAATCGTTGACCACAGAGTACCGAAGGTTGCCAAATATGCAACACCCCTCCTCGCCGGACGAGAACCCGACGCCGGACGCCTCCGCACCCGTCGGCCCCGTGGACGCCAGCGTCGTGCCCCGCTTCGCCGGGATCGCCACCTTCGCGCGTCTCCCCCGGCTCGACGAGGTCGCCCACGCCGACATCGCGGTCGTCGGCGTCCCCTTCGACAGCGGCGTCAGCTACCGCCCGGGCGCCCGCTTCGGTCCGGCGCACGTCCGTGAGGCCTCGCGACTGCTCCGCCCCTACAACCCGGCGCAGGACGTCTTCCCCTTCGGCAGCCAGCAGGTCGCCGACGCCGGTGACATCGCCGCGAACCCGTTCGACATCACGGATGCCGTCGCCCACGTCGAGGCCGGGGCGCGCGAACTCCGCACCCGCGCCGACCGACTCGTCGTCATCGGCGGCGACCACACGATCGCCCTCCCGCTCCTGCGGTCGGTGCACGCCGAGCACGGCCCGGTCGCCGTCCTCCACTTCGACGCCCACCTCGACACGTGGGACACGTACTTCGGCGCCCCGACGACCCACGGCACCCCCTTCCGGCGCGCGTCGGAGGAGGGACTCATCGACATGACGGCGAGCATGCACGTCGGCATCCGCGGCCCGCTGTACTCGAAGGGCGACCTCGAGGACGACGCGCGCCTCGGGTTCGCCGTCGTCACGTGCGAGGACGTCGAGGAGCGCGGGCTCGACGCCGCGATCGAGCGCATCCGCGCGCGCATCGGGGACGCCCCGCTCTACATCTCGATCGACATCGACGTCCTCGACCCCGCGCACGCGCCCGGCACGGGCACCCCCGAGGCCGGCGGGCTCACCAGCCGCGAACTGCTGCGGATGATCCGAGCGCTCAGCGACCGGCGGATCGTCGGCGCGGACGTCGTGGAGGTCGCGCCCGCATACGACCACGCGCAGCTGACCGCGGTGGCGGCGAGCCACGTCGTCTACGAGCTCCTGAGCGCCATGGCCCCCCGCGGCGGTGCGCGATGAGCGGCACGGTGCCGCCGGTGCCGGCCGAGGACGACGTGCGCGCCGCGGCGGCCGCGATCGTGCGTGCGTTCGCGGCGAACGACGGCGACGCGTACTTCGCGCTCTTCAGCGACGACGCCACCTTCGTCTTCCACACCGAACCCGCACGCCTCGACATCCGCTCGGCGTACGAGGAGCTCTGGCGCACCTGGATCGCCGAGGGCTGGCGGGTCGCGTCCTGCCGCTCGAGCGACGCCCGCGTTCAGACCTTCCCCGGAGGTGCGGTCTTCACCCACACCGTGCACACCGCCGTCGACACCCCCGACGGGCCGGAGTCATCCATCGAGCGCGAGACCATCGTCTTCCGCGTCACGGATGCCGGGTCCCTCGTCGCCGTGCACGAGCACCTCTCCCCCCAGCCCTGACCCCCTCGTCGACCCGACCCACCCGATCCCCTGAGGAGCCCGAAGATGTCGCTCTATTCCCGACTGGAGACCCGACTCCAGAGCAATGCCGATGACGCCGGGCCGGTGAAGGGGACCTCCTCCACCGGGCGGATCCTGATGATCTGGCTCGCCGCGAACCTCGTGGTGACGACCCTCCTCACCGGCACGCTGTTCGTCCCGGACGTGTCCTACCCGCTCGTCATCGGACTCATCGTCGCCGGCACCGTGCTCGGCGCCGGCGTCCTGGTGACGATCGGCGCGATCGGCACCCGCACCGGCCTGCCGACCATGGCTCTGACACGCGGACCGTTCGGCATCCGCGGCAGCCTGCTCGCGGTCGCGGCGAACGTCGTCATCCTCATGGGCTGGAGCTGGGTGCAGGCGATGCTCGCCGGCATCGCCCTCAACTTCCTCGTAGCGACCCTCACCGGCTTCTCGAGCCCGGTCCTGTTCGCCGTGCTCTGCCAGACGATCGTGGTGATCCTCGCGATCTTCGGACACGCCGGCGTCGCCCGCGTCGAGCCGTGGTTCGCCGCGGCGATCCTCGCGCTCGCGGCGTACATCTTCGTCGTGGCGTTCACCACGTACGCGCCGGCGGACTTCGCGTCCCTCGCCGCACCGACGGAGCCGTTCTACACGCCGGGTCTCGCGTTCGACGTGGTGCTCGCGACCGCGATCTCGTGGACGGTGCTGTCGGCCGACTTCAACCGCTTCGCCTCGTCGCCGCGGCGCGGCGTGGTCGGCTCCGGAATCGGCTACACGCTCTCCACCGTCATCGCCATGACGCTCGGCGCCACGGCGATCGGCTACGTCGCCCTGCAGGGGCTGGAAGTCATCCCCTTCGACCCGGTGACGATCATCGAGCCCTTCGGTGCGCCCCTGGCAGTGGCGATCTTCCTGTCGGTGATGGCGACGAACACCATGGTCGTCTACGGGATGGTCACGAGCGTCGTCAACGCCCTCCCCGGGAAGCGGGTCCGGTTCCTCCCGACCGCGCTCGTCCTCGGAGTCATCTCGGTGATCGGGGCGACGTTCTTCGGGCTCCTTGACCAGTTCACGACCTTCCTCGTGACGATCAGCGCACTGTTCGCCCCGGTGTTCGCGATCATGATCGTCGACTACTACGTCATCCGGCGCGGGCGGTACGGCGCCGACATCCTCTCCGCTCGCGGCGGGTCGTTCTGGTACACCGGCGGCGTCAACGTCTGGGCGGTGCTGTCGTGGCTGGTCGGCGCCGTGTCGGCGTACGTCTGGGCGTACGTCTGGCCGCTTCCCTTCGGCGCGACGGTGCCGGCCTTCGTCCTCACCTTCGTCGTCTACCTCCTGGTGTCGCTGCCGCGACGCTCGCGGGAGCCGTTCGGGCCGGCGGTCCACCTCGC
Organism: Microbacterium aurantiacum; assembly: GCF_040532595.1. GTDB lineage: Bacteria > Actinomycetota > Actinomycetes > Actinomycetales > Microbacteriaceae > Microbacterium > Microbacterium chocolatum_B. Next base: position 2,147,507 of record NZ_JBEVYX010000001.1, on the reverse strand, counting down.
GGACGCCGTCGACGACGCATCCGAGCCGGGACCACGCCGGGCGGCGAAGCGTGCGTGATCTGTCGCACCCCGTCCGGGGCGGCATGACGGTCTACCCGGGCGACCCCGCGGTGTCGTCGGAGGAGGCCCTGACGCTGCCGCGCGACGGGGTCGCGGTGACGTCGTGGCATCTCGGGTCGCACGCGGGGACGCACGTGGACGCGCCCGCCCACACGGTCGCGGGCGGGCGCACGATGGCCGAGGTGACGCTCGACGAGCTCATCGGCGAGGCGCTGCTCGTCCGGGTTCCCGGGCTCGACGAGGGGCAGCGGTACGGTCTGGCCGAGCTGGAGGCCGTCGGGCCGCTCCCGGACACCGTCCCGTCGATCGTCCTGATCGACACCGGCTGGGCGGCGCATTTCAACGGCGACGCCGCCGTGCGGCATCCGCACCTGGATCCGGATGCCGCGCGGGAGCTCCAGGCGCGCGGGATGCGCGTGCTCGCGGTCGACACCCTGAGCCCCGACCCGACGGAGCCGGCGACGGACGCGTTCCCCGTGCACGAGATCGTGCTGGGCGCGGACGGGCTGATCGTGGAGAACGTCTGCGGTCTGGAGGGTCTCCCCCAGCTCCTGCGCGTGGGGTTCTTCCCGCTGCGGATCGACGGCGACGGCGCTCCCGTCCGCGCGGTCGCCTTCGTCCCCTGATCCGCGTCTCGGGAGCCGCTCAGCGGCCCCGCGTCTCGGGAGCCGCTCAGTGGCGCCTTCGTGTGGGTGCAGGCCGACAGAACCCGCGCGAAGGCGCCACCGAACACGGGCGGACGCACGAAAGAGGGCCGGATGCCGAAGCATCCGACCCTCTCTGCGAGAAACGCGAAGAACGCGGATCAGCGGACGACGACCGCCAGGACGTCGCGCGCCGACAGGACGAGGAACTCGTCCGCACCGAACTTGACCTCGGTGCCGCCGTACTTGCTGTAGATCACGCGGTCGCCGACGGCGACGTCGAGCGGGACGCGGTTGCCGTTGTCGTCGATGCGACCGGGGCCCACCGCGACGACCTCGCCCTCCTGGGGCTTCTCCTTCGCGGTGTCGGGAATGACCAGACCGCTGGACGTGGTCTGCTCGGCCTCGACCTGCTTGATGACGATGCGGTCCTCGAGCGGCTTGATGGAAACCGACACGGGTCTACCTCTGCTTTCCTGTGAGACTCAAGACTCGTTAGCAACCTCACGGTGAGAGTGCTAACGCAAGTGTAGGCAAACCGCTGGCACTCATGCAACGTGAGTGCCAACTTCATGACGCCGGGTATCAGGCGCGACCGACGACCCTCCTCCTTTCGCGAGAGGCCTCCCTCTCACATGTCGATCGGTGACGGAAGAATCCGATCGGGCCTCGCGCGGACGGGGCAGGCGTGGTAGACAGTTCCCGGGGGAGGCCGACGCCGAATCGTCATGGGGGACGAAATGCCGAGGCCCTACATATTGGCTGTCGATGCGGGCACAAGCCGCACCGCAGCCGCAATATCGCACACAACAGAAGATGAGGGGAAACCGCAGGTACACATCCTGCCTCTGGGGAGGCATGCGGATGCGGCACCGAGCTCGATCTACGTCTCCGCCGGGGACGTGCTCTTCGGCGATGCCGCAGAGCGCAGAGGGCTGGTGCAGCCGGAACGTCTCGTCCGCGAGGTCAAGCGCCGCGTGGGCGACGAGGTTCCGGTCAACGTCGGCGGGCGCACGTTCGCGCCCGAAGATCTGCTCGCCCTCCTCGTCGACTGGGTGTCCACGGTGGCGACCGAGCGCTTCGGACGCCTGCCGTCGTCCGTGGTCGTGACCGTCCCGGTCTCCTGGGGCACGTACCGCACCGACCTCATCCGCGCAGCGCTCGTGCGCGCCGGCATCGGCCAGGTGGAGATCATCGCCGAACCGGTCGCGGCCGCCCGCCACTACGAGGCGACGAATCCGCTCGCTCCGGGATCGACGCTCGCCGTGTACGACTTCGGCGGCGGCACCTTCGACGCCGTGCTGTTGCGCAAGACCGCGTCGGGTGCGCTGACGATCATCGGCTCGCCGACCGGCATCGAAGACCTCGGCGGCGCCGACTTCGACGACGCCGTCCTCCGCCACGTCTTGTCCGCCGCGCGACTGGATGCCGCCACCCTTCTCGGCGACACCGACGCGCGCGTCGCCCTCGCGGGGCTCCGACGCGAATGCGTCGAAGCGAAGGAAGCCCTGTCCTTCGACTCCGAGGCCACGGTTCCCGTCCTCCTCGGCGGCGCCTCGACCGCCGTACGCCTCACCCGCGACGAGTTCGAGGCGATGATCGAGGACGACATCGAGCGCACCATCGAGGTGCTCGGCGACGCGATGGATGCCGCCTCGGTCGAGGCATCCGATCTCGACGCGATCCTGCTGACCGGCGGATCTTCGCGGATCCCCCGCGTCGCACAGCTGCTCTCGGAGCGGTTCGACCGGCCGATCGCCGTCGACACCGACCCGAAAGCGGTCATCGCGCTCGGCGCTGCGCTGGAGGCTGCCGACGCGGCGATCCTCTCCGCCGCGGATGCCGCGGCCGAGGCCGAAGCGTCCGAAGCCGCGGCTGCGGCCGCCGCGGAGGACGAGGCCCCGCCGACCCGCCCGCGCCTGCCGTGGCTCCGCCGCGTGCCCGCGGCCGCCTACGTCTCCGGTGGAGCGATCGCCCTCGCGACCGTGGTCGCCGTCAGCGGCGCCGCAGCGGTGTACGCCCCGGAGGTCTTCGGCGGCGATGCGCAGCTCGCGAGCGAGAACGGCCTCGACCGCGGGGGCTACAGCATCGGCGCGCCGCTGCCGACAAGCGACGCCCTCGCCGCTCCGCTCCGCATCGACGGCGCGCTCTTCACGGGTGACACGACGGATGCCGAGAAGAAGGTGGATGCACCGAAGACGGCGGAGAAAGCCGACGTGCCGGTCCCGCTCGCCCCGGTCATCGAGTCGCCCTTCCGACGGATCGACCCGCCCCGCGAGCGCGCCAACCCGCGGGCGACGCCTTTCCAGGGCCGAGGGGTGACGCCGAGCGCGGCGCCCCGCGGTGGCAGTGGCGGCAGCGGCGGCTCGTCGTCGTCGCCGTCGAAGAGCCCGTCGTCCCAGCCGACGAAGAAGCCGTCCGCCTCGGCGTCGCCGAAGCCCAGTGCGTCGTCCTCGCCGAAGCCGAGCACGGGCCCGACGACACCCGCGCCCGGCCCCACGACGCCCGCTCCGACGACCAACCCGGATCCGACGACCGAGCCGGATCCGACGACCGAGCCGGAGCCCACGTCGAACCCGGAGCCCACGTCGAACCCGGAGCCCACGACGGACCCGCAGCCGGAGCCTCCGGCACCGAGCGACCCGCCGCCCCCGGCGCCCGAGCCCGAGCCCGAGCCCCAGCCGACGTCGGAACCCACCTCGGAGCCGACCGGCTCGCCCGACGCCACACCCGGCGCCGAGTAAGGGACGGACGATGAGCATCACTCTCCACTCGCGCTCCGTCGCGCCCGCGACCGTCACGCCCCTCCCGCGACTCGTACGTCACCAGATCGACGACATCCTCGCCGACGCCGATGATGCACCCGTCCGGGCCCTCATCCTCGGGCCGGCCGGATCCGGTCGCTCCTCGCTCGTGCGCTCGGTCTCGGCCGCGCTCCGGGGGGACGGCATCCGTGTCGTCGACCTCGGCGCGGCAGGGCCGATCGAGACGGTGCCGGCGAACACCGTCCTCATCGTGGACGACGCCCACCTCCTCGATGACGCCACCCTGCAGGCCCTCCACGCGCGGGCTGAGCGAACGGATGCCGCGCTCGTGGTCGCCGTGCGCCCGGACCCGACACGGCCCGCGCTCGCCGCGCTCACGCAGGAGCTCGAGCGATCCCACCCGCCCCTCGTCCTCGGGACGATCCGTGTCGAGGACGTCCTCGCCGACCCCGCGACCGCACACGTGTCCCGCGCCTGCGTGCAGGGGATGGTCGATCGGGCGGGCGGGCTGGCCTGGCTCGTATCGACTTCGCTCGCACTCCACGACGACGACTGCGCCGGCCCCGTCGGCCACCACGCCATCGACGAGGCCCTCGCCGACGCGATCGCCCATCGCGCGGCATCCCTCGACGACGACCTGCGCGGATACATCGAGGCCGCGTGCTTCGCGGACGCCCCGCTCGGGGGCGACGAACTGATCGAACGCGGTCACGCCGCCGGACTGCTGCGGCGGAACGGCACCCCGCCCCCGACGGTGAAAGCCGCGGTCTGCGCGAGCGCACCCGCCGAGCGTGTGCTCGCCGGGTGGCACGGCGGGGCCGCGGACGACGAGGTCGGCGAAGCCCTCGCCGGCGTCGGTGACGGGCGCGTCGCCGCTTTCCTCCTCGACCGGGCAGAGACCACGCTGCCGAGCGATCCGCAGCGAGCCATCGGCCTCTTCCACGACGCGCAGGCGGCGCACGCGCCGCTGGCCGCAACGACGCGCGGTGTCCTCATCGCCCATCACCTCCTCGGCGACCTCGACGCGGTGAGCGCGGGCCTGGATGCCGCGCTCGACGACCCCGACGAGCAGGTGACCGACCTGGCCGCCGCGCACTGGATGGCGCGGGGTATGGCGGCGCAGGCGGATGCCGTGTACCGCACGCGTCCGCCGCGGACCTTCAGCGGTCGGGTCCAGGCCGCGCTCGCCGCCCTCGCCGTCGGCGACGGGACACCGCTGGACGCGCTCACCGCGGAGCACGCCCCGGCCTCGCTCTCGACCGCCGACACCGCCGCCCAGCTGCTGCTGCGCGGTCTCGCCGCCACGCTGGGCGGCACGCCCGGAACGGCGCTGGGCGACCTCGCCCGCGCATCCGACCTCTGCACCGCCGCCGGATGCGGGCGGTTCCTGCCCGAGCTCCCCGCCGTCATCGCGGCGCAGTGCGCGATCAACGTGGGCGAGCTCGATATCGCGAAGACGGTGCTGGCCGATGCGCTCCGGGGCGGTCAAGGCGGCATCGCCGGACGCGACCGCCTGCGCCTCTGGTCGGCGTGGGTGGCCCTCCAGCGTGAGCGGGCGCACGACGCCGAGGCGTTCCTCGCCGACGCCGTCGGATCGGACCGTCCGCTCGACCCGCGTGATCGGCTGCTCGCCGACGCGCTGCGCCTCGCGACGGCACGGCGGTACGGGGACGCGACCGACCTCACCATCGCCTGGAACGCGGCGCGTGACGACCTGCTGCGCACGTCCTTCGACCTGTTCAGCCTGCTGCCGCTGACGGAGTTCGTCGTCGCGTCCGCGCGGGTGAAGGACCCGACCCGCGTGGAGGGCTTCTTCACCGAGGCGGCCGCCCTTGTCGAAGGACTCGGCGCGCCGATCGGATGGGGGGTGCACCTGCACTGGGCGGGTATCCAGCGCGGCATCCTCTCCAGCAAGCCCGAGGATCTCCCGCCGCACGCGCGGGTGCTCGTCGCCGCGGCCGCGCGCAACCGTATCGCCGCGATGATGGCCCACGCGGGACGGGTGTGGATCGCGGTCCTCGCCGGGTCGGTCGATGCCGATGCCGTGGAATCGGCTGCGATGGGACTGTCGTCGGTGGGACTCGCCTGGGACGGCGCCCGCATGGCCGGCCACGGCGCACGCCGGACGGACGACAAGCGGATCGCCGCGCGCCTGCTCGCCTGCGCACGGCAGCTGCACCCGCGCGAGGAGCAGGTGCCGGTCGACACCGGCGCGACGACGCCGACCGGCTCCGTCTCGGAGCCGAACGGACCGCTGTCGCCGCGGGAACGCGAGGTCGCCGAACTGGTGCTCCAGGGCAAGACCTACACGGAGATCGGGGCGACGATCTTCATCTCGCCCCGGACCGCAGAGCATCACATCGCCCGCATCCGCCGGCGGCTGGGGGCGACCTCGCGGTCGGACCTGCTGGCCAAGCTCCGCGCTGCCCTCGCGGGGGAGGATACGTCCGGCGCACCCTACTCGGCGACGACCGAATCCGACACCCGTTCCCCTGCATTCCCGCTGATTCCGGGATCCCCCTCCCCCGACCCCCTAGTGGGCGGCGATGGACAAGGGGGCATCCACCGACGCGGTGACAGCCGCACCAGTCTTACTGTCTAAATCAGACCGATATCTAAGGAGCCAACCATGAGTATGACGCTCGCGACAGTGGCCGATGCCCTGATCGAGTTCATCCTCAGCCTGCTGCGCGACCCCGCGCTGTCGGATGAGTTCGATGAAGATCCCGAGGCGACGCTGGCCAGCAACGGTCTGAGTGGCGTGACGGCCGAGGATGTCTGCGCCGTGGCGCCGATCATCGCCGACCGCCCGCAGGTCGCGCCGAAGCCGGCGCCGGACCACCCGATGCCGACGCCGCCGAAGCCCCCGGGACCCCCGGAGCCGCCGGCCGTCCACGAGATCATCAACATCAAGAACAACCTCACGTGGATCGACGACCGCGACACCATCGTCGACCAGTCGGTCAACCAGAACATCTGGGCCGGTGGCGACGTGACGCAGGTCTTCGACAACGAGGCCATCGTCGCCTCGGGCGACGGCTCCATCGCAGCGGGCGACGACGTTGACGCGTCGAAGAACCTCGACAACTCGACCAACATCGGCAACGGCGCGGGGGGCGATGTCAACGTCGGCAACGACACCGACACCACCACGATCGAGGACTCGTTCAACGACGAATCCGACAACTCGACGAACACCGAGAACAATGCCGACATCGATGTCGACGGGTCGTTCAACGAGAACACCGAGACCACGAACACCGAGGGGTCGAACAACGAGACCACGGTCGTCGACACGACGGTGAACTCCGCCGAGACGACCGTCGTGGTCGACAACTCCAGCGAGGTCGCGGTCGTCGCCGAGAGCGACATCTCCACGTCGAGCGACGAGCCCGTCTTCGAGACGGATGACAGCGCCATGACCCAGGAGTACGTCGCGGATGACGAGTTCTGACGTCACGGGACCCCGCGACAGCCCCGCGAAAGCGTCAGGCGCCACCGAACCCGCCGAGAGCACGGACATCGTGCCCTCGGCGGGTTCGCCCGCGCCGGCGCCCGTGGTGAAGGTGACGCCGGCGCGTCCTCCCTTCGCAGCGCCCACGCGGGATGCTCCGCTTCGCCCGGCCCTCTACAACAAGGAGGGGATGCCGGTCCTCGTCAAGATGCCACCCCCCGCATCCGTGCGGCTGGCGATGGTCTGCTGGGTGCTGAGCCTCATCGCGGGGGCGGCCGGGGCCGCCTACCTCTTCATCATCCGCATCCCGCAGCTCCCCGAGATCGCGGACGTCTTCCGGGAGGTCGAACCCGACCGCGCGGACGAGACGTACGAGATGGCGGCCGACATCGTCTTCTGGAGTATGTTCGGCGTCCTGGTCGCCGTCCTGCTCATCCAGATCACGCTGCTGGTGGCGTTCTCGAACCGTCGCCCGAAAATGCGCTGGTGGATCTTCGGCAGCACCATCCTGCTCGGCATCGTGTTCGTGCTCTCCCGCGAGATCATCGCGGTCACCGAACGCGGAGTGCCGCTCGAGCGCATCCTGCTGATCCAGCTGGCGCTGCTGGTGCTCGGCATCCTGCTGAGCATCCTGCCGGGGGCTCTACGCTGGACCGCCCGCAAGCACGATGTCCGGCGCGGATCGGATCTTTCCGCGGGCAGCGAGTTCTGACGCCACGCCCTCGATGCTCCGGACGACCGTCCGGCAGGCCTCGGCCGTGGCGCGCGTAGCCAGGGGCGACTCGCCCAGCGTCCGCCAGCGGGCGAGGAGCTCCTCCACCCGCGCGATGATGTCGGGTGCGTCGGCGGTCTCGGGCAGGCCGAGCCGCGTCAGCGCGGCGGTGCCCGCGCCTCCCACGATCTGCTCCGCCTCGGCGATATCGGATGCCGGCAGCACGCCGGTGCTGGTGCGCAGGCCGGAGAGGAGGGTGAGCTCGCGAAGTTCGTGCGTCGCGGCGATCTGCCGCTCGATGCCCGCCAGCAGCTCGGCGTCGCCCTCACGGCGACGGGCGCGGACCAGGGTGTCGAGCCCCGTCAGCACGCCACGGCTCTTCAGTGCGGCGGCCCGCGAGCGGAACTGCGCGGTGATGAAACGCTGGACCTCCAACAGGCCGCTCTGCTGCACGAGGCGCTCGGCGAGGTCGGTGGAGGTCGTGGCGCCGGCGCGGATGAGGGCCGCTGAGAGACGCACGCCGAACAGGCCGAACCGTTGCAGCAGGCGCCGTCGGTCGGGCACGCTGACCCCGACCTCGTCGGAGCGTCGGCAGAACCGGTCGACCGAGATGAGGAGGCGCTCGCGGACGTCGCGATCGAGGTCGGCGATCTGGCGGAGGGCGGCGAACTCGCTCTCTCGGAGCGTCCGTGCCCCCTCGGCGAGGAGGCCGGCCACCGGGATGACGTCGAGGGCGAGGGACTGCAGCTCGCCGTCGCGGCGATAGCGGTCGGCGATGCGGGATGCGGAGAGGAGCGAGTCGATGCGCGCCGACCCGATCTCGTCGGCCCGCGAGAGGACGGCGAGCGCGTTGACGGTCTGCGACGGTCCGGCAGCCGTGTCGCGGAAGGCTTCGAGGAAGCCGAGGTCTTCGGCGTGCACGTGACGCAGCAGGTAGACGATGGCGTCCGCGACACTCGGGGCGTCCTGCGGGAGGAAGAAGTCGGTCGACCGCTGCGAGGTGTGCGTCGACAGGGACGCGATTCCCGGGGTGTCGATCAGCACGGTCTGACGCAGGTGCTCCGAGGGCCACTCGATGTCGATCCAGGCGACCTCGTCGGCGGTCCGCTTCCCGAGATCGAGGCTGAGCCGTCCGTCGACGCGGCGCACCGGCATCCGCACGGGCTCGCCCTCGTGCAGGTGCACCGTGATCTTGGGCGTTCGACCGTAGCGGTACCACGTGATCGTACGGGTGCACTCCCCGGCGTCCGTGGGCGCGATCTGTTCGCCGATGAGGGCGTTGAGGAGCGTGGACTTCCCGGCCTTCACGATGCCCGCCAGGGCGAGACGCAGGGGCTCGCGCATGCGCTGGTCGTAGGCGTCGAGGATGTCCATCGCCTCCGGGTCGTCGGCGTACAGCTCGCGGGCCCGGTCGACCAGCCCGGCGACGTCGGCGATGTCGCTGCGGCTCATGAGCGGTCTCGACCGGCCTCTACCGCCTTCGCGGGCGGGGTGCCGCGGAGCTCCGCCGCGGGGACGTCCCGAGCGCCGGGCACCTCTGCGCGGATGGCCTGGATGCGCTCGATCTGTGCGCGGAGCTGACGGACGCGGGCGTCGCGGTCGTTCTCGTACATCGCGGCGGCGCGCTTGGCGGCGAGCACCGAGTCGGAGAGCGAGCGGTGGAGCTCCTCGGCGAGGGCGCCGAAGTGGTCGCGCGAGGCTCGCTGGACGAACCGCAGGCGATCCTTCAGCTGTTTGCCGACCTGGAAGACGACGTCTTCGATGTGCCGGCGGACGATGTTCTTCGCCTCCATCTGGCGGCGAGCCAGACGCGAGGACATGTCCTCCTTGTAGGCGCGACGCCCGACGAGGACACCGGCGAGGAGCGAGAGCGGGTTGAGCAGGGTGAGCCCCACGACGCTCGTGGCGAGGCCCACCATGAGGACACCGCCGTAGGAGCCGCGGACGCCGATGTAGATCTTCTCCGCGGCCGACAGGCGCCCCTCGTCGAGCCCGCGGATGTCTTCGACGGGGTCGAGCACACCGTCCATCGCGGACACCTCGATGGCGGGGATCTCGAGCTCGCCGGCCGCGAACTCCTGCGCGACCTGCTCGGCGAGCCACGTGGAGCGCTCGTCGGTCCAGACGAAGGTCTCGGACACGGCGGCCGCGACGCGCTGGTCGAGCCACTCCGCGATCTGCTCCCAGATCGGACCGGGGTCGCCCTCTTCGATGGAGTTCTCCGCCTCGCGCTGCACCTTGCGGAGGCGGTCGCGCAGGTCGTGCTCGGTGTCGGAGATGAGGTCGGCGATGCCGTCGCTCAGCGTCACCTGCCAGCGGGAGGAGCGTCCGCGGAAGTCGTCCGCGCGCTCCTTGGCGTACTCGAGCTGAGCGATGAGGTGCGGGGTCTCCTCCGGGTGGAGGAGCGCGTTGAGCTCGGTGGAGAGCGAGAGGGTGAGCTGGTCGACCACCGAGAGCAGGTCGTGGGACGCCGCGCGCTGCTGGATGACCTCGGCACGCCCGACGACGTCACGCCGGAGATGGGACACGAGGGCGGGGAAGCCGGATTCCTCGTTCAACTCGCGATCCTGATGCCCGGCGGCGAGCAGTCGGAGGTCGCTCGAGATCGAGAACAGGGGGATCTTGCCCACCTCTCCGAGGTGGCTGCGGTCGATCTGCTCGATCTCCCGCCACTGCGGGTACACGTCGGTCTTCGAAAGCACTGCCGCGACGTTCGGGGAGATCCGCATCGCGTGCTTGAGGAACTGCACCTCCGGCTCGGTGTACTCCTGAGAGGCATCCGAGACGAGGAGCACCGCGTGCGCACCGGACAGGGCGGCGAGCGTGCTGAGCGATCGCGTGGACTCGAGGCCGCCGACACCCGGGGAATCGACCACGCGAAGGCCGCCCTTGAGGATCTCGCGGGGCAGCGAGACCTCGGCGCCGACGACGTGCTGGCCGTCCTTGGGCTCCTGATGCTCGGCGAGGAAGCGCTGCAGGTCGTCGATCGGAACGGGAACGCGGTCGACGACGACGTCCTCGCCGGACTCGGTCTTCACGACGACGAACGCCTCGGGCTGTTCGCCGTAGCCGACGGCGGTCGGGACGCTGGTGGCGACGTCGTCGTCGACGGCGCAGATCGGCGCGTTGATGAGAGCGTTGACGAGCTTGCTCTTGCCCTGTTTGAACTGGCCGACCACGATGACGCGGATGTCGGGATCCTGCAGACGCGCCTTGGTCTGGTCGAGGCGCTGCGCAAGGTCGCCGCGGCCGATCTGCTCGGTGACGAGCTTGGTCCGCTCGACGATCGAGACCAGCGCGGAGGGGTCGGTGGTACTGCCGCTGGGAACGGCGACGGGTCCGGGGTTCGATCGTGGGGAAGACGTCACGGCAGCGGCAGGTCCTGATCGGTGTCGGCGGCGGCTGGTCCGGTGTCGGCGCTGCCCCAGATGAGGTCGGCGTCAATATCCCAGTCGTCGGCTTGGATGCCGACGAGCTCGTCCGCGAAGGGGTCGGTGGTGAAGAGGTCCGACGTGAAGACGTCGGACAGGGGTGCGTCGGCGGCCGGGACGTCGTCGAACGAACCGTCGGCGAGCGGGTCGCGCGGGTCGTCGATGTCCATGGCGTCGGTCACTTTCGGGTCGGGGGGAGTCTACGCCGCGGGGGCGGAAGACGGGAGGGGCCCGCTCGGCGAATGGGGGTTCGCCGAGCGGGCCTCTTCGTGCCGGGGAGGGCTCGAATCAGAAGTTGATGTCGTCTCCGGCCAGTGCGACGTTGATGCTGTTGTCGACGATCTCGGTGACATCGATGTCGGTGTTCAGCTCGGTGAAGGTGAAGTCCGCCGTGTTGAACGAGTCCGCAACGTCGACGTTGGTCTCCCAGGTGTTGAAGGAGTCGTCGATGTCGACGTCGATCGAGTTCCACGTGTTGGTCGAGTTGTCCGAGAAGTCGTTGTACGAACCAACGATGTTCTGCGTCCAGGTCTCGTTGCCCACGTTGACGTCACCGTCGGCGAAGTTGCCGATGTTGGTCGACTGGTCGAGGTTGACCGACGCGTCGACGTCACCGCCGGCAGCGATCGCACCCTCGGCCGACGCGACGACGGCCTCCGAGGCCGAGCCGACCGCGACGTCGCCACCTGCGGCGATGTTGTTGTTGAGCGACTGGTCGACGATCGTGGTGTTCGACGTCACGTGCGCGGCACCGGTCGCGGCGGCAGCGGCGCCACCGTCGAAGTTGATGCCCGTGTTGTACTGACGGACACCCGCGTTGATCGACTCGTCGGTCCAGGAGTTGTCGGTGTTGTACGAGTCGTCGACGTTGAAGGAGTCTTCAGCGTTCGTGGAGTTGTCCGAGTTGTCCGAGTTGTCGGAGTTGTCGGAGTTGTCGTTGAACGAGTCGGTGATGTCGACCGCGAGGTTCTCCGAGTTGTCGTTGAACGAGTCCTCGGCGTTGTTCGAGTTGTCCGAGTTGTCGTTGAACGAGTCCTCGGCGTTGTTCGAGTTGTCCGAGTTGTCGGAGTTGTCCGAGTTGTCGGAGTTGTCCTCGGCGTTGAAGTCGACGTTCGTCGAGTTGTCGTTGAACGAGTCCTCGGCGTTGTTCGAGTTGTCCGTGGCGTCGACGTCGATGCCGACAGCGGTGTTGGTCGAGTTGTCGGTGTTGCCCGAGTCGACGATGTTGAAGGAGTCTTCGACGCCGACGTCGATCGAGTTGTCGGTGTTGAACGAGTCGTCCGCCGCGGCGACCAGGGAGTCGTCGACGAATCCAATTTCGTTGGCCATGAGAGTGTCCTTTGTTCCCGGGGCCCGGCCCCGACGTGCGGTTGGTAGCTACAACGTATGACCGGCACCTTGCCCCCCACATCGGGGATGCCTACGGGGATCCCCCGGGGCACCCCCGGGGTTTCGGGGTACGGGGTGCGGGGTGGGAGGGGGATCGGGAATTCCCCGGGTGGGCCCGGAGCCTAGGGTGGGACGGGTGGACATGGCCGAACTCACCGCCCTGCTGACCCCCGACGGCCTGCGCCTCCTCGACGAGATCCCGCTCGTCGAATCGGCCGACGACGTCGCGCGCACCGTGTCGCGGCTGCGGGCCGCCGGGCACTCCCCCGACCTGGTGTCGGCCGTCGTGGGACAGGCGAGGCTCCGCGCGCGCGGCCGCGCGAAGTTCGGCGACTTCGCCTCCCGCATGCTGTTCACCCGCGCGGGGCTCGAGCAGGCCACGCGTCTATCGATCGCGGCCGCTCACGCCGGACGCTTTCAGGATGCCGGCATCCGTCACGTTCTCGATCTCGGGTGCGGGATCGGCGGCGACGCGCTGGGGCTCGCCGCGCTCGGGATGTCGGTCGACGCGGTCGACGCCGACGAGGTGACGGCCGCGATCGCCGCCTACAACCTCGCTCCGTTCGGCGCGGACGTCCGCGTGCGGCATAGGCGCGCGGAGGACGCCGTCGCAGACCTCGGCTCCGAAGTCCCCGAGGCGACGGCGGTGTGGCTGGACCCGGCGCGCCGGACGGCCGGGCACTCCGAGACGTCGCGCACCCGACCCGAGGACTGGTCGCCGTCGCTGGAGTGGGCGTTCGACCTCGCCGCGCGCATGCCCGCGGGCATCAAGCTCGGGCCGGGCCTCGACCGCGCGCTCATCCCCCACGAGGTCGAAGCCCAGTGGGTGAGCGTCGACGGGTCGACCGTGGAACTGGTCCTCTGGTCGGGCGCGCTCGCCCGGGACGGTGTGCGTCGCGCGGCGCTGGTGTTCCGCGGGAAGACGGTGAACGAGATCCGGGCCGCGGAGGACTCCCCGGACGAACCCGCGCGGGAGCTCGGCGCGTATCTGCACGAACCGGACGGCGCGGTGATCCGCGCGCGCCTGATCGGGGAGGTCGCGCGGTCGCTTCAGGCCGGGATGCTCGATCCGCAGATCGCCTACCTGACCTCGGATGCCGCGCTGACGAGCCCGTTCGTGCAGTCGTTCCGGGTGCGGGAGGAGCTGCCGACGGACGTGAAGGCGCTGGCGCGTGCGCTGCGCGAGCGCGGGATCGGGACGCTGGAGATCAAGAAGCGCGGCGTCGACATCGATCCGGCCGCCCTACGGACGAAGCTGAAGCTCCGGGGCGATGCCTCCGCGACCCTCGTCCTCACCCGCGTCGGCACCCGACGCCGCGCCATCCTCGCCGACCGCGTCTGACGATCCGGAGGGCGGCGGGTCCGGGCGCGCGCGGCCGATCGGACGGCCCTCGCGTCGGAAACGCGGGACGACACGCGACGCCGGGGCCTTCCCCGGGCCCGCTGCGCCGGAATCTCCCGCGCTTTCGACGGGGTCCGAGCCGTGACGCGTGAAACCGCGGGGAGAAATCGACGCGAACACCCCTTCGGCGGGCCCGACACGCAGAAATCACCCCAGGGTTTCACCGCGGGGACCCGCGGCGGCGCGAGGTCAGTCGAAGAGGTTGGTCTGGGTGGCGGCGAAGTACAGCCATCCGCCGCTGTAGACCAGCGACAGGGCGCCGAGGGCGATTGCCCACCACGCCAGTGTCGTGCTCTCGAGCGCCCGGCGGAGGGCGAGGAGTCCGGCGACGATGGCGACGAGGCCGAGGGGGAACCCGAACCCGACGAAGAGCGACACGACGAGCCCCAGGAGCGCGAAGACCAGCGCCCAGGCGGCGAGTCCCCGGCGCGGAGGCGCGGGCGACGCCATGAGCCACTGCGCGGTGACGGTGGGGGTGGGTCCGGATTCGGTTCCCGGCTCGCGCGGCGCGATCTGCTCCGTGATCCCGACCGGCGCCGTGGGAAGGCGGTGGAAGCCGCCGCGGTGGGCGCCGGGGAGCGGCGACGCCTCTTCGGCGAGCGTCACGTCGGGCGACGGCGGTTCGACGACGGCCGGGACGGCGGCGACAGCGGGCGGGATCCCGGGCGGCAGCGGCGGGACCGGGGGCCGGGCGGGGATCGGCGCGGCGGGCGCGGCGGGGTCGGATGCCGCGGGAGTGGTGACGTCGAGCGTCATGTCGGAGGCAAAGGCAGCATCGGATGCCGCGCGGGCGGGCACGGCAGGCGACGCGGGCGCAGGCGACGCGGGCGCAGGCGACGCGGGCGCCGCCGCGGCCGGGATCGGACCGGTCGGCAGCGGCGGGATGGGTCCGGTCACCAGCGGGGGAAGCGAGGGCACGGGCGTCGGCTGCGCGCCGCGCGAGCGGCGGCGGAGGGGCGGGTCGCCGGCATCCGTCACGGGTGCGCCTCCGCCGCCTCGCGCGCTGCGACCTGGATCTCGGTCACGGGGAGCGTGGAATCCGCCCCGAACTCGAGAGTGGATGCCGGTCGCCCCGAGCGGATGAGTTCGGCGGCGAGCGCGGCGATCATCGCGCCGTTGTCCGTGCAGAGCGACAGCGGCGGGATCCGTACGGCGACGCCCGCCTCGGCCGCCCGTTCCAGCGCGACCTCGCGGAGGCGCCGGTTGGCGATGACTCCCCCGCCGAGCAGCAGGCGGGGCACCCCGTGATCGCGGCACGCGGCGAGCGCCTTCGTCACCAGCACGTCGACGACCGCTTCACGGAAGGATGCCGCGACGTCGGCCACCGGCACCTCTTCGCCTGCCGCCTCGCGCTGCTCGACCCACCGGGCGACGGCGGTCTTGAGGCCCGAGAAGGAGAAGTCGTACCGGTGCGCGGCCATGTCGGACGCCCGTGACAGCCCTCGAGGGAACGGAATTGCGCGGGGATCGCCGGTCGCCGCCGCGCGGTCGATCTCGGGGCCGCCGGGGTAAGCGAGCCCGAGGATGCGGGCGATCTTGTCGAAGGCCTCCCCCGCGGCGTCGTCCATCGTCTCGCCGAGCATCTCGACGTCGGAGGTGAGGTCGCGCACGAGAAGCAGCGACGTGTGGCCGCCGGAGACGAGGAGGGCGACGGTCGGATACTCCACCGGCGCGGCATCCGGGCCCACGGCATCCGGGTCCACGGCATCGGTACCCGCGCCGTCGCCGTCCGTGGCCGGGCGCAGGATGTCGGCGGCGATGTGTCCGACGAGGTGGTTGACGGCGTAGAGAGGTGTGTCGAGGGCGACGGCGAGCGCCTTCGCGGCACCGACGCCGACCATGAGCGCCCCGGCGAGTCCCGGTCCGCTCGTGACCGCGACGGCGTCGAGGTCGGCGAGAGAGACTCCCGCTTCGGCGAGGGCGGTGTCGATCGCCGGCTGCAGCGCCTCGAGGTGCGCGCGAGCGGCGACCTCGGGGACGACGCCACCATAGCGGGCGTGATCATCCATCGAGCTCGCGATGGTGTTCGACAGGAGCGTCCGCCCCCGCACGATGCCGATGCCGGTCTCGTCGCAGCTCGTCTCGATCCCGAGGACCAGGGGTTCGCGCACCACCGGCACCGCCGGGGCCGCCGGGGCCACGCCGCTCACGTGCACACTCCCCCGGATGTCGCGACACCCGCGCCCGTCCAGGCACCGGCCCCCGCACCCTGCGCCTTCCAGCCGGCGAGGTCGACCCTCATGATGATCGCGTCGACGTCGTCCGGCTGGTAGTAACGCGGGCGCCGGCCGATCTCGACGAACCCTTCGCTGCGGTAGAGCTGCTGGGCGACGGGATTGTCGGCGCGCACCTCGAGGAACACCGTCCGTGCACCGCGCTCGTCGGCGGTGCGGAGGAGTTCGCGCAGCATCGTGCGGCCGCGCCCCCGTCCGCGCGCCGCGCCGTCGACGGTGATGGTCTGGATGTCGGCATCCGCTGCCCCGGAGACCGCGCGCAAGCCCGCGTACCCGAGCAGACGTCCGGCCTCCTCGTCGACGATGTAGCGCCCGTGCGGCGACATCAGTTCAGCGCGCATCATCTCGGCGCTCCACGCATCCGTGGGGAACGACGCGCGCTCGAGCGCCATGATCCCGTCGAGATCGGATGCCGTCGCGGTGCGGAGGCTCACGCGATCACCTTCTTGCGCGGTGCGGGCAGGGTCACGTCGGGCGAGCGGAGGTAGAGGGCGTCGTCCGGTCCGATGACGCGTCGCGCGGCGACGGCGCGGGCGGCGGCCACGGCGAGGAGGGAGGCGGGGATCCGCTCGGCATCCCGGCGGAGGATCCGCCCGGAATCGAGCACCCCGTCGATCTCGGTGCGGAGGGCGAGGGCGGGTTCGGCGACGCGGCGCGGCAGCCCGTCGTCGTCGAGCCCGCGGTAGACGGTGTAGGCGACCTCGCGACGCCGGGCGTCGGTGACCACGGCGAACGCCTCGTCGTCGGCGTCGTCGAGCCCGCCGGTGAGCGCGCTGTGCAGGAGAAGCTCGAGGGCGACGGCGTCGTGACTCACGACCGGCACCACGCGGATGCCGCGCCCGCGGTCGCCGCCGAGGGCGAAGGCGCGCGCGGCGGCGATGCCGACGCGGAGCCCGGTGAAGGGTCCGGGGCCCATGCCCGCGGCGACCCGGGTGATGTCGGCGGAGACCGCGCCGGCCTCGGCGAGCACGCGCTCGAGGAGCGAGCCGATGACCTCTGCGTGGCCGCGGGGATCGATGCTCTCGACCTCGGCGCGGACATGGCCGTCGTCGTCGACGACCGCGACGGCGGTGCCGAGGGAGGTGTCGATGCCGAGGATCACGGTTCCCAGGGTAGTCGGGGTGCCCGCGGGGATGCGCTCGGGGACGGGCGGGGCGGGCGGAGCCCGCGCTCAGGGCCGCCGGGTCACCGTCACCCGCCGCGGGGCCGCCGCGTCGAGCTCGTTCTCGCGCCCGATCGTGCCGCACGCGTTGTCGACGCCGTGGCCGTGCCACTCGCGACCGATCTCCACGTCCCACCAGGTGTCGCGGAGACCGTCGACCATGCCGCGTCCCCACTCGACGATGGTGACCGAGCGGTCGAGGTCGAGGTCCAGGTCGTCGAGCTCGGCGGGTGAGCCGAGCCGGTAGGCGTCGACGTGGATGAGCGGCATCCGCCCCACCAGCGAGGGGTGGGTGCGCGCGATGACGAACGTGGGGCTCTGGATCGGCCCGCGCACGCCCAGCGCTTCGGCGATGCCGCGGGTGAGGGTGGTCTTCCCCGCGCCGAGCGGACCGGTGAGGACGACGAGGTCGCCCGGGCCGAGGAGAGCGCCGATCTGCCGGCCGAGGTCTTCCATCGCCTCCGGCGAGGCGATCTCGCGCTCACCGATCAGCGCGTCGAGTCCCGTCATGGTGCGCTCCTCTCCCGTATCGGACGTCACGCTGTCGCCGGTCACGACGCCACGGGCCTTCGGACGACGCGCGGACCGATCCGCGTGACGATCTCGTAGTTGATGGTGTCAGCGGCGCGCGCCCAGTCGTCGGCCGACGGCATCCCGAGCGTGGGGTCGCCGAAGAGCACGGCCTCGTCGCCGACCGCGACGGGGTGGTCGCCGACGTCCACGACGAACTGGTCCATGGCGATCCGCCCGCTCACCGTGAAGCGGCGCCCGCCGATCGAGATGGGGCCCGCGTTCGACGCCTGGCGCGGAACGCCGTCGGCGTAGCCGAGGGGCACGAGCGCCAGGGTCGTCTCGGCATCCGTGCGATGGGTGTAGCCGTACGAGACGCCGGTGCCCGCCGGCACCCGCCGCACCGCGGCGACCGGCGCGCGGAGGGTCATCGCGGGCCGGAGCCCGAGGTCCGCCGAGCTCTGGTCGTCGAACGGCGACAGCCCGTAGATCGACACCCCGAGCCGCACGCAGCCGAACCGCGCCTCGGGAAGGGCGATCGCCGCGTGCGAGGCCGCGAGGTGCCGGAGCGGCGGGGCGAGACCGGCGACGGCCGCGGCGCCGAGGCCCTCCTCGAACCGGCGGAGAGCTGCCCGGTCGTCGTCGGCGGAGGTGTTCGAGAGGTGGCTGAAGATGCCGCGGACGCGCAGGTGGCCGATCCGCTCGAGCCGCGCCGCCTCGGCGAAGAGGACCCGCCACTCGGCCGGGGCGACGCCGTTGCGCGAGAGTCCCGTCTCGATCTTCAGGTGCACGGCGACCGGATGATCGGCGGATGCCGCGGCCGCGGCCTGCTGCAGCTGCTCGTAGCGCGAGATCCCGAGCTCGATGCCGTGGGCGGCGGCCTCGCGGAAGTCCTCGCCGGGCGCGTGCAGCCACGCGAGGATCGGCGCGTCGATGCCGCCGCGGCGGAGCGCGAGCGCCTCGCCGATGTCGGCGACGCCGAGCCGGGCCGCGCCGCCCGCGAGCGCGGCGGCGGCGGAGCGCACCGCGCCGTGGCCGTATCCGTCGGCCTTCACCACGGCGATGACCTCGGAGTCGGTGAGGGCGCGGAGGTGCCGGACGTTGTGCTCGATCGCCGAGACGTCCACGAGCGCTTCGCGGAACGGCGGGGTGGTCGGCATGGTCATGCGGGCTCCCCCGGCACGGTCGGTGCGGTCTGCCCGGCTTCGGCGACCCGCCCGGCTTCGGCGACGACGTAGGCAGTGGCGAGGTTCGCGTCGTGCGACATCGACAGGTGGAGCGTCGTGATGCCGCGGGCCGCGACGACCTCGGCGGTCGACCCGGTGAGCGTGAACCACGGGCGGCCGGACTCCTCGGGGGTGATCTCGATCTCGGTCCAGTGCACGCCGTCCGAGCCGCCGAGGGCCTTGATGAGCGCCTCCTTGGCGGCGTAGCGGGCGGCGAGAGAGCGGGGTTTGCGCTCCCTCTCGGATGCCGAGAAGAGGCGCTCGGCGAGGCGCGGAGTCCGCGCGAGGGTGCGCTCGAAGCGGTCGATGTCGACCAGGTCGATGCCGATCCCCACGATCACCGGGGCCTCCCTCCGCGCCGCGGCGCGGCATCCGCCACTGTATCGCGCGCTGCGCCCCGAGCCTCCGGCGCGGAGCCGGTGAAAGCGTGGGGTCGAATCGACACTCCGGGCCCTGTCGAGGGCTGGACGCGTCGATTCCACCCCGTCGTTTCACGGACGACACCGGGGACGGCCGGCTCGCGCGTCGACATCGCGGGAGATCCGGGCCCTCCGGCCGACCGCCGGGGCCGGCGACCGCGTGACGCCCCGCGTTTTCGACGCGGGACCGCGGTGCCGGCCCAGGTGGTCGCCGTCAGGCTGCGCGGCGGCGGCGGATGACCAGGAACGCCCCGAGCGCCAGGAGGAGCAGCGCCCCGCCCGCGGTGAGGCCGAGGGCGAGCCCGTCGGTACCGGTGGCCGGGAGCGCGCCCGGTCCGGCGGCGTTCCCGGAGTCGGCCGGCGCTCCGGTCACGGGCGGGTCGACCGGGTCGACCGGGGCCTCGCCGGCGGCGGGGAGGACCTCGAGGCCCGCCCAGCCGAGGACGCCGTCCACGGTCTGCCCCACGAGGGTGTGCTCTCCGGTGGCGGTGCCGGCCGGGATCACGGCCCAGACGGTGCCGTCGGCGCCGACCTGCGTCCACGTGCCGAGGGCGACCGGGTCGGAGTGCAGCCACAGCTGCACCCAGCTGCCGGCGTGCGCGGCATCCATGCGGACGGTGAACGGGTCGCCGATCCGGACCGCTTCCTGAACCGTGATGGCGCCTTCGAGAGCCGGGTCGATGTCGTCGAGCGCGATCGGGGTGGACGGGGTCTGCGGACGTCCGTCACCGGGCTCGCCGTCACCGGGGCCCTCGCCGTCGCCCGGACCCTCGCCGTCACCCGGGCCCTCGCCGTCGCCCGGGCCCTCGGCGGCTTCGACGACGAGCGTCCGCACCTCCGAGTCAGCCGTCGCCCCGTAGGGGTCGACCGATGCGAGGTACCAGCCGTGCGTGCCGAGTCCCGGCTGCCACGAGGCGGTGACATCGGCACCGCTCTCGACGTCGGCGATCTCCGCGATCGGGGTGGAGGTGAGGATGTCGGCCCGGAACGCGTCGGTGGCCAGCACCTTCTGCATCGGCTGGATGCCGAGCCCCGCGTAGGGCATCGAGAACTCCTGGTGCTGCAGCTCCAGCGTCGGGTCGTCTGCGTTGTAGTCCGCCAGCGACGGGCTGTAGGTGCGCGAGATGATCTGCTGGCCGACGTTGTCGAAGTGCATCAGGCGGATGTAGCCCATGCCGCCCTCGGCGAGCCCCTGGTAGTCGAAGAGGATCTGGTAGACCTCGCGCTCCTCGACGCCGTCACCGTCGTCGTCGAACGTGTCGATGCGCGTGAAGGCGTCGTGGTAGTGCCCGGAGAACACCGTCCGGACGTTGGGGTTCGGCGCGACGACCTCCTCGAGGATCCGCTGCGGCATGGGTCCGAGACCGCCGGTGGTCAGCATGTACTCGTGCAGGTTCAGCATGACCGTGCGCTCGGGGTACTGCGAGATGACCTCGTTCATCCAGTCGATCTCGGCGTCCGCCGGTCCCCAGCCCATGTAGAGCATGAGGAAGTCGATGCCGCCGGCGGTGATCAGGTCGTAGTGCCCGCGGTTGTCGAGGTAGTCGCCGCCCCACCAGGGGTTGTCCTGGAACCGCGCCGCCCCGAAGAACCGGCTGAAGTTGTCGTAGTTCGCGTCGAACGCGCCCACGTCGTGGTTGCCGGCGAGGACGCCGTAGGGCAGGCCCGCCTCATCCAGCAGCGCGTAGGCCGGGTCGGCGCGCTCCCACTGCGCCATGTCCTCGGCGATGTTCACGACGTCACCGGTGTGGAAGAGGTACTGGAGGTTCAGGTCCGCCCGCTCCGCCAGAAGGTACTCGTGCATGGCGAGCTGGTGGTGGTAGAACGTCTCGTTGTAGTACTGGGTGTCGGACTCCCACGCGAAGGTGAAGTCGTACTCCGCGCGCGGGGTGTCCTCCGGGTGGTTCGGCTCGATGACGCTGTCCCGCGCCGAGAGGTTCTCCCCGGCGAAGCCCTCCGAGTGCTGCACCAGCACGGTGACGACCCCGTCGGCGACGTGACCGGCGACCGGCACCATCGCCTCGAGCGTGAACGCGGTGGGCGCCCCGTCGGTGGTCAGCGCGCGGTCGAACTCGTGCCACGCGCCGTCGGTGCCGAGGACGTACAGGAGCACCTTCGCGTCGGCGTTGGCCGAGCCGTCCCAGCGCACCCGCACGCGGGCGTCGTCACCGGCCTCGGCCGGAACCGCCACCTCGAACAGCTGGTACGGGAACGCGGTGTCGGAGGTCTGCGTGGCCGCATCCTCGTCCCAGCGGCCGATCTGCGCGGCCTCCTCCGCCGTCAGCGCGCGGGCGGCGCTCCGGTCGGTCGCGAGCGCCGTGCCAGTCTCGCCGGTGAACGCCTGGATGCCCTCGCCGATCGCGGGACGATACGCCTCGCGGAACGCCACATCCAGCACGTCGCCGGTCGGGTCGGTCGCGCGGGCGGTGAGGTCGATCTCCTCGTCGTCGGTGAACACCGCACCGTCCTCCGGCGAGAGGAGCTCGTTGCCGGGCTCCTCGACCGGGGTCGCGAACACGACGGTGCGCTCGGCGACGTTGCCCGCGGCATCCGTCGCCCGGAACAGCACCGTGTGGTCGCCGTCGCCGAGCGAAAGGGACCCGGTCCGGTACGGCAGCTCGATCGCGCGCCCGTCGAGGGTGGCGGTGAGCGCCGCGACGCCGGCTCCGGCATCCGTCGCCTGACCGTCGATGACGAACTCGCCCTGGTACAGGCGGCCCTCCTCGAGGTCGGTGGTGATCTCCGGCGCCGTGTTGTCGACGTTCACGGCGACCTCGACGCTGTTCTCACCGGATGCCGCGCCCACGCGGTGCGGGCCGTCGGCGACGGTCGTGGTGTCCCACGTGTAGCCGACCGCGGTGCGCGCGTCCGCGGGGATGGTGAAGGTGCCGTCGAAGTTGTCGAGGCGCCCGGTGCTGTCACCCATCGGCAGGATGCGGGTGGGATCGTCGTAGCCGGCCGGGGTGAGGGTGCGACCGTCGGGCAGGATGAGGCGGACGCCGCGGATCGAGAAGTCGTCGTTGTTCTCGTTCAGGTCGATGCCGGGCTTGGCCTTGGTCCCGGCCCAGACCCCGATCGTGACCTCGTCGCCTTCGAGGTACGACACCGGGACCTCGACCGAGATGGTCTCCCAGTTCGCGTAGGTGCCGCGCTCGAAGATGTGCAGGACGTCGTCGCCGATGAGCACGCCGTTGCGGAAGAGGTTGTCGGTGCCGCTCGCCTCGAAGGCGAACACCGCGGGGCGCTCGATGCGCGGGGCGGCCTCGACTTCGGTGCCGTCGATCGAGAGGCGGAGGTCGGTCGGATAGACCGTGCCGCCCGCGGCGACGTCCACCTGTCCGGCGAGCCACTGGCCGTCCTCGAGCTGCAGTCGCACCGGGGAGGTGTCGACGCCGGCGACGGCGACGCGGGTCGTCTCGGTCTCGGTCTGGTTACGGCCGTCCCGCGCGATCACGCGGTACTCGAACCACGCCTTGCCGGTGAGGTCGACCGCGGGGATCACGTAGCGGTACGTCTGCCCGTCACGATCGGCGAGCAGGTCGAAGCGGGTCGGCGCCTGATCGAGGTTGCTCTTCACCTCGAGGGTGACCGTCCGCACCTGCGCGTCGTCGGTGATGGTGTGGACGATCGGGAAGTCCGCACCGGGCGCGATCTCGGCGGCCGTGGTGTCGGTGACGACCGGGGCCGTGGTGTCGGCGGGAGCGATCATGAGTCCCGGCTCGACCTGCTCGGCGTAGACGGCGCCAGGGGTCGCGGCCGCGGTGCCGAGCTTCGTCTGCATCGTGAGGTCGGCGCGTCCGGCGGCGTACTGCACCGGCTGGTCCGCGGTGGTGTCGTCGACGCCCCCGAGGTTGTAGTACGCGCGGTTGACGCCGAAGCCGGTGTTGGTGACGATCTCGAGACCGCGGGGCGAGCCGTTGGCCATGCCGCCGGAGGCGATCTCGAAGAGCGACTCGTCCGCCACGAGCGTGCTGCCGAAGTGGGTGTTGAAGTCCGCGGCGGTGAGGGCGTCGTTCGCGCCGTTCTTGATCCAGAAGACGATCGTGCCGCCGGAGGGGATGACCGCGTTCCGGTTCGTCGCGGGCCAGAGCACCGCGTTGGAGTTCGTGAGGTCCTCGAGCGGATACAGGTACTTCAGGCTGTAGTCGCGGAAGTCGATCGGCTCGGTCGTGGCGTTGTAGACCTCGATGAACTCGTACGCGTCGGCGCCGGCGATGTTCGCGGTGTCGGGCGCGACCTCGGTGATCTGCAGCGGCGCCGTGACGAGAGTCGGGTCGGGCTCGCGGACGATCGGGGCGGGGACGAGCGCCTCCGGGTC
This sequence comes from Microbacterium aurantiacum, assembly GCF_040532595.1. Taxonomy (GTDB): domain Bacteria; phylum Actinomycetota; class Actinomycetes; order Actinomycetales; family Microbacteriaceae; genus Microbacterium; species Microbacterium chocolatum_B. The sequence goes on along the minus strand of NZ_JBEVYX010000001.1, from coordinate 2,123,781 downwards.
GACGATGCCCGGGGTCGCCGGGGCGAGCTCGCGGAGGGTGGCCATCGCGGTCGAGGCGCCGTCGGAGGGCAGGCGGTAGTCGACGCCGAGGCCGTTGCCGACCTGGGCGGCGAGGTAGCGCGCCTCGCTCAGGACGGTGTCGCCGGCCTGCAGCCGGATGCCGCGCTCGGCGCTGTTGGCGAAGCCGGCCTGACCCGTGACCGGGATGACGGTGTAGTCGGCGGCGGCGGTGGCGTCACCGGCCTCGGCGGCGTAGAACGCGCGGAAGTCGGCGTCGGTGAGGCCGTCGGTGTTCGGGGAGTACTGCAGCCAGAGCACCGCCACACCCCCGGCGGGGATCACGGCACCCGCGGGGTAGGCGAGGTCCTTCTCGGCGGTGAGGTAGTCGTAGACGACGCGGACTCCGGCATCCGTCAGATCGATGTCGCGCGCGGTGGTGTTGACGATCTCGACGAACTCGTACGCGTCGGCGCCGACGTTGTTCGGCGCGAACTCGGTGACGAGGAGGTCACGGGCGACGAGCGGTTCCGCGACGGGTTCCTCGGGCTCCTCGGGGGCGGGCGGGGTCAGCGTGCCCTCGTTCAGGATGCCGGGGGTCGGCGCCGCGAGGGTCTGCAGGACCGCGGCGCTCGTGCCGGCCGCCGGCGCCTGGAAGACGACGCCCTGGTCGGTGGCGAATCCGCCCGACGGGGCGAAGGAGCGGCTGATCTCGGCACCCGGCGTCGCGATGCGGATGCCGCGGTTGCCGCCGTTGGCGATGCCCGCCTGCCCCTCGACGCGGACGACGTCGTACGCGGCATCCGGCTGGGTGGCGGCGAAGTGCGCCCGGAAGTCGTCGACCGAGCGGGCGAAGCTGTCCACCGTGGACGTCGTGTAGCTCAGCCAGAAGACCACCGTCTCGCCGGCGTCGATCGTCGTTCCGGACGGGATCGTGAGGCGGACGTCGGAGCCGCGGTCATCGGAGTCGCCGAAGATGTACGAGAATCCCACGCCCTCGGCGTCGAGGTCGATCGCCCGGTCCGAGGAGTTGTGCACCTCGAAGAACTCGTAGTCGTCGTAGCCGACGTTGTCGCCGACGATCTCGGTGACGAGGAGGTCCGGGATGCCGGCCGTGGCGGTGAGGGCGCTTCTCTCGGCGGCGGCGGCGGGGACGGAGAGCCCGACGAGGCCGAGGACGAGGGCCGGCGCGAGGGTGGCGGCGAGGACGGAGCGGGAGGTGCGGGCGGAGCGGGAACGCAGGCGTGACATGAATCGCTTTCGTGTGGGGGTTCCCCGTCACGCTAGGGATCCCGCCCACCGGGAGCGGTCGCCGCGGTGAACCGCCGGTGAACGCCCCGCGAACGTCGCGTGCGCGGCGTCGGGATGCGGTTGGCGGGGCGTCCCGCCGAGAACGCGGGAGATTTCGCCGTTCCGGACGGATGCCGCGGCCCGCCGCCGCGTGTCGTCCCGCGTTTTCGACGCGGGAGCCGCGGTTCGGCGCGGCGGACGGTGAAACGCCGGGGTGAAATCGACGTCACGGGCGGCCACAGGGGCTCTGCACGTCGGTTTCGCCCCGGCGTTTCACGCCGAGCGCCTCGCGCCTACTCGACGGTGACGGACTTGGCGAGGTTGCGCGGCTGGTCCACGTCCAGGCCCTTGGCCGTCGCGAGTCCCATCGCGAAGATGTGCAGCGGCACGACCGCGAGCAGCGACTGCGTGATCGCACCGGTCAGGGGGATGCGCAGCACCTCGTCCGAGATCGGCAGGACTGCGGCATCCCCTTCCTCAGCCACCGCGATGACGCGGGCGCCGCGGGCGTGGATCTCGCGGATGTTCGACACGACCTTCGAGTGCAGCACCGGCGACTCGCGCGGCGAGGGCACCACGACGAAGACGGGCTGGCCGGGCTCGATGAGCGCGATCGGTCCGTGCTTGAGCTCGCCCGCCGCGAAGCCCTCGGCGTGGATGTAGGAGATCTCTTTGAGCTTCAGCGCACCCTCGAGGGCGATCGGGTAGCCGACGTGACGGCCGAGGAAGAGCACCGAGCGGGTGTCGGCCATCCAGTGCGCGAACTGCTCGATGTGCGGCTGCTCCTCATCGAGGATCTGCTGGATCTTCTCCGGGATCTGCTCGAGCTCGGCGACCTGCTCGGCCACCTGCTCGGCGGTCAGCTCTCCGCGGACCGTCGCGATGTGCAGGGCGAGGAGGTTCAGCGCGGTGATCTGGGCGACGAACGCCTTCGTCGAGGCGACGGCGACCTCGGGTCCGGCGTGCGTGTAGACGATCGCATCGGACTCGCGCGGGATCGTCGCGCCCTGGGTGTTGCAGATCGACAGCGTCTTCGCGCCGCGCTCGCGGGCGTACTTCACCGCCATGAGCGTGTCCATCGTCTCGCCGGACTGGCTGATCGAGATGACCAGGGTGTCGGGGCCGATGACGGGGTTCCGGTAGTGGAACTCGTGCGCGAGGTCGACGTCGACGGGCACGCGCGCCCACTCCTCGAGGGCGTACTTGCCGACCATGCCGGCGTAGGCGGCGGTTCCGGCGGCGATGACCACGATGCGCGAGATCCCCCGGAAGAGGTCGTCGAGTCCGTCGAGCTCGGGGATCGCCACGGCGCCGTCACGGATGCGGCCGCGCAGCGTGTTCGCGACGGCCTCGGGCTCCTCCGAGACCTCCTTGGCCATGAAGCTCGACCAGCCGCCCTTCTCCGCGGCGGCGGCGTCCCACGTCACCTCGAACGGCTCGACCTCGACGGCGTCGCCGGCGAAGTCGGTGACGGTGACACCCTCGGGGGTGATCGCGACGATCTGGTCCTGGCCGATGGCGAGGGCGTTGCGGGTGTGCTCGACGAAGGCCGCGACATCCGATCCGAGGAAGTTCTCGCCCTCGCCGAGTCCGATCACGAGGGGCGAGTTGCGTCGCGCACCGACGACGAGACCGGGGTGGTCGGTGTGGACGGCGAGGAGCGTGAAGGCACCCTCGAGGCGGCCGACGGTGGCGCGGAAGGCGGCCTCGAGGTCGCCGTCGTGGGTGCGGTACTCGCGGGCGAGGAGCGCCGCGGCGACCTCGGTGTCGGTCTCGCTGAGGAAGACGTGGCCCTCTTCGAGGAGCTCTTCCTTGAGCGGGGCGTAGTTCTCCACGATGCCGTTGTGGATGACGGCGAGCTTGTCGTCGTCGGCGAGGTGGGGGTGGGCGTTGGCGTCGGTCGGTCCGCCGTGGGTCGCCCAGCGGGTGTGGCCGATGCCGGTCGTGCCGGCGGGCAGGGGGTGGGACTCGAGGTCGTCGCGGAGGACGGCGAGCTTGCCGGCCTTCTTGCGCATGCCGAGGTCGCCGCCGTCGTCGATGACGGCGATGCCGGCGGAGTCGTATCCCCGGTACTCCAGGCGCGACAGACCCGCGAGGAGGATGGACTGGCTGGGCCGCGGGCCCACGTAACCGACGATTCCGCACATGGGCCCAATCCTAGATCTGAGGAGGGTGGGAGCTTGCCGCATGCCCCGCGGGGCGGGTGCGCGAGGCATGCCGTACGCAACTCCTCAGATCCGGCGCGGCGCCCCCCAAACAACCCGATCGGGCCGCGTCGCGCGCGGATCGGAGGAGTTCGGTACGCGGCGGATGCCGCACCCGCGCCCATGCGGCCCGCCCGACGCCGTCCGACCCCGCTGCCCGAGGCCCGCCCGACGCCGTCCGGCGAGCGCCGGAGGGTCAGAGCTTGCGGAGGAGGACCCGCTCGACGGTGTGGTCGGCGGCCTTCTGCAGCACGAGCGACGCACGGTGCCGGGTGGGCAGGACGTTCTCGACCAGGTTCGGGAGGTTGATGGAGTTCCAGAACCCCAGGGCGGTGGACTCCGCCTCGGCGTCGTCGAGTTCGGCGTACACGTTGAAGTACGAATTCGGGTTCGCGAAGGCGCCGCTCCGCAGCTTCATGAAGCGCTCGACGTACCACTGGGCGATGTGGGCGGGGTCGGCGTCGACGTACACCGAGAAGTCGAACAGCTCACTCACCGCGACGTCGTTCGGTGCGGGCGGCGGCTGCAGCACGTTCAGTCCCTCGACGATGACGACGTCCGGCCGGCGCACCGTGATGGACGCGTTCGGCACGATGTCGTAGTGCATGTGCGAGTAGAACGGCGCGCGCACCTCGTCGGCCCCGCTCTTGACGTCGGTGAGGAAGGAGACCAGGGCGCGCCGGTCGTAGGACTCGGGGAACCCCTTGCGCGACATGAGTCCGCGACGCTCGAGCTCCTCGTTCGGGTAGAGGAACCCGTCGGTGGTGACCAGGGCGACCCGCGGTGTCCCCGGCCAGCGGCTCATGAGCTCGCGGAGCAGGCGCGCGATCGTCGACTTGCCGACGGCGACCGACCCCGCGACGCCGACGACGAAGGGCGTGGTGGTGTCGGGCTCGCGGAGGAACTCGGACGTGTCCGCCCCGAGCCGCTTCGTCGTCTCGGCGTAGAGCGACAGCAGGCGGCTGAGCGGGAGGTAGACGTGCTTGACCTCGTCGAGATCGAGCCGGTCGCCGAGCCCCCGGATCTGCAGCAGCTCGGTCTCGGACAGCGGCTGCGCCATCCCCGCCGCCAGCCGCGCCCAGTCGTCCCGGGCGATCTCGCGGTACAGCGACAGCGCCGTGGGCGCGGGTGCGCTCGCGAGCGCGTCTTCTGTCGACATCGCGCCCATCGTAGTCGCGCGGCGGGCGCGCGCCGTGCCCGATCCGACGCGCGTCGCGCGCGGCATCCGTCTCCCCCGCCCTCTCTCGCTTCCCGCGCCGCGCGACGGGCGCCGGATGCCGCGCCCACTACGCTGAAGCGCGTGCGCCTGGGAGTCCTCGACATCGGCTCGAACACCGTCCATCTGCTCGTCGCCGACGTCCGACCCGGTGGCCGGCCGCTCGCCACGACGAGTCAGCGAACGGTCCTGCGCCTCATGCGCTACCTCGGACCGGACGGCGCGATCACCGAGGAGGGTGTCGCCGCCCTCGAGCGCGCGGTCGCCGATGCCCGCGCCGTCGCGACGAAGGAGGGTGTCGACGAGCTCCTCGCCACCGCCACGAGCGCGGTGCGCGAGGCCGCGAACGGCGTCGAGGTGATCGCCCGCATCGAGGCCGCGCTCGGTCAGCCTCTCCAGGTGCTCGGCGGCGAGACCGAGGCCCGCTACACCTTCCTCGCCGTCCGCCGCTGGTTCGGGTGGTCGGCGGGTCAGATCCTGCTGTTCGACATCGGCGGAGGATCGCTCGAGATCGCCGCCGGGGCGGATGAACTTCCGGATGCCGCGGTGTCGGTCCCGCTCGGGGCGGGACGCATGACCGTGCAGTTCCTGCCGTCCGACCCACCCGACATGGCCGATATCGGTCGGCTGCGCGAGCACGCTGCGGAGACCCTGGCACCGGTGGTGGACATGCTCCGCGGCCACCCGCGTCCGGATCACGTCGTGGGGTCGTCCAAGGCGATCCGGTCGCTCGCGAAGCTCGCCGGCGTCCCGATGCCGGGGTGGTCCGGCATCGAGCGCATGGTGCTGCCGCGTAAAGAACTGAAGGCATGGATCCCGCGGCTCGCACGCATCCCCGCTGAGGCGCGGCAGGAGCTCCCCGGAATCACGGCCGACCGCACCTTCCAGATCGTCGCCGGCGCGGTGGTGCTGCATCAGGCCATGAAGGCACTCGACATCGACGAACTCGAGACCTCGCCCTGGGCCCTGCGCGAAGGGGTGCTGCTTCGGTACATCGAGTCGCTGTCCTGGCACCCGGCATCCTGAGCCGCCGCTACACCCCCTGAACGCATGGCGTCGCGGGCGGCGCGCCCGTCGCGCGCACCCCCTGATGCGTCTGCGCGGATCGGCCTAGGATGGGGCATCCGCGTGACGACTCCGCCCACGGTTCCATCGACAGACATCTCGCAGAGGACCGCATGCCCACCCTTCCTTCGCTCCGCCCCGCCCATGGCTGACTCGAGCGCGGCGGCGGGCCGCCCTCGCGCCGCGCGGATCCCGCAGGAGGAGCTGCGCGAGCGGCTTCTCGCCGAGGCCGAGCGCATGCTCGACGGCCGCGGCCTCGGCGTGAACGCCTACCCGCTCAACATGGAGGACCTCATCCGCCAGGTCGGGGTGCCGCGCAGCTCCGCATTCCACGCGTTCGGCAGCAAGGAGAACCTCTTCTTCCAGCTCGCCCTGCGGCTGCTCTCGCCGTCGAGCCCGCTCGCCACACGCTTCGCGGGGCTCTTGACCGACAGCGTCGAGGCGGTCGTCGCCGAGAACGGCGCCCTGATGACGGATGCCGAGGGCAGACACGCCCTGCTCCGGGAGAGTGTGCGGCGGGCCCTCCCGCAGATGCACGAGACCCTCGTGCGCGCCCCGCGGTGGCGGACGTTCCGCGCCCTGTCGATGTCGCTGGACAGCTTCCCCGATTCCGAGCGCGACGAGCTGCGCGCCCGTCTCGGCACCATCCAGGAGATCTACCTCGACACGATGGCCGCCGCCTACGCTGCGACGTTCGAGCGCTTCGGCGTGCGGATGCGCCCGGGCCTCTCCATCGCCCATTTCGTGACCTCGGCGTCCTCGACGCTCGAGGGCGTGGCGACCGGTCCGGCGTTCGGTCAGCCGCTCACCGCGGAGTGGGTCGGTCTCCCGGGCATTGACGGCGCCGACGTGCAGTGGCACCTCTCGGCGATCGCGTTGATGGCGCTCGTCGACGGGATGACCGAAGCGGTCTGAGCACCGAAGCGGATGCCGCGGCGAGACGGATGCCGGGGCGGGCGGATGCCGGGGCGGAGAGAGCGGCCGGAACGGGGGCTGGTCCGGTATCCACTCCCCAGAGAACACCGGACCAGCCGCACATGAGCCTTACTCCCCAGCAACGGCTCGACGCTCGAAGGCGTCGGGCACGACTCACGGCTCGTCGAGAGTAAGTGACCCGACCGACCGCGGGCAATGGCGCGGAGACGACCTGAGGGAAATCTTGGGGCAGCATTCAGGTTCCGCGAGCCCACGGGCCTCCCGCGGGGTATCAGGCGGGTGCCACAATGCTCCTCATCGGCAGGCGAGCCCTGCTGCACGCCTGCCGACACCTCGCCGACACCTGGAGCCCTCATGCGATCACCCGACCCGCACACCCCTTCCCGCGCCCTTCGCCGCCCGCTCCTGCTCGTCGCCGCGACGGCGGTGGCGGCATCCGCTCTCCTCCTCTCCGGATGCACCAACCCGATCGACCAGCTCGTCCAGGGCGGCGTGCAGGACGGCGTCGAGCGCATCATCGAGGAGCAGACCGGGTCCGACATCGAGATCGACACCGGCGGGGGCGCGTCGCTCCCCGAGGGGTGGCCCGCCGAGATCCCGGTTCCGGAGGGCAGCCCGATGTTCTCGATGGCGGCCGAGGGCGGGTATCAGGCGACCTTCGAGGTGACGGATGCCGCGGAGGGTGAGCGCATCAAGGATCAGCTCGTCGCCGACGGCTACGTCATGGAGGGCGAGACCGACATGGGCCAGATGAAGATCTGGATCCTCGCCGGGCCGGAGTGGCGGGTGTCGCTGTCGGCGATCCTGCCCGACGAGGGAGACACGAGCACGCCGCCGAGCCTGACCTACCTGGTCTCGCCGGTCACGAGCTGACCCGGCCGGCGGCCGATCGACCGCTTCGCAGAAGAAGAGCCGACCCGGCGCGATGGCCCCCCGGTCATCACGCCGGGTCAGCAACGCGGCCGAATGCTCACCCCCAGGCCTATGCGTCGAATTCGACCGCGTAGACAGCAAACATCGGCAGGAACGAGACTAGACGAAGAACCACCCCGATTCAAGACTTTGGATTCACAGTCCATAGGTTCATGACCTCGGGTTACGGTTCTCGGACTGCGGGCGTCCCGAAACGCCCGCGGTACGCCCTCGCCCACACGTTCCACGCACCCGAATCGAAGCCCAGAATGGTCCCTTCCGCGTCCCCCCGCGCGCCCCGCACCCCCGCCTCCGACACGACCGCAGCTGCCGAGGCCCCCGACAGCCGCACAGGCGCCGAGGGCCCCGCACGCCCTCCGCGTGCACCCCGCCTCAGCCGCGAGGAGCTGCGCACGCGCGTCCTCGCGGCCGCCCACGACATGCTCGGCGACGACGGACTCACCGTCGGGCTGCACCACCTCAACATGGAAGAGCTGATCCGTCGCGTGGGAGTCCCCCGCAGCTCGGCGTTCGCCGCGTTCGGCGGCAAGGAGCAGCTCATGACCGATCTGATGGTCGACACCCTCCGCCCCCGCCTCGCCGACGGAGGAGCCCTGTCGATCGCCTCCGACGGATCCGTCGCCGAGGTGCGCCGCGTCCTCGCCGAGAACGCGCATCGGATGACGGATGCCGCGGGCCGACCCGACCCGGCCGGCGGCACGGTCGTGCTCCGCGAGGCGGTGCGGGTGGCGCTGGTCCGGAACTTCCACGACACGATGGGCTCGTCCGAGTGGAAGAGCTACATGGCCCTGTCCGTCTCGGTCAACAGCCTGCCCGAGAACCGTCGGGAGGTCGTCGGCGACGTCCTCCGCGAGACCGACACCGTCTTCCTCGAGCGGATGGCGCGGTTCTACGAGCAGATCTTCGCCGTGGTCCACCGCCGTCCGCGCCCGGGCGTCACGTACCGCCAGCTGGTCACCGCAGGGGCATCCGTCGTCGAGGGTCTCGTGAGCCGCGCGCTGATCGGCTCGGAGTCGTTCTCGGACGACATGAGCGGCCCGGGACTCGACGGCGACGAGGTGCCGTGGTCTCTCGTCGCGACGGCGTTCTGGGCGCTCGTGGAGGGTCTGAGCGAGGAGATCCCCGTCTCGCGCGCCGGCGCACCCGAGCACGACGGCGTCCTGAGCCGCTGACCCCCGGGGCCTCCGCTCCACTTCCGCGCCGTCGGTGGCGCCCTCCTGCGGGTCGCGCAACGCGACACCCGCAGGAAGGCGCCACCGAGGGCGGTTCACGTGTCGCCTCTTGCGGGTCGCGCAGCGCGACATCCGCAAGAGGCGACAAGTGAACGGAGGGGAACCGGTTCGTCAGAGGGCGAGGCGCTCGCGCACGACCGCGGCAAGGGTCTCCGCATGACGCTTCGCGTCGTCCTCGGAGGCCGCCTCGACCATGACGCGCACGAGCGGCTCGGTGCCGGACGGGCGCAGCAGCACCCGCCCCGCGTCGCCGAGTTCGGCGGTGGCGGCGGCGACGGCATCCGTGAGTCCCGGATCGTCCGAGACACGCGTGCGATCGACGCCGGAGACGTTGATGAGCACCTGCGGGTAGACCGTCATCACCGACGCGAGCTCGGCGAGGGTCTTGCCCTGGCGCACCATCTCGGCGGCGAGGTGCAGGCCCGTGAGGAGGCCGTCGCCGGTCGTGGCGTAGTCGCTCATGATGACGTGGCCGGACTGCTCGCCGCCGAGCGAGAAGCCGCCCTCGTTCATGCGCTCGAGGACGTACCTGTCTCCGACGGCCGTCGTCTCGACGCGGATGCCGTGCTCGGCCATCGCGCGATGCAGGCCCAGGTTGCTCATGACGGTCGTGACGAGCGTGTCGTCGACGAGGCGTCCGCGGTCCTTCAGGGCGACCGCGAGGATCGCCATGATCTGGTCGCCGTCGACGATGCGCCCCTGGGCGTCCACCGCGAGGCACCGGTCGGCGTCGCCGTCGTGCGCGATGCCGAGGTCGGCGCCGGCGTCGACGACCGCGCGGGCGAGCTGGTCGAGGTGGGTCGACCCGACACCGTCGTTGATGTTGAGGCCGTCCGGGTCGGCGCCGATGACGGTGACCTCGGCCCCGGCGTCGCGGAAGGTCTCCGGCGACACTCCGGATGCCGCGCCGTGCGCGCAGTCGAGCACGACGTGCAGTCCGTCGAGGGTGTTCGGAAGCGACCCGAGCAGGTGCACGACGTAGCGGTCCTCGGCGTCGGCGAATCGACGGATGCGGCCGACGGCGGCCCCCGTCGGCTGGAGCTTCGGCTGGGTCAGCGCCTCTTCGATGCGCCTCTCGACGACATCCGGGAGCTTCACTCCCCCGCTGGCGAAGATCTTGATGCCGTTATCGGGGGCGGGATTGTGGGACGCCGAGATCATCACGCCGAAGTCGGCGTCGACGTCGCCGACGAGGAAGGCCGCAGCCGGGGTCGGGAGCGTACCGGCATCGAGCACGTCGACGCCGGACGAGGCGAGGCCCGCTTCGACCGCGGCGCTCAGGAAGTGCCCCGAGATGCGCGGGTCGCGCGCGACGACGGCCGTGAGGCGCTTGCCGGCTGCCCGGCGCGCCTCGGCCGTACGCCCCTGGCCCAGGACGACCGCGGTCGCCTGGGCCAGGGTGAGTGCGAGTTCGGCGGTGAGGACCTCGCCGTTGGCGAGGCCACGCACACCGTCCGTGCCGAATAGAGGCATCGGAACCCGCGTGATCAGCGCTTCGAGTACTGAGGCGCCTTACGGGCCTTCTTGAGACCGGCCTTCTTGCGCTCCTTGACGCGCGCGTCGCGCGACAGGAAGCCGGCCTTCTTCAGCGTCGGGCGGTTGTTCTCGACGTCGATCTCGTTGAGCGCACGGGCGATGCCCAGGCGCAGCGCGCCGGCCTGACCCGAGGGGCCACCGCCGTGGATGCGCGCGATGACGTCGTACGCGCCCGCGAGGTTCAGGACCGTGAAGGGGTCGGTGACCAGCTGCTGGTGCAGCTTGTTCGGGAAGTAGTCCTCGAACGAGCGGCCGTTGATGGTGATGGTGCCGGTGCCGGGGACCAGGCGCACGCGCGCGATCGCCTGCTTGCGGCGGCCGACGGCCGCACCGGGAACCGAGAGCACGGGGCGCTCGGTCGCGACGGCGGTCTCGTCGACCGGGGTCTCGGTCGAGAAGTTGGTGGATTCTTCGATGTTCGCCACGAGTATGTCCTTGTCTGTGCGGCGCTTACTGGGCGACCTGGTCGAGGGTGTACGTCTTGGGCTGCTGAGCCGCGTGCGGGTGCTCGGCACCGACGTAGACCTTCAGCTTCGACAGCTGCTGGCGACCCAGGCTGTTCTTGGGGAGCATGCCGCGGACGGCCTTCTCCACGGCGCGGACGGGGTTCTTCTCGAGGAGCTCGGAGTAGGTGACCGACTTCAGGCCGCCCGGGTAGCCCGAGTGGCGGTAGGCCTTCTTCTGCTCGAGCTTCTGGCCGGTCAGGGCCACCTTGTCGGCGTTGATGATGACGACGAAGTCGCCGGTGTCGACGTGAGGGGCGAAGGTCGGCTTGTGCTTCCCGCGGAGGAGGGCGGCCGCGTGCGAGGCGAGGCGTCCGAGGACGACGTCGTTCGCGTCGATGACCAGCCACTCGCGCTGGATTTCACCAGTCTTCGGGGTGTAGGTGCGCGTCACAGTAGTGCTGCTTTCTTGATCGAACGGAGAGGTTCGTGAATCCCACTCCGGGGTCCTTCCGGTGGGGAAGAAAACCAGTGGAGGGCTCACGTTCGCGGTGCCGGGTCAGCTGAGCCGGACACCAAAGGTCAACCTTACGGCATCCCGGGGCGCCGGCCAAACCGGCGGCGGGCCGGGCCGGCGGTTTGGGTGGGCCGGGGCGGGGCGGGCGGGGGGGGGCGGGGGGGGGGGGGGGGGGGGGGCCGGGGCGTAACTCCTCAGAAACGCCACGATCCGGGCCGGAAAGGTGCCCTGCGGCATCTCTCCGGCCCGGATCGGAGGAGTTCGGTACAGCGTCAGCCGGTCACCCGGGCGTCAGCCGGCCACGCCGGGCGTCAGCCGGTCACCCCGGCCTCAGACGATCGCCCGGGTGCGGCGCACCCGGAGGATCACCAGCGCGGCGCCCGCGGCGAGCAGCAGCGCACCGAGGACGGCGATCGTGCTCCACACGAACGTCCCACCGGTGACGGCGAGCGCCGGAACCTCGTCGATCGTGTTGGTGAGGGTGATCTCCGCCGTCCCCGCCTCGCGCGCGGCCAGCTCGACGGTCGCCGTGGCACCGTCGGCCGCGAGGGTGACGGTGTCGTCCTCGACGGCCCAGGACGCCCCGGCCCAGCGGACGGTGTCCGGCAGAGTCGCTTCCCGTTCGACGAGGGTGAGCTCGACGCCGATCGGCAGGTCGGCGACGACCGTCTCCGCCCCGGCGCGCACCTCGACGGCGCGCTCCTGCGCGTCACCCAGGAGGTCGGTCCACGTCACGGTCACCGGGAAGACCGTGCCCGCGGGCACCTCGCCCGCCCCGGCGCCGTCCAGCGCCTTCACCAGCGTGAGGTCGCCCAGGGTCGGTACCGCGGTGTTCACGAGGCCGATCGCGGCATCCGTCGCCGCCTGGATCGTCACCAGAGCCGAGCCGTCCTCGAGCACACGGATGCCGTCGCCCGACCACTCCGGAAGCGCCCACGTGAAGCTCGCCCCGTGCGCGGGGTCGATCTCGGTGAGGGTCACCTCCGTCAGGTGCGGCAGGTCCTGACCCAGCGCGACGGGGGTGCCGTCCGTGGGGACGGTCAGTTCGACCGACTGCGCCGTCTCGCCGGCATCCGTCCACTCCGTCCAGGAGGCCACGACCGTGACCGTCTCGGGAAGATCGGGGTGGTCGGCGCGGATCCCCTCGACGGACTTCGCCACCGTCAGGGTGCCCGGGGCCCAGTTCGCCTCGTTCAGCACGGTGACCAGCGTCGAGTCCGACTGCAGGTCCGACACGATGACCGTCGCGCTGCCGTCGCCGTTGTCGCCGACGTTCGTGCCGGTGATGACGATGTCGCCCCAGCTGACGGTCGGGATGCCGGGGCGCTCGCCCTCGGTCAGGGTGACGACCGTGCCCGCGGGCAGCTCCTCCCCCAGCGACGTCGGCTCGACGGCGTTGATCTCGAGCTCGCGCGTCTGGGTCTCGCCCTCGGCGTCGGTCCACGTCGCGGTGACGGGGAAGGTGACGCCGGGGTCGACCTCGTCGGCGGCGGCTCCGGCGATCCCCTTCAGGATCCGGATGCCAGCGGTCGACGTCGCGGCGTGGTTCTCCAGCGACACGAGGGCCTCCGCGTCACGCCCGATGACGACCTTCGCACTCTCGCCGTCGACGGTGACACCGGCGCCGGACCACACCGGCGCGCCCCACGCGATGCTCGAGCCGTCGACGAGCGGCGTCTCGGTGAGCGTCACGACGGTGCCGATGAGGAGGTTCTCGCCGAGGGGCACCGGGGTGCCGTCGACCGGGACGATCAGCGTCTTCTGTCCGTCGACGCCGTCCTGGGTCCATGTCGCGGTGACGGTGACGTCGGCGGGGACGGCGGGGTTCTCGGCCTGCGCGCCCGTCACGGTCTTCTCGAGGAGGAACGTGCCGACCGTGCGCTCGACGGTGTTCACGACCGAGATCACGCCGGCCTCGGTGGCGAAACCGGGCTCGACCAGGATGCTCTCGGGCGTGATGGTCGCCGGCGACCAGGTCAGGATGTCGTCGTCCTCGGGCAGCGTCTCGCTGAGGGTGACGGTCGCCCCGACCGGCAGGTCGGCCAGGACGTAGGGCTCACCCGCGGTGACGGTGAACGTCCGGTCCTTCTGGGCGGGGAACCCCTCGCCGAGCGCCGAGACGTCGATCGCCGCGGTCAGGCTGTAGCGCTGCCCGGGGTCGACCCGGTCGGCCGCGCCGCCCTCGACCGACTTCGTCACCTCGAGCGATCCGAGCTGCGCGGTATTGGTGAGGGAGACGTCGATGTTCGCACCCGGGGTGAGGGATGCCGTGGCGACCGCCCCGTCCTCGCTCACCGCGACATGCTCGGCCGCGGCGAAGCGGGGGGTGCCGAACGTGACCCCCGGAACGCTCGGGAACGTCGGCTCGCTGAGCTCGGCGGTCCAGCCGGTTCCGCGGGAGTTCGGACCGCTGACGGGGTCGCCGTTCAGCGGGACGCGCAGGTCGTACTCGATCTGCACGGTGCCCTGCGGGTCGATCTCCTTCACGTGGACGGTGAAGACGGTGTCGTCGGCGACGAACGCGGCACCGGGGGTGTCGGCGAGGCTCTTGGCGATCGAGACCGAGCCGCGCGTGACGCCTTCGCCGGTTCCGCTGCCGCGGTTGTTCTGCACGACCGACTGCGTGTAGGTCAGGCCGTTCAGCTCGGCGGTGTTGCCGTAGCGCGTGCCCGGGGCATCCATTCCTCCGCTGGTGGTGCAGGTGGTGTACGTGACGAGGTACTGGTATTCGCGGCTGAACCCGGTCTCGGTGCCGCCGCCGGGGAGCGCAAGGGTCGGACGCGGCACGACGACCGTGAACTGCGGCTCGCCCGTCTCCGGGTCGACGCCGAGGGTCGCCGTCGCGCTCTCGGTGAGATCGACGGTCGGCAGGCCCCCGCCCGCGATCTGGTCGATCGCCTGCACCCGCAGGCCCAGGCGCGCGGCCACGTCCTCACCCGTGCCGCACACCTCGTGCGCGCCGGTGAGGGTGTCGACGATCGTGAGGTCGCTCTCGAGCGCGGCGAGCTTCTGGCCCGGAACGCGGACGCTCCAGTTCATCGTCGTCTGCGGGAAGTAGCGGATGCCGTCGAGGGTGACCGCGGAGGTGTTCACCGCACCGCCCTTGCCCTCCGAGCGGCCGGGGACCTTGGTCTCGGTGCCGGCCGTGGCGAGGTCGACAGTCGCGGAGTTGCCGAAGGCGGTGCCGGACTCGGGCAGACCGTCGGTCGTGGCGTAGGTCTCGTAGGTGATGAGATACAGGTGCTGCAGCGGCTGGAACGCGAACTCCGCGCCCTCCTTGATCGCGAGCGACGCCTCGAAGGATCCCGCGGTCGTGGACACCGGAGTGATGTCGAGCTGGTTGGTGATCTCGCGCTGACGGACGGTGCTCGGGCCGTAACGCTCGTAGACGCGGATGCCGGACACCGTGGTGTCGCGGACCTCGTGGGGTCCGGTGAGTGTGTCGGCGAGGGTGAAGGCGTCCTTGCCGACGAGGTGGTCGCCGGAGACGGTGACCGTCCAGCGTATGGTGCCGTTGCGCTGCGCGCCGCCGAGGACGGAACCGGACTTGGTGATGGTGCCGGAGAACGCCCAGTCCTGGGTCACGCCGATGACGCCGGAGCGCTGCCCGCGCTCACCGAACGCGGCGATGAACGCCTCGTTCTCGTAGACGGTGCCCTTCGGGTCGATCTCGCCGTCGGGGGTGCAGGTCGTGTAGGTGATCCGGTACGTGACGGTGCGCTCGAAGCCGCCCTCGGGGGCGGTGAGGTCGATGGCGAAGTCGTAGGGGGCCTCGACATCCGTCGCGATCGCGGCGATCGAGGTGACGTCGGTGGTGGTGGATCCGCGGACGGTCTGGACGCGCAGCCGCGACGGGTCGCAGAGGACGTGATTGTCGCCGAGGTCATCGAGGATGCGGACCGTGTCGTTGCCGGCGAGGCTGGCGCCGGGGACGTTGATCGTCCACGTCATCGACCACTTGTCGGCATTGAGCGAGCCGGACTTGTCCCAGTCCGTGGGCAGGACGATGCCGTCCGAGATGCCGCCGTCACCGGGGAGATCGACCAGGACGAGCTCCCCGTTGAGGTTGAACTCGAGCGCCTCCTCGGTCGTGGCGAGGACGGCCTCGATCTCGAGCTCGAACGTGCCCTTGACCTGCTCGGGGCGGTCGATGACGGCATCCGACAGCGTGCATTCGGCGATGCCGGTGGCGGGATCGGTGAGGCATGAGCCCCAGATCGTGCCGTCGGCCCCGAGGAGCTGGAACGGGATCGCCTCGGGGAACGCGAGCTCCGGCGGGAGGCCGACCGTGAAGGTGTCCCCCGGCTGCGGGTCGGCGTTCGTGGCGTCCCATGCGCCCTTCAGGGTCAGGATGTCGCCGATCGTGGCCTGGCCGCCGTCGATGCTCTCGACGGTGACCGGGGAGACGACAATGGCGGGATTCGGCGCGGCGATCGCGGCGGGTGCGCCGACGATCACCCCCGAGAAGACGACGGCAGCGGCAGCGAGGGCGCCGATCCATCTCGACAAATGCGTACGCACGTGTTTCACCTTTGTTCCGGGTCGTATTCCGTACCGCGGGCGCGACGATTAGCGCCTCGGATAAGGCGCATTTCCTCACAATCCCGAACGGCATTGTGCGCGAGAAGCGCACGACGAAGAGACCCTTCATGGTGCGTCATCGCTGCGGCGCGCCAGGCCGAGCGGCGCCGCACGACACCCCCAGGTGTGGCACGGCGAGAATTCCCCCGGCGCTGATCGCGCGCTTCTGTCGAACTTATCGGCTCCCATGCACGCATGCGCAATTCACGGCGTGTCTCAGTTTCCCCTCAAGACAGCCTTTCTCCCGCGCAAGAATTCGCGGCGAATTCATCGGTGCCCCGTCACGAAATGGGTGGATTCGCGTCTTATCTCCGAGGGAAATGACCCCCCTGCGGGGGTCACCACCGCCGACGCCGGCGGCTCCCCGGTGACGTGCCGGTGGCGGCGGATCGCGACCGGCACGGCGTGCGCGTGGCGCGGCATGCGGCCCGCGACGGCGTGCGCGTGGCGCGGCATGCGGCCCGCGGCCCGCGGCGGCGTACCGTACGTAACTCCTCAAAATGGACGTGATCGCGCCCCGCAGGGTGCCTGATGACACGCGTCGGGCCCGGATCGGAGGAGCCCGGCACGGCCGGGGCGGCGCACTCGACACCGGAAAGCCCTTTCTGGATAGGGTCGGACGATGGCCATCACAGACTTCCCCGCCCTGTTCGCCGCCCTCGACGACGCCGCGCGCGGTTCGGGCTTCGACGGCGTCGTGTCGGTCGACGTCGACGGCGACCTCGTGGGAGCGCGCGCGTACGGCTTCGCCGACCGCGCCTTCGGCGTCGCCAACACGGTCGACACGCGATTCGGCGTCGCGAGCATCGCCAAGGGGTTCACCGCCGTCGCGGTGCGGGCGCTGATCGCCGACGGCACTCTCTCCGCCGACACCGCGGTCCGCGGCATCCTTCGCGATGACCTGCCCCTCATCGACGATGCGGTCACGGTCGAGCAGCTGCTCACCCACACCTCCGGGATCGGCGACTACCTCGACGAATCCGGAGACGGCGAGGTGACCGACTACGTCCTCGACGTTCCCACCCATCGCCTCGACACGACCGAGGCGTTCCTCGCGGTGCTCGACGGGCGCCCCCAGGTCTCCGCGCCCGGCACCGCGTTCGCGTACAACAACAGCGGCTACGTCGTGCTCGCCCTGGTCGCCGAGCGCGCGAGCGGCATCCCGTTCCACGATCTGGTGGAGCAGCGCGTCTTCGCCCCCGCCGGGATGGAGCGAAGCGGATATCTCCGCATGGACACCCTCCCCGGCGACGCCGCGCGCGGCTACCTCTTCGATGATGACGACGACCGCACGAACGTCCTCCACCTTCCCGTGCGCGGCAGCGGCGACGGCGGCGTGTACACGACCGCGGCCGACCTCAGCCGGTTCTGGCGGGCGCTCTCGGACGGAACCCTGCTGCCGAAGGATGCCACGGACGACCTCGTGCGTCCGCGCGAGACCGTCGATGAGGAAGACCTGCGCTACGGCGCGGGGTTCTGGCTCGACCTCGACGGGCCGGGCATGCTCCTCGAGGGATACGACGCCGGCGTCTCGGGCCGGTCACGATTCGATCCCGAGACGCGCGCGACCGTGTCGATCGTCGCGAACACGTCCGAGGGTGCGTGGCCCGTGATCGAGCGCTACGTCGAGCTCACCGGCTGACGCCGAACCCGCTCGTCGAGCCGCTCGCGCTCCCAGGTCGGAACGCGCAGGAAGTAGTCGTGCGAGAAGAGGTCGATAGGCACGTCGACCTCGGACTGCGTCGGGTCGACGAGCTCGTGCGGCAGGTCCGTCTGCGCGAAGGTCGTGCGCGAGCGCGGCGGGCGGACGCGGCTCGCGAGCGTGTCGGCCAGCACGACGAGATCGAACCGGGTGCGCAGGACGATGACCCGATCGACGGCGCGGCGGATCGCCGCCCATTCCTCCGGCATCCGCTCGACCGCCGGCGCGTGCATCAGCACCAGCACGCGGATGCGCTGGCCGACGGATGCCGCGTTCAACGCGACCGTGCCGCCATGGCTGTGGGCGTAGACGACGTCGAGGGTGTCGGCATCCGTCGCGGCGGAGGCCCAGGCGATGAGCGCGCCGCCGGCGGCGCGGCGGGCGGCCTCGGAATACTGTCCGGACCAGGTGAAGAAGCCCGGCCCGTCGTAGAGGTTCCGGCCGACGCGCGCGCCGAAGTAGGCGTGCAGCGGCGCGCCCGGGACATACCAGCGCGAGCCCGTGTCGCCGAGCAGCGCGAACGTGCCGTGCACGGTGGTGCTGACCGCGGTGCGCGAGCGGGTGGGGACGGTAGGCGCGGCGGGGGTCTCGGGAATCGCGGGAGTGCGCGCGGCGGCCGGTGCGGCGGGGGCGGCGGCCGGTGCGGCGGGGGCGGCGGCTGTCGCGGCGATCGCCCGCGCAAGCGGATCGGCGGATCGGGTGAGCCGCGCGAGCGCGGTCACCGCCCCGGGGTGGTCCGGCATCATCGCGTGGAGGGAGGCGGCCGCCGCCGCGGCCTCGACGGGGGCGGTGTCGCGGAGGCGACCGGCGAGCAGGCGGGTGAGGCTGACGGGGTCGCCCGTCGCGGCGATCCGCGCGTGCAACGCCGCAGCAGCGGGAAGGTCGATCGGGTCGTCCGCGGGAGCGTGTGTCCCGTGCGGGTCCGGCGGGCCGACGGCCGGCGCGTCGAGCGCGTCGCCCTCGGGAGGGGCTCCGCTCACCGACGACGTCGCCATGAGAAGGTACTGCGCCGCGCGAGAGAAGGCGGCGGTGTCCGCGACCACCTCAGGCGACGCGACCGCCGACGCAGCGGCCCGCGCGTCCGCCGCGGCTGACGCGAACGCGGCCATGCCGCGCGGAATCTCCCGACTCATGCCGCTCCTTCCGGTCCTCAGCCTCGTACGTCGCGCCCGTCTCCCCGGCACGCCGTACCGAACTCCTCCGATTCGGAGCAGAAACCTCCGGAACCGGCTCTTCCGGCCCGCAGCCCGCTGAGTCGACGGAGTTCGGTTCGTCTCCGCCCGGTGACCGGCAGGTGCCGGCCCGGAGACGAGCCCGATCCCGCCTGCCGCCGCGACAGCGGGTGCACCGACCGTCGTGTACCGAACTCCTCCGATCCGGGTCCGAAACCGCCGAAACCGGCCTGCCCAGCCCGCACACGGACGGAATCGAGGAGTTCGGCCCGCCTCGACCCCGCGACCGGCCGGCATCCGGCCGTCGGGCGACCGGTCACAGCCCGTGCCGCGCACGTACCGCGGCGATGGCGGACAGCCCGCGCTCCGTCGACGCCGGGTCCGATCCCGACCCGGGTCCCGTCTGCGCGGCGAGGGCGTCGAGTTGGCGGGTCAGCGCGGCGCGGACCGCGGCATCCGTACTGAGCGTGGCGATCTCGTCGACCGCCTGCACGAACCGCGCGACCACGGCCGGATGTTCCCCGCCGTAGTGGCGCACCGGGCTCAGAGCCGCGTCGACCTGCTCATCGGCGCCGGGTGAGACCGTGAGCACGCGTGGTGCCCCGTCTTCCCCGGCCAGCACGCGCGGGAACACGGGCATGTCGACGACGCGCGTCACGATCGCGCTCAGATGCCCGAGCGCGTGGACGGCCGTGGTCGGATCGTTCACGCCGGGCGACAGCGCCCGCAGTCCGATGTCGACGATCTGTTCGACCCCGTAGTCGATGTCTTCGGAGGCGGTCCGCTCGTACCCGATCCCGTACGCCGCGCGGATCGCGTCATCGATCTCGGCCTGCCGCTCCCCCGCGCGGCGCTCGGAACCCGGGGTGGAATGGGGTTGGACATCCCACCATGCCGCGAGCGGCATCCCCGCCACGATGTTCGCGCCGACGCGCACGCGTTCCTCGATGACGAGGTCGTGATCGCTCGCGATCTCGACGAGACGCGCGTGACCGTGCGCGGTGACGAATCCGCTCGATGTCGATTTCGTGAGGTGCGACGCGTCGGGACGGATGCCGGGCTCTCGCGCGCCCTGCGCCGCGCGATTGCGGGCCGAGACCCGGTCGATGGTGCGGTCGGTGTCGGCGTGGATGTCTTTGAGCATCGTCTCGACCCGCAGCTGCGCGGCGAGGTGCGCGAGGAAGAAGACGAGGGTGCCGACGCTCACGAGCGTCAAGACGAATGCGAGGGTGACCGAGATGCGTGGGACGAATTCCGGGATCTGCTCGGTATCGGACCGCACCGACCGGAGGACCGTGAGGGAGTAGGCGAAGGTTCCGAGGAAGGCGGCGAGCGTCCAGTGCACCTGGCGATCGCGGGCGAAGAGGCGCAGGACACGAGGAGACGCCTGACTGCTGGCGAGCTGCAGTGCCACCACGGTGAGTGAGAACGTCAGCGACGTCACGGTGATCAGCGACCCGGCGATCGAGGACAGGACGGTGCGGGCCGTCTCCGCGCCGCCGTTGAAGACGAGCGAGTCGACGGTGTCGGGGAGGGATTCGTCGACGACGATGTCGAGCTGCGGCATCACGATGCCGACGAGGACCGCGAGCACGACGACGGTGAACGGCACCGGCCACAGCCGAGACTCGATCGACTCGTTCACCCGCGCCCACCACCCCCGTCGCCGCGCGTCGGTTCCGGAAGTGGCGCGGGTGGAGGAGCTCATGGCTCGATCCTCTCCCGGGCCGTCGACGGATGCCGGACCCTTGCGGACCGGTGATGCGAGGGGTAGCGGGCGGCGGGGGCCGGTCCGTAGGGCCGGGCGGCCGGCGGGGGCCGGGGCCGGCGCGGGCGGCGGGTTGGCGCCGGTCGGCGTACCGGACTCCTCAGATTCGAGCGTCCCCGCACGGAGACGGGCATGTCCGGCGGTGGTCGCCCCGAAAAGGAGGAGTTCGGTACGCGCGCACACCGATATCGGATCGTTGAACCGCCTCGCGGCCCACGCCCCGGCATCCGGGCGTACAGTTCTCGCACGGAGGATGCCCGATCCTCCCGCTGGATACCCCTGGGGAGGGGGATCTGTGATGGACGACGTCGTCTCCGCAGTCATTTTCATCGCCGCCGCGATCGCGCTCTGGATCGCCGGAGCGGTCATCGTCGGCATCCTGATCGGCGGCATCATCCGTCGCCGAGATAGGTGACGTCCGGGCCGCTCGCCCGCGCGTCCTCACGGGACAGGTGGGCGCGGTCGCGCGGACGGAACTCCTCAGAAGCGCCGGCCGCGCGACCGAAAGACCCCGGGAAGCGACCTCGCGCCCCGAAAAGGAGGAGTTCGGTACGGCACGGCGCCCGCTCGGCACGGCGCCCGCTCGGCACGGCGCCCACTCGACACGGCGCCCACTCGACACGGCGCCCACTCGACACGGCGCCCGCCCGACACGGGCGAGACGGCCGACCGCACCGGCGATGACCCTCAGGCAAAAATGAAGCGGCCCGCGGTGGGGGGCCGCGGGCCGCTGTCCGTCCGGATGATACGAGTCGCACCCGAAGCGACGATCGAGGACGGACATGAAGAGCAGGCTGGGGTCCGTGCTCTTGGGCTCCAGCCTACGCACCGGTCATCGCCGACGTCTGTAGGCCTTTCGGGGGACAAAACGGCCCAAAGCGGTTAGAGAATGATGAGAAGGATGCCGATCGCGTTGAAGAGGGCGTGCGCGACGAGGGCTCCTCCGATGCGTCCGGTGGCGAGCGCGAGGACGCCGCACCCGATGCCGATGCCGACCGTCCCGACGAGGAGACCCGCGGGCGCGAACGGCCCGAGCGTCACCAGGTGCAGCGCGACGAACGCCGCTGTCGACACGGCCACCGCGACCACCGACGCGAGCCCGCGCCCGAGGGCGCCCGACGCGTCGACGAGGGCGCGCAGCATCAGCCCGCGGAAGAAGACCTCCTCCACCACGGGTGCCACCACCACCGCCCCGAGCACGCTGACCGCGACGACGCCCGCCGACGCGCCGAACGGACCGCCGAGGGTTCCCGTCGTCGGTTCGACCACCTCGACGGCGGCGCGCACGACGAGCGCGATGCCCACACCCAGGGCGGCGTCACTCCATCGCCACGGGCGGATGCCGAGCACCCGCGTGATCGCGCCGCGCCCTGCCCACCGCGCGGCGACGACTGCACCCGCGGTGAGCGGAACCGCGACGAAGGCGAGGGCCAAGAGCTGTCGTTCGAGATCGCCGAGTGCCCAGAACCAGCCGGCGCCGGCACCGTCCGCACCCGCACCGTCGTCGGTCCACAGCAGGAGGGCCGCGGTCAGGAGCCACGCGCCTGCCGCGACGGCGAGCGCAAACGACGGCCGGGTGTAGGCCACCCGGCCGTCGTTCGTGAGCGTGGTCACCGCGGGGTGCGCGGAGCCGACGAGGTCAGACGCGCGATGCGCGGCGACGGGCAGCCGCCGCAGCGACCGCGATACCGCCGACGCCGAGCGCGCCGACGCCGAGCCACAGGGCAGCTCCCGGGACGCCGCCGCCGGTGGCGGGCAGGCCGCCCTCGGATCCGGTGCCGCCGGAGGCCGAGCCCTCGACGACGGTGATCGCCAGCGAGTCGGTGAAGGAACCGAACTCGCCGCCGTCCTGCGTGACGGTGATCTCGTACTCGGCCGCGGTCGGCGGGGTGAAGGTCGCCGAGGTCTCACCGTTCACGACATCCTTCGTGACGGATGCCGAGCTCACCGCGGACGCGGAGACCGAGGTGAGGGTCACGCCCTGGACGACGCCGGGGCCGGTGACGGTGAAGGTGGCGGGAAAATCGTCGTTGAACGCGACGCAGTTGATCGTGGCCGACTGGCCGACGGCGACGGTTCCGGGGCTGACGGTGCAGCCGATGTCGACGGGATAGGCGTGGGCCGCGGAAGCGCCGGTCAGAACGATGGCACCGGCAACTGCGACAGCCGCGAGGGATTTCTTCATGGGGAGTTCCGTATCTTTTGGGGAGTGGTTGTGTAGCGACCCTCGGGCAGGTCTATGTCCGAGCAACCATAGCGACTCTCAGGAAAAACGCAGAATCGCCGCAGTTACAACCCGGTAACGATCGCGTGCCGCTGCCGTGACGCATGCGCGCGCATGCTTCCGGCCTCGGCGAAGAACGCCACCTCGTGCCGGGCCGAACGCTGGAACGCTTCGAGCATCGCCGCGCGCGTCGGCTCGTCCGCGCCCGCCGCGGCTCTCGTCGCGAGTGCTATCGCCCGTTCGGTGGATGCGGCGAACGCCACGTCACCGTAGGTGTCGAGCCAGGAGCGATAGGGGTGTTCGGCATGGGAGAGAGCATGCAGGCGGGTTCCGACATCCTGATACAGCCAGAAGCAGGGCAGGAGTGCCGCGATGAGCACGCCGTAGTCGCCCCGCGCGGCGACGGCGAGCAGGTGGTCGAGGTACGCGATCGTGACGGGCGCCGGGGCGACGGCATCCGCTCCCGGCGTGCGATCGAGGCGAACGCCGGCCGCGACCTCCCCCGCCATCTCCTCCCCCAGCCAGCTCGCGTGCAGCTGCATCTCGGCGGCGAGCGCCCCGTGCGCGCCCAGCGCCCAGAACGCCTGCGCCTCCTGATCGGGCGCGAGGCGGCTGGCTTCGGCGAGCACCCGCGCGTAGTCGCGGAGATACAGCGCATCCTGGGCGAGGTAGGCCGTGAACTCGTCGCGGGCGAGTGTGCCGTCACCGAGCCCGCGGACGAACGGCAGCGCATCGATCGCGGCACGCTCGGCCGCGATCGCGTCCCACCACTCCGCGCGCACCTCCGCGGCGGTCGGTCGGGTCGAGAGCCCGCCGCGCGTCCAGAGCCCCGCGAAATGGCTGACGGGGCCGTTCCCGCTCCCGACCTCGAGCTCCGCGCCGTGCCGGATGCTCTCGGCCAGCCAGCGCTTGCTTTCCGCCGTCGCCGTCGTCCAGTTCCCCGACTGCGCGACGCGGGTCGCCAGGGCCGCCGACAGCGAGCAGCCGGTGCCGTGCGTGTTCGTCGTGTCGATCCGGACGCCGGCGAACTCCACCACGTCGCCGCCGGGAAGCACGAGCGCGTCCGGCATCCGCTGCCCGGCGTTCCCGTCCTCGAGGTGGCCGCCCTTGGCGAGGACCCGTACCCGGTGCCGATCCGCGACGCGCGCTGCCTGCGCGAGAACGCCGGCCCAGTCCGTCGCGACCGGTTCGCCCGCGAGGATCGCCAGCTCCGGGATGTTCGGCGTCACCAGATCGACCTGCGCCGCCAGCTCCCGGAGTGCCGTCTCGGCTTCGCGATCGAGCAGGCGGTCACCGCTCGTGGCGATCATCACCGGGTCCAGCACGACCACCGGCGGACGCACCCGGGTCAGCCACTCCTCGACCGCGCGGATGACCTCGACCGTGCCGAGCATCCCGATCTTGACCGCGTCGATCGCGACGTCGTCCGAGACGGCATCCAATTGCTCCGTGAGGAATTCCACCGGCGGCATATGCACCGACCGCACACCGCGCGTGTTCTGCGCGACGAGCGCCGTGACGGCCGCCATGCCGTAGCCGCCGTTCGCCGCGATGCTCTTCAGGTCGGCGTGGATGCCCGCACCGCCGGTCGGATCCGTGCCGGCGATACTGAGCACCCGGGGTACAGCCCGGGGTCCGGCGCGAGGGGTATCGCGCATCCCCGCCTCGCGTCCGCCCGCCCCGCTCATCCGCCGACCTCCCACGCGCGACGCAGCTCTCGGGCAGCGGATGCCGGGTCCGCCGCCGCGCACACCGCCGACACCACCGCGGCACCGGCAGCGCCCGCCGATCGCAGCTGCGGCAGGTCGGCAGCGGTGACGCCCCCGATCGCGACGGACGGCACCGCGACGGATGCCGCGAGCTCGGCGAACCGCGCATGCCCGAGCGGTGCGGGGGCATCCTTCTTCGTCTGCGTGGCGTGAAGGGCGCCGATGCCGACGTAGTCGATGCGCGCGGGACTCGAGGCGGCGTCGGCGAGCTGCGCCGGCGTCGCGGCGCTGAGTCCGAGCACGGCGTCGCCGCCGATCAACTCGCGCACGACCGGCGCGGGCAGGTCGGACTGGCCGACGTGCACGCCGTGCGCGCGGCCTGCGAATCCACTCGGGAAGGCGCGGCGCGCGGCGAGATAGACGTCGACGCGGTCGTTGACGAGCAGCGCGACCTCGTCGGGCAGCGCCTCGGCCAGACGGACGACGGTGTCGAGGAACGCCGCCGCCGCGGCATCCTTCTCCCGCACCTGCACCGCGGTGACCCCGCCCCGCGCGGCGGCGACGGCGAGGTCGACGAGGTCGTGTCCGGCATCCGTCGCCTGGCGCGTGTCGGTGACGAGGTAGACGGACAGGTCGAGACGGGTCACGCGCCCGCCTCCCCGGTCGCGTCGGTCGAGATGACCGCAGAGCGCCGCAGGGCATCGCCGTCGACCTCGGCGAGCGCGTCGAGGAAGCCCACCGCGAAGCTGCCGGGACCGCCCGCCCGCGCGGCCGCGCGCTGCGCGGCGACCGTGTACACCGTGATCGCGGCGACCGTGGTCGCAAGGCGGTCGTCGTCGACGGCGGCGAATGCGGCCATCACCGCGCCGAGGGCGCAGCCGCCGCCGGTGACCTGCGTCAGCAGCGGGGTGCCGTTGGAGATCCGGACGCTCTCGCGTCCGTCGGTCACGAGGTCGACCGGCCCCGAGACCGCGACGACGCCACCCGTCTGCGCGGCGAGGGCGCGGGCGTGCGGCTCGGCCGCGGCGAGATCGTCGGCGGCGTCGACGCCCCGTCCGCCCGCACCGGTGCCCCCGACCGCGATGATCTCGGAGGCGTTCCCGCGGATGATCGTCGGCCCGGCATCCCGCAGCTCGAAGCCGAGCGGCGTCCGGACCGGGAGCGCACCGACGGCGACCGGGTCGAGGACCCACGGGGTCCCGGCATCCGTCGCCGATGCCACCGCCTCGCGCATCGCGGTGCGCTGCTCGGCGGTGGGGGTCCCGAGGTTCACGAGCAGCCCCGAGGCGATGCCCGCGAAGGGTCCGGCCTCGTCGGGGATGTCGACCATCGCGGCCGACGCCCCGAGGGCGAGCAGGGCGTTGGCGGTGAAGTTCACCACGACGCTGTTGGTGATGCAGTGCACGAGCGGCGCGGACTCCCGCACCGCCTCGAGCGCATCGACGGAGAATTCGAGCAGGTGCTGTGGCGTGCGCGTCATGCGCGACATCCCTTCGCTAGTACGAACTAGATCAGGTTCGACGGGTGTTCTCTCAGCCCCGCGGGGCACCCCGTGTCACGTGTTGCGCTCCACCCTACCGAGGCTTCGGATGCCGGGGCCCGGCGGGGCGGGACGGCGCCGCAACGCGGTGAAGAACGCGGGAGATTCGGCCGTGCCGGCGGCGTGTCACGGCCGGAAGCGTCGATTTCTCCCCGGGGTTTCACGAGGTCCGGCCCAGACCACCCCCGACTGGCATCCTCTACGGCGCGCCGAGGCGGCCGATGCCGTCGCGCCATCCTCGGCCGTCTCCTGTCAAGAACGCGGGATGCCCGGGCCCCGGCACCCAGCCGCACGCCCCGAAGCGGCCGCTCGCCCCGCGTTCTTCACCGCGTGGACCGGCGCACGGCCCCTGGCCCCGCGGGCCCCGCCGGGTTACTCTCGCGGCATGCCCTCCGACCCGCGCCGCCCGTCGTTCTTCGCCCGCGTCCGGCAGTTCTTCTGGCCGGCGACCGAGACCTACGACACGCGCCGGACGGGCGGTGCCGAGCCCGGCATGCCGCAGCCGCACCACGACCCCGCCACCGACCAGCGCCGCAACGGCAGTATCGGCGGCCACGGCGGCTGATCGGGCAACACCCAGAGACGCACCCGCCGTGAAACCCTGGGGCGATCCGGTCACTCCAGCCCTGTTCCCGGCCCGAAATGGCCGGTTTCACCCCAGGCTTTCACGTCGACCGGAGACGACTATCACGCGGCGACGTGGGTCGAGGTCACCTCGACCCCACCGAGAAAGCGTCGCACCCGCCCGTCCGGGCTCACCACGACACCCGACGCCTCCGGGATCCGCCCCACCCAGGACAGGTCCTCGAAACCCGCCACCACGGCGGCAGTGGCGAACACGTCGGCGCGGGCGAGGCTGTCGGCGACGACCGTCGCGGACGCCACACCTGCCGCTGCAATACCCGTGCGCGGGTCGACGATGTGGGCACCCCGCTCCGCGGTTCCGGATGTCGCGACGGCACCGGTGCGCACCGGAACCGTCGCGATCACCCGCGCGGTGTCCGCGGGGTCGACGATGCCGACGTTCCATGTCCAGTCCGCGCCTGCCGCTGTGAACAGCTGCATGTCACCGCCGACGGTGAGACCCGCGGCGATCACGCTCCCCGGTCGGTCGAGCAGCGGCGCGAGCCACGCCCGTGCCGCGCGCTCGACGGCCCATCCCTTGACGAGCCCGGTCGGGTCGAACACCCCCGCGATCGCCGCGCGGAAGAGCCCTCCCGTCTCGCGCTCGGCCGCCGCGCACGCGGTGACGACCTCGGAGTAGAGCGGGTCCGCGTCGGCGACCTCGAGTTCGCCGCGGGCGATACGGCGGAGGTCGGAATCGTCTCGATACGTGGAGAAGACCCGATCCGCTCGCTGAAGTTCGGCCATGCACCCGTGGACAGCCTCGGTGAACGCGACGGGCGTGACCTCGCCGATCACGTGGATGCTCGCGGTGGTTCCCATCACCGGAGCGGCATGCACGTGCCGAGGCGTACGTCGCCACTGCCCGTTCATGACCGCGCCTGGTCGAGCGCGCTCTGCAGGGACTGGGTGTATCCGTCGCTGGTGTACGTGGCGCCGGACACCATGTCGATCTCGGCGGACTGCGCGTCGATCGTCTCGGACACGAGCACCGGGAGGGCGCGCTCGTTGATCTGACGGTCGCGCGAGTTCCCAGACGGATACTGCGGCACCTGCACGTCGGTGATCTGCCCACCCGCCACCGTGATCTGCACCTGGACCGGGCCGTAGCGTGTGCTCCCCGCGGTGCCGGTGAAGGTGCCGTCCGTGAGCCCCGTGCTCGCGGCCGCGGATGCCGCATCCGTCGCACCCGCCCCCGCATCGGTCGCACCCGTCGCGGCCCCCGACTCCGTCGCGGCCGCAGACCCTGAGGCCGTCCCGTCCGATCCGGGCGTCGCCGCCGTGGCGTCCGCTGCTGCGGACGTACTCGCGGTGTCGAGCGCGGCGGCCGGTGCTTCGACGTGGGACGTGCGGTACCCGAAGAGCAGCACGAGGCCGCTCAGGGTGACCAGGACGCTGTAGATGATCTTCTTCATGACGAGCTCCAGATGTCGATCCGGCGGCGTTCGGATGCCGGTCAGATGCTGAACGATTCGGTGTGGATGCGCGCCCGCGGAACGCCCGCGGCGCGGAGGTCGGCGACGACGGCGTCCATCCACGCGGGCGGTCCGCAGACGTAGGCGTCGTAGTGCTGCAGGTCGGGTGCGAGGTGGCGCAGCGCCTCACGCCCGCTCCACCGTGCGTGCGTGGACGGGAGCCACGTCGATCCGGATGCCGCACGACGCCCGGTCAGCGGCACGTGCCGCACTCCCCGCTCCCGCACGAGCCGCGCAGTGGCGTCGGCGCGCAGCGCTGCGCCCGTGGTGGAGTCCCGGGTGATCAGCGTCGCAGCGCCGGGCGCGTAGGTCTCCACCTCCAGCAACGACACGAGCGGAGCGACGCCTGCGCCCGCGCCGATCATCAGCAGTTTGGGGGCGGTGCGCGCCTCGCCGGTGAGGTGCCCGTAGGGTCCCTCGACGAGGACCCGCGTCCCGGGCTGCAGCCGCGCGAGTCGCGCGGTTCCGTCTCCGACGACGTGGGCCGAGATCGACAGACGTTCCCCGGTGGGAGCGGCCGACAGCGAGAACGGGTGCCCTCGGGTCCAGCCCGGTCCGTCGAGGAACCGCCAGACGAAGAACTGTCCGGCCCGCGCCCGGAGCCCATCGAGCCCGCGTCCGCGCATGTGAACCGTGACTCCTGCGTCGCCGTCGGCCTCGACATCCGTCACACGGATGCCGTGACGCACCGACCGCGCGAGCGGCAGACCGATCCGGAAGACCAGCACCGCCGCGGCGGCCGCGGCCCACAGCGTCCACCAGTACACCGTGGCCGCGGGCGACGCGGTGAAATCGGCGCCGGTCCACAGTTGGTGCGGCAGGGCGACGCCGACGCCCAGGTAGGCGTAGAGGTGCAGCAGGTGCCACGACTCGTAGCGGAGGCGGCGGCGCGCGCGGCGGATCGAGGTGACGGTGACACCGATGACGAGGAGGGTCCCGACCGTCGCGAGGAGCATGCCCGGGTAGTCCCAGACGAACTCCCACAGCTGCGCGAGCGGGCTGATTCCGGCCGCGATGGCGTACCCCGCCACCAGCAGCGCGATGTGGGCCAGCATGAGCCAGAACGACCAGAAGCCGGTGGTGCGATGGGCACGAGTGAGGGCATCGCGACCGAATCCGCGCTCGAACAACGGCACGCGGGCCATGAGCAGCACCTGATACAGCAGCAGGTTCGACGCCACGAGCCCGGCGAGGCGGCCGAGCGTGTTCAGCGCCTCCGCGCCGCCGGCCAGAACGGCGTCGATGCCTCCGCCGAGCACCCACAGCAGTGCCACAAACAGGCTGGTGCCCCAGAGGAACAGCACCGCGCCCAGGTTCCAGGCGGCGATGGTGCGGCGCCGCGCGCCGAGGGGAACGGATGCCGGCAGGGTCGGCGCCGCGGGGTCGGTCGGGGCGGTCGGGGCGAAGGTCGGCGCGGTCATGGTGTTCCTCGATCCCTACGATCCGTCGGTGTCGGCGCGGCGTCGTCGGCGTCGTAAGCCGGGCCGTCGCCGTCGCCCCGGGCGTCGTCGTCGTGGTCCCCGTACGGGCGCTCGCCGTCGTCGTGCGGTCGCTCCCCCAACCTTCCGACACCGTCGCCTGCGGGCCGGTCGGATCGCTCACCGACCGATGTCGCGGATCCGCTCGCGGCGGAGATCCCCCAGCCCCCGGCGAAGCCGACACCGAGGAGGAGCACGCTGGCCACCGACGCAGCGGTGATCAGCTGCCACCGCGGCCTCGGCGGTCGCGGCGAGGGGCTCGCAGCGGTGCCGCGGACGTTCGCGTCGCGTGCGTCGGCGGGGTCCGCGGGCAGCGGATCCTCGGGGCTCCGGGACGGCACGGTAGGGGTGTCATCGGGTGTGTATGCCATGACGACCACGGTCTCCGGCGCATCCCAAGACGACGCAAAGAAAGCCGCGCTCACAGCGAACGCAAGGGTTCGCCAGGCGGATCCCTCAGGAGCGGCTCCCGGGGTGAGCGCCGTCGCGGGTCAGCGCGCCACCGGAAGCGTCAGCAGGAACGAGGTGCCCGCGGCGGAGGTCGACTCGAGAGCGACCGATCCCCCGAAGCGGTCGGCGATGTCACGGACGAGCGCGAGGCCCAACCCGTGCCCGCCGGACTCGATCGCCCCGATATCCGCCCGCGCGAAGCGATCGAAGATGCGGGCGGGATCGATTCCGGTGATGCCCGGGCCGGAGTCGATGACGCGGATCTCGATCCCCGCATTCGTCCCGGCGGCGCGAATGCGGACCTCCGATCCGGCAGGGGCGTACTTGAGCGCGTTGTCGCCGAGAGCAGCCAGAGCGCGGACCACGGCGACGCGGTCGGCAGCCACCGCGAGGCCGTCGGCGACCTCCGCCACGAGCGCCACCCGGCGTTCCTCCGCCCGCGGGGCGAGGAGCGCCAGTGCGTCCTGGACCGCGGGAGCCAGGTCGGTGCGGGCGCCACCCGCTCCCACCTGGGCGCCGGCGGACTCGGCCGAGAGGAGCAGGTCCGAGAGGACGGCATCCATCGCCTCGGTGTCCCGGCGGAGATCGCCGAGCACCGCGCCGACGTCGCCCCCGCGCTCGGCGCGGTGCTGCGCGAGCTGCACGCGACTGGACAGGGTCGTGAGGGGTGTCCGCAGCTCGTGGCTCGCGTCGGCGACGAAGGTCCGCTGCACCTCCAGCGCCTCGGCGAGGGGCTGAGCGGCGCGGCGTGCGACGTACCAGCCGATGACGGCCAGCACGACGACGCCGATCACCCCGACCAGGATCGACAGGGGAATGGCGTCGTCGAGGTCGATCACGCGGCCGCCGCGCTCACCGTGCTCCTCGAACTCCGCGCCCGGCGGCCGCGGTTCTTCGCGCGAACTCGCGAACAGGCCCGCGACGG
The DNA here is from genome assembly GCF_040532595.1 of Microbacterium aurantiacum. GTDB lineage: Bacteria > Actinomycetota > Actinomycetes > Actinomycetales > Microbacteriaceae > Microbacterium > Microbacterium chocolatum_B. Next base: position 2,092,764 of record NZ_JBEVYX010000001.1, on the reverse strand, counting down.
TCACCGTGGTGAGGATCGCCATCACTGCCGCCGAGGCCAGTCCCACCCACAGCCCGGCGCGGAGCGCGGCGCGCTGCACCCGCCGGCGATCCGCCTCGATCGCGGCATCCGTCCGCCCGGTCATCGCGGACCTGCCGCGCGATAGCCGCGAGCCCGGACCGTCTCGATGATCTCCGGCGTACTCTTGCGGCGGAGGTAGTGCACGTACGTGTCGACTGTTGCCGCGGACCCGCCGGGGAAGACCGCGTCGAGGATCTCTTCGCGCGAGAACACGTGGTCGGGGCTCGAGGAGAGCAGCTCGAGGACGGCGGTCTCGGCCGAGGTCAACGAGACCCGCAGCTCCGTCGGTGAGTAGAGGGCCTGGCTCGCGGGGGTGAACAGCCAGTCGCCGAGCTGCCGTCGATCGCCGGCGCCGCGGGCCCGGCGGAGCGCCCGGAGACGCGCTCGGAGCTCGGCGAAGTCGAACGGCTTGACGAGGTAGTCATCCGCTCCGGCATCCAGCCCCGACACCCGATCGTCTACGGACCCGAGCGCGGTGAGCATGAGGAGGGGCGTGGTGATCCGGGCGGTGCGGACCGCAGCTATCAGCTCAGTCCCCGACATCGCAGGGAGCCGCCGGTCAATCACCATGGCGTCGTATCGGCGATGGAGAGCGAGATCAAGGCCTGCCTCTGCACCCGCGGCGTGGTCGACGTCGTACTCGTCGCTGAGGACCTCGACCGCGATCTGGGCGATCTCGGGCTCGTCCTCGACGTAGAGGAGACGGGGACGCTCCGCGGCGCGGCCGGACAGGGTGGACACGTTCTCAGTATCCTCACCCCGCTGACGATCGGCTATGCGTGGGCGAGGTGAAAAACGCGGGAGATTCCGGCCGATCGGGGTGCATCCGGGCCACGGGGTGTCGATTCATCCCCGGGCTTTCACACCTATCGATCTCCAGTGGCGCTGGCGGCACCTGCGACGCCCGCCGCGGGTCTATCGTGAGCGCATGGCAGGGCATGCGGACGAACCGCACGGCGCGGGTATCGCGGGACGGTTGAACTGGCTGCGGGCTGCGGTCCTCGGAGCCAACGACGGGATCGTCTCGGTCGCGGCGATCGCCGTCGGCGTGGCCGCCGCCACGCCCGACCTCGCCGCGATCGTCCCGGCATCCTCCGCGGCGCTCGTCGGCGGTGCGATCTCGATGGCGCTCGGCGAGTACGTTTCGGTGAGCAGCCAGAGCGACAGCGAGAAGGCGCTGATCTCGAAGGAGCGCGAAGAGCTGCGGAGGATGCCCGCCGAGGAGCTCGATGAACTCACCGAGCTGTATCGCGCGCAGGGCCTGTCGGAGGCGACCGCGCGCCAGGTGGCGGTCGAGCTGACCGAGCGCGACGCGCTTCGCGCCCACCTCGCCGCCGAACTCCACATCGATCCCGACGACCTGGTGAGTCCGTGGCGGGCCGCGATGGCGTCCGCGCTCGCGTTCGTGAGCGGCGGCATCCTGCCGTTCCTGACGATCCTCCTCCCGGAGTCCGTGCGGATCCCCGTGACCTTCGCGCTCGTCATGGTCGCCCTGGCCGCCACCGGAGCCCTCGGCGCGAAACTCGGCGGCGCGCGGCCGCTGCGGGGCACGCTGCGGGTGGTGATCGGAGGGGCGATCGCTCTCGCCGCGACCTTCGCGATCGGCGCTCTGCTGAACACGGCCGGCATCGTCTAGCCGGGCCGTCATCGCCGGTCGGCCTCCCAGTCCTGGTCCCGGTCCCCGGTGCCGGTCTCGGTGAAACCCTGGGGTGATTCGGTCACTCCGGCGCCGTTCCCGGCCTGACATGGCCGGTTTCACCCCAGGGTTTCACGACAAGCGGTCGACACCGGTCGCCGAGGCAACCGGGCCGGGTCGGGTCACCGCCCACAGCGCGACTCCCGCCCCCACTCCGAGACCGAGAGCCACGAAACCGGCCACCCGCGAGAGGGTGAAGTCGAAGATCAGGCTGCAGACCCCGGCGACCAGGAGGCTGACGACGACCGTGTTGGCGATGAGGTACCGGTTGGCGATCCGGACGACGTCGACCTTCTGATGCCGCCGGAACCGCGATCGGTGCAGCACCACCGGCACGAGACCGAGGAAGGTCGCGGCGGCAGCCAGCGCCACCAGCGTCAGGTACAGCCCGAGCTGGTAGGCGTCGAGGTCCTCGAACCGCGACTGGAACGCCACCGCGAGCAGAAACCCGCTGATCAGCTGGGTTCCGGTCTGGGTCACCCGCAGTTCCTGCAGGATCTCGTTCCAGTTGCGGTCGGCCCGCTCGTTCGCCGATTCGTCGCGCCCGTCGGGCGACACGTCGTCGCTCCGCTCGCTCATGGCCGCGATCATAGCCACGCGTGCCCCGCCGGCGCCGCCCGTTCGTGTGAAAGCGCGGGGTGATTCCGGGCCTTCGCCGTCACTTCCAGAGCGAAGTGGCCGATTTCACCCCACGGTTTCACGTGAGAGGCACGTGAACCCCGGGCCACGGCCGCCCGCCGTCGCGACACCCACACCGTCGCGACACCCCGACCCCGACACCCCGCCGCCGGGCACGACGAAGCCCCCGGGTCTCCCCGGGGGCTTCGTCGAATGCGTTCCGAGAACGTCAGCTCTGGACGGCTGCCGCGCGGCGACGTGCCACGGCGGCGGCGACGGCGATGCCGCCGAGGCCGAGGGCCCCGACGCCGAGCCAGACGACCTCACCGGCGACCGAGCCACCGGTGACGGCGAGGCCGCCGCCCGAGGCCGAGCCGCCCGTTCCCGTGCCGGACGCGGCCGGGAGGGTCTCGCTGGCGACCGTGGTGCCGTCGGCGTCCACGACCGTGATCGAGTACGACGCGGTCTGCGGCGGGGTGAAGGTGGCCGAGACGGCGCCGTCCTCGCCGGCGGTCTTGGTGACCGAGGCGGAAGCGGATGCCGAAGCCGAGGCGACCGAGGCGATCACACCGGGGGTGACCCCGGGGCCGGCGACGGTGAAGGTGGTGGGGCCGGCGGGCAGGCCGACGCAGGAGATGACGGAGGGCGTGCCCGCGGTGAACGCGGCGGGCGAGACCGTGCAACCCGCTTCGGGGTCGACGGGGTAGGCGAATGCCGGGGTTGCGGAGCCGAGCGCGATGACGCCGGCAACCGCAAGAGCGGCGGCTGTCTTCTTGAGCATGGGACTCCTCTGAGTCTCGAGAGTGCTGATTGCTGGGGAGGTGTACTTCGATAATCAGTACGGTCGGGACTACGGCGGCCCACGCCCAACCTTAGCGGCAGCTGAATGCCGCCTGTGTTACATGACGGTAAACATCGCCTGAGGTCGCCGCGGCGGCCGAATCATCCTCGAAACCTCACCCGAGCTTGCCGAGCACCCGCCCGAGCTGCTCCTGGATGGCCGCCGGGTCGATGACCGGGGCCTCCCCGGCCATGACCTGTCGCGCCCAGGCTGTGCCGATGTGCCGCATGAGCCCGGCGAGCAGGTGCACGATCAGCTCGGCCTCCGCGTCGCGATCGGCGTCGCTCTCGTCCGGCCACTGGGTGCGCAGCCGCAGCCGCAGGATCTCGACCAGCTCCCCCTCGAGGCCCGACAGCCGCTCCATCTGCCGCGCCATGAGTGCCGGTGTCGTCCCGACCGCCTGGATGCGCCGCGCGAGGAACGCCGGGTCGGCCTGCACGTCCGGCGGGGCCATCGCGACGACCCCGGCGAGTCCCGCGAGCAGAGGACCGTCCGAGACGATGAACTCCCGCGCCGCCCGCTCGTCGATCGCCGGAGGCTCGGGGCCGAGGAGGGCGGCATCCTTCGTCTTGAAGTGGTTGAAGAACGTCCGCTGGCTGACACCGGCCCGCTCGCAGATCATGTCGACCGTCACCGCGTCGTAGCCGTGCGCGAGCACGAGCTCGGTCGCGGCCCGCTCGATCGCGCCGCGCTTCTCGAGCGCGTCGCGTCGCAGGCGCGGCGGTGGGGTCGACATGATCCACGAACTCCTCAGTGATCGAAGCGATCGAAGCGACCGAATCGATCGGACGTCACTCGTACCGTAGCGACTCGATCGGGTCCTGCCGGGCGGCGCGGCGCGCGGGCAGCGCTCCCGAGACGAACGCGATCGCCATGATCACCAGCACCACGGTCAGCACCGTGGTCGGCTCGAACAGCAGGATCTGGAGGCCCGGCAGGTCCGCGAGCAGCGTGCTCGCCCCGGCCGAGATCGCCGAGCCGACACCGATCGCAGCGAGCGCCCCGAGCGCGGCGCCGAGCAGCCCGATGATGACCGCCTCGAGGCTGAACAGCCCGAACACGCGGCCGTTCGACATGCCCATGGCCTTCATGAGTCCGATCTCGCGGGTGCGCTCCTGCACGCTCATCAGCAGGGTGTTGACGATGCCGAAGGATGCCGCGAGCAGCGCGATCGCCGCGAACGCGCTCAGCACCCCGATGATCCCGTTGATGACGGTCTGGATGACACCCAGCTGGTCTTCCACGGTCTGTCCGGTGAGATCGGATGCCGAAAGCTCCGCCTTCACGTCGGCGATCGTCTCGTCCGACACGGCGCCGTCGGCATCCGTCTCCAGGGTCGCGACCGCGATCGGCCACGCTCCGGGCTGGCCCGGGACGGCCTGTGCGTCGGCGATCTCGTCGACGAGCGCGGCGTTCGCGCCGGCGCCGGCGGCCAGGAGGCTCTCGCGGGCGATGCCGACGACCTCGGCCGTGGTCTCCTGCGAGGCCCGCTCGACGTCGGTGTACCCGAGGGTGACGGTGGCGCCGATGGCGTCGTCGGCCGAGTCGAATCCGAACGCCGCGACGTAGTCCTCGGGCAGGACGACCTGGGCGTCGCCGCTCTCGGCGTCGAGCTGGGCACCCGCGACGAGGTCGCTCCGCCCGATCGACGAGGTCGGGTTGACGGTCACCTCGAACCGATCCGCCGCGTCCGCCGAGCCGGACGACCCCGTCCCCGCCCCCGCCGCGATCCAGTCGACGGCGATCTGGCTGACCGCCTCGACCCGCTGGACGCCGTCGATCGCGGCGATCGCGTCGAGGTCGTCGTCGTTGAGCAGCGTGCCGGATCCGAGCGGGTTCGCCGCGCCCGCTTGCTCGCGCCCGTCGGGGTCGTACTCCGCGGGGCCGTCGCCCTCGGGCACAACGGCGGCGGGGCTCACGAGCAGGATGTCGCCCGTGCTGACGGTCGCGACCTGGCGCTCGACGTAGTCGTTGACGCCCGCGCCGAGGGCGGTGGTGAGGGTGAGGGTGAAGGCGCCGACGAAGAGGCTCAGCACTGTGAGGGTGGTCCGCAGGCGGCTGCGGAAGGCGTTGCGTCCGGCCGAGCGGACGAGGTCGGCGGTCTTCACGCGGCCACCCCCGCGGTCTGCTCGGCGACGATGCGTCCGTCGGCGATGGTGACCGACCGGTAGCAGCGCGCGGCGAGGTCGGCGTCGTGGGTGACGACGACGAGGGTGATGCCGCGGTCGCGGCGGAGGTCGAAGAGGATCTGCTCCACCTGCGCACCCGTCGCGCTGTCGAGGTTGCCGGTGGGCTCGTCGGCGAAGATCACCGAGGGTTCGCCCACGAGGGCGCGGGCGATGACGACGCGCTGTTTCTGTCCGCCCGAGAGGTCGGTGGCGCGGTTCTTCGCCTTGTCGGCGAGGCCGAGCGCGTCGAGCGCCTCCATCGTGCGCACGCGGCGCTCCTTCGCCGGCATCCCGGCGATGACGAGGGGCAGGCTCACGTTCTCGAACACGGACTGCGTGGCCGTGAGGAAGAACTGCTGGAACACGAAGCCGAACTCGGCGTTCCGCAGACGGTTGAGCTCGCGCACCGACAGGGTCGCGGCATCCGTTCCGTTCACTTCGACTCGGCCGGAGGTCGGCCGGTCGAGCAGGGCGAGCAGGTGCATGAGCGTGGACTTGCCGGATCCCGACTTTCCGACGATCGCGAGCGACTGCCCGCGTTCGACGGAGAGGTCGACGCCGCGGAGGGCGTGGAAGGCGGTGTCGCCGCGCCCGTAGGTGCGGGTGAGCGCGTGCGTCCGCAGGACGGCCGGCGGGGGTTCGGACAGGGGCATCTCGCTTCTCCTTTTCAGTGCCTGCGTCTTAAAGTGCAGTCACTGCAATATAGAGGCGCACGGATGCCGCCCGCCACCGTTTCGGGGCGCACCGACGAAACGCTGGGTATTCACACAGCGAGCGAGCGAGCGGCGGGCTCAGCCGAAGAGTGTGCCCACCAGCGCCAGCGCGACGAAGACCGCGTTGTACGTGACGTGCAGGAGCACCGCGGCCCAGATCCGGCCGGTGAGGAGCACGAGGGCTCCGCCGACGCCGGCGACGAGGACGAGCCCGACGACCGCGTCGACGCCGAGCGCGCCGGCGAGACCGTGGACGAGCACGAACGCGCCGGTCGTCACGAGCAGCGCGCCGATGCCGGCGGCGAGCTTTCCGACCGGGCGGCGGAGCACCGTGTAGAGGGCGACAAGCACGACGCCGTGGAAGAAGAACTCCTCGAGCACGGGGGCGATGAGCACCGCGCCGAAGCCGTCGACGACCAGCCAGGTCGAGGGCAGCTGCCCGTCGAAGACCGCATAGGAGGGGAATGCGGTGTCTCCCCCGCTCGCGGCGACACCGCCCTGGATGAACCGGATCATCACGCCCAGCGTGATGCCGAAGAGCAGATCGACCGGCCGGAAGCGCAGCAGCCCCGCCGGGCGCGACCGCGCGAAGCCCCACACGACCGGGACGGCGAGCGCGATCCACAGCACGACCGCCGCGAGCACGGTCGCTCCCGGCAGCACGACGCCGATCGCGGCCGAGCCGAGCAGCCCCGCGCCGAGGGAGAACAGCGCGATCGCGAGGAGGCCCTCGCGCCAGCGCGCGACGGTGGACCCGCCCTGGCGCCAGTCGTTCCGGCGCATGCGACGGCGGCGCGAGCGCGGAGCCGCGGCATCCGCCCGCTCATCGACCTCTGCGGACACGGCACCCATCTCGGCAGCATCCGCCGCAGGCACCGCCTCGGCGGTGTCGGTCTCGGTCGCCTCGGCGGTGTCGGTCTCGGTCGCCTCGCTAGTCTGGTCCGGCACGCGCCCACGCTACCCTGCCCCGGAGGCCCCGCCATGTTCGAGATCCTCACGGTGTGCACCGGCAACATCTGCCGCTCGCCGCTCGCGCAGCTGTTGCTCGACGCGCAGCTCGCCCCGCTCGGCGCCCGGGTCACCAGCGCCGGCACCCGCGGCGCCGCCGACGCGACAATGACTGCCGAGGCGATCCAGCTGGCGACGGATGCCGGCATCCCCCGCGAATCCGCGACCGCCCACCGCGCGCGCTACCTGACCGAGGCGATGACGGACGGCCCCGACCTCCTGCTGGCGATGACGCGCGAGCACCGCCGCACTCTCGCCGAGTATGCGCCGGGGCGCCTGCGCCACACCTTCACCGTGCGGGAGTTCGCGCGCCTGGCGGCGACCCTCGACGACGCCACGATCAGAGAGGCAGCGGATGCGGCGGGCCCCGAGCCCCGCGATCGGGTGCGTGCGATGGCGGCGGCCGTCGCGTCGTACCGCGGAGTGGCCGAGCCGCTCGCCGACCCCGCCGATGACGACGTCGTCGACCCGTACCGCCGGTCGTGGCAGACCTACCAGCTGTCGTCGCAGCAGCTGACGCCCGCGGTCGACGAGGTCGTCCGCGCCGTCCGCCTGGCCGTCGCCCCCGCCTGACCCCCCGAGAAGTCTCAGACCTCGAAAAGACGCCCTCACCAGGCGAAAGTTCCCGACCACGCACGCGGTCGGGAACTTTTTTGTGACGTTTTCCTCCCTGGGTGACTCCTATCCCCGAAGCGAACAACAGCCGCTTCGAGGCGCTGGCGCGAGACGCCGCGCCCTCAGACATCGATAAGAGGAGAGATTCATGGCTGACACTAAGAACGACACCACCACCCCCACCCCCGCCGAGGTCACCCCCGCGGCCCCCGCCGGTCGCGTCGACCGTCCGGCCTCCGCGACCACCGCGGCCGGCACCACGCAGGCCACCAGCGGCGGGTCGACCACGATCGCCGACCACGTCGTGGCGAAGGTCGCCGGCATCGCCGCCCGTGAGGTCCGCGGCGTCTACGCCCTCGGCGGCGGCGGAGCCCGCGCCTTCGGTGCGATCCGCGACGCCGTCAACGCCACCGACCTGACGCAAGGTGTGCGCGTCGAGGTGGGCCAGACCCAGGCCGCGGCCGATCTCACGATCGTCGTGGAGTACCCGACGCCGATCCACGCCGTCGCCGCCGAGGTCCGCTCCACCGTCGCCGGTGCGATCACCCGCCTCACCGGCCTCGAGGTCGTCGAGGTCAACATCGAGGTCAACGACATCCACGTTCCGGGTGACGACAACGACGATGACGACACCGAGGCGCGTGTCGCATGAACGCCACCGTCATCGGCGCCCTGATGGGTGCAGTGCTCGCATTCGCGGCCCTCGTGTTCGGATTCTGGGGCTTCCTGCTGGTCGCCCTGTTCATGGGAGTCGGCGCGCTCGTCGGCCGTTTCGCCTCCGGCAAGGTCGACGTCCGCGGACTGACCGACGCCCTGACCGGACGCCGGTCGTCGTGAGCGGGGCCGCCCCGGGCCGGATCGTCGTCCGTGACCGGGTGACACAGAAGGTCACCGAGGCGGTTGCCGCATCGATCATCGGCGTGGACCGGGAACAGGTCAGCGCCACCGTGAGCGGCTCCCGTGGAGCCCTCGGGGTGCAGCTGCGGTCCCCGTTCCCGGTCCCGCCGCTCGACGACACCGCTGCGATCGCCGCCGCCGGCCCGGTCCTCGACCGGGCGGCGGAGGTGCAGACGGATGTCGCGCACCGCCTCGCCGAGATCCTCGGCCGGAAAGTCGTCCGGGTCGACGTCACCATCACGGGTGCCGTCACCCCCACCAGAAGGAGAGTCCAGTGAGCAGTCCCGTCCTCCGACGGGTCGTGCGCCGCGAGACCCACTCGCCCCGCACGGTCGCGATGATCGTCGCGGTGATCGTGGTGATCCTCGCGCTCGTCTACGTCGGCACCGAGATCGTCCTGAGCGTCCTCGGTCAGCCCGCACTCCTCCTGGGCCCGGCCGCCGCCTTCACGGGCGTCGTGGGTCTTCCCACCGACATCCCCGCGGGCATCAGCATCGCAGCCGGCGGGGTGATCGCCCTCCTCGGCGTGATCCTCGTCATTCTCGCGGTGACGCCCGGACGCCTGTCCAAGCACGCTCTCACTCCCGCGGGCGAGGCGAAGGACGACCGCGCGATCGTGGCCGACAACGGCGTGATCGCGGCATCCGTCGCCCAGCGCATCAGCGAGAACACCGGCCTTCCGCGCGACCAGGTGCGCGTGGGTGTCGCCCACCGCCACGTGGACGTGACCATCACCCCCGGGTTCGGCGAGCAGATCGACCGTGACGAGATCCGTCGCGTGGCGGATGCCGAGCTCCAGTCGTACGGGCTCGCCCCGGCCGTCCGCACCTCGGTGCGGGTCGAGCAGAAGAAGGAAGAGGTCGTGCGATGAACAGCACCAATCGAGCCCTCAACCGCATCGTCCTGCTGATCCTCGGGATCGTGCTTGTGGGCATCGGCGGAATCGTCGCCACCGCGGCATCCGTTCCCGTCGTCGCCGACACGTGGGTCACCTCGGCCGAGGCCGTGCAGCAGTGGGCGACCGGCGCGTGGGAGTCCACGCAGATCGCCGGCACGCAGCTCACCTGGGTGGCCGTGGCCCTGCTGGCCGCCTTCGTCCTGCTGATCGCCCTGCTCATCACGCTCGTCGTCCGCGGCGTCCGCGGCCGTCGCCAGACCGCCTTCGGCGCCACCGGCTCGAACGGCGAGGCAGGTCGCGTCACCGTGACCGAGGGCTTCGCCAGCGACCTGCTGAAGAACGCCCTCACCGAGCGCGACGAGATCCTCACCGCGAAGGTGACCGCCAGCGAGATCAAGAAGCAGCCGGTGCTGCACGTGAGCGTCACCCCCCGGCAGAACACCTCGCCGGTCGCCGTCGCCGAGACGGTCGACCAGCTGGTGACGAACCTCGCCGCCCTCACCGGACGGCAGCTGCCGACCTACATCTCGGTCCACTCCGGCCTCCGGGCCCGCCTGGCACACGACCAGCGGCGCCTCAGCTAAGGAGCACCACCCATGCGCAACACCATCATCATCGTCGGCGTCGTCGCGATCGGCGCGTACGCTCTCGGCCGCTGGAACGACCCCGAGGTCCGCAAGGAGCGCGAGCGTCAGGCGAAGCAGCTCGCCAAGAAGTACAAGCGCACCACGAAGGACCTCGAGAAGAAGTCCAAGAAGCTCAAGAAGAAGTTCAGCTGAGGAGCATCATGACCAACGCAGACAACACCCCCACCGAGAACATCGTCGACGACACCAAGGACACGCTCCGGAGGGCCGCCCGTGACGCCGCCGCGTCGACCGAGTCGTTCGGCGACGACATGGCGGATGCCGGAGCGAAGGTCGCCGACCGGATCTCCGACGCCGCCGACGCCCTGAGGGGCAAGAACGACACCGTCGACACCGTGATCGACAAGGCGACCGGCTTCGTCAAGGACCACCCGACGCTGACCAAGGTCATCGGCGCCGTCGCGATCGCGGTCGTCGCCTCGGGCATCGCCCGGCGCATGAGCCGCTGATCGGGCTCCTGCTCACGCCCGGCATCCGCTCACTCCCCGCACCCATCCACCAGGCACATACAAGGAGCACCCCATGGGCTTCATCGGATTCCTCATCCTCGGCCTTCTCGCCGGCGCCATCGCCAAGCTGATCCTCCCGGGCAAGCAGGGCGGCGGCTGGTTCATCACGCTGATCCTCGGCGTCGTCGGTGCCCTCCTCGGCGGATGGCTCGGCGGCCTCATCTTCGGCGTCAACCTCAACGAGTTCTTCTCGCTCTCGACGTGGGCGCTCGCCATCGGCGGGTCGCTCATCGTCCTGCTGATCTACGGCCTGATCTTCGGCCGTAAGAAGGCCTGACACCCACCCGCAGTCATGCCGCGCCGCGCGCGGGCGATATCCGAACGGATGCCGCCCGCGCGCGGTTTTTCCGTTCCCGGCGGGCACCGGCACCGTCTCGAGATCTCGCCGCGGCTGCGGTCTTGACGTTGCCGACTAACGCGGGTTAGTCTGTCCAGCATCCCCGGCTAACCCGCGTTAGTCGATTCGGAATCCGCCACCGACGAAGAGGCTCGACGTGTCGAAGACGACCCGCAAACAGATCACGATGAAGGATGTCGCGCTCCGCGCCGGCGTCTCGCGCACCGCGGTCTCGTTCGTCCTGAACGACCGCCACTCCGTCACCCTCAGCGAAGAGACCCGCGACCGCGTGCTCGCGGCGGCGTCCGCACTCGGCTACCGCCGGAACGCCAGCGCCCGCGCCCTCGCCCAGCAGCGCAGCGACTGGTACGGACTGGTCACCGAAATCGTCACGGCCCCCTTCGCGGTGAACGTGATCAAGGGCGCGCAGGATCGCGCACTCGTCGACGAGAAGTACCTCCTCATCGCCTCGACCGAGTCCGACCCGGCCGTGGAGCAGGCCGCGATCGAACGCCTCCTCGAGCAGCGCGTCGAGGGCATCATCTACGCCGCGACGTGGCACCGCGCCGTCACGCTCCCCGAGATCGCCCGGGAGGTGCCGACGGTCCTGGTGAACTGCTTCGACGCCGAGGGACGCTTCCCCGCGGTCGTCCCCGACGAGCACGCCGGCGGGCGTCGGGCGACCGAGCGGCTCCTCGCCGCCGGGCACCGCCGCATCGGGCTGATCAACCTCGACCCCGCCATTCCGGCCGCCGTCGGCCGACGCCTCGGGTACCACGAAGTGCTGCGGGAGGCGGGGATCACTCCGGACGAGAACCTCGAGATCCCGGGGCACGCCACGGCGCACGGCGGCTACGACGCGGCATCCGCTCTGCTGGATCTCGCCGACCCGCCCACGGCGATCTTCTGCGCGAACGACCGCATGGCGATGGGCGCGTACGACGCCATTAAAGAACGTGGTCTGCGCATCCCCCACGATGTCGCCGTCATCGGCTTCGACAATCAGGAACTCATCGCGGAGTACCTGAGGCCGGCACTGACGACGGTTGCACTGCCCTTCGAACAGATGGGCGCCCTCGGCGTGGATCTCCTCGCCGCCACCATCGCGGGTGAGTCGACCGCCACGGAAACCGTGACGGTCGACTGCCCGCTCCTCGAACGCGTGTCGGTGTGACTGGACATCTCGACCGACACGCTCTCCCTTCCGCTGGACAGCAGAAGAAAGGAACTCCATCATCATGACATCACAGCGAAAAGCGTTCCTCGCCGCGATCGGACTCGCAGCCTCCGCGGCGCTCGCCCTCTCCGGGTGCGCCGCGGGCGGTGACGCGGCCGAGACCCTCGACGGGTCGCAGCTCCTGACGATCCCCCGCGAGGACATGGGGACCTTCGACCGGAACTTCAACCCCTTCGCCAACCCCGACTTTCCGATGACGCAGCAGGCGATCTACGAGTCGATGCTCGTCTACAACCCCGCCAACGGCGAGACGACGCCGTGGCTCGCGACCGACTGGGAAGTCGACCCCGACAGCACCGGTATCACCTACACCCTTCGCGAGGGCGTGCTGTGGTCCGACGGCGAGCCGTTTGTCGCCGACGATGTCGTGGTCTCGTTCGATCTGCAGCGCGAGCTGCGGGGCGGATTCGACTACATCGACGAGGTCACCGCGGTCGACGAGCAGACCGTGCGGTTCGACTTCTCCGAGCCGTTCTCTCCGGCGCTGCTCGACATCGGACAACAGTCGATCGCCCCGGCCCATGTGTGGTCGGAGGTGGAGGATCCCACGACCTTCGCCAACGAGGACCCCGTCGGCACGGGCCCGTACACCGAGGTCGCGAGCTTCCAGACGCAGTCGTTCGACCTGACGAAGAACCCGAACTACTGGCAACCCGAAGCGCAGAAGATCGAAGGCATCCGCGTGCTCGCGTTCGCCGGCAACGACGGCGCGAACCTCGCCGCCGCGAACGGCGACGTCGACTGGGCGCCGCAGTTCATCCCGAACATCGACGAGGCGTACGTCGCGAAAGACCCCGAGAACCGCTTCTACTGGTTCCCGCCGACGGGCTCGATGATCAACTGGCAGTTCAACACCACGCTCGAGCCGTTCGACGACCCGAACGTGCGGAAGGCGCTGTCGATGGCCGTCGACCGCGAGCAGGTCACCGCGATCGGCATGCAGGGCTACACGACACCCGCCGACTGCACCGGACTCTCGGGGGCGTACGACGCGTGGCGCGACGAGGCGGTGGTCGAAGACTGCTCCTGGACCGAGCGCGACCTCGAGGGCGCCGGAGAGCTGCTGGATGCCGCGGGCATCACCCTGAACACCGACGGCCAGCGCGTGCTCCCCAATGGCAGCCCCTTCTCCTTCGCCTACGCGGTCGGCTCGACCTCGAGCGACTGGGTGTCGGTGGGCAACGTGATCGCCCAGAACCTCGCCGACATCGGCGTCACCGTGACGGTCGACGCGAAGGACTGGGGCGAGGTCTCGGCCAGCTACGAGAACGGCACGTTCGAGTCGGGCATCGTGTGGTCGGCGGGCGCTCCCACGCCGTACCAGTTCTACCGCGGCATCATGTCGACCGAGACGGTCAAGCCCGTCGGCGAGCAGACCTTCGAGAACTACCACCGCTACGGCAACGAGGAGGCCGACGTCCTGCTCGACGAGTTCGCGGCGGCATCCGACGAGGCGTCCCAGCGGCAGATCATGAACGAGCTCCAGGCGCTCTTCGCCGACGTGGCTCCGGTGGCGCCGCTCTTCCCCGGCCCGGAGTGGGGCGCGGCGAGCACCGAGCGCTTCACCGGCTGGCCGACGGAAGAGAACCCGTACGCCACGCTGTCGACCCGCTCGCGCACCACGGTGCTCGTGCTGACCACTCTCGAACCGGTCGTCACCGACTGAGACCGCCGTCGTCCTGCCGCGTCCGCCACGGGCGCGGCAGGATCCCGGCGAGGAGCCGACACATGAACTACATTCTGCGGCGCTTCGGGTTCTACCTCGCGGCGTTCTGGGTGTCGATCACCCTCAACTTCTTCCTCCCCCGCCTCATGCCGGGCGACCCCGTCTCGCGGATGGTCGCGCGCCTGCAGGGCGAGATCCGCCCCGATCAGATCGAGGCGCTGCGCACCTCGTTCGGCCTCAGCGACGCACCGCTGTGGGAGCAGTACGCCCGCTACATCGGGCAGATCTTCACCGGAGACCTGGGCTTCTCGATCTCGCGCTTCCCCACCCCGGTGGTGGATGTCATCGGCAGCGTCATCGGCTGGACCTTCCTCCTCGGGTTCGTCTCGCTGATCATCGCGGTGATCATCGGCAACGTCCTCGGCATCCTCGCCGCGTGGCGGCGGGGCAGCGTCCTGGATTCCGCGGTGCCGCCGGTGCTGATCTTCATCGGATCGTTCCCCTACTTCTGGCTCGCCATGGGCCTGCTCTACGTGTTCGGGGTCACCCTCGGCTGGTTCCCGCTCCGTCACGCGTTCGCCGTCGGCAGCACGCCGGAGCTCTCCTTCGCCTTCATCGGCGACGTGGCGTACCACCTCGTGCTCCCAGCCACCTCGATCGTGCTGGTCTCGATCGGTGGATGGATGCTGGGCATGCGCAACACGATGATCGCCACGAACGCCGAGGACTACATCGTCATGGCGGAGGCGAAGGGCCTCCGCCCGAACCGGATCATCTACCGGTACGCAGCCCGCAACGCCCTGTTGCCGTCGGTGACGGCGTTCGGGATGTCGCTCGGCTTCATCGTCGGCGGCGCGCTGCTGACCGAGGTCGTCTTCGCCTACCCCGGCGTCGGCTATCAGCTCCTGTCGGCGGTGCAGAACCTCGACTACCCGCTGATGCAGGGGCTCTTCCTCACGATCACCACCGCCGTGCTGATCGCCAACTTCTTTGTCGACATCGTGTACGTGCGGCTGGATCCGCGCGTGCGCGTCAGCTGATCGGAGGCGTCATGTCACTGGCACAAGACCCGCGCGCGATGGCCGAGCTCGACCTCGGCACTCCCCCGGCGCCCGACGGCCGCACCGTCACGGCGTCCCCGCCCCCGCGTCGTCGCACCGGTCGCGGCTTCATCCGCGGCCTCTTCCGCAACGGCAAGGCGATCGCCGGCGTCGTCATCCTCGCCGTCTTCGCCCTCGTCGCCCTCGCCGCGCCCGTCCTCGCCCCGGGCGACCCGACCCTGATCCAGGGGCTCGGCGCCCAGCCGCCGTCGGCCGAGCACTGGCTGGGGACGACCGCGAAGGGGCAGGACGTCCTGGCCCTGAACATCTGGGGTTCGCGCTCGTCGCTCTTCGTCGGTTTCGTCGTCGGGATCGCCGCGACGCTCATCGGCCTCCTCGTCGGACTCGCCTCGGCCTACTTCGGTCGCGCCGTCGACAACGTCCTCTCGCTCGTGACGAACGTCTTCCTCCTGCTTCCCGGGCTGCCGCTGCTGGTGATCCTCGCGGCGTTCCTGCCGCAGGGGCTCGGCACCGTCATCATCGTGCTCGTCATCACCGGGTGGGCGGGCTCGGCCCGCGTGCTCCGGGCGCAGGCGATGTCGATCCGCGGCAAGGACTTCGTCGCGGCGGCGCAGGTGACGGGCGAGAGCGGGGTGCGGATCATGTTCCGCGAGATGCTCCCGAACATGGCGTCGATCGTGATGAGCACGTTCCTCGCGTGCGTGATCTTCGGCATCGGCGCCCAGGCGGGCCTCGAGTTCCTGGGCCTCGGCGACATCAGCACCATCAGCTGGGGTACGAACCTGTACTGGGCTAGCAACGACGGCGCCCTGCTCACGGGGGCCTGGTGGGTGTTCGTGCCTCCCGGCGTCTGCATCGCCCTCGTCGCCTTCGCGCTGGCGCTGGTGAACTACGGCGTCGACGAGACGACCAACCCGCGCCTGCGGCGCCCCCGCCGTCGCACCACCCCCGATGCCCCGACGCGGGTCGCCCCGCGTGCCCGGAAAGAGGCCCGCCCATGAGCGCTCCGCTGCTGGAGATCGACGACCTGTCGGTCGAGTATGAGACCGAGGCACGCACGGTGCGCGCGGTCGATCGGGTATCGTTCTCGATCGCCGAGCGCGAGGTGTTCGGCCTGGCCGGAGAGTCGGGGTGTGGCAAGTCGACGATCGCGAACGCGATCCTGCGGCTGCTGCGCGACCCCGCGGTGATCTCGAGCGGATCGATCCGCTTCGACGGCACCGACGTGCTCGCCCTCTCGCCGGACGAGCTGCGGGCCTTCCGCTGGCGGCGTGTGGCGATGGTGTTCCAGAGCGCGATGAACTCGCTCAACCCCGTCATGACCATCGGCGATCAGATCGCCGACATCTTCACCACACACGAACGGATGCCGCACAAGGCGGCGCTGGCGCGGGCGGGCGATCTGCTCGATCTCGTCGGGATCCCCCGCGACCGACTGCGGTCGTACCCGCACCAGCTGTCCGGCGGAATGCGGCAACGCGTCGTCATCGCGATGGCTACGGCGCTGCGGCCACCGCTGCTGATCATGGACGAGCCGACGACGGCGCTGGATGTCGTCGTGCAGCAGGAGATCATGGCCCAGATCAAGGACCTGCAGCAGGAGCTCGGGTTCGCGGTGCTGTTCATCACCCACGACATGTCGCTCATGGTGGAGCTCTCCGACCGGATGGCGGTCATGTACGCGGGACGGTTCGTGGAGACCGCGCCGGCGCAGCAGATCTTCACCGATCCGCGGCATCCGTACACCCGCGCGCTGATGAACGCCTTCCCGCCCCTGACGGGCCCCCGCGAGCGCCTGCAGGGCCTCGGGGAGGGCGTGCGGTTCCGCGACATCCCCGACCTGCAGGAGGTCACGCCGGGTCACCGCGTGGCTCCGTTCTCGAACACGACGCTCATCGAGGAGGCGCGCTCATGATCACCGCGGCGACACAGACCCCCGTGCTGTCGGTGCGGGGCCTGGAGAAGACGTTCACCGTCGGCGGCGCCCTCTCCCGCTCACGAGTCCGCGCGCTCGGCGGGGTCGACCTCGACATCGCACCGGGCGAGATCGTGGCGCTCGTCGGTGAATCCGGCAGCGGCAAGTCGACCCTCGCGCGGTGCATCGCACGGCTCGAGCAGCCCTCTGCGGGCACGTTCCTGTTCGAGGGCGAGGACATCATGGCCACGCAGCGCCGGCGCCCGACCCGGGCATACCGGTCGGCGGTGCAGATGATCTTCCAAGACCCGTTCGGGTCGCTGAACCCGGTGCACCGTGTCGAGCACTTCCTCGAGCGGCCGCTGCGTCTCCACGGCGTCACCGGCCGCGGGCCCGGCGGGCGCGCGGCGATGGACCGGGCGAAGGCGCGGCTGATGGAGAAGGTGGGGCTCCCTGCCGAGATGCTTGAGCGCTACCCGCATGAGCTGTCCGGCGGGCAGCGTCAGCGCGTCGCCATCGCCCGCGCCCTTGCCGTCGACCCGCGGCTGATCCTCGCCGACGAGCCGACCTCGATGCTCGATGTGTCGGTGCGGATCGGGGTGCTGAACCTCATGCGGGCGCTGTGCGAGGAGCAGGGCATCTCGATGCTCTACATCACGCACGACCTCGCCTCGGCGCGGTATCTCGCCGACCGGATCGTGGTGATGTTCGCCGGCGAGTTCGTCGAGAGCGGCAACGCGATGGACCTCCTCGCCCACCCGGCGCATCCGTACACACGGCTGCTCATCTCGGCGGTGCCCGACCCCGCCCGGCGCACCCCCTTCGACCCCGACGAGCGTGCCCGCCTTCGCCGCGAGGTGCTCGCCCCGACCGCATGCGATCACGGGTCCGCCGAGAGCGCGTGCAGCGAGACCACCGCGATCTTCCACCGGGTGGACGATTCGCGCGACCACCTCGTGCGCTGCAGCCGCTACGCCCCGCCGGCGGATGCCCCGGGCACTGCCCTCCAGCTGTCCTCCCCGAACGACCAGAAAGGCGCCGCATGAGCGCGCACTCCCCCGCCCCCACCCTCGACGACGCGCCGGCGCCCTCCGCAGAGATGCTCGAACGCGCTGCGCGCGACCCGCACCGTCCCGCGTTCCACTTCGTCTCGCCCTCCGGGTGGCTGAACGACCCGAACGGCCTCGTGCAGCGCGACGGCTGGTACCACCTCTTCTACCAGTACAACCCCGAGTCGCCCGTGCACGCCCGCATCCACTGGGGGCACGCGCGCAGCCGCGACCTCGTGCACTGGGAGCACCTGCCCATCGCCCTCGCGCCGAGCGACGGACCCGACGTCGACGGCTGCTGGTCGGGCGTGTTCGTCGACGACGGCGGCGTGCCCACCCTGGTCTATTCGGGGCGCGCGGGCGGGATCGAGCTGACGTGCGTGGCGACGGGCTCGGACGACCTCCTCGAGTGGCGGAAAGACCCGGGCAACCCGGTCATCGCGGCGCCCCCGAGCGATCTGGATGTGACGGCATACCGCGACCACTGCGTGTGGAGCGAGACGGATGCCGCGGGCAGACGCCACTGGCGCCAGATCGTCGGGTCCGGCATCCGCGGCGTCGGGGGGACCGCGCTGCTGTACGAGTCGGACGACCTTCGCTCGTGGCGCTATCTCGGTCCTCTCGTCGTCGGCGATGCTGAGAACGCCGCGCGCACCGCACCGGACTGGACGGGCACGATGTGGGAGTGCGTCGACCTCTTCCGCGTCGGCGACACCGACGCGCTGGTCTTCTCCGCCTGGGATGAGGGCGTCACCCACCACCCGCTGTATTGGACCGGCAGCTACGAGGGCAACCGCTTCACCCCCGAGGCGCTGCACCGCCTCGACCTCGGCGGCCGGTTCTTCTACGCGCCGCAGTCGATGCGCGACGAAGCGCGCCGTCGGGTGATGTTCGGCTGGATGCAGGAGGGACGCCCGGATGCCGCGTCCGTCGCCGCCGGCTGGTCGGGGGTCATGTCTCTCCCCCGCGTGGTGACCGCGCGCGCTGACGGATCCCTGCACCAGGCGCCGGCGCCGGAGATCGACGACCTGCGCGAGGAGGTCCTGTTCGACGCCGCGCCCACCGCCGCCCTTACGGAGGTCGCGACCTCGCCGATCCGCGGCGACCAGCTCGACCTCGAGCTCGTCACCCCGGTCGCCGACGGCGAGCGCATCGCGATCTCCGTTCGCGCCACCGAGGACGGGGCCGAGCGCACGGTCTACGTCCTGGAGCGCGTCGACGGCGCCCTGCACTTCTCGCTCGACCGCGGGTCGTCGAGCCTCGACACCACCGTCGACGTCCGCTCCCTCGGCGGCCGCATCCCCTCCGACGCGGCGACCGACCCGGTGCGCGTGCGGATCATCGTGGACCATTCGGCGCTCGAGGCGTTTGTGAACGGCGTCCCTCTCGCGGCCCGGGTGTATCCGACACGCCCTGACGCCCTCGGCGTCGCCGTCACCGGCGCCCCGGCCGCCGCGCGGGTCCGCGCGTGGCACATGGCGGCCGCCCGATGACACCGGCACCAACCTCCCAGCGCCCCTGGTTTCATCCGAGCGTGCCCGACAACTGGAAGAACGATCCCCAGCGGCCGATCTTCCTCGACGGCGAGTACCACTACTACTACCTCTACAACGCCGACTACCTCACCGGCGGGGCGGGCACCGCGTGGCGTCGGGCGACGACGCGCGATCACGTGGTGTTCCACGACCAGGGCGTGGCGATACCGAAGAACTCCGACACCAACGGCGACTGCTGGTCGGGCTCGCTCGTCGTCGACGAGAGTGACACCGCCGGTTTCGGCCCGGGGGCGGTGATCGCGCTCGTCACGCAGGCACCCGGCGGTGTGCAGGGCCAGTACCTGTGGTTCTCGGTCGACGGCGGTCGCTCGTTCACCCCGGGCGGCACCGATCCCGTGCTGCCCAACCCCGGCGTGCCCGACTTCCGTGACCCGAAGGTCATCTGGGATGCCGAGCGCTCGCGCTGGTTTCTCGCCAACGCCGAGGGGCACGAGCTCGGGTTCTACACGTCGCCCGATCTGCGGCGATGGGAGCGGGTGGGATCGTTCGTCCACGACGATATCGGCCTGCTCGAGTGCCCCGACCTGTTCCGCATCGTCGCTGACGACGGCACGATGCACTGGGTGCTCGGCACCAGCGCCAACGGCACCCACCGCGGTCTGCCGCCGACGTATGCCTACTGGACCGGCGCGTTCGACGGCGTCTCGTTCATCCCCGACCACGACGAGCCCCGGTGGCTCGATCAGGGCTTCGATTTCTACGGCGCGGTCACCTACGCCCACCACGACGACGCCGGCGTCGAAGACCCGCACCTGCGCCACGCGCTGGGGTGGGCGAACTTCTGGGACTATCCGCACAACACCCCCACCCTCGTCACCGACGGCTACAACGGCGACGACATGATCGTCCGCGATCTCACACTCCGCCGCGTCGGCGACGGCTACGCGCTAGCGTCGGCGCCGACAGCGGCGCTCGCCGATCACGTCACGGCGACCCACCGCCTCGGCGACATCGCCGTGGACGACCCCGTCGACCTCGACGTGCGGTCGCTCGCCTACGACCTCACCTGCGAGGTGCGGTGGAACGCCGCCGAGCCGCCCACCGGCGTCGGGCTCGAGGTGTGCCGGGCGCCGGGCGGGGGCCGCCGGGTGAGCGTGGAGATCACGGATGCCGGCACCGCCGCCGCCGTCGACCGCCGCGAGACGGTCTCCCCCGCGGGCGGGCGCACGGAGTCGCCGATCGATGCCGCCGACGGGCGCGTCAGGCTCCGCCTCCTCGTGGACAGGACGAGCGTCGAGGTCTTCGTCGGCGACGGCACGGTGGTGCACTCGCACCGGGTGTTCCCGCTGGCGAGCGATGACGGCATCCGCCTGATCTCGCGGGGCGCTCCGGCCGTCTTCCGCGATGTCATCGTGCGGGAGGTGGACGCCCGCCCGCGCGCGTCGCGCTGAGCCCTACCGATACCTCCTCCTCGCCTCCACGTCAAGACGCAACACCGATCCGCGGTGACTGCGACTCTGGTTCCACGCTTCCGCACCCGCACCCTGCGCCGCCGAGGCCGGAGCCGAGGTTGAACCCACCATGACGCGAACCGCCGAGATGTCCGACGCCCTCCAGGGCGCGGTCGGACGTGGCGAGATGGTGCCGTGGTTCCAGCCGCAGTACGACCTCCGCACCTACCATCTGGTCGGTGCCGAGGTCCTCTGCCGATGGGAGCACCCGGAGTGGGGGCTCGTCCGCCCGAACGACTTCATCCCGCTGGCCGAGGAGATCGGCGTCATCGACGAGATCGGTCAGTGCATGACCGAACACGCCCTCACCGCGATCGGCGAGTGGGGCATCGACATCTCGGTGAACGTCTCTCCGGTGCAGCTGGAGAGTGCGGAGTTCACCCTCTGGCTCGAGGACTCGCTGGCACGCCTGCGGCACCCCGCGAAGCGACTGACGGTGGAGATCACCGAGGGCCGGGACCTCGGCGACGTCCCGCCGCTCGTCGCCCGCCTGGACCGCCTCCGGAGGCACGGCGTGGGCATCGCGATCGACGATTTCGGTGCGGGTCACGCGTCGCTCGCGCAGGCTCGCCGCCTCCACGCCACCGAGCTGAAGATCGATCGCCACCTGACCGGTGATGACTCCCCCGAGACCACCGCGCAGATCGCGAAGGCCGTGGCCTTCGCGCGCGACGCGGAGCTCCGCACCGTCGCCGAGGGCGTTGAGACCACCGCGCAGCTGCACCGGGTGCGTCAGCTCGGCTGCGACCGCGGCCAGGGGTACCTGTGGAGCCGTCCCGTCCCGAAGGACGAGATGGCCCACATGATCGCGACCGCCTGAGCGGCGCTGACCAGGACTTACCCGTAAAGTGAACCCCACGTGACCCGTCGGACGCACCGTGCGTCTCTCCGAGTTGGGTAGAGAGCCGATCGCCATGACCATCACGGAAATCGACATCACCCCCGCGGCGAGCAGCGGAGATCCCCTGCTCCGCAACAACGTCACGGTGACCGGCAGCACGATCGGACCGACCGTCGTCTTCGCCCACGGTTTCGGCTGCAGCCAGGAGACGTGGAACCTCGTCGCCCCGCAGTTCGAGGCCGACCATCGCGTCGTCCTGTTCGATCACGTCGGTGCCGGCAGCTCGGACTGGAACGCGTACGACCGGGTGAAGTACGACTCCCTCGACGGCTACGCCTCCGATGTCATCGAGATCCTCGAGTCCCTCGAAGCCAGCGACGTGATCCTCGTCGGGCACTCCGTCGGGGCGATCGTCAGCGTCCTCGCGGCGAACCGCGCGCCCGAACGGTTCCGCGCTCTCGTGCTGGTCAGCCCCTCCCCGTGCTACCTCAACGACGGCGACTACCTCGGCGGTTTCGACAACGCCGACCTCGAGGCGCTCATCGAGTCGCTCGAGGCCAACTACCTCGGGTGGTCGCAGCAGACCGCGCCCGTGATCATGGGGCAGCCCGACCGGCCCGAGCTCGGCGAGCGCCTCACCGACAGCTTCTGCCGAGTCGACCCCGCGATCGCCTCGCACTTCGCGCGCGTCACCTTCCTTTCCGACAACCGCGCCGATCTGGCCCGGGTGACCGTGCCGACGCTGGTGCTGCAGACGCGCGAGGACGCCATCGCGCCGCCTCCCGTCGGCCGCTATGTGCACACCGCCATCCCCGGCAGCCGGTACGTGGAGCTCGACACGAGCGGGCACGTGCCGATCCTCTCCGCTCCCGACCAGGTCGTCCGCGGCATCCGGGAGTTCCTCCCGTGAGCACGACGGATGCCGCCTGGTACGACCGCGCCCCCTGCGGCCTGATCGCCACCGACCTCGACGGGACGATCGTCGACGTCAACGACACCCTTCTGCAGTGGACCGGATACGACCGGCGGGCACTGGTCGGCGCGTCGTTCACGGCGCTGCTCGATCGCGGCAGCCAGATGTTCTTCGAGTCGCGCTACCGTCAGCTCCTGCATCTGCGGGGCACGGTGAACGAGCAGTTCCTGACCCTCCGGACCACCGCGGGCGCCGATCTGCCCGTGCTGGTCAACGCCGCGCGAGATGAGGATGCCGCCCTCATCCGCTTCGCGATCCTCAACGCCACCGAGCGCGTGCGGTACGAGCGGGAACTCGTCGCGGCCCGTCGGATCGCGGAGGAGTCCGCCCAGCGCGTGCGGATCCTGCAGGAGGTGTCGACCGCCTTCGGGGTGAGCGCCACCGACGAGGATGTCGCCCAGACCTTCGCCGCCGTCGCCCGCGAGGCGTTCTCCGCGCGCGAGACCGGGGTGTTCCTCCTCGACGACGACGGCGCGCTGACGCTGACCGCCGGCGCCAACCCGCTCGACGGAAAGGTCGGCCCCGTTCCGGAGCTCGAGCAGACGAGCCTCGTCACGGTCGTCCACGACGATGACGCGAACTTCCCCGAGGTGGCCGAGGCGCTGCGGAACGAAGACCTGTCGAGCCTCAGCATCATGCCGCTGTCGGCCGAGGGCGAGCGGCTCGGTGTGCTGGTGTGCTTCTTCGCCGCCCGCTCCGACTTCGACGCCCACTTCTTCGACCTGCAGCAGGCGCTCGGTCGTCAGGCGTCGCAGACCCTGCAGCGTGTGCGTCTTCAGCGTCAGCTCGCGATGCTGGCCCTCCACGACCAGCTCACCGGCGTCGCCAACCGCCAGCTCCTCCAGCTCACCCTCGATGAGGCGCTCGTCACCGCGTCCAGCGCGCGGGAGTGCCTGGCGGTGCTGTTCCTCGACATCGACGATTTCAAGAGCATCAACGACTCGTTCGGGCACGCCACCGGCGACCTCGTCCTGGTCGAGCTCGCCACGCGCCTACGCGACGGCGTCCGCGCGCACGACGTCGTCGGCCGCATCGGCGGCGATGAGTTCGTCGCGCTCTGCCCGAGCACCGACGCCGTCGCCGCCGAGGCGATCGCCGAGCGGATCCTCGCCGTCTGCCGGAAGCCCATCACGGTGCCGAACGGCGTCATCTCGGCATCCGTCAGCGTGGGCCTGTCGCTGTACGACCCCGCCGTCGACACCCTCGAGACCGGTGCGCAGCTGCTCGTCCGAGCGGATGCCGCCATGTACGACGCCAAGCGCGCCGGCAAGGACCGCGTCACCGTGAGCGCCGCGTAGCGGAGCCCGGCCGGGCGGTGATCCGGGCGACCGCCTCCTCGACCTCTCGCGGATCGCGGGCCTCCGCGTCGAGGGCCCGGTGGATGGTGAGCCCCTCGATGAGGGCGTCGAGCATGCGCGCCGTCTCGGGATCGAAGTGGTGCTCGAGGGCGGCGCGGCTGCGCCGCATCCACGCGCTCGTGATCGACCGATAGGCGGGGTCGCGCGCGGCCAGGGTGCACAGCTCATGCGAGAGCACGAGTTCGCGATTGTCGCCGAAGACGTCGTCGAGGATGATCGCGATGACCGCGGCTTTCGCGGCGTCCTCGCTGTCGACCGTCGCCATGCGCCGTTCGAACCGATCGCTGATGGTCGTCGCGAAGCGAGTGAACGACGCGTGCAGGAGGTCGCTCATGCCGGCGAAGTAGTAGGTCATCGCTCCGAGGGGAACGCCCGCCTCCGCCGCGACCTTGCGGTGCGAGGTGCCGGCCACCCCGACCCGCGCGATCACCTCCAGGCAGGCGTCGATGATGCGGTCGCGCCGCTCGGGATCGTTCGGCCGCCCCCGCCGCGACCCGCTCTCTGGTGACACTGTCGGCATCGGGTCAGTCGATCGAGCGGATGACGCGGGCGGGGTTTCCGACGGCGACGACGTTCGCGGGGATGTCCCTCGTGACGACGGAACCCGCGCCGATCACGGAGTTCTCGCCGATCGAGACCCCCGGGCACACGATCACGCCCCCGCCGAGCCATACGTTGTCACCGATGGTGATCGGCTGCGCGGCTTCGAGCTTGTCGCGGCGGGGCTGCGGCTCGATCGGATGCGTGGGCGTCAGCAGCTGCACGTTGGGCCCGATCTGGCAGTCGGCGCCGATCGTGATGGCGGCGACGTCGAGAGCGGTGAGGTTGTAGTTGACGAAGGTGCGCGGGCCGAGGTGGATGTTCTCGCCGTAGTCCACGAAGAGCGGCGGCGTGAGGTACGCACCCTCCCCGAGCGTGCCGAGCAGGTCGCGGAGGATCTCGCGAGCACCCGGATCCTCGGCGAGCTCGGCGCGGTGGTACTCGTCGGCGAGCCTCATGCCGCGACGGTGCAGCCGCCCGCTCTCCGGGTCGTCGGCGATGTACAGGTCTCCGGCGAGCATCCGTTCCCGGTTCGTGCGCGAGTCACCGGCGAAGTAGTCGACAGCCATGCGACGAACCTACCCCAGAATGTGTACGAACGTACCAACTCTGTGTACGATCGTGGATTGTCGCGCGGACTGTTCCACCGCGCCGCGCAGGAAGGCCCGCACGCGCCGTGTACTCGCTCCTCCTGGCGATCATCTACATCGCCTTCATCAGCCTCGGACTGCCCGACTCGCTCATCGGCGCGGGCTGGCCGGTCATGCATCGCGACCTCGATGTGCCGATCGGCGTGGCCGGCATCCTGACCATGATCATCGCCGGCGGCACGATCTTCTCCTCTCTCGCCTCCGAGCGGGTGACGCGCCGCTTCGGCGTCGGACTCGTGACCGCGGTGAGCGTGGGGATGACCGCAGCGGCGCTCATCGGCTTCTCCGTCAGCGGAGAGTTCTGGATGCTGTGCGTCTGGGCGATCCCGTACGGCCTGGGTGCCGGCGCGGTGGACGCGGCCCTCAACAACTACGTGGCCGTGCACTACGCCGCCCGCCACATGAACTGGCTGCACGCCTGCTGGGGACTCGGGGCGTCGATCAGCCCGTTCGTCATGAGCTGGTCGCTCACCGCCGGACTCGGGTGGACGAGCGCGTACCTCGTCATCGGTCTCATCCAGGTGGCGCTGACCCTCGCGCTGCTGACCAGCATCCCCCTGTGGGGGAAGGTGCACACCGTCCGTCCGCCGGATGCCGCGGATGCCGAAGAGGGCCCCGCGAACCCCGACGCAGACATCGAGGCCGCCGACACCGCCCCCACCCCGGCGCGCGCGCACGTCCCGCTGTCGCGCGCGGTGCGGATCCCGGGAGTGCCGCTCATCCTCGCGGCGTTCTTCGCGTACTGCGCGCTGGAGACCACCGCGATCCTGTGGGCATCGAGCTACCTCGTCGCCGATCGCGGGGTCTCCCCGGCCACCGCCGCCGCCTTCGCCTCCCTGTTCGTGCTCGGCATCACGGCGGGGCGGTTCCTCGCCGGGTTCGTCGCCGACCGGATCGGCGACCGGTGGATGATCCGCGGCGGATTCATCGCGGTCGGGGTGGGCTCGGTGATGCTCGCCCTACCGGTGGGGACGGACGCCGTCGCCCTCGTCGGACTCGTCGTCGCGGGCCTGGGGTCCGCCCCCATCTATCCGGCGATCATCCACTCCACCCCGGTGAACTTCGGCCGCGAGAATTCGCAGGCCGTCATCGGCATCCAGATGGCGTCGGCCTACGCCGGGTCGACCCTCGCCCCGCCCCTGTTCGGGGCGATCGCCGCGGTGACGGGGATGGGGATCTTCCCCGTCTTCCTCCTGCTCCTCGTGGCGTTGGGCCTGGTGATGTCCGAGCGCCTCAACGTCCGCGTGCGCGGGCGCGACACCGTCACCGCCGCGTAGCCGACGCCCGGCGGCGGAACACCGGCTCGGCCTCGGCCTCCTCCTCCGCGGTGGCGATGCGGAAGGCACCCGCCGCCTCGGTCTCGATCGCGCGTCGCCCCTGTCCGCGGGTGGCGCGGAGGCTCACCACGATCGACACGGTGATGATCGTCGCGACCACGGCGAGGCTGACGGTGGTCGGGATGTAGAGCACGTCCAGGAGCAGCATCTTGATGCCCACCCAGATCAGCACGAACGACAGTCCGACCTTGAGGTACACGAACCGGTGGATGAGGTCGGCGAGGAGGAAGTACATCGCGCGGAGTCCGAGGATCGCGAACGCGTTGGCGGTGAAGACGAGGAACGGCTCGGAGGTCACGGCGAAGATCGCGGGGATCGAGTCGACCGCGAAGACGATGTCGGTGATCTCCACCAGGACGAGGACGGCGAGGAGCGGGGTCGCCACGACCACCCCGCCCTTGCGGATGAGGAACTTCTGGCCGTGGTACGCGTCGGTCATCGGGACGAAGCGACGGAAGAGTCGGAGCACCCGGGACTTCTCGGGGTGGACGTGCTCGTTCCGCGAGCGGAACATCCGCCACCCGGTGTAGATCAGGAACGCGGCGAAAACGTAAAGCACCCACGAGAAGTTCTCGATGAGCGCGGCGCCTGCGGCGATGAAGATGCCCCGGAAGACGAGGGCGCCGAGGACGCCGAGGAACAGCACCCGGTGCTGGAACTCGCGGGGCACGGCGAAGGCGGCGAAGATGATCGCCCAGACGAACACGTTGTCCACCGCCAGCGACTTCTCGATCAGGTAGCCGGCGAAGTACTGCTGGCCGAACTCGGCACCCCAGATCGTCCAGATCACCACGCCGAAGGCGACGCCGAGGGTGACCCACACGACCGACCAGACCGCCGCTTCCCGCACACCGATGACGTGGGCCTTGCGGTGCGCGACGAGGTCGATGACGAGCATCGCGAGGATGACTCCGAGGACGGCGAACCACGCCCACAACGGAACAGACATGAAAAAACCTCCGCTTGTCGCGAAGGTCTCATCGGCCCGCGGGCCCTGCGCACCGGATCCCGCCGAGGGATCGTACTGACGATGCGGAGCGAGGATTACTCCCCTTCTGCGGGATAGATAACACGACATCGGTGTCGTGTGTCAAGTCGAAGGAGAAATCCCGCCCGAGCGTCAGGTCGCGGTGTCCTCGCGGTCCGCCGGCTCGGCCGCGAACGCCTCGAGCAGCTCGCCGATGTGGTGCCCCTTGTCGAGCGGATGCCGGAGCGGTCGGTCCGGGTTCAGGCGGTAGACGTTGCGCCGGCCGACCCGTTCGCGGGAGAGGTAGCCCTCGCTCTCGAGCTCTCCGACGATGCGGAGCGCGGCCCGCTCAGTGATCCCGACGAGGGTCGCGATGTCCTTCAGCAGGATCTCAGGATTGGCCGCCACGCACAGCAGCACGTGCGCGTGGTTGGTCAGGAAGGTCCACTGCGCCATCCGCTCAGCCTACCCGCGCGCCCTCGGAGACCGGATGGTGAAAACACGACTATCAAAACCTGCTATGTTTTTCGTGTTTTAAGAATCCGGTCATGAAAGGCGTCTGATGGAACTGGTGCTGATCGTCATCGCGCTTGCCGCCCCCTGGGTGGGCACGGTCCTGGCCGCCGCCCTCCGCCCCGCCGAGCTCGGGGCGCGCGCCGCGGTCTGGACGGGCGGCATCGGGACGGTCGCCGCCGTCGCGGCCGCGATCGCCGCCGCCCTCGGCCTCACCTCCCCCGCGGGCGCCGCCGATGCGCTCGCCCACGTGATGCTGATCCTCGTGCTGGGCCTCAGCGCGCTGATCCAGGCGTACGCGCTGCGGTACCTCCGGGGCGATCTACGGCAGCGGTGGTTCGCCGTGTGGGCCGGGACACTGACCGGCAGCACCGCGGCGCTCGTCACGGCGCAGACGGTCGTGGTCTTCACCCTCGCCTGGGTCGCGGCGGGCCTCTCGCTCGTCCTGCTGCTCGCCACGTACCGCGCGCTGCCGCAGGCGCGCCAGGGGGTGCGCCGCGCGGCGTGGAGCTTCGCGGTCGCCGACACGCCTCTCGTGATCGCCGTCGTCGTGGTCGTGATCGCCGCGGGGGGCGACATCCGCCTCGACGACCTCGCCACCGTCGCGGCCGCCCTCCCGGACACCACCGCGGTCGCGCTCGCCCTCCTCGTGGTCGCGGCGGCCCTCGGACGCTCCGCGCAGATCCCCTTCCACCGCTGGCTGCCGGCGACCCTGTCGGCGCCCACGCCCGTCTCGGCGCTGCTCCACGCCGGGGTGGTGAACGCCGGCGCGATCCTCCTCATCCGCTTCTCGCCCCTGGTCGCCCCGGCCGCCGTGGCAATGGCGGTGGTCTTCACCGCGGGGGCCGCGACGCTCGTGTACGCCACGGTGCTCCGCCTGGTGAAGACCGACGTGAAGGGCCGGCTGGTCTACTCCACCGCGGGGCAGATGGGCTTCATGATGATGGCCGTAGGCCTCGGGGCGTTCGCCGCCGCCGTCTTCCACCTCGTCGCCCACGGCCTGTACAAATCGGCCCTCTTCCTCTCCGCCGGCACGGGCGTGGCCGCGGGTGCGGAGAAGCGCACGTGGCCCGCCCCGTCCCCCGCCACCGTCCGGACGACCACCGCCGCGGTCCTCATCGCGTCGGCGCTGACGATCGGCGTCCTCGCCGTGGGCAAGACGGTCGTCGCTCCCGCCGCGACCCCGGTGAGCCTCGCCCTCCTCGCCTTCCTCGCCTGCACCGCGATCGTCGCGGTGGCCACGGGACTTCGCCGACGGATGTCGCTCCGCACCGTCGCGGCGTCGGGCGCCGTCGTCGCGGTCCTCGGCCTGTCGTACATCGCCGCGGTCGGCTGGTTCGAGCAGCTGATCCCCACCCCGGCCGGGACGCAGGCGCCGTCGCCGTGGCTGCTGGTCATCCCCGCCGCGCTGCTGATCGGCATCGAGCTGATGAGCCGGTCGCCGCGGTTCGCCCCGGCCCTCTCGTCCGCGCTGTACGCCCGCGCGCTCGCGGCCTCGACCGTCCCCACCCCCGACCCGCGCGGCGCGACCCGCCCGCGCGCCGCCGCACTCACCACGGAGGTCGCACGATGACTCTGCTCGTCCAGGCGCAGGTGGCCCAGGCCGCCCGCGACACCGTCGCCGGTTGGCCCATCGCGTCGTTCATCGCCGTGAACCCGCTCGCCCCGTATGAGGCGACGCGCTTCGATCACGCCGCGGCGCCCGGCACGCACCTCACCCTCCCCGTCGCGGCGTACCGCGCCGCGTTCGCCTCGGGACGCATCACGCGGGACGACCTCGTCGTGGCCCTCCGCGCGCGGGGAGCGGAGCTGCGGGAGGTCCCGCCGCTCACCGGCGCGCTCGCCCACCTCACCCCCGACGACGTCCTGATCGAGGACATGCTGCACACCGACACCCCCGCCGCGCCCGCGGACGACGCCGCGACCCCGGCCGACCCGGTCGCCGACCTCGTCGTCCCGTGGCTCGCGGCGTTCCTCGACCCCGACCCGCAGTGGCGGCTTCCCGAGCGCGACCGGGGCTTCTATGCCGCGTGGCGCGCGCTGGCGAGCCACGACCCGCGGCTGTCGCGGCCCGTGCGCCGGAAGCTCCGGGACGCGCCCGAACAGGCGTCCGCGGCGATCGCCGCGTGCTTCACCGCGTGGGGCACGCGCGACGCCGATCGGGTCGCGCTGCTGACGGCGGAGCTCGCCGCCCTCCCCGGGTGGACGGGATACCTCAAGTGGCGCAGTGAGCACGACGGCGACATCGACCTCACCGAGTACCTGGCGGTGCGGCTCACCGTCCGCCGCCTCCTCGACCTCCCGCCGAGCATCGACCCGCACCCCGCCGACCCGGGCGCCGCCACCGCCTCCGCACCGGCTCCCCACCCCGGCGCTGAGGTGCACGCCCGCGCCGTGCGCCTCGCCGACGCCCTCGCCCCCGGGGCGACACCCGCCGACGTCGCGACGCTCGCGCGGCTCCTCGCGCTGCATCCGCTCGACGATCACCCGTTCACGTGGCAGGCAGCGTTCGAGGGCCACTACCGGCGCGAGCTCCTCGTGTCGCTGACCACCCCGACCCCCGCGCCGCTTACCCCGCACACGCAGGTGGTGCTGTGCATCGACCCGCGGTCGGAGGGGCTCCGGCGGCACCTCGAGACGGATGCCGGGATCGAGACGTTCGGGTTCGCCGGGTTCTTCGGCGTCCCCGTCCGCTTCGCGACCTACGAGGGCCGCGGCTCGATCGACTCGCTGCCGGCGCTCTTGCAGCCGAAGCACGCCGTCACCGAGGCTCCCGCCGACGCCGACCGGGCGAACGCCCGCACGCGCGGACTCCGGGCGCTGGATGCCGCCTCCCACTCGCTGCACGTCACCGAGAACGCCACGGCGACCCCGTTCGCGCTCGCGGAGGCGACGGGGTTCCTGTTCGGGGTGTCGTCGGTCGTCCGCACCCTCGCGCCGACGCTGCATCACACGCTCACCCGCCGGTGGCGGGACCGCATCGCCCCACCGGTCGACTCCCGCGTCACGATCGCGTCGGCGTTCTCCGTCGAGGAGCGCGCGACGCTCGCCGAGGCGGGGCTGCGGATGATGGGACTCGGCCGGTTCGCGTCGCTGGTCGTCCTCGCCGGACACGGCTCGGCGAGCACGAACAACCTGTACCAGGCGGCGCTCGACTGCGGCGCATGCGGCGGCAACCCGGGGGCGGTGAACGCCCGGGCGGCGGCCGAGATCTTCAACGACCCCGACGTGCGCGCGATCCTCGCCGCGCGGGGCCTGGAGATCCCCGCGGGCACCCGGTTCGTCGCGGCGCTCCACGACACCGTCGCCGATCGGGTCACGATCCTCGACCCGCACCTCATCCCCGACTCGCACGCGCCGCTCGTGGCCGACTTCACCGCCCGGGCGGATGCCGCGGCCGACGGCCTCGTCCGCGAGCGCGCCGTCGATCTTCCCGGCGCCGACCCGAGGGACTCGCTCGCGAAGCTCCGGGCGCGCGCCCACGACTGGGCGGAGGTGTATCCCGAGCTCGGTCTCGCCGGGAACGCCGCGATGATCATCGGCCCACGCGAGATGACCCGGGGCGCGAACCTGCGCCGGCGAGTGTTCCTGCACTCGTACGACGCCGCCCTCGACCCGGAGGGTGCGGGGCTCGAGACGATCCTCACCGCGCCGGTCGTGGTGGCCCAGTGGATCAACCACCAGTACTACTTCTCGACCCTGAACCCCGACACCCTGGGTGCCGGTACGAAGACGATCCACAACGCCATCGGCGGCATCGGCGTGCTCGCCGGGCACAGCGGCGACCTGCAGCGCGGACTCCCCCGCCAGTCGGTCGCCGTGGGCGACGCGC
The DNA here is from genome assembly GCF_040532595.1 of Microbacterium aurantiacum. Classification (GTDB taxonomy): domain Bacteria; phylum Actinomycetota; class Actinomycetes; order Actinomycetales; family Microbacteriaceae; genus Microbacterium; species Microbacterium chocolatum_B. The sequence continues at coordinate 2,060,811 of NZ_JBEVYX010000001.1, read as the reverse complement.
TGCTCCACGAACCGCTCCGCCTGAGCGTGGTCGTCCAGGCCCCGATCGACCGGGTGTCGGCGATCGTGTCGGGCAACCAGGTACTCCGCGACCTGTTCGACAACGAGTGGATCAGCCTCACCGTGCGCTCCACCGCCGATGACCCCTGGCGGACCTACACCGCCCTCGGCTGGGCTCCGACGCCCACGCCCGAGACCACCATGACCCCCACCCCGACGCCCGCCGCGCCCCGCACCCTCACGAGAACGGAGACCCCGTGATGCACGGACTCACCAAGATGATCAAAGTCGAGATCGTCGTGCCCGGAAAGGATGCCGCCCCCATCCGATCGCTGATCACCGCGTCCGGCGCGACGGGGTACACGGCGGTGTCCGGAGTCTCCGGCCTCGGCCACCACGGCCCGCACTCCGGGGCGCTGCTGTTCAACGACTACGACACCCTCACGATGCTGATCACGGTCCTCCCGCCCGAGCGCGCGGACGACCTCATCGGCGCGGCGAAGGAACTCCTCACCACCCGCAGCGGGGTGATGTTCGTCACCGAGACCTTCGTGAGCAGGCCCGAGTACTTCCAGTGACCGCGTCGCCGTACCGCGGGGAGGTCATCGCCTTCGCCACGATGCACGGCAAGGAGCGTCTCGCCCGCGACGCGTTCCGCGACGTTCTCGGCGCACGCGTGGTGGCGCCCGCCGGGCTCGACACCGACGCGTTCGGCAGCTTCTCCGGCGAGGTTCCGCGCACGCGGAGCCCGCTCGACACCGCCCGCGCGAAGGCACGGCTCGCGCTCGACACGAGCGGCGCGACCGCCGCACTCGCGAGCGAGGGGAGCTTCCGTTCCGACTTCGGATGGCTGACCCGGCACCAGGAGCTCCTGGTGTTCGTCGACGACGTGCGGCGGATCGAGCTCGTCGAGGCGTTCGCCGGGCCAATCGAGCTTCCGCCCGCCCGCGACGTAACAACCGGGGAGCGCGCGGTCGCGTTCGCCGAGGCGATGGGCTTCCCCCGCCAGGGCGTGATGGTGCACGCCGACCGCGCACAGGGGACGGAGGTGGCGAAGGAGCTGCGGACGCCGAACGCGCTCGCAGCCCACGTCGACCGCCTCGCGCGAGCGGGCGCCTCACTCACGATCACCCCGGACTACCGCGCGCACCGCTCCTCCGCGCGCTCCGAGGTGATCCGCCGCCTGTGCCTCCGGATGGCGGAGCGCCTCGCGGCCCCGTGCCCCGCGTGCGCGACGCCCGGGTACGGCCGCACCGACGTGCGCCGGGGCCTCCCGTGCGGCGACTGCGGTGAGCCGACGTCGCTTCCGCTCGCGGATGTCCACGGCTGCGCCGCCTGCGACGCGAGCCACCTCGTGCCCCGCACGCCGTCGCGCGCCGAGCCCCGATGGTGCGACCGCTGCAACCCCTGAGGCGTGCGGGCCACGCGCCCGCCAACGCGGGGTGTCAGCCGAGGACGGGGACGTCACCGTCCCAGCGCAGCGGTCCGACGTGGAGCATGCGGTACGTGTACGACGAGTCCCACCCGTGGAACAGCAGCCGATGGTTCCCGTCCGCCGCAACGACGACGTCCTGCCCGCCGGGCCCGCGAACGGCGCCTTCGAGCGACTCCGTCGAGACCCATGGGCCGTCGGCCTTCTCCCAGGGCCCGGTGAGCGAGTCGGCCACGGCGTATCCCATGGCGTACTCGTCACCCTCGTAGGAGTTGGCGGAGTAGATCATGGTGAATCCGCCATCGTCGTGGGCGACGATCGTGGGCGCCTCGATGAGCGTTCCCTCCCACGGCTGATCCTGCTTCAGCATCCGCGTCGGCTCGCCCGCGAGGGCGAGCCCGTCGTCGGTCAGCGGCGCCGTCTGCATCCACGTGTCCACGCCGATCGCGTTGCCGTCGTTCTTCCACACGAGGTGCCAGGTGTCGTCGACCCGGACCGTCGTGGCGTCGATGGCCCCGCCCTCCTCGGGCGGACAGACCAGCATCTCGTCACCCGCGACCTCGAAGGGGCCGAGGGGGTCGTCCGAGACGGCGACCCCGATGCACTGGAGCGCAGGTTGGAAGTTCGTGGCCGTGAAGTACATCACGTACCGGCCCGCCTCGATCTCGACGACCTCGGGCGCCCACGTCTTCCTCGGGATGATCCACAGCGGAAGATCCGGCAGCGCATCCGCCTGCATCTCCCACGTCTCCAGGTCGTCGGAGACCGCGACGGGGACGTTCTTGAGGTTCGCGTGAGACGAGTACGCGACGTACCTGCCGTCGGCGACGATGACATCCGGATCGGCGAAGTCGTCCCGGATGACCGGGGCGAACTCCGGCCCGGTCGCGCACCCGGTGAGAGATCCGGCGGCGAGGAGCGCGATCAGCGACGCGCCGACGGCGTGACGGACCCTCACCCCTTGATCCCCGACTGCGAGACGCCCTCGACGATGAAGCGCTGCAGGGCGACGAAGAGCAGGAGGACGGGGGCACTGGCGACGACGGCGCCGGCCATGAGCAGGTCGTACCGCACCGCGTTCGCGGACTGCAGCGTCGACAGTCCGGCCGGCAGGGTCTGCACGTCGGGACTGAAGAGCACGTAGACCGGCCAGAGGAAGTCGTTCCAGTTGGTCAGCAGGGCGAGCAGACCGAGTGTGGCCAACGCCGGCTTGGCGAGCGGGAGCACGATGCTGACGAAGGTTCGCAGCCGGTTGGCTCCGTCCAGACGCGCGGCCTCCTCGAGCTCGACCGGTATCGACAGGAAGAACTGCCGCATCAGGAAGACGCCGAATGCACCGGCGGCCGTCGGGACGATCACGGCGATGAGCGAGTTGAGCCAGCCGAGTTCGCTCACGATCGAGTAGTTCGGGATCACGAGGATCACCGGGGGCACCAGGAGCGTCGCGATGACCGCCCCGAAGACCAGACCCTTGCCGCGGAACTGCATGCGCGCGAGCGGGTACGCGGCGAGGGACGCCGTGATGACGACCAGGACCGAGTGGGCGACCGCCGCGGTGACGCTGTTCAGGAACCACGTGAAGACCGGCGTCGACGCCGACCCGAGGATGGTCTGATACGCCTGGAGCGTCCATTCCTCGGGGATCCACGTCGGGGGGACGCTCGTCGCGTCGGCGCGCGTTTTGAACGACGTCAGGATCATGAAGGCGAGCGGGCTGACGAAGAGGAGCGCGACGATCGTGAGCACGACCATGCGGGCGATGGCCTTGACGCGTGACGAGGCGCTCACGCGTCTTCGGCCGGGGATCGTCGACACAGCGTCGACGTCGGAAGTGATCGGGCCGGATGTCGTGGATGCCGAGGTCATTGAGAGGCTCCCTTGCGCTCGCGGAACAGCCAGAAGACGATGACGCTCAGGCCGATGAGGAACAGCGTCAGGATGTAGCTCATGGCAGCGGCGTCGCCCATCTTGAAGTTGCGCAGGCCCGTCTCGGCGATCTGATAGATCGCCGTCCGCGTCTCGCGGCCCGGCCCGCCCTGGGTCATCAGGTAGGACTGGCCGAACATGTTCGCCGATGCGATGAACGTGTTGATGGTGATGAAGGTGAGGATCGACCGCAGACCGGGCAGCGTCACGTGCCGGAACTGCTGCCATCGACCCGCGCCGTCCATGCGCGCCGCCTCGTACAGCTCCGCGGGGATGTCCTGGAGGGCGGCGAGGTAGATGATGGCGTTGAAACCGAGGGTCCACCACACGGTGACCCCGACCAGTGCCACCCACGCCGCCGGGACGGAGCTCAGCCACGCGGTGTCATCCGGCAGGCCCAGCAGCCCGAGGTAGTGGTTGACCAGGCCGATGTTGTTGTCGAGGAGGTACCGCCACAGCACGGCGACGACGGCGACGCCCAGCACGTACGGCGCGAAGTAGACGGCGCGGAAGAAGTTGCGGCCGGGGAACTTCGCGTTCATCAGCAGCGCCACCAGGAGCGGGATGACGAGGAGGAACGGCACGCTCAGGACGGTGAAGATCGCCGTCGCGCGCATCGACTGCCAGAAGATGCCCGACGTGGTCGACCCCGGCGTGAACAGTCCGATGTAGTTGTCCAGACCGACGAACGGCTTGCGGGGCAGCGTGTAGTCCCACTGGTGCAGGCTCATCCACAACCCGAGCACGACCGGCAGGATGACGAACGCCATGAACAGCACGAGATACGGGGCGAGGAACAGCCACGGCGTCGCACGGTGGTGATCGCGCAGCGGGCGCGCGGGCGCGCTCGCCGTAGCGAGAGCGCCCGCGCGAACGGGAAGAGTGGTCCGGCTCATTCTGCGAACGTCGCCAGGTTCTCTTGCATCAGCTGGGTCGCGCGGCCCTCGGCCTCTGCCAGGACGTCGCCGGGGTCGCCGGCGCCGAGCACGCCGTCGGCGACAGCCAGCTCCAGCGTCTCAGCCTGCACGGTGCCGAGCCCGGGCACGGTGGGGGTGAAGCGCATGTCGTCCAGTGCCGCGGCGATCGGCTCCTGCGGCATCCCCTCGAGAGCACCCGCTTCCAGCACCGACTGGCGTGCGGGGATCATTGCGGCCCCGGCCCAGTCCTCGGAGTGCTCGCTCATCCACGCGATGAAGACCTTGGCGGCGTTCATGCGGTCGGCGTCGTCCTGGCGCGGCAGGAAGAATTGGTGCGAGGAGGCCCACGTCGCCGCTTCGCCTCCGATGTTCGGGACGGGTACGCCCGCGTAGGGCAGCCCGGACTCCTCGAGATCGTTGAACTGCCAGATGCCGTCCCACGTGATCGAGGTCTCACCGTTCTTGAAGGCCACGTACTGCGCGTCGATGGCCACATCGGAGGGGCTGTACCCGTCGTCGATGATGCTGCGCATCCACTCGAGCGCTTCGACACCGGAGTCGTCCGCGAAGGACGCGGCCGATCCGTCCGCAGCGTACGGCTCCCCGCCGAACTGCCAGTCGAGCGTCATGAACATGAGGTGGCCTGGCCAGCGCGCGGGAACCCAGAACGGCGTGTCGTATCCCGCCGCCTGCAGCGCGTCCAGCGCCGCGGCGAAGGACTCCGCATCCGTCGGGACCTCCGTGATTCCGGCGGCCTCGAAGTGCTCCGTGTTGTAGTACATCGCGAGCGAGTGGATATCCAGCGGGATGCCGTACCGCTGGTCGGCGTAGACGCCGGCGTCCCAGACGGTCTCGGTGAAGTCGGCGGCGTCCAGACCCAGATCGTCGACCATGTCGTCGAGGGGCAGGATCACCTGACGCGCGGCGTTGGATCCGAGCTGGTCGAAGTGCATGACGCCGACGTCCGGTCCCTCTCCGGCGGTCACGGCGGCGGGGAGCCGCTGGTAGAAGTCGGCCCACTGCATGGTGTTGGACTCGACGGTGATGTTGTCGTGCTCCTCGTTGAAGCGATCGACCATCTGCTGCATGAACGGGCCGTCACCGCCGGTGAAGCCGTTCCAGAACGACAGCGTCACCTCCGGACCGTCGTACTCGCCCGTGAACTCGCCGCCGGTCGACGGCGCACCTCCGCCGCTGCAGCTGCTGAGCACCAGGGCGGCCGCGATGGCCGCCGTTCCGGCGAAAGCCGCGCGACGACGTCGTTGGGACAGTGTCATGGAGTCCTCCTCGTTGAAAACGCACCCGCAGCGGCGCTGTTCTCCGCTGCGCTTCGGCAACTGTACAGCGCTGTAAACGTCCGCGCCAGTGACCGAGCAAAATAGGCGGACATAAGATGTCCCCGGAAGGAGGCCTCCATGCCTCGAGTGCGCCTCGTCGACGTCGCCGAACGGGCGGGCGTGTCGATGAAGACCGTCTCCAACGTCATTCACGACTACCCGCACGTCGCGCCGCCGCTGCGCGCGCGGGTGCAGGCGGCGATCGACGAGCTCGGCTATCGCCCGAACCTCACCGCCCGTCGCCTGGCGACGGGCCGGACCGGGATGATCGCTCTCGCGATGCCCGAGATCGATCACCCCTACTTCTCCGAGCTGTCCCGCTCGATCGCCGAGGAGGCCAAGGGCCTCGGGCTCCGCGTCATCTTCGAGCAGACCCTGGGCGAGGCCGACGCCGAGCGCGCCGTGCTGCACGACCGCGAGGCGGGACTGGTCGACGGCGTGATCTTCCACCCCGTTCAGATGGGGACGATGGAGATCGCCCGCCTGGCGCCGGATGTCCCCGTCGTCCTGCTCGGCGAGTCCGCGATGCCCGTCACCAGCGACCACGTGATGATCGACAACGTGGCGGCTGCGGCCGACGGCGTGGCCCTTCTCCTCCAGAGCGGCCGGCGGCGGATCGCCTTCCTCGGAACGGTGCGCGACGACATCACCGGATCGACCGGTCAGCGTCTGCTCGGCTACCAGGAGCAGCTGATCGCCAGCGGCATCACCCCTGATCCCACCCTCGTCCTCCCGGTCGCGGGCTTCTCGATCGAGGACAGCCGAGACGCCCTGACGCAGGCGATCGAGAGCGGCATCCACTTCGACGCCGTGCTCTGCCGCGACGACAAGTTCGCCATCGGCGCGCTGAAGTCCCTGGCCGCGGCGGGCCGATCGGTTCCCGACGACGTCGCGGTCGTGGGTTGGGACGACACCCACCTCGCGGGCTACAGCTCACCCACGCTGACCTCGGTGGCACCAGACAAACGGGCACTCGCGCGCACGGCGCTGGGGCTGCTGAAGGAGAGGATCGAGGGGTTCGCCGGTATCGGCCGCCACCGGGTCGTGCCGCACAGCATCTCCGTGCGGGAGAGCACCCCTCCCGTCGAGACCGGCTGACTTTACAGCGCTGAAAAGATCGGTCATGATGTGTCCCATGGCCGACGACGTCTTCCCCCGAGCAAGCCGCCAAGACGGCACCTACCCGCGACCCCAGCTGGTCCGCCCGCAGTGGCGCAGCCTCGACGGCCCGTGGCAGTTCGCGCACGACGATGCGAATGTGGGCATGCACGACGGCTGGGCCGAACCCAGTCACACACTCGGCCGCACGATCACCGTGCCGTTCCCGCCCGAGTCGGAGCTCTCCGGTATCGGAGACACCGCCCACCACCCGGTGGTCTGGTACCGGCGGCGGATCACCGCCGAGGACATCGCCGCGGCGGGCTGGTCTTCGGGCATGAGCTTCCTCCTCCACTTCGGCGCGGTCGACTACCGCGCATCCGTGTGGGCCGACGGACGTCTCCTCGGCACCCATGAGGGTGGCCACACCCCGTTCACGGTCGACGCCTCCGCGCTCGCCGAGCGGGGCCCGTTCGATGTCGTGGTCCGCGCCGAGGACGATCCCGATGACCTCGAGCAGCCTCGGGGCAAGCAGGACTGGCTGCCGGACCCGCACGTCATCTGGTACCACCGGACCACCGGGATCTGGCAGTCGGTGTGGCTGGAAGCCGTTCCGCGCCTGCACGTCTCGCACCTCTCATGGGAGACGGACCTGGCCTCCGGCGCCGTGCTCCTCGACGTCGAGCTGAGCGGACGCCCCACCGCGCCCGCCACCGAGGTCTCGGTCGACCTCTGGCGGGACGGGGCGCGACTGGCGCGGGTCAGCCGGACAGTGTCCGAGCCGCGCGAGCGCATCGTCATTCCTCTGCCCGCTCTGACCAACGGCCAGGGCTACGAAGAGCTGCTCTGGTCGCCCGAGCACCCGCGTCTCATCGATGCGGTGATCGGACTGCGCATCGATGACGTGGACGTCGACACGGTGACGTCGTATCTGGGCATCCGAAGCGTCGCGGTCGACGCCGGCCGCCTCCTGCTGAACGATCGCCCGCGCCCGGTCATCGCCGTGCTCGAACAGGGGTATTGGCCGCAGTCGCACCTCGCCGCACCGAGCGCAGACGCCCTGCGCGCCGAAGTCGAGCTCATCAAGGAGCTCGGATTCACCACGGCTCGGGTGCATCAGAAGATCGAGGATCCGCGCTTCCTCTATTGGGCGGACCGTCTCGGCCTGATGGTGTGGGAGGAGCTCCCGAGCGCCTACCGGTTCTCGCCGACCTCGGTGGCGCGCCTCAGCCGCGAGTGGACGGAGGCCATCTCCCGCGACAGGTCGCACCCGTCGGTGGTCGCATGGGTTCCCATCAACGAGAGCTGGGGGGTCCAGCAGGTGGCGCATGACCCGCGCCAGCTGGACTTCGTGCGCGCGCTCTTCCACCTCACCCGCGCGCTCGACAGCACCCGTCCGGTGATCTCGAACGACGGGTGGGAACATGCGGACTCCGCGCTGCTCACAGTGCACGACTACGAGAACGACCCCGCGGTTCTCACCGAGTCGTATCGGGATGCCGGCGCGGTGGCGGCCACCGTGGCCGGCGTCGGCCCCGCGGGTCGGCGCATGCAGCTCCTCGATGGGGAGCAGACCCCGGGCCTCTCGAGTGCGCCGGTCGTGGTCAGCGAGTTCGGCGGCGTGACCTACGCGCCGAACGCCGAGATCGAGACGTGGGGGTACGCGGTGGCCGAGTCCGCCGAGGACTTCGAGTCACGTCTACGTGGGGTGTTCGGCGCGCTGCAGGCCAGTGCGGTGCTCGGCGGCTACTGCTACACCCAGCTCACCGACACGTTGCAGGAAGCGAACGGCCTGACCGATGAGCACCGCTCCCCCAAGCTCCCGGTCGAGGTGATCCGCTCGATCGTCCTCGGGACGTCGACGCCTGCGTGAACCCGCCCCACCCGCCGTTTCCTCTCCTGCTACGTGCGCGACTCCTGAGCGAAACATGAGCTGTGACATGATGTGCGGACTGGGGCTGTGACCACAGACGCAACACGAGAGGTGGGCATGGAGCTCACGGATTACATCCGCATCCTGCGAAAGAACTGGCTGATCATCGTTCTGGCGACCGTTCTCGGCGTCGGCGCGGCAGCCGGTTACTCCCTCACCAGGACGCCCATGTACGAGGCCCAGAGCACGGTCTTCGTGTCGTCGCAGGCCGGTAACACGATCCAGGATCTGCAGCAGGGGTCGAGCTTCACGCAGGCGCGCGTGACGACGTACACGAACCTCGTCTCGACTCCGATCGTGATGAACCCGGTCATCGCCGAGCTCGGTCTCGGCGTCACCGCCGACCAGCTCGCGGGCATGGTCTCGGCCAACAGCCCGCTGAACACGACGCTCATCGCGATCACGGTCGAGAACTCCGACCCGATCCTCGCCGCCAACGTCGCCAACGCCCTCGCGGCGAGCCTCACCTCCGCGGTCGAGGCCATCGAGACGCCCAACGGCACCGACACGAGCCCCGTCCGCCTCACGCGGGTGAAGGATGCGATTCCGCCGCTCAGCCCCTCGAGCCCGAACGTTCCGCTGAACATCGCGCTCGGCGCCCTCGTGGGTCTCGCCCTCGGTGTCGGTGTGGCCGTGCTCCGCGCGGTGCTCGACACCAAGGTCCGCTCGCCCCGCGACGTCGAGCTGGTCACCGACCGCCCGATGATCGGCGCGATCGCATACGACCCGAAGGCGAAGGAACGCCCGCTCATCGTGCACGCCGACCCCCTCAGCCCCCGGGCCGAGTCGTTCCGCGCGCTCCGCACCAACCTTCAGTTCCTCGACATGGGTGGCCGCGCGTCGTTCGTCGTCACATCCAGCCTCCCCAGTGAGGGCAAGTCGACCACCGCGATCAACCTCGCCATCGCCCTGGCGGATGCCGGCAAGAAGGTCGCCCTGCTCGACACCGACCTCCGCAAGCCCAAGGTCGCCGAGTACCTCGGCATCGAGGGCGGGGCCGGCCTCACTGATGTGCTGATCGGCCGCACCCGCGTGGGCGACGTCATGCTCCCGTGGGGCAAGCGCAGCCTCTTCGTCCTCCCCGCGGGCAAGATCCCGCCGAACCCGAGCGAGCTGCTCGGTTCGCCGCAGATGCACACGCTGCTCGAGGTGCTCGAGCGCGACTTCGACGTCGTCATCTGCGATGCTCCCCCGCTTCTCCCCGTGACGGATGCCGCCATCCTCGCCAAGGCGACCAGCGGCGCGATCCTCGTCGTCTCGTCCGGCCGCCCGACCCGCCATCAGCTCGGCGGCGCGATCGATGCCCTCGAGACGGTGGACGCCAAGGTCGCCGGTCTCGTCATGTCGATGGTCCCCACCCGCGGTCCCGACTCGTACGCCTACGGCTACGGGTATGGCTACGGATACGGCTACATGCAGGAGCCCGCGAAGAAGGCCAAGGCCGCCAAGGCGCCGAAGCCCGCGAAGGGCCCCAAGCAGTCCCGTCGCGGACAGCAGGACGCCGCGCCGGTGCAGAACGACGCCGCCATGGCCGCGGAGCTCGGCTTCGGTGACACTCCCCCGCAGATGACGGACGCCTCCCCGCCGACACCGGCGCTGCGTTCCGAACGCTCCTGACCGACGGCGTGCACTCCCCAGCTACTCCCTCGTCAGCGCGATGGCTTGCCATCGCGCTGACGGGCGTCCTCGCGGTCGGTGTCGGCGTACTCGCGGTCGCGGCCTACCAGCATGCGAATCCCGACCTCTCCGACCTCTCGGCGGAGCCTGCCCCGACGTTCGACCTCGGCGTCGAGACGACCGAGCCGACACCCGAAGTGACACAGACCGCCGAGGCGATCGCCCGCTCGGAGGAGCGCTTCCTCGCGATCGGTGACGGCGTCTGGTGGCGCGCGACCGCCGGATCCTGCGGTACCACCGAGCCGCTCGTCGAGCGCTCGACGGATGCCGGTGCCAGCTGGATCGACGTCACTCCCCGCTACCGGGCCATCGGCCAGATCGCGAGCCTCGACCCGCTCGCCGGCACGGAGGCCGAGATGGTCGCGGCGATGGGCGAGGCGTGCGAGACGCAGGCGCTCCGCACCTACACACAGGGCACCTACTGGGACTCGTACCCCGACGTCCTCCCCGCGATCCGCTACATCGACCCGCTCGACCCCATCGTCGTCCACATCGGTGGCGGACAGACGACCGAGGCGCCGTGCGCCAACCCGACCGGACTCCGCGCGAGCGGCGACGTCGTCGCGCTGATCTGCGACGGCACCGCCCACCGCTGGATCGACGGTGCCTGGCAGCCGATCGAGGTCGCGGGGGCGACCGCGCTCGCTGCCACACCGCCGTCGCTCCTCATCGCGCACACGGATACCGCGTGCCCCGGCGTCGCGATCACCGAGGTCGCCGACACCACGGCGCTGGTGGGTTGCCTGCCCGAGGCCGATCCGTCCGCGCCGCTGGCGCTCACGCGTGACGGCGAGGCAGTACGAGCGTGGTCGGACGAAACCGTGAGCGAGGTTGCAGCGCCATGAGCGAGCCGGGGGGCATCGGGGAAGTGAACAGTGGGGAACGTCGCGTAACCGACGCCGTCACGCAACAGAGCGGTAACAGCGCCCGTAGTAACCTGCACGAAGGCTGGGAGCCAGAAAGGCAGGTGCAGTTGACGTCTGACACACGCGTCGCCGAAGCAACGACCGCTTCGAGCAACACGAGCGAAGATTCGATTCCTGCACCGGTTACCGCCGCACCGCCCGTCAGCGCGCGCGGTGACGCCGCCGGCTGGCGCCGCAACTACAGCCGCATCCTCTGGTTCAGCGACCTGTTCGTCCTTGCGTGGGCCGTATACGGGTCGCAACTGCTGTGGTTCGGCTTCGGCAACGTCGAAGTCGCCATCCGCGCCGATTCTCGCATCACCGAGTTCTCCTATTGGTTGTTCTCCGGTGGCCTAGTCCTCGCCTGGATGTGGGTGCTGGCACTCGTCGACTCACGGAGCTATCGCACCGTGGGCACGGGTAACGCCGAGTACGTCCGCGTCGTTGATTCGAGCCTGCGGCTGTTCGGCGCGATCGCGATCATCGCCTTCCTCACCCGGGTCGATGTGGCTCGTGGATACCTGCTCATCGCGCTCCCCCTCGGCATCGTCGCGCTGCTTCTCACCCGGTGGCTCTGGCGCCAGTGGCTCATCGCGCAGCGCATGCGCGGGAACTACTCCGCGCGCATGATCCTGGTCGGATCCGTCGACTCGGTGACCCAGGTCGCGCGCGAACTCCAGCGCGCCCCGCGTGCCGGCTATACAGTCGTCGGCGCCTGCACCCCGAGCGGCGCCGTGGGAGACGTGGTCCCCGGGACGAGCATCCCCATGATGGGGAGCGTCAACGCGGTCGAGCGGGCGATGGAGCTCACGGGCGCCGACACCGTGGCGGTAACCAGCACCGATGAGCTTCCGCCGGACAAGGTGAAGCAGATCTCGTGGGGCCTCCAGGCTGGTCGCCAGCACCTCGTCCTCGCGCCGAGCATCATTGACGTAGCCGGCCCACGCCTCCACACGAGACCAGTCGCCGGTCTCCCTCTGATTCACGTCGAGACACCGCGGTTCAGTAAGGGTCAGCTGTTCCTGAAGCGAATGTTGGACTGCTCAGCGACCTTTGTCGGGGTGATCCTCCTGAGCCCGTTGCTGGCCTTCCTGGCGATCAGCATTCGGCTTTCGTCCGAGGGTCCCGTGCTGTTCCGGCAGACGCGCATCGGCCGCGGTGGCAAAGAGTTCACCATGCTGAAGTTCCGCTCGATGGTGCCGAATGCGGAGGAGCTCCTGGAACAGATGCACCGTCAGCGAGCTGCGCAAGGCATTGACTCGGGGAACGAGATCCTCTTCAAGATGAAGGACGACCCGCGGGTGACGCCGATCGGTCGCATAATGCGACGGTATAGCCTCGACGAGCTTCCTCAGCTATTCAATGTCCTGGGTGGCTCTATGTCTTTGGTGGGTCCCCGCCCGCCGCTGCCGAGGGAGGTTGAACAGTATGCCAGTCACGTTCACCGACGATTCCTCGTTAAGCCCGGAATCACTGGGCTATGGCAGGTGAGCGGGAGATCTTCGCTGTCATGGGAAGAAACCGTGCGACTTGATCTCTCCTACGTGGAGAACTGGACCATGCTCGGGGACGTTGTCATTTTGACCAAGACCGCGCGGGCCGCGCTCGCCCCTGGAGACACTGCTCACTAGCCGCGCTCATTAATCACTTTGATGCCGATTGGGATTCGGGAACACCAAGACCGAGACGGACAGTGAATACCACCGAACGGACTCGAGTCTAGAAGACACGAACGATGAGCGGCCCACGCGTGGCACGACCTTGGCCTGCTATCCCCGCGCCGGCCGACTGTGCCGTGCTTCCCGAGTTCGCGGCGGACCAGCCGACACCTTCCTGCGCTATCGCGGACATCTAGCAACCCTCGGAAGCCACCTCCGTTGACCGCTCCCGCGCCAACGGCTTCGACCTGCGACCCGGCCCCCTTCGGAACACGACCCAACGACATCCAAGAGCCCTCATCACAACCGTCAAGGGACCTGCTCCGTCGCTTCGACTCATTTGCAACCGTCGCGGACAGCGGGATCGGACGTTGGTCGTCCTCAGACGGGCCGGCTGTTGTACGCGGCGGGCATCGAGGATGCACGACGGACAAGTCGGGTCCGGGCGGCGGACTCAAGCCGGCAACGGCCCGCGGTAGGACTGTGGACGGTCGAGAGCCTTGCGCTCGCGACGGTCCCTCAAGTGAGCGCAGCGTCTCCACGGCCACCTCGGCGAGGGCTCGCGCGTCGAGATCGAGCGCGCTTCGCGCCGCCCAAACCGGCCGCCATCAGCTCGTGGGAACTAGACAGCGCAACTCTGAATCAGACCCAGAGCGCTTCACGTTCGACCGCGCGTCTTCGTCATCGATCCCGCGAGCCCTCGACCAGACCGCTGGCCGCCAACCTATCCATCTGCCGGCCGGTGGGCTTCGAGCACACAAACCAACTGAACAGAATCACAGCAAGGGTGGCAGCCGCCTGGATGAGGGATCCGCGGAGCAAGAGGATCATATAGAAGGGGAGAATAGCTCCCAGGACTGTGGGCGCGCCGCTTCTGTCAATCTCACCGTCGTTGTGCTGATCGGCGCGCCGCATGAGGAATCCAAGCAGAATCATGCCCACGACGACTGCGAGCCACGATCCGTTGATATACAGCTCGGCGGGCAGAGGCGCCGAAAGATTATCGAAAGAGTACCCTCGAGCGTCGGCAAGTAAACTCCCAGTGCCTTGAGGTTTTGCCTCCCATAACGACCTGGGTACCCAAAACAGAAGCACACCTAGAAGCTGGTTGCCCCACGAGATCCCGTTGGTTTCGACCCACCAAACAGTGTTCAGGATCTGTCCAAATCCGTCGAAATCAGCTTCTGCAAGTGATGAAAGCGGGCCCTGAACCTCGAGCACCGTATCCGTGGTCCGGCGGAACGTGTCCAGGAGGGGAAACACCAGTACGAGCGCACCAACTGCCGACAGCGATGCCATTCTGTACCGCCGCCTTGTCTTCCAAAGCCAGCCGCCAAGCAGCCCCAACAAAACGGTTCCAAAGACATAGCGTGGCGCGCCCACCGGGTTGACGATGATCAACAGCAACAGCGTACCGATAACGGCCAATAGCCAGCGGAAGAGACCAAACCTCACCCCTGCTTGATGCCGGGAGTATAGATGGGCAACAACTGCGACCAGCAATCCCATGGTCACAAACGCGGTGATTACCACCCGCGTAGAGTCGTCGCCGAGAACCGCCGCTGACGCGCCGGCTCGATCGGTGCGACTACTGAACAAGCTGCTGAGGCCGACTACAGCGACGTACGCGGACGCACCCATGAGCAAGACTAGAAGATATGCCTGTGTGCGCTCGGGACTGATAGCTCTCAATGGCTCGACTTCGCTCCGAGTAAAGTCATGACGCCGGGCGAGAGCACTACCTATAATGAGTGCAAACTGGCTCACCAATATGATCCACACGGCGTGAACATCAAACTGATGATAGAGATTTGGCGTCGTACCAGGATCGATCTGTTGGCGAAGTTGAACTAGTGGCGCCAGCCCGAGGAAGACGTAGTAGAAGAGCCAAGTCGCCATCTCGAATAGGTGGCGGCTTCGTGAGCCGACTACCCACGAGAACCGCATAGCCGAAATGGCTAGCGGCAGCAGGACCCATCTCCAAGCGGTCGTCTCAGGCGAGGATGTGTTCGCTACGACTACGAGGGGAACTAGCCCCGCAAGGGTGATCAGGGTGAATGTGCCAAGCAGTAAGTCAGGCTTGGGCACGCTCGTCGACCGGCGTGCTCGCCCCTCAGCAGATCGTCTACTTGTTTGCCTCATGCTGTCAACCGCGCAGTTTGAAGCGCGAGGACGAGCCGCCTGCATGCAGCCGAGCTGTTTCCAAGGCAGATCTAGCGCGGATGCCTGCCTGCTTTAGTTCTGCACGAACCCTCATACTTTGCCTGAGAGCATCGCTCACCGGTTGCTGGCTGCCCAGCACATCCTCGTCCCCGTAGGCGGAAACATCGACACCCGCGGCTGCAAAGTGCGCAACGGCTTTGTCAGCCCGCACCCGAGAATACGCGACCGGTAGCGCTCCTTCTGCGGCGGCCATGACTAGCACATGAAGCCGATCGCTGAGTACGGCCTTGCTCCGACGATAGATCTCCCGAACATGGCTCTCGTGAGTCGGTGATGACACATCAGCATCCCAGACGGACGACTCGCAGGCCATGGCGGATGCGCCCTCTCGAGCCCAATCGTTGTCCGCCTCCACCTGCGCGAGAAACACCAGGCGGCATCCGTTCACCGCCGCGTCGGCTCGGAGAACGCCGAGCGCCTCGATCGACGGAGCCTCTCGATCCCCCCTAACTGAAACAACGATCGTGTCGCGCGCAGAGGGGTCGTCATCAGTGTCCGGGATCTCGGAGAAGGCGATATCTGGCGACCTAACCGCTGTGCGAGCCTTCGTTGGGATGTCTCGGCGCCACAACGTCAAGTTCGCGGTGTGGGTAAAGGCCCGGTACAGCGCGCGTCCGCTGCGGTCACTCCTCGCGAGCGCTCTCGGCAACTGGATGACGCGCCCTCCGAACAGACGCACCAAGACGGCGAGCAACGCGTGTGCACCCGCCCATGGATAAAAGGGACGGGTCAGGGAGAATTCGCCCGGCTCCACAACTAGGACAGGCCGACTAGGTAAAGCCCGAACTAATGCCTTCAGCCATACCCGAGAGCTCGTGAAGACCACGTCGGATGGATCCAACTCAAGGTCTTCGAGCCACGCACCGCGGCCACTTCCCACATACACGTGAGGGAGCCCCACCGAACGGCACCACTCGAGGCCCAGACGCCTGATGACCGTATCCCCGACGTTGCGGAAGGGGCCAGTAACGGCGATGAAGACGGGTTTCGTCACACTCAGCTCCTAGCTTTGAGTCGCACTAGCAGAACCACCAGAGCCACGGCCTGGAGGAAGCACGCCGCTGAGTAGCCGACCGCGGCCCCAACGGCCGCCCCCAGTATCGCTCCTAGCGCCACTGACCCGAGGACCAGAGTCGCCGCTACGGCGGCCACATGGCCAACCACTCGGGCCGAGCCGAGCCCTTGAATGGCGGCGCCTGCCATCATCGAGAACGTGAGGAAGAAGACACCCACGCAATAGATCCTTAAAGGCTGAACGGCGCCCAAGTACTCGTCGCCGACAATTACCGGCACAAGCCAACCCGCAAGGGCGACGATGACAACAAGACCCAGGCCGGTAGCGGCAAGCGTAACGAGCTGCAAAAGGAGCCCCCTGCGAAACCACGACCAGCCCCGCGAAGCAAACTTAGGGAGAAGAACAGCAGATACCGCAGACCCGACCATAGTGGCGGGCGAACTGACTCTCGAGGGTACCGCGAAAAGACCCGCAGCACCGGGGCCGGCGGCGAATGCAACCACCGCGACGTCCTGATTGCGTAGCTGCGTGGCAATCGTCTCGATCCAATAGGGTCGCGCAAGTCTGAGAGTCAGCAACCGAGACATCGAAGCGTTGGATGCGGACCCGCCGACTGGGGTTATCGCTCTCAGCGTCGCGTTCACGCCTGCTTCCGCGACTACGTACGCGACTGCATAGCTGAGCACGGGGTTAACTCCAAGTGCATACATGAGGACAAACACAGCAAGGAGAACCGCCCGCCGCAACGTCAGCGACAGCCCGAACACACGTGTCCGCCCTCGAGCCAACGTGATTCCCTGCCATACGGCCGAGTTGCGCTGCGCGACTGCGCCGAGAGCAAAGGGGACCATGAGCCAGAACCGTGGGTCCAGCGGCGCGAGCGCAAGAAAGACAGCGAGCAACCCGGCCCCAAGGATCACCCCAATGAGGGAGTTCAGCCTCACAACTCGCCGCACTTCGTCTGCCGCGAGACCGGCGGCAAGCTCGCGAGTGACATACGGCCCAAGTCCCATACCAGCAATTGCCGATACGAGGAGAATCACACTCTGCACGGCGACCGCGAGACCAAAATCGGCAGGCCCTGCCCACCGCGCCAGAAGGACCATCGACAGGGCCTGTAGCAACGCTGCCCCAAACCGGCCACCTATCAGGCCACCGTATGTCACTACCGCTTTCATGTGCCTGACTCAGCACGCCTCGCGGGCGCTATGCTCACTGATTCCCGGCGAAATCTTGCTGCGGTCAGGTAAATCAGACGGTAAGTTTCGGGAGACATGACCCCCAGCAAAGCCCGAAGGGCTCTCTTGGGCTGTCGGGCGAATTGACTCCGCAGACGCTTGCCACGAACCCCGCCCATTTCGTACAGCATTTGGCGCAATTCCGCTGAACTAGGTCGCCCGAAGTGGCCAGCTCGGCGAGACCACTCGTTTAACAGTGGGATCGTGCAGAAACGGAGAACGAAGCCGTCGATCGTATCGTGGCCGATCGCCCCCTCTCCCGCGGTAACCCGTCTAGCAGCGCTCGCACAGAAGGCAAGGTCTGTCCACCGATAGTCCTTGCTGTGAAGTATGGAGCCCGACCGCATAACGTACGAGTACAACACTCCGGTCACGCACACCACGCGTTCGGCTCTCGCCGCAATCGCAAGGATACCCCCGAGATCAGAGTGAGCACGGGTACCGGGAAACGGTTCCGCTCCAAGCAAATCCCGCCGGAACAACTTGTTCCACAAATGGCCCTGTACTCTTCCGTCCAGTATCGCTCGAAGCAGATCTTGCCCCGTAGAACCGGAGTGATGGTCTGCGTCCGCGATGGTCCCGATCCATTTGCCGTCAACATCAACACGGCGCGCGTTGCACAACACTACGTCGGCGTTACTCTCGACCGCTTCGGAATGCATGACGTCCACGATGCCGGGGTCCCACTCGTCGTCGATGTCCGCAAACCAGATGTACTCTGCACTTGCCGCGGAAACGCCTGCATTTCTGGCCGCAGCCACGCCAGCGCCGATGCCTTCCATGTTGATAAGCCTGACTCGCGGAGCTACTTGGCCAATGATTTCGCTCAGCTCACCCGCCGCTAGGTCAGTTGAATTGTCATCGACGAGAATAAGTTCAGCGATGTTTCCGCTCATCACGTTGATCTTTCGAGGAAGCGCGCGCAAGAACTCCCTTGAGTTGCGGAAAGCCATTACAAGCGAGACCGTCGACGCGTAGCCCGAACTCACGCGCCTACCTCTTCGTATGATTTTTCCAGCTGCCGCGCAACGGCATCCATGGAGAAGATCTCCGCTACTACGCGGACCGCTTGCTCCTGAAGCGACCGACGATACGGCGCATCCTCGATCAGGCGCGCAACCGCTGCCTTAAGAGAGGCGAAATCGTGCCCAACGACTAGCCCACCGCCGTGCTCTCGCAGTGTAGGCGCCAACCCGCAGCTCTCCGTGACCACGACCGCCAAGCCGGCCGACATTGCCTCGAGGACCGCCATTGGGAATGGTTCGTTTACGGAGGGTAGAACGAAGATGTCATGCTGGCTCAAAAATGTGATTGCCTGATCGGTGGCGATCGGACCACCTACGCGTACATTCAGTCCACGAGCAATCAACTGGCCGGCTCGAGCATTGAGCCGTGCGTACTCCCCTCCGTCTGGACCCCGAACCTCGAACTCTGCGATCACTCCCTCATCGTCGAGCTGAGCCGCCAAGTCGAGCATAAGCTCGGGTCTTTTTCGAGGATGCAACCTCGAGAAATAGACCACCTTCACGCGCTCGTCTCCCGCGCCCGCGGCGGCGAGCGTGTGGGGATCGATGTACGGCACACCATTGATCAGGTGTTGCAACTTCCCGTCCGATTCGAGTGCGGGAAACTGGCACCCCATGTCCGACTTCTCGTTGTCCGTGAGGTAAAAGACCCGACGGCTATCGTTCACTACCTTCCGTGTGACGAGCGCATCCAGCGGCCGCGATAACGGGTGGCGACTCTTCTTAACCATGCCGTGGGTCTGCAGGAAGTAAGGCGCCCGTTGCCTTCGGGCCTGGAGCGCTGCGCCAAGAGTGATGAGATCGCGCCCCATGTGTATATGTTGCACGTCATAGTACTGTCCATTTTGCACCAGGTATTCACGAAGGTCATCACTACGCAAGAAGGAGAAAGACTGCGAGCCCACGGTTCGTGACACCCTGAATAGCTGTGCTGGCACCCCGCGAATTTCTGCGGGTGGTTCAGCGTATCCACGCTGGCCCGCAACGATGTGGACATCATGACCGCGGTTCTGCAAAGCCACGGCTTGATTGATCGCTACCGTCGTGGGCCCGCCGAATTCACCATTTGGAGTGACTAGAGCGACGATCATCGCGATCTTCACCGGGTGTGCTCACCTTCGAATCTATGACGGCGATAGACCGCTGGTTGTCCTGAGCCGTAGACACACCCATTGGCGACCCGCCCTCTGACAACAGACATCGGCTCAATTACGGCAGATCTACCAATATGACTTCCCCCAAGAACCATGCACCTGGCGGTAACCCAAGCTCCGTCCTCGATGACGATGGGCGATGAGACAGTCCTCATATCTCGCGCAGCTGAGTGGCTACCCGTCGTGATAAAAGCTTCCTGCGACACCACCGCGTCTCTTCCGATGGTGACGGGACTTCGGTTTGATATCCAGACGCCTTCTCCTATCCAGGAGTCGTGCCCAACCGTCAGGTTCCAGGGAAACCGGATCCTGACTCTCGGTCTGATAATCACCCGATCGCCAACCTTCGCGCCGAACGCTCGTAGAGTCCACCTGCGAACAGCTGAACTCGGTTGCATGGAGTTCGACACCAGCAGCGCTCCGGCGATCTGCCATGCGGCCATCCAGAGTCGGTTTCGTCCCCAACCGGTGTCGGGTATAGGGACACTGCGCAACGGAATCACGCGGTCCGATTGTGTGGACTCACTCATTTCATCGCTCCTCATTCGGTCCGAACCCCGCTACCCGGATGTTGGCCTGGCACGTCGAGACTAGATGGCTCGGCGCCAACCCACGCTCGGCGTGGCTGCGCGGCGGCACTGACCAGCACCCTTCCCTTGCCCGTAACCACACCGAAATCCTTTGGACGATAGCCTCGTGGCTATGACTCCCCCGTCAGACGACGTGCTGATGCTCGGCATGAACTACCCACCTGAGCCGACCGGCATCTCGCCGTACACCGGTGCCATGGCTCGTGGACTTGCCCGCCGAGGCTTCATCACCCGCGTCCTGACGACGCATCCTCATTATCCGGACTGGAAAGTAAAGCCAGGTTACGGGCAGTGGTCACGGAACGAACATCTCGACGGCGTGGACGTCACGCGGCTGAAGCACTACGTCCCGAATCCGCCGAAGGGGATCCGACGCCTGGCATCCGAAGCGAGCTTTGGTGCACGCCTTCTGGCCCAGAGATGGGGGTCTCCGAACGCCATCGTCGTTGTTTCGCCGGCGCTCGTGTCGTCCTGGCTCGCGTCCGTAAAGGCCAAGCTCCTTCACCGCAAGACACCGCTCATCGTCTGGGTACAGGACCTCTACACGCTAGGACTGTCCGAGACGGGCCAGGCGAGTGGACTCGTCGTGAAGGTCATGGCGGCGCTCGAGGGGGCGCTGCTCCGACGTGCGGACACGGTCGTCGTCATCCACGACCGCTTCGCTGCACGCGTCTCCCAGGACTTCGACATCCCGCGTGAGCGCATCGAGGTGATCCGCAACTGGACTCATCTCCCGCCGGCACCCGACGTCGATGTCGCCCACGCTCGGTCACGGTTCGGATGGCAGGACGGAGAGACGATCGTCCTGCACGCCGGCAACATGGGCGTGAAGCAGGGCCTCGGGAACGTGGTCGACGCCGCCCGCATCGCAGAGCAACGCGGGGATCGCGTCAGATTCGTCATGCTCGGCGGGGGATCCGAACTCGCCTCGCTGAAGGCTCAGAGCGTCGGGTTGTCGACGATCGAGTTCATGGCGCCGCTCGACGATGATGACTTCGCAGCTGCCTTGGCCAGCGCGGACTGCCTTCTGGTCAACGAACTGCCGGGGGTTGCCGAGATGGCGGTTCCGAGCAAGCTCACTTCCTATTTTTCGGCGGGGCGCCCCGTCGTTGCCGCGACCGACGTGACCGGCATCACCGCAGATGAGATCCGCACGGCCGATGCGGGAGTCGTCGTGCCGGCGGGGCAACCCCACGCCTTGCTTGAGGCCGTGACCGCGCTCGCTTCCGACGAGGACCAAGCCCAACGCTTCCGCGCCAACGGCCGCCACTACCGCTCCACCGTGCTCGATGAAGAGTCCGCAATCGATCACTTCACACAGATGTTGATGCGTCTTATCCCCAGCAAGAACCGCATCACCGACGCCGTCTCCACCACGGCATCGAACTGAGTACAACAGAAACGGAGCAGGCCCTTGGCCAAGCGCGCACTCATCACCGGAATCACCGGTCAGGACGGTTCCTACCTCGCCGAACTCCTCCTCAGGAAGGGCTACGAGGTCCATGGCCTCATCCGCCGGGCCTCGACGTTCAACACGCATCGGATCAATCACCTGTACGTCGACCCGCACGAGCCGGACGCCAAGCTCTTCCTGCACTACGGTGACCTCTCCGACGGCGCCCGCATGGTGACGCTGATGAGTGAAATCAACCCGGATGAGGTGTATAACCTCGCCGCGCAGTCGCATGTGCGGGTGTCGTTCGATGAGCCCGAGCACACCGCCGACACCACCGGGACCGGCACGATCCGTCTCCTCGAGGCCGTCCGCCTCTCGGGAATCAAGACCCGCTTCTACCAGGCCTCCACGTCCGAGCTGTATGGAGCGACCCCGCCCCCGCAGAACGAGGAGACCCCGTTCTACCCCCGCTCCCCGTACGGTGTCGCAAAGCTGTATTCGTACTGGATCACGAAGAACTACCGTGAGGCGTACGACATGTTCGCGGTGAACGGGATCCTGTTCAACCACGAGTCCCCGCGTCGTGGGGAGACGTTCGTGACCCGCAAGATCACCCGTGCGGTCGCGCGAATCAAGGCGGGGGTGCAGAAGGACATCTACCTCGGCAACCTCGACTCGATCCGCGACTGGGGGTACGCGGCGGAGTACGTCGAGGGCATGTGGCGGATGCTGCAGGTCGACGAGCCTGAGGACTTCGTTCTCGGCACCGGTGTCGGATACACGATCCGCGACTTCCTGGAGACCTCCTTCGGCCACGTCGGTCTGGACTGGCAGGAGTACGTCAAGTTCGACGAGCGGTACCTGCGTCCCACCGAGGTCGACGCGCTCATCGGCGACCCGTCGAAGGCCGCGGACAAGCTCGGATGGGTTCCCACCATTGACGGGAAGGAACTCGCGAAGCTCATGGTCGATGCCGACATCGAGGCCCTGGAGAAGGGTCCGGAGTGGATTGACACCGTGAAGCTCGCGTCGTGGGGAACCGCGGACGCGGTGGCGGCGCGATGACCACCGCCAGCGACGGTGTGGATTACACCCCGGGGGAGCTCGACCGGGACGCCACCTTCTACGTCGCCGGTCACCGGGGACTCGTCGGGTCGGCGATCGTTCGCCGCCTCGAATCGGCCGGGTTCGACCGGGTCGTCGGGAAGCCGTCCGCGGAGCTCGACTTGAAGGACCGGGATGCGGTGTTCGCGTACATGGGTGAGATCAAGCCGAAGTACGTGGTGCTGGCCGCGGCGAAAGTGGGCGGCATCCTGGCGAACTCCACCTACCCCGTCGACTTCCTCAGCGACAACATGCGCATCCAGACGAACGTTCTGGACGCGGCAGTCGCGAACGATGTGGAGCGGGTGCTGTTCCTCGGGTCGTCCTGTATCTACCCGAAGTTCGCCGAGCAACCCATTCGCGAAGACTCGTTGTTGACGGGTCACCTCGAGCCGACGAACGACGCGTACGCGATCGCGAAGATCGCCGGGATCCTTCACACCCAAGCCGTCCGCCGCCAATACGGGCTCCCCTGGATCTCCGCGATGCCCACCAACCTGTACGGGCCGAACGACAACTTCTCCCCCAAGGGGTCCCACGTCCTGCCAGCACTGATCCGCCGGTATGACGAAGCAGCCTCCTCGGGTGCGGCGTCGGTGACGAACTGGGGCACGGGGACACCGCGGCGGGAGTTCCTCCACGCCGACGACATGGCCGATGCGTGCCTGCACCTCCTCGAACACTACGACGGCCCCGCACAGGTCAACGTCGGCACCGGGTCAGACGTCACCATCCGCGAGATTGCCGAGACGATTGCGACGGTGGTCGGGTTCGAGGGTGACACCGAATGGGACACGACCAAGCCCGACGGAACGCCGCAAAAGCTTCTCGACGTGTCTCAGCTTGCTGAGGCGGGGTGGACCGCTCAGATCTCCCTCGAGGAGGGACTGGAGCGGACCGTGGCCTGGTACCGCGACCACGCCGACGCGCTGCGGCAGTAGACCCACGGTTCTGCGGAGACGCGCGTGACCTATCGACACATCGTGCTCTTCCGAGTCCATGACGATGTCGACGGTGACCGAGTGACCGAAGCCATCAACCGGCTTCGGTCACTCGGCGTTCTGGCCGGCATCCATTCCTGGCGAGTCGAGCTATCGCTCGATGTACGCAAAGGGCGAGTCATCATCGAAGACGGGGCGTTTATCAATCCGGAAGCGTTTGAGGCGTTCCGGGAGGACCCGAGGCATGCAGAGGTTGCGGCGATGATGTCCAAGTTCTCGGACTGGTGGATCGGCGACATCGCGGAATAGGGCCTGGTGGTTGTCGACGGGTCATCCGACATCCGAGGCCCGCCCGCGCGACGCGTGGGCTAGCCCAGAACAGACGAAACGGACTCGACATCAGCGACCAATACAATCACCGGGTGCTCACGAATCAGGAGACAGCCGTTGCTGACCCAACGTCGCGTTTTCGGACGGACATTCAGGGCCTTCGCGCCCTTGCGGTAGGCGCCGTTGTCTTGTACCACGCGGGAGTTCCCTTCCTTCCTGGCGGATACGTAGGCGTCGACATCTTTTTCGTGATCTCAGGTTTCCTCATCACGAGCCACCTGCTCACGGGTCTTCGCAGAGATGGAAGAGTGCGTTTTGCGAGCTTCTACGCGAAACGTGCGCGGCGAATCCTGCCTGCCTCCTTCGTTGTGCTCAGCCTCTCGGTCGTCGCAGCGCTGATCTGGTACCCGCCGCTACTGATGCGTGAGGTTTGGCAGGGCGCTCTCGCGACAGCGTTTTACGTCCCCAACATGCTCTTCGCGGCTCAGGGAACCAACTATCTCGCCGAGACGACTCCGTCATTGTTCCAGCACTACTGGTCCCTCGGCATCGAGGAACAGTTCTATCTCGCATGGCCGCTCGTGCTGTCGCTTGGGTTCGTCTTCGTGAGGCGCCCGAAGTTTCTGTTCATGCTCATCTCCGGCTTGGTCATCGTCTCCTTTGTTGCCTGTGTGCTCCTAACCTTCCGATCACAGCCCTGGGCGTTCTTCGCGCTGCCCACGCGCGCGTGGGAACTGGGCGTGGGCGGTCTCGCAGCTTTCATCCTCACCTATCGGCCACAAGTTCTCACGGGTCGGACCGCGGCCATCACTGGGTGGATGGGCATTGCCACGCTGGCGGGGTCTGTGCTCCTGTTCACAAGCGAGACCTTGTTCCCGGGGTACTGGGCCGTTGTGCCCGTAGTCGCTACGGCGGCAGTGATCGTAGCGGGGGATAGCCGCGCACCACTCAGCCCGCAGGCGATTCTCTCGACTCGTGGGATGCAGTTCATTGGGCTGATCTCCTACTCCCTGTATCTCGTTCACTGGCCGTTGCTGCAGATCCCGCAGGCGGCAGTTGGATTCGAGAACCCACTCCCGCTGTGGGCCACGCTGATCCTCGGAGCCATCAGCTTCCCCGTTGCATGGTTGCTGTTCCGCTATGTCGAGGAGCCAGGACGGACCGTTGCTTGGCTCGCAGCGGCACGTCCGCGACGGAGTCTCATTGCGGCCGGCGCGGCTTCGGTGCTCGTCGCCGTCGCCGCCACGGGCGCGCACCTTTACTCAGAGAGCAAGCCACTACATGCCGGCGATGCAGCGACATCAGCTGAGGTCACTAGCCCCCCGAATTTCACCACCTTCGTGCCGTCGAACCTCGCGCCCTCCCTTCGATCTGTGTCAAAGGACCAACCCCAGGTGTACGAGGACGGGTGCCACCTCAACTTTACCGACACGGTATCGGGCGCCTGTGTATACGGCGACGAGAACGCCCCGCAGATCGCTCTCTTTGGTGATTCGCATGCGGCGCAGTGGTTTCCGGCACTCCTCACGTTCGCGGAAGAACACGGCTATTCCGTGGCGAGCTATACCAAGAGCGCCTGCCCGTCTGTTTCGGCATCAGTCCTGCGCAATGGCTCCCCTTATTCGGAGTGCTCGCAGTGGCGAGATTCGACGATCGAGATCTTGAACGCTACCCAGCCCGCTCTTGTTGTGGTCTCGAACTCCGGGAACGCATCGCTGGCGGACGCCGGCACCACATCAACCTGGGGTCAAGCGCTCGGCGGGACGATTGGCAGCCTCCGCTCCCCCGTAGCCGTCATCGCGGACACACCGAACCTCGGCAACACCCCTGCCGTGTGCCTATCGGCCAACCTCCACAGCGCCCAGGAGTGTGGGGCGCCTCGCGACGTGGCTCTAGGCTCGCCGGAGAGCGAAGAGGAGCAGCGCGTAACTCAGGAACTTGGTGTTCCTTACGTAGACCTCAACGACTACATCTGCTCAGAGGAACTTTGCTCGCCGATCGTCGGCAACACACTGGCGTATCGGGATGCACACCATCTGACGGCTACGTTCAGCGCACAGCTCAGCGAGGTCCTCGGCGAGCGGTTGACTCTAATCCTCAATTGAAAGCGGCGCGCGGTTTCGTTAGCGCACAGCGACCGTGACCGCGGTGACGTTCTCGAGCACCACGGCGCTGGTCGAGCCGAGGAAGAGGCGGGCGAGGCCGCTGCGGCCGTGGGTGCCGACCACCGTCAGTCGCGCGGAGGTCGAGGCGTCGGTGATCTCGGTGGCGGCGTCTCCCTCGATGACGTGGAGACGCACCTCGAGGTTCGGGTACCGCGTGCGCGCCTCCTCGGCCATCGTCTGCGCGAAGGCCTCAGTCGGAGCCTGGAGGTCGTAGGGCATCGGGTCGTAGGCCATGGTGACGTCCATGGAGGTCGGCACCGGCATCCACGTCGACACGATCGTCAGCGGTTCCCCGAGTCGCGTTGCCTCGTCGGCGGCGAAGGCGAGGGCGCGGTGGGAGACGTCGGAGCCGTCGACTCCGACGACGACACCGGAGCGTCCCTCCGGGGCGAGGTCGGGGACGACGGCGACGGAACAGTGGGCGTGCGCGACGAGGTGACGGCTGAGGTGCCCCCGCTCACGGTCACCGCCCGGGACGTGGTCGGTGCCGATCACGAGGAGCGCGGCATCCGTTGCCGCATCGGGGAGGGCGCGGTCGACGTGGGCTCCGTCGGCCACCTCGACCGTCACGGTGAGGCCCTCGTCGCGGAGGGGCTGCGCGAGCGACTCGAGGGGTGCGATGGCGTGCGCGTCGCGGCTTTCCGGAGCATGCGCCTTCGGGTCGACCACCGACACCAGCTTCAGGTCGGCACCGGTCGCGCGGGCGCGCTCGGCGGCCCAGGCGAGGGCGGGGTGGGAGTGGTGGCCGTCGGGACGCACGCCGACGACGATGAGCGGGGAGGACGGTGCTGCGGCATCCGTCGGGAGTGCGGAGGAATCCGTCATGAGGCCCAGCGTAGGGGGCGGGGGTGGTGGCCGTGTGGTCAGGTTCGGAAAGCCGCGAGGGCGCAGATGGTGAAACAGCGCGGCGCCACCCCGACTGCATTGTCGGAGCGGCGCCGCCGCGGTTGATCGGCCTCCGCCAGCGCGTCAGTCCACGGTCAGGGTCACATCGAGGAAGCGCGGCCGGTAGATGCTCGCGTCGTCGTAGACATCCCCCACGTTGTCGAAGGTGTTGACGTTGTAGGTGACGAGCAGAGTGTCGCCCTCGCGGAACTCGGGGTGCTCGTGCGCGTTGTAGGTGAACACGTCGCCGTCACCGTACGAACCGAACGGGCCAGTCTCAGGGGTGCGGTACAGCTCGCCGGCATCGACGAACGGTCCGGTGGGTTCACACGCCACCTTCGCGACGATGCGGCTGTCGAACGGGAAGGTCGTGTCGTGCGTCACCATCAGCCACCCGTCGCGGAACGGCGCGACACTGAACTCGTTGGCGACATACGACGCGACCGGAGCAGCGTCCGCCTCGTGGGGCGACCACCGCTGACCGTCCCAGAACCGCCAGATGCCGTCGAGACCGCGCGTGCCCGAGGTGCGGGCGACGAAAGCCGACCGCACACCGTCGATGTCGGTGATGCCGTACACGAGCGTGCGGTTGCCCGCCTCCTGGGTCCACGAACCCCAGTTGATCCCCGTCGCGGACGGCAGATCTTCGATGCTCTGCAACTCGAGGGTGTCTTCGTCGAGAATTGCGAGCCGGTTCGCCGTCCAGCCGAAGTCGAAGCCGCCGGGACCGAACTTCTCGAACTGCAGCAGGGGCACGTGCACCGTGCCTCGACGGCCCGCGGTCGGGTCGCCGATCCAGTGCCACTTGCCGTCCTCGGTGGGCGGGATGACGCTCTCGGGCGCCTCCGGTGTGCCCCCTGTGACGGTGCGGAGAGTCTCGCCGTCGTCGACGACGATCGAGTTGTTGACGAAGACGGAGTCGAGGGGCCGAGACCCGTCATCATTCACCTCACCGAGGAAGGTGTCGGAGAAGAACCACCCCGTCTCACCGCCGGGGAGGGGCAGCGAGTACGTGCTGTCGGCCCCGGTCCACTCGCCACCGGTGTTCGCGTACGTCTCGAAGCGCTCGGTGAGCGCATCGTTGATGCTGACCTCGGCGGTGATCGTGGCGCCGGCGAGCGAGCACTCCCCCGCCTTCGCACCGGGGGCGGGAGAGCCCGGCGAGGCGTGCGCCGCCCCCGGAACCATGAGCGCGGCCACTGCCACCGTTGCGGCGGTGATGGTGCTCGCCCGAAGCCATCCTCGAACGTCGTTGTTCATGTGCTTTTCCTCTCATCGAAGCGCCGCGGCGCGGCATCCGTTGGCTGATGGGGTGTGTCTCACGGAACCGCGTCTGTCACCGTGCCGTCGGCGGCGATGTCGACGAGCCGGTCGCCCACGCGCAGACCGCGCAGGGTCGCCGAGCGGTCGATGAGCGCCACCGGTCCACCGGCGTGCACGGTTCCGTCGACCGTCACGCTGACCCCGAACAACGCCTCGACGATCAGGGCCGTCCACGCCCCGGACGATGAGCAGGCCCAGTCGATGATGTACGGCAGCTGCGGCGGCGCCTTCCGCGCTCCGCCGTTGATCGGCGGAACCGCCTCGGGCACGAAGTGCGCCTGACCCATCGGCCCCTGATTCGCGGTGCACGCGAGACCGTCGAGCCAGCCCACCAGCACGTCCTCGGCGCCGAGCTCACGCAAGGCGCGACCAGCGTCGGCCGGCCAGGCCGGATACGCACCGTTCCATTGGTGGTCCGGTCGCACGCTGAAGCTCGCGTCCGGATCCCACGGAGACAGGGCCCGCATCCACGTCTCGGTCTGGAGCTCGCGCTGGAAGAACGCGACCATCTCGGAACGCGTCTGCTCGTCGAGATCGCCCGCGATCGTCGTTCCCACGATCGAGAAGTCGTAGCAGTGCCGCACGGGCAGTTCCGTGCCGTCGGGCTGGCGGGCAGCGAAGAAGCCCTCGCCGCGGCGATACAGCGACAACACGTGGGGCAGCAGTTCGTCTGCGCCGCGGCGCAGGTCGTCCGCGCGCGGGTCACCCACCCGCTCGAGGATCTCGGCGACCGTGCGCATGCACCACACGTTCGCGGCGTTGAGGCTCGCCACCTCGTGCGTGTAGGAGCTCACGCACTCGAGGAGGTTGTCGATCTCGCCGTAGTCGGCGAGCGCCGTCCCTCGCCGGAGCTCGCGCCACGCCGTCGCCCACGCCACCAGCGAGTCGCGCACCGTGCCCTCGGGCGTCTCTTCATCGAGGAATCCATCGTCACCGGTGACGCGCAGGTAGTCGTGGACGAGCCGCGTCATCGCGTAGTCATTCACCGAATACCAGCGACCGACCGGGCCGCCCGTCAGGGAGGAGCTGCCGAAGTGTCCGTGGATATCGAGGGTGATCCAGTGCAGCAGCTGACGACGCATCTCGGTCGGATCGAGCAGGGCATGACTGAGTGAGCTGAGGCTGTAGTCCCAGATGAACGTCGTCGTGCCCCAATAGTTGGGCATGAGGGTGTCGTAGCTGCGACCGAGCACGTTCCCCGGGAAGTCGCGCCGGAACCAGATCAGCCCGAGCGCTGCCCACCAATAGATCCGCCGCAGTGACTCGTCGCTCGTCTCCAGCCTTGGCAGGTGCCCCGAGAACTCGCTGTTCCCGGGGGTGAAGGTCGCCTCGAGCTGCGCGTTCCAGAACTCCTCCGCAGCGGCCACGACGCCGGGGACATCCGCGACGATCGCGTCGAAGTCCGCCTCTGCGACAGAGACGTCGGCGCCCACGACGTGGACGTATCCGACGCGGGCCGAGGCACCGGCGTCCATCGTCATATCCACCGAGACCGAGCCGCCGCGACCATTGCCTCCGAGCCCGACCTCGAGGCCATCGGCCGGCGACGCGACGCCGCTTCGTGCGTAGGATGCCGGGGCGTCGAGCCCCTGGATGCTCACCGCCGAGGCATCCGGCGCCACGAAGCGGATGCGATCGTGCTCCACGGTCGCCACGGTCTCTGCGCTCGGCGATTCCGCATCAAGCCACGCCCCGGCGGCGCGGGTGACACGGGCCGACAGCGAGAGCCCCAGGGTGAGGGTGCGGGCCCTAGCACCCGTGTTGCGGACGTGGATATCGACGACCACCGCGGGACGCCCCGGAACACACGCGGTGATGGTCTCGATCTCGAGCCCCGGAAGCGTGGCCGAGCGCGTCACGCGATCGGGACGCCAGGTGTGGCTGACCTCCGCCCCCCACGATGCGAAGACCCGACCGTCGACGAAGAGGGTCGCCGTCTGCGCGAGACCCTGCGAGACCGGCGGGAACTGCACGGCGCTGACCGCAACGAGGTCATGATCGACGCGGACGGTGCCGAGGAAGTTCGTCAGCCCCGCGGGGGCGATCATGTCGTCGAAGTGGTGGGTGATCTCGTCGGCGACGAGGTCGTGGACGGTCGGGATGGGCGACAGCATGGGAAGCTCCAGGTCAGTACTGCCCGAGCGCAAGTCCGCGGGCGAAGAAGCGCTGGGTGCAGAGGAAGAGGATGACGGTCGGCAGTGACACGAGGATGGCTGCGGCGAGCACCGTGGAGATCTGCGCGCCGCCGTAGGTGCTCTGCATGCCGGACAGGGTCGTGACGATGGGGCGGACGTCGTCGGACTGGCTGAGAGTCAGGCCGAGCAGCAGGTCGTTCCAGATGAAGGTGGCCTGCAAGATGAAGATCGCAACCAGGGCGCTGCTGGCCATGGGGAGATAGACGCGCAGGAAGATGCGCCACGTCGTCGCCCCGTCGAGCACCGCCGCTTCGAACACGGAATGCGCAACGCCGGTGAAGAAGTTGCGCATCACGAACGCGGCGAAGGGGACCGAGATCACCGTGTACACGATCACCATTCCGAGGCGGGTGTCGAAGAGTCCCACGCGCGAGTAGCCGTCGAACAGCGGCAGCAGGATCATCTGCAGCGGGAAGATCGACCCGCCGAAGATAGCCACGAACCACGCGAATCCGTGCTTGAGTCGCAGCGCGACGATGGCGAACCCCGCCGCCGCACCGACGAGGACGGCGATAGCGGCCGAGACCACCGCGTAGATGACGGTGCTGGTGACACTGTTGCCGAGCCCCGACAGGGTCAGAGCGTCGGCGACATTGCGGAAGAGCGAGAAGTCGGTCGGGATCCACGCCTCACTGCTGGTGTACAGCTCAGGCGCCTTCATCGCGTTGACGACGAGAAGGTAGACGGGGATCAGCCAGATGATCCCGAAGACGACGAGGACAGAGGTTCTGAGGATGCGCATGGTCACATCTCGTGCTTTCGAGAGAGTTGCTGGCGCAGGTACAGCACCGAAGCGATCAGCGTGATGACCGTGAGGAAGACGGCGATCGCCGAGCCGAGGCCATAGTCGCTGTTGTTGAAAGTCTCGCGATACATGGTGAGCGCGAGCGTCTCGGACGAGCGGCCGGGTCCCCCTCGCGTCATCCCCAGGACGATGTCGAAGGTCTTCAGGCTCGCCACGATCGACAACCCGATGACGACGGCGGAGAGCGGGCGCAACATCGGCCACAGGATGCTGCCGAACAGCCGGAGGCCGCCGGCACCGTCGATGCGCGCGGCCTCGAGCGGCTCCTTCGGGATGGACTGCAGCCCGATGGTGAAGAGGAGCGCGTTGACGCCGACTCCCTGCCAGGCGGAGGCGAGGATCATGACGATCGTGTTGAGCGGAGCGTCCAGAAGCCACCGGGGCGGATCGGCGATCCCGATCACGGCCAGTGCTTGGTCCAGCGCGCCGCCCGAGGACAGGATGAACGACCAGATGACGCCCACACCGATCCCCGACACGGCGTACGGGATGAGGAAGGGGAGCCGGAGCCAGATGCCGCCGGCGAGGTTCCAGGTGAGCAGCGCCACGGCCAGACCGAGCCCGACCGGGACGATCAGCGTCCCGACGACCCACAGCAACGTGTTCGACAGCGACCCGACGAAGGAGGCGTCGGTGACCATGTCGACGTAGTTGTCGAACCCGATCCATTCCGGCGACCCGAGGCCGTTGTACTGGGTGAAACTGAGGAACACGGTCCACAGGAGCGGCAGGTAGAGAACCACCGCCACCATGATCACGCCCGGGGCGATGAAGCCCCGGGCGGACCACTGGTACGACGTCTTGCGTTCGGCCACCGATTACTCCTGGTCGGCCCAGTACGCGTCGGCCTCCGCCTGAATCGCCTCGAGGTACGGCATGGGGTCACCGGGATTGGCGATGAATGCGCCGAACTGCTCCAGGGCGACCGTCAGGATCGGGGTCGGCGTCGCTTCGAAGTAACGGTCGTAGAGCATGTACTCATCCGACGCGATGGCGGTTCCCAGTTCGGCGAGGATCGGGTCCGACACCTCCGCCTGCGGGTTGAACGCCACGTCGCCGTGCGCCTCGTTCCACGCCGTCTGCGCCTCGGGCGACATCCACCACTCGCTGTAGGCGAGACCCATGTCGCGTTGCGGCGAGGACTCCGCGACGCACAGCGGGCCGGACTCGACGGCCACCGGCGTTGCGGGGAGTGCGTCGTTGACCGCCGGGATCGCGAAGATCCCATAGTCGGTGCCGGCCTCCGCCCCCGCTCCGGCGAGGTTGCCGGAGAAGAATGTGCCGAAGTTGATCATGGCGTAGTCGCCCTGACGCAATCCGACCGCCGGATCGGTCGAGCTTCCCGGGTCGCTGAACCACCCCTTGTCCTGCTCGTCCACCCAGATGTCCATGATCTCGACGATGCGCGGATCGGTGTACGAGACCTCGCCGGTGGACAGGCCCGTGTAGAGGTCCGGATCGGTGCTCGCCACGAGGTGCTGGAACCACTGGAAGGTGAACAGCTGACTCGTCTGGTAGTACGGGGTGACACCGTTGTCGCTGAGGGTTGCAGCGACCTCGTTCAGCTCGTCCCACGTCGTGGGGACCTCCACGCCGTTCTCTTCGAAGAGACCGACGTTGTAGTACATCACCCAGTAGGCGATGTTCATGGGCACGCAGTACTGCGCACCGTCGAAGGTGTACGAGTCGCGCAGGTCCGCACTCACCCAGCCCTCGTCGACGGCCGTCGACCAGATGTCGGTCGTCTCGGCGACGAGCCCCTGATCGACGAGCTCCTTCAGGGAGTCACCGGTGTGCCAGGTGAACAGGCCCGGCGTCTGGGACGTGCGGAAGGACTGCTTGATGAAAGCGTCGTACTGGTTGGCGTCCGAGTATCCGCTCACCTTCAGCGCGATGTCGGTCGCATCTTCGCTCGTGACGTTGAGGGACTCGAAGTCGGGCTTCCAGGCAGCCTTGTCGGTGTAGAAGTCGAGTGTGCCGGTGGTCTCGCCGGACGATTCGCCGGTCGAGCCTCCGGAGCACCCGGCCAGAGCCACCCCAAGGGCGGCGACCGAGGCCACGGCGATTGCTGTGGAACGACGGTGAGACATGTGAACTCCTTCGTTCAGATTGGTATCGTTACCAACCATGAGGCGACGCTACCAGGGAGGGGAAAACGTCGCAAGCGGTAACGACGCGTTTTCGGGTGGGTATTCAGTTGTGACGAGGGGTGGGCTGCGCGGTTGAGCGGTCCTCGACGAAGGTTCCGCGAACATACGCCTTGATCGTCGCGAAGCGGGCGCTTCGCGATCTGTCCGTCTTCTCGATGACGTACGAACCGACGGCAGCGGGGACGATGAACGTCTCGGCGTAGTGGACGACGAACGGCGCGAAGTCGCCACTCGGGCTGACGACGCGGACTTCGTCGCCCTCGACGAGGTTGAGCACGTTCACCGTTCCTCGCGTGTCATGAACGGCCCGGTCGGTGAACCAATGCCGTCGAGTTTCGATGAACTCGAGTTCGTGCAGTCCCGTGCGCTCTTCGGTGACACCGTCGGCCTCGGAGACCACTTCGACCTGATCGAGAAGGTGATCTGCCACCCACCGTGAATCGCGGTTCCACTGGATGTTGGCCTCGCCGTGATCCAAATGCACCGGCCGCGGAACCCCATCGAGTCCGACGCGACCCCAATCCCACAGCTTGAAGGTGAAGATATAGGGCGTCGCTGAGATCTCCAGAACCATCGAGTCGGCGCCCGAGCAGTGCACGGTCCCCGCCGGGATCGAGAAGTGGTCGTGCTTCCGAGCCGGATAGGTGTTCACATACCGGGCCGCGTCGAACGGTGCCTCACCGCTCGTCGCTCGCCGCAAGTCCTCCATCATCCGCGCGGGCTCGACATCGTCGCGCAGTCCGAGATAGACCACGGCGTCCTCACCGGCATCCAGCATGTAGTAGCTCTCGTCCTGCGTGTAGTGCATACCGAAGGTGCGCTGGATGTAGTCGGTGAGCGGATGCACCTGAAGACTCAGGTTGCCGCCCTCCATCGTGTCGAGGAAGTCGAAGCGGATGGGGAACTCGGCACCGAATCGCGCGAACGTCCGCTCACCGAGAAGCTCCGCGGGTCGAGTGAGCACGAGGTCGAGAGCGGGAAGCTCGATGACTCCGCCCTCCCCCTCGAGCAGCAGAGAGTTCTCCTCGGGAACGCAATCGAAGCACCAGGCGTAGTTGGGTGCGGAAGGGTCGAGGCCGATGACACTCTTCATCCACTGACCACCCCATACACCGGGGTCGAAGAACGGGACGACCCGGAAAGGCCGCCGCGCGGCATCCGCCATCGCCTGCCGGAACGCGGCCCCCGAGATCATGCCCGCGGGCAGCCGGTCTGGCGAGGGCGCAGACGGCGCGATCGCATTGCCGTCGATCACCGCGTCGATCCGCTCGAACAGATCCATCTTGTGGCGATCAGCCGCACGCCACTCCACGAAGAAGCCGCGCTTGTACTTCCGGAGCGTGTCCTCACTCCCGTTGTCAGCGCGCCAATTTCCCGCGCCCGCGCGCTGCCGCTGTTGGATCTCCCATCGAGCCATGTCGACGAGAACGACGACCGGGTCGCGCCCGGTGGCGAGAAGCGGCGCGATGATCGCTGCACCCCACCCGACGACGACGGTCGGGCGCCCCGCCCCGGAGACGTCTCGGGCGAGGTCGGCCATGCGCTCGTGGTCGTAGAAATCAGACACCCGCGCGTGACTCATCACCCCGAAGACCCGATCGTCGGTGAGGTTCGCCGCGATCATCTCGTCGATGCGATGCGACGGCAGTGCCGCGTCCTCGCCGTTCCGGATCGTCCAATCGGGAAGGGCAGCCGAGATCTCGCCGATGAGAGTGGGCAGGTGCACGCCCGGGTAGGCGTCGACGAGGAGGACGGGGGCATCACTCTCGGCAGACTCGACAGCCTGGTGGGCGAGGGAGCGCCACGCCTCCGCACCGCGGAGGATGCGCTCCCCTTCCGGGAGGGCGACGGTGGGCTGCGTGTCGTAGCCGCCCTGCCCGGTATAGCCCTGGGACATGTGGTCGATCGCGCCGTTCACTGCGCTCCCGTCTTCTCGGTGGACATGGCGTCGGCCGGCACATGGCGGTGCCCGGCGAGGATGGCGAGCCCGTACAGAACGGACAGATGCGGATCGGGCGGCACGACCACAGGCGGGCGGAACGCCGTCGGCCACAGGTGCGCGTGCAGATAGTGCTCCAGCGGCTGACGCACTCGCTCACCCGCGCGGAGGACTCCGCCGGTGAGAAGCACGACCTCGGGGTCGTACATGTGGCACAGCGTCACCGCCACCGCACCCCAGACCCGGATGAACTCGTCGGCGACGGCGTCGTCTGCGGCGGTTCCCGCGGCGAAGAGCTCCGCCAGCGTGTGAGCGGAGACGTCGCGCCGATCACGGAGGGCAGTCGAGGAGGCGAGGAGCTCGGCGCACCCCCGATTGCCGCAGGGGCAGCGCTCGCCCGTGACGTCTACGGTGACGTGCCCGCCGAGTATGCCCGCGTGCGCGTGAGCACCCCGGAAAAGGACGCTGTCCAGCATCGCCGCTGTCCCGACGCCCGTGCCGAGGGTGATAACGACGGCGTTTTGCGGCCGCGGGTCGCTGAGCGAGGTGGCCGTGCCGAGACTTCCGACGAGGGCCGCGCGGGCGTCGTTCTCGATGACAGCGCGCTCGACGCCGAACACCTGACGGCTCCATGCCGACAGGTCGAGAGCGCGAAAGTCGTCGTACTTCTCGTGGGCGTGCAGCATGCGGCCGTCGCGATCAACGACGCCCGGCACGGCGATTCCCACACCGTCGATCACGCCCCCGGCGTCCCCCAGTCCGATCTGCAGCGACCGGACGGCCTCGACCGTAGCGGCGAGATCTCCTCGGGTGCGCTGCGCAGGGACGGAGACGGTTGCATCGAATACGGGTGCGCGATCAGGCGTCGCAGCATGAGTGGCGTCACGGGTGAGTCCCACCTTGATGTCGGTCCCGCCGAAGTCGATCGCGATCGTCGTCATGTCACCTCCTCGCGTCACGTTTGGTAACGATACCAGAGTCTGCGAACAAGTGCTGATTCTTCGGTCCGGCGCTCAGACGGCGGTCGGGCGCAGGTGGACAGGGAGGACGATGTCGCGCGCCGACTGGTCGGCATCACCGTCCAGTCGGTCGAGCAGGAGGCGAGCCGCGCGACGCCCGAGCTCACGCGGGTCGTGCTCGACGATGCCGACGAGCGTCGGAACCACATCCGAGAGCTCGAAGTCGTCGAAGCTGACGAGCGCCGGCGCGGCCGCGGCATCCAGGCGGCCGTCTCGCACTCGACGCGTGATCTCCGTCACCGCGCCGACGGTATTCCGGTTGTTCGCGCAGAAGATCCCCGTCGGCGGTTCGTCGAGATCGAGCAGCCGGGCAGCCACGTGCTGAGCCGACGCCACATCCTGCTGCCCCGGCAGGGCAAGCTTCGAGTCGACCTCGACCCCCCTCTCCGCATGCGCGGCGACGAAACCGTCGTAGCGTCGGCGCCCGGTGTAGATCGAGCGCGTGTTTCCGAGGTAGGCGATCCGACGGTGGCCGGCGTCGAGCAGAGCCATGGTCGCTGCGTACGCCCCGCCCGCGTCGTCGAGCACGACGCTGTCCGCGTCGACACCCTCGACGCGTCTCGACGCGAGCACCACCGGCACACCCTCTTTTCTGGACCTCGCGAGATGCACGCCGTCCGTGTCCGTCGGAACCACGATGAGCCCCTCTACGCGACGCCCGAGAAAGTCATGCACCAGTTGCTGTTCGCGAGCACCGTCCTCGGCTGTGTTGCCGAGGATGATCCGACGACCGGTCCGCGCGACCTCCTCCTCCACCCCGAGAGCGAACGTGCCGTAATAGGGGTTCGCGATGTTCGTGATCGCGACGCCGATGAGCCCGCTCGTCTGCCCCGGACGGATGCTGCGCGCGTTCTCGTTGCGGTAGTACCCCAGCTCCTCCACCGAACGAAGCACGCGCTCCTGCACGTCGGGCCGCACGTTGGTGCCACCCGCGAGCGTGCGAGACACGGTCATGGGGCTGACGCCGGCATGGGCCGCGACATCCTTCACGGTGAGCCTCTTCGCACGCCCGTCGGCAGGACGTCGACGCGAGGGTTGGCCGGTGTCGCCGGAGACAGGGGCGCTGTCGTGAGAGGCCGCCATGCTGGGTAACGTTATCACCCGCCCTCGGCCTTGGCACGAGGGTGGTGGCGATCTGCCCTCGGCACCTGGTTCGGTGCAACTACACGCTCGCGTGGCGGGCGATCGCGGCCTTCAGAACGGCAATGTCTTCGTCGGTGGTCCCACCCGAGATCCCGAGGCCGAATCGCTCACCGCTCGAGACGGTGAAGGGTGCTCCCCCACCGAAGGCGATCAGCTTCGAGCCGGAATTCACCGCAAGACCGAAGAGCGGACCGCCTGGCTGCACCTGGTCCGTGAGCTCCTCTGTGGCGACGGCGAACGTGGCTGCGGTGTACGCCTTGCGAAACGCCATCTCGAGCGAGTGCATCGGTGCCCCGTCCATGCGATGCAGCAAGGCGGGATTGCCGTGGATGTCGACAACGCTGGCGACGACGGCGATCCCCACTCTGGCGGCTTCCTCTTCGGCGTAGCCGGCGATGGCCTTCAGTTCAGACAACATGCGCTTCCCTTTCACGGTTA
Organism: Microbacterium aurantiacum; assembly: GCF_040532595.1. Taxonomy (GTDB): domain Bacteria; phylum Actinomycetota; class Actinomycetes; order Actinomycetales; family Microbacteriaceae; genus Microbacterium; species Microbacterium chocolatum_B. The sequence goes on along the minus strand of NZ_JBEVYX010000001.1, from coordinate 2,022,851 downwards.
TTCTGACTCCGGTGATCTCGACCAGCGGGCGCCAGCTCAGTCCGCGGAGGTGCGGGTCACGCGCTCGAGGATGTCGACGACCTCGGTGGCTTCCTCGAGCGAGACCGGCAGGTCTCCCTCCCCGCGAACGGCCGCGGCGGCGCGCCGGTAGAACTCCGGGTAGTCGCCTCGCTCGATGGGCACCCGCCGCCGGGAGATTCCGGCGGGGCCGTCGGTCTCCAGCCAGCCGAACCCCTCCTCCGGCGTGACGCCGTACTCGGCGTCCCCCGGGACCACACCCGCGGCCAGCGCGGGCTCCTGACCATCGAGGCCGTAGGTGGTGAACGACCCGCGTGTTCCCAGAACGCGGAACCGCGGTCCCAGCCCGCGACTCACGCGGCTCATCAGCAGACGGGTTTCGACTCCGCCCGCATGCTCGATGCTCACGCGCGAGTGATCGTCGTTCCCGCCGCCTCGCACACGGCGAAGCGTCGCGGACGCCTCGGCCGCCGGGCCGAACAGCACCAGGGCCTGATCGATCAGATGGCTCCCGAGGTCGTACAGCACTCCACCCGCCTGAGGGATCGGCAGCTGATCTTTCCAGCCGGATGTCGCCACAGGTGCCCAGTGCTCGAACGCCGACTCGAACGAGAACACCTCGCCGAGTTCTCCCTCGGCGATGAGCCGTTGGATCGTGAGGAAGTCTCCGTCCCAGCGGCGATTCTGGAACACCATGAGCGGGCGCCCCGCGGCTTCGGCGGCCGACTTCAGGGCGGCGGCCTCCGCAACGGTCGCAACGAACGGCTTGTCGATGACCACCGCGGCACCGGCGCTGAGCGCTTGCGTCGCGAAGTCCACGTGCGTGTCGGGTGGGCTGGACAGGATGACGAGGTCGACGCCGCGCTCTTCCGCCCACAATTTGTCGAAGGATGAATGAATGCGGGCGTGGGGGTGCGCCGCGCGCGCCTCGGCGTGACGAGCGGCATCCGCCGTGACGATCGCCACCACCTCGAAATTCTCGTCGCTGGCGAGAAGAGGGGCATGAAACACCTTGCCGGACAGCCCGTATCCGACGATCGCGGTCTTGATCGGACTCAGCACTGAGTCGTTCAGGGGGCTCATGTCACTGATGCTAGGTGCGCACGCTGGTTTTGCGCAACCATAAATTAAACCAACAAGGGGATAGTATGGCGTCGACGACAGAGCCACCGTTCGCGCCCGCGCCGCCTCATCGCCGCGAAATGGAGAAATACTCCGACGGTGACATGGAGGCAGCCATGCAGGAACCAGAAGATCCGGCGGACCGGGACGGGCCCCAGCGCTTTCGTGCGGTGAAGGGCTCGAACCTCGATCGACTGCGCGCGTACAACCTGTCGGCGGTTCTGACGAGCCTCCACCACGACGGCCCCCGTTCGCGGAGCGGCCTCGCCACTGCGACCGGCCTGAACCGCTCGACGGTCACCATTCTGGTCAACGAACTGATCGACCTCGGTCTGGCGGTGGAGCCGGTGCGCTCCGCCGACGACGGAGCCAAGAAGTCCGTTGGCCGGCCGAGCGTCGACGTCGACGTCAGCGACCACGTGTTCGCCATTGCGGTCGCTCCCGAGGTCGACGCCATCAGAGTCGGCGTCGTCGGGTTGGGCGGACGTGTGCGGAAGATCATCCACTACGACACCGGTTCCGTGTTGACGATGCGCGAGACGGTGTCGATTGCGTCCGTCATCATTCAGGGCATCCTCACGATGCTCCCGGAGAATGCCTCCGTCGTCGGAGTGGGCGTGGCCGTCCCGGGTCTGACCAACGACGAAGACGGCTCGGTATCTCTCGCACCGCAACTGGGGTGGCGGTCGGAACCGCTCGCCTCTGAGCTCCGGGACGCAACCGGACTGCCGGTCCGCGCAGCCAACGACGCGCATCTCGGACTGCTCGCAGAGATCAGCTTCGGCGGAAGCTCGCACGCCGGGAGCGCCATCTACCTGAACGGCGGGGCAAATCGCATCGGCGGCGGAATCATGTCCGGCGGGCACCTGCTGAAGGGGTCGAGCGGATACGCCGGCGAACTCGGCCACTTCCGCATCCGCAGCGGAGGAGACCGCGATTCGGCCGGTCTTCAAGGCACGCTGGAGTCCGAAGTCAATCGCGATGCCCTCGTCGACAGTCTCGGCCTCGACCGACGCGACTTCCATCGACTCGATGAAGAACTGGCACGGCGGAGAAGCCCGCGCACGCAAGCGGAGGTCAACCGTCAGATCGACGCCCTCGGCACGGCTCTCGGCACAATGGTGACGATCTTCAATCCGGATCTGATCATCCTGGGCGGATTCCTCGGTTCCCTGCTCGACGCGGAGCCGGTGCGACTGCGCAACGTCATCGCCCGCGAGTCCCTGGCGCCACAGCTGTCTGCCGTGCGTATCGTCCGCCCCACTCTCGGGGCGGAGAATCTGCTGATCGGGGCTGCCGAGCTGGCATTCCAGCCGTTGCTTTCCGACCCCGGGAACGCGGACTGGCTCGTACGCGCCTCCGAGGCGGAGGCCGATGCCGGCGAACACATCGCCGAGACGCGATAGCCCTCCCGCCGCCGACGAGGTGTCGAAGGAGCGTTACGACGAACGACGTCGGGGGCGGTCACATCGACCGCCCCCGACGACCCGCGTCAGCGCGACGCTTCGATCAGCGCGAGGAACTCGTCTGTGGTGAGAACGTCGGCGTACTGCGCCTGCATGTTGCGAAGCCCCTCCCAGTACTGCCCGTACCCGTCGGGCACTTCGTGGTCGAATTCCGGGTTGCGTCCGTGCCAGTTCAGCGGGATCGCGGTACCGGCGTCAGCGACGACGATCACCTTGTAGCCCAGCTCGAACCCGTCGCGCGCCGTCGTCGGAACACAGTTGCCCGTCGACGAACCGACGATCACCAGATACTCCGTGTCGGCGGTGATCAGCCAGGAGTTCAGCGGCGACTCGAAGAAGCTGCTGTTGCGGTGCTTGCGGAGCACCGCCTCACCCTCGGCCGGCACGAAGCCGTCGCACAGAGCTCCATCGAACGTTCCGTGGTTGAACGGAGAATCCGGCTTCTTCCAGTCCGGATACTTCACTCCCCACAGACCGATGTCGTAGCCGTTGGGGTCCATCCCCCACATCGACCAGTTCACGGTGAGGTTGTTGGCGCGAGCGGCGTCGAGACACCGCTTCGCCTGCGTGAGGGTCTCCTCACCCGAGGGCGCGCCACCGACGCTCTGGACGTAGTCCGCGCCGCGCTTGTCGAGACACAGGTTCTGGACGTCGAGCATGTGCACTGCTGTCCGCGTCAGGTCGATCTTGTCGGGGACGAGTCGGTACGTGCGGTCGACGTACCTGTCCAGCTTCTCTGCGAAGTTCGCCATTGTCGTGTAGTTCCTCTCTCTGGGTGTCGCGTCACTGCAACGGTTCGTAGTGAAGGAGCAGGTCGCTCCAGTCCCACTTCTCGGCGAAGTACGGCGCCGTGGTGTACGAGCCGTCCATCGTGTCTTTGAGTGATTCCGGGCCGGGGAACCCGATCACCTTCCAGCCGACCCGATCCTTGTTTCCGCCGTACACGGGATCGGAGTAGAACCCCTGCCGCACGTGGAGGCACAGGGTCTCGAAGAACGGTTTGCCCTGATCGGTGTTTCCCTGGAGCCGGGAGTAGAACACCGCGTGCTCATCCAGACGCACGTGCACCGGCTTGGGCGCCCCGCTCAGCTCGACCAGCACGCTGTCCTGCGTCTCCTCGTCGGCACGGGCGAAGTCGTCCGCCCCGTACTGCCGGGCGAGCCGGTCGAGCTCGACCACGCCGTCGCGATACATGCGCTGGAACACCGCGTTCCGGGCGCGCGCGGCGTTCGCTTCGGCACCGGCGAGCTGCAGGAACCCGCTGCCGTCGGCGGCGGCGTAGATGTAGTCGATGCCCGACAGGTATCGGTCGATGAAGACGATCACGCGGGCTTCTCGAGCACCCGGGTCGTGGTCGGTGGGAATGATCCTCGCGGCCGCGGCCTCGATCGTCTCCCACTCATGCTCGCTGAAGAAGAGCCGCTCCTCACTGTCGGGGTCGATCCGCAGGTCGAGCTTCTGCCATTCGGACTTGGATGTCATCGCTGTACTCCTTACGTGTGTCAGTTCGATGCGCCGACGGGCTCGAGCACCAGGCGCTCGCTGCGACCGCGCAGGTAGGTGTGGGCGATGTAGTCAGCCGCCCGCCATGAGTGCGCCATGATCGTCAGCGTCGGGTTGACTCCGAGCGCCGTGGCGAATCCCGATCCGTCGAGCACGAAGAGGTTCTCCACCGAGTGCGCCTGAGCCCACTCATTGAGCACCGACTTCGCGGGGTCCGTTCCCATGCGCACCGTGCCGTGCTGGTGGCACGCGTTGCCGGTGAACTCCTCGCCCAGATACACGGGCATCGTCCGCACCGCGCCGGCTGCTTCGAGGATCTCGACGTTCTTGTCGATCTGCCACCGGCTCATCGCCGTGTCGTTGGCATGCGGCTTGTTCGTGATCCGTGCCACGGGGAGGCCCCAGCGGTCTGTCACCGTGGGATCCAGATCGACGCGGTTCGTCTCCTGCGGCAGGTCCTGAAGGATCATGCCGATCTTCATCGAGTGCAGGAAGTAGTCGCGGTCGGCATCCTTCGCCGCCTCACCCCAGATCGGCTTGCCGGGAAGGATCGGGTTGATCGGCTGACCGATCTGCGTCGTCGCGATGATCCCGCCGCCGATGTGCCCACGAGACTCATCGGTCTCGTAGAAATGCATCGAGCCGCCGCTCTGGTAGTTGCCGGTGAACCCGTTGAGCGGGTCGGACACCTCCTTGTCGAACAGGCCGACGGCGAACAGGTACTCGTGGAAGGTCGCGTTCTTGCCGACCAGACCCGAGTCGTTCGCGATGCCGTCCGGGAACAGCGCGGACTTCGACAGCAGCATCAGGCGCGCCGATTCGATCGCGCCGAGGGCGAGGATGACCACCCGAGCCCGCTGCTCCTCCTCCGAGCCGTCCGGGCGGACGTAGATGACGCCGGTGGCCTTGCCGTCGGGTCCGACCGTGACTTCGCGAACGAAGCTGTCGGCGCGCACCTCGAACCGGCCTGTCGCCAGCGCATCGGGGATGTAGGTCGTGGCAACCGTCGATCGCGTCTCGGTCGGGTCACCGTACTGGTTCCAGAAGCTCGTGCGGTTGACGGCCTTACGCCCGAGCTCGTTGCGCTCGGTCAGGTGGCTCATCGGCAGCGGCATCGCGTTGACCCCGAGCTTGCGGCATCCCTCGTAGAACTTCTCGCCGAACTTCGTCGGCCCCAGAGGACCACTGGGGTAGCGCCGCGATCGGAAGCCCGCGCCGACCTCCGCGCCGTCGAGCCCCGAGATGCCGTAGCTCCACTCCACCTTCGTGAGGTACGGCTCGAGGTGCTCGTAGCGGTAGGGCCAGTCGGCCAGGCTCGCGCCGTCGATATCGCCGTGCAGCGAATGCATGACGAAGTCCGACGGTCGCGGGCGGGGGGTCCAGCCGGCCATGTGGGTCGTTCCTCCGCCGACGGCGGACGGCACCGGCGAGAAGTTGAAGATGCGGCTCTCGGAGTTCTCGTCGCGACGCACGGTGCGCGGCATCAGGTCGACGTCAGGCCACAGATAGCTGCGGTTCTGGAACTTCAGCTCGTCACCGGAGTAGTGCTCGCTGTTGCGGAGCCAGGGGCCTTTGTCGAATCCGACGACGGAGTAGCCGGCTTCAGCCAGCACCTTCGCTGCGGGTCCACCGCCGGCACCGAGACCGACGATCACGACATCGACCGCGTCGAGTCGAGTCACCATTTCTTACCTCTTTCTAGTCGTGCGATGGTCATGTCGACCGTGGATGACCGGGCGGGTGCCCTCCGGGGAGCCAGAGCACCCGCCCGATGGTTCAGTAGCTGCCGTTGCCGGCCAGCGCGTCGGCGATTTGCCCCTGCGCCCAGTCGACGTTGCTCCCATCGACGACGACGGTCGGGATGCGGATGAACTGCGAGACGGCCATGCCCAGCACCTCGTGCTCGAAGAGCGTGTCGATCATGGTCGTGCCCATCTCGATCGAGTTCACGTCGACCGTCGCGGTGAGCTTCCCTTCCCGGATGGAGTCCATGCCGGAAATGAGGCCGTCCGCACCGATGGTGATGATCCCGTCGGTGCCGTCCCAGTGCTTCAGGCCCGCCAGATCGATCGCCTGCGAAGCGCCCAGCGCCATGTCCTCGTTCTCTCCGTAGATCGCGTCGACCTCGGGGAACTTGGTGAGCAGATCCTGCGCGGCAGTCAAACCCTTGTCCCGCACGTATCCACCGTCAGCGGAGCCGACGATCGTGAGGCCGGGGAACTCCTCGATCGCCGCCTCGAATCCCTGCTGTCGCAGCTTGGTCCAGTTCGACCCCGACGGACCGAGGATCTGGATGATCTGGCCCTCTCCGCCCAGCAGGTCGGCGACGTACTGCCCGGCGACGTAGCCCGACTGCCACCTGTCGTCGTACCCGATGTTCGAGACGGTGAAGAGGCCACCGGTCGGGTCGTCAGCCTGCGACGGGTTGTCGAGCTCTTCCGTCGAGTTGAACTGGTAGAAATCGACGCCCGCCTCAGAGCCTTGCTCGTAGATCTCCTGCATGGTCGAGTGCGGGGCCGCCGAGCAGACGAAGACCGCGTCGAAGCCGTTGGAGATGAAGTTCTCCACGATGCCGACGGCCTCGACACCCGAATGCGCGTCGTTGAGCGCACCCTGGCGCGACCATTCCCAGCTGACGCCGTAGCAGTCCTGCAGCTCCTGCATCCGGTTGTGGGCCGCCTTCTCCACCTGCGTGTAGAACTCCGACAGGATGGGCGGCGTGTAGCCGATCTTGATAGTGCGACCGTCGACTGCCGCGGTGATCGCAGCCTGCGTCTCCTCACTGCCGCAGTCGGCCCCGGAGCCTCCGGATCCTCCGTTGGCCGTGGTGGTGGAGGTCGCGGTCGTGCAGCCTGCGAGCACGAGCGCGAGCGTGCTCACCAGGACGACGCCGCTCAGCCGCGCCGAGGCGCCGCGTCGCCCGCCGATGGCGGTCTCGATGTGGTGTGACATGTGATTCCTCTCGGTTTCCGCCGGCTTCCGCCGGCGATCGGGTTCTCTCAAGCCGCTCTGCTTGCGAGATGTGCGGTCCGCCTGCGTAGGACGCCCGCGCGAACTTGGTCGCTGATGAAGTTGGCGCCGACGGCGACGAGGAGAATCACGCCGATGACGATCTTCTGGAAGCTCGACGGCACGCCGGCCAGGTTGATGATGTTGATCGCCAGCGCCAGCGTCAGCGCCCCGAGCACCGCACCCAGCACGCGCCCTCGACCACCCATCAGGGAGGCGCCGCCGATGATGGCCGCGGAGATCGCCTGGATCTCGTAGCCCGTGCCGAGGTCGGCGGGCACGTTGTTGTTGCGCCCGGCGAGGATGATTCCGGCGATCGCGGCGCATGTGCCGCTCACGATGTAGGCCTGCGTCTTCACCCAGCGGACCGGGATGCCGGACTGGCGGGCAGCGACGGCATTGCTGCCGACGGCGAAGAAGCGCGTTCCCAGGGGTGTGCTGCGCAGGAGCCATCCGATGATCAGCGCCAGGACCGCGGCGATGATCATGGGCAGGGTGATCGGCCCGAGCAGCGGTTGCAGCCCTCCCACGAGACGAAACTCGGGGGTCATGTAGCCGATGATCGGCACACCCTGCGTCCAGATGTAGAGCACGCCACTCGCGAAGCCGAGCGTCGACAGCGTGGCGATGAAGTCGGGCAGACCGACCCTCGTCACCAGGAAGCCGTTGAGCAGGCCCGCGGCGATGCCGACGACGATCGCTGCGATGAAGGCCAGGAAGACGGGAGCGCCCAGTCGCATCGCCGAGGCTGCGGCACCGGCGGCAAGCGCCATCACCGCGCCGACGGAGAGGTCGATACCGCCGGAGATCAGCACGACCGTCACCCCGATGGCGAGGATCATCACCGTGATCGAGCTGCCGAGCAGGTTGAACAGGTTGTTGCCTGCGTAGAAGACCGGCAGCGCGACGGCGGCGAAGATCGCGAACACGATCAGGAGCACGGCTACGCCGAGGATCGGGTCGACGAGGATCTTGTCGAGGACGGCACGGGGGTGGATGTCACGACGGGTGGTGCGTTCAGACATCAGCGGACTCCTTCCTCGGAAACACGACGTTCGTTGACGGCGGCCGCCGTTCTCGCCAGGGCGCCGCGCAGCAGCACCCGCCTCACCTGCCGGTCGAAGACGACGCCGAACACGATCGCGAGCGCCGTGACGATGCTGAAGTAGACCGGGTCGACGTTGTTCAGGCGGAGCCCCTGCTGGATGGTCAGCAGGAAGAGCCCGCCGATGAGGGCGGCCCAGACGTTGCCGATACCTCCCGCCAGCGCGATTCCACCGACGACGGCGCCGGCGATCGCGGTGAATTCGTACCCGATGCCGAGGAAAGCCTGCACCGCGCCCAGGCGCGAGGCCAGCAGCACACCGGCGACGCCGGCGAGGAGGCCGCTGACCACGAACGTGAAGAGACGGACCCGGGGCACGCTCACGCCGGCGACGTTCGACGCCTCCGCGGAGACGCCGATCGCGTAGAGCCGGCGACCCGTGACGGTCTTCGACAGGACAAGGTGCGCGATGAGGAACAGGCCGAGGGCGACGACGAACGAGATCGGAATGCCGAAGACGCCCCCACGGGTGATCGCGGCGAACCCTGGTGTCGTCACACCTTGCAGTACCGCGGCCTGCGACAGCACGACGAGCAGTCCGGCCGCGATGTTGAGCGTCGCGAGGGTGGCGATGAAGTCATCGATGCGCAGCACCGCGACGAGGAATCCGTTGAGGAGACCGAAGAGCAGCCCCGTCAGCGCGCCCACGGCAACGCCCGCCCACAGCGGTGCGCCGCCGACGAGCGTCACCATCGTCGTGCCTGCGCTGAGGCCGGCCACGGTACCGACAGACAGGTCGATGCCCCCGCCGACGATGACGATCGCGACGCCCAGGGTCAGCAGAAGAATGGGGGCTGCGTTGGTCAGGAAGTTGTCGATCGTTCCTGGGCTGAGGAAAATCGGGTTCAGCACCTGGAAAACGATGACGGCAGCGATGAGGATGAAGGTCATCGGGATGCCGGGGATGTTCAGCATCCGGCGGACGGTGGCGGAGGGGTTCATTCGACTGCTCCCGCCGCGCTCAGCGAGAGCACGCGTGTCTTGAGCTCGGCGAAACCGCCGGCCGCGATGGTCTTGGGGATGTCCCGGATCTCACCCACGATGCGTCCCTTCTTCAGTACGAGCACGCGATGGCTGAGCTCGAGCAGTTCTTCGAATTCCGACGCGATGAGGATCGCGGCGCCGCCGTCGGCAGAGAAGTGCCGGATCAGCGCGTGGACGTCGACCTTGGCCGACACGTCGATCCCCTGGGTGGGCTCGTCGAAGATCAACAGGCGCGGCGAGGTGTTGAGGCAACGGGCGACCACAGCCTTCTGCTGGTTGCCACCACTGAGGTTGCCGATGCGGGTGTCGTAATCGGGGGCCTTGATGCCCAACCGCGTGCCGTACTTCTCGGCCAGCACCTTCTCGCGCCGCGCGCTCAGCCAGAACCTCGCTCGGCTCACCGTGGAGAGTTTGGAGATCGAGATGTTCGACGCGATCGACAGGTCCGCGAGGATGCCGAGCTGCTTGCGGTCCTCCGGCAGCATCGCAAGCCCTGCTCGGTACGCCGACGACGAGGATCGCGGGGCGATCCGCTTGCCGTCGAGCTCGACCGTTCCCGCTGTGCGGGGGTCGAGTCCCATCAAGGTGCGCGCGATCTCGGTTCGTCCCGCGCCGGCGAGTCCCGCCAGCCCGACGACCTCTCCCTCGTGGACATCGAACGAGATGTCGCGCGCGAGCGTGCCGCGGCTGAGCCCGCGCACCGACAGAACGACCGGTGCATCATCGAGCGGAGTGAGACGGTTCAGGTGGCGGGTGTCTCCGGCGCCGAACTCTTCTCGCTGGTCACCGAACATGTGCGTCAGCAGCTGGTCGACGCTCGTATCGGCGATCTGAACCGTGGCCACGCTGCGGCCATCGCGGAAGATCGTCGCCCGGTCGGCGAGCCCTGACAGCTCCTCGAGGTGATGCGTGACCCAGATGAGAGCGACGTGGCGGTCGCGGAGAGCCCGCATGTACTCGAAGAGCGACGCCCGCTCGGCATCCTCGAGGCCCGACGTGGGCTCGTCGAGGATGAGCACTTTCGGGTCGAACGCGAGCGCCTTCACGATCTCGAGCGAGCGCTTCTTCAGCGCTCCGAACTGCGACACGGGTGTGCGCAGGTCGGCATTCGAGATACCGAAGTCACCCGCGAGCTCACGGACCCGCTCCTCCATGCGCCGACGATCGGACACCAGCGGCATCCCGAGCACGCGACGCTTCTGCTCACGGCCCAGGAAGATGTTGTCGAGGGCCGACAGCGCGGGGACGAGCGACAGCTCCTGATAGATCGTGGAGATGCCGGCCAGGATCGCGCCGTGCGGTCCGGCGACGGCCAGCGTCTCGCCGTCGAGCACGATGGTCCCGCTGTCGGGCTTGGTCGCCCCCGAGATCACCCCGATGATCGTCGACTTTCCTGCGCCGTTACCCCCGAGCAGCGCGTGTATCTCGCCGCGCTGAACCGAGAGAGTTGCCCGGTCGAGGGCTGTCACGCCGTCGTAGTGCTTCGTGATCTCGCGAGCATCGAGCACCGGTGCGGTGTCATCGAGACGATTTTGGGCGTCGTCAGCCATGCCTCAGCTCCTTTGCCGTGGGCGGTGGGGTGCGTCCCGATCGGGTAGTGGGACGCTCAAGTACAAATAATCCACACTTCAACGTAAATAGCAAGCATGGCAACGCGATCGTGACCTACGGCACGGCCCTAGAGCAGCGAATGAGGGAGTAATGAGAGCACTAAATCCCAGGTCGGGCACCTAATTCGACCGCCATAGCGCCAATTCATGCCATGGAGGCCGAAGTTATCTACACGCGTTCGACTTTTCTCTCCTTCAAGAACTATTGGACTCATAGACCAAAGCGACGTGACCGCAGCGGGTCCCACCCTCCAGCGGGAAGAAGCTCGGCCGGAGGGTCGACGACGGCGCGTTCGCCCGCCAGATGAGGGCGGGGGGGGTGGTGTCTGCCCTACGGTGGGGCGATGGGTTCAGGGCAGGCGTGGTTGGCGCCGGGGGCGGAACAGCTCGATCGTCTCGAGACCGATGAGCGGGACGCGGCGGACTTCGTCGACTACATGCCGCTGTGGATCCGTCAGGCCGGCTACCCGGGCGGAGAGGCGCGGATCAATCGACGCATCAAAGACCATCTGGTCCGCGACTGGCAGGTGCCGCGCCTGCCGGGGCGGGGCCGGCGAGCAGGGCGAGAGCGCTACGCCAGCGGCATCCCATGGTCGGAGGACGCGCGGCGCCTTCTGTTCTCCCGCGACACGGACGAGAAGCTCGCGGGCGGTCTCGTCTTCGAACACGTGCGTCCGCTGAAGAACACCGTTGCCGAGTTACGGGCGTCGTATGTGGCCGGGGAGGGCCGGGACCCGGCATCCATGCTGGCGTTGCTCCGACGGCTCCACGTCGGGTGGTGTTTCGCGGTGGTCTCGAAGCGCGATCGGGTGCCGCGGGCGTTCGCGGACGGGGCGGACCCGGTCTTGAAGTTCGCTGAGATCGCCGGGCGCGCGGCGGGATTCATGATTCTCCGCGACGATCCGCGGTTCGGGGACCGGGAGTGGTGAAGGATCTCTAGCGGTGGGTCGGCCGCATGGGCGGCAGAGTCGACACCAGGACGCTGTCAGGGCTCGTCTCCTTGAGCGCCTGTCGGCGGGTGTCGTCGAGATAGCCGACATGGTTCTGGAAGGCCGCGCGCGCCCCGTCGGGGTCGCTCGCCGCGATCGCCAGGTAGATCGCCTCGTGCTGCTGAGACACCCGCTCCCGGTCGAGCTGGTCGACGAAGACGGAATTGGTCGCGGGGCGCGCGAGGTGTACTGACGTCATCGCGAGCTCGAGGATGGGATTGCGTGCTGCGCGCGTGATCGCGGTGTGGAAGGCCAGGTCGAGGTCGAGCCACTCCGGCATCGGAAGCGACAGATCCGTGCTCGCATCCACCGCCTGCTTGATGGCCGCCAGATCGGCGTCATCACGTCGAAGCGCCGCGAGCTCGACGCAATGCATCTCGAGCACCCAACGCGCTTCATCCACGTCGCGGACCGACACGTTGCCGGCGCGGTACCAGAGCTGAATGGCGTCGGCGAGCTGCTCGGCGACCTCCTCCGAGTCGGGCACGGCCACGAATGTTCCGCCATTGCTCCCGCGGGCCGAAACAACCAGGCCCATCGCCGACAACAGCTTCAGACCTTCTCGTGCGGTCGCTCGGGAGACGTCGAAAGCCTCCGCGAGCTCAGCCTCGGAGGGGAGGCGTTCGCCCGGCGACCAGACGCCGTCAGAGATCGCGGTGCGCAGCTGACGCGCGATCTGGCCTGACGCGTCCCGTCTCCCCAGGGGCGCGGGCGTGAAGCCTGTCATCCGTCTCCTTCGTCCACTGCCTATCGAAACACATGGTTTACACGACAGCCATCATGAAGTAATAATTCGAACGTTGAATGTTAGACAATCAACCTGAGAGGCCCGACATGAAGCGTTACCTCCTACCCCTGGCCGCACTGCTGTTGTCTGCGACCGCCCTTGCCGCCTGCAGCGCCCCTCCGGCGCCGAGCGATACCACCGCACCCACGGCCGCGGCCACAGCCGTCGCAGATGGCTCCGCCATGACGACGACCATCGACTATCTCGACGCGGGCCTTCCGGACCTCGGGGGTGCCACGATCGCCTACCTGACCGAGTGCGCCACAGCCAATGCCTACTGCCAGACGCGCCTGGACGGCGCTCAGGAGATGGCCGATGAGGCGAACGCCGAACTCGTGGTCTTCGACGCGAACTTCGACCCCGCCACGCAGCTCTCGCAGGTGCAGGATGCCGTGCAACGCGGCTTCGACGGCTACCTCTTCTCCCCCGTCGCATCGACGTCCGGATGCGCCGACCTCGACGTGCTGCTCGACACCGGCAAGCCTGTCGCAACGATCAACAGCCCGGTCTGCGGGAATCCCGACTACACCGAAGGCACCGTCGGGTTCGTGGCCATGCAGACCGAGTCCTTCTTCACCGAACACGTCATGAATGCCTTCGCCTCGTGCGATGGCGAGTGCGAAGCGGTTGCGGTCGGCGGCTTCGTCGGGAGCGACCTCTTCACCCGATGGGAGAGCGCGATCGCGGCGGCCGCTGCCGAGTACCCGAACGTCACGGTCGTCTCCGATCAGCCCGGCAACTTCGACCCCGCGACGGCTCTCACGGTCGTCCAGGATGCGATCGCGGCAAACCCGGACGTCTCGATCGTCGTCTCGTCGTGGGATGACATGACCCGCGGAGTCGAGCAGGCCATCACGGCAAGCGGCAAGACGCCGGGCACCGACGTACGCATCTACAGCGTCGGCGGCACCACCGACGGCGTCGCGAAGGTCGCCGACGGCACATGGAGCGGCACGTCGGTGCTCCTTCCCTATGAAGAGTCCGCCTACGGATTCGTTCAGCTCGCCCGCGCGATCGACACGGGAGAGCCGACGCCCGGCTTCACCTTCCTCGGTGACGCGCCCGTCGTCGTCGACGGGCCCGGCTCGATCTTCGTCACGAGCGACAACGCCGCGACCTTCACGCCGGAGTACTGAGCATGAGCACCCCCTCGTCCGGAGAGCGCATCGCCCTGTCGATGCGAGGACTGCGCAAGGCATACCCGGGAGTCGTCGCGCTCGACAGTGTGAGCCTCGACGTCTTCGCCGGCAAGGTCCACGGGATCGTCGGTGAGAACGGAGCCGGAAAGTCCACTCTCATGAAGACGATCGCCGGAGCTGTCACTCCGGACGAGGGGGCCGTCCTGGTCGACGGGAAGACCATGCCGACCGGTGTCCACGCCGCAGGCGCGGTCGGCGTCGCCATGATCTATCAAGAACTCACGATCATCCCCGAGCTCACCGCCTGCGACAACGTCTTCCTCGGGGATCCCCCGAGGAAGGGCGTCGTCCTCGCCCACCGCCGTGCTCGAGCGCGCTTCCGCGAGATGAGCGAGCTGCTCGGCCTGGACATCGCGCCCGGCATCCGTGCCGGTTCGCTGTCGACCAGCGCGCAGCAGTTGCTCGAGATCATGCGCGCTCTTGCCCGCGATCGGCGCATCGTCGTGATGGACGAGCCGACGGCATCCCTCGGCCCCGCCGATATCGAAAGGCTCCACGGGATCATCCGCGACCTTCGCGACCGCGGAGTAACGGTGCTCTACGTCTCACACGACCTCGACGCCGTCCTCGACGTCTGCGACACCGTGAGCGTTATGCGCGCGGGACAGTTGGTCACCACGGCCCCCGCGTCGGAATGGACGCACGGAGCTCTCGTCACCGCCATGGTCGGCGCGATCTCACCGCCCGACCCTCGGACGCCCCGAGAGCAGGAGCACACGATCGTCCTCGACATCCGCGGCATGCGAGGGCCCGGCATCGACCTTCCGGAGCTGACCGTGCGCGCCGGCGAGATCGTCGGCCTCGCGGGACTCGTCGGCTCGGGACGCTCCCGCCTCCTCGGCGCGCTCGTCGGCTCGCGCGACCTCGACGCCGGCTCGATGGAGATCGACAACGCCCCGGTCGCGTGGCCGCGCTCGCCCCGAGCCGCCGCGCGTATCGGAATCGTCCTCGCGCCCGAAGACCGCAAGGCTCAGGGACTCGTGCTCGACCGGGCATCGAGCTGGAACGTCGCCATCGGCGCCTTCGCCCGCGCCGCAGGCGCCGTTCGCGTGACCGGCCGTCGCATCGCTCGGTGGGCGCAGCCGTTCACCACGCGCGCGGCGCTCCCCGAGCACCGACTTTCCGTTGCCGTCGGGACGCTGTCCGGCGGCAACCAGCAGAAGGTTCTGCTCGCACGCCAGATCAGTCGCGCCCCCCGTTGCCTGTTGCTCGACGAACCGACACGAGGCATCGACATCGGCGCCAAAGCACAGGTGTTCGCGATGCTGCGATCGCTCGCCGACGACGGCCTCGGCGTCATCTGGGCCAGCAGCGAACTCGAAGAGGTCGCGCGCTATTCGGATCGCGTCGTCGTCCTCGCTGGGGGTCGCGCCGTCGCGGAGCTTCCGGGCGGCTGCGACGTGCACGACATCCTCACCCACTCGTTCTCACGCTCCGATAGGAAGGCTGCGGCATGAGCCTTGCCACCACCCCCACCGCGCCGACCACGGGCCGCGACGCCCTCATCTGGCTTCGTTCTCACGGCGTCGTCCTCGCGCTCATCGTGCTCGTCGCGATCGTCGCGCTCGCGCAGCCCGCCTTCCTCGCCCCCGGCAACCTGATGAACATCCTGAGCCAGTGGGCACCCGTTGCGATCATGGGCGTCGGTATGACCTACGTCGTCATCACCGGCGGATTCGACCTGTCGGTCGCCGCCGTGTTCGCGCTCGGAGGGGTCGTCGCCGCAGGACTCGGACAGACGATGCCGCCGCTCGTCGCCTTCGTCGTCGCGGTCGCCGTCGGTGCCGCCGCCGGGCTCCTCAACGGCGTCATCGTCACCGTGCTGCGCGTCAACCCCTTCATCGCGACCCTCGGCAGCTCGCTCATCCTCGGCGGCGTCGCTCTCGTCGTGACAGCGAACCGCCCGTTTGTCGTCACGTTCGCCGATTTCGGCATCCTCGGATCCGGGCGCTTGCTCGGCGTCCCCTACTCGGGGATGGTTGCGATCCTCGTCATGGTCGTCGGCGGACTCGTCCTCGCCTACACCGCCTACGGCCAGAACGTCTACGCGGTCGGCGGCAATCTCGAAGCCAGCCACCTCGCCGGCATCCACACCACTCGCGTGGTGAGCCTCGCCTACGTGGTCTCTGGTGCGTGCGCCGGACTCGCGGGCGCCATCAGCGCGTCCCAGTTGAGCTCAGCCCAGGCCAGCATGGGCGCGAACCTCCTGTTCGACGTGCTGACCGTCGTCATCGTCGGGGGGACGTCGCTCGCCGGGGGCAAAGGCGCGGTCTGGCGAACGGCAGTCGGAGTCGGAATCCTCGCCACGCTCCAAAACGGATTCAACCTGCTCGACGTCGATCCGTACTACCAGAACATCATCAAGGGCCTCATCATCATCGCTGCACTGGCCCACGTGCGCTTCCCGCGACGCATCAGGCCTTCCGCTTAGACCTGGCGTCGCCACCATCCACCCGCAGACTCGATACACAAAGGAGAACAGCATGTCCGCACCTCAGATCGAAGAACTGACGATCGCTGCCGCCCACGAAGGATTCCGCTCCGGCGCCTTCACGGCCCGTGAACTGGTCGACGCCTACCTCGACCGCATCGCCGCCGTCGATGCCGCCGGGCCGGCGCTGAATTCGATCATCACCGTCGCCTCGGATGCCCGCGACCAGGCCGACCGACTCGACGCCGTGTTCGCGCGCACCGGAGAGTTCATCGGGCCACTGCACGGCGTGCCGATCGTCGTGAAGGACCAGATCGAAACGGCGGACATCCCGACGTCCTTCGGCAACGTCGCCGCAGCCGAGTACGTTCCGGCGCAGGATGCGACGGCGATCACGAAGCTCCGCGACGCAGGAGCGATCATTCTCGGGAAAACGACCCTGCCCGATTTCGCGACCTCGTGGTTCTCGACCTCCTCGCGCAGCGGTGTCACGAAGAACCCCTACGACCTCGCACGCGACCCTGGCGGATCCAGCAGCGGCTCGGCGACGGCGGTGGCCGCCAATCTCGCCCTCGTCGGGATCGGCGAAGACACCGGTGGCTCGATCCGCCTGCCCGCGTCGTTCTGCGGCCTCGTCGGCGTCCGCGTGACGCCCGGACTCATCAGCCGCGCCGGCATGTCGTCGCTCGTCACCCCGCAGGACACCGCGGGCCCGATGACTCGCACGGTGGAGGACTCCGCCCGACTCCTGGACGTGCTCGTCGGGTTCGACGAGCGAGACGAGTTCACCGGTGCCGTCGTCGTCGACGCCGGCGGCGCGAGCTTCACCGAGGCGGCGGCCCCGCGTTCTGCCGAAGGGCTGCGCCTCGGCGTCCTCCGTCAGGCCTTCCCCGACGTCGCAGACCCCGACGGCGCCCGCGCGGCATCCGTCCTCGAGGCGGCTCTGACGCGCCTCGCCGAAGCCGGTGCCGAGCTCGTCGAGATCGCGATCGACCGACTCGACGAGCAAGTCGGATTCACGTCTCTCTACACGACACGATCGCAGCAGGATATGAACGCGTTCGTGGGCGCGCGCCCGGATCTCCCGGTCGAGTCGATGGGCGCCATCGTCGCGGCGGGCCAGTACCACGAGAAGCTCGACCTTCTCGAAGCCATCGTGGCGGGCCCGCTCGACCCGACCGACGACCCGGCGTACCTGGAGCGTGTCCTCGCGCAGACGGCATTCCAGCGTCAGGTGCTCGGCATCATGGCGGTGCACGACCTCGACGCGATCGTGTTCCCCGACTCGAAGCTGCCGGCACCCACGCACGCCGACATCTTCGCGGACCGCTGGACGTGCCTCACCTACCCGACCAACACCGTCATCGCGTCGCAGCTGCTCTTCCCCGCCATCACCGTGCCGGCCGGCTTCACCGAGGACGGACTGCCGGTCGGGCTCGAGATGATGTCCGCTCCCTACTCGGAGCGTGCGTTGCTCGGCGTCGCGTCGGCGGTCGAGGGGGCACTCGCTGCCCGCCGTGCACCCCACTTGGATGGGAATGATGCATGAGACCCGTCACGGTCAACGCCGACCTCGGCGAGTCCATCGGCATCCACTCGTTTGGAAATGACGATGACCTTCTCGCCATCGTCGACTCGGTCAACATCGCCTGCGGCATGCACGCGGGAGACCCGAGCGAGATGCGGCGGGTCATCGAGAAGTCGGTCGAGCGTGGCGTGACGATCGGTGCGCACCCGGGTCTTCCCGACATGGTGGGCTTCGGCCGACGAGCAATGGCGTTGGATGCCGAGGAGGTGCGCGATCTCGTGCGCTACCAGGTGGGTGCACTCGCTGCCTTTCTCGACGCCGCCGGCGCACCCCTCCACCACGTGAAGCCGCACGGAGCCCTCTTCGGGATGACTCTCGCGGACGTCGAGCTGATGCGCGGAGTGTGCGAGGTCGCGCTCCAGTTCGACGTCGGTGTGTATGGCCTGCAGGGAACCGCTCATGAGGAGGCGGCGCGCGATGTCGGAGTGCCCTTCTTCTCGGAGCTCTACGTCGATCTCGACTACGACGACAACGGTGTTCTGATCATCGAACGGCGAGCACGACCCACCGACGCGAGCGCGGCGCGAGAGCGGGTGCGGGAGGCTGTGGATGGCAGAGCCTTGCGGACCGCCTCCGGCCGCGTGCGTGATGTCAGCGTCGATACGGTGTGTGTTCACTCGGACCTGCCGAACGCTGTCGAGATCGCGCGGGCTGTGCGAGGGGAAATCGATTCCCTGACCCGCGCGTAGTTGACCAGCGTTCGCGCGATGGGCGCCCCGCGTGCGCGTGGGGCGCCCGTCGTGTCGTGCGCATCGCGGTCTCGTGCGCTGGAGTCAGCCGGCTCGATGAGCGCGGCGGCGGACGACGAGCAGGGTTGCCGCCCCGCCGAGGAGGAGCGCACCCCCGAGGGCGAGGGTCGACCACGCGGGATCGGACCCGGTCGCCGCGAGGACGCGGGCGGGCGCATCGGCGTCGGACGCGGCATCCGTTGCGGGGGTGTCGTCGGAGTCGGAGGGGGTTCCGGCGTCCGGGTCGGCACTTTCGGTCGGCTCGGGGGTGGGAGCCTCGGTCGGCTGGGGCGTCTGTGTCGGGTCCGGGGTCGGCTCGGGGTCGGGGTTGGGTGCCGGGTCGGGGTTCGGCTCGGGATTGACGAACAGGCCCACCTGCTGCGACCGGATCTGACCGTTGCCGTTGGTGAAGGCGACGAGGATGGCCGTGTTGGTCTGACTGCGCGTCACATCGCTAAGGGTGAGCGTCGTGGACGTCGCCCCCTCGATCGGCTGGAAGATCGCGTTCTCGGCCGTCAGCTCGTACCACTGCACGATGTCCCAGTGGGTCGCGGCGGCGGTGAAGGTCGCGTCCTCCCCCTCGAAGACGACCTGACTCTGCGGCTGCTCGGTGATGACGGGCAGGCCGCCGATCTCGGGGGCGGGAACCTCTTCTTCGCCCGGGGAGGATTCCGGCGCGGGTGACACGGGGGTCTCGATGGGCGCGGTTTCGGCGGCCATCGCGGGGCTCGAGGAGAGCGCGACTCCCCCCAGGACGAGAGCGGCGATGGACAGGGCCGCGATGCGGCGACGCGGAGCGGCAGTGGAACGTGTCATGCGGGTCGGAGACTCTCTCGATGGGCGACGAGCAGTCTCAGGTGTGCGCAGGGCGCGGCATCCGTGGGGGGGTGTCGCGTGACGCGTGAGCGGTCTCGCCGGCGGCGGTCGGGTGGGGCCACCGTACGGGCGCCAGGCTCGGGCGAGGTAGTGCCGGGGTGAGAGAGGCGGGTGGGGAGGGTGAGGGGCGTGGGCGAGCGGGGTTGCTTGGGCGTCAGGCGGTTTCGCCGTCGGCGGCCTCGATGATCTCGCGCATGAGCTGGACGGTGATCTCTTCGCGGGTTCCGTCGACCCACTCGTGGAGGGTGAACGGGACGCCAAGGCCGTCGAGGTAGTCGACGGTCTTCTCCAGGCGGGGGACGACCTCGATGTGGTCGTTGCCGAACAGGGTTGCGGTGAAGACCGGCTCGCCGGCGCGGATTGCGCGACGTAGCTCGGGGGTGGAGCGTCGCGTAATGCGGTAGAGCGCCTGAAGGACCACGCTCGGGAAGTCAGGGGTTCCGTCGAGGGTGAGGGAGATCGCGTTCTGGGGGGCGTTCTGGGGCGCGGGCATGGGTCCATTCGATCATGCGGGGGTCGCCGGGGAGCGACGCTGCGGGTCGTCCCGGTCTCGGTACGTCCGCTGCGCGGACACTCGACCACCCGATTGCGGGAGGAGCACGGGGATTCGAGTAGCCGGGCTCGCGAGAGGCGTATCTAAATTCGATATTCGCTACCCACAGGCGGGATCAAAGCCTAGTCATTGTCGTACCTCTGTTCTATACTTTGAAGACGGAACACTGACCGAGACGAGAAGCCATGGACGAGACTTCGGAGCCGGTGGGCGACAGCGATGGTCGTGATGCGGTGGCTCGGGCGACGGCGGAGTTCGTCGACGAGATTCTCGAGGCTCGTCGTGTGACCGCGGAGGGGCAAGCGCGTGAGGCCGCCGCGATGGCGAAGGCGTATGCGTACGCGCAGGAGCAGACCGCGTGTCTCGGGTCGACAACGGCCAAGGCGCGGGAGATGCCGTTGCGGGCGATGGCGGCGGAGATCGGCGCGGCCACGCGGGTGAATGACAGTACGGTGCAGAACCGGCTGTTCGAATGCCACCGACTCGTGACGGAGTATTCCCCGACGTTCGAGGCGTGGCGGGCGGGGAAGGTGTCGCAGGCGCACACGAAGGTGATCGTGGAGTTCGGTGCCGACCTCCCGGACCCGGACGCGCGCGCGGCGTACGAGAAGGACGTGCTCGACTACGCAGTGAAGACCGCGACCGGTCGGTTGCGGCCGTACGCGCAGCAGGTGGCGGACAAGCTCAATCCGCGGACGGTGCAGGAGCGGCACGAGGTCGCAGCCTGTAAGCAGCGGGTGTTCGTCGAAGACCTCCCCGACGGGATGTCGATGCTCGGAACGATCGCACCCTCCGCCTACGTCCACGGAGCGTATGACCGCGCGACTCAGGAGGCGCGGGAGATCAAAGCCGCCGACCTGCGGGCCCGACGGGAGTACGCCGAGCGGCGGGCGCGCGGTGAAGAGGTTGAAGAGCCGTGGTTCGACGAACGGACGCTGGATCAGATCCGCGCGGACGTCGTGATGGACATGCTCCTCACCGCTGCACCGACGATCGACCCCACCGGCGGCGGGCTCGCCGCGATCCGCGCGAGCGTGCAGGTCAGCATCCCGGCGACGACCCTGGCGGGGACGACGTCGGGTGGGGCGGAGTTGAACGGGAAGTGCGCGATCGACCCGGCCACGGTGCGAATCCTGACGGGGAACGCGCCCGGGTTCGACCGGGTGTTCCTCCACCCCGTCACCGCCGAAGTGTTGACCACGGACCGGTACACCCCGACCGCGGGGTTGAAGCGGTTCCTGCAGGCCCGGTACGTGCGGTGCGCGTTCCCCGGATGCCGGCGACCGGCGATGCGATCCGAGATCGACCACCACCAGGAGTACGCCAACGGCGGGAAGACAGACGGAGACAATCTCGGGCCCTGCTGCACCCGTCATCACGTCACCCGACACGCAGCGGGATGGACCGTTCAGCAACTTCCCGGCGGCAGGCTGAGATTCACCGCACCGTCCGGCAAGGTCTACATCGAAGACCCACCACCCAGGGTGATGTTCATCCCCGATTCTGACCCCGAACCGGATCCCGGTTCCGAACCGGATCGCGAATCGCCTCCGATCATTCCGCCGTTCTGATCATCGGCGTCCGCGCGTTCCTGAGATGGCTGCCGCGGGGTCGCTCCGCGACCCCTTGCCCTCGACGGGGGTAACCCACGTCGGACCGAGTAAGACGTATGGCTAGAGTCGTGCGGTGGACCTCAGCGATGCGACAACGTCGCTCAACGTCTTCTTGGCGCTCGTCGGCGTCGTCACCCTGGCGGCAGTAATCACATCGATCCGACCGGTGCGCGCATACATCGGCGAAGACACCGCGAACCTCGTCAACGTCAGCCTCGCCACCATCGCCGCACTCGGAACCGCCACCCTCGTCATCATCGAGTTCCGGAACACCCTCGGCGGGCTCGCCGGCATCACCCTGCTCGCCCTCGGAATCATCGTCGCGACAATCCTGTTCGTCCTCGCCTGGCGCGCGTGCACGCGTGGCGGAAAGTTCGCGCTCGCGATCTGCGCCGCGATTGGCACGACCGCACTCGTGGCGATCGCGCAAGCGTGGGCGTGGGGATTCGTCTGGGCGCTGTGGGCGATCATCCTGTTCGCGCTACTGCCGACCGCGCTCACCCGTCACCGTCCGGAGCGCGAAACCGGAACGGGAGGCGGCGTCGCGCTCCTCGTCGGAATCGTCGTGCTCGGGGTGCTCTGCGCGGTGGGACTCGAGGCATCGGGGGTATCGGCCCCCTGGCGGTTCGCGATCCTCGCCGAACTGACCGTGTACCTCGCGTGGCTAGGGACCTGGCACGCCGGCCACGGGGCAGGCGTGGCGACGGGGGCTTCCGCGGCTGAGGCGGCGTCGGAGGGGGACGGCATCCGTCAGGGGTGACGACGCGGAGCGAGGTTGGCCGGGACTGACGTTGCGGGTCGTCCGGGTCTCGGTACGCCCGCTGCGCGGGCTACTCGACCACCGGGAGATGGCGGCGGGCGCGGGATCCGGGCGTGGGGGGCGGTACGGGGCTCTTGTGGCCGACGCGGACGTCGTCACCAGACAGAGTGGTGACGACGTCCGCAATCGACGGATGGAATCAGTCGGCGCGAGGCCTACGAGTGCGGGCGATCGCCCCTGCGACGACGAGCGCGATGCCCGCAAGCGCGAGGAACATCCACGGCCACGCATCCGCTCCTGTAGTGGCGAGATCGGGGTCGTTCTGCGCATCCGAACCGGACGAGCCCTCACCGGGGGTGCCGGATCCGCCGCCGTCGCCGCCGTTGCTGCCGCCGCCGTCGTCAGAAGCGGAGTCATCGACGGCGTTGACGCGCACGATCAGGCCGCGCTCGTCACCGGTGTTGTCCGACGCGCGCAGCACCGCATACAACTCCCGCGTCCCGGCCTCGGGAGCCGTGTAGTCGACCACCGCCGACGCCACCCCCTCGGCTCCGAGTCCACCGAGACGCTTCACGGCCACGATGTTCCCCTCGGAAGGGTGACCGTCGTAGACGGTGACGATCTCGTGCGACGCGGTGTCACGCTCGGCATCCGCTTTCAGCACGATCTGCGCCGTCTCGCCCACCGTGACCTCGGGAAGCGCGCTCTCGCTGTCGAGATCGAACGTCGCCGCGTCGGTCGTGATCACACCGGCGCCGGCGAAACCGACCTGCGCGTCACTCGCGCCCGCGGCACCCTCGGGAACGACGGACACGAGCCCGAAGCCCTGGTTGTTCTGGCCACACACGAGGGTCTCGGCCTCCCCGGTTCGCGGGTCGGTCAGCGTCACGTCGCCCTGCACCGAATCGGCCGGGCACACCGTGTCGGGAGTTCCCGCCCATCCGTGGATCTCGTCGATCGTGTCGTCCTCGTCGAGCACGACGAAGATGCGCCAGCTCTGCGCGCCGCCGCCGGCCGCACCCTGCGCGGTCCACTGCGGCGACGACACGGTGAGGCTCTCCTGGGGCTGGATGTCGGAGGTGACCGTCGTGGTGCCGATGTCGACCGGCTCGCCGATGATCGTGTTGTTCGCATCGATCGGAACCGCCGAGAACGACACGGTCAACGGATCGGTGATCGGGACGAGGCTGTAGTTGGAGACCTCGACGTCGAACACGACCGGGTCGCCCACCTCGGGGCTGGAGCCGTAGGGCACGCCCGACGTCGTCGGGTCGTCGCCGTCGGGCAGTCGCGGGGTGAAGCCCCGCAGCTCCTGACGGTTGTCCAGCGGAACCCACTGGACGGTGCCGAGGTACCCGATGGGCCCCCGAACCAAGACGGTCGCCCCGGGCATGTTCAGTGCCGGATCGGGCTTCTGCCCGTACACGCGTGTCCAAAACTCCCGGCCCTCCGCGTTGGCGGTGAGATCGGTGCCGTAGGTCACCCGGACCGCGCCGTCCGCGCCGTAGTAGTACGCGGCGCCGAACTCGTAGCCGAGGTCGGCATCCACTTCCGGAACCGACAGGGCGAACGTGGTGCTGTGCGTGTTCGCCGTCGACCCGCTCGTCGACCCGGTGAACATCTGGTTCGTGCTGAAGCCCGCGGACAGAGAGCCCTCGAGGTCGGCGGATTCGACGAAGGGAATTCCGACCTTGGCCTCGACGCCGCCCTCGACGTTCAGATCGAGGTTCCAGCCCTTCTCGGACGTTTCGGAGGTGCTGGACGAACCCGACACGGTCGTCGTGAGGTCGACCGATGTCTCGGTGCCCCCGACGCCGATCTGCTCGTTGAACAGCGAGGCGTCACCGGTGGTCGTCGTGCCGTCCGCAGCCACAGACGTGAACTGACCGACGACGTCATCGATCGGCACCTGGCCGTTGACGAGCCGCGGGTACGACAGTGCGTTCCCGTTCTGCCAGCTGGCGCTGAAGTAGTCGTTGCCCTTGCCGGCGAGGTCCGCCTGCTGCGGCGTGCCGGGAACGACGACATCCCAGTAGCCGTAGCAGCCGTCGTCGCAGCCGGAGCTCGCGGCATCCGGGCGATCCCAGGAATCGACCGAGATCACCGGGTAGCGGGTGACCTGGTAGTCCTGCACGATCGCGTTGACGATGTCGTCGTCGCCGGTCTTCGAGCTGATCGTGAAGTCGGTGCTGTAGCCCGCCTGCGAGGTTGCACTCCCCAGCGAACTCCAGGATGCCCCCAGCTTTCCGGAGAGCTCGCCGCTGATCTCGCCCTTCTCCAGGAACGGGATGCCCGCATCGATCGTGGCCTTGACGTCGGCCTCGGCGCTCAGGTTGTAGGCCTGATTCGACTGCTGGGACGTCTCGTTGTTGAACGCGCCCGTGCCCGAGGTCCCCATCTCGAGGTTGAAGTCCTGGTTGCGCGAGATGTTGAGGAACTCTCCGTCGATCCAGTCGCTGTGCCCGGGAGGCTGCCCTCCGATCAGGCTCATCGAAGTGAGCTTCTGCACCGTGAAGACGACCGGATCGCCGAGCTCGAGCGTCTTGCCACCGGGGTCGTAGGAGGTGAGGTCGAAACCGCTCACCGCCAACGTCTCGCCCCCGTCGACCGTCACGGCCTGCGTGGTGACCGAGGGCGGCTCATCGACGTCTGTCGGCTGGATCAGGAGGAGCTGGTCATCGTTCGCTTCGCCACCGACGAGGGAGAGCGCGATGCCCCACTGCGCGTCGTCGCCCCCGCCGCCACCGGCGAAGCCGCCGACCGCCATCGAGACGCTGAACGTCTCATAGAGCGGGGGAAGGGAGACCGTGTCAGGGAAGAGGAACGCGAGTTCCCCGTTGAGCAGTCGCGCGACGGTCACCGCCTGCCCGCCGTCGGAGTCGGGGTGCGTGATGGCGAGCTGGCGGCTGCCGGAGCCGTCCACCGTGTCGAAGAACTGTCCGCTCTCCACGCGCACGCCCGAGTTCGCGTTCTCCCATTGCGCCGAGTACGCCACGTCGTCGACCCGGATCCGGGTCACATCCGACACCGACAGGTCGGTCCCGCTGAGGGTGATCCGACTCACGGCCAGACCGATGTAGCCGGAGTCCGCGGCATCCGGACCCACCCAGGCGATCTCCTGCAGTCCGTCACCGTCGAAGTCGTACACCGACATGTCGGCGGAGGCCAGCTGGTCGGTCGAGAGGCTCACCGGCAGCGTCTGCGGATCTCCGACCCGCGTCAGTTCGCGCTGCTCCTCACCACTCGCGGTGTACTCGGCCACGAAAACGGTAGGAGTGCCGGCGTCATCCACGTACGCGACGACGATCTCAGGCGTTCCGTCCTGATCGACGTCGGCGGTGTCCACCGCGAGGGGCAGCATCGCGCCGGCCGCGGTGCGACCTGGCGTGATGCCGGTGTCGATCGTCGTCACGAGACGTCGGTTGAGTCCGACGTTGTAGTCGACCACTGCGAGGGCGAGCTCGGAGTTCGGCTTCACGTAGGCGACCACGGCTTCGTCCCGGCCGAGTCCCTCTGCGCCGGCGACACCGTCGAGGTCGGCGACGGCGAGGTCGAAGACGGTATCCGTCGCGGCCGGAATCTCGAACGAGACGGATGCCGGGATCTCGTCGGGCTGCTCGACAGCGACGAAGTCCCACTCGAAGGGGGTGCCGCTCCCGAACGCGCTGGTCGTGATCCCGAACCCGGTTCCGTCGTACCTCAACGCCTGTCCGTGCGACCAGTTGAAGATCATCGACCCGCCGTCCCCCTGGGGGATGAGGCGCCACAGCTGGTGCTCGCTGTCGTTGCACACGGCGGTCCAGGGGTTGCCGAACGGGATCGGCTGGGTGAGGCACGTCCCGTCCGCGCGGTTGACGAGCTGGAAGACGACGGCGTCGTCGGCGACGTCCAGGTGCGCGATGGCCGTCCACTGCTGCGTCAGGTCGGACTTCTCGGCGCCGTTGCTCGACGCTGCGTAGAGCGGCGCGACGGGGTCGGAGCTGGTCGCGATCACGTCGTCGCTCGACGCGCGACTGCGGATGAGGTAGGTCTTGCCCGGCTCGAGGTCGTCCTCGGGCGGCGCGTAGGTGGTGTAGGTCCCGATGGGTTCGGCGGCGTCGCTCGTGGACGTCAGCTGCAGGATGCCGACCGACTCTCGACCGTTCCCGTCGAGCAGGCCTTCGGTCGCGGCGAGGAGGAGGCTTCGTTCGGCGAAGGGGGCCGTGAAATTGCCCGCGGCGGTCCGCGCACCGAGGACGGTGCGATCCGGCTCCGGTGACGACCCGCGCGGGTCGGGCTGGGCCAGGGTGGCCAGTGCCGTGTTGGTGTCGTTGGTGACGCGGCGGTAGCTGTTGGCGTTCAGCGTCGTCGAGAGCAGGAGCTCGTCGTTGGCGAATGCGACCCGCTCGCCGAGAAGGGCCTCGGCGGGGAAGTCGTTGCCGTCACCGTCGGTGGTGGTCGCGTCGAAGGGCTCGATGGCGAGGAGCGGCGCGGCGCTGCTCGGCGCAGCGGCGAACGCGAAGCCCACGGCGACGGCGGCGGTGGTGGCGAAAGCGAAGATGCCGCGGCGCGCGCGACGATGAGCGAAAGACATGTGTCGGGAAGGACCTTCTGGCGATTCGGGTCGAGACAGAGTGCGGTGGCCCGAACGTAGCCGTGGGTGGAGCCCGCGCCGAAGCCCCAGGGTGAGTGCTGCGCTGTTTCGGGGTGAGGCGGGCGAGGGGTGTAGCCTCCCGGGGTGGGCCAAAGCCCCCTTTTCCGGCGCCGGTCTCACCTGCCCCCCAGCAGCGGTGACCGTGCGCCGCCGCCCACCCGGGGAGGCAACGGGTATCGACGCTAGGGGCGGGGTTGCGGCGTGACCGATTCGGAGGATGAGGGAGAGGCGCCTTTGGGGTGAGGCGGGGTAGACCGGGTCTCAACGGACGGACTGCACCGCTTCTTCGCGGGAGTTGACGCCCAGCTTGCGATAGATCGAGCGGGTGTGGGTCTTCAGGGTGTTGACGCTCACGTGCAGGGTCTCGGCGATCTCGCCGGCGGTCTTGCGGGTGCCGAGAAGGTCGAGCACAGCGCGCTCGCGGTCGGAGAGCATCGAGATGGGTCCGGACGTCGCGGCCGGGCGGGCGGCGCGGGCGGCGAGCTCTTCATGGGCGGTCCCACGCTGAAGGTGATCGGCGAGGAGCTGACGGACCGCCGGCTCGGCGCCGACGAACAGGCGATCGAGACCCTCGCGGTCGCCGATCTCGAGGGCTTGCTCGCACAGCTCGTGCGCCAGCCGTTCCGCGCCCCGCTCGGCGTGGACGAGAGCGGCGGTGAGCATCGTCGCGGCGCGCACGTACGTCACCTCACGGTAGGGGCCGAGTCCGCGGAGCATCTCCAGAGCCCGCTCGGCGTCGCCCGCGCGACGGATGAGCTCGGCGAAGACCATGGTCACCAGCGGAAGGTTGGAGGCGGTGTGGCGCTCGGCGATCGCGACGGCGTCGTCGGTGCGACCCCGGGAATCGGCGAGCGCGGCGTCGGCGAGATCGCGGAAGGCCCCCCACGAGACTCCGTGACGCTCGCCGCGCGGGAGCGTGTCGAGCTCGATCGACGCGCGCGCGGCGAGGCGATCGTCGTGGGTGCGCGCCGCGGTGAGGGCGAGCATGACGGCGGCGACGCCCCGGAACGAGGGCGCGGCGCGCTCGCCGCTCACGGCGCGGATGAAGTGCCGCGCCGCCGTTTCGTGATCCTCCGCCCAGTAGGCGATGATCCCCATCGCGACCGTCGTCGCTCCCCCGCCGTTGGCGAGCCAGGGGCGGTCATCCTCCGCGGCGGCGCCGAGTCGGTCGAGGACGCGGCCCGCATCGCGTAGGGCCCCCGCCCACGCCAGGGTGAACGACAGGAGCCTGCGCGCACGGGTGGCGAGGATCTCATCGCCGACGGCATCCGCTTCGGTGACCGCCGTGCGGAGCTGGTCGATGGTGCGCGCCGGGGTGAGGCGGTGACGCATGCCGGCCCAGCCGAGGAGGAACAGCAGGGCCGCGTGGACGTGGCGGTCGATCTGCGTGTCGGCGATGAGTCCGGCGTGCACGCTGTCGGCCGCGGCGGCGAGCGCCGCCCGGTCGTCGAGGAGGAACAGCTGCGCGCGCGGAAGCGTCATCGCGAACGCGGCGTCGGGGGTGGCGCCGGCGCGAGCGACCGCCTGCGCGAGGAAGGTGCGGGCCGCGTGCGGGGCGCCGAGGATGTCCGCGGCGCAGGCGCGGATCAGGAGGATCGCGGGGTCGTTGTCGAAGGGCGTCGGAAGGGCGGCGCAGATGCGATCGAGGGCGGCGGTGTCGGCCTCGATGACGATACGCACCCAGTGCTCGACGATGACGCGGGCGACCTCCTCCGACTCGTCGGCGCGCTGCCAGTGATAGATCGCACCGAAGGGGTCGTCGCGCTCGAGGTGGCGGGCCGCGGCGCGGTGGGCGCGGGCATTGCGCGCGGGGTCTTCCTCGTCGGAGATCGCGCGGCAGAGCTTCGCGAACAACGGGTGCCAGCGATAGGTGGTGGGGTGGCTGGGGGCGGTGACTTCGGTGGCGTCGGTGGTGTCAGCGGGCGTGGGAGTGTCGGCGGTGTCGCTCGCGGAGAGGAAAAGGCCTCCGCGGGTGGCGCGCGCGAGGAGGGCAGCGGCATCCGTGCGTCCGGTGAGCGCCTCAGCGAGCGGAACGGTGAGCTCCTCGCACACCGCGGTGTCGAGGGCGAGGCGTCGAAGGTCGTCGGGGATGTCGCGCATGACGTTGTCGCGGACATAATCGCGGAGGAGGGCGGTGGTCGTCTGGGCACCGGTGTCAGGGGCGCCCGCGAGACCGGGGCGCCTGCGGCCGGAGAGTCGGGCGAACTGGACGGCGATCGGCCAGCCGCCGGTTCCGGCGAGGACGTCTCCGGGGAGGGGTGGGGTAGGGGTGTCCACGTCGGTGGCGGTGGTGGCGTCGGTGTCGGAGAGGACCGCGGCGATCTCGGTGACGTCGAACGCGAGCTGGGCGTCGGTGATGACGGTATCCGGAGTTCCGAGCGTCCACCGGGCGAGACGGGCATCGATCGAACCGGTGCCGACGAACACCAGCCGGAGCTGCTCGGGGCCGGCGTCGATGAGAGCGCCCAGAAGTCCGCCCGTGAGGGCATCGCCGGCACGCTGAGCATCGTCGATCACCAGGAAGACCGGCGCATCGACGCCAGCGAGGATGTCGTGGAGCGCATCGAAGACGACCCCTCCCCCGGCTTCGGCGGGGTCGACGGCAGCAAGGGCGCTGAGGCGCGAATCCGCGGTCGCGAGGGATTGCAGCGCGCGAATCACTCGGCTGCCGAGGCGAGACGGCTCATCGTCGTAGGTGCCGAGGGAGAGCCAAGCGACTCGGCGTGGGTGCCCGGCGGCCCAGCCGCTGACCGCGGAGGTCTTGCCGAAACCGCTCGGCGCACGGACCACGGTGATCCGGTGCGCGCGGACGCTCGCGTCGATCGCGTCGTGGAGACGAGGGCGGTCGAGCGTGTGCGGTTGCGGGCGCGGAGGGGCGTAGCGGCGCGTGGCGGTGGGCGGGCTCGGGGCGAGCTGGCGCGAGCTCTGGACGGGGTTCGACAACGAAGACATCCTCCGCGGGAGTGGGTTCGACGCGGATTCGGGCGCCGC
Source organism: Microbacterium aurantiacum (assembly GCF_040532595.1). Classification (GTDB taxonomy): domain Bacteria; phylum Actinomycetota; class Actinomycetes; order Actinomycetales; family Microbacteriaceae; genus Microbacterium; species Microbacterium chocolatum_B. The sequence goes on along the minus strand of NZ_JBEVYX010000001.1, from coordinate 1,992,886 downwards.
GGACCTCGTGCCACTCTATTGCGCGGCGTGGAGGGTGGGACTGCAGCCCATCGTGCCGCGAGTCGTTATCCCTGGATGGTTCGACGACTGTGCCGGTGTCGCGCAGTAGTTGGATGAGGGTCCAAAAAGATTCCTCTCATCAGGACTTTCCCACACAAGGCCGACGATGGCAGGCCGCGCAATCGACGGTAACTCCGGTTTCATTCCAGCGAAACCCCGCGGCGGTCTACTTGTCACCACAAGGAGGCTCCATGAAAGTCACTGTCGTCGCGGGAAACCCCAAACCCGCTTCCCGGACGCTCGCCGCGGCCCACATCATTGCCCACGCCCTCACGGGGCGGGAAGCGGACGACGCCGTCGATGTCGTCGAACTCGGTGCCGGCCTCCTCGGCTGGGGTGACCCCGCCGTCGCCAACGCCGTCGCAACCGTACGCACGAGCGACCTCGTCATCGTCGCCTCGCCGACATTCAAGGCCACGTACACCGGCATCCTCAAACTCTTCCTCGATCAGTTCGACACCGGCACCGGGCTCGCGGGGATCACCGCCGTCCCCCTCATGCTCGGTGCCGGCCCCGCCCACGCCCTCGCCCCGGAGCTCCTCCTCAAGCCGGTCCTCGTCGAGTTGGGTGCGATCTGCCCGACGCAGGGGCTGTACCTGAGCGACAAGGCGTACGACCAACCGGGCGTGACGGACGCATGGATGGACCGATGGGCCGTCACTGTCCTCGGCTCGGCGTCCGCCTCCCCCGATACGACGCACCTCACACGAAAGGGACTCTGATGCTCAACCCCTACTCCACCGACTCTGCCGATCCGGCGCTCCTCCGGCAGGCCTTCTCCGGGTTTCCCTGCGGCGTGGCGGCCCTGTCCGCCGTCGTGAACGATGAGCCCGCGGTGCTCGTGGCGTCATCGTTCACCGTCGGGGTGTCGCAGGACCCACCCCTGGTGATGTTCGCGGTGCAGAAGTCCTCGAGCACGTGGCCCATGCTGTCGACCGCACAGTCGATCGGCGTCTCGATCCTCGGAGCAGACCACGCACCGATCACCCGGCAGCTCGCCTCGCGCGACAAGGCCAAGCGGTTCCTCGGGGTCGAGACGCACGTATCCGAGACGGGCTCCGTCTTTCTCGACCGAGCCCCGATCTGGCTGGACTGCTCCATCGAGCACGTCTACCCCGCCGGCGACCACGAAATCGTCGTATTGCGTGTGACCGGGCTTCTCAGCGACTTCTCGCACAGCCCGCTCGTGTGGCACCGCTCGGAGTTCACCACTCTCGCGGCCTGAGCATGTGCGCTGCGCGACCCGGGACACAGGGAGTGTCCCGGGTCGCGTTACGTCGGTGAAACCGCCGCGCGCTTTCGCGAAACCCGAACTCCGTACAGTCGCACCAGGGAGCGGGAGGAGTCGCCCATGCCGGAACCGACCGAGCACCCACGTGCACACGGAGGATCCGCACGCGGGGCGCAGATATCCGCACGTCGCGTGCGGGACCTTCTGCTCGCCGCCATCCGAGCCGGTCGGATCACCCCGGGGTCGTCGCTCAACGAAGAGCACCTCATGCGCACCTACTCGGCCAGCCGAGGCGCGGTGCGCAACGCGCTGTCGCAGCTGACGAGTATCGGCATCCTCGAGCGGCGCACGCGCGTGGGTACCCGACTGGTCGAGGCCGGGGTCCGCATCGGGGTCGCGGACTTCGCGTTCGGCGAGCGCGGTGGTGTCTCCATCACCGTCCTCGAGCAGCGTCTCGTTCCGTCCACTCCGCTCCTTCGCGAGCGGCTGCAGATCGACGATGAGGTCGTACGGATGGTGGAGAACTCGTTCACCTTCCACGACGAGGCGATCGGCATTCGCACCGCCTACTTCCGACCGTCGATCACCAGCGACCCGACGTCTTTGCGCGGTCCGCTGACTATGTCCACCGTGATGCGTGACTTCTTCGGAGCGGAGCCGGGTCTCGTCTACGCATGGATTGGTGCCGAGCCCTCCGACGCCCGCACGAGCCGGATCCTCGACATCGACGAGGGCGCCCCTCTTCTACGGCGGGAGCTGATCTACCTCGACACGGACGACGTCCCGATCCAGGTCGTCTTCGACGCCTTCCGGGCGGACCGGGTCAGTTTCGACCGGGGGCCGATCTCCTTCGACTGAACGCGAAGAAGGGGCCCGCCGCACGAGGTCGGCGGGCCCCTTTTGACGGTCAGAACTCGCGGAGGTGATCCCGCAGGGTCGTGCCGGTGTAGCCGTCGCGGATCAGTCCCCGCCGACGCAGCACGGGAGCGAGACCGTCCGCCATGAGGGCGAAGTTCATGCGCGTCGTCGGCATGTAGATGAGGAAGCCGTCTCCGCCGATCTCGTCCATCAGCTCCTCCATCTTGTCCGCCACCGTCTCCGGCGAACCGATCAGACCCATGTCGCTCGTCTGGTGCGACGTGGCGACCACTTCGCGCAGCGTCTTGCCCTCGGTGTTCTCGAAGAGGTTCGCGATAGAGGTGTGCTCGCCGTTCTGGCGCGAGAGGTCGATGTCCGACACCAGGGTGTCGGGATCGATTCCGCCGAAGTCGATGCGTCCACCCGAGGTGTACGACATGTTCCACAGGTTGTACTCGACACCTTTGTCGGTGGCCTTCCACCGGTTGTAGGCCTCGAACTGCTCCTGCGCCTCGGAGTCGGTCGCAGCGATCCACGGAGTGGCGAGGAAGAGGAACTTCACATCGTCCGGGTTCCGGCCGTATGACGCCACACGCGCGCGCATGTCGTCGCGGTACGCCCGACCTGCGGCGCCGCTCTTCACCATCGAGATCATGGTGTCGTCGTACCGCGCGGCGAGCTCGCGACCCGCCGGCGAGCTTCCCGCCGAGCAGATCGGAGGCGTCCGCTGTGGGCCCGGGATGGTGTTCAGAGGTCCACGGGAGGAGAAGTAGGTGCCCTTGTGGTCGATGGGATGCACCCTCGTGTGATCGGCGTACACACCGGCGACCGGATCGGCAACGACAGCGCCTTCCTCCCAGCTCTGCTGGAGGGCCAGGACGACATCGACCCACTCCATCGCCATCGCGTACCGCTCGTCGTGGGCGAGGTGCTCGTCGTAGCCGAAGTTCTGCGCCACACGGTCGGTGACACTCGTGACCACATTCATCCCGACCCGGCCCTGCGTGAGGTGATCGAGGGTGGTGTACAACCGGGCCGCGAGATATGGCGGGTACTGGATGGTCGAGACGGTGGGGATGATGCCGATGTGCTTCGTCGCGCGCGTGAGCAGGGGCACGAGCGGCATCGGATCGTTCTTCGGCGCCATAAGCCCGCGACGCAAGCTCGTATCGGCCGAGCCGTTGTAGCTGTCCTCGACCATCGCGGTGTCTTCGAAAAGGATGTAGTCGAAGCCCGCCCGCTCGAGGCTGGTCGCCATGTCGATGTAGATCTGGGGATCCATCCAGTCATTGACGTTGTTGCCGACCCAGGGGCCGTCGCCGTTGGTCGTGCTCCACGGGTGAATGCCGAAGCCGTCGCCGAGGAACCATGCGAGGTGGAACATCTTTCTCCTATCCGGTGGGGGTGGATCAGCGGGCGGGCCGCGCCGATTCCATTTCTCGATACGCGCCGACGAGGGCGCGAGTGTAGGGATCTGTCGGACGGGCGAGCACCTGCGTAGTGCGGCCCGCCTCCGCGACGGCACCGCGATACATCACGATGAGTTCGTCGGTGATGAAGGCTGTGGCCGGAAGCCCGTGCGAGACGAAGAGCAGCGCCGCGTCGCTCTCGACGCTGTAGCGCTTAAGCAGGTTGAGAACCGCGCCCTGCACCGACACGTCGAGGGCGCTGACAGCCTCATCGCACACGAGATACCGCGGCCGCACGAGGAGTGCCCGCGCAATCGCCATCCTCTGTCTCTGTCCGCCGGACAGCTGCGCCGGGCGTCGATCGAGCAGGGCAGAATCGATGGCCAGTTCGTCGACCAGCTCCTCGATCGCCGCGTCGCACTCGGGCCGCGTCCAGCCGCCGAGGCGCTGCCCCGGCATCCGCACGGATTGACGGATCGTATAGCGGGGGTCGAATGCGGAGGTCGTGTCCTGTGCGATGAGCTGCACACGGCGCCGATAATCTCGCCGCCCGCGAGCGGTGGACAGGGCAGAGCGCAGATCCTGGCCATCGACATGCACCGTTCCCCGCGTCGGGCGGTCGAGGCCGGCGATGATGCGAGCGACCGTGGACTTGCCCGAGCCGCTTTCGCCGACGATTCCGACACGACCGCCGGGAGGAACGGCGAAGGTCACCGAGCGCACGGCCTGTGTCCGATGGAAGTCGCGCCCGAGGTCGGTGACCCGGATGCCGACGTCTCCGACGCTCACGCCGCGGCCGTCCGCTCGCTCAGCGCGCTCGACTGCAAGGTGGGGAGCTGGGCGAGCGTGGCGGTCTCGAGCGTCGGCACGCACGCGAGGAGTCCGCGCGTGTACTCCTCCTGCGCGCCGTCCAGCTTCGCGGAAGAAATCGTCTCCACGATGCGCCCTCGATGCATCACGACGGTGGTGTCCGTGAATCGGCGGCACAGCTCGATGTCGTGCGTGATCATGAGGAGCGCCGTGCCCTCACGGTCGGCGACGTCGACCATCAACTGCATGGTGGCCACCGCGAGAGTCGCATCCAGCGCGCTCGTCGGCTCGTCCGCGATCAGGAGCGTCGGCTGCGAAGCCATCGCGATCGCGATCATCACCCGCTGCCGCATCCCTCCCGACAACTCGGTCGGCCGGGCGCGCATCACCCGGTCCGCGTCGCGGATGCCGACCGCGCCGAGTCGATCAGCCGCCGCCACACGTGCCGCACGGGCCGAAATGCGCTCCGTCGTCCGCAGCACGGCGATCAGCTGACTTCCGATGGTCCACACCGGGTCGAGGGAGTGCATCGCATCCTGGAAGACCATCGACATCCCCGACGTACGCACCGGAATGCGAGGCTGCCGACGCGGGTCGACGGAGCGGTCGAGCGGTGCGCCGCGGAAGTCGAGGCGCGCAGCACTGACCGAGCCGGCCAGCGGATCGAGGAACCCCGACACGGCGTTCGCCAGACTCGTCTTCCCCGACCCGGACTCGCCGACGATCGCCATCTTCTCCCCCGCCCTCAGGGTGAAGGAGGCATCCGCCACCGCGGTCACACCGCCGTAGGCGATGCAGAGATCGCGGACGTCGAGGACGACGTTTCGCGTGTCGACGGTCATTCCGACTCCAGGGTCAGCTGCGAGTAGTCGATGACGTTGTCGGTGCGGAACACGTACCCGCCGACGTCGGTTCCGAAGGCATTCAGCGGCTGGACATAGCCGACGTACACGGTGGGGAGCTCCGTCTGCAGAACGCGCTGCGCTTCGTTCCACCACTGACCGGCCTCCGGCGTGAGCGGGTCGCCGACGGCGTTCCCCGCCGCCAGAGCGTCACTGAACGCGGCATCCTCCCAGTTGGGCCAGTTGAGTGGCGAGCCGGGAGTGTAGAAGAGCGACAGGACATACGGCGGCGACTGCACGATCGCGTAGTCACGTCCCATCGATGCCTGGAAAGACTTCGAGGCGAGCCCCTCCTGGAAGACCGCCGAGCTGACCGAGTCCACCGTGACGGAGAAGCCCGCGTCGGCCGCTGCGGACTGAATCAGCACCGCCGTCTCTTCCAGGTCGGGAACCGCCGAGTTCACCGTGAGCGTGAACTCGACCGGCTCGGTGTATCCGGCCGCGTCGAGGATCTCCTGCGCCTCGACCGGGTCGTGCTCGGGTGCGGCGAGACCCTCGCCGTCGAAGCCAGGCGCGGCGTCCGAGAGGATCGAGTCGACGGGGTCGAGACGCCCCCGGTAGACGTCATCGATGATGTCGCCGTAGGGAATGGCCAGCGAGAATGCGCGCCGGACCTCGGGGTCGTCGAACGGCGCCGCGGTCGTCAGCAGCGGGATGTAGACGAACGCGTTGGTCGGAACGGTGAAGATCTGCGCGGCCCCGCTGTCGGCGAGGTCGATCTGGTCGGCGGGACGCAGCTGGGTGGCGATCTGCGCGTCGCCACTGCGGACGAGGTTCGCGCGTTGTCCGGCATCCGGGACTACCCGCTGGACGATCGTCGTGATGTCGGGCTCACCGAGAACGTAACCGGGGTTCGCAGTATAGACCATCTGCTCGCCTGGTGTGTAGTCCGTGAGCTCGTAGGCACCGAACCCGTAAGAGGCGTTCGTCTCAGACCACGTCACCGCGTACGGGTCGTCCTCGGTGGCGTGCTCGATGAGGACGGTCGAGTCGTAGATGTTGTACGGCTGATTGGCCAGCATCGACAGGAGCGTGAAGCCGTATCCGGGATCGCTGATGGTGATCGACACCGTCGACTCGTCGATCACTGAAACCTGCGTATCGGGGTCGGTGAGTGCCGGAGCGGAGACGAACGGGACGACGCTGGTGGGCGTCTCGAACTTGCGCTTGATCGAGAACAGGACGTCCTCCGCAGTCACCGGGTTCCCTGCGACGCTCATGGCGTCGGGATCGAGGTAGAACGTGTAGGTGAGACGGTCGTCGCTCACCTCGTACCGTTCGGCCAGGAGAGGCTCGAATGAGAACAGGTCCTGCGAGGCCGACATCTCGCCCTCCCCGGCTGCGTACGGGTTCCGGATCAGGGTGGCGCCGGTGTTCGCCCAGAACTCCCCCGCCTCGTACCCGGTGGCACTGGTCTCGTAGCTGAAACTCGGCGGCTGGGCGGCGGTGACGATCACGAAGGCGGAGGGCTGCTCCGAGGCGGAGGATCCGCAGCCGGCGAGGACCAGTGCGGTGAGGGCGACTCCGGCGACGGCGAACCGACGCAGGCGGGCCGGGGTGCGGCGGGTGGGGGACATCATGCGGGCGGGTCTCCTTGAGGCGGGTGCGGAGGGATGCGGGGGTGGAGCGAACCGGCGATGACCGGGGTCAGGTGCGGGGTCGGGTGAGGCCCGCGATGAACACCGACGCCGCCCAGACCGACAGGCCGAGAGCGACGGCGGGGAAGAAGAAGGGCCACCAACGCCCGACCACGGCATCCGTGGCGCCGCTGGAGAGCATGCTCCCCCACTCGGGAGCGGGCACCGGGACCCCGACGCCCAGGAAGCCGAGCGCGGCGCAGAAGATGATGCCCATGGCGAAGATCGCGGAGGTGTTCTCGATGGTGGAACGCCATGAGTTCGGGAGGACGTGCCGGAAGACGATCTCCGCTTCGCTCTCTCCGGCGAGACGCGCGGCGTCGATGTAGGCGTCCGACCGGGTCTTCAGGACCTCCGTGCGCATGAGCCGCGCCTGGAAGGGCACGAGCACCAGAGCGAGGGACAGGACGATCACGACTGGGTTCCGTCCGAAGAACGACACCAGAACCAGCCCCGCGATCATGATCGGTATCGCCTGGACGAGGTCTACCGCACGGGTGAGGACCCGAGCGAGGAGTCCGATCGGCCCCCCGTGCGACTCGTACATGCCGGCAACCAGGCCGATCAGCATCCCGAATGCGGTGGCGATGAGCGTGATGGCCAGTGCCATGGGGATGTTCAGTGCGAAGGCGGCGACGACCCGAGAGAAGACGTCGAGACCCATCGCGTCGGTCCCGAACCACCGCTCCGCCGACGGCGGCTGCGAGCTGGTCCCGACCACCCGGGTGGGGTCCGAGGTCACCAGGAGCGGACCGACGACGGCGAGCAGGATGACGATGGAGAGCGGCAGACAGTGGAGCACCAGCGACGTGCGAGGCGACAGACGGCGCCGACGGCGCCGCGGGATGACGGCATCGAGGTCTGCTCCGGCGATGGCAGCGGCCATCATGCCCCCTTTCCGGTTTCGACCCGGCGACGCGGGTCGAGTGTCATGGTGAGGATGTCGACGGCGAGGTAGATCGCCAGGCACATCGCCGCAACGACCAGGAGGAACGATCGCAGCGCGAAGATGTCCGATGCGTTGACGGCGTCCACCGCGTATTGACCGAGACCGCCGAGAGCGAAGAGGGATTCCAGCACGACGGCTCCGCCCAGAAGGAGGCCGAACATCATCCCGAGCATCGCCACAACGGACGGCAGGGCTCTCCGGTAGATGCTGAGGAGAACGGTGCGCCGCGACGCGCCCGATGCGATCCGGAACTTCGTCGACGGTTCGTCGATCGCGTGATCGAGGTTGATGATGAGCGTCTTCATCAGCAGCGGCGCGTGGGCGACCATCATGACGATCACCGGCAGCGCGAGCCGAGAGGCGTAAGAAGATGCCGCACGTCCGTCGCCGGCGATGAGCGCGTCGAGGATCGGGAACCCGGTGACCTGCGCGGGGGCGATCAGCATCGGATCGAGTCGACCCGACGGGGCGGGAGCCCATCCGAGAACGGCGAAGAAGAGGTAGATGAAGGCGATGCCGATCACATACTCCGGCAGCGCGCCCGCCGAGCGGGCGTAGCCGAGAAGGATGCGGGAGACGCGGTTCGCACGGTGAGTGACCACGTAGTGCGACAGCAGGAGAGCTACGACGGATGCGACCAGAAGACCCGTGAAGACGAGCTCGAGGGTGGCCGGGATACGAATCGCGAGATCGGCGGCGACGGGCCGGCCGGTGGCGATCGAGGTGCCGAGATCGAGCTGCACCAGCGATCCGAGGTAGGTCGCCAGCTGCTCCCCCAGAGATCCGTCGAGGCCGTACGAGGCACGGGCCGCCTCGAGGTCGGCTCCCGTCAAACGACCGCCCGTCGCGATCACGACCGGGTCGCCGGGGATGAGCCTCACGAGGAAGAAGGAGACGAACACGAAAACGATGAGGTTGGCGCCGGCGAGGAGGAACGCCCGGATCAGCCACCAGCTACGCCGGATCCCGGTACTCACCCGGCGCTCCGGATCGACGGACGTGTCGGCGAGCAGCATGGGTGCGGTCTGCTCAGCAACGCTCATCGGGCACCTCCTGGGTCAGGCGCAGTCCTCAGGGAATGCCGATGCCGGATCGGAGGAGGAACTGCGAGTGGTGCCACCTTGGCAAGCCGGTGTTTCGCGCTTCCTCGCGAGGCGCAACGGTTCTATTGCGCGACCTCGCCGGCGTCCATGAAGCTCCTTAAGCCCAGATCAGACGCTCTTCTCTCGGCGATTGCGCTACTCGCGCGCAGCCGAAGACTGCATACCCAGGGGAAGTGGATCACCCTCGAAGCCACACCGCGAGGTGTCAGGGCGTCTCGCCGCCCACGCGCTCGTCGAGGAAGACGCGGATGCGATCCTCGAGGTCGGAGCCGCGCCCGTCGGCGTTGTTGGCGCGGATCTCGAGTACGGGGATTCCGGCATCCTCGAGCTCTGCTGTGATGAATGCTGCGCCCGGGGTATCGTCGGCGACCAGGTGCACGACCCCGTCGACCCCGTGCGCCTGCGCCTCTTTCGCGTACCACTGGCTCGACCACGGCGGCACGTAGAGCTGGTCGGTGATGCCGACGAAGCGGGCCGCGAGCGCACGGAGCGGATCCGGTCCGTACCGGACGTAGCCGTCGGCGGCGATCGCGAGATACATCGACCAGACGAACACCGCGCCGTGCGACTGCTCGAACGCGCGGTAGAGCCCCACGTCGTACCAGAGCCCCCGCCCGACCCACATGAGTCGTCGGCGCTCGTTCGCGGCGACGGTCGAGCCGGCGTCGATCCGCTCGGCCACCTCGTCGTGCAGGCGGCGGGCGGCCTTGACCGCGTACTCGGTGCCGCGGTGCCACTGCGGGATCATCACGGCGGGAATCGAGTCCCCGACAGCGACCGGGGTCGGGCGGGCGGCGGCGATGAGATCACGCGTGCGGCGGTTCCACTCGGCCTGCTCATTGGAGAGATCCATGATCTCGCACAGCCGATCCCTCTCGAAGGGGCGGCCGGTGCGATCCTCGAGCCAGCCGATGAGCTCGGCGCACTCGCGCTGCATGAGGTCGATCCGGTCGTGACCGAAAGCCCGTTCCCAGTCGTGCGGAACGATCTCCCACCATCGATCGGGAACGGGGTCCGCCCCCGTCCGCGAGAGGAAGTACGCGTGGGTTCCCGGCCGCGCACCCCACAGCTCGAAGATGCGGTGGGCCGCGTCTCCCCCGCGCTCGCAGATCACGAATCGAGGATTGGGCAACCCGCCCCAGGGCTGGTCGTCCGCCGGCAGATCCTGCGCGCCCAGCGGCAGCGCGTCGTACTGCCGGCTCGCGTCGGGGAGGCCCCGCGCGCGCAGGCGCTCCAGAGAGGCGGGTCCTCGACGCTTCGCGGCGATGATCGATGACCACCACTGGTTGACGACGTAGGGGATGTCGAACGCCCGGAGGATCTCGTGGGGCACGTCGGCGTTGACGAGAGCGATCGCATCGCCCCTCGCCGCCCGCTCCCGAAGGCCGTCGAACCACGCTCGTTGATACAGCACGACCTCGGCCGCAGCGCGGAGGCGCCCATCGCCGCTCACGCCGCCCCCACCGCGTCGGGGGCGACGGGACCGATGAAGGTCCGACCCTCGGCCTCGACAGCGGCCCGCTGCGCATGCGCATCCCACTGCGGCCCCTCGTCGCCGACGCGCGCGAGGGACAAGACGGTGTCGGCGCGGCACTCCCGGGCGAGCCGGGCGATCGACGCGGATCGATCCGCGATCGACCCGAATCCGACGGACGGTGACCGGCGGGCGAAGTCGTCGACCAGCGCGGTGATGACCGAGGAGGGTTCGTCGGAGGGATACGCCGCCCGACCGATCCACTCGGCGTCACCCGTGTCATGATCGTCGCCGACGATGGTGGCACCGCCCCGTTCGAGCGCCGACAGGACGGCCGGGTCGGCGACGGAGCTGCCCGTCAGCACGACGAGCCACCGCCCTCGGTCGGCGGCGTGCGGGGCCGCGATCGACGCGGCCGCGCGGATCTCGGCGGCGGCGTCCTCGGGCGGTGTTCTTCGAGCGATGCTGCGCAGTCGCGCGATCTCGGCGGCTGGGATCACGCCGGGATCCTCGCGACGCCGGATGCGGAGCGCGGCGAGCGCGTCACCGAGGTCGAGCTCCGAGCGGGCCGCGCGGGACTGCGCGTCGTCGTCGAGCCGCGCCCCGCACGCGCTCCGCAGATGTTCCCCGAGCGTCTCGAGCTGCCTCCGGTTGAACTCGGCGACGGCGGGCCCGGGCAGGCGCTGCAGGTCCAGGAGGTGCACGGGAACCGTCAGGGCGCCCGTCCTGACGAGCATCCGCAGCACGTAGAAGACGCGCAGCGAAGCCTGACCGTCGTGTGAGACGACGATCAGGGGGACATCGTCGAGCTCGCGCGCGGCGATCCTCTCCAGCATCCGCCCGAGGATCTCGATCGCCGCACCGTCGACCTCGCCCAGCAGGTCACGCGCCCGCGCGCGGCTGTCGTCGTCGACGGAGGACCCGTCCGCGACGAGCCGCTCGGGCGTGGCTCCCGCGGCGAGGACGAACTGTCGCGGCACGTCGCCGCCGATCGTCAGCACCCGGGTCACAGCACTCCCCCGGCGCGCAGCTCGGCGATGCGCGCGGGCGAGTACCCCAGTTCGTCGCGGAGGACGCGGTCGGTGTGCTCTCCCAGCTCGGGTGCGCTCGCCGCGAGCCGCGCGGGCGCCCCGGAGAACACGATCGGCACGCCTGTCCCGTACAGGCCGTCGTGGTGACCGAACCGCGGGTGCACGAGCGGCACGACTTCGCCGCGGTCCTGGACGAGCGGATCCCGGACGGCTGCGGCGGTGTCTCGCACCGGAGCGGCGGGGACACCGCAGGCGACGAGCCGAGCGACCGCATCCTCGACCGTGTGCCCTCGCGCCCACGCTCCGATCAGCCCATGCAGATCGTCGGCGTGGGCGACGCGGCCGTCGCGGTCGGCGAAGCGGACGTCATCGGCGAGGTCGGCGCGCCCGATGGCCTCGAAGACCCCCGTTGCGAAGTGGTCGGTCGGCGCGCAGAGGGCGAACCAGCCGTCGCTCGCCTCGAACGTGCCGAATGGGGCGAGACGCGGGACATGGTCGCCCGTCCGGAGGGGAAAGCCGACATCCTCCAGCGCGTCGAACGGCTCGCACGCGACGAGCGAGGTGAGCGCACCGAGCATCGACACGTCGACGTGCTGACCCGCGCCGGTCTCGCGCGCGTGGACGACGGCGGCAAGGGTGCCGATGACGGCGTACAGGGGGGCTGCGAGATCCGCGATCGGCAGCCCGAATCGGACGGGTCCTTCCCCCGTGCGGCCCGCGGTCATCATGACGCCGCTGAGCGCCTGGATGATCGTGTCCATCGCCTTGTCGTCGCTGCCGGCATCCTGCGCGCCGAATCCGCTGATCGAGGTGTAGATGAGGCGCGGGTTGACCGCACTCATCGTCGGGTAGTCGATGCCGAGCCGTTTGGTGACCCCCGCGCTGTAGTTCTCCACGAGGATGTCAGCCCGCTCGACGAGCGCGGTGAACACCTCTCGCGCATCGGAGTTCTTGAGATTGAGCGTGACGCTCTCCTTGCCGCGACCCCGCGACATCATCGACACCGACATGTCTTCCGGTGCTGTTCGTCGCACGCTGAGACCGTCAGCGGTGAGGTAGGGCGAGTTGCTGCGCGCGGCATCGCCACCGCGCGACGGGTTCTCGATCTTGACGACCCGCGCACCGAGGCCGCCGAGCAGCAGAGTGGCGTACGGGCCGGCGAGCGCCGAGGTGAGATCGAGCACCAGCATTCCGTCGAGCGGTCGTCGTGTCATGTCTCCGTCTTCCTCGTCCGGATCAATGTGTGACACATTATAGGACGATCGTCTTTGCATGTGTAATAGTTGAACGCGTTGAGACGGACGTCGCACGTCGTCCGGTCTGAGAAGGTGGTACTCGCCGAGACCGAGAGGGGGCACGTATGTCAACGGAGAGCGGCCTTCCGCACGAGATGCCGCGGTCGGCGACCGGCACCGACCCCCAGCATCTGCTGATGACCCTCCTGGGCGACTACTGGCGCGGCAACGCGGAGCCCATCCCCTCGCCGGCCCTCGTCGAGCTCCTCGGCGAGTTCGGCACCACCGAGAGCTCCGCCCGCCAGGCCATCCATCGCCTCACGCAGCGCGGTCTCCTCGAATCGTCGAAGCGGGGCCGATCCACCTTCTACGCCCGCTCCCACTCCACGAGCGTCGCCACCGCTGAGCGCCTCCGTCGCGCGATGGGCTTCGGCGTCGGCTACCCCGAATGGGACGGCCGCTGGACCGTCGTCGTCTTCTCGGTGCCCGAGAGCCAGCGCGACGTTCGCCGCCTCCTGCGCAACGGACTCCGCGAGCGCGGCTTCGCGCTGCTGCAGGAAGCGGTGTGGGTGACACCCCACGACCGGGGCACGGAAGCGGTGGAGCTGCTCGACAAACTGCAGGTGACGACCGGATCCGTCATGCGATCAGAGCTCATCGAGCGCCCGGGCTCGACGGCGGGTCTCGGCGAACCGTTCGAGATCGACACGCTCGAGAGCGAATACCGCCAGTTCATCGCCGACTACGAGAACGAGGTCGGCCCCGCCGCCGAAGGACTGCTCGGCCCCGCGGAAGCGCTTCTGCTCCGGACGCGCCTCACCGGGCGCTGGCTCGGATTCCGCTTCCTCGACCCGGAGCTGCCGCGCGCCCTGCTGCCCGAGGAATGGCCGCGTGATCGTGCACGCGAGATCTTCGTGCGCATCTACGACTCGCTCGGCGCGCCGGCGGAGAGCCGCTTCGGCCAGATCCTCGCGCGGCATGACCCGCGCCTGGCGGAGCTCACGTCGCACCACGTCTCCAGCGACGGACACCGCTGAGGGTCAGATCGCGACCCTCAGCCGCACCGACTGCGCGCCGACCTCCGGCATCCGCGTGCTGACCGGCTCGCCGACGAGCTCGAGCCGGCGCGTGCGTGTGACGATCTGCTCGAGGGCGATCCGCAGGCTCAGCCGTGCGAGACCCATGCCGATACAGCGGTGCCGCCCCCGGCCGAACCCGAGATGGCGGGCGATGTTCGGCCGGTCGAGGACGAACGCATCGGGGTCGGGGTAGACCGCCTCGTCGCGGTTCGCCGAAGCGTAGACGAGTGTGACGGGTTCATCCGGCAGGATCGTGCGGCCGTGGAGTGCGACGGGCTCCGACACCGTGCGCGCGAACCCGCGGTAGGGCGTGTACAGCCGGATGAACTCCTCGAGCGCGGCGGGCACGAGCGTCACGTCGTCACGCAGACGCGCATGCAGTTCGGGGTCACGCGCGAGATGGACGGCGATCCCGCCGAGGAGGATGGGCGGCGCGACGAGTCCCACGACGAGCGACTGCCGCAGCGCGCCCACCACGAGCTCCCGGTCCAGCGGCTCGCCCTCGAACGACTCGTCGAGCAGCGAGCTGGCCGGATCCTCCTCGACCGGTCGCGGAGACCGTTCGCGATCGGCGACGAGGGCGCGCGCCATGTCGTACATCCGCTCGCTGTGCCGTGTGACGGCATCCCCGTCGGTGCGCCGCCACGCGTCCACCCAATCCGAGGATGTCTCGGCGAGACGGGGGACGTCCGCCGGGTCGAGGTTCAGCCACTCGGCGGCGGTGTAGGCGGGATACAGCGTCCCGAAGCCGACGCAGATATCTCCCCCGCCGCCGTCGAGGTACCGGCCGAACTCTCGCTCAGCATGCATCCGCAGCCGAGGCTCGAGCCGCTCCAGGCGCCCGGCGTGCAGCGTGCGGTCGAGGGCGCGGCGGAAGGGCGAGTGGGCCGGCGCGTCGAGGTTCAGCGGAGGACGACGGATGCCGCGCGGGTCGCTCGGGACGACCGCGCGACGCGACGAGATGAACAGGTCGGCGTTGCGCGCCGCGGCCTCGATGTCGTCAAAACGCGTCAGCGCCCAGAACCCGCCGTACGCCGACGAGTGCGCCACCGGACACCGCCCGCGAAGCTCGCGGTAGGTCTCGTGCGGCGAATCGAAGGTCTCGACGGCGGTCGCGTCGAAATCATCGGGGAGGTCGCGCATCGCACTCACCGGATCACGCACGCACGAAATCGAGCGGCACCGAACGCGTCCCCCACTCGGCCCAGATGGCCATCTCGGGCTCACCCGCGCTCGTGAACGACGCGCTGCGGGCGAGCACCTCTTCGAGCGTGATCCGCATCATCATGCGCGCGAGCGGCGCGCCCGGGCAGCTGTGGGTCCCTCGTCCGAAGGAGATGTGCTGAGCGATGTTCGGCCGGTCGAGGACGAACCGCTCACCGTCCGGAAAGACGCTCTCGTCGCGATTGGCCGACGTGTAGACGAGGGCCACCGGATCCCCTTCACGGATGAGCTCGCCGCCGAGTTCGACATCCTCCCGCGCCGTGCGAGCCATGCCGCGATAGGGCGAGTACAGCCGGAGGAACTCCTCAATCGCCGCGGGGATCCGGTCGGGCTCGGCGCGCAGCAGCGCCTGCAGTTCCGGATCGCCCGCGAGGTGGACGAACATGTTGCCCGTGAACACGCTCGGCGCCACCATGCCGGTGACGATCAGCTGCCGCACGCATCCGAGCACCATCGCGGGCGGCAGCGGCTCGCCCTCGTAGGTCGCCTGGATGAGAGCCGTCGTCAGGTCGACCTCGGGATCCAGCGGCTCGGCATGGCGGGCATCGATGATCGACTGCGCGATCTCGTAAAGCTTCCCGCTCAACGACCTGACCGTCGCATGGTCGAGCACCTGGATCGCGTCGACATAGCGGCCGGTCACGGTCTTGATCAGCTCGGACGTCTCGACGTCGAGGTTGAAGAAGCGCGCGAACACGAACGCTGGGAAGCGATGCGCGTAGCTGCGGCAGACGTCGGACCAGCCCGCGTCGATGAGCGGATCCAGCAGCTGGACCGCGGCCTCCCGGACGTGCGGCTCGAGCTCGCGCATGCGCGGCGGAGTGAACGCCTTGTTGATGACGCGGCGGTACGACGTGTGCTCCGGCGGGTCCAGGTGCAGGGGCGGCCTCACCCCCGTGAACGCGAACTTCGGGATCGCGTTCTGCGAACTCGTGGTGAAGCGGTCGATGTCGGTGATCGCAGTGAGCACCTCGTCGTAGCCGAGCAGGGCCCAGAACCCGTCGTACTCCTGACTGCGGGCGACGGGCCGCTCGGCCCGCAGCCGCGCGAACTCCTCGTGAGCGCTCGTGAACGTCTCCGGCTCATCGGGCACCGGGTCGAAGTCGTGGTCGGCGCGCCGGGCGGCGAGCGCCGCGGGATCGTCGAAGCCGAAGGGGCAGCGTCCGTCGGTCATTGCACCCTCACAGGCCGAGGAGTTCGTTGATCTCGGCGCGACGGTCGTCGGGCACGGGCGCCGGACGCACGTATCCGTCGACGAGGTTGGTACCCCACGGCGAGCTGGCCCCCGACTCTTCGGCAAGGAACGCGCTGCCGTCCTCCGACAGCAGGTAGTGGGCGAACAGCCGCGCGGCGTTCGGGTGCGGCGCGTCGCTCGAAATGCCGAGGCCGATCTCCGGACCGGTCGTCGGTCCGAGACGCACAGCCTCGACCGGAGCACCCTGCGCCTGCAGCGTGTCGACGATCGCGAAGACTCCCGGGTGAGACAGCGATCCTTCACCCGCCGCGACGCCCTGCGTCGTGTTCACCGCACTGTTCATCCACGTCGGGTCGTTCGCAGCGATCCCCTCGAGGAACTCGGGGCCGTATTCGTCGATCATCAGCGACCAGAACGACAGGTTCGCGGGCGAGGTCCCGGGCTCGGCGAAGAGCAGCTCGCCGGCGAAGGCGGGATCGGCGTACACCTCCCATGAGTCGGGAGCGGTCTCGAGCACCTCGGTGTTGTAGACCAGCTCGGTCGGCACCATGCTGATGATCGGCGTGCCGTCCTCCTCGACGAAGTCCGCCGGGTAGTCGGCGGGGAAGCCGGGGACATCGGCTTCGGTGACGGGCGTCAGCCAACCCTCGCCGAGAGCCTCGGCGTAGAACGGCGAGTAGGTCAGCATGATCGTGTCGGCCTGCACCGCCCCCGCGTTGGCCTCCGCGGCGAATCGTTGCGACAGGTCGGCCGAGACGAGGCGCAGGACCGTCACATCGACACCGTAGGTCTCGGTGAAGCGGTCGGCGACCGCGCGGAGGACCCGCTCGTCGACGATGCCGTACAGGGTCAGCGTCCCCTCCTCCTGGGCCGCCTCGATGAGGCTCTGCAGTTCGGGGTCGTCCACGGGCGCCGCGTTTCCGCCATTGGCGTTGCCGCCGCCTGCGCCGCCGCCGCTGCATCCGCTCAGCATCAGGGCGCTCGCTGCCAGCGCTGCGAACAGCCCCATCGCCCGCGTGTTGATCTTCTTCATCGCCGTGTCTCCTTCGATACGTGTGATCCGCGGTTCATTCCGCGGGTGGTGCGGGCTGTGGCCTCGCCGTCGAGGCCACAGCCGATCGGCCGCCGTCGGGGGCGGAGGACGAATGTCGTCGGGTCGCTCACGTCAGCCGACCTTCGCTGTGATGCCGTACTTGGACTTCCGGCGCGTGTACCAGAGCACGAGCACGAGGACCGTCCCGGTCACGAGCACGAGCACCGTCGACAGCGCCGCGAGAAGGGCGTACGAGCCGCCGTTGAAGACCTCGAGGATCCGGAACCCGACGACCGGGTTCGACGTGCCCGCGAGAATGGCGGATGCCGTCAGGTCACCGACCATGCGGATGAACAGCAGCGCCCATCCCGCGACGAGACCGGGGATCATCAGCGGCAGCAGAACACGCCCGAAGGTGCGCAGCGGCGACGCACCCGCGACCGCCGAGGCCTCGGGGAGCTCTTTGCCGACGCCCGTCACCGCGGCATCCGCGGCGATCGAGGCCTGCGGCAGGTAGAGCGCGAGATACCCGATGAGGAGGATCGCGAGCGTACCCGACAGGTAGAACGGAGGGCCGGCGAAGAGGAGGAGGACACCGACCGCGATGACCATGTTCGAGATCGCAGCGGGCAGCTTGATTCCCGCGTCGAGACCCCGAGCGAACGCGGTGCGCGTCCGGTGGATGTAGAGCGAGACCATCGCGGCGCCCAGGATGCCGATGAGCCCGCCGACGACGCCGAGGCCGAGGCTGTTGGCGAGCGCCTCCCGCGTGAGTCGATCGGCGATGACCGCGGTGTGGAAGGCATCGAGGCTGAGGCTCGACCAGTCGATGTTGGGGGTCCAGAACCCGTTGAGCGACACGAGCACCAGCGCGATGATCGGCAGAAGCGTCGAGATGAACACGTAGAGCATGACCCCCGCGCGGACGGGCCAGCGCCAGACACCCAGCCGCGTGACGTTCGACCGGGCGCCCTTGCCGGTGATCGTCGCGTAGCGGCCGCTGCGCAGAACGCGCACCTGCAGAAGATACGCGAGACCCACGAAAAGCACGATGAAGGCGCTCAGGCCGACCGCGACCTCGGTGTCGGGCGGGTAGGTGAACGTGAGCAACTGCACGATGCGCACCGAGATGAGGTCGATGCCCGCAGGCGTGCCGATGATCGAGGGGATCGAGAACATTCCGAACCCGAACCAGACGCACAGCAGCAGCCCCGCGCCGATGCCGGGCATGACCGCCGGGATCGTGACGCGTCGAAGCGTCCGCCAGGCCGAGGCGCCGCTGAGGCGCGAGGCCTCCTCGAGGCTCGAGTCGAAGTTCCGCAGACTCGCCGACACGTTCATGTAGATGAAGGGCACGGCGTAGACCGCGAAGACCCAGATGAGTCCGTACCAGGAGTTGATGTCGAAGGGGCCTGAGTCGCCGATGTCGATGCCGACGAACCCGAGCCCATCGCGGATCCACGAATTGGCAAGCCCTGCCCGCGGCGCGAGGAGCATCGTCCACCCCACGGCTCCGGCGACGGGTGGCAACAGGAACGGCAGGAGGGGCAGCGCGTCGGACAGGATCCCCATCCGGGCGTCGGTGCGCTCGTTGATCCACGCCAGCAGCACCCCGATGACGAGGGCGACGAGGCTCGAGGCGACGACGACGATCACCGTGTCGAGCAGGAGGCGACCGAGATCGGGAACGGCGAGCGTCCGGCGGATAGGTTCGAGCGTGAACTGTCCGTCGACCCAGAACATGCCGACGACGACCCGACCGAGCGGGATCACGACGATCGCAATGAGCGCGAGGGCGATCGCGATCGTGACGGCGTCGAAGACACTGATTCGCTTGCGACCGCGACGCACGGGCCGCAAAGGCGTCGTGGAGATGGTGGCGGTCACGGCTCAGACCTCGGCCGTCTGCACACCGGTCGAGTCCTCACGCGGAAGAACGAGGACGTCCGACGGCTCCGCCGATACCCAGATCTGCTCGCCCGCGGTGATGCTCTCGGCGCGAGGACTCCACAGTCGAGCCTCGAGGTCGCCTGTCCGGAGGGCGAACTCGGTGTGCGAACCGACGAACATCGCCGTCTCGACGGTCGCGCGCCAACGATTGACGCGATCGGGCTCGATCGCGTCGGCGTGGCCGCGCTCGGGGCGCCACAGCGCCACGGCCTCGTCGCCGACCGCGAGCCCGGGGGCCGGCTGAGTCGACACGACGCGGCCGTGCGGCGTGTCGACGACAACGCGACCGCCCTCGGCCTCGATGACCCGCCCCTCGATCTCGTTGATGGCGCCGATGAACTTCGCGACGTAGCGGCTGGCCGGCCGGTGGTAGATCTCGTGCGGCGTCCCGAACTGCGCGACGCGCCCGCGATCGACCACAGCGATGCGCGACGCCAGCTCCATCGCCTCGGTCTGGTCGTGGGTGACGAAGATCGCCGTGAACCCGAGGGCGCGCTGCATCGACGCGAGCTCGATGCGCAGATGCTCACGCACCTTCGCGTCGACGTTCGAGAGCGGCTCGTCGAAGAGGATGAGCTCGTCCTGGCTGACGAGGGCGCGAGCGAGCGCCACGCGCTGCTGCTGGCCACCGCTGAGCTGACTGGGGTACTGCGCCGAGAGCTCGGGGATCCCGACCTGCGTGAGCGCCCCCTCGACCCGCTCCTTGATCTGCGTTCTGCTCAATCGGCGCGAGCGGCTCTGCAGCGGGTACGCGACGTTCTTGAACACCGACATGTGCGGCCACAGCGCGTACGACTGGAAGATCATGCTGATCCCGCGCTTCTCGGGCGGCTGAGCGACGTTGCGCTCGGAGGAGTAGCGCGTGACGCCGCCGATGTCGATGCGACCCCGATCGGGCTGCTCGAGTCCGGCGATCGTTCTCAGCAGCGTCGTCTTGCCGCATCCGGACGGTCCGAGCAGGACGACAAATTCGCCCTGCTCGACATCGAGGTTCACATCGTCGATGGCGCGGACGGTCGAGCCGTCCTGTCGGCGGAACTCCTTGCTGAGGCCGGCGATCTGCACGGCCGGTCGGACGTTGAGGTCCGTGGCCTCGCCCGCAGCAGCGCGCCGCGTCACTGGACCTTCATCACTCCGGGTGGCAGCCGCGCCCATGTCGAATCTCCGTTGATCGCATTCTCGATGCGGTCATCGGTCATCGACTCCCGCATGTACGACATTTAGCGTAACGATCGTTACAACTAGTGTCAACGATCAGCGGCGAGCGTGGCGAACGACAAGCGCGGGGCGCGGCATCCGCAGTTCGGATGCCGCGCCCCGCGCTTGTCGAGAGGTCAGTAGGCGGCGGACTGGCCTCCGTCGATCGGGATGACCGTCGCGTTGACGTAGGACGCGTCGTCGGAGAGGAGGAACGCAACGACGGCCGCGATCTCGGGAGCCTCGCCGTAGCGCTTGGTGGGGTTGGCCTGGATGAACTGCTCGGCCGCACCGCGCGGGTCGTCTGGGTCGAGCTGCTTCATGGAGTTCTCGACCATGGGCGTCCAGATCGCGCCGGGCGCGATGGCGTTCAGGCGGATGCCGAACTCTCCATACTCGACGGCCGAGTTGCGGGTCAGGCCCACGACGCCGTGCTTCGCGGCGGCGTAGCCGGACTGGCGTCCGATGCCGCGGATGCCGCCGACGCTCGCCGTATTCACGACCGCGCCGCTCCCCTGCGTGCGCATGACCTTCAGCACCTTCTCGAGACCGAGGAAGACGCCGCGGAGGTTGATCGAGACGACGCGGTCGAACTCGTCCGCGGAGAAGTCCTCTGTGAGGTTCTGCTTGCCCTCGATGCCGGCGTTGTTAAAGAAGCCGTCGATGCGGCCGAGGGTGGACAGGGTCTCGTCGACGTAGCGCTGCGTGTCCTCCTCGCTCGAGACATCGGCGGTCACCGTGAGGAGCTTCGCGTCGGGGGCGACCTCGCGGACGGCATCCGTCGTCGCCTTCAGTCCCTCCTCGGAGAGGTCGACGAGGGCGAGGTTCGCTCCCTCGGAGGCCAGGCGGACGGCGCTCGCGCGGCCGAGGCCGGAGCCGGCGCCGGTGATGAGGACGGTGCGGTCGGTGAATCGTTCAGTCATGTGTCTCTCGCCTTTCGTATCGCGGGGCCGCGGGTCGGGTCCGGTTCGGGTCCGGCATCCGGGGCCGGCATCCACTGTTCCACCGGGGCGTGGGGCATGCGGCCGGTTGCGCTTCGGGCGAAGCGGAGCTACGCGGGCGGGCGGGAGGCTCAGTCGGCGCCGGGGACGGTCAGCGCGATATCGAACACGTCGCCGGTCACGCGCGCACCGTCGAAGACCGCGTCTTCGTCCATCGTGGCGAGGACCCGTGGGTCTTGCGTCGCGGCCGCCGTCCCTCGATCCCGCACCTCTCGCGACGGCCACACGGTGACCGAGACGACGACGGATTCGGATGCGGCCGCTCCGACGACGTCGGCGACGCTTCGGAGCTCGCCCTCCTCGTAGGAGGTGCCGTCGGCGTGAAAGTCGGCCTGATCGGCGGACGCACTCGACTGCCAGTAGTCGGTCACGCTGAGGGCGCCGTGGTCGCGGTAGATGGCCGCCATCCTGCGCGAGAACTCGACGTACGCGGCTCGGCGATCCGTCGGCACCGGCACGACCGTGATCTCAGCGATCGTCATCCGTCACTCCTCTGCTCACCCTTGTCGGAACCCTAGCCCCGACCGGCGCGGAGGAGGAGGGCTGCGGCCTGGGTGCGGCTCTCGACGCCCAGCTTGCCGAGCACGCGGCTCACGTGGGTCTTCACGGTGGGGATGGAGAGGAACAGCTCGGCGGAGATCTCGGCGTTCGACGCCCCGCGCGCGACGGCCTGAGCGATCTCGAGCTCGCGCGGCGTGAGCGAGGCGAGCGCCTGCTGGTCGGCGGCGTCGGGAAGGCGGGTGTGATCGGCGGCAAGCCGCATCACGGTGTCGAGCACCCCCGGCGCAAGGACGGGGCGGCCCTCCGCCGCGGCGCGGATCGCGGCGACGAGCTCCGACGGCGGGGCGTCCTTCAGGAGGAAGCCGCGAGCACCGGCGCGGAGGGCGCGGACGACGTCCTCGTCGGCGTCGAAGGTCGTCAGCACGATGATGGCCTGCGCCGGATTCCGCGCGATCTCGCGGGCGGTCGCGGTGAGGCCGTCGCAGCGCGGCATCCGGATGTCCATGAGGACGACGTCGGGGCGGTGACGGGCGATGACCGCCTCGGCCTCGAGCCCGTCCGCCGCCTCGCCGACGACGGTGATGCCGGCGTCCGTCCCGAGGACGAGACGGAGCGCCGAACGCACCTGCGGGTCGTCGTCGACGAGGACGACGGTGACGGCATCCGTCATGCGGTGATCGACCACGGGAGGGTCACCTCCACGCGGAACTCGTCGGGGCCGGTGGTGAGGTCGAGGGTGCCGTGGACGGCCCGGACGCGCTCCTCGATGCCGATCAGGCCGAAGCCGGGGGTGGTGGGGGCGGTGGTCGGGATCGTGGGGTCGGTGGGGTTGGTGGGGTTGGTGACGGTGATCGCGAGGCTCTCGCCGACCGTGCCCGCGACGGTGAGGGTGACCGGCGCACCCGGGGCGTGACGGCGGGCGTTGGTGAGGCACTCCTGCACGATGCGATACGCGTGGCGGCTGGTCGTGGGATGCAGCGTCCGGGTGTCGACGGTGACGCGAGTTTCGACGGGGGTGGCGGCGGTGGCGGTCGCGATCAGGTCGTCGAGGTCGTCGAGGGTCGGCTGCGGGCGATCGGGTGCGGTGTGTTCCGTGTGCGGTCCGGGGTCGCGGCTTTCTGGGGCGCGGACGACGGCGAGGATGTCGCGGAGCTCGCTGAGGGAGGCACGGGCATTGTCGTGAACGGTCTCGACGACCGCGTCCCGCTCGGCGGGCTGCAGGTCGTCGCGGTACCGCAGCGCGCTCGCGTGCATGGCGGTCAGGGAGAGACGATGCGCGAGGGAATCGTGCATCTCGCGGGCGATGCGGGCGCGCTCGTGGTCGCGCGCGGCGTCCTCGCGGAGGCGCTGCTCCTCCTCGACCAGCGCGGCCTGCGCGCGGAGGGAGGCGACGAGGGCGCGGCGGGATCCGATCGAGACGCCGATGGCGACCGCGACGGAGAGAAGGAGCGCGACGATCACGAGCGTCAGCGCGAGGTCGACGGGGGTGAGCGGGAGGCCGACGAGGTCGATGCCGAGGAGGGCGGCGGCGGCTCCGGACACGAGCCAGACCGCGATCGCGATGGCGATGTCGCGGGTCTTGCGATGGGTGGCGAGCGACACGAGCGCGAGCAGGGCGGCGGGCACCGCGAACGAGGACGCGGCGGCGATGACCGCGAGGAGGATCGCGATGGTGAGCGGCGCGAGGCGGCGGAGGGTGACGAGCCCCACGGCGAGGAGGCCGAGGAGGAGGTCGAGGAAGAAGAGGCCCGCGAAACGCAGGGTGGTGTCATCGGCGCCGGAGTCGACGCTGAGACCGAAGTTGACGACGAAGAGCCCGAGGCCGGCGAGGAACACAGAGGCGACAACAGCGACCTCGAGCCAGATCCGGCGGGCGCGGGTGGGTGCGGACGACTTCGCGGGCGTGGCGGCAGGGGTGGGGGTGGTCGGGGGCGCGGGGGTAATTGCGGGCGCGGGGGTGGTCGCGGTCATGGGTTCAGCGTAGGAAGCGGGATCGCGCGAGGGCATCGTCCGAAAGTGTCACATTCCGGTGGGGCGTGGGGCGGCAGGGCTGAGGGAGGGGCGCCGTGACGGCCGAGCTAGTCGACGTCACGGACGGGATGGGATTTCGACGCCGAGAAGCGAGAGCAGCCCGTAGACCACCCCAAGAATGATGCCGGCCCAGCCCATCACCCGCATCTGCTTCGTCACCTCGTCCACGGGCCTTCCACCCCAGTACCAAGACCGGTACGCACGTCGCGCGAACCACTGAGCGCGAAGCACGAGGAGAGTCGACAAGGCTGCCCAGACGGCACCGAAAGACATCTGCACGATCTGCCACTGCTCCATAAGGACACATTAGGCAGTGAGGCTCGCGTCACCGGGAGATCGAAGATCGCGGTGACGCGACTACCGACGGATTTCGCGGACGAGAGGCGCGGGAGGCGTGGGGGCGGATCAGGGCTGACGGAGTCTGCGAGCGAGGTCGGGGTAGTCGACGACGAAGCCATCGGCATCCGTCGTGATGTGGGCGGAGAAGTCGCCGCTGCGGAAGGACACGGTCGTCGCGTCGACGGCGCCGTAATGCTGCTCGCTGCGGAGAACCCGGAGCGAGGGGACCTCGATCCAGGCCATCACGAGCGGAGCGTGAGCGGTCGTATCGGTGGGGCCGTCGAGCAGGTGAAGCCGGCGGATGGGCATTGTGTTCGTCACCGGGCAGAGGCCGAGATCGCAGTCGAGCGCGCCGCGGAGATCGATGTCGGGGGCGATGCCGGGCGGCAGCAGGTCGGTGTCGCCGTGGGATTCGGCGTGGGACGTCCACTCCCCCTCGGCGGAGCGCTCGAGGTGGAGGAATCGCCGCCATCCTTCGCCGTGGACTGCGACGTCGATCGTGCGGGTGAGCCACCCGTCAGCGGCGTCGAGGTTCCACGACAGGGCGTACGCGGTCGTGGTCGAGGAGCCGAACGCGGTCATGCCTTCGTCATCGAAGCGCACGGCGGCGCGGTCCACGCGGGCCGGGTCGTCCGTGCCCTGCCAGGCGAGGGTGCGGGAGCGTGGTTCGACAAGGCCGGAGTGGGTCATGGGTCGATCATCTCGGTCGGTCCCGACGTCGCCGCCTCTCGATGGCCCGCGAGCACGTGGCGCTGCTGTTCGACGGCGGCGGCTGCGGCATCCGTCGCCCAGCTCGCGGGCCGGCTGCCGTCGAGAACTCGAGAGAGAGGCGTCCACCCGGTGGCGGAGAGCGCGTCCCAACCCGCGGCGGGCGTGAGCGCCGGCAGCGACGAAAGGTCGTCGATGCGCACTCTGTCCCACGCGTGGATGATCCGGCCGTCGCCCATGCTGAGCCCGACGTGGCCCCAGTCTCGCCGAACCCCCTGGATCACACCGACGCTGCGGAAGAAGACGAATGCACCGAGCGGTGGCGGGTCGGAGCTGCCGGCCGCCCCGTACAGCCGCGCCGACTCGGAGGCGTAGTCGCCCCCGAAGATCTCGATGTTGTTCGCGCGCTCGACGGCGTCTTCGACGAAAGCGAGGCAGCGGGTCGTGTAGTCCGTGGAGCCGAGATGCTCCTCGGCCCACTGCAGCGCGTTGCGGGCGATCGTGTCGACATCGGCGGTCATCGGGGAAGCCTATCGACGGCAGGGGGTGGCTCACGTCATGTTCGATAGTGGGTGCGCCGTGTTAGATGCCAATGTCGGAGGTACGTTCTAGTCTGTGATCACCTGGAACTGATCGAGATGGGAAGCCATGGACGAGACTGCGGAGCCGGTGGACGAGACTGCAGAGCCGGTGGACGAGTGCGATGGTCGTGATGCGGTGGCGCGGAAGACGGCGGCTTTTGTGGACGAGATTCTCGAGTCGCGGCGGTTGGTGGCGGAGGGGCAGGCGCGTGAGGCCGCGGCGATGGCGGAAGCGTACGCGTTCACGCAGGAACAGACCGCCCTGCTGGGGTCGGCGACGGTGAAGGCGCGGGAGATGCCGTTGCGGGCGATGGCGGCGGAGATCGGTGCGGCGACCCGGGTGAATGACAGCACGGTGCAGAGTCGGTTGTTCGAGTGCCACCGGTTGGTGACGGAGTACGCCCCGACGTTCGAGGCGTGGCGTGCCGGGAAGGTGTCCCAGGCGCACACGAAGGTGATCGTGGAGTTCGGGGCGGACCTGCCGGACTCGGACGCGCGCGCGGCGTATGAGAAAGACGTGCTGGATTATGCGGTGAAGACCGCGACGGGCCGGTTGCGTCCGTACGCGCAGCAGGTCGCGGACAAACTGAACCCGCGGACGGTGCAGGAGCGGCACGAGGTCGCGGCGTGCAAGCAGCGGGTGTTCGTCGAAGACCTCGCCGACGGGATGTCGATGCTGGCAACGATCGCGCCGTCCACCTATGTCCACGGGGCGTTCGACCGGGTGACGCGGGAGGCGCGGGAGATCAAGGCCGCCGACCTGCGGACCCGGCGGGAGTACGCCGAGCGGCGGGCGCGCGGTGAGGACGTCGAAGAGCCGTGGTTCGACGACCGCACCCTGGATCAGATCCGCGCGGATCTGGTGATGGACATGCTCCTCACGGCCGCACCGACGATCGACCCCACCGGCGGTGGACTCGCAGCCATTCGCGCGACGGTGCAGGTCAGCATCCCGGCGACCACCCTGGCGGGGACGACGTCGGGTGGGGCGGAGCTGAACGGGAAGTGCGCGATCGACCCCGCGACGGTGCGGATCCTCACCGGCAACGCTCCCGGGTTCGACCGGGTGTTCCTTCACCCCGTCACCGCCGAGGTGTTGACGACGGATCGGTATACGCCGACCGCGGGGTTGAAGAGGTTCCTGACGGCCCGGTACGTGCGGTGCGCGTTCCCGGGATGCCGGCGACCGGCGATGCGATCCGAGATCGACCACCACCACGAGTACGCCAACGGCGGCAAGACCGACGGCGACAACCTCGGCCCCTGCTGCACCCGACACCATGTGACCAGACATGCGGCGGGATGGACCGTCGAACAGCTCTCCGGCGGACGGCTGAGATTCACCGCACCGTCGGGGAAGGTCTACATCGAAGACCCGCCACCGCGAGTGATGTTCCTCCCCGATCCGGATTCGGATCCCGATCCTGGTCCGGGGCTCGAGCCCGAACCTCCTTCGGAACCGGCGAGCCCGCCGTTCTGAGCCCGGCCGCGCCTGGTCCTCGGATTTCGGCGCCACGCGTTCCTGAGGTGGCTGCCGCGGGGTCGCTCCGCGACCCCTTGCCCTCGACGAGGGGTATTCGGCGTGCGTTCGGCGGTGCCGCGCGGGAACGTGTCGGTCGCGCACGGGTCTCGGTACGCCCGCTCCGCGGGCTACTCGACCACCGGTGGGTGGCGCCGATCGTGAGGTGCGCGGCGCCACGGGGAAGGGACGGCGCGCGGGGGAAGGGTCCGAAGCGCGTGGGTCTTGCTCGCTAGTCGGGGACGGGCGACGGAGCGGGATCGGGGCGCGCAGCGGGCCTGGTGCGAGCCGAGATGGTGCGACCGATGCGACGCGCCAGAAGATAACTGGGACGCTCGACGACGCGAAAGAAGACCTCCGCCATGAGCAACGCGACGGGAATCGTGATGAAGAGCACCGAGCCGGCAACAGGCGGTTCGCCGATCACCCGACCGAGCGCAACGATCATCGGCTCGTGCACCAGATAGAGACTGAACGACCGCGTGCCGAGCCACCGCAGCGGCGTGACGCTCAGCGCCGCCCCGAGCCCGGGCGAAGCGATCACGAGAAGCACCGCGAGCAGCGCGCCGACGACTTGCAGTACACGCGTCATCGGCGCCAGCGCCTCGATCACCGCCGACTCGACCGGGAGAACGAAGACCGTCCAGTAGCTCATCATGCACGCCGCGGCGACGACTCCGACGATGACGAACGTCAGGCGCGCATTGCGCAGCCGATCCCGCCACGCGATCACCCGCTCCCACTCCATCGCGAGGAGGCATCCGAGCGCGAAGATCGGCATCTGGAACAGCGCCGACATCGCGTACGGCCGCTCGATCGGCCCCTCGTACGCACCGACCGTCATGACGATCAGAAGGAGAGCGATCTTCAGCGGCAGGAACTTCCGCAACCGTAGGGCGAACAGCAGATAGAGCGGCAGGAGGAGTGAGAAGAGGACCTCCCACTTCAGCGACCACAGGACAGTGTTCGTCCAACCGGGCTGAGCCGGAACGACCAGGATCAGGTCCCTCAGCACGGCGATCGGGATGGGGTCCTGGTGGATCTGCACGAACGCACTGCCCTCCGCCAGCCGCGGCGTGAACAGGATCCAGGCGATCGCGAGCACGACGGAGGCCCAGACCGGCAGGTACAGGCGCACCAGCCGACTCGGATAGTACGCACGCCACTGCACTCCCCGCTTCCGGGCGGGAAGACACAGGACGAAGCCGCTCAGGACGAAGAAGACGTAGACGGCGACCGTGCCCTCCCACGCGAGGTGAAGCGGCGAATACGTCAGCCACCACATGAGGGGATCGGCATCCGTCGGACGAGGATCGACGAACGGGTCGACGAACGCGCTCGACAGCAGCAGCGAGTGCAGGATCACCACCACGAGCGCAGCGACGCCTCTCAGTCCGTCCAGCCCGACGATGCGGTCGGGCGGAGCCGCCGACACGGACGACATGAGATCCGCCTCAGTTCGCGATCGTGATCGAGACGACGGTGCTGACGCCGACATTGCCGGCGGCATCCGTCGCCCGCGCCGTCAGCGGATACACCCCGTTGCGGTACGACCGGGACGAGAGCGTCGCCGTCCACTGACCGTTCGACTGCCGGGTCGCCGTCGCCAGTCGCGTCGAGCCGGACCAGAACGAGACACCGGTGACGCCGACGGCATCCGTCGCGGTGGCCGCGACCGTCACCGTGCCACTGACCGTCGCCCCGTTCTGCGGCGAGACGATCGTGACGGCGGGCGCTGTCACGTCAGGCGTCGGAGTGGGAGTCGGCGTCGGCGTCGGCGTCGGGGTCGGGGTCGGGGTCGGGGTAGGCGTGGGAGTCGGGGTTGGGGTGGGCGTGGGAGTCGGGGTGGGCGTGGGCGTGGGCGACGGGGTGCCGCCAACCGGGACCACGGACGCGAGGTAGCCGTACGTACGACCCGGAGTGGGGTTCGTCCGGGGGTCGCCCTGGAACACATGTCCGCGCTGCGCCGCCGCCTCGGCCTGTGCGCGCAGGATGCTGATCATCTGCGCGGGCGTTTTGCCCACGCACGCGCCGCCGGGAAGAAGGCAGGTGAGGGCGACACCGCTGACGGCGGCAGCCGACATGCTCGTGCCCGACTGGATGAACCCGTAGCGATTGCCCTTCGTGGTCGTGTACGGGCACATTCCGGGAGCCGCGAGGATGTGCGCGGCATCCGCCGTCGACACGGCGAAGTTCGAGTTCAGCGATGGCCGATCGTCGAGGGTCGACACGGAGCACGGTGCCGTTCCGAGACCCCCGGGGCGTCCGTCATAGTCGGCCATGTTGGTGGCCGTGAGCACCTCGTCGTAGGCCCCGGGCACGGTCGTGGCCATGTCGACGCCGGAGTTGCCGGCCACACTGACGACGAGGATGCCCGCCGCCGTCACCCGGCAGACGGCCTGGTGCAGCAGGTCGCCGCTGGACCGTCCGCACTGGCCGTCGTCGACGCCGCGGGTGCCGAGGCTCATGTTGACGACCTTGATGTTGCGGGACGCGGCATTGGCGAGCACCCAATCGAGCCCGCAGACGAGCGACGCGATCGTGCCGCTGTTCTTGGCGTCGAGCGACCGCACCGAATAGATGGGCGCCCCGGGTGCGACACCGACGATGCCGGTGTCGTTGTCGTAGGCGGCCATGTAACCGGCGACCGCGGTGCCGTGACCGTTCCCGTCGTCCGCGGTCCCGCTCGGGAGGCAGTTCACCCCCTCGACGAGGTTGTAGTCGGGGTGCTGGCTCACCCCCGAGTCGATGACGGCGACCGCCGGCCCCGTCCAGGGCTGGCCCGCGCCCGCGCCGACGGCGAGAGGGCCCTGCGGCGCTTCCACTCCCCCGATGACACCGCCGACGACCTGCGTCGACGATCCCGCCGCGGGCGCGGCCCCCAGTGGTGCGATGATCAGCGCGATCACCGCTGCGGTGGTCGCGAGCGCCGTAGCGCGGCGTGTGCGGATCATGGTCGACGTTCCCCTCGTCGTGCGGATGGTGTGGTGTCGCGATGGCGCCGGAACGCCCGGTAGGCCTGTTCGGTCTGGGCCGCGATTGCCGGCCAGGCGAAGTCCGCCAGGTTCGGCCGTGCGGTCGCGTCTCGTCTCGCAGCGCGGTCGAGCGCCTCCCGTAGACGCTCCGCGGTGAGCTCCCCGTCGAAGAGATCGACCCAGCCGTCACCGACATCAGCCCGCAGATCCTGCATCGCGCCGAGATCGGGCACGAGGACGGGGCGACCGGCGGAGAGGGCGAGGATCGCCGACCCGGAGTTCTGCACGCGGCGGTAGGGCAGGACGACGAGGTCGCACGCCGCGAGGTAGGCGGGGAGATCGTCGTCGGCCACAAAGCCGAGGTGGAGAACGATCCGGGCGTCGCCCTCGGCCGCGGCGCGGATCTCGTCAGCGAGATCCGCGGGAGCGTGACCCGCGATCACGAGCGTGGCATCGTCCGGGAGGCGGCGGAACGTCTCGACGAGGTGCCGCACGTTCTTGTAGGCGCGGATCTGGCCGACGAAGAGCAGCACGGGCCCCGCCGTGGGCAGTTCGAGGCGTTCGCGCGCCCGGGCGCGGGAGATCCCGAAGTCGTACGCATCGCGGTAGTCGCCGTGACGGGTGACGGCCGCCGGCACGGCTTCGAGCGCCGGATACGCGGAGACGGCCGCCTCGATCCCGCTCGGGGAGAGGGCGAGGATGCCGTCGAGGTTCTCGAGCAGGAGTCGGTGGGCGCGATCACGCAGGCGGGCGCTGGACCGCTCCTCGTGCGCCTCGACGTTGTGGACCGTCCACACGAGGATGGCTCCGCGCCGTCGGGCGGCCGCGAGCGCCGAGTAGAAGAGGGTGAGACGAGCGACGTGGATCACGCGACGCCGGCCGGAGAGGAAGGAGAGGTCGGGCCAGTGCAGGTGGATCACATCCACGCGGCCGAAGGCCACGCGCGCGTAGCTGAGGTCACGCACCAGCGCCCCGCGCTCGGCGAGTGCACCCGCGAGCTGCGCGGTGTAGGGGTTGGCGTGCGCGGTGCGGAACGCGGGCTCCGCCTCGACCACCAGTCGCCGCTGCGGGCGACGCCGGATCGCATCCTGCGCCGGCGGCGTGCGGTCGAACAGCGCGACCTCGGCATCCGGATAGCCGCGACGCCAGGATGCGCGGAGCGCCCAGGCGTCGCGCCAGGTGCGGCGGGAGGATCGCGTCCGACGCTCGAGTCCCGCGCGGACGCCGGTCCCCGCCTGCAGCAGAGCGACGCCGACCCGCGCGCGCCACGGGCGCCAGGTCGTGTCGAGGAGGGTGACCTTCCCCGCGAGGACCATCGCCATCTTGCGCCCGGACGACGCCGTCGAGCCGCCGACGTCGTGCTGGATGACCGCGTCGGGGACGATGACGGGGCGATACCCCGCCCGTCGCGCACGCGCCGAGAACTCGGCATCCTCGCCGTAGAGGAAGAAGAGCTCGTTCATGCCGCCGACGGCATCCCAGGTGGCCCGCCGAGTGAGGAGCAGGCATCCCGTGATGATCGGCACCTCGCGGACCGAGTCGCGCTCCCACCGGCCGAGCGACTCGGGATCCCAGACGCGCGACGTGCGGAAGACGGTCGAGGCCATCGTGGCGAAGGTGAACAGCGACCACAGGCTCGGCGCACCCCAGCACGAAGAGCGGTCGACGCTTCCGTCGGCGCGCACCGTGCGTCCGCCGTAGACGCCGTACTCGGGGTGCGCCCGCGCGAACGCGGCGAGCGCTTCGAGGGATCCCGGGAAGACCGTCGCATCAGGGTTCAGCAGGAGGACGAAGTCACCGCTGCCGGCGCGGACACCGCGATTGACGGCACGGGCGAACCCGGTGTTCTCACCGGCGACGAGGACGACGACCTCCGGGAAGCGTTCGATGAACGCCTCCGCGCTGCCGTCCGCCGAGCCGTTGTCGACGACGATGACCGTCAGGCCCGCGATGCCCTGCGCCAGGACGGATGCGATGCACTCCGCCGTCCGCTCCCGCGTGTTGAAGTTCACGATGACGACGTCGATCGTGACCGTGGAGCGGGCCGCGGTGACCGGTGCGGAGGCCGGTGCGGGCGCTCCCATGGCCTCGGCGGCGATGATCGTGTCGGTCATGCCGCAGCCTCCGGTCGGTAGCCGAGCACCTTCGCCGGCACTCCACCGACGATCGCGTGCGGTGGGACGTCCTTCGTGACGACGGCACCCGCGGCCACGATCGCTCCCTCGCCGACGGTGACGCCGGCGAGGACGACGGTGTCGGCCCCCAGCCACACTCCGGGACCGATCGTGATGTCGCGCTCGATCTTCGGCTGATCCATCACGGGGATCCCTCGCACGGTGGCGTAGTTCGACGCCGTCAGCGTCACCCGCGGCGCGAGGAGGCACTTCTCCCCGAGCGTCACGCGGCCCGTGGCGTTCCCGGCCCAGATCGTCGAGTACTCGCCGATGTGCGTGCCGGCACCGATCTCGATCCGCTCGGCGTTGCGGAAGGACACGTTCGGGGCGAAGGTGACGCGGCTGCCGCGCGTGAGCAGCGGGACCTGGCGGACGTGCGCATAGCCGTAGAAGTGGAGCAGACGGAAGGCGTGCAGGTAGACGCGCGGGTCGAGGATCGATCCGAGGGCGCGGAGGTAGCGCTTCATCCGGGCACCGCCGCGGTGAGTTCGCCGACGAGGACCTCACGCACCCGGGCGAGCGCGCCGTCGATGTCGAGCTCGGCGCGTCCCTTCGCGGTGACGTAGAGCTTCCCGTCGTAGCTGAGAGCGAAGAGGTTGAGCTCGTCGCGCGCGTCCACCGCCGGGATCACGATGAACCGTCGGAGCGGCGCACCCAGGAGGAAGCGCTCGTCGTCGACCCAGGGGACGTACGTGGCGTAGCCGACCGTGCGGCCCACCGGCTGCGGGTCGGATTCGATCCGCGCGACGTACCGACGGATCTGCTTGCGCACCGCGGCGACGAGCTCCGTGACCGGCACACCAGGTTCGCCGTGGACGCGCAGCATGCTGACGTGGTTGCGCACCGTGCGGTCGCCCTTCTCGCGCCGCGACACCGGCAGCGCGACATCCAGCCCGCGGTCATCGTCATCGACCGCGCGCATCGCGGCGGCGACGAGGAGCTCGGTGATCGAACCGCCGTGCGCCGAGGCCACCGCGGTCGCCGCGTCCAGCGGGATCTCGACGAAGCTCACCCGGCCGGGCGGCAGATACCGGGCGGTGAGTCCCCGGCGGCGGATCAGCCACTCCTTGATCGGGCGGACGTTGCGCCCCAGCATCCGTCGGACGCGCCGATCGAAGGGCTTCCGCCAGTACTCGTGCCAGCCCGCGCGGAAGGACGGCTGCTCCCTCACCCAGTCCACGGCCACGCGGAACGGAATCAGCGCGCGCGTCCGCGGCGGTCGCCCGAGGGCGATGGGCGCCTCGGCCGCCGCCGAGCCGACGGCGGTGTCGGACGCGAAGAGGGTGAGCGTCTCGAACGCCCACTTTGCATCCCCCATGACGTGATGAAGACGCATGCCCATCGCCACCTCGCCCGAGGTCAGTCGCGTGAACGTGACGTCCCACACCGGGCGGTCCTGCGGCAGCGGGTCGCCGTCGGCACCGACGAGGTGCGCGAGCGTGCGCGAAGAGAGCTCGACCACCTCCTCGCGGATCGTCACGTGCCGGCGCACATCGAAGTCGGGATCCGGCACCCACACCGGGGCCGTGAGACCGAGCGGCGCGCGCACCATCTTCTTGCGGAGGTCGGGGACCGCGGCGATGCGGAGCTCGACGAGCGCGAGGATGCGCTCCCGGTCGAGCGCGCCGTCGGCGGCGAGAAGCGGCGCCGCATCCAGGACGAGCGCTCCCCCGGTGTGCGCTGCGCGGTAGTTGATCGAGGTCCACGCGTGGGTCTCGTCGAGGATGCGCATCACCTCGAGATCGACCGGGACCGATGAGCGCGCCATGTCAGCTCCGTTCCGAGATCAGAAGCCCCGACGCGTCGAGGGCCGGGAGGCCGCGGCGCTGCCACGGCGGGACGAAGCGTTCCCCCACGATCGGCGTGCGCCACATCGTCCTCGCACCCACCGCCATGCCCCGAAGGAGGGCGACGTCGTGGGCGACGGAGCGACGGCGGCGAAGACCGCGGGCGATCCGGACGAGGGTGCGTCCTTTCAATCGCCACCCGAGGCGCAGGCCGAGCACCGGATGCGTCCGCAGGTGCTTCACGA
The DNA here is from genome assembly GCF_040532595.1 of Microbacterium aurantiacum. Taxonomy (GTDB): domain Bacteria; phylum Actinomycetota; class Actinomycetes; order Actinomycetales; family Microbacteriaceae; genus Microbacterium; species Microbacterium chocolatum_B. The sequence goes on along the minus strand of NZ_JBEVYX010000001.1, from coordinate 1,958,648 downwards.
GGTAGGCGCCGAGGCCGCGGCCGTACCCCTCGTGCAACCGGACGTAGGCGTCGCCCGCGCGCGTATTGGTGTGCCGAACGAGGCAGTCGGGCTCGTGGACGATGGACGTGCCCGCCAGAAGCATCCGCGTGAAGATGTCGAGATCCTCCGCGCCCGCCATCGGCTGACCGGCACCGAGCGCGTCGTCGAATCCCCCGATGCGCAGCACGACCTCCCTGCGGAAGGCCATGACCGCGCCGTGACCGGCATCGATCCCCGTGACCGGGCGCTCGTAGCGCGACCGGCGGTGGTACGGAGCGTCCTCGGCGACGGTGTGGTCGAGCATGCGGCCGGTCACGGTGGCGACCCGCGCCTCCGCGAAGTGCGGGAGCGCCGCTTCGATCCAGCCGGGGGCGGGATGGCAGTCGTCGTCGGTGAAGATGACGATCGGGCTGTCCGCGGCGACGAGGCCGGCGTTGCGGGCGATCGACAGGCCCCGGTGGGCGCGCACGTAGTCGACACCGGCATCCGCCGCGACGTCCCGGGTCTCGTCGGTCTCGGAGCCGCTGTCGACGACGAGCACGCCCACCTCGGGCGGCGACGCCTCCTGGACGGAGGTCAGCGCGGCGCGGAGCATCTCGGGCCGGTCCCGCGAGCAGACGATCACCGTGACGTCCTCGGGTGCCGGGCTCATGCCGCCACCTCGTGCCCCCGCGGCACCTCGCTGCCGCGGGCGAGGGCGTAGGCCTCGCCGAGCCGAGCGGCCGCGACCTCCCACGTCAGCGCCGGGGCGTGCTCCAGGCACGCGGCGCTCATTCGCGTGCGGAGCGCGGGGTCGGCATCGAGGACGTCGAGGTGGCCCCGCAGGGCATCGACGTCACCCGGGGTGTGGACGAACCCGTGGACGCCGTCCTCGAAGTCGGCTCCGGCGGCGGAGGAGACGAGCGGGATGCAGCCGGCACCCTGCGCCTCGTAGGTGACCAGGGCGCTCCCCTCCTCCAGCGTCGGGAGCAGCAGGACGTCCGACGCGGCGAGCACCGACGCCACGTCGTCCGAGAAGCCGACGGTCCGCACGCCCGGAAGCCCGAGGTCGTCGCGGAGGAGCTCGGCGTAGCCGGGCAGCATCCGTCCGACGACGGTCAGCTCGCCCGCGCGCGACGCGGTCGACGCCTTCCAGGCGGCGAGGGCGTGGTGGAGTCCCTTGCGGGGCTCACCGAGACCGACGTACACGGCGCGGAGCGGGCGATCACCCGCGCGCGGGCGGACGCGCCGGCTCCCCGGGCGATAGCCGTAGCGATGACGCAGGATCCGATCGTCGGCGAAGCCCGCGGCGCGGAAGGAGTCGGCCACCGGCTCGGAGGGGGCGAGGATCGCCGTCGCGGCATCCCACTCCGCCTGCTCCATGCGCAGGTGCTCCGCGTTGGCGGTGTGCGCGGTGCGGACCCGGTCCTCCAGACCGAGACGCGCCACCTCCGCGGCGACCACCCTCCACGCGTGAGCGGTGTGCGTGTTCGGCGCCTCGCGCATCACCGCCGCGCCGACCTCGCGCCCCGCCGTCGCCGCGGCGCCCGCGCCGAGCGGCCACAGATGCACGACGTCCGGACGGAGCGCACGCACGCGCCGCGCGGCGCGGCGGTCGTGCCACACGAACGCCCGGTCGCGACCCACCGCGCGATGCGGGATGCGGCGGCCGGCGACGCTCAGCGTGAGCGTCACCGACGCCGCCTCGACTGGTCGCGCGAGGCCCGCCGCCACGACGTGCACCTCGTGCCCGGCGCGCGTCAGGCCCTCGACCTGGTTCCAGGCCGTCCATCCGATCCCCGGTGCCCCCAGGACATGCGGAAACGAAAAAACAACTCGCACGCCACACCCCCAAAATGTGCAAGCGATCCCCCTGTCGGCCCCCGCCGACGCTTGACTATGGACACGCGCGTCGGCGGTGTGCAAGCCGAAATCGGCATCCGTCACCGAAAGCCCCGCAATGTTTACACGGCGACGTCATCCGTTAACACGCCCGCAACTCCGACGGCGTTCTCGTCGCTCATGGTGGTAGGGCGTGGACGCCGATCTAGGGGTGGCGGCCACCGATCCGATGCCAGGGGGGCATGACGCTTGGGGCGTCGTGCGGCACGAACTCGGTCCAAGGGGGACAAAATTGGAAACTCCGCGCTATCTCATCATCCTGTGGCGGTCGAAGTGGCTGCTGCTGGTCGGACTCGTCATCGCGACGCTCGGCGGGCTTCTCGCCGGGTTCACGCTCGTGGACGGACAGGTCGTCCCGCGATCGGAACAGGCGTATCGCGCCTCGACCACCGTGCTCGTCTCCAGCCAGACGCAGCCGATGTATCAGGCGGTCATTCCCGGGCAGGAGGTCGTGGAGGGGCAGACGCTCGCCACCGACGTCGACCTCACGCAGAAGGCGATCCTGTACGCGTACATGGTCAGCGGCCTGCAGATGCGCGACGGCGTGGCTGATCAGATCGGTCAGCTCTCCGACACGGAAGACCTCACGGCCCTGCGCCGGACGACGCAGCCCGGGGGCGACGAGTCGTTCCCCGGCCGCTACGTGCTGCCGATCATCGATGTGGTGGGCGCCTCCACGGACCCCGATCGCGCCGAGCAGATCAGCGCCACGGCGACCGATCTCTTCCTCACCCAGGTCGCCGCCGAACAGGAGGCCGCGGGCATCCCCGAGGCCGAGCGGGTCGTCATGAGCGTCCTCGACGAATCCGGCGCCGTGGCGGAGGAGGGCAGCAACCCGATGATCCCGGTCCTGGTGACCTTCCTCGGCATCTTCCTGCTCTTCGTCGCCGCCGCCTTCCTCATCGCGGGGGCGAAGGGATCGCGCGAGCGCAAGCGGGCCGCGCGCGACGCCGCGGCGATCGACGAGGACGAGCCGGGCGACGAGTCTCCGACCGAGTCGCCGCGCATGCGGCGCGGACGGTCGTCGGCGCTCCAGCCCGACCCGGTCGAACGCGCCGATGATCGCGAGCCGACGACCGTCGGCTGACACGGATCCACTCGATGTCTGTGGACAGCGCCTCCCGCACCGGGACGGCGCCCCCCGACGATCTCGCCGTGCCGGCGTGGCGTCAGGTGACGGCCGCGGTGATCCTTGCGGCGACGGGCCTGGGAGCAGCCCTGGTGCTGCCCCCGCTCGTCGCCGGGGGGCTCCTCCTCGTCGTCGCCGTCGTCATCCTCGCCCGTCGCATCCTCTTCAGCCGGCTGGGTCTGTTCGGCCTCTTCATCGCCGTGCTGATGATCTTCCCCGTGCGGCGGTATGCGCTGCCGATCCCGCTGCCGTTCGCTCTCGAGCCGTACCGCGTGCTTCTGCTGGTGCTCATCGTCGCGGTGCTGGGTGCCGTGCTGGTGGACTCGCGCCGCACCTGGCAGCCGGTCGGCTTCGGCTGGCCGATCGGGATCTTCGTGGCGAGCCTCGTCATCTCGATCCCCGCCAACGGCGACGACCTGGTGCGGGAGGGGCTGGCCTCCACCGCCGCGGGGTCGCTCCTGAACTACGCCCTGCTGCTGTCGCTGTTCTACGTCACCCGCCAGGTGATCTCCACGCACCGGCTGGTGCTCGGCCTCCTGAACGCGCTGGTGTGGTCGTCGGTCGCGGTGGCGTTCGCCGCTGTCATCGAACGCGTCACCCGGATCAACCCGTTCCTGCGGCTCCACGAGGTCCTGCCGCTCGATCTCATCGCCACCGACAGCGAGTCCTTCCGAGCGGGGGGATTCCGCTCCTTCGCGTCGTCGCAGCATCCGATCGCCCTCTCGGTGATGCTCTGCATCCTCATCCCGATCGCGATCTATCTGATGCGGTACAGCCCGTGGCCGCGGCATCCGATCAACCGACGCGTGGTCTACGGGCTCGCGATCCTGATCATGCTCGGCGGCGTGCTGTCGGCGGTCTCGCGGACGGCGATCATCGTGCTGGCGGTGATGCTGCTGCTCACCCTGATCCTGCGCCCGTGGCTCGGCATCACGCTGATCGCGTTCTCCTTGCCCGCACTCCTGGCCGGGATGCTGTTCGTGCCGCGGATCGTGAACACCATGCTGCTGTCGTTCCTCGACCTCGATGCGCTCATCGCCTCGCAGCAGACCTCGCCGGGATGGCGGGGCGCGGGGCGCCTGGCGGATCTCGGGCCGGCGATGGACGAGTTCGCGGAGAACCCCCTGTTCGGGACGGGGGTCGGCAGCCGCATCGTCGTCGGTGACGACCAGAACGCCTTCATCCTCGACAACCAGGTGCTCGGCACGATGCTCGAGACCGGCGTGGTCGGCGTGATCGGCCTCGCCGCGCTCTTCGTCGTTCCCGCCATCATGCTGCTGCGGTGGAGCTTCACGGTGGCGCGCGACGACCTGGAGTTCGCGATGCTCGGCTTCGCGCTGACGGTGAGCCTCGCGGGCTTCTGCGCGGCGATGTTCTTCTACGACGCGTTCGGCTTCTACCAGACGCTCTTCGTCGTCTTCATGCTGCTCGCCGTCGGCGGGTGGTTGATCACCGCGAGCCCGCCGGCGCTCCGCGTCCGGGAGTCGAGAGAACGGCTGCTCGCGTGAGCACGGCGAGCATCGTCATCCCCGCCCACGACGAAGGCGCGGGCATCGCCGCGCGTCTCGGACACATGCTCGCGGACGCGGCGCCGGGAGAGTTCGAGGTCGTCGTCGTGGCCAACGGATGCCGCGACGACACCGCCCGGCAGGCAGCATCCGTGCCGGGAGTGACGGTCGTCGAGATCGCCGAGGCGTCGAAGATCGCCGCGCTCAACGCGGGGGACGACGCCGTCACGGCGTTCCCACGGCTGTACCTCGATGCCGACATCGGGATCGACACCGGGACTCTCCGCGCGCTCGTGCGGCTGCTCGCCGCGGCCGACGAGCCGTGCGCGGCGGCGCCGACGCTGCAGGTGGACGCCCGCCGCAGCTCGTGGGCGATGCGGCAGTACGTGCGCGTCTGGGAGCTGTCCGACTATCGCCGTGACGGACACGTCGGCTCGGGCGTCTACGCCGTCAACGCCGCCGGTCGCCGTCGGTGGGACCGCTTCCCGGACGTGATCGCGGACGACCGGTTCGTTCAGCAGCAGTTCGATCCGTCCGAGCGGCGGACCTCCGAGGGGACGTTCACGGTCCGGGCGCCCGCGACCATGCGGGCGCACCTTCGACGGGCCACCCGCATCGACCTCGGCAACCGCGAGCTCGGCGCTGTCGCGCAGCGGGCCGCGCCGGTTCCCGCCCGGGTGCGCTACGGGCGGCTCCTCTCCCGGGTCGCCCGACGTCCCGCGCTCTGGGTCGCGCTGCCGATCTACGTCTACGGCTATGCCGTGCCGATGCTGCGTGCGCGCCGCGCCCTCCGCCGCGGACAGCACGTGCCCTGGGCGCGCGATGCCTCCGTCCGCGACGAGGTGGCCGCGTGAGCCGCGCCACCGGCGAGCGCAGCCTCAGCCAGACCGCTTCGCGCGGGGCCGCGGTGACCGCGAGCGGCCTGTGGCTGAAGACGCTCCTGCAGCTGGGCTCGACGATGGTGCTCGCGCGCCTGCTCGACCCGCGCGACTTCGGCCTCATCGCGATGATCATGGCTGTCGTCGGCGTTGCCGACCTCGTCCGCGATTTCGGGATGACCGGTGCGATCATCCAGGCACGCACCCTCACCGCCCGCCAGTGGTCGAGCCTGCTCTGGTTCTCGGTGTTCCTCGGCTCGGGGCTCATGGTGGTCACCGCCCTGTGCGCGCCGCTCATCGCCGACCTCTACGACGAGCAGCGCCTCGTCATCCTCACCCTCGCGATCGCGCCGACCCTCCTCATCAACGCCATCGCGATGCCCATGCAGGCAGCCGCCCAACGCGACATGCGCTTCGGCACGCTCGCCCTCATCGACATCGTCGCGATGGCCGTCGGGGTGGTCCTCTCCATCGTCGCCGCGTTCCTCGGCTTCGGCGTGTGGTCGCTCGTGATCTTCGCCGGCGCCGGCCAGGTGTATCGCCTGATCGCGCTATGGGTGGTCACCGACCTGCGGTGGGGCCTCCCGCGCATCTCGCGCGACATCCGATCGCTGCTGAGCACGGGAGGCAGCATCTTCGGGGTGCAGCTGCTGAACTACGCCGCGCGCAACATGGACAACGTCGTCATCGGCGCGAACCTGGGGCCGGCCGCGCTCGGCCAGTACTCGCGCGCCTACTCGCTCTTCCTGCTCCCCCAGCAGCAGCTGAACGGTCCGATCGGCCGGGTCGCGCTGCCGGTGCTGAGCCGGCTGCAGGAAGACGGGGAACGCTACCGCCGCTACGTGCGCGGATCGCTCGTGATCATCGGCTACCTGTCGCTGCCGACCTACGCGATCGCGGCGGCCGTCGCGCAGCCGCTGATCCTGCTGCTGCTCGGCCCCGGATGGGAGCTCGCCGCGACGGCCTTCGCCCTGCTGGCGATCGCGGGGGTCGCGCAGGCGATCGGGAACGTTCAGGGGTGGCTGTACATCACCCTCGGACGCGCGCACCGGCAGCTCGTCTACTACCTCATCACCCGCCCCCTCGTCATCGCGATGTTCTTCGTCGGGGTGTGGTGGAACGGGATCGAAGGGCTCGCGCTCCTCTACGGCCTCACCACCCTCGCCCTCCTCGTGCCCGGATTCTGGGCGGCGACGAGCGGCACGTTCGTCCGCGGCTGGAGCGACATCTGCCGGCCGCTCGTGCGCCCCGCACTGATCACCCCGCTGACCTTCGGGGCCGCGTGGGCCGCCGTGTCGGCGACGAGCGCCCTGCCCGCGATCGTGCAGCTCCTCGCCGGCGGGTTCGCCGGACTCGGCATCCTGATGCTCGCGCTTCTGATCCCCGCCTACCGACGGGATGCGCGCGAGATGCTCGCATTCGTGCGGAAGGCCCGCTCGTGACGCACCCACGCCGCCGAGTTCACGCCGTGCGGACCCTCTGTGCCGCGCTGACGCTCGGGGCCGCCCTGGCGGTCACGGCATGCGCGCCGGGCTCCGCCGACCCGGTGCCGATGGCGCCCACCGGGTCGGCGGTCGAAGCGGCCCCCGGGCCGATCGCCGTGATCGGCGACTCGATGGCGCTCGGGGTGAACTCGTGCTCCGACGTGGGCGAGTGCCCCGCCGCCTCCTGGGCCCTCGGAGACGACCCGACCGTGGCGTCCGTCTCGGCACGCCTCGCCGAGCGGGAGGGCGCCGCGCGCTCGCACGTGTGGGCCGCGAAGAACGGCGGCACCGTCGCCGATGCGATCCGTCTCGCCGACAAGGCGGTCGCGGAGCGGGCGGGGATCGTGCTGATCCTCATCGGCGCGAACGACGTCTGTCGCCCCGACACCGCCGCGGTCACCCCCGTCGCGGACTTCGGGGCGCAGTACACGACCCTCATCGACACGGTGCGGGCGGGCCTGCCCGACGCGCAGATCGTCGCGCTGTCGATCCCCGACGTGATGCGCATGTGGGATCTCGGACGCGACGACCCGGAGGCCACCGCGCGCTGGAACGCATCCTCGTCCTGCCGATCGCTGCTCGCGGACCCGGCATCCGACGCAGCCGTCGATGTGGACCGCCGCGCGGGCATCGACGAGACCGTCCGCGGCTACAACGCCGCCATCGCCGAGGCCTGCGAGGCGGATGCGCGGTGCGTCCACGACGCCGGTGCGATCCACGCACTGGATTTCACGGCGACGGACATCTCGTCGATCGACTACTTCCACGCCTCGGCATCCGGTCAGGCGAGGGTCGCCCAGGTCGCCTGGGAGACCCTCGCGCAGACCTTCGACGGCTAAGCGGGGCGCGCAGCGACGCCCGCCGCAGGCGAACCCGCTCGCCGGCTGCGTTTGGGCGCCTGGAGCGCGATGGGGCCGGCTTCGGTGACCTCGACCGTGCGCGCAGCCGCCGCCAGGAGCATCTCCATCGTCAGCGCCTCGGGTGACGCCTGGATCGCCAGACCCCTTCCGTCGAACTCGGCGGCGATCTGCAGCTGGTGGTCGTCGACGTGCTCGCCGAAGCGCGCGAGGCGAGGCACCAGCACGGGGGCCTTCCCCTGCTCGAACGCCGAGATCGCCGACCCGGTCCCGGAGTGGGCGACGACGACATCCGCCTCACGGACCGCCGCGACGAGCTCGTCGTGCGGCACGCGCGCCCGCCCCTCGATCCCCCACCGCGTCACATCCTGCGTACCCGTCTGCCAGAGCACCTCGTCGCAGTCGGCGAGGAGCGGCACGAGCGCGTCGTACAGACGATCGAAGCCGTAGCCCTCCTGCGTGCCCACGGTGACGACGGCCTTCCTGATCCGCTCCGGCGTCGGACGCGCGGGCCCGGGCTCGTACGCGTCGAAGATCGAGCCGCGATACTGCCAGCGCTTGGACTCCCACCCGCGGTACTGCGTGTACGTCGCGACCTTCGACTGCGTCGCGACGATGCGTCCGGTCACCGACGGGCCCGCCGCCCGCGCGGCACTCTCGATGTAGTGGGCCTCGACGCCGCGACGGGCGAGATGCGGCAGCGCAATCACCGCGGGGCTCGACCCCGTGCTGAAGACGCGGTCGAAGTCGTACTCGGCCGCAACGTCGAGGAAGAGCGCGCGGAACCGCCTCAGGCCCGCCAGATCCCGCGGTGCGACGAACGGCCCGAAGTGGACGTCCCGATCGGCGAGCAGAGAGCGGCTGAGCCCGTTGTCGAAGGTCACCCAGACCTGTTCCTCCGGTCTCACTCCGAGTCTCGGAGCGAGCGTGTGCAGCTGCTTCAGGTGTCCCCCACCCGAGCAGATCATCAGAGCCATCCCCATGGCTTCCCCCAGTTTTCGATTGATGTGTCGTGTGCGGTGCGTCCGCCTCCCGTCAGTACGCACCCTCGGGTTTGAACATCTGCACCACCGTGCGCCCCAGGAGCACGATGTCGCCGGTCACCGACCAGTTCTCGACGTAATAGAGGTCCAGCCGGATGCTGTCCTCCCACGACAGGTCGGATCGCCCGCTCACCTGCCAGAGGCCGGTGATGCCGGGCTTGGTCAGTAGCCGTCGGGTCTCGTGTCCGCGATACTTGCGGACCTCCGTCGGCAGCGGCGGCCGAGGCCCGACGAGACTCATGTCGCCGCGGAACACGTTCCACAGCTGCGGCAGCTCGTCGAGCGAGAAGCGCCGCAGCACCCGCCCGACGGCCGTCACGCGCGGGTCGTCGCGGATCTTGAACAGGACGCCGTTCCCCTCGTCCGCGTCGGCGATCGCCGTCAGCCGGTGCTCGGCATCCACCACCATCGAGCGGAACTTCAGCATCGTGAACGACGTCCCGTCCACCCCGACCCGCTCCTGACGGAACAGGGCCGGGCCCCCGTCCCGTCGCACCAGCAGCGCGATGGCGGCGAGAAGCGGAGACAGGACCACGAGCGCGAGAGCGGAGAGCACGACGTCCAACGCCCGCTTCAGGGCGTACGCCGTTCCCGTGAACCGCGGCAGCTGAACGTGCACCATCGGCAGACCCTCGATGGGACGCAGGTGGATGCGCGGGCCGGCGACGTCCGTCAGCCGGGACAGGAGGATGAGTTCGGCGCTGGAGCGCTCCATGGCCCAGCCCAGCTCGCGGATGGCGGAGCGCCCCCCGGGCAGCTCGCCCGCGATGACGATCGCCCGCATCCGTGCGGTACGGGCGGCGTCCACGAGCTGGGAGTACGGCACGGTCGGCAGCGACTCGAGCCGCCGGGCGACGTCGTCGTCCGCGCCGGCCAGACCGTCGGTGAGGCTGATGCCGACGGCGGTGTAACCCGCGTGGACGTGACGACGAAGCTCGGTGACGGCGCGATCCACGTCGCGGGCGCGACCGACGACCAACGCCCCGGTGAGGGCGCGACTCCGACGACGCAGCTCGGTGAGGGCCCGCCGCCACAGCAGCCGGTTCAGGACGAGGAGCACCAGTCCGGTCGGCAGAGCCACCGCCACATAGCGACGCACCGCGCCGATGTCGAGCAGGTAGTACGCGATCGCCACGCTGCCGAAGGTGACGAAGGTCGCCGCCAGCACGCGCTGGTACTCGGTGGCGCCCTGCCCGAGGATCCGCTGCGCGCGACTCTTGGTCGCCGACAGGGCCACGAGCCACGCCGCGCACAGCAGCGCGGTCGTCGCCAGGGTCGACGCCTCCATGACGCTCCACCACTGCCCCGCCGGGCCGAAGGAGAGGGTGCTGGCCAGCAGCACGGATGCCGTGATGGCCGCGATGTCGCCCACGACGATCCCGCGGACGAGTCGTCCGTACCACATCATGCTCAGCGGCTGTCGCGGGATCGTCTCGACGAACCCGTCCGTGCGCGTCGAGGTCATCGCCGCCCCCGTACGTCGGGAATCGTCGATCGTGCTGAGAAAACGATGATGGTGCGCACCAGGCCCCCCAGGGTGCTCATGAACCGGGGAACCCCCGTTCCCCGCGTGAATGCTATGCCGGGGCGTCGCCCCCGCGACATCCCGAAGACGACTCTTCATACACCCGAGCGCGACTCTTCACCTCGGCGAAACAAAGCCGATCTCGTGGTCACATCCAGCAGCGCCGCGTGCCGCGCCGACCAGCTGTTCTGCGCGATCCACTCGACCCTCTCGTCCTCGGACGCGACCCCCATCGCGAGGGCGGCATCCACCGCCTCCCCCATCTCCGCGGTGCCGCCCGTCAGCAGCACGCGCGGGCCGAGGCTGCGGACCGGCGGCAGGTCGATGGCGACGACCGGCAGCCCCGCGGCGAGGTACTCGTAGACCTTCAACGGGCTCATCGCCTCCGTCAGCGGCGTCCGCCGATGGGCGAGCAGGGCGGCATCCGCGTTGCGGAGGGCCGCGACGAGCTCAGTGCGCCCGACGCCCGGCTGGATCCAGACGTTCCGCCGGTCGCGCAGCGGCGCGACGGCGGCCTCGTCGCCGACGGGACCGAGGAGCACGATGCTGAGCTCGGGTCGCGAGGCGGACAGCGCGAGGATGCCGTCCACGTCCAGGCGCGCGTCGAGCGTCCCGACGTAGAGGGCGCGCGGCCCGGGGATGCGCGCGAGCCACGCGGGAGCCTCGGGACGCGGCCCGAGCCACTCCGCCGGATCGATTCCGTTCGGGATGACGCGCGCCGGCCCTCGGGGATCGATGCGGTCGACGATCTGCTGCGACACCGCGACCACCGCGATCTCCGACTCGCTGATCTGGCGGTAGGCCGCGCGGAACGCCGGCCGGTACCGCGCACGGTCGTCGGCGCTCAGCCAGTCGTCCCGCCCGAAATAGGTCACCGTCGAGGCCCAGGCGAAGGGCGCGAACGCCGCGACGAGGGGATTCGTCGTCAGCACGCACGGCGCGACGAGCCCGAGGCGGTCCGCCTCCTCGCGCAGCACGCGGTCGTACGCGCGCATGGACGCGACCAGTCCCCGCGGGGACAGGGGGTCGGCGCGCGACAGACGGACGGGCTGGACCAGGCGGCGGGACGACGTCTCGGGAAACCGCGCGTCGCGTCCCGTGATCCGCCGAACGCTGTGCCCGAGGCGCGAGCGCCACGGGTTCGCCACGAGCAGGCGCCCGACGCGCGGATTCGTCATGAGCGTCTGCAGGATGCGATCCGGCGGGCGCATCATCCCCCGCTGCACGGCGTCGTTGTACGTCTCGTACGAGAACGTGAAGACGTGGTCGCGTGCGACCTGGTCTCCGGCATCCGTCATGATGCGGCCCTGACCTCTCGGAGCACACGGGCGGGCGCCCCGACCGCGACGGTGTGGGCGGGGACGTCGCGTGTGACGACGCTGTTCGCCCCGATGACCGCGCCCTCGCCGATCGTCACGCCGGGCATGACGACGACGTTCTGGCCGAGCCACGCCCCGGCGCCGATCCGGACGGGAGCGACCCTCACCAGCGGCTGATCGCGGATCGGCACGCCGACATCGTCGAAGCCGTGCATGTGATCGGAGATGTAGACCCCGCGCGCGAGATCCACCGCATCGCCGATCGTGACTTCGCGGACCGCGGTGATCGAGGTCTGGTTCATCCGCACGCGGTCGCCGAGATGGATCACCGGAGTCCCCTCGTCCACGCGCGGCACCATGAGCCAGGACGACGGGCCGACGAGCACCGAGCGTCCGATCTCGATGAGATGCGGGTTGCCCGTCCGGAAAGGGAGCAGGATGCGGCTGCCCGCCCCGAAGGAGGCGAACCCGCGCGCGACGAACGCGCTGAAGAGCGCGTCGCGCACGCGCTGCGCCTGCTGGAAGGCCGTCATGCCGGTGATCACGGCCGCGTCACCGCACCGCGGGGTGGGCCCGAAGTCGAGGTCTCGGAGGTGGCCGGGGGGATCGGGTGCGGTTCTGCCGACAGACCGTGCACGTTCTCGGTCGCGAGCGCGCGGACGTGCGCGGCCCGCGCCGACAGGTGTGCGCGTGTTCCGGGCTGCGAGGCGGTGACCAGGGCGGCCTCGACCCGGGCCGCGAGATCGGGTCCCGGATCCACGCACAGGTACGGCGCCTCGAACAGCGTCATCAGTCCCTCGACCTTGCCCTGGGTGGCCAGGGTCACGGCGGGGGTTCCCGCCATCAGCGACATGACCGCGAGGTGCATGCGACCGGTGACGACGAGGTCGGCCTCCGCGGCCATCCCGCGGATCTGTGCGGGTGGCAGGAGCCGATCGACGAGCGTCACGCTTCGTCCGTGCGCCGCATCCGACCAACCGGTGGCGAGTGCGGCGCACAGCGGGACGTCATCCGCACCCGCACGGGACACGTGCGGCACGAGCACCACGTCCAGGCCGCGGTCGTGCAGACCCGCGATGACGCCGCGGTACTCCCGCTCGACGTCGTCGCCCCCGCCGATGAGACCAGAGGCGTTCACCAGTGCGAAGCGCGCATCCCCCGCGTAGCGACGGGCCGCGGCATCGTCCGTCGAACGGGCGAGGAACACCAGATCCGCCGTGTCGGTCACGGTGAGGACGTCTGCGCGGGCTCGCGCCGATGAGACCGGGTCGCGCACGAGCAGGGTCGCTCCGGCATCCGCTGCCCGGCGGAGCGCACGGAGGGCGACCGGGTGCGGCCGACCGTTCCAGCTGAATCCCAGAATGCGCACGGGCCAGCCGCGGGCGGCGAGGTTCTCGGCGACGATCGCGCGGGTCACGGAGGCTCCGAGCACGTAGGCGCCGTCCATGATGTCGGCGCCGATGATGCTGACCGATCCCGCGTCCCGGAGCGCGCGCGACAGCCGCCGCGCGTCGCGCGCGTGGCCGATGGCGGTCCCGTAGATGAGCGCGGGGAGCGGGAGGAGCGACATCCGGTCCGACAGATGCGGCGGGATGTCGATGTCGGCGACCGACCGGACGACGACCACCACCGCGGCATCCGTCGCCTCGACGAACGCTTCGACGAGCGCCTGATCGCCGATGTTCCCGCGCCCGGGCGGCGCGATGAGGAAGGCCGTCGTGCCGCCGCGCGGACGTGCCCGCAGCGACACGCGGTCGACCGCGCGGATCAGCGGCCCCGCCTTCAGGGCGCCCCGCACCTGTTGTTTCACCCGCATCAGCTCCCCCTTGCGATCTCGGGTATGGACTACTTCCAGATGGACCTCAAGACGTCATCGGTCGGCACCGGCGAGATCGTGTCGAACCCGTCCGCGGACATGGTCGTCGCGCCGGCGTCGAATGCCCCGTCGGTCACGGAGGGCGCCTGCGCGCCGATGACCGTGCTCCCGCTCACGGTCTTCCAGGTGCCCCGCAGCGGCCCGTAGAAGGTGGACCCGGATGCCGACAGGATGTCGACCGTGCCGGAGCCGTTGACCGCGGACGGGTAGCCGGAGGTGAAGTCGTTGGCCCCCTCGGGAAGCGGGAACCGATCGAGCATGTAGCGACCGCCGACCACCAGCGACGAGTCGAACAGGATGTCGGAGGCCCCCGGGTAACCGATGAACGCCGCGTTCGTCGACGCGAAGATCGCGGTGTCCCTGAAGACGATGCCGCTCATGCCCTCCGAGCCGGACAGCTGGAGGGTGTCGACGTGCGCCGATGAGCCCGCCGCCTTGTACGACGGCGCGATGTAGGACCCGATCACCGCGACCCGGTCGATGCGCTGACCGGCCGTACGGAACGCCCACGTGTCCGCGTCTGCCGCGCGCGCCTCCGGAGTCACGCACTCGACCAGGTCGACGTCGGCCGTCGGCTCGCTCGAGTTGCCGGTGATGTTGAAGGCCTGGCCCTTGGACCAGGCCCAGGAGAAGTCCTGGACGGCCGACAGCACGAGGGAGTACGGCGCGAGCCAGAACCCGAGGAAGGTCACCCCGCGGACCCGGTCGAGGCGGATCGAGGCGCTGAAGGTCACCGATCCGACGCCGTCCCGAGGACTGATCAACACGCGGGTCTTCCGCCGGGCGGACCCCACATTGGAGAGCACCGGCTTCGCGGTGGAGCCGGCACCGAACCCCGGAAGCGTCCCGGGGCGGACGAGGATGGCGGCGTTGCCGTTGGGTGCGACGGCGTTGGCGCGTTCGATCGCGGCGGCGATGGACGACCAGGTCGGATCCGCCTCGACCACGAAGGCGAAGCGATCCTTCCGCGTCGGCGTGCGGGCCGGCCAATGCGTCCCCGTGGGCCCGAATCGCTGGACCGTGATCGAGGCCGTCTGCACCTTGAGCTCGGGCCCGTCCTCGAGGACGAGGTCCTGCGGCGGGGCGGCCGAGCCCGTGGGTACCGCCGATGGACTCGGCGACGGCGTCGCGACGGAGCATCCGGCGATGAGAAGCGGTGCACCCAGCAGAGCGGTCAGAGCGGTGCGGCGAGACAGATCGGGCATAGCGGGCCATCCCGTCGATGATGAGCGCCACCGCCCCCGCGGTGGTGCGACTGTGATCTGATGCACACCCTAGACGGGGGGATGATGCGGGGAGGTTACGACGGAGAGAACCCGTGTTAACGCTCGGAGGGCGACGAGGGGCCCGCGCCCTCTTCTTCCTTGCCGGAATCCCAGTCCTGCTCGATCGCGGCGTCCTTGTCCAGGTCACGCCCTCGGAACACCGACATCAGTGCGTACAACGCGCGCTGGAACACCGAACTCCCTCTTCCCAGACGGCTGGG
This sequence comes from Microbacterium aurantiacum, assembly GCF_040532595.1. Classification (GTDB taxonomy): domain Bacteria; phylum Actinomycetota; class Actinomycetes; order Actinomycetales; family Microbacteriaceae; genus Microbacterium; species Microbacterium chocolatum_B. Next base: position 1,943,641 of record NZ_JBEVYX010000001.1, on the reverse strand, counting down.
GGGTCGCCGACGAGAGCGTCGAGGCCGCCTGTGATGTCTCCACCCTAACGCGCCGGGGCGTCAGAACCGCGGAACGACGGTACTGGTTGTGCGCAATTGAGTTGCGTGCAATGCTTATTGCATGCCCATCACCCCGCTCGACGAATTCGTGTGCTTCGCGATGTACTCCGCGTCGCACGCGACGACGCAGGCCTACCGCGAGGTGCTGAAGCCCTGGTCGCTGACGTACCCGCAGTACCTGGCGATGGTGGTCCTCGCCACCGGAGAGCGCACCGTCAGCTCCCTCGGCGAGGAGCTGAACCTCGACTCGGGCACCCTGTCGCCGCTGCTGCGCCGCCTCGAGACGCGCGGGTTCGTCGAGCGACGGCGTGACGACCGGGACGAGCGCGTGGTGCGCGTCTCGCTGACCGAGGACGGACGCCGCGTGCACGGCGAGGTGATGGGCGCGGTGGGCTGCCTCGTCCCGGCCTTCGTCGACAGCGGGCGCAGCGTGCCGGAGCTGCTCGAGCAGCTGGCCGCCATCACGGCGAACATGCGTGCGCTCGCAGCCGACCTCCGCGCCGCATCCTGACACCCTCCTCTACGACCTTCCCCTCCCCCGATTGAAAGGAATCCCCATGGAGACTCTCTACACCGCAGAAGCACTCGCGACCGGTGGAGGCCGCGACGGCCACGTGCGCACCGCCGACGGCATCCTCGACACCGACGTCCGGATTCCGAAGGAGCTCGGCGGCGCCGGCGGCGCACCGAACCCCGAACTGCTCTTCGCCGCGGGCTACGCGGCCTGCTTCCACAGCGCCCTCCAGAGCGTCGCCCGCGCACAGAAGGTGACCATCGACGGCTCGAGCGTCGGATCGCGCGTCGCGCTCGGATCGAACGGGAACGGCGGCTTCGGCCTCGCCGTCGCACTCGAGGTCAACATCCCCGAGCTCGACCACGCCATCGCCCAGCAGCTGGCGGATGCCGCACACCAGGTGTGCCCGTACTCCAACGCCACGCGCGGCAACATCGAGGTCACCGTTACCGTCGTCGACGACTGATCCGTTGCGGCCTGTCAACCCCGGGTCCGGTGTCGGCGGCCGCGCCTACCGTCAACGCATGTCCACAACGAACACTGACCCCGCCGACGACCGCGAGATGCTCGGCGCCACCGAGCCCGATGCCGGTTCCGACAACTCCGCGGAGAAGGACCCCTCGACGTGGGTCACGGGCGACGAGCCCATGACCGGTCCGCAGCGGTCCTACCTCGACACCCTCGCCCGCGAGGCCGGGGAGCAGGTGCCCGCCGACCTCACGAAGGCCCAGGCGTCCGAGGAGATCGAGCGCCTCCAGGAAGCGTCGGGGCGCGGCCAGAGCTGAGAACTCCCGCAGTCCCTCAGCCCGCGAGGTCGTCCAGCCACGACGAGCGCAGCCGCAGCGCGCGCTCGGTCGTGGCGAGGACGACCGCGAGGGTGACGGCGACGTTCCCGGCCGTCGACAGCCGGATGGGCGACGTGAACGTCCCGACCGCGTCGGCGATCTGAGGGATCTGCGTCAGGGTCTCCACGAGCTGCGGCACCGCGATGCAGACCCCGACGATCACGACGACGGTGGCGAGCGCCCCGATCGCGCGACTGAGCGCCGGATGCCGGTGATGCAGGCGCGCCCGCAGACCCTCGGCCGACCGAGGGTGCGGGTCGAGCTGACGTTCGTCCCCGGCATCCGTCACGAAGTGGCAGCGACGCAGACCCGTCGTGCGCGCGGCGACCTCGATGTGCCCGCCGGCGACCGCGAAGCGGGCCGGCAGCCTCGACACCGCCGTCTGCGCACCGTCACGGTAGAGGCGCGCACGGACCTCGCCGTCGTCGCGGTCGCCGAGCTGGCGGACGTCGACGGCGTACGTCGTCATGATCGGGATCCCCGCGGGGCTGACGCCGGCGGGGCGGTCGAGGAGGAAGAGCGACCGCGTCAGGATGTGCCACCAGCGGTACGGCGGAAGCGGCCGGCCGTCACCGGGCTTCGCGCGGCGCTCGGCGAAACGAGCGCGCCAGGACGGTGAGCGACGATTCGGCGTGGACATGAGTCAGAGGAGGATCTGGCTCAGCGGGTGGACGAGGTAGCGCAGCGAGTACGCCTCCCAGAGCGCACCGACGACCAGGAGCGCGAGCGCGGGGAGAGCAAGCAGCCCGATGCTTCTGAGCCCCTGAAGGTACCCCCGGCGCCGGTTCGTCGCCCCGATACGGCGGGGGAAGAGCCAGTTGCGGCCGAGCAGATACGCGCCGAGGAGGAACAGCACGTACGCCTGCAGCTCGATCAGTACGGTGAGCGCGTGCGGGATCATCGCGACCCACCCGACCGGCGTCGTCTGCACGAGCGTGATACCGGTCTCCACGGCCCAGTAGCCGAAGAAGGCGAGCCCGGCGAAGGGCACGACGAGGGACGGCAGGACGATCGTGAACAGACTCAAGCGGAACACGTTCACCGCGAAGATCACCAGCGCGAACAGCGGCGCGGACTCCGCGACCGCGCGGACGAGCTCGCCGGTGCCGTCCGCCTCGAGGGCCTGCGCGCGGGCGGCGGGCAGCTCGGGGAAGATCATGCCGAGCGCGAACCCGAGGGCGACGAGGCCGTAGGCGGCGAGGGTGAGGATCAGGTAGACGCGCGTGTTCTCCCGGATGAGGCGGAACGGGCGGCGCCAGAACGGAACCGTGGACGGCCTGCGTGCTGCTTCGGGGAGGTGCGTGGTGGGCATGTCTCCATCGCACCGGATGAGGCCCTCCGCCGGGAGTGCCGGGGCGTCACGTTCCGTTGTGACATCGGTCACGGGTGCGCCGTGCGGGCGCCGCGGTCACGACGGCGAGGCGCTCTCGGGTGTCGGAGCCGCCTTGAGGAGGTCGCGCGCGGCCACGCCGACGATCGCGGTGTAGGTCGGATAGGCGAACTTCACGGCCGCGAGCGAGGACACGTCGGCTCCGGCGGCCATCGCGGTCGTGACGGCCTGGATGACCTCGACGGCGTTCTCGCCCACCGCGTGGGCGCCGAGGATGAGCGAGCGGCGACTGTCGGCGATGAGCTTCAGGAACCCGACCGCGCGATCGTCGATGATCGCCCGCTCGAGCCGGTCGTAGCGCGCGAGGGCGACGACGCACTGGGGGTCACGCTCCCGCGCCTGCTCTTCGGTGAGACCGACCGAGGCGTAGTCGGGGTCGGTGAAGGCCCCCACCGGCAGGAGGTGGTGCGGGGTGGCGCGATTCGCGCCGAGGACGGCGTTCTCGGCCGCCGCCTCGGCCTCGAACTGGGCGGCCTGGACGAGCATGTCCTGCCCCGTGAGGTCGCCGACGGCGAAGATGTGCGGCGCCGACGAGCGGAAGTAGCGATCGACGGCGACCGCGGAGCGCTCGATCTCGACACCGGCCTCCTCGAGACCGAGACCCTCGACGTTCGCCGGCCACCCCGCCGCCATGATCACGACGTCGAAGGCCGCGCTGGTCGGGTCGTCGCCGTCGGCCTCACGCCAGGTGAGGAGGATGGTGCCGTCGGACTGCTTCTCGAGGGAGTCGACACCGGCGAGACCCGTCCGCACGGTGATGCCGAGGCGCGTGAACTCGCGCGTGATCGCCTCGCTCACGTCGGGGTCGGACGGCATGAGGATCCGCGGGGCGACGTCGAGGAGGGTCACCTCCACCCCGAACGAGTCGAGGATCGTCGACACCTGCGCGCCGGTGTTGCCCCCGCCGATGATCGCGACCGACCGCGGCAGCTCCGTCACGGCGAGGATGTGCTCGGGGAGGAGGGCGTGCTCGGCGCCCGGGATCGGGAGCACCCGGGAGTGGCCGCCGACGCAGAGGATCACCGAGGCCGCCGTGACCTCGGTGGGAGCGGCGCTCGCGCCGACGAGACGGAGGGTGTCGGCATCCGCGAACTCGGCCGTCGTATCGAGGCGGACGTCGACGCCGGCCGCGTGCAGGCGTGCGAGATCAGCCTTGCTCTCGCGGACCAGATCCACCCGCTCCCGCACGAGCGTGGCGGTGGCCGACCAGTCGAGCTCGGGATCGGACACGCGGATGCCGTACGCCCCGGCCGCGCGGATCTCGCGCATGAGACGCGCGGCCTTCGCGAGCGCGCGCGTCGGCACGCAGCCGGTGTTCACGCAGGTGCCGCCGACATGGTCGGCGCGCTCGATGAGGACCACGGACGCCCCCAGCTCGGCGGCACGGAGGGCGGCGGCGATGCCTGCGGGTCCCGCTCCGACGACGGCGACGTCGAACTGCTCGGTCATTTCGTCTCCCTCGGGCCCCTCCCCGACGGGGTGGGTCGTGACCATTCTGGCGCGGGCGAGCACGCGCAGGGTCAGCGAGGGTCGTGCGCTCCCGGTTCGACGGCGAGGTTGTCGCGAGCCCAGACGCCGAGCTGCTCCAGCACCGGCATGAGCCGCTCGCCCTGGAGGGTGAGGGCGTAGCGGACGGCGACGGGTGGGCCGGGATCGACGTCACGCGTGACGAGAGACGTCTCGGCGAGTTCGGTGAGCCGATCCGACAGCATCGCGTCGCTGATGCCCTCGACGGTGCGCTTGAGGGTCGCGAAGGACACGGGGCCGGTGCTGAGGGCGTCGAGGATCATCCCGTTCCAGCGCTTGCCGAGGACGGAGAACGCCAGCGAGATCGCCGCGTCGCACGCGGGACCACCGTGTTCACCTTTGGCCATCCCTCGATTGTAGTAGTGCTATCGTCTGCGTAGTCGCTATGGTTTTAATAGTTACTCTTATTCTGAAACGGAGATCCAATGACCCTTTTCCGTCTGGACGCCAGCATCCTTCCCGCGACTTCCGCGAGCCGCGAGCTCGCCGACATGGTCGAAGCGGAGTGGACCGCCGCACACCCGGCATCCGATGTCCGTCGACGTGACCTGTCACTCGAGCCGGTGCCGGCCACGACATGGCGCGATGCGGTGCAGGGCGGGTTCACCCCCGAGGACGGCCGAACGCCGGACCAGCGCGAGGCGATCGCGCTCGCGCAGGAACTCGCCGCCGAGGTGCTCGATGCCGAGGGCTTCCTCTTCGCCGTTCCGCTGTACAACTACGGCGTCTCGCAGCACTTCAAGACCTGGTTCGATGTCGTGTCCACCGTGCCCGGGCTCGACCCGCAGGGGACGGCGCTGCGTGGCAAGCCGGCCACGCTCGTGACGGTTCTCGGCGGCAACTACGCCCCGGGAACGCCCAAAGAAGGCTGGGACCACTCGACCGCATGGCTGCGCCGCGTCCTCACGGACGTCTGGGGACTCGACCTGCGCATCGTGCACCGCCCCTTCACCCTCGTCGGCGTGAATCCCGCCCTCGACGCCTTCCGCGAGCCGGCCGCCGAGCTCAAGCGCGAAGCGGAGAGCGCGGCCGTTCGGGCCGGACGCGAGCTCGCGGAGCTGCGCGGCGCCTCCTGACCCCGCGAGGCGGCTCGAGGACAGCGTCCGTCAGGCACACCGCATCAGGCGGCATAGCGTGGAGCCTGGCGACGGATGGAGAGTGCGATGATCGCGCGGATCGAAGAACTGGACTGGCAGCCGACCCGCATGGGCGACCTCTCCTTGCGGCGACGGACGGATCCCGCCACGGGAGAACTCATCTACGAGGTGAAGCTCGGCGAGGAGTTCCTCATGTCGAGCCTCTTCACCGTCGCGGAGGAGGAACTGTCGACGCTCGGCCTGGCCGCGGCATCCGGTGACCGGCTCGACGTGCTCGTCGGCGGACTCGGCCTCGGATACACCGCTGTGACGGCGCTCGCCGATCCGCGCGTGCAGCGGGTCGACGTCATCGACGCCCTGCCGGCCGTCATCGACTGGCACCGGCGCGAACTGCTCCCGGTGTCGGCGACGCTCGTGCGCGACGAGCGGACGACGCTCATCCACGACGACTTCTTCGCCGTCGCGCGACGAGAACCCCGCGGTGACGACCGACAGTACGACGTGATCCTCCTCGACGTCGACCACTCCCCACGCCACACGCTCGACCCGAGCCACGCGGATCTGTACACGGTCATCGGACTCACCGCGCTGCGCGGTCATCTGGCGGCCGACGGCGTGTTCGCACTGTGGTCGGACGACCCCACCGACGAGGCGTTCCTGCGCGACCTCGAGACCGTCTTCGCGACAGCCGAGGCGCACGAGGTGCGGTTCGCGAACCGCCTCACGGGCGGCACGTCGTCCAACACGGTGTACGTCGCGACAGCGTGAAGGGTGTGCGCGAGGCGCGCGGGACTGATCGCATCGGATCGCGATAGTCGGGTGAGGCCGGGGCCGACCGCGCAGAGTGGAGTGCGAAGGGAGACACCGTGATCGCCGAACTGAACCGCCTCGTCGATATGGTCGACGACCATCTGTCGGACGACATCGACGTGGCCGCGTTCGCCGCGGCGCACGGGACGACGGAGTACCACCTGCGCCGGATGTTCTCGGCGCTGACCGGGATGCCGCTCTCGGAGTACATCCGGCGCCGGCGCATGACCGTCGCCGCCGCCGACCTCACCGGCACCGATGATCTGCTGACCATCGCAGTGCGCCACGGATACGGCTCGGCCGAGGCGTTCGGACGCGCGTTCCGCGCCGTGCACGGCATCAGTCCCGGCGACGCGCGCCGTCACGGCAGCTCCCTTCGTTCGCAACAGCAGCTCAGGTTCCACCTGACCGTCGAAGGGATCACCTCCATGGACACCCGCATCATTGATCGCCCCGCCTTCCGGCTCGTCGGCCACGCCGCCCGCGTGCCCCTCATCCACGAAGGCTCCAACCCGCACATCGCCGCCCACATCGGCGGGATTCCGGCATCCGAACACGAGCGCCTGAAGGCGCTGAGCAGCACCGAGCCGGCGGGCCTGTTGCAGGTGAGCGCGGACGTCGATCCGGACTACACCGAGGGCACCGACCTGACCTACCTGCACGGCGTCGCGGTCGGCGAGGGCGGGGACGCGGGCCTGGAGGGACTCGACGTGATCGAGGTGCCGGCCGGCACGTGGGCGGTGTTCCGCACCGAGGGTGAGCACCCGGCCGCGCTGCAGCAGGCGTGGGCGGCGACGGCGACCGAGTGGTTCCCGTCAAACCCCTGGCGCCTGCGCTCCGGGCCCTCCGTCGTCGCCGTGCTCGAGCGCTCGGAGGACTTCCGCACCGCAACATGCGAGCTGTGGCTGCCCGTCGAACGCGCCTGAGCAGAGTACCGGTCACCCGGCGATTGCCCCGAAAGAGCCTGTGCGGGGCCTGCGAGAGCGGGGCCTGCCGCGGATGCGCTCGTAGCCTGTGACCACTCGACTCCGACTCGACCCCGAGGGACCGCCGTGACGACCGCCGAATCCCGCGCCACCCGACCGACCTCGTCGTGGCGGGCGGCACTGGTCGTCGTGTCGACGGTGTATGTCGCACTCGTTCTGTGGATCACCCTGCGTCCACTCCCCTGGGCGGTCGAGGGCAACCAGACCGCGTGGGGCGTCCTCAACCCCGCCGCCTGGACCGACATCGACGCGTGGGTGTCAGGGCGACCCATCGAGGTCCTCGCGAACGTCGCGATGTTCCTCCCGGCGGGGATCCTGGCCGCACTGCTCCTCCGGGGCCCGATGCGGCTGATCGCTCCCCTCGCCCTCACGGTGATGATCGAGGTCGGGCAGATCCTCCTCGACGACCGCATCTCACACCCCCGCGACCTCGTCGCGAACGCTCTCGGCGCCGTGCTCGGCCTGATCGTCGTGGGGGCCGGCATCCGGATGGCGGGCAGGCAGTGAGCAGTCTCGGGAACAGGAAATCAGGCGAGAACAGGACGATCGGTCACGGTGTCGCCTGTTCTCGTCGGATCGCCTGATCTCGACCAGCCTGTGATCAGGCCAGGCCCATCCGGTCGAAGAGGGCGCGACATCCGGGCCAGAGGTCGTCCGGCAGGGCATCGGTCGGGAAAAAGGCGAAGTCGAGCGCCTCGTTCCGCGGGCGGGGATCGCCGTCGAGGGTGATCGTGAACGACAGGCCGATCGCGTGCTTGCGGGGATCGTCGCCGAAGACCGTGCCGTCCGCGGGCGCGATGGCGGGAGGGAACCACTCGTAGACGAACGCGGGCTGCGGGTTCAGCGGCACGACGGGCTCGAGGTCCAGCGTGTCGCGGGAGTGGCGACGGATGGCGGCGGCGATCGTCTCGCCGCGCTGGATGCGTCCCCCCAGGTGGCACCACACGCGGCCGTGCGGGGAATCCCGCAGGATGAGGCCGATCTCGCGGCGCCCCGCGGCCTCGCGGACGGGTACGAAGTCGACGCACGCGATGGGCATCGACTCCTCGATCCGGGCGTACAGATCGGCGGGAAGGAACGTCATGGCTCGATTCTGGCGCGGATGAGAACTGCGGGAGAAACCGAGGATTCCTTGACGCGAAACTGCGGGAAGGGCCAAGATGGGACTCAGCTTGGGAAACGCTTTCCTTAACTGATTCGAGGGAGATTCAGTGACTGCTCTGCGACGCACGCCCCGTCTGCGCACCGCGATCGCCGCTCTGGCAGGCGGTGCGATCGTCGCCTCGGGAGCACTGGTGGCGGCGCCGGCTGCCGCAGCGGCCGAGGAGATCGACCTCAGGTTCGATTTCGGCGGCCCCGCGTCCCCCGTCGCCGACGGCTGGACCGGCATCCATCCGGGATCGACGTACAGCGCCGAGGCCGGGTACGGATTCACCGTGGCGCCCGGAGCGTTCCGCGACCGCGGCGGAGACGACCTCGTCGGGCGCGATTTCACCATCGCCGGCAGCTCCACCTTCGCCGTCGACGTGCCGAACGGCACGTACGAGGTCACGACGTGGGCGGGCGACCTGATCGCCGGCAACCGCACGGCGTTCGACATCGAGGGGACCGCGTTCTCGGGTCCGCGGACGGCGAGCGGCGTGGTGCACGAGGAGTTCTTCCCCGAGATCACCGTCGCCGACGGGCAGCTCACCATCTCGGCATCCGGCGACGGACGCATCAACGGCATCGTCGTGCAGACGCCGCTGCCCGCACCCCTCGCACTCGCCACCTCGGTGAATGCCGACGTCCCCGTCGTCGCGCTCGGGTGGGAGCCGGTCGACGGCGCCACGGGCTACACGATCTACCGCACCGCGCCCGGGGGCGAACTGGCCGAGATCGCCACGGTGGCGGCTCCCTTCGACGGCGCCACCCCGCCCACGTACGTCGACAGCGACGTCGAGCTCGGCGAGAGCTACGACTACGCCGTGGCGACGGTGAAGGGCGAGCGGACCTCCCGTGCCGGCGAGCGCGTCACCACCTCCGTGACCGACGCCTCGGTCGCACCGCCCGCGCAGCCGACGGGCCTCGCGACCACCGCGATCGAGCGCAACAGCATGACCATCGCGTGGGGCGGCGTCGAGGGCGCCGTCCTCTACAAGGTCTTCCGCTCCACGCGCGACGACCTCCCCTTCACCGAGATCGCCCGGGTGAGCGAGCCGACCTACACCGACACCGACGTCCTCACCACCCGCCCCTACCTCTATCGGGTCAGCGCAGTGAACGCCGGCGGCGAGTCCGAGCAGTCCGGGGTGCTCGTGACGGATGCCGCCACCACGCTGGTGCGGAACGTGGAGTACCTCGACCGCTCCCCTGTCGCGGTGACGACGGATGCCGGCGTCTACCTCGGCTGGCGCCTCCTCGGCCTCGACGACCGCGACCTCGGGTTCTCGGTCTACCGCGACGGCGTGAGGATCACCGACGCGCCGATCACCGACACGACGAACCTGGTCGACCCCGACGGCACCAGCGAGTCGACCTATCTCGTGACCGCGCAGATCGGCGACCGCGAGGTCTCGGTCACGGACGAGTTCGGGGTGTGGGCATCCGGCTACCTCGACATCGCGCTGGACACCCCGGCGCCGCAGACGATACCCGACGGCAGCACCGCGACCTACGCTCCCGGCGACGGCACGGTGGCCGATCTCGACGGCGACGGGCAGTACGAGCTGATCTTCCTCTGGAACCCCTCGAACGCCAAGGACAACTCCCAGTCCGGCTACACCGGAAACGTCTACATCGAGGCCGTGCGTCTGGACGGTACGAGCCTGTGGCGCATCGACCTCGGGCGGAACATCCGCGCCGGCGCGCACTACACCCAGCTCGAGGCGTTCGACCTCGACAGCGACGGCCGCGCCGAGATCGCGGTGAAGACCGCCGACGGCACGATCGACGGCGAGGGCACCGTCATCGGCGACCCCGACGCGGACCACCGGAACTCCGGCGGCTACATCCTCACCGGCCCCGAGTACCTCACCGTCTTCGACGGCGAGACCGGCGCCGCGATCGACACCGTCGACTACCTGCCCGGCCGAGGCAACGTCGCCGCGTGGGGCGACGGGTACGGCAACCGCGTCGACCGGTTCCTCGGGGGCGTGGCCTATCTCGACGGCGAGAACCCGTCGCTGGTGATGAGTCGCGGCTACTACACGCGCTCCGTCATCGTCGCGTGGGATCTCGTGGACGGACGTCTCGTCGAGCGCTGGACGTTCGACTCCGACGAGGCGGGCGCGCAGTACGAGGGACAGGGCAACCATCAGTTCACCGTCGCCGACGTCGACCGGGACGGCCTGGACGAGATCGTCTTCGGCGCGCTGACGATCGACGACGACGGCACGCCGCTGTACAACTCGCGCCTGTTCCACGGCGACGCCCTGCACGTCGGAGACTTCGTCACCGACCGCCCGGGCCTGGAGATCTACAGCGTCTTCGAGAGCCCGAGCGGCAACGGCGGCATCATCGCGGCGATGCGGGATGCCGAGACCGGTGAGATCCTGTGGGCCAATGAGGGCAGCCGCGACACCGGCCGCGGCGCCGTCGCCGACATCGACCCCACCTCGCCGGGCGCGGAGGCGTGGAACATCGGCGGCGACTTCGCGTGGAACTCCCGTGTCGGCACCCTGAACGCCGCCGACGGCGCGGTGTTGTCGACCGACATCCCCGCGGCGAACTTCGTCACCTGGTGGGACGGAGACCTCACCCGCGAGATCACCGACCACGACTACGACACCGCCATCTCGGCGGGCGTCCCGACGATCTCGAAGTGGGACCCGGCGGCGCAGGAGGAGGTCGAGATCGCACGGTTCGAGGGCACCCTCACGAACAACACGACGAAGGGCAACCCCGTCATCCAGGCCGACCTCTTCGGCGACTGGCGCGAGGAGGTCGCAGTGCGGCTCGCCGACGGCAGCGGCATCCGCATCCACACGACGACGGATGTCGCGGACACACGGATCCCGACCCTCATGCACGACTCGCAGTACCGACTGGCGGTGGCGAACCAGAACTCCGCGTACAACCAGCCGCCGAACCCGTCGTTCTTCCTCGGCGCCGGCATGGACGAGCCGCCGATGGCCGCGATCGCGTACGTCGGTGCGCCCGCGGACGACGAGTCGGCGCCGGTGATCGACGGGATGCCGTCGGGCATCGTCTCGGTCGATGAGCCGCTCGCTCTGGCGGTGACCGCCGACGATCCCGAGAGCGGCGTGCGGACGCTCGCGGTGACCATCGACGGCGTCGAGGTGCCGGCATCCGGCGAGGTGATCCTGTCGGAGTTCGGGATCGAGGGCGACGGGCGCGAGGTCGAGGTCATCGCCACCGCGGTGAACAACGCGGGACTGGAGGCGACCGAGACCTCGACCGTGCTGCTGGTGCCCGGCGCCGCGACGGCGGCACCCGGCCGCGGGACCCTGTCGAACACGAGCGGATGGGACTACGGCCTGCACGACGGGAACTACGACGTCGTGATGAATCTGTGGTGGGGCGTGCCGGGGACGGTGTTCCGTCTCTTCGAGAACGGCGAGCTGATCGAGACGCGCGTGCTCGAGCCGACCGCGGGGATGTCGCAGACGACCGGGCTCCGCATCGAGGGCAAGCCCAACGGGCGCTACGTCTACACCGCCGAGCTCGTCAACGCGCGCGGGGTCACCGAGACGACGTCGACGACGGTGGTGGTGAACGCCGCCGCCCCCGGGAAGCCCGTCGTCTCGCACGACAATTGGGATCGCGACGGCGACTTCGCGGTGACGGCGAACCTCTGGTGGGGCACCAACGCCGACGCCTACGACATCCTGCTCGACGGCGAGGTCGTCGCCTCCGGTGACCTGGACGCGGCCACGCCATCGGCCCAGCGGGTGCGCGTCGAGCTCGAGGGCGTCGCGGCGGGCACCCACGAGCTCGTGGCGGTGTTCCGCAACGCGGCCGGGGAGACGGCATCCGCTCCCGTGACGGTCACGGTGCGGTAGGGCGGACGGTGCGATAGGAGGGACCGAGCGGTGGGAGGCACCGTGCGGTGGGGTACCGTGCGGTGGAGGGCACCGGCGCTAGCGTGGAGGAATGGCCGACTCCGATGACACGACCGACAAGCGCCCGAACGGCATCGCCCTCGGGCTTGCACTGGGGCTCCCTTTCGGTGCGGTGTTCGGGCTCCTCATCCTGGACAGCATCGCGATCGGCGCGAGCCTCGGGCTGCTGGCCGGCATCGTCATCGGGGTGCTCATCGACGCGCGCGGACGGGCACGAGGAACCGACGGGTAGCCGGCGAGCCGGTCGTCAGCGGCCGACGGCACTCCCGCGGTGGGCGCGATCGTGGCGGATGCGGGCGACGACGGTCGCGACGACGATCAGCACGACCGCGACGATGGCGGCGATGCCCGTGCCGGGCGAGTAGGGCTCGTCGGTGAAGCGTGCGACCGCGACCCACGCGATGCCCCACGTGAGCGACAGAGCCGGGGCGATGCGGCCGCCGCCCCAGAAGGCGAGGGCGATCCCAATGAGCGCGGCGACACCGAGGACGAGCGAGGACCAGAACTCCGGCGCGATGCCGAAACCGTCGAAGCCGGTCGCGACGAGGATCGCGGTCGCATTGGCGGCGGTGGCGATGATGACCCAGCCGAGGTAGAGCCCGATGGCACCGTCGGCGACGACGATCTCGACCTTGTTCTTCGGGGTCGTGCGCCGGAGGATCACGAAGATCCGGCAGAGGACGACCAGGAGCGCGGCGATCACCGGAAGGCTCAGCCACAGGAGATCGGCCTGGACCACGCCGATCCAGACGGCGTTGAGGATGAGGGATGCCGCCACCCACCAGCCGATCCGCGCCTGGCGTGCGTCGTTCCGCTGCGCGGGGAGGGCCTGCCAGATCGCGTACGCGAGCATGCCCGTGTAGATGACGCTCCAGATCCGGAACGCGCCGGTACCGGGCGCGATGAGCGTCGAGTCGGAGTTCAGGAACCCGCCCGCCGCCTCCTGGATCGGCGTCCCGAAGAACGCCCCCGACCCGATGAAGGCGGCGACGATCGCGAGGACGGAGCTCACGAGGATGATGATCTGCTGCGCGATCCCCCGCGAGGGTGCGGTGCGGTCGCGGCGGTCGGCGCGCGTCTTCGCTGTCGTGGACACGGGTGGCTCCTCTGGGTCGATCAGCTCGGGGCGAGCGGCGCCGGCGGGCGCGGTGGGCGAGAGTCTTGCTTATCTCTTCCTACCCGCGGCGCGCGGCGGATGCAGGGGGTTGCGCACAGCTTGACCCTGTGGTGGGAACACGGTGTTCCCTGGAGTCATGAGCGCTGACCGATCCCTCTCCACCGAGCCGATCCCCGCCGAGCCGTCCCTCGTCGAGGACGTGCTGCTGCTGCTGTTCCAACCGGATTCGGGAACCATCGCCGGGGAGAACATCCTCTTCTACGTCCTCGGCGGCGCCGCCGTCGCCGACCTCGCCCTGACCGGGGCGATCGCCGTCGACGACACGCGCCTGTTCGCTCGGCCCGTCTCGACGACGGCGGAGGAGCGACCGGCGGACGAGCTTCTCGCCCCGGTCTGGGACTACCTGCAGAAGAAGCCCCGCGACGTGCAGACGGTGCTGGCCGCGGTCGGGCCGAACCTGCGCGAACCGGCCCTCGATCGACTCGTCGCCCGCGGCGAGCTGCGGACCGAGACCCGCAAGACCCTCGGCCTCTTCTCTTCCACGCACCACACGCTCGACGGCGACCGTCGCGCCCGGCTCCTCGCGGCAGTGCGCGCTGCACTCGTCGACGGCGCCGACCCCGATCCGCGCACCGCCGCGACCGCAGGGCTCCTCTCCGCGAGCGACACCCTCCCCTGGTTCGACCGCGAGATCCCGTGGAACTCGACCGTGTACACCCGGGGGAAGGAGTTCGAGAAGGGCGACTGGGGCGCCGCCGCCGCGGCATCCGCCGTCGCACGGACGGTCGTAGCGGGCGTCGCGAGTTCCCTCGTCATCGCCGGGGTGGTCTCGAGCCGGCCGTGAGACGACCCGGCGGGTCCCGTCAGGTCCCGCAGTACGTGACGTACGGGCCGAAGGCGTCCGGGGCCGGTTCGGCGTAGCGCTCGAGCCCCGGACGGGCCGTGAACGGCGAGCGGACGGCATCCGTCAGCCGGTGGAGGAGCGCCAGATCACCGGTGTCGGATGCCGCAGCGAGCGCCTCCTCGACGAGGTGATTGCGGGGGATGTAGAGCGGATTGACCCGGTCCATCGCGTCGGCGTCCGGCGCGAGCGCGAGCCAGCGCTCGAGCCACAGGTCCAGGGGACCGGGGTCGGCGACGAGAGCGCGCAGCGGCGCGGCATCGCCGCGGGCGGCTGTGGCGAGATGCCGGAAGAAGAGCGTGTAGTCGGCGCGGGCGAAGGCGAGGAGGTCGAACAGGTCGGTGACGAGGGACGGCACGGCGTCCTCGTCGCGGTCCTCGCGGGCATCGGCGAGACCCAGCTTGGCGCGGATGCCGACCGACCACGCCTCGTTGTAGGCGGGGCGGTAGGCGTCGAGGGCGTCCTGAGCGACCGAGATGGCGGCATCCGTGTCGTCCGCGAGGAGCGGCAGGAGGGCCTCGGCGAGGCGGGCGAGGTTCCATTCGCCGATTCCGGGCTGATTGCCGTACGCGTAACGGCCCTGGCGGTCGATGGAGCTGAAGACGGCGCCGGGATCGAAGGCGTCCAGGAAGGCGCAGGGGCCGTAGTCGATCGCCTGGCCTGAGAGCGTCATGTTGTCGGTGTTCATGACGCCGTGGACGAAGCCGACGAGCATCCACCGCGCGATGAGGTCGGCCTGGCGGGCGATGACGGCGTCGAGGAGCGCGCGGGCGCGGTCGGTCGGGGTGACGGCGGCTGTCTCGGGGTCGTGGCGCTCGATCGCGTGGTCGACGAGGCGTACGAGGACGTCGCGATCACCGGACGCGTTCGCGTGCGCGCTCGCGAAGACGACGCTGCCGACGCGGAGGTGGCCGGCGGCGGTGCGGGCGAGGACGGCACCCGGGAGGATCTGCTCGCGGACCACGTCGCGGCCCGTCGCCACGACGGCGAGCGACCGGGTCGTCGGGATGCCGAGCGCGTGCATCGCCTCGCTGACGACGTATTCGCGGAGCATCGGCCCGACAGCCGCATACCCGTCCCCGCCGCGGGCGAAGGGTGTCGGTCCGGAGCCCTTCAGGTGCAGGTCGTGGATCGTGCCGTCCGGCGCGGTCAGTTCGCCGAGGAGGAGCGCCCGCCCGTCGCCGAGACGGGGGTTGTAGCCGCCGAACTGGTGCCCGGCGTAGGCCTGCGCCACCGGGCGGGCGCCGACGGGAGGGGCGGTTCCGGTGAGAAGCCCGATGCCCTCCGGGCTGCGGAGGAACGCCGGATCGAGGCCGAGCTCGGTCGCGAGCGCGTCGTTGAGGACGAGGAGCTCGGGTGTCGGCGCCTCATCCGCGCGCCACGCGACCGCCATCTCCGGCACCGCGTCGGCGAACCGGTGCGTGAGTGTGACGGATGCCGTGCGGGTGGGCGCGTCCATCCTTCGAGCGTACGTCCCGGTTCCGTCTCGCGGTCAGGAACGGGCGGATGCCGGGAGCCCGACGCGCTCGCCCAGGTCGCGACGGGAGGTCGCGCCGATCTTGCCGCGCGCCTGGTAGATGTGCGACTCGACGGTGCGGACCGAGAGGAACAGGCGCTCCGCGATCTCGCGGTTCGACAGGCCCCCGGCGATGAGGCCGGCGATCTCCACCTCGCGCCGCGTCAGGAGATCGACGGCGGTGGACCCCGACCATCGCGGGCCGGACGCCGGGCCCCGAGACGCCGACGGCACCCGCGGGATCAGCGTGCGAGTGAACACGGCCTGCAGCTCGGCGGGACGTGGATCCTGTGACAGGGCCACCGGCGGGTCCGCGAGAAGTCGCGCCAACGGGGCCCTCCCCGCGAGCACCGCACGTTCGTTCTCGAGCTGCGATCGGCTGCCGTCGACATCGAGGACGACCGCGCGATACAGATCCCGAACCCGCAACATGGGTGTGTCCCGCGCCGTCGTGAACGACAGCGCCTGCCGGACCGCGCGCGCCGCCTCCTCGAACCGCTCGTCCATGGCGTCGATCACCGAGTGGGCGGCGGCGCACGCGTGCCGCAGGGCGAGCGGGCCGTCCGCCCACACCGTCTCGACTCGCTCGGTGATGTCCCTCGCCTCCCGTGCGCGCCCGTGCTGGGCCAGGAACTGTGCGATCCACAGCTTCACGCCCGCCACCGCCATGTCGCGCCGGACGGGGGCGAATCGCGTCCGGGCGGCATTCAGGTTCGCCAGTGCGGCGTCACTGTCCCCGCGCACCGCAGCCGAGAGCGCTGTCGCAAGTCCGGCGATGCCGATCACCCGCTCATCGCCCTCCCGAACGGCGCGGCGCCGCTCGCGCGCGAGACGCTCGTCGATACCCGGCGCGTCCTCCCCCAGAACCAGATGGGTGATCTGATCGACGAGGAGGATCCAGAGGCGGTCGGTCGTTCCGAGGCCCGGGATGCCGCCCTCATCGATCGCCTCCTCCACGCGTTTCAGCAGCCGGATGGCGCCGTCCGCATCCCCGAGCTGTCCGCGCGCGTACGACTCCATCAGCCAGGCGGCGACCCGCCACATCCCGGTCGCCGCGGCGGCTGCGCGATGCGCCTCGTCGCGTGCCCGGCGCCAGTCGAGCGACCAGGCCAGAGCGTCGACGCGCGCGAGCGACACCCTCGGGTCGTCCTCGCGCGACACGCCTCGGGCGAGGGCGGTCCGCATCTCCCTGGCGCGGGCACCGTGGCCTCGGGCCTCCCATGTTCCGGTGACGATGAACGCGCGGGAGAGGTCGGCCTCGTCCCGCACGTCGCCCTCAGGGACGAGTTCGATCCGGGTGTCTCCCGCGCACACGCGCGCGTGGACGAGCTCCAGCCGGAGACCGACGTCTCCGGGGTCCAGCGCCAGTCCGACCGAGGCGTACGCCTCCGCCAGCGCGTGCCGGCCCTGGTCGTTGCACCACCGAGCAGCGTCACGCAGCGCCCTGCGGCGCAGTTCCTCGGACGCGGGAGCGGGCAGAACCTCGTCACGGAGCACCCGATCGGCGATCGCGGCGGCGATCGGCGCGCTCCACCACCCACCGTCGGCCTCGAGCATCCGCAGGAGGGCCGCGTCGACGAGCGCCTGCACGCGCTGCGGACCGAGTTTCCGCGCCGCCCCGTCGGCCAGGACGGGATTGGCCCACAGGGCGCGCGCATCGGATCGGTCGCGGTGGAGGAACCCGGCCGACCGAAGCTCGTCGATCTCCTGGACGGGGCGCATCCGCCCGGCGTGGGAGGACGCCAGGCCGGGGAAGCGATGCACCAGAACGAGCGTCGCCAGGTGCCCGTCGTCGAGCGTCGCGAGGTGCGCCATCACCGCGCCCCCCAGCCGGGTCCATCCGGGCGCCTCACGGACGGCGACGAGAGGGTCTCGCCCCTCGCTGACGGCATCCGCGGCGAGCCGCTCGAACTCGTACAGGAGGGCGCTGGATCCGTTCGCCATCCACACGATCGCGTCCACGGTCACATCGTCGAGCACGCCATCCACGCCGTCGCGCAGGAGGCTCGACGCGTGCTCCTCGGTCAGCGGTGGAAGATCGATGCGGCGCGCGAATCCGCGGCTCCCCAGGTCCAGCAAGGCGCGCGTCACGGGGTCGAAGGTCTCGCGGACGACTGTCGGCACCTCTACGGCGAAGCAGATCACCGCATCCCGCCGGCACATCGCCTCGGTGAGCACGGATGCCGTCTGCTCGTCGAGGTCCTGCGCATCGTCGATGATGAGCACGGTCTCGGGCGGCGGAAGCTCCTCCGCGGTCAGAAGCGGCCGCCCCTCCGACGCGATGGCGCGGATCAGCCGAGTCGGGATGCCGCGGTCGGCGAGGTCTCTCACGACGCGATCGACGGTCGTGGTCTTCCCCGCCCCGACCGGGCCGACGAGCACCACGGATGACCGCGCGGCGAGCTCGGCGACGACGTCGTCCGGCTCGACGCGACGCGGACTGCGCGCGACATCGACCCCACCGGGGGAGTCCGCTGCCCTCATGGTTCCCCCCGCGATGGCATTGGCTCGGTGTGGACCTCACCATAGCGATCGCCTCGGGAATTGTCTGTCCCTTTTGCGCACCTGATCCCCGTAATCCGCACCTAGGTAGTGGGGGGGACTACGGGTTTATCCCGCACATCCGGCAAGCGATTACCGTCGCGCACTGGTGTTCGCACGGGTTCCCGGCGCCCTCGCTAGCCCGTCGCGGGTTCTGCTCGCCAGGCTCTCCAGCGCGGGTCCTCCCACCCGCCCGTCGAGCAGCGGCACGGCGGCTTGCAGATGATCGGAGTTTTCATGGAGCAGCAGCAGCGCCGGACCGTCCGGCGCCGGATCTTCGCCATCGCCGCCGGTGGCGCGGCTCTCGGACTGGGCGTCGCGGCGACTCTCGCGGCGTGGACCGACACCGAGTGGGTGTTCGGCGGAGACGGCGACGGAGGACCCGGCGTCGGGACGTCCACCTTCGCGATCGAGCAGAACACCGACGCGCCCGACTTCGATCCGGGCCTCTGGGTGGACGAGCCCGAGAACCCGGGCGGCGAGATGGTCTTCACCGCCGACGGCATCCTCGGCACCGACCTCTCTCCGGGCGACAGCGTCTACGCGTCCGTCGCCCTTCGCACGAAGGCGACCTCGATCGCGGGAGACGTCGAGCTCCAGCCGGCCGTGCCGGCAGCGGGCATCGCCGCCGACGACCCCGACGGGCTCCTCTTCGCCGCACTCGACGTCCGCGTCGCCACGAGCGCGACGGCCTTCCCCTGCAACGCCACGGCCTTCACGGGCGGCGCGACGGTCATCGCCGACGGAGACCTGGCGACCACCGGCGGCTCGGCCACGCAGGCGCTCGCGGAGGAGTCCGGGTCGGTGCAGTACTACTGCTTCGAGGTGACGCTCCCCGAGTCGGTCAACGACGAGGCCGACCCGTCGGTGTACATGGACCGCGCGGTCGCCCCCGCCTGGGAGTTCGTGGCCACCTCGTGAGCGACCTGGTCACGGCATCCCGCCCCTTCGCGGCGCACGCCGCCGCGTCGTCCCGTCACTCCGCGGCTCCAGCCTCGGACGCCGACGCGGTCGCTCCGATGGAGCGGATGCGGGATGCCGTGACCACCGTCTTCGGATGCCTCGGCATCCTCACCGTCGCCTGGCTCGCGGCGAGCGCCGTGTGGGGCCTCGGGATCATCGTCTTCGTCACCGGTTCGATGGCCCCCTCGCTCCCCACCGGCGCCGCCGCGGTCACCCGGACCGTGGCGGCCGGCGATCTGGCGGTCGGCGACATCGTCACCGTCCGCCGACCCGACGCGAACGTGCAGGTGACCCACCGCATCGTCGACATCGCAGCCGTCGCGGCGGATCCCGACGCCCGCAGCCTGACGCTCCGCGGAGACGCCAATGCGAACGCCGACCTGAAACCGTACGTCGTCACCGAAGCGGCACGCGTCCTCGTCGGCGCCCCCGGCGTCGGCTGGGTCGTCATCTGGGCGAAGACGCCCGCGGTGATGCTCGGCGGCGCCGTCCTCATCGCCTTCGTCGTGGCGTGGGCGCTGTGGCCCGCGCCCGCTCGTCCGACATCCGACGATGATGCGGATGCCGAGCCGGAGCCCGTCGGCCGATCCTGAGCAGGAGAACAATGTCCCACCCCCGCCGCCCCCGCGGTCGGCGCGGCAGCGCCCTCTTCGTCGCCGCGCTCTCGCTCGCCTCGCTCGGCATCGGCTCCGTCCTCGTCGCCGACGCCGCCCGCGCCGCCTTCGTCGATGTCCCCCCGACCGGCGCCCCCGGCCGCCTCGTGCTGTCGGCGGACCCGTACCCCGCCGAATTCCTCGACCTGAGCCCCGGAGACCCGGCCTTCTGGCAGATTCGCGCCCGGCTGGAGGACGCCACCCGCGCCACGCTCGCACTGGAGCTCCGAAAGAGCGGTGCCCTCGCGGCGTATCCCCGGGGCCTCGTGATGCAGGTCGACGTGTGCGACGCCCCCTGGTCCGATTTTCCGACCGCGCCGACGTGCCTCCCTGGAGCCCGCGCCGTCACGGTCGCGACCCCCGCCGACGACTACACGGCGTCGTCGCCCACGTTCGAGCTGCGTCCGCTCACGCCGTCGGCCCCGCAGTATCTGCTGGTGACCCTCTCGCTGGAGGACACCGCGGCCGCACGGTCGGACGAGGCGCTCATGGGGCTTCGCGGCCAGATGGGCGTGGGGCTCACCGCGACATCCATCGACGATATCCCCGTCCCGGTCGGACCACCGGACCGGCTACCCGCCACCGGATTCGACATCGGCATGCTCCTCGGCGTCGGCGCACTCGCGCTCGGCATGGTGGGGCTCGGCGCGACGATGCGCCTCGCACGTCAGGGAGGACGCTCATGAACCGGCGGATGCGCGGAGCCCTCGCGGCGGCCCTCGGTGCCGTGCTCGTGATCCCGCTGAGCGTCACGGCCACCACGGCGAGCTGGAACGACCGGGAGTGGGCGTACGGCGGACCGATCGGCACCGGGTCGCTCGAGTGCGACGGATCGACCGCCTTCGACACACGCTCGCGGGGCACGTTCCTCGCCGGGCAGCTTCTCGGGGTCAATCTCGACGCGCTCGCGGAGCTGGAGGAGATGCGGCTGACGGTGAACGCCGACGGCACGGCCGTCCCCTCGCCCGGGGACGCGATCGATCTCGGTTCGACGCCGCCCACCTACACGTACGCGAATCCGTTCGATGTGACCGCGCTCGGAATCGTGGGCGTCGACCTCACCGGGTTCACCGTCGGCCTTCCCGGCGCCGCTCTGGGCGCCGCGAACCAGTGGGCGCAGGGGTCGTCGAGCGGCACCGCCGCGGGGGCATCCGGTCTCATCAACGACTCCGGTGCCGTGCTGGTGTCGGACGACACCCCGCCCGATCAGCTGCCGACCCCCGGACGGATCGACATCACCGCGCTCCTTCCGGCGATCGCCGGTCTGAACACCGCGACGCTCGAAGTCGGCGCCGTCGCCGCCAGCTCCCAGATCGACGGATGCGCCGCACTGCGCGAGCAGATCTGGGGCATCGCCCCGCCGGCGCCGGTCGTGCAGCGCGATTACGGCATCGCGGGGCTCGACGTGGTCGTCGACGCGCCCGCGGTCGGCGCACTCACCGGTGCGGTCACCGCCGGTGTCGCCGACCTCGAGGATGCCGTGGCCGCGCTCGTGGGGCAGAACGGCCTGATCGCGCAGACGCTGCGCACCAACCTCGCCCTCGCCGTCCCCGGCGTCGCCGCGGCGAGCGTGACGGGCACCGTGACCATCTCCGGACTCGACCTCGACGCGACGATCGCGCCGTTCCTCGACCTCACCCTCGACGGCAACGGATTCACGATCGACCTCGCGAGCGGCCGCATCCTCTTGGACATCGAGCGCCTCAGCGGGCCTCTCAACAACGCCGACCCCAACACCGAGCTCGTCCTCGACGCGAGCGTGGTCAACGACATCGTCGCCGAAGCCGGCATCCTGCTCGACGAGTGGAGCACCGATGTCACCGACGCGATCCGGGCCGCGATCCGGGGTGCGCAGCTCGAGATCAGCTTGACGACGTCGGTATCGGCGGTCGGATTCACGCTGGCGTCGGTAGCGATCACGCTGGATGCCTCGATCGGTGACGTGGTCGACGGAAACGCCACGATCTCCGTCGCTGCAACGGCCGCGGGCGGACTTCCGGGAACGATCAACACACTCCTCGGACTGGCCGGTCTGCCGAATCTCACCTCGATCCTGTCGCTCCTGAACGGATCCGGCGGGGCCCTCACCACCGCGCTCGTGAACCTCCTCACGACGGAGCTGATCAACAGGGTCACCACACTCGGCGCGACCCTGTCCGCCCTCTCCACTCCGGTCGTGAACGCCCTCGCCGGCCTGGTGAACGCCCTGCCGTCCGTGGTGTCGCTGATGGTGAACGTCCAGCCCGACCAGCCCGGCGCTCCCCCCGGATCGACGTACATCGAGCCGGGACCGC
Organism: Microbacterium aurantiacum; assembly: GCF_040532595.1. Classification (GTDB taxonomy): domain Bacteria; phylum Actinomycetota; class Actinomycetes; order Actinomycetales; family Microbacteriaceae; genus Microbacterium; species Microbacterium chocolatum_B. Next base: position 1,921,364 of record NZ_JBEVYX010000001.1, on the reverse strand, counting down.
GATCGACCGCCGAGTACGCCGTGACGGCGCTCCGCCTAGGCCTAGCGGACTTCGACACCCCCGCCGACATCGCCCACGTCCGCTTCGCGACGGGCTCCGCCGGTCCCGTCACCCTCCCCTGACCCGCGCACCTCGCGTTCACCTGGAGGTCACCGGATGGGTCGGGTCGATACGTAGGGTCGCCGCGCCGGCCTTTCCGACCGAGTGAGGTTCGGCACCACTCCCCCACTCGAACCGGAAGGTGTTCCACTTGCCTGCGCTCGATACTCGACGCTCCTCGCTGCCCGCACCCCGACGCCGTCGTACCGGCACGGCTCTCCTCGCCACCGTCGTCGCCGTCTCGGCAGTGGGAGCGGGCACGCTCGCCCCTCCCCCTGCCCTCGCCGCCTCCGCGGCCGCCGACCTGGACCTGAGCGGCGGCGACTCGACCCTCTTGACGTCATCGTCGCAGATCCTCGCCCCCGGCCTCGAGCTCACCGACTTCCGTCGTCTGCAGCCCGCCGGATGGGTCACCGGGCACGTCATGCGGGCCGATCTGACGACGCCGACCCTGTCGCTCGACGTCCTGGATGCTGGATCCGTCACCGGTGGCGCCACCCTCAGCGACCAGATCGCGGGCACGGGCGCCGTCGCCGCCGTCAACGGCGACTACTTCGACATGAACAACTCCACTGCCCCCGTCGGCACGAACATCTCCCCCTCTCAGGGCGTGCGCACCCTCGCGCCCGACACCCGCCCCGCGTTCACGATCGCCGACGGTCTCGCCGCCGTCCAGGCACTCACCTCCGCCGCGACCGTGACGATCGACGGCACGACCCACGACGTCAGCGGCGTGAACAGCCCCGCCGTCGGAACCGGCGGCATCGGCTGGTACACCCCGGCCTGGGGCACCCATACCCTCGCCCGCCCGCTCGGCGCCCCCGCCACCGTGGTCACCCCGATGACGAAGGTCACCGTCGAAGGCGGCGTGGTCACGCAGGTCAGCACCGATCCGGCGTCGGTGGCCGGTGACGCCGCGATCGCCGAGGGCACGGGCGTGCTCATCGGCCGGGAAGCGGGCGCCGCCACCCTCGCGACCCTCGAAGTCGGCGATACGGTCGACGTCGCCGTATCGGCATCCGCGGATGTCGACCTCGCCGTCAGCGGATCGCAGCGCCTCATCGTCGACGGCGAGCAGACCGACGCCGATCAGGTCGAAGCGTCGCGCACCGCCGTCGGCGTCAACCGCGACGGCACCGAGATCACGGTCGTCACGATCGACGGCCGCGCCGGCGACAGCCGCGGCATGACCCTCCGCGAGCTCGGCGACCTGATGCTCGACCTGGACGTGCACAACGCCGTCAACCTCGACGGCGGCGGCTCCACGATGCTCGCCGTCCGCGAGCCGGGCGAGACCGACGCATCGATCCGCAACCGGCCGTCCGACGGGAGCGAGCGCGTCGTCGCGAACAGCCTCGCGTTCTTCTCCACCGCCGAGGCGGGCGTGGTCTCAGACGTCCGCGTCTCTCCCGCGCTCGATGTCACGGATGCCGATGCGGTCTTCCCCGGACTGCACCGCACCGTCTCCGGCACCGGAGTCGACGACAACCTCGCCGGGGTCGCCGTTGCGGGCACGTTCTCCGCGTCGACGGATGCCGCCGCGCGCGTGGCGTCGTCGACCGAGGCCTCCGCGCAGTTGGAAGGCCTCACGCCCGGCACGGCGACCGTCTCGTTCACCGCCGACGGAAAGACCGCCAGCACGCAGCTCCGCGTTCTCGGGGCGCTCGAGCGGATCCGCCCGAGCGCCACCGTGGTCGCTCTGTCCGAGCCGGGCCAGACCGCGACCGTACGACTGACCGGGCTCGACGCCGACGGCTTCAGCGCCCCGATCGAGACCGGTGACGTCACCGTGGAGCACGGCGCCGACGTCACCGTCGAGGCGACCGGGCTCGGTGAGTTCACCGTCGCGCCCGTCGTGGACAGCGGATCGGCGACGGTGACCTTCACCGCCGGTGGACGCAGCGCCGACGTCGCCGTCACCGTGGGCTACCGCACGATCGGCATCGCCGACTTCGCCGATGCCGCCGAGTGGACCGCCGGTGTCGCGCGCGCGACGGGCACCCTCACCCCCGCAACGGGGCCCGAAGGGCAGCCCGCCCTGACGATGTCGTACGACTTCACCACCTCCACCGGCACCCGGGGCTACTACGCGATCGTGCCGGGCGAGGCGGCCACCGGCGGTCGCGTTCTCGAGGGTCAGCCTCAGGCGCTCACGCTCTGGATGCACGGCGACGGGTCAGGCGCCTGGCCGCGGCTGCAGCTGAAGACCGGCGTGGGCACCACCATCAACCTCGATGGGCCGATGGTGGACTGGACCGGATGGCGCCAGGCCCGCTTCACCGTCCCCGCCGGCACCGCGTACCCGTTGACCTTCCAGCGCGTGCGCATGATGGAGACGCGCCCGGCGGCGAGCTACCAGGGCGAGATCACGATCGCCTCGCTCGAGTCGGTGGTTGCCCCCGACGTTGACCAGCCCGTCGCAGCCCGCGTGTTCGACCCGGCGATCGTCGCCGACGGCTCGGTCGACGACCGGGCGCAGCGCATCGCCGTGATGAGCGACGCGCAGTTCGTCGCCCGCAACCCCGACAGCGACCTCGTCCAGGCCACGCGCGACACGCTGCGCGAGATCGTCGCGGCCGAGCCCGACTACCTCGTCATCAACGGCGACCTCGTGGACGAGGCATCCGTCGCCGACTTCGAGCTGGCCGCGCGCATCCTGGACGAAGAGGTCGGCGACCGGATCCCCTACGTGTACGTGCCGGGGAACCACGAGATCATGGGCGGAGCGATCTCCAACTTCATCGACGCGTTCGGTGAGCCGTACCGCTCGGTCGACCTCGGCGGCACCCGCATGATCACCCTCAACAGCGCCGCGGGATCGTTCCGCGCGTCGGGCCTCGAGCAGCTGCGCTTCCTCGAGGAGCGCCTGGATGACGCCGCCGCCGACCCGACGGTCACCGGGGTGCTCGTGTTCTCGCACCACCCGGTCGACGATCCGCTGGCGACCAAGGCCAGCCAGCTGTCGGACCGGACGGAGGCGGCGCAGTTCGTCGAGACGCTGACGAGCTTCCGCGCCGAGACGGGGAAGTCGGCCGCAATGGTCAACGGTCACGTCGGGGTCTTCGACGCCACCAGCTACGACGGCGTCAGCCGCATCCTCGGCGGCAACGCCGGCAAGGGCCCCTCGGGCACTCCGGATGCCGGCGGCTTCACCGGCTGGACCATGCTGGGCGTCAACCCCGGCTCGGGCGTCGTCGGGTCGTCGCCGGAGGTGGTCGTCGACCGGATCCGCTGGATGCAGGCCGAGACCAAGCCGCGCGTCGAGTCCCTCGCGGTCCAGGCCCCGTCCGTCATGGAGGTCGGCGAGACCGCCGCCGTGTCGGCATCCCTCACGCAGGATGGCGGCCGCGTCGTCCCGGTCGCCTGGCCGGTGTCGGCCGAGTGGGGCGGCGAGGGCGTGGACGTTGTCGGCGCCTCGGGCGTCGACGCCACCGCGCGCGGTCTGACCTCCGAACTCGAAGCCGCGGCCGCCGGCGCGCTGCGCGCGAACCCGGCGACGGGCGAGGTCACGGCCGTCGCTCCCGGTGAGGCCTCGCTGTCGGTGACCGTGAACGGGGTCACCGAGACCGTCGCGGTGACGGTCGTCGGGGAGGAGCCGGGCGAGCCGGAAGAGCCCGGCGACGGGTCGGGCAACGAGCCCGGAGATGGCGAAGAGCCCACCCCCGCGCCGGCCCCGACGCCCGCACCGACGGATTCCGCCTCGCCCGCACCGGCGCCCGGGACCGGTGGCACCGACGGCAGCGACACCAACGGCGATGGCGCGGCGGTGGGTTCGCCCTCCGACGACCCGCTCGCCGTGACCGGCGCGGATCTCGCCCCTGCTCTGTGGGCGGCGTCCCTCGCGCTGGTGCTCCTCGCCGGGGGCGTCGGCGCCCGTCTCTGGTACGTGCGTCGCATCCGCGCCACCCGCAGCGCGGTCTGAGTCCGGATCCACGAGAGCCCCTGGCGCCCCTTCGGCGTCGGGGGCTCTCCCCGTCCCGCCCATGCACACGTGCGGACGCACGGCAAGCCCCTCGCCCACCAGCCGAGAGGGGTGTTCGGTAGGAGCAGCATCCACCACCCAGGAGGTCTCCATGAACGACGACCGGCAGCACGAGAACGACACCGACAACAGTGCGGCATCCGCCGGCTCGGAATCCCCCGAAGAGGGTCAGGCGGCGATGAAGGTTGCCGAAGAGGCCGCCGAGGGCGGTGACGCGCAGGGCGCCAGCCGCTAGCGTGTGAGCAGTCGCCCGCGAACGACGGGCGCGACCCCTCGGGAGCTCGCATGAACCGTCCCCTCGGCGTCACCCTCGTCGCCATCGTCGCGTGGCTGAACGGCTTCTTCCAGATCATCGGCGCGATCTTCGTCGTCATCGGCGGACTCCTCATCACCCCGGTCGCCCTCATCGGCTGGCTGAGCCTGGCGATCGGGATCATCACGCTGGTCGTCGGCGTCGGCCTGTGGAAGGGCAATCCCACCGCCCGGACCATCGCGATCATCGTCTTCTCGATCACGATCATCCTGGGCGTGATCAGCCTGTTCTCCGGCGAAGGTTTCTGGTCTGTGCTCGCCGGGTCGTTCCTGTCGATCGTCGGACTGATCCTGCTGTCGACCCGGAACGCGCGGCGCTACTTCGCGCGCTGATGGCCTGGAGCACACGCGAACTCGCCGACCTCGCCGGCACGACGGTCAACACCGTCCGGCACTACCACCGGCTGGGTCTGCTCGCCGAGCCCGATCGGCGGTACAACGGCTACAAGCAGTACCGCACCGAGCACCTCGTCGCCCTCCTGCGCATCCGCCGGCTCGTCGACCTCGGCGTCCCGCTCGCGCAGGTCGGCGACGTCAGCACCGACCGCCTGACGGCGACGGAGGCCCTGCGCGAAGTGGACGCCGAGCTCGAGGCGAAGATCGAGCGTCTCCAGGAGGCCCGCTCGGCCATCGCCACGATCCTGCGGGCCGAGGCCCCGGCCGATACGCCGGCGGGGTTCGAGGTCGCGGGGTCGCGCCTGTCGAGTGCCGACTCGTCGATGATCCACCTGTACTCGCGACTGTACGACGAGGACTCCCTCGCCGACCTCCGCGAGATCGTCACGCACGACGAGGATCCCATCGGCGCGGAGATCGATCGACTGCCCGCGGATGCCGACGAGCAGACGCGACGGGAGCTCGCCGAACGCCTGGCGCCGAGCCTCGCCCAGAACCTCCGCGACTACCCCTGGCTGCGCGACCCGGGAGACCGCCTCACGCGGGGCGAAGAGGCGACGCGCGACACGGTCGTCGAGGCGATGCACGAGGTGTACAACCCCGCGCAACTCGAGGTGCTCGCGCGCGCGAGCATCCTGGCGCACGCGATGGTCGCCGACGACTGACGACGGCTCAGCCCGCCGCGCGACCCGGTGCGTCGGCGGAGAGCAGCCCCCGCGGACCGAGAGCGAGATCGGCGAACCGCTCTCCGATGAGGGCGTGCCCCTCCGTGCTCGGGTGCAGGGCGTCCGGCAGGGGCACCGCCGCGGCATCCGCTTCGCCGTAGAGTCGCAAGCCGTCGAGATACCGCAGCTGCGGGTCATCGCTCCGCGCGGCGACCACCTCCGCGAGTGCGTCGCGGATCACGCGGAGCGTGAGCCGCCCCGCCGCGACATCCGCGGGGTCGCCGGTGGCGATGAACCGCATCTCCCCCGTGGCCCACCCCGCGGGATCCACCGCCCCGGGACCGGGGGTGTCCTCGTGGATGCCGCAGAAGAGGGGCGACACCAGGAGGAGCGGCGTGTCCGGGTGACCGTCCCGGATGGTGTCGAGGAACCCGTGCACCGCGGGGACGAAGCTGCGCCGCCGCATCGCGTCGAGATTCACGACGTTGATCCCGAGCTTGACGCTGATCAGGTCGGCGGGGGTGTCGCGGATCACCCGTGCGACGAACGGGTCGACGAGCGGGCTGCCGCCGAAACCGAGGTTGTGCAGCCGCACCCCCGCGCGACGGGCGGCGACGACCGGCCAGATCCGCGTCGGCGTCGTCGCGTTCGACCCCTGGCTGATGGAGCTGCCGTGGTGCAGCCACACCGGCCCCTCGGTCGGGGCCGGCCGCAGCGGGGCGTCAGCGCGGAGCGCCACCAGCTCGACCTGCTCGTTGTGCGGGAGCCAGATCTCCACGCGCTTCTCACCGGGCCCGGGCAACGCGATCTCGACCTCGTCGACGCCGCCCGGGATATGTGTGCTCGCACCCGTCTGCATGTCGAGCTCGACCGCATCGCCCGCCTGCAGCGCCTGCGAGCCGACCAGGACGTCATCGACCACGACGTCCACCACCCCGCGCGGGCGCGGCAGACCGCGGTAGGCGACGCGCGTCGCGTGCAGATCGAGCGCGAACGAGGTCGCACTCGTGATGACGGAGAGACGGATGCCGGAGGGCTGAGCCTCCATCATCGTCAGCTGCGGATCGGCGTCGCGCCGTCGGGCGTGCGCCGGCAGTCGGTGCGGCCGCAACCCGCGGTCGGTGCGCTCGAGCTCGGTGGCGCCGAGGATGAGGTCGGGGGTCAGGTCGATCGCGTCCATGTCACGCCCATCCCAGCACAGTCACCAGCCCGAGCGCCGCCGCCGCGACCAGTCCGGTCCACAGCACGATGGCCACCACCTGCCACAGGATCACCCAGCCCTTCCGCACGCCCGAGGCGACGAAGAACGCCGCCGTCAGCTGCGTCGGGAGGGCGAGCGGGGCGATGAGACTCGCCCCGGGAACGCCGAACCGCACCAGCCAGGCGCTCAGGCGGCGGCGGCCCTTCGCGGTCCGCGACGGCTTCTCGGCCGGGTGGGCGGGGTCGGCGGCACCGACCGGCTCGGCAGCACCTGCGGAATCAGCGGGGTCGCCTCCGGAACCGGCACCCACACGCACCGGCTCCGCCTTCCGCGCACGCCGGGCGACGACGGCGGCGCGCGCGCGGGCGCCGAAGACCACGACGAGCACGACGGAGAGGATGTTGCCCGCCGCGCCGGCGATCGCGGCGACGAGCGGGTTGATGCCGACGAGGATTCCGAGCGCCGCGGAGCCTTCGCCCTCGACGTACGGGATCATGCCGATCGCGGCGACGAGGAGGGGCTGGACGAACTCGGGGAACCCTGCGACGAAATCCTGGAGACCCTGATAGGGACTGGCGGACATGACACTCCTGCTTTCACTGACGGTTGACGGGAACCCTCAGTGGACACCGTGTTCTCAGAACACAGTCAAGCCGTAGTGTGAGCGCATGGCCGCCACGCTCGTCATCGTCGACATCCAGAACGACTACTTCCCCGGCTTCGCCTTCCCCCTGGTCGGGGCGGATGCCGCCGCCGCACGCGCGAGTGAGCTCCTCACCGCGTGGCGCGAGCGCGATGCGCCGATCGTGCACGTGCGGCACGTGTGGGACGGACCGGATGCCGCCTTCCTGCGTCCCGACACGGAGGGCGCGGAGATCCACCCGCGCGTCGCCCCGGAGGGCGACGAGGTCGTCGTCATCAAGGAGCATCCGAACGCCTTCCGCGAGACGCCGCTGGACGGCATCCTCACCGCTCTCGACACCCGCGACCTCGTCGTCTGCGGCATGATGTCGAGCCTCTGCATCGACGCGACCGTCCGCGCCGCCGCGGACCTCGGATACGCCGTCACGGTCGCGCACGACGCCTGCGCCGCGCCGGACCTCGCCTTCGACGGTGAGACGGTGCCGGGTCGGCAGGTGCACGCGGCGTTCATGGCCGCCCTCGCGGACAGCTATGCGACGATGACCCCTGTGCGCGCGCTCGTCGCGTAGAGGGCGACCGGGAGGCGCTAAGAGCCCGCGATGACCTCGAGGGCGGCATCCGTTCCGCGATCGTGCGGCATCCGCGCGGCGACCTCCGCGACCGCGGCGGCGTATCGCGGGGCCGCGGCGAGCGCGTCGTCGAGCCGATCGGCGGTCAGCCGCCGGGCGGGGATCGCCGCGGGGCCGAGAGCGCGACGGTGCAGCAGGGCGCCCCAGAACGGCTGATCGGCGATGAAGGGGACGACGATCGACACGGTCCCCGCGCGGAGGGCCGCCTGGACCGTGCCGATCCCGCCGTGGTGGATCGCCGCGACCGCGCGCGGCAGCACGAGGTCGTGCGGCACCATGTCGACGACGAGCAGGTCCTCGCCCCGCAGGTCGTCGGCGACGGCGAGGCCTCCGAGACCCGTCGCCATGAGGAGGCGGTGACCGGCACGACGCGCGGCGTCGACGACGGCCCGCGCCCGCTCGCGAGGGTCGCCGGCGGCCATCGACCCGAAACCGGCGTAGGCGAACGGCCCCGCCTCGACGAAGGCGGCGATCTCCGTCGGCAGGCGAGCGGATGCCGGGGCCGTGTCGTGCCACGGCCCCGTGAGGTGGACCGAGGGCGGCCAGTCGTCCGGTCGCGGGAGGAGGGCGGGGCTGATCGGGAGCAGCGTCGCCGCGGGCGGGGCCGGCCGCCGCGGCACCCGCGTGCCGAGGAGCCCCGCGGCCTCGCGCAGGTCGCGACGGAAGAGAGCGGCCGCCCCGGAGGCCGCCCGGTAGGTGAGCCGATTGAGCGGACCCAGGTCGGCCGTCACGGTACCGGCGGCCGCGAACGCACGCGTCGGTGTGACGGCGGGCACCATCTCGACCAGCACGTGGGGGATGTCGAGCGTCGCGGCGATCAGCGGGGCAGACAGCACCTTGGGGTGGGCGACGACGACGTCGGGCCGGAAGTCCAGGGCGATGCGGGCGGGCTCGACGATCACCTTCCGCATCGCGGGCTTCACCGCGCCCCGGTAGTTCGCGATCGCGGCGCGGACCGACACCCCCTGCGCCTGGATGAGGTGCGAGTAGTCCACGCCGAGACTCACGAGGTCGATGCCGTCCGCAGCGACCCCGGAGTTGTCGGGAGCCGCGACGCGCACCGTGTGTCCTGCGCGTCGCGCTGCCCGGGCCAGCGCGACGAACGGCTCGACGTCACCGCGGGACCCCGCCGTCACCAGCAGCATCCTCATCGCGCGTCCTCCAGCCGGGCGTCCGCCATGAACCCGCGGGTGAAGACCTCGGCGAGGGGCCCCGCGATCCGGCGGATCCCGGCATCCGTTCCCTCCGCCCACTCGTCGAGGCGTCGACGCCACGCGAAGGGCGCGAGCCCCAGGACGACGAGCGCGACGGCCTGGCCGTCGCGATCCTCGGCGGGTCGGATACCGCTGCCGGGGTCGTCGATCGCGGCGCGCGCGAGGGCGACGAGGCGGGCGAACAGCCGCCTCGCGCTGTCGGTGTCATCGTCGAGGGTGGCGGCGAGATAGGGCCCGAAGGTCTCGATGACGACGTCGAGCGGGGCGCGCTCGCCGGCCAGTTTCGCGCTGATCGCCGACTCGACGCGCGCGTCGCACTCTTCACGCAGCGCGGCCTTCGAGCCGAAGTGGTGCGTCAGCAGAGCCGGACTCACGTCCGCCGCGGCGGCGATCTGCCGCACGGAAGCGGACGCATACCCCGCGGTGGTGAAGCATGCGAACGCGGCGTCGACGATCCGGGCGCGCGCCGTGCGGTCGGCGCGCGGGTCTGTGGAAGCTACTGTACGCATGTACAGCATCCTGTACGGCCGTACAGAGCCGCGCAAGCGCGGGCGCATGCGGTGACCGGACGTTCACGTCAAACGCCGGGGACGAATCGACGTTTCGCCCCCCTGGAGCACCCCGAAACGCCCGAATCTCCCCGCGCATTCACGCGGAGTCGGTCAGCTCAGCTTCGCAACGATCGCGGCGATGCGGCGTGCGCGGGTCTCCGGCGCCTTCGCACCCTCGACGTTGGTCACGTGCGCCTTCTTCGCGCTCGGGGCGAGGGTCTCGAAGGCAGCGGTGACACCCGCCTCGGCGAGTGCGGCGGCGAGGTCGTCCGGAAGAGCGACCGTTCGCGGGGCGGTGTCGAGCGCGAGGTCCACGACGATCGCGTCGCCTCCCGCGAGTCCCGTCGCCGCACGCTTGTCGGACGAGAACGGCAGCAGATGTCGCCCGCCCATCACGGCCAGGGTGCTCGGATAGGCGAACCCGTTGACGGTGACCGTGACCGCGGCCCGCTTGCCGCCGCCGAGCGCCTCCACGATCTCCGGCGGCACCTCGATGCCGGTGTTGTTGCCGATCTGCGACAGCGTCGTCTCGAATCGCATGCGGCGAGTGTGCCAGAGCCGCGGCATCCCCGTCGAGGGCTCCGTCAGCCGGATGCCGACCCCTCGGCCTCTCGACGCTCTGCGAGACGCCGCTTGCCCTCCTCGCTGTAGGCGAAGGAGCGCGTCCAGTTCCTGATGAACGCCGCACGGCGGAAACGCAGCGCCGACCAATCGTCGTCGAGCGCGACCTGTCGGACGGGCTCGAATCCGGCCACCCCCATCGAGTGCCACCCCGTGTCGCGGTTGAACTCGCAGACGTAGTTCTTGGAAGTGGCCTTGGGGTAGGCGATCCACACGACGGCGTCCCCGGTCGTCCCGACACCGACGCGCTCGGCGATCGCGTCCACCTCCGCCTGGGTGGTCGCGAAGCCGAGGACGAAGCCGGCATCCTTCGCGTCGACGAGCGACCGCCGCACGTCCCGATCGGCCTCCAGCGCGGCGACGAGGTCGTCGAGCTGGGGCGGCACGTTCACGACGAAGACAGGATCGGCGGATCCGACGTTCAGCTTCGCAACCAGCGGATGCACGACTGCTCCTTCGATCTCGTGGGTGAGGACATCATCGCGCATCGGGTGCGCCGGGGGCAGACTGCTGCGCATGAGCATGCCCACCGAGGTCCGTGTCGCCGGCGTCGCGGACGCCGACGCGATCGGACGCCTTCTGTTCGACTTCAACACCGAGTTCGACAGCGCGACGCCGAATGCCGCGACCCTTGCCGACCGGTTCTCCACGCTCCTGGTACGCGACGATGTGCGGGTGCTGCTGGCCGGCGATGCAGCCGGCTTCGCCTTCCTCACCCTCCGCCCCACGCCCTACAGCGACGGGCCGCTGGCACAGCTGGAGGAGCTCTACGTGCGAGCCGACCTCCGCGACCGCGGCATCGGCACCGCGCTGCTCACCGCGGCGATCGAAGAGGTCCGCGCGCTCGGCGGCGAGGAGATCCACATCAACGTCGATGAGGTCGACGTCGACACGCGTCGCTTCTACGAGCGGCACGGTTTCACCAACATCCAGCCGGGTGAGGACTATCGCATGCTCTGCTACCTGCGCGAGCTCGTTTGAGACCGGCGAAGATCCCGACCCGGGTCAGCGGACGCGGATGGCGCCCGGCTGCAGCGTGACCTCGAACTCGCCCGTCTTGCCGATGCCCTCGCCGTCGATCTCGAACTCGCGCGGGTCGGGCAGGGTCACCCGGATGCGGCGGGCCCGGCCGTGGGTGACGGCCTCGGAGTTCGTCGCCTCGTCCTTGTTCCCGATCAGGCGCCCGAGACCGTTGTCCCACACCATCGTCTTCAGCGTCCCGAGCCATTCGCCGAGGCCCTCGGCGCTCAGCAGCAGGTAGTCGAGCTCGCCGTCGGAGGGATCGGCATCCGGCATCAGGGTGAGCCCGCCCTGCAGGGTGCCGCAGTTGGCGATCAGGAGCGTGTGACCCTCTTCATCGCGACCGGGGAGATCGTCGGCGGTGAGGTGGAACGGCACGATGTCGCTCGCGGTCAGCGCCCGCCCGAGCGACTCGACGTACGCCAGCCATCCCGCACGCGCCTTGAGGTCTTCGTTCGTCTCGGCGATCATGTGCGCGTCGATGCCGAAGCCGATCATCACCACGAACGCGTGGCGCTCCTTGCCCGCCTCCAGCTCGACGTCGACCCAGCCGACGTCGACCGGCAGCGCGTCGCCCGAGAGCGCCCGCTCGACCGCGGCGGCCACGTCGTTGATCGGCACGCCGAGGTTCCGGGCGAGGAGGTTCCCGGTCCCGAGGGGCACGACGCCGAGGTCCGCCTCCGCCTTCGCGTCGGCGAGCGCCTCGGCCACCGCGCGCACCGTCCCGTCACCCCCGGCGACGATGATGAGATCGGCGCCGGCGGCCAGCGCCCGGGTGGTGGCGCCCTGACCGGGGTCGTCGACGGTGGTCTCGAACCACGACACCTCGGCGTCACCGACGGTGCCCGCCTTCTCCTGCACCTCCGCCAGGGCGTCGGCGAGGACGTCCTTCTCGGTCTTGGACGGGTTCCACACGACGGCGATGTGCGCACTCATGGCACCATCATGCCCGCCCGGAGGCCGATCACGCGGGGGGATGCGGCGCGGTCACGGAGTGAGTACAGTCACTCCCGCGTTCTGCAGCTCCTCCGCCAGCTCTTCGGACGGCTCCTCATCGGTGACGAGGTAATCGGCACCCTCGAGCGGGGCGATCTGGGCGAACAGCCGGCGGTCGAGCTTGGTGGAGTCGGCGAGGATGACGGTGCGCTCGGCGCGCCGGGTCATCTCGGCCATCATCGAGGCGTCGCCGAGGTTCGAGGTCGAGTAGCCCGAACGGTCGACGGCGCCCACCGCGACGAGCGCGAGATCCGCACGAATGTCGCCCTCGAGGTTCGCCGCACTCATGGGCAGCGCCACCGGACCGGTCGTCGCCTGCGTGAGCGTGCGCACCGCGCCCCCGAAGACGTAGAGGTCGCGGAAGGCGTTCGGTGAGAGCTCCGCGGGGATCCGCAGGTTGTTCGTCGCGATCGTGAGGTCGCGGTGATTGCGCAGAGCCCGCGCGACCGCGAGGGTCGTCGTGCCCCCGTTCAGCATGATCACCTGGCCGTCCTCGACGAGTTCCGCGGCGAGCTTGGCGATCGCCTCCTTCTCCCCCACCTGCATGCGCAGGCGGACATCCAGGCCGCGGTCGCGGCCGGGGGTGTCGCTCGCGCTCACCGCGCCGCCGTGGGTGCGGACCACCACCCCCTCGCGGTCGAGCTGGTCGAGGTCGCGGCGGATGGTGTCGATCGACACCGAGAAGTGCTCGGCGAGATCGGCGACCGTGACCCGGCCGACCTCCTCGACATACGCGGCGAGGTCCGCCTTGCGCCCTGCGGGGAGTCGCCGGCCTCTCTGCGTGAGATGCGCGTTCATGCGGTCATGCCTAGCACATCCGCCGGAATTCGAGGGAAGAAGTTGCAAGAAACAGCAGGATCGGCCCGCACCGATGCAGAAACGAGATCTTTTTCTGCGAGTTTCTGCTTGACGACCTGTCGCAAACCCCGGCATACTCTTGCGTAAAGAGGCATTAAACGGCAGATCTGCGCGTGATGCCGCATGAATCTCGAAGGAGAGAACCATGGCAATCCCACATCGGCTCCCCCGCAGGACGGCCCTGCTGGCGGGACTGGCAACCGCTACGGCATCCGTCGTCGTCCTGGCCGGATGCAGCTCGGGCGGCGGTGGCGGCGGGGACGACTCCGGCGCCGACGGCGACGTCACGATCGAGTTCGCGCAGTGGTGGGAGCCCGAGCTCCCCGACGGCTCGTTCCGCGCCCTCATGGACCAGTTCGAAGAGGCCAACCCCGGCATCACGGTCGACCTGGTCAGCGGCCCCTACGCCGCGACCAAGGAGCAGCTGTTCGCGGGGGCGGCGTCCGGCACCATGCCCGACGTCGTCGGCCTCGACGGCGCATGGGTCAACGACTTCGCGAAGCAGGGGGTCATCACCGACCTCACCGCGCTGATGAGCGAGGCCGGGTACGACGACTCCGAGCTCGCGAGCCAGATCCAGGTCGACGGCAGCACCTACATGATCCCGGTCGTGAACTTCGTCTACCCGATGTTCACGAACGACGCCATCCTCGCCGAGGCGGGTGTCGACGCCCCTCCGGCGACCCGGAGCGAGTTCGCCGAGGCGGCCGAGGCGATCACCGCCCTCGGCGACGACGTCTCCGGCTGGGCGCTCCCGCTCTCGCTCGAAGCCCCGAACGGCGTGCAGAACGACGTCATGTCCTGGGTGTGGGCCTCCGGCGGCTCCATGCTCGCCGACGGTCAGCCCGACCTCACGAACGAGGCCGTCACGAGCGCGTCGGAGTACATCGCCGACCTCTGGGAGGCCGGCGTCATCGCCCCCGGAAGCTTCACGATGAAGGAACAGGACAAGGTCGAGGAGTTCACCAACGAGCGCGTCGGCATGATGATCGACACGCTGTCGCACATCAACCTGATCCGCGAGTCGAACCCCGACCTGCAGTTCTCCATCTCGCCCATCCCCGCCGAGGACGGCTACGACGGCGAGCGCGGCATCCCCTACGCCTCGTGGGGCATCGGCGTCGCCGAGAACAGCGAGAACAAGGAGGCGGCGTTCAAGCTCGTGGAGTTCCTCATGAGCGCGGACGTCAACTCCGAGCTCTCCACCATCGCGAACGCCTTCCCCGGCAACACCGAGTCGGTTCCGGACTTCGTGGACGACGACGAGCTGTTCGCTACGGCGTTCGAGATCTACCAGGCCGGCTACCCCGCGAACGAGTTCACCGGCCTCCCCGTCGCGGAGGAGCTGATGCGCCTGTTCGGCGAGCAGTTCCAGGCGGCGCTGGACGGTCAGCAGACCATCCCGGACGCCCTGGAGAAGGCGCAGGCCGCCTGGGAGTCCGAGTTCTGATCCGCTAGCCCTCCCCCGGGCCCGCACGCCCGGCCCCCGAGCCCGGGTGCCGTCACCACGGTGGCGGCACCCGGCCCACCCCCTCATCCGCCCCCAACCGAACCGGCAGCCCCGAGAAGGACGACGACGTCATGACTCTGCGCAGTTTCGCAGCCCCGGACACCGAGACCCTGGTGACCGGCGCCCCCCTCTCGAGAAAGCGACGCCAGCTCCGGCGCGCAGCCGAGTCCTACGCGTACCTCGCGCCGACCCTGGTGCTGCTGTTCGTGCTCATGGTCATCCCGATCGTGATGGTCATCGGCTACTCGTTCCAGGACCGCGCGATCATGGGCGGCGAGCCCGAGATCGTCGGCTTCGACAACTACCTGACGGTCCTCACCGACAGCGGCTTCTGGCGCGCGACGTCGAACACCCTCTTCTTCACCATCGTCAGCGTCGCCGTCCACCTCGTGCTCGGCATGACCTTCGCGCTGCTGCTGAACTCCAAGCTCATCGGCGTCGTCCCCCGCGCGATCTTCCGTGCCCTGTACGTCCTGCCGTGGCTGTTCACCGCGGCCGTCATCGCGGTGCTGTGGCGGATGCTGCTCGCCCCGAACGGCGTCATCAACTTCCTCCTCAACACGGATGTCGAGTGGCTGGCCAATCCGCAGCTCGCCCTCGGCACGGTGACCTTCATCAACATCTGGGCCGGGTACCCCTTCTTCATGGTGAGCCTCCTCGCCGGCCTCCAGGGCATCCCGGGCGACCTCTACGAGGCGGCGACCGTCGACGGCGCTGGTCCCGTCCAGCGGTTCTGGAACGTCACCGTCCCGCAGCTGCGGCCGATCATCATCAGCCTGATCCTGCTCGACCTCATCTGGACCTCGCAGCAGTTCGCGCTGATCTGGATGACCACCGGCGGCGGTCCCATCGACGTCACCGAAGTGCTCAGCACCTTCACCTACAAGCTGGCCTTCGCCCGCTACGACTTCTCGCTCGCCGCGACATCCGCCGTCCTGGTGCTGCTGATGTCGATGGTGCTGGCGATCCTCTACGTCCGCCACCAGAAGGCGAGGGACTGACATGTCGCGCACCGCCGTCACCACCCCCACCGCGGGGTCCCGCACCCGACGGGGCACCCCGCCCCGCACCAGCCGGGCCACCCGCACCCGCATCGCCCGCATCGGCGTCGTCGCGGGCCTCCTCCTCGGCGCCGTCTTCGCGGCCGGTCCGGTCCTGTGGATGCTGTCGAGCTCGTTCAAGTCGAATACCGAAATCTTCGAGCTTCCCCCGCGCCTGGTCACCGAGTCGTTCTCGTTCGACGCCTACATCGCGATCCTGACCGACCCCGAGGCCGTGCGGTTCTTCCTGAACAGCTACATCGTCGCCGGGGCGGTGACGATCCTGACGCTTCTCGTGGCGATCCAGGCGGCGTACGCATTCAGCCGGTTCGAGTTCCGCGGCAAGCGCATCCTCAACGTCGTCATCATCAGCGTGCAGGCCGTGCCGCCGATCACGCTCCTGATCCCCTACTTCGGCCTCGTCGTCGCCCTCGGGCTCTACAACACCTATCCGGGCCTCATCTTCACCTACATGGTGTTCACGCTCCCCTACGCGATCATCATGATGACCGGGTACTTCAACACCCTGCCCCGCGAGCTGGACGAAGCCGTGCGGGTCGACGGCGCCGGGTCGTTCACCGCCCTGTGGCGGGTGCTCGTGCCGATCTCGGTGCCCGGCATCGTGTCGGTCGGCATCTACACGTTCATGATCGCGTGGAACGAATACCTCTTCGCCCTCACCCTCACCCGCACGACGGACATGCGCACCGTCCCCATCGGCATCCAGCTCCTGATGGGACAGCACTCCTACGAGTGGAACCAGATCATGGCGATGAGCGTGCTCGGCTCCATCCCCGTGCTGATCCTCTTCCTGGTGCTGCAGCGCTACTTCATCAGCGGACTGACCGCGGGCTCCGTCAAGAGCTGACGACGCCCGACCCTCGACCCCACCCAATAAAGGAGAACCCCCGTGCTGTACACCGGCAAATCCATCCTCGACGTCGCCAACGAACACGGCTTCGCCATCCCCGCCTTCAACATCAGCGACTGGGCGATGTTCAACGGTGTGATGGACATCAGCGAGGAGCTCGATGCTCCGGTGATCATCGCGATCCACCCGGACGAGGTCAGCCACATCACCACCGACCTCATCCCGGCGATGCACGCCCGCGCTCACCGCTCGAGCGTGCCGGTGGCCATCCACTGGGACCACGGCGGCACCTACGAGCAGATGATCACCGCGATCCAGGCCGGCTTCACCTCGGTGATGATCGATGCGTCGCTGCTGCCCTTCGAGGAGAACGTCGCGCTGACGAAGAAGGTCGTCGACGCCGCGCACGCCGTCGGCATCCAGGTCGAGGGCGAGCTCGGCACCATCGGCGCGAACGACAGCTACGGCGAGTCCGGTGCGGCCGAGATCATCTACACCAACGTCGACGACGCGGTCCGCTTCGTGGAGCAGACCGGCGTCGACAGCCTCGCGATCGCCATCGGCACCTCGCACGGGCTCTACCCCGCGGACAAGAACCCGGAGCTCCGCCACGACCTCCTCGAGCAGATCAAGGCCGCCGTCGGCATCCCGCTGGTCCTCCACGGCGGATCGGGCAACCCCGACAGCGAGCTGGCCCGGGCGGTGTCGCTCGGCATCAACAAGATCAACATCTCCAGCGACATCAAGGTCAGCTACCACAACCGCATGCGCGAGATCCTCGGCACCGACGTCCGCCTGCGCGAACCGAACGCGATCCAGCCGGAGCCCATCGCGGCGCTGAAGGCCACCGCGGCCGAGAAGATCCGCCTGTTCGGCGCGGACGGCAAGGCTCCGCTGTACTGAGACACGCGGGACCGGATCCGGAGAATCACGAAGGGGGGCGGGCATGACGAGGAACCTCGTGCTCGGACTCGGCGGCACCGTCGACTACGAGATCGCGTGGGACGCCGCGGTGTTCGACACCCTGGCCGAGACCTACCGGATCGGCGTCGGCGACCTGACGACGACCGCTCCGCTGTCGGATGAGCGCGCGCTCGTCGTGGCGATCCTCGCGTTCGCCACGACGGGTGCGGGCGGCGAGCGCTTCATCGCCTCGTCGGAGATCATCGAGCAGTTCGCCGCTCGCTTCGACACCGCGATCACCCTCGGCGGGACCGGGGTGCGGGCAGGCCTCGCCCTGGAGCGCCTCGGTGTCCCGAGCGTGCAGCACCTGGTCAGCATCGACGACACCGTGCGGAGGCTCCTCCCCCCGAGTCTCCGCACGGTGTGCTCGGCGACCGAGGACACCCTCGACCCGCACCTGATCGTCCAGTTCCGTCCCGGCGACCGCATCCGCCTGACGGATGCCGACCTCACCGTGCCCGCGGCGAACCGGCTGATCGTCGCCAACGACCCGCCGAACCGCAGCATGGCGATCGCGCCGGAGCTCGGCGCGGAGGCCGCGTCGGCATCCGCCTTCCTGGTGTCGGGCTTCAACACGATGCAGGATGCCGCGCTGCTGGCTCGCCGGCTCGAGGACCTCCGAGCGGCGATGACGCACCTCCCAGACGATGCGCTGGTCTATTACGAGGACGCCGGGTTCTACGACCGCACCCTCGCCCACCGGGCACGCGCGGCCCTCCTCGACCGCATCGACGTCTACGGCATGAACGAGGACGAGCTGCAGGAGTACGTCGGGCGCCCCGTCGACCTCCTCGACGCGTCGGCCGTCGCCGCCGCGCTCAGCGACGCGCATCGGCTGATCCCCGCACGGGCGCTCGTCGTGCACACGCGGTACTGGGCGATCGCCGTGGGACCGGATGCCGCGCAGCACCGCGCCGCCCTCGACAGCGCCGTCCTCCTCGCCGCCACCCGGTACCGTGTCGGCGACGCACTGCGGTCGGACGACCTCGCCGTCACCGCTGCGGAACCGCGGCACGCCGAGGGCGCGGCCGTGGCCGCCGCCGTCGAGGGTCTCCTCCCGGGCGCCGTCGGCGTCGCGGCATTCGACCTCGCCGTGCCCCAGCCGACCACCATCGGCCTGGGCGACACCTTCGTCGGCGGCTTCCTCCTCCCCACCGCCCTCGCGGCGCGGGCGGCGGACGGGGCGACCGCGTGATCGTCGCGCTGGGTGCAAACCGGCCTCCCGAGCGCTTCTACCGCGGCGGTGCGCGGATCGCGCGTTTCCGTGGCGGGGCGGATGCGGCCTCCCACGAGCCGGAGGACTGGATCGGGTCGGTCACCGCCGTCGCGGGCCACGAGTCGCAGGGGCTCACGCGCCTGCCCGACGGACGCCTCCTCCGCGACGCGATCGCCGCCGACCCGGAGCACTGGCTCGGCGCCCGGCATGTCGCGCGATGGGGCGCCGACCCGCAGCTGCTCGTGAAGCTCCTCGACGCGGGGCAACGCCTCCCCGTCCACGCCCACCCGAGCGACGCCTTCGCCCACACCCATCTCGGGCGCACGCACGGCAAGGCCGAGGCCTGGTACATCCTCGAGGGCGGGATCGTCCACGTCGGTCTCCGCGAGGACGTCGATCCCGCCGCGCTCTCCGCACTCGTCGCCGCGCAGGACACCGACGCACTCCTCGGACTCCTCCACGCCGTCGAGGTCTCGCCGGGGGACGTCGTCTGGGTGCCGCCGGGCGAGCTCCACGCGATCGGAGCAGGGGTGTTCCTCCTCGAGCTCCAGCAGCCCGAGGACCTCTCGATCCTGCTCGAGTGGGACGGCTTCGCCCTCGACGGGATGCGCGAGGGCCACCTCGGTCTCGGATTCGACGTGGCCCTCCGCGCCGTGAACCACCGCGCCCGGACATCCGACGAGGTCGGCGCCCTCGTCCGCCGCGCCCCGGCATCCGGTTCGGTGTTCCCCGCCGCAGCCGACGCGTTCTTCCGCCTCGAGCGTCATCGGATCGGCGACGGCGGGGCGGATGCCGCGACCCTGGAGGCCGGCTTCGCCGTCGTCGTCGTCACCGCCGGCCAAGCGGACCTCGACGGGCTCGACGCGCCCGCCGGTGCGACGCTCCTCGTCCCGGCCGCCGCCGGCGCGATCCCGGTGCGCGGGAGCGGGGACGGAGACGCGGAGGTCCTCGTCGCCCGACCCCCGCGCGCCTGAGCCGGGCGCGTCGCTCAGCCCTTGATCGCTCCCGCCATGACGCCGGAGACGAGCTGGCGTCCGGCGAGGGCGAGGACCACCAGCAGCGGCAGGGCCACGAGGAACACACCCGCCATCACCAGGCCCGTGTCGGACGTGAAGGCTCCCTGCAGCTGCGGTACCACCAGTGGCATCGTCAGCTGCGAGCGCATCACGACCGAGGGCCAGAAGAAGCTGTTCCATGACCCGATGAAGGTGAACAGCGCCAGTGTCGCCGCCGCGGGACGCGCCGCGGGCAGGGCGATCGACCAGAACGTCCGGAACATCGACGCCCCGTCGACGCGAGCCGCCTCGACGAGCTCGTAGGGAAGGGCCTCCTGGAGGTACTGCGTCATCCAGAACACCCCGAACGCTCCGACGAGCCCGGGGACCGTCAGCGCGAGGAGCGAATCGATCCAGCCGAACTCGTTCATCATCACGAACATCGGGATCGTCCCGACCTGCGCCGGGATGATGAGCGTCGCGAGCACCGCGATGTAGAGCGCGTGGCGTCCCCGGAAGCGGAGCTTCGCGAAGGCGAAGCCGGCGAGGGTGGAGAAGAACACCACCGACGCGCTCACGGTGACCGCCACCAGCAGCGAGTTGAAGAAGGCCAGCCACAGATTGAACTGCTCCGCGGCGAACACCTCGGCGAAGTTCTCCCACAGCTGGAGGGTCGGCAGCCATCGCGGAAGGCTCCCCACGGCCCGCGTGATCTCGGTCGTCGTGGACGAGCCGTACATCGCCGCGGCGTAGAGCGGGAAGACCGACAGCACGATGACCGCGCCGAGGAAGAGGTAGGTCACCCACCCGGGACGCCGCGAGGACGGGTTGTGAGCCGCGATCGGCCGGCCCCGGTCCGCGCGCTTCTTGGCGTAGCGCGCGGCGCTCGGCCCCGCGGTGTTCTCGATGAATCCGGTGCTCATCGCCGTGCCCCCTCTGCCGAGACGTGTTCCTTCGCCACCTCGGAGGACATCTCGGCCTCCGTCGCCGGTGACACCGATGTCTCGTCGTGCGCGGCCACCGTCCGAAGCCGCCAGCGACGCAGCAGCCCCGGCCCCTTCGGCGCCCGCGGTGCGTCGGAGGAGGAGATGGCCCGCGTCAGCAGCAGGTTCGACACGGAGATGACCAGGATGATGAACGCGAAGATCCACCCCACCGCTGCGGCCTGACCGAGGCGGTCCTGCCACTCCCCGAAACCGAGGTTGTAGAGGTAGAGCATCACGGTCGTCCACTGGTTGTTGGACCCGCCCTGTCCGCCGTTGGTGCCTCCGCCGTCGAACAGGCGCGCCTCGTCGAAGATCTCGAGCCCGCCGATCGTCATCGTGAGGATCACGAAGATCAGCGTGGGACGGATGCTCGGAATCGTCACCGAGAAGAACTGCCGCATCCGTCCCGCGCCGTCGACCGTCGCCGCCTCGTACAGATCCCGCGGCACCGCCTGCATCGCCGCGAGGAGAATCAGCGCGTTGTACCCCGTCCAGCGGAACACCACCATCGACCCGATCGCGACGTGCGAAAGGAATCGGTCCTGGAAGAAGGGGGAGCTGCTGTCGGTGAACAGCCCCAGGGCCTGAAGGTTCGGCACGAGGATGCCGAACTGTCCGTAGACCTGACCGAAGATCATCGACGTCGCCACGGGCATGACCACGAACGGGATGAGCACGCTCATCCGCCAGAAGGTCTTGGCCCGGAGGTTCTGATCGAGGATCGCCGCGATCATCAGGGCGAGGATCAGCTGCGGGATGCCGCCGATGAGGAAGATCGAGATGGTGTTCTCCAGCGACCGCCAGAACAGCGGCTGCCGCAGCACCCACGCGAAGTTCTCCAGCCCGACGAACTCCCCCATCCCGGTCCGCCGATGCCAGTCGTGCAGGGCGACGACGACGTTGAAGAACAGCGGGAACGCGCCGAACACGGCGAACAGGAGGAAGAACGGCGAGATGTACAGGTAGGGCGAGAGCTTGAAGTCCCAGCGCGAGACGCGCTGCCCCCACCCCACCCGTCGCACACGGCGGGCGATCTCTGCAGAACGGGCCATCGTCGGATCCGTTCAGCGTCAGTCCGCGGTCGAGAACCCGAGGGCCTCGAACTCGCCGACGACGGAGTCCCACGCCTGCTGCGGGGTGGCGGTGCCCGCCTCGACCTGGAGGATGCCGCCGGTGACCAGCGTCTGGATGCCGGCGAAGTTCTCACCGCGGAATCCGCCGGCCGCCGCATCCCCGGCCGCCTCGGCGAGGCCACCGTAGACCTGGCCCAGCTGCTGACCGCCGTAGAACGGGTTCTCGGTGTCGGCGATATCGGGGCTGGAGATGGCCTCGAGCTGCGAGGGGAACTGCCCGGTCTCGTAGAACCACTGCACCGCCGCCTCGGGCGAGGTGAGGTAGTCGGCGAGGGTCACGGCCCATCCGGTGTTCTCACCGGTGGCGGGAACGGAGAAGAACGACCCGCCCCAGTTGCCGCCGCCGTCGGGGAAGGTGCTCGAGACGCGCCAGCCGTCGACGCCGTCGGCGTTCTCGGCGATGATGCCCGCCATCCAGGCCGGCGAGACGACGGTGGCCCACTGCTCGTTCTGGAACCCCGCACCCCAGTCGGCGTGTCCGATCGGGATCCCGGCGGAGACGCCGTCCTCGGCCGCCTCGGCGAAGGTGAGGAAGAGCTCCTCGATCTGGGCGTTGTCGGCCATGTTGTAGGGGAGGCCCGACTCGGGGTCCTCGAAGGCCGCCGGCAGCAGGTTGATCGCGGCCTGGAACGCGCTGGAGAGGGAGTCGACGAAGTAGTTGTCGGCGACGGCGATGTACTCGCGACCGGCGTCCAGGAACGACTCCCACGTGGCGGCATCTCCGCCGATGAAGGAGCCGAAGGTGTCGAGGTCGCTCGCCACGCCCGCGGCATCCGTCATCTCCTCGTTGAAGGCGATGCCGAGCGGCCCGATGTCGGTGCCGTATCCGGTGATGACGCCGTCGACCGATCCCTGCGTGACCTTCCAGTCGACCCAGCGACCGGGGATCTCCGGCAGCTCCACCCAGTCCTCGGGGACCGCCATCATCTCGGTCCACCAGTCCAGCTCGATCAGGTGCACGTCGGACAGGCCCGCGCCGTTGGAGGACAGGCCGTTGCGCAGGACGGTCTGAGCCGATGCACCGTCGGGGAAGGAGTTGACGACGACCTCGATGCCGTACTCCTCCTCGAACGAGTCCAGGAGGTCCTGGGGGAAGTCCATCCAGGCGGCGACGGTGAGCTCGGCCGGCTTGTTGTCCTCCGTCGCCTCCTCGGCGGTGCCGCCGCCACCGCCCCCTCCGCCGGAGCAGGAGGCGAGGGTGAGGGCCGCTGCCGCGGCGACGGCGAGGGTGCCGACCCGCTTGTGGGTGCTGATCATGGTGAATCCTTTCGTGACGTCGTTGTACGGGGATCGGGGTGGAGTCAGTGCGCGGCGCGCGCGAGCGACATGACCGCCCACGGCGCCAGGTCGATGTCGATGCGTAGGATGCCGTCGTCGTCGACGACGAGCGTGCGGCGGTCGAGGGCATCGGCGACGAGGCGCAGCTCGACCTCCTGCGCGCGCGTGAGGTTCAGCGGCTCGCCCATGCGGTGCCAGGCGCCGGCGACATCGCCGTGGTCGGGGTCGAGGATCTCGGCGGCGTAACGGTCGCCGGGGGTGAGCCCGGTCACGACGTGCGCGACGCGTCGGTCGGGTCCTTCCTCGGCCCACCGCAGGGTCTGGGTGAACGACGTCGCGGCGCCGACCGAGGCCTCCCCCATCGACTCGGGGTAGTTGAAGAACACGGCCGCGAGCGCGTCGTCGCCCGTGCGGGTCAGGATGCCGTCCTCTGTCTGCAGCAGGATCCGATCCCCCAGGCGATTCAGCATCTCCATGGCGTGGAACGTCGGCTTGTGGATCCCCTGCTCGGTGACGAAGCCGAACCCGCCGTGGAACGGCCCGATCCCGCCGCCGCCCTCCTCGAAGACATCGGTGAAGGTCCAGTAGGCGATGGAGTCGGCCAGATCGTGACTCTGCAGGAAGGCGCGGGTGATGTAGGTCGCGGCGTAGACGGTGTCGTGCATGAAGTCGCGACTGGAGGGCGACGTAGACCACTCGGTGACGTGCACCGCGGCATCCGGGTACGGAGAGTCCGCGATCAGCTGCTTCATCTGCAGCAGGTCGTTGCGGGTCGCGTCGCGGTCTCGGCTGATCGCCCGTCCGACGCCCTGCGTGTCGAAGGCGTAATCGGTGGGGTACAGGTGGGTGGAGAGGAAGTCGATCGGGAGGTCGCGCTCGGCGCAGTAGTCGATGAGCTCGCGGATCCACACGGGCTTCCACGGGAGTCCCGCCGGGTCCTCCGCCTCGGCGGTCGCGGCCTCGACGGAGCGGTCGTGGTACTCGCCGTCGTAGCGCGCGTCGGGGACGAAGACCGACGACGACGGGCCACCGACCCGCAGAGCGGGGTCGATCGCCTTGAGCGCGCGGGCAGTGGCCGCGTACAGCTCGAAGTACTCCGTCCGCGTTCCGGTCCAGAAGTGCGGGACGAGGTTGGGTTCGTTCCACACCTCGAACGGCCACGCGCGCACCTCGTCGATGCCGTAGCGCTCGATCCAGTGGGTCACGGTCGCCGTCACCAGGTCCACCCACGCCCCCATGTCGGTCGGCGGGCTGCAGTGCGCCTTCCACCAGAAGAGGGTCTCGGTCTGCGTCGCGAGTTCGCGCGGCATGAAGCCGAGTTCGACGAACGGGCGGGCGCCGGTGGCGAGGATGGCGTCGAAGACCTTGTCGACGTAGGCGAAGGTGTACACCGGCGCGGGCAGCGGGGTCGGCGGTCCGAAACCTCCGCCGTTCGCGGTGCGGTAGACGAACATGTCGTCGTGGAACAGCCCGTGGAAGCGCACGTATCGCGCTCCGAGCGTCGACACCGCCTCCCGGAAGTGGTCCTGCCAATCGGCCCGGAGCGCCTCGTTCGCCCGACCCGCTCCGAGGCACACGCTCCACACGTGATGCAGTCGGCGCTCGTCGGAGGCCCGACCGTCGACGGTCAGAGCGGTGGGGGCGACAACGGTCACGGATGAGCTCCTTCGATCATGGGTGCACAGCCGACTGTGGCTGGAGCACTGCGAAAATGTTTCGCAACGTGTAACGTACCCTCATGGTAGGCAGTCGCTCTGAACCTGTCAACCTCCAACCCTCCCGCTGAGGTGCATTGGCGAAACACTTTCGAGTAAGGTGCGGGAATGATGGGTGATCGGTCGTCCCGCGCAACTCTGACGGACGTCGCTGCCGCCGTCGGTGTGTCCCGCGCCACGGTGTCCAAAGCGCTGAACGGCCGGGGAGACATCTCCGACGCCACGCGCGAACGGGTCCTCGCCGCCGTGTCCGAGCTCGGCTATCGCCCCACGACCGCACCGGACCCGTCCGCGCGCCGCGCCCTCGTCGTCGTCTTCGACATCCCGGCCTCGCCGTACATCCTCGGCGTGCTCCAGGGTGTGGTCGCGGCTGCCACCGAGAGCCGGATCGACCTGCTGACCCGCTTGGCGCCGAGCAAGGACGCCCGCACGGAGCACGCGGTCGCCCGCGAATGGGTCGCCGAACAGCGGGCCGCGGGCGCGATCGGCATCGTCGGCCTGACCCTCTCGGAACCCGATGCACTCGTGGCCGCCGCCGGGAACGAACGCCTGCCGTTCGTCATCGTCGACCCCGTCGACGTGCACCAGCGCAACTCCGTCAGCGTCGGCTCGAGCAACTGGGCCGGCGCCCGGGCGATGACCGAGCACCTGCTGTCACTCGGGCACCGCCGGATCGCGTGGCTCGGTGGCCCCGAAGCCTCAGACGCGGCCCGCGACCGTCTGTACGGATATCAGGCCGCCCTCGACGCCGCAGGAATCACGGTCGACCCGGCGCTCATCCGCGCCGCGCAGTTCGCCGTCGCCTCCGGCACCGTCCACGCGCACGAGATCCTCGCCGCGCCCGTGCGCCCGACGGCGATCATGGCCGCCAACGACGAACTCGCCGTCGGGGTCCTCGCCGCTGCCCACGAACGGGGCATCCGCGTTCCGGAGGACCTCAGCGTCACCGGGTTCGACGACACCCCGCAAGCGGCGTGGACGACGCCCCCACTCACGACCGTGCACCAGCATTTGGAGGGGATGGGAGCGATGGCGGTGCAGACCCTGCTGGTCATGGCCGAGGGACGCGAGCCCTCCTCCCGGCACGTCGAGCTGGCGACCTCCCTCACCCTCCGCGAGAGCACCGCACCCCCGCGTGCCTGAGCCGGGCGCGTCTATGCGCCTCTCGCGACCGCACCGAGGCCCTCGGCGACGTGCGTGAGAGCGTCGTCGTCGAGCACCGCGAACAGCGGCGCCATCCGTCGGACGACTGCGGCCTCGAAGGTGTCGACCTCCGCCGCCGCGTCCGGAGTCAGAGCGAGCACCCGCGAACGACCGTCGGACGGGTGCGGCGCCGTCTCGACCAGGCCCTCGCCGCGCAGCCCGTCGACGAGCTGCGTGACCGCGCCCGCGGTGATGCCGAGGGCCTCGGCGAGGCGCGCGGGCGTCACCGGCTCGCGTGCGTGGGCGAGGAGGTACAGCGCCCGCACCTGGCTCGCCGTGAGCGACACCCCGGCGAAGGGACGCTTCTGCTCCGCCCGGATCACTCCGCCGAGCACGGTCACCGCGTCGAGGATCGCGCCGATCCGGATGGCACGATCCTCGTCCACTGGCATGAAGGGCAGTCTCTCACGCGCTCACGAACGGCATCCGATGCAGGAAGGTGCGATCCTCGACCTGGGCCACGAGGACGTCGGCGAGGTCATCGCGGGAGATCTGCGTACTGGCGTCCACCCCCACCCACCCGATGCGCGCGCGCCCGACGCCGGGCGCCTCGGTCAGCCTCGGCCCGCGCACGACCGTCCACTCGAGCCCGCTCTCCCGAAGGACCTCGAGGTGGCGCCGCGCATCGGCGAGCACCGCACCGGAGAGCACCGTCAACAGGAATCGGATGACGCGATCCGCCGCCTTCGGTCGATCCTCGGGCGCCGGGAGGCCGCCGCCGGAGAGCGACACGATCCGCGTCACCCCGTGCGCGCGCATCGCCGCGACGATCGCCCTGGTGCCCCGCTCCTGCAGGTCGGGAGGAGAGCCCTTCACCTGACCGAAGACGCTGAGGACGGCATCCGACCCGGCGACCGTGCGCTCGACCGCGCCGGCGTCGAGGACGTCGCCGCGCAGCACTGTCAGCCGGTCGCCCTGGATCGTGAGCTTCGCCGGATCGCGCACCAGCGCCCGCACCGCATACCCCGCCGCGAGGGCACGCTCCACGACCCGCCGCCCCGTCCTGCCCGAACCACCGAACACCGCTATCGTCGTCACCCTTTTACTTTAGTGGCTAAATCACCTCGGCAGCTCTCCCGCAGCGGACCCGGGTGTGCCACGATCACCTCATGAAAGCGCGGGTCGAATCCGAAGCCATCTACGCGGCCCTGCTCTCGGGCGCGCTCGGCGGGCTCGCCGGTCTCCTCCTCGGCCTCTTCGGCTCCGGACTGCCACTCGCGGGCGACGGATCCCTCGGCCGCATCGCCGGGATCGCCGCCGGGACCGCCGGGCTCGTCGCCGCCGGTGTCGGCTACTGGCGCGCGCGACGGCTCCCCGGGCAGGAGTGGCGACTGGCGTTGTCGTCGTGGCGCTTCACCGTGAACACCGTCTCGGTCGCGCTGGTGCACGGCATCCTCGCCGCCGTCGCGGTCATCGCCGTCTTCCTCGTGCTGAGCCTCGGCTTCGTCGGCCTCGAGGTCGACGCGTTCTGGGCGATGGTCCTGCTGGGCGTCGCCGTCGGGCTCACGGTCTACATGGTCTATCTGTCCGTATCGCGGATGTCGACGCAGCGGATGTCGAGCCTGCTGATGTCGTTCGTCGCCATCGGCACGCTCACCGCGATGGTCACCAGCCCCGACCCGCGGTGGTGGGAGATCCACTTCAGCCAGTTGGGCACCTTCGGTGACTTCTCCAGCCTCTTGTTCAACGGCACGCTCATCGTCGGCGGTCTGCTGGTCACGTCGTTCGCGGTCTACCTCGCAGCCGACATCCGCGCCCTCGCCGACAGCGGCGAGCTGCGTTCACCGCGGGGCGAGCGCCTGGTGCCGACCTTCTTCGTGATCATGGGCCTCATGCTCGCCGGCGTCGGCCTCGTGCCCGTCGACGTGAGCCTGCTCATCCACAACCTGTGCGCCTCGGGCATGGCCGTGATGTTCCTCGCCCTCCTCGTCGGCGGCCCGTGGCTGCTGCGCGGAATGCCGCGCACGTACTTCGTGGCGTCGTGGACGTTCCTCGGCGCCATGGTGGTCTCCACGGTGCTCTTCGCGGTCGGGTTCTTCGGTCTCACCGCGTTCGAGATCGTCGTCTTCGCCCTCATCTTCGGGTGGATCGCGGTGTTCATCCGGTTCCTCGGCAGCGCGCGTCACTGAGGGCGGCGTCGATCGGGTCGCCGTCAGGGCGTCGTCATCGGGTAGGTCTCGACGGTGAACGACGCGAACGGGAACGGGAAGACATAGGTGCCCTGTCCGTCCAGTCCCCACAGCGGCATGAGCCAGAACCACAGCTGAGCGACGACGGCGCCGACGATCGCGACGATCATCACCACCCGCGCCGTCCGCCGCAGTGTGCGGATCGCGTCCCCCTCGCTCTGCGCCCGTCGGAGCACCCGACCGATGGCCCAGAGCACCGCGCCGCCGAAGAAGGCGAACATCAGCGGACTCGGCCCCACCGTCATCTGCACGCACTCGGGCACGACATCCGTCACGAGTCCATTGCCGTCGACCATCCGGCCGGAAGAGTCGCGGCCGCCGGAGCATCCACCCCTCGTCGCCGACGAGAGCACCGAGTATGCGATGCCCGTGAGGATCACCGTCACCAGCAGCGCTCGGATCTGCGCGATCACCCGCGCTCCGGCGATGGCCGGCATCGCGGTGAGAGTGTCATCGGCGCGGGTCATCGGTCGCTCCGGCCGGCCATGAGGGGATAGGCGGCGAGATCGCCGACGGATGCCGTGACCCGGAGGTCCGCGCCCCGGGGCGCGATCGCGGCGGCGTAGAGCCCGGCCTCCGACGCGAGCTCGAGGACGGGACCGTCGAGGATCAGCCGCACGGGCCCGGCGGCGGGGACGGTCGCCTCCGCATCGCCGATGCGGACCCGGACGGCATCCGGAATCCTGTTCACCGTCACCACATCCGCACCGCCCGAGCTGACCCGCAGCTCACCCTCCGCGCCCTGCCACACGATATCGGCGGCGAGCCCGTCCACCGCGCCGTCGACGGCGAGCGGTCCACGGTGCGCGTCGACATCCGGGTGAGGCGTGGCGACGAGTGCGCCGTCGGGCCGGCCGTCCAGGACCGACAGCCGGAAGGGAACGCTGTGCGCGCCCGCCCAGCCGGCGGCCTCATCCGCGATGCCGCGGATCCAGAACACCAGGCACGGCATCCCCTCGGCATCGAAGAAGAGCGACGGGGCGTAGTAGCCCTCGCCGTAGGTGAGGCGTCCCCACGAGGCCGCGTCGAACCGCCCGTCGGCGTAGCTGCCGGTGGCGTATCCGGCGTAGTGGAGCACGTCGCCCTCCCAGACGGAGGACACCATGACCTCGACGCCGTCGACGCTCACGAACTGCGGGCACTCCCACAGCGCCCCCATCCAGACGGGATCCGTCTCGTCGCGGGAGCGCTCGAGCGTCACGCCGCCGTACGTCCAGGTGCGAAGGTCGGGAGACGTCCACGACAGCGCCATCGCGATGCCCTCGCGGTGCTCACCACCGAGGAACATCCGCCATCCCTCGCCCTCGCGGCGCACGACGGGGTCGCGGAACGAGGTGAGATCGACGCCCGCCGGCGCCTCGACGACGGCCTCGCCCTTCTGCCACTCGGTCCAGTCCTCGTCGAGCGGGTAGGCAGCCCGCACGCGCCCCATCGCGAAGTTCGGCTCGGACGTCGCGGTGTAGAAGGCGACCGTGTCGGCGGGGTCCTCCGTCGTGACGATGCAGCCGGTCCAGATCCCGTCGTCGCCGTCACCCGGGGCGATCGCGACCGGTCCCTCCGTCAGCGACAGGAGGTCGGACCCGCTCGCGTGCCCCCAGTGGCAGCCCGGCGCCCAGGTGGTGCTGTCGGGCACGTACTGGAAGAACGCGTCGTACCGGCCGTTCCGGAACGTGATCCCGTGCGGGTCGTTGATCCATCCGCGGGTGGCGGTAAAGTGCAGGGTGGGGCGCATCAGGCCATCCTCCCGGCCGCCGGGCGATCGCGCCAGCCGGCGTGGCGGCGGGGGCTCGTGCTCAGGGGGCTGGGCGCCGGAAGGGTGCCGGTGAAAGGCTGGGGATTTTCTAGCACTTCCCGCCCGAAAACCACCCCCGGGTGTCGATTCAACCCCGGGCTTTCACGCCGTTTCGGGGTAGCCGTCTGCGCAGCGCAGACCTAGCGTGGGTGGATGAGCGTCCGCATCGTGCACCCCGTCGCCAAGATCGGTGTCGTGCTGGGCATCGGCATCATCGCCACGCTCGCCGCCCCACTGCTCGCCGCCGCCACCGGCTCCGGCGATCTCGCGCGCCTGGTCGGTCAGGCGCTGTCGATCGCCGGGATCCTGTGGTGCACGCGGGTGTTCCGCGGACCGAGCGAGGACGTCCGCGCGCCGCGGGCGTGGTGGCGCGCCACCGAGAAGCCTGCGGCGGGTTTCGTCGTCGGCGCGGTGCTGCTGTTCTCCATCGCGAACGTCGCACTCGCAGATCCCGCTCCGCGCGCCGCCACCGCCGCCGTCTCGGTCGCCCTCTACCTCGTCACCGCGGCGTGGTTCTTCCAGTCCTCCGTCCGGCTCGCACGCCGGTCGACGCCGGCGAACGGCGCTTCGACGATCTCGAGATGAGCCTCCGCGGCGCTCATCCCAACCGGGCGAGGGCTCCGGCGATCTGCCCCATCACGGGACCGGGAACGTCGAACAGCACGGCGGCGAGAGGACTCCGCAGAGTCCAATCCGTGCGGCTGCGGATGCGCGCCGCCAACTCCGGATCGGCGCCGCGC
The DNA here is from genome assembly GCF_040532595.1 of Microbacterium aurantiacum. Classification (GTDB taxonomy): domain Bacteria; phylum Actinomycetota; class Actinomycetes; order Actinomycetales; family Microbacteriaceae; genus Microbacterium; species Microbacterium chocolatum_B. The sequence goes on along the minus strand of NZ_JBEVYX010000001.1, from coordinate 1,890,547 downwards.
AGCGTGTCGATGACCGCGCGGTAGGCGGCTGCCGAATCGGCCACGACCCGCACGGGCGTGCCGAGGTTCCACCCTCCTTCGGGACCGGATGCCGGAGCCGCGGCGTTCGCCACGACCCACGTGTGCTGACCGGACCCGATGTCCTCGCCTTGCAGGCCGGGCACATCGAGCTCGGCGCGGGAATGCGCCGGAACCTCGAGCGAGACCTCGATGCCCGCGTCCGTCCTCCTCCATCCGGCCGCGACCGTGCCCGCGACGGTGTCGATGCGCGCAGAGGCGTGGTCGATGCCGGGCAGGAAGACCGGTGCGAACCTGATCCGGCGGTACCCGGGTTCGGTCGGGGTGACGCCGACCAGCCGTCGGTAGAACCAGTCCACCACCGCGCCGAGGGCGTAGTGGTTGAAGGAAGTCATCTCCCCGGGGTTGATCGATCCGTCCTCGAGCATCGAGTCCCACCGCTCCCATACGGTGGTGGCTCCCATCGTGACGGGGTGCAACCACGAGGGTGACTCCTCCTGCAGCAGCAGACGGGCAGCCGCGTCGACGTGTCCGGCATCCGTCAACGCGTCGAGGATGAGCGGGGTGCCGACGAATCCCGTCGCGATATGGAACGCTTCGCGCCGGGTGACCTCGGCCAATCGGTCGCCCAGGGCGGTGCGCAGCGCGGGCTCATCGACGATTCCGAACGTCAGCGCGAGCGCGTACGCCGTGGGCGCGTCGGACATCATCCGTCCCGCCGCGGTAACGAACGTCCGCGCGAATCCCCCACGGGACCGCGCGGCCGCGGCGGCGTAGCGTGCCTCGTCGTCGTCGCGCCCGAGCTCGCGTGCCGCGCGCGCCGTGAGCTGCGCAGAGCGGAAGAGGTAGGCGGTGGCGACGATCGCGGCGTCGACCTTGGAGGCACCGGGCTGGTCCGGCGGCGCCGAGGGATCCAGCCAGTCCCCCAGCTGCGAGTCGCCCTGCCACACACCATCAGGTCCCGCCGCTGCGATGAGCTGATCGGTCCAGGCGCGCATGCTGTCGTACTGTCGCGTGATGATCGCGTGGTCGCCGAAGCGGTCGGCGAGAACGGAGGGGACGATCGTCGCCGCATCCCCCCACGCCGCGGTCGGGCCGACGGGGAAACGCAGAGCGTCCGGCACGGTGAAGGGAACGACCCCGTCCAGGGCCCGCTGCGCGATCTCGAGGTCGCGCAGCCAGCTCCCCAGCATCGCATCGCAGTCGAAAAGGGTCGCCGCCGTCGGCGCGAACACCTGGGCATCGCCCGTCCACCCCATGCGCTCGTCCCGCTGCGGGCAGTCCGTCGGGATGGAGAGGAAGTTCCCGCTCATGCTCCACACGACGTTCTCGTGCAGGCGGTTCAGCAGCGCGTGCGAGCTGTCGAACCAGGCCGTGCGCACCATGTCCGTGCGGAGCACCACGGCGGTGATCGCGGCCGGGTCGACTTCTCCGGGCCACCCGTCCACCTGCGCGTAGCGGAATCCGTGGAACGTCCCGCTCGGCTCGAACACCTCGTCCACGCCCCCGCCCGCGAGGATCAGCCGGTCGGTCGCGTCGGCCCGGCGCAGGGGACGGATGCCGAGCTCGCCGTCCTCGAGCACCTCCGCGTGCCGCAGCACGATCTCCGTGCCCGCCGGCCCTGAGACGCGCACCCGCAGGCGCCCGACGAGATTCTGCCCGAAGTCCAGGAGCACCGCCCCCGACGGCGAGCGCAGCACCTGCTGCACCGCGATCTCGTCGACGCGGCGCACCGGCTCCACCGCCCGCATCTCCGGGACGACATCGTGCACGACGACGGCGGCAGGAGCCCACGCATCGGGACGGCGCCGGCGGTCGATCGTCTCCCCGGCGTAGATGCCGGATGCCCTGACTTCACCGCCGGCAGACGCCTCCCACCCGGCATCCGTGACGATGATCTCTTCGGATCCGTCAGCGTAGTGCACATGCAGCTGCAGCGCCGCGGCCGGCTGCTCGCCGTAGATGCGGGTGCCCTGACCGCCGAACCCGTACTCCTCGGTGTACCAGGCTCCGGTCAGCGCGATGCGGATCTCGTGCGCGCCGGCGGTGAGCAGCGCCGTGACGTCGACGGCGTCGTGCAGGATGCGCTCTCCATACGTCGTCCATCCCGGCGAGAGCACGGTGTCGTCGATGTCGCGTCCGTCGATCGAGACCGAGAGGGCGCCGAGCGCTGTGGCGTAGAGGGTCGCGTGCGCAACGGGGGTGCCGACCTCGATCGTCCGGCGCAGGAGCGCCGGCTGCGCCGGACGTTCGGGGGCGGCGAGGCCGATGAACTGCGCCCGCCATTCCCCGGGCGCGAGGGCCCCGAGGCGCACCTCGTGGGGCGCGCTCCAGTCGGACCACTCGCCGACGGTGTCCGAGACGCGCACCTCCACGCGGTGCACGCACCGCGGCATGAGCGGCGGGAAGGGCCAGGCGACGAATGCGTGATCGGAACCCTCGATGCGCGCGGTCGCCTGTCCGTCGAGGCGGATCTCCGCAGCCCCCTGCTCCCAGCCGGGCTGTTCAGACGCGTCGACGATCCAGCTCAGCCGCGGCTCGGCCACCGCTACGAACGGATTGTCGCGCCGGTACTCGGCCCGCAACGCCGCCACGCGCGCGCTCATGCCTGCGCACTCCCGCCCCGCGCGCTCCACCCGATCGGGAAGAGCGGGTCCTCCGTGTCCGACGGAACGTCGGGGCGGCTGCGTCGCACGGCGTCCATGCTGCGCGGGAGCTCGAACGGCAGGCGTCCGACCGGCTCGACCTCGCCCGTCAGCGCCGCGATCACCGCAGCGTCTCCGGCACCGAAGTCGCCGACCAGAGCAGCGACCGCGTCGGCGAGAGGGGTGAGGATCGCGGGGCGACTGAGCGTGACCACGAGCACCACCGGCATCCGCTCTGCGAGCGCGCGGATGCCGTCGACGACGGTGGCGTCGAACGCGAGCGACCCCTGCTCCATCGAGCTCTCGAGGAAGTAGGTGTCACGGGGCTCGAAAGGCGCGCCCACACGCACCACGGCGATCTCCGCGTCCTCGGGAGCGACGACCTGCCATCCCGCCGGGACCGCGGCCGGCGCGATGTCGCGCAGGTGCACGCGGAGCTGCGGGCCGAGGGGCAGGATCCCGTCGCGGTCGGTGAGGACCGTCATGGCCTGCGACTGCGCGCGAGCCCCGAGCGCGATGTGCTCGGGAGAAGCGACGAACCCGTCCCTGCCCCCGGTGGTCGCATCGCCCTCCGCATTCGCGCGCCCGTCGACATCCGCCTCATCCAGCAGACCGAGTTGCAGCTGGAGGCGCACCATTCGCGTCGCCGACGCGTCGACGCGGGCCGTGTCGATCTCACCGCGATCGATCAGTTCCAAGACCAGAGCCGGGTCGTTCTCCCCGCCGAGCTGGTCGACGCCCGCGTCGAAGAGACGCCGAACACGCTCGATCGGCGACAGGTGCTCCACTCCCCATGCCCGCGCCGGGAACGGCTTGCCGAAGACGGTCGCGTCGGTGACGAGACCGAAGTCGCTGAGCACGACGCCGTCGAAGCCGAGCCGCTCACGCAGAAGTCCGGTGATCAGCTGGCGGTTGAAGGCGAAGCCGACCTCTTCGATCCGCTCTCCGTTCAGGTCCAGACCGACCGGCATGCCGTAGTAGGGCATGATCGCGGCCGTTCCCGCCTCGATCGCGGCGCGGAAGGGAACGAGGTGATCCTCGAACCGGCCGCCCGGGTACACCTGCTCGCGGCCATACACGAAGTGCGGGTCCTCGCCGTCCCTCTGCGGCCCGCCGCCGGGGAAGTGCTTCGTCGTCGCGGCGATGCTCTCCGGTCCGAGCTGGGCCCCCTGCAGCCCCTCGAGGTACGCGCGGACCAGACGGGCGCTGTGCTCGGGGTCGGCCCCGAAACTCTGCGCCTGGCGCGCCCAGCGCGGCTCCGTGGCGAGGTCGATCTGCGGGTGCAGCGCCATCCGGATGCCGAGGGCCCGATAGTCGGCACGCACGACCTCGCCGAAGCGTCGGACGAGGTCTTCGTCCCCGATCGCGCCGAGCCCGATGGGTTCCGGCCATTGCGAGACGCCGTCTGCCCGGTGGCTCGCGCCGTCGTTCTGGACGAACGAGTGACGCGGATCGGTGGAGAAGACGATCGGCAATCGCGACCCGGTCGACCGGGCGAGTGCCTGGAGATCGTCGAGCGCCTCGCGGACATGCGCCACCGGGGGGATCGCACCGAGGCAGAAGTAGCGGATGCCGCGCTCGACGATCAGCTCGCGCAGCGAGGGGCCGAGGGGTGACGGCTGGTCGATCTCGACGGGCGAGCCCACGAAGATCATGGGGTGGACCAGCAGTCCGACGCGCTCCGCCACGCTCATCCCCTCGACGATCGTGCGCGCGCGCACGTCGATGTCGGTCGATGATGAGGTCGCGGCGCTGAGTGTGGTGCCGGTCATGCGGCGTTCTCCGTCTGGGGTCGGGTGCGGGCGAACTCGGCGCGGCGCTGGGCCTGCGCGCGGGGATCGGCCACGGGTGAAGCCAGCAGAAGACGCTGGGTGTAGGGATGGGCCGGGGCGGTCGTGACCTGCGCAGCCGGACCGTGCTCGACGATCTCTCCTCGGTACATCACCGAAACGCGGTGGCTCATGACCCGGACGACGTTGAGATCGTGGGAGACGAAGAGATACGCGACCCCCGTCCGCTGCTGCACCTCCTTCAGCAGGTCCAGCACGCGCGCCTGGGTCGTCAGGTCGAGTGCGGAAACGGGCTCGTCGCACACGATGAGCGCCGGTTCGAGCGCCAGAGCGCGAGCGATCGCCACGCGCTGGCGCTGTCCCCCGCTGAACTCGCGGGGGAGCCGACGCACCGAATCCGACGGCATCCCGACGAGATCGAGCAGCTCCGCGATCCGCGCCGCGGCGTCGCGGGCGGCCATCCCCTGCGCGCGCAGCGGCTCGGCGAGCGTGTCTCCCACGGTCAGGGAGGGGCTGAGCGAGGAATACGGGTCCTGGAAGATGACCTGGATGTCGTTCGAGAGCGCGCGCCGCTCCCTACTCCCGAGGTGCGCGATGTCGCGATCGCGGTAGCGGATGACGCCGGCGGTCACGGGCGCGAGGCCGAGGATTGCGCGGCCGAGCGTGCTCTTTCCCGAGCCGGACTCGCCGACCAGTCCCACCGTCTCGCCCGGCCGGATATTCAGGCTCACGCCCGCGAGTGCGCGGAAGGAGCGTGACCGGAGACCCCGGGAGACGTAGGTGACCTCGAGATCCTCGATCTCAAGCAGCGACGAGGACGCGGTCATCGCGACACCTCCGAGGTGGTCAGGTCCTCGCGCGGCGGGGCATCGTCGAGGAGGGCACCGAAGAGAGCCCGGGTGTACGGGTGACGGGGCTCGTCGAAGACCGCCAGGACCGGCCCCGTCTCGACGATCGACCCGGTGCGCATGACCGAGACGCGGTCGGCGAGGTCGGCGACGACGCCGAAATTGTGGGTGACGAGGAGCATCGCCGCCCCGGTCTCACGCTGTGCATGGCGCAGGAGTTCCAGGATCTCGGCCTGCACCGTCACATCCAGCGCCGTCGTGGGCTCGTCGGCGATGATGAGCGACGGCTCGCACGCGATCGCTCCGGCGATGAGCACGCGCTGCGCCATCCCTCCGGATATCTCGTGCGGGTAGGCACGGAAGGTCCGAGCGGGATCGGGGATCCCGACCTTGCCCAGCAGCTCCAGGGCGCGCGCCTTCGCCTCGCCACGAGGAAGTCCGAGAACGACCCGCATCGGCTCGACGAGCTGATGCCCGACGGTGTACGAGGGGTCGAGGTTGCTCAACGGCTCCTGCGGCACATATCCGATGCGGTGGCCGCGCAGGCCGGCGAGCGTCGCCGCGTCCGCGCCGGCCAGCTGGGTGCCCTCGAAGGCGATGCTGCCCGAGACCACGGTGCCGCCCTGTGGGAGGAGGCCCAGGATCGACCATGCGGTCTGGGTCTTGCCCGACCCGGACTCCCCGATCAGGGCGTGCACCTCGCCGGGGCGGATACGCAGCGAGATCGCGTCCACCACCGTCTTCCACCCGCCCTCCACCGGGTAGGCGACGGAGAGGTCGCTCACCTCGAGCAGCGGCGACGCGGTGTCCGGGCTCTCGGCGTGCACGGTCGGCGGTTCCGGTCGTGCATCCGGCGCAACCCAGCCCGCGGATGCGCGGCGGACCTTGTCGCCCGCGAGTTCGAGCTCGTCCCGCAGCGCCGTGCCGAACAGGGTGAAGGCGATGCAGGTCAGCGCGATCGCCACGGTCGGCCAGATGAGCAGGGTCGGCGCGCGGAAGATGTTGTAGAAGCCCTCGGAGAGCATTCCTCCCCAGGTCGGCAGCGACGGATCCCCGAGACCGAGGAAGTCGAGGGTGGCCTGGATGCCGATGCCGACTGCGAAGACACCCGACGTCAGCAGGATGGCGGGGGCGCGCACCGCGGTGAGCACATGCCGCCCGATGATGCGCCAGTCGCTCAGACCCGCGACCCGCGCGGCGTCGATGTACAGCTCTTCGCGCACCGCGCGGACGGCGTTGAAGACGACGCGGTAGTAGGAGGGCGCGACGATGACGCCGAAGATCGCCATGATCGTCCACATCGACGGGCCGATGACCGCGCGCGCAGCGAGGAGCACGACGATCCCGGGCAGCGCGAGCAGAAGACCCGCTGCCCACGCGATGATCGAGTCGGCCCACCCGCCGCGGTATCCGGCGATGAGACCGGCGGGGATGCCGAGGAGGGCGGCGACGACGACGGTGATCGTCGCGCCCGCAAGGCTGACCGAGGTGGCCACGACCAGTCGAGACAGGACGTCGCGGCCCGCGCTGTCGCCACCGAGGAGGTACTCCGTACCCGGCGGGAGGAACACATTCGCGAGCACCGCCTTGGTCGGGTCGAACGGGACCAGGAAGGGCCCGACCGCGGCCACGAGGAGGACGAGGAGCAGGAAGCTCGCCGCGATGACGCCGAGCGGATTGCGCAGCATCCGCGCGGCGATCGAACCGCGCGGCGCCGGCGGCGTGGGGATGGAAGTGGTGGTCATCAGCTGAGCCGCACTTTCGGGTTGAGCCAGGCCTGCGCGAGGTCGACGGCGAGGTTGACGAGCACGACGATGACGGCGGTGACCAGGATGACGCCCATGATGAGCGGAACGTCACCCCGCGAGGTCGCCGAGATCGCGGACTGCCCGAGGCCGGGGAGGGAGAACACCTGCTCGACCACGACCGCACCGCCGAAGATGATGACGAACTGCAGGCCGAGCATGCTGAGGGCGGGCCCCGCGGCATTGCGCAGGACGTGACGATAGACGACGCGCCGGTCGGGGAGGCCACGGGCGCGGAGCGTTCGGACGTAGTCCAGCCGGAGCGCGTCGATCATCGAGCCGCGCACCTGCTGGGCGACGGCGGCGATCGCCCCGACGGACAGCGCGATGACCGGGAGGGTGATGGTGGCGAGCCACCCGAGAACCGAGGCCTCGGGGCGGACGTAGCCGGTGGCGGGGAACCATCCGAGGTTCAGCGCGAAGATGACGACCAGGATCAGCGCAAGGAGGAATCCGGGGATCGAGGCTCCGACGACCGAGAGGACCTGCACCGAGCGGTCGGCCGCTCCTCGGCGCCCGGCGGCGAGCGCACCGATCACGATCGCCACGATCGCGGAGAGCACCACCGCACCGATGGTGAGTGACAGAGTCACCGGCAGACGCCCGACGACCGCGTCCGCCACCGGCTCACCCGTGAACCAGGAGCGACCGAAGTCGCCGGTCAGCGCGGATCCGGCCCAATCGGCGAACTGCACCGCGATCGGCCGGTCGAGTCCGAGTTCGGCCTCCTTGCGAGCGACGGTCTCCAGCGATGCGGTCTGGCCGACGATATTGCGCGCGGTGTCGCGCGCACCGAGATAGAGCAGGAAGAAGGCGGCGACGGCGAGCGTCACGACCGTGACCGCTCCCTCGAGGAGCCTGCGCAGGATGTACGGGATCATGGGTGTCTTCCGTTGGCCGGAGCGGGCGGTGCGTCCGCCCGCTCCGGCAGGCGGTCTACTGTGCGGGGGTGATGTTCCAGAGGTAGGGCACCGCGTTGTCGCTCTGCATCTCGACGGCGGTGTCCGCGTTGGTGAGGAAGGTGCTCTGGTTGCGGAACACCGGGGCGTACCAGGCCTGCTCCACGATGTAGGCGTTCAGCTCGGCGCCGATCGCTTCGGCCTCCGCACCCTCAGCGGTGCGCAGCTCGGTCATGAACTCCATGATCTGCGGGTCTTCGACCCGGAAGGGATTCCACGTCGACCAGGGGAGCATCGAGAACTGCATCGTCTGCCACGGCGTCGGGTCGACCTGCAGCTGCATCGAGAAGGCCTCGTAGCTGCCGCCCAGGAGCTGACCGAAGAAGTCGTCTCCGGACATCTCCCACACGACGTCGAAGCCGCCTTCGCCGAGCTGCTCGGAGTAGAGCGCGAAGGTCGATTCCGGCACGAAGTCGCTCGAGGGCATCGTGATCGTCACGCCGTCCGGGTACCCCGCCTCGGCGAGCAGCTCCCGCGCACGCTCGGGGTCGTAGGGGTAAGCGTCGTCGAGCGCGTCCACGTACGCGCCGGACGTGGTCGAGAAGACCTGGGTCGTCGGGGTGCCGTAGCCCCCGGCGAGCGCCTGGACGAGGCCCTCTCGATCGAGCGACAGGTTGAACGCCTGGCGCACCAGGGGGTCTCCGAGAGCCGGATTGAGCGTGCCGTCGCGATCGGCGAGGACGAATCCGGTCCAGGTCTGTTCGATCAGATTCGCCGTGTAGCCGGCCGCCTCGGCCTCCGGGATCTGCGTCGGGGTCTGAGCGTTCGTCGCATCGACCTGGCCGCCCTTGACGGCGTTCATGAGGGCCGTCGCGTCGCCATAGACGTTCATGACGATCTCGTCGTAGTGCACGGACTCGGGATCCCAGTAGTCCTCCTTCGCCTCGAAGACGTAGGTCGAGCCGGGGACGGTGTCCGAGGCGTCCAGCGTGTATGGTCCCGTGCCGATCGGCGTCGTCTGCGCGTCCGGAGAATCCCACATCGCCGACCCGCCGACGAGCCCGGCGTTCTGGGTCAGATAGGTCTCCATCGCCGGATCGGGCTCGGACAGGACGATGACGACGGTGCCGGCGTCGGGCGTCTCGACGCTCTCGACCGCCGCGAGGAAGCCGGCGTTCTCGCTGGTTCCGTCGCGGAAGCGCGTCAGCGACTCCGCGACGACCTCCGAGGTCAGGGCCTCGCCGTCGCTGAACTCCACACCCTCGCGGAGCGTGAGCGTGAGTTCGGTGCGCTCGTCATTCCACACCCACTCGCTCGCGAGGCCGGGGACGACCGTGCCGTCCGGCTCGGCACGCAGCAGCGTGTCGTAGACCGCTTGGAGATACGGGGACTGGTTCGCCCACGAGGCCTCCCATGGGGCGAAGGACGTCAGCGGCGTGACCATCCCGAGACGAAGCTCCGCATCCTCGGTCCCACCTCCCGGCGTCGAGGAGCAGCCGGCGAGAGCCAGCGCGGAGACGGTGCCGAGTGCGGCGAGGGTGAGGGCGGTCTTACGGTGCGTCATCGCACGTCCTTCCGGGTACAGGTGATTGCGACTGCGGCGTCGAGCCAACGTCGTCACGCTAACACCAATTTCTTAGTACGCAAAGGTTTTTACCGTGTTGTTATCTTGATGCGATGGCGACACCGGCGAAAGCCCGCGGGGAGTACCGCAAGACCGCTCAGCGGCGAGAGCAGATCGTGGACGCCGCATTCTCCGTCTTCGCGCAGGTCGGCTTCAGCAGCGCCACGGTCGCGGAGATCGCCAAGCGCGCCGGCATGACCGCGCCCGGCCTCACCCACCACTTCGCCAGCAAGACCGAGCTCCTCGAAGCCGTCTTCGAGCGCCGCGACCTCGACGCGCAGACCCGCCTGGAGGGCCGCAGTGGCCTGGACCTCCTGCGGGGGCTCGTAGCGATCGCCGAACGCGATGAGGCCGACCGAGATCTGACCCGCATGTTCGCGATCATCGCCGCAGAGGCCACGGACGTCGATCACCCGATGCACGAGTACTTCAAGGATCGCTATGCACTGATCTACGACAACGTGCTGTCGAGCTTCATCCAGCTGCAGACCGATGGCCTGCTGCGGGACGACATGCTCCCCGCCGACGCGGCTCGGACGTACGTCGCCCTCTCCGACGGCCTCCAGCTCCAAGCTCTCTATACCGGTTCCGGCATACATCAATCCGCGGTCATCCGCCGCATCCTGTCGGGCTTCCTGACGGTCCCGCTGTAGCCCGCAGACGCTCACCCGCGCGCGAGGTCGGGGCCGTACGTGTTCACGGCCCGCGCACGGAGGATCGCGTCGAGCGGGATCCGCGCGACCGCGACATCCTCGCCGTCCCCCAGGAGCACGGCGTGACGACCGAACGGCGTCGCGATGCAGCTGCGGCCGGTGAAGCCCGGGCCGCAGTGGTTGGCGTAGGCGATCGCGACCCCGCTCTCGAGGGCGCGCGCGGGCACCTGGAGCATCGAAGTGAGCGACGCCGAGTAGTGCCAGGCCTCACCGAGACCGTCGACGCCCCCCTCGGCATCCGGCACCGCGGTGGGGATCAGAAGGATGTCGGCGCCCGCGAGCGCCTGCGCCCGGGCGAACTCGGGGAACTCCACGTCGTAGCAGATGCCGCCGCCCCACGTGACGCCCGTCCAGGCGAACGGTGGCGGATAGGCGTCGGCAGGCGTCATCCATGCCCGCTCGACCTCGCCGAACAGGTGCCGCTTGCCGAATCGCACGAGCTCGCCGGCATCCGGGTCGAACAGGGAGGCGGTGATGCGGTGCACCTCGCCACCTCCCACCGCGACAGCCTCGACACTCGAGGCGACGAGCGCGATCCGCTCCGCGCGCGCGATCGACGCCAGCGCATCGCGGACGGCCGCGCCGTCGTGGCGCCACGCGCGGTCCGGGGCGTAGCCGGTCGCGAAGAGCTCCGGGGTCACGACGAGGTCGGCACCGAGTTCGCGCGCCCGCGCGGCGAGGCGGGCGAGGGTGGCGAGGTTCCGGTCGACGTCATCGACGACCGCCTCCGACTGCGCCACGGCCACCACGGGGGCCACGAGATCATCCATTTCGTCCTCCTGACGCAATCATCGTTGACACCCGCGACCTGACGCCGCCATGATGTCACAAACCAAAACGGATTTGGTTTAGCCCCCCACTCTCCACATCCGTCCGCCTCACCCGAACAGAGGATCACCATGCCGACACACAGACGTGCCGCCGCCGGCATCACCGGCGTCGAGTTCGAACGCGCGATGATCGCCGGTGGAACCGAACCCGCCGTCGCCTCGGAGCTCGAGCGGCGCATCGCCGTCATCGAGTCCGCAGAGAGGGATGACGATTCCCGCCGCCCCTTCACCGGGGTCGAGCTGACACTGTATGTCGGCGTCACCGTGGCCGCTGTGGTCATCGGCGCCGTCATGGTGATCCTGTGAGCGCGCGCGACTCGAGGGCGTCGGGCACCCGCGCCGCAGCCCGGCGGGCCTCCGCTCGGGACCGCGCGCCGCTCGCGGATCCGATGCTCTCCAGCGAGCACGTCTTCGGCACCTTCCCGCTGCTGAAGAACGAGCGCACCTGGAGCGCGCTGGACTTCACGTGGGTGAACACCGCTCTCGCGATCGCGACCTGGGCCTTCCTGGTCGGGGGCTCCACGGCCCTTCTCGTCGGATTCCAGGCCGGCATCGCCGCAATGCTCATCGGCAACGCGATCGGGCTGTGCATCATGGTGCTCGCCTCCGTCGTGGCGTCTCAGCGCTGGGGCTCCGAGCAGTACACGCTGCTGCGTGGCGCGTTCGGAGTCGTGGGCGTCGGCATCCTCGTCTTCACCGTGATCCTCATCACCGAGATGGGCTGGTCCTCTCTCCTCGCCGTCATGGCGGGCCGCGCCACCAGCCAGGTCGCCGCGACCGTCACCGGCGCCGAGCTCGACCAGTACGGACCCGTGGTCACGATCGGCGGGCTCGTCGCGATCCTGCTCGCGTGGTGGGTGCTCTCGCGCGGTCCGGTGACCATCGGGCGGTTCAACGCCTACATCGCTCCGGGCCTCGCCGTGATCACCGTCATCATGATGGTGTTCCTCGTCATCAACACCTCGTGGGGGACCCTCTTCACCGCCGCGCCCCTCGCCCCTTTCGACAACGACGTGCTGAACTTCATGATCGCGGTGGAATTCAACGCCGGTGTGGGTGTCTCCTGGTACCCGGTGATGGGATCGCTCGCCCGCATGACGCGCACGCGCAAGGCGGCCGTGTGGCCGGCCTACGGCGGCCTTCTCATCGCCACCCTCATCGCGCAGATCGTCGGCATGGCCGCCGCGCTCACCCTCGGCGACTCCGACCCGACGGTGTGGATGGTGCCCTTCGGCGGCGCGGTGCTGGGCGTGGCGGTGCTCATCTTCATCGCCTTCGCCAACATCACCTCGATGTCCTCGATCGTGTACTCGACGATCCTGGCGATCCGTCAGTCGTCGGGGAGGCTTCTGGCGCGCGTCCCCTGGAAGGTGCTGACCGCGGCGTTCTTCGTGCTCCCGGCGATCATGACGTTCTTCCCGCAGTTCATGTACGAGCAGTTCATCGTCTTCGTCACGCTCTCGGGCGCCTTCCTCGCGTCCGTCTGCGGCGTGGCCCTCGCGGACTACTTCTTCCTTCGGAAGCAGCGGATCGACCTGCGCGAGATCCACCTCGGCCAGCGCGGGACGCTCTACTCGTTCCGGACCGGTGTCAACTGGGCCGGCATGATCTCCCTGCTTCTCGGCGCGATCTTCTACCTGTGGCTGTACAACCCGATCACACTGGAGACGCAGCCGGCGTTCCTCGTCGTCACGGCATCCGTCCCCGCCGCCGTCGTCGCGGCGGTGGCCTACCTCGCCCTCACCGCCGCGTTCTACCGCACCCGCCCCCTGGAGGTCACCCGATGAGCGAGACCGTCACGACCACCGCCGCCGTCTATACCGGGTCCGAGCGCCTCGATCTGCGGAAGGTCACCCTGCGCGCCCCGGGACGCGGCGAGGTGCGCGTGCGCATCGGCGCCTCGGGCGTGTGCGGATCCGACCGCCACGTCCTCGACGGCGATTGGCAGATGCCGACCCCGACGATCATGGGCCACGAGGGCGCGGGCGTCGTGGAAGCCGTCGGCGAGGGCGTCAGCTCGCTCGAGATCGGCGACCACGTCATCATGACCTGGTTCTACCCGTGCGGCACGTGTTCCAGTTGCCGGCAGGGGCGCACATGGGTGTGCACCGGGTCGCGCTCGGAGGAGTGCCTCCTCCCCGACGGGTCAACCCCGACGACGATCGACGGCACCCGGGTCTATCCGTACCTGGCCGTCGGGTCGATGAGCGAACACGTGGTCGTCGCCGAGCAGGCCGCGATCCGGGTGCCCACCGAAGTGCCGTTCGACGTCGCCGCGCTCATCGGGTGCTCCATCGCGACCGGCGTCGGCGCGGTCGTCAACGACGCCCGCGTCCAGGCGGGGCGCTCGGCCGTCGTGATCGGAGCCGGAGGCGTCGGCCTCAGCATCATCATGGGTCTGGCCCTCGCCGGCGCGAGCCCGATCATCGCGGCCGACGTGAACGAGGACGCCCTCGCCCTCGCGAAGCAGTTCGGCGCGACGCACACGGTGCGCTCCGGATCCGACCTCGCCGATCGGGTGCGCGACATCGTGCCCGACGGAGCGGACTTCGCCTTCGAGGCGATCGGTCGCCCCGATACGATCGCCCTGATGCCCACCACCCTCCAGCGCGGCGGCACCGCCGTCATCGTCGGACTCCCCCCGCAGGACCGGCCCGTGCCGATCGACGCGCTCGCTCTCGCCGAGGAAGGCAAGGCGCTGCTCGGATCGAACTACGGCGGCACGGTGCCGGCACGGGACTTCCCGATGCTGTCGCGCCTGTACCTCGACGGCAAGCTCCCGATCGACCGGCTCATCACCAACCGGTTCGCCCTCGCCGACGTCAACGACGCCTTCGACCTCATGCGCGCCGGCGCCAAGGGACGCAGCGTCCTGGTCCTCTGATCCGATCGGACACGGATGCCCCGCCCCTCGCAGAACATCCTCTCGACGAGCGCGATCGCCCGCGCGGCGCTCGCGCTCGTCGAGGAGAAGGGCGACTTCACGATTCCCGGCATCGCCCGGGCGCTGAAGGTGAATCCCTCCTCGCTCTACCATCACCTCCCTGGCGGGCGCCTGGAGATCGTTCACCGGATGCGGGAGGAGCTCTACGCGCGCATCGACGTGTCGGCCCTGCGTGACGTCACGCGGTCACCGGAGGTCCGTCTCCGCACGTGGATGCGCGACGTGCGCGCCGCCCTCGCGACGGCACCCGGAGTCGTGATCATCCTGGTCTCCGCGCCCGTGCAGGATGCCCTCACCCTGGTGATCTACGAGGTCCTGTTCGAGATCCTCCGCGACATCGGCATCCCGGTCGACCGCCGGATGGCCTTCGCTGCCATGATCGACGCGGTGGTCCTCGGTTCGGCCGTGGACGCGGGTTCGCCGGTGCCGCTGTGGCGGGCCGACCCCGACGAGAATCCCGAGCTCTATGCGCTGGCGCCCCAGGACGACGATTCGCGTGCATCGGCGGGGTTCGCCCTGGCCATCGACGTCACCGTCGCTGCCGTGCTCGCCGCTGCCGTGACACCGACAGCGGGGTGAAAGGCGCAGGAGATACCGATGCCGGCGGCCCTCAGACCGGCCCTTAAGGTCTGGATCTCCCGCGTTCTCGACGGATGGCGGTCCGTGACCGACCGGGCGCTGGCCGTCAGTCGACGCGGATGACCCGGCCGTCGAGGACGTCGAGGTAGATCTCCACGTCGTCGGCGAAGCCGATCTCCCACGCGACGGTGTCGCCCTCGGTCGTGAGGTCGGCGTCGTCGAGGCGCGCGCTGCCGGTGTACTCCGACACGGCGATCCCGATCGCCTCCGAAAGACTGATCTGGACACCGTTCAGGCGCCCGGCATCCTCGCCGTCGAGCGAGTCATCCCGTTCGCTGCGGAGGACTTCGGAGCCGGCGGCATCGACGATGACCTCGAACTCCTCGTTCTCGACCGCGACGCGGACCTCCCAGTTGCCGCCGTCTTCGTCGTCCAGCTCGAAGGCCATCCCCCCGGCGGTGCGCTCGGCGAGATCGACCGCGGTGCGCGCCGCCTCGTACTGCGCGACCGCATCGCCGTCCGCATCCGAACCATCCGTCGGAGCGGATGCCGACGGGGTCGACTCTGCGGGCGGCGCGCCCTCCGCCGACGGTGCCGGGCCCACGGGATCGACGGGCTCGGGCGGGGAGCAGGACGTCAACGCGAGGGCGGTGGCGGCGAGCGCGACGGCGAGCGTGCGACGGACAGGGAAGGAAGTACGTGCCATACGCCCACTCTGGACCCAGGTGCCACCTCTCGGAGGTGGCTTGTCCCCCACCGGGGGGCGTGCTAGCCGGGCGCCGGGCGCCGGACCCCCCAGAGGTGGGGATGCCGCTCCCCACGGCATCCCCACACCTCAGAAGACGAAGCTCCGGCACGACGGTGACGCGTCGTTACCCGTTCGTGATGTCGGCCGGCGCCTGACGGAGAAGGGCCCACAGACGCATCTCGCCCAGGGGACCCTCGGTCGTCGATTCCCCGATCCCCGCGACGTAGGCGAATCGGACGACCGTGTTCTCGAGGAGATCCCGGGCCCGCACAGGCACGTCGAGCCGGCCATGCCCCTCCGCGTCGAGGATGGTCCGCACCGGGTCGCGGTCGCCGATGCGCACGGAGACCTCCGCATCCGGAGCCCCCTCGAGGCCGAGGTCGACGACCAGGCCCCCGTCGGTCCATCGCGCGGTGCCCACCCCGATCGTCGGGATTCCTTCGGGAAGGAGGGGGACGGGCTCCGGCGCGGGCTCGGTGGGTGCGGGCGTCGGCTCCGGCGCGGACTCCGAGGGTGCGGGCACCGGCTGCGGTGAGGGCCGGCCCGGGGGCGCCGACGACGGCGCGGGGCTCGGCGACGTCGGGGGCGCGGGAGGGAGTGACACAGTCGGCGCGACCGGCGCCGTCGGCGGCGCCGACGGCGAGGCCGCGGGCGGGGGATCGACGGCGGGCTCCGCCGCGAGCTCCGGCGGTGCCACCGGCGCAGACGGCGCGACCGGCGCGGGGACGGGGACGGGGACGGTACCGCTCTCGGCATCCGTCTCCTCCGTCGAGACCGACAGCGCGTCCGCCGGCGGCGCCGAGTCGGCGTCCGCCGGGGCGAGCGAGACCGCCGCCGCCGCGACGGCGATCGCCACGATGCCCACGGCCGCGGCGACACCGACCCACACCCCGGCGGACGCGGTCCCGGCCATCGTGGCGGCCGCCGCCCCACCCGCCGAGGACCCGCTCGCGGACGCCCCTCCCGCGGATGCCGCCCCGCCGGACGCCGGATCCGCGCTCACCGGCAGCCCCGCCGCCGCGGCCTCGGCCGCCGACGCCGCCCCGCCGCCGTGCGACCAGGCTCCGTACGATGCCGCGCCCGCCGCGCCGAGGACCAGGGGCAGGAGCACAGCCCGCAACCGCCCGGAGACGTCCCTCGCCTCCTCGGCGACGATGACGCAGCGCGCGCAGCCCGCCAGATGCACCTCGATGCGTTTCCGCTCGGGGCGCGATCCCCGTCCGCGTGTGTAGGCGCCGAGGGCGGCGACGGTCGCGCGGCACTCCGAGTGATCCGCGAGACCGCGCAGATGCGCCTGCACCCACGCCTGACGGAGACCCTCGCGCGCACGCGAGGCGAGCTGAGCGGTCGCATTGGGGGTCATGCCGAGGATCCGCGCCACCTCGGTGTTCTTCCGCTGCTCCACTTCTCCGTACCAGAGCACTTCCTGCCAGCGCGCGGGGAGCGACGCGAACGCCGCTCCGGTGAAGCCCCGGTCGAGCTCCCGATCGTCCTCCCCGTCGCTCTCCCGCGGGTCGGGCTCCTCGTCGAACGCGTCGTGGGGGTCCTCGCGATGTCCTCGCCCCCAGGAGGCGGCGATGTTGCGCACCGACGCCAGCAGGTACGGCCGGAACGCGCCCTGCGGACCCTTGCCGCGGCGCAGCGCCGACAGGATGGAGGCGAAGGCCTCCTGGACGAGGTCGTCGGGGTCGAACGTCGCGGTCACCGCGACCGCCGCCGCCCGCGCCGCGCGGTGATGGCGGGCCCACAGGCGCCCGTACGCGGCGTCGTCACCGGCGCGCACCGCCGCGATCAGCTCCGCATCCGGCGGGTCCGAGGCGCCGACCGCACCCGTCTCGTCTGAAATCCCCACGCTCACAAGACGCACTCCCCCGTGATCCATTATGCGACGGCCGACGATTCGCGTGACGATCGCGCGAAACGTCCGTGTCACGCGCGTCTGGTAGAGATGTAAGGCTTGTCCCGGCCCATCGGCCTCCCCTGCACCCTCACCCTCACCCCAGGAGATCACGTGCGACTTTCTGTCATCGGATGCGGTTACCTCGGCGCCGTCCACGCGGCGGCCATGGCCTCCATCGGTCACGACGTGGTCGGTATCGACGTGGACGAGCGCAAGATCGCCGCGCTCTCGAAGGGCGAGGCCCCGTTCTTCGAGCCCGGGCTGCAGGACATCCTCACCGAGGGCATCGCCTCGGGGAAGCTCCGCTTCACCACCGACATGGCGGAGGCCCGCGGCGCCGCGGTGCACTTCGTCGGCGTCGGCACGCCGCAGCAGAAGGATGGCTACGCCGCCGACCTCACCTATGTCAACGCGGCCGTCGAGGCGCTCGTCCCCTTCCTCGCCGAGGGCGACATCGTCGCGGGCAAGTCGACGGTCCCCGTCGGCACCGCCGCCGCCCTCACCGAGAAGGTCGCCCCGACGGGTGCGACCCTGGTGTGGAACCCCGAGTTCCTCCGTGAGGGCTGGGCCGTCCAGGACACCATCGACCCCGATCGGCTCGTCGCCGGAGTCCCCGACGGCGCGGCCGGCGAGCGCGCCGCCGACGTCCTCCGCGAGGTCTACCACCCCTCGGTGGCCAAGAACACGCCGTTCATCGTGACCGACCTCGCCACCGCGGAGCTCGTGAAGGTCGCCGCCAACGCGTTCCTCGCCACGAAGATCAGCTTCATCAACGCCATGGCCGAGATCGCCGAGGTCACCGGCGCCGACGTCACCACGCTCGCCGACGCGATCGGGCACGACGCCCGCATCGGACGCCGCTTCCTCGGCGCCGGCATCGGCTTCGGCGGCGGCTGCCTGCCCAAGGACATCCGCGCCTTCTCGGCCCGCGCCGAAGAGCTCGGCCGGGGCGAGTCGGTCGCGTTCCTCCGCGAGGTCGACGCGATCAACCTCCGCCGCCGCGACCGGGCCGTCGAGCTCGTCGTGGACGCCCTCGACGGGCAGGTGTTCGAGCGGAAGATCGCCGTCCTCGGCGCGGCGTTCAAGCCGCACAGCGACGACATCCGCGACTCCCCCGCCCTCGACGTCGCCGTCCGCCTCAAGGGGCTCGGCGCCGACGTCGTCGTCACCGACCCCGAGGCGATCGAGAACGCCCGCCGCATCCACCCGCAGCTGACCTACGTCACCGATCTCGACGAGGCGCTGCGCGACGCGGATGCCGTCATCGTCGTCACCGAATGGGACGAGTACCGACGCGAGCTCGACCCCGCCCACGCGGCCTCCCTGGTGTCGGGCCGCGTGATCGTCGACGGACGCAACTGCCTGGATGCCGCCGCCTGGCGGGCCGCCGGCTTCACCTACACCGGGATGGGTCGCCCCTGACGGTTCCGTAGGCTGGGCTCGTGACGACCCCCGCACTCCCCCGCCCGGCGCGCGTCGCCGGACGCGTGTTCGTGATCGTCCTGGCCGTGCTCGTGGGCCTCACGGTCCTCGCCGCGGCGTGGATCGGCATCCGCGGCGCCCTCGCGTACGGCCATCTGCGCGACGCGCAGACCGCGGCGGTCGCCGCACGCGAGTCCCTCTCGGACCCGGCCACCGCCGCCGATGCGATCGCGACGATCTCGACGGAGACGGCCGCCGCGCACGGTCTCACGAGCGACCCGGTCTGGCGTGCCGCCGAGGGCGTCGCGTGGATCGGGCCGCAGCTGCGCGCCGTCTCGACGGTCGCCGCCTCGCTCGACGAGGTCGCCGGCTCGGCACTGGCCCCTCTGGTCGACGTCGCCGCGTCGTTCTCGGTGGACTCCCTCGCCCCCGTCGATGGGCGCGTCGACCTCGCCGCGTTCACCGCGCTCGAGGAACCGGCCGCTGCGGGAGCCGCCGGAGTGCGCAATGCCGCCGCCGCCCTCGACGGCCTCGACCGCCCCGCCCTGCTGACACCGCTCCGCGACGCCGTCGACGAGGTGTCCGATCTCCTCGACGAGGTGCAGGTCGGCGCGGGCGCCCTCGCGCGCGCCACCGCCTTGATTCCGGGCATGCTCGGCGCAGACGGCCCGCGCAACTATCTCATCCTGTTCCAGAACAACGCCGAATGGCGCTCCCTCGGCGGGATCCCGGGGGCGGTGGCCCTTCTCTCCACCGACGACGGACGGATGTCGCTCACGGCGCAGGAGTCCTCCGGAGATTTCCCGACCTACGACACCTCCGTGCTCCCCCTCGGGCCCGAGGTGCAGGGGATCTACGGCGAGCGCCCCGGCCGGTGGATCCAGAACGTCACGCAGCTGCCCGACTTCCCGCTCGCGGCGCAGCTGGCCCAGGAGATGTGGGCGCGCGAGCACGACGGCCAGCGGGTCGACGGGGTGATCGCGATGGATCCCGTCGCCCTGTCGTACCTCCTCGAGGCCACCGGCCCGGTGGAGCTGCCCACCGGCGACGTGCTCACCAGCGAGAACGCCGTCCCCCTCCTCCTCAACGAGGTCTACCTCCGCTACGAGAACCCGTCCGATCAGGACGACTTCTTCGCGCTCGCCGCGGCATCCGTCTTCGACGCCGTCTCCTCCGGCGGATTCGCCCCCGCCGACCTGGTGGGCGCGCTCGCCCGCGCCGGCGACGAGCGCAGGCTCCTGCTGTGGAGCGGCCACGAGGAAGACCAGACCCTCCTCGCCGACACCACCCTCGCCGGCACCCTCCCCCGAACGGATGCCGATGTCGCGCGGTTCGGGGTGTACCTCAACGACGGCACGGGGTCGAAGATGACCTACTACGCCGGGGCCGACACCGTGGTCTCCTGGGCCGCCTGCACGACCGGCCCGCGCGGGGTCACCGGTCAGGCGGAGCTCACCGTGACCGTCCGCAACGACGCCCCCGCGGATGCCGCGGCTCTCCCGAACTACATCACCGGCGGGGGGAGCTTCGGTGTGCCCCCGGGGGTGGCCCGCACGGTCGGATACCTGTACCTGCCCACGGGATTCACCCTCGCCGAGGCGACGATGAGCGACGGCAGCGGCTTCGGCGGCGGCATTCACGACGGCCGCCGGGTCCTGACCTTCTCGGTCGACCTGGCCCCCGGCGAGAGCGCCACCGCGGTCGTCCGCGCCGACACCGCCGAGCCCTCGGCCTCCGTGCTGGAGGTCGTCCAGACACCCGGGGTGACGACGGACGCCGTCCCGACCGCGGCCTGCGGAAGCGCCGCGTCCTGACGCGATCGTGACCGTTCTCTCATCCCGTCGACACGGGACGGTCATACCTCCCGCTTAGACTTGGCGAGCCATGAGACGACTCCCCACGTTCTTCGCCGCCTCGACGATCGCTGCCGTCGCGGCTCTGAGCGTGCCCGCCGCAGCTCACGCCTCGACCATCTACCCGCCGTCGGGGTCGTGCACCGCGACGCCCGCCACGGCCACTCCGGGCGGCACGACGCTCTTCGCGTGCGACCCCGCCACGTTCTCCGCGAACGAGCCGGTGACCATCACCGTCACCGGCGAGAACGGTTCCGACGCCGTCATCGGCATGATCCGCACCGTCTCCACCGCGAGCGGCGACGCCGTCTCGGCCGCCGACGGCTCGCTCGCCGGCGTCCGCATCAGCTTCCCCGCCGACGCACGCGGCACCTACAACATCGCCGCGTTCTCGTCGACGTCTGCCGGCGGCACCTCCGCGGTCTCGGTCACGAACCCGGACGGGAGCCTCCCGGTGACGGGCTTCGACAGCGCGACGATGACCGGCCTCTGGATCGGCGGGGGCCTCCTCCTCGTCGCCGGCGCCGCCCTCGGCGTCGTGGCGGTCGTGCGCCGCCGCCGCGACAGCCTCTGAGCCTGCCGTTCAGCGACGGGATGCCGGAACAGGCGGTCGCAGCGGCATCGCCGTGACCGGCACCGGATGCTGATGCTCGCTCTGCAGCCAGCGGACGAAGACCACGACGAGCACGCCGACGCACGCCCCGGCCATGTTCGCGATGATGTCCAGCAGGCTCGGCGTCCGCCGGTCCAACAGCAGCGCCTGCGCGATCTCGATCGTCAGCGTCGTGAGGAACCCGAGCGGGAGCACCAGCCACGTCTGCCGCACGAGGAGCGCGACGAGGACACCGAACGGGACGAAGAGGGCGATGTTGGCGACGAACTCGATGCGGTCGTAGGTCATCAGCGGGACCAGCCGCGTGATCGCCCGCAGAAGGGGCCCGGCACCACTGTCCACCGGCACCGGCCAGAAGGCGATCGCCGCCAGCACGGCGGCATAGGCCAGCAGCACGAGGGCGGGCAGTCTCGAGCGGTGCGGCATCCCGCCGAGCCTAGCCGCGCACCGCGTCCCCTCGAGGACGCCGTGTTTCCGGGACGTGAAATCTCGCGTGCGGCGATGGCAGCACGGCGCGCACCTCAGTACGGTGTGGGGCAGATCCGCCCGCACGCGCTGCGTTCCCAGCCCGCAGCCCAGGCCGTGTGCATCGTGCCCCGACCGCGGTCGGGTTCAGGCCCCTCTCGCGCTTCCGCACTCCCCCATCTGCGGTCCGCGCGAGAGGGGCCGCCCACGCGCGGAAAGTGGTGCGGCCCGCGGTGGGGAGACCGCGGACCGCACACCCGTCTGTAAGATGCCGAGGCTCGCACCCGAAGCAAGCCGTTCGGCGACGGGGAGGTGAGGATGCTGGGGACACCCTCCCCTCCAGGGTAAGCGACACGCGGGCCCGGCCACAGCCATCGACGCGCCGGGGCCCGGGCCGTCTCACCTCGCGACACCGGCGCGCAACATCGGGCAACCACCGGGAAATCCGGTGGTGCCAGGGTGGGCGGCATCCCGAACCCCGGTGCATCCCCCCATCCGGAAGGACTCGCTCCCGCATGCCCGAGAACACCCCCGCACGGCGTCCGCTCCGACGACGCTCACGCGCCGTCGCGGCGCTCGCCGCCGCCTCCGCCCTCCTCGGCGGCTCCCTCGTCCTGGCTCCCGCCGCGGTCGCGGCCGAGGCCCCGCCCACCATCGGTGCGGTGACCCTCACCGCACCGGCCGCGGCGGACGAGGGCGACACGGTCGAGATCGTCCTCGCCGTCGACGCCGCCACGGACGTCTTCGCCTACGAGGTCGCGATCGCCTACGACCCGTCGCTCCTCGCCTTCGTCGACGGCGCGAGCACCTTCCCCGACGGTGGCTTCGACGCCGTCGACGATGACGCCGGCACCGTCACCTTCACCCACACGCGCCTCGGCACCTCGCCGGGCCTGACCGGCGCGCAGGAGCTGGTGTCCTTCTCCTTCACCGCCCTCGGCGGCGGAGCCGCCGCGATCACCGTGACCGACGCGACGTTCCTGAGCGCCTCCGGTGCCGCGATCGGCCTCCCCGAGGGCGCGGTCGTGTCCGCCACCACCGAACTGACCGCCGCACCCGAGCCGCCGAGCCCGTCGCCGACGCCGACCGCCTCGGCGACCACGACGCCGGTCGCACCGACCGACGAGGCCACCCCCGCCCCCGGCACCGCCGGTCCCCCGCTCGCGGTGACCGGTCAGGATGCGACGACCTGGATCGTCGCCGGAGTCCTGGCGGCGGCCCTCGTCGCCGCCGGCGTCGTGATCGTCCTCCGCCGTCGGACGGTGACCCGATGAACGCGCGCTCCGCTTCCTCGACCTCTCTCGCATCCGCCCCCACGACCCGGAGGACCCCCGCGGTGAAGACCCCCACCACCCGCGCGCTCGCGACCATCGCGATCGCCGGCACCCTGACGGCCGGCGCGGTGACGCTCCCCGCCGCCGCCGTCGCCGACGAGGCGGCATCCGCTCCGTTCCTGATGCCCTACTACACCGAGCTCGACCTCACCGGCGACCACCAGGTCACCGCGGCCGATCTCGACGTCATCGCCTCCGCCTTCGGCACGACGTCGACGGATGCCGGATGGGCGGCGGTGTCGAAGGTCGACCTCGACTCCGACGGCGTCATCACGGTCGCCGACCTCGCCGCGGCGTCGCAGCGCATCATCTACGACGACGGGCCGTTCGAGCTCGTCGAGGCGTCGGTGATCGAGATGCAGGCGGCGATGAACGCCGGGGTCACCACCTCGGTCGAGATCACCCAGGCCTACATCGACCGCATCGCCGCCTACGACCGCGTCGCACAGGGCGAGGGGCAGCGGGCGCTGAACTCGATCGTGACGGTCGGATCCGCACCGGCCCTCGCCGCCGCGGCCGCCGCCGACGCCGAGCGCGCCGCGTCGGGCCTGACGAGCATGCTGCTCGGCATCCCGGTCGCACTGAAAGACAACTACAACACCCTCGACATGCCCACCACCGCCGGCTGCGGATGCTGGGACGGCAACCAGACGACCACCGACGCGTTCATGGTCGAAGGTCTTCGCGCGGGCGGCGCGGTCATCCTGGCCAAGGCGAGCATGGACGAGTTCGCCGTCAACCTCTCCTCCACCTTCAGCGCGGGACAGGCGGCGGGATCGACGCTGGACGTGTCGAGCCCGTACAACACCGCGCGCAACGCCGGCGGCTCCTCCGGCGGCACCGGCGCGTCGATCGCGGCGAACCTGGCCGCCCTCGGCTTCGGCACCGACACCGGCGGGTCGATCCGCATCCCGTCCAACTACAACCAGCTCGTCGGCGTCCGCCCGACCGTGGGTCTGGCCAGCCGGGACGGCATCGTGCCGCTCGCGCTGTCGCAGGACACCGGTGGTCCCATGGCCCGATCGGTCGTGGACGCCGCCGTCGCCCTCGACGCCGTCGTCGGCATCGACGACGGCGACCCGGTCACCGCCCGCCAGAGCGGGCTCGTGCCCGCGTCGTACACCTCCGAGCTGTCGGCCACGGCACTCGAGGGGACGAAGATCGGCTACGTCCCGGCGATGATCGGCTCCAACGCCAGCACGGTGCGCCTGTTCAACGCCGCCCTCGCCGACCTGCGTGCGCAGGGCGCCGAGGTCGTGGAGGTCGCCACCCCCGAGGGCTGGGCGGCGATCCTCGCCGAGGGCAGCGGTTCGGGCCCGGAGTTCAACCACGACCTGCAGATCTACATCGACGCCTACCTCAACCCGGCCGTGACGGCGCGGAGCCTCGCGCAGATCAGTGAGTCGCCGAACATCATCCCCAACCGCGGCATCACCGCGAGCAACCCGAACAACGCCACCTACGTCTCGCGCTCCCGCGTCACCGCCGAGGCCTACGAGGCATGGGCGGGACCGGAGGGCACCCACACCCTGCAGCTGGCGCGCGGCAAGCAGATCGTCACCGCGATGATGGAGGCCGAAGGGCTGGACGCCCTCGTCTACCCGACGGGGAACCCCTACGGCACGATCGGGACGAACATGCGCCTGAGCCCGAACACCGGACTCCCCGCGGTCACCGTGCCGATGGGTCAGGCCGTCGACGGCGAGCCGATCCCCGGAGGCGGAGCCAACATCGAGTTCCTCGGTCGCGACTTCTCCGAGGGCACGCTCCTCGGCTTCGCGTTCGACTACGAGCAGGCCACCGGCCACCGCACGTCGCCGACGCTGTACCCGGCGCTCGACTGACACCCGTCGCAGAAAGACGCCGAGGCCCGGCATCCGTCACAGGATGCCGGGCCTCGGCGTCGTCACGGGGTGGCGGTCGGGGTCGGGGTGGCCGTGGGCGCCGGTGCGAGCACGCGCCATGGCGAGCGGTCGTGATCGGTGAGGCCGGTTGAAGGGTCGTCCCCCTGCGTCCACCACTTCGCCACGTAGGGCGTGCCCTCGAACCGGACCCGGTCTCCGGCGGTGTAGATCTGCTCCGGCTCCCACGCGGGGTAGGTCCCCTCCGGCACGGTGGGCGGCGCGTAGGGCAGATCGTTGGGCATCACCGGGCCGACGAGCGTCCACGGGGTCTCGTCGCCGGCGAGTGTGGGATCGTCGGGCTCCGCGCCGCCGAGCGTCCACCATTTGGCGCTGTAGACGTTGCCGTGCCACACCACCCGCACACCGCTGGAGTACGACACGTCCGGCGACCAGATCGGGTACGGGCTGGTCTCCGGATCGTCCGGCACGGGGGTCGGCGCCGTCGTCGGAGCCGCCGGGGTGGCCGGCATGCCGTCGAACCCTTCGGACAGGATGCCGGCGAACGACTCCCCCTGCTGGTCGATGCCGCTGCACGAGTCCGAGACGATCTGGACGTCCGGGTAGTTCGGGCCGCAGGTGCGGTCGCGGTTGAGCGACCACATCGACATGCGTCCGAGTGCCCGCTCGGCGGCGAACGCGTGCAGCAGCTCGGCGTCGCGCAGGGTGAACACCTCGCCGGCGATGTCGTTCTGACCGATCATCGGGGTGACCCCGAGGATCGCCCACGCCCCCTCGGGCGGGAGCTCGACGTCCATCCGGTCGTAGAGGGTCGTCAGCTGGGCGCGGGTCGCGGTGGCCGCATCGATGGCGACCTGGCCCATCGAGCGGTCCCCGAGGTCGGTGTTGTAGTTCATCGTCATGATGTTCACCCCGGTGAGGTCCACTCCGGACGCCAGCATCTGGCGCACCACCGTGAGGCCTTCCTCGGTGAGGCCGTCCATCGCCACCGGCAGGGTCAGCCAGACTTCCAGCGGCTCCCCGGCACGCTCGTGCTCGCGCTGCAGCTGCGCGACCGCGGCGGCGCGGCGGTAGCCGGCGGCCTCGTCGCTGAGGTTGGCGTACTCCAGATCCAGGTCGATGGTCCCGACCCCGTAGCGGTCGATGACGTCGCGGTAGGCGGCGGCGACCTCCCCGGACGTCTCGCAGGCGCTCGCGAGCTCGGTATTGATGGCGCCGCCGAAGGACACCACGACATCGGCGCCACCCTGGCGCAGGCGCGCCACCCGACGGTCGAGATCGAGCTCGCGCTCGGCCGCGTCGAGACTGTAGAAGGTCCCCCAGGACGGCTCGCACACGTCCGCGGCCTCGGCGACGACGAAGGCGAGCACGATCGCGGCGTCCTCCGCGACGACCGGGGTGTCCGAGACCGCGGCCGCCGGCACGTCGAAGTAGCCGCCGAACCACCGGGGCCCCGCCACCGTCGTCTCCGCCGACGCCTGGCGTCCGAGGACGGCGCCCACGACGAAGGGTGCCGCAACCACGGCCGCGACCACGGCGACCGCCGTACCCACCCTCCAGGGCGACAGCCGCTTGCCCGCGTGGCGTCCCCGCGATGCCGCGCTCACGAGCGCACCCCCGGTGCCGGGTGGCCCTGCCGGAGCACCGTGCGCCAATCCGGGCCCTCGTCCTCGCTGTCGGTCGCGCCGGCACCCGCGGGCGCGGCATCCACCCACATCCAGTCGGTCAGCCCGATCCAGGTGTCCACGACGGAGTTCCGGATGCCGATGTTCGCCAGGATCGCCCACCCACCGCAGAAGGCGTTGAATGCGGAGAAGGCGAGAGTCCCCCACGCCCCGTCCGTCCAGCTGCGCCACGCGACGAAGAGCGAGAACCCGACGATCGCGTACGGAGCGACGACGTACAGGAGCTGCGTGGCGGTGCGGTCCTTGACCTTCGGCGTCCGCGCAAACGGGATCTTCTTGCCGGTGAGACCCTGCTGGATGGACTTCAGCACACCAGCGATGTTCACGGGCAGGAGGATCAGGTTGAACCCGTAGATGCGGAAGATGTCGGTGCGCTTGTACCCGCAGTAGTGCAGGTCGCTGGCCATGGCCAGGAAGTACGGCAGGGCGCCGATGAGCACGAGAGGGCTGACCAGGCGGCTGTCATAGGGATAGGCGAGGAGGAAGACCAGACCGAAGCTCGCCCACGCGATGGACGCCATGTAATTGGCACGCAGGGCGATCTCGCCGATCGCCATCGGCTTGTGGGCGAGACGGTGCGCGCGCATCTGCCGCCAGAACTTCGGCAGGATCAGCAGGCCGCCGTTCGCCCAGCGGCGTCGCTGGACGACCAGTGTGCCGAAGTCGGGCGGCGTGGCCGAGTAGCTCAACCGCTCGGGGTAGTTCACGAGCGTCCAGCCGTGCTCGCCGAGATCGACGCTGGACTCGGTGTCCTCGATCACGGTGCGGTCCTGCACGTAGCGGCGGACCTCGAACCCGTCGACGGTGTCGATCTCGAGGATGTCGTCGAGCGCCTCCATGCGGATCACCGCGTTGGCGCCCACCCAGAAGGTGGCGTTGTGCGCCGTCATCCCCTGATGGAGGATGTGCTGCACGTCGGTCGTCGCACCCGACAGCCGCTCGACCCGCGTCGGCGCCCCGCGGAACGAGGAGTACGGCGTCTGGGTCACGGCGACCTTGGCGTTCTCGGGCTGCTCGAGGAAGTGCACCAGGCGCAGGCAGTAGTCGCGCAGCAGAACCGAGTCGGCGTCGAGGGTGAGGACGAAATCCGAATAGGGCACGTCGAGGTCGGCCTCGGCGGCGGTCGTCACCGGACGCAGCAGCAGACCGAGCTCGGTCTGCTGCTCGGCGAAACGCCCGCCGAGCAGGCCGATGTAGGAGTTGAGGTTCATCGCCTTGTTCGCCTCGTGCGACAGCGATGCGTAGCGCTTGCGCTCGAAGGAGGTCACTTCGGCGGAGAAGATCCACACCAGGCGCCGGAACAGTTCGCGCACCCGCTCGGCGGGGACGCTCGCCCCCTCGTCGAGAGCGGTCATGACCGCGCCGGCCGTGGCGTCGAGGTCGTCGGCGAGGCCGAGGACCACCTCGTCGACGAAGAAGTCGTCCACGTGATCTTCGCGTGCGTGCGTCGCCGCGAGGGCGCGCAGCCAGTCGACAGCGGCGGTGTAGGCGTCCACGAGCCGGACGAGCAGGTCTTCGTCCGCCTGTCCGGATGCCGCGATCTCGGTCTCGCACCGCTCGAGCGCCTCCCGGAACTCGGCGGCGGGGCCGGCGAGCGCCCGCGTGATCTCGGGTCCGATGCGACGGGTCTCGTCGAGTTTGGCCGCCACGGCCGGATCGGACGGGTCGGGGGCGTCGTCGATGAGGAGGACCACCCGCATCGAGGGATACTCCTGCAGGGCCGCCGACCACAGCGTCGTGCGGATCACTCCCGGCTCTTCGGCGTAGGAGGGAACCAGCACCGTGAGGGGGCCATGGCTGAGGGAGAAGTGCCGATCGAGCTCCGCCCGGTCGGCACGACGGTGGCGGGCGAAGCGCTCGTACGCTCCCTGTCGCGCGACGAGGTACATGAGGGCCGAGAACGTCAGCACGCTGATGACGAGCAGGTAGGAGACCGCTTCGATGACGCGCCAGGTGGAGTCGAAAGCTCCCGCGAACAGGAGGGTCACGGCGACCGTGAGCATGTACAGGGCCCAGACCGACACCGTCACCCAGATCGCCACCTGCCCCCAGATGAGCTTGGCGGTCGACGGGCGGCCGTGGACGGCGGGCAGCGGCGGGCGAGGCCGCTCGGTTCCCCACTGCCGTCGGCGCCGTCTCGGCGGTTCTGCGGGTGCAGCGGGCGGGGCGTCGTCCTCGAACGCGGCGACGGCCGGGGAGGGGCTGTCGGCGTCGGGGAGGCGCGTCGGATCGTCGGCGAGATCGACCATCGGCGGTGTTCACTTTCGCGGGGAGGGTGCCGCTTCACGGTCGCGGCCGATCAGACTCTAGGGCCGAACCGCACCGCCGCACAGGGCGTTACCGCTGATCTTGTCCTTCTCTTGATCCCGCGTTGAGGTTCGCCGCCTTCCGCGTCAGCGGCCTGGCCGTCACGAGGATCGGCAGGTGATCGCTGTCTCCCTGCGGGAGGGTGCGGACGCGGTCGATCTCGAACCCGATCGACGTGGCGAAGTCGTAGTGTCCGCGGAAGAAGCGGTAGCGGGTGTAGGTGCGCGAATCGCTGAGGTTGAGTTCGTACCCCTGCTCGCGCACGCGCTGACCGAGGTTCTCCTTGAAGACGGGGTAGTTGTAGTCGCCGACCATCAGGGTGGGGAGGCCGTCGCCCATGAGCTGCAGCTCCGACAGGGCGGTGCGGATCTGATGGCGACGGAGGGAGTTGAGCGCCGTCAACGGCGCGGCGTGGAACGAGGCGACGATGACCTCGTGCCCGTCGTCGATGTCGTAGAGCTTCACGCCGAGCAGACGCTCCTCGGCGGGCTTCAGCACGCGATCGTGCAGGGACTTCTTCAGTGCCATCATCCGCACGTCCACCGCGCGGAAGGTGTTCTCCCGGTAGTACACCGCCAGGCCCAGTCGGTTGCGCTGGGTGGAGTCGGCCAGGCGCAGCCCGTCGATGCGCTCAGGGATGTCGCTCGTGTCGGCTTCCTGCAGGCACAGCACGTCGGCCGCGTGACGCTCGACGAGGTGCGCGAGCTCCCCGACGGCGCGGTGCTTGCGCAGGTTGTACGAGATGACTTTCATGACGGGGACAGCCTAGGACTCCCGCATGACGATCAGGTATCGCGGGCGCGGATCCTTCGTGTACTCCCAGGTCTCGGCATCCGCCCGCGTCAGAGCTCGCGACGGGCGCGCGTCTGCTCGGCGCGGAGCGACAGCAGGTCGTCGGCGGGGTAGCCGACCTCGGTGAGGGTGAGGCCCCGCGCGGCCAGCACCTTCACCTCCGGGACCCGCTCCCGCCCGTCCCGGATGCGCACGACGTCCTCGGGCAAGAGACGCCCCTCGCCGACGGCGACGCACGCGCCGACCAGGGCGCGCACCATGCTGTGGCAGAACGCGTCGGCCTTCACGTGCGCGCGGAGGACGCCCTCGGCGTCCCTCCGCCAGGAGAACTCGAGCAGCGTGCGGATCGTCGTGGCCTCCTCGCGCGGCTTGCAGTAGGCGGCGAAGTCATGGAGGCCGATGAGCGCCCCCGCGGCGGCGTCCATGGCGTCGGCGTCGAGCCGGGTGCGGACGAACGTGGTGCGATGGCGCTCGAGCGGGTCGTACGCGTGGTCCGCGATCCGGTACTCGTATCGACGCCAGACGGGCGAGAAACGCGCGTCGAACCCGTCGGGTGCCGACCGGACGCGACGCACCGTGGCGTCGGCGTAGGAGCCGAGGGCGCCGTTGACGCGACGGGCGAGCGCCGCGACACCACGATCGTCCTCGTCCTCTCGCGCGCGCCCGCGCGAGAGGCGACCGACCTGCGCGTCATCGAGATCGAGGTGGGCGACCTGGCCGCTCGCGTGCACTCCGGCATCCGTCCGCCCGGCCACCACCAGCCGCACCTCTCCCCCGAGGATGCGGACGAGGGCGTCCTCCAGCGTCTGCTGCACCGTACGGAGCCCCGGCTGCCGGGCCCACCCGCGGAAGTGGGTGCCGTCGTAGGAGAGGTCCAGGCGGAGGCGCACCCGTTCAGCCTACGGTGGGCGCGGGTAGAGTCCGAGGGTGAGAAAGCGCGGGCGAGTCCTCGGGACGGTGGGCGTGGCGCTCCTGGGAACGGCGGGAGTCGCCGTGGCCGCCTTCGCGATCTGGCAGATGCTCTTCGCGGCTCCCGCCGGGCCGCAGCCCCCCGCCCCCGGCGACGCCCTCTTCGTCTCGCCGGACTCCTTCGCCGCCCGTGCCGCCGCCGAGGGCGGGGAGGATGCGGCTTCCGAGGCAGCCGCGTATCTCGCCGCCCAGCCGACCGCCGTGTGGCTCACCCCCGAGACCTATCCGATCGGCAGCGTCACCGCCGCCGTCGAGGGGATCCTCGCCCAGGCCCGCGCGCAGGACGCGACGCCCGTCCTCGCCGTCTACGGTCTCCCCGATCGCGACTGCGGCAACTTCTCCGCCGGCGGACTGGACGCCGCGGCCTACCCCGGGTGGATCGATGCCATCGCCGCCGGGCTCGCCGCAGATCCCGCGCAGAGCGCGGTCGTGATCCTCGAACCCGACGCCCTGGCGCTCGACTGCGACGAGCCGGAGGTGCGCACGGCGCAGATCGCCGACGCAGCCTCCCGGCTCGCGGCGGAGAACACCTTCGTCTACGTCGACGGGGGCCACTCCAACTGGCGGTCGGTCCCGGAGATGGCGACCCTCATCGCCGAAGTCGCCGAGGCCGCCCCCGGGTCGATCCGCGGATTCGCCACCAACGTCTCGAATGGGAACTCGGACGCCGACGAGAGCGCCTACGCGCGGCAGCTCGTCGGTCAGCTCGAGGCCTGGGGTTTCGACGACCTCCACGCGGTGATCGACACCTCGCGCAACGGCGCCCCGCACACCGGCTCGGAGTGGTGCAACGTCCGGGGGCTCCGCGTGGGAGCGGTCGGCGGCACCTGGGGAGACGACGTGATCGACACGAACCTGTGGATCAAGCCCCCGGGCGAGAGCGACGGCACCTGCAACGGCGGACCGCCGGCGGGTGCGTGGTGGCCGGAGGCCGCGGTGGAGCTGACCCGCGACATCCTGTGACGCCGGGGCCCGGGACGCCGATAAGCTGACGAGAACGTGGACCGCAGGTCCATAACAATCGGGTGGGGGTGCCCGTCCGCTGTGTACCATGGCGCTGACCCATGGCTCCTGAGGTGTCGCACCCCGCGGCCCCACCGCGCTCCACTCCCCTCACCATCGAGAGATCCCCATGAACGACTCCAGCGGCGTCCCCAAGACCGCGGTCATCGTCGAAGACGACGCAGAGATCCGCCACCTCCTCGTCGAGGTCTTCGAAGGAGCCGGATTCTCGACGGTCTCGGTCGGCAACGGCATCGACGGCGTGCAGGCCGTCCTCAGCTACCAGCCCACCGTGACGACGCTCGACATCACGATGCCGGGCATCGACGGCTTCGAGGCCGCGCGACGGATCCGCCAGCAGAGCGACACGTACATCATCATGCTCACCGGCCTCAAGGACGAGGCCGACCTCGTCCTCGGACTCGGGTCGGGCGCGGACGAGTACCTCACCAAGCCCTTCCGGCCCCGCGAGCTCCGCGCGCGCCTGGACGCGATCCTGCGCCGCCGCGAAGCTGCGCAGGCGGCCGGCACGGGAGCGACGGCCCCGCCCGCTCCTCGTCAGGAGCAGGTCGGGCCGTCGTTCCCGGGTGGCCGCAACACCGCTGCGCGACACGGTGTGATGGATGCCGGCTCCGCCGCCTCCCCGACGGCGGTGCCGGCATCCGTTCCTCCCCCGCCGTCAGAGGCCTCCGCGACCGTGGTGATCGCGGAGTCGGGTAGCGAGGTCCCCGCCTCGCCTGCCTCGAACGGCACCCTCGAGCACGTCGGGTCGGCCGCGGTGCGGCACCGCGACCTCGCGCTCGATCCTGATTCGCGCATCGTCGTGATCGACGATCGCGAAGTCGATCTGACCCGCACGGAGTTCGACCTCCTGGCCACGCTCATGGAGTCCAAGCGTCGTGTGCGGACCAAAGCCGATCTCACCCTGGTCCTGCGGGGCGAGTCGTACGTCACCAGCTACTTCGTGGGCGAGGCCGACAAGCGTGCCATCGAAGCCCACATGACCAACCTCCGGCGCAAGCTCGGCGACTCCCCCACCAACCCGCGCTACATCGAGACGGTGCGCGGGGTGGGCTACCGCCTGACGGCGGAGGCCGGCTCGCCGGCGTGAGGCCGCGAGGACCCCGGCGCCCGTCACCCGGGCGCTCATACCTGGAACCCCTGGTGGCGGCGGATCAGCTTGAAGAACATCATGAGCGTCTGCAGGACCGTGATGACGCCGACGATCGGCCAGCCGACCCACAGGATGGTGGACTGCGCGACCGGCGGGAGCATCACCCAGATGACGGCCATGGCGATCAGGGACGCGATCAGCAGCACCAGCGGCACCCAGTAGGTGCTGCCCCCGCCCTTCTCGGCCTTGGCCTGCATGGCCCAGTTGTCCACCTTCTTGCGCGACAGGAATCGGGTCCACGAGCGCAGGAAGTGGCTGATGCGCACCCACATGAACACCTCGGCGGGGGCGACGAGCCCCGCGAAGAGGACGTCACGGGCCGTGCGGTCCTTCATGGTGAAGGCGATACGCATGTTGAGCGCGACGGCCATCGCCGGCGGGATGAGCCACCACGGCGAGAAGACGAACGCACCGATGGACAGCGAGCCGGCCAGGAGCACCAGGAAGGCGACGCGGACGAAGAAGTTCGTGAGCATGCCGATGTTCTCGAACCAGCGCAGGCGCAGGTTGGGGTGCAGCGGCTGACCCTTCGTGTCGCCGCGCTGTCCCGGCCACATCAGCTCGATGGCGCCGTAGGTCCACTTCACCTGCTGCGCGTCGTACGAGCGGAGCGTGGTCATCCCACCGACATCCGCGCGGGCGAACGGGCTGATCTTGGTGAGGTATCCGGCGCTCTTGATCTGCAGCGAGAGGAGCGAGTCCTCGACCTCGCTATCCTTCACCCAGGGGGTGGACTGGTGGTTCTGCACCATGACATCGCGCAGGGCCGCGGTGGAGAAGATCGAGAACTGTCCGCCGAGCACGGCCATGTTCCGGCCACGCAGCAGGTTCTGCATGTTGAACGCGGCGAACTGGGTGCGCTGCCCGGAGATCAGGAACTTCGCGACCGCGCCCTTGATCGGGCGGTCGTCGATGGAGTAGATCGCCGAGATGCCGCCGATGCGGCTGTCCGACATGGCCTCGCTCTCGAGGTACTCCACAGCCTGACGGTCGGCGATGGTGTCGCCGTCGACGCCCAGCAGGTAGTCGTAGCCCTCCACCAGCGCGAAGCCGTAGTTGAGGGCCCCGACCTTCTTGTCCGGGTTCTTGCCGATGTCGTGGACGAAGACCTCGGTGAACTGCTCGCCGAGCTCGGTGACGACCTCGTGCGGACCGCTGTACCGGGAGGCGATCTTCACCGTCTTGTCGGAAGTGTTGTTGACCACCACGTGGATGACGTCCGGGACCCGCGTCTGACCGAGGAGCGACTCGATGACGTCGGCGATGGACTCCTCCTCGTTGTACGCGGGGATGACGCAGCCGATGGTCGAGCGGCCGACGATCGCGTCGTCGAGGACCGACTCGAACTCCCGGTCGATCTCGCGCTCGACCGGCTCGGTCGGCTCCAGCTGCTCGATGACGGTGCGGGCGAGTGCACCGCGGCGCACGAGGGCGGTGGGGGGAGTCGTTGTCATGCAGATCACTCTGCCCGCTCGACCGCAAGGCGTCGCCGACGGGCCATGAGCGCTTCCGCAAGGAAACCTCAAGACGACCGCAACGCCCGGAGCGTGCGGTGATGGACACCATTCGCGTCTCCGGTCGCACCCGATCCATCTGGCTGACCCAGCTCTCCCTGGCGGGCGCCGTGATCGTCATCGCGCTGATGGCGATGATCCTCGCACCCGAGTTCTTCGGGCAGCTGCACTTCATCGTCGGCACCGCGGTGATCGTCGGGCTGGCGGCTTTCACCATCGGGGCGCCGTGGGACCGGTGGCCGAAGCTCGCCGTCCTCGCCGTCCCGTTCCTGGACGCCGTCGCCATCGGCGTGCTCGCCTTCGGCACCGACCTGCGTCTGAGCTTCCTGTGGGCGTTCCCCGTCATGTGGGCCGGGATGCATTTCCGCCTGCCCGTGCTTGCCGTCATGCTCGGCGTGATCACCGGCCTCATCTGCCTGGAGATCCTGAACAACACCCCGGGGGCCACCGCACTCCGTGTCTTCATCGTGATGTCGACGCTGGCCTTCATCGGCATCACCGCCCACCTGGCGATGCGGCAGGTGCGGGCATCGAGACGTCTGATGGCGCGACAGGCCTCCCGCCTGCACGCGACGGTCGAGCGCCGCTCCGAGCAGGAGCGCCGGACGAACGAGATCCTCAACGCCGTCGACATCGGCGTCGCCCGGGTCGCGACGAGCGGGCCGACACTGTCGGTGAACAGCACCTACGGCCGCCTGTACGGCATCGATCCGCGCGACCCCGAGCAGCCCGCCCGATCGGTCGAGTACTCCGGACACCGCGGGATGCCGATCCCGCCCAGCGACCGGACCCTCACGCGCGCGCGGAGAGGCGACACCTTCCACGACCAGCGCGTGTGGATCTTCACCACGGACGGCGAGTGGCGGACGCTGTCCGTCACGGCCAAGCGCCTGCGGTCCTCGGCCCACGAGGACGAGACCATCCTCCTCCTGGTGCACGACGTCACCGCCGTCACCCACGCTCAGCGGGAGCGCGAGCGCCTCGCCGCCATCGCCTCGCACGAGCTGCGGCATCCGCTCACCGTCATGATCGGCACCGCCGAGCTCGCCCTCGAGGACGACAGCATGCCGCCCAAGGCCGTCGAACGGTTCCAGAAGCTCCTCGACGCGAGCGAGCGGATGCTGGAGATGACCCAGCAGATGCTGGGGCCGCGTTCGGCCGTCCGCTCGGAGGCTCCCCCGGCCGACCCCTCCCCCCGGGAGGAGACCGACCTCCAGCCGATCCTGATCGATTCGGTCGCCTCCTACGAGCAGGTCGGACGGGCCAAGGACGTCCGCGTCTCCCTCTCCACCACCGGGCGCCTCCGCGCGGTGGTGGATGGATTCCGGATGCGGCAGGTCTTCGACAACCTCGTCAGCAACGCCGTGAAGTACACCGAGGCCGGCGGCGAGGTCGAGATCAGCGCGGGCCTCGAGGGGGCCGACGTCGTGGTGAGCATCGCCGACACCGGGATCGGGATCGCCACCGAGGACATCCCCCGCGTCCTCACCCCCTACTTCCGCACGTCCGTGGCGAAGAAGACCGCCGCGGGCACCGGGCTCGGCCTCGGCATCACGAAGGAGATCGTCGAGGCGCACGGCGGCTCCCTCACGATCGACAGTGCGCTCGGCGAAGGCACCGTCATCACCGTCCGTTTGCCTCGCGGGGGCACCGCGGAGGAGGGAGCCTGATGGACATCTTCCGGACGATCGGGACCACCGACTTCGGCATCTGGCAGGCGGTCTTCGCCGCCGCGGCCACCGCCATCACGGTCGGGATCGCGTTCCTGCGCGCCCCGAGCCGCGCCACCCTCTACTGGACCTACGCGTTCACCCTGGCCCTCGTGTCCACCTTCGGCGTGATCGCGGCTCAGATCGCGGAGAACGAACCCGCACGGGCCTTCGCCCTCGGGCTCCTCCTCGGCGCCCCGGCCACGCTGTGGTCGGGCTTCCGCGCCCACCGCGGCGTGCGCGCCCACATCTGGGTGGGCCCCGCCCTCGCGCTCCTGATCGCCGTCGTCCTCACGGTCGCGGCCGGCTCGGAATGGTTCGCCACCGCGTACCGCGTCTCCTACCTGCTGGCTGCGCTCTCGGGTGGGCTGTTCCTGTGGGAGTGGAACCGGATGCCGGACCGGAGCGACCCGGTGATCTGGCCCTTCGGGGTGGTGACGATCCTGTTCGTGGCGATGGGGGTCGCCGGCGCGATCGTGCGTCTGTCGACCCGCCCGATCGACGAGGACTTCACCGTCACGCGTCCGCTCTCCGCGGTGGGCATGCTCGTCTACATCGTCACGGCGCTCATCGCGATCCTCGGACTCACCGTCGCACGTCGGGCGACGGGCGGGTCGACGCCCCTCATCGACCGCCAGTTCGCGGCGTTCCGCGACACCGCCGACGCGCGGCTGCAGCGCGCGCTCCCGACCAGCGAGGTCTGCTCGGTCCTCGTCGTCCGGCTCGACGATCTGAATCAGCTGCGCACCACGCTCGGCGCCGAGGAGATCGGCGCCGTCACGGAACGGATGGTCGAAGCGCTCCGCACGACAGCCGGGGCGGGGACCCTCGTCTCACCGACCGCGGAGGGCGCCGTCGCGGTCTTCGCGGCCCGGCCCGAGGGAGCCACGCGCGACCTGCTGCGCCGACTTCTCCGCGCCGTCGGCGATCTCGAGGTGGACTCCCGGATGCCCGTCCAGCTGTCCGCGAGCGCCGGCTGGTGCTCGACGACCGTCGGGGGGTACGACCTCGACGCCCTGCTCTTCATCGCGCGGGGGGCGGCCGAAGTCGCGCAGGAGCGCGGCGGCGATCAGTGGGAGCGCGCGGACGGCAGCTTCATCGAGCGGCTGGTCACGGGGCTGGAGGAGCGGTGAGGGCCACGGTGAGGACGTCCGTGGCGGTCTGCTTGGCGTAATCGGCCGAATCCGGCGCCGTCTGCATGAGGAAGTCGTACGTGATCTGCAGGATCACACGGTCGGCCTCCTCGGGGACCGCCCCGATCTGGAACGTCTGCGAGTAGCTCTGCGGGCTGAGGACGAGGTACCCCGGGTTGACCGTCGCGGTGTCCGTCTGCGCGGCGAGCGGCGCCAGCTGCCCGGTGGCCGTCGCGGGGATCGCCACGACGCTCGCCTGCTGGAGGTACACCTTCTTGCCGTCGTCGGGGGTCACGGTGGTCGTCAGCGACATGTTAAGCGGCTTCAGGGCCCCCGGCGTCCACTGATCCATCGACAGCGGCGACCAGTAGTCCACCGTCGCCGAGACGGCGCCCGCCTGCAGCTCGCGCTGCGTCGACCCGCTCGAGAGGTCGTTGGGGACCGGCGCGGGAACGGTCGCGGTGGGCGAGCCGGTGGGGGCGGTCGTCGACCCGCCCGGCTCCTCCCACGGCGGAGTGCCGCATCCGGTGAGCGCCGCGCCCGTGGCAAGGGCGACGGCGAGCGCGATCGAGAAGCGAAGCGGGGGAGTGCGCATGGTCTTCCGTCCGTGAGAGGCCTTCGGCCAGTGTAGGGCCCCCTCAGCGCACGATCGCGACGGCGCTGGGGAGCCGGCGCAGCACCTCCTCGCTGACCGAGCCGAGGAGGAAGCGGGCGATCGCGCCGCGGCCGTGCGAACCGAGCACCGTCAGGCGCGCGCGGCGCGCGTACACCTCGATCGCCTCCGAGGGGTAGCCGCGTTCGACGTGGCGTTCGATGCGCAGATCCGGGTACGTCGACGACAGGCCGGCGAGGGAGAGCCCGAGGCTCTCCTCGGCCAGGCGGGCGAGGGCGTCGAGGTACTCCGGTGGGTACAGACCCGGATTCCGGGAGACCTCCATCGGGTTCCACGCGATGACGGTGACGAGCGTCTCGCCGAGTCGGTCGGCCTCGGCGGCGGCGAATCCGATGGCGCGCTCGGAGAGGTCCGAGCCGTCCACGCCGACGACCACGCCCGACCGCGGACCCGGGTCGGTGTCGGGCACGACGACGACGGGTGCATGGGAGCCGGCGGCGATGCGGATGCCGTGCGGTCCGCGGGCGGGTCCCGCGTCGCCGCGGAAGTCGCTGCCGATGACGAGGAGCGCGGCATCCGTCGACGCCTCGATGAGCTTCGCGACGGGGTTCCCGTGGTCCACACGCACGCGGACGTCGAGGCGGTCGGGGTGGGCGGCGATGAGCGCGCGCGCCTGCGCCTCGAGCTGGGCGTGGAGATCGTCGACGGCCTGCTCGACGAGGTGCGCCTCGCCGATCGTCCCCACGGCTCCGCCCACGATGGAGAAGAGCAGCAGTCGCTGACGGCGGTCGAGGGCCCGGTCCACCGCCCACGCGATCGCGCGCTGTCCGGAGCGTCGACCCGCCTCACTGTGGAGGGCGACGCCGACGACGATGGTGTCCTTCATGATGACCTCCTCCGGTCTCCTCCACGCTACGTCCGGGTCCCGCCGCCGCACGGGGACCTTGGTCCCGGCGTCGCCTCCGGAACTCCCAGCGTCCGGTCGTACACTGTCACGCGCCGTCTCTCGACCCCGGCCGCTCCCCCTCGATGACGTTCACCGCGCCCCGTCCGACCGCCGCCCGCTTCGCCGGGCTGGACGGTCTGCGCGCCGTCGCCGTGATCCTCGTCGTGGTGTACCACCTGTTCGGTCCGGCACTGCTCCCGGGCGGGTTCCTCGGTGTCGACGTCTTCTTCGTCATCAGCGGGTTCCTCATCACCTCGCTGCTCCTCCGCGAGCTCGCGGCGACGGGCGGCATCCGTCTGGTCGAGTTCTGGCGCAGACGCGCGCGACGCCTGCTGCCCGCGCTGCTGGTGGTCCTCGCGGTCTGCACGACGCTCGCCGGCCTCATCGGCGGTGACGTGCTGCGCGGGCTCGGCTGGCAGGTCCTCGGCGCCCTCACCTTCAGCTTCAACTGGATCGCCCTCGCCGGAGACACGGGCTACTTCGCCGCGACGACGACCGAGGTCTTCCGAAACGTCTGGTCCCTCGCCGTCGAGGAGCAGTTCTACCTCCTGTGGCCGCTCGTGCTGCCCCTGTTCCTGCTCCTGCCGAAGCGCTCGTGGCGCGCCTCGGCGGCCGTGGCCCTCGCCGCGCTCAGCGCCGCGGGCATGGCGCTGGTGGTCGCCGGCGGTGCGGGCGCACCCGCCGCCTCGGATGCCGTCACCCGCGCGTACTTCGGCACCGACACCCACGCCTTCGGCATCCTGCTCGGGGTGGCGCTCGCCTTCGCGCTCCCCGCCCTCCTGGACCGGCTCGGAGACGATCGCGGGCGGCTGGCCACGGGCGCGGGCGTGACGGCCGTCAGCGGCGTGATCGTGCTCGCGCTCCTCCCGGCGGGCGACGGCGTGGCGACCTTTCCCGGCGTCCTCTTGGCCGCGAGCGCCCTGACGGCGGTGGCGATCCTGTCGGCCGCCGTGCCCGGCTCCCGGCTGGGAGGTGCGCTCGACGTGGCGCCGCTGCGCTGGGTCGGCGATCGCTCCTACGGGATCTACCTGTGGCACTGGCCGCTGCTCGTCCTGGCGCTCGCGTGGGTGCGCGGCACCGGGCCCGAGGCGGGCGTGCCCGTCGGGGTGGGCCTGGGCGTGCTCGTGGCGACCCTGGGCGCGGCCGAGCTGTCGTACCGGTTCGTGGAGACCCCTCTCCGGCGCGACGGGTTCCGCGGCACCGCGTCGCGTCTCGGCACCGCCCTGCGCGGATCGGCGCGCGTCCGCGCCCGCGCCGTCGGTGCGGTGGCCGTGACGGCCCTGTTCCTCGGCGGGTCCAGCGTGGCTCTGGCCGCGGCTCCCGCCGAGACCTCCTCCGAAGCGGTGGTGTCCGCCGGAGCGGCGGCGCTGGAGGCGGCGGAGGAGAGCTCTCCCCACCCGGCCCCGTCCCGGACGACCGCACCGTCGCCCGCGCCCGCGGTGAGCGCCCCCTCACCGACCCCCGTCGCCGGCGAGGAGATCACCGCCGTCGGCGATTCCGTCATGCTGGCTGCCGCTCCGGGTCTCCTCGAGGAGCTCCCCGGCATCCAGGTCGACGCGGCGGTGTCGCGGTCGGTGTGGGCCGGGCCCGGCATCCTGGAATCCCTCGCCGCGCAGGGCCAGCTCCGCCGCTACGTGGTCGTGGCGCTCGGCACGAACGGCCCCGTCGACACCGCCGTCCTGCAGCGGATGGTCGACGTCGCCGGTCCCGATCGCGACGTCATCCTCGTCAACGCCTACGCGCCGCGCGACTGGATCCCCCAGGTCAACGCCGATCTCGCGGCGTTCGCGGCGGAACACCCGCGCGTGAGCATCGCCGACTGGTCGGGGGCGATCGCGCCGCGGGAGGATCTGCTGGCCGGTGACCGCATCCACCCGGGCGAGGAGGGCGGCCGACTCTTCGCCCGGACCGTGGAGGCGGGTGTCACCGCCGTCGAGCACGCGCGCGCGGCCGCGGAGCACGACGCGCAGATGCGCGAGTACCGCCGACTGCACCACGCCGAGGTCCGCATCCCGCAGTGACGGATGCCGCGACGGACGGCGCCGCGCCGGAGGCCCTGCCGTCGGCTCAGAAGCGGTCGACGAGCGCCTGCTGGCGGTGCGTCGCACGGAAGCCCAGCCGCTCGTACAGCGTGTTCGCACCCGTCTTGCTCGCGGTGTCGACGTCGAGGACGGCCTGCTCGAGCCCCGCGCTCCGGGCCGCGTGGAGCGTGCGGGCGATGACGGCCGGGGCGAGCCCTCTCCCCCGCTCGTCGCGGATGACGCCGATGAGGTCGATGTAGGTGTTCGGCGCGCCGAGCGCAGCCCAGTCCTCCTCGTTGACCGACGCCAGACAGAACGCCACCACGCGCCCGTCCCGCACCGCCAGAGTGGAGAGATCGGGTCGGAGGAAGGGCCCGTCGACGAACTTCGACCAGCGCTCCGTGGTGCTCGGGAGACTCCCCCAGTGATCCCGGAAGGCGTCGTTCCGAGCCAGACGCACATCCTCGGACCGGTCCGGGGAGTAGGGAACG
Source organism: Microbacterium aurantiacum (assembly GCF_040532595.1). Classification (GTDB taxonomy): domain Bacteria; phylum Actinomycetota; class Actinomycetes; order Actinomycetales; family Microbacteriaceae; genus Microbacterium; species Microbacterium chocolatum_B. The sequence continues at coordinate 1,849,299 of NZ_JBEVYX010000001.1, read as the reverse complement.
AGATCGACGCCGTCGGGAGAGGCGACGTCCTCGAGCGGCGCGGACAGATCGCGCTGCATCGAGCTGAACCACCGCTCGGTGCGCAGCCCCCGCCGCTCGCCCAGGTGCACGGCATCCGTGTTCGCCTCATCGACGTACTGGAAGATCGCCGCGGGCCCGTCGGCTCCGGTGGCCGCGATGAGCTCCCGGGTGCGCGTGTGGCTCCACGCGAGAAGCTCTCGACCGATGCCCTGTCGCCGGCGGTCGGGACGGACGGTCCCCTGCAGGTAGCCGTGGATCCCGGCGGACGTGTCGGGGTGCACCATGGCCCACGCGAAGCCGACGATGTCACCCGCGACGTCGACGGCCACCCGGGTGTCGAGGGCCGGATCGACGTGAGACAGCGCGAACACGTCCGCGAGGTCCTCGCGCGGCGTCACCCACGTGGGGTGGTCGATGCGATCGGCGGCGACGACCACCGCGTGGATCGCGTCGAGGTCGCCGACGGTGGCGGGGCGCAGGCTCGTGGTCATCCCTCCAGCGTACGCACGAGACCCGCACCCCGAAAACGGGATGCGGGTCTCGTGGTGATCGTCGACGCGGTGTCAGGCCTTGTCGTCCTCGACGGCGTCCTCGGCGGCGGCCTCGGCAGCCGCGCCCTCCTCCGGCGACTCCGCGCCGGCCTCGGCGGCGGTGTCGTCCGCAGCGGACTCCTCGGCGACCGGAGTCTCCTCGGCGGGGGTCTCCTCGGCGGGGGTCTCCTCGGCGGCGACCGGGGCGGCCGCGCGCTTGGTGGCCTTGGCCTTCGGCTTCACCGGCTCGAGGACGAGCTCGATGACGGCCATGGGGGCGTTGTCACCCTTGCGGTTGCCGACCTTGGTGATGCGCGTGTAGCCACCCTCACGGTCGGCCACCAGCGGCGCGATCTCGGTGAACAGGACGTGCACGACTTCCTTGTCACCGATGACGCTGAGCACGCGACGACGCGCGTGCAGGTCGCCGCGCTTGGCGAACGTGATGAGACGCTCGGCCAGTGGACGCAGGCGCTTCGCCTTGGTCTCCGTGGTCTTGATGGACTTGTGCGTGAACAGGGCGGCGGCCAGGTTCGCCAGCAGCAGACGCTCGTGTGCGGGGCCGCCTCCGAGGCGGGGTCCCTTCGTGGGCTTGGGCATTGTGATTACTCCAGTGGGAAAAGTCGGTCAGGTGAGCCGAAGGACTCAGGCGTTCTCGTCGTCGTAGCCGCCGTAGAAGTGCGCGCCGTCGAACCCGGGAACCGAGTCCTTGAGCGACAGCCCGAGCGAGACGAGCTTGTCGCGCACCTCGTCGACCGACTTCTGGCCGAAGTTGCGGATGTTCATCAGCTGCGTCTCGGAGAGGGCGACCAGCTCCGAGACGGTGTTGATGCCTTCGCGCTTGAGGCAGTTGTAGGAGCGGACCGAGAGGTCGAGGTCCTCGATGGGCATCGACAGCTCGTTCGAGAGGACCTGCTCCACGGGGGCGGGTCCGATCTCGATGCCCTCGGCCTCGACGTTCAGCTCGCGGGCGAGGCCGAACAGCTCGGTCAGGGTGCGACCTGCGGACGCCACGGCGTCGCGCGGGGCGATCGAGGCCTTGCTCTCGACATCCAGGATCAGCTTGTCGAAGTCGGTGCGCTCACCGGCACGGGTGGCGTCGACGCGGTAGCTGACCTTGAGGACCGGCGAGTAGATCGAGTCGATCGGGATCTGACCGGCCTCGGCGTACTCGTTGCGGTTCTGCGTGGCCGAGACGTAGCCGCGGCCGCGCTCGATCGTGAGCTCGAGCTCGAAGCGCGCGGTGTCGTTGAGGGTGGCGATGACGAGGTCGGGGTTGTGCACCTCGACGCCCGCGGGAGCGGAGATGTCGGCGGCGGTGACCTCACCGGCGCCGGTCTTGCGCAGGTACGCCGTGATGGGCTCATCGCGCTCGCTGGAGACGACCAGCTGCTTGATGTTGAGGATGATCTCGGTGACATCCTCCTTGACACCGGGGATGGTGCTGAACTCGTGGAGGACGCCGTCGATGCGGATCGAGGTGACGGCGGCACCGGGGATCGACGACAGCAGGCTGCGGCGCAGCGCGTTGCCGATCGTGTAGCCGAAGCCGGGCTCCAGCGGCTCGATGATGAACCGGCTGCGGAACTCCCCGATCTTCTCCTCGGTCAGAGTGGGACGCTGTGCGATGAGCACGATGTGTTCCTTTCGATCACGTGCCCGCTATATGACACGTGCGGTGAATGAGGTGTTGAGTTGTTCTCGAGTCCCGATCCGCCGTCGCACGGGCGAACAGCATCGCCGCGCGACGGCGGATCGAGACGGAAAGGAATGTCAGACGCGGCGGCGCTTGGGGGGACGGCAGCCGTTGTGGGCCTGCGGGGTGACGTCCTGGATCGAGCCGACCTCGAGGCCGGCGGCCGTCAGCGAGCGGATCGCGGTCTCGCGACCCGAGCCCGGACCCTTGACGAAGACGTCGACCTTCTTCACGCCGTGCTCCTGCGCCTGGCGCGCCGCGGACTCCGCGGCCATGCCGGCGGCGTACGGGGTCGACTTGCGCGAGCCCTTGAAGCCGACACCGCCCGAGGACGCCCAGCTGATGACGGCGCCGGAGGGATCGGTGATCGAGACGATGGTGTTGTTGAACGTCGACTTGATGTGGGCCTGACCCACGGCGATGTTCTTCTTCTCCTTGCGGCGCGGCTTGCGCGCTGCGGACTTGGCCTGTGCCATGTGCGTGTTCTCCTAAACCCTGGGGCCGCGCTTAGCGCGCCTTCTTCTTGCCGGCGACGGTGCGCTTGGGGCCCTTGCGGGTGCGCGCGTTGGTCTTCGTGCGCTGACCGCGCACGGGGAGGCCGCGACGGTGGCGCAGACCTTCGTAGGAACCGATCTCGACCTTGCGGCGGATGTCGGCGGCGACCTCACGGCGAAGGTCACCCTCCACCTTGTAGGTGCCTTCGATCTGGTCGCGGAGGGCGACGAGCTGGTCGTCGCTGAGGTCCTTGACGCGGATGTCGTGGTCGATGCCGGTGGCGGCGAGGACCTCATGCGAGCGGGTACGGCCGATGCCGTAGATGTAGGTGAGCGCAATCACCACGCGCTTGTCGCGCGGGATGTCGACGCCGGCAAGACGTGCCATGTCGTTCTCCTGAGGAGTCGTGCGAAGGTGTGGAGCAGCATCGGTGCCCGGGCCTTCGTCCCGAGGTGTCCCCCGCCGCGCGGGTTCTGATGCTGCCTGTGTGCCCGGTGATCGAGTAGCCGGCGCAGCCGGCGTACCGAGATCGGGGTCGTGCGTGTGGAGTTGTGGGTGGTGCGGTGAGAGCCGGGGGTTAGATCTCGATACACCGCGCCGGAGGCGCGGCACTCGATCCTGACCCGAGTCGCATCAGCGCGGCTGTGCCGCGGTGATCCGACTCGCGTCAGCCCTGGCGCTGCTTGTGACGCGGGTTGGACTTGCAGATCACCATGACTCGCCCGTGGCGACGGATGACCTTGCAGTGGTCGCAGATGGGCTTGACCGAGGGGTTGACCTTCATGATTTCTTCTCTTCGCTGTCTTCGCCCCCGCCGACCAGGCCTGCGGAGGCGTTACTTCTCGACCGGTCTAGCGGTAGCGGTAGACGATGCGTCCGCGCGTGAGGTCGTAGGGCGAGAGCTCCACGACGACACGGTCCTCGGGGATGATGCGGATGTAGTTCTGCCGCATCTTGCCGGAGATCGTTGCGAGGACCTTGTGTCCGTTGCTCAGCTCGACGCGGAACATCGCGTTGGGCAGGGCCTCGGAGATCACGCCCTCGATCTCGATGACACCGTCTTTCTTCGCCATACGCTCGCTAACACTTCGTGCAGACCGGTCGGTCTGCGGTGGATGGGAGTCGGTGCTGTGGACACGCCGATGAAGGCGCAACGCACCAAAGATCAAGCATACGTGATAGTGGATGCCGCGGCAAATGGGCGCGGCATCCCCTCACACGCGCTCAGCCGAAGAGCGTCGCGAGCTGGCCCGGGGCGGGGATCTCGGCGTTGGAGATCACCTCGCCGTTCACCGTCAGCGTCGGCGTGGCGATGCCGGCGGCGCCCGGCTGCACCGGAGTCTCCTGCGTGATCGACCCCACGTAGCGGGAGTAGGTCTGATCCGTCACGCACGCGTCGACGCCGTCGACACCCACGGAGGAGGCGATCGCGAGGATCTCGTCGTCCGTGAGGCCCGCGGTCGCCTCTGCGGGCTGCGCCGCGAACATCGCCTGCAGGAAGGGCAGAGCGGCACCCTCGTCCGCCACGGCCACGCAGTACATCGCGTTGGCGGCGCGGGTGGAGAACTCCGTCCCCTGCGACTGACGGTCGAGGATCGAGATGGGGTGGATCTCGAGGGTCGTGGAGCCGTCCTCGACGAGACCGTCGATCTCGGGGCCGTACGCGGCCTCGAAGTCGCCGCACACCGGGCACATGAAGTCGATGTAGGTGGCGAGGGTGTTCTCGCCGTCGCCGACCGAGATCGCGCCCGTCTCGGCGTTGATGTTGGCGGCCTGCGGGGCTTCCCCGGGGCCGGTCGCCGCATTGTTCAGCACCACGACCAGGGCGCCGACGGCGACGATCGCCACGACGACAGCCGCACTGACCCAGACGGCGAACCAATTGACCTTGCGCGCAGCAGCAGCCATCATCTTCCTCTTCCGAACCTCGTCGAACCGAGCGCCGGGACTCAGGCGATCGGCTGGGGGGTGACGCCGAACGGCGCGAGCGCCTCGGCGCCGCCGTCGGGCGCGGTGAGCACCCACACGCCGCCATCATGCACGGCGACGCTATGTTCCCAGTGTGAGCCGGCTGTGCCGTCGACGGTCGACACCGTCCAGCCGTCGTCCTCGACCTCGGTCTCCTGGTCGCCGATGACCACCATGGGCTCGATGGCGAGCACGAGGCCGGGACGCACCTCGGGCCCCGGGTCGCTCACCCGGTAGTTGAACACCGACGGGGACTCGTGCATCTTGCGTCCGATGCCGTGGCCGACGTAATCGCGGAGGATGCCGTAGCCGCCGTCCGGTGCGTGGTCCTCGATGTACCCCTCGATGGCCGCGCCGATCTCGCCGAGGTGACGCGCCGTGGCGAGGGCGGCGATCCCCGCCCAGAGCGACCCGCGCGTGACATCGGACAGCCTCTCGCGTTCGGCCACGACACCCGGGCGAGCCGGATCGTCCAGGACGACGGTGAAGGCCGAGTCGCCGTTCCACCCCTTGTAGAGGGCGCCGCAGTCCACCGAGAGGATGTCCCCCGCCTCGAGCACCCGCTCCCCCGGGACACCGTGGACGACCTGCTCGTTGACGGAGGCGCAGACGGTGTGGCGGTAGCCGCGCACGAGCTGGAAGTTGCTCGTCGCTCCGCGCTCGGCGATCACGCGCGCGGCGGCGGCATCCAGCTCACCCGTGGTGACGCCCGGGGCGACGAGCTCTCGGACGGCATCCAGCGCCGCGGCCGTGATCAGCCCCGGCTCGATCATCGCCCGCAGCTGCGCGGGGGATTTGTAGATGGAACGGCGGAGCACCACGGTCAGCCGACGCGCACGAGGCCGCGCGCCTCGAGCGCCGCGACGATGCGCTCGGTGATCTCATCGAGCGAGCCGACGCCGTCGATGGGCACCACCGCGCCGCGTTCGCGGTACACGTCGAGGATCGGGGCGGTCTCGCGCTCGTAGATGGCGAGGCGGTTCGCGATGATCTCTTCGGTGTCGTCGCTGCGGCCCTGCTCGGCGGCGCGCTGCGACAGCCGGGAGATGCTCTCTTCCCGGGGGACGTCCAGTTCGATGACCGCATCGAGCTGCTCGTCGCGATCGGTCAGGAACGCGTCGAGGTCGCCGACCTGGCCGAGGTTGCGGGGATAGCCGTCGAGCAGGAATCCGCCCGCCGCATCGCCCTGCGACAGGCGCTCGCGCACCACCGCGCTCGTGAGCTCGTCGGGGACGAGGTCCCCCGCTTCGATGATGGCCTTGACCCGCTCGCCGAGCTCCGACCCTCCGGAGACGGCGGCGCGGAACATGTCGCCGGTGGAGATCGCAGGGATGCCGAAAGCCTCCGCGATCCGCACCCCCTGGGTGCCCTTGCCCGAGCCCTGCGGCCCGACGATCAGCAGACGCGTGGTCATCGCAGAAGCCCTTCGTAGTGACGCTGCTGCAGCTGCGCGTCGATCTGCTTCACGGTCTCCAGACCCACACCGACGATGATGAGGATCGAGGCACCGCCGAAGGGGAAGTTCTGGTTGGCACCGACGGTCGCCAGCGCGATCAGCGGCAGGAGGGCGATCAGACCGAGGTAGATCGATCCCGGCGCGGTGATGCGGGTCAGGACGTAGTCGAGGTACTCCGCCGTCGGACGACCCGCGCGGATGCCGGGGATGAAGCCGCCGTACTTCTTCATGTTGTCGGCGACGTCGACCGGGTTGAAGGTGATCGCGACGTAGAAGTACGTGAAGCCGATGATGAGGAGGAAGTACACCAGCATGTAGATCCAGCTGTCACCGTTGGTGAAGTACTGCTGGATCCACGCCACCCAGCCCGGGATCTCCTCGCCCGGCTGCGGCTGGTTGAACTGCGCGATGAGCGCCGGGATGTACAGCAGCGACGAGGCGAAGATGACGGGCACGACGCCGGCCATGTTGACCTTGATGGGGATGTAGGTGTTCGTCCCGCCGTACGTGCGGCGTCCCACCATCCGCTTGGCGTACTGGACGGGGATGCGGCGCTGGGACTGCTCGACGAACACGACGAGGGCGATGACCACGACGCCGACGGCGATCACGAGGAGGAAGACCTCGAAGCCGCGGGCGAGCCAGATGGAACCGAGGGCCGAGGGGAACGTCGCCGCGATCGAGGTGAAGATGAGGAGCGACATGCCGTTGCCGATGCCGCGCTCGGTGACGAGCTCGGCGAACCACATGATGAGGCCCGTGCCGGCGGTCATCGTGATGATCATCAGCAGCTGCGCCCACCACACGTCGTTCGTGAGGAGCTGCTCGCACTCGGGGATGCCGGTGACGCCGAAGAGCTGGCCCGACCGGGCGACGGTGACCAGGGTCGTGGACTGCAGCAGAGCGAGGGCGATGGTGAGGTAGCGGGTGTACTGGGTCAGCTTCGACTGCCCCGCCTGCCCCTCCTTGTAGAGGGTCTCGAAGTGCGGGATGACCACGCGCAGGAGCTGGGTGATGATCGTCGCGGTGATGTAGGGCATGACGCCCAGCGCGAAGATCGACAGCTGCAGCAGCGCACCGCCGGAGAAGAGGTTCACCAGGGACAGCAGGCCGTCCGTGCCGCCGGACTGCGCGAGGCATGACTGGACGTTCGGGAAGTCGACGAACGGCGTCGGGACGTGGGCACCGAGCCGATACAGCACGATGATGCCCAGGGTGAAGCCGATCTTCCGCCTCAGGTCGGGTGTGCGGAAGATCCGCGCGATGGCGCTGAACAAGAGCGTTCCTCCAGTGGGGATGACGGCGCGCTCGCAGGCGCACCGTCACAAGACTAGCCCAGCCGGTCCCGCACGCGTCAGCGTCGGATCTCGCCGGGGACGACAACGGGGGCCGGAGAAACTCTCCGACCCCCGTTCGCCATTACTTGACGGTGCCGCCTGCGGCGACGATCTTCTGCTCCGCGGAGCCCGAGACCTTGTCGACCGACACGTTCAGTGCCACGTCGATGTCGCCGGTGCCGAGCACCTTGACCTTCTCGTTCTTGCGCACCGCGCCCTTGGCCACCAGGTCGGTGACGGTGACGTCTCCGCCCTTCGGGTAGAGCTCGGCGAGCTTCTCGAGGTTGACCACCTGGTACTCCACGCGGAACGGGTTCTTGAACCCGCGCAGCTTCGGGGTGCGCATGTGCAGGGGCATCTGCCCACCCTCGAAGCCGACCTTGACCTGGTAGCGGGCCTTGGTTCCCTTGGTACCGCGACCGGCCGTCTTACCCTTCGAACCCTCACCGCGACCCACGCGGGTCTTGGCGGTGTGGGCGCCCGGGACGGGACGCAGGTGGTGGACCTTCAGCACGCCGGGGCGCGAAGCCGCGACATCCTTCTTCGCCTCCGCCTTGGCGGGGGCCTTCTTGGCTGCCGGCTTCTTGGCGGCGGCCTTCTTGGGCTCGGTCGCCTCGACGACGTCGTCCTTCTTCTCAGCCTTGTCGGCCATCAGTCGATCTCCTCAACCTTCACGAGGTGCGCGACGGTCTTGATGTATCCGCGCGTCTGCGCGTCATCGGGGCGGACGACGGAGTCGTTGATCCGCTTCAGACCGAGCGAACGCAGCGTGTCACGCTGGTTCTGCTTCTCGCTCACCTTGGACTTGACCTGGGTCACCTTCAGGCGCGCAGCCATCAGACACCTGCCTTCGCGGACGCCGTGGCCTCGGCCTCGGCACGGACGAGACGGGCGGGGGCGACCTGATCGAACTCGAGACCGCGACGCGCGGCGACCGCGCGGGGCTCCTCGAGCTGCTTCAGGGCCTCCACCGTCGCGTGGACGATGTTGATCGTGTTCGACGAGCCGAGCGACTTCGAGAGCACGTCGTGGATGCCGGCGCACTCGAGCACGGCGCGCACGGGACCGCCCGCGATGACACCGGTACCGGCCGCAGCCGGACGCAGCAGCACGACGCCGGCGGCAGCCTCACCCTGCACGGGGTGCGGGATGGAGGAGCCGGTGCGCGGCACGCGGAAGAAGTTGCGCTTGGCCTCTTCGACACCCTTCGAGATCGCCAGGGGGACCTCGCGGGCCTTGCCGTAGCCGACACCCACCAGTCCGTTGCCGTCGCCGACGACCACGAGCGCGGTGAAGCTGAACCGACGGCCGCCCTTGACGACCTTCGACACGCGGTTGATGGTCACGACGCGCTCGAGGAACTGGCTCTCGCTGCGGTCGCGGCCACCGCGGTCGCGGTTGGGGTTGCGCTCACGACCACCGCGACGCGGCTCGCGCTCGGCGGGCGCATCGGCGGCGGGCGCCGCTGCCTGCTCGGTAGCGGTCACTTCGTTCTCCACCTTCTGGTTGTTCACTGCATCGCTCACAGGTTCAGACCTCCCTCACGGGCGCCGTCCGCGATCGCTGCGACGCGACCGGCGTAGCGGTTGCCACCGCGGTCGAAGACGACGTCGGAGACGCCGGCGGCCTTGGCGCGCTCAGCGAGGAGCTCGCCGACCTTGCGGGCCTTCGCGGTCTTGTCGCCGTCGAACCCGCGCAGGTCGGTTTCGAGCGTGGAGGCGCTGGCCACGGTGTGGCCCTTGCTGTCGTCGACGATCTGCACGAAGACGTGACGTGCGGAGCGCGTGACGACCAGACGGGGCCGCTCGGCAGAACCGACGATCTTCTTGCGCAGGCGGGCGTGACGACGCGAACGCGCCTGAGACTTTGTCTTGACAGCCATCGTTACTTACCACTCTTTCCGGCCTTGCGACGCACGACCTCGCCGGCGTACCGCACACCCTTGCCCTTGTAGGGCTCGGGCTTGCGGATCTTGCGGATGTTCGCAGCCGCCTCGCCGACGGCCTGCTTGTCGATCCCGCTCACGGTGAGCTTGTTGTTGCCCTCCACCGTGAGGGTGATCCCGGCCGGCGGCTCGATCAGGACGGGGTGCGAGAAGCCGAGGGCGAACTCGACCGAGCTGCCCTTCTGCGCGACTCGGTACCCGGTGCCGACGACCTCGAGGCCCTTGGTGTAGCCCTGGGTCACGCCGACGATGTTGTTGTTGATGAGGGTGCGGGTCAGGCCGTGGAGCGACCGCGACTCGCGCTCGTCGTCGGGACGGGTGACGAGCACCTGGCCCTCTTCGACGGAGACCTCGATGGGGCTGGCGACGGCGAGCTTCAGCTCACCCTTCGGGCCCTTGACGGAGACCTCGCGACCCGCGACCTCGACGGTCACGCCCGCGGGGATGTCGATGGGAAGACGTCCGATACGCGACATGTCAGATCACCACACGTAGGCGAGGACTTCCCCACCCACGCCCTTCTGCTCGGCCTGACGGTCCGTGAGGAGACCGGAGGAGGTGGACAGGATCGCGACGCCGAGGCCACCGAGGACGGTGGGGATCTCGGTCGACTTCGCGTAGACGCGGAGGCCGGGCTTGGACACGCGCTTGATGCCGGCGATCGACCGCTCGCGGTTCGGGCCGTACTTCAGATCCAGCGTGAGGGTCTGTCCGACGCGGGCGTCCTCAACGCGCCAGTCGGCGATGTAGCCCTCCTGCTTGAGGATGTCGGCGATGTGGGTCTTGAGCTTGGAGCTCGGCAGCGACACGGTGTCGTGGTGCGCCGAGTTCGCGTTGCGCAGACGGGTCAGCATGTCTGCGACCGGGTCTGTCATCGTCATGGATAGCTTCTTTCGTTCATGAGGTTTCGCCGCGCCGTTCCACGACGGGCGACCTTCCATGGGTGCCCCCGAGCCCCGGGGGCGGGGGTTTTCAGGCCTTGGCGTCTTCCGTGCGGAAGGGGAAGCCCAGGTGACGCAGCAGCGCCCGACCCTCGGCATCCGTCTTCGCCGTGGTGACGATCGTGATGTCGAAGCCGCGGACGCGGTCGATCTTGTCCTGGTTGATCTCGTGGAAGACCGACTGCTCCTGCAGACCGAAGGTGTAGTTGCCGTTGCCGTCGAACTGGTCGCCCGACAGACCGCGGAAGTCGCGGATGCGGGGCAGCGCCAGGTTGACGAGGCGGTCGACGAACTCCCACGCGCGGTCGCCGCGGAGGGTGACGTGCGCGCCGATGGCCTGACCCTCGCGCAGCTTGAACTGCGCGATGGACTTGCGGGCCTTGGTGACGACGGGCTTCTGACCGGTGATCTTGGTGAGATCGTCGACCGCACCATCGATCACCTTGCTGTCACGAGCGGCCTCGCCGACACCGGTGTTCACGACGACCTTGACCAGGCCGGGGATCTGCATGACGTTGGCGTAGCCGAACTCGTCCTGCAGAGCCTTCTTGATCTCGGAGTTGTACTTCTGCTTGAGGCGGGGCTGGGTCTTGCCAGCCGCCGCGGCAGTCGCGGTGTTGCTCATCAGAGGTCCTTGCCTGACTTCTTCGCGTAGCGGACGCGCACGGTGCGCTTCACGCCGTCCTTCGTCTGCTCCTCGACGCGGTGGCCGACACGGGTCGGCTTCTTGGTCGAGGGGTCGACGACGGCGACGTTGGAGATGTGGATCGGGGCTTCCATCGTCTCGATGCCGCCCGTCTTGGTTCCCCGCTGGCTCTGGCCGACGCGGTTGTGCTTCGTGACGTAGTTGACGCCCTCGACGATCACGCGGTTCTGCTCGACGAGGACCTCGAGGACCTTGCCCTGCTTGCCGCGGTCGCCGCCCTTGTCCTGCTTCTTGCCAGTGATGACCTGAACGAGGTCACCCTTCTTGATCTTGGCCATGCGGTCAGATCACCTCCGGTGCGAGCGAGACGATCTTCATGAACTTCTTGTCACGGAGCTCACGACCGACCGGTCCGAAGATACGGGTGCCGCGGGGCTCCCCGTCGCTCTTCAGGATGACGGCGGCGTTCTCGTCGAACTTGATGTAGGAACCGTCGGGACGACGGGTCTGCTTGACGGTGCGGACGATGACGGCCTTGACCACATCGCCCTTCTTGACGTTGCCGCCGGGGATCGCGTCCTTGACCGTGGCGACGATGATGTCGCCCAGGCCCGCGTAACGCCGGGCGGAGCCGCCGAGCACACGGATGGTGAGCAGCTCCTTGGCACCGGTGTTGTCGGCGACCTTGAGGCGGGATTCGTTCTGAATCATGGGTTACTTCGCCTTCTCGATGATCTCCACCAGGCGCCAGCGCTTGGTGGCGCTGAGCGGGCGGGTCTCGTTGATGAGGACGAGGTCGCCGATGCCGGCGGTGTTGCCCTCGTCGTGCGCCTTGACCTTCGACGTGCGGCGGATGACCTTGCCGTACAGCGGGTGCTTCACGCGGTCTTCGACCTCGACGACGATCGTCTTGTCCATCTTGTCGCTGACGACGTACCCACGACGGGACTTGCGGTACCCGCGGGCGTCCGCGTCGCGGACATCGTGCTCAGCGTGCTCGTGACCGGGCTCGACGGCCTGGTCGGCCTTCTTGGCGGTGGCCATCACTCAGCCCCCTCTTCCTTGGTGGCCTCGGCGGAGTCCGCCTTGGTGGCCTTGGTCTTCTTGGCCTTGGTCTTGGTCTCCACGGGCGCGGGAGTGGCACGGATGCCGAGCTCGCGCTCACGGATCACGGTGTAGAGCCGCGCGATGTCGCGCTTGACGGCGCGGATGCGACCGTGGCTCTCCAGCTGGCCGGTGGCCGACTGGAAGCGCAGGTTGAACAGCTCTTCCTTGGCCTTGCGCAGCTCCTCGACGAGGCGCTGGTCTTCGAACGTGTCGAGCTCGCTCGGTGCGAGCGTCTTGGTGCCGATCGCCATTACGCGTCGCCCTCCTCGCGCTTGATGATGCGTGCCTTCAGCGGCAGCTTGTGGATGGCACGGGTCAGGGCCTCACGAGCGAGTTGCTCGTTGACGCCGGCGACCTCGAACAGGACGCGACCCGGCTTGACGTTTGCGACCCACCACTCCGGCGAACCCTTACCCGAACCCATGCGGGTTTCGGCGGGCTTCTTGGTCAGCGGACGGTCGGGGTAGATGTTGATCCACACCTTTCCACCACGCTTGATGTGACGGGTCATCGCGATACGCGCCGACTCGATCTGTCGGTTCGTCACGTACGCGGGGGTGAGGGCCTGGATGCCGAACTCGCCGAAGGAGACCTTCGTGCCACCGGTCGCCTGGCCGTCACGCTTGGGGTGATGCTGCTTGCGGTACTTGACCTTGCGGGGGATGAGCATTACGCCGACGCTCCTTCTGCCACGGGGGCCTCGTTGCGAGGACCACGGCGACGGTCGCCGCCGCGGTCGTCACGACCGCGGGACTTCGGCGCGTTGGCCTGCTCGCGGGCGAGCTCCTTGTTGGTGAGGTCGCCCTTGTAGATCCACACCTTCACGCCGATGCGGCCGAAGGTCGTCTTGGCCTCGTAGAAGCCGTAGTCGATGTTCGCGCGGAGCGTGTGCAGGGGCACACGACCCTCGCGGTAGAACTCCGACCGGCTCATCTCGGCGCCGCCGAGACGGCCCGAGACCTGGATGCGGACGCCCTTGGCGCCGGCGCGCTGCGCGCCCTGCAGGCCCTTGCGCATCGCGCGGCGGAACGCCACACGAGCGGAGAGCTGCTCGGCCACACCCTGCGCGACCAGCTGCGCGTCGGCCTCGGGGTTCTTGACCTCGAGGATGTTCAGCTGGATCTGCTTGCCGGTGAGCTTCTCGAGGTCGGTGCGGATGCGCTCGGCCTCCGCACCGCGGCGGCCGATCACGATGCCGGGACGCGCGGTGTGGATGTCGACGCGGACGCGGTCACGCGTGCGCTCGATCTCGATGTTGCTCACGCCCGCGCGGTCGAGGTTCGACTGCAGGAGCTTGCGGATCTTGATGTCCTCGGCCACGTAGTCGGCGTAACGCTGGCCCGGCTTCGTCGAGTCCGAGAACCAACGCGACACGTGGTCCGTGGTGATGCCGAGGCGGAAGCCGTACGGGTTTACCTTCTGGCCCATTACTTGCTCGCCTTCTTCGTGGATGCCGGAACCGTCTCGTCGACCTCGGGGGTGGACAGCACGACGGTGATGTGGCTGGTGCGCTTCTTGATCTGGAAGGCCCGACCCTGCGCGCGGGGCTGGAAACGCTTGAGCGTCGTGCCCTCGTCGACGTACGCGTTCTTCACGTACAGGTCGGACTCGTTCAGGTACTCGCCGTCCTTGTCGGCCTTGACGCGAGCGTTCGCGATGCCGGCGGCGACGAGCTTGTAGATGGGCTCGCTCGCACCCTGGGGCGCGAACTTGAGGATGGCCAGGGCCTCCTCGGCCTGCTTGCCCTTGATGAGGGCGACGACACGACGAGCCTTCTGAGGGGTCACGCGGATGTGTCGCACGCGTGCGATGGACTCCACCATTTCTCTCTCCTCTTCGCACCGCCGCGTCAGCGGCGGCGGCCCTTCTTGTCGTCCTTCACGTGGCCGCGGAAGGTGCGGGTGGGCGCGAATTCGCCCAGTTTGTGGCCGACCATGGTCTCGGACACGAACACGGGGATGTGCTTGCGTCCGTCGTGCACGGCGATCGTGTGGCCGAGCATGGCCGGCACGATCATCGAGCGACGGGACCAGGTCTTGATGACGTTCTTGGTGCCGGCTTCGTTCTGCGAGACCACCTTGCGAAGCAGGTGCTCGTCGACGAAGGGGCCCTTCTTAAGGCTGCGAGGCATCTTCCTCTACTCCTACTTCCGCTTCTTGCCGGCGTTGCGACGACGGACGATGTACTTGTCGCTTTCCTTGTTCGCGTGACGGGTGCGGCCCTCGGCCTGGCCCCACGGCGAAACAGGGTGACGACCACCGGAGGTCTTACCCTCACCACCACCGTGCGGGTGGTCGACCGGGTTCATCGCGACACCGCGGACGGTCGGGCGGACGCCCTTCCAGCGCTTGCGGCCGGCCTTGCCCCAGTTGATGTTCGACTGCTCGGCGTTGCCGACCTCGCCGACGGTCGCGCGGCAGCGCGCGTCGACGTTGCGGATCTCGCCCGAGGGCAGACGCAGCTGCGCGTACGGGCCGTCCTTGGCGACGAGACGCACCGAGGTGCCGGCCGAACGGGCGAGCTTCGCGCCGCCGCCCGGGCGCAGCTCGATGGCGTGCACGACGGTACCGGTGGGGATGTTCTTCAGCGGCAGGTTGTTGCCCGGCTTGATGTCCGCCGAGGCGCCCGACTCGACGACGTCGCCCTGCGACAGCTTGTTCGGCGCCAGGATGTAGCGCTTCTCGCCGTCGAAGTAGTGCAGCAGCGCGATGCGCGCGGTGCGGTTGGGGTCGTACTCGATGTGCGCGACCTTGGCGTTGATGCCGTCCTTGTCATTGCGACGGAAGTCGATGACGCGGTACTGGCGCTTGTGCCCACCACCGATGTGGCGGGTCGTGATGCGGCCCTGGTTGTTGCGACCACCGGTCTTGCTCAGCGGGCGGAGGAGCGACTTCTCGGGCGTCGATCGGGTGATCTCGGCGAAGTCGGCCACCGACGAGCCGCGGCGACCCGGGGTCGTGGGCTTGTACTTGCGAATAGCCATGTTCTTGGTCCTCTGTTCCGCGGGGTCAGCCGACGGCCGTGAAGATGTCGATGGTGCCCGACTTCAGCGTCACGATGGCGCGCTTGGTGTCCTTGCGCTTGCCGGTGCCGAAGCGGGTGCGGCGTGCCTTGCCGACGCGGTTGATGGTGTTCACCGCGGCGACCTTCACACCGAAGATCTTCTCGATGGCGAGCTTGATCTCGGTCTTGGAGGCACGGGGGTCCACGAGGAAGGTGTACTTGCCCTCGTCGATGAGCGAGTAGCTCTTCTCGGACACCACCGGCTTCAGGATGATGTCGCGCGGGTCCTTGTTGCCCGCGGTCTGCAGAACGTTGTCGGCGCTCATGCGGAGACCTCCTCGGTCGCCGTCTTGGACGCGACGAAGGCGTCGTAGGCGGACTTGGTGAAGACGATGTCGTCGGAGACGAGCACGTCGTAGGCGTTGAGCTGGTCGAAGGTCAGCACGTGGACGTACGCGAGGTTGCGCACGCTCAGGACGCTCAGCTCGTCGGTGCGGTCGATGACCACCAGCACGTTCTTGACGGCGCCGAGGCCGGACAGCACCGCAGCGGCAGCCTTGGTCGAGGGCGCGCCCTCGATGCCGAAGGAGTCGACGATGTGCAGACGCTGGCCGCGTGCGCGGTCGCTGAGCGCACCCGCAAGGGCGGCGGCGATCATCTTCTTCGGGGTGCGCTGGCCGTAGTCGCGCGGCTTCGGGCCGTGGACGATGCCACCGCCGGTCATGTGCGGCGCGCGGATCGAGCCCTGACGGGCGTTACCCGTGCCCTTCTGCTTGAAGGGCTTGCGGCCGGCACCGGAGACCTCGCCACGACGCTTGGTCGAGTGGGTTCCCTGGCGGGCGGCGGCGCGCTGGGCGACGACGACCTGGTGGATGAGGGGGATGTTCGTCTTGACGTCGAACAGCGCGGCGGGCAGGTTCACGGAACCGGCCTTCTTGCCGTCGGTGGTGACGACGTCGAGCGCGAGCGTGGAGTCAGCCATGATCAGGCACCCTTCACTGCGTTGCGGACGTAGACGATGCGGCCGCGCGCACCGGGGACGGCGCCCTTGACGAGCAGCAGACCCTTCTCGGCGTCGACGGCGTGCACCGTGAGATTGAGGACGGTCACGCGCTCGCCACCCATACGGCCGGCCATGCGCATGCCCTTGAAGACGCGGCTCGGGGTCGACGAGGCGCCGATCGAACCGGGCTTGCGGTGGTTGCGGTGCGCACCGTGCGAAGCGGAGACGCCCTTGAAGTTGTGGCGCTTCATGACACCCGCGGTGCCCTTGCCCTTGCTGGTGCCGACGACGTCGACCAGCTGGCCGGCCTCGAAGACGCCCTCCGCGGTGAGCTCCTGACCGAGTGAGTAGTCAGCGGCATCCGCGGTACGGATCTCGGTGAGGTGGCGACGCGGGGTGACGCCGGCGGCCTCGAAGTGGGCCGTCAGGGGCTTGTTCACCTTGCGGGGGTCGATCTGCCCGTAGGCGATCTGCACGGCGTTGTAGCCGTCCTTCTCCGGGGTGCGCACCTGGGTGACCACGTTGGGGGCCACCTCGATGACGGTGACGGGAACGAGCTTGCCGTTCTCGTCCCAGACCTGGGTCATGCCGAGCTTGGTGCCGAGCAGGCCCTTGGAAACCTTTTCGTTGATGTGTGCCATGTCGATCGCCTCAGAGCTTGATCTCGATGTTGACATCGGCGGGCAGGTCGAGACGCATCAGCGAGTCGACGGCCTTGGGCGTCGGGTCGATGATGTCGATGAGGCGCTTGTGGGTGCGCATCTCGAAGTGCTCGCGGCTGTCCTTGTACTTGTGGGGCGACCGGATGACGCACACGACGTTCTTCTCGGTCGGCAGGGGCACGGGGCCCACCACGGTTGCGCCCGCACGGGTCACGGTGTCGACGATCTTGCGGGCCGACGAGTCGAGGCCGGCGTGATCGTACGACTTCAGGCGAATGCGGATCTTCTGTCCCGCCATTGTCTGCTCACTCTCTTTCCGCGTCATACCTCGAGGGCATTGGACGCACGATGGCGCTTTCGCGCCAGGGCACTTCTGCACCGCTTGCGCAGTGCGTTGCTGCACCGCTGTTCTGATGTCAATCCGGATGCCGCGCCGGAGCGCCGCATGTCCCGGCATCCGTCCCCGCCCGCGCACGACCGCAGAGCGTTCATGTGGGGGGTGTGGATGTGGTGGTTCTGCTGCCCGCGGCCTAGGACCTTGCGCGAGACCCGTGAAGAGTCGTGCGCCGCCTATGCACTGCCCTGGCAGTGATCCGGGACGCACCAGTGGGCACCCCGGAATGTGGAACCTCACTAGTCTACGTGCGGCCCGGGCGTGTCGCAAACTCGGGCGTGTCGCACCGGCGTGTCGTCCGTTCCGACGACGAAGGGCCCGGTATCCACCGGGCCCTTCGTGCTCGAAACGGACGGCTACTCGTTGCCGATGGCTTTGTCCGCGGCGTTCCGCGCGTTGTCGACGTGCTCGTGCACGCCCTCGGGGGCGACCTTCTTGACGAACTCGGCCGCGGCGTCGAGGACCGAGTCGGAGACCTCCTCGGCCTTGTCGGATCTCACCGCCTCCTGGATCTTGTCCTTGTTCTGCTCCAGGAACTGCTTGCCCTGATTGACCAGGTCGTCGATGGCCATGGCCCCTCCTTCGCTTCGGTGCGCGACCCCCGCGCAGCTGGGTTCATTGTCCCGGTGCGGACGCGCCGGGGGAAGAGGTTCCGCCGTCGAACTCGCCCGGTCGCCACGAGGCACGCCGCGCCGGCGCGGCGGCCGCGCGCGCGGGCACCGGACGACCGCTCCACCACACGTAGAGCGAGAGCAGCGCGGCGGCACCGGCGAGGCCGACGATCCAGGTCGGGAAGCCCGGGATGTCGGGGGTCGCGCCCGCGCGCGCCACGTCCTCGGGCGGGGTGGGGAGGAGCCGCTCGCCGGTGACGAGGATCCGATGACTGTTGATGCCCAGCGGGGTGCAGGTGACGAGGGTCACCAGGTCCTCCCCCGCGAACGGGTACAGCGTCTCGGTCTCGTCGGGTGCGACGACCTGCGTATCGCGCACGCGGTAGGTCAGCACCTCGCCGAAGACCTCGACGGTGAAGGTGTCGCCGACGACGACCCGGTCGAGGTTCGTGAACAGCTCCGCCGAGGCGAGCCCACGGTGGGCGGTGAGGACCGCGTGCGTCCCCGTCCCCCCGATCGGAAGTGCGGTCCCCTCGAGGTGGCCGACCCCGCGCTCGAGGACATCCTCGGTGGTGCCGTGGTAGATCGGCAGGTCGACGTCGATCGCGGGGATGCGCACGCGCGCCATGAGCCCGTCGTCGTCCGCGGCGAGCAGCCCCTCGTATCCCGCGCCGGCGTCGTCGGACTGCGGGATCCGCTCGTCGGGGTCGAGGAACGCTCCGCCGGTCAGGGCGGCGTTGTAGTCGGCCGCGCGGGCGAGCTCGGCCGCGAGCACGTCGGGCCCGGCGACTTCGACCTCGTGCGCGTACTCGTCGATGCGGAGGGACTGCTGGTACTGCGACATCCACGCCGCGGCCGCGGGGTACAGCAGCACCCCGACCCCGAGGAAGCACACCACCGCGATCACGAGCGGGACGACCGGAAGCCGCCACCGCGCGCGGCGGGCGCGACGGGTCGGCGGCGGATCGGCCGGAGCCTCGGGGCGGATGGCGGTGAGTGTCATCGGGGAGTCCTTCGTGGAGAACGTGGTACTCCGCGGCGGGGGCTCAGCGCCCCCGCCGCGGAGAGCGGGTCGTGCGTCAGGCGCGCACGCGGCGGCGGGCGATCACGACCGCCGCGCCGGCGGCGATGAGCACGAGGGCTGCGCCGGCGATGCCGAACATGACGGCTCCGTCACCACCGGTGAGGGGCAGGATGGGCGGGGGCACCTGGGTGTTCAGCACCTTGACGACCTCGGCCTTCTCGATCGAGCCGGGCTTCACCGTGACCTTGATCGGGGTCGTGTCGGCGGTGTAACCGACGGGGGCCTTCGTCTCCACGAGCCAGTAGTCCTTGCCCGCGCCCTTCACGCCGGCGAAGAGACCGTCGACGGTGAGGTTGCCGGATGCGTCGGAGACGAACGTGGTCTTGCCGTTGACCGACACCGGGCTGGTGCGGGCGATGGCGTCGGCCTCGCTGGTGAACACCTGGAACTCGGCATCCTTCAGTCCGGTCTTGACCTCGCCCGACTGTGCGTACTTGAAGACCTTCAGCGCACCCCAGTACGTGACGTCCTGGGAGATGACCTTCGCGTCGTTGACGTAGAGGGTGACCGTGTTCTCGATGGAGCCGTCGCCGATCTCCTTGACGGTGGTCTTCACGGTCGCGGTGACCGTGCCGCCCAGCGCCTTCTCCTGCAGCACCGCGAGCCCGGCCGGGGTGAAGACGACCTTGAGGTCTCCGGCGGCGCCAGTCGCGGGAGCGGTGACGGTGAAGGAGCCGTCGGGCAGGGTGACGGGCGCACCGGTGCGGTCGGTGACCGCGACGGAGGCGCCGGCGTAGCCGAGACGGGCGTCGAGGGTGTCGACGATCTCGAAGCGGTTGAGCGAGCGACCCGCGCCGACGTTCGGGATCTCCGCGGCGACGGTCCAGCTGATCTCGCTGCCGAGACCCGTGGCCTTGGCGTCGTCGACGGTCTTGGTCACACCGGTGAGCGAGTTCTTCGGGTACACGTTGACGTCGTAGAGCCAGGTGTTCTTCTGCGTCGCCAGCGGCACCGTCACCAGGAACGGCGGCGTGGAGATCGCGATCGGGTTCGCCCCCGCGTCGACCTCGGAGACGACGTAGACGCCGAGCGGCAGATCCGCGAATCCGACGATGCCGGCGGCGTCGGTCGGGCCCGAGGTCACGACGGTCGTCGGGTAGGTGGTCGACCCTCCGGTCACGACACCGTCGGCCGAGACCTTCAGCGTCGCCGCGGTGGTCCACCCGGCGTTGGTGGTGAGGTCGATGCCGTCCACCTTCGCGATGGAGAACGTCACGCCCTGCAGCGGGGTGAGGTTCTTCAGCTGCTCCTCGGTGAGCTTCGTCCCGTCGTTGGGCAGGCCGGTGGCCTGGTCGGGCTCGGCGTACTTGTGGATCGTCACCGACCCCTTGGCCTTGGGGTCGATGTTCGGGCCGTTCGGCGTCTCCGTGGCCGAGGCGGGCGACGCGAGGGCCACCGCTCCGATCATGGCGATCGTGACCGCGCCGACGGCGGCGACCACGCGGCGTCCCCAGCCGCCGTTGGTGTTGGTTGTCATTGTCTGTACTCCCCAGTTTTCTTCTTCAGACAGGTGATGGTGCGGGTGATTCGGGTTCGGGTGTGAAGTCGACGGCTGCACCGAGCCGTACGTGTGTGATCCGTCGCGAGCGGTGAGCGGATGCCGCGTCACACGCTCCGGCGGAGGGCGAATCGGCTTCGCAGGTTCCAGGCGGCCAGCGCCCCGGCCAGCAGGAGCACGGCGAGACCACCCAGGAGGAAGGCATCCGTACTCGCGCCTCCCGTGAGGGGCAGGACCACCGCGGGCACGCGGTCGTTGACGAACCGGTAGGTCGCGTGCGTCCCGGCCGGGACGGTCACCCGGTCGCTGTCGACCGCGACCCAGGTGCCGTCGTCGAGCTGACGCTCCAGCGCGAGTTGGCGGTAGGCGATGGCGCCGTCGCCGGCGGTCGGCGCCTCCGACAGCGTGTAGACGGTTCCGGGCTTGATCTCGAAGGTGTTCGCCGCGCCCGGCTGCGATGCTCCGACGGCGGTCTTGGCCGTGAGACCCGAGCCCGTGCCGGGATCGGCGGTGAGCGTCCAGTCACCGGGCGGAAGCGCCTGACCGACGACCTCCTTGAGGAGGGTCAGCTTCGCCGTGGTGTTCACGATCGTGCACTCGACGGTCTGCCCGAGCGGCACGGTCACCGTGGAGGAGGCCACGGGCACCGTGGCGGACCCCGCGAGGCACGTCCATGCGCCGGCGGCGACGTACTCCTTCGGGCCGCCTGCCTCTGCAAGCGTGTAGGCGACTCCCGCGGAGACGGCACCGGAGACGGGCTTGTCGGTGCGGTAGGTGCCCGAGGGCCCCGCGAGCGCGTTGCTGCCCGCCGGCTTCGTGGCCGACAGGGTCCACGCGTCGGTGGCGGCCGAGCCGTAGCCGACCGTCTTCACAAGGCTGAGGGTCTGCGTGCAGGTCACGACGTTCGTCATCGTGAAGGCGTTGGCTCCCTCGGCGAGGGTGGCCGTGTACGGCAGGGACGCGTTGACGTCCTTCCCGGCCGCGCGGGTGAGGGCCTTCGAGGTGAGCACGCAGCCCGGGAGAGCGGTCCGGTCGATCGTGACGTTCTCGTCGAGGGCGACGGTCGCGCCGGAGACGTATCCGGTCCGGGCGACGCCCCACTGCGCCGACTGACCGCCGATGGTCGGCGATGCCGACAGGCCCGCCGGGACAGCGGCCGCGCCGGGCTCGGCCGGCTCGCGGTAGGTGCCGATCACGACGCCCGACGAGTCCTTGACCTGCCAGACCTTGTCGACCGTGACCGTCGCCTCCTTCTTCTTCTCCGTGTTGGTGAAGACGCAGGAGAGCTTCTCGGATGCCGTGGACAGTCCGGTGATCGTGACGCTCTTGCCGTCGACGACCGTCTGGTCCTGGAGGGGGCCCGCCCCGATCGCGCACTGGACCTTCGTGAGCGTCCAGCCGGTCTGCAGGGTCTCGGTGAGCGTGACGGAGGCGGACTGCCCCGTCGGCTGGGTGAAGCGCAGCGTCCAGTCGGCGGTGCCGTTGACCCCCGCGGTCGTGGTCTGGGTCGCCGTGCCCTGAAGGGTGCCGTCACCGGCGGTCTTCGCGGCGGTGAAGGCCCACCCGCCTGCCGTGGTGGTGGTCTTGCCGCCGGCGTCGATCGTGGTCTTGCTGACCTCGATCGGCAGCTGGCAGGTGGCCGCCTGCACGATCTGGGCGAGCTGCTTCTTCACGTCGTCCCAGCTGGCGGTCTGGAAGTAGTCCGACCCGAGGGATTCCCCCGACACCGCGCGCAGGTTGGCTCCCGCGCCGGTGATGCCGTTGCCGACGCCCACGGCGACCACACGCGTGCCGGCGCTCTTCAACGCGTTCGCCGCGTACAGCGGCGCCTCGAGGGAGCGCAGGGTCACGTCGAAGGAGCTGACGGACGAGCCGTTCAGGATGTAGTTCGGCGCGCCGTCGGTGATGAACAGGACCTGGTCGTAGTCGTGGGTGCCGTTGACGTTCTGGATCGTCGACAGCGCGGCATCCCAGTTCGTGGCGTTCTGCGATCCGCCGGGACGGCTGGTCGGGATGAGGGAGGCGTAGTTCGAGGGCAGGAGGGCGGGTCCGGTCGAGCCGTAGTGCCAGCCGTTGCCGTTGGTGCTGGCGTTCGTGCCGAAGCCGAGGATCGAGACCTCCGCGTTCGCGTTGCGGAGGAGCTCCAGCACCCCGCCGCTGCTGACCAGCGCGTTGCGGAACTGCGTCCACTGCGCATCGGTGATCGACGCCGACTGGTCCAGCACCAGCGAGATGCGCAGACGCTCGGGCTCGCACTTGGCCGCGACGACCGGGTTCTTCCACGAGTTCGCGACGGCGCCGAAGGAGGCGCCCTGAGCCGTGGTGATGGAGTTGCCCAGCTCGCTCGAGGAGATCTGCGTCCCCCCGTTGGTGGTGGTAGACGTCATCGGGACGGTGATCGACGCGTCCGCGGCGACGGCGGTCGTGAGGCCGACGAGGTACTGACGGGCGGTCGGGCCCTGGTAGCTGCCGAGGAGGAGCTGCGGGTTGATGTAGGTCTTCGCGGCGTCCGAACCGGCGACGGGCGTATCCTCCACGACCCAGAAGCGCTTGCCCTTGTTGGTGCCGCCCGCGTCGGGGATGGTGATGGTGCACGCGCCACCGGCGACGATGGTGCAGGTGTAGTCGGTGGAGGACTGCGGGCCGGCCGCATAGGTCGTGTAGGTCCACAGGCGGAAGCGTGCGCCCACCGTGCCCGCGTAGTCGGTCCCGATGGTCTCGGCGACGGTGCCGGCGAGCGTGGTCGGGTTGGCGAGGGCCCGCTTTCGGACCACGACGCTCATGGACGAGGTCGTCACGGTCATGGGGGCGACCGTCTGCGTGGTCACGCTGGTGGACCGCACCGCACGCGTCGGCGCGGTCGGCGTCGGCTCCGGCGTTGCGACCGGCGTCTCGGTCGCGGCGGGCGACGTGCCCTCCGCGGGCGTCGGGTCGGGCGTCGTGGTCGCGGCATCCGTCGGCGCCGAGGGCTCCGTCGGCGTCGCCGTCGGCGTCGGCGTCGGCGTGGCGTCCGCCGCGATCGCCGGCGCGGCGCCGACGACGACGAGCGCCGCGATCACCGCACCGGCGACCGAGGTGAGCGCAGTGCGCGTCCTCGAGCGCCGACGCTCCATCGAACGTCGGTTTTCGGCGCGCGTCGCACCATTGCTGATCTGCATGAGCCCCCCAGTGGCACAGGCATACAGAACGGCCCCATCCTGCGCCCCTCGGGTGTGGGACGCAGGTCCGTTCAGGGATCACCCTGCGGCCCCATCCCGCGTCGCCTTCGGGTGGCGTCGCGGGTCCGCATCGCGGTGATCCATCGGGAACGCTACCGGACGATCGGACGTCGTATCCAAAGGTCCCCTGCCCATTTCGCCTAAGGGTTTCTCAGTTTTGGACCGCACCTGAGAGCGATCACACTCACGGTCGGCTCGGGGAACGCGCAAGTGACACACCGTCACCTCAAACCTGCCGAACGTTTTGCTCAAGCCGGGGCCGGAGTCGCTTCGCGGGGCGTACTTTTCTCTCACCGGAACGCTGGGGAGCGGGAAGGTGACGGCCGGGTGACCCGAAAGCCCGGCGACATGGGGCGTGCCGCGCGACCGACGGGCGTGCGGCACGGAGTACTGGGGACCGTCATGACATGTGTTGCACCGACGCGAGCGTCCGCTTCCGTCCGTCCGAGCAGAATCACCGCGCTGCTTCCTGCGCACAACGAGGCCGGGACGATCCGTGGGGCGATCACCGCGCTCCGGTCTCAGACGCGTCCACCCGACGCCATCATCGTCGTCGCCGACAACTGCACCGACGAGACCGAGCAGATCGCCCGTGATGAAGACGTGGACGTCTATGCGACCCGGGGCAACACCGACAAGAAGGCGGGCGCACTGAACCAGGTCCTGGCGATCCTGCTCGCAGAGCTGGATGACGACGACGTCGTGCTCGTCCAGGACGCCGATTCGATCCTGGACCGCGTCTTCATCGACGAGGCGATGGAGCGGCTGGCGGACCCGAGCTACGGCGCGGTCGGTGGCGTGTTCCGCGGAGACGACCGTCGCGGCTTCGTGGCGCACCTTCAGCGGAACGAGTACGCACGATACGCGCGCGATGTGGCGCGGCTGAAGGGGCGGTGCCTGGTCGTGACGGGCACTGCCGCTCTCTTCCGCGTCGCGACGCTCCGACGGATCAGCGCAGCGCGACGCAACGGCCGACTGCCCGCCGGTGACGGCCGCGGCGGCGTATACGACACGACCGTCCTGACCGAAGACAACGAGATCAGCTTCGCGATCATGCACCTCGGCTATCACATCATCTCACCCAGCACGTGCACCCTCGTGACCGAGACGATGCCGACATGGAGGGCGCTCTGGGATCAGCGGCTCCGGTGGAAGCGAGGAGCCGTGGAGAACTGCGTGCAGTACGGCCTCACACGCGTCACCTGGCGCTACTGGGGTCGACAGCTGCTCGGAATGCTCGGGGTGCTGGTGACTCTGCTGTACGTGGCGACGATCGTCGTCGCGCTCGCTTCCGCATCATTCGTCATCCATCCGGTGTGGTTCGCACTCACGGGCGTCTTCGTGATCGAACGGGTCGTGACCGTCCGATACCGCGGGTGGAAGCACATGCTCGCCGCGGCGACGATGTACGAGCTCGTGCTCGACGGATTCCTTCAGCTCGTCCAGGGCAAGGCGTACCTGGACGCCGTGACTCGGCGCCGCCGGCGCTGGTGAGAGAAAGGATGGGGAGCACATGTACAACCCGAATGCTGCATTGGCCGCCACCGGGGGCGGCGCGCTTGTCGCCGGAGCGAACGGCGTCTGGTGGCTTCTGGCCGCCTTCGCCCTGATGGCCGCGGGCACCGCGGTCATGCGCATCGTTCCACGCAAGACCGACCGCCCGTGAGGATGACGAAGGCCCCCGGGGAGATCCCCGGGGGCCTTCGTGCGGAACGGATCCTTACTTGAGGATCTTCGTGACCGTGCCGGCGCCGACGGTGCGGCCACCCTCACGGATGGCGAAGCCGAGGCCGTCCTCCATGGCGATGGGCTGGATCAGCTCGACCGTCATGTCGGTGGTGTCGCCGGGCATGACCATCTCGGTGCCCTCGGGCAGCGAGATGACGCCGGTGACGTCGGTGGTGCGGAAGTAGAACTGCGGGCGGTAGTTCGTGAAGAACGGGTTGTGACGGCCGCCCTCCTCCTTGGACAGGATGTACGCCGTGCCCTCGAAGTTGGTGTGCGGGGTGACCGAACCGGGCTTCACGACGACCTGGCCGCGCTCGACGTCGTCGCGCTTGAGACCGCGCAGCAGCAGACCGCAGTTCTCGCCGGCCCACGCCTCGTCGAGCTGCTTGTGGAACATCTCGATACCGGTGACCGTGGTCTTCTGCGTCGGGCGGATGCCGACGATCTCGACCTCGGAGTTGATGGCGAGGGTTCCACGCTCGGCGCGGCCCGTGACGACGGTGCCACGACCGGTGATCGTGAAGACGTCCTCGATGGGCATGAGGAACGGCTTGTCCTTGTCACGCACCGGGTCCGGGATGGACTCGTCGGCGGCGTCCATCAGGTCAAGGATCGACTGGACCCACTGCTCGTCGCCCTCGAGGGCCTTCAGGCCCGAGACGCGGATGACCGGAGCGTCGTCGCCGGGGAAGCCCTGGCTGGACAGCAGCTCGCGGACCTCGAGCTCGACGAGCTCCAGGATCTCCTCGTCGTCGACCATGTCGGCCTTGTTCAGGGCGACCATCAGGTAGGGCACGCCGACCTGCTTGGCGAGCAGAACGTGCTCGCGGGTCTGCGCCATCGGGCCGTCGGTGGCGGCGACCACGAGGATCGCGCCGTCCATCTGAGCGGCACCGGTGATCATGTTCTTGATGTAGTCGGCGTGACCGGGGGCGTCGACGTGTGCGTAGTGACGCTTGGGGGTCTCGTACTCGACGTGCGAGATGTTGATCGTGATGCCGCGCTGGCGCTCCTCGGGAGCCGAGTCGATCGACGCGAAGTCACGCTGCACGTTGGTGGCCGACGGGAACTTGTCGGCGAGCACCTTCGAGATCGCTGCGGTGAGCGTGGTCTTGCCGTGGTCGACGTGACCGATCGTTCCGATGTTCACGTGCGGCTTGGTCCGCTCGAACTTGGCCTTAGCCACTGGGTCCTCCTAGGACAGTCGTGTAGATCCTCCGGGCACTGGATTGCGACCGGTCTTCTACGGGATTGGTTTCCACCCTAGTGGGTGGGGGTGATGCTGATTCTGTGAAGTTGTGAGGCCCGGATGCCGGGGCTTGCGTCCCGGCATCCGGAAGTGTTACTCGCCCTTGTTCTTCTGGACGATCTCGTCGGCGACGTTGCGCGGCACCTCGGCGTAGGAGTCGAACTCCATCGAGTACACCGCACGGCCTGAGGTCTTCGACCGCAGGTCGCCGATGTAGCCGAACATCTCCGACAGGGGGACGTTGGCCCGGACGACCTTCACGCCGGCGGCATCCTCCATCGACTGGATCTGACCGCGACGGCTGTTCAGGTCGCCGATGACGTCACCCATGTACTCCTCGGGAGTACGCACCTCGACGGCCATGATCGGCTCGAGGATGACGGGGTTCGCGCGACGGATGGCCTCCTTGAAGCCCATGGAGCCGGCGATCTTGAACGCCATCTCGGACGAGTCGACGTCGTGCGAGGCACCGTCGAGCAGGATCGCCTTCACGCCCACCATGGGGTAGCCGGCGAGCACGCCGACGTTCATGGCGTCCTGGAAGCCCTGGTCGGTGGGGCCGATGTACTCGCGCGGGATGCGCCCACCGGTGACCTTGTTCTCGAACTCGTAGATCTTGTCCGCCGTGACCTCGAGGGGCTCGATGGTGAACTGGATCTTCGCGAACTGGCCGGAACCACCGGTCTGCTTCTTGTGCGTGTAGTCGTGCTTCTCGACGCTCTTGCGGATCGTCTCGCGGTAGGCCACCTGGGGCTTTCCGACGTTCGCCTCGACCTTGAACTCGCGCTTCATGCGGTCGACCAGGATGTCGAGGTGGAGCTCGCCCATGCCCTTGATGACGGTCTGACCGGTCTCGGCGTTCTGCTCGACGCGGAACGTCGGGTCCTCTTCGGCGAGCTTCTGGATCGCGAGACCCAGCTTCTCCTGGTCGGCCTTGGTCTTGGGCTCGATGGCGACCTCGATGACCGGCTCCGGGAACGTCATCGACTCGAGGACGACCTGGTTCTGCGCGTCGGAGAGGGTGTCACCGGTGGTGGTGTCCTTCAGTCCGATGACGGCGTAGATGTGACCGGCGGTGACCGAGTCGACCGGCATCTCCTTGTTGGCGTGCATCTGGAAGATCTTCCCGATGCGCTCCTTCTTGCCCTTGGTCGCGTTGACGACCTGGGCGCCGGAGTCGAGGTGTCCCGAGTAGACGCGGATGTAGGTCAGGCGGCCGAAGAACGGGTGCGTGACGATCTTGAACGCGAGCGCCGCGAAGGGCTCGTCGCGGTCGGCGTGACGCTCGATGACGATCTCTTCGTCCTTCGGGTCCTTCGCCTCGATCGCCGGGACGTCCAGCGGGGAGGGGAGGTAGTCCACGACCGCGTCGAGCATCGGCTGCACACCGCGGTTCTTGAACGCCGAGCCGCACAGCACGGGGTAGACCTCGCTGGCGATCGTCATCTTGCGGATGGCGCCCTTGATCTCCTCGTGGGTGAGCTCTTCGCCGCCGAAGTACTTCTCGAGCAGGGCGTCGTCGGACTCGGCGACGGTCTCGAGGAGCTTCTCGCGGTACTCGTTCGCCTTGTCGACGAGGTCGGCCGGGATCTCCTGGATCTCGTACTTCGCGCCCATGGTGACATCACCCTTGGCGTCTCCGGGCCAGACGAGCGCACGCATGTAGACCAGGTCGATGACGCCGACGAAGTCGTTCTCGGCGCCGATCGGGATCTGCAGCACGAGGGGCTTGGCCTTCAGGCGGTTCACGATCGTGTCGACCGTGAAGTAGAAGTCGGCGCCCAGCTTGTCCATCTTGTTGACGAAGCAGATGCGCGGGACGTCGTACTTGTCGGCCTGACGCCACACGGTCTCGGACTGGGGCTCGACGCCCTCCTTGCCGTCGAAGACCGCGACGGCACCGTCGAGCACGCGGAGCGAGCGCTCGACCTCGACGGTGAAGTCGACGTGACCGGGGGTGTCGATGATGTTGATCTGGTTCTTTTCCCAGAAGCAGGTGACGGCGGCGGAGGTGATCGTGATGCCACGCTCCTGCTCCTGCTCCATCCAGTCGGTGGTGGCGGCGCCGTCGTGGGTCTCGCCGATCTTGTGGTTGACGCCCGTGTAGAACAGGATGCGCTCGGTCGTCGTCGTCTTTCCGGCATCGATGTGCGCCATGATGCCGATGTTGCGGACCTTGTTGAGGTCGGTGAGCACTTCTTGTGCCACGGGGTGTCTTCCTTACCTTGGTGTCGGACTGTGCCGGCCGGAGGGTTCGCCTCCGGCCGGCGACAGGGGTGCTGTTACCAGCGGTAGTGCGCGAAGGCGCGGTTCGACTCGGCCATCTTGTGGGTGTCTTCGCGGCGCTTGACCGCGGCTCCCAGGCCGTTCGAGGCGTCGAGGATCTCGTTCTGCAGACGCTCGGTCATCGTCTTCTCACGACGGCCCTTGGCGTAGCTGACGAGCCAGCGCAGCGCGAGGGTGTTCGCGCGGTGCGGCTTGACCTCGACCGGCACCTGGTAGGTCGAGCCGCCGACGCGGCGGGACTTGACCTCGAGGGTGGGGCGGACGTTGTCGAGCGCCTTCTTGAGCGTGGCGACGGCGTCCTGGCCGTTCTTCGACTCGACGCCCTGGAGGGCGTTGTAGACGATCGACTCGGCGAGCGACTTCTTGCCGTCGACGAGGATCTTGTTCACGAGCTGGGTGACGATGGGGGCACCGTACACCGGGTCGTTGACGACGGGCCGCTTGGGCGCGGGTCCTTTACGAGGCATCTGACTCAGCCCTTCTTCGCGCCGTAGCGGCTGCGCGCCTGCTTGCGGTTCTTGACAGCCTGGGTGTCCAGGGCTCCACGGACGATCTTGTAACGGACACCCGGGAGGTCCTTCACACGACCGCCGCGAACGAGCACGAGCGAGTGCTCCTGCAGGTTGTGGCCCTCACCGGGGATGTACGCGGTGACCTCGGTGCCGTTGCGGAGCTTCACACGGGCGACCTTGCGCATCGCCGAGTTCGGCTTCTTCGGGGTGGTGGTGTACACGCGAGTGCAGACACCCGCCTGCTGCGGGTTCGCCTTCAGCGCCGGCGCCTTGGTCTTGGTGACCTTCGGCGAACGGCCCTTGCGAACCAACTGCTGAATGGTTGGCACGTTCTCTCCTTGTCGGCTGCGCGGGAATCCTCCCGCGCAGGGTGCTGCACGGTGACAGCGTTGTGGTTTCACCACAGATCCACCCGGAGCGCGGCGGAACCGTCGCGCGTCGTATGGGGGGATATGCCGTGGGGGTGGCCTGTTCGCAGACCGGTCCCGTTCGTGAGGTGCTGCGGCCGGCATCCGTGCCGGGGCACGGCGGACGGCGCGCAACGCGCACACCCGCTCAATGATACGCGCCGCGGGCGGGGCGGGCAAACGCGCGCAGGAAGTGCTCAGGCGAGGGTGAGCAGGATCACCCCCGCCGCGACCGCGGCGGCGACGACGACGGCCGCGAGCACGACGGCGACGACGAGGCGGCGACGGGCGCGACGACGCCGGCGGCGTTCGGCGGCGGCGGTGTCGAGGACGGGCTGGATCGGATGCCGCTCGGGAGGGGTGCGCTCGGCGAACGCCGCACGCATCGGACGGGCGCCGTAGGACTCCGGGGGTGCGCCCGTCACCGGGGCGGATCCGCGGGGCGCCGTGCGGGCGGACGGCGCGTCGTGGCCGGGGGTCCGTCGCCCCGACACCTCGGTCTCGTCGGGCGGCGGAGCACCGTCGGCGCGCCCGCGTCGGGACGCGATCTGCGTGTCCTCCTCGGGCGCGCTCGCGTGGGTACGGCGCGCGGCGACCTCGGTCCTCTCGTCGACCGCGGGGGGCGCGGCGTCGACGCGGCGGCGCGCGGCGATCTCGGTGACCTCCGGCTCCGTCGCGGGAATTCGCCGACGGACGGGGGCGGTCTGCTCGTCGAGCGGATCGCTCACGCGTCGGTCCGCACAAGCCGGATCTCCGCATCGCCCAGGAGGAAGCGGTCACCCGCCTCGATCTCCTCGCCGGGAGTCGCCTCGACCTCGGTCCCCATGAGCGTGGCGAAGACCACGCCGTTGGTCGACCCGAGGTCGGTGATGTACCAGCGGTCCTGACGCAGGACGAGACGCGCGTGGGTCTTCGAGACGGTGCCGTCGTCGACCGCGATGAGCTGCGCGCGCGGGTACGCGGCATCCGGGGCCGGACGCCGACCGAGGAGCACCGTGTCGGACGCGATCGTCACGGGCGTCCCGCGCGGGGGCACCAGCGACCACTGCGTGCGACGGCGCCGGGCGATGATCGTCTCGTCCGCCGGCTCGTCGGGGATCTCGGGCCGCACGTGCAGCGCCGAGACCGACGTGCGCGCCGACCGCGGCGCGCCGGCGTCCGGTGCGCCGACGATGGCCGAGACCTCGCCGGACAGCTCGGGGAAGGCATCGGATGCCGGAAGGCGCGACCGCCGCGGAGCCCACGGCTCCTCCGTGCCGCCGCCGTCGCGATCGCCGTCGTCTCCGGCACCGGCGGCGGGAGCGGGCAGTCGCGTCACCGGCGGAGGCGTGAGCGGCGGAACGGGGGCAGCGGGCGCAGCGCCGGCGGAGACCGGCGCGGGTGCGTCGGTGACGGCACCGGTGACCTCGCCGGTGAACTCGTCGTTCGCCGAGATCGCGAATCCCTCCCACGGCTTCCGGGAGACGGGCTCGGGTTCCGGTTCCGGCTCGGGCTCGGGGTCCGGCTCGGGGGCCTGGGCGACCGGCTCGGGCTCCGGCTCCGGCTCGGGGGCCTGGGCGATCGGGTCGGGCTCGGGTTCCGGCTCGGGCTGCGGTTCCGGCTCGGGTTGCCGCACGCGAGGCTGCGGCGCGAACGCGGGCGGCAGCGGTTCGACGGGGCCCGTCAGCCAGGCGATGAGCGGATCCGCCGCGGCGGGATCGACCGGCTCCTCCACGCGTGTGCGGGACACCGGGATCGCGGCGGTCGGCGCCGCCGCCTCGACGGGATCGGGCTCCGGTTCCGGCGGGGCCGCGGGCTCCGATGCAGGTACGGGCTCCGGTGCAGGTACGGGCTCGATCACCGGGTTCAGCCCGGGCTCCGGCGCCGGGGCGAGCTCGGGCTCGGGTGCGGGAAGGGCAGCGGAAGCGACGTCCCGCGCCGGTTCGGCATCCGGCGCCGGGTCCGGCTCGGGCTCGGGCTCCGCCGCAGCGGCCGGCGCCGGCGTGGCGACCGGGTGCCACCACGCGGCGGCCGCGGGGCGACCGACCTCCGTCGCGCCGTCGACCGCGTCCTCGCGATCGGCGCGAGCCGGGGCGGGGAAGGGCCAGGGCTCCGGCTCGGGGAGAGCGGCCGAGGCGTCCGCGTCGATGCCGCGGGAAGCGGCGTCCGGGGCGGGGAAGAGCGGGCGCTCCTCCGGGCGCGGGGTGCGTCGCGGACCGGCCGGGGCGGCGTGCTCGGCGGCACCGAGCCAGCGCGCCGACCCGAAGCCGACGACCGAGGCCCACACCGGGAAGAAGAAGGCCGCGAGGACGGTGACGCCCGCGGGGAGTCCGAAATCGACCCCGACGCGATAGCAGGCGACGATGATCGCGACCCAGACGAAGATCGGCCCGACGGGGAACAGGAGCCACAGCAGGAGCAGCCAGCCGGACATCCCGGCCAGGCGCAGAAGCACGACCTGGTTGAGGATCGGCACCCACGCCTGCCACCCGGGGCGACCGGTCTTGCGGAACACCGCCGCGAGCGCGAGGGCGGTCCAGACGTAGAGGGCGACGCCCACCACGAGGGTGATCATGCCGAAGACGACGGCGGTGGAGTCTGCGGTGGCGTTCATCATGCCTGACGCGCGGGCATCGGGACCCGGCGTCTCCCCCTCTCGGAATCGCGTGCACCCGCATCGGGTGACACCTGACGCACGAATGACCTCAACGATACGGTCCGCACGATCCGGCGCCAGACACCGCCGTCGCGCATCAGCGTCCGACGCTCCTCATCGACGAGCTCCCAGTACCGGGTGGTCTCCGCCGGCGTCGGTTCACCGCCCGAGAAGGCGGCGCGGTCGGCGGCGACCGCGAGCTCGTCCCCGTGCGGCGTCGCCCAGCGCGCCGCCAGTTCGGTGCGGGTCAGGATGCCGGGAGCCGAGCGCCCCGCGTCGACCGCGGCGTCGACGTACTCCTCCCAGCCGCCGGCGATCCGGGCCCCTCCGTCGGGGGCGCGCCGGCGTCCGCGCCGACGCGCCGCCTTGGCGGCGAGGACCAGGGCGAACGGGCCGAGGACCAGCAGCAGAGCGAGGAGGGTGAGACCGGACACGCGCAGGATCGGCCACAGCCACGACAGGTCGGTCCCGGCGGCCTCCTCGTCGCGATCGTCGGAGGCGGAATCCTCCTGCACCGGGTCGGGAGGGACGACGTCCTCGACGGCGTCGGGGAGGACGTCGGTGACGACCTCCGGGTCGCGCTGCTCCGTGACATCGAGGCTCGGCGACTGCGCGTACTGCGGGCTTGCGTCCAGCGCCACCCAGGCGCCGCCCGCATCCTGCACCTCCACCCACGCCGCGAGATCGCCGGCGCGGCAGACCCCGTCGTCACAGGAGCTGAGGCCCGCGGGCGCGTCGAGGCGGGCGCCCACGACGACCCGCGACGGGAAGCCGAGCTCCTGCGCGATGAGGGCGGCGGCCACGGCGAACTGCTCGTCGTCGCCGACGGCGGCGACGTAGTTCCCCGACGCCTGCGCCCGAGGATCGTCCTCGCGCTCCAGCAGGCGGGTGAACATCTGATCGACGCGCGCGAGCGAGTGTCCGGAGGCGCTCGGCTGGAAGCGGTAGTCGTCGAGTTCGGCCACCCACGCCGGCTGCTCCTCCCCCACCGAGAGGGCGTGGCTGAGATAGCCGCGTTCGCGCAGGAGCCCGACGAGCTGCTCGAGGGCGGCGCCGTCCTCGCCTACGCGGTGGCGCTCGACCCACGTGCGCAGGCTCTCGGGCACCTCGACGGTGGCGGATGCCGCGCCCGGGGCGATCGCCGACCCCAGCGCGATCGGGGCGGGCTCGACGGCACGCAGACGATACCGGTCTCCGTCCTGCCATCCGCCCTGGACGGTCTGGACGGCCGCGTCCGCGCCCGAGCTGTAGTAGAAGCGATCGGCGAGGGCGACTGCGCGGGGCCCCTCGAACTCCGCCTCGACCAGGCGGCCGGCCGACGGCATCCAGATGCCGGGGAGCTCGCCGACCACGATCGTGGCGTCGACCGCGGCGCCCTCCCCCGCCGCGCGCACCGCGGGCACCCGGACGAAGCGGGAGGGGGCACCGGAACCGGTCCGGAACACCTCGCCGTCGTAGCTGTCGAGCACGGCGAGGCGCACGCGTTCGGGCGCCGCTCCCCCCGCCTCGACGGTGAACAGCACGTCGTCGATCCGTTCGTCGTCGAAGAGGGCGCGATACTCCGCGAGAGGACTCGTCGCGGCCGTGAGGGAGACCTCCGGCCCGACCGCCCATCGCAGCGTCTGGCGTTCGAAGCCCGCCGCGGTGATCGGCACGATCGCTCCGGCGACGACGACGGCTCCCGCGAGCATCGCAGCTCCCAGCGCCACCCGACGCCGGTCGGATCCGCGGGCGCGGCGCCCGACCTGCACGTCGCCGGACTCGGCGGCGCGGGCGAGGGCCCGGACCCGCTCGTGGTGCGTGCGCCAGGCGAGCCAGGCGAAGCACGCCAGAAGTCCGGCGATCCCGAGCGCGCTCTCCCGCGGGGCGGCGAGGGTGACCGGACCGAGGACCAGGGGGTCGCTCACGACGGTGCGGCCGAAGAAGAGCCCGAACCCGAGCATCGCGAGGCCGACGGGGACGGCGAGGAGCGCGACGCGGCCCTCGTGCCACGACAGGCGGAGGAGCGCGACGGTGCCGACGACGAAGACGACGAGCGCGGGGACGAGCAGGTTTCGGTAGGCGCCGACGGGGAGGTCGACGGTGAGGAGGT
This sequence comes from Microbacterium aurantiacum, assembly GCF_040532595.1. GTDB lineage: Bacteria > Actinomycetota > Actinomycetes > Actinomycetales > Microbacteriaceae > Microbacterium > Microbacterium chocolatum_B. The sequence continues at coordinate 1,814,775 of NZ_JBEVYX010000001.1, read as the reverse complement.
CCTTCCACGCCAGGACGAGACCGGCGCCGAGCTCGCCGAGGCCCCGCAGCAGGTCGGCGGGACCTCCCAGGCGACCGGGGACGGCGAGGGGCACACCGAGGACGAGCACGGCCCCGGCGGTGACGGCGGCCGTCGCCGCGAACCGCCACCGGAGCAGGGCCGTCCCGACGGCGATCCCGGCGGCGGCGAGCACCGAGACGGCGACGAGGATCGCGAAGGGCGGCCCGGCGTAGATCGGCCACGCGGCGACGGCGGCGAGCCCCGCGATCGTCGCCGAGAAGACCGAGCCGGCCACGATCGCGGCACGCGCCGTCGTCCGGCGGCTCACGACGTCGCCCCCCGCAGCAGGAGGCCCGAGAGATCGTCGAGGGTGCCGACGGTGAGCACGGTGAGGCCCGTGAGGGCCCGCATCCGCGGGTGGGCGCGCTCGTCGCACACGACCGCGACGACCGCGGTGTCGACCGGGAAGGCGAGGGCCGCTTTCTGCAGCGCCGCGAGCGGAACCGTCGAACCGGTGACGAGGACGGCGACCGACAGGCGCTCCTCGCTCTCGGCGGTGAGCCGGCAGACGTCCCCGATCGCCATCGTGCTCTCGAGCATCTCGACCCCGCTGAAACCGTCGAGCATCGGGCGAGGAGCGGATGCCGGCACCCGCCGGATCGCGCGCAGTCGCCCGCGGACGACCCGGGGGATCTCGGATCCGGTCACCACCGCGACGTCGCGGGCGTCGCGGATGGCGCGCAGGCCCAGCGATGCGGCGCAGGAGACGGCCAGCTCGTACTCCTCGGCGTCGGCGTACTCGGTGCGGGCGGCGGAGAGGACGACGGCCATGCGGGAGCGGCGCGACTCCTCGTACTGCCGCACCATGAGGCGGCCCGTCTTGGCGGTGGACGCCCAGTGGATGTGACGGCGCGAGTCGCCGGGGGCGTACTCGCGGATCGCGTGGAAGGACATGTCCGCGTCGACCAGGCGCCGGGTCGGGCTCCCCTCGAGGTCGCGGATGAGACCGGCGCTCGTGGAGGGGAGGCCGACGGTGCGGGGGTGGACGTAGATCTCGTGGACGTCCTCGAATGCGTGCTCGCGGCGGAGCAGGGCGAGCGGGTCGGCCCGCACCGTCGTCGCGGGTCCGACGGTGACGACCCCGCGGCGGAGGCCCGGGAGCGACAGCTCCTGGGCCACCTCGTTCCCGGGCCGCAGGAACGGCACACCGACCTCGACCAGTCCCTGCCCGACGGGGACGTCGATGCGCCCGGGGAGGGCGGAGCGCGCCGCGACGTTGCGCACCACGACGCGGCCGGTCACCCCCGTCCCGGCGACCACGCGCTCGTGGGCGAGGTCCAGATCGACCGCGTAGGAGCGGGCGCCGAAGAGGAAGGGGGTCGCCACGACGAGCAGCACGAGCGCGACGACTCCCGCGATCATCCACTCGAGATACCCGAAGCGGATGCCGAGCACGAGGCCCGCGGTCGCCGCGACGAGCATGAGGGCACCGGCGGGGCGGACGGTGCGACCGAGCCACGCCACGGCGCGACGGAGCGCGTGGACGGTCGCGCGCCACGCGGAGGCCGCCCACACCGCCGCGCGCAGGAGCGCGCGATCGCGCCCGCTGACCGCCGACGTGGCGGTCAGCTCGCCGCGCCCGGTGGTGCCGGTGGCGGCCGAGGTGCGGGTGAGGCGGGACTCGGTGAGACTCATACGGCCTCTCGGCGACGGGGCGGCGCGACGTCCAGCAGCACCTGACCGACGACCGCCTCCTGGGTGACGCCGTCGAACTCCGCCTCGGCCTGGAGGATCAGACGGTGCGAGAGCACCGCCACGGCGAGCGCCTTCACGTCATCGGGCGTCGCGTAGGTGCGCCCCTGCGCCGCCGCACGCGTGCGGACGGCGCGGGTGAGGGCGAGCGCGCCGCGGATGCTGACGCCCAGGCGCACCTCGTCGGCGGCACGTGTGGCGTCCACGAGCCGCGCGATGTAGTCGAGGACGAGGGCGTCGACGTAGACCTCGGCGGCGAGGTCGGCCATGCCCGCGAGCACCTGCGGGGTGACGATCGGGGTGAGCTCGGCGGTGTCGATCGCCGCGCCGTCGAGGATCCGCACGGTGGCCGCGTGGTCGGGGTAGCCGAGAGAGGTGCGCATCATGAAGCGGTCGAGCTGCGCCTCGGGCAGGCGGTAGGTGCCGGCCTGCTCGACGGGGTTCTGCGTGGCGAGGACGAGGAACGGCTCGCCGACGGGGCGGGTGACGCCGTCGATCGTGACGCGGCCCTCCTCCATGACCTCCAGCAGCGCCGACTGGGTCTTCGGGCTCGCGCGGTTGATCTCGTCGGCGAGGACGATGTTGGCGAAGACCGGGCCGGCGTGGAACTCGAACACGCCCTGCTTCTGGTCGTAGACGCTGATGCCGGTGATGTCGCCGGGGAGGAGGTCGGGGGTGAACTGGATGCGGGTGTTGGTCCCCTGGACCGACTGCCCCATCGCCCGCGCGAGCGAGGTCTTGCCGGTCCCCGGCACGTCCTCCAGCAGCACGTGGCCGTCGCTCAGCATCGCAGTGAGCACGAGCTCCACCACGTGGCGCTTGCCCAGCACCGCCCGCTCGACGTTGTCGGCGAGCTGAGAGAAGGTCTGCGCGAACCAGGTCGCCTGCTCCTGCGTGATCGTCATGGGGTCCTCGTCGTGCGTCGTGGTGTGGATCGGGGAGAGCGGATGCCGCTCAGGGGTTCGGGGCGGGCTCGGGGTCCGTCTCCGGGGCGGGCGGCGGCTCGGTCGGAGTGCAGCTCGCCGTCACGGTGCCGGTGGCGTTCTGCAGCCCCCAGCCCTGGGCGCTCCAGTCGACCGTCACCGTCGTCTCCATGCGGGCGGCGGCATACGGGACGGTCCAGCTGTCGGCCGTGCGCTCGAGCACCGCCCCGGAGGCGTCGAAGAAGCGGAGGTCCGCGTTGCTGAACGTCACCGCCGCGCGGCCGCCGCCGGGCGCGTTCGAGGAGTCCCAGGTCCGCCCGAGCTCGCCACCGCCGACGCAGGACGAGATGCCCCACGTCGCCTGCACCTGGTAGGGCGCACTTCCGGACCGCGGGGTCACCCGGGCCCAGTCGCTCGGCGTCCCCCAGAACTCGTGGACGTAGCGCACCGCGATCTCGGGGTCGGCGCCGAAGCGTGTGCTCGGGAAGCCGCCGAACTCGACGCGGTTGCGGTTGGGGACGCGCTCGTCCGAGGTGGGCTGCGCACGGATGAGCCACTCGGCGCGCTGGTCCACGACGTTCGGCGCCGGGTCGACGGCGAAGGTGTACCCGCGGGGGGCCCTGCCGGACTGCTGCGCCCGGACGGATGCCGTCGCCTCGGTGCGGCCGAACACCCGCTCGCCGACGACGGACTCCACGCACGTGACGAAGCGGTACTCCTCGCCGTCGGTGAGTCCGGGGAACGAGGCGGTGGCGCCGTCGGGTCCGGTCTGGCAGCGGTCGCCCTCGCGGACGATGCCGTAGCGGAGGGAGGACCCGTCGCCGTTGAGTCGCGCGGTCGCCCGCGCGGTGACGGTCGACGTGCCGTCTCCGTTGGAGACCGAGTCCAGCACCAGCTGCGCATCGCGCGGGGCGCCGACGCCGTTGCCGGAGACCGTGATCGACCCGCCCGAGGGGCTGCCGCCGAGCCCGGGAGGGAGGTCGAAGCGCGAGAACGGCGTGATGGTGATCGGCGAGGTCGTGTTCGTGCCGATGCGGTAGCTTCCGACCTCGACGCGGGTCTGGCCGCGTCGGACGCTCAGACGCTGGGTCTCGCCGGCGGGGCTGGTGATCTCGAGGTATCCGGTCTCGTTGGGGTCGATCCCGTCGATGACGAGCGAGACGACGTTGCCCGCGCCGTCGCGGGTCTGCACCGGGGCGACCTGGACCTGTCCGGGCGCGTTGGGGGCGGCGTACGCCCACGCGGTCGTCCGCACGCCCGAGCGCGACTCGCCCACGGCGTTCACCGCGACGGCGTCGTACTGGCGCTGCTCGCCGTTCGGGGCCGGGATGGAGGGGCAGACGCCGTCGCTCGAGCACTGGGCCACCACCGCGCCGCCGCTGCGCACGACGAAGCCGCTGAGTCCCGGGTACGCCGAGCGCGCGGCGCCGGGGTCGATGCGGAGGGTGACCGAGCCGTTCTCGAAGCCGACCTGCCCGATGCTCGCGGGCGCCTTGGGGTACCCCTGCAGGTCCAGCAGCAGGCGGCCCTCGCGATCGCCCGCCGTGGCGCGGCCCTGGGCGTCGCGCACGGTGAAGGCGGCAGAGCACGTCGCGCCCGGGGCATCCGCGCTCCACGAGGCCGTGACCGTCGTTGCGGAGGCGATCGAGAAGCTCACCCCGATGCACTCGCCCGTCGGGCGGACGCCGGTGAGCTCGAGGGGCGTCCGCGGAAGCGGGTTGACTTCGCCGGAGGCGCCCACGACCGAGATGCTGCACGACGAGCCGGCGGCCTGGGAGCACTGCTGGGCGACCGATCCGCCGCGCGGCAGGGTCGAGGGCGCCGCGCCGACCCGCAGGATGAGGCGTCCGGGCGCGGTCTGCGCGTGGCTCGGCACGGTGACGACGGCGGCCTCGTCGCGGCCGGGCATCGCGTCGTCCTTGCCGGTGACCGTGACGATGCTTCCCGCGAGCGAGACGTCGAACGAGACCCCGCCGTAGTCGAGGGCGTACTGGATGCCGTCCCAGTCCTCGCGGAGCTGCCAGGTCGTGAGCGTCCGCAGATCGAAGGTCGCCGTCTCGCCCGGGCCCACCGTGAGGGAGCCGGCGCGCAGCTCCGGCTGCGGATCGAGGGCGACCACGATGATCGGCACGGAGAGATAGGTGAAGTCCTCCGTCCCCGCCAGGCGCACCGGCACGCGGCACGAATCCGACCAGGGCGCGCCCGCGCCGGCGTCGTACCGGATGCGGGTGCCGCCCTCCAGGCGGCACACCGCCTCGCCACGGGCGCCGGAGGATCGGACGTCGGGTCCGATCTCGACGGTGCTGCCGCGAGGGCGCGCCACGAGGTCGGCCATGTCGAAGACGACCGATTCGAGTTCGTCCACCTCGGGCGGGACCGCCCCGGCGCGCAGCGCCAGCGTCAGATCGGCGTCACCCGGGACCCGGAGGAACGCGTACGTCTCGATCTCGCCCGACGCCCCCTCACCCGACACGCGGAACGGGATGAGGCGCGTGCGCTCGGGCAGCTCGCCGCGCAGCCGCGTGCCGGTGACCTCGACGTCGTCGATGTCGCCCCACAGGGCGACGTCGAGGTCGCCGACGTCGCCCGACGCCCACGTCGCCGTGCCGTCGAGGACATCGACGCCCTCGAGGAAGTCCTCGCGCGTCTCGGCCGTGAGCACCGTGTCTGCCACGATCGGGTAGTCCGGCACGCTCTCGCGCACCACGCGCACCACGATGCGTCCGCGCGCGGTGTTGCCGGAGCTCGACTCCAGGTCGTACAGGAACGTCATCGTGGCCGGTTCGGTGCCCGCCTCGATCTCGAGCGACGTGTCGTCCCGCGAGAGGATGCGCTCGGCCAGCCGCGTGTATTCGGCGGTGACGGCGCCGTCGGCATCCGTCTCGGGCAGGTCCGGACGCACGTCCGTGAGGGTCAGGGTGCCGAGGGTGGGATCCACGTCGTTCGCCAGCGGCGAGACGCGGATGGTGTTGCCCTCGCCCGCCTGCACCTGCACGTAGTCGGTGTAGGTGACGGGGCTCGGGTTGGTCTGCCCGTCGAGGACGCCCACGCGCACCGTCCCCTCCCCCGTGGCGCCGAAGGCGTCCACGACGCGATAGCGGAACGTGACCTGCCCACGGTCGCCCGGGACGCTGGTGTAGACGATCCCGGCCCCGTCGGCGGCGATCGTCGCCGCACCCCGCTCGGGCTGCTCGAGGATGCGGTCGAGCGTGACGGCGTCACCGTCGGGGTCGACGCCGAAGCCGTCGAAGTCGATGCGGGTCGTCTGGCCGCTGAGGACGCGCCCCTCGAGGGTGTCGGCCACCGGCGGACGGTTCGCCTCCTCGTCGAGGACGCGCACGCGCACGGTGGCGTCGTCGGCGAGCGAGGGGGCGCCGGTCGTGTAGACCGAGTAGGTGATCGTGTAGTCGCCCGGCTCCTGCGGCGCGAGGTAGCGGACGACGTCCGATGACGCGAAGGCGAGCGCGTCGGGGGACGACGAGACGACGGATGCCGGGTTGAGCGTCGGACGTCCGCCGGCGGGGGCGACGTCGTTGGCGAGGACGGGGATGTCGATCTGCGCCCCGGCGCGCACGACGACGCGGTCGTCGACCGCGATCGGAGCGAGCTCCGGCGCGGGCGGGAGGAGGTACACCGTCGCCTCGCCCTCGACGCGGGCGCCCTGGTCCTCGGTGCCGTCGCTGACGACGTAGCGGACGGTGCCGAGCCGCCCCGGTTCGCCGGATGCGGTCGAGCCGGACACCCGCAGCTGGTTCTGACCCACCGCGTCGACGGAGAGGACCGCGCCGGGGTCGGCGGCCGTGGTGACATCGCTGAGGAGGAGCACGCGGCGCGTCGGATTCGATACGGCGGCGAAGATGTCGAGGGTGGCGTCCTCCTGCGGGTGGACGAAGGCCACGACGGGCGAGGTCGCCAGCTCCGCCGGCGCATCGGCGGGGAGGAGGGTGATGCGCGTCGTCCCCGTGGCCTCGGTGGAGCCGTCGGTGACGGTGAAGTCGACGCGGTACGTCCCGGGTTCACGCGCGGTGAAGTCGAAGCCGGTCGTCCCGCCGGTGACCGTCGCCGTCGCCGCGGCGTCGTCGAGGACGCGCACGGACTCCAGCGACAGCGAGCCGGTGGTCCCGGACACGTGCGGGGCGACGTCGACGTTGATCGCACCGCCGACGACGTCGCGGACGGCGAAGGACTGCACGGCCAGGCGCGGCTGGGGTGAGACCCGGACGACGAGCTGACGCTCGGTGGTGTTGCCGGCGGTGTCGGAGACGGTCACGGCGAGGTCGATGAGCTGCTCCCCGCCGGCCCCGTCGTCGGAGTGCTGGTAGACGACGTCGCCCGACGGGGTCGCGGCGACGCTGCCGATGCCGGATCGGTTCTCGACCGAGAGCAGGAGGAGCGGGTCGGACTCGGGGTCGACCCAGCCGGGGAGGATCGGCACGGTGACCGTGCCGCCGCGCGCGACCTCGGGGGCCGGCCACTCGACGAGGCACTTTTCCACCCCGCACCACACCGGCGCGGTGTCGGTGTCCTCCCCCACGACGGTGAGGGTGACGGTCGTCGGCTCCGAGGCGAGGCCGTCGGCGGTCGTCCCGTCGGTCACGCGGTAGGTGAAGGTGGCGGATCCGGTCGCGCCCGGCTCGGTGCGGACGGCGAGACGCTGGGCGTCGTCGGTGACGGTGACGGTGCCGAAGCCGGGATCCAGGCCCGTGACGGAGGTCGGGTCGATGCTGAGGACGTCCTCGTTCGGGTCGTGGTCGTTCATCAGCACCGGCAGGGTCGACAGGCTCCCCGCGCGCACCCCGAAGGCGTCGGGTTCGGCGACGGGCGGCTTCGGGTCCAGCTGCACCGGCAGCTGCTCCTCGGCGGGCACGGCATCCGGATCCACCCGGTCATCCAGCGACCAGTTCTGACTCGAAGGCACGAGCTCCCCGTCCGGCACGGTCCAGGCCCAGCCCGAGCGCGTCTCGTTGAGGATGATCGAGCCGCCGCCGTCGACGAACACGGGCCGGCGCTCGTCGCCGAGCGATTCGCCGCCGTAGTCGAGGGTGCGGGGCTCGGCATCCGATCCCCAGAGGATCCCCGTGCCCTCCCCCTCGGGCAGCCACGCCGCGTAGACCTCGCCGTCCCGTTGGATCGGCTGGGCGGGGATGCCGAGGACCGTGGCCCCGGTGCCGAAGGCGATGTCGGCGCTCGACCCGTCGAGGGCCACGCGCACGAGCGCGGTCTCGGTGGCGACGAAGATCTCCTCCGCCGCGGACGACGGCTCGGCGACCGTCATGGCGCCGGTGGCCGGGAGAGGCGCCGCGTCCTCGGCGTCGCGCAGCCACATCCGACCGGACTCGCCGTCGACGACCGCCCAGGTGTCGCCGGCGGCGGTGACCGCGGGAGCGGCGATCTCGTCGATCTCGAGCGCGTCGCGCCCGCGCACCTCGCTCCGGCCGATGTCGTACCGGAGCACCGAGGCGTCCGTCCGGGAGTAGGCGAAGAGGACGCCGCGATCGTCGATCGCCACGGCATCGGCAGTGTAAGCCGGGGCGTCCTCGTCGGTGGTCGGGAAGGGGTCGAGCGCGCGCGGCTCCTCCCCGCCGAGGATGCCGACGTAGACCGTGCCGGAGTCGGTGAGGTAGGCCACCCGATCACCGGAGGCCGCGACGTCGATCGTGCCGGGGGGCGTGGAGTCCGAGGCTCGGAGCGCCTCCTCGTCGAGGTCGGCGGGAAGGGCTTCGTCGATACGGGTGATCTTGCTGAAGGAGTCGCTGAAGAGGTAGACCCCGGCGGGAGAGGACACCACCGCGTCGGGGTTGCTGATGCTGCGGACGGTGTCGAGCTCTCCGACCGCGGTGTTCACCCGCGCGTAACGGCGGCCGTCACCGGTCTGCAGAGCCCAGACAGACGTCGAGGCCTCGGGCGTCTCCTGCGCGTCCAGGCCCGGCCACACCACCGCGATCCCGACGACGAGGGCACCGGCGGCGACGCCCGCGGCGAGGGCGGCGATCGTGCGGCGGCGCATCAGAACACCCCCACGGCCCACAGGGCCCCGATGACCGCGCCCACGGCGACGACGAAGGACAGGCCGGCCGCGATCCACGGCACCGCGGTGCTCGCGCGTGGCCCCCGCGGGACCGGGGTGGAGATGTCCGTGTCCTCGTCTCGCGCCAGGGAGGTGACATCCGCACCCGGGCGTCGCTTGCGGCGGTTGTCGCGCTCGAGCTGCGAGCGCACCGGCCCGCGGAGCGAGGAGTCGGCGAAGTCGACCGGAGCGCCCGCGGGCGCCCACTCGTCGTCCGGGATCTCCAGGCGGGTGATCGACAGGGCGAGCTCGGCCTGCACCCGCTGCAGCGCCTCGGCGAACGCCCGGGCCGAGGCGAAGCGCTTCCCGGGATCGCGCGCCATGGCCGTCGCGAGCGCGACCTGGAGCGAGGCCGGCACATCCGGCCGGGGGATGTCGGTGTACGCCGCGCGGGCGATGCGGCGCCGCAGCTGTTCCTTGGTGTTCTGGCCGCGCTCGCGCCGCTCGAACGGGCTGTGCCCGGCCAGGAGCGAGTACACCGTCGCGCCCAGGCTCCACACCTCGCTCGAGATCGTCCCGGCGGTCTGCTCGGCGATCACCTCGGGCGCGCTCCACGGGATCGACATCGCCAGCACCTCCTCGGCATCCCGCCGGAGGAGGGAGGAGGAGATGCCGAAGTCGGCGAGGACCGGTGCACCGAAGGTGGTGATGAGGATGTTGCTGGGCTTGACGTCGCGGTGCACGAGGCCCGCGCGATGCGCGGACTCGAGGGCGCCCGCCATCCGCACACCGGTGGCGAGCACCTCTTCGACGGGCAGTCGCTCCAGCCGGTAGCGCTGCGCGAGCGAGCCGGGGCAGTACTCCATGACGATGTAGGGACGCCCGTCGGCGGAGATCCCGGCCTGGTACACGGTCACGATGGCGGGGTGCGCCGAGAGGTGGGCGAGCACGTCCGCCTCCGCATTGAACATGCGCCGCAGCTCCGGGTCGCGCACGTCGCTCGGCATGACCTTGACCGCGACGTTCCGGCGCGGCATGTCCTGCTCGTAGAGGAAGACGTCGGCGAACCCGCCCGAGCCGAGGGGACGGACGTACGTCAGCCCCGGCAGGATCGGGGGCGCGGAGGGGAGGCGTGTGGACACGTCACCTCCTCGCTCGGACGCCCGCCGGCGCGCGGAAGCACTCGCCGGGGAAACCCGGACATGCTAACAAACCGCGCCCGCGGGTACGCCTTCGCCGCCGCGGGCCCCTCACGCGCCCGGGTCGCGTGGGTCGAACGGCGCGTCGAGCGAACGCGTCAGCTCGTCGAGCATCGCGGCGATCTGCGGCTCGACATACTGCGTGATCGCGGTCTGCACGCGCAGCCGGTGGTGGAGGAGGATCGTGCAGACCTCCCGTCCGACCATGTTGGCGTAGTCGTCCGCGAGGGACACCTCCTGCCGGAGCGCCGCCTTCGCCTCGTCGGTCAGCGGCGGGAGCGCCGGGATGTCGGCATCCACCTCCTCGGCGAGACCGGCGATGGTGAAGAGGAAGGGGGCGCCCGGCTGCGGCTCGGGGTCCATCGGCAGGCCCTCGAACTCGGGCTCGAGCCCTTCGCCGGGAAGGTAGGAGCGCGCGCGGTTGCGGGCCGCCTGCTGATCGAGTTCGGCCTGCAGCATCGGCAGGTTCTGTGCGGTGTACTCCGCGACCGAGCGGTCGACGATCGTCTTCACGCGGGTGGAGAGGCCGTGCTGCACGCCGTGCGGCACATCGGCGCCGAGCCCGACCGCCGAGAGCACCGGCGAGCCGAAGCAGCGTCGGCACGGGGCGACGCGGCCCCGGTGCGTGGCCGGTTCCCAGCGCGGCAACCACGCCAACCAGGCGTCGACGGCCTGGCTGACCTGCGTCTCGAGCGAGCGCTCCACGGTCCCACGGTAGCCCGTCGGGCGTGTCATCCGCGGGATTCCGGGCCTCGACGCGCGTCTACTCGTCGTCCTGCTCGCGCTCCCACGGCCACTGGGCGCGTCCGCCGCGTGTGCGCACGAGCGCGATGCCCGCGGCGGCGGCCACCAGAGCGGACGCCGCGACCACGAGACCGAACCACCCGGTGACGTGGCGGAAGACGACAGCGGACGCGATCCCGAGCTCGCCGCCGACGAAGAGGACGCCGAAGGCGGCGATGAGGGGATAGGCGAGGAAGCAGGCCAGAGCCGTCCACAGGGCCGGGGCGTAGCCCGGCTGCGGGCGGCGGATCCCCGGGCGGAGCGTGAGGAGGAACGCCAGCGTCGCGCCCGCCATCGCCAGGATCCCGGGGATCTGACCGAGCCCCGGCTCGGCGATCACACTCTCGTCGAGGAGCAGGCTCGTCATGCCGAGCGCGAAGATCGCGAGCGCGAAGAACGTCGCCGTCGACAGAACCAGGGCCAGCCGAGGGCTCATCGGCCCCGGCTGACCCTGGTCGTGGTCGTGGTCGGACGTCACGCGCGGACCAGCTGCGGTCCTGCCTCGAGCGTCCGCTCGTACTCCCGCTGCGCCTCGACGTTGAGCTCGGTCACGCGCTTTCCGCGCGCGGCGACCCAGGCCCCGAACCAGATCGTCAGCTCGCGGCCGATGATGAAGGCCGCGATCGCGCCCGGTGCGAGAAGCTGCTCCTCCACGAGCGCCGCGCCCTCGCGGGCGGTGAGCATCCAGAAGGGCGCCTGGAAGAGCTGGCCGAGGATGTGGCCGGCGTAGGCGGCGGCGCCGACGACCAGACCGAAGATGACCCACTGCCCCCAGCGACCGCGATTGATGATCGCACCGAGGAGCCAGAAGGCGAGGAAGAAGACGACGGTGGGAACCCACAGCGACCACGTGCCGAGCATCGCGAGCGTCTCGGTGCCGATGTTCTCGCCGCCGACCTCGCCCGCGATCGCGCGGAAGGCGATCCACGCGCCGAGGTAGAGGACGGCGAAGGCGAGCGCGGCGAGGAGGCCGATCGCACCAGCCGCGGCGCGGTTGCCGCGCGGTCGGGGCGCCTCGGGGGCCTGGACGAAGATCGGCTGCGGCGCGAAGGCGGTGGTGGCCGCGGCTCCCGCACCGGCTCCCGCGGCGGCGGCGCCGTAGGCCGGCTCGCTCGCGGCGCCGTAGGCCGGCTCGCTCGCGGTGACCGCGGGGGCGTCTCTGTCGGGAACGGCCTCGTAGGCGGTGGTCGCCGCGGTCGAGTCGTGCGCGGGAGCGGCGGCCGCGGCGGCGGCGGTCTCGTCGTACGTGACTGGGGTCGCGGCGGGGGTGTCGTACGACAGCGACGCCGCTTCCTCCGAGTCCCACGGGTCGGGTTCGGCGGCGGGCGCGGTCGCGGCGGGGGCGGCATCCGTCGACGCCGGGGTGTGCGCGGTGGCCGGGTCGGCGTTCTCGGACGCGACGGGATCGTGGTGGACGACGGGCGGGGCGGATGCCGCGGCCTCGGCCTCGGCCAGGCCTTCGTTGGCGCGACCGACGACGTCACCGTCGGCCGTGGTCGGCTCCTCGACCGGCTCGCCGTAGGACGACTTGGGGTCACTCATCGAAAGCACTCCTCACGCGGGTTCGGTTCCGCCTCTGCAGGCTAGCCTCTGGTACGGCCGGACCCGTGGAGGCGTGCCGCGTCGAGGGATGTCGGGCGCGCCGCGAAGGCGCTGCGCGTTGTTAAGGTGTGGTGATGGACCTCTCCCCCGCACGCATCGTCGCGTCCGCGGCATCCGTCCTCGTCGTGCTGTCGCTGGCGGCCTGCGCTCCCGAGCCCGACGATTCCGCGACGCTTGGCCCGACACCGTCGGACACGCCGACGCCGATCGTGACCCTCACCCCCGATGCGACCCCGACGCCGCTCGCGCAGATCCCCGACGACTGCCGGTCGATGCTCACCGAGACCGTGCTCGCGCAGCTCGAGGACGTCCCCCTGAACGACCCCGAGGCCGGGGTGTCGACCGGGCCGCGACCCGACGGGTCGCTCGTGTGCCTGTGGCGCGACCCCGGCGCCGACACGACGTTCCTGCAGACCACGATCAGCGGCCTCGCGCGCGGACCGGCGCTGGACCTCCTCAACGACCTCGCCGACGAGCAGGACTTCACCTGCTACACGCCCGACGGCGGCACCCGCTGCGAGAAGACGTGGGAGAACGAGACCTATCCCGTCACCGACGGCCGGACCCTCTTCTGGCGCGACGGCATCCTCATCGACACGACGTTCTCGAACCTCGCCCCGTCCGGGTACACCTCCGCGATCATCGCCGGCATCTGGGGCTGATCCGCCGGGATCACCAGCCCCAGATGTGCTTCTCCAGGCGCGCGTCGAACTCCTCGGGGTAGCCGCCGTCGGCGGCGGTGACGATCCACATGCCGTCGCGGAGGATGTGGTGCTCGCTCGCACCCGAGGCACCGGCCGCGCTTCCGCGGTCGCAGCGCAGAGCGTCATCGGTGCGGGCGCACGCGAAGCCCTGGCCGCGCAGCGCCGCGTCGGCGAGGCCTGCGGCATCGTCCCCCACGCGGGCGAACGAGGTCGTGATCGTCCCGGCATCCGACGTCCACGCGCACGTGACGACGACGTCGGGGGCGATCGCATCGACCAGGGCGTCGGCTCCGGTGGGCGGTGCGTCGGTGCTCTGATCGAGCAGAGACCCTCCGCGCCAGGTGAGCTCGCTCCAGAGGCTGTCGGGGTAGGCCGCGCGGCAGTCGACGCCGCCGTCGGCGAGGGCGCGTCGCACCTCGCCGTCGTCGCTGTCGAGGGAGGCCGCCTGGCGGGCACTCGCGTCGCGGAGGGTGTCACCCACCCACGTCACCGACACCGGGATCATCGGTGCGGCCAACCACACCAGTGCCCCGACGACCGCCGCGCACAGGATGCCGACCGGCACCGCGATCCAGCGGTTGCGTCCCGCGACCCGCGCCATCATCCGCCCTCCCGAACGTCCTCCCCCACGGTACGCGCGGGGTCCCGCGAGGCGGGTGCGGCACGCGCGCCGGCGACCGGCTGCGTCACGAAGTTATCCACAGGTGGTCCGGCACCCCGTGCCGATGTGTCTAGGATCGCGTCTCATGCGCCCGCGCGACGGTGGTTTTACCTGCCGGACACACGAGCGTAAGAATCCGTGCGTTTCGCGAGCCTACGGTCGCACAATCGCGCTGATTCAGCCGTCACCGAAACCTGCGTTCTGACACCGAGGAGATCCATGTCCGTCCCACCCCGCTCCGGGAGGCGATCGCTCCTCGCGACCGTCGTCGCCGCAGCCCTCGCCGCCGCCGGCACCCTTGCGCCGCTGCCGGCCGCAGCCGCCGAGGGCTCTCGCGTCCTCATCAACGAGGTGTACTTCAAGGGAGGCAGCGCCAACGCCGCCTACTCGAGCAAGTTCATCGAGCTCTACAACGACAGCGACGTGGCGCAGAGCCTCGACGGCTGGTCGGTGCAGTACAGCCCCGCGACGCGCGCCGCGGGTGCGCAGCCCTCGGCGTCGAACACCGTCGCCCTCTCGGGCGAGATCGCCGCGCGCGACTACTACCTCATCGGACTTCCGGGCAACGGCGGTGCGAACGCCGTCGGCGCGGCGCTCCCGACGCCCGACATCACCGGATCGATGAACCCGGGGGGCGAGAACGGCGTCGTCTGGCTCGCCTCGACCACCGACCGGCTGGGCCTTCCGACGGGCGACATCGCCGGCGTCGCGAACGTCGTCGATCTCCTCGGAACCGGTACCGCGAACACGTTCGAGGGCGCCGCCGCCCCCGTCACCGGCGGCAACTCCGTCCCCAACTCCCTCGCCCGCACCGGCTTCGTCGACAGCGGCAACAACGCCGCGGACTTCAGCCACCCGGCCACGATCACGCCCCAGGCCTCGGCATCCGTCACGCCCGACCCGGAGCCGACCCCGGAGCCGACCGGCGACCCCGAGCCCACCCCCACCGGTGAGCCGACACCCACCGCGGAGCCGACCGAGCCCGGAACCCCCGTTCTGACGCCGATCCGCGAGATCCAGGGCACCGGCGACGTCAGCCCCCTCGTCGGCTCGACGGTCACCACGCGCGGCGTCGTGACCGCGGCGTACAAGACCGGCGGCTACAACGGCTTCACCATCCAGACCCCCGGCACCGGCGGACCGCTCGACCTGTCGACGCACACCGCCTCCGAGGGCATCTACGTCTTCTCCTCCGCCGCGACGGCGAAGGTCGAGATCGGCGACCACGTCGAGGTCACCGGGCCGGTCGTGGAGTTCAACGGCCTGACCGAGATCTCCCCCACTTCCGCCGCCGGTGTCACGGTGCTCGACGAGCCCGCGGAGCCGGTCACCCCGGCCGAGGTCGTGTGGCCCGGAACGGATGCCGAGCGCGAGACGCTCGAGTCGATGCTGCTGGCGCCGCAGGGCGACTACACCGTGAGTGACGTCTACTCGACGAACTTCTACGGATCCATCGGACTCGCCTCGGGCACCACGCCCCTGCTGACCCCGACCGAGATCGCCGCGCCCCGCTCGGCCGAGTACGACGCCGCGGTCGCCGACAACGCCGCCCGCAAGGTCACCCTCGACGACGGCGCCTCGATCAACTTCAACAGCAACGCGAACAAGTCGGTCCCGCTGACCTACCTCTCGACCACCGACCCGGTGCGTGTGGGCGCTGCGGTGACCTTCACCGCTCCGGTGGTGCTGGACTTCCGCAACGATTTGTGGAACTTCCAGCCGACGCAGCACCTGACGGCCGAGAACGCCGCCGACGTGCAGCCGGTGACCTTCGAGAACACCCGCACCGCGGCGCCGGCCGAGGTGGGTGGCGACATCCGCATCGCCGGGTTCAACGTGCTGAACTACTTCACCACCACCGGCGCCGACGCGATCGCCGCCGGTGCGAGCTGCACGTTCTACAACGACCGGGCGGGCAACCGCATCACGGTGAACACCTGCAGCAACGGTCCCGCCCCGCGCGGTGCCGCCGACGACGCCAACCTCGAGCGCCAGCAGGCGAAGATCGTCGCCGCGATCAACGCCCTCGACGCCGACGTGGTCTCGCTCGAGGAGATCGAGAACTCCCTCATCTCCGGCACCGACCGCGACGTCGCGGTGTCCACCCTGGTGGACGCCCTGAACGCCGCCCTCGGCGACGATGTGTGGGCGTTCGCGCCCTCCCCGGCATCCGTTCCGGCCGGAGAGGACGTCATCCGCACCGCGTTCATCTACAAGAAGGATGCCGTCGAGCTCGTCGGCGACTCGGTGATCGACGGCGATGCGGCGTTCTCGAACGCCCGCTACCCGCTCGCTCAGGCGTTCGCCCCGGTCGGCGGCGGCGAGGACGACGTCTTCGTCGCGATCGTCAACCACTTCAAGTCGAAGGGCTCGGGCTCGGGTGCCGACGCCGACCAGGGCGACGGGCAGGGCGCGTCCAACGCCTCGCGCGTGGCACAGGCCGAGGCGCTGGTGGAGTTCGCCGAGGAGCTGCAGGTCGAGGCGGAGACCGACTACGTCTTCCTCATCGGCGACTTCAACTCCTACTCGCAGGAAGACCCGATGCAGGTCTTCTACGAGGCCGGCTATGTCAACCAGGGTGCGGAGAAGACGGACAAGTACACCTACTCGTTCTCCGGCCAGAGCGGCTCGCTCGACCACATCCTGGCCTCCCCGGCCGCGGATGAGCTCGTCACCGGCGTCGACATCTGGAACATCAACGCGGCGGAGTCGATCGCGCTGGAGTACAGCCGGTTCAACTACAACGTCACGAACCTCTACGACGCCTCGCCCTACCGCTCCTCCGACCACGACCCGGTCGTCGTCGGCCTCGCCTTCCCCGAAGACGAGGAGCCGGGGACGGTCGACCTCAACCTGCTGAACATCAACGACTTCCACGGTCGGATCGACGCCAACACGGTGAAGTTCGCCGGAACGGTCGAGCAGCTGCGCGCGGAGTACGGCGATGAGAACACCCTGTTCCTCTCCGCCGGCGACAACATCGGGGCCTCGCTGTTCGCGTCGGCGGTGGCGGAGGACGTCCCGACCCTGGACGTGCTGAACGCGCTGGAGATGGCCGCATCGGCGGTCGGCAACCACGAGTTCGACCGGGGCCTGGACGACCTCACCGGTCGGGTCGCGGACGTCGCGGACTTCCCGTACCTCGGCGCGAACGTCTACGCCAAGGGCACGCAGGACCCGGTGCTCGACGAGTACGCGCTGTTCGAGGTCGACGGTCTGACCGTCGCCGTCATCGGCACCGTCACCGCGGAGACCGAGACGCTCGTCTCGCCCGGCGGGATCGAGACGATCGAGTTCGGCGACCCCGTCGACGCGGTGAACCGCGTCGCAGCCGAGCTCGAGGGTGTCGCGGACGTCATCATCGCCGAGTTCCACGAGGGCGCCGGCGACGGCGTGGTCGAGGGCTCGACCCTCGCCGAGGAGGTCGCCGCCGGCGGTGTCTTCGCCAAGATCGTGACCGAGACCTCTCCCGCGGTGGACGTGATCTTCACCGGCCACACCCACAAGCAGTACGTGTGGGACGGCCCGGTTCCGGGCACCGACACCACCCGTCCGATCGTGCAGACCGGCAACTACGGCGAGCGCATCGGCCAGGTCGTCCTCGAGCTCGACGCCACCGACGGTGCGGTGATCTCGTACGAGGCCCGCAACGTCTCGCGCATCGGCGGCGAGAATGCGCCGACCGACGCGCAGCTCACGGAGCAGTACCCCCGCGTCGCGGAGGTGTCGGCGATCGTCGCCGACGCCCTGGCAGAGGCGGCTGTCATCGGGAACGAGCCGATCGGTTCGGTGACCGCCGACATCACCAGCGCCTTCGCCGGCGGCAGCTACGTCGACGGCGTGTACGTCGGAGGTGCCCGTGACGACCGCGCCAGCGAGTCGACTCTCGGAAACCTGGTCGCCGAGTCGCTGGTGTCGAGCCTCTCCGCTCCCGAGCGGGGCGGCGCCGAGATCGGCGTCGTCAACCCCGGCGGTCTGCGCGCGGAGCTGTTCTACGCGCCGGACGGGGTGGTCACCTACGCCGAGGCCAACGCGGTCCTGCCCTTCGTGAACAACCTGTGGACGACGACCCTCACCGGGGAGCAGTTCATCCAGGTGCTCGAGCAGCAGTGGCAGCCGGAAGGCTCGAGCCGCTCCTACCTCCAGCTCGGCCTGTCGTCCAACGTGTCGTACACGTTCGACGCCGGGGCGGCACGCGGTGAGCGCATCACCGGTGTGTGGATCGACGGCGAGCCGATCGATCCGGCCGGGGAGTACCGCATCGGGTCGTTCAACTTCCTCCTGCAGGGCGGCGACAACTTCACCACCTTCCGCGAGGGAGCCGACACGCGCGATTCGGGTCTGGTCGACCGCGACGCGTGGATCGACTACATCCGCAGCAATTCGCCGCTGAGCCCGGACCACTCGTCGCGCGGTGTGCAGGTGACCGGCGTCCCGGCATCCGCCGAGCGCCTCACCGACATCTCGTTCCAGGTGTCGGGTCTCGACCTCACGTCGCTCGGAAGCCCCGCCAACACCACGCTCGTCCCGAGTGTGGAGGGCAGCGCGGCGACCTTCGCTCCGGTCACGGTCACGAACGGTGCGGCGACGGTGACGATGACCATCCCGCTGGACGCCCCCGCGGCGACCACCGTGGTGCTCACGGCGCCTGACAGCGGAACCGAGGTGCGCCTGTCGCTCGCGGTCCGCGACATCCTGGAGCCGGTCGACCCGGAGGAGCCCGGTGAGGGCACCGAGCCGCCGGCGACCACGCCGACCGCCCCCGGTGTCGAGGAGCTGACGCCGGACCTGCAGGGCCCGAGCGCGGGCATCGCCGGCGACATCGTCGCCGGCGGCACCATCACCGTGCTGGTGGGCGAGCAGTACGCCGGCCAGTGGGTCACCGCGTGGCTGTACTCGACGCCGCAGCAGCTCGGCGGCTGGCACCTCGTGCAGGCGGACGGCACCATCTCGGTGACGCTCCCGAGCGACGTGTCCGGTCAGCACCGTCTGGTGATCCTGGACGCCGAGGGCAACGTCCTGGTCTGGTACGACCTCGACATCCCCGCCGCGGGTGGACAGCCCGCGACCGGCGGCCAGAACGGTGGCCTCGCGGTCACCGGCGGCGAGCCCGGTGACCTGACCGGCCTGTGGCTGGCCGTGATGCTGATGATCGGGGCGGGAGCCGCCCTCCGCATCGGCAGCATCCGACGCCAGCGGGCCTAGCACCCCACGACGAAGCGCCCGGCGGGTTCCGACCCGCCGGGCGCTTCGTCGTTCCCGCCGCGCGCAGGCTCCCCGCCGCCGGGCGTACCGTACTCCTCCGACCCGACCCCGAGACCCCCGGAACCGGCCCCACAGGCCCCTACGCCCCCGAATCGGAGGAGTTCGGCACGCCGGGCGCGCGCGGCTCGCGGCACCGGGTCACCCGCAGCCCCGGCGCCGGACCCGCGGACGTCGTGAGCCCCGGCCGGGCCGAACTCCTCCGATCCAGCCCCGAGACCCCCGGAACCGGCCCCACAGGCCCCTACGCCCCCGAATCGGAGGAGTTCGGCACGCCGGGCGCGCGCGGCTCGCGGCACCGGGTCACCCGCCCGCCCGCCGCCGGACCCCGGGACGTCGCCAGCCCCGGCCGGGCCGAACTCCTCCGATCCAGCCCCGAAACCCCCGGAACCGGCCCCACAGGCCCCTACGCCCCCGAATCGGAGGAGTTCGGTACGTGGGGCGGGCAGACTCCCCGCCCAGCCACCACCTTCGGGGCGGGACCGAACTCCGGGCGGGAACGACGAAGGGCCCCGGCGGAAGCCGGGGCCCTTCGGGACGTACCTCAGGTCAGTTGTAGGTGCCCGGGGTGAAGTCGTCCGTGGAGAAGCTGTCGAAGTCGACGTAGCTCAGGTCGGCGTCGCTGTACGCACCGTCCGAGGCGAAGATGCGGTTGGGGTACCGCTCGCTCTTGGCCTCCTCCGTCGCCTCGACCGTGACGTTGCGGTACTTCGCAAGTCCCGTTCCGGCGGGGATGAGCTTTCCGATGATGACGTTCTCCTTGAGGCCGACCAGGGGGTCGCTCTTGCCCTCCATCGCCGCCTGGGTGAGCACGCGGGTCGTCTCCTGGAAGGAGGCGGCCGACAGCCACGACTCCGTCGCAAGCGACGCCTTGGTGATACCCATCAGCTCCGGACGACCCGACGCCGGGCGCTTGCCCTCACCGACGGCCTCGCGGTTGATCTGCTGGTAGCGCTTGAAGTCCACCAGCTCACCCGGGAGCAGCGTCGTGTCAGCGTGGTCGACCACGGTGACCTTCCGCAGCATCTGACGCACGATGACCTCGATGTGCTTGTCGTGGATCGGCACACCCTGCGAGCGGTAGACGCCCTGCACGCCGCCGACGAGGTACTTCTGCACCTCGCGGGCACCCATGACACGCATGACCTCCTTGGGGTCGAGCGTGCCGACCTGGAGGGGCTGGCCGACCGTGACGTGCTGGCCGTCCTCGACCAGGAGCGTCGCGCGCTTGAGCACGGGGTAGACGTGCGGCTCGTCGCCGTTGTCGGGCGTGAGGATGACCTTCTTGCTCTTGTCGGTCTCGTCGATCGTGATGCGGCCGTCGGCCTCCGCGATCGGCGAGGCACCCTTCGGGGTGCGCGCCTCGAACAGCTCCTGCACGCGGGGAAGACCCTGCGTGATGTCATCCGCGGATGCCGAACCACCGGTGTGGAAGGTACGCATCGTCAGCTGGGTACCGGGCTCACCGATCGACTGGGCCGCGATGATGCCGACGGCCTCGCCGATGTCGACGATCTTGCCGGTGGCCAGCGAACGGCCGTAGCACTTCGCGCAGACACCGACGGCCGAGTCGCAGGTGAGGACCGAGCGCACCTTGATGCTCTCGACACCCGACTCCACCAGACGGTTGATCAGCACGTCGCCGACGTCGTCACCGGCCTCGGCGACGACCTCGCCCGCCGGGTTGACGACATCCGCCGACAGCGTCCGCGCGAACACGGAGTTCTCGACGTTGGCGTCCTTGACCAGCTCGCCGTCGGCACCGGGCGCCGCGATCGGCAGCTCGAGACCCTTGGTCGTGCCGCAGTCCTCCTCGCGGATGATGACATCCTGCGAGACGTCCACCAGACGACGGGTCAGGTAACCCGAGTCGGCGGTACGGAGGGCGGTGTCGGCCAGACCCTTGCGGGCACCGTGGGTGGCGATGAAGTACTCCGCGACCGACAGACCCTCGCGGTACGAGGAGATGATCGGACGGGGGATGATCTCACCCTTGGGGTTGTTCACCAGGCCTCGCATACCGGCGATGTTCCGGATCTGCAGCCAGTTACCACGCGCACCGGAGGACACCATGCGGTTGATGGTGTTGTCCTCGGGGAAGTTGGCGCGCATCGCCTGCTGGACCTCGTCGGTGGCGGCGGTCCAGATCTTGATGAGCTCCTGACGACGCTCGGCGTCGGTGGTGAGACCCTTCTCGAACTGGCCCTGGACCTTCGCGGCCTGCTTCTCGTAGCCCGCGACGATCTCCGCCTTGTTCGACGGCGTGAGGATGTCGCTCAGCGCCACCGTGACACCCGAGCGGGTGGCCCAGTAGAAGCCGGCGTCCTTGATGCGGTCCAGCGTCGCCGCGACCTCGACCTTGGGGTACTCCTCGGCCAGCTTGTTGACGATCTGGCTGAGCTTGCCCTTGTCGGCCTGCTCGCGGACGAACGGGTAGCCCTTGGGCAGCGCGTCGTTGAAGATCGCCTGGCCGAGCGAGGCGTCGAGGAGCCCGTGACGCTCGTAGCCCTCGGGGGCGTCGCCCTCGAGGAACGTGAGCCCGGGAACGCGGATGCGCACCTTGGCCTGCAGATCGAGGGTGCCCTCGTCCTTCGCCAGGATCGCCTCCGAGACCGAACCGAACACGCGGCCCTCACCGGTCGCACCCTCCTTGACCGTGGTCAGGTGGTGCAGGCCGATGATCATGTCCTGCGAGGGCAGGGTGACCGGGCGGCCGTCGGACGGCTTCAGGATGTTGTTCGAGGCGAGCATCAGGATGCGGGCCTCGGCCTGAGCCTCGACGGACAGCGGGAGGTGCACGGCCATCTGGTCACCGTCGAAGTCGGCGTTGAACGCCGCGCAGACGAGCGGGTGGAGCTGGATGGCCTTGCCCTCGACGAGCTGCGGCTCGAACGCCTGGATGCCGAGGCGGTGCAGCGTGGGCGCGCGGTTCAGCAGAACCGGACGCTCGCGGATGATCTCCTCGAGCACGTCCCACACCTCGGGACGGGTGCGCTCGACGGCGCGCTTGGCGGCCTTGATGTTCTGCGAGTGACCGAGGTCGATGAGGCGCTTGATGACGAACGGCTTGAACAGCTCGAGCGCCATCTGCTTAGGCAGACCGCACTGGTGCAGCTTCAGCTGCGGACCCACGACGATGACCGAACGGCCCGAGTAGTCCACGCGCTTTCCGAGCAAGTTCTGGCGGAAGCGACCCTGCTTTCCCTTGAGCATGTCGCTCAGGGACTTCAGGGCGCGGTTGCCGGTACCCGTGACGGGGCGACCGCGGCGGCCGTTGTCGAACAGCGCGTCGACGGCCTCCTGCAGCATCCGCTTCTCGTTGTTGACGATGATCTCGGGGGCACCGAGGTCGATCAGGCGACGGAGGCGGTTGTTGCGGTTGATCACGCGACGGTAGAGGTCGTTCAGGTCGCTGGTGGCGAAGCGGCCACCGTCGAGCTGCACCATCGGGCGGAGCTCCGGCGGGATGACCGGGACGACGTCCAGGACCATGGATGCCGGGCTCATGCCGGTCTGCAGGAACGAGTTGACGACCTTCAGGCGCTTGATCGCGCGGATCTTGCGCTGACCCTTGCCCTCGGAGATCTGCAGGTGGAGGCTGTCGGCCTCGGCCTGCAGGTCGAAGGTCTCCAGGCGACGCTTGATCGACTCGGCGCCCATGTGGGCCTCGAAGTACTGACCGAAGCGGTCCTGCAGCTCGTGGAAGATCTCGTCCTCGCCCTTGAGCGCGCCGACCTCGAGCGTGCGGAACTCCTCCCACACGCGCTCGAGACGGGCGATCTGGTCGTCCGCGTTCTTGCGGATGGAGGACATCTCCTTCTCGGCGGCGTCCTTGACCTTCTTCTTCTGGTCGGCCTTGGCACCCTCGGCCTCCAGGGCGGCGAGCTCGTCCTCCAGCTTCTGCAGGCGCGTCGCCACGCGGGCGTCGCGACGGTCCGCAAGCGTCTTCAGCTCGAGACGGATGTTGTTCTCCTGCGTGGCGAGGTCGCGGTGACGCGCGTCCTCGTCGACGGAGATGACCATGTACGCGGCGAAGTAGATGACCTTCTCGAGGTCCTTCGGCGCCATGTCCAGCAGGTATCCGAGCCGCGAGGGCACGCCCTTGAAGTACCAGATGTGGGTGACGGGAGCGGCGAGCTCGATGTGACCCATGCGCTCACGACGGACGGAGCTCTTGGTGACCTCCACGCCGCAGCGCTCGCAGACGATGCCCTTGAAGCGGACGCGCTTGTACTTTCCGCAGGCGCACTCCCAGTCGCGGGAGGGCCCGAAGATCTGCTCGCCGAAGAGGCCGTCCTTCTCCGGCTTCAGCGTGCGGTAGTTGATGGTCTCGGGCTTCTTGACCTCGCCGAAGGACCAACGACGGATGTCGTCAGCGGTGGCCAGGCCGATGCGAAGCTGATCGAAAGTAGTTGATTCGAGCACTAGTTCTCAGTTCTCCTGTGAAGAATTCTGTTTCGGACCCGGCGGCTTAGATCTCGTCGATCGACGAGGACTCGAAGCGGCTGGAGATGTTGATGCCGAGCTCTTCCGCGGCGCGGAACGCGTCGTCATCCGTGTCACGGAGGTTGACCGCGGTGCCGTCGGCCGAGAGGACCTCGACGTTCAGGCAGAGCGACTGCATCTCCTTCATGAGGACCTTGAACGACTCGGGGATGCCGGGCTCCTGGATGTTCTCGCCCTTGACGATCGCCTCGTAGACCTTCACGCGGCCGAGGATGTCGTCGGACTTGATCGTCAGGAGCTCCTGGAGCGCGTACGCGGCGCCGTAGGCCTCGAGGGCCCACACCTCCATCTCACCGAAGCGCTGTCCACCGAACTGCGCCTTACCACCGAGCGGCTGCTGGGTGATCATCGAGTAGGGACCCGTGGAGCGCGCGTGGATCTTGTCGTCGACGAGGTGGTGCAGCTTCAGGATGTACATGTAGCCGACCGAGATGGGCGCCGGGAACGGCTCGCCGGAGCGGCCGTCGAACAGCTGCGTCTTGCCCGTCGAGTCGATCATGCGGACGCCGTCGCGGTTGGGGAGGGTCGAATCCAGCAGACCCGCCAGCTCGGACTCGTACGCACCGTCGAACACCGGGGTGGCGACCTTCGTGCCGGGGGCCGCCTCGCGGGCGATCTCGGGCAGACGGGCAGCCCACTCGGGGTCGCCCTCGACCTTCCAGCCCTGCTTGGCGATCCACCCGAGGTGGAGCTCGAGCACCTGGCCGAAGTTCATGCGGCCGGGGATGCCGAGCGGGTTGAGGATGATGTCGACCGGCGTGCCGTCCGGGAGGAAGGGCATGTCCTCGACGGGGAGGATCTTCGCGATGACGCCCTTGTTGCCGTGGCGTCCGGCGAGCTTGTCGCCCTCGGTGATCTTGCGCTTCTGGGCGATGTAGACCACGACGCGACGGTTGACGCCCGAGCCGAGCTCGTCGTCGCCGTCCTCGGCGTTGAACTCCTTGACGGCGATGATCGTGCCCTGCTCGCCGTGGGGCACCTTCAGCGACGTGTCGCGGACCTCGCGGCTCTTCTCGTTGAAGATCGCGCGGAGCAGGCGCTCCTCGGCCGAGAGCTCGGTCTCGCCCTTCGGGGTGACCTTGCCGACGAGGATGTCGCCGGGGCGGACCTCGGCGCCGATGCGGATGATGCCGCGCTCGTCGAGGTCCTTCAGCAGGTCGGGGCTGACGTTCGGGAGGTCGCGGGTGATCTCCTCCTTGCCGAGCTTCGTGTCGCGGGCGTCGACCTCGTACTCCTCGATGTGGATCGAGGAGAGCGTGTCGTCCTTCACCAGGTCC
Organism: Microbacterium aurantiacum; assembly: GCF_040532595.1. Classification (GTDB taxonomy): domain Bacteria; phylum Actinomycetota; class Actinomycetes; order Actinomycetales; family Microbacteriaceae; genus Microbacterium; species Microbacterium chocolatum_B. Next base: position 1,790,099 of record NZ_JBEVYX010000001.1, on the reverse strand, counting down.
TGGCTGAGGATGATCGCGTCTTCGAAGTTGTGACCCTCCCACGTCATGAACGCCACGAGGAGGTTCTTGCCGAGCGCGAGCTCGCCGTCCTCGGTCGCGGGGCCGTCGGCGATGACCTCGCCGGCCTCGATGCGGTCGCCCGCCGAGACGATGACGCGCTGGTTGTAGGACGTGCCCTGGTTGGAGCGGTCGAACTTGCGGAGGAAGTACTCTTGCGTGCCGCCCTCGTCGAGCTGGATGGTCACGACGTCGGCCGAGACCTCCAGGACGACACCGGCCTTCTCGGCGGTGACGACGTCACCGGCGTCGATGGCCGCGTAGCCCTCCATACCGGTTCCGACCACGGGCGACTCGCTGCGCAGCAGCGGGACGGCCTGACGCTGCATGTTCGCACCCATGAGGGCGCGGTTGGCGTCGTCGTGCTCGAGGAAGGGGATGAGCGAGGTCGCCACCGACACCATCTGGCGCGGCGAGACGTCCATGTAGCCGATCTCCTCGGCGGGGATGAGGTCCACCTCGCCGCCGATCTTGCGGGCGAGGACGCGGGTCTCCTGGAAGTGGCCGTCGGCCTTCAGGGGGGCGTTGGCCTGGGCGACGATGAAGTCGGCCTCTTCGCTGGCGGTCAGGTAGTCGATCTGGTCGGTGACCCGGCCGTCGACGACCTTGCGGTACGGCGTCTCGATGAACCCGAACGCGTTGATGCGCGCGAAGGACGCGAGCGAGCCGATCAGACCGATGTTCGGGCCTTCGGGGGTCTCGATCGGGCACATGCGGCCGTAGTGCGAGGGGTGGACGTCACGGACCTCGACGCCCGCGCGCTCACGCGACAGACCACCGGGGCCGAGCGCCGAGAGGCGACGCTTGTGGGTCAGGCCCGCGAGCGGGTTGTTCTGATCCATGAACTGCGACAGCTGCGAGGTGCCGAAGAACTCCTTGATCGCCGCCACGACGGGGCGGACGTTGATCAGTGTCTGCGGGGTGATCGCCTCGATGTCCTGCGTCGTCATGCGCTCGCGGACGACGCGCTCCATGCGGGACAGACCCGTGCGGACCTGGTTCTGGATGAGCTCGCCGACGGCGCGGATGCGACGGTTGCCGAAGTTGTCGATGTCGTCGACGTCCAGGCGGATCTCGGCGGGCTTGCCGGCGCGGGTGCCGTCGAACGTCGTGTCACCGCGGTGCAGACGAACGAGGTACTTGATCGTCGCGACGATGTCCTCGACGGTCAGCACCGAGTCGGACAGCGGGCCGGTGAGGCCCAGCTTCTGGTTGATCTTGTAGCGACCGACCTTGGCCAGGTCGTAGCGCTTGGAGTTGAAGTAGAAGTTGTCCAGCAGCGCGCGGGCGGCCTCGGCGGCGACCTGCTCGCCCGGACGGAGCTTGCGGTAGATGTCGCGGAGCGCGTCTTCCTTGCTCAGGATGGTGTCCTTCGACAGCGTCTCCTCGATGGAGTCGAAGCCGGCGAACTCGGCGAGGATGTCCTCGCTGGTGAGGCCCAGGGCCTTGAGGAAGACGGTGACCGACTGCTTGCGCTTGCGGTCGATGCGCACGCCGACCTGGTCGCGCTTGTCGATCTCGAACTCGAGCCAGGCACCGCGGCTGGGGATGATGCGCGCCGAGACGATGTCCTTGTCGGAGGTCTTGTCGGGCGTCTTGTCGAAGTAGACGCCGGGCGAGCGGACGAGCTGGGAGACGACGACACGCTCGGTGCCGTTGATGATGAAGGTTCCCTTGTCGGTCTGGAGCGGGAAGTCGCCCATGAAGACCGTCTGCGTCTTGATCTCACCGGTCTGGTGGTTCATGAACTCGGCCTCGACGTAGAGCGGGGCGGCGTAGGTCTTGCCGCGCTCCTTGCACTCCTCGATGGAGTACTTCTCGGGCTCGAGGTAGGGGTTCGTGAACGAGAGCTGCATGGTCTCGCTCAGGTCCTCGATCGGGGAAATCTCCTCGAAGATCTCCTCCAGTCCGCTGATCTCGGGGACATCGGTGCGGCCGGCGGCCTTCGCCTGGTCGACGCGGGCCTTCCAGGTCTCGTTGCCGACGAGCCAGTCGAAGGACTCGGTCTGCAGCGCGAGGAGGTCGGGGACCGTCAACGTGTCGGAGATCTTGGCGAACGAGAGGCGGGAAGCTCCGCGTCCGTTCTTGAGGGTGGTGGCAGGGGTGGATGCGTTGGGCGCAGCAACCAAGGGGATTACCTCCGTGGGCCCGAGAGGGCTCGTTTCCTTGTCGTCAGGTGGAGTGCTCGATCATTCCCCGAAAACCCGCGCGTCACGCCGTACCGCGAGGCACGGGCACGCAGGCACCGCCGACCACCATATGAGGGCAGGGGGAATCCAAGAGCGCAAAGACCCACTATACGTCTCGCGACGCGCCATGTCCAGCGGGATCCTTGAAATCGATCGGATGCTGCGGTATAACTCCGCGCGCGCCGCCGATCATCCCCCTCGCGCGTGACGGAACCGCACCCGCGTCCCGGGCCGCGCCTGACCCAGCGCGTCGAGCGCGGCATCCGTCGCCACCGCGATGACGGGGTAGCCGCCCGTCACCGGTCCGTCGCGCCCGAGCACGACCACGCCCCCGCCGGGCGGGACCTGCAGGGCTCCCGGCACCATCGGCTCACTCGGCAGCTCTCCTGCGACGGCGCGGGCGAGGTCGGGTCCGACGAGACGGATGCCGACCCGATCGGCGTCGGCGGTGACGGTGAAGACCTCGGCGTACAGGGCGTCGCGCGCCGCCGCGGTGAACCAGTCCGCGCGGGGGCCGGGGTGCACTTCGACGACGAGGTCGTCGAAGCCGCGGGCGTCGAACGGGATCACCTCGCCGACCGGGATCGGCGCCTCGGGCTCGGCGCCGATCGCCAGGACGTCGCCGTCGGCGAGCACGGCGGGCCCGAGTCCGGAGAGGGTGTCGGTCGCGGAGGAGCCCAGGACGCGGGGCGCGTCGACGCCCCCGCGGACGGCGAGGTAGGCCCGCACCCCGGACGTCAGGGGCGCGATCTCGAGCGTCGCCCCCGCCGGCCAGGCGTGCGCGGCGGCGGGGTCGCACGCGTGCCCGTCGATCGAGAGCGCGCGTCCGGCCCCGGTGACCGCGACCCACGCGTCGCGTTCGGCGACGGCGCGGAAACCGCCGAGCGTCACCTCGACGCCGGCCGCGGCGGCGGGATTGCCGAGCAGACGGTTCGCCAGATGCAGCGCGCCCCGGTCGGTCGCGCCGGATGGTGAGACGCCGATGCTCGCGCGGCCGGGCCGCCCGGCATCCTGGATCGTGGAGAGGATGCCGGCGCGCTCGACGCGGATGCCGGCACCCGCGGCGCGCGCCTCGCCCGCCTGAGGCGCGGCCGCCCGGACGACGGGGAGGGCCTCGACCTCGCGGAAGCGCACCCGCCGCCCGGGTGCGAGCAGGGCGGGCGGATCGGCGAGGGGATCGAACAGGACCGCGGCGGTGCGCCCGATCAGCCGCCAGCCGCCCGGCGTCGCCCGCGGATAGGCACCGGTGAAGCCCGCCGCGAGCCCCACGGCGCCGGCGGGCACCCGCGTGCGCGGCGTGGCCAGGCGCGGGACGTCGAAGGGCCAGTCGGGGCTCTCGAGGTAGCCGAAGCCCGGCGCGAAGCCCGTGAAGGCGACCCGCCATCGGGCGTCGCGGTGACGGGCGACGAGGGCCTCCGCGCTCATGTCGAGCAGCCGCGCCGTCTCGGCGAGGTCCTCGCCGTCGTACACGACGTCCAGGTCGATCGCGGCCTCGTCGCGCTCGTCCTCCGGAGGGGTGACGGATGCCGCGGCGGTGCGGACCCATCGCTCGGCGCGTGCGAGCGGCAGGGCGCGCGGATCGACCTGGACAAGCAGCGTCCGCGCGGCCGGGACGAGGTCGATCACCCCGGACGGCGGGGTCGCGCCCAGCCGCCGGAGGAGCTCGCCGACGCCACCCGGGACGACGTCGAGGAGGAGCGCGGCGTCGCCGAGCGGTCGGGCGGCGACCAGGAGTCCGGCATCCGTCCGGGGCGGCTCCGGCGGCTGCACCGGCGCGGACGCGTCGTTCACCACGGCGCCCGCACGCTCACGCCGGCCGCGTCGAGCGCGGCGCGCACGGCGCGCGCCATCGCGAGGGCGGCGGGTGAGTCACCGTGGAGGCACAGCGACACCGCGCCGGTGTCGAGGACGCCGCCGTCGACGGCGACCACCGTCCCGTCGCGGGCGAGGCGCACGGCCCGCGCGGCGACCTCGACCGGGTCGTCCAGCACCGCGCCGGGTTCTCCGCGCGCGACGAGGGCGCCGTCGGGACGGTAGGCGCGGTCGAGGAACGCCTCGGCGAGGAACGGGAGCCCGTGCGCGGCCGCGGCCGCCGACACCGCACCCGGGAGCCCGAGGATCGGGAGCCCACGGCCGATGCGGTCGGCCCGCGCGGCGACGGCGCGGGCGAGGGCGGTCGCCTGGGCGGGGTCGGCGCGGACGGCGTGGTACAGCGCGCCGTGCGGCTTGACGTAGCGGAGGTCGGCGCCGGCGGCGAGGAGGGCGTCGAGCTGTCCCCCGATGCTCCGCTCGAGCTCCTCGGCCGGGATGCGCAGGGCCACGCGACCGAAGTTCTCCGGGTCGGCGTACGACGGGTGGGCGCCGACGGCGACCCCGAACCGCGCCGCGCGCTCGACCGAGGCGCGCATCGAGGCGGCATCCCCCGCGTGGCCGCCGCACGCGACGCTGGCGCTGGAGACGACGGCGAACAGCGCCTCGTCGTCCGCGGTGGGCACCCCCGCGATCGTCTCGCCGAGATCGGCGTTCAGGTCGATGACGGCCATGCCTCCACGGTATCCCCGCGGCCGGTCGGGAGTGCCGACTAGCGTGGTCCTCATGGGACGCACGCGGGAGCAGCCGACACCGTCGCGACGTCTCGGCGACGGCACGCTGGCCCGGGTGGTCCCCTCCGCCTACGCCGGCGGGTTCGAGCTCGACGTCGACGGCACCCCGCAGTCCCACGTCGATCTCGACGACCCGACGCACCTGCACTTCGAGTACGTCGCCCGCATGGGGGCGGTCATCGACCAGCTCCGGATGCCGGGGCAGCCCCTCACCGCCGTCCACCTGGGCGCCGGGGCGCTGACCCTGCCGAGGTACGTCGAGGCGACGCGACCGGGCTCCCGACAGCAGGTCATCGAGCTCGAGGCGGAGCTGTGGGACCTCGTGCGCGAGGAGCTGCCGCTCCCCCGCGGCGCGTCGGTGCGCGTGCGGATCGGCGACGCGCGGGCCGGCATCGCGCGCCTCCCCGCGAGCCTGCGCGGGCAGGCCGATCTGGTCGTCTCGGACGTGTACTCCGGCGCGCAGACCCCCGCGCACCTCACCACCGTCGAGTTCTACCGGGAGGCGGCGGACCTCCTCGCCCCGGACGGCGTCCTGCTCGTCAACGTCGCCGACGGTGCGGGGCTGGAGTTCGCCCGCGGCCAGGTGGCGACCGTCTCGCACGTGCTCGCGCACGTCATCGTCCTCGCCGAGGTGCAGGTGCTGAAGGGCCGGCGCTTCGGCAACCTGGTTGTCGCGGCATCCGCGCGTCCGCTGCCGACGGCCTGGCTCCCGCGGCTCCTCGCGGCCGGCCCGCACCCCGCGAAGATCGCCGAGGGGGCGGAGGTCGCCGAGTTCGCCCGCGCCGGCCGCATCGTGACCGACGGCTCGGCGACGGCGTCGCCCAAGCCGTCGTCCTCGCTCTTCGAGCGCTGACCCGGCGTGGCACGACCGGCGTTCGTCGACCGGCGTTGCACACTGGTGGGGGCCGATCGAACGGGAGGAGTGCATCGTGAGCTACATCCAGGGATACGACCCCGACACCCTCCGCGAGATCGTCGACCCGCGGCACTGCAGCGACCGCCTCGACGAGATCGGCGAGCAGCGCAGCCTTCCGGCGCTCCTCGAGCGCGTGTGGCTGCTGAAGGTGCTCGGTCGCCCCGAGGACGCCCTGTCGATCTCGGACCAGTCCGTCCGCGTCGCCCGCATGGCCGGCACCCGCAAAGACCTGTTGCGCGCCCGCATCCTCCACGCCACCGTGCTGCAGGCGCTCCGCGCGTACGCGGCCGCCGAGCAGGAGCTCACCGCGTGCGCCGACGAGGCCGAGGGCCAGGGCTGGTCGGCGATCGCCGCCTTCGCCTACCAGCACCGCGGCAAGGTCCACTACGACGAGGGCGACTTCGACAGCGCCCGGCGCGACTTCAAGCGGGCGCTGTTCCTGCGTCAGGAGTCCGGCGTCCCCGACGACCAGCTCGAGTCGACGCTGCTGGCCATCGACGCCGCCGACCGCCGCCGCGTGGTCGGCTCCGTCGCCAGCTGAGCGCGGTGTCCGAGGCCGGACCTAGCCTTCCTCCATGTCGGAACTGCATCGTGTGCGCGGGTGGGCGCACGCCCTGATCGCCCTCCATCTCGACGAGAGCTGGACGTTCGGGTTCGACAACGCCAAGCGGCGCGCCGGGCTCTGCGACTACCGCGCGCGGCGCATCAGCGTGTCGCGCTACCTCGCCGCGCGGTACAGCGACGACGAGAACCACCAGACTCTGCTGCACGAGGTCGCGCACGCCCTCGCGGGCCCGCACGCCGGGCACGGACCGCAGTGGAAGAAGGTCGCGCGCGAGCTCGGCTACGTCGGCGGCACGACGCACCACGGCGAGACCGCCGTCGAGCTCGCGCCGTGGGTCGGGGTGTGCCCCGCCGGTCACGTCGCCTACCGGCACCGTCGCGCCAGCCGGCCGACCTCCTGCGCGAAGTGCGCGCCGCGCTTCGACCCGGCGCATGCGTTCACGTGGACACGGCGGGAGATCACCCGCGCGGCACGCGACGCAGCCCTCACTCCCCGCTGATCACGGCGGCGGAGAAGGTCCCGTCGACCAGGCGCGGCGCCGCGGATGCGGCGTCCAGCGTCGCCGCGGCGAGGACCTGCTCGCGCGCCCCGTCCGCGAGGAGCCGCTGCCCCGACCCGGCGGCGGTCAGCAGGTGCCGGACCGCCGGACGCAGCCCCTGGAAGGCCGCGCACGCGGCGGCGGCCTCGGGCGAGGTGTGGTCGATGCCGAGGGCGGCGAGGGCGTCGATGATCGCTCCGGCGCCGAGCTCGTCCTCCACGGCGAAGCGGATGCCGCCCTCCGGCGCCTGCTCCCCCACCGCGATCAGCGACACGCTGGTGCGGTCGCCGCGGGTGCGCTGCGCGGCGACCACGGCCTCGGCGATCGCGCGGGCGGTGCGGAGGCTTCCCAGGAGCACTCCCGCGCCGGCGTCGACGGCGACGGCCACCACGGCCCCGGCATCCGGGAAACGCTCATCGAGCTCGGCGCGCGAGAAGGACGCTCCCGCCTCGAGCGCGTCCGACGCGGCGGTGCCGGCTCCGAGCACGTCGACGACGACGACGAGGTCGGCCGGGGCGAGACGGGCGAGCCCCGCGAGACCCCAGTCGAAGCGGACCTGGTAGCGATGCTGATCGAACGATGACGACACCCCGATACCTTACGATCCCCCTCGCCGCCAGCGGGTCCTGACGATGACGCCGGATGACAGACTGAGCGCATGCGGGTGCTGCTGAAGTTCACCATCGACTGCGATCCGGATGCCGCCTGGCGGGCGCTGCATTCCCCCCGAGCGGTGTCGGAGCTGTACGGGCCGATGGTCGACATGGAACCGATGTCTCCCGAAGGCCTCCCGACGACGTTCTCGCCCGGCGACGACATCCCGGTGCAGTTGACCGCGCTCGGCGCGATTCCGCTCGGCCGGCAGCTCATCCACGCTTCGGAACGGATCGTCGACGAGCCGGCCGGCCGGGTGCGGATCTTCCGCGACAGCGGCATCCCGCTCACGGGGCCCCTCGCGGCGCTCGACGTGTGGGACCACCAGATGGCCGTCTCGCCGGTTCCCGGCCGCCCCGATCAGGCCCTCTGGCGCGACCGCCTGGTCATCAGCGGGGCCGCCGCGCCGGCCCTCTGGCCGATGCTGTGGACGGTGTGGCAGTGGCGCGGCGCGCGGATCCGCGCGCTCGCGCCGACCTGGGCCCACGACCCGGCGTCCGATCGGGCGGCGGAGGCGGCATCCGACGAGGACTGAGTCAGCCCGCGCGCGTTCGAGTGACGGCTGTGGCCGCCTCCCGACGCAGGAAGCGGCCACGACTGCCACCTGAACGGCTCCGGGTCAGCGCCCGGCGGGGCTCAGCGTGCTTCGCGCACCGCGGCGACGGTAGCGACGGATGCCGCGCGGACGGTGCGACTCGCGTGGAGCCGGCGCTCCCCCGTCCTCGCGCAGCGCCTCGACGGGGGTGACGTTCGTCGCGAGCCGGGTCGGTGCGACCGCGGCGAGCAGGGTGAGGACGGCCGTGGCGATGACGATGACCGCTACCGGCCCCCACGGCACCGCGGGGAGCACGAAGGTGGGCGTCGACCAGGACGGCGGCATCGGGATCGCCCCGAACAGCGACTGCGCGGCGACCCAGCCGTAGAGGATGCCGAGCACGAGGCCGGTGACGGTCGCGGTGATCGTCACGTGCGCGGCCTCCAGCAGCACCAGCCGACGCACCTGCGGATCGGTCACGCCGAGGGCGCGGAGGAGTCCGAGCTCGCGGCGGCGCTGCAGGATCCCGAGGGTCAGGAGGTTCACCAGCCCCACCGCGGCGATGACGGCGGCCACGGCGACGAGTCCCATCATGATGCCGCTGAAGGTGTCGAGGAGCGCCGACAGCTCCAGGGGCGCCTCCCCGCCGCCCGACGTCGCGATGACGCTCTTGGTCGTCTCGCCCGCCACGCCGAACATCGTCACGAGGGCGACCCCCATGACGACGCCGATGGTCATCCGGCTGGACCGCTCGGGGTGGCGGAGGGCGTTCTCGGCCGCGAGCCTCGCCATCGCCGAGCGCCCGAACAGCCGGCCCACGGCGCGGAGCAGCGGCGGCATGAACAGGGTCGAGGCCCCGGCGAGCCCGGAGAAGGACAGCACGCCGCCGAAGAACGCGACGACCACACCGAACGGGGTGACGAAGCCGATGAGGATGCCGCCGGCCAGCAGCGCGAGCCCGCAGACGAGCAGGACGATCGCCCCGAGGTTCCGGGTCCGCCGGGCGCGCTCGTGCGTGTAGGGCTGTTCGACGGCGCCGCCGAGCGCCTGCAGCGGGGTGACGGTGAGGACCCGCCGCGAGCCCGCCCACGCGGCGGCCCACGTCGTCAGCGTCACCGCGACCGCGGGGAGGACGAGCACCGGCTGCACGACCGGGTAGTCCACGGACGGCACGCCCAGGACCAGCTCGGCCACCGCGATCCCGAGGGCGCTGAGGCCGATGCCGGCGGCAAGGCCGATCAGCGCACCCCAGAGGCCCGCCGACAGACCCTGGCGACCGATCTCGGACCGCTGCGAACGGGCCGAGGCGCCGATGAGGCGCAGGAGCGCGATGCGACGCGTGCGCCCCGCCACCACGGTGGCGAACGTGTTGGCCGTCACGATCGCCGCGACGTACAGCGCCACCCCCAGAAGGAGCGCCGAGAGGATGCCGAGCACGAGCGCCAGGGTGTCGCTCTCGCCGATGAAGGGGTCGGCGCGCAGGAGCGCCGCCAGGTATCCCGTCGCGCTCAGGAGCACCACGCCGAACGCCGTGGAGATCGCCGCGACGAGGATGCTCGCCCCGGTCCCGCGGCCCTCACGGACGCCGGCGCTCACCGGAGCGCTCCGGCGGAGGCGGCGGTGCCGGCGGGCGCGGCGTCCGTCCGCGTCTCCGCACCGGACTCGGCGGCGAGCATGTACGCCGAGATCTGCTCGGCGGTCTGGCGCGGCTTGTCGGCGACGAGATGCCCGTCGGCGAGGAAGAGCACGCGGTCGGCGTGCGCGGCGGCGACCGGGTCGTGGGTGACCATGGCGATCGTCTGGCCGTGCGCGCGGCTCGCGTCGGCGAGGAGGCGCAGCACCTCCGCGCCGCTGCGGCTGTCGAGGTTGCCGGTCGGCTCATCGGCGAAGACGAGGTCGGGGCCGGTGGCGAGGGCGCGCGCGATCGCCACGCGCTGCTGCTGACCGCCGGAGAGCTCGTGCGGGCGGTGGTGCAGGCGCGAGGAAAGACCGAGCCGGTCGACGAGGTCGTCGATGCGGCCCCGCTCCAGGGCCGTCGGCGCGCGCCCGTCGAGGTCGAACGGCAGCAGGATGTTTCCGAGCGCGGTCAGGGTCGGGACGAGGTTGAAGGACTGGAAGACGAACCCCACGCGCCGCCGACGGAGGATCGTCAGCTCGAGGTCGCTGAGACCGGTGATCTCGGTGTCGCCGAGCCACACCTCGCCGCCGGTCGGTGCGTCCAGGCCCGCCATGATGTGCATCAGGGTCGACTTGCCCGACCCCGACGGTCCCATGATCGCGGTGAACTCCCCGCGTCGGATCGCCACGTCCACGCCGTCGAGGGCGCGGACCTCGGCCGAACCGTCGCCGTAGGTCTTGGTCAGTCGGTACACACGGGCCGCGAGGCCCAGCTCGTTCATCGTCGTTCGCATGCTTCGACGCTACGAATCGGCATCCGTCCACCGCGTCGGTCGCGGGTCGCATCCGCGTACTTCGGAAGGATGATCTCCGCGGCCTGCGACCGTCTGCTACACCAGGGCGTGGTCGAAGGCGAAGACCACCAGCTGCACGCGGTCGCGGAGGCCGAGCTTCGTGAGGATGCGGCTGATGTGGGTCTTCACCGTCGCCTCCGACAGGAACTCGCGCGCGGCGATCTCGGCGTTGGAGAGCCCCCGGGCGGCGAGGGCGAAGATCTCGCGTTCCCGGTCGGTGAGCTGCCCGTAGGTCTCGGGGACGGCGGGGGCCGGTCGCGCGGCGCCCGCCCCGACGTGGGCGAAGAGCTCGCGCGTCGCGGAGGCGGCGATGACGGCGGATCCGGCGTGAACCGTGCGGACGGCGGCGAGGAGGAACTCCGGATCGGCGTCCTTCAGCAGGAACCCGCTCGCGCCCTGCCGGATGGCGCGCGCCGCGGCCTCGTCGAGGTCGAACGTCGTGAGCATCACGACCCTCGGTGGGGCGTCGTCGCGCAGGAGCTCGGCGGTGGCGGCGAGACCGTCCATCACCGGCATCCGGATGTCCATCAGCACGACATCCGGTCGCGTCGCGCGGACGACCGTGAGCGCCTCCGCCCCGTCGGAGGCCTCGCCGACGACCGCGAGGTCGGGCTGCGAATCGACGAGCATGCGGATGCCGGCGCGGAAGAGGGCCTGATCGTCGACGAGGACGACGCGGATGGGTGCGGTCATGGTGCTTCCCGGGAGAGGGCGGTCGAGGCGGAGGAGACGGGGAGCACGGCACGGACGGCGAAGCGCGGGCCGTCGGCTCCGGCGTCCACCTTGCCCCCGACCAGCTGCGCGCGCTCGCGCATGCCGATGAGGCCGTGCCCGCGCGGGAGGTCGCCGCCGGGTGCGGCGTCCGTCAGTGCCGGCGGGTGGACGGGCGCGGCGATCGCGTTGTCGATCTCGACCTCCACGCGCTCGGGCAGCCAGCGCAGCCGCACCTCCACGGGGGAGGAGTGGTCGCCGTGCCGGAGGGCGTTGGTCAGCGCCTCCTGGACGATGCGGAAGACGGCGAGCTGGATGCCGGCGGGTGGGTCGCCGGTGGGCATCGGGTCGACGTCCACCCGCAGGTCGACGCCGGCCTCGCGCACCTGGGCGTAGAGCCCCTCGAGGTCGGCGAGGGTCGGCTGCGGGCCGTCGGACTGCGAATGGCGCAGCTGCGTCAGAAGGAGCCGGACGTCGGCGAGCGCGTCCCGCGCGGTCGCCGAGATGGTCGCGAGCGCCGCCGGGGCGGCGGCAGGGTCTGCGGCGGCGGCGTACCGCGCACCGTCGGCCTGGGCGATCACGACGGCGAGGGAGTGCGCGACCACGTCGTGCATGTCGCGGGCGATGCGCACGCGCTCGGCCTCGGCGGCGGTCTCTGCGCGGGCGACCTCGCGCTCCTGCCGCGTCTCGCGGGCGCGGCGGGAGGTGCGCACGAGCGCGCCGATCGTCCACGACAGGCCGAGTGCGAAGACGGCGGCGACCAGCACGACCGCGGCGACGGGGAGGGTCTCCCAGCTGACCGGAGCCCCGCCGGAGAGCGGGCCGACGAACAGGTACACGGTGCCGATGCCGGCTCCGGCGACCGCGGAGGCGAGGCCCACCCAGAAGACCTGACGGGTTCCGTACGCGGCGGCGGTGTACAGCACCGCGAACACCGCGGCATCCGAGAAGCTCGGAGGACGCCCGAAGCCCATCTGCAGCACCGCACCCGCCCACGCCGCCCCGAGGGCGATGCCGGGCGCGACGCGCCGGACGGCGAGTGCGGCGGCGAACACGAGTGCGACGGCGATCCCCGGGACGGCGGCGAGCGTCGTCCCCACGCGCTGCTCGAGTCCCGCCCACGGCACGATCTGGATCTCGACGGGCAGCGCGATCGCGAGGAAGCCCACCGCGATGACGACGTCGATCACGACCGATCGGACGGGCAGCGCACGGAACACCCACCCCACGCTATGCGGTCGCCCTCCCCGCGGCATCCGTCTCCCGATGTATCCCACCCCTCCCCCTCTGACGGGGGCGCACGCGGGACCCATTGCCGCGGGTCCCGGGAGGCTTTACTGTCGCGACACAGGCCGAAACCGACGGGAAACGTGTTCGCGTCAGGATCAGGTTTCGGGCACGGCGGACGGAGAGACGATGACGACGGTGCGTGCAGCCATCACCCAGACCACCTGGACGGGCGACAAGGCCTCCATGCTCGACAGACACGAGGGCTTCGCCCGGGATGCTGCGGCCGAGGGCGCCCAGGTCGTGTGCTTCCAGGAGCTGTTCTACGGTCCGTACTTCGGGATCACGCAGGACAAGAAGTACTACCGCTACGCCGAGCAGGCCGACGGTCCGATCGTGCAGCGCTTCGCCGCCCTCGCGAAGGAGCTCGGCACCGTCATGGTGCTGCCGATCTACGAAGAGGCCGAGACCGGCGTCTACTACAACACCTCCGTCCTGGTGGATGCCGATGGGACGGTCCTCGGGAAGTACCGCAAGCACCACCTCCCGCACCTCGACCGGTTCTGGGAGAAGTTCTACTTCCGCCCCGGCAACCTCGGCTACCCGGTCTTCGACACCGCGGTCGGTCGCGTCGGGATGTACATCTGCTACGACCGCCACTTCCCGGAGGGATGGCGGGAGCTGGGTCTTGCCGACGCGCACATGGTGTTCAACCCGAACGCGACCAAGCCGGGTCTGTCGAACCGGCTGTGGGAGGTCGAGGGACCGGCCGCCGCCGTCGCGAACGGCTACTTCGTGCTCCAGCCCAACCGTGTCGGACGCGAGGACAACGAGTACGGCGACCTCGCGGTCGACTTCTACGGCACGAGCCAGGTCATCGACCCGCGCGGCGACTTCGTCGGCGAGCGCGGATCGGGCACGGAGACGGAGGTGCTGATCCGCGACCTCGACATGGACATGGTGCTCCAGATGCGCGACGACTGGCAGTTCTACCGCGACCGCCGTCCCGACTCCTACACCCGGATCGCGAAGCCGTAGGGAGAGGGCACATGACCACGACACTCATCACCGGCGGCACCGTCGTCTCGGCCACAGGGCGCGGCCTCGCCGACGTCCTCGTCGACGGCGAGACCATCGTCGCCGTCCTCCAGCCCGGCTCCGCGCTCCTCGGAACGGATGTCGCCGCCTCGGTCGACCGCGTGATCGACGCGACCGGCAAGTACGTCATCCCCGGCGGCATCGACGCCCACACCCACATGCAGCTGCCCTTCGGCGGCACGTCCGCCAGCGACACGTTCGAGACCGGGACGCGGGCGGCGGCGTGGGGAGGGACGACGACGATCGTCGACTTCGCCGTGCAGACGTACGGCGGGAACGTGTTCGAGGGGCTCGAGCGCTGGCACGAGCTGGCGGCCGGCAACTGCGCGATCGACTACGGCTTCCACCAGATCATCGGCGGCATCGACGACGCCTCCCTCGCGGCGATGCCGAAGCTCATCGACGAGGGCATCTCGAGCTTCAAGCTCTTCATGGCCTACCCGGGCGTCTTCTACTCCGACGACGCGCAGATCCTCCGGGCGATGCAGGTGAGCCGCGAGACGGGGCTGCTCACGATGATGCACGCCGAGAACGGCCCCGCCATCGACGTCCTCGCCGCCCAGCTGGTGGAGCAGGGCAGGACCGACCCGTACTTCCACGGGGTCGCCCGCGCCTGGCAGATGGAGGAGGAGGCCACCCACCGCGCGATCATGCTCGCCAACGTCACGGGGGCGCCGCTCTACGTCGTCCACGTGAGCGCGAAGCAGGCCGTCGAACAGCTCGCGTGGGCCCGCGACCGCGGCCAGAACGTCTTCGGCGAGACGTGCCCGCAGTACCTCTATCTGTCGCTCGAGGAGCAGCTGGGTGCGCAGAGCGACGAGTGGGGCGCGTTCGAGGGCGCGAAGTGGGTCTGTTCCACGCCGCTGCGCTCGCGCGCCGAGGGTCACCAGGACCACATGTGGCAGGCCCTCCGCACCAACGACCTGCAGATGGTCTCCACCGACCACTGCCCCTTCTGCATGAAGGATCAGAAGGAGCTGGGCCTCGGCGACTTCCGGAAGATCCCCAACGGCATCGGGTCGGTCGAGCACCGCATGGACCTCATGTACCAGGGCGTCGTCACCGGCCGGCTCACCCTCGAGCGCTGGGTCGAGCTCACCTCCACGACCCCGGCGCGCATGTTCGGCATGTACGGCCGCAAGGGCGTCATCCAGCCGGGGGCGGATGCCGACATCGTCGTCTACGACCCGAACGGCCACACCTCCATCGGGGTGAACAAGACGCACCACATGAACATGGACCACTCGGCGTGGGAGGGCTACGAGATCGACGGTCACGTCGACACCGTGATCTCCCGCGGCAAGGTGATCGTCGACGACGGCGCCTACCTCGGCTCCCGGGGCGACGGACGCTTCGTCAAGCGCGGACTCACGCAGTACCTGACCTAAGGGATCCCGCATGGACTTCGGAGTCGTCCTCCAGACCAACCCGCCCGCCGCCCGCACCGTGCAGCTCGCCAAGCTCGCCGAGGCGCACGGGTTCAGCCACGTGTGGACGTTCGATTCGCACCTCCTCTGGCAGGAGCCGTACGTCATCCACTCCGCGATCCTCGCCGAGACGAACCGGGTGACGGTGGGGCCGTTCGTGACGAACCCCGCCACGCGGGACTGGACGGTGACGGCATCCGTCTTCGCCACGCTCAACGAGATGTACGGCAACCGAACGATCTGCGGGATCGGCCGCGGCGACTCCGCGGTGCGCGTCACCAACGGCAAGCCGGTCACGATGCGGGAGCTGCGCGAGTCGATCCACGTGATCCGCGAGCTCGGGAACTCGCGACCGGTCGAGTACAACGGCGCGACGATCCGGTTCCCGTGGAGCCGTGGATCCGCGCTCGACGTGTGGGTCGCCGCCTACGGACCGCTCGCGCTGAAGCTCACCGGTGAGGTCGGCGACGGGTTCATCCTGCAGCTGGCCGACCTCGACATCGCCGCCTGGATGATCAGAACCGTGCGGGAGGCCGCGGCGAACGTCGGCCGCGACCCCGACTCGATCGCCTTCTGCGTCGCGGCTCCGATGTACATCGGCACCGATCTCGCCCACATGCGCGAGCAGTGCCGCTGGTTCGGCGGAATGGTCGGGAACCACGTCGCCGACATCGTCGCGAAGTACGGCCACCACGGGGAGGTCCCCGAGGCGCTCACCTCTTACATCGCCGGGCGCCAGGGCTACGACTACAACACCCACGGGAAGGCCGACAACGATCACGTCGACTTCGTCCCCGACGAGATCGTCGACCGGTTCTGCATCCTCGGCACCGCGGACGAGCACATCGCCAAGCTCGAGGCGCTCCGCGCGATCGGCGTCACGCAGTTCGCCGGTTACCTCCAGCACGACAACAAGGAGGAGACGATGCGGGTGTACGGCGAGACCGTGATCCCCGCCCTCCAGACCCACCTGACGGCGAAGTCGTGACCTCGGCCCCCGCCAGCAGCCCGACGCGCTGGAGCATGCGCCGCCAGGGCGAGCTGCGCGGGTGGGTCGCGGCCGGGTGGGGCGCCCTCGGCATCCTCGCCGTCCTCCTCCTCTGGGAGGTGTACAAGTTCCTCGGCCCGGCGGAGGGCGTGACGATCGGCGCGGTCGAGGGCGAAGCGGGATCGGGGCTGCTCATCCTCCCGCGGACGCACGACCGGGCGATGCCGCACGTGTGGGACATGGTCGCGCGCCTGTTCCAACCCACGAGCGGCGGCGACACGCCCCCGCTGTACATGTCGGTGATCTCCGCGGCGCTCGTCACGCTCGGGATCGCCGCCGTCGGCTGGCTGATCGGCGTCGCCGTCGGGGCGCTCCTCGGGCTGCTGATGCAGCGCTGGCGGCTGGTCGAGTGGGGGCTCCTCCCCTGGATCGTGGTGAGCCAGATCGTGCCGCTCATCGCCTTCGCCCCGGTCGTCAACGCCATCGGCATCCAGATCGATCGCGGCGGGACGCCGTGGCCGCAGTGGCTGTCGGTGGCGATCATCGCGTCGTACCTGGCGTTCTTCCCCGTCGCGATCGGGGTGCTCAAGGGGCTCGGCTCACCCGACCGCATCCACCTCGACCTGATGCGCACCTACGCCGCCGGCTACTGGCCGACGCTGCTGCGCCTGCGGCTTCCCGCCGCCGTCCCCTACCTGCTGCCGGCGCTCCGCCTCGCCGCCGCCAACGCGGTGCTCGGCGCCGTCGTCGCGGAGGTCTCGATCGGTATACGCGGCGGGATCGGACGGATGCTGATCCAGCTCGCCGGTCAAGCATCCAGCGACCCCGCGGCTCCCTGGGGTCCGACCTTCGGATCGATCGCGCTGGGGCTCATCGCCGCCGGCTCGGTCGCGCTCATCGGGCTGGCCCTGGCCAACTACCGCAGAGGAGAAGCCGCGGCATGACGACTGCGCACACCCCCGCCCCGGGCGTCCCCGCCCCGGCATCCGCCGAACCCGCCGTGCGCGCCACCGGCGTCGGGAAGGTGTTCCCCACCAAGACCGGCGAGGTGGTGGCGCTGACCGGTGTCGAGCTCGAGGTCGCGGCGGGCGAGTTCGTCTCGCTCATCGGACCGTCCGGATGCGGCAAGTCCACGCTCCTGCGCCTCATCGCCGACCTCGATCAGGCCACCAGCGGTGACCTGCGCATCTTCGGCAAGCCCGCCGGCAGAGCGCGGATCGACGGCGACTACGGCATCGCGTTCCAGCAGGCGGGCCTGCTGCCCTGGCGGACGGTCGCGGCGAACATCGCCCTGCCGCTGGAGCTCCACGGCACCGGCAAGGCCCAGCGCGCGGATCGGGTCGCGGAGCTCGCCGAGCTGGTGGGTCTCACCGACTTCGTCGACCGTTACCCCGACCAGCTCTCCGGCGGCATGCAGCAGCGGGTCGCGATCGCCCGCGCCCTGGCCTCGCGGCCGAAGCTCCTGCTGATGGACGAGCCGTTCGGCGCCCTGGACGAGATGACCCGCGAGTACCTGCAGTCCGAGCTCGCCCGCATCGCCGTCGAGACCGGGGCGGCGGTGGTGTTCGTGACCCACTCGATCCCGGAGGCGGTGTTCCTCTCGGACCGCGTCGTGGTGATGAGTCCGCGCCCCGGCCGCATCACCGACGTCATCGTGACCGACCTGGGCGATGACCGTGACGAGGCCCTGCGCGAATCCCCCGCGTACTTCGCCCACGTCACCGCCGTCCGCGAGGCCCTCCACGGCGCCCCGGTGGAGAGGGCGAACGAACGATGACGGCACCGGCACCGGTCTCCGCCCCGGCATCCGACATCGTCTCGGGCCTGGATGCGGGAAGCGCCCCGCGACGGGGCACGCGCCGGGGTGGACGGGCGCTGCCGGGATGGCTGAAGGTCGTCGCCCCCGTCGTCGTGGGTCTCGCGATCCTCGCGGCCTGGATGTTCTGGGTCGACGTGCTCGGCACCGCGCCCCGCATGCTCCCGAGTCCGATCGCGATCGCGGCGGAGTTCGTGCTCCGGTGGAACATCATCGCCGACGATATGGCGGTCACCGCGACCAACGCGCTCGTCGGACTCGTCGCGGGGTCGATCATCGCGATCGTCCTGGCGGCGCTCGCGGCGACGATCCGCCCCATCGACGGGATGCTCGCCCCCCTCGTCTCGGCCCTCGCCGTGATCCCGATCGTGGCGATCACCCCGATCCTCAACACGATGTACGGCGCCTCGAGCCAGTTCGGCCGGCAGGCGGTGGCGACGATCGCCGCGTTCATCCCCGTGTTCGTCACGGTGCTGCGCGGATTCCGGCAGACCCGCCCGGTGCACCGCGACCTGCTGCGGGCATCGGCGGCGTCGCGCGCGCAGACATTCCGGTTCCTCACCCTCCCCACGGCCCTGCCGTACCTCATGACGGGCCTCCGGATCGCGAGCTCGCTCGCGGTCATCGCCGCGCTCGTCGCCGAGTACTTCGGCGGCCCCGCCGACGGCATCGGCACCGCGATCGCCACGTACGCCAAGTCCGGGCGCGCCGCCCTCGCCTGGGCGTACGTCGTGGGCGGGATGCTCATCGGCCTCGCCTTCTACCTCATCACCTCCCTCCTCGAGCGCTGGGCGACGCGGCGATCGCCCGTCTGAGTCCGCTCCCTCCGCACCTGCACCACTCCTGCACCACTCGCACCTGCACCACCCCTGCATCACCCGAGAAAGGAACAGCATGAGACACAGCATCCGTCGCACGCTCACCGCGGCATCCGTCGTCACGGTCAGCGCGCTCGCCCTCTCCGCCTGCGCGGGATCGTCCGACTCCGGCACGGGCGGCGACTCCGGCGACGGCGAGACGATGACCTCGGTGTCGCTGCAGCTGCAGTGGCTGCCGCAGGCCCAGTTCGCCGGCTACTACGTCGCCCTCGACCAGGGCTATTTCGAGGACGAGGGCTTCACCGACGTCGAGATCCTCCCCTCCGGCGGCGACATCGTGCCCCAGGACGCCCTCCTCGCGGGCGAAGTCGACTTCGCCATCGCATGGGTGCCGAAGGTGCTCGGGAGCCTCGAGGCCAGCGGCGCCGAGCTCACCGACATCGCGCAGGTCTTCCAGGACTCCGGGACCCTGCAGGTGTCGTGGGCCGACAGCGGCATCGAATCGGTCGCCGACTTCGAGGGCAAGCGCATCGGATCGTGGGGCTTCGGCAACGAGTGGGAGATCTTCGCGGCCATGGCCGAGGAGGGCCTCGACGCCTCGACCGTCTCGATCGTCACGCAGGACTTCAGCATGAATGCGCTCCTGGACCGCGATGTGGATGCCGCGCAGGCGATGACCTACAACGAGTGGGCGCAGATCCTCGAGGTCGTGAACCCCGAGACCGGCGAGCTGTACCAGCCGGAGGACTTCGACGTCGTGTCGTACCAGGACACCGCGGGCGCCATGCTGCAGGACGCGATCTGGGCCGACACCGAGCGCCTCGAGAACGACCCCGCCTACGCCGACGCGGCGGTGCGCTTCCTCAAGGCCGTCATCAAGGGCTGGGTCTTCGCACGGGACAACCCGGAGGAGGCCGCGCAGATCACCTACGACGCCGCGATCAACGCGGAAGCCGCCTTCCCCGTCGGCCCCACCCACCAGCTGTGGCAGATGAACGAGGTGAACAAGCTCATCTGGACCGGGGGCGAGTTCGGCGTCATCGATCAGGCCGCGTGGGATCAGACGGTGGCCGGCGCGCTCGCCGCGGTCAACCAGGACGGCCTGAACCTCATCACGGCCGAGCCCCCGGCATCCGCCTTCTCGAACGAGTACATCGAGCAGGCGCTCGCCGAACTCCAGGAGGAGGGCGTCGAGGTCGCCGGAACCTACACCCCGATCGAGGTGACCCTGACCGAGGGCGGCCAGTAGCCCCGGCCAGGTGCCTGGGGGCGGGGGCTAGATCCAGCCCTGCTCCCAGGCGCGGTCGGCGGCCTCGTGGCGGGAGGAGGCGTCGAGCTTCATCATCGCCGCGGAGAGGTAGTTGCGCACCGTTCCGGGCGCGAGGTGGAGGCGATCGGCGATCTGCTGCACGCTGTGTGCCGAGCGGCTGTGGCGGAGGACGTCGAGCTCGCGGTCGGTGAGCGGACTCCGCTCGGCCGTCAGCGCGACCGCCGCGATCTCCGGATCGATGTAGCGGCGTCCGGCGGCCACCGTCCGGATGACGTCCGCGAGCTCCTCCGCCGGCGTCGACTTCGGCACGAACCCCGACACCCGGGTCGCCAGCGCCCGCCGCAGCACCCCGGGGCGGGCGTGGCGGGTGACGATCACCACGCGC
This sequence comes from Microbacterium aurantiacum, assembly GCF_040532595.1. Lineage (GTDB taxonomy): Bacteria > Actinomycetota > Actinomycetes > Actinomycetales > Microbacteriaceae > Microbacterium > Microbacterium chocolatum_B. The sequence continues at coordinate 1,769,831 of NZ_JBEVYX010000001.1, read as the reverse complement.
GACGGCACGCTCGCCAGGATCTGCGCCGCCGCCTCCAGCCCGTCGGCCTCGGGCATCTCGAGGTCGAGCAGGCACACATCCGGCCGGTGCTCCCGCGCCTGTTCGACGGCACGGATGCCGTTCTCCGCCGTCGCGACGACCTCGATGTCGGGCTCCAGCTGCAACAGGGCCACGAGGGCGCCCCGGATCAGGTGCTCGTCGTCGGCGACGAGGAGACGGATGCCGCTCATGCGCGCGCCCCGGCCGTCGACGGTCGCGCGACCGTCGGCACCGTCGCGCGCAGGACGAACCGGTCACCCTCGTGCGCGGCATCCAGGCTCCCGCCGAGGGCGACCATGCGCTCGCGCAGCCCGGCGATGCCGCTGCCCGCGTCGACGGAATCGCCGCCCGCCGCCGCGCCCGCCGCCGGGGCCGCCGCCGGGGCCGCCGCGTCGTTGGTGATCGTCAGCGTCCAGCCGCCCGCCGTGGCCACGACCGTGATCTCGACCTCGGTGGCCTCGCTGTGGCGCAGGATGTTCGTCGTCGCCTCACGGACCGTCAGCGCCAGCGCGCTGCGGGTCGCGTCGTCGTCGGGGAGCGCCTCCACGCGCAGCGTGCACCGCGCACCGGAGGCGCCGAGCACCTCGCGGGCGTTGTACAGCTCGTCATCCAGCGATACCTGCCGGTAGCCGGCGACGAGGGAGCGGGTCTCGGCCAGCGCTTCGTGGGCGATGGTCCGCACGTCGCGCAGCTGCGTACGCGCGGCCTCGACATCGACCGGCAGAAGACGCTCGGCGAGCTCGGCCTTCAGCGAGATGACCTGCAGGTGGTGGCCCTGGATGTCGTGCAGATCGGAGGCGAACCGCAGGCGCTCGCGGGTGACGGCGAGCGCCGCCGCCGTGCGCCGATGCCGGTCGAGCTCGAGCACGACCTCCCAGAACCACACGCTCGTGAGGAGCATGAACGGCACGAACGCAGCGTAGATCACCGTCGCCCATGCGCTGCCGGGGTCGACGAGGAACGCGCCCGGGGGGACGGGGGTGATCCGCTCGGCGAGGACGGTGTGCCCCACGAGGAGGATGACCCCGAGTGCGATGAGCTCCCATCGGCGTCGGCGCCCGACCAGGCACGCCGCGACGCACAGCGCTGCCCACAGCGACGCCGCGCCGAGGAGGGCCCCTCCGGGGGCGAAGAGCGTCAGCACCCACACGGCCGTCGCGGGCACGAAGAGGGCGAGAGAGGCCCCGATACCGGGCATCCCGGATCCGCGGCCGCCGCGCAGGTACCAGCAGAAGCGGATCTGCACGACACCCGCCACCAGCTGCAGCACGATCGCGACGCTCATCGCCGCGTTCGGTGCCGCGGCGAGCGGGGGGAGCATCATCAGCGCGACGAACCCGGTGAAGAAGCCCACGAAGGCCACGATCGAGCCCAGGGTGTAGAGCCACGTCGTGCGGACGTTCCGGCGATGATCCACGGTCACGTCCCCGAGGGTAGACCAGTGACATCTGTCACGGTCGGGCGTGGGAGAACGCCCGACCGTCGATGATCCGGGGACACTGCCGCCGCGGCATCCGTTCGCGAAGGATGGTCATCGAGGCGCTTCCGGCGCCGCAGAGCCACCGCCCCGACACCCGAGAAGGACTCCCCATGATCGCCGCCCTGCAGGACTTCGCCGCTTCGTTCCCCGAGTACATCTCCTGGCTCGGCGTGATGCTCGTCTCGGCGATCCCGTTCGTCGAGTCGTACTTCGGCTCGGTCATCGGCGTACTGATCGGCCTGCCGACGCCCGTCGCGATCGCCGTCGCGGTGATCGGCAACGTCGTCTCGATGCTCGCGTTCGTGTTCTCCGCGCATCGGGTGCGCACGAAGGTGATCGCGGGCCGGGGAGGCGCGGATGCCGCACCCGAGGAGTCGCCGCGCCGCGCGAAGCTCCGGCGCGCGTTCGACCGCTACGGCGTGGCCGGGGTGAGCCTGCTGGGTCAGACCATCCTGCCGAGCCAGATCACGTCGGCGGCGATGGTGTCGTTCGGCGCGAACCGCAACGCCGTCATCCTGTGGCAGATCGTGTCGATCATCCTGTGGGGCACCGCCTTCGGCATCCTCGCGACCCTCGGCGTCCAGTTCGCCCGCTGACGCCGGGCGCCCACCTCTGGCCGCGGGACTGCATCCTCCGGTCGAGACTGCACGCCGCGCACGCAGTCTCGACGGGGAGATGCAGTCTCGCGGTCACGGGGAGGTCACGACCGACAGGGCGGCGGGGACGCGGCGGAGGTGCAGCGTGAACCCGGTCGCGGAGGCCTTCTCGAGCTCGCCGTCGTGCACCCACGCGGCCTGGTCCGCGTCGGCCGGGCGCACGCGCAGCTCCAGGGCGTCCACCAGGCGCCGCTCGACGTCGCGCGCCGGCGGGAACACGCGCACCGCACGCAGCACAGCCCGCGTCCGCCGCCCGAACGCCAACGACGCCAGCGCCCGCAGTCGCCCCCCACGGGCGTGGTGGATGCGGATGTCGAGCGTGCCGGCATCCGGCTCGGAACGCTGCAGCGTCGCGACCTGGTCGGACGCGTGCAGGCCCACGCCGATGAAGACCGACCAGACGCGCGCCCGGCGACCGTCCACGACGATCTCGGTGGGCTGGGCCTCGGTGATCTCGTCGGAGGCGGCGACGAGGGCGCCGAGCCACTTGCCGAGCGACTGCCGCCGCTCGCGCTCGTCGATGAGACCCGCGTACAGACCGAGGGACGCGGCGTTGAGCACCGTCTGCGGCTCGCCGTCGTCCACACGCACCTCGAGCACATCGATCGCGCGGACGCGACCGTTCCGGAGCGCGGAGAGGGCTGCGTCCGGCCCGTCGATGCCGAGCGCGCGGGAGAAGTGGTTGAAGGTTCCGCCGGGGACGACCCACAGCGGCAGCCCCTCGGACCGGGCGATGTGCGCCATCGCCGAGACCGACCCGTCGCCGCCGAGGACCCCGAGCATGCGGGGCGGATCGTCGCCCGCGGTCGCCGCGGCCACGACATCCGCCATGTCCTCGTCCGGCTCGAGCTCGCGCACCCGCGCGGCCGGGAGTTCGCGCAGCAGGCGCGTTCCGGGATCCGCGCGCAGGGTGGACGCGCCCGCACGCCTGTTGCGGAGCACGAGCAGGCCCGCACCGTCCGGTCCGATCTGCGGAGGGTGCCCGCCTGCCTGTGCGTCCGTCATCGGTCGAGGCTACTCGCCGCGGATCCCGCGGCAAGGGGGCTTGTGCATCGAGGCCGGAGGCCCATCCCCCTTCGAGCGGAAGGTCAGGCGGGGAGGACCGGGCGGTGCTCGAAGAAGGTCTGCAGGACCACGGTCGTGCGGGTGTTCACCGACGCGGTCTGGCGGATCTCGCGGATGAGCTCCTCGAGGTGCCGTGGTGTGGCGACCCGGACGAGCAGGATGTAGCTGGCGTCGCCGGCGATCGAGTGGCATGCCTCGATCTCACGCAGGTGCTCGAGCAGTTCCGGCGCGTTGTCGGGCTGACCGGGGTCGAGCGGCGTGATCTCGATGAACGCTGCGAGGGGCTTGCCGACGGCCTCGGCGTCGACGACCGCGCGATAGCCGGTGATGACGCCGCGGGCCTCCAGACGCCGCAGGCGCGATTGGACGGCCGAGACCGACAGCCCCACCGCCGCCGAGACGTGGGCGAGCGTCGCACGGCCGTCGCGGGTGACCTCGGCGACGATCGCGGCGTCCGTCTCGTCGTCCAGGCGGGCCCGGGAGCGCTCCGGGGCAGAGGGGTCGACCCGCTGATCAGTCATGCGGGCACGGTATCAGCCGCCGTGGTGACAGCCGATCATTATCCGGCCAATGTTTGATTCTGCCGGAATTCTTCCCGTAGCATGTACCCGCGACGACATCCGTCCTCCCTGCTCGCGTCGATCGGAGGCCTCATGCCCCTCACCACCGTTCCGGCCGCCACCGCGCGTCCCGCCGCCGCGCACGCCGCCGCCGGCGTCGAAGACTCCGCGGCCTGGCTGAGCCTCAAGGCCGCCGCGACCGCCCTCCAGCCGCTGCAGGTCTCGGACGGGTCGATTCCGGATGCCGCGCGCCACGACGACGCCGCCGCCCACGTCGAGGCGATCGTCGCCGCCCTCGACGAGCTCCGCCCCTCCTTCCCCCACGACGACGCGTACCTCCGCGCCTCGGCGGCGGACTTCGCCCGGTGGCGGGACGAGGGATTCGGCGTGCCGGACTTCCTTGACTCGCTCGCGGCGTTCCAGCCGCAGCAGCACCGGGTGGACGGCATCCGTCACCTCGTGATCTTCCCGATGTACACCCAGAACGGCTCGCGCGACCGGCACGTCGAGGCGGTGCTGGTGGAGGTCATCTGGCCGGAGTTCATCGCGCAGCTCGAGGCCGGCGACTACGGCAACGCCCTGTTCGTGTCCCTGCGGTTCATCGACTTCACGCCCGGCTACGACACCAACTCCGCGGTGCTCTTCCCCGAGACGGTCGCGATGCGGGAGATCCCCACGTTCACGTGGGGCGCGATCTTCCAGGACCGCGAGGCCGCGCGCTACCGGCGCGTCGTCCGCGCCGCCGCGGAGATCACGAAGCTCGACCTCCCCGCCGACGCCGCCGCGATGCTCGACGACCAGGAGCTCACCGAGAAGACGTTCGTGATGTGGGACATCATCCACGACCGCACCCACATGCGCGGGGACCTGCCCTTCGATCCGTTCATGATCAAGCAGCGGATGCCGTTCTTCCTGTACTCCCTCGAGGAGCTGCGCTGCGACCTGACGGCCTTCCGCGAGTGCGTCGGCATCGCCGCGCGCCTGCGCGCCCGGGTCGAGGCCGGCGAGACGCTCGACGCGACCGAGGCCGAGACGCTGCAGCACGCGGTCCTCGTGCAGTACGCGGTGATCTTCGACCGCATCTTCCGCTTCGCCATCACCGGCTCGCGCGTGCGCAACTACGACGGACTCGGTGGGCAGCTGCTCTTCGCGTGGCTGCACCAGCGCGGTGTGCTGCACTGGACCGACACCGCGCTCGCCTTCGACTGGGACGAGGTCCCGGCGGCGGTCATCGCCCTCGGCGACGCGATCGATGAGCTCTACTGGCGCTCGATCGACCGGCCGAAGGTCGCGCACTGGCTCGCCGCCTACGACCTCGTCCGCGGCGTCGTGACCCCGCACCCCGCGTCCGCATGGGCACGCGGGCTGAGCGACGAGATTCTCGCCGGGGCCCCCAAGGGGTACACCGACGCGGTGCTCCCCGACGAGTTCCCCCTGTCGATGTTCTTCGAGGCGCTGGAGAAGAAGATGCGTCCGGTCATCGCCTCCACGACCGGGATCACCGGGCGGACCCCCGCGTGAGCGGCGCCGCCGAGACCCCCGAGAAGACCCGCGCCGTCCGCGGCCGGCGCGTCGTGATCGCCGGCGCCACGAGCGCGTCGGGCCTCGCGTGCGCGCGCGAGCTCGCCGCCGCGGGCGCCGAGGTGATCGCCGTCGGGCGGGATGCCGCGCGCCTGACCGCGCTCGTCGACGAGGTGCGTGCGGCGACCGGTCGCGAGGTCGTCGCCGAGGTCTGCGATCTGACCGACGAGGCCGCCGTCGACTCCCTCGTCGCGCGGATCCACGCGGCGGGGGGACCCGTCGACGGTGTCGTCCACCTCGTCGGCGGGTGGCGCGGCGGGGGTGGACTCGCCGGCCAGACCGACAAGGACTACCGCGCGCTGGAGCCCGCGCTCACGAGCCTCCGTCACGTCTCGCGCGCCGTCGACCCCGACCTGCAGGCGTCGACGGCGGGGCGTCTGGCGATCGTGTCGAGCACCTCGGTCGAGCGTCCGCTCGCGGGATCGGCGAACTACGCGGCTCTCAAGGCCGCCGCGGAGGCCTGGACCCGCGCGGTCGGCCAGGGCTACGCCAAGGCCGCACGGGATGCCGGCGAGGCGCTGCGCGCGGCATCCGTCATCTTCCGCGTGAAAAGCCTCGAGGGCCTCGAGGCCGACCTCGGCCGGGCCGTCGTCGCCCTCTGGGAGGCGTCGCCCGACGACCTCTCCGCGCCGATCGCCCTCGGCTGAGCCGAGCCCGCCACCCCGACTAGATTGGACGAAGTGAGCACCCTCCACGATCGCGCCGTCCGCGGCTTCGCCTCTGACAACTATTCCGGCATCCACCCGGAGGTCCTCGCCGCGATCGCCGCGGCCAACGAGGGCCACCAGGTCGCCTACGGCGAGGACGCGTACACCGCTCGCCTGCAGGAGGTCTTCGCGGAGCACTTCGGTGACGGCGTCGAAGCCTTCCCCGTCTTCAACGGCACCGGCGCGAACGTGACGGGTCTGCAGTCGATGCTGCCCCGGTGGGGTGCGGTGATCGCGGCCGGGACGGCGCACATCAACGTCGACGAGGGCGGCGCGCCCGAGAAGGTGGGCGGGCTGAAGCTCCTCACCGTTCCGACCGAGGACAGCAAGCTCACCCCCGAGCTCATCGACCGCGAGGCGTGGGGCTGGGGCGACGAGCACCGCGCGCAGCCGCTCGTGGTCTCGATCACGCAGTCCACCGAGCTCGGCACCGTCTACACCGCCGACGAGGTGCGCGCGATCGCCGATCACGCGCACGCCCGCGGCATGCGCCTGCACATGGACGGCGCCCGCATCTCGAACGCCGCGGCCGCGCTCGACCTGCCGCTCCGGGCCTTCACGCGCGACGCCGGTGTCGACGTCCTCAGCTTCGGCGGGACTAAGAACGGCGCGATGCTCGGCGAGGCGATCGTGGTGATGGACCCGGCCGCCTCCGACGGCCTCATCTACCTGCGGAAGCTCAACATGCAGCTCGCGTCGAAGATGCGCTTCGTCTCCGCGCAGCTCGTCGCGCTCCTCAGCGACGACCTCTACCTCCGCAACGCCCGGCACGCCAACGCGATGGCCGCGCGCCTCCGCGCCGGCGTCGAGGCGGGGATCGCCGACGGATCGATCCGCGGTGTCGGCTTCACCCAGGCGACGCAGGCCAACGGCGTGTTCGCCACGCTCCCCGACGGTGTCGCCGATCGCCTGCGCGCGTCCTTCCGCTTCTACGACTGGGATGCCGCGAAGAACGAGGTCCGCTGGATGTGCAGCTTCGACACCACCGAAGCCGACATCGACGCCTTCATCGCCGCGATCGCGCGCGAGACCGCCTGAGCGGCCTGTCACGCACCCGCGCGGGTCAGGTCAGGATGTCCTTGCGGGCGAAGCGCCAGAGGGCCGCGCCGACGAAGACCACGATGTAGGCACCCTGCAGCAGCGCGTTATGGGCGAAACCGTCCCACACGATCGGGGCGCGCAGGAGATCGCCGAAGTCGAGCCACCGGTCGGTGAACAGCCACGGATGCAGCGCCTCGAGCTGCGGGATCGCCCCCACGATCTGCGCCGCAACGGCGAGGATCGCGGTCGCGGCCATCGCACCGATGGGCACCGAGGTGAGGGTCGAGAAGAACAGTCCGATCGCCGCCAGCCCGCACAGCGACAGCGCCGCGTATCCGGCTATGAGGAGGACGCGGCCGACGCCTTCGGCCACCGAGACCTCGCTGCCGGTGAGCAGCGTCACGGGGCCGACGGGGAAGAGGATCCACCCGACGATCGTGCCGACGACGACCACGAGCACCGCTGCCGTCAGGCAGAACACCACCGCCCACGCGTACTTGACCGCGAGGAGCCGGGCGCGTCCGGAGGGCACGAGGAGGAGATAGCGGAGGGTGCCGGATGCCGCCTCCCCCGCGATCGCGTCCCCCGCGGCGACGCTGACGGTGAGCGGCAGGAAGAGCGGGATCGCGACCGTGAGGGCGGCGAGCGCGACGAAGAGCCCGTTGCCGGTGATCTGGTCGAGGAACGCCGGCCCCCGGCCCGGGGACGAGCTGCCGGCGATGCGGATCGCGACGCCGAGGAGGATCGGGATCAGCGCGAGGGCACCGAGCATCGCGAGCGTGCGGCCACGCCGGAACTGGGTGGCGAGTTCGTTCGCGAACAGGCGCAGCGTGCCGCCCGGGCGGATCGCGATCTCACGCGACGACATCGAATCCCTCCCCCGTGAGTTCGACGAACCGCTGCTCGAGGCTCGACCCGACCACCTCGAACCCGCGGACGCGGACGCCCGCGGCGACGAGGGCCGCCACGATCTCCTCGGGGGCCCGCTCCTCCGACAGAGGGGCGACGACCAGGTCCCGATCGGATGCCGCGGCCTCGGCATCCGCCGGCATCGCCAGTGCGGCGAGGGCGGATCGGGCGAGGTCGGTGTCGGGGGTGTGGACGCGGACGCGCGGCTGGGCGCCGGTGCGGCGGAAATCGTCCAGCGTCCCCTGCGCGACGAGGCGCCCGCCGCTCATCACGCCGACGTGCGTGCACAGCTGCTCGACCTCGGCGAGGAGGTGGCTGGAGACGAAGACGGTGGCGCCCTCCGCCGCGAGCGCGCGGACGAGGGCGCGCACCTCGCGCGTCCCCTGCGGATCGAGGCCGTTGGTCGGCTCGTCGAGGACGAGGAGCTCGCGCGGTGCGAGAAGAGCCCCGGCAAGGCCCAGACGCTGCTTCATGCCGAGCGAGTAGGCGTGGGCCTTCTTGCGCGCGGCGTGCGCGAGTCCGACCCTCTCGAGCGCCGTGGCGACACGGGCGCCGCGGGTCGCGGGGTCGCTCCGACGGTCGGCGGCGTCGAGCCGGGCGAGGTTCTGCGCCCCGGTGAGGAACGGCGCGAACGCCGGCCCCTCGACGAGCGCGCCGACCCGCGGCAGCACGCGATCGAGCCCCGCGGGCACCGCGGTGCCGAGGACCCGGGCGTCGCCGGACGTCGGCCGGATGAGACCGAGCAGCATCCGGATCGTCGTGGTCTTGCCCGACCCGTTCGGCCCGAGGAAGCCGAACACCGCCCCGCGCGGGACACGGAGGTCGAGATCGGAGACGGCGGTCTGCGCGCCGAAGCGCTTGGTGAGGCCCCGCGTCGCGATCGCGAGGTCGTCGGCGATCGCGCCCGGGTCGTCCGGGGTGCCCGGGTCGTCCGCGCTGGCCGGGCCGTCCCCGGTCACCGGGCCGTCCGCGGTCACCGGGTCGGGGCGTCGGCGGCCGCGGCGGCGACGAGCGCGTCCACCGGCACGGCACCGGCGAAGACCCGCCCGTCGTCGGTGAGCAGCACGGTCACGAGCGCCGTCTGCAGCACCCGGCCGCCGTCGACGGCCGTCGTCACCGAATCGAGCAGCGCCGTCTGATCCGGGGCGAGCCCCGCGATCGGGTCGCGCTCCCCGGCGGGCGCCGGGATCTCGACGATCGTCGCCCACCCGTCGCCGCTCACCCGGGGCTGTGCCGAAGCCGGGGGCGTCGGCTTCTCGGCGTCGGCACGGGAGTCGGCATCCGTCCACACGGGCAGGTCCTTCTCCTCGACGGTGATGCCGGCGCCGGGTTCGAACGACAGCGCCGCCGCGTCGGGTGCGGCGAAGGAGACGTCGGTGAAGGCGATCTCGAACGCCGGCTCGCTCGCGCCGCGTGCGGTGACGGATGCCGCGAGGGCGGCGCCCGTCTCACCGTCGACGGCGAAGCGCAGCTCGCCGACGAGCGTGTCGTCGGCGCGCGGGGTGAGGACGAGTTCGTACGCGTCTCGACCGGCGACCCGGCCGTCGGACCCGACGGACACCTCGGTGGATTCGTCGAGGTCGGCGAGCGCCCGGTCGATCATCTCCTGGGGGGTGGGGAGCTCGGCCTCGACCGCATCCTCGGGCTTCTCGCCCGAACCCTCCGGCGCGAGGAAGCGGGTGGCGGTCTGCGACTCGCTGTCCACGAACCACGCCTCGCCGGCGGCACCGTCGACGTAGACGTTGCGCTCGGCGAGTTCGTCCAGCACCTGCAGGCGCGCGCGGTCGCCGTCGAGGTAGACCTTCGCGGTGTGCGTCCCGGTCACGAGCTCGAGGAGGTCGGCGATGTCGGCGGCGCGGGAGTCGGCATCCGTTCCCGGGTCGCCCGGCGATCCGCCGCCGAGCGCGTCGGTGACGGCGCCGAGGTCGGGGAGGCCGAGGGCGGAGGTCTGCTCGAGGGTGCCCGAGAGCTGGTCGACGTCGCTGTCGGCGGCGAGGGCGAGGAGCTGCTCGGGCGTGAGGTCGGGAAGATCGACGCTGCCGCTCGCGGCGAGCGGCACGAGGACGGCGGCACCGACCGCGGCGGGCACGGCGACCGCGGCGGTCCAGGCGAGAGCCCGGCGGGAGGGCAGGGAACGACCGGAGGACATGCTGTCAGGCTACGCCGGTCTCGGCGCGCTGACCGGGGTCACAGCGAAGACTCAGCGGGTGGGGCCCGTGCCCGTGAGGGCGCCGAGGACCGACGGCCGCCAGTGGCGCGCGACGTAGTCGACGGCCTCGTCCACGCCGAGCGAGCGGGTGGAGTTGCCCACGCGCACCCAGAGGTCGGTCGAGCCGCCGTCCTTCGCCACCGTGAGGAACACGGGCTTCGGCGAGGGCGGGCAGTTCACCGCGCACACCGTGGCGCCCGCGACCTCGGTGAACTGCAGGCGCGGGAGTGCGGCGGCGTTGCGTCCGAGGAGGGTGGAGAGCAGGTCGCGCAGCCACAGCTCGAACCGGTCGTGGTCGGGGGTGCGGAGTGTCGCCAGGTCGCGGTCGAGACCGACGGCGCGCCCCTCGTCGGAGGCGCCGATGACGAGCACACCGCCCGCGCTGTTGAGGAACGCCGCGACGGTCTTGGCGATCGCCATCTCCATACGCGGATCCTTGCGGTTCTCACGGATGTTCCAGCGCGCGGTCTCCTTGAACTCCACCCGGTCGCTCTCGCCCGCCGCGAGCACGGCCGGGACGTCCACGTCGACGCGGCCCCGGCGGATCCACGCCGCGATGCCGGCCACGAGGGCCGAGAGGCCCACACTGCACCCGAACGCGAGCAGGATCGTGGTCGGCATCCACAGGCGCAGCCCGTAGAAGAAGATCCCCGACAGCAGCAGACCGACGCTGATGCCGAGGAACGACACGATCGTCAGGGTCCGCAGCTCCAGCGCGATACGGCGCCCGAACAGGCGACGGATCACCCGCGCGACGACGTAGGCGACGAGCAGGACGACGGGGAGGGCGACGGCGAATTCGACCAGGAGCGGGCTGTGCGGCATCCGGAGTCCGTGTCTGTGGGCGGAGGAGCGTGGGCGGAGGTGCGTGGGCGGAGGTGCCGTCAGCGCAGGGCGCCGACGCTCGCGAGCGCGAGGCGGATGAGGGTGCCGCGACCGCCCTCCATCTCGGCGGCGAGGGCGTCGGATGCCGCCTCCTCCGGCGAGAGCCACGTGACCTCGAGGGCGTCCTGACGCGGCTCGCACGTGCCCGTGACCGGGACGACGAAGGGCAGCGACACGGCGTGCTGACGATCGTCGTGGAACGCGCTCACACCGGGGATGGGGAAGTACTCCGCGACGGTGAAGGGCACCGGCTGCAGCGGAAGGAGCGGGAAGGCCATCGGGCCCAGGTCGTTCTCGAGGTGACGGAAGAGCGCGTCGCGCACCGTCTCGCCGTAGCGGACGCGACCCGACACGATCGTCCGCGTCATCTCGCCCACCGGTGTGGCGCGCAGCAGGATGCCCACCTGGGTCACCGTGCCCACCCCGTCGGTGCGGACCGGGACCGCCTCGACATAGAGCATCGGCATCCGTCGACGGGCCTCGGCGAGCTCGACGTCGCTCAGCCATCCGGGGTTCGTCGAGCCCGAGGAGGAGCCCGGACCGAAACGGAGCGGATCGTTCGCGGCGCCCTCGCCGCGCTCGTCGGGGTCGGGATCAGGCGTGCGGACCGGCATGACTCCTGTATACCCCACGGGCGGCGCGGGGATGTCGGAGGTCGGTGGGACACTGGACGGCATGTCCGACCCGGTCCTCGATGAGAACGCCGTGCGCTGGTCGGCGGATGCCGCAGACCGCGCCGACCGCCCGCTCCTCGTGCTGCTGCACGGGTACGGCTCGGATGAGGCCGATCTCTTCGGGCTCGTCCCGTACCTTCCCGACGACTTCGCCGTGGCGGCGTTGCGCGCCCCGCTCGCTCCGCCGTGGCCGGCGCCCGGCTACTCGTGGTACCCGATCGAAGGGCTCCAGGGCCGCGACCCCGACGCCGTCACGGCGGCGGCGCGGGCGGTGACGGCGTGGATCGACGCGCAGGGTGCCGCGCATCCGCGGGTGGGACTGCTCGGGTTCTCGCAGGGCGCGGCGGTGGCGATGCAGGCGATGCGCCTGCAGCCCGGTCGTTTCGCGTTCGGGGTGAACCTCGCCGGGTACGTGACCCCCGGCATCCTTCCCGGCGATGACGTGCTGCGCGAGGAGCGTCCGCCGGTGTTCTGGGGTCGGGGGTCGCATGACGACGTCATCCCCGATGCGCTCGTCGCGCACACCACGGCGTGGCTGCCGGAGCACAGCGACCTGAGCGGTCGCGTCTACCCGGGCCTCACCCACAGCGTGTCGGCCGAAGAGCTGGCGGACGTGCACGTCTTCCTGACCAAGCGGCTCGCCGACGACCCGGAGTGAGGGCGCGCCCCGGAGCCTGGCGCACCTGGCGCACCTGGCGCACCTGGTCAGGGCACGGGCGGCCTGGTAACGTGGGCGGCCCTGTTCCCGACCGTGAGGACGAACCGGTGAAGCTGATCGACGCATCCGCGCTGTAATCGCGCTGCTCCGTCGAACCCCGACGTGCCGCGCACTCTCTCTGCGCTGAGCCGTCGACGTCGCTTCCCGCCGGTCCCCCGGTGTTCGAGCGCACTCCGGTGTCAGCGCACGCCGACACCGGAGGCCTCATGCCATCTTCTTCTCTTCCCATCTCCGCGGGTACGCCCGCGCCCGCCGTCGTCCTGGACCGCCTGAGCTTCTCCTGGCCCGACGGCTCCCCCGCCGTCGATGCCGTCTCGGGGGCGTTCGGCACCGGACGCACGGGACTCGTCGGCCGCAACGGTGCCGGCAAGACCACGCTCCTTCGCCTCATCGCCGGAGACCTCTCGCCCGACAGCGGCATCGTCCAGCGGACCGCGGATGCCGCGTTCCTGCCGCAGCGTCTGACGCTCGACGTCGACCGGCCGGTCGCCGACCTGCTCGGGGTCGGTGCCGCGCTCGGTGCGCTGCGGGCGATCGAATCCGGCGACGTCGACCCGCGCCACTTCGACGCCGTCGGCGACGACTGGGACATCGAGGCCCGCGCCGGGGCGGCCCTCGCCGAAGCGGGCCTGTCACCCACCCTCCTCGACCGCTCCGTGGGTTCGCTCTCGGGCGGTGAGGCGATCGTGGCGGCCGTGGCCGGCATCCGTCTCCGGCGCGCGGGGATCACCCTCCTCGACGAGCCGACGAACAACCTCGACGGCGCGGCGCGGGAGAGCCTGTACGCGCTGGTGCGGGCGTGGCGGGGGACGCTGATCGTGGTCAGCCACGACACGACGCTGCTCGATCTCATGGACGACACCGCCGAGATCCACGAGGGGACCCTGTCGGTGTTCGGCGGGCCGTACTCGTCGTGGAGGGCGTGGCTGGACGCCGAGCAGGATGCCGCGCGACAGGCCGAGCGGGCCGCCGCCCAGGCGGTGCGGCGGGAGAAGCGCGACCGCATCCAGGCCGAGACGACCCTCGCCCGCCGGACGGCGATGGGGAAGAAGGCGCAGCGGAACGCGCGCGTGCCTCCCATCGTCGCGGGCGGGAAGATGCGGGCGGCCCAGGTCTCTGCGGGGAAGCTCCGCGTGGAGAAGTCCGCGCGGGAGGACGCGGCGCGCGCGACACTCGCCGCCGCCGAGCGACGCGTGCGCGACGAGGACGCGGTGCGGATCGACCTGCCGGACCCGGCCGTCCCCGCCAGCCGGCGCATCGCCACGCTCGGCGACGGTGACCGGGAGTGGGTGATCCAGGGGCCCGAGCGCGTCACGCTCGTCGGGCCCAACGGCGTCGGGAAGACCACGCTGCTCGAGACGTTGGTCGCCTCGGCCGCCGTACCGAACTCCTCAGAAATGCGCCGAATCCCGCCCGGCGGGCCCGAGTCCGGCCCCGACGCACCGGATCGGAGGAGTTCGGTCCGGTGCGCCGCGCACACCGACCGCGTCGGCTACCTGCCCCAGCGCCTCGACGGGCTGGACGACGACGCATCAGTGCTCGCCAACGTGAGCGCCGCGGCGCCCGGCATCGGCGACGTCGAGATGCGCAACCGGCTGGCGCGGTTCCTCCTCCGGGGTGCGATGGTCGAGCGTCCGGTCGCGGCGCTGTCCGGCGGCGAACGCTTCCGCGTCGCCCTCGCCCGGCTGCTCTTGGCCGATCCCCCGCCGCAGCTGCTGGTGCTCGACGAGCCGACGAACAACCTCGACCTCGACACCCTCGACCAGCTGGTCGCGGCGCTCGCCGCGTACCGCGGCGCGCTGCTCGTGGTGAGTCACGACGAGGGGTTCCTCGCCCGGCTGGTTCCCGACCTCACCCTTGTGCTCGGTCGGGACGGGTCGCTGCGCGAGCGCTGACGCCCGGGCCGGGCGACGCGGGCCGATCGCCCGGCCGGGGCGGACCTAACTCCTCACAAACGCGCCGAAACCCGGCCCAGGGCCCCGGAAACGGCCCGGACCGGCCGGATCGGAGGAGTTAGGTGCGACCCGACCCGCAACCCGGGACGCGCCGAAACCCGGCCCGGGGCCCCGGAACCGGCCCGGACCGGCCGGATCGAAGGAGTTGAGTACGACCGGGTCGGAGGAGGTGCGGCGGCGGGATCGGAGACATCAGGCCCGGGCCGCCCGGCGCAACCCCGCCCGGATGTCGGTGGGGAGGGCGAAGATGGGGGGATGAGCGACGTGCTCGAGCGGTTCGGTCCCGCGACCCGGGACTGGTTCCGTGGTGCCTTCGCCGCTCCGACGACGGCGCAGGCGGGCGCGTGGGAGGCGATCTCCGCCGGACGGCACGCGCTGGTGGTCGCCCCGACGGGCTCCGGCAAGACCCTGTCGGCGTTCCTGTGGGCGATCGACCGCGTCTTCCGCGAGAAGCCGATCCCCGCCGCCGAAGAGGCCACCGGCCGCAGGAAGCGCCCGCGGCCAGACGACACCCCCGCCACCCGCGTCCTCTACATCTCCCCCCTCAAGGCCCTCGGCGTCGACGTCGAACGCAACCTCCGGTCGCCGCTCGTCGGCATCGAGCAGTCCGCGCGCCGCCGCGGCATCACGGTTCCGCCGGTGCGGGTCGGGGTCCGCTCGGGCGACACCCCGGCGTCGGAGCGGCGATCGCTCGTGCAGGATCCGCCCGACATCCTCATCACGACCCCCGAGTCTCTCTACCTGATGCTCACCAGCGCCGCGGGCGAGACCCTGCGCGGTGTCCACACCGTCATCGTCGACGAGGTCCACGCGGTCGCGGCCACCAAGCGCGGCGCCCACCTCGCGGTGAGCCTCGAACGTCTCGACGCTCTGCTCGAGGCGCCCGCCCAGCGCATTGGCCTGTCGGCGACCGTGCGTCCGATCGACGAGGTCGCGCGCTTCCTCGGCGGGGCGGCCCCCGTCGAGATCGTCGCCCCTCCCGCGTCGAAGGCGTTCGACATGAAGGTCGTCGTCCCCGTCGACGACATGCTGAACCCGCCTCCCGCTCCCGGTTCGGACCCAGCGCCACCGCCACCCTCGACAAAGGGCGACACGGATGCCGCACCCATCGACGAGGACTGGTTCGGTGACGGATCGACGGGCGCCCCGACCACCGAGATCACCGGGTCGGTATGGCCGCACGTCGAGGAGGCGATCGTGGATCGCATCCTCCAGCAGCGGTCCACCATCGTCTTCTGCAACTCCCGGCGTCTCGCCGAGCGCCTCACCGGGCGCCTGAACGAGATCTACGCCGATCGCCTCGGCCTCGACCTCCCCGACCCGACCGTGCCGGCCCAGATGATGGCGCAGGCGGGCGTCACCGCGGGCGCCGACCCCGTCCTCGCCAAGGCGCACCACGGCTCGGTCTCGAAGGAGCAGCGGGCGATCGTGGAGGACGAGCTGAAGTCCGGCGTGCTGCGCTGCGTCGTCGCGACCTCGAGCCTCGAGCTCGGCATCGACATGGGCGCGGTGGACCTCGTGATCCAGGTCGAGGCGCCGCCGAGCGCGGCATCCGGACTCCAGCGCATCGGCCGCGCCGGCCACCAGGTGGGCGAGGTGAGCCGCGCCGCCCTCTTCCCCAAGCACCGCAGCGACGTGCTGCACACCGCGATCGTGACCGAGCGGATGCTGGCGGGGAAGATCGAGGCGATCGCCGTCCCGCAGAATCCGCTCGACATCCTCGCGCAGCAGACCGTCGCGGCGTGCGCGCTGGCGCCGCTGGAGGTGGAGACGTGGTTCGAGACGCTGAAGCGCAGCGCGCCGTTCCGCGCCCTGCCGCGCTCGGCGTACGAGGCGACCCTGGACCTGCTCGCCGGCCGGTTCCCGTCGGACGAGTTCGCCGAACTCCGCCCGCGCCTGGTGTGGGACCGCGATCACGGCACCCTCACCGCGCGCCCCGGTGCGCAGCGCCTCGCGGTCACGAGCGGGGGGACGATCCCCGACCGCGGCTTGTTCGGCGTGTTCATCGCCGGGGAGTCGCAGAACGCCCGCGTCGGCGAGCTCGATGAGGAGATGGTCTACGAGTCTCGCGTCAACGACGTGTTCACGCTCGGCACGACCAGCTGGCGGATCGTGGAGATCACCCACGACCGCGTCAACGTCCTCCCCGCCTTCGGGCAGCCCGGCAAGGTCCCGTTCTGGCACGGCGACGGCATCGGCCGCCCCGCAGAGCTCGGCGAGGCTCTCGGCCGGTTCTCCCGCGAGGTGTCCGCGGCGGGGCCGGAGAAGGCGCACGAGCGCCTCGTCGAGGCCGGCCTCGACGACTACGCCCGCGCGAACCTCCTGGCCTACCTCGACGAGCAGCGGGAGGCCACGGGCACGCTCCCGACCGATCGTCAGCTGACCGTTGAGCGCGGGCGCGACGAGGTCGGCGACTGGCGCGTGATCCTGCATTCCCCGTACGGCATGCAGGTGCACGCTCCGTGGGCGCTGGCCGTCAACGCCCGCATCCGCGAGCGCCTCGGCGTCGAGGGCTCGGCGGTCGCGAGCGACGACGGCATCATCGCCCGGATCCCGGATGCCGAGGCCGAACCTCCCGGCGCCGAACTCTTCGTCTTCGACCCCGACGAGCTGGAGCAGATCGTCACGGCCGAGGTCGGCGGCTCCGCCCTGTTCGCGTCCCGCTTCCGTGAGTGCGCCGCGCGCGCGCTGCTGATGCCGAGACGGAATCCCGGCAAGCGCACCCCGCTCTGGCAGCAGCGCCAGCGTTCGGCGCAGCTGCTCGAGGTCGCCCGCCGGCATCCGACGTTCCCGATCATCCTCGAGACGCTCCGCGAGGTCCTGCAGGACGTCTACGACGTCCCCTCCCTTCTGCGTCTCGCGCGGAGCATCGGCGAGCGCCGCATCCGCCTCGTCGAGACCGAGCCCCCGCAGCCGTCCCCGTACGCCCGCGACCTTCTCTTCGGGTATGTCGGCGCATTCATGTACGAGGGCGACTCCCCGCTCGCCGAGCGCCGTGCCGCGGCCCTGTCGGTCGATCCGGCGCTCCTCGGCGAGCTCCTCGGCACGATCGAGATGCGCGAACTCCTCGACCCCGAGGTGATCGCGCAGTTCGAGCGCGAGACGCAGCGTCTGGCGCCGGACCGCCGTGCCCGCGGTCTCGAGGGCGTCGCCGATCTGCTGCGCATCCTCGGCCCCATGGATGCCGCGGAGGTCGCCCTCCGACTCGAGCCGTCCGAGGGCGCCGAGGCCGCGACCGTCGCGGAAGCGCAGACGCTCCTCGACGAGCTGGTCACGGCGCGTCGGGCGATTCCCGTGGGCATCGCCGGCGCCTCCCGGGTCGCCGTCATCGAGGACGCCGGACGCCTGCGTGACGCAATCGGGGTCGCGCTTCCTGTCGGCATCCCGAACGCGTTCCTCGAGCCGTTCCCCGATCCGCTGGGCGATCTCGTGGCGCGGCACGCCCGCACGCACGCCCCGTTCACGGCGCAGGATGTCGCCGAGCGTCTCGGCATCGGCGTCGCCGTCGCACGCCTCACGCTCCAGCGTCTCGAGTCGGCCGGACGCGTCTCGAGCGGCTACTTCCTCCCCGACGCCGCCCGCACCGCCGGCGCCGGCCGCGCCGCGAACGCCGACGAGGTCGAGTGGTGCGACGCCGAGGTGCTCCGACGGCTCCGGATGCGCTCGCTCGCGGCGATCCGCGGCAGCGTCGAGCCCGTGTCGCAGCAGGCGTTCGGGCGGTTCCTCCCCGTCTGGCAGCACGTCGCGCGCCCGCTCGAGGGCGTCGACGGCGTCCTCTCCGTCGTCGAGCAGCTCGCCGGCGTGCCGATCCCGGCGAGCGCGTGGGAGTCCCTCGTGCTCCCCTCGCGCGTGAAGGACTACACACCCGGCATGCTCGACGAGCTGACCGCGACGGGCGAGGTCGTCTGGTCCGGTCACGGCAGCCTCGCCGGCCGCGACGGCTGGATCGCCCTCCATCCCGCGGACGCCGCGCCGGTCACGGTCACCCGGGACCCGGATGCCGAGGCCCCGTCGCCGGACTCGCTCGACGCCCGCATCCTCGACGCGCTCGACGGCGGCGGCGCGTATTTCGCCGCGCAGCTGCGGACCCTCGCCGGGGCCGACAACGAGATGCAGGTGGTCGAGGCGCTGTGGCGCCTCGCGTGGGCCGGGCACGTGACGAACGACACGTTCGCGCCCGTCCGCACCCTCGTCTCGGGCGGCGGGCAGGCGCACCGGGTCGCCCGCCGTGCCCCGCGCGCCCGTATGTACCGCGGTGCGTCCGTCGGCGCCACCCGCACGCCCACCCCCGCCCGCACGCCCCCCTCGGGCGGGCGCTGGTCGCGCCTCCCCGAGCCGGAGACGGATGCCGCGGTCCGCGCGACCGCCACGGCGAGCCTGCTGCTCGATCGCTACGGCGTCGTGACCCGGGGTTCGGTCCAGGCCGAGGGCGTCCCCGGGGGATTCGCGCAGGTGTACCGCGTGCTCGCGGGCTTCGAGGAGGCCGGGCACTGCCGCCGCGGGTACGTGGTCGAGAAGCTCGGCGCCGCCCAGTTCGCCGCGTCGACGACCGTCGACCGGCTGCGTCAGTTCGCCGGCCTCGCCGACCCACCGCCCCGGCGGACGGTCACCCTCGCCGCCACCGATCCGGCGAACCCGTACGGCGCGGCGCTGTCGTGGCCGGCGCTCGAGGGCATCTCCCACCGCCCGGGCCGGAAGGCCGGCGCGCTGGTCGTCCTCGTCGACGGCGCCCTCGTGCTCTACCTCGAGCGCGGAGGCAAGACCGCGCTGGCCTTCGCCGACGATCCTGCGCTCCTCACCGCCGCGGCCGCCGACCTGGCCTCCACCGCCCGCGCGCGCCGCCTCGACACCCTGACGATCGAGCAGGTCAACGGCACCTTCGTGCACGGATCCGAGTGGGGACGGGCGCTCCGCGACGCGGGCTTCGTCGAGTCGCCGCGCGGGCTCACCCTGCGGCGCCTGACTCCCGGTGAGACCGAGAGGCGCGCGCGGTCGACCGCCGACGCGCCTCCGGAGGATCGCGCGCGTGCCTGAGGGCGACACCGTCTTCCGCGCCGCCCACCGGCTGGATGCCGTGCTCGCCGGTGCGGAGGTGACGCGCTTCGAGCTGCGCGTGCCGCAGGTGGCCACCGTAGACCTCACCGGCCAGCACGTGCACGGGGTCGTGCCGAGGGGGAAGCACCTCCTCCACCGGATCGGCGACACCACCGTCCACTCGCACCTGAAGATGGAGGGCGAGTGGCACGTCTACCGCCGCGGGGAGCGGTGGCGCGCTGCGGGCTTCAAGGCGCGCGCCGTCATCGGCGGGCGCGCCCCGGACGGTCAGGAGTGGGAAACGGTCGGCTTCGACCTCGCCGACATCGCCGTCGTCCCCACGCGGGAGGAGGATTCGCTGGTCGGGCATCTCGGCCCGGATCCGCTCGCCGCCGACTGGGACCCGGTGGAGGCTGCCCGACGCGTGGCGGCCGATCCGCGCGCGATCCACGTCGCCCTGCTCGATCAGCGCTCGGTCGCGGGCTTCGGCAACGAGTACGCCAACGAGATCCTCTTCGTCCGCGGCGTCCACCCCTTCACCCCCACCGCGCAGGTCGATGTCGCCGCCGCCATCGACCTCGGCACGCGCATGATCCGCGCGAACCGCGACCGCTCGGGGCGCACGTTCACCGGAGACAGCCGCCCGGGGCGATCCACGTGGGTCTACCGGCGCGAGGGCCGCCCCTGCCGCCGGTGCGGGACCCTCATCGAGGGCGGGTCGCTCGGCGCCGACCCCACGCGCGAGCGCATCGTCTTCTGGTGCCCCCGGTGCCAGCCCGCACCCGCCGCGACGACCCCGGACGCCACCCCCGGCGCGACCCCGGACGTCACCCCCGACGCAACCGCCTAGGACCGACGATCTGTCAGGGCTCCTGCCCCCGACCCCGTCCCTTCGCCGGTGCGCACGGCGAAACCGCGCGGTTTCCTCCCCGTTACATAACCCCGGACGATCTGTCAGACAGCCCATCTGGGCACCGCGGTTCGTCCGGTTCGCGGGGCGCCGCATTGCGACCACGACGGCGCGCCCTATTGAATACCCCACACACCCACCCGTCCGCGCACCGGCGCGCGGACCGTCAGCAGGAGGAGTCCCCCAGGTGACGACGGCGACCGACGCAGACCACGCTCCGCCCACCCGTTCGGCCGACGATGAACGCGGTCGGGTGTGGCTGGACGGAATCACCAAGCGCTACGGCGACCAGGTCGCCGTCGACGATCTGTCGCTGGCGATCCAGCCGGGCGAGTTCATCTCGCTGCTCGGTCCTTCCGGATGCGGCAAGACCACGACGCTGCGGATGATCGCCGGGTTCGAGCACCCGGACGAGGGCGACATCCTCATCTCCGGCACCTCGGTGCTGAACACCCCGCCCTACCGCCGCGACGTCAACACGGTGTTCCAGGCGTACGCGCTGTTCCCGCACCTGAGCGTGGCGGAGAACGTCGCCTACGGTCTGCAGCAGCGCCGCACCCCGAAGGAGCAGATCCGCGAGCGCGTGTCGCAGGCGCTGGATCTGGTGCAGATGCGGCGTTTCGCCGACCGGAAGCCCACTCAGCTCTCCGGTGGCCAGCAGCAACGCGTCGCGCTCGCCCGCGCCCTCGTGAACCGTCCCGCCGTCCTTCTCCTCGATGAGCCCCTCGGCGCGCTGGACCGGCAGCTGCGCGAGGAGATGCAACTGGAGCTGAAGCTCCTGCAGGCGCGTCTCGGGATCACCTTCGTCTTCGTCACGCACGACCAGGGCGAGGCGCTGTCGATGAGCGACCGCATCGCGATCATGCGCGCCGGCCGCATCGAGCAGCTCGCCGACGCCGACACCGTCTACGCCCGGCCGGCATCCGCCTACGTCGCGGCGTTCGTCGGGCAGCAGAACTTCTTCCGCGGGCCGGTCACCGCCGGCGGGGCCGCGATCTCGAGCCCGCACGCCACGGTGCAGTCCCCCGATGCGACCCTCGCGGGTGTCGCGCAGGGAGAAGCCGCCGTCCGTCCGGAGTACATCCGGATCGAGAAGGATGCCGGCACACCGGTCGCCGACACCAACGTCGCCCGCGGCTCCCTCATCGGGGTCTCGCACCTCGGCGACACGATGCAGTACCTCGTCGAGCTCGGCGGCGATCAGAGCATGCTCGTGCGCCGCCCCACCCCCGAGGCGCCGTCCCTCCGCGTCGGCGACCCCGTGGTCTGCACGTGGGCCGCGCACCACGTGCTGCTCTTCCCCGCTGATGACTCCGCCGTCCAGGGCGGCTACGTCGCCCCGCCGACCTCGCTCTGACCCGACCGAACATCACACCCGCACACCCCACCCGAACGCACGACACCGCACCCGACACCAGCACCCGACACGCGACCCGACTGGAGACCCGATGCCCGCCTCTCGCACCCCCATCCGCATCCTCGCCCCGGAGGCCGCAGCGCCCATCATCATGCGCGAGGTGTCCCGCCGTCGGTTCCTGAGCATCGCCGCCCTCACCGGCGGCGCCGCCTTCCTCGCCGCCTGCTCGCCCGGCGGCGGCAGCTCGCCCGCCCCCCAGGCCACGGGCGGGGCTCTGGAGAGCAACCTGTCGGTGTACACGTGGGGCGACTACGACTCCCCCGACGTGGTGTCCTCCTTCACGGCAGACCTCGGCCCGCGCGTGACCCTCGACTCGTACTCCTCCAACGAGGAGCTCATCGCGAAGCTCATCGCCGCCCGCGGCACCTCCGGGTACGACATCGTCGTCCCCACCGGCGTGTTCGTCCCGCAGATGATCGAGAACGGGCTCCTCACCCCGCTCAACAAGGACCTCCTGCCGAACATCTCCAACATGGACCCGGCCTACCTCGGCCGCGCGTGGGACCCGAACAACGAGTACACGATCTGCAAGGCGTGGGGCACCACCGGCTACACGTACGACAAGACCGTCATCACGCGCGAGCTCACCACCTGGGCGGACTTCTTCGACGCCGCGCAGAACGAGGCGAGTGGGCGGACCTCGATGTCGGACGATCCCGCCGCCATCATCGGGTCCTACTTCTGGGCCAACGACATGGACTGGAACACCGAAGACCCCGACGAGCTGGAGGCGTGCCGCCAGTTCCTCGTGAACGAGATCGCGCCGCACATCTCCGCGTTCGACTCCTACCCGGGAACCAACGCGATCCCGCAGGGCACCCAGGTGCTCGCGCAGGGGTGGAACGGCGACTCCCGCCTCGGCATCCTCGAGTCGCCCGACCCCGAGCGCTGGCAGTGGGTTCTGCCCGGCCCCCTCACCGAGCTGTGGATGGACAACTGGGCGATTGCCGAGGGCGCACCCAACCCGGAAGCGGCCCACGCCTTCATCAACTTCTCGATGACCCCCGAGAACCTTTTCCTCAACCTCGACTACATCGGGTACCACGTGGGCGGCAAGGACATGGAGACCGAGGCTGTCGACGCCGGACTCGAGTACACCGACATCATCTTCTTCACCCCCGAGCAGCTCGACACGATGCGGGAGCAGGTGCTCAACGACTCCCAGACCACGCGCGTGGAGATCTGGAACGAAGTGAAGGCCGCCGCGGGTGCGTAATCGCTCGACGGGCGCCGCGCTCGCCGTTCCGGCGTGGGCGTGGCTGCTGCTGTTCTTCGTCGCCCCCGTGGGGATGGTGATCTGGTTCAGTTTCGGCTACAAGCCCGGCGTCTTCGGCACGCACGCGAACGACATCCTCTCGTTCGACCGGTACGTCGAGGCGCTGTCGCCGACGTTCTTCGCGACGTTCACCAACACCCTGTGGGTCGGCATCCTCGGGACGATCCTCTGCTTCGCGATCGGGATGCCGGTGGCGTACTGGATGGCGTTCAAGGTCAACCCCGCGCGGCGGGGCCTCCTGATCGCGCTGGTGCTGGTGCCGTTCTGGACGAACTTCCTCGTCCGCACGATCGGCTGGCAGGTGATCCTCGCCCCGGAGGGCTGGATGTCGCAGATCCTGCAGAGCGTCGGCATCATCGACGGCCCGCTGGCCCTGCTCTACACGCGCACCGCGGTGCTCATCGGCGTGGTCTACAACTACCTGCCGCTGATGATCCTGCCGCTGTTCGTCGCGTTCGACCGCGTCGGTCCCACGCTCCGGGAGGCGTCGAAGGATCTGGGGGCGGGCAAGGTCATGACCTTCCTCCGGGTGACTCTGCCGCTGTCGCAGCCGGGCATCATCGCGGGCGTGCTGCTGGTGTTCATCCCCCTCATGGGCGACTACATCACCGCCACCGTCCTCGGCGGTGCGCGCGGCAACATGGTGGGCCAGCTGGTGGCCAGCCAGTTCCAGACCGCGCAGAACTGGGCGCTCGGGTCGGCCATGGCCGTGCTGCTGATGCTCGTGATCACCCTCACGATCGGTGTCGCGGCCGCGCTCATCTGGCTCGTGAGCATGCCGTTCCGCAACCGCAACCGCCTGGTCCTGGGCGCGGCGCCCGACCAGGCCTCTCCGGCAGCGCCGGCGCAGCCCGTCCGCGAGGAGGTGCGGTCATGACCCAGACGACCACCGAGACCATGCTCCGCGCGCAGTCGACCGCACGGGGCCGGCGTACCCGCGCCCGCATGACCGGGTCGGACATCGCGCTCCGGGTATGGGGCATCCTCGTGATGCTGTTCCTCTTCGCCCCGATCATCGTCATCGTCATCTACTCGTTCAACACCGGCCGTCTGCTGGTGTCGTGGGGCGGGTTCGGCTTCGACGCCTTCCTCACGATCGTCGAGAAGCCCCAGATCCAGAACGCGGTGCGCGTGTCGATCGTCACGGCATTCATCGCCGCGATCATCGCCACGGTGCTGGGCACCCTCGCCGGCATCGCGATGTCGCGGTACCCGGGCAAGTGGGTGTGGTGGTTCCTCGCGCTCCTTCTCCTGGTGTCGGTGACGCCCGAGATCGTCGACGCGGTGGCGCTCCTGCCGTGGTTCGTCTTCCTCGGACAGGATGCCGGGATCGCGATGTTCAACGACGGCATCGTGCGCCTGTCGGTGGGTTCCTCGCTGTTCGCCACCGCCGTGGTGTCGTACATCGTCCGGGCGCGCCTCGTCGGACAGGACGCGAACCTGGAGGAGGCCTCGGGCGACCTCTACGCGACGCCGTTCACGACGTTCCGACGTGTGACGCTGCCGCTCGCGATGCCCGCCGTCCTCGCCGGGTTCCTGCTGGCGTTCACGCTGAGTTTGGACAACACGATCATCGCCGCGTTCGTGCAGGTGTCCGGTACGACCCCGTGGCCGGTGTACGTCCTCAGCGCGCTGCGCTCGGGCCTCCGACCCGAGATCGCCGCGGTGTCGACGATCATGCTGCTGCTGACCCTCGTCGCGCTGGCCGTGGTCGCACTGGTCCTGCGTCGCGCCGGCGACTCGGCGACGCAGATCGCCCGCACGATGACCGGCGGCTGAGCCCGCCCGCACGCCGACCGACACCCGCGGAGGAATCCGATGCACCACGCCGATCTCGTCTTCCACGGGGGTCCGGTCTTCACCGCCGACAGGGTGCGCTCCCGCGCGCACGCCGTCGCCGTCTCGGGCGGACGGATCGTCGCCGTGGGCGGGGACGCGGTCCGCGACCTCATCGGGCCGCGGACGGAGATCGTCGACCTCGGCGGTCGCCTCCTCGTCCCGGGGTTCCAGGACGCGCACGTCCATCCCGTCTGGGGCGGGCTCGACATGCTCCGCTGCGACCTGGCGGACTACGGCGACGCCCCGCAGTACCTCGCGGCGATCGACCGCTACGTCTCCACCCACCCGGACGAGGAGTGGATCCTCGGCGGCGGGTGGCAGATGTCGGCGTTCCCGGGCGGCACGCCCACCGCGGAAGCCCTGGATGCCGTGACCGGCGACCGTCCCGCGTTCTTCCCCAACCGCGACGGGCACGGCGCGTGGGTCAACTCCGCCGCCCTCCGCGCCGCGGGCATCGACCGCGACACACCGGACCCGGCCGACGGGCGCATCGAGCGGAACTCGGACGGCACTCCGAGCGGCACCCTCCACGAGGGGGCGATGGCGCTGGTGAACCGCCTCCTTCCGGAGGAGCCGCTGGAGCGGATGACCGAGGCCCTCCTCGTGGGGCAGCGCTACCTGCACTCGTTCGGGATCACGGCGTGGCAGGACGCCATCGTCGGCCCGTACGGCGACGCCGGGGACCCGGGACCGGCGTACCTCCGCGCGGCCGCCGACGGCACGCTGACCGCCCGGGTCGTGGGCGCGCTGTGGTGGGACCGCGCGGCCGGCGTCGAGCAGATCCCGATCCTGCAGGAGCGGCGCGAGCGCTACCGCGGCGGGCGCTTCGCCGCCACGAGCATCAAGATCATGCAGGACGGCGTGGCCGAGAACTTCACCGCCTCGATGCTCGAGCCCTACTGCGACGGGCACGGGCATCCGACCGACAACTCCGGCATCTCGTTCGTCGACCCGGAGGTCCTGTCCGAAGCCGTCCCGCTGCTCGACGCCGACGGGTTCCAGGTGCACTTCCACGCGATCGGCGACCGCGCCGTCCGCCAGTGCCTGGATGCCGTGGCCCGCGCGGTCGAGCGCAACGGCCGCCATGACAACCGGCACCACATCGCGCACATCCAGGTGGTCCATCCCGACGACATCCCCCGCTTCCGCGAGCTCGGCGTCGCGGCGAACATGCAGTCGCTGTGGGCGACCTACGAGCCGCAGATGGTCGACCTCACCCTGCCGTTCCTCGGCGAGCCGCGGAGTGCCTGGCAGTACCCGTTCGGCGACCTGCTGCGCAGCGGCGCCGTGCTCGCCGCGGGGAGCGACTGGTCGGTGTCGTCCCCCGACCCGATGGCCGCGATCCACACCGCGGTGAACCGCAAGGCAGCTCCCGGCCACGAGGAGGGCGAGTACGACGCCTTCCTCCCCGAGCAGACGATCGACCTCGCCACGTCGTTGGCGGCGTACACCGCGGGGTCCGCGTGGGTGAACCATCTCGAGGCCGACACCGGCTCGATCGAGGTCGGCAAGTACGCCGATCTCGCGCTGCTCGACCGCGACCCGTTCGCCGGCCCCGTCGAGGAGATCGGGGCCAGCCGCGTGCTCCAGACGTTCGTGGAGGGGGAGCGGGTCTACGCCGCCGACGACGCGTGATCCTCGGACGAGTCGTCCGGCCGGCGAGGATTCTCGCGACGGGACGACGGCGCTCGGTCGATGCCGAGCGACCAGGATGGAACCACCGAGAACCCGAGAAAGGGTGATACCCGTGGGCACCACGGTCTTCGAACGAACCCCGCCCGCTCCCCGCGTCATCGCGCACGCGCTCGCCGGAACCCGGCAGAGCGTCTTCTGGCTCGACGACCTCCCTCCCTCCCGGCCCCGCGCGCACTTCGCCGGTGAGGCGACCGCCGACCTCGTGGTCATCGGCGCCGGGTACACGGGCCTCTGGACGGCGCTGGCCGCGAAGCGCCGCGACCCGTCCGCCCGCGTCGTGATCCTCGAGGGCAAGCGCGTCGGCTGGGCGGCATCCGGCCGCAACGGCGGATTCTGCGAGGCGAGCCTCACACACGGTCGCGACAACGGGCTGTCCCGCTGGCCGAACGAGATCGACCGGCTCGACGAGATGGGCCTGGAGAACCTCGACGCCATGGGCGACGACATCGCGCGTCTGAAGATCGACGCCGACTGGGAGCGCACCGGGTCGCTCGGCGTCGCCATCGAACCGCACCAGCTGGAATGGCTCGACGAGTGGGCGGAGGATGCCGCCTCCCGCGGCGAAGAAGGCGTCGTCCGCCTCGACGAGCAGCAGACCCGCGCCGAGGTGAACTCGCCCACCTATCTCGGGTCGGTGTGGGAGAAGCGCTCCACCGCGCTGGTGCACCCCGGGAAGCTCGCCGCGGGCCTCGCCCGCGCGGCCGAGGAGGCCGGGGTGCAGATCTTCGAGGAGTCTCCCGTCCACGCGCTGGACGACGACGGCGACCGCCTGAAGGTCGTCACCCTGCGCGGCCGCATCACCGCGCCGCGCGTCGTGCTCGCCACGAACGTCTTCCCCTCGCTTCTCCGTCGCAACCGCCTGATGACGGTGCCGGTGTACGACTACGTCCTCATGACCGAGCCGCTGACCGATGCGCAGCTCGGCGAGATCGGGTGGGGCTCCCGCCAGGGGCTCAGCGACCTGGCGAACCAGTTCCACTACTACCGCTTGAGCCGCGACAACCGCATCCTCTTCGGCGGCTACGACGCTGTCTACCACTACGGCCGGCAGGTCCGGCAGCGCTACGAGGACCGCCCGGCATCCTTCGAGCGCCTGGCCAGCCACTTCTTCACGACGTTCCCGCAGCTGGAGGGACTGCGCTTCACCCACCAGTGGGCGGGCGCGATCGACACCTCGACGCAGTTCAGCGCGTTCTATGGCACCGCCCGCGGCGGACGCGTCGCCTACGCCGCGGGCTTCACGGGCCTCGGCGTCGCCGCGACGCGCTTCGCCGGCGATGTCATGCTCGACCTGCTGGAAGGCAAGCAGACCGAGCGCACGGAGCTGGAGATGGTCCGCAAGCGCCCCCTCCCCTTCCCGCCCGAGCCGGTCGCGGCCGTCGGCATCAATATGACGCGCTGGTCGCTCGACCGCGCCGACCACGATCGCGGACGCCGCAACCTCCTCCTGAAGACCCTCGACGCCCTCGGACTGGGATTCGACTCGTGAGCCGGCTCGTTCCCGGCCAGGCGACGGATGCCGCGTCCCTCCCGGCCCCGTTCGTCCCCCTCGACCCCGACCTCGTCGTCTCGGGAACCCCGACGACCCGCTTCGTCGACCTCGACGAGACCTCCCACCGGACCGTCGGGGTGTGGGAGCACACCCCGGGCGTCTCGACCGACGTCGAGGCGGACGAAGTCTTCGTCGTCCTCGCCGGGGACGCGACCCTGAGCTTCGACGGCGAGGATGCGCCGCCGCCCCTCGTCCTCACCCCGGGCGTCATCGTGCGGCTGTCCGAGGGGATGCGCACGACCTGGACGGTGCGCGAAACGCTGCGGAAGGTCTACATCTCGCCCTGACGCGCCGCAATCCGATTCGAAGCGCGGGGCTCGGCATCCGTCTCGAGGATGACGCCCTTTCGCGGACGTACATCGGTATGCCGACGCGGTGCGCGGATCGTGCTGGCACGATCGACGAATGGAGACGTCGACGACCGCTCGTGTGCGCCCCCGCTCGCGTCGCCGGGTCGTCT
Organism: Microbacterium aurantiacum; assembly: GCF_040532595.1. GTDB lineage: Bacteria > Actinomycetota > Actinomycetes > Actinomycetales > Microbacteriaceae > Microbacterium > Microbacterium chocolatum_B. The sequence goes on along the minus strand of NZ_JBEVYX010000001.1, from coordinate 1,741,169 downwards.
GGACGACGTTCGCGATCGCGGTCTCCGCCGTGGCGGCGGTGCTCCCGCATCTCGAGATTCCCGGGATCGCGGCGGTCCCCGTCGCTCAAGCGCTCGTCCCCGTCGGGGCGGTGGGTCTCCTCATCCTCGCCGTCGCCTCTCTGCTCTTCCGATCGTGGACGGCCGCGGCTGCCTTCGTCCTCGGCGCGGTGGTCAGCGTCATCCCGACGCTGGCTCCCCTGCACGCGGGTGCGGAATGCGAAATCGACAGGCGGGCGACGGTCCTGTCGTTCAACGCGAAGTTCGCGGATGCCGATCCGGTCGCGGTGTCCGATTTGATCCGCACCACGGAGCCGATCGCGGTCATCCTGCTGGAGACGAGCGAACCGCTGATCGACGCGATCCTCAGCGCGCACGACCTCGCCGATGCATTCCCCCACCGCACGCGCGAGGTCTCGTCGGGGCAGGCGAGCGGGAGTGTGATCCTGTCCGCCTACCCGCTGTCGCGCGAGGAAGACGTCCCCGGGAGCGAGTTCGACCAGGTCAGCGCCGTCGCGACCGTGCCGGGCGCGGGCGACGTCCGGATCGCCGCGGTCCACCCGCCGCCGCCGGTCTGGCAGCCGAACGGGTGGCGCGACGGTCTCGACGACATCGCCGCCTGGGTGCGCGACAGCCCCGACGAGACGCTCATCGTCGCCGGGGACTTCAACGCCTCGTTCGCCCACCCCGCCCTGCGTCGGCTGGCTTCGGATCTGCGTTCGGGCGCCGAAGCGGCGGGACCGATCCCCTGGCCGACGTGGCCGGAGGAGAAGGCGATCCCCGCGTTCACGGCCATCGACCACATCTTCGCCCGGGGCGCGACACCCCTCGAGTGGAGCACCGTCGCCATCGCGGGCAGTGACCACCGCGCCGTCGTCGCCGAGTGGGGCATGTGTACTGGACAGGCCGATCCCGCTCCGTGAGACGATCGGGAACGTGAAGCCTGCCGTCCGCGCCGAGCTGGAAGCCCTCCGTCTCCGCGCCTACGGGCCCGCGCCGGACATCGCCGAAGACCCGGCGGCGCTCCGGCGGCTCGCGGAGCTCGAGAGCTGGGCTCGGCATCGGAAGCCGGGGCCGGAGCCGGAGTTCGACGAGGAGTCTGGGCCGGAGGCGGCAGCCGCGGCATCCGCTCGGACCGTTGCGGAGGAGGAGAGTTCCGAGGAGAAGGCGGCGCCCGTGTCGAACACGGAGAGCCCGCCCGAGCGCCCCCGCTCGTTCACGGCCGCTCTCGGGCGCCTCTCCCCCCGTCGCCTTCCCCGCGTCGCGTGGGTCGCGTGGACTGCGTCCCTCATCGCGGTGGCAGCACTCGCCGCGGTCATCACTTATGGCCTGGTGAACATCGCACCGGTGGCCGTCTCGCAGGGCGCGCGCCAGATCGCCACGCTCGAGCCCGACCCGTCGCTGCGGGTTCCGACCGGCTGGTTCGGGGCGGGCGCGAGTTCGCACGCGTACCGGTTCTTCGGCCTCACCCTCTTCGAGACGACCCAGGGGATGTACGGCTCCACGAGCGGGGAGTGCCTGACGATGGTACTCAGTTCGGATCTGCCAGCGGATGAGGAGTCCGTGCGGGACGGCTTCTCCACCGCGGGGCCCATCTACTCCGGATGCCGGGTCGGCAGCTTCCCCGCGACCATCTCCGTCGGGGTCGACAGCACCTCCCCTCTGGAGCTGCGGGCGCAGTTCCCCGGTGCGTCTCTGCAGTTCATCAAGGACGGCGATCGCATCGGCGTCTTCCTCGGCACGTCGGATGCGGACTGACCGATGGCGACCCCTGTGTCGTAGCGTGGCGACCATGGGACGAGACCTGACCGAACGCGAACGCGCCGCCCTGACGTTCCTGGTCGATCACGCCGTTCCGTTCGCGGGCGACCCGCCGGTCCCCGACGACACGCGGCGTCGTCTGCGCGACCAGATCCCCACGACCCGCGCCGGCGCGCGATGCAGCTGCGGCACCTGTCCCTCGATCGAACTCCAGGATGCCGCGGGGGTGACTCCGGTCGGTGGCTCGCGGCGCGTCCTCACCGCCGAGGGCCCCGGCGCTTCACTGCTGCTGTTCATCGACGACGACCGGCTCAGCTACCTCGAACTCGCCCCGCACGGCGATGACGTCGTCGCCGAGTTCCCCCCGGTCGAGGCGCTCACGGTCTGAGCACCGCCGATCAGGTGGACAATCAGCAGCGAACCACAGGAAGAGGAACGCATGGCACGTGAGCTCGTCTACACCGGCTTCATCACCCTCGACGGTTCTGTCGATTCGCCCGGCGGGGCGGTCGAGGGCCATCCCGGGGGTGGATGGGTCTTCGACACGGAGTTCGTCGAGGACGCCTTCGCACTCAAGGGCGAGGAACTCGCCGACACCACGGCGCTGCTGTTCGGGCGGCGCAGCTACCAGGCGTTCGCGCCCTTCTGGCGGGAATCCGAGGATCATGCCGCGTACCGCGACCTGCCGAAGTTCGTCGTGTCGACGACACTCGCCGACGACGACCTGGTCGACGGATGGGGCGAAACCATCATCCTGCGCAGCCTCGACGACGTCCGCGCTCTCACACAGACCGACGGCGGTGCGATCTTCGTGCACGGAAGCGCCGAGCTCGCCCGACACCTCGGCGAGGCCGACCTGATCGATCGGTACAACCTCCTGATGTTCCCCTACCTGCTGCCGGGCGGAAAGAACCTGTTCGGAGACGCCTCGACCGACCGTTCAGGGGCGCACGTCGATCGTCGCACGCTGTCGCTGCGCGAGTCCGAAGCCTACTCGAACGGCGTGGTGAAGCTCGTCTACGACGTCCGCCGCTAGCTACCGCGTGGCCTCGACGCGGATGGTCTCGGCGAGGTCGGCGGTGCGGCTCCACATCGGCCAATGACCGGTCGGCAGGTCGACGACGGTGACGTCGTCGAGGAGGGCGACCTCCGCGAACATTGGATGCCCGGCATCCGCCAGCTCCCTGACCTGCGCGCTCGGGAGCGAGCAGCACACCAGCGTCGTCGGCACCGCGTGGCGCTGCGGGTTCGACAGCGCGATCGGCTGGCGGAGCACTGGTCCGGGTTCGGGAACCGCTCGCGTGCGGAACCGTTCGAGGTCGCCCGCGCTCAGACCCTCGAGGCTCGCCTGCTGTGCGAGCGCATCGAACGGCGGCAGCGGCAGCTCCGCGACCGCGTCCGGCAGGTCGGGAGCGAACGCGACGCCCGGCGCCGCCGGTCCGGAATCCACCCACACCACGCGGCGAACAAGCTCCGGATGCCGATCGAGCACGATGCTGACCGGCGCGTTCGCGCCGCTGTGGGCGACGATCATCGCCGGAAGGTCGGCGGCGTCGGCATCGGCGAGGGCAGTGAGGATCGCCTCGACCTGATCATCCAGGGTGCGGGTCGTGCGTGCGGGATCGGCGGGATCGAGGCCGGGGAGGGTCATCGCCGTCGTGCGCTCCCGCGCGGGATCGAGGTGCTCGGCGATCTCGTCCCAGGCCCACGCTCCCAGCCAGTGGCCAGGGATGAGAAGGACGGTCGGGGAGGCGTTCGTCGTCGTCATGGCTCCACTGTGCGTGACACCCTCGGCATCTGTATGTCACCATTTCTGACATGAATTCGGGACGCGATCGATGAAGCGCGCCGAGCGGCTCCACGCGCTCACCGAGGAACTCCGCCGCGCGGGCACCCGCGGCGTGACCGCCGAACGGCTCGCCCGCGACTTCGCCGTCTCGGTCCGCACCGTCAAGCGCGACCTCGCCGCGCTGGAAGCCGGCGGCGCCCCGGTCTGGTCCCGCCCCGGCCCGGGCGGCGGCTACGGACTCGCCGCCGGCTCCACGCTCCCGCCGATCAGCTTCTCTCCCGCGCAGGCGGTGAGTCTGCTGGCGGCCGTCGCCGCGGCACCCGATGCGCCGTACTCTGACCTCGCCGCCGCGGGCGTCCGGAAGATCGTCGACGTGCTCGACCCCCGCACGCGCGTCCGAGCGGAGGCGCTGGCGGGTCGCATCTGGATCGACGCCCCACCACCCGCCTCCCGGGCGATCCGCTCGGCGCTCGAGGAGGCGATGGCCGATCAGCGCGTCGTGCGCATCCGATACGTCTCGGGCGACGGGGCGCCGACCGTCCGCGACGTCGAGCCTGTGCTCTTCGCCTCGACGAACGGTCGCTGGTACCTCATCGGGTGGTGCCGCCTGCGCGACGCGATGCGCTGGTTCAGCGTGTCGCGCATCGAGCGGGCGACCGTCACCGGCGCGGCATGCAGCGGTCATACGGTCGCCGAGGTGGGCGAGCCGCCGCCGCACGCGCGGCCCGTGTACCGCGAGCGCCCCGAGACGACCGCGGCGGGCTAGCGACCGGCCGAGCGGCGCACCAGGAGCGCGAGGTGCAGCGCGGTCTGCGTCTCGCCGTCGTCGAGGTCGGCATCCAGCAGCTCCTCGATGAGCGAGATGCGCTGGTAGAAGACCGACCGCGAGAGGTGCGACGCGGATGCCGCGGCGGTGCGGTTGCCGGGGTGCGCGAGCATCGCCTCGAGCACGTCGAGCAGGTCGCCGCCGCGCCCGAGGTCGTGCATCACCAGCGGGGCGAGCATCTTCTCGCCGTGCTCGAGCACCCGCGGGTCGTCGCGCAGCGCCGTGACGAGCTGGACGAGCGGTCGGTGCTCGGCGCGCCGCAGCTGGACCTCGCGTCCGGCCCGACGGCGGCGTCCGCGGGCGAGGTCGACGGCCTCGTGGAGCGACGCGAGCGCCTGCTCGAGATCATCGCCGCCGCGCCCCACCGACACGGTGAGCCGCTCGAGGTCGGCGACCGGACCCGCCGCTCCCCGGGCGAACTCGCGCGCGGCGTCGTCGTCGAGTTCGGACCCCGCGGGGAGCGACAGAAGGATCGTCGCCGAGGGCGCGGGCACCCCCTCGGCGGGGGAACCGGCCACCGCGCGTCCGCCGATCGCGCGCGCCGCGGCATCCGCCGACTCCGCCGTGACCGGCGCACCCGAGAGCACGAGACCGTACAGGTGCGCCGCATGCAGGGGCAGCCCCGCCGCCTCCAGACGCGCCGAGGCTCCTCCGAGCCCGGCGAAGCGACCCGCGAGGAGTCCGTCGACGAGGCGACGCCGGCCGACCCTGCCCCACTCGTCGTCATCGGCGCCGGCCAGGCGCCCGACGGCGAGGGCGATCGCGCCCTGCTCGAGCACGGCGGCGCGACCCGCGGCGTGGTCCGGACCCGGGAGCGCGATCAGGTGCCCCCAGCGGATGCCGCGCGCCTCGACCGGGACGATCAGCCAATCCTCGCTCGACCCGACTCCGCCACGCGCATCGCGCAGCTCCGCCCGGCGATGGGCCGAGCGCGAGCGGAGCTCCCAGTCGGTGAAGAGCTCCTCCTCCAGCGCCAGCGGGACCTCGGCGGCGACCACCTCGTGCCCGAGGTTCTCCAGCACCACCGGGGCCTGAAGTGTCTGGGCGAGCTGGTTGACGATGAAATCCGCCGGCGACCCGCGCAGCACGAGCGCGGTGAACCGCTCCCGTACCTCGTCTCGGGCGCGGAGCGCGTCGGTCTGACCGGTGATGATGCGGCTGTGGACCGCTTCGGTGACGGTGACGAACTTCACCTCGCGGTGCAGGACGATGAGCGCGAGCCCGCGCTCCTGCGCCGCTTCGCGCACGACGGTCGGCGGGTAGCGGTAGTGCGTGCCGAGTTCGAGCACGATGCCGGCGGATCCGGCATCCGCGAGTCCCGCCACGAACGCCCGGAGCTCCGCCGGCTCGGAGGGCCACGACGACCCGGTCGACAGCAGCAGCTCTCCGCCGTTCAGCAGGCGGGCCACGCCCGCGCTGTCGGAGACGTGCAGCCAGCGCACCCGCGCGTCGAGGGCGGCGTCGCCGACGAGCACCTCCGGAACACCCTGCGCGACGGCATCGAGCGCCAGCACCTCCCGCACCGTGGGCAGGGTCGGCGAGTCGGACCGGGATGCCGGACGATCCGTCTGGATCGCCCGATCTTCGCGACGTTCGGGCATCACAGGAGGATCTTCCGCTCTGACAGGCTGGGACGCACTCACCCTATTCCATGCCCGGTCGATCTGTCCGGAGACCCCAGGAGCTGTCGATGAGCACCGTCCGCCACCACATCAACGGAGCCGAGGCGGGCGAGGCCGCCCGCACCGGCCGCATCTACGACCCGGCCACCGGCGCCGTCGCCCGCGAGGTCGCCTTCGCCGACACCGCCGAGGTGGAGGCCGCGATCGCGTCCGCCCGCGCCACCCTCCCGGGCTGGCGCGCGACGGGTCTGGTGAAGCGCGCGGACGTCTTCTTCCGCCTCCGTCAGCTGCTCATCGAGCGCCAGGACGACCTCGCCGCGATCATCACCGCCGAGCACGGCAAGGTGCTCAGCGACGCCAAGGGCGAGATCAGCCGCGGCATCGAGAACGTCGAGTTCGCCGCCGGTCTCGTGCACCTGCTGAAGGGCGAGCGCAGCGAGCAGGTCTCGCGCGGTGTCGACGTGCATTCCGTCAAGCAGCCCGTGGGCGTCGTCGGGGCGATCACGCCCTTCAACTTCCCGGTCATGGTGCCGCTGTGGATGATGAGCTCCGCGATCGCGTGCGGCAACACCGTCGTGCTGAAGCCCAGCGAGAAGGACCCGAGCGCGTCGATCTTCCTCGCCCGCCTGTTCGAGGAGGCGGGCCTCCCCGCCGGCGTCCTCAACGTCGTCCACGGCGACAAGGTCGCCGTCGACGCGCTGCTCGACTCCCCCGACGTCCGCGCGATCAGCTTCGTCGGCTCCACGCCCGTCGCCCGCTCGATCTACGAGCGCGGCACCGCGCAGGGCAAGCGGGTCCAGGCGCTCGGCGGCGCGAAGAACCACATGGTCGTCATGCCGGATGCCGACCTCGACGGAGCCGCGGATGCCGCCGTCTCGGCCGCCTACGGCTCCGCCGGCGAGCGCTGCATGGCCGTCTCGGTCCTCGTGGCGGTCGGAGACGACGTCGCGGACGCGCTCGTGGCGAAGGTCGCCGAGCGCGTGCAGGGCCTGAAGATCGGCCCCGGCACCGACCCCGCGAGCGAGATGGGCCCCCTCATCACCGGCGAGCACCGCGACAAGGTGGCCTCGTACGTCACGGGCGCGACCGCGGAGGGCGCCGAGGTCGTCGTCGACGGCACGACGGTGGAGTTCGATTCGAACGGCTTCTTCATCGGCGTCTCGCTGGTCGACCGCGTCCGCCCGGGGATGCGGGTCTACGACGAGGAGATCTTCGGCCCCGTCCTCTCCGTCGTCCGCGTGCAGACCTACGCCGAGGCCGTCGAGCTGATCAACGCCAACAGCTTCGCCAACGGCACCGCGATCTTCACCCGTGACGGCGGCACCGCCCGCCAGTTCGAGATCGACATCGAGGTCGGCATGGTCGGCATCAACGTGCCGATCCCCGTGCCGATCGGCGCGTACTCGTTCGGCGGGTGGAAGAACTCCCTCTTCGGCGACTCGCACATGTACGGCCCCGAGTCGATCCACTTCTACACACGCTCCAAGGTCGTGACCACCCGGTGGCCCGACCACACCCCCACCCAGGTCGACCTGGGATTCCCGAGCAACCACTGACACCCCGGCATCCGACGCCCCGCTTCATCGACGCCCCGCCCGACGGAGACCCTCATGACCAGCATCCTCCCCTCCGACCTCGACACCGACCAGCGCGTGCGCGCGGATGATCGCGGGCACGTGTTCCACTCCTGGAGCGCGCAGGCCCTCATCGATCCGCTGCCGGTCGCCGGCGGGGAAGGGGCGACGTTCTGGGACTACGCCGGGAACGCCTACCTCGACTTCAGCTCGCAGCTGGTGAACCTCAACCTCGGGCACCAGCATCCGGACCTCGTCCGCGCCATCCAGGAGCAGGCGGGGCGCCTCGCGACGATCCAGCCCTCGATGGCCAACGACGTGCGCGGCGACCTCGCCCGACGCATCAGCGAGGTCGCGCCCGAGGGCATGTCGAAGGTGTTCTTCACCAACGGCGGCGCCGACGCGAACGAGAACGCCGTCCGCATGGCGCGCCTGGTGACCGGTCGCCGGAAGGTCCTCTCCGCGTACCGCAGCTACCACGGCAACACCACCACCGCGATCTCGCTCACCGGCGACCCGCGGCGCTGGGCCAACGAGCCGGGCGACGGGTCGGTCGCGCACTTCTTCGGTCCCTACCCGTATCGGTCGGCGTTCCACTCGTCGTCCGACGAGGAGGAGGCCGAGCGTGCGCTCGCGCACCTCGAGCAGACGATCATCCTCGAGGGCGCCTCGACGATCGCCGCGATCATCCTCGAGACCGTCGTCGGCACCAACGGCGTGCTGATCCCGCCGCCCGGATACCTGCAGGGCGTCCGCGAGCTCTGCGACCGCTACGGCATCGTCTACATCGCCGACGAGGTCATGGTCGGCTTCGGACGCATCGGCGAGTGGTTCGCCTTCCAGGCCTACGACGTCGCGCCCGATCTCATCACCTTCGCCAAGGGCGTCAACTCGGGATACGTGCCGCTCGGCGGCGTGGTCATCTCCGACCGCATCGCGGCGCACTTCGACACCGTCGCCTTCCCCGGGGGCCTCACCTATTCCGGACACCCGCTGGCGTGCGCCGCGGGAGTGGCGACGTTCGAGGTGTTCGAGCGGGACGGCATCCTCGAGCGCGTCCGCGACCTCGGCGCGCGCGTCGTCGAGCCGCGCCTGCGCGAGATGGCGGCGCGGCATCCGTCGGTCGGAGACGTGCGCGGCCGCGGGCTCTTCTGGGCCATCGAGCTCGTGCGGGACCGCGAGACCCGCGAGCCGCTCGTGCCGTTCAACGCCGGCGGGAAGGATGCCGCGCCCATGGGCGAGGTCGCCGCCGCGTGCAAGAGCGGTGGCGTGTGGCCCTTCACCCACTTCAACCGGCTGCACGTCGCGCCGCCGCTCGTGATCGCCGAGGACGAGCTGACGCGCGGCCTGGACGTCATCGACCGCGCGCTCTCGGCCGCCGACGCCTACGCCCGCTGACCCCTCGCGCGGGCGTCGCGCGGGCCGCGGCATCCGTTCTCCCCTCCGCACCGAATATTCCTTGCATCGGGTGCATCCGAGAAGACCGATTCACAGGAATGAATAGTCACAGGGATCGGTTGTTCCTGTACTCGGTACACGATCCGTCGGAGGAGGGGCCTCGTGGGTAAGAACTACATCGACATCGAGAACGACCAGGGCGAAACCCTGCGTTACCGCAAGCACGCCAACGGCCGGGGGCTGATCGCGCACGGCGCGAAGGTCCACGCCTCGGCTCTCGTCGAAGCCGGCGCCTACGTCGAACCCGGCGTCCGCGTGGCCGAAGGCGCGTTCATCGGCAAGGGGGTGTGGATCGAGTCCGGCGTCATCATCGGACCTGGCGCCCGCATCGCGCCGCACGCCCACGTCGGCCCGGACGCCGTCATCGGCGGGAACGCGAAGATCGGCATCCGGTGCGAGATCGGCGCCGGCGCGAAGGTCGCGCCCGGTTCGATCCTTCCCGACGACGAGTCCGTCGCCGCGGGGAAGACGCTCATCACCGACCGTCGCGGGCTGCGCCACATCGCCTGACCACATCCCTGGGGGTGGCGGCGGCTAACCTGTCGCCGTGAGCCCCCTCGGACGACGTCGCGCGCGCCGGCGGGTCCTCCTCGCCTCTTCCCTCGCCGGTGCGCTGACGATCGTCGTTCTTGTTCTTGTTCTCGTTCTTCTTTCCGACCAAACCGTCGGTCCTGCGCCGGGTGTCCCCTCCCCACCTGCGCAGTCCGAGCTGGTCGAGATCGTGTCCGTCACGGACGGCGACACCGTGCGTGCCCGCAGTCTCGTCGGTGACGGCGTGCTGTCCGGCGTCCGCGACGAGCCGGTCCGCCTGATCGGCATCGACACCCCCGAAGTGCGACCGGACGTCGAGTGCGGCGGCGCCGAGGCAACACGCGCACTCGAGGACCTGCTGCCGGTCGGGTCGCGCGCCTGGGCGTCGGCGGACGTGGAGTCGCGCGATCGATACGACCGGGTCCTGCTCTATCTCTGGACGGAGGACGGCACCTTCGTCAACCTTGCTCTCGTCGCCTCGGGCGCGGGCGTCGCACTCGAGGTCGAACCGAACTCGCGATACGCCGACCTCTTCGCGTCGGCCGAGGCATCCGCCCGGGACGCGGATGCCGGGGTCTGGGGGTCGTGTCGCTGAAGCGTCGCCGGTGTGGCCGCAGGGGTGTGGCCGGCGTCGGCGTCGGCGGCGGTGTCGGTCAGGGGGTCGGGGCGGGTGCGCCCGCGGTGACCCCGGAGATGATCGTGAGCACGAGGCCGATCGCCGGGAGCGTCCCCTGGATGAGTGCGGGACGGAGGTATCGCGCGCCGGACGTGACCAGCACGAGCGCGGCGGCGAGCATCGACGCGAGCGCGAAGACCACCAGGGTGAAGCCGGCGACGGTGGTCGCGGCATCCATCGTCCACCACAGGACGAGGCCGACGACGGTTCCGATGGCGAGGAAGAGGTTGTAGAAGCCCTGGTTGTAGGCCATCGGCCGGGTCGCGTCGGCGGTGGCCTGATCGCGCACCCCGAAGCGGCGCCAGACGCGGGGTTTCGACCAGCCGATGCTCTCCATCACGAAGATGAGGACGTGGAGCGCCGCGGCGAGCGCGGCCACGACGGTGGCGAGGATCGCGATCATGGGGGAACTCTACGAGCGGGCTACGCTGTGCGTCATGGTCTCCGGCGGCGGTTCACGCAGAGGAACGGGTTCCGGCGGCAAGCCGGGGCGCCGTCCCGCCCCCGCACGGTCGGGGAAGCCCGCCCCGGGGACGAAGCCCGCGGCTCGGAAGCCCGCACCTCGGAAGACGAAGGGCGCCGAGGTGGCGGCATCCGCTCCTCCGCCGCTCGGGTCGATCCGGCTCGGCGCCGTGCCGGGAGCGACGCCGGGCAAGTGGATCGACACGTGGAACACCCGCGTGCCGCACGCGCCGCTGGTGCTCGTCGAGATCGCGGCCGCCGATCAGCACCGGGCGCTCTTCGACGGTGCGGTGGATGCCGCGATCGTGCGCCTGCCGATCGCCGATGCCGATGACCTGCACGTCATCCCCCTATACGAGGAGATTCCCGTCGCGGTGTTCGCCGCCGACTCGCACCTCGCCGCCGCGGACGAACTCGGCCTGGACGACCTCGCAGGCGAGGTCGTCGTGGTGCCCGCCGACGACGTCCTCCGCGCGGAGGTGCCCGGTGCGGTCGCGCCGCGATTCGCCGCGCCGGCCGACACGGCGGACGCGGTCGCGATCGTCGCATCCGGCGTCGGGGTGACGCTGATGCCGCTGTCGCTCGCGCGCGCGAACCACCGTAAAGACGCCCACCACCGACCGGTGCGCGACGCGCCCCGGTCTCCCGTGGGCCTCGCCTGGCTCCGCGACCGCACGACGCCCGAGATCGAGGCCTTCGTCGGCATCGTGCGCGGCCGCACCGCCCATTCGTCCCGCTCCTGACCCGAGCCCGGGTCTCAGCCTCGGCTCCGACCCCGGCCCCGCCTCGCGTCCCGAACTCCTCAAAAAGGGCGCCGATTCGGCCGTCAGACTCCGAGACCGGGCTTCCGACTGCAGATCTGAGGAGCTCGGTACACCCCGCCCGCCGCACCCGGCTCACCGCCGACGCACCGCTGGCGGTGCCGCTAGCCGGCCCGCGCGCGGGGTGCGCCGAACATCCCGGGCCTAACTCCTCAGAAGCTCGCCCGAACCGGGCCGCAGGCCCCGAAACCGGGTCTTGGGACGGAGATCTGAGGAGTTCGGTACGGTCCGCCCGCGGCACCCGGCTCGGTGCCGACCGGAGACCGCGCGCCGGACGACCGGGCTCAACTCCTCAAGAACGGCGACGAATCGGCGCGCAGGGCCCGATATCGGGCGTCATGGCGCGGATCGGAGGAGTTCGGTACGCGAACCGGGCCGGTACGCGCCCCGCGCGAGCCCCGCGCGAGCCCCGCGCGAGCGCCGCGCGAGCCCCGCGCGAGTCCCGCGACCGGCGCAGACGAAGACGGGGGATGTCGCCGACCTGGGTCTCTGCGACATCCCCCGCGGAGCCGGCCCTCGGAAGTCCACGTCCCCCATGGTTTCTTCCGGCCCCCAGTATCCGATGCCCCCCGGCATCGAACTGCGTGAGCCGCTCCGATGTGGAAGAGCCTCCCGCCACCGCCCTGATACACCCCGTCCAAAACTTTTTCCGGACGCCGCGAATCCGCCTCAGAACCCCGAGCCGTGCACCTGGAACGGCGCGATGATCCCCGTCCGAGCGGATGCCGCAGCCAACGCCTCGGCCGGCGCCCGCCCCTCGGCGAGCGCGACGTGCACCGCCCCGAGCAGCTCGCACGCGTCGTCGTCGGCGACGATCACGGGCGCGGCGATGACGCTCCGCGCGCCGGCGTGCAGCCACACGCGGCTCATGCCGATGGCCTCCTCGCCCCACCGGACGGCCGACCGCCCGCCCTCGCACGCGGACAGCACCACGAGCGACGGCACGCGCGGCATGAGGTCGACGTCGTATCCGAACAGGGTGCCGTCGCCGAGCTCCAGCCCGGAGAAGAGCGGGTTGTCGGCCGCGTGCCGACCGTGCGCGGCGATGTGCAGCGTGTCCACCTCGCCTGCGAGCGCGATGGCATCGGCGACGGATGCCGCGTCTCGCACGCATGCGTCGACCCACGCCGCAGCTCCGATCGCCACCTCCTCCGCGCCCCGCCGCGTCCGTGGCCCCACCGCGAACCCCGCCCGACCGGCAACCCCCGGAGCCCCCTCCCGCGCAGGCACCTCCCGGTCCGCGACCCACCGCGACGCGGACGCTGCGAGCGTCGTCACCCGATCGCGGAACGCGGGCAGCATCGTCCACGGGATGCCGCTGAGCACACCGGGAGCGGTGAGCACGAAGCGCCGCGTGCCGGCGGCCGCGACGGCGTCGTCCGCCAGAAGCGCCGACAGCCGCGCGAGCCGCACGTCGAGCGAGCGCCGCACCACCTCCCCCATGCGTCCGCGGATGGATGCCGACATGTCGAGGTCAGACCGGAGTCCGGGCAGCATCCCCCGCACCTCATCCCACCCGGGCACCGGCCGCAGCCGCACCCCCTCCGCGGTGAGCACGAGCACGCTCATCCGGTCGCCGGTGAAGACATACGAGAGCATCGCGGTCTCGCGATCGAGTACCGCCTGCACGTCCGCGACGGACGCTCGGGCCCGCGCCGATGCCGCCGCGACGTCGACCCATTGCCGCTCACGCACGCGCTCCTGCAGCGCTCGCACGCGCGGATCCGCCTGCCACTCCGGCCCCTCACTGCGCAGCATCCGGAGCTCGGCGAGATCGCTGGCGAGCGCGGGATCCGGCGGAGGACGCAGCGGCACGACCTGAGCGGCGGCGTGCCGCGCGCGCTCGGACCACTCGAAGACCACGTCCGGCCGACCCGATCGGACCGCCGCGTCGAGTCCCGCGCTCAGAAGTCCCGTCCCGTGCATCGCGGTGGACGTATGCAGGTCGATGCTGCCGAAACCCGCCCGCCAGGTCTCGAGCTCCGCCAACCCCTCGGCGGCATGGCGCCGAGCCCTGCCCAGCTGCCCCCGAGCCGCAGCTCGCACCGCGCGCACTTCGTGGGCGAGGAGGCGCACGTCGAGGCTCGCCGCCCGCGGCACCCGCACCGGCGGCACCCGATCCGCTGCCTCCCGCTCCGGCTGCATCCGAACCGGCCCCGCCTCGCCCAGCATCTGCTGCCGCGCCTGCCACAGCGCGAAACTCAGCCGCACGGATGCCGCGTCACTGCGGAATCCGTGCCGCTCGAGGTCAGCGGCCACCGCGTCGACCTCGGCGGCGTCGGGAACACGGTCGGGCGCGGCAACCCGCCGACCGCTCGTGGTCACCGCCCCGCCACGCAGATCGGCGAGCACGCGGACGCCGTCTGCCCGCGCCGCCCACGCCGCATTGTCGAGCGTCCGGAAGCGATCCGCGGCGTCCGCCGCGACCCGTCGCGCCACGTCGGCGTCGTGCACCAGCAGCGATCGTGCCAGCTGCAGCTCGGTCTCGGCGCGCGCTTGCGGCATTCCCTGCGCGGCGAAGAGCTCAGCGGCGGAGCGGAGGAGCTCCTCGGCCTCGCGGACCGAACCGGCTTCGCGCAACGCCTCGGCGCGGTCGGCGTCACCGACGGCCGCAGCGACCGGGGAGACCGCCCCGGCGACGGGCCGCGCGAGCGCCATGTCACGCAGGGCGGCGACGAGGTCCCCCTCGAGCAGGGAGATGTACCCCTCGTTGTGCAGGGCCTGCGCCGCGTCGACGCCCAGACCCGCGGCCCGGAAGATCCCCGCCGCGGCGCGGATGTCCTCCCGAGCACCCCGGAGCGCGCGGCGATGGATGCGCACCAGACACCGGTTGACGAGCAGGTTCGCCACCTCCGGGCTCGACACGTCGAGCACGTCGATCGCGCGGCTGAGCCACGCGTCGGCGTCGTCGAACCTCCCGCGCTGCTCGGCGATGCTGCCGAGCTGCCCCGCGGCGAGCGCGTACGTCGCGGGGTCGATCCCCTCGACCACCAGCGCCTCGCGGCAGAGCATGTCGGCACGCTCGGGTTCCCCGAGGCGCGCCGCGACGTAGCCCAGGGTGCCGAGCACGCGCGATCGGAGGTTCGGTTCCGCGGCGCTCAGATCGACGCGCCGCAGCACCTCCTGCGCGTCGGCGTAGCGCCCGTCGTTCGACAGGCGCACCGCTTCGGCGTGGAGCGCGTCCCCCGTGCTCTGCATCCTCTCATCATGGCGCGAGTGGAGCGGGGCGTGGAATCGCGAGCGGAGCGGGGCGCGGGATCAGTGGGCGTGACGACGCCGCTTGCGGAGGTCCTTCTCGAGCGACGCCCACTCGGAGTCCAGCACCTTCACGCGCTTCGCGACGTCGAGCTCGGCTTCGGCGAGCGGCGCGCAGAGCGCGGCGGCGAGGCGCCCCGCGACGTACGGCGCCGCGAACGACGTCCCGCTCCAGAGGGCGAAGCCGCCGGTGAAGTCGTCAGGGTCGATCGTCTCCCGATGGAGTCCCTCGCGGTCGTCGCGCGTGCCGGCCTGCACACCTCCGGTGATCGGCGGCGCCGTCGAGACCACCCCCGCCCCCGGGGCGAAGGTGTGCACCCACGCGCCGATGTTGCTGAACAGCGCCACCGTGTCGTTGGGGTTGAGCGCTCCGACCGACAGGTGCGGCGCAGCCTTCGACGGTTCGGCCACGTGGAAGTCCGACCCCGGCCAGTTCCACAGCGCCGCCGGGAAGGTCGGTCGATCGGTCGCCTCGTTCCCCGCCGAGCACACCACCGCGCACCCGAGCGAGCGGGCGAGGGCGAGCAAGTCGCTCAGAGCCCGGTCGAAGAGCTCGTCCTCCGGAGTCTCGTGGTAGTACCCGACCGAGAGGCTCAGGACGTCGATCTTCTTCCCGCCCTCATCCGCGGGCGTTGCCATCCACTTCACGAGCGACCGCACGGCGTAGACGAACGCGCCCTCGAGGAGCGTTCCCTGGCTGTCGGCGATGCGCACGGAGATGAGGTCGGCGTCGGGACAGACCTGGCGGACGATGCCGGCGATGAACGTCCCGTGCCCCGCAGCGAGGTCGAGTTCACCGTCGTAGGCGCCCGAGACGTCGCCGATGGTCTCGGGGTCGGTGGCGGGGTCGTCGATGCCGATGACGTGGCCGTCGACGACCGGGTTGCGCGTGACGATGTCGTCGGGCAGCCACGCGTGCGTGCCGCATCCGGTGTCGAGCACCGCCACGACGGGACGCCGCCCCTTGTCGGACACGTGGACCCGACGCTCGGGCGCGGGGCCGATGTACTGCACCGGCTGCCGCCCGCCGCTGCCCGGGTCGGCGTAGCTGTCGGTGCCCGGCGCGTTCGTCTTGCCGTAGGGGTTGGTCTTCCCGTACGGGTTCGTCTTCCCGTAGGGATTCGTCTTCCCGTAGGGGTTGGTCTTGCCGTACGGGTCGATGCTCAGGATGTGGTCGAGGCCGACGCCGGGCACGAGGGTGCCCGTCCGGGCGCGCGCGCGCTGCAGCAGCCGCCACGCGTCGATCGGCGGGACCGGCTGGTCATCCCGGTCGGGGCTCGGCTGGGGGAAGATGTCCACGCGATACAGGGTCGGGATGCCGTAGTCGTCGCGGCCGCGACGGGCGCGGTCCGCCGCCACGTCGATCTCGACCGATGAGCCGTCGAGGTTGTGCAGGCTGACCCCCCACCCGAAGTCCTGCGCGGCAGGGCGCAAGACGTCCAGCACGTCGCCGAGCCGGTCGTCGACATTCACCAGGAGGTGGTCCAGCGCGTAGTCGGTGGGGTAGGCCCGCACTCCCTTGACCGGCTCGCTGTTCGGGTCGAGCGAGGCACCCCGGTCGCGCGCGGCGTCATAGCGCGCCCGCCAGTTCGGGTAGCGCGGGCCGTCGGGCGGGGAAATGTCGGACATCGGTGTCTCCTCGGATCGGGTGGGTCAAGTCATAAGAAGGGCAGGGACGGCTCAGAGCTCGAACTGCGGGGTCTGGAACTCGCGGATGCCGTCGCCCGTGCGGACGACGAGGATCAGCCGCGCGAGGCCCGGGGTGACGTCGTCGAACGCGAAGCGGCCGTGCTCGGCGGCATCCCGCGTCCATTCCTGGTCGCCGCGGACGAGGCGGATCGCCAGCGGATCGGCGTCCACCCACCCGTCGACGCGGCGCGCACCCTTCTCGGTGGCGCTGATGTGGAGGAGCACGCTGGTCTTCCCGTCACTGAACTGCAGTGTGGCGGTGTCGTTCTCACCGCGCACCGCGGCCAGATCGTCCGCGGAGGAGGTGAGGGTGAGCAGCGCGTACTCGCGCGACAGGTCGTGCACCGCGACGGCGGCGACCATCCGGTCGATGAGGTCGGCGGGAACGGGATCGACCGTCTCCCACACGTGCCGGAGGCGGGCGAACAGCGCCGCGTCGGCGGCGATGTCGTCGTTGTCCATGTCAGTTCCCTTCCCACCCGTCGCGTTCCAGCGACGAGCGGAGCTTGGTCAGGCACCGGCCGCGGGTGGGGCCGATGGATCCGATGGGCATCGCGAGGTCCTTCGCGATGCGTGCGTAGTCGGGACGGTCGTCGAACGCGATGATGCGCAGGAGTCGGCGACACCGCTCGTCGAGGGTGGCGAGCGCGCTCCAGAGCCGCCGCGAGCGGTCGGCGTCGACGGCGACCTCTTCGGCCGAGTCCTCCACCGGCAGCTTCTCCTCCAGCGCGGGAGCGTCGACGGCGTCGGCACGCCCGTGGGCTTTGCCGACCTTCCACGCCTCGCGTCGCGCGCACATGGCGAGCCACCCCGAGATCGCCTGCGGGTCCTGGATCGTCGCGTGCGTGCGCACGAGCGTCAGCCACGTCGTCTGCACGACGTCCTGCGCGAGGGCGTGGTCGAGCCCGTAGGAGCGCACGACGTGCCACAGCGGCGGGGTCATGAGACGCACGAGGTCGTCCATCGCCCGCGCGTCGCCTTCCCGCCACCGCACGAACAGCGCGGCGGCTCGCTGCCACCGAGCGGGTTCCGTAGGGTCGACGGACGTCTCGGCGCCGGGTTGCGTCATGACGACCATTGTGTCCACACGACCACAGAGAGCGGAAGGCGCGGGCTGATACATGACGTGCGCGAGAATTCCGCGGCACCGCGCCGACCTAGACTTTCAGGCATGATCTCCGCGAAGCTCCTCTACGTGTGCGTGCGTCCCCAGGCGGATGCCGCGGCGGCGGAGTACGAGTCGTTCCGCAGCGCCATGCGCCTGCAGCCGGAGCACCTCGACCGCGTCGACCTGGTGCGCGAGCTCCTCCCCGAGGACGCCGTCGACCGGTACGCGGGCTTCGTCGTCGGCGGGAGCCCCTACAACGTCGCCGACCCGGAGGAGACGAAGACCGAGCAGCAGCGCGCCGTCGAGGCGGGCCTCGAGCACCTCGCCCAGGCGGCCGCCGACACCCGCCTCGCGGGACTGTTCACGTGCTTCGGCATCGGCGTGGTCACGCGCCTCCTCGGCGGCGACGTCACCCGCGCCTACCCCGAGGGCACCGGCCCGGTGGCGGTCGAACTGACCGAGGCCGGTCGCCGTGATCCGCTCTTCGGCCCCCTCGCCTCCCGCTTCACCGCGCTCACCGCCCACAAGGAGGGCACGGGCGCTCCCCCGCCGGATGCCGTGCTCCTCGCCACCGGAGACGCCTGCCCCGTCCAGGCCTACCGGGTCGGGACGCACCTTTACGCGACGCAGTTCCACCCCGAGCCGACGCCGGCAGACTTCGTCGAGCGGATGAAGGTGTACCGGAACGACGGCTACTTCGACGCCGACGCGTTCGACGCGACCGCGGACCGCGTGCTCGCGGCATCCGTCACCGAACCCCTGCGACTGCTCCACGCGTTCGCGAAGGCGTTCGGCGAGGCCTGACGCCGGGCCCGACGCCGCGCACCGGCCGAGCCGATCAGGCGCCGGCGTTGCTGACCTGCGCGGCGCGGTCGATGACCGTGCCCACCAGCGGCACCGCGATCACGATGACGGCGACGACGATCGCGGCGATCCCGACGACCGTCGACTGCGGTTCGGTCACGAGCCGCCCGACCGCGAGCCACGACAGCCCCCACGCGAGCGCGAGCCCCGGGGCGATGCGCCAGCGGCTTGCCCACGCGATCCCGACGCCGATGACGGCGACGACCGCCAGCACGGCCACCGCGACGATCTCGCCGGCGGCCTCCCACTCGGCCGGCGCGGTCACGGTCAGCCACGCGGTGGTGTTGGCGACGGTGGCCAGCGATACCCAGCCGAGGTGGAGCCCCGTCACGCCGTCGATGAGGAGCGAGTCGAGGAGCCCGCGGCCGGGCTCTGTCACCGTCCGACGGAAGGTCACGCACAGCGCGACGAGCAGCAGCACGATCCCGGCGACGGTGAGCGGCAGCGTCGTGAACTGCGCGAGCACGAGCCATAGACCGTTCAGCACCGCCGTGATCGCGACGAGCCACCCGATCGCGCGCTGACGGTCACGCGTGCGCTGGGAAGGCAGGGCCTGCCAGATCGCGTAGGTGATGAGGAGGATGTAGATGACGCTCCAGATCGAGAACGCCGGCGTCGCCGGGGCGAGGAGCGAGGCATCCGCGTCGAGGGCGCCGTCCTGGAGGTCCTGCACCGGGGTGCCGCCGAAGGCGCCCGTTCCCACCGCCGCGGCGATCAGCATGAAGACGACCGCAGAGATCACGACGATCTGGCGGAGGAGGTCGCGAGGGGCGTTCATTCCCTGAGAGTACGAACGGATGCCGCGCCCGCACGCCCCTTGACAATGCGACGCCCGAGGGGATCAGACGTTGCCGGCGGCTCCGGGCGGGTCCAGCAGCAGGCCGATGCGGTCGGAGAGGTAGGTCTCGAGCGGCATCCATCCCCCGGCGGCACTCCACCGGATGCTCGGGATGCCGTCGCGCATCGCGAGCGGTCCGGATGCGCCACCGGCCTCCACGGCGGCGAGGTCGAGGGGCGTGTAGTCGAGATGCAGGGTGGCTCCTTCGGCGAAGCCGCCCCGGAACGCCGCGGCCTGCAGCGCGGCGCGGGCGCGCTGGGCCTCGGCGGTGAACCCGCGCCGGACCTCGGCGCGCGAGCGCAGGATGTCGCCGATCGCCGCGACCTCGACGTCGCCACCCGAATCCCCAATGAGAAGCGTGCCGACGTGCCAGGCCTCCCCACGCGGGACGATGCGCGGCGCCCGCCCCATCCCGAGGAAGCGTTTGGGCACGACGAGTTCGCCGAGGCCGTCCCGCGGGATCGGCACGAGGCGCTCGCGCGCGCGGTCGAAGAGCGCGCCGAAGACCCCGGTCACAGGAGGTCGTCTTCCACGGGCGCGGCCGAGCGCTGCACCCGCTGGCCGCGCACCGCCATGCCGATGAGGGGGAAGAGGAGGACGGTGAGCATGCCGGCGCCGATGAACATCGCGGCCTGCCCCGAGGTGAGCACCCCCTCGTCGACGCCGATGCCCATCACCGCGACGATGATCGGCAGACCCGTCGCGCCGAAGAACCCGACGGCGACGCGCTCCCGCCGGTCGGCGTCGACCGGGGCCGCGAGCGAGGCGGGCAGCCCTCGGACGAGGAGGAGCGCGAGCGCGATGGCCGGGACGCCGAGGAGCAGGATCGGCTCCGCGAGCAGCGCCTGCAGATCGAAGGTCACGCCGGTGTAGACGAAGAACACCGGGATCAGGAGGCCGAACGCGACGGCCTCGACCTTGCTCTCCACCGCCTCGCGCGCCGGCTCCGCGGCATCCCGCATGATCAGCTGCCAGACGATGCCGGCGGTGAACGCACCGAGCAGGATGTCGAGGTCGAGCACGATGCTGACGGCGACGAGCGCGGCGAGGATGAGGAAGATCACCCGGATCGCGAACTGACCCGAGGTGTGCAACGTCGCGTCGACGAAGCGGTGCATCGCCCCGCGCGGGAGGCGGAAGGCCAGCCAGATGGCGAGCGCGGCGAGGAGGGCGAAGAGCGCGAGGATCACGGTGGACAGCCCCGGATCGCGCCCGCCGAGGAAGATCGAGATGGCGATCAGCGGCCCGAACTCCCCCACCGCGCCGATGGCGCCGATCGACCGCCCGAACGGGGTGCGGAGGTCGCCGCTGTCGCGGAGGATCGGCAGCAGCGCCCCGAGCGCTGTCGACGAAAGGGCGATGCCGATGACGATCGCCGCCTCGCCGGGGTCGAGCGTCCAGCCCAGGGCGACGCCGAGTCCGAGGCTCAGGAGCCACCCGAGGCCGGCGCGACGACCGATGCGCCCGCGGAACGACCCGAACGCGATCTCGGTACCCGCGACGAAGAAGAGCATCGCCAGGCCGAACTCCGCCAGCGCCGCGATGTAGGGGCCGGGAACGGCCCACCCGAGCAGGCTCGGTCCGATCAGGATGCCGAGCATGAGCTCGAAGACGACGATGGGGATGCGCACCCACCGGCCGAGTCCGCGCGCGGCCAACGGCGCAAGCACCGCGACCAGCGGGATCAGCAGCAGCGTCGGCTCGAGGTCGTCCACGGGTTCAGGGTAGCGACCGCGGGGTGCCCGTCCTACCGTCGAGCACGGTCACGCCGCGTGCGCCGTCACACCGTGTGCACGGGCCCGACGCCCCCGCCGCGGATCTCGCGGTGGAGCCGCTCCATTCGCGCGTCGAGTTCCGCGGCGCTGTGCGCGGCATCCCGCAGGCTCTCGGAGAGCTCGGTCGGAACCTGCGCGTCGTACTTGTAGTAGATCTTGTGCTCGAGGCTCGCCCAGAAGTCCATCGCGATGGTGCGGAACTGCACCTCGACCGGCACGTCGAGGCGCCCGGTGGAGAGGTAGACCGGCACCGAGACGATCGCGTGCAGGCTCTTGTATCCGTTGGCCTTGGGCTGGGCGATGTAGTCCTTCGTCTCGACCAGGTGCACGTCGTCCTGGGCGGTGAGCAGGTCGAACAGTCGGTAGGCGTCGGCGGTGAAGCTGCAGGTGATCCGGACGCCGGCGATGTCGGTGATCGCCCGGCGGATCGAGTCGAAGTCCGCCTCGACGCCCTTCCGCTGCACCTTCTCGACCAGGCTGTCGGGGCTCTTCACGCGCGAGGTCACGTGCTCGATCGGGTTGTAGTCGTGGAGGAGGAGGAACTCCTCGCGGAGGATCGCGATCTTCGTCTCGATCTCGCGGAGCCCGAACTGGTACCCCATGAGGAAGCGCTGCAGCTCGTTGCGCATCTCGCGCAATTCCGCCGCCGAGACGGTGAGGGGCATGTGGTCGGGGTCGAACGCGTTCACCGCGGAGCTCGCCATACTTCCCACGCTACGGATGCCGGCTACGAGCCGCCTGGGAGATCCTCGCGCGCGGCCTCCGCGGCGCGGACGGCGCGGGTGACGGCGGTGGTCAGCTCCGCGTGCTCGGCCTCGGCCTTCTCCGTCTCCACGCGGGCGGCCTCGGCCTGCGCCTCGACGTCCTCCAGGTTCCGCCGGAGGTCGTCCGCGCGCTCGCGGAGGTGCGCGAGTCGGGTGCGACGGCGCTCGAGGTCGGCCTCGGCGGCGGCGAGCCGGCGTTCGGCATCCGCCTGTGCCCGCTCGGCCTCGCGCGCGGCGCGCTCCGCGGCTTTCCGCGCGCGCCGCTCGGCGAGGTCGTCGGGTGGCGGAGGCGGAGGCGCGATGCCGGGGAGAGATCCGCCGACGGCGTCGGCGAGGTCGGCGGGATCGAATCCGCCGGCCACCAGGGGTCGGACGAGCCGCCCGGTCATCACAGCGGCAGCGGCCGCGGCATCCATCACGGCGGCGTTGATCGTGGCGGCGATGTCGTCGCGCGCGCTCGCGCTGACCGTCACTCCGGCGTCCTCGGCGAGGGTCACGGCTTCGGCGGCGAGCGCCTGCACGAGACGGCGGCGCTGCCGGCCGAGTTCGGCGAGAGCTGCGGCATCCGCGTCGTCCTGCGCTTCGCGGAGCGCCGCCGACAGGGTGATCGCCTCGGCGAGGCGTCCGTCGCGGACGGCGAGGGAGACCACCCACGCGGCGACGGTGGGTTTCCGCAGCTCCCGCACGCGGGCGGCATCCGTGCGTCCGAGGTGGGCGGCACGATCGTTGCGGGCTGCGGTGAAGCGCTCGGGCGGGAGGGCGTAGAGCTCGGCCGCGATGGCGTCGATGTCGACCCCGGACGCGGCGTCGCCGGAGTCGGCGTCGGCATCGCGGGTGCGGGGCATGCTCCCATTCTGTGCGGCGTCGCCGCCGCTGACCACCCCGCCCGGCCACCCCGAGGGGCGCCGGGCGGGGCGATGGTCAGTTCGCGACGGCCGCGGCGGCCTGCCGCGCGGCACCGAGCGCGACGTACTCGCCGGGTTCGGGCACCTCGACGGGCACGCCGAGGACGAGGGGGGCGATGCGGCGCACGGCCTCGGACTGCGCCCCGCCGCCGACGAGCAGCGCCCGCTCGATCGGGACGCCAAGGGCGCGGAGGGCGTCCATTCCCGCCGACAGACCCGACAGCATCCCCTCGACCGCCGCGCGCGCGAGGTTCTCGCGCGTCGTGGAGGCCAGCGTCATCCCGGTGAGCGACGCGGTCGCGTCCGGGAGGTTCGGGGTGCGCTCGCCCTCGAAGTACGGCACGAGCGCGAGTCCGCCGGCGCCCGGCTCGGCGGCGAGCGCGAGGCGCGAGAGCTCGGCGTGATCGACCGCGAGAAGACCCGCGATCGCGTCGAGCACCCGTGCGGCGTTGAGGGTCGCCACGAGCGGGAGGTAGCGGCCCGTGCAGTCGGCGAAGCCGGCGACCGTCCCCGAGGGGTCGATCGTCCGCTCCTCGCTGACGGCGAAGACCGTGCCGCTCGTCCCGATCGACACGACCGCGTCGCCGGGGCGGGCGTTCAGGCCGAGGGCGGCGCCGGCGTTGTCGCCCGCTCCCCCTCCGACGCGCCTGCCCGCGGCGTCCGTCACCCATTCGTTCGGTCCGAGCACGCGCGGCAGCTGCGCGTCGCGCCCGAGCGCTGCCATCAGCAGGTCGCGGTCGTACTCGTCGCCGACGGATGCCGCGGGCCGGAAGTATCCGGTGCCCGAGGCGTCCGAGCGGTCGGTGACGAGCTCGGAGAGGTCCGGGCCGCGGGGCGACTCGTCGACCGGACCGAAGCCGCGGAGCCGCCACGTCAGCCAGTCGTGCGGGAGCGCGACGGCGGCAACGCGGGCGGCGTTGTCGGGCTCGGTGTCACGGAGCCAGCGGAGCTTCGTGATCGTGAACGACGCCACCGGGACGAGGCCGGTGCGCTCGGCGAGCGCGTCGGCGCCGAACTCGGCGATCAGGTCGGTCGCGGCCTGGGCGGAGCGGGTGTCGTTCCACAGCAGCGCGGGGCGGATGACCCGCCCCTCGGCGTCGAGGACGACCATGCCGTGCTGCTGCCCGCCGATCGCCCACGCGGCGACGTCGGCGTCACCGCCGGCATCCGCGATCGCCGCTTCGAGGGCGCGCCACCAGGCGGCGGGGTCGACTTCGGTGCCGGGCGGGTGCGACGCGCGTCCTTCGCGCACGATCGCACCCGTCTCGGCATCCGTGATGACGACCTTGCATGACTGGGTCGACGAATCGACCCCCATGACGAGCGTCATGTCAGCCGCGTGCTCCCATGAGGTGCTCGGTCGCCAGCTGCTGCAGGCGGACGAACCCGAAGCCCTTGCCGCCGAGGTAGACCGACGGGTCGAAGTCCTCGTAGGCGGAGCGGTCGGCGAGGAAGTCCTCGTACGACTCGCCCTCGTTGAGGGTCGGAACCGACAGCTCGTCGACGCGGGCGGCGGCGAGCGCCTCCTGCACCTCGGGGTCGGCGCGGAAGGCCGCGGCGCGCTCCTTGAGCAACAGGTAGGTGCGCATGTTGGCCGCAGCCGAGTCCCAGACGCCGGTCTCGTCCTCGGTGCGCGAGGGCTTGTAGTCGAAGTGACGGGGGCCGTCGTAGGCGGGGACGCCGCCGGGGCCGCCGTTCTCGAGCAGGTCGACCAGCGAGAAGGCGTTGTGCAGGTCACCGTGACCGAACACGAGGTCCTGGTCGTACTTGATGCCGCGCTGGCCGTTGAGGTCGATGTGGAAGAGCTTGCCGTGGAACAGCGCCTGCGCGATGCCGGCGGTGAAGTTCAGGCCCGCCATCTGCTCGTGGCCGACCTCGGGGTTCAGACCCACGAGTTCGGGACGCTCGAGCGAGTCGATGAACGCGATCGCGTGTCCGAGGGTCGGCAGCAGGATGTCACCGCGGGGCTCGTTGGGCTTCGGCTCGATGGCGAAGCGGATGTCGTAGCCCTTGTCGGTGACGTAGTCGCCGAGGAGGTTGACGGCCTCGCGGTAGCGCTCGAGGGCCGCACGGATGTCTTTGGCGGAGTCGTACTCGGCGCCCTCGCGGCCGCCCCACATGACGAAGGTCTTGGCGCCGAGCTCGGCACCGAGGTCGAGCTGACGGAAGACCTTGCGGAGGGCGAAGCGACGCACGTCGCGGTCATTGGAGGTGAAGCCGCCGTCCTTGAAGACGGGAGCCGAGAAGAGGTTGGTGGTCACCATCGGCACGGTCATGCCGGTGTCGGCGAGCGCGCCCTTCAGGCGGTCGATCTGCGTCTGACGCTCGGCGTCGGTCGAGCCGAAGGCGAAGAGGTCGTCGTCGTGAAAGGTGAGTCCGTACGCGCCGAGCTCGGCGAGCTTCTCGACCGCGTGCACGACGTCGAGGGCGGGGCGGGTCGGCCCGCCGAACGGGTCGGCTCCGTTGTAGCCGACGGTCCACAGACCGAAGGTGAACTTGTCGGCGGGGGTCGGGACAGGGCCCGAAGCCTGGGTGGTCATGGCGCTCCTTCGCGGTAATTGTTGCGGTTAACAACGTATCTCACGATCGGCTCCGCGTCCATCCCCCGCACCGTGCCGGTTCAGGGCCGTAACGCCGCCCGGGCTAGCATTCGAAGATGCCCGAAAAGACGCGCGTGACCCTCGCCGCGATCGCGGCCGAGGCGGGCGTCTCGCTCGCGACGGTGTCGAAGGTGCTCAACGGGCGCGCGGACGTCTCCGCCGCCACGCGCGAGCGCCTCGAGGAGCACCTGCGGCGGAACGGCTACACCCGGCGCAACGCCAGCCAGCGCTCCGAGTACATCGAGCTGGTCTTCCACGAACTCGAGCCCAGCTGGTCGGTCGCGGTCATCGAGGGCGTCGAAGAGGTCGCGGATGCCGCAGGCCTGTCGGTGGTGCTCAGCGTCAGCGGTGACCGCCACACACCGGCATCCGACTGGATCGACGGTGTGCTGCGCCGACGCCCGCTCGCCGTGGTGCTCGTCTTCAGCGACATCCATCCGCGCTATCGCGAGAAGCTCCGCTCGCGCGGGATCCCCTTCGTCATCCTCGACCCCGCCGGCGACCCGGCACCCGACGTCCCCTCCGTGGGATCGGCGAACTGGTCGGGCGGGCTCGCCGCCACCCGCCACCTCATCGAACTCGGGCACACCCGGATCGCCGCGATCACCGGCCCCGAAGACATGATGTGCTCCCTCGCCCGCGTCGACGGCTACCGCTCGGCGATGAACGCCGCGGGACTCGAGATCGACCCCGACCACATCCGCTTCGGCGACTTCCTCCCCGGCGAGGGCGAGCGCCACGGCGCTGAGCTGCTCGCCGGCCCGAACCCGCCGACGGCGATCTTCGCCGGCAGCGACCTCCAGGCGCTTGGCGTGATCGCCGCGGCAGCCGAGCGCGGGCTCTCGGTGCCCCGCGATCTCTCGGTGGTCGGATACGACGACATCGCCCTCGCGCGGTGGATGAGCCCGCAGCTCACCACCGTGCACCAGCCCCTCCGCCGCATGGGCGAGGAGGCCGCGCGCCTAGCCCTGCGCATCGCCGACGGCGAGCAGGCCGACACGATGCGCATGGACCTCGCTACGCACCTCATCGTGCGCGGCAGCACCGCGCCGCCCGCTCGGTGACAGTCACCAAGCCTGGCGGATGTGCCGGATGGAGTCAGACGAGTCTCGTCGCTCAGCGAGAAAGGACCGGCACCCGCTCCATCGTCGCGAGTGCCGATGCCGATCGTGAGTTCAAGTCCGTGTTTCGGGCGCTGGGGACAAGCGGTCGCGCGACTCGGCTCGACTCAGCGCGTCATCGCGTTGACGCGGGTTCTTCGACGGTCGCTTCCGAGCACGGGCCCGCCGATCGAGGAGAGCTATCTCGTGAGGGACGCGGGAATTGTTGGCGCCGGGGCAGGCGGCGCCACGGCGCGTGACCCGAGATCGACTGGGACTGCAAGGTATTCCCTGGGAAGCCACGACGGCGCTTCCACCGTAGGTACCGGCTGGCGCCGGCTGAACCAGTTGCGGCGTTTGCGGAGCGAGGTGGGCCCCGGTGTCTCGAGGGCGGCAAGAAGCGCGTCGCGGTCGGCGGGCAGGTGAGACCGTCGGTGTAGAAGGCCGTTGGCATGCTGGGTGGCCCCAGTGAGGTGGTCGCGAACCAAGGGCGCGTACTCGCGCCCAGCTCAACCACACCGGATACGGTGGCAGTCCGCTCCATTCGCCTCGTCCGGCGAGGTAGGTGGCGTGCTCAGCGTCTGCGCCGTACCACAAGCTACGGCCGGACCATTCGATACCGCGAACAACTTCCCCGCTCGCGTAGACGGCATCGACTGCCTTAGCGAACTCGACAAAGACCCCTTCCAGCGACCGTTGCCATCTCTCATCTTCGAGCGGGGCAGCAAACATCGTCAGGCTGCAGGCGGACACCACCGCGTGCGGGTCCCGTGCTCGGCCGATGCTGGCGTGTTGAACCGGGCTGGTGCCGCGCATATAGACAGAGTCGGTCTCCGCAGCAACGAAGGCGACGAAGGCTTCGTCGGCTCCGTCGTCCCATCGCTTCTTTAACGGCTCGTAGGACCCGTAGCGTCGCGGTAACGCCTCGGGTATGTGACGCCTCGCAGCGTCGACGAAAGTGCGAGCGACCCGTTCGGGTGCCATCTCTCCTACTCTCAGGTACCAGTGCACGTCGACGACCGAAACAAGTCCCGGCTCAGCTCGCGGCGCCAGCCGCGAGCGCCCTCGATGGAAAACATCACCCGCCTGCTGGTCAAGCGCCGCGCCTTCGATCGCCGTCGCTATCCGACGAGCGGCGCGGATCGCGTGCGGGATCTCAGATGCCGCTGATCCTTCAACTAACACCTCGACCATGTGCGTGGGCGCGAGGACTGCAGCGACCACTTCGTCAGGGATGTCCTCCGGGTCGACGAGGACCGGAGCGCTGACCGTGAATGAGTAACGGCGCCGCTTGCCCCGAACGACTATCAACGACCCGGCGTCGTCCTTCTCGACCGCCAGATCCGCCGCCGTGATCACATCGCGGAGCTCTGGAAGCTCGATGTCACGACCGTAAACATGGAGGTCATACGACATTCCGAAAAGACCCTTCTCGACCGGGCATGGAAGGCCGACAATAGCCCCTGCCAGCACTCCGCGCTCCCCCGTCCAGGGCACGCGTGTTGGCGAACGACAACCTCGCGTTCTACAACGGAGCGGCATGCCGGGGTGTCACGGCCGAGAGCCCGCCGGAGCACCCGGATCGCATCCTGAAGCGGCGCGAGTTCGCGTCGACGGCTACTGCTCGGCGATGAACGCCGCGGGGCTCGAGATCGACCTTGACCACATCCGTTTCGGCAACTTCCTCCCCGGCGAGGGCGAGCGCCACGGGGCCGAGCTGCTCGCGGGCCCGAATCCACCGACGGCGATCTTCGCCGGCAGCGGCCTCCGGGCACTCGGGGTGATTGCGGCGGCCGCCGCGCGCGGGCTCTCGGTACCGCGCGATCTCTCGGTGGTCGGCTACGACGAGATCACCTCGCGCGCTGGAGGAGCGCGCAGCTGACTATCGTGCACCAGCCGCTCCGCCGCGCGGGCGAGGAGGCCGCGCGCCTGGAGTCGGGCATGGCCGAGGGGGCAGGCGAACCGCGTCAGCGGAGCAGACCGCGCATTGCGCTCAGCGAAGGCACCGATCACCGACATACTCCTATGATCGCGACGTGGGCGAGAACACCGCGCGATCGATGCTCGGCCTCTCAAGCCCGCGACTGCTGACGACCGGTCGGGTCGAAGTCGCGTACGTCGCCGCGCGCAAGCACACCAGCCAGGTGCCGACCACGAGGTCCGAGGGTGCGGCCCACCAAGCGCACGCGTTGCGACTCGACGAAGCCCGCGTAGTTCTACTGAATAGGGCAGTCCGTCTAACGCCGAATGGAGACGCGCTCGTCACCCTGACGGTGATGCAGTTCTTCCTCGGCGGTGCAGTTCTCTTCGCCACCGCGCTCGCGATCGTGGTGGCCGCGACTACGGATTATGACAGCATCCTGTCGGTGGTCGGTTGGCCGATCGCTGCCCTAGCCATATCGTTTTCCTCGATGGTGATTGCTCTCCTGGTGGGGCTCCCCCTACGGCTGGTTCCTGCCCTCAGAGCACGATGGCTGGCACACGGCGAGTGGACGGTCGCGGGCGTGATCATCGGGCTGGCATCAACCATCGTCATCATCGCTGCCGCCCCGATGATCACGGTGGTCGACGAAACCGGCATCTACGAAGCCAGAGATATCACCTGGTGGGCGCAGCTCGGCGCCTGGTTTCTGTTCGCCTTCTCGATCGCCCATTTCGTATGGCCACTCAAATGGGCGCGACGGCTGTGAGCTCTACCTGGCGTTCTGGCAGTCCATACACACGCCCCTACGTCGGGGCGAGGAAGCCGCGCGCCTGGCGCTCCGCATCGCCGACGGCGAACCCGCCGACACCATGCGCATGGACCTCGCCACGCACCTCATCGTGCTCGGCAGCACCGCCCCGCCCGCCTGAGCGGGAGTCACCGACATGACGAAACCCCCGCGCGACAAGGTCGGCGGGGGCTTGTTTGGGTATCTCAGCTATCGCGGCTCATAGTCTGTGTCCTTCCCTCGGGATAGCGAATGTAACCCGCAGCGCGCACTTTGACAATGGGGAACCAGGGCGTCGCGCTGAAGCAGAGATGCCAATTGCGGCGGTGCGCGTTGATAGATCGTCATTCGGGCATTGCCCGTTGGCCGGACGGTGGCGTGCGCACGACGGCTGGGGTCAGGCCGCGCGCGCAGATGATTCGTTTCGATCGGGGAGCCTGAGCGATCGCCGCGAGATCGCCCGCGGTGTCGCGTGACGGGCCGGCGGATGACTAGACAGGTGCGCGAATTCTCCGACCTGAGCGATGGTCATCGGTTACCCACAGAACGCGATGCGGGCGATGAAGGCCAGCGATCACGCCGATCGAGTTGACCAGTGGGGTATTGCGTACGGGGATCTCCCTGCTGAGCAACGCATGTGTGATCCGGCGCGGCGGCCAGGTCGGAGGGTTGGGCTACGATCCCCACTGCGAGTGATTTCGGACGAGGACGGACCGATTGCCCAAGAAAGCTGACATCTCCGCGGACGCGCGCGAGCTTCTCAAAAGCGTGAAAGAGCGGTACCTCCAGTCACGGGACTTCAACGGCCTACATGTCCGTCGCGGCCGAAATTCCGATACCGAACTCGAGGCGGCGATCGAGCTTGTTACGGCCGGCCTTGTCCAGGTCGTCGGACCAAGCGACTACATGAATATCCACATCCGCCCATGGCCGTCGCGTCGAACTCCGGCCATGCAGGTCGAGGAAATTCGAGAGCTATCGGCGGATGCCTACGGCGTCGCGCTCTACCCCATGGCGAAAGCGATGAAGAGAGTCAAGCTCCCGAAGAGGTACGAGGACGCCCCGTTCGCTCGCGCAATGGCTCGCGGCAGATCTACCTTGGAGGTAGCGTTCTTCAGCGCCGACGTACTAGAGGGGTATCGCAATGACGCCCGGTTCCGGTTCGGGATGGGCGACTACGGCATCAGTTTTGGGCTCACAGATGAAGCATTCGACGACGAAGATAATCAGGGAAGGGACAGCGTCTCGCTTCTTCACTTGGGCTTCGCATACGACATTCGCGACCCCGCTCCGGGAGATCCGGAGCCGACGATCGTGCGCCGAGTCGCCGCCTTCTACGGCGACCTGAAGGACCTAAGCCCTGAGCATCAGCAACGATGGGCCAGCTATCAGGTCGACGATGAAGGTGTGGAGCCCCATCCTGTCTGGTTCGCGTCGCAAATGGGCAACTGGCCGAACGGCGTCGGTCCGTTCGAACGGCTGATTCTAGAGCTCAAGAATGTCAGCCTGCTGTTTGAGAACGTGTGGGGGGCGAAGCTCTTCCGGACCCACGGGACGCCCGACGACTTTGGCTGGATTCTGCGGGCCGACCAACGTGAGTGGGATCATTTCATTCACTCGCTCGACAAGCTTCTTTCGGACAACATCAACCATGCGGCCCTTGATAAGGCTGGAATCGCGAAGAAGAACGCTGCAGGACAGTCACTCGGCACCCTCGTGAGGCTCGAGCAATTCATGACCGAGAACGGCGTGTCGCTTGGGAAAGCGAAGTGGGCGCTGGCACCGCTCCGAGAGGTTCGAGCTGGACGGCAGAAGCCCGCCCACGCGCTACGAGTCAACGTCACCGACAAGACCTTCATCCGCAAGCAAGTGCGTCTGATGCACGACGTAAACGAGGTACTCATCAACATCCGAGATTGGCTGGCGAGCCATCCGCAAAATCGCGGATGGGGTGATCCTTCGTCCGGGTTGAAGGACTACCCGATCTAGAGTGCGCGTGGTAACCGGCTGGACGGCGTGGGCCCTATTCGAGTCGACACAGGCAATTGACCTCCTGACTTGCTCCGAGAGTGTGCTGGTCCCGCCTGGTCACGGCGCTGCTGGCGCCGGCGCGTCCTAGTGTCTTCTATATGGGTGAACGGTGCGGGGCGCACCGCCTACGACAAAGGACCGAGGCTGTTGAACTCGATTGACCTGCGGAATGTTCGGGCCATGGGGGGAACCCAAGCGCGAGGCTTCGAACACCTTTGCTTCCAACTACGCGAGCCAGCTCCCGAAGGCTGGACGACAACGAAGACTGGCGACCCGGATGGAGGGGTCGAGTGGTACTACACTGCGCCGTCAGGCGAAGTGTGGGGATTCCAGTGCAAGTTCGTTTGGAATGTCACCGATCTGATAAGCGCTGCGAAGTCCAGCTTTGACGCGGTGGTGAGAAACCGCGACGCCCGAAGGGTCAAGAGTCTGACGTTCTACGCACCCTTCGATCTCCCCGACGCTGCTGCGCGCACCACCCGCGGCAGACCGACCAAGAGCGCCCGCGCGCGATGGGACGACGCCGTACAAAAGTGGCTTGCTGCGCTTCCTGAATGTGACGAAGTCCGCATCCATCTCATCACCGAGGGGGAGATTCTCGAGCGCCTGCTGAAACCGGGCAACGAAGGGCGACGGAAATTCTTCTTCGACAACGAGTTCCTTTCGCGCCACTGGTTTGAATCTCAGCTTCGCAAGACCATCGCCCTCGCAGACGAGCGGTACACGCCGGAGTCCAACGTGGAACTCGTCATCGGACGCGACATCGATGGAGCACGTCGCGCTCCCAGCTTCGAGGACGTCATCGCTAACGCCAACGCGAAAGCCAGCGCGGCGTTGAGTGATCTCGCCAACACTATTGAGCACGACCGATCACACCCAGACTTTCCGACGTTCCTCGCCGATTTTGCCATCGAACTCGACAGGGTGCGACTGGCCCGCTTCATGCCGTCGGTGAACATCACCGATGGCCGTGACGACGGCCAGCTGGCGGCGTTGGCCGAAGCCGTTGACAATGTGCTCGCGCCGGTTGCCACGCTAGCCAACTCAGTGCCCGACGAGCAGGGGACGTCACCATTGGCTCCTGCAACGTATCAGCCCAGGACCGTGCGGCGAAGGATTGAAGCGCTCCACGAAGCTCTTTCGCTGCTGAAGAAGTTAGAAGTTACGACGGCTGTGGAGGCGGCGCGGACAGGTAGCCTCCTCATCACCGGTGAGGCTGGTCAGGGCAAGACCCACCTTCTCATCGACGCAACGCGGCACGCCTTGGAAGACGGGGATCTTGCCATCTGCGTTCTGGGCGAGGTGCTCGATGCTGGCCGTGACATCCTCACTCAAATCGCGGAGCACCTGGGCCTGGGCCCAATGAGCCATGATCGCTTCTTGGGAGCTCTCTCGGCCGCAGCCCAGACCACCTCCAGCCGCCTGCTTGTTTGTGTTGATGCGCTCAATGAATCCGCAGCGCTGGATCGCTGGCCAACTCAACTCGTCACACTAACCACAGAGCTGCGGAACTACCCCGAGTTGTCACTGGTTGTCTCGTGCCGATCGGACCTGGAGGGCGTTACTCTTCCGTCCGCGAGCAAGCGCGAATCGATGGGCCTGATTCAGCGCCGGCACCCCGGATTCCTTGGTCGCGAGCTGGAGGCGCTGGAGGCGTACTTTCGCGCCGTCCCCTCGGCTTGGCCAAAGGCTCCCCTGCTACAGCCAGACTTCAGCAATCCACTTTTCGTGAAGCTATACGCCGCTGGCTTCGATGGGCTTCCCCAGACCCAGATTGCTCAATACGACAAACATCGCTCCGCCGTGTTCGGCAAGTTCATCGCGTCACGCATCGAACGCATCAACCGGCACCTCCATCTCGATCCAACCCAACACAAGGTCGAACAGGCTCTCAAAGCGTTTGAATCCCGCTTGTCCCATCGCGCGACCGCGAAACTGCCCGACGCCGAAGCCAATGAGCTGTTCGAATCGTTCCTTCCCGATCGAACAAAGTGGCCCGACACGCTCTACCAAAAGCTACTGTCCGAAGGTGTGCTCGGGCGGGCGATGCTCTTCAAGGATCACCAACCCGTCGCGGCTGTTCAGTTTGCTTACCAGGCGCTCGGCGACTTCCGTATCGCGTCGACGGCATTGGCGGTCCACAACGCGGAGATCGACGCAGCTCGCAGCGGCCAAGCGGTTTGGAGCCAGCACGGTGGACTTCGGACTTGGTTTTGCAGCGCTGCTCCCAACCTGCAACGAGCCTTCGTCGTCCTCTATGCCGAGGCGACCGGCCAGGAAGTTCTCGATGGCCTTTATGCGGATCCGCACGACATCTTTGACGAGTGCGTGGCCACCAAGAGCTGGGATGGACATGAGATCTTCCGCGATGTGCTGGCAATCACAGTGGAAACGATTCCTCAGCGGCGGCCGGCGAGTGTGACTGAACGGACGCTTGAACTCGCACGCATCGGGCAGCACCCGAACTCTCGGCCCAATCTGTGGGACAGCGCGGTTGCTGTCGCCGCTGAACCTCACCACGTTCTCAATGCCGACAGACTGCACGCCATTCTCCTGAACGCGGGGCGGCTCAAGCGAGATGCATTCTGGATCGAGTACACCTGGCACCTCCTTTCTGACGACAGTTCTCCGCTACTTCGACTAATCAGGTGGGCGGAGCGGACTAGGACGCCAAGACACCTGACGCCGGCGGGAACTGCAGGAAGCGGCGCTCAAGGTGCCGACCCCGAGGTTGTTCGGCTCGCCGCTACGACGCTCACGTGGTTGCTCGTTTCGAGTAATCGGTTTGTGCGCGATCGAACCACCAAAGCGCTCACTCAACTTCTCCTTGGCCACGGCTCCGCGTTGTTGGCTCTGCTTAGCCGGTTCGGTGTGGAGGACGTGCGCCGAGTTGATGACGCTTATCTGATCCAACGACTGGTCGTTGTTGCATACGGGTGGGCGATGCGGGTCGGAAGGAGGGATCCGCGCACGTTGGCCAGCCTCGCCGAATTCGTCCGCGACAACATACTCGGTACCGACTCATTGGTGAATCGCCACTATCCAGACGTTCTCACGCGCGACGCTGCACAAGGAATCTTGGAGTTGGCTGCGCACGCGCTGCCAGAGTTCAAGACGGAGTCGGCGCCTCCCTACTCATCGACCCTTCCAGGAAATCCACCGACGGAGGAGGCGCTGAACGATCGTTACGAGCGAAGGCGTCGAGATCCATCTGGATCGGTTCAACCATCCTGGGCCAGCCTCTACCTCTCGATTTTCTCGATGGGAGACTTCGGACACTACGAAATCGAGCCTGCCGTCCGGAACATAAGTACCGTCCGACGTACTAGTCCTCGCCCCGTTCGCGACAGCAGGCACACCGAACCACGGAAGCTAATCAAGTCGCGTTGGGCCGCTTTCCTGCGAACGCTACCACCCGACCTCCGCTCTCGCGCCGAAGCACTTGAGTCGCAGGATGCGGCTGGTCTGGTTGGGTTCCTAGGCGAACTCGACGCCATCCAACGTGCGGCATTCGACGCCGCCTTCAAACGGCCCAGACGAGTTGCGCCGAGCACGATCAACGCCGTGTGGGCACGCCGTTGGATATTCAGCGAGGTGGTGAGGCTGGGGTGGACCCCAGAGAGGTTCGATGAAGTCGAGTCGCGCTTGACTCGGAATCACTCGCGCACCTCGCACAAGACTGAGCGCATCGGAAAGAAGTACCAGTGGATGGCGCTGTACCGTCTCCTCGCCAAGCTGCTCGACAATTACTACTTCATTCACCAGTACCGAGGCGGCGGCGACGACTACATTGGGGCGTGGCAACTCGGGTTGCGCGACATCGACCCGAGCCTTCCCCCAGCACACTTCAGTCCCCCCGATTACCATTACGACGATTCCGACCCGGAATGGTCCGTTTCGTCGACCCCAACGAGGGCCGAGGGGTCGACTTTCTCGGAGCAGGTCGCGATGCCGTGGGACTTCAAGTTGCGGCTCCTTCCGGACGGACACGATGCGGCGCGCTGGGTGCTGTCCGACACTGACCTGCCATCGCTCAGCGAACGGCTGATCCGCAACTCGGCGGATGGGAGACGCTGGATAGCTCTATCCGAGCACGTGACACATTCCGCACCGTCGAGTTCGGACTCTTGGGATGACGGGCGAGCAGAGGAGTGGAGTCACATCTACGCATGGCTGGTCAAGGACCCTGAGGCGGCGACCCTTGCGGCTGCACTGGAGAACCGCACGTTAATGGGTCGATGGATGCCGGAAGGCGGAGACCGCACGTCGAACTACCTCGGAGAGTTCAGTTGGCGAGCTTCCTGGGAGGACGTCGACGCTGACATCTCGGCAGGAGATGATGCCAGATTCGGTCGCGAGTGGGCCGAACTTGTCTCCCTCGGAACGGGGGCGCCAGCGGATGAGTCCGGCCTGTTCGTACTCCCCGCAAGTGTCGGATACCTATGGGAGGCGTCGGCCGATTGCTCGATCGAGGAGTCCGTCAACGTCACAATGCCCGCGGGAGCGCTATTGGACACTCCGACGATCTCGCGGCACCCAGACTCTCCCGATTGGTTTGATGGACCAACTCATATCGCTTCCTTCGTTCGCATCGGGACTAGCTCGACGCGCGGAGGCATTCTCTTGATTGCGGAGGACTGGCTGCGGGCGCGGCTCTCGGAGTTGGGCTGGGGGGTGGTCGTCGGGCTTCTCGGTGAGCGACGAGTTCTTTCGGGCGAGAGCAAGGTATGGCAGCAGTTCGACCACATCGCGCGCCTGGACCTGGCCGGCTGGACATTTGGGAAGCTTCGACCAGACCTGCAGTACGCGTACGACTACGTCGACGAGGATCCTCAAGAGGAGTAGGAGTCCGGCGGCTCAATCGAGAGACCGAGGTCGCTGGACCAGCCTTCTACGACTTCCCTGCCCCTCCATGTCAGAGTGGGTGGACCATGCGCACTCCTGGCTTCCACGCACGGCGCTGGCTGAACTCGAACCGCGACGACTGGTTTGAGTGGGTGAGCGGCCCGGCCTCGGCGCGCCTCGAGCGCATGGATCGCCTGTCGCACGCTGTGATGAGCATGACGCGTGACCTGATCGGACACGGCGGCGCGGCAGAACTCGTCGCCGCGCTCCCGGCAACTCTCGAGAGGTGCAACGAACTCGCATTCGACACTGATGTTGAGACGCTCGCCTACTCTGTCTGGCACCTCGTCGAGCGATACGTGCGAGTCATCGAGGTCTTGGATGACCTGCTACGCAGCGGCGATCTTCCGTTGCGCAAGACGCGACTCACGGCCCTGGAAGTAGGAGCGGGGCCGATGCCCGCACTCCACGCGGTGCGAGACTTCTACGCGGACCTTGCGCAATGGTCCCAAGCCCGCTCGGGCGCGGCGTCAATCGTTGGGGCCACACACCTGTACACACTAGATAGGAGTCCGGGCTGGGGACGCTTCAACCATTGCGTTGGCGAACGCCTGATGCATCTGGGCGATCAGGAAGGCCCTCACAAGTTCGCAACAGATTTCCTCGACTTCCAGTCATTCTCCGTGAGGGCAGCCCATCGCGGGGCTATCAAGCGCGCTGCAACACAGTTGTACACCGAATCGCTGGAGTGGGGGGAGAGTCGCCTCACGCTTGGAGAGGCCCGAAGTCAAGTCGGCAGCTCCCACAGCGGCCCGCCTGGCGCGATCGACCTGATGATCGTGTGCAACTTCCTCACCGAAACCTCGATGACGACTCAGTTCGAAAGCGAGATTGCCGAGTTGGCAAGGTCGCTCACCCCAGGTGGCGTACTAATGATGATCGGAAGCGCTTCAGACGACTACGACGAGATCTTCGACTCCCTCGATGCGATTGTCCAGCGAGCCAAGACTGTGAAACGCCTCGCACCTCGGCGACAACTCGTGCGCGTCAATTCCGATCTTCGCGAGCGCGTCACGCAAACTCTCGTGACCGTCCTCCGGGTTATCGAAGCCGGCGACCGCGGCGCATTCGACAGTGTGCGTGATCAACTCCCAAAGGACGTCCGGCACCCGGGCAGCACTCCCGTCAACCTGCCGCGGTTCAGGCTGGCGCTCTACAAGAACGAACGCCCCGGCGCGCTCACCGGTCGTGCCCGCCGAATGGCTCGGTTTGCGTAGACAGCGGTCCCGATCTTCCGCCCCGAACGAGAGACCGTGCCGCGCGCAAGCCGGTCCTCGATGGAATACGCCCAACCTTCCCGGTGCGGCTCAGCGCTACCGCATGAGATCACCCGAGGCGACGCCCGTAGGACCCGGTCGCAGGGGTGCCCGGTGAGGGTCCGACCTGTGCCGCACCATCGGCAGAGGGGGCCATCCCCCGCGTCGAAACTTGCGGGGTGTTTTCGTAACAGTTCCGTAACGGGGTGCCGCCAACGCGACTGCGCGGATTAGTTTGCGAAGACCACAAACTACGCGAAGGAGCGTTCTGTGAATCGACATCGGGTTCGATGGGGCGTCGCCGCCACTCTCACCACCGCCGCCCTGGTCTTCGCCCCCCTCGTACCCGCCGCCGCGGAGGACACCGTCCTCTCGGCCGTGGACTTCGAGGACGGCACGACCGGGCAGTGGGTTGCGAGCGGAGGAGACGACTCCACCCTTTCCGTGATCGACCTCGACGGCAGCAAGGTGCTGCAGGTCGCCGATCGCAACGCCGACTATGTCGGCATCCAAAGCCCCCTCGGAATCTTCGAGGCCGGCGCCACCTACGACCTGTCCGCCCGCGTGAAGCTCGCACCCGGCACCCCGGCCACCTCGGCCCGCCTGGTGATGAAGCCCGCGTACGAGTGGATCGGCAACACCCCGGTCTCGGCCGACGCGTGGACGACGATCGAGGGCAGCTACACCGTGCCCGAGGGCGCCGACACGTCGCAGCTTCAGCTCTACATCGGCACGAGCGACATCACCGACGTCCCCGCCTACACCTACTACGTCGACGACCTCGAGATCGTCCACGTCGGTGGCGACACCGGCGGCGGCGACAACGGCGGCGGCGACGGCGGAACCCCGCCGGGCGACACCGCCCTGTCGAACGACTTCGAAGAAGGCCTCGGCGGATGGGGCCCCCGCGACAGCGGCAGCGGCGCACCCACAGTGACCCTCGTGAACGACCCCGTGTTCGCCGGCACCGGCGCGGCCGCCCTCACCGGGCGCACCTCGCAGGGCTCGGGCCTCGGACACGACATCTCGTCGCTTACGGCGGAGACGACCTACGAGGTCTCGGCGCAGGTCCGCTTCGGCGCGGGTCAGCCTGCGGGCCCGGTGTGGATGACGCTCGAGCGCACCTTCGAGGGCGCGACCACGTACGCCACGCTGGCGCAGTTCACCTCGGTGACGAACTCCGGCTGGACCGAGGTGCGGGCATCCTTCCCGCTCTCCGCGTTCGACAGCGGTCGACTCTACTTCGAGACCGACTACAACGGCACGAACACCTCCGACCTGTACTTCGACGACATCGTCGTCTCGGTGCCGGAGCCGGCGGTGATCGAAGACATCACGCCGCTGATGGACACCCTCGACATGCCGGTGGGCGTCGCGATCGACCGTCGTGAGACCACGGGCGTCGCCTCCGAGCTGCTGCTCCGCCACTTCGACCAGGTCTCGGCCGAGAACCACATGAAGCCGGATGCCTGGTACGACGCGCAGGGCAACTTCCGCCCCAACCCCGAGGCGGACGCGATCATGCGCTTCGCGGCGGACAACGACCTGGACGTCTACGGACACGTGCTCGTGTGGCACAGCCAGACCCCGGCGTTCTTCTTCCAGGCCGAGGACGGCTCGCCGCTCACCACCAGTGAGACCGACCGCCAGATCCTCCGCGACCGGATGCGCACGCACATCTTCAACATCGCGGAGTACCTCGCCGACACGTACGGCGCCTACGGCGGGGGCAACCCCATTACGGCGTGGGACGTCGTCAACGAGGTCGTTTCGGACAGCTCGGAGTTCTCCGACGGGCTGCGCCGCAGCGAGTGGTACCGCATCCTCGGTGAAGAGTTCATCGACCTGTCGTTCCAGTACGCCGACGAGGCGTTCAACGAGGAGTTCGCCGCCCCCGGCAGCGACCGCCCCGTGACGCTGTTCATCAACGACTACAACACCGAGCAGTCCGGCAAGCAGACGCGCTACCTCGCTCTCATCGAGCGGATGCTGTCGCGCGGCGTGCCGATCGACGGTGTCGGCCACCAGTTCCACGTCAGCCTCGCAATGCCGGTCTCGGCACTCGAGGGTGCGCTGGAGCGCTTCACGGGCCTGGGCCTCACCCAGGCGGTCACCGAGCTCGACGTCACCACCGGAACCCCGGTGAACGAGGCGCTCCTCGTGGAGCAGGGCTACTACTACCGCGACGCGTTCCGCGTGTTCCGCGCCTACACCGACGAGCTGTTCAGCGTCACCGTGTGGGGCCTCACCGACGGCCGCAGCTGGCGCTCGGGCAACGGCGCACCGCTGCTGTTCGACGACCGCTACCTCGGCAAGCCCGCCTACTACGGCGCGGTGGACGAGGAGCTCCCCGCCCGTCAGCGCAGCGCCTTCGTCTTCGGCGGCTCGGTGCCGCTGACCGACGACGCGGCATCCGCCCTGGAGTGGTCGCTGCTGCCGCTGCTGCCGGTGGAGTCGATCGCGCAGTTCCAGATGCGCTGGGAGCCCGACGAGGCGACCGTGCTCGTGAAGGTCGACGACACCACGGCACAGGATGCCGACGGCATCGACCTGCAGCTCGGCGACACCGTCTACTCCGTCGCACGATCGGGCGAGGGCGACCGCGAGGCCGTCGTCACCGAGCGCGAGGGCGGCTACGACGTCGTCACCACGGTGCCGCTCGAGGGCGCACAGGAGGGCGACACGCTCGCCTTCGACGTGCGGGTGCGCGACGGCGAGACCACGCAGGGCTGGAACACCACGGGCCAGACCGGCATCATGACTCTGGTCGAGCCGGTGTCGTACCTGGCGATCCCCGAAACCGCCGAGACTCCGGTCATCGACGGTGAGATCGAGGCCGGATGGGATGCCGCACCGTCGGTCACCACCGACCGCCAGGTCTCGGGCACGGGCGGGGCGAGCGCCGAGGTGCGCACGCTCTGGCAGGGCAACAACCTGTTCGTCCTCGCCGAGGTCGCCGATCCGATCGTGGACGTCACGGGCTCCGACCCGTGGATCCAGGACTCGGTGGAGTTCTACCTCGACGCCGGCAACGTCAAGAACGGTTCCTACCGCTACGACGACATGCAGGTGCGCATCAACGCCGACAACACCCTGTCGTTCGGCACGGGCGACGAGCCGTTCCAGCGCGCACGCGTGGAGTCGGCAGCGGTCCGGGTCGAGGGCGGGTACGTCATCGAAGCGCGTCTGAGCCTGCTGGACTCCGGCGGCGAGGGGACGTTCCACGGCCTGGACTTCCAGGTCAACGACGCCTCCGAGGGCGCACGCACCGGCATCCGCAACTGGGCCGACCCGACGGGCGCGGGCTACCAGTCCACCGCTCGCTGGGGCGTGGCGCAGCTCGTGGCCGCCGACGTCGTCGTCGACCCGACGGATCCCACGGACCCGACGGACCCGACGGACCCGACCGATCCGGTCGACCCGACGGACCCGACCGATCCCACAGACCCGGGCACGCCCGGCACCCCCGGCGGCTCGGATGACGGCTCGCCGGTCGCCGCCCCGGGATCCGGCTCCGGCTCCGGCTCGCACCTCGCCACCACCGGCGTGGAGCTGCCCTGGGCCCTGGCCCTGCTGGCCGCCCTGTCGCTCCTCACCGTCGGCGGCATCGCCGTCCGGCGCGGGACGACGCTCCGGCGGATGACCAGCTGACCAGGTCATCGGGCCCGGCGAGACACGTGCTCGCCGGGCCCGATGCCTACACTGGTGCGATGAATCTCATGGGGCCGGGCGGCCGCCAGCGCAACCTGGCGTCGGTGCTGGGCCTCCTCCACCGGAACGGCCCCCTCTCCCGCGCGGCCCTGACCGACGCCACGGGCCTGAACCGCTCCACCATCGCCGACCTCGTCGGCGAGCTCTCGCGCTCGGGCATCGTCGAAGAGCGCGCCCCGGATCCTGCCCGCCGCGTCGGACGCCCCTCCCCCATCGTCGCGATCGACCCGCGCGTGGTCGCCGTCGCGGTCAACCCCGAGGTCGACGCGATCACCCTCGCCGTCGTCCGACTCGACCAGAGCATCGTCCTCCGCGAACGCCACGAGGTCCCCCGCGCCCCCGCGCCGGAAGAGACCGCGCGCCTCATCGCCGACCGCGTCGCCCACTGGCGCGCGAACACCATCCCCGACGCCGTCATCGTGGGTATCGGCCTCGCCGTCCCCGGTCTCGTCCGGGCCTCCGACGGCCTCGTCCGCGACGCCCCGCACCTGCACTGGCGCGACACCCCGCTCCGCGAACTCGTGGAGGATGCCGCGGGCCTTCCCACCCGCGTCGGCAACGACGCGAGCCTCGGCGCCATGGCCGAGCACCTCTTCGGCGCCGCGCGCGACGTCGGCGACGTCGTGTACCTCAACGGCGGCGCGAGCGGCATCGGCGGCGGGCTGATCATCGGCGGCATCCCGGTCGGCGGCGCCGACGGCTACGCCGGCGAATTCGGCCAGAACCGCCCCGGCATCGCCGACGAGGGCGACCGCCGCGCGACCGGCGGCGTCCTCGAGGACGAGGTGAGCCGCGCCCGGCTCCTCGACGCCGTCGGCCTCGACTCCGCCGATGAGCCGACGCTCGCCGCCGCTGTGGCCGCCGCGGTGGCGGGAGACGACCCCGACGACCCGATCCGCTGCGAGGTCGAGCGGCAGCGCCGCATCCTCGCGACGGCCCTCGGCAACGCGGTGAACGTGCTGAACCCCTCGGTCGTGGTGCTCGGCGGCTTCCTCGCGACCCTCGCCGAGGTCGACGTCGACGACCTGCGGGATCGCGTGCGGGGGCAGGCGATGTCCGCCTCCACCGAGACGCTCGAGCTGCGCTCGGCGTGCCTCGCCGAAGACCGCCTGCTCATCGGGGCCGCCGAGCTCGCCTTCGCCGGCATCCTCGCCGACCCCGCGCTGCCGACCGGCGCGGAGGATGCCGAGCGAGACCTCGTCAGCGGGGCGGCGCCGTCGTCTCCCTGACGATCAGCCGCGTCGCCAGCCCGATGTGGGTCGACTCGGGCGTCTCGCCGTTCATGAGCGCAACGAGGAGACCCGTCGCGGTCGCGCCGAGCGCCTGCATCGGCTGACGCACGGTGGTGAGTGCGAGGGAGCCCTGCGTGGCATCGGGGATGTCGTCGAAGCCGACCACGGAGAGATCCCGCGGCACGGCGATGCCCAGGCGCGCGGCGACCTCGATGACCGCGAGCGCCGAGAGGTCGTTGGCCGCGAAGACCGCGGTCGGGCGGTCCGCCGACTCCAGCAGCAGGCGCGCCTGCTCGCGCACCGTCTCGGGGTGGTACATGCCCACGCGCACGAGTGCCGGGTCGTACGGGATGCCCGCGTCGCCCAGGGCCCGCCGGTAGCCGGCATCCCGGAGGATCGAGGAGCGGAGGTCCGGGCGCCCGGCGATGAACCCGATACGGCGGTGGCCGAGCTCGATGAGGTACCGGGTCGCCTCACGCGCGCCGGTGAAGCTGTCGGACTCGACCGTGGGCAGGTCGGCGCGGCCGGTGTGCGGATCGACCGCCACGATCGGCACCTCCGCGGTGACGCCGAGGACCGTCGGGGTCACCATGATGACGCCGTCGATGAGGGTCCCGCTCAGGCGGCTGAGCGAGCGGCGCTCCCACCCCTCGCCGTTCGGCTGCCGGGAGCCGCTGTAGGCGAGGAGGTCGTAGTGGGTGTCGCGCAGGGCGCGCCCCACGCCCTTCATGATCTCGGCGCTGAACGGCTCGAAGTCGGCCACGAGCACCCCGATGACCCCGGTGCGCCGCGAGCGCATGCTGCTGGCGACGAGGCTCGACTCGTAGCCGAGCTCGGCGACGACGCGAAGCACGCGCTCGACCGTGTCGGCGGCGACGCCGTAGCGCCCGTTGACCGCTTTGGAGACGGTCGCGGGCGAGACACCGGCCGCCTTGGCGACGTCGGTGATGGTGGGGCGCATGCTCATGAACGCTGATCGTAGCCCGTTTTGAAAATGATTTCGAAAACGTTTGACATTGTTGGAAAGCCCGCGAAAAATGAGATCCGCCCGAGGGGTCCACCCACAGCAATCGGGCGTTCGCAGCGCACCTCGGGGATCGAGCGTGCACCTCAACGAAGAGAACAGGTGAGTCACATG
Organism: Microbacterium aurantiacum; assembly: GCF_040532595.1. Classification (GTDB taxonomy): domain Bacteria; phylum Actinomycetota; class Actinomycetes; order Actinomycetales; family Microbacteriaceae; genus Microbacterium; species Microbacterium chocolatum_B. Next base: position 1,697,749 of record NZ_JBEVYX010000001.1, on the reverse strand, counting down.
AAGGCCAGAAGATTCGCAGCGGGCGCCGTGTCCCTGCTCGCCGGCGCGCTCGTACTGAGCGCCTGCACCGGTGGCGGCGGAAACGGCGATGCCGGCGACGGCAGCGTGAGCATGACCCTTTGGCAGAACTCCACGACCGGCCCCGGTCAGGCGTTCTGGCAGAACGCGATCGACACGTTCATGGAAGAGAACCCGGGCGTCACGATCGAGATGCAGTCGGTTCAGAACGAAGACATGGACGGTCTGCTCCAGACCGCCCTCAACGCCGGCGACCCGCCGGACATCTTCCTCCAGCGCGGTGGCGGAAAGCTCGCCGACATGGTCAACGCCGGCCAGCTGAAGGACCTCACAGACCTCATCTCGGACGACATCCGCGCCGAGATCCCCGAGGGCTCCTTCGCCGCCGAGACCTACCAGGACCAGATCTGGGCGATGCCCCTGTCGGTCCTGCCCGGTGGCTTCTTCTACAGCGAGGACGCGTTCGCCGCGGCCGGCATCGAGGAGACCCCCGAGACGATCGCCGAGCTCGAGGACGCCGTCGAGGCCATCAAGGCCACCGACATGGAGGCGATCGCCCTCGGCGCCCAGGACGCCTGGCCCGCTGCGCACTGGTACTACTTCTTCGCCATCCGCGAGTGCAGCCCCGCGGTGATCGAGGAGACCGGCGACAGCAAGGACTTCAGCGACGAGTGCTGGACGCGCGCCGCCGAGGACCTGCAGGAGTTCGCCTCGATCGAGCCGTTCAACCAGGGCTTCCTGACCACCCCCGCCCAGCAGGGCGCGGGCAGCTCGGCCGGCCTCATCGCGAACCGTCAGGCCGCGATGGAGCTCATGGGCGCCTGGAACCCCGGCGTGATCGCCTCGCTCACCCCCGACGAGCAGCCCCTCCCCGACCTCGCCTGGTTCCCCTTCCCCGAGATCGAGGGCGGCGATGGCCTCCCCGGCTCGATGATGGGTGGCGTCGACGGCTACTCGTGTGCCGCACAGGCTCCCGACGAGTGCGCCGACTTCCTGAACTTCGTCGCCAGCGCCGAGCAGCAGGAGCTGTACTACGAGGCGTTCCAGTCGCCGCCGGTCAACACCGTCGCCCAGGAGGCCGTCACCGAGCCCTACCTGCAGCAGATCCTCGAGGCGTACAACAACGCCCCGTTCGTCTCGCAGTGGCTCGACACCGTCCTCGGCCAGAACGTCGGCAACGCCCTGAACGTGGCGGTCGTCGACATGCTGGCGGGGAACAGCGACCCTGAGCGCTTCATCCAGACCGTCAACGCGGCGGGCGCGCAGGGCTGATCATGTCCACACGCGAGATGTCCTCCACGGACTCCGATCTCGCGCAGCACGACGGGGGCGGCGACACGTCGCCCCCGTCCGTGCGGCGGGGTAAGAGTCGTCCACGCGGCCTGGGTTGGAACGGCCGCCTGGAAGTCCTCCTCATGGTCGGCCCCGCCGTCGTCTTCTTCGTCGGGTTCGTCATCTTCCCGGTCATCATGGCCGCCTACTACGGGTTCTTCCGCTGGTCGGGCTTCGGCCCGGCGATCGACTTCGTCGGCCTCCGGAACTACTTCGTCATCTTCAGCGACCCGAACTTCCAGGCGGCCCTCGGGCACAACGTCTTCATCGTCGTGATGTCGCTCGTCATGCAGGGTCCGGTCGCGATCCTGCTGGCGCTGCTGCTCAACCGCAAGATGCGCGGTCAGTCCGTCATCCGCGTCCTGATCTTCGTCCCCTACGTCATCGCCGAGGTCGTCGTCGGCACGGGCTTCAGCCTGCTGCTCGCGACCCGCGGCGCCCTGAACGACTTCCTCGAGAACGCCGGTCTCGGCTTCCTCGCCTCGGACTGGCTGAGCGATCCCGCCATCGCCATCTGGACGCTCATGGCGATCCTCACCTGGAAGTACGTCGGCTTCGCCGTCATCCTCTTCCTCGCGGGCCTGCAGAGCGTTCCGGAGGAGCTGTACGAGGCCGCCGCGATCGACGGCGCCTCCTACTGGCAGATCCAGCGGCGGATCACCCTGCCGCTGCTCGGACCCACGATCCGCATCTGGGCGTTCCTGTCGATCATCGGCGCCCTGCAGCTGTTCGACCTCGTCTACATCATCTGGGGCCAGTACGTCGCCTCCGTCGCCGGTACCAACACGATGGCCATCTACATGGTCGCCACCGGTCGCAACGCCGGCAACTTCGGCTACGGCAACGCGGTCGCCGTGGTCATCTTCCTCATCTCGCTCGTCGTCGCCCTGGTCTACCAGCGCTACGTGCTGCGGCGCGACACCGCGGGCGCGATCACCGAAAGGGGTGCCGGATGAGCACCATGACCATCACCACTCGCCGCGCCGCCGACAAGCGTCGGGGCGGCGTCCGGCCGGCTCCCGGTCCGAAGCTGCCGTGGGGTCCGCCGAGCGTCTACTTCATCGCCCTGGTGGTCATCGGCCTCATGCTCGGCCCGGTGCTCTACATCATCATCGGCGGCTTCCGCAGCAACTCCGAGATCACCGTCAACCCGTCGGGACTTCCGACCGAGTGGCGCTGGGAGAACTACGCCAGCGTCCTGACGGCACCCCAGTTCTGGACGCAGGTGGGCAACTCCACGATCGTCGGCCTCGCCACCACCGCGGGCGCCGTCGCGCTCGGCCTCATGGCCAGCTACGTCATCGGCCGGTACAGCTTCCGCGGACGCGGCGCGCTATACGCGCTCTTCGCCGCAGGGCTCATGTTCCCCATCACGGTCGCCATCACGCCGCTGTACATCGTCATCCGCAACCTCGGTCTGATGAACAGCCTCCCGGGCGTCATCCTGCCGCAGATCGCGTTCGCGCTCCCGGTCACCATCATCATCCTGGTGCCGTTCCTGCGGGCGATCCCGGACGAGATCCAAGAAGCGGCGTACATCGACGGATGCGGTCGCCTGGCGTTCTTCTGGCGCATGGTGCTGCCGCTGGCGATCCCCGGCGTCATCACGGTGTCGATCCTCGCCTTCATCGGCAGCTGGAACGCCTACCTCCTCCCGCTGTTCATCCTCAACAACGAGGCGGCGTTCACGCTGCCCCTGGGCGTGCAGCAGTTCTCCTCCCAGTACTCCGTCGACACCGCCCGGGTGCTCGCCTTCACCTCGCTCTCGATGCTCCCCGCGCTGATCTTCTTCAGCCTGTTCGAGCGTCGGATCGTCGGTGGGCTCACCGGCGCCGTCAAGGGCTGAGCGCGGCATCCGCCCACGAAGCGCACCGGCTCGTCAAGAAAGCAGAATCGTGACCGTTCCCGCCGTTCCGGCATCCCCTCGCGTCCTCGAGCTCCTCGGGCGCATGACCATCGAAGAGAAGGTGGCCCAGCTCGTGGGCTTCTGGATCGACCAGGGCGACGACGTCGTGGCGCCCATGGCCGGCGAGATGAAGACCTCGACCCGGTTCGAGGACGCCATCACCGACGGCATCGGCCACTTCACCCGCGTCTACGGGACCCGCCCCGTGGACCCGCAGGCGCGGGCGGAGTGGCTGTGGGCCGAGCAGCGACGCCTGCAGACCGAGACGCGTCTGGGCATCCCCGCGCTCGTGCACGAGGAGTGCCTGACGGGCCTTGCGGCGTGGAAGGCCGCGACGTTCCCGACGCCCCTGGCGTGGGGAGCGGCCTTCGACCCGGACGCGGTCGAGGAGATGGGGCGGCTCATCGGCGCCTCGATGCGCCAGCTCGGCATCCACCAGGGCCTCGCCCCGGTGCTCGACGTCATCCGCGACCCCCGCTGGGGCCGGGTCGACGAGTGCATCGCCGAGGACCCCTACGTCGTCGGCACGATCGCGACCGCCTACGTCCGCGGACTGCAGGATGAGGGCGTCCACGCCACCCTGAAGCACTTCGTCGGCTACTCGGCGACCCAGGCCGGGCGCAACCACGCGCCCGTCCACGCGGGCCGGCGCGAGATCGAGGACGTCTTCCTCCCGCCGTTCGAGATGGCCGTCCGCGACGGCGGCGTCCGCTCGGTGATGAACTCCTACGCCGAGATCGACGGCGTCCCGGTCGCGGCGTCCCGCGAGTACCTGACCGAGCTCCTCCGCGAGCGGTGGGGCTTCGACGGGGTCGTGGTCTCGGACTACTTCTCCGTGGCGTTCCTGAAGTCCATGCACGCCGTCGCCGCCGACCTCGGCGAGGCCGCGCAGATCGCCCTCGAAGCGGGCATCGACGTCGAGCTGCCGACCGGGGACGCGTTCCTGGCCCTGGCCGACCGCGTCCGCGACGGCATCCTGAGCCCCGAGGTCCTCGACCTCGCGGTGACGCGGGTGCTCGTGCAGAAGGAGGAGCTCGGCCTGCTCGACGCGGACTTCTCGACCGCGCCGAGCGACATCGACCTGGACACCCCCGCCCACCGGGCGCTCGCACGTCGCCTCGCCGAGGAGGGGACGGTGCTCCTCACCAACGACGGCGTGCTCCCCCTCGCCCCGGGCACGCGCCGCATCGCCGTCCTCGGCCCCAACGCCGACAGCGCCGAGGCGCTCATGGGCTGCTACTCGTTCGCCAACCACGTCCTGGCCCACCACCCCGGGACCGAGATGGGCTTCGAGATCCCGACGGTGCTCGAGGCGCTCCGCGCCGCCCTGCCGGATGCCGAGATCAGCCACGCCGCCGGCTGCGCGGTCGAGGGAGAGGACACCTCCGGCATCGCCGAGGCGGTCGAGCTCGCTCGCGGCGCGGAGGTCGCGGTCGTCGTCGTCGGCGACCGCGCGGGCCTGTTCGGCCGCGGGACCGTCGGCGAAGGCAACGACGTCGAGTCGCTCGACCTGCCCGGCGCCCAGCGCGCGCTCGTGCAGGCGGTCGCCGCCACGGGGACGCCCGTCGTGATGGTGCTCCTCACCGGACGCCCCTACGCGATCGCATGGGCCGTGGAGGGCGACGCCCGCCCCGGCGCCGTCGTCCAGGCCTTCTTCCCGGGCGAAGAGGGCGGCACCGCTCTCGCGCGCATCCTGACCGGCGCCGTCTCGCCGTCCGGACGCCTCCCCGTCTCGCTGCCGCGGTCGGCGGGTGCGCAGCCCTACTCCTACATGCACCCGATCCTGAGCGGACCGTCGGAGGTCACGAGCGCCGACAGCACCCCGGTGCTGCCCTTCGGGCACGGCCTCAGCTACACCTCCTTCCGGCACGAGGATCTCACCGCGGATGCCGAGGTCCGGGCCGGACGGAGCTTCCGCGTCGCGGTCACCGTCCGCAACGACGGCGCGGTCGCCGCCGACGACATCGTGCAGCTCTACGGGCACGACCTCGTCGGGAGCATCACGCGGCCGACGGCGCAGCTCCTGGCCTACCGGCGCGTCGCCCTGCAGCCGGGGCAGTCGATGCGGGTGGCCTTCGAGGTGCCGACGCAGCGCCTGGCGTTCAGCGACCGCTCCTACACCCGCATCGTCGAGCCGGGTGACGTCGACCTGTGGGTCGGTCCCTCGAGCGCCGTCCGCGAGGCCACCGCGCGGATCTCGATCGTGGGCGACGTGCACCCCGTGCAGGCGGACGACCCGCGGGTCGCGACATCCGTCCTCTCGTCCCTCCCCCGTGCGACGGCGGTCGACTCCGACGCCGTCGCCGCGGGTACGCCGATCCCCGTCTCCGTCGGCTGACCCGCCCGTCTCCGCTCGCGGCCCCGGCGGACGGTTCGCCGGGGCCGCGAGCGGAACCGGACGATCCGTCACACCGGGCTCGCGGGCGCACGGGTATCGTCGGGAGGAAGCGAAGGAAGGCCCACCATGTCGATCTCCACCGACCGCCGCCCCCGAACCGAAGCCGAACTCCAGCAGATGGCCAAAGACCACCTCTGGATGCACTTCGCACGCCAGTCGGTCATGACCGACGGCCCCGGCGTCCCGATCATCGTCAAGGGCGAGGGGCACCACATCTGGGACTCGCAGGGCAAGCGCTACATCGACGGACTCGCCGGGCTCTTCGTCGTCGCCGCCGGGCACGGACGCAAGCGGATCGCCGAGGCCGCGGCCAAGCAGGCGGAGGAGCTGGCGTTCTTCCCCATCTGGTCGTACGCGCACCCCGCCGCGATCGAACTCGCCGACCGCATCGCCGACTACGCCCCCGGCGACCTCAACAAGGTCTTCTTCTCCACCGGCGGCGGTGAGGCCGTCGAGACGGCCTTCAAGCTCGCCAAGTACTACTGGAAGCTGCAGGGCAAGCCCACCAAGCACAAGGTGATCTCGCGCTCGGTGGCCTACCACGGCACCCCGCAGGGCGCGCTCGCCATCACCGGCATCCCCGCCATGAAGGAGATGTTCGAGCCGCTCACCCCGGGCGGATTCCGCGTGCCGAACACCAACTTCTACCGCGCGAGCGACATGGGCGCGCCCACCGGGAGCCTCGAGGAGTTCGGCGTCTGGGCGGCCGACCGCATCGAGGAGATGATCCAGTTCGAGGGCCCCGACACCGTCGCCGCCGTCTTCCTGGAGCCGGTGCAGAACTCCGGCGGATGCTTCCCCCCGCCCCCCGGATACTTCCAGCGCGTGCGGGAGATCTGCGACAAGTACGACGTGCTCCTCGTCTCGGACGAGGTGATCTGCGCCTTCGGTCGGATCGGCCACATGTTCGCGTGCGACGCCTACGGCTACCAGCCCGACATGATCACCTTCGCCAAGGCCGTCACCAGCGGCTACTCGCCCCTCGGCGGGACGGTCATCAGCGACCGGATCTACGAGCCCTTCGCGCACGGCGACCGCGCCTTCTACCACGGCTACACGTTCGGCGGTCACCCCGTCTCGGCCGCGGTCGCCATGGAGAACCTCGACATCTTCGAGGAGGAGGGGCTCCCCGAGCGGGTGCGCGAGAACTCTCCCCTGTTCCGGCAGACCCTGGAGAAGCTCACCGACCTCCCGATCGTCGGCGATGTCCGCGGCGACGGCTACTTCTTCGGGATCGAGCTCGTCAAAGACAAGGCGACCAAGGAGACCTTCGACGACGACGAGTCCGAGCGGCTCCTCCGCGGCTTCCTCTCCAAGGCCCTCTTCGACGCCGGGCTGTACTGCCGAGCGGACGATCGAGGCGACCCGGTGATCCAGCTGGCCCCGCCGCTGACCATCGGACCGAGCGAATTCGTCGAGATCGAACAGATCCTCCGGAGCGTCCTCACCGAGGCCTGGACGCGCCTATAGGCGACCCTCGGGGACACGTGTCCAAAGGCATCACCGGATGCCGCACACGATGCCCCCGGGGGGTTTAGAGTTCATTCGTGGGCACCATTTTCTACGGCGGATCCGACACCCCGATCCACATCGAAGACCGCGCTCTGGCGCACCTCAAGGTCGTCATCGCGACGAAGCTGCGGCGTGACGAGACCTTCACCCTGTCGTGGACGCACCCCGAGGACCAGCCGCGCGGTCGCAGCACGATCTGGCTGCACCCGGCGATCCCGCTGCGGTTCGTCTTCGACGACCCGGAGCCGACGGAACTCAGCCGCGAGTGGATCGAAGACCTGGCGAACTCGGCGAACTCGTCGGGCGGCATCACCCTCGTCGCCGAGCACTTCGACACCGGCCCCATCCAGGTCGTCTCCGACGAGGCCGCCGGCGGCGGCGGGGTGATCTCCGGCGACGGCGGCGTGAATCTCGGCAACGTCGAGGTCGATCACCTCGAGATCGACAAGCTCAGCGTCGAGAACGTCTCGCGCGGCGACGGACAGATCGAGAACTGACACCGACCCGGTTGCGCCGGGCAGCCCGACCCTCAGCCGCGCTCGGGGGTGTCGTCGGCGGGCGGCTCGGGCAGGATGTGCAGCCCGTGGGGTCCGCTCGCGGCGAGCATCATCGCCTCCACCCAGTGGCGGTTGATCCGCGGAGTGCGCCCGCCGTAGAAGTGGAACTGCATCGGCACGGACGGGTGCATCCAGAAACTGCGGCGACCCGACCCGTCGCCCATCTCGGCGTCGAACATGAACGACTCCGAACGCCGCAGCTTGTTCATCACCACGATCCGCAGATGCGCCAGCGTACGGTCGTCGATCTCGACCGATGTCGCGGTGGAGTCGTAGATGAACCTGCCCATGGGATGAGCCTACGGCGGGGATCCCCCACGCGGCGACATCGTCCCCTACCGGCCGCGCGGTGATCCGCGTAGCGTCGGATCAGGCCGATGATGCGGCCTCTCGACGACGAGGAGACCCGATGCGCGCACCGAAACCGCTGACCGCCGACACCTCCATCGCCGACTGGCTCGCCGACCCCGTCGGCAACGCGATCCTCACCGATCTGCTCGCGCAGGCCGGGCAGACCCCGGACGCGTTCAAGCCCGTGCGGCGCTTCGCGATCAAGCGCCTGGTCGCCCTCAGCCGCGGCGCGTTCACGCAGGAGATGCTCGAGGAGATCGTCCGGCGTGCGCAGGCGGGCGAGACGCCGGGGAGCGCACCGGGCGCGGGCGCGAGCGGCGACGTCGTGGACGCGGGACCCGAGTCTCCCGCCGCCGCGGCCTCGGCATCCGCCCCGGCATGGACCGAGCGAATCGATCGCGGCCGCTTCGCGGGCAGGACCGTGATCGTCACCGGCGCGGGATCCGGCATCGGACGGGCCACGGCCTCCCGGGTCGCACGCGAGGGCGGCCGCGTCGTCGCCGTCGACGTCAGCGCCGAGCGGTTGGACGCGCTCGTCGCCGCCCTCCCGGACGCCGACGTGGTGCCGCTCGTCGCCGACATCACCGACGACGCCGGCATCGCGGGCATCGTCGCCGCCGCGGGCGACCGGATCGACGCCCTCGCGAACGTCGCCGGGATCATGGACGACATGACCGGCGTCGGAGAGGTGACGGATGCCGTGTGGCAACGCGTCTTCCGCGTCAACGTCGACGGCACGATGAAGCTCATGCGCGCCGTCATCCCGACGATGCTCGCGCAGGGAGCGGGGTCGATCGTCAACGTCGCCTCGGAGGCCGCGCTGCGCGGCTCGGCGGCCGGCGCCGCCTACACCGCGTCGAAGCACGCGGTGGTGGGGCTGACGCGCTCCAGCGCCTTCCTGTACGCCCCGAACGGCATCCGGGTGAATGCCGTCGCCCCCGGCCCGACGATCACGAACATCCAGGCGTCGTTCGCCTCGCCGCTGGCCGCGGACCGCATCCAGACCGCCATGGTGGTGATGCCCGACCCCGCCGAGGCCGAAGCGGTCGCGGCATCCATCACCTTCCTTCTGTCGGACGACGGCGTGAACGTCTCGGGCGCCGTCCTGCCGAGCGACGGAGGGTGGTCGGCTGCCTGAGTCGACCTTCGGAGTCGCCGGCGGTCGGGTTCCGGCGGGCGGGCGGGCACGTCAGAAGGGCCAGATCAGCGGGACGTAGAACACCGCCATCAGCAGGAAGAAGATGGCCAGCGGGATGCCAAGCCGCCAGTAGTCGCCGAACCGGTAGCCGCCCGGCTCCATCACCATGAGGTTCGCCGGTGTCGCGATCGGGGTGAAGAACGCGGCGGCGCCGGCCACCGTCAGCGCCATCATGAACGGCTGGATCGAGAGGTCGAGGCTCGTCGACACCGCGGCCGCGATCGGAGCGACGATGAGGACCGTCGCGGCGTTGCTGATGAGCTGGCCGAGCACGAGGGTGAGCAGGCAGAGGGCGAACAGCGCCATGCGCGGTCCCGAGTCGCCGAGGAGGCCGAGCAGCCAGCCCGCGACGAGGTCGGCGGTGCCGGTCTCGAAGACGGCGGTCGACAGGGGGATCATGCCCGCGATGAGGATCACCGTCGTCCACGACACCGCCTGATACGCCTGGTTGACGCTGACCGCACGCGTGACGATCAGCGCGCCGGCCGCGAGGAGCGCGGCGGCGGCGGGCGGCACGAGACCCGTGGCGAGGAGGACGATCATGAGCCCGAGGATCACCAGCGACCGACGCGCACCGCGGCCGAGCGGCACCGAGCGGCGGAGCCGATCCGGCGCGTCGACGGCGAGCATGCCGGGGAGCGCGGCGTGCCGGACGAGGTCGTCCCACTCCCCCTGCATCAGGAGGACGTCGCCGACCTGCAGCACGATCTCCCCGCGGATGACCTCGTCGCCGCGTCGCGCGGCGAGGATGGCGAGGTCGCCACCCGGGGTCTTCATCCCGCACGCGATGCGCTCCCCGACGAGGGGTGAGCGCGGCCCGACGACGATCTCGGTCACGCCGCTCCGCGGGCCGATGATCGTGCCGGTGTCGAGCGAGAGGTCGTACTGCTGCCGCAGCAGCCGCGCGTGACGGGCCAGGTCGACGGGCATGAGAGCGCCCTCGCGCACCGGCAGCAGCCGGTCGCCGAGGAGGAGCAGGATCACGACGGTGCCGACGACGAGCGGGACCCCGACGAGCGCGAACTCCGCGTACCCGAAGGCGCGGCCGCCGTTCTGGGCGGCGAAGTCCGACACGATGATGTTCACCGGCGTCCCGGTGAGGAGAAGAAGCGAGCCCGCCGAGGCGGCGAAGGCCAGCGGCATCAGCAGGCGCGAGCTCGGGATGCCGGCGCGGGCGGCGACGACCACGACGAGCGGCAGGAGGGCCGCGACGGCGCCGTTGATGCTGATGAACGCGGTGAGCACCGCGACCAGCAGCGAGATCACGCCGATGAGGATGCCGCGGCGGGTGCCCGCCCGGCCGATGACCTTCTGCCCCGCCCACGCGGTGACGCCGGACGAATCGAGGGCCTCGCTCACCACGAAGAGCGCGGCGATGAAGAGGACCGTGGGATCGCCGAATCCGGCCAGCGCCTGCGGCAGCGTGAGCACGCCGGTGAAGAACAGCGCGAGCGCGACGCCGACAGCCACGACGGCGAGGGGGACGCGGTTGCTGATGAACGCCACCACCGCGATCGCCAGGATGACGAGCGTCGCGACGATCGGGTCCATGCCCTCAGCATGCCACCGTGGGCCCGGAGGCGTGGCGGCCGCGGGCCGGGACTACCCCGGACCGCGGCCGAGACGATTCAGAAGGTCAGCGCGTCACAGACCGGCGAGCGCGGCGTCGAGGTCGGCGAGGAGGTCCTCGACGTTCTCGATGCCCACCGACAGGCGCACCAGATTCTCCGGGACGGCGAGCTCGGTGCCACGGACAGAGGCGTGGGTCATCTCATCGGGGTAGTTCATGAGCGACTCGACACCGCCCAGCGACTCGGCGAGCTGGAACAGCCGCGTCGACTCGGCGAAGCGGCGCGCCGCCGCGGCATCCGCCAGCTCGAGCGACACGATGCCGCCGAAGTCGGACATCTGCGACGCGGCGAGCGCGTGCCCGGGGTGGTCGGGCAAGCCCGGGTAGTGGACGGCCGCGACCCGCGGGTCGGCGGACAGCTGCTCGGCGATGCGCTGCGCGCTCTCGGAGTGGCGCCGCATCCGCAGCTCGAGGGTCTTGATTCCGCGGGTCGTGAGCCACGCGTCGAGCGGGCCCGAGACGGCACCCACGGCGAACTGGAGGAACTTCGCCTTCTCGTACAGCGCGTCGTCGTTGAGGACGAGCGCGCCGCCGACGACGTCGGAGTGTCCGCCGAGGTACTTCGTCGTGGAGTGCACGACGACGTCGGCGCCGAGAGCGAGCGGCTGCTGCAGGGCCGGGGAGGCGAAGGTGTTGTCGACGACGACGAGGGCTCCGGCGTCGTGTCCGAGGCGCGCGAGACCGGCGATGTCGGTGATGCGCAGCATCGGGTTGCTCGGCGTCTCGACCCAGACGATCTGCGGCGCGCGTTCGGCGATCGCTGCGGCGACGGCATCCAGATCGCTCATGTCCACCACGCGGAGCTTCACGCCCCAGCCGCCGAGCACGCGGGAGAGGAGGCGGTACGTGCCGCCGTAGACGTCGTTGCCGAGCAGCACCTCGTCACCCGGGACGAGGGCGGCGCGCAGCAGCGCGTCCTCGGCGGCGAGACCGGACGAGAACGACAGCGCGTGCGCGGCGCCCTCGAGCGCCGCGAGCTGGGTCTCGAGCGCGGTGCGGGTCGGGTTGCCGCTCCGCCCGTACTCGTACCCCTGGCGGAGTCCGCCGATGCCGTCCTGCGCGTAGGTGGTGGAGAAGTGCACCGGCGGGATGACCGCGCCGGTGGTGGGGTCGAAGGCCTGGCCGGCGTGCACGGCGCGCGTGCCGAATCCGCGCTCGCGGGAGTCGCTTCCGTGGGTGTCGCTCATGCTCGGTCTCCTTCGCCTGCGGGGGCGGCTTCGGTCTCGGTGTGGGGGGCGGTGTCGGGGTGGGCGCCGGTGCCGGTGTCGGTCGGCAGGGAGGGGGTGCGGCCGGGGGTGTCGGATGCCGGGAAGACGGCATCCGGATCGAAGCCCTGCGCCCGCATCCAGTCGTCGTTGAAGATCTTGCTGAGGTAGCCGCGGCCGTGGTCGGGGAGGAGCACGACCATGACGGCGTCGGCGGGAAGCGTGCGGGCCGTGCGGAGGGCGCCGACGACGGCCATGCCGCTGGATCCGCCGACGAGGAGCCCCTCCTCGCGGGCGAGACGCCGGGTCATCGCGAAGGACTCGGCATCACCGACGCGGTGGATCTCGTCGACGATCGTCGGGTCGTAGGCCTTCGGCCAGATGTCCTCGCCGACGCCCTCGACCTGGTAGCCGTGGACGGGCCCGCCGGAGTACAGCGACCCCTCCGGGTCGACGCCGATGATGCGGACCGAGCCTCCGGAGGCCTCGCGAAGGTAGCGGCCGGTGCCGGTGATCGTGCCGCCGGTGCCGACGCCCGCGACGAAGTGGGTCACGCGACCCTCGGTGTCGCGCCAGATCTCGGGGCCGGTGGACTCGAAGTGGCTGCGGGGACCGTTCGGGTTGTCGTACTGGTTCGGCTTGAAGGCGCCGGGGATCTCCTCGACCAGCCGGTCGGACACCTTGTAGTACGACCGCGGGTCGTCCGCCTCGACCGCCGTGGGGGTCACGATGACCTCGGCGCCGTACGCCCGGAGGATCGCCCGCTTGTCCTCAGCGACCTTGTCGGGGACGACGAAGACGCATTTGTACCCGCGCTGCTGTGCGACGAGCGCGAGGCCGACACCGGTGTTGCCGCTCGTGGCCTCCACGATCGTGCCGCCCGGCTTCAGCAGGCCGTCGCGCTCGGCGGCGTCGATGATGTTGCGGGCGATGCGGTCCTTCGCGGAGCCGCCGGGGTTGGCGTGCTCGATCTTGGCGAGCACGGTGGCGGAGATGCCCTCGGTGACGCGGTTCAGTCGGACGAGGGGGGTGTCACCGACGAGATCGGTGACGCTCTGGGCGTAGCGCACGGTGGTTTCCTGGTCTGTCGGCGCCGATGGGCGCGGTCGTCGGGTTGCGAAAGAAGAGGGCGAAGCGAGGGCTTCAGCGACAGCAACGACGACAACGACAGGTCAGCACGCGCGACAGTCTAGCCGACTCCCGGGCACGCGCGACCGTCCCCGTCCAGTCGCCGCCGCGCGATGCGGGCGCTCGCGCGCACCGAACTCCTCAGATCCGACGCGTGTGTGCGCGCACACGCCGGAATCCGGCCGGCCGGGCGACGTTCCTGAGGAGTTAGCGCCGCAGGACCGTCCGGCCCGCCATGGCGTCGTGGGGGCGCCCGCGCGTACCGAACTCCTCACATCCGCCGCGTGTGCTCGCGCACACGCCGAATCCGGCCGGCCCGGCGACGTTGTTGAGGAGTGAGGTTCGCGTGACCGGGCGACGGGTCAGAGGGCCTTGCCGCCGGTGACCGACAGGACGGTGCCGGAGGTGTAGGTCGCGTCGTCGCTGGCGAGGTACACGTACGCCCCGGCGAGCTCGGCGGGCTGCCCTGCACGACCCATCGGGGTGTCGGCGCCGAACCGGGTCAGCTTGCCGTCGTCGAAACCCGTCGCGGGGATGAGCGGCGTCCAGATCGGGCCGGGTGCGACCGCGTTGATCCGGATGCCGACGGGGCCGAGCTCCTGCGCCATCGCCTTCACGAACGCGACCTGAGCCGCCTTCGTCATCGCGTAGTCGACGAGCCCCGGCGAGGGCTGGAACGCCTGGATCGACGCCGACACGATGATCGACGCTCCCTCCTCGAGGTGCGGCATCGCCGCGCGGGCGTTGAACAGCATCCCGTAGAGGTTGGTGCGGAACACCCGGTCGAACTCGGCTGTCTCGAGCGACTCGAGCCCGTCGCGGTCCTTCTGGTACGCGGCGTTGAGCACGAGGATGTCGAGTCCGCCGAGGGCATGGACCGCCTCGGCGACCACGTCGGTGGCGAACGCCTCGTCGCGGATGTCTCCGGCGAACGCGATGCCGCGCGTGCCGGCGTCTTCGATGAGGGCGAGGGTGGCGTCGGCATCCTCCTGCTCCTCCGGCAGGTGCACGATGGCGACGTCCGCCCCTTCCCGGGCGAAGGCGATCGCCACGGCCCGGCCGATACCGGAGTCACCCCCGGTGATCAGCGCCCGTCGTCCGGTCAAGCGACCGTGACCGACGTAGCTCGTCTCTCCGTGGTCGGGATCGGGCGCGGTCTCGGTGGTGAGGCCGGGCTGGCTCTGGCTCTGGGCGGGGAACTCTTCGGTGGTCTCGTCGGTCATGCCCACACCCTCACCCGGCGTCGCGCCTCCCGCCGAGGGGATTGACAGGACGCCGCGCCGCGCGTACGCGGGTGCGCGGCCGCTCTCAGCCGTCGATCGCCGGGGGCCCTGTCCCCTGCGCGAGCGCGAGGATGACGAGCATCAGGGCCAACGCCGACACAGCCATTCCGCCCATGATCACCGCGCTGGTCACTCCTCGCAGCCGACCCGCGGAGAGGAGGAGGGAGGACAGGACCAGCGCAACGAGGAGCGCTGCCTGCAACGTGATGCCGACCCACGCCGGCACCGGGGCGATCGGCACCAGGAACGCGAAGGTCACCATCGCGATGATCGCCAAGAGCCCGCCGGCGATCAGCCACGTCCAGCGGGGGCCGGACTGGAGAGCCACCTGATTCCGGACGCGCGTAGGGTCCGGCGATGGTGGGTTCGTCATGTGTGGTCCTCCGTCTTTCGATCGGTCAGCACCGTCGCGCGCATCAGTCGGCGGCGTTGATGTCGAAGTCGACGAAACGCTGGTCGTCGCTGGTGAGGTGGGCACGTAACGGCACGGGCACTCCGAGCGCACGCGCGATTTCGGCGCGCACGTGTCGGCTGAGATCACGATCGGGGGCGCCGCGCACCTCGTGGCGGGCACTGACGCTGAGATAGGGCCACCAGTTCTCGATCGGCGGCAGTGGGAGCGGCTCGTCCATTCGACCTCCTGCTGGCCAGTCTGCGCGCGCAAGGGAGGACGCCTGGAGGGGGTTGACAGCCTCCCCGCTCGCGCGTCAGGAGCTCATC
Organism: Microbacterium aurantiacum; assembly: GCF_040532595.1. Lineage (GTDB taxonomy): Bacteria > Actinomycetota > Actinomycetes > Actinomycetales > Microbacteriaceae > Microbacterium > Microbacterium chocolatum_B. The sequence continues at coordinate 1,682,511 of NZ_JBEVYX010000001.1, read as the reverse complement.
ACAGGTGGATCTCGTGCCCCTCGTTGTCCCACATCGCCCCGCCGGCCACCTCGGGTGCATCGTCGGGGATCGGGATGAGGGCGATCGAGACGCCGGCGGTCAGCAGCAGGTACGTCGGTCGCGGTTGTCCCTCCCCGTCGTTCACCTGCAGCCAGTGGGTGCCCTGCATCAAGCCGGTGGCGATCTCACTCTGCAGCTCGTCGAGCGACCGCCCGCCGACGCTGTAATGCTCTCCTCCGTAGACGATGTCAATGCGCTTCATCGTTGCCCCCATTCGATGCGGTCTCCATCGGCTCCGGGACGAGATACAGCCCTGCCGGGGAGTTCGCGGTGTACGCCAGAGCGTCCACCCAGGCCATGTTGAGCCGCGGCTTGCGGCTGCCGTAGTACTTGTAGACCAGAGAGCACCGGGGGTGCACCCACACGGTGGTGCGGCCGTCGCCGATACTCGAATCGTCCTTCCAGGTGAAATGGAACGGTTCACCCCGGCGGAGCTTCGCACCGATCACCAGCTGCAGGTGCGCGAGGGTGCGGTCCTCGAAATCCACTTTGATCGTGCCGTCGTAGATGAACTTGCCCATGAGGATCCCCTCGATGTCCGGACGTCCAGCCTCGCGGGATGCGAGGAGCAGCCCGAAGCCCTGACGTCACGATCGCACTCCCCCACCCCGTCCACCACCCTGTTGACGGATGCGGCCACACGCGGTAGCCCGCCGCCGCACACGGGGGCCGCAGACGCGCGGAGCCGCCATCCGATCAGGTGGCGGGGCGGCGCGTGAGCGGCGGGCGGGCCGGGATCGGCGCGGGTTTGCGGCCCGGGCGGATCGCCGCGCCGCCGGCGAGCTCTGCGGCATCCGTGAAGATGTCGTCGAGGCGCTGGTAGTGCCGCATCACGCCACCGGCGCGCACCCAGGCGGCGTCGTAGCCGCCGCGTTCTGACTGTTCGATGTAGGCGAGCACTTTGGAGGGGTCGCTCGCGGCCGCCGACCGGTCGCACAGACGCCAGGAGCGCGCGCTCAAAGCCTCCAGCACCAGGTGGCGGGCGGGTTCGGTCTTCATGGGTTCCTCATGTCGGTTGCAGGACGACCTTGATGCACCCGTCGTCCTTCTTCTGGAACTTCTCGTAGAGATCCGGGGCGTCGGCGAGGCCGGCCCGGTGGGTGACGAGGTCGTCGAGGCCCAGCGGGTCGTCGTCGGCCTCGGCGTAGGGGCGGAGGTCGTCGATCCACCGCTTGACGTTGCACTGGCCCATCCGCAGCGTGAGCTGCTTGTCGAACATCGTCTTCATCGGCATGACATCGCTGTCGCCGACGTACACGCCGCTGATGGAGATGGTCCCGCCGCGACGCACCATGTCCACCGATGCGTGGAGGGCGGCGAGACGGTCGACGCCGGTGTTCTCCATCACCGGTCGGGCGAGCGCGTCCGGCAGAGCCGCGGTCACCGCGTGCGCGGCGTGGGCGAAGGGACTCCCGTGCGCCTCGAGGCCTACGGCGTCGATGACGGCATCCGCTCCTCGGCCCTGGGTGTGCGCGATGACGCGCGAGACGTCATCGTCGCCCTCCCAGGCCTCGACGCCGTGCCGGACGGCCATCGCTCGACGCTCGGGCACCGGGTCGATGCCGATCACGCGGTGCCCGCGCTGCACGCCGATGCGCGCCGCCAGCTGCCCGACGGGACCGAGCCCGAGCACCACCAGGGTGGACGGCTCGTCGAGTCCGGTGTATTCCACCGCCTGCCACGCCGTGGGGAGGATGTCGCTGAGGAACAGGTAGCGCTCGTCCGGCAGATCGGTGCCCACGGGGATCGTGTTCTCGTCGGCGAGCGGGACGCGGAGAAGCTCTGCCTGCCCACCCGGGATCTGACCGTAGAGCTTGGTGTACCCGAAGAGCGATGCCCCGGTGCCGTACTGGTCGTTCTGCGTCGTCTCGCACTGCGACTGCAGTCCGCGGCGACACATGAAGCACCGCCCGCACGCGATGTTGAACGGCACGACGACGCGGTCGCCGGGGCGGAGGGTCACGACGTCGCAGCCCACCGCCTCGACGATGCCCATGGACTCGTGGCCGAGGATGTCGCCGCGGTCCAGGAACGGGCCGAACAGTTCATACAGATGCAGGTCCGAACCGCAGATCGCGGTGGAGGTGATGCGCACGATCGCGTCGGTGGGTTCTTCCAGCCGGGGATCGGGCTCATCGGTGACGGCGACATGACGTCGCCCCTGCCAGGTGACTGCCTTCATGGCCGAAGCATCTCCCGAGCACCTGACGACGGCCGAGGGGGTTGACAGGTGCGCGTGAGGAGGCGTACTCGTGCGCGCCGCGCACGCGATGATGCCCGCCCCGGCAGCGGGACGGGCATCAGCGTGGTTCGGGTCAGGAGACGTCGCCGCGCCAGGCGCCGGTCTCGCTGCCGCGCGACTCGATGAACTCCTTGAAGTTCTTCAGGTCCTTCTTCACCGCGTGGTCGTCGAGGCCGACGAGCGCGCCGACCTTCTCGGCCACACCCTCCGGCTCCCAGTCGAGCTGCACGGTCACGCGCGTCTCGTTGTCACCCAGACGGTGGAACGTGACGACACCCGCGTGGTGCGACTCGCCCTCCACGGTGGTCCAGGCGACGCGCTCGTCGGGGTGCTGCTCGCTCACCTTCGCGGTGAACTCGCGCTCCGCACCGGCGATCTCGACGACCCAGCGCAGGGTCTTGTCGTCCAGCTGGGTGATCGACTTCACGAAGCTCAGGAACCGGGGGAACGTCTCGAACTGCGTCCACTGGTTGTAGGCGGTGGACACGTCGACATCGACATCGACGGTTTCGATGATCTGGGCCATTGCGTGACCTTCCTCTCGTTGGGAGTGCCCATGCTTCCCCCTGCCCCGGCCGTCACGCAGGGGGTTGCCTTCCCCTGCCGCGCCTGTTATCGGGCTCGCTGATGTGGAATCGGCGCTAGCGCACGGCGCCCCGGCGGGCAAGCCCCTCGGCTCTCACAGCGACAGTGCCGAGAGTGGGCGAAGAGGAAAGGAGCGACGCATGAGCGACCCCGATCAGAACGAAACCCTCACCTCCGCGATACGCGGGACCGATGCGACCGCCGACGACGGATGGGACGCCGCCCAGCAGGACTGGGAGGCCTCCGACCGCGACATCCGGGAAGCCCCCGCCGAGGATGACACAGCCACGGGCGCCGATCCCGCCGAGTTGTCGTCTCCGCTGGACGAAGTGCCCGCCGAGGACCTCCCCGGCGCGAGCGCGCTGCCCGAGTCGCAGGGCGCCGATCCGGCCATGATCGACCTCGGCCCCGACGGCGAGGGCGATCTGTCGCCCGGCGATGACATGCGCTGAGCGCGCACCCCGACATCCGAAGATCCCCGAAAGGAGTCATCATGACCCACCACGACCGCCCTGAAGAGCACGCCGTCGACGACCACAGCGCCGACGGCTACGACAGCGGCACCGGAGACCCCGGTACCGATCGCGCCTCGATCGCCGAGACGCCGCCCGAGGACATCGCCGGTCACCCGAGCCAGGCCGAGGGCGAAGACCCCGACAGCCCAGCGAACGGTGACGACGGCGCGACGGGCCACCCGTCGCAGGCGGAAGGCGAAGACCCCGACCTCCGGGTCTGATCCGCACTCGGACAGCTCACTGACCGGAGCGGCTCCCGCGTCTCACGGACGTCCGGGGGCCGCTCCGGCGCTCGGCGTCGTCCCGGTGTCCACGCGCACCACGAGCGAGGCGGCGTATCCGGCCGAGGCGTCGCCCGTGACCGTCGGCATCTGCAGCGCGCCTCCGTCCTCGCCGAAGACGTTGTCGGAGGTCAGGCTCACCCCGGACAGGTTCCTCGCGGACCCGTCGTACGCCGGCAGGGCGTAGACCGTCTCGAGCATCGCCTGGGGGAGAGCGAGCTGCGATGTCGCGATCGCGTTGCCGGCATCGGTGATGGACGCGGCATCCGGGTACACCTCGAAGTGGATGTGCGGCCAGCGGCCCGCGTAGCACCCCGGGACGATCGTGGTGAAAGTGACCTGCCCGTCGGCATCGGTGACCTGCACGCCGCGCAGCCAGGTCTCGCCCTCGACCCCGTCGGAGTACATCGAGTACCGCCCCTGAGCATCGCAGTGCCACGCGTAGACCGCGACGCCCGCGAACGGCGCGTCGCCCGACGCCACGTCGGTGATGCGCAACGTCACCTCCGCCGGCACCCCCTCGACCACGGCGGTGCCTCCGAGGCTCGTGCGCAGGTCGCGGCGGATGATCCCGGACTGCTCCAGCACGTCCGGACCGTTGGACCCGTCGCCCGGGTAGGGGCCGGCGGTCTCGTCCGGGATCTCCCCGGCGGGAAGGACGGCGGATGCCGAGGCCGAGGGCGTGGACGTCGGTGTCGTGGTCCCCGCCGCCGAAGGGGTGGCCGATGCCGATGGCGTCGCAGCCGACGTCGCGAGCGGACTGCACGCGGCGAGCGCGACCGCTCCCGCCCCGAGGCCCACGATGCCGAGGATGCCGCGCCGACTGAGGAGGGTGCCGAGGTCGAACCCGATGCCCTGGTCGACGACCTCGTCGTCGGGTCGCGCGAGCAGCCTGCCCTGGTACGCCGGGCCGTCGGGGGTGTCGTCGGGGTCGGGGAAGCGGTTCATCTCGGTCTCCTGTCGTCGGCGAGGACTTCAGGATGCGCGGCGGTCTTTTCGGCGCCGTAGGGCGGACCTATGAACGCGCTATGGATGCCGGGCCGCCGGCGTCGCGCTCGTCGATCACCAGGTCGAGATGCGATCCGACGGGCGTGCCCGGCCGCCGTGCTCGAGGATCGGCAGCGCCCGCTCGACAGCGAGGTCGATCCGGTCGGAGACCGCGCCTTCGCGGAGCGTGTAGCCGTCGAAGTCCGACGTGCTGGCGTAGACGCCGAGCGGAAGCGTGAGCGCCTGGAAGAACCCGAACAGCGGACGCAGCTGATGCTCGATGATGAGCGCGTGCCGCTCGCCGCCGCCGGTCGCCGCCAGGAGCACGGGGCGCCCGACGAGTGCGTACTGCTCGACGAAGTCGAACAGGTGCTTGAACAGGCCCGTGTACGACGCGCGATAGACGGGGGTGCCCACGACGAGGAGGTCGGCGGTCTCGATCTGCTCGAGGGCGTCACGGGCGTCGGGCGGCAGCGCTTCGCGCGTCAGCGCCCCGGCGAAGGCCGGCCCGATGGACGTCACTTCGATGAGTGAGCTCTCGACGTCGAGGTGCGTGCCGACCCTGCGCAGGATCTCCGCGATGAGCGCGGTGGTCTTGCTGGGCTCGTGCAGCGAGCCGGACACCCCCACGACCCGCAGCGCGCGGCGGGGTTCGATGTCCGTCGGCGCGACCGGGGTCGCCGGCAAGGTCGGAGTCGTCGTCATGCCCCGACGGTACGTCCGGATGCCGCACGCGCGCGCGGTCGATGACACGGAACGTCGCAGAGCGACACGCAGCGTCATCCGAAGCCGTCGCCGGTCACACTCGCGCGCTGGTAGCGAACGCGCCATCGGCCGTCAACCCCGAGGCTCGGGACACCCTGTCCGGATATCGTCAGACCACACCGGGGAGTACGGAACGGCACGGAAGGCGGAACGCGATGAGCATCATGTCGGAGGCTTCGCTGGATCGGGTCGACACCGCCGGTCCGAGCGCGGCGGCATCGCCCTCGCCGATGCCGGAAGCACACGTGGAACGCCTGACGGACGACGTCTATGCCGTCACGATCGCTGACGACGCCATCGGCTTCATCGAGGTCGCGGGCCGCATCTACGTCGCCTCCGTCGGCCCGCGGCGCGACCGCGCCCTCGAGTGCGCGCAGACGCATTCGCTCGACACGGCCGCGCGGGCGATCGCCGAGATCCACGGGGCGACGGTCGCCGATGCCGCGACGTCGCGAGCGCGGCGCGTCACACGCGCGCTCTACCGCCCGCTCCCCTGCTGACGACACCGCGCACCGCGCCGGTGGCGGTTCCCGGCATTCGACCGGTCACCGCGACAGCGTGGCGAACTTCCGGATCGACAGCGGCACGAAGACCGCCAGTAGGACGACCACGCCGATGATCACGGTGGCGATGGGGTTCTGCGCCGGCCAGGCGTCGCCGACCGGCGTCCCAGGCGGGACGTTGCCGAACAGTTCGCGCGCCGACTGCACAAGCGCGGACACGGGGTTCCACTCGGCGAAGATGCGCAGCGGCGTCGGCAGGTTCTCACTCGGGACGAACGCGTTGGAGATGAACGTGAGGGGGAAGAGGATGAGGAAGGACGCGTTGTTGATGATCTCGGGGCTCTTCACCGACATGCCGAGGAACGCCATCACCCACGAGAAGGCGTAGGCGAAGAGCAGCAGGAGCGCGACGCCGGCGAGGAACTCGAGGAACGACGAGTTCACCCTCCACCCGACGAGCAGCCCCGTCCCCATCATCACCAGCACCGACAGCGCGTTGATCACGAGGTCGCCGTTGGTCCGCCCGACGAGCACCGCCGCACCGCTCATCGGCAGCGTGCGGAACCGGTCGATGATGCCGTCCTTGAGGTCCTGCGCCATCGCCGACCCCGAGTAGGTCGAGCCGAACACCACCGTCTGGGCGAAGATGCCCGCCATGAGGAACGACGTGTACCCGTCACCGGGGATGTCGATGGCGGCGCCGAAGACGTAGGTGAACAGCAGGACGAACATGATCGGCTGGATGAGCGAGAACAGCAGGATCTCGGGCACCCGGATGATCTTCATCAGGTTGCGCCACGTCGTCACCCACCCGTCGCTGAAGAACCGGGACAGGGGCGACCCCGCCTCGGGCCGGAGGGTCATCGTCGCCGCGCGGCCGCCGGCGGCGTCGGTCGCGGATCGGGACTCGGACGTGCTCATGCCGCCGTCTCCTCGGTGTCGTGCTCGGTCGCGCGCCCGGTGAGCTGGAGGAACACGTCGTCCAGAGTCGGGCGCCGCATGCCGGCGTCGTGCAGCGCGATGCCGTTTCGGGATGCCGCCGCGACGATGGCGGCGAGCGCAGCGGGACCGTCGTCGACGGGTACGACCCACGTGCGTCCTCCCGTCAGGACCGGCTCCCCCGATCCGTGAGACGCCAGGATGGCGCGCACCGCGTCGCCGTCAGCCTCGTCGACGAGGGTCAGCGCGACGCGCTGCCCGCCGACGGAGGCCTTGAGTTCGTCTGCGGTGCCCTTGGCGATGACCTTGCCGTTGTCGATGACCGAGATCGAGTCGGCGAGGCGGTCGGCCTCTTCGAGGTACTGCGTGGTCAAGAGGACCGTCGTCCCGTCGGTGACCAGCGTCTGGATGACGTCCCACAGCCCGAGACGGCTGCGCGGGTCGAGACCGGTCGTCGGCTCGTCGAGGAACAGCACGGGCGGGTTGATCACGAGGGCGCCGGCGAGGTCGACCCGTCGCCGCATGCCACCGGAGTAGCCCTTCACCGGGCGGTTGCGCGCCTCGGTCAGGTCGAACAGCTCGATCAGCTCCGTGGCCCGCTGCCGCGCGACCCGTCCCCCGAGATGGTAGAGCCGACCGACCATCATCAGGTTCTCGAACCCGGTGAGATTCTCGTCCACGGCGGCGTACTGCCCGCTCGCCCCGATCATCCGACGGATGCGCTCGGGGTCGGCGAGGACGTCCACCCCGTCGATCGTCGCGGTTCCGGCATCCGGCTTGATGAGAGTGGTCAGCGCCTTGACCGTCGTGGTCTTCCCCGCCCCGTTGGGGCCGAGCAGCGCGGTGACCGTTCCGCGCGGCACGTCCAGGTCGAGCCCGTCCAGCGCGCGCACCACCGGCGCACCCTTCGGGGTGTAGGTCTTGACGAGCCCGCGGGCTTCGATGAACGCCATGCGCGCGATGGTACTCCCGGCCGCCGACACGGTGGTTACAACCCTGTTTCCCGCGCCCATAACCGGATGCCCGCGCGTCGCGCAAGACCCTTCCCCTCGGCATCCGTGGACGAGAGGCTGGGCGCACGCTGCAGAGAGGAATCCCCATGACCACGCACACCGTCGGCTATTTCGTCGGAAGCCTGTCGTCGACATCGATCAACCGCACCCTCTCGAAGGCGCTCATCCGCCTCGCGCCGCCGGAACTGGAGTTCCGCGAGATCCCCATCGGCGACCTGCCCCTGTACAGCCCGGACTTCGACGCCGACTACCCGCCCGTCGCGACCGCCCTGAAGGACGCGATCGCCGACTCGGATGCGGTGCTGTTCGTCACCCCCGAGTACAACCGGTCGATCCCGGGGGCGCTGAAGAACGCGATCGACTGGGCCTCCCGACCCTGGGGGGAGAACTCGTTCGACCACATCCCCGCGGCTGTCATCGGGGCCTCCATCGGCCAGATCGGCACGGCGGTCGCGCAACAGAGCCTCCGCGGCGTGCTGAGTTTCTGCAACGCCCGCCAGATGACGAGCCCCGAGGCCTACATCACCTTCTCGGACGAGAAGTTCGGCGCGGACGGCGAGGTTCACGACGAGGGACTCGAGGGGTTCCTCCGCGACTACATGACGGAGTTCCGCGACCACATCGAGCGGGTCCTGACGGTCCTGCCCCGCGACTGAGGGAACGGATGCCGACCCCGCACGGCCCGACCGTGCACCTCGAGCAAGCGCGCGCCGCCGCTCGGGCGCGCCTCGCCGACCTCGACGCGCAGATCGCCGCGCTGCGTCGTGCGCGCATCGGCGAGTCCGACGACGACGAGCACGACCCGGACGGCGCACCGCTGTCGGGCGAGTGGTCGCGGCTCGAGGGCCTGCGCGCGGACGTCGAGCGCGAGCTGTCGGACATCGACGCCGCATTCGCGCGGGTCGATGACGGGACGTACGGGATCTGTCGCGACTGCGGTCGGGCCATCCCGGTCGGGCGCCTCGAGGTGCGCCCCACCGCCGATCGCTGCGTCACCTGCGCGAGCGCGCGAGGAGGGTGAGGGGATGACCGACGAGTCGCGAGCGGGCGTCCCCGCCCACCCCGGTCAGCTCCGCGGGGACACGTGGAGATACCTCCTGCGCCGCACGGTGAGGGAATTCATCCGCGACGGGTGTCCCGATGCCGCGGCGGCCTTGACCTTCTTCGCCGTCCTGTCGATCTTCCCCGCCGCGCTGGCGCTGATCGCGGTCGTGGGACTCGTCGGCGACAGCGAAGACGCCGTGACCCGGTTGCTCGACCTCATCGACCAGGTGGCACCGGCCGCCGTCGCCGAGACTCTCCGCGCACCGCTCCTCGACATCTCGGGAGCCACCGGCGCGGGCCTGACCCTCGTCATCTCGATCGTCACCGCGCTGTGGTCGGCATCCCTCTACGTCGGAGCGTTCGGCCGCCTGGTCAACCGCGTGTACGAGGTCGAGGAGGGTCGCCCGTACTGGAAGCGCAAGCCCGCGCAGATCGTGGTCACCATCGCACTCCTGGTCCTCGCGCTCATCGTCATCGCCGTGATCACCCTCTCCGCGGCGATCGCCCGGGCGCTCGGGGACGCGTGGAACCTCGGCGACGCCGCGATCGACACGTGGAACGTCGTGCGGTGGCCGGTCCTCGCGCTCGCCGCGGTGATCATGGTCACCCTGCTGTTCACGACGACGTCGAACGTGCGACACTCCCGGCTCCGGTGGGTGGCACCGGGTGCGCTCCTCACGCTCGCTCTGATCGGGGCCTCGTCCGCCCTGTTCACGCTGTACGTGTCGACCATCGGCGACTACGGACGCACGTTCGGGGCGCTCGGGGGCATCGTCGTGTTCCTGATCTGGCTCTTCCTGCTGAACCTGGCCCTGCTCATGGGCGTGGAGTTCATCGCGGAATTGGAACGCGGGCGACAGCTGCAGGGGGGCATCGCCGCGGAGGGTCGGGTGGAGCGCACGCTGCGCGACGACACCGCCATCGAGCGTCTGCAGGAGGAGACGCGGATCACCGTCGACCGCGGCGCGCAGATCCGCCGGGGCGAGGATCTCGGGCCGCGGCCGGACGGACTCGTCCGCCGTGCAAGGACTGCGTGGCAGTCGCTCCGCGCGTCCTCATCGGATCGTTGAGGTTCCGGCATCCTCCTCGAATTGTCAGCGGTAGTACGGGAAGGTCGGGTAGGCGTAGCCGGGACCCCACCACGCGCCGTAGCCGTAGTAGTCGAGGTAGTTCCCGTAGTCATGGCGCTCCTGAACGAGCCGCGGGTCGTACTCGGGGGCACCGGCGATCCTCTCGCGCGTCGGGTCGACGCGGACCTCGTCGTCGGTGATGGCGGTGATGGCGTCGACGGGCAGCAGGGTGATCTCGCGCCCGATCCCGAGGAATCCGCCCGAGGCGACCTCGAGGAAGCGGATGCGGTTCTCCGCCTCGTCGACGAGGAGGTCCTTAACGGTCCCGATGTCCTCCCCGTGCTGATCGCGGACGCTGCGTCCGCGCACGTCCTCATCAGGGTTGGCGACGGTCTCGTCGAGGTCGCCGAGCTTGCGCAGCGTCTCGTTCGTGCGGTCGTTCATCGTGCTCCTCCTTCGTCGAGGGTCGGTCGGTTGCAGGCCACGGTACGGAGGTGGTCTCGACCGGCTGAACCCCCTGGCGCGGGCTCGGAAGCCGTGTTAGGCCGGCGCCGCGGCACCCGTAATCGACTCGTAAGCTCCTGCCCCGCCGCGCGCGCGGGCACCGCACTACCGTGATTCCTGTCGGGCGCACCCGCCGCCCGGGATCCGAGGTCACCGCCATGCCGACGCGCACATCCGCCCCCGCCGCCCTGCTCCTCACGGCCGGTCTCGTCCTCTCCGGCTGCGCTGCAGCGTCGGATGCCGCATCCCCGACGGCATCCCCCGCGATGTCGGACGAGGCGATGTCGGACGAGGCGATGTCGCCCGAACCGACCGAGGCCATGGCGGAGTCGGAGTCGATGGACGAAGAGTCCACGACCGAAGAGCCGATGGCCGAGGAGACGATGACCGCCGGCGCCTACGTCGACTACACCGACGGCGCGATCGAGGCCACCTCCGGCGACAAGGCGCTGTTCTTCCACGCCTCCTGGTGCCCGCAGTGCCGCGCCCTGGACGAAGACCTCCGAGCGAGCGGCGCCCCGGACGGCCTCACCGTGTTCAAGGTCGACTACGACAGCCGCACCGATCTCCGCCAGAAGTACGGCGTGACCCTGCAGACCACCGTCGTCTTCGTCGACGACGCAGGCGAGGCGATCTCTTCGACCGTGCTGTACGACGACCCGTCGGTGGCGTCGCTCGTCGCCGCCGCGCCGTGAGCCACGGGCGATGACCGCGTCGCTCCTCGGAGCCCTCGCCGCCGGCATCCTGACCGTCGCAGCCCCGTGCGTGCTGCCGCTGCTGCCGGTGATCGTGGGCGGCTCGATCGTCCGCGGAGGCGACGCGCGCCGGGCCCGCTGGCGCCCCTTCGTGATCGCCGGCTCGCTCGCGGTGAGCGTGGTGGTCTTCACCCTCGCCCTCAAGGCCACGACCGCGCTCCTCGGCGTCCCGCCTCAGGTGTGGCAGATCGTGTCGGGCGTCATCATCATCCTCCTCGGCGTCGACCTCGTCGTTCCCGCCCTGTGGGACCGGGTGTCCACCCGGCTCCGTCTCCAGGCGCGCTCCGGCGCGGCGCTCGACAAGACCGTGTCGCGGCAGAGCGTCGGGGGCGACATCCTCACCGGCGCCGCCCTCGGTCCGGTCTTCTCCAGCTGCAGCCCGACCTACGCCCTCATCGTCGCCGTCGTCCTCCCCGTCTCGTTCGCGGAGGGGGTGTCGTACGTCATCGCCTACGCCGTCGGGCTCGCGGGGATGCTGCTGCTCATCGCGCTCCTCGGACGCGGTCTCGTCCGGCGACTCGGGTGGATGGCCGACCCGAACGGATGGTTCCGCCGCATCATCGGCGTGATCTTCATCCTCGTCGGCGTCGCCGTGATCACCGGCTTCGACAAGCAGCTGCAGACGTGGGTGCTCGACGCCGGCCTGTACGACCCGATCGCGCGTTTCGAGGAGTGGATCGGTGCCGGCTGATCCTCGGGTGCCGGATCCGCGGTCGCCGACCCCGCCGGATGCCGCCCTCCTCGGCCGCACCGTCCTCCTCGTCGACGACGACCCGACGGTCCTCGAGGTGTGCCAGGCGTACCTGGAGCGCGAGGGCTGGACGGTGGTCCTGGCGACCGACGCCTTCACCGCCCTCGACCGCGCCGCCGCCCTGCATCCCGACGTCCTCGTGCTCGACCGGATGCTGCCCGGCATCGACGGGGTCGAGGTGTGCCGACGCGTTCGGGCGACGCGGCCCGACGTCCCGGTGATCCTCCTCACCGCGCTCGGCAGCGAGGAGGACCGCATCCACGGCCTGGAAGCGGGCGCGGACGACTACCTCGTCAAGCCCTTCTCACCGCGCGAGCTGACGCTGCGGGTGCGGACACTTCTGCGACGCGTCGTGGCATCCGAACAGACCTCCGCCCCGGCATCCGTCGACGCGGTGCTCGAGCGGGGGCCGCTCCGCATCGACACAGCGGCGAGAGTCGTCGAGCGCGACGGCGTCGCCCTGACTCTGACCTCGCGCGAGTACGACCTGCTCGTCTACCTCGCGCGTCGCCCGGGGCGGGTCTTCTCGCGCGAGGACCTGCTCGGCGCGGTGTGGGGCTGGTCGCACGGCGACTCCTCGACCGTGACGGTGCACGTGCGGCGACTCCGCGAGAAGATCGAGACGGATGCCGCCTCCCCGACGATGCTCGTCACGGTGTGGGGCTTCGGGTACCGGTTCGACCTCCCGGGCGTGAGCGGCGGCGCTCCCACCGACGGCGGAGGAGGCGCGTGAACGGAGAGACCCTGCTCCTGGTCGTGGCGTCCTCCACCGCCATCGCCGCGGTCGTCGGGCTCGCGGCCTGGATCCTGCTGCGCCTGCTGACACGCGCGCCCATCCTGGTGCATCTGGTCACGGTCGCCGCCGCCGCGGTCTCGGCGGTGGTGGGCGGGATCCTCGTCGCCTCGAACGCGATGTACCTCTCCGAGACCGATGTGCAGCTCGCGCTCGCGATCGCGATGTCGAGCGGCGCCGTGGCGATCCTCGTCGCTGTGCTGCTGGGCGGAAGGGTGGCCCGGGCGGCCGGCATCCTCCGCAGCGCCGCAGCCGACCTCGGCAACGGCGTGCCGGTGCGGACGGCGGCCGAGACCGGGCTCGCGATCGGCGAGTTCCGCGCCGTCCTCGACGAGCTCGCGGCATCCGACGCCCGGCTGCGCGCCGCACGGTCCGAGATCGAACGGCAGGAGAAGGCGCGGCAGAACCTCGTCGTGCGGATCACGCACGACCTCCGGGTGCCGCTCGCCGGCATCCGCGCGCAGGCCGAGGCGCTGCAAGACGGTGTCGCCCCGGATCCGGACCGCTTCCTCACCCGGATCGTCGGACAGGTCGACCGCGTCGACCGCCTCGTCGACGACCTCTTCGCCGTCTCGCGGCTGGATGCCGGGGCCCTCGCGCTCCGTCTCGAACCGACATCGCTCGGCGACCTCGCGAGCGACGTCGTCGCCGACGTGCGGGCCGTCGCGGATGCCGCGGGGGTGGAGGTGACCGTCGACATCCGTCGCGACGCCGTGGCGGAGGTCGATCCGCTGCAGCTCGGGCGAGCGCTCGCGAACCTCGTGGCCAACGCCCTCCAGCACACCCCGGACGGGGGCCGTGTGCGAGTCGCCGTCGACGCCGGTCGGGCACGGGCGCGGATCGCCGTCCACGACGGTGGCCCCGGCATCCGGAAGGAGGAGTCGGAGCTGCTGTTCTCGGCGGGCTGGCGGGGGACGCAGGCGCGGTCGCCGCACGCGGTCGACATCACGGCCGGGGCGGGACTCGGGCTCGCGATCGCCCGCGGGATCGCCCGCGCGCACGGCGGCGACGTGACGGCGGTGAACTCCCCCGGCGGCGGCGCGGTCTTCACCCTCGAGGTGCCGGCGGGCGGCGCGTCTCAGCAGCCGCGCGTCGAAAACGCGTGACGAGCGGCCGCCGAGCCGCCCCCGCGGCCCCGGAACCGCCCGGATACCCCGCGTTTTCGACAGCGATCGCCCGTGCGCACGGCGGGGAGGTGACGGCGTCCAACGCCCCCGGCGGCGGCGCGGTCTTCACGCTCGAGGTGCCGGCGGGCGGCGCGTCTCGGGAGTCTGACGTCGGCAACGCGTGACGAGCGGTCGCCGAGCCGCCCCCGCGGCCACGGAACCGCCCGAATACCCCGCGTTCTCGACAGCGATCGCCCGTGCCGACACCGCCGATGGCCGTTCGTGACGGCGCGTTACGCCCCGCGTCGCCGCGTGACGCCCGACGCGACACCGCTGCCGCGGCTCGGCACTATGGCGGCATGAGCACGCACGACAGCGCATCCGCGACCGAGACCGCCGCCGCCGCCCCCGAAGGGGCGAAGCGACAGATCCGGTTCAACGCGTTCGACATGAACTGCGTCGCGCACCAGTCCTCCGGCCTCTGGCGTCACCCCGACGATCAGTCGCACCGCTACAAGGAGCTGACGTACTGGACGCACCTCGCACAGCTCCTCGAGCGTGGCACGTTCGACGGCATCTTCATCGCCGACGTCCTCGGCACCTACGACGTGTACGGCGGCACCAACGAGGCCGCGATCCGTCACGGCGCCCAGGTTCCGGTGGCCGACCCGCTTCTCCTCGTGAGCGCGATGGCGCTCGTCACCGAGCACCTCGGATTCGGCATCACCGCCGGAACCGCCTACGAGCACCCCTATCCCTTCGCGCGGCGGATGTCGACGCTCGACCACCTGACGAACGGCCGCGTCGGCTGGAACGTCGTCACCGGGTACCTCCCCAGCGCCGCGCGCAACATGGGTCACGACGACCAGCTCGAGCACGACGACCGCTACGACCACGCCGACGAGTACCTCGAGGTGCTCTACAAGCTGTGGGAGGGCTCGTGGGAGGACGACGCGGTCCAGCGCGACCGCGAGTCCGGCGTGTTCACCGACCCGGCGAAGGTGCACGAGATCGGCCACTACGGGAAGCACTTCACCGTTCCCGGCATCCACATCTCCGAGCCGAGCCCGCAGCGCTCCCCCGTGATCTACCAGGCGGGAGCCTCGCCGCGCGGCGTCGCGTTCGCGGCCGACAACGCCGAGGCGATCTTCGTCGCCGCCCCCACGAAGGAGGTGCTGCGCTCGACCGTCGCCCGCATCCGCGACGCGCTGGAGGCCGCCGGGCGCGATCGCTACTCGGCGCGGATCTACACGCTGCTGACGATCATCACCGACGAGACGAGCGAGAAGGCCCACGCGAAGCACCGCGACTACCTGCAGTACGCGAGCGCCGAGGGCGCGCTGGTGTTCATGAGCGGGTGGATGGGCATCGATTTGTCGCAGTACGACCTCGACGAGCCGGTCGGCAACGTGAAGTCGAACGCGATCCAGTCGGTCATCGCCAACTTCGCCGAATCCGCCCGGAACGGTGAGGAGTTCACCGTCCGCGACATCGCCGAGCGCGGCGCGATCGGCGGGCTCGGCCCGCTCATCGTGGGCTCGGGCGAGGAGATCGCCGACACCCTCCAGGAGTGGGTGGACGAGACGGATGTCGACGGCTTCAACCTCGCCTACGCCATCACCCCCGGCACCTTCGAGGACGTCGTCGAGCACGTGATCCCGGTGCTCCGCGCCCGCGGGGTCTACCCCGAGACGTACGCTCCCGGGACGCTCCGCGAGAAGCTCCACGGGCGCGGCGACCGCCTCCCCGACGAGCACCGCGGCGCCCGCTACCGCGTCGGCGCGGGGGTGGGTGCGGGGGCCTGACGGCAGACCTCCGGGGCGGTGCCGACAGCGTCCTCGGCGATCCGGCATACTGACCCCGCGGGCACGAGCTCCGCCCGACCGAAGGAGCCCCGTGAGCCACCTCCCCACCCTCGCCCAGACCGCGTCATCCTCCACGGACGGCGGCCCCGACTTCCTCTTCTACGTGGTTCTCGCCGCAGCCATCGGGGTGACCGCTGTGGTGATGCAGAAGATCTTCTCCCGCCGCGCGCAGGCGAAGATCGCCGGCGCGGGAGGGGGAGCTCCGGGCGGGATCACGGTCCGCATCGCCCCCGCACCGCCTTTCCCCGACCAGGTCGCACGGGCGAGGGCTCTGCTCGGCGACACTTCCCCGACACCCCGCATCACCCGCTACACCGTGCCGGTGGTCACCACGGACGCGGCATCGATCCGGATTCGCGCCGCGAAGATCGGCGACATCCTGACGATCCCGTTCGACGCCATCAGCGCGATCGAAGCCGGCGATGCCTCCATCAAACCCAAGGGGACACTGATCACCCAGACCTTCCCGTCGGTGTGGCTCACGATCGCCACCCCGTCCGGGAAGACCTCTCTCGTCCTCACCCCCGTCACAGGCGCCTACGAGAAGGTGCGCGGGACGGATGCCGAGGCGATCGCCGAGGAGCTCCGAGGCCTCCGCGCTGCCAGCCCGCGCTGACGGCACGCTCCGGCAAAGAAAAAACCCCCGGATCCCGGGGGTTTTTCTGGCGGTGACGGTGGGATTTGAACCCACGGTAGGGGGTTACCCTACACAACTTTTCGAGAGTTGCACCTTCGGCCGCTCGGACACGTCACCGCCGACCAGCTTACGACACACCGCCGGATGTCGCGAACTCGAACGGCCCGACCGCTCCGCCGGCGGCGTCCCGGGCCGCCGGCGGAGCGTCTTCGCGGGTGTCATCGCACCCGCGGGGACCCCGTGATCTGCTCTGCCCCCTGCGGAGCCGTCTCGGGGAACACGCGGAACCGGCGTCCCGACAGCCGGTTCGGCGTGATGCGGAGGAAGTCGTGCTTGGGCGTCGGAGAGGAGGAGACGAGATCGAGGACCCCGGATGCCTCGATCTCGTCGTCGCGGTCGAGGCGCGCGGCCTCTCCGCGCACGACCACGCTCCAGCGGCATCCGTCGTTCCCGCCGTCGGTCTCGAACGCCACCTGCGGCCGTGCGGCGAGCGCCGCGAGCTTGGACCCCGGGCCGGAGCGGACGTAGAGACGGTCGTCGTGGACGGTGAAGTCCACCGGATACAGGTCGGGCGCACCGTCGATCGCGACGAGCGCCAGGCGTCCCACACCACCGCCCTGGAGCAGCGCCCAGCAGTCGCCGGTGCGCAGGGTCTCCACGGCGTGCGCGGCGAGCCGGGCGGGCTGCGGCGCGGCGGTGAGGGCCGCGCGGGCGGCGGGAGGGGCGGTGCGGGTGGCGTCCATGGCGTTCTCCTCCCTGCGATCACACCGCGGCCGGCAGCGGGACGGAAGGGCCGAAGGTCCCGCCGCGCACCCGCCTCCCACCCGGGACCTTCGGCCCTCGGCGCGCGGAACCCCCGCGCGTAGCGTCGCGGGCATGCGCACGATCACCCTCGGCTACGACGACGGCCCCGCCGCGCGGACCGCGCTGGACTGGGCCGCCCGCAGCGCCGCCCGCGACGGCTCCGAGCTCGACATCACGACGGTGACGAGCGGTCTCGGCGGCGATGCGCGCCGGATCGACCGGATGCTGGAGGACGCGGCCCGCCGCGTGCACGACACGGCCCCGGGCGTGCACGTCGAGGTCCACCGGGTCGACGGCTCGATGCCGAAGGCGCTGGCCGAGGATGCGCGCAGCGCCGATCTCGTCGTGGTCGGCATCCGTCGCGGGTCTCCGGTCAAGGCGGTCCTGGCGAGCAAGCCGCTGCGCCTCATCGCGCACGCCCACGGCCCGGTCGCGTTCGTCCCGGACGGCTGGGCGCCGAACGACCACCCGGTGACCGTGGGCGTCGACGACGACGACTCGTCGCGGGCGGCGCTCCTGTTCGCCGCGGCGGAGGCGGATGCCGCGGGCGCGCCGCTGCGCGTCGTCCACGCGTGGTCGATGCCCGTACCGACGCTGGAGGGGTCGGTCGCCCTCATCTCCTCGCCCCTGCAGGTCAAGGACCAGCACCGGCGGATCCTGAAGGATGCCGTGCAGCAGGCGCGGGCCGCGGCCGCCGTGGCACCGATCGAGGACGTCCTGGTCTCGTCCGCCCCCACCCCGGCCCTCGCCCACCTCGCGCCGCAGTCGTCGCTGCTCGTCCTCGGCACGCACCGGCGCGGGGTGGTCACCGGCGGGCTCCTGGGCTCGGTCGCGCAGGATCTGCTCGGCCGCGTATCGACGCCGATCGTGATCGCACCGAATGGCCGGTGACGCCGCTGGCTAGACTCGCCCCACCAGGTCCCGACACGACACACGCCGAGACGACGGGAGGCCGGGCATGGACGCCGACGAGGGCTTCGCCCAGCGCCGCCTCGGCGACCTCCTCCGCGTCAGCAGCTCGGTCGTCGAGCACCTCGACCTCGAGGAGGTCCTCGGTCGCATCGTCGAGGCGGGGATGTCCCTCGTCGGCGCCCGCTACGGAGCCCTCGGGGTGCTCGGCGACGACGGCACGCTCACCCGGTTCGTCCATCGCGGCATCCCGGTCGACACCGCGCGCCGCATCGGCGACTTCCCGCAGGGCCACGGCATCCTCGGCGCGGTGATCTCCTCGTCGGAACCGGTCCGGCTGGGCGATCTCGCCGCCGACCCGCGATCGGTCGGGTTCCCCGCCCACCACCCGCCGATGCACTCATTCCTCGGGGTCCCGGTGCGCGTGCGCGACGCCGTCTACGGCGATCTCTACCTCGCCGAGGCGGATGCCGGGCGCTTCACGGATGCCGACGAGAACCTCGTGGTGTCGCTCGCCGCGATCGCGGGGATCGCGATCGAGAACGCCCGCCTGTACGAACGGGCGAGGATCCGCGAGGAGTGGAGCGCCGCCATCGCGGACGTCATGGGCGCCCTGCTCGACGTCCGCGGAGACGACGCGCTGGAGGTGATCGTCGACCGGATCGCCCCGCTCGTCGACGCCGACCTCGTGACGCTCGCCGTCCCCACGACGGATGCCGACACCCTCGGGATCGTCGCCGCGCGCGGCGCCGCGGCCGAGGCGCTCCTCGGTCGCGAGCACGACGTGAACGCCACCGTCGCGGGCCTCGCGATGACATCGCGGCGTGCGGTGAGCGCTCCAACCCAGCCCGCGGGCGCGGTCTTCCCCGGACAGAGCGCGCAGGGACCCACCGTGGCCGTGCCGCTGTTCGCCGGCGACGAGGTGCTCGGCGTCCTGACCGTCTCGCGGGCCCCCGACGCGGCCGCGTTCACCGATGCCGACCTCGAGATGGCGTTCGTCTTCGCCGGGCAGGCGGGGGTCGCGATCGAGGTCGTGCGCGGTCGCGACGACCGTCGCCGCCTCGAGCAGGCCGACGACCGGGCCCGCATCGCGCGCGACCTCCACGATCACGTGATCCAGCGCCTGTTCGGCGCGGGCCTGTCGCTTCAGGCCCTCGCCCATCGGCATCCCGAGGCCGCCGACGACCTCTCGACCCAGATCGACGCGCTGGACGCCGCGATCCGCGAGATCCGGACGGTCATCTTCGCGCTCGGCAGCGCCGGCGGCGCGGGGCGCGGCGGTGCCCGCGACCGCCTCCTCTCGATCGCGAGCGAGGCCGGACGATCGCTCGACTCGAGCCCGCGCGTGAGCTTCCGCGGCCCGGTCGACAGCCTCGTCCCGGCCGCCCTCGTCGATGAGCTCGCGGGCGTCCTCCGTGAGGGGCTGACGAACGTCGCGAAGCACGCCGGGGCGCGATCGGTCGACGTCACGCTCTCCGCCGACGACGACGGGGTGCGCCTCGAGATCCGCGACGACGGCCGCGGCATCCCGGCGCACAGTCGCCGCAGCGGGTTGGCGAACCTCGCCGAGCGCGCCCGTCAACGCGACGGAACTTTCGAGATCGAGACGTCGCCGGCCGGCACCGCGCTGCGGTGGAGTGCCCCGCTGCATGCGCCCGAGACCGTTCCGCAGAGGGAAGGGAACCCCCGATGACCCGTGTCTTCCTCGTCGACGACCACGAGATCGTCCGCCGCGGCATCGCTCAGCTCGTCGACGCCGAGGCCGACCTCGACGTCGTCGGGGAGGCCGGCGACATCGCCGAGGCCCTCCGCCGCATCGAGGCCACGGCGCCCGACGTCGCCGTGCTCGACGTGCGCCTCCCCGACGGCAGCGGCGTGGACCTCTGCCGCGAGGTGCGGTCGCGGCATCCGCACATCGCCTGCCTGATGCTGACCGCGTACGACGACGACGAGGCCCTGCGGTCGGCCGCCCTCGCCGGAGCCAGCGGCTACGTGCTGAAGGACATCCGCAGCGCCGCCCTCGTCGACGCGATCCGCGCGAGCGCCGCCGGTCGCACGGTGCAGTCGGCGCAGGCGCTCCGCACCGCCGCGCAGGCCGCCGCGGCGCCGGTCACCGGGAGCGCGCCCGCCTCGCCGGATGCCGACCTCACCTACCGCGAGCGCCAGGTGCTCGACCTCATCGCCGACGGTCTCACCAACCGCGAGATCGGCGAGCGGCTGGGACTCGCGGAGAAGACGGTCAAGAATTACGTCAGCGGACTCCTCGCGAAGTTGGGGATGGTGCGGCGCACTCAGGCCGCGGTGTACGGCGCGGAGCATCGGCGCGGCAGCTGACCGGGGCTGCCGGTGGGCACGAGATCACGGCTGCCGGATCGAGGCGACCTCACGGCTGCTGGATCGAGGCGACCTCACGGCTGCCGGCGGAACGACGTCCACGGCGCATCCACGGCATCGCGCGCGAAGACGATGCGGTCGTGCAGGCGCGACTGTCGCCCCTGCCAGAATTCGATCTCGGTCGGCACCACGCGGAACCCGCCCCAGTGCGGCGGACGCGGAACGGTCGCATCCTCCGCGAAGCGAGCGGATGCCGCCTCCATCCCCGCCTCCAGGTCCGCGCGAGAACCCACCGGCTGCGACTGCTCGCTCGCCCACGCCGACAGCTGCGACCCCCGGGGGCGGGCGGCGAAGTACGCGTCGTCGCGATCGGCGTCCAGCGGGGTGGCCTCGCCGAGCACGATGATCTGGCGCTGCAGCGCGTACCAGGGGAAGAGGAGCGAGACGCGGGGGTTCTCGGCGAGCGCGCGGCCTTTCCGCGAGGTCCGGTTGGTGAAGAACCAGAGCGCTCCGTCGTCGTCGACCCCGCGCAACAGCACCGTGCGGGAGGTCGGCTGCGCTGCGGCGTCGACTGTGGAGACGACCATCGCGTTCGGCTCAGGCAGATCCGCGGCATCCGTCAGCCACCGGTGGAAGAGCTCGAACGGGTCGGCGTCACGGGCGTCGTCGCCCAGCGCGTCGAGCGCGTAGTCGAGACGGTGGGCGAGGGGGTCCTCGGCGGACATGCGGCGCTCCTCCCCTCCCGCCGACGCCTCCGTCGGGCGGGAGTGGACCCATCGTAGGGCGCGGGGCCGACGCCGGGGCCGACGCGGGGGTGGGAGGGACGTTCGTCCCGCCGCGCGCGCTCGTCAGCCCTGCCAGACTGGTGTCATGACTGTCATCGAGAACTCGAAGGTCACCGTCGTCGGAGCCGGCAGCGTCGGCTCCAGCACCGCCTACGCGGCGCTCATCCGGGGATCCGCCCGCCACGTCGCGCTGTACGACATCGCCACCGAGAAGGTGGAGGCCGAGGTCCTCGACCTCGCCCACGGGACCCAGTTCACGGGCACGAGCGACATCACCGGCGGCAGCGACATCTCCGTCGTCGAGGGCTCGCACGTCGTGGTCATCACCGCCGGCGCCAAGCAGCACCCCGGCCAGACGCGCATCGAGCTCGCGGGCACGAACGCCGGCATCCTCGGCTCGATGATGCCGCAGCTGCTGGAGGTCGCACCCAACGCCATCTACGTCATCGTCACGAACCCCTGCGACGTGCTGACCGTGCTCGCGCAGGAGGCGACGGGACTCCCGCCGGAGCGCATCTTCGCCTCCGGCACGGTGCTCGACACCTCGCGCCTCCGGTGGAAGCTCGCCCAGCGCGCAGGGGTGTCGACCTCCAGCGTCCACGCGTACATCGTCGGCGAGCACGGCGACACCGAGTTCCCGCTGTGGTCCAAGGCCACGATCGGCACCGTCCCGATCCTCGACTGGGTGACCCCGCGCGGCGATCGCATGACGGTGGAGGAACTCGACGGCATCGCCGTCGATGTCCGCGACGCCGCGTACAAGGTGATCCAGGGCAAGGGCGCGACCAACTACGCCATCGGCCTGTCCAGCGCGCGGATCATCGAGGCGATCCTGAAGGACGAGCACGCCGTCATGCCGGTGTCCCCGGTGCTGCAGGGCTTCCACGGCATCGACGGCGTCGCCCTGTCCGTCCCGAGCATCGTCAGCGCCGCCGGCGCACGCCCGGTCGTCGAGACCGCCTTCGCACCGAACGAGCTCGAGCTGCTGCACCGGAGCGCCGAGGCGCTGAAGGGCGTCGCCGACTCGCTGCGCTGACCCCGGCATCCGCCCGGTGTCGGGGGCGCGGCCTACGCTGAGGGGATGGCGACCAAGCGCACCCCGACCGCTCCCTACCGGTGCACCGAGTGCGGGTGGACGACGGCGAAGTGGGCGGGGCGCTGCGGGGAGTGCCAGCAGTGGGGAACGGTCGTCGAGGCCGCCGAGCAGACCGGCATCCTCCGCGCCGTCACCCCGGTCGCGCCGGGCGCGGCACGCGCCGCCCAGCCGATCACGCGGGTCGAGACCTCCGACACCCCGCGCCGCACGAGCGGGGTCGGCGAGTTCGACCGTGTCCTCGGCGGCGGCATCGTCCCGGGGGCGGCGATCCTCCTCTCCGGCGAGCCGGGCGTCGGCAAGTCCACTCTTCTGCTCGAGGTCGCGGCGCAGTCCGCCCGATCCGGCCGACGCGTGCTCTACGCCAGCGCCGAGGAGTCGACGGCGCAGGTGCGCCTGCGCGCAGAGCGCACCGGCGCGCTGCACGACGAGCTGTACCTCGCGAGCGAGACGGATCTCGCCACGATCCTCGGGCACATCGACGAGGTTCAGCCGCAGCTGCTCATCGTCGACAGCGTGCAGACGGTCGCGTCGGGGCTCTCCGACGGCATGGCCGGCCAGCCGGCGCAGGTGCGCGAGGTCGCCTCGACCCTCATCCGGATCGCGAAAGACCGCGGACTCCCCGTCATCATCGTCGGCCACGTGACGAAGGACGGCACGATCGCCGGACCGCGCGTCCTCGAGCACCTCGTCGACGTCGTCTGCCACTTCGAGGGCGACCGGCAGACCTCGCTGCGTTTCGTCCGGGCGCTGAAGAACC
Organism: Microbacterium aurantiacum; assembly: GCF_040532595.1. Taxonomy (GTDB): domain Bacteria; phylum Actinomycetota; class Actinomycetes; order Actinomycetales; family Microbacteriaceae; genus Microbacterium; species Microbacterium chocolatum_B. The sequence goes on along the minus strand of NZ_JBEVYX010000001.1, from coordinate 1,659,411 downwards.
GCTTCGGACCCACGGACGAGGTCGGATGCTTCGACATGACCGGCGACGGCATCGCCGAGGTCCCCGACCCGAGCGCCCTGTTCCTGGGCCACGGGCAGCCCGAACCCGGCACGTGCGTCGCGATCGCCCTGGAGGGGCGGCGTGCGATGCCGGTGGAGGTCCAGGCCCTCACCATCAGCACGGGCGCACCGAACCCGCGCCGCATCGTCAACGGCGTCGATGCGGCGCGCGTGGCCATGGTGCTGGCGGTCCTCGAGAAGAAGGCCGACATCGTCACGTCGAACCAGGACGTCTACGTCTCCACCGTGGGGGGCATTCGCTTCACCGAACCCGCCGCCGACCTCGCCATCGCGATCGCCGTTGCGGGGGCGGTGCTGAACCACGCCACCCCGCGCACCCTCGCCGCGGTCGGCGAGCTCAGCCTCGCCGGCGAGGTGCGCCCCGTGTCGCAGGCACCGCAGCGTCGCGGCGAGGCCGCCCGCCTCGGCTACACCGACGTCATCGACAACCGCTCCGGAACCCTGCGGGCCGCCCTGGGCGACGTACGACGGCGGGTGCGCGCCCGTCCCGGAGAGGCCGCGCCGGGCTTCTGAGGCCGGGCGCGGCAGGAGGGGGTCCTTCGGCGCGGTGCGGCCGTCGGGCGCGGGCTCAGAACGGCGAGACGACGAAGAGCTCGAGGCCCCGGCATCCGTCGGGCAGGTATCCGTCGACGGAGGAGAACCCGCCGCCGAAGAACACCTCCTCGCCGTCGACGTACGTGTCGCCGCGCCAGACGAGGGCGTCGCCCTCCATCTCGGCATCACCGGACGGGAACGTCAGCGCGACGTCCTCCCCCGCGCCGGTCGGCGACTCGATGCGCACGCAACCGGCATCCGTCCGGAGAACGCCCGTGATGAGCGCGTCCATGCCGGCGTCCGGGCGGGGATGGATGCCGAGCGGTCCGTCCGAGGGAATGCCCGCGCCGGAACACCCGGCGAAGAGGACTGCGCCACCGATCACGGCGAGCGCCGCGACACCACGGCGGATCGGCATCGGGTGGGTCAGCGCCGGGCGCGGTAGCGACGACGGCGCTGGCTCGGCAGCGTACCGAGAGCGATCGGCACGGCGAGGCCGGCGGCACAGACAAGAGCGACCATGACGAACTCCACCCCGCGAGAGTAGGCAACCGCGCGGCGATTGTCGAGTCCGGCACGCGAACATGACGTCCGCCGCGGCCCCACGTCAGGCGTCGAGGGCGGCCAGGAGGTCGGCGGGCGCGGCCTGAAGCGGGTGCGGGCCGGCGATGTCGAAGAACACCGTGGTGATGACCTCGCCGTGGGTCGCAAGGAAGTCGCGCAGCCAGAGCGGCGAGTGCAGGCCCACGTGGGGAGGGAGGGTGGCCGGCTTGTGGGCCGCGTCGCTGAAGAGCAGAAGTGCGACGTCCCCCGTCGCGGGGTCGCGGTAGGTCCACACCTCGCCGGAGTCGCGGGGGTCGTCGCGGGATCCCGGACGCATGAGCGGCACGACGGTCGGACCGTGGCGGAGGGCGAAGGCCACGGCGGCCATGTCCTGCGTCTGCAGGGCGTCGCTCAGCTGCGTGTTCCGGAACTCGGCCGAGACGTCCTTCGGCTTCTTCTTCGACTTGGCCATCCCACCAGCGTAGACGGCCGGGCTGTCGCGCCCCCGGATGCCGGGCGTCAGTAGAGCAGGAACTGCGCCGAGTCGGTCGACGGGATGCCGCCGATCTCGACGTCGAGGTGGTACGACGCGCCTCCCGCGGGCGCCTGCGCACGATCGGTGTCGCAGGTGTCCTGCGCAGACCGGGTCCGGTCCCACGTGACGGGCTCGGCGGAGGTGACCGTCTGGCCGGCGGTGAGGAGGACCACCATGTTGCTGGGCTCGGCCTGGCAGTCGGTCGACCGCCACCACACGTCCTCGCCGCTGGAGACGGTGAAGACCTGAGCGCTGGTCCCGACGTTCAGGATGCAGTCGTCCCCGGTGTTGGTCAGCCGGATCGACAGCTGCGGCTGCTCGCCCGAGCCGTAGGCATCGCGATCGGTGACGGCCTCGACGGTGACGTTGCGGGCCGCGCACGCGGGGGCGACCGGCGTTCCGGAGGGCGTCGGCGTGGCCTCGGCATCGTCCGGGGCGGCGGTGGAATCCTGCGCGTTCGACTCGGGGGCTGGGAGCGCGTCGGCGCCGTCGACGGACTCGCTCGTCGCGGGCGCCGTGCCCTCGGATGCCGATCCCTGCCACGGCTGCGCGATGAGCAGCCACACGACGGCCGCCACCGCGATGAGCCCGAGGAGGACGACGAGGCGTCGGCGGCGGTAGACCGCGGGGGAAGGCCGCTTCCGGGGCTGCGAACCGCTCATGTCCTCCAGCGTACGTCGGGGGCCTCCGCGGTCCCGGCGCGGCGCGCGGCGGGGCTCACTCGGGCCGGCGCGCCCCCAGAGGTCAGAGGCGCTTCAGCATCCGCGTGTTGCCGAGGGTGTTCGGCTTCACGTGCGCGAGGTCGAGGAACTCCGCCACACCCTCGTCGGGGGAGCGGATGAGCTGCGAGTACACGTCGGGATCGACCACCTGCTCGCCTATCGGGGCGAAGCCTCGGCGCTGGAAGAACTCCACCTCGAACGTCAGGCAGAACAGGCGGGTGATGCCGAGGGTGCGCGCCGCATCCTCCAGCTTCTCTACGATGACCCGTCCGACGCCGCGGTGCAGCCACTCGTCGACGACGATGAGCGTGCGGATCTCGCCCAGGTCCTCCCACATGACGTGCAGGGCACCGCATCCGATGAGCGTGCCGTGCTCGTCCTCGGCGACGACGAACTGCTGCACCGCCTCGTAGAGCACCACGAGATCCTTGCCGAGGAGGATCCGCCGCTGCACGAACGGCTCGAGCATGCGCTGGATGCCGCGGACATCGCGCGTCGTCGCCGGCCGGACCGTGAAGTCGCTCATCCCACCAGCCTACGGTCCGCTCACGCGGAACGAGGAAGGGACGGATGCCGCAGCATCCGTCCCTTCCTGTGACAGCGTGTCAGTCGCTCGTGATGGCGAGATCCGGCGTCACCGCGATGTCGGGGTTCGTGCCGACGCCGATCGCGACGCGATCCCCGCGCGGGCCGTGCTCGAACGCGAATTCGCCGTTCTCGACGTCGACCTTCACGTGGTCGCCGGGCTCGAGCTCGCCGTGCAGGATCTTCTCGCTCAGACGGTCCTCGATCTCGCGCTGCATCGCACGACGCAGCGGCCGCGCACCGAGGGCCGGGTCGAAGCCGATCTCGATGAGCTTGTCCTTCGCGGAGTCACTGATCTCGACCGTCATGTCGCGGTCGAGCAGACGCTCGCCGAGCCGCTTGGTGAACAGCCCCACGATCTGACGCAGCTCGGGCTTGCTCAGCTGCGGGAAGACGATGATGTCGTCGACGCGGTTCAGGAACTCAGGCTTGAAGTTGCGCTTGAGCTCCTCGTTGACCTTGCCCTTCATCCGCTCGTAGGTCGTGCCCTGGTCGCCCTCCACCTGGAAGCCCACGGGGCCCCCGGCGATCGCCGACGAACCGAGGTTCGTCGTCATGATGATCACGGTGTTCTTGAAGTCGATGACGCGACCCTGACCGTCGGTCAGGCGCCCCTCCTCGAGGATCTGCAGCAGCGAGTTGAAGATGTCCGGGTGGGCCTTCTCGATCTCATCGAACAGGACGACCGAGAACGGCTTGCGGCGCACCTTCTCCGTCAGCTGACCGCCCTCTTCGAATCCGACGAACCCGGGAGGGGCGCCGAACAGACGCGAGACGGTGTGCTTCTCGCCGAACTCCGACATGTCGAGGGAGATCAGCGCACCCTCATCGTCGAAGAGGAACTCGGCGAGCGCCTTGGCGAGCTCGGTCTTTCCGACACCCGTGGGACCGGCGAAGATGAACGAGCCCGAGGGTCGCTTCGGGTCCTTGAGGCCCGCACGCTGACGACGGATCGTCTTGGACAGCGCCGCGATCGCCTCTTCCTGGCCGACGACGCGCTGGTGCAGCGCCTTCTCCATGAAGACGAGGCGGCTGGACTCCTCCTCGGTGAGCTTGAACACCGGGATGCCGGTGGCCTGGGCGAGCACCTCCGCGATCAGGCCCTCGTCGACCACGGCGTTGGTGGCGACGTCACCGCTGCGCCACTGCTTCTCGAGGCGCAGGCGCTCCGCGAGGAGCGACTTCTCCTCGTCGCGGAGGGAGGCGGCCTTCTCGAAGTCCTGCTCCTCGGAGGCGACTTCCTTCTGCTCGCGGACCTTTGCGATCTTCTCGTCGAACTCGCGCAGCTCCGGCGGGCTCGACAGGATGCTGAGACGCAAGCGCGCGCCCGCCTCGTCGATCAGGTCGATGGCCTTGTCCGGGAGGAACCGGTCGGAGATGTAGCGGTCGGCGAGGTTGGCCGCCGCGACGATCGCGCCGTCGGTGATCTGGACCTTGTGGTGCGCCTCGTAGCGGTCGCGCAGACCCTTCAGGATGTTGATCGCGTGGGGGAGGCTGGGCTCGCCCACCTGGATTGGCTGGAAACGACGCTCCAGCGCGGCATCCTTCTCGAAGTGCTTGCGGTACTCGTCGAGGGTGGTGGCACCGATCGTCTGGAGCTCGCCTCGGGCGAGGAGGGGCTTCAGGATCGATGCGGCGTCGATCGCGCCCTCGGCCGCACCCGCACCCACGAGGGTGTGGATCTCGTCGATGAAGACGATGATGTCGCCGCGCGTGCGGATCTCCTTCGTGACCTTCTTCAGACGCTCCTCGAAGTCACCGCGGTAGCGGGACCCGGCGATGAGCGAGCCGAGGTCGAGGGAGTAGAGCTGCTTGTCCTTCAGCGTCTCGGGAACGTCCCCCTTCACGATCGCCTGGGCGAGGCCCTCGACGACGGCGGTCTTCCCGACACCGGGCTCGCCGATGAGGACGGGGTTGTTCTTCGAGCGACGCGAGAGGATCTGCATGACCCGCTCGATCTCCTTCTCGCGCCCGATGACGGGGTCGAGCTTGTTGTCGCGCGCGGCCTGGGTCAGGTTGCGGCCGAACTGGTCGAGGACGGCCGAGCCGCCCTGCGGTCCGGATGCGGTCTGCTCGCCGGCACCGGCGGCGACACCCGCGGGCTCCTTGCCCTGGTAGCCGGAGAGGAGCTGGATGACCTGCTGACGCACCTTGTTGAGATCGGCGCCGAGCTTGACCAGAACCTGGGCGGCCACGCCCTCGCCCTCGCGGATCAGACCGAGCAGGATGTGCTCGGTGCCGATGTAGTTGTGGCCGAGCTGGAGCGCCTCGCGGAGGCTGAGCTCGAGCACCTTCTTGGCGCGCGGGGTGAAGGGGATGTGGCCGGTGGGCTGCTGCTGGCCCTGACCGATGATGTCCTGCACCTGCTCGCGCACGGCGTCGAGCGAGATGCCGAGGGACTCCAGCGCCTTGGCGGCGACGCCCTCTCCTTCGTGGATCAGGCCCAGCAGGATGTGCTCGGTCCCGATGTAGTTGTGGTTGAGCATCTTCGCCTCTTCTTGGGCGAGGACGACCACACGACGGGCACGGTCCGTGAATCTCTCGAACATCGGCTTCACTCCTTCGGGCTCAGAGCCACAGGGCGCACTTCCGGGCGCTTGTATCGAGGGTAACGAGCAGGCGGATGCCGCATGCCCGTGTTCGCCGTGGGCATACCGACGCGGGCGGATGCGGCATCCGGAGCTTGACTTCGTATCGAGAATCGATAAGTTAACGATTGTCGTTAATAATGTTCATCGATATGGAGGTACAGGATGTCCTCGTCCGCAACACCCGGAACGCTCTCCCGGGCCGATCGCATCGGCGTCGTGGTGCTCCTCGGCGTGGGTCTCGTGCTGGCCGCGATCACGGTGGTCGGCGCGGTCGTCCGGCTGATCGAGAGCCTGGGGGGCGGTCCCATCGAGGTCCTCGCAGAGTTCGCCGGCGCCCCCGCCGAGGCCCCCATCGGCGTCGACGGCGCTCCGGTCACGGTCGCGCTCGACACGGCGATCCTGAGCGTCTCCGACCTGCCGCTGGCTTCCGTGATCTCTCTGGTGATCCAGCAGCTCATCCTCGTGGCGGCGGTGCTCATCGTCGCGGTGATGCTGGGGCTGCTGGCTCTCGGCATCCTGCGGGGGATCGTGTTCAGCACGCGGCACACGGTCTACGTCGGGACGGCGTCGACCGCCGCGTTCTTCGGAATCGTCCTGTACCCGTTCTTCGGCAACATGGCCGCGAACGGCGCCTTCGCAGCGTTGTCCGGCGGCACGTTCGAAAACGTCGTGCTCTCCATCCAGCCGCTCACGTTCATCGTGGCGGCCTTCATCGCGGCCCTGGCGACGACCGTCTTCTCCGTCGGAGCGAGACTGCAGCGAGAGACCGAGGGCCTGGTGTGACCCCCGCCGAGGACGAGGGCCCTAGCGGCATCCACTGCCGGCTCGACGAGCTGCTCGCCGAGCGCGGCATGACCCTCACCCGGCTGTCCGAGATCGTCGGGGTGTCGGTGGTGAACCTGTCGGTGCTGAAGAACGATCGGGCGCGCGCGGTGCGGTTCTCCACCCTCGCCGCCATCTGCCGCGCCCTCGACTGCGAGGTCGGCGACCTCCTCACCCGCGGCTGACCGCCGCCGGATGCCGTTCGGTGGCGCCTTCGTGTGGGTGCTCGCGCGCGACACCCACACGAAGGCGCCACCGAAACCCCTATTCGCGCTCGGCCAGGGCGCGACGCACGCGCGCCACCAGCACCCCCGGCGTCGAGAAGACGTCGCGCTTCGTCACACGGATGACGCGCCACCCCGCTTCGGTGAGTCGCTCGACCCGCGCGATATCGCGGGCCCACTGCGCGGCATCCGTCAGGTGATGCTCTCCCTCGTACTCGAGCGCAAGCCGGTGCGCGGGATAGGCGAGGTCGACCTGCGCCAGCCACCGACCGTTCACGACGACGTCGAGGTTGACACCCGGAGCGGGCATGCCCGCGGTTCGGAGAAGGAGGCGGAGCCACGTCTCCGGCCGCGATCGAGCCCTCGGATCGATCAGGGGAAGCGCGCGGCGGAGGAGCGCGATGCCGGTGCGGCGGCCCGCGTCGAGCGCCGCTTGCAGCTGCGAGACGGTCGCGAGCGCCGGCGGATCGTCCGGGTGCAGCGGCACACGCGTCGCCGCATCGCCCAGCGCCACGACATCCTCGACTCGCGTGAGGAACGCCGGCGACTGGGCCCAGACGGATGCCGGGGACGCCAGGGAGAATCCTCGGCGCGGATGCGCCTGGAGGCGGACCAGCTCGGGCCGCAGACTGTAGCCGCGGATCGCTCGGCTGGCCGGTGCCCGACGGGGCCAGTGCACGCCGACGTCCAGGCGTTCTGCACCGAGAAGCGAGATCGGCACCGGCAGATCCCAGAGCACCGCAGCCGTAGCGTGCGTGAAGAACTCGTGCTCGGTCATGCGCTGGGCGTAGCGGTGGGCGCGTTCACGGATGAGCCCCTCGGCACCGAGCGTCTCGACCCGCTCGCGCCGTGCACGAACGCCGCGGAACGGGATCTCGACGTCCTGCGCGCGCAGTCGAGACGCCGACACACCAGCGTCTCTCGCGTCCGCGAGCGAGAAGGCGGAGCCGAGGTGGGCGGGGAGCGAGGGGCGGCGCACCGCGCCAGCCTGCGTCACCCCGCGCGCTTCCCGCGGCTGTCCACAGCCTCCTCGTGTGTTCGCCGCCGCAGCCGCACCTGGGGAGGAGGCCGTCGCGCCATTCGGTGGCGCCTTCGTGCGGGTGCCGAAGCCCCACACCCGCACGAAGGCGCCACTGAACCCGCGGGGCGCAGGGCGCGCGAGCTAGTTCGAGCCCAGGATGGGGGTGCGGACGTCGGCGAACTCCGGCGAGCCGGTGAGGATGAGCTCGACGGCGTCGTCCTCCTCGAGCCCATCGACGACGAGCACGGCGGCGCGCGGGGCCATGTCCATCGTGCAGACCTGGTCGGCGGGCGGCTCCTCGACGGTCGCGGTGACCTCCGCGGGGCCCGTCGCCACGACTTCCTGGAACACCGGCGCGCAGCTCGACGAACCCCAGGTCAGGACGACGAACTGTCCGTCGGTGTTGGTCCAGCCCGCGCTCGGCGCGTACTGCGTCTCGCCCCCGGGGCCGGCGAGCCCCGACACCCCGTCGAGCTCGGTCTCGCCGCGGAACCCTTCGCCGTCGACGACGATGTCGAGGTCCTCGGCGGGATCCACGCCCTCGGGCACCCCCACGAGACTCACGCGCGGCACGAGGTCGCGCGTGCAGGCGGCGTCCTCCGGCTCGACGAGGGTCACCGTCAGCACGCCGTCGGCGTACGTCGCGTCCTCGGCCATCGGGACGCACGTCGACGACCCCTGGGTGACGATGCCGATCGAGCGGCCGTCATCGAGCCAGGCGGCGTCGACCTCGACCGCCGCCGGTGCCGACGCATCCGGCGCGGGCGCGGGCTCGGTCGTTCCGCCGCCGCCGCCGGACCCCGCGGGTGTCGCGCATCCCGTCAGCGCCACGGCCACCACCGCCGCCAGACCGAACCCGGAAAGGACCATCCGCCGTCGCGTCATCTCGTTCGCCTCTCGATCGCTCCGGATGCCGCGGCCGCGGCATCCTCCTGTAGAAGGTGTCGCGCGCAGCCGGATCGTCTCACTGCAGCGCGGAAGTAAGTCGCGCGAGGTTGTCGAGCACCGTCGAGCGGAGCGGCTGCCGCATCCACTCCTCGAGGGTGAGTTCGCGCGACAGCGAGCGATAGGTCGCCTCGACCTTGCGCATCTCGTCGATGAACTCCTCGCCGCGCACGAGCATGGAGATCTCCATGTTCAGACCGAACGAGCGCATGTCCATGTTGGATGAGCCGATGATGGCGACCTCGTCGTCGATCGTCATCGACTTGGAGTGCAGGATGTACGGCTTCTGGTACATCCAGATCTTCACGCCCGCTCGCAGCAGCGCCTCGTAGTAGCTGCGCTGCGCGTGATAGACGAGGGCCTGATCGCCTTCCTCCGAGACGAAGAGCTCGACATGGATGCCGCGCTGGCACGCCGTGGTGACCGCGAGGAGCAGCGCCTCATCGGGGACGAAGTACGGGCTGACGATGATGATCTTGCTCTGAGCGGCGTAGAGGAGGCCGGCGAAGAGCTTGAGGTTGTTCTGGAATTCGAACCCGGGCCCGGAGGGGATGATCTGGCAGTCGAGATCGCCCGGCCCCGCCTCGACGGAGAAGAGATCGATCTCGTCGGTGAGGATCTCGTCGGTCTCGCTGTACCAGTCGGAGAGGAACACCGCGTTGATCGAGGCGACGACCGGTCCCTCGATGCGCGCCATGAGGTCGACCCAGTGCAGCCCGCGCTTGATGTTCTTCGGCAGGTTGTACGTGGAGTCGGTGACGTTCTGCGACCCGGTGAAGGCGACGCGACCGTCGACGACGAGGAGCTTGCGGTGGTTGCGGAGATCGGGGCGCTGATACTTGCCCTTGAGGGGCTGGACCGGGAGCATGAGCTTCCAGTGCGCGCCCATGGCGTCGAGGCGCCGTAGCGTCTGCTTGTAGAACGGCTTCCCGCGGTTGGCCCAGTGATCCAGCAGCACCCGCACCACGACGCCGCGCGCGGCGACCTCCTCCAGGGCGCGGAAGAAGTTGTCGGTCGCCGCGTCGGACTGCAGGATGTAGAACTCCACGTGCACGTACCGCGTGGCCTCGCGGATCGCGTCCGCCATCGCATCGAGGCTCTCCTGGTAGTCCGCGATCAGCGTCGCACCGTTGTCGCCCGCCAGGGGCATGGCGCCGAGGTTGCGGTTCAGCGTCACCAGCGACGTGAACCAGGCCGGGGCGTGCGGCCGGAGCGTGCCGAAGTCGAGCGAGGCGCTCGTGTCGTGGATGTACTCGTTGATGTCGCGCTGCTTGCGCCGACGCTTGCGCGGAAGGCGCGGGTTGCCGATGAGGAGGAAGAGGAACACCCCGACGAGGGGGATGAAGTAGATCGCGAGCAGCCACGCCATGGCCGCCGTCGGCCGCCTGTTGCGGGGGACGATGATGATCGCGGTGACGCGGATGATGATGTCGACGACGAAGACGACGACGACCCACCAGGTCGCGTCGATCGTGACGTTGATCACCCGTTCCCCCTTCCGCGCGTTGCGCGTGTGCCCAGCGTAGTGGGCGGGGGCCTCAGCTCTCGGACGCGGATGCCGGCGCCGCCGCCTCGCGCGGGGGCAGCCCGCGCTTGGCGCGTTCCTGCGCCTCGATGCGGGCGTAGCTCTTGCGCTCGTTGCGGTCGGCGCGGATGACGCTGCGCAGCACGAAGAAGAACACCCCTGCGACGACGATGGTCGGCAGAAGCGACCAGGTCACCGCGAGCCAGAAGTTCTCCACCCGTCCAGGATACGCGCCCGCTCCTCCCCAGGCGCCCGGAATCGATGCGATCGGCCCTCAGGACGCCGGATGCTGTGGACAGACCGATCCGGCTCCCCCGCCGCGCGCATCCTCGAGGCATGACAACCACCGTGACCGTCGGCGACCCCGCCGGGTTCCTCTCCCTCGTCCCCCACCTCATGGGTTTCGCCCCGTCGCGAAGCCTCGTCGTCGTGCCCTTCTCCGGCGGCCGGAGTCTCGGCGTGATGCGCGTGGACCTGCCCGGCGGCGAGCACGACGCCGTCGATCGCGTGTCGGCGACGGTGGTCGGAATGGTGTGCCGCGTGTCCGGCGCCGACGGCCTCGTCCCGATCGTCTACACCGAGGAGCGATTCGCGGATGCCGGGGGGATGCCGCACCGTGCGCTGCTCGACGCCGTCGCCCGCCGCGCCGATGCGTGCGGTCTCGCGATGCCCGACGCGCTCGTGGTCGCCGCGGACGGCTGGGGGTCGACGACCCTCGAGCCCCTCCCGCCCGAGGGATTCCCGCTCGAACGGATCGACGTCGACGCGGCGACGCCCTCGGGCGCCCTCGCCCCCCGCGCCGACGGCGTCAGCGGAGCGGAGCTCCCCGCGGTCACGGCGGCGGAGAGGGAGCGGATCGCGCACGCGCTCACCGGCCTCCACCGCGCGCTCCGCATCCTGTGCGGCACGGGTGCGGTCGACACGGCGCACGCGAACGGGAGCGCAGGCGGCGACGCCGACACCGGTCGCGACGTCGACGACCTCGCCTGGGCTCGGGTCGACCCCGCCTCGCTTATGGCGGCGTGCGCGCTCGACGACGTCCCGACGCTGTACGAGGACGCGCTGGACTGGGATCCCACCGCGCTCGACGCCGTACCCGCGGCGACCCTGCTCTGGTGCCTTGCGCGGCCCTCCCTCCGCGACGTCGCCCTCGTGCAGTGGTGCAGCGACATCGACGGCGGCGACGATGCGCTCGAGGCGCAGCGCCGGTGGGAAGCAGGAGAGGAGTACCCGCCGCACCTCGCGATGCACCTGTGGGGCGAGGGCGCGCAGCCGCAGCCACGGCGGCTCGTCCGCGCGCTGGAGGTGGTCCGCCGGCTCGCCGCGTGCGCGCCACCGGACGCCGCGCCCGGAGCCCTGGCGGTGTGCGCGTGGCTCGCGTGGGCGCTCGGGCGCTCGACGCACGCCGAGGTGCTCGCGCGCCAGGCGCTGGATCTCGATCCCGAGCACGGCCTCGCCGAGATCGTGCTCTCGTTCGTCGCCGCGGGGCACCTGCCCGACTGGGCGTTCCGCGCGGCCGAGCGACGCTGACCCGAAGCCGGAGCCTCGGGTGCTACTTCACCAGCGGGAACAGGATCGTCTCGCGGATGCCGAGGCCCGTGATCGCCATGAGCAGCCGGTCGATCCCCATGCCCATGCCGCCCGTCGGGGGCATGCCGTGCTCGAGGGCGCGGAGGAACTCCTCGTCGATGCGCATGGCCTCCAGGTCGCCCCGCGCGGCGAGCTTCGCCTGCTCGACGAAGCGCTCACGCTGGATGACGGGGTCGACGAGCTCGGAGTAGCCGGTGGCCAGCTCGAAGCCGCGCACGTACAGGTCCCATTTCTCGACGACGCCGGGGATCGAGCGGTGTTCGCGTACGAGCGGGCTGGTGTCGAGCGGGAAGTCCATGACGAAGGTCGGTCGCGTGAGCGTGGGCTTGACGAAGTGCTCCCACAGCTCCTCGACGAGCTTGCCGTGGATCGGATGCGGCGGGAGTTCCACGCCGTTCTGCTCGGCGAGGGCGACGAGGTCGTCGTACGGGGTCTCGGGCGAGATCGCCCGGCCCGCGGCGTCGGACAGCGAGTCGTACATCGACAGGCGATCCCACTGGCCGCCGAGGTCGTACTCGGTGCCGTCCGCCCAGGTGACGGTGGTGGAGCCGGCCACGGCGATCGCGGCGTTCTGGATGAGCTCCTGCGTCAGGTCGGCGATCCCCTGGTAGTCGGTGTAGGACTGGTACGCCTCGAGCATGGCGAACTCGGGGCTGTGGGTGGAGTCGGCGCCCTCGTTGCGGAAGTTGCGGTTGATCTCGTAGACGCGGTCGATACCGCCCACGACGGCGCGCTTGAGGAAGAGCTCCGGCGCGATCCGCAGGTACAGATCGGTGTCGAAGGCGTTCGAGTGCGTGATGAACGGCCGGGCGGAGGCTCCGCCGTGCTGGACCTGCAGCATCGGCGTCTCGACCTCGACGAAGGCGTGTGCGGCGAAGGTCGAGCGGAGACTGGCGTTCACCGTCGAGCGGGCGACGACCGTCTCGCGCGCCCGATCGCGGACGATCAGGTCGAGGAAGCGCGAGCGCACACGGCTCTCCTCGCTCAGTTCGCTGTACATGTTCGGCAGCGGGAGAATCGCCTTGGCCGCGATCTGCCACGCCGTGACCATGATCGACAGCTCGCCGCGGCGGCTGGAGATGACCTCGCCGGTGACCGAGACGTGGTCGCCGAGGTCGACGAGCTCCTTCCACGCCTGAAGCGACTCGTCCCCCACCTGCGCCAGCGAGACCATCGCCTGGATGCGGCTGCCGTCGCCCGACTGGAGCGTGGCGAAGCAGAGCTTGCCGGTGTTCCGGCTGAACACGACGCGGCCCGCGACCGACGCGGTCTGCCCCGTCTCGGCGCCGGCCTCGAGGTCGCCGAACCGCGCCCGCAGTGCGGGAATGGTGTCGGTGACGGGGACGGTCACCGGGTACGCGCCGCCGGCGGCATCCGCCCGCTCGCCGATGAGGCGCTCGCGCTTGGCCAGGCGGACCGCCTTCTGCTCGAAGACGTCCTCCTCGGTCGGCTCGGGGGCGGGGGCGGCGTCGGGCGCGGTGTCAGACATGTGGGGGCTCCTCGGAAGACCGGGCAAGTCTACCGGCGGAGGGCCGCGGGGCCGGATCGCGCGGATGCCGCAGGACGCGCCGTCACTGTTCGATGGGCGGCTCGGGGTCGCGGGCCACGCGCGATCCGGCGAGGGCGTGATCGATCGTGGAGTGCACGAGCGAGGAGAGGTACAGCCCCGGCTCCGGCACTCCCGCGCGGGAGAGGAGATCCGTGGACTGTCGCACGATCTCGCGCGAGAACGTCGTCGCCGTGGCGATGCCTTCCGCGTAGGCCGCGCGGTCCTCCTCGGCGATGACGACCGGTTCGCATCCCATCTCGACCGCGAGGGCCTGTGCGATGGGCAGGACCGGACCGGGCGCCGTGACGGCCGCGAACGCGCCGTGGAGCTGCCGGAGATCCATCGAGGTGCCGGTGAAGGCGATCGCGGGGTGGATCGCGAGGGGGATGGCTCCGCGCGCACTCGCGTCCGACAGGATGCCGACCCCCGACGCCGGGTCGGTGTGCAGGACGAGCTGCCCCGGCTGCCACGCTCCGGTCTCGGCGAGCCCGCGCACGAGGCCGGGCAGCTCGGCCGTCGGAACGGCGAGGACGACCAGCTCGCTCCGTCGGACGACTTCGGGAGCGTCGAGGACCGGGACGTCCGGCAGGATCGCCTCGACGCGTTCGCGATCCGATCCCGAGGTGATCCCGACGAGCGCGTGCCCCGCACCGCCGAGGGCGGCACCGAGGACCGGCCCGACGCGGCCGGCGCCGACGATCCCGACACCGAGGCGACCGTCGCGATTCACGTTCGGCGCTCCGACTCGGCCGGGGGCGCCGGCAGGGCCGGGTTGTCGGACGCGGTGAGGGTCTCCGCGCCGTCCGGGACCTCCGCTGCGACCGGGGACTCCGGCGTGAGGTACTCGGCCCACCGGTGCGATCGGTCGTCGCCCGCTGCGGCGACGACCGCGTGCGCGATGTCGTCGAAGGCGGCCACGGCGTCGTCGCGGTCGATCGCGCCCAGCGAGGCGTAGACGGGACCCGAGACGATGTGCGCGCGGAGCGCCGCGACTCTCAGAGCACGGTCGAGGGGGCCCTGGTCGATGCCGATGGACTGCAGACGCGCCAGTGGCACGATCGCGAGACGGCGCCAGATGAATCCGCGGCGCAGGAGCAGGAGGTCGGGAGTGAGTCGGAAGCCGTTCCGGCGCCAGGACAGGGGTCGCAGCGGCCATGCGCGGCGCGGCGACGTCCGGAACCCGTCCGCGGCGGCATCCGTCGATCCCGCATCGCCTTCGGCACCGCCGGCGCCCACGGGCTTCACCCGCCGACGCCCGGGCCCGACCATCCCCTGCGCGACGATCATGCCCCACTCGCCCGCCGGGACACGCGGCTGCAGCAGCCGCAGGACGCGCTCGACATCGGCGGCCGTGCCGACCGGAAGCGCGGTGGTGAACTGATCGGCCGAGGTGTCGGCGGCGTTGCGTCCGCTCAGACGGTTGATGCGGATCGCCCACCAGCCGAAGGGACGCCACAGGATCGGCTGGGTGATCTCGACCGCGTGGATGCGGCCGGGAGGCACCGTCTCGGTGATCGTCGTCAGCAGGCCGAAGGTGATCCGCACCCCGTCGGGGGTCGGGGCGATCGAGTACCGCAGCGAGCGGATGATCGAGCGCACCCAGTACGCGCCGACACCGATGAGACCCGGGATGATCGCGAACAGCAGCCACGGGGTCCCGCGGATGGCACCGACGGACACGGCGACGACACCGAGGATCAGCATGACGGTGGTCGTGCTGACGACGTGCGACAGGATCAACCGGGCGACCGGGATGTCCACGACCGATTCCGGTTCGGCGACGGGAGCTTCGTCGCCCTCGATGAGTCCGGTCAGGCCGCGCGAGACCGTCTGGCCGATGGCGGCGCCCCGCGAGCCCGCCGCCTCGCGGCGCGCGCTCTCCTCCGCCAGACGCTGACCCGAGGCCAGGCGCAGGATGTCGGCACGGACCGCCTCGGAGTTCTCGGTCGAGAGGTACTCCAGGCGCACGTTGCCGTCGGCGCCCGCGCCGATGACCTCGAGCTTGGCCATGCCGAGCAGCCGCGCGATCATCGGCCGCGTGAGGTTGACGCCCTGCACGCGGTCGAGCGGCGCGCGGCGCTGCGTGCGGAACAGGATGCCGCTGCGCACCTCGACGTCGTCGTCGGTGATGCGGAACGTGTGGAAGCGCCACGACAGGTAGAAGCCGCCGACGAGGACCGCGAGCACCCCGACGACGATGAGGAGGGCCACCAGGTAGAGGTTGTTGTCGATCACGAAGTCGACGGGGTCGCCCTGCATGTCGACGTCGACGCCGTCCTCGCCGGTCCACGGGAAGAAGATCGCGATGAGGCGGTCGCGGAGGTTCGCCACGACGATGCCGATGACGACCAGCAGGAACAGTCCGCCGCGCAGGAGCGGGGTCAGGGGGTGCAGCCGGTGCCACTCGCCGTCGCTGAGCGGCGAGCGCACGAGCGCGGGCGGCGGCACGCCCGGCCCGGGTGCCGCGTTCGGCGCCGGGACGGCGTTCGGGTCGGGAGTGGTCATAGGCCGGTGCGCCGGCTCTCTGCGACCTCGACGAGGTGATCGCGCAGGGTGTCGGCGGTCGCCTGGGGAAGACCCGGGATCGTGACCCCGGTCGCGGCGGCCGCCGTGACGAACTTCAGCTGCGCGATGCCGAACGCGCGGTCCAGCGGACCGTGGGTGATGTCGACGAGCTGCATGCGGCCGTAGGGCACCGCGACGAAGCGCTGCCACAGGATGCCCCGGCGGAAGACGAGGTCGTCTTCGCGCAGCCGGTAGCCGATCGCCCGCGCCTGCCGGGGCAGGATCGCGAGGGTCCACACCATGATGACGGTGATGATGCCGCCCGGGATGTACGCCCACACCTGTCCGAAGACGAGCGCGAGGACGAGCGTCGCCGCGACGACGAGCGCCAGGACGATCCCCGACGACAGCAGCTGCACCCAGACGTAGCGGGGCGAGATCTGGTGCCAGACGCCCTCGGCGAGGACGAGGCGCGACGGCGACCGGGACTCGACGATGCGGTCGAACGTCGCCGGCTCGTCCGTGCGCGCGGCCTCCGCCCCCCGAGGGGCCTCGACGGGCGGCGCGACGGCCGCCGGCCGATCGGCCTCAGTGGGTCGGCTCGCCGGGTCCGGCACCGAGGGGGTCGTGGGGACCGGGGCCTCCGGCTCCGGGCTGTTCGTCATCATCGTCCTTCCGGATGGTGCACAGGTGCTCGGCCACGAGGGCCGCCGCGATGAGGACCGCGCCGCAGACGGCGGTCGCGATGAGCGTGCCCACCGAGCCTACAGACGGCGCCACGGGAAGCGTCGCACGGAAGGCCAGCAGCCCCAGTCCGAAGCCGCCGATCGCGGCGCCGACGATGCTGGAGGCCTTGGCGAGCATGGCGATCCGGAGCGCCCGGAACGGATTCACCGCGGCCCGCCCGCGCCCGCGTGTCGCCTGCCGGATCGGCACGGCGAGCGCCACCACGACCGCCCCGAGGAGGAGGAGCAGGATCGGGAGCGACACCATCGGGGTGAAGGTCGGACGCCCCGATGTCGTCAGCACCTGGTTCAGCACGAATCCCGCCGCGCCGCCGAGCACCGCAGCGACGATGAGCACCCCCGCCCCCGTGCGGTTCACCGTCGGTTCCGGAGGTCGGCCAGCAGGGCGTCGACGCGGCCGTGACCGGGGAGGACGGCATCCGGATCGAGCGCGAGCCACGGCTCCAGGACGAAGTCGCGCTCCGCCGCGCGCGGGTGCGGCAGGAGGAGCGCGGTCGCGTCGCTGCGCACGTCGCCGTACGCGATGAGGTCCAGGTCGAGCGTGCGGTCACCCCATCTCTCGCGACGGACCCGCCCGTGGCGTGCCTCGATGGCATGCAGATACCCGAGAAGCACCGTGGGCGCGAGGCGGGTGCGGACGAGCGCGACGGCGTTGAGATAGGTCGGGGCCTCGGCATCCGGCCCGTCCAGCGTGACCGCGACCGACTCGACCGCCGGCGAGACGCGGACCTCGTCCACGAGCGGCAGGCGACGGATGTCGGAGACCGCGGCCTCCAGGGTCGCGACCCGGTCGCCGAGGTTGGCGCCGAGGGCGACCACCGCGGTCTCGACGGGTCGATCCGGTCGCGCCGGTTCGCCCTGGATGCCGTCGGCCAGTCGGCGGCTCATGCCGAGGTCCGGGGACGGGAGCGGGCGATGGTCACCGAGACGTCGTCGAACTGCAGGGCGATCGGCGCCTGCGGCTTGTGGACGGTGACCTCCACCCGGGCGACGCGGTCGTCGGCGAGCGCGACGTCGGCGATGCGCTGCGCGAGGGTCTCGAGGAGGTCGACGGGGTCGCCCGCGACGACCGCGGCGACGGATGCCGCCAGGTCGCCGTAGTGGACCGTGTCGGCGACGTCGTCGCTCGCGGCGGCGGGGCGCGTGTCGAGGTCGAGCCGCAGGTCGACGACGAAATCCTGCCCGTCGCGCTTCTCGTCGTCGTAGACGCCGTGGTACCCGAAGACCCGGAGTCCGCTCAGCGTGATGCGATCGGTGACGTCCACCGGTGATCCCCCTTCCAGCGTTCGGCGATCAGCAGCGCGTCACGGGTGGCGGCCACGTCGTGGACGCGCACGCCCCACACCCCGACCTGCGCGGCCAGGACGCTCGTGACGGCGGTGGCGAGGTCGCGCCTCTCGATCGACGCGTTGCCGGGATCGTCCGCGAGCGACTCGGCGAGGAAGCGCTTGCGGCTCGTGCCGACGAGGACCCGCGGGCCCATCGCGACGATGCGCGACAGCCCGCGCAGCGTCGCCCAGTTCTGCTCGCCGCGCTTGCCGAACCCGATGCCGGGGTCCACCAGCACCCGCGCGGGCGGGATGCCGGCGTGGGCCGCGGCCTCCGTGCGGGCGCCGAGCTCGGAGACGACCTCGCCGACCACGTCGTCGTACTGAGCGCGGGCGTACATCTCGGACGATGGCCCCCGCCAGTGGCCGAGGATGACGTCGGCACCGGACTCCGCCACGGCGGCCAGCATGTCCGGGTCGGCGAGGCCGCCCGAGACGTCGTTGACCAGGCGCGCGCCCGCGGCGACGGCGGCGGCGGCCGTCGCCGCGTTCAGCGTGTCGATGCTCACGACCGCCCCCTGCCTCGTCAGCTCCGCGATCACCGGCAGCACCCGCTCCTGCTCGACCTCGGGGGTCACGCGTTCGGCTCCGGGGCGCGTCGACTCGCCTCCGACGTCGAGGATCGCCGCGCCCTCGGAGCGGAGGCGCAGCCCGTGCGCCACGGCGGCCTCGGCATCCAGGAACCGTCCGCCGTCGCTGAAGGAATCGGGGGTGACGTTCACCACGCCCATGACGAGCGCGGTCATGCGCGCGCCCCCGCCCCGAGGAGCAGGACGACCTCCGCGCGGGCAGCCGGCTCGGCGAGTGCCCCGCGGGCGGCGATGGTCACGGTCGAGGCGTCGGGCTGGCGCTCCCCGCGCATCGTGAGGCATTCGTGCGCGGCGTCGAGGACGACCAGGACGCCCCGGGCGTCGAGCTTCGCGGCGATCACGTCGGCGATCTGCTCGCCGAGGCGCTCCTGCACCTGCGGCCGCGCGGCGAGGATGTCGACGACCTTCGGCAGCGCGCCGAGGCCGACCACCTGCTCGCCCGGGAGGTAGGCGATGTGGGCGTGCCCGCGGAAAGGGAGCAGGTGGTGCTCGCAGACCGAGCGGAAGAGGATGTCGCGCAGCATCACCGCGCCCGACGGGAGCGTCTCGGGGGCAGGCCCCCGGGTCACCGAGATCGTGTGCGCGAGGGGCGCCGCGGGGTCCTCCCCCACACCGCCGAAGAACTCGGCGTAGGCCTCGGCGACCCGGTGCGGCGTGTGCTTGAGCCCGGGACGATCGGGGTCCTCCCCGATCGCCTCCAGCAGGTCCCGCACCAGGGCGGAGACCCGTTCACGATCTACGGCCACGCACCGAGCCTATGCGGTCGCCGGGCGCGCCTGACCAGACGGCTGCCGCGTGGCGGCCTTCTCGGGCTCGCCCTGCGGGGCCGCCTCGACGGATGCCGCGACATCGACGGGAACCGCGCGCTTGGGCACCTCGACCGGGGGCTGCTGCGAGACCGGGCGGTCGTTGCTGGAGAGCCACTGCGGGCGCGGCGTGAGCTTCTGCACGTCGGTGAAGATCTCGGCGAGCTCCAGGTGGTCCAGCGTCTCCTTCTCCAGGAGCGCCAGGGCGAGACGGTCCAGGACGTGGCGGTTGGCGTTGATCACCCGGTACGCCTCGTCGTGCGCCTGCTCGATGAGGGCGCGGACCTGGGCGTCCACGCGCTCGGCGATGCGCTCGGAGAAGTCCCGACCGTGCCCCATGTCGCGGCCCATGAAGACCTCGCCGGAGGACTGACCGAGCTTGACGGGACCGACATCCGTGGTCATGCCGTACTCGGTGACCATCTTGCGGGCGATGCTCGTCGCCTTCTCGATGTCGTTCGAGGCTCCGGTGGTGGGGTCGTGGAAGACGATCTCCTCGGCCACGCGGCCGCCCATCGCGTACGCCAGCTGGTCCTGGAGCTCGTTGCGGGTGACGGAGTACTTGTCATCCAGCGGCAGCACCATCGTGTACCCGAGCGCCTTGCCGCGCGGAAGGATCGTGACCTTGGTGACCGGGTCGGTGTGGTTCATCGCGGCGGCCGCGAGCGCGTGACCGCCCTCGTGATAGGCGGTGATGAGCTTCTCACGGTCCTTCATGACGCGGGTGCGGCGCTGCGGGCCGGCGAGCACGCGGTCGATCGCCTCGTCGAGGGCGCGGTTGTCGATGAGCTGGGCGTTGGAGCGCGCCGTCAGCAGGGCCGCTTCGTTCAGGACGTTCGCGAGGTCGGCGCCGGTGAACCCGGGGGTCTTCCGCGCGACGACCTCGAGGTCGACGCCGTCCGCCAGGGGCTTGCCGCGCCCGTGCACCTCGAGGATCTGCTTGCGGCCCTTGAGGTCGGGCGCGTCCACGCCGATCTGGCGGTCGAAGCGTCCCGGACGCAGGAGCGCGGGGTCGAGGATGTCGGGACGGTTCGTCGCGGCGATGACGATGACGTTGGCCTTGGGGTCGAAGCCGTCCATCTCGACGAGCATCTGGTTCAGCGTCTGCTCGCGCTCGTCGTGTCCGCCGCCCATTCCGGCGCCGCGATGACGACCGACCGCGTCGATCTCGTCGATGAAGATGATCGCGGGCGCGCTCTCCTTGGCCTGGTTGAACAGGTCACGCACGCGGCTCGCGCCGACGCCGACGAACATCTCGACGAAGTCCGAACCCGAGATCGAGTAGAAGGGGACCCCCGCCTCGCCGGCGACCGCGCGGGCGAGCAGCGTCTTCCCGGTGCCGGGAGGGCCGTACAGCAGCACGCCCTTCGGGATGCGGGCGCCGACGTTCTGGAACTTCGTGGGGTCCTTCAGGAAGTCCTTGATCTCCTCGAGCTCCTCGATCGCCTCGTCCGAGCCGGCGACGTCGGCGAAGGTGACCTGCGGCATCTCCTTCGTCACGAGCTTCGCGCGGGACTTGCCGAACTGCATCACGCGGCTGCCGCCGCCCTGCGCCGACGACAGCAGGAACCAGAACAGCAGACCGAGGAGGAGGATCGGCAGGAGGAGCGAGAGGAAGCCGTCGAACCACGTGGCGCGGGGGACGACGTCGTTGAAGCCGTCGGTCGGAGAGGCGGAGTCGATCGCGCGCACCACCTCGTCGGCGCGGGCGGAGACGTAGTAGAACTGCACCTCGGTCGCACCGTCGTAGGGGCCCGAGAGGGTCATGTCCACGCGCTGATCGCCGTCGGTGTTCACCACCTCGATCACCGTGTCGCCCCGGAGGAGCTCGAGGCCCTCCTGCGTGGTGATCTGCTTCGCGCCCCCGAGGCTGGAGATGAGGGAGAACCCGACGATCAGCAGGAGTCCGATCACCAGCACGTAGAACAGCGGGTTGCGCGCGATCTTCTTGAAGTCCATAGTCGGGCGTGTGCCCGGTCCCTTCGTCGGCCGACGTCGTTCCGGGGGCACCACGCCCCGGCGACGGTGCGTTCAGGGTATCTCGCGGCGCCTATGCCCGGCCTGTGCATTCGCCGGTGGCGAAATCGCCCTCCGCCCCGAGCGGGTGTCGGCGCGGCGGATGCCGGTCAGGAGTAGACGTGCGGGGCGAGCACCGCGACGTCACGGAGGTTGCGGTAGCGCTCGTCGTAGTCCAGGCCGTAGCCGACGACGAAGTCGTTGGGGATGTCGAAGCCCACGTAGCGGCAGTGGACCTCGACCTTGGCGGCATCCGGCTTGCGGAAGAGGGCGAACACCTCCACCGACGCGGCACCGCGGGAGGAGAAGTTGTCCAGCAGCCAGCTGAGGGTGAGGCCGGAGTCGATGATGTCCTCGACGATCAGGACGTGCTTGCCGGACAGGTCGGTGTCGAGGTCCTTGCGGATCTGCACCACACCGCTGGATTTCGTGCCGGCCCCGTAGGAGGACACCGCCATCCAGTCCATCGGGACCAGGGTCGGGAGGGCCCGCGAGAAGTCGGCCATCACCATGATCGCGCCCTTGAGGACGCCGACGAGCACGAGGTCCTTGCCCTCGTAGTCGGCCGCGACGGCGGCGGCGACCTCGTCGAGTTTCGCGAGGATCTCCTCCTCGGTCGCCAGAACGTCGGTCAGGTCGTCGGAGATGTCGGCCGCGCGCATCCCCCGAGTCTAAAGAACGGGCGGCGGTTCGGCGACGGGGGGCGCGGAGCGAGCGCGGTCAGCGGGCGGTGAACGCCACCAGTCCGCCGACGCGGGTGGCGCGGCATCCGGGGAGGTCGATGGGCCCCTGACCCGACCAGTGGGTGACCAGGCGCGCGACCTCGAGCGTCTGGGCCCGGGTGAGGCTCTCGTGGAACTCGGCGGCCACGACGTGGCGGATGATGCGATGCCGGAGGGCCGCCGGGTTCGCCGCGAGGGCCGCCGCCGACACCGCGATCCCGGCTTCGGCGGGCTCGACGATGTCCTCGATCGTCTCGGCGATCATCTCGTCGAACGCCGCGGCATCCTCTCGCAGCTGCGCGGCCGTCCGGGCGAGCGCCTCGGCGATACCCGGACCGATCTCGGTCTCGAACGCGGGCAGCACCCGCTCCCGCACCCGCACCCGCGCGAAGCGGTCGTCGGTGTTGTGGGGGTCGTCCCACCAGGTCAGCCCCTCGGCGGTGCAGGCGGCGCGGGTGGTCTCGCGGCGCACGTCGAGAAGCGGCCGGACGAGCGGGATGCCGTCGAGGTCGGTGACGGGCGCCATGCCCTGCAGACTCGCCGCCCCCGATCCGCGCGCGAGTCCGAGCAGCACCGTCTCGGCCTGGTCGTCGAGCGTGTGCCCGGTGACGATCACCGCCGGTCCGGCCTCGGCGGCCGCGGCGCGGAGCGCGCCGTAGCGCGCCGTCCGAGCGGCGGCCTCGGGGCCGCTCTCGCCCCCGACCTCGACGCGGACGACGCGGGCGGCGAGACCGAGCTGTGCGGCCGCGGCGGCGGCGGATGCCGCGACCGCCGCGGAATCGACCTGCAGACCGTGATCGACGACGACCGCGACGGCGTCGCGCCCCGCGCGGGGCACCTCGAAGGCCACGGCGGCGGCGAGTGCGAGGGAATCCGCCCCACCGGAGAGGGCGACGACGACCGTCGCTCCCGGATCACGGTCGTCCAGCGCGATGCGCACCGCCCGCCGGACCTCGGCGACGGCGGGATGAAGGCTCGGTCGTCGCTCGTCCACCCGCCCACGGTAGCGGCCCCGGCCGTCGAGAACGCGGGCCGGAAGGCGCGTCCTGTCTCTCCGTCGGCGCCGAACCCGCCCCGCACCCCGCATCTTCGACCGATCGGGGCCGACGGTAGGCTGATGCGCGGCATTCACCCCTCTTCGAAGGAGACCAGCATGGGCGCATACGACGCCGTCATCGAGATCCCGCGCGGCAGCCGCGTGAAGTACGAGGTCGACCACGGCACCGGCCGGGTGTTCCTGGACCGCGTCCTGTTCACCCCCATGGGCTACCCCAGCAACTACGGGTTCTTCGAGAACACCCTCGGTGAGGACGGCGACCCGCTCGACGTGCTCGTCCTGCTCGACCGCGACCTCTACCCGGGCGTGCTGGCCAAGGTCCGCCCGGTCGGCGTGCTCAAGATGAGCGACGAGGCCGGCGGCGACGACAAGGTCGTCGCGGTCCTGGCGAAGGACCCCCGCTGGAACCACATCCAGGACGTCGACGACATCGACGAGTGGACCCGCAATGAGATCAACCACTTCTTCGAGCACTACAAGGACCTCGAGCCCGGCAAGTGGGTCAAGGTCGACCAGTGGGCGAACGCCGCCGAGGCCGAGCGCCTGGTCGCCGAGGCCTTCGAGCGCTTCGACGAGCACGAGGGTCGCACCAAGACCCAGGGTGAGGGCGAAGCTCCCACGACGCTCTGATCGGCATCCGATCAGGAGAGGGGTGACCGGCGCGAGCCGGCACCCCTTCTTCGTGCGCGAACGACGAGCAGGGGGAACTCCACGGGCCCCGGCTCGACTGCGGGCGAGGGTGGTTCAGACCCAGATGCCTCGGGCGGCGAGGAAGTCGATGGGGTTCACGGTGCCGCCGTTGACGTACGCCTCGAAGTGGAGGTGGCAGCCGAACGAGTTCCCGGTGTTGCCCTCGGCGGCGATGAGCTGCCCGGCGCTGACGCGCTGGCCGTAGCCGACGAAGAGCCCGCCGGATCGGATGTGCGCGTAGCCGGTGCCGATGCCGCCGCCGTGGTCGATCTTGATGTAGTTGCCGTAGCCGCCGTTGTACCCGGCGTAGACCACGGTGCCGGCCGACGCGGCGTAGATGCCGGCGCTGCAGCCGGCCGCGAGGTCCACCCCGTAGTGGAAGCCGCTGGAGCAGTAGCCCGATCCGCACTGCACCGAACGCGGGCCGTAACCGGACGTGCGCCATCCGGCCGACGGGCGGGCCCAGCCGTTCCCGCCGCCGCCACCTCCGCCTCCGGAGTTGCCGCCGCCACCGCCGCCGGAGCTGCCCCCGCCGCCCGAGTTGCCGCCGCCCCCGCCGGAGTTGCCCCCGCCGTTGTTCGCTGCCTGCTCGCGTTCGCGCTGCTCGCGCTCGAGACGCTCCCGCTCGAGACGGGCGAGGCGCTCGGCCTCCTCCCGCGCACGACGCTCGGCCTCTTCGCGGGCCTTGCGCGCGGCCTCCTCACGGACGCGGACACCCTCTTCGTATTCGGCGACGGTCCTGCTCGTGGTGTCACGGAGAGCGGCGAGCTGCGCTTCGAGCCGCACACGGTTGCTCTGCTCGGCCTGGAGCGCGGCCTCTGCTGCCGCAGCCGCCTGCTGCGAGGCGACCATCTTCTCCTCGGCGATCCTCTGCAGACGGTCGCGCTCCGTGCGCTGCTCCAGCGCCAGATCGCTGAGGTTCTGCGCGGAGTCCCGCGCCGTGATCGCGTCGGCGTACACGGCCTGGTTCCGCTGGATGAGCTTGTCCATCGTGCCCAGGCGCGACAGCAGATCGTCGGCGGATGCCGCGGACCCGGCGAAGAAGAGCTCGAGAGAGGTGTCGTCACCGCCCTGACGGTAGAGCTGGGCGGCGACGAGACCGGCCTTGTTGGCGGCGTCGAGCGCCGCTGCCGCCTGCGTGTCGGCCTCGGCCTGGAGCTGGTCGGCGCGGTACGCGGCGGCGAAGTACTCCTGCTGCGCGACGTAGAACTCGTCCGCGAGGCGCTCGGCCTCCGCGCGCTTGGCGGCGACGTCGTCGGCGAGCGAGCGGATGAGCCCTTCGATCCGGGAGATCTCGCTGTTCTTCGCCGCCTCGTTCGCGCGGGCCCGCTTGACGTCGTCCCACGTCGGGTAGTCGGCGGCGAACGCGGCCGGCATCATCGGGCCGGCGAGGGTGCCGAGGGTGGCGGCACCGATGAGTCCGAGCCCGAGGGCGCTCCGCCGATTGACGGTGGGCCACAGGCGCGCGCGCTCGGCGGCAGTGGGGGCGCAGCCGCAGTCGTCTGATGCGTCGTCGGAGTGCACGGCAACCTCCCTCCCGCGTCGCAACATCGATCACACTAGCAACACACGTCACTTTCGCAACGGTTTTTTCAGGCGCAGTCGACGTCGGACCGCGGCATCCGCCCGCTCAGTGTGCGTTCTCGAGACGTCCGATCCGGGGTGCACACGCCCTCGATTGGCACATCGGCCGAAGATTACGTATGCTTGGGCGTCGGTAAGCGTGAGCCTCCGGGTTCGCTCGGCCCCATCGTTTAGCGGCCTAGGACGCCGCCCTTTCACGGCGGTAGCACGGGTTCGAATCCCGTTGGGGTCACTCTCCGCACATATAATTGAAAACGTATGGCCCTGTAGCGCAGTTGGTTAGCGTGCCGCCCTGTCACGGCGGAGGTCGCGGGTTCAAGTCCCGTCAGGGTCGCTCCGAGCGACAGGCCCTTTGTGAAAAGAGGGCCTTTCGTCTAGGACGTGGCATCGCGTCGTTCACGATACGGATGCCACGCGGCTCTGTAGCTCAGTTGGTAGAGCGTTCGACTGAAAATCGAAAGGTCACCGGATCGATGCCGGTCGGAGCCACACGGACCGTCGTTACAACGGTCCCAGAAACCCTCGCCTAGCTTCTACATGGCGGGGGTTTTGCTTTTGCCTCGAACGCCCGGTCACGTCCGCTCCTCGGCACCGGCGGCGGCACGGCGCGGGTCCCGCCCGGACCGCGAGTAGGCGCGCCACAGGATGCGGGCATGGCGCTCCTTGGCCCGCTCGACACCGACCTCGTCGCCGCGCGCGGCGCACCACCATTCCGCGAACCGCTCGCGCAGCGCGCTGAGGACGATGTCCAGACCCGCGTGGGGCGGCGGCGGGACGACCGCCTCCTCGGCCGGCATCCGCCCTCTCTGCGCGATCGAGTCGTTCGCGTGCTGCACGATGAGGTCGGCGGCACCGATGGCGTGCGCGTTGATGATCGAGTGCGCAGCCCCGCGGATCTCCCAGCGGCGGGCGTTGCGCGCGGCCGAGACGAGGCGCGAGTGGAATCGTCGGGGCGACGTCGTGTCGAATTCGCCGCGGATGAGCAGCACGGATGCCGCGACGAGGGGAAGCCGCTCGGTCAGCCGATAGCGCAGGAGATGCGGGAGCACCCGTGCGAAGTACACGACGCCGCACAGGACGTACGCCGACAGAGCCGTCATCGCGAGGTGGAGGGTCTCGCGCATCGCCGACTGCGCGAAGCGCAGGGCGACCAGCGGGAGCGACGCCTCCCTGTCGTTGACGACGGGGCTGACCAGGACGGCGTGACGCACCTCGGGACGGCGGATCAGCACCTCGGTGACCACCTGGGTCCCCATCGAGTGACCGACGATGACCGGATCCACCAGATCGTAGTGGTCGAGGACCTCTTCCACCCGATCGGCGAAGAACGCCGCCGTCGGCTGATCGCCGGGCCGCGGCATCCCCGCGAAGCCCGGCAGATCGAGCGCGAACACGTCCCCGCTCTCGGCGAGGGTCGGCGCGAGGAACTCGAAGTACGTCGCCGCGACGCCGACACCCGCGACCAGGACGAAGGGTCGGCCGCCGTCACCGGACGTCGTCTCGACGCGGGTCACGCGAGTGAGATGGCGGCCGTCGCCGACGTGCTCGACGTCGACGTCGGGGGCGTCCTCTGTCGCGGGCATGTGTCCAGGATGCCAGGATCGCACCCGCCCGCCGCGACGGATCGGCTCGACGCGGCGGACGTTACACTCGCCAGGGCCGCACCCATCGACGCCGCCCGCAGTCGCGGGCAGGGCCCGCACGGAGGAGCTCCCATGCCGACCACGCTCGTCGTCACCGACACGTCCTGGACGACCCCCGTCGTGCGGCGCGTGCACTTCCGCTCCGACGACCTCTCCGCCTTCGCCGGCAGCCGGTTCACCGACCGCTACGTGAAGCTGGTCTTCCCGCGCCCGGGCGTCGTCCTGCCGGAGGGCGTCGACGTCCGTGCGATGCGCGGTGTCGTTGCGCCCGAGGACATGCCGATCGTGCGCACCTATACGGCGCTGTCCCCGGATGCCGAGGCCGGGACCGTCGCGATCGACTTCGTCGTCCACGGCGACGAGGGGGTCGCCGGGCCCTGGGCGGCCCGCGCCGTTCCGGGAGACACGCTTGTCGTCAACGGCCCCGGCGGCGCGTACGCCCCCTCCCCGGACGCGGACTGCCACCTCCTCGTCGGCGACGAGTCCGCGCTCCCGGCGATCACCGCAGCCCTCGAGGCACTGCCCCGCGACGCTTCGGCCCGCGTCATCCTGCAGCTCGAGCAGCCCGGGCACGAGCCCGAGCTGCCCCTCCCGGCCGACACGGACGTCGTCCACCTCTATCGCGCGGAGCCCACGACGGATGCCGATCCGCTCCTCGCCGCCGTGAAGGCCCTCGACTGGCCGGAAGGCCGCGTCCACGCGTTCGTGCACGGCGAAGCCGCGGAGGTCATGCACGGCATCCGTCCGTATCTGTACGGCGAACGCGGGCTCACCCGAGGCCAGGTCTCGATCTCGGGCTATTGGCGGCGCGGTCGGACCGAGGAGGGCTTCCGCGAGTGGAAGCAGCAGCTCGCCGCGGCCGAGGCGCCGAGCGCCTGAGCCCGCGTCAGGCGAAGCCGCGCGTCAGCTGCGGCGGCGTCGCCGAAAGATCGGCATCCAGTTCCCGCGCCGCGCGCAGGGCGAAGTGCGGGTTGCGGAGCATCTGGCGGCCCGACAAGACGACATCCGCCTGTCCGGTGACGAGGATCTGCTCGGCCTGCGCCGCGCTGTCGATCATGCCGACCGTCGCCGTCGGCACTCCCGTCTCGGCGCGGATGCGGGCGGCGAAGGGCACCTGATACCCAGGGCCGACCGGGATGCGGGCATCGGCGACGTTGCCGCCGCTGGAGATGTCGACGAGGTCGGCGCCGTGCGCGGCCACGCGACGGGCGGCCTCCACCGTCTCGTCGATCGTCCAGCCGCCGTCGGTCCAGTCGGTCGCCGAGAAGCGGACGACGAGGATGAGGTCGTCCCCGATCGCGGCGCGGACCGCGTCGACGACCTCGAGGAGGAGGCGCACGCGGTTGTCGAACGAGCCGCCGTAGGCGTCCGTGCGGTGGTTCGACAGCGGCGAGAGGAACTCGTGCAGCAGGTACCCGTGAGCCGCGTGGACCTCGACCAGGTCGAATCCGGCATCCCTCGCACGGGTGGCCGCCGCGGCGAAGTCGTCGACGACGGTCCGGATGCCGCTCGGGTCGAGGGCGCGCGGCTCGGCGAGGCCCGGGAAGGCGATCGCGCTGGGGGCGACGGTCTCCCACCCGCCGTCGGCGAGGGCGACCGATCCGCGGGTGTCGTCCCACGCCCGGTGGGTCGAGGCCTTCCGGCCCGCGTGCGCGAGCTGGACGCCGGCGGACGCGCCGCACGCGTGGAGGGCATCGACGATGCGCGCGAGCGCGTCGCGCTGGGCGTCGTTCCACAGGCCGAGGTCCTGGGGGCTGATCCGCCCCTCGGGACTCACGGCCGTGGCCTCGGTCAGCACCGCACCCGCTCCACCGTGGGCGAAGGATCCGAGGTGGACCAGGTGCCAGTCCGTCGGCATCCCGTCGCGGTTCTCCGCGGAGTACTGGCACATCGGCGCGACCCAGAGACGGTTGCGGACCGTGCGTCCGCGCAGCGTCAGGGGGGTGAACAGGTGACGGTTCCGCATGGCGCTCCTCCGGCGGCCCGATCGGGGTCGGGCACCCGCTCGATCGTAATCGCCGCGGATGCCGGTCAGGCCGTCGAGGGCGGAGGCGGTGTCGACGAGACCCGGTTCTGCGGGTCGGCGGGTGCGTCGGTGGTCGCCGTTCCCTGCGGGTCCGGCGTGGCAGTGGTTGCGGGTGTCGCGGCGCCCTCGCGGAGCTCGGACTTCAGGATCCGCGCCGACTGCCCGGCGCTCTTCGCCAGGGCCGGGAGCTTCCCGGCGCCGAAGAGCAGCAGGATCACCGCGAGGATGAGGACGGCGTGCCACCCGGTGAGGTTGTTCAGCATGTGTGTCTTCCCGGACTCGGGCGCGGCCGGCTCGGGCCGCCGCCGGAGGTCGGACCCACCGGCATCCCGAGTCGCGCACGCGCGCAGAGGAATCGTACGCCCGTGCCGCCCCGCCGCCACCCTCCCGCGCCTATGCGTTTGCCGCGAACCGCCACCCCCGCGCCCGCGCCGCCCGCCGGTCCGAACTCCTCGGATCCGCGCCCGAAACGCCCGAAACCCGCCCCGTAGGCCCCTCCCCACCCGAAACTGAGGAGTTCGGGACGGGCGGCGCGCGGCACCTCACCCAACGCGCGTCCGCCGGCCGGTCCCGCCGAACCGAACTCCTCAGAGCCGCGCCCGAAACGCCCGAAACCCGCCCTGCGGGCCCCTCCCCACCCGAGACAGAGGAGTTCGGTACGGGCCCCGCGTGGCGCGGCTCAGTCGTCGAGGGCCACGTCGACCTGCAGGTCGTCGGCGAGGCGCTCGATGCGGGCGGCGACGTCGCCGACGTCGACCCCGGACGGCACGCGCGCGACGACGGTCGCCTCGAACAGCCGTCCCCCGGCCATGGCGGCGTCGCGGGTCTCGGTCGACATGCGCTCGATGCTCACGCCCTGCGCGCCGAGCGCCGAGGAGATCTCGTGCACGATCCCCGTGCGGTCGTTCCCGAGGACGGTGAGCGAGATGCGCCGTCCCGTCTCGCCACGTCCGGCCGAGCGCCCGCCCGCGTGCACCGCGACCGACAGCAGACCATCGAGCACCGACAGCGCCTCGCGCAGCTCGTCCGCACGCGCCGCGGGCACCGACACCTCGATGATCCCGGCGAACGCCCCGGAGAGCTCGGCGAGCGCGCTCGTCTCCCAGTTGCCCCCGTGTGCACCCACGATCTCGGCGACGGTCGCCACGAGACCCGCCCGATCGTCGCCGACCACGGTGAGGACGAGGGTTGTCATACGATCAGCGTAGCCACGCGCGGGGCCGGACCACAGGCCCGCCGACGGCGAAGGGGAACCGCATGGAGAGCACGAGAACCGGAGCGCGCCGGCGCCGCGTCTCCGCCCGGGTCCGGCGGCGCCGCGCCCTCGTCGCCGCGATCGGGGCGGTCGTGATGATCGGCGGCGTGACCTGGGGTGTCATCGCCCTCACGTCTCCGGGCACCCCGGAACCCGTCGTCGCCGCGACCTCCACGCCGGCGCCCTCCCCCACTCCGACGCCGACGCCGCTCACCCCCGAGGAGGAGCTCCTCGCCTCGTCCGACGATCCGGCCGCGTGCGCGGTGTCGTTCACGGGCGAGGAGATCGCGGTCGCGCCGATGCTCCAGACCTCCGGCACCCTCTACGCCTCCCTCCCCATCCCCGATCGCGACGGGTACGCGTTCGCCGGCTGGTACTCCACCGCGGAGGATGCCGCGTCCCGCACCGTTCCCGCCCGCGTCAACGGATCCGAGCTGGTCGCATGCGAGGACCGTCGTCTGACCCTGCACGGCGCGTGGATGACGGCGGACGAGAACGTCGCCGCCGCGACCCGGGTGCCGATCCTGATGTACCACCAGTTCACCGAGCGCCCCGAGGGCGAGGTTCACTGGCTGCGCGGCAACTACGCCTACATCGGCGACTTCGACGCGCACATGAACCACATCGCCACGACCGGGTTCTACCTGCCGACCTGGGATGAGCTCTCGGCCTTCATCGACGGTCGTCTGTGGCTTCCCGAGCGGTCGGTGATCGTCACCGACGATGACGCCGATCAGACCTGGTTCGACCTCGCCGTCCCCGTCGTCGACCGCTACGGGGTCCTCGCCACGTCGTTCATGGTGACCGCCTACCGCCAGGACCCCGCACCGTCGCCGTTCGTCCTCCGCCGCTCGCACACCCACGACATGCACCAGGCCGGCGACAACGGCCAGGGGCGCATCGTGAACTGGGGCATCCCCGAGATCGTCGCCGACATGCAGACCTCCGCCGACGTCCTCGGCGTCAAGGAGGTCGTCGCCTATCCCTTCGGCCACTACAACGACACGGCCAAGGAGGCGCTCCGCCAGGGCGGGTGGGAGATGGCGCGCACGATCGAACCCGGCACCGTCGGCATCGGCACCGACAAGCTCGCGCTCCCGGTGGTCCGCATCGACTACGGCATGGGGCTGGATTCACTCGTCTCACTCATCGGCTGACCCCGCGTCCGCCGGCTGCACCTCGACAGCCGGCTGACGCCGCCACCCCCCCGGCGGGAAGCACCCGCCTCAGAGCTCGCCGGGGCTCATGGCCTGCTCGTCGACCTGCTCGACGAAGCGGCGTGCGCGCGAGGGCGCGGCATCCTTCCGCGGTGCGTAGACGACGAGCGAGTGGAAGACGAAGCGCACCACGAACGCGACGACGAGGGTGATGGCGGTGGCGAGCACCGCCGAGATGTGCCAGGTCTCGACCATGAGCGCCATGATCGGGATCCGCACCAGCGCCTCGGCGTTGTTGAACCCGAAGGACTTCGCAAACCGCGACCAGACACCGGATGCCGAGTGCTTCATGTCGTGGAAGACGAAGCGCTCCATCAGCAGGAAGTTGCCGATGATGGTCACCTCGGCGCCGACGACCGCGGCGATGACGTAGTCGACGCCGAACTGGGTCAGCGCCCAGACGATTCCGAGGTTCGCCACCGCACCGATCCCGCCGATGACGGCGAACAGCGACATCTTGCCGAACCGCAGGGCGGTCAGCTGAGCGAGGAAGTGCAGGCCCTGCCGGAACGACGCCTTGGACTCGCCCGCGTGACGTCCCGCGAAGTCGAAGGGCACCTCCGCGATGCGGAGGGGCCGGCGGGCGAGGATCTCGAGCAGGATCTTGAATCCGCGGGGCTTCAGGGTCGCGGCATCCACCGCGCGGCGGTCGAGGATGAAGAACCCGGTCATCGGGTCGGTCACCTCGTGCAGGCGGACGGGGAACATCGCCTTGGTCACCGAGGTCGACACCTTCGACACGAGCACGCGCGTACGGTCGGCGAGCCCTTTCGAGGTGCCGCCGCCCGCGTAGCGCGACGCGATCACCACGTCGACGTCGCCGACGGCGAACCGGTCGCGCAGCTCGGGGATCTTCTCCGGCGGATGCTGCAGGTCGCCGTCGATGACGAGGCACGTGTCCCCGGTCGCCGCCGTCATCCCCGCGATGACCGCGCCGCCGAGACCTCCGGTGGGCACCTCGCGGTGGATCAGGCGGACCGGAATCGCCGCGGTGCGGGCGACCTCGGCGATGACGGCGGGGGTGTCGTCGGTGCTGTCGTCGACGAAGAGGATCTCGGTGTCGGACGTGTCGACGACCGCCGTCACACGGCGGACGAGCTCCGCGATGTTCGGCGCCTCGTTGAACGTCGGGACGATGATCGAGAGCGGCATCGCCCCCTATGTTCGCACGGCGCGAACCGCCCCCGACACCGCGTCGGCGGGGCGAGAATAGGGGGATGACCTCGAAGACCATCACCATGTTCGGCGCGGACTGGTGCCGCGACTGCATCCGCACGAAGAAGCAGCTCGACGAGCTGGGTGTGGAGTACACCTACGTCGACCTCGTCGCCGACCCCGCCTCCGCGGATGTCGCCCGCGACATCTCCGGCCGCACCAACATCCCCGTCGTGCTGTACCCGGATTCCTCGCACCACGTCGAGCCGTCCAACGCCGACGTCGAGGCGAAGCTGCGCGAACTCTCCCTCATCTGAGCCGTCCGACGCTCCCGGCCGGGGCCGGCCCCGACGCCGGCCCCGGCCTCGGCTCTGTCGCCCCGCGTGACGGGCGAGGTGCCGCCCGCCGCGCGTACCGAACTCCTCTGTTTGGGATGGCGAGGGGCGCGCAGGGCGGGTTTCGGGCGTGTCGGGCGCGGATCTGAGGAGTTCGGTTCGGCCGGCGGCCCGGCCGGAGGAGCGCGTGACGGATGCCGGGGCCGGTCGTAGGCTTGCCCGATGGCCGTCGAGGACAACACGCGGAAGATCGAAGAGACCGTCGTCACCGACTTCTCCGACCGGATGAGCTACGGCGGGTACCTGCGCCTGGACGCCCTGCTCTCGGCGCAGGAGCCGCTCAGCGACCCGGAGCACCACGACGAGCTGCTGTTCATCATCCAGCACCAGACCACCGAGCTGTGGTTGAAGCTGGTGCTGCACGAGCTGGGCGAGGCCGCTCGCCTGCTCCGCGCCGACGACCTCCCCCCGGCGCTCAAGTGCATCGCCCGGGTGAAGCACATTCAGAAGACCCTCACCGAGCAGTGGTCGGTGCTCGCGACGCTCACGCCCGCCGAGTACGTCCAGTTCCGCGACGTCCTCGGCAACTCCAGCGGCTTCCAGTCGGCGCAGTACCGCGCGATCGAGTTCACCCTCGGCAACAAGAACGCCGCCATGGTCCGGGTCTTCGACGCCGATCCCGCCGCCCGGGCTCTCGTGCAGGGGGCGCTGGAGGCACCGAGCCTCTACGACGAGTTCCTGCGCATGCTCGCGCGCACCGGGTACGCGATTCCGGATGCCGTGCTCACGCGCGACGTCACCCGCGCCTGGACGTTCGCGGAGGAGCTCGTCCCGGTCTTCACAGCGATCTACGCCGACCCGTCGGCGCACTGGGCGGCGTATGAGACGTGCGAGGAGCTCGTCGATCTGGAGGACAACTTCCAGCTCTGGCGGTTCCGTCACCTGAAGACCGTGGAGCGGATCATCGGCTTCAAGACGGGCACGGGCGGCTCGAGCGGCGCCCCGTTCCTGCAGCGGGCGCTGGAACTGACCTTCTTCCCGGAGCTCTTCGCGGTCCGCACCTCGCTGTAGAACCACCGCACGTCGCTGTAGGCATCCCGGTCCGCGGAACCCCGGAACGGGCCGGACCGCGAGGTCCGACCCGTTCCGGGGGGGGGGTGCTTCCGAGCGTCAGTCGCGCACCTCCACGAGGGAGAAGTCGTCCTTCGCGGCGCTGCGGTTCAGCAGCAGCAGTCCGGTCTGGGTCGACTCCCCCGCGGCGGGGTTGGCGGTGACGTCGAGCTTCACGCGATCGCGCGGTCCGACCTCGGTCGTGGCCGGGACGAGGTACTTCTCGCCGCCGACGGTGAACCGCTGTCCTTCGATGGAGTCGGTGACGGCTCCGGTGAAGTAGTTGTCGATCGCCAGCACCGTGTACGAGAACGTCTGCCCCGCCTCGAGCCCCAGCGCCTCCAGCGGCGCGGTGAGGATCTGGGTGGACGAGTCGAACCCGCCGTCGGTGTAGTAGAACGCCGACGCCGCGTTGGTCGCGAGGTCGAGCACGTAGACGACCGACTGCCCGGTGAGGCCGAACCCTCCGGCCTCGGCGTTGTAGATGACGTAGTCGTCCGTGCCGTCCTCGTCGACGTCGACGTACACGTCGAACTCGGCGGGGTAGGTCAGCACCGTCCGGCGGTCGTAGGTCGCGACGGCGAACTGGACGACATCGTCGACGGTACGGACGCCGGTGGCGGCGAGGTCGATGCGCGCCGCGTTGCTCCCGGGAGTGCCCGGATCGCCCGCGGCGGGCTGCGGCTGACGCTCGCTCGTGCCGGTCAGGGCGAACAGCTCCACGCCGCCCGTGCCGACCCGCGAGTCGTTCTTGAGCGTGAGCTCCGCCGCACCGCGCCGGTCGAGCTTCACGCTCTTCGGCGCCGTGACCTCGGCGGCCTTCCGCGGAAGGACCGTCCACCCGACGTGCAGCTCCTCGTCACCGGAGGCCGCGGTGATCCAGCCGTCGAACTCGGGCCCGTTGAGGGCCGAGCCGTCGCCGATCGCCCCGGCCGAGTCGAACGGCCAGTCCTGCAGCCGCGACCCGTCGATCGTGACCCGCACGGTGACCTTCTTGCTCTGCCCGGCAGCGACCGTGACGTTGCGCGGACTGATCTGCAGGTCGACCGCGCGGCTCGCCGCATCGGTGTCGTCGCGGAACGCCGCCGCCATGTCGTAGCGCTTGCGTTCGTCCGACGTGTTCGTCAGTGTCAAGTCGACGGTGAAGCGCTCCGACCGCGTGACCGACGGGATGCCGAGCCCGACGTTGCCGCCGGTGCCGGCGGTCGCCAGCACGCCCACCGCGTCCGCCGCGGGGAGTGCGCGGACCTCGCCCGCACCGACCCGCGAGATCGGGGTGGCGATGAAGCCGTCCGCCGTGGGGGTGCGGTTGGAGGAGTCCGCTCCGTTGAGCAGACGCGCCTTGACCTCTGCCGGGGTGGCGTCCGGGTGCTTCTGGAGCACGAGGGCGGCGACGCCCGAGACGACGGGGGCGGCTCCGGAGGTGCCGCCGAAGTTCGTCACCTCGGTGCCGGTCTGCGTCTCGGCCGACAGCCACGCCCCGGGGGCGCCGATGTCGGGCTTGGCGCGGAGTCCCGTGACGGTGAGACCGCGGCTGGAGGTGCCGACCATGGTGTTCGTCAGCGGGATGGCGGATGCCGGGTCGATCGTGATCGTGACCTCACCGGCGCCGAGGGCGGCGACGAGGGCCTGACCGGCGGCCTGGCTGATCGTGAAGGTGGGAACGACGACCGGCTCGGCGCTGCCGAAGCTGAAGCTCGGCGGGTCGCCCGGGGCGTTGTTGAAGATCACGACCGCGACCGCTCCCGCGGCCTGGGCGAACACGGCCTTGTCGGAGACGTTGCAGACGCCGCGCTGGATGAGCGCGATCGACCCCGCCGGGAAGCCCGCGAAGGCCTCGGGCGAGCAGCCGACGCCGCCGTCGTCCGTGGGCCGCGCCAACGGTGCGGAGATGACGCCCTCCGGGACCGGCGACCAGGCCTGGTGGACGGCGTTGCTGATCGCGTCGCCGCTGGAGGGGTCGAGGACCCACTGCAGGTCGTCGGGGAGCGCCGTCTGCGCGACGCTGATCACTCCGGGAGCCGACGAGGGCGAGCCGACGATGAAGGGGCGGTCGGCGGAGTTGCCCGCCGAGGCGACCACGACGACGCCCGCGCGGACGAGGTTGTCGGCGGCGAAGGACGAGTCGTCCTGGTCCTGTCCGTACGAGGAGCCGAGGGAGAGGTTCACGATGTCGACGGCGTCGGAGATGTCACCGTCGCCGTTCGGGTCCAGCGACCAGTCGAGGCCCTGGAGGATGGCGACGCCGTTGCACGAGGTCGACACCGCCGAGCAGACCTTGACGCCGTAGAGCTCGGCTCCGGGGGCGATGCCCTGGTGCGCGCCGTCGGCGGAGCGTCCGGCGATGATGTCGGCGACGTGGGTGCCGTGACCGCCCTCGGGGCCGCTGTCGATGGGGTTGCTGTCGGGGATCACGTCGCCGTTCGGCCAGACGTCGCCGACGAAGTCGTAGCCGCCCTTGACCTTGGGAGCGTCGGGGCCGAAGAACTCGGCGCAGACGCCGGTGACGTCGGCATCCGCTCCCGCGAAGCACTCCTCGACCACCTCGGGCGTGCCGGGGCCGCCGAGGTTGCGGTGGGTGAAGTCGATGCCCGAGTCGAGGACCGCCACCCGCACACCCGCGCCGTCGATGCCGGCCTCGTGGAGGGGCCGCGCCTGGACGTAGTCGATGGCCTGCGAGAGGCTGCCCGACGCCGTGTCCTGCGGAAGCTCGTGCTTCTCGTAGCGGTTGAGGGGGTTCACCGAGACGACGCCGTCGATCGCGGCGAGGGTCTCCAGCTGCGCGGCGTCGACCGAGACGACCACGACGTTGGCGGCGAGCTGCGTGCGTCCGAGCTCGGCGGCTCCGAGGTTCGCGGCTTCGGCGAGGAAGCCGTCCTGCTGGGTGGCGACGACGTCGCGGGTCTCCTGCTGCACGGGCTCGGCGGGGACGTCGCCCTCCGCGAGCGCACCGTCGGCGACGACCTCGGCGATGGCGGGCTGATCCAGGCGGACCGTGACCTCCACCTGACCGCTCGCGCGCTGGAGGCTGTCGGCGACACCGCGGGGCAGCGGCGTCTCGAAGGTGTCCGAGATCGATCCGTCCGGAACGGGCTCGGGACCGCCCTCGACCGCCCACGCGGCGGGTATCGCACCCAGCGAGAGGATCGGGACCGCGGTCGCGATGACCACCCCCGTGAGGAACCTGCGTCGTCTGTGACCCATGACACTCCTTTTTTTCTGCAGAAGGCTGGTTTCTGCGGAAGGATTCGCCGCTTCCGTGTGCCGATCCGGTGTGAAACGTCGGCGGCGCCGCACCGGGTGGGCGCGGCGCGATAACCGTAGGCAGAGGGTGCGACAACCTCAAAGGTTCCTGAGAGCTTTCTCATACACTGACGCGATGGGCTTCGACGGCACCCTCTTCCCGCCCTTCATCGACCACCACGTGCACGGGCACCTGGTCGACACGACCGCCCTGGCCGCCGGGGGGATTGCGGGCTGGGTCGACCTGGGCGGCGATCCGGCCCGCCTCGCCGCGCGGCGCGGGTCGATGCCGCACCCGGCGTATGCCGGCGCCTTCCTCACCGCCGTGGGCGGGTATCCGTCCGGCCGCTCCTGGGCACCGGGCGGGATCGTCCGCGAGGTGACGGATGCCGCGGATGCGGCCTCGGCGGTGGCGGAGCAGGCGTCCGCGGGCGCCTCGCTCGTCAAGGTCGCGCTGAACGCCCGCTCCGGTCCGGTGCCCGACGGAGAGATCCTCCACGCGGTCGTGGCCGCCGCGCACGCCCGCGCGCTCCCCGTCGTCGCGCACGTCGAGGGCGAGGGGATGACGCGGCGGGCGCTCGACGCGGGCGTCGACGCACTCGCGCACACTCCGTTCGACGACCGCCTCGACGCGGAGCTCCTCGCGCGCGCCGTCGCGCAGACCGTCTGGATCTCGACGCTTGCGATCCACGAGACAGGGCCCGCCGCGGCGTCGACGGCGAGCGGGCACCTCGCGCGATTCCACCGCTCCGGTGGGCGCGTCCTCTACGGCACGGATCTCGGCAACGGCGACCTGCCGCTCGGGGTGAACGGGATCGAGATCGAGCGCCTCCTGGCGGTCGGCATCCGCGGCGACGCGCTCGTCCGCGCCCTCTGCGACCCGTGGCCGCTCTCCCACGCGCCCGCCGGAGTGGGTACGGTCGTTCCGGATGCCGTCGCCGGCGGCATCCGCGAGACCGATGCCGACGTCGCCGCCCGCTTCGCCCGGGCACGCGTGGTGAGGATGTGAGGACGCCGTGACCAGGACCCCTCCCGCGCGCCCGGCCGCGCCCGACGACCTGGACCGCCTCGCCGCGCGCCTGGACGCCGACGATCCGCTGGCCGCGTTCCGCGACCGGTTCGTCGGCAGCGAGACCTCGCTGGTCTACTTCGACGGCAACTCCCTCGGACGCCCGCCCCGCGCGGTGCTCGAGCGGTGGGAGCGGTTCGGCCGCGAGGAATGGGGCGGGCGTCTCATCCGCGGGTGGGACGAGTCGTGGATGGAGCTGCCCTTCACGATCGGCGACGACATCGGCCGCACCGCCATCGGCGCCGCATCCGGTCAGACCGTCATCGGCGATTCCACGACGGTGCTGCTGTACAAGCTGATCCGCGCGGCGTTCGACCATCAGCAGACCGTCGACCCGCGTCGGGTGGAGATCGTCGTCGACCGCGACAACTTCCCCACCGACCGCTATCTCGTCGAGGGGATCGCCGCCGAGAGGGGCGGGCGCATCCGGTGGATCGACGTCGACACCGCCGCGGGGGTCGAGGCCGACCAGCTGCGCGCCGCCGTCGGCGCCGAGACGGCGGTCGTGGTGCTCTCGCACGTCGCCTACCGCTCCGGGCATCTCGCCGACGTCGAGACGCTCACGCGCATCGGCCACGACGCCGGGGCGCTCGTGCTGTGGGACCTCTGCCACTCGGCCGGCTCCGTGCCCGTGGAGTGCGACGCGTGGCGCGTCGACATCGCCGTCGGCTGCACGTACAAGTACCTCAACGGCGGTCCCGGATCCCCGGCGTTCGCGTACGTCGCCCGCCGCCACCAGGCGGCGCTGGCCCAGCCGATCCAGGGATGGATGGGCGCGGCCGACGTCTTCGCGATGGGCCCCCGCTACCGGCCGGCCGACGGCATGCGCCGGTTCCTGTCGGGCACCCCGCCGATCGTGGGGATGCTGGCGATGCAGGACACCCTCGCCATGATCGCCGAGGCGGGCATCGACGAGATCCGGGCGAAGTCGATCGCGCTGACGGAGTTCGCCGTCGAGGCGACCGAGGAGCTCCTGGCGCCGCTCGGCGTCGGGATCGCCTCGCCGCGCTCCCCCGCGCGCCGCGGCGGGCACGTCACGCTCTCGCACCCCCGCATGCGCGAGGTCACCCGGCGCCTGTGGGAGAACGACGTCATCCCGGACTACCGCGACCCCGGAGGCCTGCGCATCGGCCTCTCGCCCCTGTCGACGAGCTTCGCGGAGACCCTCACCGGGATGCGCGAGATCGCGCGCGTGGTCGCCGAGACCGCCTGACCGCGGCATCCGGTCCCCTGCATCCTGAGACGACGTCTCAGCGCGCGGGTACACTGACCGGACGCACGAAGGAGCGCGTCATGCCGCAGGCCTCCCACCTC
Organism: Microbacterium aurantiacum; assembly: GCF_040532595.1. GTDB lineage: Bacteria > Actinomycetota > Actinomycetes > Actinomycetales > Microbacteriaceae > Microbacterium > Microbacterium chocolatum_B. The sequence continues at coordinate 1,619,734 of NZ_JBEVYX010000001.1, read as the reverse complement.
GCCGCCGGGGCGACCTCGACCACCTCGTCTGCCCTGGGCGACGCCGAGCGCGCGGAGCTGGATGCGGCCGTCGACGACCTGACCCGCGGTGCGCAGACCTGGCGGCATCTGACCCTCGCGCAGCGCGCCCGCCTGTTCGATCGGCTGCACGACGCGATGGCCGCGGGAGCCGAGGAATGGGCGGATGCCGCCTCCCGCGCGAAGGGCCTGGACCCCGGGCATCCGTCCCGAGGCGAGGAGTGGCTGTCGGGCCCGTACGCCGCGCTCGTGGCGACGGCCGCGTACGCCCGGACGCTGCGCACCCTCGCCCGAGGCGCCTCCCCGCTCGACGGCGTCGCGCTGACCGCCGCGCCGGGCGCGCGGGTGCGCGCGCGGGTGTTCCCCGGCGACCTCTCGGACCGGCTCGTGCTGTCGGGGTACACCGGCGAGGTGTGGTTCACGCCCGGGACGACCGCGGCCGACGCCCGGCGTCGCGCCGGCCTCGCCCAGCGCGACCCGCAGGCTCCGGGCGGGGTCGGGCTGGTCCTCGGCGCCGGCAACATCACCTCCATCCCCGTGCAGGACGTCTTCACGGAGCTCCTCGCGCACAACCGCGTCGTGCTGCTGAAGCTGAATCCCCTGCAGGATGCCCTCCTCCCGATCCTCCGTCAGGTCCTGGCGCCGCTGATCGCCGGCGGATACCTGCGGATCGTCCGCGGCGGCGGCGCGGTCGGCGCCCACCTGACCGCCCACTCCGGCATCGACCACGTGCACATCACGGGGGCGGCTGAGACCTTCGACGCGATCGTGTGGGGACCCCCCTCGGGGGCGGCCACCCGACGACGGCGCGAGGGGCGCCCGCGGCTGAAGACCCCCATCACCGCCGAGCTCGGCGGGGTCTCGCCCATCATCGTCGTGCCCGGCCGGTGGAGCGCCGCCGACCTCCGCTTCCACGCCGAGCACATCGCGACGATGCGCCTCCACAACGCCGGCCACAACTGCATCGCCGGGCAGGTCGTGATCCTCAGCGCCGACTGGCCGCAGCGCAAGGCCTTCCTCACCGAGCTCCGCCGCGCGTACGCCGCAGCCCCCGCCCGGCCCCTCTGGTATCCGAACGGCGCCGCGAGCGTGGCCGCGGCCGCGGCATCCTTCCCGCACGCCCTGCGCGCCGGCGGCGAGCGCCTGCTCGTCGAGCTCCGGCCGGGCGACGACGCGTCGCCGATGGAGCAGACCGAGTACTTCTCCCCCGTCCTCGGGGTGCAGACGCTCCCCGGCGACGGGCAGGAGTTCCTCGACCGCGCCGTCGAGTACGCGAACGACCGGCTCGCCGGGTCGCTCGGGGCGAATCTCCTGATCGATCCCGAGACCGAGCGGGCACTGGGGAGCGGCTTCGAGGAGGCCGTCGCCACCCTTCGCTACGGCGCGATCGCGATCAACACATGGACCGGGTTCGTCTTCCTCACCCCGACGCTCACGTGGAACGCGTTCCCGGGCGGCACACTCGCCGATATCGGCAGCGGCACCGGGGTCGTGCACAACGCCCTCCTCCTGGCCGACGTCGAGCGGTCGGTCGGACGCGCGCCGTTCCGGCCGTTCCCGCGCTCCGTCTCGGCCCTCCTCCCCGGTCGGGCGGGCATCTTCTCGGTCCTGCCGAAGCCGCCGTGGTTCGTCCGCGCGCGCACCGGTGCCGCGGTCAGCGCCGGATTCACCCGGTTCCGGGCGAACGGCGGACTCGGCTCGATCCGCGCGATCGCGGGGCTCGCGCCCACCTTCCTCCGAGCGCTGCGCGCATGAGCGACACCGGCCGGGGCGACCTCGTCGCCGACGTCATCGTCGTCGGGGCGGGCTCCGCCGGCGCGGCCCTCGCCGCGCGCCTGTCCGAGGATCCGCGCCGCACGGTGCTGCTCCTCGAGGCGGGGCCGGTCGATCGGGCGCCGGAGCTGCACGTCCCCGCCGCCTTCTCGCGCCTGTTCCGCGGGCGCTACGACTGGTCGTACGACACCGCGCCGCAGGAGCGCCTCGCGGGGCGGCGCGTGTACTGGCCGCGGGGCCGTACCCTCGGCGGGTCCTCGTCGCTGAACGCCATGATGTGGGTCCGCGGGTTCGCCGCCGACTACGACGAGTGGGCGGATGCCGCGGGCCCGGCGTGGTCGTGGGAGCAGCTGGCGCCGCTCTTCCGTCGCGTGGAGCGGACCGACGATCCGGCGGACCCGACACAGGGCGTGGACGGACCGCAGCAGGTCGAGCATCAGCGCGACCCCAGGCCGCAGACCGCGGCGTTCCTGGCGGCTGCGGTGGAGGCGGGGCATCCGGTGACGCCGGCGAACCTCCCCCTCGGGCAGGGGTTCAGCCAGACCATGGTCACCCAGCATCGCGGCGCCCGCGCCTCGACCGCCGACACGTATCTCCGGCCCGCCCGCGGTCGCGCGAATCTCCGCATCGTCACCGGAGCACTCGTGACGCGCGTGATGTTCGAGGAGGCGGATGCCGCAGCCGCCGACGCGGACGGGGTCCCCCGCGCGACGGGCGTCTACGTGCGGATCGACGGCGTCACCCGGCGCGCGACCGCCCGCGCGGAGGTCGTGCTCGCCGGCGGCGCGATCAACACCCCGCAGCTGCTCCTCCTGAGCGGCATCGGCCCCGCCGCCGATCTCACAGGGCTCGGCATCCGTCCGGTGGTGGACGCTCCCGGAGTCGGACGCAACCTGCAGGACCACCTCGTCGCGGGACTAGCCCCGGCCGCGCACGGCGGGACGCTGCACACCGCGACGCGGGCACGGCACCTCGCCCCGTACCTGACACGGAGGCGCGGGATGCTCACCTCCAACGTCGCGGAGGCCTACGGCTTCATCCGGACCGCCCTCGCCGACGACATCGGCATGCCCGCGGACCTCCCCGACATCGAGATCATCTTCGCCCCCGCCCCGTACGTCGGCGAAGGACTGGTCCCGACACCCGGCGAAGGGCTCACGGTCGGTGCGATCCTGCTGCGTCCACAGAGCCGCGGAGAGATCCGACTCGCCTCGGCGGACCCGACCGCCGCCCCGGTCATCGACCCGCGCTACCTCAGCGATCCCGGCCGCGTCGACGAGCGGACGATGCTCGCGGGGCTCGCCGAATGCGAGCGCCTGCTGCGGATGCCGTCCCTCCGCGCCGTCACGACCGGCGGCTGGATCCAGCCCGAGGGCGGGGAGGCGATGACGGCCGCCGAGCGCGCCGAGGCATCGCTCCGGCATCACTCGCACACGCTCTACCACCCGGTGGGGACGGCGCGGATGGGCACGGATGCCGCCTCCGTCGTCGATCCCGACCTGCGGGTGCGTGGCGTGCGCGGGCTGCGCGTCGCCGATGCCTCGGTCATGCCCGTCGTGATCCGCGGCCACACCCACGCCCCGAGCATCGTCATCGGCGAGCGCGCCGCCGACCTGCTCGCCTCGCCCTCCCGCTGAACGCGAACTGCGCCGGGAGTCGCCGTCGAAACGGCGTCTCCCGGCGCAGGATGCGCGTGTCGGGGAAGAGCGGGGGCGCGGGTCAGCGCGCGGTGCGGCGACCCCGGCCGTTCTCACGGACGACGGAGCCGACCATGAGCTTGCCGCCGGAGGACTTCCCACCCTGGGCGCCGCCGCCGGAGGCCCGGCGTCCGGTCGAACGCGGGTTGCCCGCGGACTGCGCCGGACGCTCGGTCGCGGCGTGCGCGGGGCGCGCGCCGCCCGAGGTCTGCGCGCGGTCGGTGCCGCCGGTGCCCTGGGGACGACGACGCCCGCGCGAGGATCCGCCGGATGCCGCACCCGCGCCGGATCCGGACTCGCCGCGCGCCGCGCGCTTGCGCTGCGCGTTCGCGCCCTGGCTGCGTCCGCCGCCCTGGGGGGCGGCGACGACCGGCTCGGGCTTGACGTACGCGGCGACCTCGCCGACGAGCTCGGCGACGACGGCGTCCGTGGCGGTGACCTGCACCGGGGCGACGCTGATCTCGGCCTTGCGCAGCAGCTGGGTCACGTCGCGGCGCTGCTCGGGCAGGACGACGGTCACGACCGCGCCCTCGGCGCCGGCGCGCGCGGTGCGACCCGAGCGGTGCAGGTACGCCTTGTGCTCGGTGGGCGGGTCGACGTGGACGACGAGTTCGACGTCATCGACGTGCACGCCGCGGGCGGCGACGTCGGTCGCCACGAGCACGCGGGCGGCGCCCGACGAGAACGCGGCGAGGTTCCGATCGCGCGCGGGCTGCGAGAGGTTGCCGTGCAGGTCGACCGAGGGGATGCCCTGCGCGGTGAGCTGCTTCGCGAGCTTCTTGGCGTGGTGCTTGGTCCGCGAGAAGAGGATGCGGCGACCCGTGCCGGAGGCGAGGGTCTTCACGAGGTCCTTCTTCGCGTCGGCGTCGGCGACGGTGAAGACGTGGTGGGTCATCGCGGCGACCGGGGAGTGCGCCTCGTCGACCGAGTGCAGCACCTGGTTGCGGAGGAACCGTGCGACGAGCTTGTCGACGCCGTTGTCCAAGGTGGCGCTGAAGAGCAGCCGCTGTCCCTGCGCGGGCGTGGCGGCGAGGATGCGCGTGACGACCGGGAGGAAGCCGAGGTCGGCCATGTGGTCGGCCTCGTCGATGACGGTGATCTCCACCGCGTCCAGGTGCGCGTAGCCCTGGCGCATGAGGTCTTCGAGACGCCCGGGGCAGGCGACGACGATGTCGACGCCTGCGGCGAGGGCCTGGACCTGACGGTTCTGGTTCACTCCGCCGAAGATCGTCGTGGTCACCAGGCCCGTGGCCGCGGCGAGCGGGGCGAGGACGGCGTCGATCTGTGTGGCGAGCTCCCGCGTGGGAGCCAGGACGAGCCCGAGGGGGCGGCGTCCGCGGCGCGCGGGTCCGGTGCGACGCTCGGCGATGCGGGCGACGAGGGGCAGCGAGAAGGCGAGGGTCTTGCCCGAGCCGGTCTTGCCGCGGCCGAGGACGTCGCGGCCGGCGAGGGTGTCGGGGAGGGTGTCGGCCTGGATCGGGAAGGCCGTGGTCTTGCCGTCCGCCGCGAGGGCGTCGACGAGGGGCTGGGGCACGCCGAGCGCGCCGAAAGTCATTTCGGTCATGAAGTGTGTCTCCGGCGCGCAGGGGCGCCTGGGGTCGGTGGCCGGGATCGGATTTCGTTCCCGGGTCGCCGCGTGAATGTCATCGGCCGACGGCAGCCGCCACGGGAGAGCGGATGCGGGCGAGAGAAGCGTTCTAACGACGCAAGAAGCGCGAGAGTCGCGCTGCAAGACCTCCGACACTACCAGCACCGGGCTGAACGTCGGCGGCGAGCGCCTTCCGCTCCGACGCGATCAGTGGTGGAAGACCTCGTTGTGGAGCGACGGCATGGGGGCCTGCAGCGCGTCGAGATAGGCGACCTCGGTGCGGATGTCGGCGAGGAGCTTGTCGGCCATGTCGTGGCTGAGGTCGCGGCGGACGACGATCCGCTGGACGATGATGTGCTCGAGGTTCGCCGGCAGCGGGTAGGCCGGCACCTGCCACCCGCGCATGCGCAGACGATCGCTGAGGTCGTACAGCGTCCAGTTCTCCGTGTGGTCCTTCTTCAGCGTCCACGCGAAGACGGGGATGTCGGTGCCGCGGCTGATCAGCTCGAACGGCTCCATCGCGCCGATGCCGTCCGACAGGTGCACCGCGACATCCTGCGATCCCTGCTGGATGTCGGTGTAGCCGGCGTAGCCGAGCCGCAGGAACATGTAGTACTGCAGGAGCACCTGTGCGCCGGGGCGGGAGAAGTTGAGGGCGAAGGTCGGCATGTCGCCGCCGAGGTACGACACCCGCAGGACGAGATCCTCCGGGAGCCACCTCGCCTCCCGCCACACCACCCACCCCACGCCGGGGTACACGCCGCCGTACTTGTGACCGGACGTGGAGATCGAGTGCACGCGCTCGAGGCGGAAGTCCCACTCGAGGTCGGGCTGGAGGAACGGCGCGACCATCGCACCGGAGGCCCCGTCGACGTGGAGCGGGATGTCGAGGCCCGTGTCCCGCTGGATCTCGTCCAGCACCGCCGCGATCTGCTTCACCGGCTCGTACGCCCCGGTGTAGGTGACCCCGAGGATCGCCACGACGCCGATGGTGTTCTCGTCGACGTAGTCGGCGAGCCCCGTTCCGTCGAAGACCGGGTGCTCCTCGGTGACGGGCACGAGCCGCATCTCGACGTCCCAGTAGTTGCAGAACTTCTCCCACACCACCTGCACGGCGCTGGACATGACCAGGTTCGGCTTCTCGGTCGACTTCCCGGCGGCGCGGCGGGCGTGCTGCCAGCGACGCTTGAAGGCGAGCCCGCCGAGCATGCACGCCTCGCTCGACCCGATCGTGGAGGTGCCGATCGCGTCGTCGGCCGACGGGGCGTTCCACAGGTCCGCGAGGATCCGCCAGCACTTGTCCTCGACCGCCGCGGTCGAGGGGTACTCGTCCTTGTCGATCATGTTCTTGTCGTACGACTCGGCGTAGAGCTTGTTGGCGTAGTCGTCCATCCACGTGCCGACGAAGGTCGCCAGGTTCAGCCGTGCGTTGCCGTCGAGGAGCGCCTCGTCGTGCACGAGCTGATAGGCGGTCTGCGGCAGCAGGGGCTCGGCGCCCAGCCGGTTGCGGCCGATGGCGCTGGCGCCGGTCTGCCGGTCGAAAAGGGGCGTCAGTTCGCTGTCCATGGGTGACCTCCGAGGCCCACTCTGGCGTGCCGGGCACCGAAAGGCCAACCCGGCGCCCGACCTCACCCCGCGGAGGTGACCGCGTCCTCCGCGAACCGGTCGGTCGCGGCCCGGAGCGCCGACGCGATGCCGGGTTCGGATGCCGCATGCCCGGCATCCGGAACCACGACGAACTCGGCCTCCGGCCAGGCCCGGTGGAGGTCCCACGCGGTCATCATCGGCGTGCAGACGTCGTAGCGTCCCTGCACGATGACGGCCGGGATGCCGCGGAGAGCGCGGGCGCCGTCGACGAGCTGCCCCTCGCGGAACCAGCCGTCATGGACGAAGTAGTGGTTCTCGATCCGCGCGAAGGCGACGGCGGCGTCCGGGTCGGTCATCGTCGCCACGAGCTCCGGATCGGGCCGGAGCGTGAGCGTCGACGCCTCCCAGCGCGTCCAGGCGAGACCCGCGGGGCGGTGCACGGCGGGATCGGGGTCGAACAGGCGGCGGTGGTACGCCTCGATCATGCGCGAGCGCTCGAGGACGGGGATCGGCGCGATGAACTCGTCCCAGAGGTCGGGGAAGAGCGCCCCGGCGCCGCCTTCGTAGAACCACTCCAGCTCGTGCCGACGGAGGGTGAAGATCCCGCGCAGCACGATCTCGGTGACGGCCTGCGGGTGCGTCTGCGCGTACGCCAGGGCGAGCGCGCTGCCCCATGAGCCGCCGAACACCTGCCACCGGTCGATCCCCAGGTTCCGCCGCAGCAGTTCGATGTCGGCGACGAGGTGCCACGTCGTGTTGTGGCGGAGGTCGGCGTCCGGCTCGCTGGCGTGCGGCGTGGACCGACCGCATCCGCGCTGGTCGAGGAGGATGATCCGGTACCGCTCCGGATCGAAGAACCTCCGGTGCCACGGGGAGGTCCCCCCACCGGGGCCGCCGTGGAGGAACACCACCGGCTTGCCGCCGGGATTCCCGCTCTGCTCGTAGTACACCCGGTTGCCGTCGCCGACGAGCAGCTCGCCGGTCTCGTAGGGCTCGATCGGCGGATACAGGATGCCGTCGAGGTGCGCCGTCACAGCCGGCTCCCGTCGACCGCGAAGGTGTCGCAGGCCGCGGGTCCCTCGCGGTATCCCGTCTGGAACCAGCTCTGCCGCTGTTCGCTGGAGCCGTGGGTCCAGGTCTCCGGGGAGACGCGACCGGTCGAGACCTCTTGTATGTGGTCGTCGCCCACGGTCGCCGCGGCGTTCAGGGCGTCCTGGATCTGTGCGTCGGTCGGTGCCTGGAGGAACGGGGTGCCGTTCTCGTCGACCTGCTCGCTCATCGCGCCGACCCAGGCGCCGGCGAGGCAGTCGGCCTGGAGCTCCAGGCGGACGCCGTTGCTGTCGGGGCCGCTGTCGCCGGGCGGGTGCTGCTCGAAGACGCCGGTGATGTACTGCACGTGGTGGGCGTACTCGTGCGCGAGGACGTAGAGCTGCGCGAGAGGGCCGCCGGTTGCGTCGAAGCGCTCGCGGAGGAGCGAGAAGAACGTCGGGTCGATGTACACGGTCTCATCCGCCGGGCAGTAGAACGGCCCGGTCTGGTTGGAGGCGGTGCCGCAGGGGGTCGAGGTCGACCCGTCGACGATGATCGGCTGCGGCGGGCGGTATCCGCGCAGCTCGCCCTCCCAGTACTGGTCCACGGCGAGGGTCGCCGCGGCCAGCCGGCAGTCGTCGCGGGCGTTGGCGTCGGCGCCGGTGTCGCATTCCGCGATCTCGCTCTCGCCGCTCGATCCCTGGCCCGCGTCGGTCGGCAGGAACCCCGAGAAGTCGCCGCCCGTGAAGAGGTTGAGCAGGAGCACGGCGATCACTCCGAGGCCGGCCACGCCGCCGCCCGCGATCGCGACGCCCCGCCCCCGCCGTTTCGCGGAGTGACCGCCCACGCGGGCGTTGTCGTTGAACGTCATGGGATGACGGTACAGCCCCGCTCGCGCGGACGCGGATGAGTAGGCTCGCACCATGGTGCGCGACGCGACGACGATCACCCTCACCGGCGCCGGGGGACAGATCGGATACGCCCTGCTGTTCCGGATCGCCGCGGGCGAGATGCTCGGCGCCGACCGGCCGGTGCGGCTCCGCCTCCTCGAGATCCCCCAGGGGCTCGGCGCCGCCGAGGGTGCCGCGCTCGAGCTGCAGGACGGCGCGTTCCCGCTCCTCCAGGACGTCGAGGTCACCGACGACCCCCTGGTCGGGTTCGACGGTGCCGACATCGCCCTGCTCGTCGGCGCACGCCCGCGCGGGCCGGGCATGGAGCGCGCAGACCTCCTCGCCGCGAACGCCGGCATCTTCGGCCCCCAGGGCCGCGCGATCGCCGAGGCCGCGGCCCCCGGCATCCGCGCGGTGGTCGTGGGGAATCCGGCCAACACGAACGCCCTTCTCGCCGCCGCAGCGGCGGCCCCGGAGATCCCGGCCGAGCGCTTCTCCGCGCTCACCCGCCTCGATCACCACCGCGCGGTCGCGCAGATCGCCGACGTCCTCCAGGTCTCGCCCGCCGCGATCGACGGGCTGGTCGTGTGGGGCAATCACTCCGCGACCCAGTTCCCGGATGTCGCGCACGCGCGCGTGCGGCTGCCGGACGGCGAGCGCCCGGTCGTCGACGCCCTCGCCGAGCGGTTCTACGGCGCGGATGCCGCGCGGACGTGGCTCGATCAGACCTTCCTCCCGCGCGTCGCCCGGCGCGGTGCCGAGATCATCGAAGTCCGCGGCTGGTCCTCCGTGGCCTCCGCGGCGCACGCGGTGATCCAGCACGTTCGGGACGAGCAGCTCGGCACCGACGGAGGATGGACCTCGGCAGCGATCGTCTCGCACGGCGAGTACGGCATCCCCGAAGGACTGATGTGCTCGGTGCCGGTCGCGTCTTCCGGCGTCGTCGGGTCAGACGGCGGTTACCGCACGGTCGAAGGGCTTTCCCTCGACGACCGCGGGCGCGCCCTCCTGCAGACCTCCGTCGACGAACTGATCGCCGAGCGCGACGCGGTCCGCGACCTCGGGGGGCGGTAGATGGGACCGACCGAGATCGTCCTCGCGGCGATCCTCGGCGTCCTCGTCATCACCCTCGCCACGGCCTTCGCTCCGCGACTCGGCATCGCGGGGCCCCTCGCACTGGTCCTCATCGGGATCGGGGTGAGTCTGCTCCCCTTCGTGCCCCCGATCGAAGTCGACCCGGAGCTGATCCTGGTCGGCGTGCTCCCCCCGCTGCTGTACTCCGCGGCGGTGTCGATGCCCGCGATCGAGTTCCGCCGGGATTTCCGGCCCATCGCCGGCCTGTCGGTCCTGCTCGTGGTGGTCAGCACCGTCGTGCTGGCGCTGTTCTTCCGCGCGGTCATCCCGGCGCTCGACATCTACCTCGCCCTGGCTCTCGGAGCCATCCTCAGCCCCACGGACGCGGTCGCGACGTCGATCGTCAAGCGGCTCGGGATCTCGCGCCGCGTGGTCACTCTGCTCGAAGGCGAGAGCCTCCTCAACGACGCCACGTCGCTGGTGATCCTCCGCACATCGCTCGCGGCCGTCGCGATCGGCGCGGGCGCCTCGGCCGCTCCGGAGGCGAGCGGGTTCCTCGAGACGTTCCTGTGGGGGGTCCTCGTCGCCCTCGTCGTCGGCGGCGTGATCGGGTGGCTGAACCTGCGTCTGCGGGCGGCGCTGTCGCACTCCGCCGCGGGAACCGCGGTCGGCTTCATCGTGCCGTTCGCCGCCTACCTCCCTACCGAGGAGCTCGGCGGTTCGGGCCTCGTCGCCGCGGTCGTCGCGGGCATCGTCACCGGGCAGGGATCGGCGCGGTGGTTCACGCCCGAGCAGCGCCTGTCGAACGAACTGAACTGGCGCACGATCGAGCTGGTGCTCGAGGGCGCGGTGTTCCTCCTGATGGGCCTGGAGCTGAAGGAGATCCTGCTCGACCTCCGCGACTCGCCCCAGGGAATCGGGCAGGGGGTCGCTCTCGCCGCCGGCGCGCTCGGACTCATCCTCGTGGTGCGGGCGGTCTACGTGGCCTTCCTCCTCTGGCTGCAGAGCCGCCGGGCCCGGCGACGTGGCAGGCGGCGGGAGCGCCTGGACGACGCGCAGCAGCGACTGGATGCCGCCGCCGAACGTCCGCCGCGGTTCGAACGCACCGATCCCCGGGTACGGCAGTCACGGATCGCCGCGGCCCGCGCGCGCGTCTCGCGCATGATGGCCGATCTGGACTACTACCAGGCCACTCCCCTCGGCTGGAAGCACGGAACCGTCATCGTCTGGGCGGGGATGCGGGGCGTCGTCACCCTCGCGGCGGCTCAGACCCTCCCGCGCGACAGCCCCGACCGCGCGCTGCTGGTGTTCGTCGCCTTCGCCGTCGCGGTCGGGAGCCTCATGCTGCAGGGCTTCACGCTCCGCGCGCTCGTGCGGATGCTGCGCCTGGACGATTCCGCCCAGGACGCGATCACGCGCGAGGAGCAGACGCGGATCGACGACGCGCTGCGACGCGCCGCGGCATCCGCCCTCGAGGAGCCGGGGCTCCGCAAGCGCGACGGCACCCCCTTCCCAGAGCACCTCGTCCAGCGCGTCGGGCACCGACTCACCGAGCCGCCCGACGACGACACCACCGCCCTCGCCCGTGACCTGTTGGAGCTGCGCATGGCGATGATCGACGCGATGCGCGCTCGGCTGGAGGAGCTCACGCACGGCGGCGAGTACAGCACGGCGGCGCTGCGCCACGCCCTCGCCGAGCTCGACGCGGACGAGCTCAGCCTGCAGCTGCGGCTCGACGGCGACTGAGGCGCCCCGTCCGGGCGTGCGATCGCCGCGGATCCGGGAGACAATGGGCGTCCAGTGAAAGGGCGCTCATGAGTGAGATCGATGAGGCTTCGTCGACGCGGACGGATGCCGGGGTGGACGTCGCCAGGGATGTCGCCGTCGATGCCTCGCTGCACCGCGGGCGCGCGACCGACGGCGCCCTCACCGCGGACACGAGTCCTCTGCACCTCCCGCACCCCGCCGCCGAGTGCCCGAAGTGCTTCACCGAGCTGCAGCAGGACCGCCACTGGTGGCGGGCCCGCCCGGCGGGTTCCCGCCTCGTCGGTCTCGTCATCTCACGTGAGGACATGCCCTCGGTGGTCGCGCAGCGCGACGCGCTGACCCGGTTCGGTGTGCCGATCGAAGGGTTCCGGCATCCGTCTCCCGAGATCCTGGAGAGCTGGGAGGAGCGGCTCGTGCGCCTGTTCGGCACGCTCCAACGCGGTGACGTCCTGGTCGTGGCGAACGTGCACGCCCTCGGCCGCGACATCGACGAGGAGACCCGGACGGTCGCCGAACTCCATCGCCGGGGCGTCGTCGTGAAGGTCCTCGAACCGGGCGGACGGCACCTCTTCGACACCGGGCGCTGACCGCCCGCGATCAGGCGCCGACGTAGGCCGCGAGGTGCTCGCCCGTAAGAGTCGAGCGAGCCGTGACGAGGTCGGCGGGCGTCCCCTCGAACACGATGCGCCCTCCGTCGTGGCCGGCGCCGGGCCCCAGGTCGATGATCCAGTCTGCGTGGGCCATCACGGCCTGGTGGTGCTCGATGACGATGACGCTGTTCCCGGCGTCGACGAGACGGTCGAGCAGACCGAGCATCGCCTGGACGTCGGCGAGGTGCAGGCCCGTCGTCGGTTCATCGAGCACGTAGATCACACCCTTCTTCGCCATCGAGATCGCCAGCTTGAGACGCTGCCGCTCGCCGCCCGAGAGCGTCGTGAGCGCCTGGCCGAGCGTGATGTAGCCGAGCCCGACATCGATCATGCGGGTGAGGGTCGTGTGGACCGCTCCCGTGGGGAAGAAATCCGCGGCCTCGGTCGCCGACATCGCCAGCACCTCGGCGATGTTCTTCCCGTTCAGGCGGTATTCCAGGACGGTGTCGCTGAAGCCGCTGCCGTCGCAGACCTCGCAGAGGGTCTCCACGGTCTGGGTGAAACCGAGGGTGGTGATGATCACGCCGAGGCCGCGGCACGCGATGCACGCACCCTCGGAGTTGGCGCTGAAGAGGCCCGGCTTCACGCCGTTCGCCTTCGCGAAGGCGGCGCGCACGGCATCCATGAGCCCGGTGTAGGTCGCGGGGCTCGAGCGGCGGTTGCCCTTGATCGGCGCCTGGTCGACCACGACCACTCCGTCGCGATCCGGAAGACTGCCGTGGATGAGCGAGGACTTCCCCGACCCCGCGACCCCCGTGACGACGGTGAGGATGCCGAGTGGAATGTCGACGTCCACGTCCCGGAGGTTGTGACGCGTCGCCCCGCGGATCTCGACCGCGCCGGTCGGGGTGCGGACCGTCTCCTTCACGCGGGCGCGGTCGTCGAGGTGGCGCCCCGTGACCGTCCCCGACGCGCGCAGACCCGCCACGTCGCCCACGTACTGGATCTCGCCGCCCGCGCGCCCGGCACCCGGGCCGAGGTCGACGATGTGATCGGCGATCTCGATGACCTCCGGCTTGTGCTCGACGACCAGCACGGTGTTGCCCTTGTCGCGAAGCTGACGCAGGAGCCGGTTCATGCGGGCGATGTCGTGCGGGTGGAGCCCCGCGGTGGGCTCGTCGAAGACGTAGGTGACGTCGGTGAGGGCCGAACCCAGGTGTCGGATCATCTTCGTCCGCTGCGACTCCCCGCCCGAGAGCGTCCCCGCCGACCGGTCGAGCGAGAGGTACCCGAGACCGATGTCGATGAACGAGGCGATGGTGCGCCGGAGGGTCGCCAGCAGAGGCGCCACGGCGGGGTCGTCGAGAGTGTCGAGCCACGCGGCGAGGTCGGTGATCTGCATGGCGGCGGCATCCGCGATGCTGATCTCGCCGATCTTCGACGAGCGCGCGCCGTCGTTGAGGCGGGTGCCGCCGCAGTCGGGGCACGGCTGGAACTTCACGGCGCGGTCGACGAACGCGCGGATGTGCGGCTGCAGCGCCTCCCGGTCCTTCTGGAGCATGCTCTTGGTGATCTTCGGCACGATGCCCTCGTAGGTCATCGACATGTTCTGCACCTTGACCTTCACCGGCTCCTTGTAGAAGAAGTCGTGCCGCTCGGTCTCGGTGAAATCCTTCACGGGCTTGTCGGGATCGATGAAGCCGGATTCGGTGAAGATCCGCACGAGCCAGCCGTCGACGTTGTAGCCGGGGATCGTGATCGCACCGTCGGCGAGCGACTTCTCGCGATCGACCAGTTCATCCAGGTCGATGTCGCTGACCTCGCCGAGGCCCTCGCAGCGCGGGCACATGCCCCCGGTGATCTCGAACGATCGGCGTTCCTGAACGCTCTTCCCGCCCTTCTCCCTCGTCATCGCCCCCGCGCCCGAGACGGAGGGGATGTTGAACGAGAAGGCCTGGGGCGACCCGACGTGCGGCTGCCCGAGGCGGCTGAACAGCATCCGGAGCATCGCGTGGGCATCGGTGGCGGTGCCGACGGTCGACCGGGCGTTGGCGCCCATGCGCTCCTGGTCGACGATGATCGCGGGGCTCACGTTCTCGAGACCGTCGACGTCGGGCCTGTTCAGCTGCGCCATGAACTGCTGGACGAAGGTCGGGTAGGTCTCGTTGATGAGGCGCTGGGACTCGCTCGCGATCGTGCCGAAGACGAGCGAGGACTTGCCCGAACCGCTCACCCCGGTGAACACCGTGAGTCGGCGTTTGGGGATCTCGACGTCGACGTTCTTCAGGTTGTTCTCGCGCGCCCCGATGACCCGGATCATGTCGTGGGCGTCGGCGATGTGCGCCTCGGTGTCGTCGCTCATCGTGGGTTCCTCCGTCGATCGTCGACCTGCCCGGCCGCGGCGCCTAGGGGATGGCGAAGACGACCTCCGCGCCCGAGGGTACCGCCGCGGTGACGATCCGGGTATCGAAGGTCGCGAGCCGTGCCTCGTGGGACGCAGCCAGGTGCAGGAGGTAGGTGTCGGTGACCTGCGAGCTCGCCAGCAGACGCTCGGTGTGCACGGATGCGTCCAGCAGACTGACCGAGTCGGGGAGGAACTCGTGATCCGGCTGCGCGGCGAGGCTCGCGAGGCTCGCGATCACCGTGGGAGCGGGCTGGGTGTTCGGGTACTTCGGGTGGCTGACGACGCGGACGACACCGTTCTGCACCGTCGGGCTGGTGCACCACGGCGCGTCGCGGGTGGCGAACCACGCGTGCGCTCGTTCGTGATGGACGTGCAGGGGATCGATCAGGGCGATGACGACGTTGACGTCGAGCAGATGACGCGTCACGCGAGGTCGTCTCGGAGGGCGTTGACGTCGTCGAGGCCGGCGCTCCCCGACGAGGCCTGGGTGGGCAGGAGCACGACGCCGTTGCGCGTACCGAATCGGCGCCGCTCGGTGAGCGTCGCGCGGGCGAGCTGCGAGATGGCTTCGCCGAGGGTGATGCCGCGGACGTCGGCGAACTGCTTCGCGGCGGCGAGGACGTCGTCATCGATCGTGAGGGTCGTGCGCATGCATCAAGCATCATGCATCACGCATCACTCGTCAACGGCCCGCCAGCACCCGGCGACGTGGTCGTCGACCATGCCCGCCGACTGCATCAGCGCGTACATGGTCGTCGGTCCCACGAACCGGAAGCCGCGTGCGCGGAGGGTCCTGCTCAGCGCCTCGGACTCCGCCGTCACCGCCGGCACCTCCGCCAGGGCGGTCGGGCGCCCGCCCGATGCCGGAGCGAACGACCACAGCAGCGCCTCGAACTCGCCCGGCGCCATCTGCGCGACGAGGGCTGCGTTGGAGACCGTCGCGAGGATCTTGGCGCGATTGCGGATGATCCCGGCATCCGTCATGAGCCGCTCGACGTCCGCCTCGTCGAAGGCCGCGACGACCTCGGGCTCGAACCCGGCGAAGACCTCGCGGAAACGCGGACGCTTGCGGAGGATGGTGATCCACGACAGGCCCGCTTGGAAGCCCTCGAGGCTCACCTTCTCGAACAGCGCGCGGTCGCCGCGGAGCGGGCGCCCCCACTCCTCGTCGTGGTACCGCGCGTACTCGGCATCCGCCCCCACCCACGCGCATCGGCTGCGCCCGTCGTCGCCGACCACGACATCCCCGATCATCGCGCCAGCATAGGAGGAGCCGCCGACACGCGCACGCGGATGATGCCACCTCGCCGCACGGTGTCAACCCCGCGCGCGGCGGGCGCGGCCCTGCCTACCGTGGGGACATGACAGATCTCACCGGAAAGCGCGTCGCCTTCCTCGCGACGGACGGATTCGAAGACAGCGAACTCACCTCCCCCTGGGAGGCGGTCACCGCCGCCGGTGCCACGGCGGTCATGGTCGCCCCCGCCGCAGGTTCCATCACGGGCAAGAACGGCCACAGCCAGAGCGTCGACACGGTGTCCTCCGACGCGGATGCCGCCGACTTCGACGCCCTCGTCCTCCCGGGCGGCGTGGTCAATGCCGACGATCTGCGGATGGACGCGGCATCCGTCGCCTTCTCCCGCGCGTTCTTCGCGCAGCACAAGCCCGTCGGCGCCATCTGCCACGCGGCGTGGACGCTCATCGAGGCGGACGTCGTCTCGGGTCGCACGCTCACCAGCTTCGCGAGCCTTCAGACCGATCTGCGCAACGCCGGTGCGACCTGGGTCGACGAGGAGGTCGTCGTCGACGCCGGCTTCGTCACCAGTCGCACGCCGGATGACCTGCCGGCCTTCAACGCGAAGGTGATCGAGGAGATCGCCGAGGGCGCGCACGCCGAGCAGACCGCCTGACGGTCCCGCCCCGCACCGGAACAGGAGATCCGGCGAGTGCAGGTCCGATTCCTTCGAATCGTCCTGTCCTCGCCGGATCTCCTGTTTTCGTGGGGTCTGATCACCCCGAGGAGTGCGGCCTACTTCTTCTGCAGCGCCTTCTCGGACGTCGGCGCGTCGCCGGAAGCCTTCAGTCGGGCGTAGTGCTCGCGCGCCTCGTCCTGTCGCTCCTGCTCGGCGCCCGACGCGATGGGTGCGCGCACGTGCTCGGGGGCGAGCCCGTAGGCGTCGACGAGGTCCTGCGCGTGGGGACGCAGGCGGGTGCACAGCCGTCCGATGTACCGGGAGACGGATGCCGCGCGCTGGGCCGAGAGCCGACCGTTGATGAGGTACCACGCAAGGTGCTTCTCGATCAGGTGGAGGCCGAACAGATCCCGGAGCCACGTGAGCACCTGACGCGTGCCCTCGTCCTGGATCGCCTTCACCCCGTCGGAGAACGCCTCCCACTGCAGCAGCTCCCCGTGCGCACGCGCGGCCTCGATGAGCTCGGCCTGGTGCTGGTTGAACAGCGCCGCGGCCTCGGCCGGTGACAGCTTGGACGCCGGGCGGAGGGCTGCGGCGAGGTCGGCGACCATCTGCTCGACGCGTCCGGCGAGCAGCTCGTGCTGCTGCTCGGCGCGGAGGCCGAGTTCGACGGAACGCGCGGTGGAGCCGAAGTCGGCGACGGACTGCCCGAGCTGGCGGAGGCCCGCGCCGTGGAACACCTTCCCGGCGGTCTGGCCGACGGCGAACTTCGCCAGCGCCGCGGCATCCGCACCCTTGAACTGCCGGGCGTAGTCGGCGAGGAGCCGCTTGCCGACCAGCTGCAGCAGCACGTTGTTGTCACCCTCGAAGGTGACGTACACGTCGAGGTCGTGGTGCAGGCCCACGAGACGGTTCTCGGCGAGGAAGCCCTGTCCGCCGCACGCCTCGCGCGCCTCCTGAATCGTGTCGAGCGCGTTCCAGGTCGACAGCGGCTTCAGCGCGGCCGCGAGCGTCTCGAGGTTCTCCCGCTCGTCGGGGGTGTCGTTGCGCCCCGAGAAGACGCCGTCGAACGTCGTCAGCAGCTCGTCGTGGGCGAAGAACTGCGCGTAGTTCTGCGCGATGAGCGGCAGGAGGCGGCGCTGGTGCTTGCCGTAGTCGAGCAGGGTCACCTCGTCGGAGCCGCTGCCGGAGTCGAACTGGCGACGCTGATTGCCGTACGTGACGGCGATCTTCAGCGCCAGGGCGGATGCCGTCGTGGCGGCGCCGTCGAGCGAGACGCGGCCCTGCACCAGGGCACCGAGCATCGTGAAGAAGCGGCGACCGGGGCTGGAGATGTCGGAGGAGTAGCTGCCGTCGGGGGCGACGTCGCCGTAGCGGTTGAGGAGGTTCTCGCGCGGGACGCGGACGTGATCGAAGTGGAGGCGCCCGTTGTCGATGCCGTTGAGGCCGCCCTTGACGCCGTCGTCCTCACCGCCGATCCCAGGGAGGAAGTTCCCGTCGTCGTCGCGCAGCGGCACGAAGAAGCAGTGCACGCCGTAGTTGACGCCGCCGGTGATGAGCTGTGCGAAGACCGTGGCGGCCTTGCCGTGGAGGGCGGCGTTGCCGAGGTAGTCCTTCCACGCCCCGCGGAACGGGGTGTGGATGACGAACTCCTCGGTGTCGGGGTCGTAGGTGGCGGTGGTGCCGATCGCCGCGACATCCGATCCGTGTCCGGTCTCGGTCATCGCGAAGGCGCCGGGGAGCTCGAGCGAGATGACCGCGGGGAGCCACCGGTCCCAGTGGCTCTTCGTGCCGAGCTGGTAGATCGCCGAGCCGAACAGTCCCCACTGCACCCCGGACTTGATCTGGAGGCTCGGATCGGCGAGGACGAGCTCTTCGAACCCGGCGATGTTCGCGCCGTTGTTGTCGTATCCGCCGTACTCGGCGGGGAACGCGCGACGCGACCCGTCGATGTCGACGAGCATGTGCAGCTGGGTGAGGACCCGCTCGCGGTGCTCCTCCTTCGACTGGCCCGTGACCTGCCAGAAAGCGGAGTCCTTGATCGCCTCGCGGGTCTCGCGGCGGGTCTCGGCCCACGTGCCGAGGAGCATGTTCTCCACCGCGGCGATGTCGATGCGGGCCTCCGCGGCCTCGGCGGCGGAGTGCGGTGCCCGGGGAGCACCGCCGGCGGGGGTGCGGCGGTTGGTGGCGGGCCTGGATGTGCGGACAGCGGCGTCAGCCATGTGCATCACCTTTCGAGGGATGGACAGGAGCAAGGTTGGCTCAACGGTAGGTCTCCCACAAGAGTGGGCAAACTCCATTGGCCTTAACCGACAAGGATGCCGGGGCCTCGCGCCGGGCACGATTGTGTCCGATCGACAGGCGGGCCGTTCGGCGGGTCGTGCGACGCGGTCGGACGACCTCCTCAGGCGGCCTGCTCGGCGACGACCTCCAGGACGGCGTCGCCGTACGCCTCCCGCTTCTTGGCGCCGATGCCGGGGACCCCGTCGAGGTCGGCGAGCGAAGACGGCCTCCGCTGCGCGAGCGCGCGCAGGGTGGCGTCGCCGAAGACGATGTAGGCCGGGACGCCGAGCTCGCGAGCGACACCCGCGCGCCACGTGCGCAGCGCCTCGAAGAGCGGGACGTCGCCCGCTGCCACCCCGTCGGGCGCGGCCGCGCGGCGGACGCGGGGTGCGGAGGTCCGGCCGATCGTGTCACGACGGAGAGGCACGGGCGTCTCGCCGCGGAGCACGCCGCCGGCGCTCTCGCCCAGCGCGAGGGTGCCGTACTCTCCCCGCGCGACGAGGATGCCGCGCGCGAGGAGCTGCCGGATGACGCTCCGCCAATCCTGATCCGACAGGTCGGCGCCGAGGCCGTACGTCGACAGGGCGTCGTGCCCCTGTTGGCGGATGCGGTCGGTCGAGGCGCCCCGGAGGATGTCGATGAGGTGACCCGCGCCGAACGCCTGGTTGCGCTCGCGCTGCAGTCGCACGATCGTCGAGAGCAGCTTCTGCGCGGGGATGAGGCCGTCCCACGTGTCGGGGGCCTCGATGCACGTGTCGCAGTTGCCGCACGGGGTCGAATCCTCGCCGAAGTACCCGAGGAGGTTCTGGCGGCGGCATCCGACCGTCTCGCAGAGGGCGAGCATGGCATCCAGGTGCTGACCGAGTCGCATCTTGTAGGTGCGGTCGCCGGGCGACTGGTCGATCATCCGCCGCTGCTGCACCACGTCGCCGAGTCCGTAGGCCATCCACGCGACGGCAGGCTGACCATCGCGGCCGGCGCGACCGGTCTCCTGGTAGTACCCCTCGACGGACTTCGGCAGGTCGATGTGCGCGACGAAGCGGACGTCGGGCTTGTCGATGCCCATCCCGAACGCGATCGTCGCGACCATCACGACGCCGTCCTCGCGGAGAAAGCGGGACTGGTTCGCCGCCCGCGTCTCGGCCGGAAGACCCGCGTGGTACGGCAGGGCGTCGATGCCCTGCGCGCTCAGGTACTCCGCGGTCTGCTCGACGGACTTGCGGCTCAGGGCGTAGACGATTCCCGCGGCGCCCTCGGGCTGCGATCGGATGAACGCGGTCAGCTGGCGGCGCGGGTCGCTCTTGGCCTCGATCCGGTACTGGATGTTGGGGCGGTCGAAGCTCGAGACGAAGTGACGCGCGGTCGGGAGCTGGAGTCGCTCGGAGATCTCCCGGTGGGTCGCGGGCGTCGCTGTCGCGGTCAGCGCGATCCGCGGGACGTCGGGGAAACGCTCCGCGAGGTCGCCGAGGCCGAGGTAGTCGGGGCGGAAGTCGTGCCCCCACTGCGAGACGCAGTGGGCCTCGTCGATCGCGATGACGCTGAGCCGGCCCTGCCCGAGGAGGCGGCGGGCGGAGTCGGTGTTGAGGCGCTCGGGGGCGACGTACAGGAGGTCGAGCCCGCCGGTCAGGTAGGCCTGTTCGACGCGGCGGCGCTCGGCGGCATCCTGCGTGGAGTTGAGGTACGCCGCCCGCACGCCGTTGGCGACGAGTGCGTCGACCTGATCGTGCATCAGCGCGATGAGCGGGCTGACCACGAGCCCCGTCCCGGGCCGGACGAGCGCCGGCACCTGGTAGCAGACGCTCTTGCCCCCGCCTGTGGGCATCAGGACGACCGCATCGCCGCCGCCCGTGACCTGGTCGATGATCGCGGCCTGATCGCCGCGGAAGGCGTCGTACCCGTAGACCTCGCGGAGGACGTCGGTGGGCGCCGTACCGGTGAAGTCGCGGACCGGGGGTGCGACGGGACCGGGCGGCGCGGCGGCGGACGGAGCCCCCGGCGCCCCGTACGGCTCGGGTGGCGGCATCCAGCCGTCGTCCTCGGGGGGCGCCCACTCGTCCGGCGGGACGCCGTCGAAGGGCGGGGCGTCGTCGAACGGCGGGGCGTCGAGGTATGCCCCGGGGCCTGTGGGTTCGACGGGACGCGGCATTCCTCCAGCGTAACCGGCGGCCCCGACACGACCCCGAGGGGGACCGCGACCTGTGGAGAACAGATGTTCGATATGAATGTCGGACGGGTGTGAGATCTTCGAACATCGCCTCGCCGAAGGCGCAAGGAAAGGAAGTCCGATGTTCGACATCACCGACGCAGAGCTGGCCTGGCTCGACCAGGAGGACGCGCACGTCGCCGACATGATCCGGCGGCACGGGGTGTACATCACCTACGTCGGCGGGGCATGCTCCCTGCCGGGGTGCGCGTGCGCCGAGTCCGGCGAGAACCCCGCGTTCGGATACACCGCCGGCCTGTTCGGCATCGGGCACCCCGAGCTCGCGATCACCGGGGTGTCCATGAACACCGCGGGTCGGGTGCTCAACGACGTGGCGGCGACCGTGCTCGACGGCGCACACCTCGTCCCGGGGATGGAGCTCGACCTCGAAGTGGGGCCGCGGCGCGTCTCGGTGCAGCGCGTGCCCAACCCCGGCGAGATCGCGTTCACCGCCAACCGGCACTACCACCGTCCGGATCACGCCTCCGTGCCGCTGCTGCAGCTCGTCTACACCGACGAGGAAGGCCGGTTCCCCTGGGACGACGGGTGCGCCCTCACGCCCGACGCGCAGCCGCTCCCGGGGCGGTGGCGCGCGTGACGACGGTCGGCTCCGCGAGCGGATCGACGGTCAGAGGCGGACGACCTCGTTCACCCGGAGCACGGCGGTGCCCTCCTCGACGGAGGCCGCGAGGTCCACCTCGCCGCGGATCCGCCAATCGTGGTCGCCAGCGGGGTCGTCGAGTGTCTGCTCGACCACCCAACGGCCGGCGGCGGCATCCGTCTCGTCGATGCGGACGAGCGACGGCGAGCGCGCGGGGCCCCCGGTGAGGATCTCCTCGTGCTCGTCGAAGTAGGCGTCGAGGGCAGCGGGCCAGTCGACGTCGGGGTCGAGCGCGACCAGCGCATCGTCGTCCTGCAGCGCCGCCAGCTGCACGCGGCGGAAGAGCTCGTTGCGCACGAGGACCGTGAACGCGCGACGGTTGGTGAGCACCGACGGCGGCGCGGGCGGGACCACGGGCGCGTCGTCGCTCTCGGCTGCGGGGTGGGTCAGCGACTCCCACTCGTCGACGAGGCTCGAGTCGACCTGACGGACGAGCTCGCCGAGCCACTCGATGACGTCCATCAGGTCGTCGGTGCGCGCCTCGGCGGGGACCGTCTGCCGGATCGCGCGATAGGCGTCGGACAGGTAGCGCAGCACCAGACCCTCACTGCGTCCGAGTTGGTAGAAGGCGACGAACTCGCCGAACGACATCGCCCGCTCGAACATGTCCCGCACCACCGACTTCGGCGACAGCTCGAAGTCGCGCACCCACGGCTGGCTGGACGCGAAGACCTCGAACGACTGCGCGAGGAGGTCGGCGAGCGGCTTGGGGTAGGTGATCTCCTCGAGCAGCGCCATGCGCTCGTCGTACTCGATGCCGTCGCGCTTCATCGCGGCGACCGCTTCTCCACGCGCGCGGTACTCCTGCTGCGACAGGATCGCGCGCGGGTCGTCGAGCGTCGCCTCGATGACGCTGACCACATCGAGGGCGTAGTGGCCCGAGCCCGCGCCGTCCTCCTGCGGCGCCCCGCTGTCGCGGTCGAGCAGCTCGATGGCGGCGAGCGCGAACGGCGACAGCGGCTGGTTGAGCGCGAAGTTGGGCTGCAGGTCGACGGTGAGCCGCACCACGGGCTCCGCGCCCGCGCGGTCGACCTCCACGATGCCCGCGGCACGGAGGGTCCGGAAGATCGCCAGGGCGCGCCGGGCGAGTTCGTACCGACGCGCGAGCGGCTCGTGGTTGTCGAACACCAGTGCGCGGACATTGCCGAAGACGTCGCCGCCTCGGCCGATGACGTTGATGAGCATCGCCGCGGTCATCTGCATGTGCGGCGTCAGGGGTTCGGGTGTCGCCGCGACCAGGCGCTCGAACGATCCGAGACCCCAGTTCACGACACCCGTCGGCGCCTTCTTCCGGACGATCTTCTTCCGCTTCGCCGCGTCGTCGCCGGCCTTCCGCAGGGCCGCCTCGTTCTCGATCTCCCACTCCGGCGCCATCACGATGACGTTGCCGTAGGGGTCGTATCCAGCGCGGCCCGCGCGCCCGGCGACCTGGTGGAACTCGCGCGCCGAGAGCTGCCGCATCCGTGTGCCGTCGTACTTCGACAGCGCCGTGATCACGACCGTCCGGATGGGGACGTTGATGCCGACGCCGAGGGTGTCGGTGCCGCAGATCAGACGGAGGAGCCCGCGCTGCGCGAGCGTCTCGACGAGGCGGCGGTAGCGCGGGAGCATGCCCGCGTGATGGATGCCGATCCCCGCGCGCACGAGGCGCGACAGGGTCTTGCCGAACGCGGTGGTGAAGCGGAATCCGCCGATCGCCTCGGCGATGGCGTCGCGCTGCTCGCGCGTGGCGACCTTCGCCGACGACAGGGCCTGCGCGCGCTCGACCGCCTGGGCCTGCGAGAAATGGACGATGTACACCGGCGTCTCGCGCTGATCCATCAGGCGCTGGACGACCTCGTGGACCGGCATCCGCTCGTAGTCGTGGTGCAGCGGCACGGGGCGCTCCACGCCCGTGACCTCCGCGACGGGTCGCCCGGTGCGCTCCCGGAGGTCGTCCGCGATCGCGGTGACGTCGCCGAGCGTCGCCGACATCAGCAGGAACTGGGTGTCGGTGAGGGTCAGCAGCGGCACCTGCCAGGCCCACCCGCGCTCGGGGTCACCGTAGTAGTGGAACTCATCCATGACGACCTGGTCGATCGCCGCATCCGTCCCCTGTCGGAGGGCGAGGTTCGCGAGGATCTCGGCCGTGCAGCAGACGATCGCCGCGTCGGGATTGACGGAGGAGTCGCCCGTGACCATGCCGACCTTGTCGGCGCCGAAGATCTCCACGAGCGCGAAGAACTTCTCGCTCACCAGGGCCTTGATCGGCGCCGTGTAGTACGTGCGGCCGCCTCGGGCGAGCGAGGCGGCGTGCGCCGCGACGGCGACGAGCGACTTGCCGGTGCCGGTCGGGGTGGACAGGATCACGTGCGCGCCCGAGACCAGCTCGATGACGGCCTCGTCCTGCGCGGGGTAGAGGGTGAACCCCCGCTCCGTCGCCCAGTCGACGAAGACGTCGTACACGGCATCCGCATCGCCGGCGGCCGACGCGAGAGAGTCGGTCAGGGTCGCGGGCATTCCCCGAGTCTGCCAGTCACTGGCGGAATCGGACGCCGCGCGCCTACGTTGAGGAGCACGACGAGAGGACCACCGTGACCGACAACGACCACACGACCGTCACCCGCAACGACGAGGCCGGGCGCTACGAGATCCACGTCGACGGCGAGCTCGCCGGCTTCAGCGAGTTCAGCACCGACCCGAAGGGCCGCCTCCGGTTCACCCACACCCAGACCGACCCCGCCTTCCGCGGGCAGGGACTCGGCGGCATCCTGGTCGCCGGGGCCATGGCCGACGTGGCCCGAAGCGGAGAGACGGTCCGGCCCTACTGCCCGTTCGTGGCCAAGTACCTGAGCGAGAACGGCGTCGAGGGGCTCACGGTGGACTGGCCGACGCCCCGGCCCGGGGCCTCCGAAGGCTGAGGCCCGGGATGACCCGCCTCGACACCGACGACGCCGTCGCCACAGAGACCGCCTCCGAGTGCGACGGCCCGCGCGCCCTGCTGCTCGAAGCCCGGGAGGTGCCCCTCGGCGGTGTGCGGGCGATGTCTGTCCGCCGGGCGCTGCCGCAGCGCGACCTGCCGCTCGTCGGGGCCTGGTGCTTCCTCGACCGGTTCGGGCCGCAGGTCACGCGGATGCGCGTCGAACCGCACCCGCACATTGGGCTGCAGACGGTGACGTGGCCGTTCGTCGGCGACGTCCGCCATCGCGACTCGGTGGGCAGCGACGTGCTCGTGCGACGCGGGGCGCTCAACCTCATGACGAGCGGCGCCGGCATCGCGCATTCGGAGTACTCCCTCGGCGAGGAGGCCACACCGCTGGACGCGCTGCAGCTGTGGGTCGCGCTGCCGGAGTCGCGCCGTCACGGCGTTCCCGCATTCGAGCAGCACAGCGACCTCCCCGAGGTGACCCTGCAGGCGACGGCGGGCGAACCGGGCACGGCGACCGTGGTCCTCGGCACCCTCGGGGGCGTCTCCTCCCCCGCCACGACCTACACCCCGATCGTCGGTGCCGAGATCGCGGTGCCGCCGGCATCCCGCATCCGCATCCCTCTCGATCCCGCGTGGGAGCACGCGCTGATGGGCGTCGAGGGCGATCTGCGGGTCGCCACGGGTGTCGAGGGGGCCGACGATCCGGTCGACCTCGACGGCGAGCATCTGCTCTACCTCGGCCTCTCCCGGGACCACGTCGAGATCGAGAGCACCGATGGGGCTCGGGTATTCCTCCTCGGCGGCGAGCCGTTCGAGGACGACATCGTGATGTGGTGGAACTTCGTCGGCCGCAGCCACGACGAGATCGTCGAGGCGCGCGAGGCATGGGAGAGCGGTGCTGAGCGGTTCGGCGCGGTCATCGACCACGGCGACGAGCGGATCCCCGCTCCACCCATGCCCGCCGTCCGCCTCACGCGTCGCAAGCGCCGCGTCTGACCGCGCCCGGGTTTCTCCCGGCCGCACGCGATCCGCACCCCGGCCCACCGGCGATACGCTGAGGACCGTGGCCCGAACCTCCGTCCTCTCCACACGCGTGCTCCTCACGAGCGCCGCGATCGGAGTGGCGACGGGACTCCTCGGCGGCATCGCCGGGTGGGTGACCCCCGTGGTGCTCCTGGCGGTCCCGATCCTGTACGGGATCGTGCTCGGCTCCCACGTGCTGCCGGGCATCATCGCCCAGGAGGTCATCCGACTCCCCTGGGTGGCGCTCCTCTCCCACGTCTTCGCCGCACTCGTCGCCAGCGCGATGGCACCGCAGTGGGCGCTGCGCTTCCTCGGGACGGCGCTGCTCTTCGGCGGGATCCAGGAGCTCGTCGCCGCCCTCACCCGCTACCGGGTGTGGGACGCGTGGCGGTTCTTCATCTCGGCGATCATCATCGGCATCCTCGTCGCCGTCGTCGTCGCGTTCGCCGCCGACCTGGCATCGCTCCCGACCTGGGCGCAGGTGGTCTACCTGGTCGTCTCGGTGCTCGGCCCGGTCGCCTGGACGGCGCTCGGCCTCGGCATCGGCGTCGCTCTCCGCCGCGCCGGCGTCGCCCGCCGCTGACCGGAACACGCCGGGACCCGCCGCGGTAGGTTAGGTGAGACTCACCTACCGAGGCCCGCCGTGACTGCACACCCGCTCCCCGCGCCCGGTTCCGGCTCACCTTCCGGGCCCGGCCCGCTCGCGCGCCTGCGCGACGTGGCGATCACCCACGAGGGAGAGGATGCCGCGACGCCGGCCCGGGTGTCGTTCGACGTCGCGCCCGGCGAGGTGGTGCTCGTGCTGGGCCCCAGCGGATCGGGCAAGTCCACCCTCGCGCTCGCCTTCAACGGCCTGATCCCGCACGCCGTCCCGGCCACCCTCGACGGATCCGTGGTCGTCGCAGGCCTCGACACCTCCGCCAGCACCGTAGCGCGGCTCTCACGACACGTCGGCATGGTCTTCCAGGACCCCGACGCCCAGCTCGTGACCGGTACGCTCCTCGACGAGGTCGCCTTCGGACCCGAGAACCTCCGCCTGCCGGTCGGCGATGTCCTCGCCCGCGCCGAGGCGGCGCTCCGCCGGGTGGGCCTGTGGGAGCGGCGAACCGAGAACCCGGACCGCCTGTCCGGCGGCGGCCGGCAGCGTCTCGCCATCGCGTGCGCCCTCGCGATGGGGTCCCGCCTGATGGTGCTGGACGAGCCGACGGCGAACCTCGATCCTCGCGGCATCGACGAGGTCTACGAGGCGCTGGCGGAGGTCGCGGGTGATCCGGAGCGGGCGATCGTGCTCATCGAGCACAACCTCGACGCGGCGGTCGCCCTCGTCACGCGCGTGGTGGTGCTGGACGCCGCCGGCGTCGTCCTCACCGACGGCCCGACCGACACCGTGCTCCGCGGTGACGCCGAGCGCCTCGCCGCGCTGGGCGTCTGGCTCCCGACCTCGACGCTCGCCGCGCTCCGCCTGCGCGGCGCCGGCTACACCTTCGATCCGCTCCCCCTGACACCGGACGAGCTCCGCGCCGCGCTCGAGGCGCAGCCGGCGCCGGATCCCGCGCCGGCGATCATCGCGGATGCCGCCACCCCGGCACCCGCCGCCGTCACCGCCGACGCGGCGGTCGAGGTCCGCACCCTGACGCTTCGGCGTGGGAAGACCCCGGTCCTCCACGACGTCTCGGTCGACATCCCGCGCGGCTCCTTCGTCGCCGTCGTCGGCGCCAACGGAGCGGGCAAGACCACGCTGGTCCAGGCGATGGCCGGGGTCCTCCCGTCGCCGAAGGGGACGGTGCGCGTGGGGGGCGACGACATCGCCCGCCTCGACGAGCGCACGCGGGCCGAGCGCGTGGGCTTCGTCTTCCAGAATCCCGAGCACCAGTTCATCACGGCATCCGTCTTCGAGGAGATCGCGCACGGCCTGCGCCGCGTCGCCGCATCGGATCAGGAGGTGCGCGAGCGCACGACGGCCCTGCTCGAGCGATTCGGTCTCGCCGAGCGCGCGCACGTCCACCCGTTCCTGCTGTCGGGCGGACAGAAGCGACGCCTGTCGGTCGGCACGGCGCTCGTGGCGGGCGCCGGCGTCCTCGCGCTGGACGAGCCCACCTTCGGGCAGGACCGCGCGCGTGCCGAGGAACTCCTCTCGCTCCTTCGCGATCTGCACGCCGACGGCACGACCGTCATCGTGGTCACCCACGACATGCAGCTCGTCGCCGAGCACGCCGAACGGGTCGTGGTCATGGCCGACGGGCGGATCCTCGCCGACGCGACGACGGCGGAGGTGTTCGCCGACGCCGACCTCATCGACCGTGCGGGCCTGCGGATGCCGCCGCTCACGCGCGCGCTGCACGGCGTGGCGGGACATCCGCACCTGGCGGCGGCGACCCGCGTCGCCGACCTGCCCGGCGCCCCGCACCTGCCCGGTGCCCCGCTCGATCCCGAGACCCCGCTCGTGACCGGCCCCGACGGGAGCGCGTCGTGAGCTTTCCCGCCACCGCGCCCACCGCGGTCGTCGACCCCTACCGGGAGATGACGGATGCCGCACCCTGGCGCTTCCTCTACCGCCTGAATCCGCTCGCGAAGGTCGCGGCGATCCTTCCCGCGATCGTCCTGCTGGTGTTCGTCCGCGACCTGCGCACGCCCGTCGTCTTCCTCGCCCTCGGCTACCTCGTCCTACTCATCGGGGTCCGGATGTCGGTGCGCCTCGCGCTCATCCTCGGGCTCGCCATCCCCGCGGTGGCGCTGGCGATCGGCCTGGGCCTCTCTCTGTGGACGGATGCCGCTCTGGTCGACGACACCGCGCCGATTCTCCAGATCGGCGCGTGGACCCTCTATGCCGGCGCCCTGGAGATCGGCTTCGCGACGGGCCTGAGACTGGCGGCGATCCTCGCCCTGTCGCTCATCCCCGGGCTGTCGACGACCGGACCGGACCTGGTGCGCGCGAGCGTCCAGCAGCTGCGGGTGCCGTACCGGATCGGGTACACGGCGCTCGCGGCGTTCCGCTTCGTCCCCCGGTTCGGTCACGAGCTCGAGGTCATCCGCCAGGCCCACCGCGTGCGGGGCGCGCATCGAGGACGCGGCCCGGTCGCGGCCGCCCGGCGCTGGACGAGCTACGTCGTCCCGCTCCTCGCCGGCGCGATCCGGCACGCCGAGCGCGTCGCGCTGGCGATGGACGCCCGCGCCTTCGGCGCCTACGCGGGGCGCACGGAGCGGCATCTGGTGCCGTTCCGCGCGCGCGACGTGGTCTTCACGATCCTGTTCTGGACTGCATCCGCCGCGGTGTTCACGGCGACCTTCCCGTGGACCCCGGCCTGACACAGGCCTGCGGGGTGACCCCGACGCGGCTCGCTCAGCGCTTGCCGGCGAGCTGACGCCCGACGATCTCGCGCATGATCTCGTTCGTCCCGCCGTAGATGCGGTGGACGCGGGCGTCGAGGAAGGCACGCGCGATCGGGTACTCCATGATGTAGCCGTAGCCGCCGTGGAGCTGCACGCACGCGTCGAGTACGTCCCATTCGCGCTCGGTCGCCCAGAACTTGACCTTCGCCGCCTCCTCGGCCGTGAGCTTGCCGTCTCGGTAGGCCAGCAGCGCGCGGTCGATGTACGCCCACAGGGCGTCGACGGTCGTGGCGATGTCGGCGAGGGCGAAGCGGGAGTTCTGGAAGTCGATGATGCGCTGACCGAACGCCTCGCGCTCCTTCGTGTACGTCAGCGTCCAGTCGAGGCCCGCCTGCGCGGCGGCCGCCGCGGCGACGCCGATCGAGAGGCGCTCCAGCGGCAGGTTCATCATGAGCTGCACGAACCCCTGGCCCTCGCGACCGCCGATGAGATTCGCGTCCGGAACGAACACGTCGCTGAAGCTGAGCTCCGCGGTGTCGTGACCCTGGAAGCCCATCTTGTGCAGCTTCTTGCCGTGGTCGAATCCCTCCGACGCGGTCTCGATGATCAGGAGGCTGAACGCATCGGGGCGGTCGCCCTCGCCGGTCTTGACGAAGGTGACGACGATGTCGGCGGTCGCGCCGGAGGAGATGAACGTCTTGGCACCGTTGACGATGTAGCCGCCGTCGACCTTCTTCGCGGTCGTCTTGATGCCGCGCAGATCGCTTCCGGCGCCCGGCTCGGTCATCGCGAGCGCCCCGATGACCTCACCCGTCGCCATGCGGGGCAGCCAGGTCTGCTTCTGCTCGTCGGTGCCCATGTGCACGAGGTAGGGAACGGCGAGATCGTCCTGGATGCCGAAGGCGCCCGCGAGGCTTCCCGCACCGGCGGCGATGATCTCCTCGTTCACCACCGCGCGGAAACGGTAGTCCTGCAGCATGCCGGCGCCGCCGAACTCCTCGGGCACCGAGAGTCCGATGAGACCGGACTCACCGGCGGCGCGCATCGTGTCGCGGTCGATCTCGCCCGCGGCGTCCCAGCGGGCGATGTCGGCCAGGGTCACGTACCGCTTGACGAACTCCTTCGCGACGTCGCGGAACGCCTCGTGATCCTCGTCGTAGATGTCGCGCTCCATGGCGTGGTCCTCTCGTCTTCGAGCAAACGGATGCCGTGAAATCGCATCCCGGATGCCAGGGTACTCAGTTCCACCCGCATCCGTGACCGCGGGATCAGCCGACGTAGTCCGGCGCGGGCTGCAGCCCGAAGAACTCCTCGAGCGACTCCCACCCACCGGCGTGATACTCCTGCGCGAGGGACGGACCGATGTAGCGCAGGTGCCATGCCTCCGGGACGTAGCCCGTCACGTCCGTCATCCCCTCGCCGTAGCGGACGATCCAGCCGTAGCGCCACGCGTTGTCGTGCACCCAGCGGCCCTGAGGGCTGCCGGCGAGGTCGTCGAGCGTGCCGCATCCGCCGTCGCACGGCACGACATCGGCGGCGAAACCGGACTGGTGCTCGCTGAACCCGGGTCGGGCGCTCACCAGATCCGCCCCCTCCACGCCGCGACCGGCGACGTGACTGCGGTAGGTGTCGGTCTGCGTCTCGAATGAGCGGAAGCCGCTCGCGAGGGCGATTTCGCCCACTCCGGCCTCGCGTGCGTCGGCCGTCATGGTCGCCAGCGCCGCCGCGGACTTCTCGTGCAGAGCCCCTCCGCTGAGCGAACGGACCCCCTCAGGCATCGCGAGCGCCGACGGCCGGAACGACATCGGCGCGTACGGGCGCACCTTGTTCACGACCATCCACGTGCGCGCCGGGTCGTCGAGGCTGACACACGGCGCCCGGTCCTCCGTCACCGCCACCCGGAACGGTTCGGCACCGCCGAATGCGGCGACGACCGCCTCGTCGTCTCCGACCTCCAGCGCGCCGACGACATCGGGGAGGGCGCACGGATCCACTGCCGCGGCGAGCGCCGTCTGTTCGGGAACGGGAAGCGACGCGATCGGCCCTCCGAAAGCGGGCACCTCCACCACCGGCATGGTCGCGGACTGCGGGGCCTCGACTGCGGCATCTGCCGCGGCCGGCGCCGGCGCCGGCGCGGCGAGGGTGGTCAGCGTCGCGGAGGCGCCGACGAGGAGGACCGCGACCGCGAGCACGGCCGCGCCCACGCCGATCCGCGCGCCGCGCGCGGAACCGGCGTGGCGGGCGGCGGGTTCGGGGGATCCGGCCTGGAGCACGTCGGCCATTGTCCCCCGCCCACCGGGTCTCGCACGACCCGGAACCGGATCTCATCGGCATCGTTCTACTCTGGTCGCACGCCTCTTGACTTAACGTCGAATTTTTGTTCCCCTGAGAGTATGCGATGGCAGGGACAGAGACTGGGCGAGACGGATGCCGGGGCCCTCCCCGGGATGGAGCACCTGGGCGGCTTCGTGCAGTCGGTGACGACCCCCGAGTTCGCCGGCGTGACCTTCCACGAAGTGCTCGCCAAGAGCGCCCTGAACCACGTGCCGACAGCATCCGGGGTCCCGTTCGACTGGACCGTGAACCCGTACCGCGGGTGCAGCCACGCGTGCACCTACTGCTTCGCGCGGGGCACGCACGAGTATCTCGAGCTCGACGCCGGGCGCGACTTCGACAGTCAGATCGTCGTGAAGGTCAATGTCGCCGAGGTGCTGCGTCGCGAGCTCGCGCGCCCGACGTGGCTGCACGATCCGGTCATGCTCGGAACGAACACCGACCCCTACCAGCGCGCGGAGGGCAGATATCGGTTGATGCCCGGGATCGTCTCGGCGCTGACGGATGCGGGCACACCCTTCTCGATCCTGACGAAGGGGACTCTGCTGCGGCGCGACCTTCCGCTTCTCGTCGACGCGTCACGCGAAGTCCCGGTGACCATCGCGCTGTCGATCGCCGTCTTCGACGACGAGCTGCAACGGGCGATCGAGCCCGGGACGCCGTCTGCGACGGCACGCCTCGAGACCGTACGCGCCGCCGCGGACGCCGGATTCCGGGTGACGGTCTTCCTGATGCCGATCCTGCCGCACCTCACCGATTCGGTGCCCGCCCTGGACGACGCGCTGCGACGCATCGCCGAGGCGGGCGCGGCGCGGGTGGTCTTCGGAGCGCTCCACCTCCGCCCGGGCGCGAAGGAATGGTTCCTCCGCTGGCTGGAGCAGGAGCACCCGGAGCTAGTCTCGTCCTACCGCGGTCTCTACCCGGGAGCGGCGGCCTACGCGTCGAAGGCCTATCGCACGTGGCTCGCCAAGCGCGTCCGCCCGCTCCTGCGCCGCCATGGTCTCGGCGGACAGGCCGAGGACGACAGCCCTCGCGGGGCGGGGATGCCGGGGCTCGCGCAGCGACGGTCGACCGCCGCGACGGTGGTGACCACCGCGCGGGGCCGAGCCGCGGCGTCCGCCCCGGCCATGCTGTTCTGACTCAGGCGTCGACGTTCGATGCCTGGCGACCCGAGAGCTCCTCCAGGAGGTCGTCGCCGGGGCGTGCATCCTCGAACGGCGCGTCGATCTCGGCCCGGTCCAGCAGCTCGCTCATGCGGCGGCGACGCTGACGGGTGATCAGCGTCACGACGGTCCCGGCACGACCGGCGCGGCCGGTCCGGCCCGAACGGTGGAGGTAGGTCTTGTACTCGTCGGGAGCATCGGCCTGCACGACGAGATCGATGTCATCGACGTGGATCCCGCGGGCGGCGACGTCGGTCGCGACGAGCACCTGAACGCGGCCGGAGGTCAGGCGCTCGAGGTTCCGGGTGCGCTTGGCCTGGTTGAGGTCGCCGTGCAGGGCGAGGGCGCGGATGCCGGCATCGTCGAACTGCTCGGCGAGCGTCTCGGCGTAGGCGCGCGTCCGGGCGAAGACGAGAGTCTTGCCCTCCCGCTC
This sequence comes from Microbacterium aurantiacum, assembly GCF_040532595.1. Classification (GTDB taxonomy): domain Bacteria; phylum Actinomycetota; class Actinomycetes; order Actinomycetales; family Microbacteriaceae; genus Microbacterium; species Microbacterium chocolatum_B. The sequence goes on along the minus strand of NZ_JBEVYX010000001.1, from coordinate 1,587,066 downwards.
CACGAGAGACGCGAGGATCTCCGCCTTGTCGCGGTGATCGATCACCAGGACGCGGTGGTCGATCGTTCCGGAGTCCTGGTCCTCACCGGCGACCTCGTAGACGGCCGGCTCGACGAGGAACTCATCGACCAGCGCGGCGACCTCGCGGTCGAGCGTCGCCGAGAAGAGGAGCTTCTGCGATCCGTCCGCCGTGTGGCGGAGGATCCGCTGAACCGGCTCGAGGAACCCGAGCTCGCACATGTGGTCGGCTTCGTCGAGGACGGCGATCTCGATGTCCGACAGGTCGAGCTTGCCCTGCTCGACGAGGTCTTCGATGCGGCCGGGGGTGCCGATGATGATGTCGACGCCCTTCTTCAGCGCACCCACCTGTCGGCCCTGCGGAACACCGCCGTAGATCTGCGTGGTGAAGAGGCCGACGCTGCGCGCGATGGGCTGGATCGTGCGGTCGATCTGCAGCGCCAGCTCACGGGTGGGGGCGAGGATCAGGGCGCGCGGGTTGCGGCCGAAGGCCCGGCGCTTACCGGCCTGCGAACGGAGGATGCTCTCGACGAGCGGAGCCCCGAACGCGATGGTCTTTCCGGAACCGGTGCGGCCTCGGGCGAGCACATCGGTTCCGGCGAGGATCGGCCCGATCGTGGCGGCCTGGATGGGGAACGGCGATGCCGCACCCAGGTCCGCGAGGACGCGCACGATGTTGTCGCCGAGGCCGAGGTCGGAGAAGGTCGCGCCCTCGACCACGGTCGCCTGGACGGCCTGCGCCTGAAGCCGGTCGTGAACGACGTCGACGCGGTCATCCTGTGCACGCGTGCGCACCGGGCGCGTCTGCTGATCACGACGCGGACGGTCGTTGTCGAACGACTTGCGGGGACGGTCGTTGTCCAAGGACCGACGCGGACGGTCGTTGTCGAACGACCGACGCGGACGGTCGTTGTCGAACGACTTGCGCGGACGGTCGTTGTCGAACGACGTGCGCGGACGATCCTCATCGAAGGAACGGCGGGGACGATCGTTGTCGAAGGACCGACGCGGACGATCCTCATCGAAGGACCGACGCGGACGGTCGTCGCGGGTCGACGGTCGCGCGTCGCCGAACGTGCGGCGGTCATCGCGCGGAACGCGGTCCATCCGGTCGGTGCGGCGTTCGGGTCGCGCGTCCGCCGGGCGACGCCCCGAACGCTCGGCGCCGCCGTGCGTGCGGATGCCGCGGGCCTCGTCGCGACCGGCCTTCTCCTGAGCGCTCCACCGGCGCTTGGGCGCGCTGTCGTCGCTCTCGGGACGGTATCCCCGATGTCCCGGGCTGCGGCTGCCGGCAGCCGCAGCGGAGCGACCCGGCGCCGAGGACTCGGTCCGGCGCTTGCGATCCTGGTACGACCCCTGCGAGCGCTCGCCGTAGCGGGGCTCGAAGTTCTTGGCGGCACGGCCGCCCGCGGGCTTCTTGTTCTTGGGCATGGGTGTTCCTTCGGTTCTCGCACGAGAACAGCGCCGCACCCGACGACATCTCAGTCGGTTCGCGGTCAAACCCGGGCGCTCGTGGGCCGGGGGCCATTCATGTGATGGTCATGCGCGTCGATCGACGCTCACCATCGGCCCCAGGGACTCACAGAACTCGGAGCGCGAAGCGCGCTTGTCCAGAGCCGACCGATCGAGCCTAGTCGACCCGCCTGGGAGGTGCATCCACGGAGGAGAAGGCGCGCCCGCGCAGCGCAGACACCCGTTCGGGAGCACAGTCCAGAAGAATCTCGCAACCCGCAACCTCGATGACACATACGCGCGCCAGAATGAACCCATGCCCGCGGACGCACGGATCCCTGCCGAATGCGGTGGTGCGCCGTCACGGCGGAGGCGCTCCGTTTGGGAGAATGCCTCGGCGGCGCGGTACTCTATACCACTTGAAGAGTGCCGGATGACGGAGGCGAGCTGGGTTGCCGCCGGAATCGCGCTTTGCGGGCGTACCGATAGGGGGACGCGGCACTCCTCGATCCCCCCGACCGTTGACGCACGGTGAGCAAAGTGAACACGACCCGAACCGAAGTTCCGCCCGCGACACACCTTCCTGCGAGTGTGCCCGCGCGCGTCCGCCGTCGACCCGTCGCGTCCTCGGCACACGCCACCGCCGTTCCCGTCGCGCCCGTCAACCTGTCGCAGCGCATCTCCACGCTCGCCATCGCCGTCCTCGTCGCCGGTGTCGCGCTGGCGATCCTCACCACCCGCGACCACCTGTGGTGGCATCTGCACTTCTCCCAGCTCGGCACGTTCGGCGACTTCTCCAGCTACTCGTTCAACGGGGCGGTCATCATCGCCGGAGCCCTTCTGGTGCTCTACGCGGTCTTCCTCGCCGCCGACCTCTCCCACGTCATGACGATCCGCGCGTCCCGCGGTCTTCGCTGGGCGATCGCGTCGGCCGGACTCCACATGACGGTCGTCGGGCTCATCCCCATCCCCGTCAGCATGGACATGCACGACCGCGCCGCCGCGGGCCTCGCGCTCTCGTTCCTCGCGATGTTCGCCTTCGCGCTCGGTCTGCGGAAGGTGAGCCTCCGCTTCCGCCTCGGCACGGTGATCGGCGTGCTGATCATCGCGACGGGAATGGTCCTGCTGATCCTGCAGGTCATCACCCTCGCCGCGTACGAGGCGATGGCCTTCGGCATCGTCGGCGTGTGGCTCCCTGCGCTGAACCGCGTCGTCCGCGGATGGATGCCGCGGGCGAGCGAGAGCGCCGTCCCCCACGCAACGTCGCCTGCTGTCGCTGCGGATGCGTCCGACGAGCCGTCGCGACCGGCACGTCACCGCCCGGTCCGTCACCGCGTGCGTCGCCCGCGGAACCGCGCGTACGCCCCGAGCATGCCCCGCAGGGTCACCGCCGCACGGTCGACCCGCCCTCCGATTCAGGCCCGGGCAACCACGAGTGGCGCGCCTCGGCGCACCCGCGCTCGTGCGGCGGGGATGACGACCGCCGGTCGCGAACACAGCCACAGACCCACGGCGTCGCGCCGAATCTGACGCGACGCCGTCACGGTCTCGCCGCGAGACTCCCGCCGGTCAGTCCTGCCGCTGCCCGTCCGGGTTCTCGTCGGACTCCGGGTTCTCGCCCGGCTCCGGGTTCTCCTCGTCGGACTCCGGGTTCTCCCCGGAGTCATCCGCAGCTCCGGCACCAGCGTCCGACGCCCCGTGCTCGTCGGCACCGGACTCCGGACCGTCCGGGGTGTGCGCACCTCCGGTGAGCGCGTCCTCCGCAGCGGCCTCCGCCGCACCCGCGGGGGGCTCGGCATCCGTCACCGACGTCTCGAGATCGGGAGACTCCTCGATCACCGGGTCGATCGCCGCACGGTCGGACAGCGAGCCGGGCTCACCGTCCCCCTCGGACTCGAGCGCCCCGCCGCTCTCGGCATCCTCCGCGGCGGCCTCCGCGGCACCCGCCGGAGGCTCGGCCTCCGTCGACGGCACCTCGACGTCGGGCGCCTCCTCGATGACGGGCACGGCAACCGCGGCGAGCGCCGTCGCAGTACCGGCCACCACCGGGATACCCGTGGTGTCGGCGGCTGCCCGTTCGCGCGCTCGCAGCTCGCGGCGGCTCATCGGAACGACCGGCGCCTCCTGATCGCCCTCGGTCTGTGCGGAGGAATCCGCACCGCCCCCACGACGGGCCAGGCGACGCTCCTTGGCGCCCTCGACGAGGTTGTAGAGCGACGGCAGGACGAGCAGCGTCAGCAGCGTCGAGGAGATGAGGCCGCCGATCACGACGATCGCGAGCGGCTGCGAGATGAACCCGCCGCTGCCGGTGATCCCGAGTCCGAGCGGTGTGAGAGCGAGGATCGTCGCGAGCGCGGTCATGAGGATCGGCCGCAGTCGACGGACCGCGCCGGCCGTGGTCGCCTCGTACGCCGAGAGACCCTTCTCCCGGTACTGGTTGACGAGGTCGATGAGGACGATCGCGTTCGTCACGACGATGCCGATCAGCATGAGGACGCCGATGAGCGAGGCGACGCCGAGCGGGATGCCGGTGATGACCTGCAGGATTATCGCCCCGGTCGCGGCGAACGGCACCGAGATGAGCAGCAGGAGCGGCTGGCGGAGCGACTTGAAGGTCGCGACCATCACGACGTAGACGATCAGGATCGCCGCGAGCAGGGCCAACCCGAGCTGGGTGAACGCGTCGTTCTGGTCGGAGACCACGCCCCCGAGCGTCGCGTCCGCGGCGGACGGCAGATCGGCACCCTCCAGCGCCTCGGTCACCGACTGCGTCGCCTGCGCGAGGTTGTCGGTCGCCGGGGTCACGGTGACGGTCGAGGTGCGCGTGCCGCGTTCGGTGGTGATGGAGGTCGGCCCCTGGCTCTCCTCCACCGTGGCGACGTCCGACAGCGGCAGCGGCCCCTGCGCGGTGATGACCTCGAGGTCGCGGAGCTCGTCGATCGTGGTGGGCGGGTCGACCACGGCGAGGTAGACCGTGAGCCCGGTCTCGTCCACTTCCACACTGCCGATGTTCTGCGGCTGCATCGTGTTCGACACGAGGGCACCGACGGCGACCTCCGAGAGCCCGAGCTCCGCGGCCCGCTCGCGGTCGACCACGACCGAGATGAACGGCAGGGATGCCGAGAGGTTGCTCGAGACCTGGCTGACGTCGTCGAGCCCGTCGAGGCTCGCCACGACCGCGTCGGTCGCCTCCTGCAGAGTGGCCGCGTCGGGAGCGGTGACGTCGATCTCGATGTCGGTCGAGCCGAAGCCACCGTTGCCGCCCGCGATCGTCACGTCGCCGACGTCGTTGAGACCGTCGATCGCGCGCTGGACCTCCTCGCGGAGAGCGACCTGGTCGACGCCCGTCTCGGTGGTGATCGAGTACGTGATGCCGCTGCCGCCGCCGGTGAAGGCGTCGCGGAGCGCGTTGCCGCTGGAGCCGATGGACACCTGCACGGTCTCGATGCCGTCGATGCCGACGATGGCCGCCTCGACGGGCTCGGCCGCCGCCGCCTCGGCCTCCAGGCTCGGCGCCTCGCCGATCGACTGGGTCATGGTGAACGTGTTCTGCCCCGAATCGCCGAGGAAGTTGGTCTTCATCAGCGGGGCGAGGGCGACCGTCCCGGCGAGGACGAGGATCGCGATGCCGAGGGTGGCGAACGAGTGCCGGAGCGTCCAGCGCAGGATCGGCGCGTAGCCCTTCTGCAGGCGGTCCATCGGCGCGGCCGGGTTCTCCGGGTCGATCTCGCGGCCCTGCGCGTCGAGCAGCGGCTTGCCGGGCTTGAGGAACCAGTACGCCAGCACGGGCACGATCGTCAGCGCCACGACGAGGGAGGCCAGCAGCGCGAGCGTCGCCGTCAGGGCGAAGGGGCGGAACAGCTCGCCCGTGACGTCGCCGACGAAGGCGATGGGGAGGAACACCGCCACCGTGGTGATCGTCGACGAGGTGATCGCCGAGGCGACCTCGCGCACCGCGCGGATGATGCTCGGGAGCTTCGGGGCGTTGCCGACGTAGTGGCGGCGGATGTTCTCGATGACCACGATCGAGTCGTCCACGACGCGACCGATCGAGATCGTGATCGCGCCCAGGGTGAGGATGTTCAGCGAGTACCCGAACGCCTGCAGGCCGATGAAGGTGACGAGCAGGCTCGTGGGGATCGAGATGGCCGTCACCAGGGTCGCGCGCACCGACAGCAGGAAGACGAGGATGACCAGCACGGCGAAGAGGAGCCCGAAGCCTCCCTCGACGGCGAGGGTCTCGATCGACTTCTCGATGTAGGGCGCCTGATCGAAGATCACGGAGAGACTCACACCGTCGAGCTGCTCCTCGAGCCCCGGGAGCGCCGCGACGATCGCCTGCGAGACCTCGACGGTGTTGGCCGCGGGAAGCTTCGTGACGGCGATGGTGAGGGCCGCCTCGCCGTTGACCCGCGAGATCGTGGTGACGGGGTCGCGCTCCTGCACGACGTCGGCGACGTCCGCGATCGTCTGCGGTCCGGCGGCGAACTGCGCCTCGTCGCCCGGGACCAGAGGCAGCTCCGCGACCTCGTCGACCGAGGTGATCTTCGTCCCGGTCTGCACCGTCAGGGTCTGGGAGTCCTCGGTGATCTCACCGCCCGGGAACAGGACGCCGTTCTGCTCGAGCGCGTCCGTGATGGCCTGCTGCGTGAAGCCGGCCTCGGCGAGGGCCTCGGCATCCGGCGTGATGGTGATCCGCTGCCCGACGCCGCCGACGACCTGTGCCGCGTTGACCCCGTCGATGTCCTCGAGCTCGGGGATGACGGTCGCGTCGAGCGTGGACTGGATCGTCTCCTCGTCGTCGTATCCGGTCACCGCCAGCTGGATGACCGGGAAGTCGTCGATGCTCGCCGAGATCACGTTCGGCTCGACGCCGTCCGGGAGGCCTCCCGGGATGCGGTTGATGGCCTGGGTGATCTTCTGCTCGGCGGTTCCGAGGTCGGTGCCGTAGGTGAATGACGCCTGGACGATCGAGGCGTTGGTCGTACTGGTCGCCGTGCTCGACTCCAGGCCCGGGACCGCCTGGATCGCCGATTCGATCGGCGTCGAGACGTCGTTGCTCACGACCTCCGGCGACGCGCCCGGGTAGGTCGACACGACGATGAGCGTCGGGAACTCGATCGAGGGGATGAGCTCCTGCTTCAGGGAGTTCAGCGCGATGCCGCCGAAGATGGCGACCACGATCGTGACCAGAGCGATGAGCGCCCGGTTCTTCAGGCTGAGGACGGCGAGGTTCGACACGGGAGCCTTCGGGTACGTGTGCGGGAGGTGCGGGGCTTCGATACGCGGGTGTATCGAGGGTTCAGTATCCCACGGCGATTCCGGCCCCGAGGGCGATTCCGCCGAGGGCGAGCGCGACCGAGAGCAGCAGCGTTCCGAGCATGTTCCCGGCGGCGACGGCGAACTCCCGGCGCTCGACCGCGAGCACCGTCTCGACCGCCACCGTGCTGAACGTCGTGTACCCCCCGAGGAGGCCGATACCGAGCACCAGAAGCAGATGCGACGGGACGATCGCGGTGCCGAGACCCGTCAGGAGCCCGAGGAGGAAGGACCCCGACACGTTGATGACCAGGATGCCGACGGGGAAGACGGTGCGCAGGCGCGTCGTGATCAGCCGGTCCAGCGCGTAGCGCGCCCCCGCGCCCAGACCCCCGGCGAGCGCGGCGAGAAGGACGAGACCCAGGTTCATCGCGCGTCCTCCGGATCCTCGAGCTCGCCGGGGACGTCGGCGATGCGACGCCCGATGACGAGGCCCACGAAGGCGGCGAGGAGTCCCCCGAGGACGGATGCCGCGATCAGCAGAGTCGCGGCGCCGAAGGAGGCACCGCCCGTTCCGGCACCGAGGAAGCCCGCGGAGGCGACGGCGAACGCACTGTAGGTCGTGAATCCGCCCATCACTCCGGTGCCGAGGAACGCGCGCGCCTGCGGATGCCGGTCGTCGAGCCAGCCGACGACCACGCCGAGGAGGAGCGAACCGACGATGTTGACCGCGAGGGTCGCCCATGGCAGGGCGCGCGCCTCTACCGGCAGGAGGAGCAGCTCGCGCGCCAGCACGCCGATCGCGCCTCCGGCGATCACCAGACCGAGGGTGCGCACGTGGACGACGGATCTCACGGGCCCACGTTAGCCCCGCGCGCTCACCGCCCCGGACGCAGCAGCGCCCGGATCGCCGACTCCGGCGAGACGGAGAGATCCAGCAGGTGTCCGTCCTTGTACCGCGACCACACTCGCGGGTCGATGTAGGAGCTCCGCGCCACCGCGGGCGTGTTCCCGAGGGCGGTCGCGGTGGCTTTCACGGCGAGCACCTCCGCGCGCTTGCGCTCCCGGCTCGTGGAGACCTCGCCGATGCGGGCCAGAGCGTCGGCGGCGAGGATGGTGCCGCGGAGCGTCCGGAAGTCCTTCGCCGTGAACGATCCGCCCGTGAGGGTGCGGACGTACGCGTTGACCTCGGTCGGCGTCACGGGCACCCGGCGCCGGCCGCGCTCCCAGGCGAGCAGCCGAGACGACGGCCGACCCGCGGCCATGAGGGCGATCGCGAGCGCGAGGTCGGGGTCGTCGATCTCGATGTTCTGGCGCTGACCGCTCTTGCCCGGGAAGCGCAACGCGACGAGCGTCGCCTCGACAGCAGCGTCCCGTCGCTGCAGCGTCGTGAGCCCGCGGCTGCCGTGCTTGGTGAAGTAGCGCGTGGACCCGATGCGGAGGGCCCCCTGATCCAGCAGTCGGAAGGATGCCGCGAGCACGCGCTCCCGGTCGAGCGCCTCGCGGCGCAGCGACGCGGTGACCCGCGCCCGCGCGCGCGGCAACGCCTCGGCGAGCGCCAGAGCACGGGTGTACTTGCCGCGGTCACGGCCCGTGGTCCAGTCCGGGTGGTAGATGTACTGGCGCCGCCCGGCCTCGTCCGTGCCGACCACCTGGATGTGACCGCGCGCCTCGCAGCAGATCCAGACCTCCTGCCAGGCCGGCGGGATCACCAGCGTCTGGATCCGGGCGCGGTCCCGTGCGGGGACGGCTTTCCCCGCGACATCGACGAACCGGAACCCCTCACCGGCCTTCATCCGGCGGTACCCGGGATCGTCGAACGGACGCACCCGGACGAGCTTCGGCATCCGTGTACCGCTCAGTGCTCGCGGAGCATGTCGATGAGCTCCGCCTTCTTCTTCTCGGAGTAGCCGGTGAGGCCGAACTTCTTCGCGCGGGCACGCAGGTCCTTCACCGTCCAGTCCTCATAGGAACCGGCGGCGCCGCCGCGCTCGCCGACCGTGTCGCGCCCGTCGCGGGCAGCGGCGTTCGAGATGCGTGCGGCCTTCTCCTTCGAGGCGCCGTCCTTGCGCAGCTCCTCGTAGAGCTCCGGGTCCTTGAGGCTGTTCGATCCGCGGTTCTCCGGCATCGGTGCGTTCCTTCCCGGGACACCTGGGGGCGCCCTGATGCTCCACACGGTAGAACCGTCGACGACGCCGGGGAGGGCCTTGACAACGCGTTCGTGGCCACTTCTGGCGCATTATCGCGCGATATCACCGCCGTGGACGCGTCGTCAAGCCCCTCCCGGGGCACTCACGGCGATGACAGAGTCTTCTCAGTGCCCACGAGGCACGCCGGTACGCAACCCGCGTGCCTCCGCCGGAGAAGGAGAACTTCCATGAACCTCGCACTCATCGTCATCATCGTGGTCGCGATCGTCCTTGCCATTGTCGGCGGGCTGAACAGCGCCCTTCAGTGGCTGCTGTGGGTCGCCCTCATCGTGGGCATCATCGCGCTGATCGTCTTCCTGTTCCGAGTCATCCGCGGCGGCGCCCGCACCTGACCTCGGTCTCGAAACCGGTGAAGGCCGTCCCCCTCGGGGGGCGGCCTTCGTCGTTCGCGCAGCCACAGTCTTGACCAACGCGATATATCGTGTTCTACTTCTCACACGCGATATATCGCGAAGGATGCCGCTCCGACCGGACCGCGGCGCGACACATGGGAGAGAACATGACCCTGGAGAAGTGGCTCATCCACCCGGGCGAGACGCGCGTGATCGACATCGACGACGTCCGCACCCTGAAAGTCGGCCTCGTCGGCGGGCAGATCGATGTGATCGGACACGACGAGCCCGGCATGCGCATCGAGGTGCACAACGTCACCGTCAAGGACCTGCGCATCGAAGCGACCGGCGACGCCGTCGAGATCGACCACCCCCAGCTGCGGTGGGACAACTTCCTCGAGGTGTTCCGCAACTTCGGCGCCGGTGGACCGAAGGCCGAGATCAGCGTGGCCGTCCCCCGCTCCATCGCGCTCACCCTCGGCGTGGTCTCGGCCAGCGCGCTGGTCGCCGGCCTGCGCGAGGACGCCCGACTGAACACCGTGTCCGGCGACATCATCGTCGACGGCCTGACCGGCGACTTGTCCGTAAACGCCGTCTCCGGCGACGTGCAGGTGCGCGAGCTCGTCGGCGCCCTCACCGCCAACAGCGTGTCGGGCGACGTGGCCGCGACCGGCACCCTGCGCTCCGCGACCATCGACACCGTGTCGGGTGCGATGCTCGTCGACACGAGCGGCCCGGTCCAGCGCGTGAACCTGAACACCGTCGGCGGCGAGTCGACCGTCCGCATGGACGAGGGCTACCCCGCCAACTACGTGGTGCGCAGTGTCAGCGGACGCGTGCAGATCGACGGCATCGTCCACTCCGGCCAAGGCTCGCTCCCGACCACCAGCTACGCCGGCTCGGTGGGTGAGCTCAGCGGCTCATTCGCCGACGTCCGGGCGAACTCCGTCGCCGGCGCGATCACAGTGCTGCGCCGTCCGCCCGTCACGGAGCACGTCACGACCGACATCCCGCACGATGTCACCGATGGCGGAGTCGACGACGGAGCTCAGCCGTGAGCCCCGTGTTCTCGCACGGCGATCTGCGGCTCTACCTGCTGAACCTCCTCGACGAAGGGCCCCGGCACGGCTACGACATCATGCAGGCCCTCGCCGACCGCACCGGCGGCACGTACACCCCGAGCGCGGGCACGATCTATCCGCGGCTGGCCAAGCTCGAGGAGGAGGGACTCGTGACCAAGAGCGTGGACGGCCGGAAGACGGTCTACGCGATCACGGATGCCGGCCGCGCCGAGGTGGCCTCCCGCGCCCACGAGCTCGAGGGCATCGAGGCGGGCCTCGCCGACTCGGTCCGTCTGATCGCCGACGAGGTGCGCGGGAGCGTCCGCGAGGCGATGCGGAGCCTGCGCGCCGACCTCGCTGCCGCCGGCCGTGACCAGCAGACGCACGAGGCGCCGAGCCCACCGGACGACGACCCGCGCTCGCGCAGTCGCGAACAGGTGAGCCGGGCGGATGCCGCGGTGAACGAGTTCCGCGCTCGGGTCCGCAGCGACCTCCGGGCGCATGTGGCGCGCGGCGGCGAGCTGGCGACCGACATCGTCGACGACCTCGCGTCCGAGCTCGACCGCATCGCGCGCGACATCACGCGGACGCTGCGGGGCTGAGCGTCAGGCAGGCCAGAGGTCCTCGTCGTCCCGCAGCGGTTCGCCGAGCGGGACGACGAGGATCGGTCGTTGCTGACGATGCGCGAGGCGCGCGGCGACCGATCCGGTGAAGAACTCGCGGATCGACTCGCCGAGCCCCCGCCGGCGGGTGCCGACGACCAGCATCCGCGCCTGGATCCGGTCGGCGAACTGCCGGATGGCCATCGCAGGATCGCCGACGAGTTCGTGGGCCGACCATCGGATGCCGGACCCGGCGAGCACGTCGGCTGCCGCAGCCTCGATGCGCATCAGGTCGTCGCCGTCGCCGGTGATGCTCAGGTCGATCGGAGCGGAGTGGACGTAGCCGTCGGGGTCCTCGTAGGTCACGAAGCGGGTCACGTCGACGTGCACGACCGCGAGCGGCGCCCCGTGCAGACGCGCATATCTCGCCGCTTCCTTGAGAACGCGCGACGGCTGGTCGGGGATGACCCCCACGACCACGGCACCCCGCAGGGCCTCGACGTCCAGGGCCTCGCCCCGATCGACGGATGCCTCGTCACTCATGCGTCATCGCCCCATTCCGGTATGGTGTGCGCAGCCGCGGGCGACCCCGGGGCTCCGTGATATCCTGAACGCTACTCTTACCGGTCCAATCCGGATTCGTGAATACCCGGGTCAGCGGCTCTTCAGCCCGCGCCCGCGACTCAGATCGTGAGGGGGTCTCGCATGGGGCGTGGCCGTCAGAAGGCGAAGCACACAAAGATCGCCCGTGAACTGAAGTACGACACCTACAGCGTGAACTACGCTGCGCTGGAGCGTGAACTCGGTCACCCGTCCGACGACGACGCGTACGTCGACAAATGGGCCGATCAGTACGAAGACGAAGACGAAGACGAGCTCGAGAAAGCCTGATCTTCGCGAGAAGCCGCCGTCACCACCGGTGAGGGCGGCTTTTCTCGTGCCCGCGTGGAGCCCGGACGGCGGTCGCCGCTGTCAAGTGGTTGCCGGCACCCCGGACGAACCTGTTCGATGGAGGCTCGGGCGAGGGGAGAGCCGTGCACGATCCTGACTTCACCATCGGCATCGAAGAGGAGTACCTCCTCGTGGACCGCGAGACGCGATCCTTGGCGGAGGCTCCCGAGGGCTTCCTCGACGGCCTGGTGGCCGAGCTCGGCGACCAGGTGAGCCCCGAGTACAAGCAGTGTCAGGTCGAGATCGGCACGCGGGTGTCGGCGACCATCGGCGAGGCCCGCGACGATCTCCGGCGCCTCCGCTCGACCGTGTCGGCTCACGCGGAGCAACACGGGCTCTCGCCGATCGCCGCGGCCTGCCATCCGTTCGCCGACTGGAAGCACGCGCACCACACCGACAAGGAGCGCTATCGCGGCCTCGAGCGCGACCTCGCCGGCGTCGCGCGCCGTCTGCTCATCTGCGGGAACCACGTGCACGTCGGCATCGGCGACGACGCGCTGCGGGCCGACCTCATGAATCAGATGGCCTACTTCCTTCCGCATCTGCTGGCGCTGTCGGCATCCTCGCCGTTCTGGCAGGGGGAAGACACCGGCCTCGCGTCCTACCGGCTGTCCGTCTTCGACAACCTGCCGCGCACGGGCCTCCCGCCCGAGTACGTCAGCTGGGTCGAATACCAGCGATCCGTCGCGGTACTGATCGACCTCGGCGTCATCGAGGATCCGACGAAGATCTGGTGGGACATCCGGCCCTCGCATCGCTACCCGACGCTCGAGACGCGGATCATGGACGTGTCGCCGCGGATGGAGGACACGCTCGCCCTCGCGGCCGTCAACCAGTCCCTGCTGCGGATGCTGTGGCGACTGCGGAAGAAGAACCAGCGGTGGCGCGTGTACGACCGATTCCTCGTCGGAGAGAACCGGTGGCGCGCGCAGCGCTACGGCGTGACCGAGGGGCTGATCGACTTCGGCGCCGGCGAGATCGTCCCCTTCCCGGAACTCGCGGCGCAGCTCATCGAGCTCGTCGGGGAGGATGCCGAGGCATTGGGCTGCGTCGAGGAGGTGCGCCGCATCCAGCAGATCGCCGACACCGGCACCTCCGCGACCCGGCAGCGCGCGGTCGCGGCGGGCGTGGAGACCGCCGGCTCCGATCCGGGCGCCGCGATGGCGGCTGTCGTCGACAGCCTCATCGCCGAGTTCCACGAAGACCTGTAGTGACGAGCAGCACGGGTTCCGAGCCGGCAGACGACGCTGTGTTCGACGTTTCCGGCGTGGAGCAGATGTCCGATGTCGAGCTGAGAGATCGTCATCGGGAGATCCTGCGGATCGAGCGCGAGCGGTTCCATCAGGATCTGAGTCCGATGTTCTTCTTGGCTCACGTGTCACACCTGCAGAACTCTGCTCTGGAAGATGCGCGGTGGGCCGTGGAGAGGGAGTTGCGCCGACGGGGACAGCGTGCGAACGGAGACTGAGCCCAGGGAGCCGTGAAGCCTCAGTCCGCGCCAGCATCCTCGGACTGCGCGCCGATGACGTAGCGGCGTTCGATCCCGGCGGTGGCGAGGCCCCACTCACTCGATACCGCGCGCCGATGATGCGAAGCGAAAGCCTCTTCATCCGAGAATAGTTCGTCGACCGTCCAGACGAGGCCGTCGCCGGTCGGTGCGACCTCGAACGTGAGGCAGCCTCTTTCGGCGCGCGTGAGTTCGATGTGCACGGCCAGATGGGCGCGAATGATCCTCGCCTGCTCGGCATTTTCGGCGATCAGGTGACCGCTGACACGCACCTGGCTCATGAGCCGGTCACGACCCCGTCCGGCACAGAATCGAGGTATGCCGTGAACTCGGCCGCCGACCGCCTGCGGGGGCGGTGCGGAGCGAAGACGTCGAGGAAGGCGTGTCGACCATTCTCGAAAGGTACCCCCTCGCGCTGGACCGTCGGGAGTGGTGGACTGTGTCCACCGCTTCGACGAGGAGGGCCCCATGTCCGCACGCTTCGTGTACTGGATGAATGTCTCACTCGATCTGTTCATCGAACACGCGCCAGACGAGCAGGGCGGCGGCGACTGGATGAGCATCGGCGAGGAGCTGCACGAGGTGTTCAACGCGCGAGCCGACGCGCTCACGATGATGGTGCAGGGCCGCAAGGTGTTCGAGACGATGGAGAGCTTCTGGCCCGAGGCACGCGACAACGCTGAGTTCCCTCGGGTGTACCGGGACTACGGGCGCATCTGGACGGACAAGCCGAAGATCCTCGTTTCGCGCACGCGCAGCGTGGCGCCGCACAATACGACGGTGGTCGGCGGCGACAACGCCATTGAGAGACTGGGCGAGGTGCGCGAGAGCGGGCGCGGGGAAATCGGCGTTGGCGGCGCGGGCGTCGCCACCCAGCTCCTCAGGGCAGGACTCCTCGACGAGGTGCTGATCTTCACCCACCCCGTCATACTCGGCTCTGGGCGGCCGCTCTTCGACGACGTGACGTCGCTCGTGCGCCTGGATCTGCTCGAGCACGCGAGCTACGCCGGCGGTGTGACTATGCACCGCTACGCGGTGAAGAACGCGTGACGATGTCCGCTCGACGGGTGGTTCCCTAGCGGCGGCGCGAACGCATCGCTCGGGTGTGCGCGAGAGTCGGGTCCGCCGCGAGCCTTTTGTACTCATCGGAGTCGATCGGATAGACCGCGACTCGACCGTTCCCGTCGTGGTGCGTGCCCCATCCGTAGCGTTTGCCGAGCGGTGAAGATCGCAAGCACGGCTGCCCCTTGGAGAAGAAGGCGATCCACGCGGCCTCCCGGTCCGCCTCCTCGATACCGGCCCTTCGCGCGTATGTCTCGAAGATGATCTCGTCAGATGTGCGCGCGTACGGATCCGCAGCGATCAGTTCGTAGTGTAGCCCCGCGATGGTGGGGCTGGCGGTGCGCGGCGGCTCCTCCCCGGACACCGCGGGACAATCCTCGGCGGCTTCGATGAACGTGTCGACGTAGTTCGTGGTGTGCATGCGACCCCCTGTGTTGTCACGAAGCTACTCCACGCCTCGGACACGCCTCAGGGGCAGTACATCAGGGGTTTCGAACCGGAACGGTCGAAGGTGTGCGCGCTGACGGGGTGACCGCACAGCGGGCAGGCGCGCTCGGCGCGCGCTGCCGCGGATGGTGGTGGAGTCGTCTCGTAGGGGCCGACGGATGCCGGGCCGGCGACCTGGATGAGCCGGGCATTCACGTAGGCATACCATCCGCCGGCTGCCTTCACCCGCTCACGAAGCGGAAGCTGCTCACCCTCCGGCCTCCTGTTCGTGCGCATATCGTTAGTGTACTAAACATCTGCACGCCATAGGCTTGCCCCATGAGTTCTGCCCCCGCCGATGTCGACGCCGACGATCTGCTGCGGCTGGAGAACCAGCTGTGCTTCGCCATCGTCACCGCCGCGCGCAACGTCGTCGCGATCTACCGGCCGATCCTCGAACCGCTCGGCCTCACGCATCCGCAGTACCTGGTGATGCTCGCCCTGTGGGAGCAGTCGCCGCGATCGCTCGGCGAGCTCGCGATGGAGCTGGCCATGGAACCGGCCACGCTGTCCCCGCTGGTGAAGCGGCTCGAAGCTCAGGGACTCGTCATTCGCTCGCGCCGACCCGCGGATGAACGCGTCCTTGACATCTCGCTCACCTCCGAGGGGCGCGAGCTGCGCCGTCGGGCCGTTCGCGTTCCCACCCAAGTCCTCGAAGCCGTGGGTATGGACGCCTCAGAAGTCGGTCAGCTGCGAGAAGGACTGAGCGCGTTCGCCGGGCGCCGCCGCTCAGGCGGGTGATCACCCGCTCGTGAGGTCAGGACTCCTGGGAGCCCTCCACCCAGGCGAGGTACTCGTCGCTGACGGTGCCCGTGATGTAGCGGCCGTCGAAGCAGCTCATGTCGAGGTCTTCGACGTCGGGCGAGCCCTCGAGGATCGCGGCCTTCAGATCCTCGACCTCCTGGTAGACCATGTAGTCCGCGCCGAGCTCCTCGGCGATCTCGGGGATGGTCCGGCCGTGGGCGACGAGCTCGTGCCGTGACGGCATGTTGATGCCGTAGACGTGCGGATAGCGCACGGGCGGCGCCGCCGAGGCGAACGTGACGGTGGCGGCACCGGCATCCCTCGCCATCTGGATGATCTCCTTCGACGTCGTGCCGCGCACGATGGAGTCGTCGATAAGGAGGACGTTCTTCCCCTTGAACTCGCTCGACATCGCGTTCAGCTTCTGCCGCACGCTCTTCTTGCGCACGGCCTGCCCGGGCATGATGAACGTCCGGCCGACGTAGCGGTTCTTGTAGAAGCCCTCGCGGTACTCGATGCCGAGTTTCCGGGCCACCTGCATCGCAGCCGGGCGCGCCGAGTCGGGAATGGGCATGACCACGTCGATGACTCCGGGAGGGGTGTACTTCGCGATCGTGTCGGCCAGGCGCTCGCCCATCCGCAAGCGCGCCTCGTAGACCGAGATGCCGTTCATGATCGAGTCGGGACGTGCGAGGTAGACGTACTCGAACGAGCACGGCACCAGCTTCGGATCGGTCGCGCACTGCCGGGTGTGCAGGTTGCCCTCGAGGTCGATGAAGACGGCCTCGCCGGGCTCGACATCCCGTACGACCTCGAACTCGCCGTTCTCGAGAACCAGCGACTCGCTGGTGACGACCCACTCGTATGAGCCGTCCGCGTTCCGCCGTGTGCCGAGGATCAGCGGACGGATGCCGAACGGATCGCGGAACGCCAGCAGACCGTATCCGGCGATGAGTGCGATCGCCGCATACGACCCCTCGACGCGCTCGTGGACGCGCGTGACGGCCTGGAACACCTGCTCGGGATCAAGGTCGGGGCCGGAGATGACGGTCTGCAGCTCGTTCGCGAGGACGTTCACGAGCAGCTCGGTGTCGGAACTGGTGTTGAGGTGCCGCCGGTCCTTGCGGAACAGCTCCTCGGTCAGCTCACGCGTGTTGGTGAGGTTGCCGTTGTGCACCAGCACGATGCCGTACGGCGCATTGACGTAGAAGGGCTGCGCCTCTTCTTCGCTGGATGCCGTGCCCTTGGTGGCGTAGCGGACGTGCCCGAGGCCGAGGTTGCCGAGGAGCGCGCGCATGTCGCGCGTGCGGAAGCCCTCGCGCACCTGGCCCTTCGCCTTATGGACGTGGAACACCCCGCTCGGCTCGGCCGTGGCGATCCCGGTGGAGTCCTGGCCGCGATGCTGGAGCAGGAGCAGGGAGTCGTAGATCTCCTGGTTGACGGACCCGCGGCCCACCATCCCGACAATTCCGCACATGGGTGTTGCTTCGCTCCGATGGTTGGGGTCAGCGGGTGGCGCCGGCGGCGCCGTCCGAATACGTTCCGACGAGGCGCACCGCTCCGCCGTCGACACCCTTGGCGCCCTGCTCGAAGTCGCCGGCGGGGAGGGCGCCGTCGCGGACGACGCCGACCTGCCAGGCGTCGAGGCCGGAGGTCGCCAGCTGCGTGATCGCGGCATCCGCCCGTTCCGCGTCGACGACGGCGAGGAAGCCGATGCCGAGGTTCCAGGTGCCTTCGGTCGCGGCGAGGTCGAGTCCGCCGAGATCGGCGAGCACGCGGAAGACCGGGGAGGGCGACCATGTCGACCGGTCGACGTCGACCCACGTCCCGAGGGGCAGCACGCGGGCGAGGTTCGCGGCGATGCCGCCGCCCGTGACGTGGCTGAGGGCGTGGACGGCGTCGCCGGTCTCGTCGATGAGACGCAGGAGCGGCGAGGTGTACAGGCGGGTGGGCTCGAGGAGCGCCTCGCCCCACGTCATGCCGAAGTCGGCGGCGTTGTCGCCGTACTGGATGCCGGCTCCCGCGACGATGTGGCGGACGAGCGAGTAGCCGTTGGCGTGCATGCCGCTGGAGGATATGGCCAGCACCGCGTCGCCGGCGCGCACGCGCTCGGCACCGAGGACCTTGTCCGCCTCGACGACGCCGGTCGCCGCTCCGGCGACGTCGTAGTCGTGCACGCCCAGGAGGCCCGGGTGCTCGGCGGTCTCGCCGCCGACGAGCGCCGTGCCGGTCTCGGCGCAGCCCTCGGCGATGCCGCGGACGATGTCGGCGATCCGCTCGGGGAACACCTTGCCGCACGCGATGTAGTCGGTCATGAAGAGGGGAGCCGCCCCCACCACGACGATGTCGTCGACGACCATGCCCACGAGGTCGCGCCCGATCGTGTCGTGCTTGTCGATCGCCTGGGCGATCGCCACCTTCGTGCCCACGCCGTCGGTGCTCGTGGCGAGGAGGGGCTTGGTGTAGCCGCGGAGCGCGGTCGCGTCGAAGAGGCCGGCGAAGCCGCCGACGCCGCCGAGCACCTCGGGCCCGTGGGTCTGACGCACCGCGGACTTCATCAGTTCCACGGCGAGATCGCCCGCGGCCGTATCGACTCCGGCTCGGGCGTAGGGGTTTTCGGGGGTGTCTCGAGAGGGTGAGGCCACGGGCTACAGCCTAGCGGCGGTGCGGGACCATTACCGTCCGACTCCCGCCCGCGTACCGTCCCCGTGACGGAGGCGGGCAATACACTGGTGCGCATGGGCGCGGCCGGGGCTCCGGAGTGGCTGATCCGCGAAGATGCCGGTCAGCCGGTGCTCCTCGCCCTTTACCTGCGCCAGGTGCTCGGCATCCGCTCTCCGGAGGAGCTCCCGCATCTGCGCGGCATCCCTCCGCGACCGGTGGAACGCGAGGACGCGGCGCAGTCGATCCTCGAGCGGCAGTGGCGCGAGTACTGGGCGATGACGGTCGAGCCGCAGGCCCACCCGTCCCCCGTCCCGTTGGACCTCGTCGACGAGTACGACACGCTCCTCGCGCTGCCGATCGAGGGGTTCGACGAGCTGCGCGCGGAGCTGGCGGGTCACGGATCCGAAGCTCTTGCCTTCGCGCAGTCGGCGCACGCGCGCTACCGACGCGACGGCCACGTCGGAAGCGGCAGCGCGTACCGCGCGTACGCCAGTGCGATCGCCGAGTACGAGCGGCAGATCGGCCGCCGGGCGCACTCGTTCGAGCTGAACGTGCAGGTGCTGCCGCTCGCGCAGCGCGGGGTGTGGTGGATCGGATCGCTGACGATCGCAGTCACCGACTCGTTGCGCGGGGACGTCGTCGCGTTCGATGCGGCGATCCACCCGATCATCGCCGAGCTGGCCTGAGCGGTCCGGGTCTCGTCAGGCGGGGCCCGTCAGGCGCGGTCGTCGTCGGGGGCGATCTGGATCGCGTCGTGCTCGACGGCCACCTGCCGCGCGCGGCGGCTGGAGGCGCGGTCGAAGATCAGCGCCACCACGCCGGCGAGGGCGACGCCGAGCGGGATGCAGATGAGGGCGATGAAGCCGAAGACCTGGCCCTGCGAGTACTCGAAGCCGGTGTTGCGGCTCACGGCCTCCGTGCCGTCGAAGGCGAAGGTCAAGATGAGGGCGACGAGGATGCCGAGCCCCGCGCCTGCGATGAGGAAGACCGAGATCTTCGGTGCGCGGCGGAGCTGGAGGGTCTCGGACCGCGCACGGTAGGGCTCGGGCGCGGAGCCGCGCGGGTGCATCGGGTCGTCGGCCATGCCTCCATTATCCCTTCGGGGCGTCGGGGGCCGGGCCGCCGGCGGGAGGGCCGGCCGGACGCGCGGGCCGGGGCGCGCGCGGAGGCCGCGGAGGCGGAGGGGCGAGGTCAGCGGCATCACGCGCCCAGCGGGGCGGCTCATCGCCGACCGGCGAGGTGAGATCGTCGTGCAGCGTCGTGGCGTGCTCGGCGATCACCGGTGACGTGCGGAGGCCGACGAAGCGGTCGAGCACGATGGCCAGAACGCTCATGACGAGCAGGCCCACGCCGATGCACAGGGCGGCGAGGACGCCGAACACGCGCAGATACCCCGAGGGACCGTTCGACAGCGGGCCCCCGGGCGGAGCGGTGAACCCGGCCACGATCGTGAGCACGATCGCCATCGCGAGGCCGCCGAAGAGCCCGATGAACAGGAACCGGCCGACCCGCGGCGCGCGCCGGACACCGAGCGATACCCACTCCTCGTCGACGACGTGCTCGTGCCGGGAGCGGTCGTCATCGTCTGCTGCGCCTGTGCGCGCGCGTGCCATGGGTTCATTGTGGCACCGGGCGGGTCGGCGCGGGCCGGTCGCGCGGCATCCGTCGGATCGTCGTGTCCGCGGATGCCGCGCGCGGCGCCCGCGCTCTCAGGCCGAGCGACGGCGGGCGACGGTCACCCACACCCCCGCGCCGACGAGAGCGGCGAGCACGACGAACCCGGCGAGCGCCCACGGCCACACGGCCGAGGAGTCGTCGGATGCGGCGGCGACGGTGGACTGCGCGTCCGGCCCCACGGGGGCGGATACCGACCCGTCCTCGATTTCGGGCGCCGCGTCGCCCGCAGCGAGATCGCAGTCCGGGGAGACGGGGAGGACGGCCGAGACCGGGTCGAGCTGCTCGCCGGCGGAGTACGTGCCGAAGGCGCTCGCCCCGGCATCCGTCAGCGTCGCCCGCAGCGCGTCGAGGGCCAGCCCGTCGTCGGTGACCTCGAGATCGGGGAGGGCGAACTCGGCCAGACGCACACCGGCCTGCGCGACGGGCGCTCCGTCCTGCGTGGTGCCCGTGACGTCGAACACCACGTACCCACGATCGCCGGCCAGCTCGATGCGCGCGTCGGTCAGCGTGGTGTCGAGCGCGCCGCCGTGACCGGTGAAGCGGATGCTGCCACCGAAGTCCACCAGGCCCGTGCGGGTCTCGGCATCCACCGATCCCGTGCCGCCGGTCCACGTGAAGTCCGGGTAGTCGTAGACGACCCCGTCGAGCTCCCATCCGCCCGCGGCGATGCCCTCGATGTAGGTGCGGAAGCTCTCCTTGAAGCCCCACGCGAGGGTCGCGGCGTCCACGACGCACGCCCCGACGGTCGCCGTGCGGGCGAGGGTGAACGCGATCCCGCGCTCGATCGAGCCCTGGAAGGTGAGCGTGTGCTCGCCGTCGGGGAGGGTCGCCGGCAGCGCGCCGGTCCACGTGGCGACGCCGGCGGCATCCGCGTCGACCTCGGCGAGGAGCGTCGGGGTCGAGTACACGACGACGGCGATGCCGGACTCGTTCGGCTGGAAGCCGGGCACGGAGATCGTGACCTGCTCACCGGCCGACAATGCCGCGAGGGTGGCGTCGTCGAGCTCGATGCCGCTGGTCGCGGGCGGCGCCTCCGGGAGGGTGCGAGCCGGCGGTTCGGGGGCCGCAGCGGCGACGGTTCCCGTGGACCCCGCCGGCGCGGGGGCGGGGACGCCCACCGTGAACGTGACCGGGTCGAGCGTCGTCGAGAAGCCCTGCAGCACCCGCGCGACACCGTCGGCGGTGATCGTCGCCGGGACGCCGGAGTAGGTGACGGTGCCGCTGCCGGTCGAGCGGGTCCCTGCCGCGAGGTTCAGCGTCGCGAAGCGCACCTGCGCACCGCCGGAGGTCACGTACAGATCGGCCGAGGTCGATGACGTGATCTGCACCTGCGGGGCGGCGATGGTGACGTCCAGCACCCCGGAGTGGCCGAGGAAGCGCACCGCGCCGCTATACGACACGGTGCCGGTGCCGTCCGCGGTCGAGTACGTGCTGCCGGAGGCCTGACCGAACTGGAACACCCCGTTCGCCCGGGTGGCTCCCCCGGTCACCGCGACGCTGCCGCCGGCGATGGGTCCGGTGACGTAGCCGACGAAGCTCGACGAGATCCCCCAGCGGAGCGATCCCGCGCCGACCGGCGCCTCGGGACCCGTCGGCGTGAGCACCGGCGGCGTCGTCGGGGTCGTGGGGGTCGGGCTGGGGGTCGGGTCCGGGCCCGGCGTCGGCTCCGGGTCCGGTTCGGCTCCGACCGCGATCGGGACGAAGAGCTCCTGGGCGGCGTTGGCCACACCGCCGGCGCCGTAGGTGTAGACGCCGGTGCGTCCGCCGGCCGGGCCGTCGGTGATCTCGGACACGGTCAGGCGCGCCTCGAAGGTGCCGTCGGCGGCGAGGGGCACCCACTGAGCGCGTACGGCGCCCTGGTACATCGGCGGCACCTGGTTCAGCACGTCCTCGGAGAGGATCCATCCCTGCGCGCCGACCTTGCGGTTCGACGAGGGGGCACCGGCGGAGGGCTGCCACGACGGCGCGAAGGATCCGAACACGATGTACGACCCCTGCGGGAGGGTCGCAGGGATCGGGACGCCGCGCCCGCCGATGTTCGCGGTCGGGTCGAAGCCGGACCCGCGCACGACGACCTCCTCACCGGGGGCGACGAGGGAGGACCCGACCGGGGTCGTGCCGTCAGCGCGGAACACCTGGATCTCGGGCTCGAACACCGGCGCCGGGTCGGCGAAGGTCAGGGGCGTGTAGGTCTCGAAGGCCGCATACGTCGCGCCGCTGCCGGGGTAGGTGTAAATCCCGTAGTTGCCCTCCCGCAGATCGTTCGCCTCGGATGCCGAGACCGTCAGCTCGATCTCGAACGACCCGTCGGCGGCGATGACGACGCCGCCGTTCCCGGCGTTGACCGCGCCTCCGAACTGGGCCTCGTTCACGCCCCACTTCTGGGCGATGACCGTACGCGCCGACGACGGTGCTCCCTGCGAGGGACGCCAGATGTCGAGGAACTTCCCGAAGACGACGTACGCACCCGCGAACACGCCGGCCAGCGGCGGCCGTGCGCCGTTCGTCGCGGGCGGGTCGGCGACGAATCCCGACCCGGTCACGGTCACGGTCTGGCCGTCGCGGTCGAGTCCATCGGTGACGGACACCCTCACGCTCGGCGCGGGGACGGGCGCGGGCTCCTCGGTCGGCTCCGGAGTCGGGGTCGGCTCGGGCGTCGGCTCCACGGTCGGCGCGGGTGTGGGTTCCACGGTCGGGGCGGGGGTCGGCTCCGGGGTCGGCTCCGGCGGGAAGACCGCGTCCCACTCGGTCGGCGAGATCGCGACATCCGCACGGGCGTAGATCGTGGCGGCGTTCGCGGGCGAGTGGATCTGCCAGATCAGCACCTCGTACGTCTTCGTCCGGTCGAGGCCGGATGCCGCGGCGGTGAGCGCGAAAGCGGTGGCTCCGTCGGCGATGACCGGGAACGGCATCGCGAACGCGGCGTAGCCCCCCGATCCGGTGAGGTTCGCCTCGGTGCCCTTCTCGATGAGCGCCGCGTAGGCCGAGGCGGCCGGCCCGAGTCCGCTCGCCTGCACCTGCACGGTGATCCCTTCCGGCGAGACGGCGGTCACGGACGGCGTCACGACCGCGCCGCCGACGACCGCGCGGGCCGTCGGGGCGGTGAGCGCTCCCGCGATGACGAGGAGCGCCGAGAGCAGGACGGCGAGCGCGATCTGGGCGCGCGCGGCGAGCGGGGGAACGGATTCGGGTAGCACGAGGGTCTCCGGAGACGTCGGGCGCGGGGCGCCGGAATCGGTCGGTCGGGTTTGGTTAGTTAGGGTTGCCTTACCTAAGCTGAGTGCACCGTACGGCAGATTCTCAGCCGCCGTCAACTCCGAGTGAAGGCCTACCGACATGAACCGTGTCCGCTCCCTCGCGCTGCTTCTGGCACTCGCACTCGCCGTCTCGGGCTGCGCCGCCGCGGGGGCGTCCGTCGATCCGGGAGCGACCACCCCGGCGATGGATCCGTCGTGCCCGGCATCCGATCTCCCCCTCGTCCAGCTCGCCCTCGCGAGCGACCCGCGCGCGGTCAGCGGACCCTCTACGGCCTGCCTGCCGTCGCGCGCGGTCGAACCCGTCGACGGCGGCAACCCCGTCCTCCCGGCCTCGGTGACGGATGCCGAGGACCGTCGGGTCACGGTCACCGACATCGAACGGATCCTGCCCGTCGACATCTCGGGCACGATCGCGGCCACCGTGTTCGGGCTCGGGCTCGGGGACCGGGTCGTCGGGCGCGACGCGTCGACGGAGTTCCCCGGCACGGAGGACCTGCCGGTGGTCACCGACAGTGGACACACCCTCAACGCCGAGGCGATCCTCGAGCTCGCCCCGACCGTCATGCTCACCGACACCTCGATCGGGCCGAAGGAGGTTCGCCAGCAGCTCCGCGACGCGGGCATCGCCGTCGTCGTCATCAGCGGCGAGCATCGCCTCGACACCGCCGACGACCTCGTGCACGAGATCGCCACCGCACTCGGCGTCCCGGACCGCGGCGACGCCCTCGCCGCGCGGGTCCTCGCCGACCTCGATGCCGCCGTGACCGAGATCGCCGAGGTCGCACCGGACGCGGCATCCGATCGCCCACGGATGCTGTTCCTCTACGTCCGCGGGAACGCCAACATCTTCTACATCTTCGGCCGCGACTCGGGCGCCGATTCGCTCATCGAAGCCGTCGGCGGCATCGACGTCGCCGGCGAGATCGGGTGGGAGGGCATGCAGCCGATGACCGCCGAGGCGCTCGTGGCGGCGCAGCCCGACGTGCTCGTGATGATGACCGACGGGCTCGCTTCGGTCGGCGGCGTGGACGGACTGCTCGAGCGCATCCCCGCGCTCGAGCAGACCGCGGCGGGCGCGCACCGCCGCGTGATCGACATAGCGGATGCCGACATCCTCAGCTTCGGGCCGCGCTCGCCCGAGATCGTGCGCGCCCTCGCCCGGGCGCTGTACGCCCCGGCCGCATGAGCGTCGAGGTCGTCACCCCTGTTCCGACGCGGGGCCGGGGAACTCGGATCGCCGTGACCGCCGGGGCACTGGGGACAGCCCTCGTCGCCGTGTCCGTGGTCTCGCTCGGACTCGGGCAGTACGCGCTCGCCCCGACCGAGGTGCTCGGCGTCCTGCTCCAGGCCGGGGGGATCGACACCGCGTGGGCACCCGACGCACCCACGGCCGCGGGGGTCGTGCTCGATATCCGTCTGCCGCGCATCGCGCTCGGCATCCTCGTCGGGGCGGCGCTGGCGGTGTCCGGCGTGCTCATGCAGGCGATCTTCGGCAACCCCCTCGCGGATGCCGCGGTGGTGGGGGTCTCCTCCGGCGCCGCCCTTGGGGCCGCGGCGAGCCTGACGTTCGGGCTCACCCTCTTCGGGCTGTGGACGACCCCCGGCTTCGCCTTCGTCGGCGGGCTCGTCGCGGTCTTCTCCGTCTACCTGGTCAGCCGGTCGGGCGGGCGGACCGAGGTGGTCACGCTGCTCCTCACGGGCATCGCGGTCAACGCGATCGCCGGGGCGGGGCTCGCCTTCCTCACCTTCGCCGGGACGACCTCCACGCGCGAGCAGATCGTGTTCTGGCAGCTCGGCAGTCTCAACGGCGCGCTGTGGCAGAACATCGCCCTCGTCGCGCCGCTCGTGCTGGTGGGGGTCGCGGCATCCGTCCTCGTCGCGAAGCGGCTCGACCTCTTCGCCCTCGGCGAGCGCACCGCGCGCCACCTGGGTCTTCGCGTCGAGGCCCTGCGCATCCTCGTCATCGTGCTCGTCGCGCTGCTGGTGTGCGCGGCCGTGGCGTTCGCCGGGATCATCGCGTTCGTGGGCCTCGTCATCCCGCACCTGATGCGGATGGCGATCGGGCCCGCCCACCTGCCGCTGGTCATCACCAGCGCCCTGGGCGGCGCGACGCTCATCGCCGTCGCCGACCTCATCGCGCGGACGGCCGTGCCGCTCGCCGACCTGCCGATCGGGATGATCACCTCCCTCGTCGGCGGCCCCTTCTTCCTCTGGCTCCTCGTGCGGACACGGCGCCGGGCAGGGGGCTGGGGATGACGGCGCTGCGGGAGGCTGGACCGGCCCGCGGGGCGGTCCTCGAAGCGCGGGACGTCTCCGTCGTCCCGGACGGAGCACGCCGCGAGATCCTGTCGGGAGCTTCGCTCGGGATCCGTGCCGGGGAGGTGCACGCGCTCATCGGGCCGAACGGTGCCGGGAAGTCGACGCTGTTCGGCGTGATCGCCGGCGACGTCGTGCCGACCTCCGGATCGGTGCACCTCGACGGCGTGGCGCTGGCGGCGTACCGCCCCCGCGACCTCGCCCGACGGCGCGCGGTGCTCCTGCAGCAGAACGCCGTGAGCTTCCCGTTCACCGTCGCGCAGGTCGTCGCGATGGGGCGGGCACCGTGGGCGCGGACGCCGCTCACGGATGAGGACGACGAGGCGATCGCCGCGGCGCTCCGTGAGACCGATATCGTCGACCTCGCGGAGCGGACCGTGCCGTCGCTGTCGGGAGGCGAGCGCGCCCGCGCGGCGCTCGCGCGCGTCCTCGCACAGCGGACCGACATCCTGCTGCTCGACGAGCCGACCGCCGCCCTCGACCTGAGGCATCAGGAGGACGTGCTGACCCTCGCGGTGCAGCGCGCGCGGGAGGGCGCGGCGGTCGCCGTCGTGCTGCACGACCTCAACTCCGCGATGGCGCACGCCGACCGGGTGACGCTGCTCTCGCACGGGCGGGTCGTAGCGACCGGCATCCCGTCGGAGGTCCTCACCGCCGAGCGCATCGAGGAGGTCTACGGCCAGGCGGTCGACGTCTTCCCCCACCCGAAGACCGGGGTGCCGGTCGTGACCCCGCGGCGGCACGGGCGCTGACCGGAGACCTTAAGAACACGGTCAGGGCCGGAGCGGCAGCAGAGCGGAGAGGTCGGCGCGCACGCCGGAGGCGGAGATGCGACCCGCGGCGGAGGCCTCCACCCACGATTCGGCGCCCGTCGCGAGCGCGACCCAGGTGTCGGCATCCGTCTCCACGACGTTCGGCGGCGTTCCGCGCGTGTGCCGCGGGCCCTCGAGCACCTGCACCGCGCCGAAGGGAGGGACGCGCACCTCGACGCTGTTGCCCGGCGCCTTCTCGGCCAGCAGCTGCAGCAGGTAGCGCACCGCGGTCGCGCGCGTCGGGCGGTCGTCCGCTCCCGCGGCCAGAGCCGCGAGCGCGGCGCGTCCGTCGTCGGTGGTGATCTTCCGCGGAGCCATCCCCTCACCGTACTCGCGCCCGACGACCCCCTCGCTAGGCTGGCGGGGTGAGAATCCTGGTCCTCGGTTCGGGCGCGCGCGAGCACGCCATCGTCCTCGCGCTGCGGGGGGAGGACGTCGCGCACGAGATCTTCGCCGCTCCGGGCAACGCCGGAATCGCCCGGGATGCCGAGATCGTCGCGCTCGACGCGAACGACCCGGTCGCGGTGACGGAGTTCGCGAACGAGCGCCACGTCGACCTCGTCGTCATCGGCCCCGAGGCGCCCCTCGTCGCGGGCGTCGCCGACGCGCTGCGCGAGCGCGGCATCCCGGTGTTCGGTCCGGGGCGCGCCGCCGCTCAGCTCGAGGGATCCAAGACGTTCGCCAAGCGGATCATGGACGCCGCGGGCGTGCCGACCGGCCGCGCGGTGCGGGCCGCGACCCCCGCCGAGGTCGAGAAGGCCCTCGATGACCTCGGCGCCCCGCACGTGGTCAAAGCCGACGGACTCGCCGCGGGCAAGGGTGTGATCGTCACCTCCGACCGCCAGGCCGCCCTCGATCACGCCGCCGAATACCTCCCGTCCGGCGCCGTGCTCGTCGAGGAGTTCCTCTCCGGCCCCGAGGTGTCGCTCTTCTTCCTCAGCGACGGCGACCGCGTGCTCCCCCTCAGCCCCGCGCAGGACTTCAAGCGCCTCGGCGACGGCGACGCCGGCCCGAATACGGGCGGCATGGGCGCATACTCGCCGCTCCCCTGGCTCGCCGAGCGCTTCGGCAGCGAGGAGGCGTTCGTCGACCTCGTCACCCGCGACATCGCCGAGCCTGTCATCCGTCAGCTGGATGCGGAGGGCACACCCTTCATCGGCCTCCTCTATGCCGGCCTCATCCTCACCGATGCGGGCGTCAAGGTCATCGAGTTCAACGCGCGCTTCGGCGACCCCGAGACCCAGGTCGTCCTCCCCCGCCTCGTCGACCCTCTGTCGCAGCTGCTGCTCTCGGCCGCATCGGGTCACCTGGAGGACGAGCGCCGTCCGGTCTTCTCCGACCGCGCCGCCGTCACCGTCGTCCTGGCGAGCGAGGGCTACCCGGCCGCACCCCAG
Organism: Microbacterium aurantiacum; assembly: GCF_040532595.1. Lineage (GTDB taxonomy): Bacteria > Actinomycetota > Actinomycetes > Actinomycetales > Microbacteriaceae > Microbacterium > Microbacterium chocolatum_B. The sequence continues at coordinate 1,559,262 of NZ_JBEVYX010000001.1, read as the reverse complement.
ACGGGCCGCGAGATCACCGGGACGGATGCCGCGGCATCCGTCGACGGGGTCCACCTCGCCCACGCGGCCACCGCCGAGGTCGACGGCGCGCTCGTCGCCACCGGGGGTCGCGTTCTCAACGTGGTCGCAACCGGGGAGACGTTCGGCGAGGCGCGTGGGCGCGCGTATCAGGCGATCGACGCGATCGGCCTCGACGGCGCGCAGCACCGCACCGACATCGCAGCGACGGTCGACGAAGGCTGATGCCTCACGGCTGCACGACCCGCAGCCATGCCTGCTCGACATCGTCCGTGTCGGTGAACGAGAGCTGCACGGGACCCGCGTACGGGAGCGAGTAGTCGGACGGTGTCCTCATGGGAGCACCGCAGTCGAGGGTGCCCTCGACGAGCATCCGGCCCGCATCGGCGGGATCCGCGGACGTCAGTTCGTACGTGCCCCGCTCCCCCTCGCACTGACCCTCGATGAAGAAGGGCCGGTCGGCGACGAGCACCCCCGGTCCCGCGACGGAGGAGTTCGACGGGGGCGACGACCCCCGATCCGAGACGGCCGACGCTACTTCCCCCTCCACCGGCTCGGACGGGAGGGCGAAGGCAGGAGAGTGAGTCGGTGACGTCGGGGCCGGCGCGGCGGGTGGCGTCGCGGGGGGAGGTGCGGTCGCCGCGGTGTCGTCGGCGGATGTGCAGCCGGCGAGGGCGACCGCGCTCAGGGCGGCGACGGCGATGGCGGTCCGGGTACGGCGTGCTCTGCGGGCATCCATGTCTCGACGCTAGGTCGCGGCCCGCGACGCGCGACAGGGGGTCGAGATCGCGTGCGTTCCGACGTACCCTCCGCCTCCGGGCCGGCGTCGGACGGACCTACCGGGACGGCCGGCGCCGCGGTCAGCCGGCCGCGACCACGATCACGACGCCGAGGGCGAGGAGGCCGGCCGCGACCACGAAGGCGAGGAGGGCGGCAGGCAGAGCACCGCCCGGGAGCGCCGCGCGGTCACCGTGGGCGGCCAGGACGCGGGCCGTGGTGCGGTAGCGCCGATCGGCGCGCCACCACAGCCACGCCGCGAACATCAGTCCCAGCACGGCCGGGGTCAGCCACACGAGCGAGCCCAGCGCCTCCGGCAGGACGCGCAGGGCGATGAGCGATCCCACGCCGATCGCCAGCGCCGTCCGCCGCCAGGCCAGCGCCGTGCGCTCGGGCTGGAGTCCCGGATCGAAGAGGGGCTCGGTCATCGCCAGACGATGCCGAGGAGCACGAGGATCCCGACGACGACCACGACGATCGCGAGCACGACGCTGGTGTGCGCGCCCGGCAGCGGGCGTCCCGTGCGGAGGGCGCGCTCGGTGCGCATCCACTCGACCCACGCCCAGATCGGCAGGGCGAGTCCCGCGACCACCAGCACGAGGGACGCGGCCAGGCGGAACCCGACCTGGAGGTCCAGCCCGAGGGCCTCCAGCGCGACGCCGCCGGCGATGAGCGCGAGCGCGGTGCGGGTCCAGGCGAGGAAGGTCCGCTCGTTGGCCAGCGTGAACCGCGCGTCGGGCTCGGTGCCGACGCGGAACACCGAGCGGGGGAAGCGGGTGCGGGTCACGCAAGACACGCTAGCGCGGGCGACGGACCCGGAATGGGAGGATGGGCGGGTGAGCGAAACCCTCGACCTGCCCGGCTGGCGTCACGTGTACTCGGGGAAGGTGCGCGACCTCTACGTCCCCGCGGACATCCCGGACGCCGAAGCCGACGCGGACGTATCCGCCATCGCCGAGCGGATGCTCGTGGTCGCCAGCGACCGGGTGAGCGCGTTCGACCACGTCCTCTCCCCCGGCATCCCCGAGAAGGGCGTGCTCCTGACGACGCTGAGCCTGTGGTGGTTCGACCGCCTGGCCGGCGGCGACGGCGGTCGCGACATCCCGAATCACCTCGCGGCGAGCCGGGTGCTCACCGCGCCCACCGGAGCGGATGCCGACGCGGTGCGCGACCTCATCCCCCCCGCGGTCGCGGGCCGGTCGATGGTCGTGAAGGGCCTCGACATGCAGCCGGTCGAGTGCGTCGTCCGCGGGTACCTGACCGGATCGGGCTGGGCGGAGTACCGCGCGAACGGCACGGTCTGCGGCATCCGCCTCCCCGAAGGACTCGCGAACGGCGACCGCCTGCCCGAGCCGATCTACACGCCGGCGTACAAGGCGCCCCTGGGCGAACACGACGAGAACATCTCGTACGAGCAGACCGTCGACCTCGTCGGCGCCGACCTCGCCGCACAGCTGCGCGACCTCTCGCTCGAGATCTACGACCGCGCCGCCCGCACCGCCGAGGAGCGCGGTCTGATCCTCGCCGACACGAAGTTCGAGTTCGGCCTCGACGACGCCGGTGTGCTGACCCTCGCCGACGAGGTGCTCACGAGCGACTCGTCGCGGTACTGGGATGCCGAGGCGTGGCAGACCGGCCACAGCGCCGCCGAGCGCATGGCGAGCTTCGACAAGCAGATCGTCCGCGACTGGCTCGCCACCAACTGGGATCGCACCGGCGAGCCGCCCGCGCTTCCGCTCGAGATCGTCGAGCGCACGGCCGGCCGCTACCGGGAGCTGCTCCAGCGCCTCACCGGCTGGTGAGGCAGGCTCCGGTCGGACTGAGCCCGGTCAGACCGAGTCGCGCGGGATGAGCTCGGTCTCGAGGATCGTCACGTGCGGTGCCTCGCGTCCGGCGAGGAGGTCGAGGAGGATCGATGCCATCCGCTCCCCCTGCGCGTAGGACGGCTGACGCATCGTCGTCAGCGCCGGCGACACCGAGGTCGCCACAGGCGAATCGTCGAACCCGACGATCGAGATGTCCTCCGGGACGCGGATGCCGGCGGCGGTGAGAACGTTCATCGCACCGCGCGCCATCAGGTCGCTCGCGATGAAGATCGCATCGGGAAGCTCGCCGCCGCGCTCGAGCATGCGGCGCATCGCCGCGGTTCCGCCGTCGGAGGTGAACCGGCCGTCCTCGATGGGCCCCTCCAGCAGGCCCGCCTCCTGGAGGGCCTGGCGGTAGCCGCGGAGGCGGTCGACGCCGGCGGGCATGTTGAGCGGCCCGGTGATGGTCGCGATGCGCCGCCGCCCGTGGGCGATCAGGTGCGCCACGGCATCCCGCCCGCCGCGGACATTGTCGACGTCGACGTAGTAGTCGCGCTCCCGCTCGCGCACGGGTCGCCCACCGTAGACGACCGGGACGACGGCGGCGATCCGGTCGATGAACGTGTCACTGGTGTGGTGCGAGACGACGATCGCGCCGTCGACCGCACCGCTGCGGACGTAGCTGGTGGTCTTGTCGCCCGGGTCGTCGTTGGCGATGAAGAGATTGAGCACGTAGTCCGAGCGGCTGAGCCGCGCGTTGATGCCCGACACGATCGCCGCGAAGAACGGATCGCCGAAGAACCGGGTGGTGTCCTCGGGGACGATCAGCGCGATGGCGTGGGTCTGACGGCTCGCGAGCGAGCGGGCGGCACGGTTCGGAACGTAGTTCAGATCGGCGATCGCACGGTTGACGGCATCGAGCGCCTCCGGGCTCACGGCCGTCGAGCCGTTGACCACGCGCGACACCGTCGATCGGGAGACCCCGGCCGCCGCCGCGACCTCTTCGATCGTGACAGAACCCCGAACGGTGTCTGCGCTCATGTGTAACCTCCCTCGTGCGATCGCCAGTCTGTCAGGATGCCGGGACCGCGTGCGGCGCGAGTGCCCGCGCCGCGATGATACGGCTGTACTCCCGTCCGCTGTCCTTCACCGTGCGCACCTGCGTGTCGTAGTCGACCCGGACGATGCCGAAGCGCTTCTCGTAGCCCCACGCCCACTCGAAGTTGTCGAGCAGCGACCAGTAGAAGTAGCCGCGGACGTCGACGCCGGCATCCTGTGCATCCAGGATCGCCGCGAGGTGGTCGCGGACGAACTCGACGCGCTCCGCGTCGTGCACGCGCGGCTCGCCCGCGTCGACGACGAGCTCGTCGTCGTAGGCGGCGCCGTTCTCGGTGACGTAGAGGGTCACCTCGGCGGGCTGGGCGTACTCGCGCCACACGCGGGTGAGCAGGCGGGTCAGCCCCTCGGGCTGCACCTCCCAGTTCATGGGCGTCCGCGGCAGGCCACGCTCGTGCCAGAAGATGCCGTCGGATGCCGGGAAGGGCGAGCGACTGGGGCGATCGGTCGGCGCCTCGCCGACGGGCGGGAGGACGACCGGGGCGTGCCCGCTGACGAGCTCCCCGTGGTAGTAGTTCACCCCGAGCGTGTCGATCGGGGTCGAGATGGCCTCGAGGTCGCCCGGGAGGATCGCAGCCTGCAGCGCGTCGGCGGCGGCGGCATCCACCCGGCGGAAGTCCGCCACGATGTCCGAGGGGTAGGCCCCACGGAAGATGGGGTCGAGGAACCAGCGGTTGAACTGGCCGTCGATCCGGCGCGCCGCATCGATGTCGGCGGGGTCGGCCGCGTCCACCGGGTCGGCGACGGTGAGGTTCAACGTGATGCCGAGGTTCAGCGAGGCGTCGCGGGCGCGCAGCTCGCGCACCGTCTGCCCGTGTCCGAGCAGCAGGTGGTGGGCGGCGAGCATGCCTTCGGCGTCGCTGTAGTGCCCCGGCGCGTGGATGCCCGCGGCGTAGCTGAGGAACGACGAGCACCAGGGCTCGTTGAGGGTCGTCCACACGTTCACGCGGTCGCCGAGCGCGTCGTGCATGTCGAGCGCGTACTCGGTGAAGCGGTCCGCGGTCTCGCGCACGGTCCAGCCGCCGCGCTCCTGAAGAGCCTGCGGCAGGTCCCAGTGGTAGAGCGTCAGCCACGGGAGGATGTCGGCCTCGAGCAGCTCGTCGACGAGACGGCTGTAGAAGTCGATGCCCTTCGGGTTGAGCTCGCCGCCGTCGGGCCGCACCCGCGACCACGAGGTCGAGAAGCGGTACGTCTGCAGCCCCATGCGCTTCATCAGCGCCACGTCGTCGCGGTACAGGTGGTAGTGGTCGCACGCGATGTCGCCGTTGTCGGCGTGGATGACCGCGCCCGGCTCGCGGCTGAACGCGTCCCAGATCGACGCCCGACGCCCGTCCTCGAAGGCGGCGCCCTCGATCTGGAAGGCGGCGGTGGCGGCACCGAACAGGAAGTTCGCGGGGAAGGTGCGCTCGGAGTTCTCGCTCATGCGGGCGGCATCCTCTCTGGGTATGGGGGGGACGGACGAGGGTGGGTCGGGTGACGGATGCCGGGGCTCAGCCCTTGACGGCGCCCGCCATGATGCCGCTCACCAGCTGCTTGCCGGCGAAGATGAACAGCATCAGCAGCGGGATGGTGGCGAGGATGACGCCCGCGAGGACGATGGAGTAGTCGACGAAGTAGTTCGACTGCAGCAGCGACAGCGCGACCGGCAGGGTCGGGTTCTGGCGGTCCAGCACGATGAAGGGCCAGAAGAAGTTGTTCCAGGCACCCACGAAGGTGAACAGGAACAGCATCGCCGCGGCGGGACGCGCGGCGGTCACGCCGACGGTCCAGAACGTGCGGATCATGGACGCCCCGTCCATGCGGGCCGCCTCGATGAGCTCGTCGGGCACCGCCTGGCGGAGGTACTGCGTCATCCAGAACACCCCGAAGGCGCTCGTGAGCGCGGGGATGATGATCGCGCCGATCTGACCGGTCCAGCCGAGCTCGGAGAACAGGATGTACAGCGGCACGACGCCCAGCTGCTGCGGAACGGCCATCGTCGCCACCACGAAGACCAGCAGGGCGGGCCCGCCGAGGAACTTCAGCTTCGCGAACGCCCACCCCGCGAGGGTCGAAGTGATCACGACCGCGGCGGCGATGAGGAACGAGCTGTAGATGGAGTTCCACAGCGCCGTCCAGAAGTTCACGGCGGGGTTGTTCACGACCGCGGCGGCGTTGTCGAAGAAGTTGCCGGCCGGGACCCACGGGAACGGTCCGCGCAGGGTCGAGGAGTCACCGGAGCCGATGATGAACGACCAGTACAGCGGGAACACGGCCGAGATGATGATGACGACCAGCGTCCCGTAGGCCCAGAAGCCCGGGCGCGATCCGCGGATGCGGGTCGTGCGGGCGCCGCGCTTGCGTGCCTTGCGGTTGGGGATGTTCTCCTCGACGACGGCGAGGGGAGTGGGGTATCCGATGCTCATCGCTTCGCCTCCACGTCCTTCTTTGCGGCGCGGGCGAGCTCTTTCGCCTGCCGTTTGCTGATCTCGGATCTGAGGCCCTCATCGCGCACGAGGGTGCGGGTGATGAGCAGGTTGAGCAACCCGATCCCGAGGATGATGATGAAGAGGATCCAGGCCATCGCCGCGGCCCGGCCGAAGTTCCACTGGCCCCACCCGATCTGGTAGAGGTACAGCGTGATCGTGAGCCACTGCTGGGCGGCGCCGCCACGACCGAACTGGTCGAACACGCGGGGCTCGTCGAAGATCTGCAGGCCGCCGATCGTGGCGGTGATGATGACGAAGATGAGCGTCGGCTTCAGCGACGGCAGCGTGATGCTGAAGAACTGACGGATCGGGCCCGCGCCGTCGACGGTGGCCGCTTCGTAGTAGTCCCGGTTCACGGCCTGCATGGCCGCGAGGAGGATGAGGGCGTTGTACCCGGTCCAGCGGTAGTTCACCATCGTGGCGATCGCGACGTGGCTCCAGAAGGGGTCGACGTGCCACGGGATGGCCGAGAGCCCGAAGGCCTGGAGCCAGGCGTTGGCGAGGCCGGACTGATCGGCGAAGATCGCGTTGAAGATGAGGCCGACGGCGACCGGTGCGACCACGAAGGGCACCAGGACGCTCATGCGCCAGAAGGTCTTGGCGCGAAGGTTGCGGTCGAGGACCGAGGCGATGAAGATCGCGAGGATGATCTGGGGGATCGTCGACAGCAGGAAGATCGAGAAGGTGTTGCGCAGCGCGGTCCAGAAATGGGGCTGCGAGAGGATCCAGATGTACTGGTCGAATCCGACGAAGGTACCGGAGCCTCGGATGAGGTCCCAGTCCATGAAGGAGATGATCGCCGTGTACACGATGGGGAACAGACCCACCACCGCGAAGGTGATGAAGAACGGCGAGATGTAGAGGTAAGGCGAGACCCTCAGGTCCCACTTGCTCAGCCGCTGCGAGAAAGACAGCACGCGGGGCTGGCGCGGGGGTGGCGTCGAGGCGCCGGCGCGCGTCTTCGGGCGCGGTTCTGTGACAGTCACGATCGTCCTTCGGATGTGGGTGACTCGGTGGGGGAAGTGGGTGAGTCGATGCGGGCGGGCAGGGGCGCTGCCCGCCCGCATCGATCAGGGATCAGATCAGAAGCCCGAGACCTGGGTGACCCAGGTCTCCCAGCTGGTCTCCGGGTCCTCGAGGCCGTCGAAGACGCGGGTCACCGCGTCCTGAAGGGCGTTGTGGTACTGGAAGTACTGCGGTCCCTTGAACGGCGTGACGGTGATCGCGTCGGCACGATCGGTGAGGATCTGGCCGGTCGGAGCGTCGTTGAAGTACTCGTTGGTCGAGTCCAGCAGGATCGGGCTCTCGAGCGCCTCGCTCTGGCTGGGGAACGTGCCGGCGTTCTCGAACGCCTTCAGCTGCTGCTCGGGAGCGGTCAGCCAGTCGGCGAGCTGCTGCGCGGCCTCGACGTTGGCACCGTTGGCCGGGACGACGAGGTACGAGCCGCCCCAGTTGCCGCCGCCGCCCGGGAAGGCGTTGGCGATGTTCCAGCCCTCGGTCTCGGGGGCGTTGCCCTCGATGATGCCGAGCATCCAGCCGGGGCAGAGCATCGTGGCGAACTCGCCGCCGGCGAGCGAGGCGAACCAGTCGTCGCTCCACTGTCCGGCGTAGGCCGAGATCGGCACCGCGCGCTCGACGACGGTGTCGTACGACTCGCGGACGTCGGGGTTCTCGGTGGCGATGATCGCGCCGTCGGGCTCTTCGTAGGTGTACTCGAGCTGGTTCATGATGCCCTGGAGCACCGCGTTCGCCGAGTCGACGAAGGGCTGTCCGGTGGCCTCGGTGTAGTCGTCCGCCACGTCGAAGAAGGCATCCCAGGTCGGGAACAGCGCCTCGACCGACTCGCGGTCGGTGGGCAGACCCGCCGCCTCGTAGAGGTCTTCGCGGTAGCAGATCCCCTGGGGTCCGATGTCGGTGCCGTAGGCGACCAGGTTGCCTTCGGCATCCGTCGCGGCGGCTTCCTTGAACTCGATCCAGCGACCCTTCACGTCGTCGGGGACCGGGGTGAGCAGGTCGGAGTACTGCATCATCTCGGCGAACCAGTCGATCTCGACGCCTTCGACGTCGGCGAGGCCGGTGTTGCCGAGCTTCTGGAAGAAGTTCGCGCGGGCGTCGTCGGAGGTCGACGCCTTGTTGTGTACGACCGTGATGCCGGTCTCTTCGGTGAACTCCGCGAGCAGCTCGTCGGTGTAGCCGAAGTCGTTGAAGGTGGCGAGGGTCAGGGTGTCGCCGCCCGCGTCGCCGCCGGCGTCGCCGCCACCGGTGTCGCCACCGCTCGTGCAGCCGGCGAGGACGATGGCGGTCGCCGAGAACGCGGCGATCGCGGCAGCGCTTCTGCGCATGGCTCGTGAGTTCACTGTCACTCCTTTGTGTTTCCAGGTCAGTTCGTGTTGCAGGGTATTCGGCCTCAGGATGGTGCAGGAGACCTCGATGTCGTGGGAGCGTTCCCATCGAACGTGATCACACGCTATGAGATCGCTCCCACGAAGTCAAGAGAGCGCTCCCACGTTTTTGGTCACAGTGCGGTCACGGCTCGGTCTCGCGTCGTGGACCACCGGGGAAGGAGTGGGATCGCGGCTCGGAGCCCCGCCGCCCTAGACTGGGCGCAACCCCTGCCCGCGACATCCGGAGCCTTCATCATGCCCACCATCGTCGTCGACGTCATGCCCAAGGCCGAACTGCTGGACCCGCAGGGGAAGGCCGTCTCGGGCGCGCTGTCGCGGCTGGGCAAGGAGGCCTTCACCGACGTCCGCATCGGCAAGCGCTTCGAGCTGACCGTCGAGGGCGAGGTCACCGACGAGATCCTCGCCGAGGCGCAGCGCATCGCCGACGACATCCTCTCCAACTCGGTCATCGAGGACGTGGTCGGCATCGAGGTCGTCGAATGACCGCGCGCATCGGCGTCATCACCTTCCCGGGCTCGCTCGACGACCGCGACGCGCAGCGCGGGATCCGCATCGCCGGCGCCGAGCCCGTCCCGCTGTGGCACGGCTCGCACGACCTCGAGGGCGTGGACGCACTCGTCCTCCCCGGCGGATTCAGCTACGGCGACTACCTCCGGGCGGGTGCGATCGCCGCGCTCGCGCCGATCATGGCCGAGGTGAAGGATGCCGCGGCGAAGGGGATGCCGATCCTCGGCATCTGCAACGGGTTCCAGATGCTCGTCGAGGCCCACCTCCTCCCCGGCGGACTCATCCGGAACGCGCACCAGCAGTTCATCCGGCGCGACCAGCGCCTGCGGGTCGAGAACGCCGACACCGCCTGGACGTCGGATTTCACCGACGGCCAGGAGATCGTCATCCCGCTGAAGAACGCCGACGGCGGCTACATCGCCTCCGAGGACGAGCTGGATCGACTCGAGGGCGAAGGGCGAGTGGCGTTCCGCTATCTCGGCGTGAACCCGAACGGGTCGCTGCGCGACATCGCGGGGATCGCGAACGACCGCGGCAACGTCGTGGGTCTCATGCCGCACCCCGAGCACGCCGTCGAGGCGGGCTTCGGCCCGAACACGCCGGCCGCCATGCGCTCCGGTATCGACGGTCTGCCGTTCTTCACCTCCGCGATCTCTGCCCTCGCCGCCGCGGCGGTCTGAGCGGGGCCGGGTTCGGTCGGGTTCGCCCGGAGTCGACGCGGGGCTGCGCCGGGGACGGGCATGGGCGGGCGCGGGTAGCGTGGAGCGGGTGACTTCCCGCCGCATCGTCGTGACCGTGCCCACCGACCGCCTCGCCGCCGACCTGGGCGAACTGCCCGACGATGTCGAGCTCGTGGTGTGGCCCATGGACGGGCCGGCGCCGCGGGATGCGTTCGACATGGTGGTGCCGCCGTACATGTCGATGAAGACGGTGCTGTCGCGTCTCGAGGGCGTGGAGACGGGGCTCATCCAGAGCCAGTCGATCGGGTACGAGGGCGTCGAGGATCTTCTGCCCTCGGGACACGTCTTCGCGAACGCCGCGAGCGTGCACGAGACCTCCACCGCCGAGCTCGCGGTCGGGCTCGCCATCGCGGCGCAGCGCCGCATCGATCAATTCGCCGTCGACACCGCCGCCGGGCGCTGGGAGTCGGTGTTCACCGAGAGCCTCGCCGACCGGCGCGTGCTGCTCCTCGGCTGGGGCGGGGTCGGGAAGGCCGTCGCCGCGCGCCTGGCCGGCTTCGAGGTCGACCTCACCGTCGTCGCCTCGCGCGCGCGGGTGGAGGACGGAATGCCGGTGCACGGCGTGGACGAGCTGCCGACGCTCCTCGGTGACGCCGAGATCGTCATCCTCACCCTCCCCGGCGGTGACAGCACCCATCGCCTGGTGGACGACGCGTTCCTCTCCGCACTCCCCGACGGTGCGCTCATCGTCAACGTCGGGCGCGGGTCGCTCATCGACACCGACGCCCTCGTCGCGCACCTGGAGCGCGGGCGGGTGCGCGCGGCGCTCGACGTCACCGATCCCGAGCCGCTGCCGGAGGGGCATCCGCTCTGGTCGCTTGCGGGCGTGCTCATCACCCCGCACGTCGGCGGCGCCTCGTCCGCGATGACCCCGCGGATCGCGCGCCTGGTCCGGAAGCAGATCGATCGCCTGCGCGCGGGCGAGGAGCCGCTGAACGTGGTGCTGCGCGGCTGAGGCCCTCGCCGGGTGCGCGCCGCCTCAGGGGCGGCGATCGATGTCGGCGCCGTCCCAGAGGTCGCCGCACTCGATCTCGGTTGCGCCATGGGCCCGGAGGTACGGGCCGGCGCCGCGGTCGCCGCGCGCGGTTGCGGCGAGTTCGCGCCAGTGCGCGCACCCCAGAACGACCGGGTGCCCGGGGCGGCCGTCGTACGTCGCTCGCGCCAGCGTCTGCGAGCCGGTCTCTGCGGACGCCGCGATGAGGCGGCGGACGGCGGCGGCCGGGAGGTCGGGAACGTCGACCGGGATGACGACCGCTCGGTCGGCGGGGATGTCGTCGAGGGCTTGGAGGGCCGCCCGGAGTGTGGCCGAGAGCCCCTCCGCCCAGTCCGCGGCGACCGTGACGGTCGCGGTCTCGGGCACCAGGGGCCGCGCCTCGTCTGCGCGTGCGCCGAGCACGACGACGACGTCCCGGCATCCGCTCTGGCGGAGCGTCGCGACGGCACGCGCGATCCACGGCTCGCCGGCGAGCGTCCGGGCGAGGGCCTTGGGCCCACCGAAGCGCGTCCCCGCGCCCGCCGCGAGCACCACCCCCACCACCCCCGCCTGATCCACCCCTCGACGCTACCCCCGCCCCCGGGTCCCCGTGATGGCCGCGAGACTGCATCCTCCGGTCGAGACTGCGTGCGCGGCGTGCATCCTCGACCGGAGGATGCAGTCTCGGCGTCAGGGAAAGGGGGCGGGTCGTCAGGGGAAGGGGGCGGGGCGTCAGGCGAGGTGGGTGGCGGCCCAGAGGCGGATCGCGTCGCGGATGGTCGCGGCGTTCGCCTCTCCGCCGTAGACCGCGGCGAAGCGCTCGTCGGCGACGTACATCTCCGCCAGGCCGGTGTACGCCGCGCGGTTCGGGGCCTCCCCGCCCCACTGCTCGGTCACCCAGCGGTGGTGGGCGGCGACCAGCTCCTGGAATCGCGTGCTCTCGGGGCTCTCACCGACGTCGGCGGCCGCGCGCAGAGCGGCGTTGACATCGACGCTTCGCTTGTCGTCCTTGGCACGCTCCTCCTCGCTCATCTGACCGCGCCGCTTCGCGGAGCGTTCCCATGCCGTGTCGCCCCACCGGGCGCGCACCTCCGCCTCGTAGCGGCTGTCGTCAACGCCGGAGAACACGTCGTCGATGGACATCTGTCGTCCTTTCCTCACCGCATCCCGCACGCGGCGGACGTCGGTGATCTGTTCGGTGATTCGTTCTCGCCGCTCCTCGAGGAGCGCGAGGTGTCCCTCGATCGCGTCGGCGAGGGTCGTGTGGTCGTCGAGAGCGCGGCGGATCGTCGGCAGCGGGAGTTCGAGGGCCCGAAGGGACAGAATCCGGTACAGCCGCGCGACCTCGGCATCGCCGTAGAAGCGGTACCCGTTGTGCGCGACGCGCGACGGGTGCAGCAGGCCGATCTGCTCGTAGTGCCGCAGCGCCCGACTGGTGAGACCGGTCGCCTTGGCGAGGTCCTTGATCGCCCACTCCGTCACGGTCTTCTCCTCAGCGCGCGTTCGAGAATGTCGACGGCGGCTCGGGAACGATGAAGTCTCCGGTGATCGCCTCGCTCGCCCACTCGACGGCCTGGGCCCGATCGGCGGCGCGCGGTGCCGTCAACGTCATCGTGTTGCCGTCATGGTCGGTGAACGAGAGGTCGGTCGAGAACCATGCGGTATCGTCCGGTCCTGTGACTTCCGCGGCGGACGCCCGCAGCCGCTCGGCGACGGCGTCCAGGTCGACGTCACCCGCCGCGAAGGACGCGGACATGCTCCCCTTGGCGGCCACACCATGGGTCATCAGGATGTCCTGGTACTTCTGTCGGCGAAGGTGCACGAGCACGGGCGCCCCGTCCGGTCCGGGGATCGTCGCAAGCGTGACGAAGCCCGCAGCGGTGTACACACGCTCGGCAGCCGGGAGATCGCTGACCACGATGTTCACGAACATCGGCATCGCATAGATCGACCGGTCGATGTCCGGTCCTCGTTCCTCTGTCATGAACACCACCCTGGCGGTTGACGTTACGGCAGGGTCAAGCGAGGGAAGTGGATCGTTTCTGAGTGCGGAGTCCCGGCGCGTCGATCGCGGAGGCGACGCCGCACGGTTCGCGACACGCAGAGGGGGAACCCACGGCGGCCGGGTCACACCGTTCGGCGACGTCGACGTTCAGGACAGGCGACGCATCTCGGCCTGGATGTCCGACTCGCTCGGTCCTGTGCTGCCCGGGCCGAACGCGCGGATGCCGGTCGCGACGACCCCGATGGCGATGCCGGCGATCGGCCACACGGGCCAGAAGCCGCCCATGCCGGTCACCGCCCAGATCACGATGAACATGGCCGAGAGCGCGAGCCAGGTGATCAGCGCCGACCAGAAGTGCCGCTTCGCCTTCAGCCGCTGCACGGCCCGATCCCGCAGAGATGCCTGGTCTGTCATGCGCGAAGCCTATCGACGCCCGCGCGCCGGGGGAATGGCTGGAACACGTCCGTAACACGACGGCGGTAGCGTCGGCATCCGCGCGTCCTATCAACCATGGCCGCCGGTCGGGACTCCCCCGGCGGGCAGGGCGGGGACTGCGACGATTCCGTCGTCTCAGACCCTCAGGAGAAACCATGGCCACCGTCGACAAGTCCACCGCCGGCGTCAACACCCGCCAGTACCACGTCGCCCTCGCACCCGGAGAGGTCTCGTCGGTCGCGCTGCTGCCGGGCGACCCGTTCCGCGTGCCGCTCGTGGCGGAGTTCCTCACCGACGTGAAAGAGGTCGCCCACAACCGTGAGCACCGCACGATGACCGGCTGGTACAAGGGCCGCCACATCACAGCGACCTCCACCGGAATGGGATGCCCCTCCACCGCGATCGCGGTCGAAGAGCTCGCGCGGGTGGGCGTGACATCGTTCATCCGTGTCGGCAGTTCCGCGGCCGTCCAGCCCGGGATCGTCCCCGGCGATCTGCTGGTGAGCGAGGGCAGCTTCCGCAACGACGGGACCACCGACGCGTACCTCCCGAAGGGCTTCCCCGCCGTCCCCGACCTCGAGCTGACGACGGCGCTTGCGCGGCACTCGGAACGGATCGCGACGGATGCCGGAACCACCTCGCACCGCGGCATCAGCGTGAGCGACGACGCGTTCTACGCCGAGACACCGGAGTGGATCGAACAGCTCAACCGCATGGGCATCCTGAACGTCGAGATGGAGGCCTCGGCCCTGTTCATCGTGGCGCGTCTGCGCGGTCTCCGCGCGGCGATGGTGTGCGCGTGCTCGAGCAACCTCATCGACGGTGCGTCGCTGTATTCGGGGGTTAAGCCGGCGCTGTCCGACGGCTGGATGCGGTCGATCGAGGCGGCGCTGGAGACAGCCGTCGAGCTGGAGCTCTGAGCGGGGACCGCCCCGTCGAGGCGACCTGAGGCGGGACCGTCACCCCACAGGGTCGAACTTGGCCAGCAGCGTGGTCTCAGCGAGCTCGGCCAACCGGCGTGTGGCCGGCGAAAGGTACTCGCCGGCACGCCAGACGAGCGCGACTGTGTCATACATGGGCTCGGCGAACGGCGTGACCTCGACGCCCTCGGGGAAGGTCGCTCCCTCCGCGATCGTGCGGCACACCATGGTGTCTGCTGCTCCGGTGGCGACGAGGTTCAGCGCCGTCTCGACATGCTCCACTTCGATGGCGGGCTCGATCGCGAGTCCACGCAGGCGCGCGCGCTCGAGGAGCTGACGCCGCGTCGGATCGTCCCACCCCGCGTAGGCGTCGTAGAGCACGAGTTTGGCGCGCGCGACCTCATCGATCGACACGGGTCCTTCGTCGGGACGACGGTGCGCGGACGCGTAGACGACCTCGTCTCGGAAGAGCGGCTTGACCTCCAGCCCCTCGTCGACGATCGGAAGGACGACCAGACCCGCCTCGATCTCGCCCGCGGCGATCGACTCGGCGACAAGCGAAGAATTGAGCCCCACGAGACGGACCTTCACTCTTGGATGGCGCGCGTGGAATCGCTGCACCAGGTCGGACAGGTCGTAGTAGGCCGCATTGCGAAGGACGCCGAACGTGCAGGTACCGCCGTCGAGCGATGCCAGCGCGCGGATCGCGTCGACGCCGTTCGTGATGGCGGTCACCGCCTGCACGGCATGTTCTCGAAGTTCCCCTGCCGCCGCTGTCGGGACGAGGCGGCGCGGGCCACGCGTGAAGAGTTTCAGTCCCAGCTCGCGCTCGAGCCTCGCGACCAACTCCGACACCGAGGCCTGGGTCGAATCGAGTTCGATCGCCGCGGCGGTGAAGCTGCCGCGCTCGAGCGCGGCGAGGAACGCCTTCAACTGTGTGAGGGTCACGTCAGACCTCCCTCTCGTCAGGTTGAATGAAGCATAGGGAAAACATGTGCTTCACCACGTATTCAACGGGCTTGTGGGGGACGATGGGGCTCCCTACTGTGGCTCGCATGCGCTTTTCCCCTCGACTGCTCGATCAGCTGGACGGCTCCTTCGTACACCTCAAGTCCCCCGGAGTCGACGCTCCCGCTGCTCAGCGGGACCCGGCCGTCATCCGTACCGTCACTGAGATGCTCCAGAACATCGAGCGAGGCGGCATGGACGTCGTCCGTGAGTACGCGCGGAAGCTGGACGGCTACGACGGTGGCGACATCGAGCTGACGTCCGCCGAGATCGCCCGCAGCGGCGACCGCCTCGATCCCGATCTCCGTGCCGCGATCGAACTGGGCTCGTCCCGCACTCGCGCGTTCGCCGAAACGCAGCGCGCGAAGCTGATCGACTTTTCCACCGAGCTCGAACCGGGCCTCACGACGGGCGTTCGATACGTGCCCGTCTCGCGGGTCGGCGCGTACCTGCCCGCAGGTCGCTTCCCCCTCACGGCATCCGCCTTCATGACCGTCGGCGTCGCGAAGGCGGCCGGTGTTCCCTCGGTCATCGCGTGCACCCCGCCCCAGCCCGACGGTCGCGCGAACGACGCGGTCGTCTACGCCGCCCACGTCTCGGGTGTGGATCGGGTCTTTCTGCTGGGGGGCGTCCAGGCGCTCGCGGCGATGGCGTTTGGGCTCCTCGAGGACTTTTCCGTGGACATGCTCGTCGGCGCCGGCAACGCCTACGTCGCCGAGGCCAAGCGCCAGCTGTTCGGAACCGCGGCGATCGACCTCCTCGCGGGCCCCTCGGAAGTGGCCGTCCTCTCCGATGAGACGGCGGATCCCGAGATCGTCGCCGCCGACCTGCTCGGACAGGCTGAGCACGGCCCCAACTCACCGGCGGCGCTCATCACGACATCCGAGGCCCACGGTGCGGCAGTCGGGGCCGCCGTCGAGCGACAGCTGGCGGGACTTGCGACAGCGCCGATCGCGGGTCCCGCGTGGCGTGACTACGGCTCGATCACCGTCGCTGCGAACCGAGAGACCGCTGTCGCCCTCATGGACGACCTGGCGCCCGAGCACCTCGAGGTGATCACCGCGGACGACGACTGGTATCACGAGAACCTGCGCAACTACGGCTCGATCTTCCTCGGCGAGTGGAGCACCGTCGCTTACTCCGACAAGGGCATGGCGGGAACCAACCATGTCCTCCCGACGGCGGGCGGCGCCAAGCACAGCGCCGGACTGTCGGTCTCGCGGTTCCTGAAGCCGCTTACCTACCAGCGGATCTCCCGCGAGGCGACCCCGAGTCTTGCGCACGCTGTCCAGGTGATCTCGGACTCGGAGGGCATGGCCGCACACAGCGCAACCGCGACGATGCGCCTGGCGACCTATCGGGAGCCCGCACGCACGACGTGAGGGCGGTACGCGGCCGGCTGCCGCGTCAGGACGGAGGACAGACGATGGAGCACCCCGACGACAGCGACACCACGTCGCATCAGGTACGCGCGGTCGCGCTGAGCCCAACGATCCTCTTCGGCGATGTGGAGGGCAATCTGGCCGGCGTCGCTGACGCGATCGGGTCCGTCGCTGATGACGCTCCGCGACTCGTCGTCGCGCCCGAGCTCACGACGAGCGGTTACGTCTTCGCCGATCGCGCCGAAGCGCGCGACCTCGCGATGACACGGAGCGATGCACGGCTTGCCGCACTGTCCCGCGCGGTCGGTCCGAGAACCGTCGCCA
Organism: Microbacterium aurantiacum; assembly: GCF_040532595.1. Taxonomy (GTDB): domain Bacteria; phylum Actinomycetota; class Actinomycetes; order Actinomycetales; family Microbacteriaceae; genus Microbacterium; species Microbacterium chocolatum_B. Next base: position 1,542,379 of record NZ_JBEVYX010000001.1, on the reverse strand, counting down.
TCGTGGGGTTCTGCGAGCGTGAGGGCGACGACCTGTTCAACAGCGCGGCGCTGATCACCCGCGACGGGATCCAGGCGGTGTACGCGAAGTCGCACCTGTGGGGCGCCGAATCGACCGTCTTCCGCCCGGGCCCCACGGCGGGCATCGTCGTCGACACCGAGATCGGACGAATCGGCGTGGCGATCTGCTACGACAACGAGTTCCCCGAAGTACCACGACGACTCGCCCTCCGGGGCGCGGACATGCTCGCGCTGCCCGTGAACTGGCCCCTCGTCCCCCGGCCGCACGGGGAACGCCCGCCGGAGACGGTGCAAGCGATGGCGGCAGCGCGGTCATCACGCCTGCCCACCGTTGTCGCCGACCGCCACGGAACGGAGCGCGGCGTGAGCTGGACCGGCGGCACCGCCGTGATCGACGGCGACGGCTGGGTCGTCGCCGAGACCACCGACGGCAGCGCTGAGGCCGTCCTCGACATCACGCCCGGACACAAGGGGCTCGGCCCGTGGAACGACCTGTTCCGGGACCGCCGACCCGACATCTATTGAGCCACCGCCCCCACACCCGAGAAGGATCATGATGAACGACCCGCAACCCGAAATCAGACAGACCCAGGTGGCTCTGCCCACGACCTCGGGCATCGAAGTGAAGTCGATCGACTGGGTGCCCCTGTCCGAAAGGACGGGAAAGCCCACGAGCCTCTTTTCCCTATGGTTCATGTCGAACGCGAACCTCACCACGCTCGCAACCGGCATGGTCGGTGTCGCGATGGGGGCGAACCTTCTGGTCTCCCTCGTCGCGATCGTCGCCGGGGTCTGCGTCGGAACGGTGTTCACCGCGTTCCACTCGGCACAGGGTCCCCAGCTGGGCCTTCCCCAGATGATCCAGTCACGGGCACAGTTCGGCTACCGCGGTGTCGCTCTGGTGTGCCTGATCGTCATCGCCAGCATCGTGGGATTCAACATCTTCAATCAGCTGCTCGCCGGTGACGTGCTGACCATGACGACCGGGGTCGACGCCGGCGCCGGGTGGTACATCCTCATCACCGCTCTCGCCCTGACCCTGGCGATCGTGGGCTATCACTGGATCCACCGCGTCCAGAAGTGGCTGACGTGGCTGTTCCTCGCGACCTTCGGAGTCTTCACGATCGTCGCCGTCGTCGCGCTTCCCCTCCCAACGGGTGCGCTTGCGGCCGGGGACGTCAATTGGCCGGCCTTCCTCGTCCAGTTCGCCGCCGCCGCGGCATACGCCCTCGGCTGGGCGCCCTACGTCTCCGACTACTCCCGCTACCTCCCGCCCCAGACGAGCCCCCGAAAGGCGCTGTTCTACACGTCCTCGGGAGTCATCGTCGGCGCAGGCTGGCTCATGGCGCTCGGTGCGTTCGTCGCCTCTCTGTTCAGCGACGCGAATCCCGTCGAGGCCATCGCGGCGACCGCCGATGCTCTTCTCCCCGGCCTCGGCATCGTCTTGCTCTGGAGCGCCCTCCCGGCACTGATCACCGTGATCACGATCAACATCTACGCGGCCAGCATCGAGCTGATCACCGTCGCCGACTCGTTCGCGAAGGTGCGTCCCACCCGCGCGACGCGCATCATCGCGTGCACCGTCGTCGGCCTCGCGGGACTGTTGGGCGCTGTGTTCTCCACAGGCGAGTTCCTCGACTCCTTCGGCAGCTTCCTCGTCGTCCTCCTCTACGTGCTCGTGCCGTGGACCTCGGTGAACCTCGTCGACTACTACGTCGTGCGTCGTGGCACGTACGCGATCGCCGAGATGTTCCGTCCGCATGGGATCTACGGCGCGTGGGGATGGCGCGGCATCGCGTCCTACCTCATCGGGATCGCGGCCATGGTGCCCTTCGTGGTGACGACGTGGTTCGTCGGACCGGTCGCTCAGGCGATCGGTGGCATCGACATCGCGCTCTTCGTGGGCCTCGCGGTCTCGGCTCTCGCCTACATGCTCCTGGCCCGGGGACTGGACCTGTCGCAAGAGCGCGCACTCGCCGCGGAGGAAGGCGCCGAGCTCGGAGTCCGGTCCGTCAGCTTCGACCAGGCAGGGCGGTAACCTTCCCGGCCCCCGCGACGTGGCGGGGGCCGGGAAAGCGCCTGCGGAAATGTTTTCCACATCGGTGAGATCTTCGCCTTGAATGTCGGATGCGGCCGGTAGTGTTCGAACATGAATACGAGCCGGTTGGTCGAGTTCAGCGAGGAGGAACTCGCGGAGCTGGATGAGGTCGCGCAGTACGCCGAGGCGATGACCCCGGCGTTGGGGGCGATGGAGGTCGGCAACGTTCGGAATCAGGCGCGTGCGGGGGCGATCGCGGAGCGGGTGGCGCGGCGGCAGTCGGCGTCGGTGCGGTCGCAGGAGATGGTGTACCGCTCCGTCGCCGCGGAACTTGCCGGGGTGACGTTCACCACCGACCGGTCCATGCAGGCGCAGATCAACCAGGCGGTGGAGTGGGTCGAGTGCTACCCAGCCACCCTCGCCGCGTGGGAAGCCGGGCGGATCACCCGCGGCCACGCGACGGCGGTGTTGCGGTGCGGGACCGTGCTGCCCCGCGATGCGCGGGCCGACTTCGACGCTCAGGCCGCCGAGTTGTGTGTGGGTCAATCGGTCGGGCGGGTGAAGGATCGCCTCGATCACCTCGCGCAGGAGCTGCATCCCCGCACGCTGGCGGAGCGGCACGCGAAGGCCCGCGAGGAACGGCGGGTGAGTGTCACGCCGTTGCGGGATGGGATGTCCGAACTCGTCGCGACCCTTCCCACCCTGTTGGCGGAAGGGATCAGCGACCGCCTCAACGAGCAGGCGTCGTCGATCATCGACGCCCGGAACACACCCGGCGACGACGGGACCGACGCTGACGCCGATGCGGCACCGGACTGCCGCACCCGGGACCAGGTCCGCGCGGACGTGTTCTGCGACATGCTCCTCACTGCTTCACCGCTCGTGGACCCCACCATCGACGGGGACGGGAACGGCACGCTCGGGATGATTCGCGCGAAAGTGCAGGTCATCGTGCCCGCACTTGCTCTGTTGGGGAAGGACAACGACCCCGCGAACGACACCTCGACCGCAGATCTTGTCGGGTCGGCGCCGATCGACCCGGCCACCGCCCGCGCGTTGGCCGGCGCCGTCGCGTCGTGGGAGCGTCTCGTGGTGCACCCGGTGTCGGGACAGGTGTTGTGCACCGACTCCTACCGGCGGACGGCCTCGATGGCCAGGTTCTTGAAGGCCCGGGACCGGCACTGCCGGTTCCCCGGATGCCGCCGCCCCGCGATCCGCTGCGAACTCGACCACACCTTCGACTTCGCCCTCGGCGGGCGGACGGACATCCGGAATCTCTGCCACCTGTGCCAACGGCACCATTCGATGAAGCAGTTCACCTCGTGGGGTGTCCGACAACTCGGCGGAGGCGTCATGGAATGGACCTCCCCCACCGGGCGGGTCTCCATCGACCACCCACCGGCACCACTCGTGCGATTCATGCCCTCCGGAGGCGGAGCACCACCCCCCGATGAGCGCGGCGGCGGCGCTCCGCCGCGCGTCCCCGCACCCTTCTGAGCCGAACGATCAGCACCTGATCGACCAGTCACCATCCGACCGGATGGCGCGAGCGTTGCCGTGTTCACAGCAGTGTGGCACTGACCGCCCACGCGACAAGCGCGAGCGTCAGGGCGAACCCCGGGAGGTTCCACGTCTGCACCCACCCGGGAGGACGATCGCCGGCGCGCTCCATCATCGTGCGCAACGCTCCCCCGCCGCGCTTCTCATCGACATCGTGACCGGGCGCGAGCGTTTCCATCCGAACGGTGTTGACACCTCGGGTGACACCCTTCCCCGCGCGAAGTGTGTCCATCGCGCCGCCCGGCGACACCAGCATCACCACCGGACGGATCGCCCGCGAGCCGTGGCGGAACTGCGGAACACCGCTGCCAGACACCTCCACGGCGCTCGACGCGGTGAACCGCACCGTCCGGAAAGGATTCCGTACGACGAACTCCCCGTCGCGGCACATCACCTCGGGATACGCCCACAGCACCCACACGACCCACAGCAGCAGGGCTGCGGGGGCGAGCACCACATCCGGCCCCACTCGATCGGGCAACAGCGGCGTCAGGACCGCGAACACCCCGAACGCCACGGGCGCAAGAACCCAGACCGCTCGTGCCCCCGGCAGGTGCATCTCCCAGCGCATATCCGCTTGCCTCCGTCGTGACGGGTGAAGACCCTCGACCCTACCCGCCCGGTTCGCCGCCCCCGCGCGCACCGGCAGGGTTAGCCTGAACATCGCGCGCTTAACACCCGCGAAATCCGGGCCTGATTCACTCGGGGAGTCCCCGATCCGGAACCCGTGGAAGGAAGGCGCATGGACATCACCTCCGTCACCTCCTACCGCTTCGCGCGCACGCGGGACGACCTCGCCCTCGCCGCCGGCGAGCGCATCCTCGCGGGCGGCACGTGGCTCATGAGCGAACCCCAGCCCGACGTCACCGGGTTCGTCGACATCACCCGCATGGACTGGCCCGACCTGGAGACCCACTCGGGCGGTCTGCGCATCGCCGCGACCTGTACCATCCGCCGATTCGTCGACTTCTCACGCGACGCGATCGCCACCCACGCACCGACCTGGCCCGCCCTCGCCGCCGTGACGGATGCCGCGCACGCCCTCCTCATGTCGTTCAAGGTGTGGAACACCGCCACCGTCGGCGGCAACGTCTGCCAGTCGTTCACCGCCGCCGCCATGGTCTCCCTCCTCGTCGCCCTCGACGCGGACGCGATCATCTGGACCCCCGACGGCGGCGAACGCCGCCAGCCCGTCGCGAGCTTCGTCACCGGACAGATGACGAACACCCTCGCGTTCGGGGAAGTCCTTCGCGCCATCGAGATCCCGGCATCCGCCCTCGAAGCGACGGTGTCGTTCCACAAGATGGCCCTCGCCGAGCTCGGCCGCTCCGGCATCGTCGTCGTCGGCCGCAGCGACACCGGCGGCGCCGCCACCGTCGCGGTGACCGCATCCACCCTCACGCCGCACGTCTTCCGCTACGACACCCTCCCGGACCCGGACTCGCTCGCCCGCGATGTCCGCAGCCCCGACGACTTCTTCACCGACGCCCTCGGCGACGCCGACTGGCGGCGCGAGATCACCGCCGTCCTCGCCGAGCGCGTCCGCCGCGACCTGGAGGCACGCCGATGAGACTCACCATCGACGGGCGCGAATGGGAAGGCGAAGCCACGCCCGGCCAGTGCCTCCGCACCCTCCTGCGCGCCTCCGGCACCATCTCGGTCAAGAAGGGCTGCGACGCCGGCGACTGCGGCGCGTGCGCGGTCATCCTCGACGGCGAACCCGTGCACTCGTGCATCATCCCCGCCGCGCGCGTCGACGGCTCGGTCGTCACCACCGCGGCGGGCCTCGCTCCCGCGGACGACCTGCATCCGGTCCAGGAAGAGCTCGTCGCACGCTTCGGCTTCCAGTGCGGATTCTGCACGCCGGGCATGGCCGTCACCGCCTCGACCCTCACGCCGGACGACCTGCCCGACCTCGACCGCCGCATGAAGGGGAGCCTCTGCCGCTGCACGGGGTACCGCCCCATCCGCGACGCCATCGAAGCGTCCGTAGGCGAACCCGCGGACGGCTGCGCATCGACGCTCGGCGCCGTCCGCGAGACCGGGCGCGCACCCCGCGAGACCGGGAATGTGACCGGCGGCATCGGCACCTCGGTCATCCCCGAGGCCGCGCGCCGCATTGTGCAGGGCCTCGAACCCTTCACCCTCGACATCGCCGGCGGCGACGGCGATGACGAGGCCCAGCCGCCGACGCGCACCCTGATCCTCCGCGTGGTCGGCTCCCCGCACGCCCACGCCCGCATCGTCTCCATCGACACCAGCGCGGCCCTCGCCGTTCCCGGCGTCGTCGCAGTGCTCACCCACGAGGACGCCCCCGCCACGCGATTCTCGACCGGCCGCCACGAGCACCGCGAGGACGACCCCGACGACACCCGCGTCCTCGACGACGTCGTCCGCCACGTCGGGCAGCGCGTCGCCGCCGTCGTCGCCGAGACCGCCACCGCCGCGGATGCCGCCGCCCGCCTCGTCGACGTCGAGTACGACGTGCTCCCCGCGGTGTTCGAGCCCGAAGCAGCGCGTACGGCCGGCGCTCCGCTCCTGCACCCCGACCGCACCCCCGAGGATCGCGTCTTCGAGGCCGGTCGCAACGTCATCGCGTCCATGCACGACACCACCGGCGATGTGGACTCGGCGCTGGCCGCGAGCGCCGCCGTCGTCTCCGGCGAGTGGCAGACCTCCCGCGTCACCCACGCGCAGCTGGAGACCCACGCGAGCGTCGGCTGGCTCGATGACGACGGGCGCGTGGTCATCCGCTCCTCGACCCAGGTGCCGTTCCTCACGCGCGACGAGCTCGCCCACGTCTTCGACCTCCCCCGCGAGCGGGTGCGCGTGTACGCGGCACGCGTGGGGGGCGGCTTCGGCGGCAAACAGGAGATCTTCACCGAAGACCTCGTGATGCTCGCCGTCCTCCGCACCGGACGGCCCGTGACGTACGAGTTCTCGCGCACCGAGCAGTTCACGCGCTCCGCGCTCCGGCATCCGATGCGGGTGCGGGTCACCCTCGGCGCGGACGCCGACGGCACCCTCACCGCCATGAGCCTCGACGTCCTGAGCGACACCGGCGCCTACGGCAACCATGCGATCGGCGTCATGTTCCACGGCGTCGCCGAGTCGACCACCGTCTACCGCGTACCGCACCGCCGCATCGATGCCGAGGTCGTCTACACGAACAACGTCCCCTCGGGCGCGTTCCGCGGCTACGGGCTCGGTCAGGTCATGCTCGGCGTCGAATCGGCGATGGACATGCTCGCCGAACGCCTCGCCATCGATCCCTTCGAACTGCGCCGCCGCAACGTCATCCGCGCCGACGACCGCCTCCACCCCGACGACGATCCCTACGAAGAGGATCTGGTCATCGGCAGCTACGGTCTCGACCAGTGCCTCGATCTCGCGCAGGACGCCCTGCGGCGCGGCAACGGTGTCTCCGCGCCCGACGGATGGCGCGTCGGCGAGGGCATGGCGCTGGCGATGATCGCCACGATGGCTCCGCGCGGCCACTTCTCCCGTGCCCGCGTCTCGGTCCGCCCCGACGGCGACTACGTCGTGCGGGTCGGCACGGCCGAGTTCGGCAACGGCACGACGACCGTCCTCCGCCAGATCGCGGCATCCGTCCTCCACACCTCGTTCTCGCGCCTGCGACTGTGGAACGCCGACACGGATGCCGTGGAGCACGACACCGGCGCCTTCGCCTCGACCGGCATCACCGTCGCCGGGAAGGCCCTCGCCGCGGCCTGCCAGGCCCTCGCCGAGCGGATGCGGACCCTCGCGGCGGAGATCGTCGGCGTGGAGGTCGCCGACGCGATCCTCGGCGACGCGGGTGTCTCGACCCCCGCGGGCATCGTCTCGTTCGCGGACATCGTCGCGCGGGCGACCAGCGACGAGCGCGATGAGAACGGCCTGTTCGCCCTCGGGGGCGAGGACGGCGACCTCCGATCGGTGGCCTTCAACGTCCACGCGGTGCGCGTCGCCGTCGAACCCGAGACCGGTTCGGTGCGGATCCTGCAGTCCGTGCAGTCGGCGGACGCCGGCACCGTCATGAACCCCGCCCAGCTGCGCGGACAGATCGAGGGCGGTGTCGCGCAGGGAATCGGCAGCGCCCTCTACGAGGAGGTGCTCGTCGAGGACGGGCGCGTGCAGAACCCGATGTTCCGGCTCTATCGCGTCCCGCAGTTCGCGGATGTGCCCGAGACCGAGATCCTCCTCGCCGAGACGTCCGACCGGGTCGGCCCGTTCGGTGCGAAGTCGATGAGCGAGTCGCCCTACAACCCCGTCGCGCCCGCGATCGGCAACGCCATCTCGCGCGCGCTCGGCGCGCGCGTGTTCCACCAGCCCTTCACCCGACAGCGCGTGTGGCGCGTCGCGCAGGGCGCAGAGACCCCCACCCCCGACCCTTCGGAGTGAGCATGCCCCTCGCCACCGCCTTCACGATGAGCCTTCCCGACTGGCTCGTCGCCGAGATCGACGACCTGCCCGACACCCTCCCGACGCTCGAGGACCGGATGGCGCTGGTGAACCGCCTCGCGGACCGCAACTGGCGCGAGGGCAACGGCGGACCGTTCGCGGCGATCGTCGTCGACGAGGCGACCGGCGCCCTCGTCTCCGTCGGCGTGAACGTCGTGCTGTCGACCGGGATCACGTCCGGTCACGCGGAGGTGATGGCGCTCGGCCTCGCCCAGGCCGCCCTCGGCCGGTGGGACCTCGGCGCCGGTGCCGACCTGTCGCTCGTGGTCAACTGGCGCCCGTGCGTGCAGTGCTATGGCGCGACGATGTGGAGCGGCATCCGTCACCTGGTCGTCGCCGGATCCGGACCCGAGCTCGAGGAGCTCAGCGGCTTCGACGAGGGTCCGATGGTCGCCGACTGGGCCGCCCAGTTCGCCGCGCGCGGCATCCGCGTCACCGAGGACATCCTCCGCGACGAAGCGCTCGAGGTGTACCGCGCGTACGGCGCGAGCGACGCCGTGGTCTACAACGCCCGCGGCGAGAGCTGAATCACCGGGCTCCGAGCGCGCCGGACTCGTCTCACCGGGAGTTCACCACGCCTGCTTGACCACGAGCAGCCGGAAGGGATCGCCGTCCGCCGACCACCACCGGTGCGACGTGCCGCCCGGCGAGTACACCGACGCCCCGGGCTCGAGATCGCACACCCGGTCGTCGAGCTCGATGCGGACCCGACCGGCCAGGACGTAGACGAACTCGTCCTCCGCGTGCACGAAGTGCTCCCCCGGTTCGACCGCATCGCCGGAGATCTCCATCGGTCGGAACGTCCCGGGACGATGCGCGAGCATCCGCGCGGTGCCGGAGGCGAACCCCTCCGGCACCGCGCCGGAATCCGGGCCCACCACCTGAACGACGGGCGCGGTGTCGGCATCCTCGTCCGCCGCGGCGATGATCTCGATCGGGCTGGTCTCCAGCGCCACCGCGAGTCGGCGGAGTGATCCGAGGCTCGGCTGCGCGAGGCCTCGCTCGAGCTGACTGAGGAACGGATGCGACAGGTCGATCCGCTCCGCCAGCTGCACGAGCGTGAGTCCTCGCGCGTGCCGAAGCCGTCGCACGTGCGCCCCGAGGCGCCGCGCGGCGGCGGCGTCGTCGGCAACCGTGGAGTCGGTCATGGACGGCTCGGGTCGGGATGCCGTCGGTCTCAGCCGGGAAGCGGCACGTCGTGGGCGGCGGCGTACTCCTCGACCGCGGCGACGTACGCCGCGCGCCGGGCGGGCGTGATCCACGACACCTCGAACGAGTTGATCGCGAGCTGCACGAGGTCGGTGCGCGACAGCCCCGCCTGCTCGGCGAGCGCGACGTAGTTGTCACCGACGTACGCCCCGAAGTACGCGGGGTCGTCGGAGTTGATCGTCACCCGGACACCCTCACGGAGGAGGCCGACGATCTCGTCGGACTTCATCTGCTCGGTCACGAACGAGTTCGACACCGGGCACGTGGTGAACCCGAGTCCGCGCTCTTTCGCGACGGCGACGAGCGCGGGGTCCTCGACGATGTTGGTGCCGTGATCGATGCGATCGACCCCGACCTCGTCGATGACGGCGCGGATGTTGTCGATCGAGCCGACCTGGTCGATGTCGCAGTGCATCGTGAGGAAGAAGCCCTCCGCCTTGGCCCGCGCGAAGACCGCCGCGAACTTCCCCGGCGGGTTGTCGCGCTCGTCCGAGTCGAGCCCGACCCCGACGATCCAGCGGCGGTAGGGCAGCGCCTCCATGAGGGTCGCCATGGCGTACTCGGCGGAGAAGTCGCGCAGGAAGCAGAGGATGAGCTCCGCGGTGATGCCCAGCTCATCGGCGGCGCGGACCGCAGCCCGCCGGTACCCGCCGATCACGTTCTCGAACGGGACGCCGCGGCTGGTGTGCGCCTGGGGGTCGAAGAACATCTCGGCATGCACGACGCCCTGCGCCTTGGCCCGCACGAGGTACTCCCATGCGAGGTCGTGGAAGTCCTCCGCGGTCTGCAGCACCTCCATGGCGGGGTAGTAGATCGCGAGGAAGCTCGTGAGGTCGGTGAAGTCGTAGCTCGCGCGGATCTCCTCGACGCTCGTGTGCGGCAGCGTGATGCCGTTCCGCTCGGCCAGGGCGAACTTCAGCTCGGGCTCGAGTGTGCCCTCGAGGTGCAGGTGGAGTTCGGCCTTCGGGAGGCCGAGGGCGAAGTCGCGGAGCGCAACGGTCATGCGGGGGTCCTTTCGGGAATCGCGCGCGGGGGGTCGCGCGGGGGTCTCTCGTCGGACCGTCAGGCCCGGTCGGCCATGCCCATGCGGGCGAGGGCGACCGACTCGACGATCTGCACGAGGTTGTAGAGGATCAGAGCGGATGCCGTCACGAGGACCACCGCGGTCCAGACGGCGGAGAACTGGGCCTGCGCGACATAGCCTCCCACGGCGCCGCCGATCCCGCCGCCGACGGCGAGCCACTCCGCGAGCAGCGCACCGGTGATGGCACCGGGGACGGAGATCCGGACCGCGGCGAAGAACTCCGGGAGGGAGCTCGGCAGGGCGATCTTGTGCAGCCGTGTCCAGGAGGTGCCGCCGTAGACCGTGACGAGGTCGTTCATCTGCGGGGATGCCGACTTCAGACCGAAGACGATGGTGACCAGCGCCGGGAAGAACACCACGATGCCGCCGATGACGGCGATCGAGGCGAAGTCCCGGCCGAAGATGAGGATGATGACCGGCGCCATCGCCACGAGCGGCACCGAGCGCAGCAGCATCGCGAGCGGCATGAGGGCGTGCTCGACGCCTTTGCTGAGCTGGAAGAGGATCGCGACGATCAGCGCCGCCACGAGCCCCGCGGCGAACCCGACCGTGGCGTGGCCGAGGGTCACGGCGAGCTGGCCGAACAGCCGCTCCCGGTTCTCGTCGGCCGCGGGCACGGTGAAGAGGAACTCGTACACCTCCACCGGACCCTTGCCGACATACGGGGAGATGCCGAAGAGCCAGAGCGACCCGACCCAGATCACCACGACGGCGACGATGGTCAGGACGAAGGTGAGGACGCTCCGCCCGAGGGCGCGCAGCGTCGACCGACGCACCTCCCGGCGGACGTCGGCGTTGAGCGCGGCCGTCCGTTCGGTGTCGGCGGATGTCGGAGCCGGAGCCGTGGTGGTCATCGCGCACCTCCTCGCGACCAGGGCGCCACCGCGCGGGCGACGAGACCGAGCAGCGCATACCCCGCGAGCGCCACCGCGCCGGAGACGAGGGCGATGTCCCACACCCGCGGTGCGTTGAGCGCCTGCTGCGCGGCGATCATCGCGGGCCCGACGCCGACGGTGATCTTGCCGAAGAACTCGCCCAGCACGGCGCCGAGGAAGGCGGCCGGCACCGCGATCTGCAGGGCGTTGAGCGTGGCGGGGAGAGCGGCGATGAGACGCACCTTCCGGAGCTGCGTGAACTTCGATCCGCCGTAGACGGTGATGACGTCGAGGCTGGAGGTGTCGGCGGCCTTGAGCCCGAGGAGCGCCCCGACCACCGTGGTGAAGAAGCAGCTGAGGGCGGCGAGGAAGATCGCGGTGACCGACGGCTCGCCCGCACCCGGGATCGGGGCGATGACGACGAGCAGGAGGCCGAGTGCGACGATCGGCACGCAGTAGGTGATGATCGCGATCTGCATCACCACGCCCTCCAGGCGCGGGACGACGAGGACGAGGGCGGCGAGCACGAGCGCGAGCCCGTTCCCCCACAGGTACCCGATGCCGGCCTCGGTGAGGGTGACGGAGAAGTTCCGGACGTAGAACTCCCACCCGGTGGCGAAGAACTCCGCGACCACCTGCGGGGGTGTGGGGATCGCCTGCACGCCGCCGGGTCCGACGTTCGAGAAGACCGTGACGGCCAGGATCCACCACAGGGCGATGATCCCGACCCCGCCGATGAGCCCCGTGACCCATGCGGGCAGGCGCACGTCCTCCCACTGGACCGCGCGCGAACGGGTGGGGGCCTCAGTGGTCATCCGCCGCGGCCCCTCCGACACCGAAGAGGAGCTCCTGCGCTTCGTCGACGTACGCGTGGAACTCGGGGCTCCGCATGAGGTCGGGCGTCCGGGGACGCGGCAGGTCGATCGTCATGACGTGCTTGACCCGGCCCGGGCGCGGACTCATCACCGCGACCTGGTCGGAGAGGAAGATCGCCTCGCTGATGCCGTGGGTGACCAGCAGCGTGGTGGCGGGCTTCTCGGTCCAGATGCGGAGGAGTTCGAGGTTGAGCTTCTGCCGGGTCATGTCGTCCAGCGCGCCGAACGGCTCGTCGAAGAGCAGGACCGAGGGCTTCATGATGAGCGAGCGGGCGATGGACACGCGCTGCCGCATGCCGCCCGACAACTGGGCGGGCTTGGCCTTCTCGAAGCCCTTGAGACCCACCAGCGCGATCATCTCCGCGACATAGGCCTTGTCGACGGGCTTCCCCGCCACCTCGAAGGGCAGCTGAATGTTGGACTGCACGCTCCGCCAGGGCAGGAGCGCGGCATCCTGGAAGGCGATCCCCAGCTCGTTGCCGCGGCGGAGCTCCTTGGGGCTCTTGCCGTCGACCCGGGTGGTGCCGCTGGTGGGGTCTTCGAGACCGGCGAGGATGCGGAGGATCGTGGACTTGCCGCAGCCGGACGGCCCCAGCAGCGCCAGGAAGGTGCCCTGGTCGGTGTGGAGGTTCGCGTCCTGCAGCGCCACGACGCTCTTGCGCCCGACGGTGAAGACCTTGTTCAGCTCGGTGATCTGCAGGCCGGTGCCCAGGGTCGTCCCCTGGGCACCGGTCTGGGTGGCCGTTTCGGTCACGGTATCGACTCCAGAATGGATCTCTTATCGACGAGGGGGCTCAGCCCGCGTAGTCGAGAAGGTCCGGGTTCTCTTCGTAGACCTCGGCCAGGAGGCTGAGGTCGAACAGGTCGGCGGCCTCGAGTTCGATGCCGGCGCCGGCGAGGCTCTCGATCGTGAGGGCCTGCAGGTCCTCCGAGATCGTGAACAGGCCGTTGGCCTCGGTCTCCTCGGAGACGACGAGCTCGTTCTGCGCGAGCGAGCCGGCGAGGGTCTTCTCCGGGTCGAGGTCGAGGTCGGTGCCGTAGACCTCGAGGGCGAGATCGGCGCCGCCCTGCGGATCGGCGAGCGCGTCGGTCCAGCCGCGGAGCTCGGCGACGAGGAAGGCCTTCAGCATCTCGCGGTTGCTCGCGATCTGCTCGTCGGTGACGGTGAAGGTCTCGGCGACGAACGGCAGGCCGTTCTGGGCGAAGGGGAGGTTGGTGGTCTCCAGGCCCATCATCTCCACGGTGATCGCCTCGTTGGTGATGTACGAGACGAAGCCGTCCACCTCGCCGTTCACAAGCGGCGCCGGGTCGTACTGGACCGGGACGACGGTGAGCTCGGACGGGTCGATGTCGTTCGCGGCGAGCAGCGCGTTGAAGAGCGAGGTGTTGGAGTCCTGCACACCGATCCGCTTGCCGATCAGGTCCTCGGGGGTGGCGATGTCGCCGCCGTCGGCGAGGGACAGGATCGTGAAGGGGTTCGCCTGGAAGGTCGCGCCGATGATCTTCAGCGGGGCGCCCTCGCTCGCGACGGCCGAGCCGATCGAGACCGAGTCGCTGAGCGCGATGTCCGCTGTTCCGCCGAGAAGCTCGGCGACACCGGTGGAGGGACCGGGGACGAGGTTGACCGAGCTGAAGCCGGCCTCCTCGAAGTAGCCGTTGGTGTCGGCGAAGTACTCTCCGGCGAACTCCTCGTTGAGGATCCAGCTGAGCTGCAGCGTCAGGTCGCCGTAGCCCTCGGCGGCGGCGTCCGACGGGTCCGCCGACGTGCCGGCGTCGCCGGAGCCACCGGCGCAGGCGGTGAGGGCGAGCGCGCTGACGGCGATGCCGGCGAGTGCCGCGGCGGCGCGCGAGACGCGGCGCGAGGAAGTGGATGTCATGTGATCTCCAGTCAGAGGGGGGTGCTCGGGTGAGCGCACCCGCCCTGGGCCTCGACGGGGTGCGTGGAAGCGACGCTAGGGGATGTAGATTTCACCAACACTGGCCGGAGTGTTTCGGCGGGATTACGTCTTCCGAGCCGCCCGCCCGGGTCTCATCGGCGGTTGCCGCCGCCGTCCCACCGCGCGACGACGGCGTCGACCGCGTCGGAGCACACGGCATCGGGAGCGTTCGACCGGCCGATGCCGCCCGGTACGACGGCGTCGGGGTGGATCGGTCCCTCGGCCTCGCGAAGGGGCACCCCTGTTCCGCCCGATCGCACGAGGACGATCTCGGCGAGGATCGACAGGGCCGTCTCCTCCGGGGTTCGCCCGCCCAGCGCGAGACCGATCGGGGAGCGCAGGCGCGCGAGCGCGGCATCCGTCACCCCGGCGGCACGGAGGCGCGAGAGCCGGTCGTCGTGCGTGCGCCGGCTGCCCATCGCCCCGACGTACGCGGCGGGCGAGGCGAGGGCGGCGGAGAGCGCGTCGACGTCGAAGCGCTCGTCGTGGGTGAGGACGCACACCGCGGTCCGCTCGTCGATCGGCGTCGCGGCGAGGTAGCGTCCCGGCTGATCGTGCACGACCGTGGCGCCGGGGAACCGCTCGGCCCGGGCGAACACCTCGCGCGGATCGCACACGGTCACCTCGAATCCGGATGCCGCCCCCAGGCGCGCCAGGGCGACGGAGAACTCCACCGCTCCCACGATGATCAGCCGCGGCGCGTGCGGGAACGGCACTGCGAGGACTTCGACGGCGCCTTCGGGATCCCCGGCGTAGCGGAGGGCGACGGGGGCGGCGGCCGTCACGGCGCGGCGGAGGTCCGACTCCGCGCACGCGAACGCATCGCCGGCCGTCCCGCCGGCACGAGTGCCGTCACCCGTCACGGCGAGCAGCGCGCCGCCGCCGGACGCGGCATCCGTCACGATCCCGAGGGCGACCGTTTCGCGCCGATCGACCGCGTCGATGACCGCGCGAAGCGCGTCGGCGGCGCGCGAGCCGGGAAGGACGGGGACCACCAGGACGTCGATCACGCCGCCGCACGTGAGCGCTGCGGCGAATGCGCGCTCATCGGAGATGCCGTAGCGCGAGCGGGTGCTCTCCCCCGACGCGAGCGCCTGGAGGCACAGCTCGTAGACGGCCCCGTCGACGCAGCCCGCCGAGACGTTCCCGTGCACCTCGCCCGCGGCGTCGACGAGCATCGCGGTGCCGATCTCGCGGGGCGCACTGGCGTAGGCGTCCACGAGCACCGCGAGCGCGAACGGCTTCCCCCGGTCCAGCCGGGTGCGGGCGGGCTCGAGGACGTCGCGCATCAGCGGGGGTGACCGAACCGGGCCGCCTGCGAGGGGAGGTCGGCGTGCAGGCGGGCGCTCGCCTCGGCCGCGAGGGGGTTCGTGCTGACCCCGTCCTCGCTCACGAGCACTCCGCCGACGTACACCTTCTTGAGGTTACGCAGACTCATCGACAGGACATAGGAGCGGACCGGGTGCCAGAGCGGCCCGACATCCGGCATCCGCGGATCGACGACGACGAAGTCGGCGAACTTCCCGACCTCGAGGCTGCCGACCCGGTCGTCGACACCGAGGATCTCGGCGCTGCCGAGGGTGTGCAGGCGCAGCACCGTCTCGGGCGTCATCGACAGGGGCTCCTTCGTCCGGGCGCGCTGCAGGAAGATGCCCGCGCGCATGTTGCCCCACGGGTCGGAGATGTCCGTGCACGCCTGGTCGTCCAGGCCCATGCCGACACGGATGCCGAGCTCGAGCATCTCGGGAACGAGCGCCACCCCGGACGCGAGGCGGCCGTTGGAGGCCGGCTGCCACGACATCGACGCGCCGCCCGCGGCCGTGGCCTCGATGATCTCGGGCGTGGTCTGGATGAAGTGGCCGAACATCATGTCGGGACCGAGCGCTCCGGCATCCCGGTAGAGGGCGAACTTGGCCTGCTGCAGCGGCACCGCCTCGGGGGACTCGAGGAAGTGCGCCTGGTTGGTCACGCCGAACCGGCGCATCGCCTCGACCTCGAATTCCGCCGCCTCGGGCCGGGGCGACCACTGCACCTGCCCCATGATCGACGCGCCGAGGGCGAGCGAGGGGTCCATCGACCGGGTGTGGGCGACCTCGGCGGCGAAGCGGTCGAAGATCTCGTCGTCGGCGCCGGCGGTGACGTCCATGCCGATCGCGTCGACGAACCGGAGGCCCGCGTCGCGGCATCCGTCGGCTTGGCGCGTGTGGTACTCCACGTCGCGGAGCGGGGCGTTGCCGACCCGCTTGCCGTCGACCATCGATTCCCAGGCCTGCAGCGGGTCGGTGAAGTTGTACGCGGTGGTCACGCCGTTGGCGAGGAAGTCGAGGGCGCCGTGCAGCGTCGACCAGTACATGTCCTCCGCGGACATGTGCGAGGTGAAGCCCAGCATCGAGTCGCACCAGCCGTAGAGGGTCTCGCTCACGCCGAGGCCCCGCAGACCCGAGGTGAACAGGTGCGAGTGGCTCGAGACGAAGCCGGGCGCCACAAATGCGCCGGCGACGTCGAGGGTCTCGTCCGCCGTCGTGCCCGCGGGCGGCGACCCGGCGCCGAGCGCGGCGATGCGTCCGTCCTCGACGAGCATCCACCCCTCATCGATGTGGCCGAGGTCGGGGGCGCCGTCGGCGACGGTGAGGAGGCGGGCGCGGGTGACGAGAAGGGACGACATGACGAACTCCGGATCGTGCGGCGGGGCGTTCACGCTACCCGCGGTGTGTTTCGAGCCTGCTACGGCTGCGCGTGGGCGGGGTCGTGGGCGAGATGGAGGACCGCCTCGGCGAGGGCACGGATGCCGCGGGCGACGTCGCCGCCCGACACGGCCTCGTCGGGGTGATGGCTGATGCCGTCCGGGTTGCGGAGGAACAGCATCCCCACCCCGGTGACCGCGCCGATCGCCATCGCGTCGTGACCGGCGCGGGAGAAGAGGGTCGCGGGCTCGGCGGTCGTGTCCTCGCGGGTGTCGTCCGCGCGGGTCGCGAGAATGCCCTCGCGCACCACGTCCTGGAGGAGCGGACGGCAGAACACCGCGGGCGCCCGGTGGATCTCGCGCGCGCGCCAGCGGAGTCCGCGGCGCCCCATCGACTCGTCGAGGTCACGGGCGAGGGCGTTCCACACCCGGTCGCGGGCGTCGTCGAACTCGCCGCGGAGGTCGAGGCTCATGTGGACTTCACCGGGGACGATGTTGACCGCGCCGGGAAAGGTCTCCAGCTGACCCACGGTCCCGATGATGTGATGCTCCGCGCGGCATATGCGCTCCACGGCGAGCGCCGCCTCGCTCGCACCGAGGAGGGCGTCGCGGCGTCGGTCGTAGGGGGTGCCGCCCGCATGGCGGGCCTCCCCCTCGATGACGAGCTGGAACCGGCGGGCGCTCGCGATCGACGAGACCACCGCGAGGGACTCGCCGCGCTCGTCGAGCTCCGGTCCCTGCTCGATATGCGCCTCGAGGTATCCGATGAGCTCCTCGGGTCTCCGCGCTGCCTCTCCGACCCGGCCCGGGTCGAGGCCGAACTCGAGGAAGGCCTCGCGGAGCGTCGTGCCGTCGGCATCCGTCAGCGTCCACCACGACTCGTCCCACGTTCCCGCGACGGCCGAGGAGCCGAGCAGCGCCTTGCCGAAGCGGGTGCCCTCCTCGTCGGAGAACGCCATGACCTCCAGTGCGAACGGCAGATCGACCCGGCGCGCCTCGAGATCCGGCGCGCGCAGGAGTCGGACGACCTCCAGCGCCATGAGGACTCCGACGATGCCGTCGAAGCGCCCGGCATCCGGCACGGTGTCGAGGTGCGAACCGAGCATGAGCGCGGGCGCCTCGGATCCGCGGGTGCCGTCGATGCGGCCGTACTGGTTGCCGGCGGCATCCTGTCGCGCGGTCATCCCGACCTCGCGCATCCACTCGGCGGCGAGGCGGTTGACCCGCGCGTGCTCCGGAGAGAGGTACACCCGCTCGATCGCACCGGGGGTGGCCGTCACGCGCGCGAGCTCGTCGCAGCGGGCCATCACCCGGCGCGCCGCGGCGGCGATCCGATCGCGGTCGACGGAGAGGAGGGATGCCGTCACGTCATGCGCCTCGATAGACGTCGGCCGCGGCATCCACACCGCCGCCGGGTGTGAAGGCAGTGTGGCCGAAGCGGCGGAGCACCGCCTCGAGGGCGGCGAGGGTGACCATCACGGCGTCCTCGCGCGCGTTGTAGCCCATCGTTCCGATGCGCCACACCCTGCCGTGGAGCGGTCCGAACGACGTGCCGATCTCGATGCCGAAGTCCTCGAGCATCGCCGCGCGCGCGGCGTCTCCGGGGACGCCCTCGGGGATGTACACCGCGACGATGTTCGTCATCTTGTGGGAGAGGTCGCCGAAGGTGGCGAGCCCGAGCGCGCGGACCCCGGCGAGCATCGCCTCGCCCGCGCGGACGTGCCGGGCGATGACGGCCTCGCGACCCTCGACCAGGACGAGGCGCGCGCACTCGCGGGCGGCGTAAAGCATCGACGCCGCCTCGGTGTGGTGGTTCAGGCGTCGCGGTCCCCAGTAGTCGAGGATCATGCCGAGGTCGAAGTAGTTCGACCGGACGAAGTCGGCCGCCTCCGGATCGCCCTCCTCGCGGATGCCGGCCTCGACGCGCTTGCGGGCCGCGACGACCTCGACCGCGCGCGGGCTGAGGGTGAGGGGCGCCGCACCCGAGGGACCGCCGAGGCACTTCTGGAGGCCGGCGGTGGCGGCATCCAATCCCCACGCGTCCGCCTCGAACGGGTTGCCGGCGAGCGACGCGGTGGCGTCGGAGTAGAACAGGGCGCCGTACCGCCGGCAGACCTCGCCGATCTCGTCGAGGGGCTGGAGCATCGTGGTCGAGGTGTCGCCCTGCACCATCGCCACCAGGGTCGGGCGCACGCGCGCGACCGCCTCCTCCACGACCGAGACCGGGAACACCTGTCCCCACTCGGCGTGGATCGTGTGCACCTCGGCCATCGCGCGCTCGGCGATCTCGGCCAGGAGGTGCCCGAAACGCCCGAACACGGGCACGAGCACGCGGTCGCCCGGGCGGATGAGCGAGACGATCGCGGCTTCGATCCCGGCGCGAGAGGTGCCGTCGACGATGACCGTGGCCTCGTTCTCGGTGCCCCACACCCGCCGGTAGAGGCCTTGCGTCTCGTTCATCGTCGCCGTCATGAACGGGTCGTACTGTCCGGTGAGCGGCGCCGACAGCGCGCGCAGCACGCTCGGGTACGCGTCGATCGGCCCCGGCCCCATGAGGAGGCGTCGGGGCGGCGCGATCTCCCCGGGGAGGCCGGCGAGGGCGGAGGAAGCGGGGGCTGCGGCGTCGGTCACGGGGAGTCCTGGGGGGATCGGGGGGCCGCGCTCGCGCCCAGCGGGGCGAGGCGACGGGCGAGACGGACGAGGGCGATGTCGGTGTTCTCGCGGGCGACGACCGAGATCCCGACGGGGGCGATCCCCGTCGCCGACGGGACGCGCAGGAGCGGTGCCGACAGGGCGGGGAGACCGCCGACGGCGGCGGGTGTGGTGAGGCGAAGGGTCGCCGCGCGCACCGCGTCGAGGTGGGCGGGATCGTGGGTGCGGAGAGGCGCGGGCCCCGGCACGGTCGGAAGGAGCAGGGCCGTCTCGGCGACGGCATCCGTGAGGCGCGCGCGCAGGTCCGCGATGCGCCGCCGCGCGTAGCGCTCGTCATCGGCGGTGAGGACGGATGCCGCGCGGAAGCGCTCCGCGACCGCGGGGCCGACGGCTCCCGGGTGCTCGCGCAGCCACTCCCCGTTGTTCCGCCACGCTTCGGCGCCCTGCACCGTCCGGAACGGAACGAGGTATTCGTCGAGATCGCCGATCGAGATCTCGACCACCTCGGCACCGGCATCCCGCACCTGCCGGACGAAGGCGTCGAACACGGCCCGGGTGTCGGCCTCGACCGCCGCGAGCGCCTCGGTCGGCACCGCGAAGCGCCACGGGAGGTCGACGCCGGAGGGCCCGTAGACGCTCTCGGTCGACTCGGACCCGTCGTAGCTCAGGCACCAGTCGGCGACCCGCTCGAGGGTCGCGCCGTCGCGCGTGAGCCAGCCGACGGTGTCGAAGCTCTGCGCGAGGGGCAGGAGGCCCTGGCGTGGGACCAGTCCGTGGGTGGTGCGCAGACCCCAGAGCCCCTGATACGACGCGGGCACGCGGATCGAGCCCGCGGTGTCGGTGGCGAGGCCGATATCGGCCTGCCCGGTGGCGACGGCGGTCGCCGGTCCGCTCGACGAGCCCCCCGGCAGCGTGCCGGGCACCGCGCCGTTGGGGGGCGTGCCGTAGTGGGCGTTGTCGCCGGCGATCGAATAGGCGAACTCGTCGGTGCGCGCGATGCCGCGCAGCGACGCGCCCGCGCGCAGGAGGTCGCTCACCGCCGGCGCGGTCGTCGTCTCGGGCCGCGCGCTGTCGAGGAAGGCCGGGTTGCCGGCCCCGATGCGGTAGCCCTTGATCGCGAAGAGATCCTTCACCGCGACGGTGAGACCCTGCAACGGTCCCTCCCACGCGCCCTGGAAGAGCGGGTCGCCGACCGTCCGCCACACCGAGCGGTCGAGGGCCGCCGCACGCGGAGTGACGTGGGCGGCGGCGATCTTCCACGCGCCGTCCTGCCGCTGCCACAGCTGCGTCTGGAGCCCCGTGCCCCCGCCGGCGTAGCGGGAGACGGAGACGAGGAGCGCGGCATCCGGCGCCAGCGGACGGTATTCGATGCGCTCGATCACGCGCGCGGGCACCCCGCCGCGCGTGCCCCGGAACGCCGAGATCGCATCGTGCCCGACGAGGAGCCCCGCCGCATCCCCCCGGAGCGCGTCCGGTCCGTCGATGAACGCCGCGTCGAGGGCATCGAGGTCGTTCGCCATGATCGCGCTCTCGTACGCGCGGAAGGCGTCCGCCAGGTCGGGCGGGATCTCGGGGCTCGAGCCGTCCTGCGGGGTGTCAGCGTCCGTCACGGGGTACCCCCTCGAAGTCGGCCTCGCGGATGCGGGCGTGCACGCCGCAGACGATGTCGACGACCTGCGAGATGTCGAAGTCCGTCGCCGCGCTGAGGTAGGCGTAGGCCAGGTGCTCCTCGACGCCCCAGCGCCCCTCGATGAGGTTCAGCGCCGAGCGGACGCAGGCGCGCATGGCCTCGTTCAGGTCGGGATCCAAGCCCGTGGGCACGAGGTACTCGGGGGTTCGGACGAGGGGTCCCGTGACCTCGCCGAACTCGGCGAGCGCCTCCGCACGCGGGATCACGTCGAAGCGCAGGGTCGCGCGCAGCGACGCCTCCAGCGCGGTGAGCGCGACCTCGCCGTCGCCCTGCGCGAAGTGCGGATCGCCGACGTAGGCGAGGGCGCCGGCGACCTGCACCGGGAGGTAGAGCGCCGTCCCCTCCACCAGCAGGTTGATGTCGATGTTGCCGCCGTGCGACCCGGGCGGCACCGAGTGCGGCCGCTCGTCGCCGGCCACGGCCACCCCCATCGTCCCGAGGAAGGGGGCGAGGGGGAAGGCGATGACCCGCTCGCCGCCGTCGACGAGGGGGAGGAGACCGACGAGGCCGCCGTCGCGTGCCTCGACGGGGGTGAAGACGCTGACGTGGTAGTCCCCCCGCGGGAGCTGGCCGACGAGGGCGCCCTTGCCGTGCCGGTTCGAGATGACGCCGTACGGCACGCGCGGGGCGAGGGCCTCCACCGTGATGCGCAGCAGATCGCCGGGCTCGGCGCCCTCCACGAAGATCGGGCCGGTCACCACATGCGGCCCGTCGCGCTCGGGGTCGCGCGCGCACGCGGCGGCGATCGCCACGGCATCCTCCAGCACGGATGCCGCATCCACCCCGTGCCCGGTGAAGTAGGTCATCGGATCCTTGCCGTGGTCCTCGAGGATCCCCTCATGACTGACGGTGTCGACCGTGACCGTCGCGCCGTCGGCGATGCGCAGGACCGGGGCATCCGCCGCGCAGGGCAGGCGCCCCCACAGGATCGTCTCCGGCGTCGCGCGCAGGTAGTGCGCGCCCGGGATGTCGCCGGTGCCCGGCTGCAGGACGGGGAAAGGGGGAACGCTCATCGGTCTCCTCCGCCGGCGGGGGTCGCCGGTGCCGCCAGGATCTCACGTCCCACCCGGGCGAGGACGCCCTCGCCCGCACGCCAGACCGGCACGCCGTGCACGAGAGTCTCGGCGACGACGCCGGAGAGGCGCTGTCCGTGCCACGGCGAGAGCTTGTTGCGGTACTCCAGGCGCTCGGCATCCACCGTCCACTGGTCCTCGGGGCGGAAGACGACGAGGTGCGCCGGAGCGCCGGGGCGGATGACGCCCGGGCCGTCGACCCCGGCGATGCGCGCGGGGCCGGTGGTCAGGAGCGGCAGCAGCTGCTCGAGAGGGATGCCGCGCGCCCGGGCCGCGGTCCACACGGCCGACAGTCCCGTCTGCAGGCCCGCGATACCGCCCCACGCGAGCCCGAAGTCGCCGCCGCCCTGCTCTTTGAGGGCCCGGGTGGAGGGCGAGTGGTCGCTCACGACGGCGTCGATCGTGCCGTCGAGGAGCCCGGCCCACAGGAGGTCCTGGTTCGCGGCGTCGCGGATCGGCGGGCAGCACTTGAACGCTCCCGCGCCGTCGGGGACGTCCTCGGCGCGGAGGGTGAGGTAGTGCGGGCACGTCTCGACCGTCAGGCGCACGCCCTCGGCCTTCGCGGCGCGGACGGCGTCGAGCGCGGTGCCGTCCGAGACGTGCACGATGTGCGCGCGGGCGCCGGTGCGGCGGGCGGCATCGATGACCGCGGTGATCGCGGCCTCCTCGCTCGCCGGCGGTCGAGAGGCGAGGAAATCGGCGTAGTGCGGGCCGAGCGGGCCGTCCGCGTGCAGGTGCGCGGGGTCTTCGGCGTGCACGATCAGCAGCCCGTCGAACACGGCGAGCTCGGCGAGGGCGGCCTCGAGCTGCGCGGCGTCGAGGTGCCCGAACTCGTCGATGCCCGAGGGCGAGAGGAAGCACTTCACCCCGACGACGCCGGCGTCGGCGAGCTCGACGAGCGTGCCGAGGTTCTCCGGCACCGCGCCGCCCCAGTACCCGACGTCGACGGCGAGCTTGCCCCGCGCGGCATCCCGCTTGTCGGCGAGCGCCTCCACGGTCGTGGTGACCGGCACGCTGTTCAGCGGCATGTCGAACAGGGTCGTCACCCCGCCCGCGGCAGCCGCGGCGGTGCCGGTGAGGAATCCCTCCCACTCCGTGCGGCCCGGCTCGTCGAGGTGCACGTGCGAGTCGACCAGGCCGGGGATCAGCACCGCGTCGTCGGGGACGACGTGTGCGGCATCCGCGTCGAAGGGACGGATGCCGGTCACGACGCCGCCGTCGACGTCGACCGTCGCGGGCGCGAACGCCCCGTCGAGGAAGACGCGGCGGGCGGCGACGGACGTCGCGGGGTCCTGGGTCATGCCGCCCACGCTAGGCCGCGCGGATTTCCCGCGTGTTACCCACACCAACATCCTGTTCACTTGTCTCTTCTCGCGGGTTCGACGCCGCCTCACCCGCGAGAGGCGACGAGTGAACGCGCGGGGGCGGGAACCGCGGACGCATCCGAGGACGTGAAGGGGGGCGAAGGGAAGGCGTATTCGTCACGCTTGCTCGTGCCGACACCCATCCGCACCATCCCCGCCGCAAGGCCCACCGCCGCGGCGACGCCGTCGACGACCGGCACTCCGAGTCGCGCCGAAAGCGTTCGGCAGAGATCGGTCATGCCCGCGCAGCCCAGCACGACGACATCGGCCCCGGCGGTCACCGCATCGGCGGCCAGGTCCGCGATGGTGGACGCCGCGTTCGAGGTCGTCTCCTCCAGGTCGAGGACGCGGATGCCGGAACCGGCGAGCGACACGCACGCGCGCTCCATCCCGTAGCGGTGGACCAGGTCCGCCGCGCGACCGAGGGTGCGGCTGAGCGTCGTCACCACCCCGAACGAGCGCCCGGACACCGCCGCGACGTGCATCGCGGCCTCGGCGATCCCGACCACCGGAACCGCGACCAGCTCGCGAGCGGCGTCGAGTCCGGGGTCGCCGAAGCACGCCACGATGTAGGCGTCGCTGCCGCCCGCGAGGAGATCCGCCTCGATGAGCGCGATGACGGCGGCCGCGGCACGCACCTCGTCGATGTGGCTCTCGATGGCAGCGGGTCCGACGTCGGGGCAGACCGCGCGCACCTCGACGCCGGGCCCGGCGACCTCCCGGGCGGTGACGGCGATCTTCTCCGTCATCGCCCGGGAGGTGTTGGGGTTGACGAGGGTGATCCTCACGCGCGCGGCTCCGAGACGATCGGCACCTCTGCCGAGATGGCGGGCGGTTCGGCGTCCGTCGTGGCCGCCGCACCGTCGCGCACGCCGTCCGAGATGCCCTCGGTCTCTCCGGCGAAGGAGGGGACTCGCGGGTCGAGCCGCTCGAACAGGACGAACAGGCCGAAGCCGAGACCGCAGCCGATGAACCAGGTGAAGTTGCCGATCCAGGAGATGTCGAATCCGCCCATGTCGGCGATCATCTTCGGGAAGACCGCCAGGACGATGGTCGGGATCCCGGCCCACAGCAGCGCCTTGATGCCGTTGGGGTTGTAGCCCTTCCGGTACCAGTAGGCGCCGGTCTCGGACATCGAGAACATCTCGTCGGTCTTGATCCGCTGGTGGGCGGCGATGTAGTAGCCGGCGATGAGGATGCCGAACAGCGGGCCGATGAGCGCGGCGAGGACGCCGAGGGAGTAGTGGATGGCGGTGGCGTTGGAGTACCAGTTCCACGGGAGGAGGAACACCGACCCGACCGCGGCGATCATGCCGCCCATCCGCCACGAGATCCTGTTCGGTGCGACGTTGGAGAAGTCGAAGGCGGGGGCGATGAAGTTCGCCACGATGTTGATGCCGACCGTCGCGGTGACGAACGTGAGCCCGCCGAGGAGGATGGCGAACGGGGTGTCGATGCGCTCGACGGTGTGGATCGGGTCGGTGATGAGTTCGCCGAAGACCGGAACCGTCGCCGACGCGGTGATGACCGTCAGCAGCGAGAAGAACAGGAAGTTCACCGGCAGGCCCCAGAAGTTGCCCTTCTTCACGGCCGCGAAGCTGCGGCCGTACCGGGCGAAGTCGCCGAAGTTCAGCATCGGGCCGGAGAAGTACGACACCACGATGCCGATGGCCATGAACATCAGCCCGATGCCGCCCCAGAACCCGACATCCGGGGTGCTCGGGTCGGACAGGTCGAAGGAGATGTTCTCCCACCCGGCCTGCGAGACGAGGTAGACGGCGAGGATGATCATCACCACGTAGACGGCGGGGCCCGCCCAGTCGATGAAGCGGCGGATCACCTCCATGCCGTTCCAGAACAGCGCGACCTGCGCCACCCAGAGGATGCCGTACGAGATCCAGCCGAGCGCCGACAGCCCCAGGAAGCTGTAGTCCAGGAGCGCGGCGCTTCCGGGGATGAACTTCAGGAAGATGATGTTCAGCGACTGCGCGGCGAGGAACGTCTGCACCCCGTACCAGGCGATCGCGATGACGCCGCGGATGATGGCGGGGACGTTCGCGCCCTTGATGCCGAAGATCGCGCGGTTGACGACGGGATAGGGGACACCGGTCTTCTGGCTCGGCTTCGCCACGAGGTTGGTGAACACCTGCACGATGACGATGCCGACGACGAGCGCGACGAGCACCTGCCAGGCGGCGATGCCGAGGGCGAACAGCGAGCCGGCGGTGACGTAGCCGCCGACGGAGTGCACGTCCGACATCCAGAAGGCGAAGATGTTGTACCAGGACCACTTCTGCTTCTTCAGGGGCGCGAGGTCCTCGTTGGCGAGGCGGACGTCGTACTCGGGCTTCATGTTGCCCGATCCCACCGGGTGCCCGGCGGCTTCGACGAGGTCGTGCGGTGTGGTGCGGGGTCCGCCCGGAGGCGGGGCGATCTCGGTCATGGGAAAACCTTCCAGGTGAGGAGCGGATGCCCGGAGCGGGCGGGGACCTGCGACGTGGAGTCCGCGGCCTGGTGGTGCTGATGTGAAGTTATTGCTTCACAACTTGCGAATGGTTTCCCGCGTGTAACAGCTGTGTGAAGTCGGGGCTTCACTTGACCCTCCCCATGGATAGGATGCGGGCATGCCCGACGCCGTGGTGACACCCCGCGACGCCGATGTCGGCGCCCGCATCCGGGAGCTCCGGGAGCAGCAGGGCATGCCGGCCCGAGCGCTCGCGACGGCGCTCGGCATCTCCCCGAGCGCCGTCTCGCAGATCGAACGGGGGAAGCTCCAGCCGAGCGTGTCCCGGCTGATCGCGATCACCGATGCGCTGGGCGTCCCCCTCGCCTCGGTCTTCGACGCCCAGGCGGATGTCGTCGCCGAGATCGAGTCCACCATCGGCGGATTCGCGCTGCAGCGGGCGGAGCACGCCTCGAGCGTGCGCCTCGAGAGCGGTGTGCTCTTCCGGCGCCTGTCGCCCGGGCGCACCCCCGGGGTCGACTACTTCGAGTCGGTCTACCCGCCGGGCGCCAGCGCCCATGCGGAGAAGGATCTGTTCCGCCACGACGGCTACGAGGTGGGGACGATGATCTCGGGCGAGCTGACGATCGACTTCGACGACGAGCGTGTCGTCCTGCGCGCCGGCGACGCGATCAGCTTCCCGTGTTCCCGCCCGCACCGCATCCACAACACCGGCGACGTCGACGCGGTCGCCCAGTGGCTCATCGTGCACGCCGACCGGTGACCCGCGCGCCGCATCCGACCGCGTAATGCGACCGAAACGCGACGGGGCCTAACGTCGGGGCATGCTCCTGCACGACTTCAACGCGGCGGATGCCGAGACCGCGGCGTCCGCCGTCGCGGTGTGGGCGGCGATCCCCCGGTGGGTGGACGACGTCGTCGCCGGGCGTCCCTACCCCTCGGTCGATGCCCTCGCCGACCGCGCGGCGGCCCTCGCGGCGACGTGGACGCGCGACGACCTCGACATCGCCCTCGCGCACCATCCCCGGATCGGGGAACGCGCCACCGGCGACGGGGCCGAGGCGGCGGCATCCGCCCGCGAGCAGTCGAGCATGCGCACCGCCGGAAGCGACGTGGCAGCCGCGATCGCCGCGGGGAACGCGGCGTACGAGCAGCGCTTCGGACGCGTGTTCCTCATCCGCGCCGCGGGCCGCTCGCCGGAAGAGATGCGCGCGGAGCTCGAGCGCCGCCTCGCGGGCGACGACGACGCCGAAGCGCGGGAGGCCCTGACACAGCTCGCCGAGATCGCCATCCTGCGCCTGCGGGGGATGATCGACGCATGAGCCACCTCACCACCCACGTCCTCGACGCCGCGACCGGCCGCCCCGCCACGGGCGTCGGCATCACCCTCGCCCGCCTCGCCGATTCCGGTGAGGTCACGCCGATCTCCGAGGGCGTCACGGATGCCGACGGGCGCCTCGCGCTCGGCCCCGACCGGCTCGACGACGGCGCGCACACGCTGACCTTCGCCACCGGCGCCTACTTCGCCGCGCGCGAGGTCGAGACGTTCTACCCCGCGGCGATCGTCACCTTCACCGTCGCAGGCGACGGGCACCTGCACGTGCCGCTGCTGTTGAGCCCGTTCGCCTATTCCACCTACCGAGGGAGCTGACATGACCGATGTGACCGTGAGCCTCGGCGCCAACAAGTACGGCAAGGCCGAGAACCGGGTCGTGCGCATCTACCGCGACACGCCCCGCCACGAGATCGTCGACCTGAACGTCACCTCGCAGCTGCGCGGCCAGGCGTTCTCGGATTCGTTCCTCACCGGCGACAACTCCCTGATCGTCGCCACCGACACCCAGAAGAACACCGCGTTCGCGTTCGCGAAGGAGGTCGGCATCCCCTCGCCGGAGGAGTATCTGCTGGCCCTCGGGAACCACTTCGTCAGCGAGTTCGACTGGGTCGAGGGCGGACTGTGGCAGGCCGAGCAGTACGAGTGGGAGCGCATCACCGCCGGCGGACGCCCTCACGATCACTCCTTCGTCCGGCGCGGGCAGGCCACACGCCTGGCCGCGGTGCAGAAGGCCGACGGCGCCACGCACGTCATCGGCGGCATCCGCGACCTGACGGTGCTGAAGTCCAGCGGCTCGGCGTTCACCGGGTTCCCGCGCGACAGGTACACGACCCTCGCCGAGACCGACGACCGCATCATGGCGACCTCGGTCACCGGGCGCTGGCGCTTCCTCCCCGAGGCGGTCACCGCCGGCATCGACTACAACGCCCTCTACGCCGAGGTCGTCGACGTCCTGCTCGATGTGTTCGCCTCCGTGCATTCACTCGCGCTCCAGCAGACCCTCTTCGCGATGGGGAAGGCGGTCATCGAGGCGCGCCCGGAGATCGCCGAGGTGCGCTTCGCGATGCCGAACAAGCACCACTTCGTCTACGACCTCTCCCCGTTCGGCCTCGACAACCCCAACGAGGTCTTCTACGCCGCCGACCGCCCCTACGGCCTCATCGAGGGCACGGTCACCCGCGATGGCGCCGCCCCCGCACCCGAGGCGTGGCTCGACATCCCGCAGTTCGTCTGAACGGCGGTCGGGCGCGGGGCCGGCGTGCCTGTCGGTACGCCGGTCGGCTCAGCGCACCGGCTGCTGCAGGTCGACCTCCCACGCCGCTCCCGGCGAGTCCATCGGCGTCGACAGGTACACCTCGCGCGCCGTCCCCGCGGCGGTGAGCCCTCGCGCCTCGCTCTCCGTCACGAGCTCCTGCCACGCCTGCTGGATGCCGGAGAGGTCGGCACCCCGGTACCGCGTCGTCAGTGCCCGCGGCGCGGCGGCGACGGTCACCGCTTCCAGCCCGGCCGGGGTCGGGGTCTCTCCGATCTGCTCCGCGGCCGCGGCGATCATCCCGTCGCCCTCGACCGTGTAGGTCGCCACTCCCGGCCCGACGCGCGCGGCGCCCGCGGCGTCCAGCGCCGCGCCGACGCGCTGGAACATCGGTCCGATCTCGTCCTCGATCTCGGCCATCTCCGTGACCCGGGCCGACAGCTGCACCAGGTGCAGCTCGGGCAGGGCGGTCTCGACGAATTCCGACATGGGGTTCTCCTTCTCGATACTCCGGAGCCTCGCCTCGACCGAGCGCAGCCGATCCCGGTCCGCGTCGATCTGCGCGTGCAGCGCGTCCCGACGCGTGCGCAGCAGCTGCGTCAGCGCCGCAGCATCCAGCCCGTCGTCCAGCAGCACGCCCACCTGCTCGAGCGTGAACCCGAGGTCCTTCAGGGCGACGAGCTGGTTGGCGCGTTCGAGCTGGGCTGCGGCGTACCGCCGATAGCCGCTGTGCGGATCGACCCGTTCCGGGCGCAGCAGGCCGAGCTGGTCGTAATGACGCAGCATGCGCACCGATACGCCGGCCAGCCGGGCGAACTCTCCGATACTCAACATGGTGATCCCAGGAAAGAGCCTGACACCGTGTGAGGGTCAAGAACACCCTCGCGGGCGCCTCAGACGGTGAAGACCGCGTGCACGTCGCCGGTGGCGGCGCGGCCGCCGAGCGCGGCGATCTCCAGGAGCACCGCCGATCCGACGACCTCGCCGCCGAGGGAGCGGACGATCTGGTGGCCGGCCACGAGCGTCCCGCCGGTGGCGAGCACGTCGTCCACGAGCAGCACGCGCGCGCCCTCCGGCAGGTCGTCGTGCGCCTCGATCGTCGCGGTGGCGTACTCGAGGGCGTAGGAGACGGATGCCGCGGGCCGGGGCAGCTTCCCGGCTTTGCGGATGGGCACGAGACCGACCTCCGCGCGCGTCGCGATGGCGCCGGCGAGGAGGAATCCGCGCGCCTCTATTCCGGCGACCACGTCGAAGCGCCCGGCGAAGGGAGCGATGAGGGCGTCGATCACCTCGCCGAGGGCCGCGGCATCCACGAGGAGCGGGGTGATGTCGCGGAAGACGATGCCCGGCTCGGGATAGTCGGGGATGGAGCGGATCAGCGATTCGGCACGGGCGAGGGGGGCGGCATCCACCCGCCCACCGTAGCCCGAGGTGATGCTGGGGAAGTCCTCAGCCCCGTGCCTCACGGGATGTAAGCGCTTGCAGTACCCTGGGCGAATGACTTCCCCCCAGTCCGCCGTCCTCACCGAGACCGCCGCCTCGCGCCCCGGCGCCGAGTGGTGGCGCACCGCTGTCATCTACCAGATCTACCCCCGCTCGTTCGCCGACAGCTCCGGCGACGGCATCGGCGACCTCCGCGGCGTCACCGCCCACCTCGCCGACCTGGAAGACCTCGGCATCGACGCGATCTGGCTGAGCCCGTTCCAGCGCTCGCCCCAGAAGGACGCCGGCTACGACGTCGCCGACTACTGCGACGTCGACCCCCTCTTCGGCACCCTCGACGACTTCGACGCGATGCTCGCCGAAGCCCACGCCCGCGACATCCGGATCATCGTCGACCTCGTGCCCAACCACTCCTCCGACCAGCACGAGTGGTTCCAGCAGGCCCTCGCCGCCGCGCCCGGCAGCCGCGAGCGCGCGCGCTACATGTTCCGCGACGGCCGCGGGGAAAGCGGCGAGCTGCCCCCGAACAACTGGGACTCCGTCTTCGGCGGCCCCGCGTGGACGCGCGTCACCGAGGCCGACGGCACGCCCGGCCAGTGGTACCTGCACCTGTTCGACACCTCGCAGCCCGACTTCGACTGGACCAACGAGGAGGTGCGCGAGGAGTTTCGCCGCATCCTCCGCTTCTGGCTCGACCGCGGAGTCGACGGCTTCCGCGTCGACGTCGCGCACGGCCTCATCAAGGCCGACGGCCTCCCCGACTACACCCCCTCCCCCGAGGGCGGCTCGATGGGCGGCGACGAGGCGAACGTGCCCTACTGGGGTCAGGACGGCGTGCACGAGGTCTACCGCGACTGGCACGTCCTCCTCGCCGAGTACGACGGCGACCGGGCGCTCTGCGCCGAGGCATGGCTGCCCACCCCCGAGCGCACCGCCGAGTGGGTCCGCCCCGACGAGATGCACCAGGCGTTCAACTTCGCCTACCTCGAGACCGGGTGGGATGCCACGGCCCTCCGCGCCGTCGTCGACCGCTCCATCGCGGCCTACTCCGCCGTCGGCGCCCCGAGCACGTGGGTGCTGTCGAACCACGACGTCGTCCGTCACGCCTCTCGTCTCGCGCTGAGCGCCGAGAACCCGCAGGGCCACGGCATCGGACCGGACTCCCCCGGCCAGCCGATCCCCGAGGTGGGCCTGGCCCGCGCTCGCGCGGCGACCACGGTGATGCTCGCCCTTCCGGGCTCGGCGTACCTCTACCAGGGCGAGGAGCTCGGCCTCCCCGAGGTCATCGACATCCCCGGCGAGGCGCGTCAGGACCCGACGTGGTTCCGCACGAACGGCGAGCGCTACGGCCGCGACGGCTGCCGCGTGCCGATCCCGTGGACCTCCGACGGCGCCGCGTACGGCTTCAGCCCGTCGGGCGAGAGCTGGCTGCCGCAGCCCGCCGAGTGGGCGACGCTCGCTCGCGACGTGCAGACGACGGATGCCGACTCCACGCTGTCGCTCTACCGGACGCTGATCGCCGAGCGCGCGGCCTACGGCCTCGGGGCGAACGACCTCGAGTGGGTCGACGGCCTCGGCGGCGCGGACGTCCTCGCCTTCCGGACCGGCGACCTCACCGTCGTCGCCAACACCGGGGGCACCGACATCCCGCTGCCGGCGGGACGCGTGGTCGTGGCCTCGGGTCCGCTCGGCGACGGCACGCTCCCCGGCGACACGGCGGTGTGGCTGACGCAGGACTGATCGGGCCCAGGACGCAGCGGGGGGCGCGAGCCCCGGAAGAAGGTGACGACGTGGTCAGCATCGATGAGGTCGCCCGGCTCGCCGGGGTCTCCACCGCGACGGTCTCGCGCGCGCTGAGCGGGCGCGGGAACGTGTCCCTCCCGACCCGAGGGCGCGTGGAGGACGCGGCGAAGAGCCTCGGCTACGTGGTCTCGGCCTCCGCCTCGAGCCTCGCTTCCGGTCGCACGCGCAACATCGGCGTGCTCGTGCCCTACCTCGACCGGTGGTTCTTCAGCACGGTGCTGTCGGGGATCGCCTCGGCGCTCATGCGCCGCGGCTACGACATCACGCTGTACAGCCTCACCGACGACCGCGCCGAGCGACGCGACATCTTCGACACGTTCCTGCGCCGGCAGCGGGTCGACGGGGTGATCGCCATCTCCATCGAGCTGGGCGAGGAGGAGACCGAGCACCTCCGCGAACTCGACCTCCCCGTCATCGCGATCGGCGGTCCGAGCTCGCGCCTTCCCACCCTCACCGTCGACGACGTGGCCGTCGCGCGGCTCGCGACCGAGCACCTGCTCGCGCTCGGTCACCGCGAGATCGCCCACATCGGCGCGAACCCGCAGTTCGACATCGACTTCCACATCCCCACCCGGCGACGTCAAGGCTTCGAGCTGGCGCTGGCGGATGCCGGGATCCCCGCCTCTCCGCACCTCTACGAACCCGCCGACTTCACGATCGAGGGCGGGTTCCGCGCCGCCAAGCAGCTCCTCGGGCGCCCGGGGAACCGGCCCACGGCGGTCTTCGCCGCGTCCGACGAGATGGCGATCGGGGCCATCCTCGCCGCGCGCGAACTCGGGTACCGCGTGCCCGAGGACCTGTCGATCAGCGGCATCGACGGCCACGAGCTGGGCGAGTTCTTCCGCCTCACCACGGTCGACCAGTTCCCCCGCGCGCAGGGCGAACGTGCCGTCGCGGCGCTCCTGGAGGACATCGACGACCCCACGGCTCCGACCCCTCAGCACGAGCCGGGGGCCCTGCCGTTCGAGCTGATCGTCCGCGGCTCCACCGCCCGCCCCGCGGAGTCCCGCGGATAGGCTCGAGGTCATGACGATCGACCTCGAAGCGCTGTACACCGACCTGCACCGGCATCCGGAACTGTCCTTCCAGGAAACCCGCACCGCGGGAGTCGTCACCACTCTTCTCGCCGAGCTCGGCATCGAGCACGAGGAGGGCATCGGCCGCACCGGCATCGCCGCGATCATCCGCAACGGCGAGGGCCCGGTCGTGTGGCTCCGCGCCGACATGGACGGCCTGCCCGTCGAGGAGCGGACGGGCCTCGCGTACGCCAGCACGGCACGCGGTGTCGACCCCGCCGGGCTCGACGTCCCCGTCATGCACGCGTGCGGACACGACATGCACGTCGCGTCCCTCATCGGCGCGCTCGAGCGCCTCTCGGCGACGAAGGACGAGTGGTCCGGCACGATCGTCGCCGTCTTCCAGCCCGCCGAGGAGTACGGCGCGGGGTCGCAGGCGATGATCGCCGACGGCGTCCTGGACCGGTACCCCCGCCCCGACATCGTGCTCGGCCAGCACGTGACGCCGCTCCCCGCCGGAACGATCGGCGTGCGCAGCGGCACCCAGATGGCCGCATCCGACGGGCTCACCGTCACCCTCCTCGGTCGCGGCGGGCACGGCTCGCGCCCGCACTCCACGATCGACCCCGTCGTCATGGCGGCCGCGACCGTCATGCGCCTCCAGACGGTCGTGTCGCGCGAGGTGGACCCGCGCGACGTCGCCGTCGTCACCGTCGGCTCGATCCACGCGGGGCTGAAGAACAACATCATCCCCGCCGAGGCGAAGCTCGAGCTGAGCCTCCGCTACCCCGACGACGAGGCGCGCGCGAAGGTCATGCAGAAGGTCGAGCGCATCGTCCGTGCCGAGGCGCAGGCCTCCGGTGCCGAGCAGGAGCCGGTGATCGCGATCGATCACTCCCTCCCGCCGACGATCAACGACGACGAGGCGACCGCGCGGCTCTCCCGTGCGTTCGAGAACGCCTTCGGGGCCGGCACCGTCATCGACCCGGGCATGTTCACCGGCAGCGAGGACGTGTCGTGGTTCGCGCGCGAGGCTGGGGTGCCCCTCGTCTTCTGGTTCTGGGGCGGGGTCGATCCGGCCGCGTACCGCGCGGCGTCCGAGGCCGGCACGATCGAACGCGACATCCCGACCAACCACTCGCCGTTCTTCGCCCCGGTGCTCCAGCCGACGCTCAGTCGGGGCGTCGAGAACCTCGTCGTCGCGGCGCGGGAGTTCCTGGGCGCGCGGGACTGACGCGTCCCGCGTCGACCTCGTCGTCACCGTTCGCATCCTCCCGGGCGTCCTCGAGCCGCATGCCGCTCACGATGCCGGGGAGTCCGCGTCCTCGAGCGGTGGTGAACAGCAGCACGGCGCTCGCGAGGGCGAACACGGATGCGGCCAGCTGTCCCCACCCGGGGAGGTAGCCGAGGAGCACCCACCCGCTGACGCCGCCGGCCCAGCGGAGCAGGCGAGAGAGCGGGGTGGGGAGCGGCCCGCCCCGATAGCGCAGCTGCACGGCGAGGTCGCCGACGGAGCGGCCGGTGACGAGGATCAGCACCAGCCAGACCGCGGCGGGCACGACGCTGGAGACGGCATCCGCGATCTCTCCGTCCAGCACCGCCTGCCGGTCGCCGACGACGAACTGCAGCCACAGCTGGGTCGCGGTGCCCACGGCGATGACGCTCATCGTGATGCCGAGGACGTCGCACAGCATCGCGATGACGCGGCGACCGCGCGTCACCGGGCGCGGCCGGTCGGCATCCGGAGCCTGCGCCATGCCGCGGTGACGGCGCGGGACGACGAGCGACAGGATCGAGCCGACGACCGCGCCGGTGGTGTTGGTGAGCATGTCATCGACGTCGAACACGCGGTACGCGCAGGGATAGAGTCCCCACACGCCCGTGAGCTGGGTGGTCTCGATGAAGGCGGAGAGGCCGAAGCCCACGAGGAGCGCCGTGAGGATGCCGCGACCGCCGAGGACGCGCAGGAAGAACCCGAGCGGGACGAACAGCAGGACGTTCAGCAGCAGCTGCAGCGTCAGCGGGTCCAGCCACGGGTTGTCCGAGCGTCCGACGGCGGTGCGGACGTCGTCGACGAGGGCGAGGGGGTCGAGGTTCGTCCCGACGCAGCGGATCGCGTCCGGATCGGGCAGCGGGAGCAGGGTGTAGGTCCAGATCGCGAGGAAGTACACCAGGGCCGCCGCCCACAGGAGGGAACGACCGAGGCTGAGACCCCCGCGGCGTCGGTAGCTGATCGCGACGAAGGGGACGAACAGCACCACGCCGACGAGGGTGCCGAGCACGATCGCGATGATGCCGAGGGTGATCTGATCGTCCATGGAGCCAGCTTCTCAGCTCACCCGCGACGACGCGGGGAAGCGTAGCCTGGGAGGATGACTTCCCCCGCGTCCGTGCTCGATCTCGCCGCCATCCGCGCGGATTTCCCGATCCTCGACGAGACGCTCAACGGCCAGCCGCTGATCTACCTCGACTCCGGCGCGACCGCCCAGAAGCCGCGGGCGGTGCTGGACGCCGAGATCGACTTCCTCACCCGCAGCAACTCCGCCGTGCACCGCGGGGCGCACACGCTCGCCGCCGAGGCCACCGAGCTCTTCGAGGAGGCCCGGGCGACCGTCGCCGGCTTCGTCGGGTCCGCGCCCGACGACCTCGTCTGGACCAGCGGCGCGACCGCGGCGATCAACCTCGTCGCCTACGCGATCGGCAACGCGACCGCGGGGCGCGGCGCCCCGGCGAGCGCCCGGTTCGCCCTCGCGCCGGGTGACGAGATCGTCGTCACAGAGGCCGAGCATCACGCCAACCTCATCCCGTGGCAGGAGCTCGCCGTGCGCACCGGCGCGGTCATCCGCGCGATCCGCGTGCACGACGACGCCACCCTCGACCTCGCGCACGCGGCATCCGTCATCTCCGAGCGCACGCGCGTCGTGGCGTTCACGCACGTCTCGAACGTGTCGGGCATCGTCTCCCCCGTCGCCGAGCTCGTCGCGCTCGCCCGCGAGGTCGGTGCGCTCACCGTGCTCGACGCGTGTCAGTCGGCGCCCCACCTGCCGGTGGACTTCCCCGCCCTCGGGGTCGACCTCGCCGCCTTCTCGGGCCACAAGCTGCTCGGTCCCTACGGGATCGGCGCCCTCTACGGGCGCAGCCAGATCCTCGAGGCGCTCCCGCCGTTCCTCACCGGAGGGTCGATGATCACCGACGTCACGATCGACTCGGCCGAGTACATGCCCGCGCCGCTGAAGTTCGAAGCCGGCACGCAGCCGGTCTCGCAGGCGGTCGGGCTCGCCGCGGCCGTGCGCTACCTCGAGGGGCTCGACATGCGCGCCGTGCACGCGCGCGAGCAGGATCTCGGGAACCGGATGATCGCGGGCCTCCGGGAGATCCCGGGTGTCCGCGTGCTGGGCGACGCCGACGGCGTCGAGCGCGTGGGGCTGGCGTCCTTCGACGTCACCGGCGTCCACGCGCACGACGTGGGGCAGTTCCTCGACGCC
Organism: Microbacterium aurantiacum; assembly: GCF_040532595.1. Classification (GTDB taxonomy): domain Bacteria; phylum Actinomycetota; class Actinomycetes; order Actinomycetales; family Microbacteriaceae; genus Microbacterium; species Microbacterium chocolatum_B. The sequence goes on along the minus strand of NZ_JBEVYX010000001.1, from coordinate 1,506,059 downwards.
CGCGGCATCGCCGTCCGCGTCGGGCACCACTGCGCCAAGCCCCTGCACCGCCGACTCGGACTGACCGCCTCGGTGCGGGCATCCGCCTCGGTCTTCACCACGGACGACGACATCACGGCGCTGCTCGAGGGCGTTGCCGCGGTGCGCGACTACTTCGGAGCGGACGCATGAACGGCCTCGAATCCCTCTACCAGGAGCTCATCCTCGACCACTCCAAGCGCCCGCACGGCAAGGAGCTGGCGGAGGAGACCGGACGCACCGCGACGTCGCTCCAGCGGAACCCGGTCTGCGGTGACGAGATCACGCTGCGCGTCCGCGTGAGCGACGACGGCGAGCGCGTCCTCGACGTGACGTGGGAGGGCGCCGGCTGCTCGATCTCGCAGGCCTCGGCATCCATGCTGTCCGCACTCGTCGACGAGCTCGGCGAGGAGGCCGACGGCGACGGGATGCCGCGCGCCGACGTCGACGCCCGCATCGAGGGGTTCCGGACCGCCCTCCGCTCGCGCGGCACCGTGCCCCTCGACGAGGAGACCTTCGCCGACGCCGCCGCTCTGTCGGGGGTGTCGAAGTTCACCGCGCGCGTGAAGTGCGCGATGCTCGCGTGGGTCGCGCTCGAGGACGCCCTCGAGCGCGCCTGATCGTCCTCCGGGGTACGCTCCGTCCATGCCCGGCCCGCCCGCACTGGTCGCCCTGACCCGATGGCAGCGGCTGACCCATGCGGTCGGCGACCTGGTCCGCCGCTCTCCGGCACGGGCCTCCGTGCTGGTCTTCGTCGCGGCCGCCGTGGTGTTCTCGGTGCTTCTGAAGCTGCCCATCGCCTCGGCATCCGGACAGGCTCTGCCGTGGAAGGATGCCGTGTTCACGGCGGTCTCGGCCATCACGGTGACCGGGCTCACCACGGTCGACACCGCGACGGCGTGGTCGCCCTTCGGCTTGATCACGATCCTGGTGGCGATCCAGGTCGGGGGTCTCGGGATCGTCACGCTGGCGCTGCTCCTCTCCCGCGCGGTGACGCGGCAGCTGGGGCTCGGGAGCAAAGTCTTCGCGCAGCAGAACATCGGGTCTCCGGAGCTCGGCGAGGTCCGGTCGCTCCTGCGCACGGTCGTCATGACGACACTGACGATCCAGGGTGTGCTGCTGCTGATCCTGACCCCCGCGTTCGTCGTCGAGGAGGGGTGGGGTCGGGGCCTGTGGCACGGACTGTTCTACTCGGTCTCCGCCTTCAACAACGCCGGGTTCGTCGTCCACGAGGGTGGCCTCGCGGTGTTCGACGGGAATCTCTGGATCCTGGTGCCGATCATGGTGGGGGTCTTCGTGGGGAGCTTCGGCTTCCCGGTGTTCCTCACGCTCATCAACGCGCGCTGGAACCGGTCGCGCTGGACGCTCCACACGAAGCTGACCCTCTTCACCACGACCCTGCTGCTTCTCGTCGGCGCGATCGCGTGGACGGCGTTCGAGTGGAGCAACACCGCCACCATCGGCGACATGTCGCCGGCGGAGAAGATCTTCCACGGGCTGTTCGCCTCGACGATGATGCGCTCGGGCGGATTCGCGATCACCGACACCGCCGCCTCCACCTCGACGACACTGCTCGCGAGCGACGCGCTCATGTTCGTCGGGGGCGGCTCGGCCTCGACGGCCGGCGGCATCAAGGTGACCACGCTCGCGGTCCTGTTCCTCGCGATCGTCGCCGAGGCCCGCGGAACGAAAGACCTCACCGCGGGCGCGCGGACGATCCCCGCCGGACTCCTTCGCGTCGCGATCAGCGTCGCATTCCTCGGCGCAACGCTCGTCCTCGGGGCGACAGCACTGATCACCCTCGTCAGCGACGCACCGCTCGACCGCATCCTGTTCGAGGTGATCTCCGCCTTCGCGACCTGCGGACTGTCGGTCGGGCTCTCCGCCGAGCTCGACGGGTTCGGGGCAGGGGTGCTGTCGGTCCTGATGCTCGCCGGTCGCATCGGCCCCATCGGTCTCGCCGCAGCCCTCGCCGTGCGCCAGCGGAGGGTGCTGTACACGATGCCGTCCGAACGCCCCATCGTCGGCTGACGGGTCAGACCGTGAGCACCTCGCGTTCGAGGCGGGCGTACGAGGACTCCATGCCGTCGGCCATGCCGGTGGCGAGCACCATGTCGCGCGTCTCGCGGTCCGGGTACTCGATGAGCACCGTCACGAGCGTCGCGCCGTCCTCCTCGTAGAGGGTGAGGTCGTTGAGGGTCGGCGGGTAGTCGGTGCCGGTCATGTGCTCGGTCGTCACTGCCCGGCGCGGCGGCTCGGAGACGAGCGTCTCGCCGTCGAATCCGAACCTCTCGCCCTCCGTGCCCTCGAGGGGCTCCCACTCATAGCGGTAGCGCCCGCCGGGGGTCGGGTCGAGCTCGCACACCGACATCCGCCAGCCGTCGGGGCCCAGCATCCACTTCCGAGTGAGCTCTGCCTCGGTGTGCGCGCGCCACACCAGGTCGATCGGCCCCTCGATGAGGCGGGTGATGCGCACGTGGGTGTCGTCGAGGAGCTCGACCTGCGTGCCCTTCCCCTGCGCGAAGGCGCGGAGCCCTGCGAGCACGAGATCCAGCTGGTTGATGGCGAGACGCGAGCCCTCCACGGCGCCGAACTCCACGATCTGCTCGAGCGACTCCAGCGAGTCGAAGTGGGTGATGTTGGTGAGCGTCGACCCGCCGTCGGTGGACGCGAAATGGAACTCCACGCGCATCGTCGGGGTGCCTTCCAGCACCTCGCCGTCGCCGTTGAGGAACGAGTCCAGCACGTCGAACCGGTGCGGGGCGTCGATGGTGAGGAACTCCCAGCCGCCGCGCGACACCTCTCCCTGCGGGCTCGTCATCTGGTACTCGGCGCGCCCCCCGACGCTGAGGTCGAAGGTGGTGAAGGTCGCGGGCCATCCGGGCGGGCCCCAGAAGCGGTCGAGCTGGCGAGGATCGGTGAACGCCGCCCACAGCCGCTCGACGGGCGCGGCGAACTCCGCGGTCAGCGTCATCGTGAGGGCGTCGGGATCGGTGGTGATGTCGGTGACGGGCATGTCACTCTCCTTCGGTCGGTTCTTCGTCGGATGCCGCGGCCAGCAGCGCATCGAGTCGATCGATGCGCGCGCGCCACAGCGCTTCGTAGCGGTCCAGCAGGGCTCGCGCGCGGGCGATCATCGCCGGATCGGCGCGCACGAGCCGTTCGCGCCCCTCCGCCCGCTTGATGACCAGGCCCGCCGCTTCGAGAACGGCGACGTGCTTCTGCACCGCCGCGAACGACATCTCGTACTCGCGCGCGAGCGCGGAGACGGAGCACTCGTCCGCGATCGTCCGCCGCAGGATGTCGCGGCGCGTGGCCGCGGCCAGCGCCTGGAACACGCGGTCGATCTCGGCATCGGTCAGCTCACTTTGTACAACCATTTGGTTGCACGTTACGCCCGCGGAGGCGAGGCGTCAAGAGGTTCTCGACCGTGTGGTCACTCCGAGGGAGGAGCCGCGTGCCCTGCGCCCGCCTTCCGCGACGAGGGGAGGAGGCGCTTCACCCCCATGACCACGCCGACGATGAGGAGACCGGCGAGGAGCCCGACCACAGCCGACACGGCGGTGTCGACCACCCACACGACGACCGGGCCCGCGGCCTCGAACAGGTGCGTGATCGCGTGGAGCAGGTCGTACGGGCCGTGCCATACGGTCTCGGCGAGGTTGACGATGACGAGGTGACCGCCCACCCAGAGCATCGCGACGGTTCCGATCACACTGATCACCCGGAAGACCGCGGGCATGGACGCGACGACGCGAGCGCCGGTGCGACGGACGCGGCGCGACGGACTCTTCATGAACCGCAGACCGATGTCGTCGATCTTGACCAGAAGGGCGACGGCGCCGTACACGAGTGCCGTCATGCCGAGCCCGATGACCGAGAGGGCCGCCAGCGTCATGCCGAGCCCGAAATCCGGGTCGAGGTTCGACAGGGCGATCAGCATGATCTCGGTGCTCAGGATGAGATCGGTGCGGATCGCACCGAAGACCAGCTTCTTCTCGTCCCGCGGCTCGTCGTCCTCGCTCTCGTGATGCGCGCCGAACCACTCCAGCACCTTCTCGGCACCCTCGTAGCAGAGGAAGCCTCCGCCGATGAGCAGGAGGTAGGGCAGCACCCACGGCGCGAAAGCCGTCAGCAGCAGCGCGATCGGAATGATGATGACGAACTTGTTGACGAGGCTTCCGAGCGCGATCTTCCACACGACCGGCAGCTCCCGCGCCGGGGTGATGCCCTGGACGTACTGCGGCGTCACGGCCGCGTCGTCGATCACGACGCCCGCCGTCTTCGCGCTCGCCTTCAGCGCCGCGGTGAGGATGTCGTCGACGACGGCGAGCAGGCCTACGGACATGCGTTCTCCTTCGTGCACGGACAGCCGGCCGGACCCGGCCGCCGGAGGCACCCGCCCTCACGCTAGTGGCTCGTCGCCGGGGTGTCGCGCACCGTCTGCGCTGCCTGTGGGGCGGACGGCTGCTCGCAACGCGCGTCGGGGCACAACTAGACTGATCGGCGTCCGGCGCCCGCGATTCCTGGAGCTCAGCCGCATGACCACCCTCACCCCCTCGACGCCCGCGCGCCCCGCCGCCGATACCGTCGACAATGCCGCTGCGACGCCCGAGAAGGAGCAGCCCTACGGCGCTCTCGGACTGAAGCCCGACGAGTACGACCGCATCCGCGAGATCCTCGGCCGCCGCCCCACCTCGGGCGAGCTGGCGATGTACTCCGTCATGTGGAGCGAGCACTGCTCCTACAAGTCCAGCAAGATCTACCTGCGCCAGTTCGGCCAGAAGGTCTCGGACGAGATGAAAGAACGGCTCATGGTGGGCATGGGCCAGAACGCCGGCGTCGTCGACATCGGCGAGGGCTGGGCGGTCACCTTCAAGGTCGAGTCCCACAACCACCCGAGCTACATCGAGCCGTTCCAGGGCGCCGCGACCGGTGTCGGCGGCATCGTCCGCGACATCATCTCGATGGGCGCCCGCCCCGTCGCGGTGATGGACCAGCTCCGCTTCGGCGCGATCGACGACCCCGACACGGCGCGCGTCGTGCACGGCGTCACCAGCGGCATCTCGTTCTACGGCAACTGCCTGGGACTGCCCAACATCGGCGGCGAGACCGTGTTCGACTCGGTCTACCAGGGCAACCCCCTCGTCAACGCCCTCGCGGTGGGTGTCCTCCGCCACGAGGACCTGAAGCTCGCCAACGCCTCCGGCGCCGGCAACCAGGTCGTCCTCTTCGGCGCGCGCACCGGCGGCGACGGCATCGGCGGGGCCTCGATCCTCGCCTCCGACACGTTCTCCGAGGGCGGACCCACCAAGCGTCCCGCCGTGCAGGTGGGCGACCCCTTCGCCGAGAAGGTGCTCATCGAGTGCTGCCTCGAGCTGTACCGCGACGACCTCGTCGAAGCGATCCAGGACCTCGGCGCGGCCGGGATCTCGTGCGCGACGAGCGAGCTGGCCGCGAACGGCGGCAGCGGCATGCGCGTCGACCTCGAGAAGGTCCTGCTGCGCGACCCCTCGCTCACTCCCGAGGAGATCCTCATGAGCGAGAGCCAGGAGCGCATGATGGCGATCGTCGCCCCCGAGAAGCTCGATGCGTTCCTCGAGGTCGTCGGGAAGTGGGATGTCGAGACGAGCGTCCTCGGCGAGGTGACCGGCGACGGACGCCTGGAGATCTACTGGCACGGCGAGAAGATCGTCGACGTCGACCCCGGCACCGTCGCGGTGGACGGCCCCGTGTACGAGCGCCCCGTCGCCTATCCGACGTGGATCGACGCGCTCCGCGAAGACTCGGCATCCGCTCTCCAGCGTCCGAGCGACCCCGCCGAGCTCCGCGACCAGTTCCTGCGTCTCGTGGCGAGCCCGAACCTCGCCGACACGTCGTGGATCACCAACCAGTACGACTACTACGTGCTCGGCAACACCGCGCTGAGCTTCCCGGACGACGCGGGCATGATCCGCGTCGACGAGGAGTCCGGCCTCGGCTTCGCCATCGCCACCGACTGCAACGGCCGCTACTGCCAGCTCGACCCCTATCAGGGCGCGCAGCTGGCCCTCGCCGAGGCGTACCGGAACGTCGCCGTCACCGGCGCCGTCCCGACCGCGGTCACCGACTGCCTGAACTTCGGCTCCCCGGAGAACCCCGAGGTCATGTGGCAGTTCTCCCGCGCGGTCGAGGGCCTCGCCGACGCATGCCTCGAGATCGGCATCCCGGTCACGGGCGGGAACGTCAGCTTCTACAACCAGACCGGTGACACCCCGATCTTCCCCACCCCGGTCGTCGGCGTCCTCGGCATCATCGACGACGTCGCGCGCCGCATCCCGTCGGGCTGGCAGGATGCCGGCGAGAACATCTATCTGCTCGGGGTGACCTCCACCGAGCTGAGCGGTTCGCAGTGGGCCGCCACGATCCACGACCACCTCGGCGGACGCCCGCCGGCGGTCGACCTGGGCGCTGAGAAGCGGCTCGCCGAGCTCGTGCACGCCGCATCCCTCCAGGGTCTGATCTCCAGCGCCCACGACCTCTCCGGCGGCGGACTCGGTCAGGCCCTCGCCGAGGCCGTCATGCGCTTCGGCGTCGGCGCCCGCGTGTGGCTCGACGAGATCATCGAGCGCGACGGTGTGGATGCCGCCACGGCACTGTTCTCGGAGTCGACGGGCCGCGTGATCGTGAGCGTCCCCCGCGAGGACGACGTGAAGTTCCGGGGCCTGTGCGAGGGCCGCGGCTACCCGGTGCTCCGCATCGGCGTCACGGATGTGGCAGAGACGGCCGAGCTTGAGGTCCAGGGGCAGTTCACCGTCCCGGTCGCCGAGCTCCGGGCGCTCTCCGGTGCCACCCTGCCCGCGGCGTTCGGCGCCGTCGTCGCCGAGTCCTAAACTGTGGCCATGGCTCAGGACGACGACGAATACGCGGGCTTCGCCGACACCCGGCAGAAGCGGATCAAGGTCGTGGCGTGGGTCGCGATCGTCTCGCTCCTCCTCGTCGGCGGCGGGGCGACGGTCTTCGCGTTGCTGTTCGGCTGAGCCGGAGCCGGCTGAGCCCGGCGGCTGAGCGCTCACCCCGAGTCCCCGGCGGCTTCCGTCCGACGCGACTAGCATGTCACCGTGGAGCCGGTCCTGTTCTTCCTCGGCAGCTGGTGGTGGATCGCTCCGACGGCCGCGGGCCTCGGTGCGGTCGGCTACGGCGCCGTCGCGATGCCGCGCCGACGCGCGCGGCGTCTCGAACTCGACGCCGCCCGCCACGACCAGTACCGCGCGTACCAGGCACTCCAGGCGGCCCGCGCCGACGTGCGTGCGGCCCGGGCGGACGCACTGAGCGCCAAGGCCGCCCGCGGCGGCATCCCCTTCGCCCCCACCCCGCCCGAGGAGCGCCGCGCGATCCAGGCCGCCAAGGCCGCCGAGCGCGCCGCGGCCATGCACCTGCGCGCGAGCCGAGACCGGGTCAAGGCGGTGCAGGTGCGCTTCGCGCAGAGCGGGCGGAGCGCACCGCTTCCGCTGGAGCAGCTCCTCGCCCGCCACGACGCGATCGCGGCGCGGTGGCTCGTCTACGAGACGGATGCCGGCGCCGCGCTGTCGTTCCCCCAGATGCTCGATGCGCGGCATCCGTCGACGCACGCGTTCCTGCGCGCGCAGCACGAGGCGCAGCGCCTGCGCCCCGCGAACGCGCGCGCCAAGATGACCGCGGCGCAGTTCGTGGAGTACCGCGATGCCGTCGGCGCGATGGAGGCCGCGTTCGACGTCGCCGAGCGCGACGCGCAGGACACCGCGCGGCGCGGCGTCGCCGGTCTCCGCTGGACAAGCCCGCCGCCCGCGGTCACGCCGCCGACCTCCGCGACGTCGCCGACCCGCAGGACCGACTCGCCCGCCTGGCCCGTGCCGTCGCGCCGCGCGCCCACCGAGGACCGTTGAGGAGATCGTGGAACCCCTTTTCGACTTCCTCGGGAACTACTGGTGGCTGGCCTTCCCCCTGTTCGGTCTCGGCGCTGGCGCATGGAACTCCCTGCAGGCGGCGTCGCGTCGCCGCCATAAGCAGAAGCTCGAGCTCATCCGCGCCCGGGCCGAGCTGCGCGCCGCCGAGACGGGTGTGATCCTCCCGCCGCCCCCGGCCAAGCCGGAGAAGAAGAAGCAGAAGTCCGAGGATTCGGCCGGCGAGAAGCGGCCGAGCACCCTCGAGCGACTGTTCTCGACGCACGACGACATCACCGCGCGGTGGCTCGACTACGAGCTGGATGTCGCGAAGATGATCGCGTACCCGGCGATGAGCGACGGGCGCCAGCCGCTGACGGCCGCGTTCCTGCGGGCGAAGCGCCGGGCCGACCATCTGCGTCCCGACGGGCTCGACGCCCGCATCAGTGCCGACGACCTCCGCGAGTACCGCGAGGCGGTGACGGACTTCGAGGTCGCCTTCGACCTCGCCGAGCGCGACGCCAAGCGCCTGCGGGATTCGGAGTTCACGGATGCCGAGCGCAAGCGCCTCGCCACCGCGCAGCGACTGCTGAACATCGCCGTGGATGAGGCGGCGACCCCCGCGGAGCGGCAGAGCGCCTACCGCCGCGTGCGCGAGGAGCTGGATGGCTTGATCGCGGTGTCGGACGAGGCCATGGAGACGCTGGAGAAGAAGGTCATGCGGGAACTGCCACGGGCGGACGACCCGAAGGCCGCCCGCCCGTGAGCTGACGAGAACAGGAGATCGGGCGAGAACAGGCTGATCCCGTGGGGATCGTCCTGTCTCGGGCTTATCGCCTGTGTCCCGCGATCAGTCCGCGATGAGCGTGCTGAACGCGTCGGGATTGGCCTCGATCCAGGCCTCGACGGCCTCGGCCTCCTGGCCCTGACCGTACTCGTTCACGACCATGTCCTCGAGCGAGGCGTACTGCGCGTCGTCCAGCTGGATGCCGGCGATCAGCTCCGCCGCCTCCGGGAAGCGCTCCGAGAAGTCGCTCGTTCCGAGGAAGTGCAGCGCCTCGGGCTCGCCCATCGCGCCCATCGGGTCTTCGAGGTCGCGCAGGTTGTACGCGTCGTTGGCCCAGAAGGGACGCCACGAGGTCACGACGATGTCGTCCTCGTCGGCGATCGCGTTCTCGAGTTCGGTGAGCATCGCCGCGGTCGAGGAGGTGAGGAGCGTGTACTCGTCGCCCAGCTCGTACGCGGGGATCATCGAGTCCTGCGTCACGCCGGTGAGACCGGCGCCGGGCTCGATGCCGACGATCTGGCCGCCGAACATGTCGGCGTTGCCCTTGAGGTCCTCGATCGAGGTGATGTCGACGTAGTCGGGGACGGCGATGGTCAGCACCGCGCCCTCGTAGTACGCGCCGATGTCCTCGATGCTGTCGCCGTACTCCTCCATGTAGGAGGCGTGGGTGACCTCGGGCCACGCCGACGGGTACATGTCGACGTCGCCCTGCGCGAGACCGGCGTAGAGCGGACCCGCCTCGGTCAGCTCCTGCATCTCGACGGTGTAGCCGAGCTTCTCGAGCTGGTTCTCGAGGAGGTACGCGGTGCTGAGGCCGTCGGTCCACGAGGGGAGGAACCCGAGGGTGATCGTGCCCATCTCCTCCGAGCCGGCGTCCCCGGTGCCGCCTTCTCCGCCGTTGCTCGAGCAGCCGGCGAGCGCGAGCGTCGCCGCCGCGCCGAGAGCGAGGATTCCTGTGAGCTTCCGATTTCGCATGGTGCTTCCCTTCATCTTCTTCATGTGTGATCGCATTCGTTCCGTATCGGTGTTCAGTTGTGGGTTCAGGACGGTCCGCCCAGGACGGCTGCGCGCCGCGGCGAGGCGACCTCGCGCTCGGCCTCGTCGGCGACCGGGGTCGGCGTGCCGCCGCCGGAGCCGCCCTTCGCGCCGCGCGCGCGCAGCATCGCCCGCAGCGACCGCGGGTAATCGGCGGGGTTGCCGAGCGAGGCCGTCACGCGGTCGAGGAAGACGGCGAGGATGACGACACCCAGGCCCGCCTCGACGCCGAGGGAGAGGTTCACGGTCGACACCGACTGCACGACGATCTTGCCGAGCCCGTCCGCGCCGACGATGCCCGCGAGCACCGCCATCGACAGGGCCAGCATGATCACCTGGTTGACGCCGGCCATGATGGTCGGCATCGCGAGGGGCAGCTGGATACCGCGCAGGATCTGTCCGGGCTTCGCACCGAACGCGTGCCCGGCTTCGACGGTCTCGGAGTCGACGCCGCGGATGCCGAGCTCGGTCAGGCGCACGCCCGGGGGCAACGCGAAGATGACCGTGGCGACGACGCCCGGGACGACGCCGATGCTGAAGAACGTGATCGCCGGGATCAGGTAGACGAACGCCGGCATCGTCTGCATGAAGTCGAGGACGGGCTTGAGGATCGCACGGACGGTGTCGTTGCGGGCCGACCAGATCCCGAGCGGGATGCCGATGAGCAGGGCGACGACCGTGGCGACGAGGACCAGCGAGAGGGTCTGCATCGCCGGCACCCAGAGGTTCATCGCGACGATCAGCGTGAAGGTGGCCGCGGTGCCGATCGCCATCTGCCACGAGCGGAAGAACCAGCCGAGCAGGGCGAAGACCACGATGGCGAGCGGCACCGGGACCGCGATCAGGAGGTCGGTCAGCCCGTCCACCAGGAAGCGGACGACGATCGTGATGATGTCGAACAGGCCGGAGAGGTTGTCGCGGAGCCAGTCGACCCCGGTGTCGATCCAGTCGCCGAGGGGAATGCGGAACCCATCCATCAGCGCACCCCCTCGCTCTCGCCGGCCGAGACTCCGTCGAGGGAGTCACCGAGGAGCGCGTCGATCTCGTTCGAGGGCATGGGGCGGGGAAGGATGGTGATCTCCGAGGTGTCGGTGGGTCCGGGACCGAGCGCGGCGAGCAGGGTGACGCGCGGGATGACGCCGACGAGGCGACCCTCGTCGTCGGTCACCGCGAGCGGCAGCTGGGATTCGACGGCGGGCACGAAGAGGTTGATCAGCACCTCGTCCTGCGCAACGCTCTGCGGCACGGGCTTCAGCACCGAGGTGAGCGCGTTCTCGCCACGCCGGACGAGCTTCACGGCGTCGCGATCGGTCACGATCCCGAGCAGGCGCCGGTCGCGGCCGACGACGTAGGCGGCCGAGGAGTAGGCGTCGCGCATCTGCCGGAGGGCCGTGCGCGGTCCGCCGCTGTCGCTGACGACGGGACGCGGGCGCTCCATGACGTTCGCCGCCGTGAGCACGCGGGCCCGGTCGACGTCCTGCACGAACTGCTCGACGTAGTCGTTGGCGGGATCGGTGAGGATGTCCTCCGGGGTGCCGATCTGCACGATGCGTCCGTCGCGCATGACCGCGATGCGGTCGCCGAGGAACATCGCCTCGTTGAGGTCGTGGGTGATGAAGACGATCGTCTTCTGCAGCTTCTGCTGCAGCGACAGCAGCTGCTCCTGCATCTCGCGTCGAATGAGGGGGTCGAGCGCGCTGAACGCCTCGTCCATGAGCAGGATGTCGGTGTCGGCGGCGAGGGCGCGGGCGATGCCGACGCGCTGCTGCATGCCGCCGGAAAGAGCCGAGGGGAGCTTGTCGCCCCACCCGTCGAGCCCGACCATCCCGAGGATCTCCTCCGCCTTCGCCAGCCGTTCCGCCTTTCCGACGCCGCGCAGCTCGAGCGAGTACGCGACGTTGTCGGCCACCGTGCGGTGGGGCAGCAGGGCAAAGTGCTGGAAGACCATCGACACGCGATCCCGACGGATCTCCCGCAGCTTGCTCGCCGGGATGTCGGTGATGGTCTCCCCCTGCACGGTGATCGTGCCGGCGGTGGCGTCGTGCAGGCCGTTGAGCATCCGGATGATGGTCGACTTCCCCGATCCGGACAGACCCATGATGACGAAGATCTCACCCGGCGCGACGGTGAAGCCGGCGTCGATGACCGCGGCGGTGCCGGCATCCGCGACATCCGTGCGGGTCTCCCCGGCCTTCAGGCGCTTCACGGCCTGCTTCGGGTTCTTCCCGAACACCTTGTAGAGGTTCTTCACCTCGATTGCATGAGCGACGGTCACTGGTCACACCTCGACGGCCCGTGAGCAGGCAGGGCCGCATCGGTCGCGCCCGGGTGGTGATCACCGGCGAAGGCGAGGCAGCGGGGTGCCCCAGCGACATCGCTACCGGTGGGGTACATCGGGTTCCCCACCCAGATCACCGACCGTACGACCCCGTCTCCTCACCCGATTCTCTCGGGGGACGGGGGCGCGGACTGGTCGTGTGGGCCGAAGCGGCCCGTCTTCGAGGCAATCAGAGATGGATGCCGCGCGCAAACCCGTCCGATGACGGGGGCCCTGTTGACACCCCGCTGCTTCTATGGTTAGTTAGTCAAGTAACGAACCACGTAAGCACCCGGATCGGAGGGCCCGTGAATGACGACGGGAAAGCCCTGTTCCTGCAGATCGCCGAGGCGATCGAGGAGCAGATCGTGGACGGGACATTGGGTGAAGAATCCCAGGTCCCCTCGACAAACGAGCTGGCCGCGTTCTACCGCATCAATCCCGCCACCGCGGGGAAAGGAGTCAACATGCTCGTCGACTCGGGCGTGCTCTACAAGCGACGCGGGGTGGGCATGTTCGTCGCCCCCGGAGCCCGTGACCGCGTCCTCTCGGACCGGCGCGAAGCGTTTGCAGATCGTTATCTCGAGCCGCTCCTGGCCGAGGCCGCACGCCTCGGCCTGAGCGCCGACACCCTCACCTCCCTCATCCGCGAGCGCGCGGAGCAGCACACTCCCCAGACCACGGAAGGATCCCCGAGATGACCGCCGTCATCGAGGTCAACGGCCTCACCAAGCGCTACCGCGACACCGTCGCGGTCGACGACATCAGCTTCGCCATCGAGAAGGACACGATCTACGGCCTCCTCGGCCGGAACGGCGCCGGCAAGACCACCGTCATGTCGATCCTCACCGCGCAGAACTTCGCCACCTCCGGCGACGTGCGGATCTTCGGCGAGCGCCCCTACGAGAACCCTCGCGTCCTGCAGCGGATGTGCTTCGTCCGCGAGAGCCAGAAGTACCCGGACGACGCCACCCCGCGCCACGCGTTCCGCATCGCCCGCCTGTTCTTCCCGAACTGGGACCAGAACCTCGCCGACCAGCTTGTCGAGGAGTTCCAGCTGCCGATGAAGAAGACGATCAAGAAGCTCTCCCGCGGGCAGCTCTCCGCCGTCGGTGTGATCATCGGTCTCTCCTCCCGCGCCGAGATCACCTTCTTCGACGAGCCCTACCTGGGCCTGGACGCCGTCGCCCGGCAGATCTTCTACGATCGCCTGCTCGCCGACTACGCCGAGCACCCCCGCACGATCATCCTCTCGAGCCACCTGATCGACGAGGTCTCCAACCTCATCGAGCGTGTCCTCGTCATCGACGGTGGGCGCATCATCATGGACGAGGAGACCGATGCCGTCCGTGGACGTGCCGCGACCATCGTCGGCGACAGCGCCACGGTCGAGGCGTTCGTCGCGGGGCGCGAGGTGCTCCACCGCGAGAGCCTCGGCCACGTCTCGAGCGTGACCGTCCTCGGCGCGCTCACCCGCGCCGATCGCACCCGGCTGGCCGACGCCGGCCTCGACGTCGCACCGGTCTCGCTGCAGCAGCTGATCGTACGCACCACCCAGCAGTCCACCGCCGCACGCCACGACGAAGGAGCACTCCGATGAGCGCCGTCACCGCTTCCTCGAGCCCCACCCGCAGCCCCCGCATCGTCAACGTCGTGCGGATGCAGCTGGTCAACCGCCAGACATACATCTGGATCCCGCTCATCGTGCTGTTCGGCACGCTGCTGATCACCCTCGCGATCTGGGGAGTGATCATCGGCAACGGCGGTTCGGGGAACCTCTTCGGCGGCGGAGCGCAGGCGCCGCTGTGGTACTTCGGCGTCGTCGGCGTCCAGGCGCTCACCCTCACCTTCCCGTTCTCTCAGGCGATGAGCGTCAGCCGACGGGAGTTCTTCTTCGGGACCCTGCTGACGGCCGCGATGACCGCGCTCATCCTGGCGATCGTGTTCGTCCTCGGCGCGTTCCTCGAGACGGTGACGAACGGCTGGGGGATGAACGGCTACTTCTTCGCGCTTCCCGGGATCTGGGATGCCGGAGCCGCCGTCGCGGGGCTGTTCTACTTCAGCCTCGCCATGCTCTTCTTCATCGTCGGCTTCACAGCGGCGACGATCTACAAGCGCTTCGGCGGCACCGTCCTGACGGTCGTCCTCGTGGGGCTCGGAGCCCTGCTGGTGCTGGCGATGTTCCTCATCGGCCGCCTGAACGCGTGGGGTCCCGTCTTCGAGTGGTTCGCTCAGCTGGGGATCCTCGGCGGAGCTTTCCTCGCCCTCGGGGTCGTGGCGGTGCTCTCGGCGACGGCCTACGGCATCCTCCGCCGGGCGACTCCCTGATCGGTCACGATCCGGCACGCGGCCGGCGGGTGCTCAGCGCCCGTCGGCCGCTTCGGTGTGATGGCGGATCACCTCGGCCACGACGAAGTTGAACCACTTCTCCGCGAACGCGGGGTCGAGGTCGGCCTCCTCGGCGAGCGACCGCAGACGTGCGACCTGCTGCTCCTCGCGGGCGGGGTCGGAAGCCGGCATCCCGAACTCCGCCTTGAGCTCGCCCACCTGCTTGGTGCACTTGAACCGTTCGGCCAAGAGGTACACCAGCGAGGCGTCGATGTTGTCGATGCTGCTGCGCAGGCGGAGCAGGGTGGCGCGCGGGTCGTCCTTCATGGGTGAATCCTCCTCGCCCCGACACTACCGCGCGACGCCGCGGTCCTAGAGTGTGAGGATGACCGCCGAGCCGCCCTCGAACGCCCCCTCGCCCGCCGAGGCACCCGCGCCGAACGAGGCCTCCTCCGACACCGCCGACGACAGCCGTTCCGGCCTTCCCCCGCGTGCCGCGCTGCAGAGGTGGGCGAGCCTGAACAACCCGTTCGCGGTCGGGTTCACCCTCACCCTCGGCGGTCTCGTCGCCCTCGCGCTCGGCATCGCGTTCGGCAACCTCTCCACCATCATCATCTACGTCGCCCTCGCCCTCTTCGTCGCCCTCGGGCTCGACCCGGCGGTGCGGTGGCTGGAGCGCAAGAACGTCCCCCGCGCGTGGGGCATCGTCATCGTCTACGCGGTCTTCGCCCTGATCCTCATCGGGGTGCTGCTGCTCATCGTGCCGACGGTCGTCGGGCAGATCGCGCAGTTCATCGAGGACGTCCCCTCCCTCATCGCCAACTTCCAGCAGTCGTCCTTCTACGGGTGGGCCGAGCGCACCTTCGGCGATCCCGTCGAGGCTCTCACGGCCGAGATCCAGAAGTTCCTCTCCGATCCGGGCAACATCGCCACCCTCGGCGGAGGCGTGCTCCGCGTCGTCGTCGGAATCGGCTCGGCGATCTCCGGCGGCATCATCGTCATCGTCCTGAGCCTGTACTTCCTCGCCTCGCTGCTGTCGATGAAGCAGGGGCT
The DNA here is from genome assembly GCF_040532595.1 of Microbacterium aurantiacum. Classification (GTDB taxonomy): domain Bacteria; phylum Actinomycetota; class Actinomycetes; order Actinomycetales; family Microbacteriaceae; genus Microbacterium; species Microbacterium chocolatum_B. Next base: position 1,490,620 of record NZ_JBEVYX010000001.1, on the reverse strand, counting down.
CTACCGCCTCGTCCCCGCGCACGCCCGGACCAAGACCGCCGACCTCACCGAGCAGATCACCGACTCGATCGGCGGGTACCTCATGGGCATGGTGGTGCTGGCGTTCTTCAACGCCACCTTCACCTTCATCATGTACCTGCTGCTCGGCCTGCAGTTCGCGGCGCTGATGGCCGTCGTCTCGTTCAGCATCACGATCATCCCGCTGGTGGGCCCGGTGCTGTTCTGGATCATCGGCTCGAGCGTCGCGCTCTTCCTCGATCCGCTGGCGGCGCTCATCTTCGCCCTCGCCTACCTCGTCTACATGCAGGTCGAGGCCTACGTGCTGACGCCGCGGGTGATGAACAAGGCCGTCTCGGTCCCGGGATCGCTCGTCGTCATCGGCGCGCTCGTGGGCGGGACGCTCCTCGGCCTCCTCGGTGCCCTCGTGGCCGTGCCGGTGACGGCGTCGATCCTGCTCATCATCAAGCAGGTCGTGATCCCCCGGCAGGACGCCAAGACCCGGCCGGTCACCTGACGGCGGCGGCGCGGCGCCCCCATCGGACGGCCGAGCCCGGATTCAGCGGAGCGGCAGAAGGCAGCTCGGCGACGCGACCGGCGCGCGATGCCGGACACGACCCGGGATCCCCGTCCGGGGATCGAGCGGGCGCGAGACGACGTCGTCGGAGTGCTGCCCGGCCACCAGCAGCCTGTCGCGGACGACGAGGTGGTGGCGTGGCCATCGCACGTCGGCCTCGACGAGCGCGACCGGGCTGAGCGCCTCGCCCCCGCCGCGGACGCGGAGGACAGCGATCGTGTCGGTCCCGCGCACACCCGCGTAAAGGGTCTCGGCGTCGTGCGACATCGCGAGTTCGGCGGCCGTGTCATCGGGCAGGATGCCGACGCCGAGGCTCGTCCCGGCGACGACGTGCCATGCTCCGGTGACATCCGGGGCGAGCACGAAGACCTCGTGCGACAGCTCGGTGACGACGTAGAGGTGCCCGCTCGGATGCCACACGGTGTGGCGTGGGCCGGAGCCGCGCGGGAGCACCACGTCCTGCCGATGACGAAGACCCTCCGACGTCACGCTCCACAGCCGCACGACGTCGTACCCCATGTCGGTGGTCGCCACGAGGCCGCGCGGAAGGAACCGCGCCTGGTGCGCGTGCGGGGTGCGCGCGGTGTCCGCGGACGCCTCCTCGGGCGCCGCGGGCTCCCGTGCCTCGTCGCGATCGTGCTCCGGGACGAGGTGCGCGTACTCCGCGCCCGCCGCCTCCCGGAGGGCGCGGGCCGCCGCGGCGAGGTCGATGACCTCGTTCGACCCGCCCGGCACGGCGTCCGCACCGGCGTGCGGCTCTGTCGATCCGTAGGGGTCCCGAGGGTCCGCGGCGTCGATCGGCCGGGACGGGACTCCGGCGGCGTCGAGCCGGATCTGGACCACGCGCCCGTCCCCCCAGCACGACGCGAGGAGGAACGCGCCGTCGGGAGAGACCGCGACGTGGCACACCGCGTCGCCCGCCGGCACCGCGACGCCGTGCGGCGCCAGCCGGTCGGGGCCGACCCGGCGGAACGCCTGCACCGTCCCCGCCCCCTCGAGAGCGGCATAGACGACGTCGAGGGTCGGGTGCGGGGTGATCCAGGACGGCGATCCCGTCACCGCGACGGCATCCCCCTCGCCGCGCAGCAGTCCGCCGGCGAGCGCATCGTCGGGGGCACCGGCATCCAGCACCGCGATCCCCGTCGCCGAGCCCTCCGGCGCGGTGTAGCCCCCCACGAGGAAGCGCACGGGATCAGTCCACGAGGTCGTGGCGGACGATGACCGCGTCGCGCGCGGGACCGACGCCGATCACCGAAATGCGCGTGCCGCTCATGGCCTCGAGGGCGAGGACGTACTCCTGCGCTGCGACCGGGAGGTCGTCGAACGAGCGGGCGCCGGAGATGTCCTCCTTCCAGCCGGGGAGGTACTCCAGGATCGGCCGCGCGTGGTGGAAGTCGGACTGGTTCACCGGCACCTCGTCGAAGCGCCGGCCGTCGACGTCGTACGCCACGCAGACGGGGATCCGGTCGAGGCCGGTCAGGATGTCGAGCTTGGTGAGCACGAGGTCGGTGATGCCGTTGATCCGGGTGGCGTAGCGCGTGATGGGGGCGTCGTACCAGCCCACGCGACGGGGCCGCCCGGTGGTCGTGCCGAACTCGAACCCGCGGGAGCGCAGGAAGTCCCCGTTCTCGTCGAACAGCTCGGTGGGGAACGGACCCGAGCCCACGCGGGTCGTGTAGGCCTTGACGATGCCGACGATGCGGTCGAGGCGGTTGGGACCGATGCCCGATCCGGTCGACGCGCCGCCGGCGGTCGCCGACGACGAGGTGACGAACGGGTAGGTGCCGTGGTCGACGTCGAGCATAGTGGCCTGGCCGCCCTCGAAGACGACGACCTCGTTCCGGTCGAGGGCCTCGCTCAGGAGCAGACCCGTGTCGGCGACCATCGGGCGCAGGCGCTCGGCGTACGACAGCAGCTCCTCGACGATCTCGTCGACCGTGATCGCGCGGCGGTTGAACACCTTCACCAGGAGGTGGTTCTTCTGATCGAGCGCGCCCTCGACCTTCTGCCGCAGGATGTTCTCGTCGAACAGGTCCTGCACGCGGATGCCGACGCGGTTGATCTTGTCGGCGTACGCGGGACCGATCCCGCGGCCCGTGGTGCCGATCTGGCGCTTCCCGAGGAACCGCTCGGTGACCTTGTCGAGCGTGCGGTGGTACTGGGTGATGAGGTGCGCGTTGGCGCTGATGCGCAGCCGCGAGATGTCCATGCCGCGCGCGGTGAGCGCCTCGAGCTCGTTGAAGAGCACCTCCGGGTCGACCACGACGCCGTTGCCGATGACGGCGTTGACGCCGGGCGACAGGATGCCGGAGGGCAGCAGATGCAGGGCGTACTTCTCGTCGCCGATCACCACGGTGTGGCCGGCGTTGTTGCCGCCGTTGAACTTCACGACCCAGTCGGTGCGATCCCCGAGGAGGTCGGTGGCTTTGCCCTTGCCCTCGTCCCCCCACTGGACTCCGACGATGACGATGCCTGGCATGGGCTTTCCCCCCGTTGTCGACACGGTTAGACCTCAGTCTATCGGGCGCCGTGGGCCGCTACAGTCACCCCTATGCACGCTCGCACGCGCGCTCGGATCTGGCAGATCCTGCGCCTTCTCATGGCCGCCGTGGTCATCGCCGCCGTGGTCAGCCAGCTCGCGCGGTCCGTCGGGATCGCCGCGGAGGCCGGCCGCGACGTCGGCACGACGATCGCGAACTTCCTGAGCTTCTTCACGATCCTCTCCAACATCTCCGCCGCCGTCGTCCTCGCCGTGGCCGGTGTGCTCGGACTGCGTCGCCCGCACGTGACCGACGGCACGGGACTGGCCGTCGCGCTGGCCTCGGTGACGACGTACATGGTGATCACCGGCGTCGTCTACAACCTGCTCCTGCGCGGAATCGAGCTCGCTCCTGGCACCACGGTGCCCTGGTCGAACGAGGTCCTCCACGTCGTCGCGCCGCTGTTCCTCGCCCTCGATCTCTTCCTCGGGCCGCGCCGCCGAGCGCTGGAGTGGCGGGTGCTGTGGGCGATCGTGGCCTTCCCGATCGTCTGGGTGGTCTACACGATGGTGCGGGGGACGCTCGTGACCAACCCCGTCACGGGCGATCCGTTCTGGTATCCCTACCCGTTCCTGAACCCGAACAACCCTGCCCTCCAGCCGCCGGGCTACGCGGGCGTGGCCGTCTACGTGGTCGGGATCGCGGTGGGGATCGTCCTCGTCGGCGCCGCGGTGGTCGTCGTCGGACGTCGCCGGGCTCAGCGCTCGGCGGGAGCCTCCGGCTCCTCGGCGTCGTCCTCGGGGTCCTCGTCGGCCTGATCAGTCGCCTCCGGCTGACCCTCGGGATCGTCGGAGACCTCAACCTCGGCGGCGTCCGGCCCGTCGTGCTCCTCGGCCTCGTCGTGCTCCTCCGGCACATGCTCCTCCGCCTCCACGGGGGCATCGGCGACGACCGCGGCATCCAGGCGCACGAGGTCGGGCACCTCCCACCGCCCCTCGAGAAACTCGGCGCGGGGCCGGTACAGCCGAAGCAGGTAGTTCCAGCCCTCGGGCAGGGGGATGTCGTTCGGCCCGGTGGCCTCGCCCGGAGGGGTGAAGCGCACCGTGATCGCACCGTCCTCGTCAGCGACACCGGTGATGCTGTTGACGCTGTAGCGGTCGTCGCCGTTCGGCTCGAAGTAGCCGCGGGCGTTGTAGACCGAGACCGACCAGAACGCGTCGACGGGCACATCCCGCATCGTCAGCTCGTAGTGCCCGACCGAGAGGTTCGGCGCGACGCCCACGTACGACGCCTCGGTGAGGGGCAGACCGCCCCACCCGGCCGCCGTGCCGATGAGATGCCGGACGGGATCGACCTCGTCGGGCCCGCCGAAGGTCCGCTCGAACGCGCGCAGGCCGCTGGCGAGACTCAGCAGCGCGGTGCGCGTGGCGTCCAGCGACGCCGTGTCGTACTCCGGCGGCGCGAAGGTCTCCGCGCCGTCGTTGTCGAGCACGAACCCGTCCTGGACGGCCGCGACCGCCTCGACGTCCGCCGGCGACGCGGGGTCGACCAGGGTCCGCACGGCCACGAGCACGTAGCGGGACTGCGGTGCCAGCTCCGCGAGGTCGTACTCCCCCGGCTCGTGCAGGACCGCGCGGATGTAGTGGTCGTTGTCCACGATCATCACCGAGACGTAGCGGGCGCCGGCATCCGGCACCGTCAGCGTCGCGCCGGCGGCGAGATCGGCGATCGCGAAGCTGTAGAGGGTGTCGCGGTTGAGACGGATGACCGTCTGCGCGTCGATCGATGCGGGTTCGCGGTTGTGGCGGAAGACGCCGATCCCGCCCGCATCCGCCTGGATGTCGGCGAACATGCGGTCCGTTTCGGCGCGCACGAAGTTGTCGGCGTTGACGTGAAGTGCCATCGTCACACTCTCGTTCACAATGCCCGCTTCGGCAAACCCCCGCGGAGGGTGATTTCCTCGTGATAGGGAGACGGATGCCGCTCACTAAGCTGGAGGGCATGTCGAAGGTCCTTCAGTCCCTGCCCGTCGGCGAGCGCGTCGGCATCGCCTTCTCCGGGGGGCTCGATACCTCGGTCGCCGTGGCGTGGATGCGCGACAAGGGCGCCGTGCCCTGCACGTACACCGGAGACCTCGGCCAGCCCGACGAGGAGGACATCGCCGCGATCCCCGGCCGCGCGCTCGAGTACGGCGCCGAGGTCTCGCGCCTGGTGGACTGCAAGCGCGCGCTCGTCGAGGAAGGCTTCGGCGCCCTCGCCTGCGGCGCCTTCCACATCCGCTCCGGCGGCAAGACCTACTTCAACACCACCCCCCTCGGCCGCGCCGTGACCGGCACGCTCCTCGTCCGCGCGATGAAGGAGGACGGGGTCGACATCTGGGGCGACGGCTCGACCTACAAGGGCAACGACATCGAGCGGTTCTACCGCTACGGACTTCTCGCCAACCCCGCCCTGCGCATCTACAAGCCCTGGCTGGACGCCGATTTCGTCACCGAGCTCGGCGGGCGCCAGGAGATGAGCGAGTGGCTCGTCGAGCACGGCTTCCCCTACCGCGACTCGGCGGAGAAGGCGTACTCGACCGATGCGAACATCTGGGGCGCGACGCACGAGGCCAAGACGCTCGAGCACCTCGACGTCTCGCTCGAGATCGTCGAGCCCATCATGGGCGTCCGCTTCTGGGATCCGGCCGTCGCCATCGAGGCCGAGGACGTCTCCGTCACCTTCGACGCCGGCCGCCCGGTCGCCCTGAACGGCGTCGAGTACGCCGACCCGGTCGAGCTGGTCTTCGAGGCCAACCGCATCGGCGGGCGCCACGGCCTGGGCATGAGCGACCAGATCGAGAACCGCATCATCGAAGCGAAGTCCCGCGGCATCTACGAGGCCCCGGGAATGGCGCTGCTCTTCATCGCCTACGAGCGCCTGGTCAACGGCATCCTGAACGAGGACACGCTCGCGACCTACCACGAGCAGGGACGCCGACTCGGTCGCCTCATGTACGAGGGTCGCTGGCTCGAGCCGCAGTCCCTCATGCTGCGCGAGTCGATCCAGAAGTGGGTCGGGTCCACGATCAACGGCACGGTCACCCTGCGCCTCCGCCGCGGCGACGACTGGACGATCCTCGACACCGTCTCGCCGAACCTCTCGTACGCGCCGGAGAAGCTCTCGATGGAGCGGGTGGGGGATGCCGCGTTCGGCCCGATCGACCGCATCGGCCAGCTGACGATGCGGAACCTCGACATCGCCGATTCCCGCGCCCGCCTCGAGCACTACGCCGCCGCCGGGATCATCGGCGGGGCGACCGGCGAGCTGGTGGGCACCCTGAGTGCCGGCGGCGCCGAGGAGATCACCGGATCGGCCACGCCGACCGACGCGCGCGGCGAGGAGCTCGCCGACGCGGTCGATGCCGCCAGCGAGGCCGCGGCCTTCGATTCCGGAACCGACTGAGGCGGCTCCCGTGGCCACCGGGAACGCCCGCATCGTCCGCAGCACGCCGGATGACGTGTTCGCGGTGTTCTCGGACGGCTGGCTGTACCCGGTGTGGGTGGTCGGTGCGGCGCGCATGCGCGACGTCACCGGCGACTGGCCGCAGGCCGGAGCCGAGATCCACCACTCGCTCGGCATCTGGCCGGTCCTCATCGACGACCGCACCGAGGTCGTCGAGTGGGACCCGCCGCGCCGGCTGCGGCTGCGCGCACGGATCGGCCCCTTCGGCCGCGCCGTCGTCGTCATCGACGTCCGCCCGCGCGGCGATCACTGCATCGTCCGGATGGGCGAGGAGCCGGTCGCGGGCCTCGCCGCCCGGATCCCCCGGTTCCTCTGGGCCCCGATCATGCGCATCCGCAACACCGAGACCCTGCGCCGCCTGGCCTTCCTCGCCGAGGGGCGGGCGCAGGCCCGGCTCGAGAACGACCGCGTGATCCGCGACGACGTCCCCGAGGAGGAGCCCGGCCCGCAGGCCGATCGTGAGGCGCGCGAGGACGTCGCCGAGGCGGATGACGCGCACGAGGCCGCGGAGCACCCGGAGCAGGTCGATCCCCCGGAGAAGCGGGAGTGACCTCTCCCGACGTGGTGGTGGTCGGCTCCGGACCCAACGGTCTGGCCGCCGCCGCGACGCTCGCCCGCGCGGGCCTGGGGGTCCAGGTCTTCGAGCGCTCCGACGCACCGGGCGGCGGCACCCGGACCGCGGAGCTGACCCTCCCCGGATACCATCACGACGTCTGCTCGGCGGTGCATCCTCTCGCGGTCGCGTCGCCGTTCTTCCGGGCCTTCGGTCTCGCCGAACGCCTCGAGCTCCTCACCCCCGAGGTGTCGTTCGCCCACCCGCTTCCGGGGCGACCGGCGGGGGTCGCGTACGTCGACCTCGCACGGACCGCCCACGAGCTCGGCGTCGACGGGCCGGCGTACCGGCGGATGATCGGGCCCCTCGCCGACCGCGCCCTCGCGGTCGCCCGCTTCACCGGATCGAACCTCCTCGGCATCCCCGACGATCCGATCGCCGCCGCGATCTTCGCCGCGCGCGTCCTGGAGCAGGGGACGCCGGTGTGGAACGCGCGCTTCCGCGAGGAACAGGCCCCCGCGATGATCACCGGCGTCTCGGCGCACGCGATCGCGCGGCAGCCGAGCCTCGTGGCAGCGGGCGCCGGTCTCGCCCTCCAGGCGCACGCGCACGCGGGCGGCTGGCCGATCCCGCGCGGCGGGAGCCAGGCGATCGCCGACGCCCTCGTGGCCGACATCCGCGCCCACGGCGGCGAGGTCGTCACCGGACATGACGTCCGGCACCTGAGCGATCTGCCGCCGGCGCGGGCGACGGTGATGGACATCACCCCCCGCGCGTTCCTCGCCCTCGCCGGGGACCGCGTGCCCGCCCGCTACCGGCGCGCCCTCTCGCGTTTCCGACACGGGAATGCGGCGGCGAAGGTCGACTTCGCCCTCTCCGGGCCGGTCCCCTGGGCCGACGAACGGGTGCGGAAGGCGGGGACGGTGCACCTCGGCGGCACGCGCGCCGACATGGCGTGGGCCGAGAACCAGGTCGCCCGCGGCCGCCACGCGGCGGACCCCTACGTCCTCGTCTCGCAGCCGTCGGTGCTCGACGACTCCCGCGCCCCGGGCGATCACCATGTGCTCTGGGCCTACACCCACGTCCCGGCGGGATCCGACGTCGACCAGACCGAGGCCATCACCCGGACGATCGAACGCGTCGCGCCCGGCTTCCGCGATCTCATCGTCGCGCACCGGAGCGCCACGGCCGTCGACCTGAGCGAGCAGAACCCGAACTACGTCGGCGGCGACATCAGTGCGGGAGCCGCGACCCTGTGGCAGCTAATCGCGCGCCCCGTGCTCTCACGTGACCCGTGGCGGACCGCCCTCGACGGGTTCTATCTGTGCGGCTCCTCGACCGTGCCCGGTCCCGGTGTGCACGGACTCTCCGGGTGGTACGCGGCGCAGTCGGCGCTGCGGAACACCTTCGGACGCCGCGCGCCGATCGACCTCGCGCCCTGAGCAGCGGCTGCCACGGCCGACGCGAGCCCGCTCAGCCGCCCGCGGCGGGGGGTGTGCCCTTGGACTCGGCGAGCTCGTCCATCGACAGCGACTGCCGGTCGATGGTGCCGTTGCGATAGGCCTGACGACCGACGATGTGGGCCGACAGCGGCGCCGTGGCGAGCTGGACGAGGACCACCGGGACGAGGAAGGCGACCACCGGCCAGGACTCGAGCGCGAGCGCGATGGCGAGGCAGATCAGGATGAAGCCCAGCACCTGCGGCTTCGTCGCGGCGTGCAGGCGCGTCGGCACATCACGGAACCGGAGCAGTCCGATCGCCGCGGTGAGGCACAGCAACGCGCCGATGAGGATGAGGACGAGCGCGACGACGTCGAGGGCGTTCACGGATTCGGCGGGACTCATTGGTCTGTGTTGTCCTTCCGTGCGACGAAGCGGGCGATCGCGATCGACCCGAACACGCCGACCGCGGCGATGATGAGCATCACCGGAAGAGAGCGCGTGTGGTGGTTGATCGCCATGTCGGCACCGATGACGCAGAGCACGAGCGTCAGCAGCACGTCCGAGGCGACCGCGCGGTCGAGGATCGACGGGCCGACGATGACGCGCCACAGGATGAGCAGCGCCGCGATGCCGAAGACGGCGTAGATCGCGATCATGAGGATGCTCACAGTGACGCCCCTCCCTGGCGCGGCGTGTCCACCGCGGCCTTCCGGATGGTCTCGAGCTGCGCACGCGATCCGACCGCCCGGACGATGCGCGCCTCCCACCCCTGCACCGCGCGCCGCTGGTGGGCGGCATCCTCCGGGGTGGCCACGCCGAGCGCGTGGAGGTAGAGGATCCGTCGCGGACGATCGACCTCGACCAGCAGCGACCCGGGGATGAGGGATGCCGTCACGGCGGTGTGCGTCATGATCAGGTCATCGTCCGTGCGCAGCGGCACCGCGATGATGCCGGTCGGCGGCTGCCGGCGCGGGTCGATCACCTGCCACGCGACCAGGAGCGACCCACGGATGAGGGCGAGGAAGAAGGTGACGACGAAGACGAGGCCGAACCAGATGTTCACGCGGCCCGACAGCTCGACCGGAGGGAGGCGGAAGATCCGCGTGACGACGATCGCCGCGACGAGGCCGGTGACGAACGCCGTCCAGGTGAACTGCCCCCACAGCAGCATCCACAGCGCGATGAGCCAGACGAAGAACGGCAGCTGGCGCCACAGGATCGTGAAGATGCGACGGACGCGTCCGTCGGGGAGGGAGGCGGGAGCGGTCACGGAGTCACCTCCTCTTCGACGTCGATGCTCTTGTCGTCGCCGCCGGTGGAGATCTGGTGCTGCTCCTCCAGCTGCACGAGGGTGACCGGCTCCAGGAGCGCGGCCCCGATCCGGGTGCAGACGTCGTACAGCGGACCGGCGAACACCGTCAGCGCCACAGTGAGGGCCACCATGCCGGCGGTGGAGGCGGTCATGATCCGGGGGATCACCCGGCGCTCGGTCTGGATGCCGGCGGCCGGCGCCTCGCCCAGGTACTCGATGCGCGCGTCGGTCTCGACCGAATCCTCGCCCTCGCGCCAGAACGCGAGGTTCCACGCGCGCATGAGCGCGTAGAGCGTCAGCAGGCTCGTGACGATGCCGGCGACGATGAGGGTGATCATCAGCGGGCTGCCGACCTCCGCCGCCGCATCGAAGATCGCGTACTTTCCGATGAAGCCCGAGAAGGGCGGGAGACCTCCCAGGTTCACCGCCGGGATGAAGTACAGCACCGCGATGAGGGGGGCAGCCTTCATCAGGCCCTTCACCTTGAGGATCGACGTGCTGCCCGCGCGGCGTTCGACCAGTCCCACCGCGAGGAACAGCGTCGTCTGCACGACGATGTGGTGGACCATGTAGTAGATGGTCGCGCCGATCGCCGCCGGCGTCGCGATCGCGAGCCCGAAGATCATGTAGCCGATGTGGCTGACGAGGGTGAACGACAGGATGCGTTTGAGCTCCGCCTGAGCGACGGCACCGAGCACGCCGACGATCATCGTCGCCATCGCCACCCACAGCAGGAGCGTGTTCACATCGTTGTCGAGGAACATCTCGGTCTCGGTGCGGATGATCGCGTAGACGCCGACCTTGGTGAGGAGTCCCGCGAACACCGCCGTCACGGGTGCGGGAGCGGTCGGATAGGAATCCGGGAGCCAGAACGACAGCGGGAAGACGGCGGCCTTGATCGCGAAGGCGAGCAGCAGGAGCAGGTGCAGGACGAGCTGCGTCTCCTGCGGGAGCTCCGGCATCCGCTCGGAGATCTGGACGATGTTGACCGTCCCGAGGGCCGCGTAGATCATCGCGATCGCGGCGAGGAAGAGGATCGACGACACCAGCGAGACGACGATGTAGACCACGCCGGTGCGGATGCGGGACTCGGTGCCCCCGAGGGTGATGAGGACGTACGAGGCGACGAGGAGGATCTCGAATCCGACGTAGAGGTTGAAGAGGTCCCCCGCGATGAACGCGGTGAAGATCCCCGCCGAGAGGATCAGGTACGTCGGATGGAAGATCGTCACCGGCGTCTCGTCGTCGCCGTCGGCCGCGCCCTGACCGACCGAGAAGAGGAGGACCGCCAGCAGCACGACGCTGGAGACCATGACCAGGAGCGCCGCGAGCCGGTCGACGTAGATGACGATGCCCACCGGGATCGGCCAGCCGCCGACCGAGACCGCGATCGCCTGATCACCCCCGTCGACGACGGCCAGGAGGATGGCGGCGATCACGCAGACGACCGTCAGCGTCACGACCGAGACGACGACCTGGGTGCGGCGATGACGACCGGCGATGAGGGCGATCGCCGCCCCGAGAAGGGGCAGCGTCACCAGCAGGGGCGCGAGGGCGGGGGCGATCTCGGTCATGCGTCGTCGTCCTCGCTCGCGGCGCGGCGGTCGCCGCGGAGGGGGGCGGGGCGATCGACACCGGCGTCGTCGGAGAGGCCTGCGAGGTCGCGGTTGCCGAGCACCGTGATCGGCGTCGAGGCGAGTCCGACGAAGTCGGTCGTGTCCTCCGCGTCGGCGTCTTCGATCTCGGTCTCGTCGTCCATCGTCTCACCGGGGTCTCCGGTGCGCTCGCGCACCGCGATGTCGGCCTCGTCGTCCGAGACGTCGTCCGCCTGACCCAGCTGCCACGACCGGTAGATGAGGGCGAGGAGGAAGGCCGAGATCGCGAAGGTGATGACGATGGCGGTGAGCGTCAGCGCCTGGGGCAGGGGGTCGGACATCTCGTCTCGCTCACCGGCACCGTAGAACGGCGCGATTCCCGGATTGCCCATGGCGATGATCATGAGCAGGTTCGCGGCGTTGCCGAGGAGGAGGAACCCGATGAGCACCCGCGTGAGGCTCCGCTCGAGCATCGCGTAGACCCCGCACGCGAACAGCACGGCCATGATGATGATGAGGATGAGGGAGGCGTCCATCAGGCGTTCACCCCCAGTCGGGCCTGCTTGCCCTGTCGGTCGACCTCGGCGCCGAGGCTCCGCAGGACGTCCAGGACCAGTCCGATGACCACGAGGTAGACGCCGACGTCGAAGAGCGTCGAGGTGACGAACTCCACGTGGCCGAAGACGGGGATCTCCGCCTCCCACCAGGTGCTGGTGAGCGGAGCGACGCCGAAGAAGAGGGGCACGATCGCGCAGGCGACCGCGATCGTCATGCCGACCCCGAGGAGGCGGCCGGCATCCGTCGGCGCGGCCGCGCCCAGTTCGTAGCGCCCGCCGGCGACATAGCGCATGACGAGGGCCATGCCCGCGACGAGACCGCCGGCGAACCCGCCGCCCGGGAGGTTGTGGCCGGCGAAGAGCAGGTAGAGGGAGACGATGATGATCGAGTGGAAGAGAATCCGCACGATCACCTCCAGGATGAACGAGCGCTCCTCGGGGCGGACCTTCTGACCACCGACGAGCCATGCCGTTCGTCCCCGGGTGGATCCCGTCTCGCGCGGCTGCACGCCCTCGGAGGTCTCGACGAGCGGCCGACGCCCGCGTCCCGACGCCGCCGGGAGCGGCGCGATCGCACGGGAGAGCGTGTCCGAGCGGTGGGTGACGAAGACGAGGGAGGCGACGCCGGTGGCCGCGAGGACGAGGACAGACAGTTCGCCCATCGTGTCCCACCCGCGGATGTCGACGAGCGTCACATTGACGACGTTGCTGCCGTGCCCGAGCTCGTAGGCGAGGTCGGGATAGTTCTCCGACACCGGCGTGTGGAAGCGCGCACCGGTGGCGACGAGGGCGATGAGACCCATCGTCACGCCGACCGCGCCCCCGATCACCGCCCGGGTGATCGGGGCGACGGAGGCGTTGTGGTCACCCATCCGCGAGGGGATGCGGCGCAGGACCAGGGCGAAGGCGATGAGCGTGACCGTCTCGACGAGGATCTGGGTGAGGGCCAGGTCGGGCGCGCCGCTCGTGGCGAAGATCACCACCATGCCGAGGCCGGTCACCGAGACCAGGACGACGCCGGTGTAGCGCTTGCGCGCCCGCACCGCGACGAGGCCGGCGGCGATCATGATCGGGGCGACGACCAGCTGCATGGGCGTCTGGTACGCCACGAGCTCCGCCTGCCAGACCGGGCTCGCGAGAAGCGCCGTGCCCTCCGCAGCGACGAGGACGATGAAGATGGTCCCGACATAGATGGGGAGGGATCCGCGCTGGGTGAGGCCCGTGGTCCACACCGAGAGCTGGGCGATGCCGCGGAGGCTGGCGTTGTAGACATCGGCGGCGGTGAACGGCAGGACGCGGGCGGCGAGGTCGCGCCGCGCGGTGAGCCAGAACACCACGAGACCGACGGCGATGGTGCCGAGTGACAGGAAGAGCTCCGGCTCGAGACCGTGCCACAGGGCGAGGTAGCCCGCATACTCGGGCGCCGGGATGCCGGGCGAGGACACGGGCGAGAGATCGGCGTACAGGGCGAAGGCGCGATCGAGGGCGGGGGCGGCGACACCCGCGACCAGGGTGAGCCCCGCCAGCACGAGCGGCGACGCCACGAACCCGATCGGGGGTCGGGGCCATTCCGTTCGCGTCTTCATGCCACCATCGGCATCCTTCTTCGACCAGAACGCGCCCCAGACGAAGCGCGCGCCGTAGGCGGCGGTGAGGATCGATCCGAGGAGGACGCCGATCAGGGCGACCAGACCCCAGATCGAGCCGTTCTCGGTCTCGGTGAGGAGGGCGGCGAGCGCGGACTCCTTGCCCACGAATCCGAGGGTCGGGATGACCCCGACCATCGAGCAGATCGCGACGATCGACACCGTCGCGAGCACCGGAGCCTGTCGACCGAGCCCGCTGAGCTCGCGCAGATCTCGCGTGGACAGCTGGCGGTCGATGACGCCGACGACCAGGAAGAGCGCCGACTTGAACAGCGCGTGACTGAGGAGCAGAGCGAGCCCGGCGAGGGCGGCATCGCGGGTGCCGAAGCCGAGGATCACGGTGAGGAAGCCCAGCTGGCTGACCGTTCCGAAGGCGAGGACGCGTTTGAGGTCGGTCTCGCGGAGCGCCTGGAATCCGCCGAGCAGCATCGTGAACACCCCGAGGCCGATGACGATCGGACGCCACGTCGGGGCGAACGCGAACACGGGGGCGAAGCGGGCGATGAGGTAGATGCCGGCCTTCACCATCGCCGCGGCGTGGAGATAGGCGCTCACGGGCGTGGGCGCGGCCATGGCGCCCGGCAGCCAGAAGTGGAAAGGGAAGATCGCGGACTTGCTCAGTGCGCCGACGAGCACGAGCACGAGGGCGACGTCGACGACCATTCCGGTCGGGGCATCCGAGAGCATCGTCGTCATCGAGGTCGTCCCCGACTCGACGACGAGGAGCACCACCCCGATCAGCATCACCAGTCCGCCGAGGGTCGTCACCAGGAGGGCCTGGAGAGCGGAACGGCGGCTGGCGGCGCGGTTGTTGTAGTACCCGATGAGGAGGTACGACAGGACGCTCGTGATCTCCCAGAACATCACCAGAACCACGAGGTCGTCGGTGAGGACGAGCCCGTACATCGCGCCGGCGAAGGCCAGGAGGACGGCGGAGAACTGGCCGAGGCCGTCGGTCTTGCCGCGGAAGTACCACCGGCAGTAGATCATCACCAGCGCACCGACGCCGGTGACGATGAGGGTCATCAGCCATGACAGCAGATCCATGCGCATCGACAGCTCGATGCCGAGCGGCGCGATCCAGGTGTACGACGAGAAGGGCACGCCGCCGGAGAGCACCTCGGGCCCGAGCCAGACGGCGTGGGCGAAGGCGACGAGGGGCAGCGCGGCGGCGACGAGGAAGACGCGCGCGCCGAGCTTGGCCGTGAGCAGGGGGAGGAGGAGCGGGACGATCGCGAAGGCGAGCAGGAGGGCGAGCAGAGACGGCCTCCTCTGGTCGTCGGCCGGCGGGGCTGCGCGGCGCGGGCGATCGGCGTCAGCGGACAGTCTACCGTGCGGTTCCGCGTCCCCCCGGCGGGGGTCCGGTGGTATTGCCCTCCCGGAATGTGCACGTGAAGCGGATGGATGCCGCCGGTCCGCCCTCGATCATCGCGGTGACGGCGCGTCCGGCGGCACGGCCCTTCTCGGCCGCGGGCTGGTGGAGGGTGGTCAGCTCGTACGGCGCGAGGCCGTCCACCGCGATGCCGTCGAACCCGGTGACGCTGACATCCTCGGGCACGCGCAGGCCCGCCTCCTCGGCGGCGCGGATCACACCCGCGGCGAGCAGGTCGCTCTGGGCGAGGACAGCCGTCGGCCGCTCGGCCGGGTCGGCGAAGAGCGCGCGGCCGGCTTCGAGCCCCTCTGCGATGAAGCTGCCGGCGGCCGCCCACACGCGCGCGTCGGGGAAGACCTCTCGCGCGCCGGCGAGCCGTTCCCGGGTGACGTCGACGGTGATCCGCGCGTCGTCCGGCACCCATCCGCGCTGCCACCCCGCCCACAGGGGCAGGGCGACGACGGCGACGCGACGATGGCCCAGCGCACACACGTGGCTGGCCGCCTGTCGCTGGGCCTCGCGGTTGTCCAGACCGATCCGGGGGACGTCGTCGCCGGCATCCCCCTCCACCACGACCACGGGGATCCCGCGCGCGCGGACGACGTCCAGGGACGCGCGGAGGTGCCCGCTGCAGCCGATGAGGACCGCCGCGTCGAGGGGCGCCGTCGTCAGCGACGCGCCCGAGCCGGCGATGTCGTCGCGCAGGAGCAGGAGTCCCGCGCCGAGGGGTGCGACGCCGTCGGCGAGGCCGTCCATCATCAGGGTCTTCACCGGGTCGAGGAAGGCGGCGCCGAGGTATTCCTCGAACACCACCCCGACGATTCCCGAGCGACCGCGGCGGAGCGAGGCCGCGCGCGGGTCGGGCCCGGTGTATCCGAGCGTCTCGGCGGCCGCGAGCACCCTCTGCCGGGTCGCATCGGAGACCGGGGTCTTGCCGCTGAAGACGACGGATGCCGTCGACGGCGAGACGCCCGCCTCACGGGCGACGTCGGCGATGGTCGCCCGGCGCGTGTTCACGCCCCGATCGTACCCACCGCGTAGCGGCCGGTCGAATCGATTCGATACCATGCACGGGTGGATCAGACCCTCACCCGCACCCAGCTCGTGCGCTGGCGCACCGCGATCTTCACGATCTTCTTCGTCGTGGGGCTCGGCTTCGCGTCCTGGGCGTCGCGCCTGCCGGCGGTGAAGCAGGCGCTCGACACCGACGACTTCGGCATCGGCATCCTCCTCCTCGTCATGGGCGCGGCCTCGATCGTGGGTCTGTCCCTGGCGAACGTCATCGTCGCGCGGTGGGGGGCGCGGCGCGGAATGGTCGCCACGATCTCGTTCTTCTCGGCGGGCCTGATCCTCGTGGGGCTCGCCGTCCAGGTGGCGCAGTCGTTCGAGCTCGCCGCCGCGGCGCTCGTCCTGGTGGGCCTCGGCATGAGCGCGACCGACGTGATGATGAACGTCGAGGCGGCCGCGGTGGAGCAGTCCTTCGGCCGCACCCTGATGCCCCTCTTCCACGCCTTCTTCTCCTTCGGCACGGTCGCCGGCGCGGGCGCCGGCATCGCCATGGCCGCGTGGCAGGTCGGGGTGCAGTGGCACCTCGGCCTCGCCGGTGTTCTGGCCCTCGCCGCCGGTCTCGTCGCTCTCGGTTTCGTGCCGCAACGCGACGAGGTGCTCGACGATGACGCACCCGCGCCGACCCGCCGCGAACGCTTCGCCGAGCTGGCCGCGGTGTGGAAGACCCCGCGCACCTACGCCATCGGCGTGATCATGCTCGGCATGGCCTTCGCCGAGGGAAGCGCCAATGACTGGCTGACCATCGCGATGGTCGACGGCCACGGCGAGACCGAGGCCTTCGGCGCCGTCGCCCTCACCGTCTTCTCGGTCGCGATGACCGTCTTCCGCGTCATCGGCGGTCCTCTGGTCGACCGCTTCGGCCGCGTATGGACGCTGCGCATCCTCGCCGTGACCGCCGGCGTCGGCCTGGTGGTCTTCATCCTCGCGCCGTCGCTGCCGATCGCCCTCGTCGGTGTCGCCCTCTGGGGTGCGGGCGCGTCGCTTGGGTTCCCGCTCGGCATGTCGGCGGCCGCCGACGATCCGAAGCGCGCCGCCGCATCGGTGTCCGCGGCGGCGACGATCGGCTACCTCGCGTTCCTCTGCGGCCCCCCGGTCCTCGGCTGGATCAGCCACCAGATCGGCATCCTCCCGACCCTGTGGATCATCGTCGCCCTCATCGCGATGTCGGGGTTCGCCTCCGGCGCCGCGAAGCCCCTGGCCACCTCCACCGTGGGCGGCGGACACCGCTCCCCCGGGTCGGCCGACCGGACGGGCGAGCGCAGCGGCGACCGCGACGAGGTGCCCGCGCGCGACTAGGCTCGTCGGGTGCGTCTTGTCATCGCCCGCTGCTCGGTCGACTACACCGGGCGCCTCACCGCTCATCTTCCGCTGGCGACCCGCCTCCTCGTCCACAAGGGCGACGGAAGCCTGCTCGTGCACTCCGACGGCGGCTCTTACAAGCCGCTCAACTGGATGAGCCCGCCCTGCCGCCTCGATGTCGAGGAGCCGGATGCCGACTCCGCCGCCGCAGGCGTGCAGGAGTACTGGCGCGTCACGCACGCGAAGACCGGCGATGCACTGCTCGTGCGCATCTACGAGGTGCTGCACGACTCGTCCCACGAGCTCGGCATCGACCCGGGCCTGCAGAAGGACGGCGTCGAAGCGGACCTGCAGCGGCTCCTCGCCGAGCAGGTCGAGGTGATCGGCGACGGCCTCACCCTCGTGCGCCGGGAGTTCCCGACCGCCATCGGTCCGGTCGACCTGCTGCTGCGCGACCCCGCCGGCGGCACGATCGCGGTCGAGGTCAAGCGCCGCGGCGACATCGACGGCGTCGAGCAGCTCACGCGCTACCTCGAACTCCTCGACCGCGACCCGCACCTGTCTCCGGTGACCGGCGTCTTCGCCGCCCAGGAGATCAAGCCCCAGGCGAAGGTCCTCGCCGCGGACCGCGGCATCCGCTGCGTGACCCTCGACTACGAGGGCATGAAGGGCGTGGACTCGGGACACCTCCGGCTCTTCTGACGCGAGCCGGGTCGCCGGACGCGCTCCGGGCGTCAGCGACGCGTGCGCGCGAGCGCCGCGGCGTGTGCGCGGCTGCGGGCACCGAGTTTCGCGAGCACATTCGACACGTGGGTCTTGACCGTGGTGAGGGAGATCCCGAGACGCGCGGCGATCTCCGCGTTCGACAGGCCCTCGCCCAGCCTGGCGAGAACGTCTCGCTCGCGGTCGGTGAGACCGGCGGCGGCCACCGCGTCGGTCGCCGGTGGGCGCCCGGGGACGGAGGGTGCCGCGCCTGCGTCAGGAGCGGGGCGCGGGAGGAGACCGAGCGCGCGTCGGGTGATCCGGGGATCCAGCACGCCGTCGCCGCTCGCCACCGCGTGCACGGCAGCGACGAGCGATGCGGCGTCGACGGTCTTCAGCAGGAAGCCGACGGCTCCCGCGGTGAGCGCCCCGGCCACGAGCTCCTGCTCGTCGAAGCTCGTGAGGACGAGGACGTCGCCGCACCCCTCAGCGACGATCTGTCGCGTCGCCTCCACGCCGTCCATCCCCGGCATCCGCAGGTCCATGAGGACGACGTCCGGACGCAGAGCGCGCGCGTTCCGCACCGCGACGACACCGTCCGCCGCTTCGCCGACGACGTCGACACCGTGCGATTCGAGCATGATCCGCAGACCCTCACGGATCGCTCCGTGGTCATCGGCGAGCAGGACCCGGGGCACCGTCACACCGGCACCTCCCGGGGCAGGAGGGCGTGCACGGACCATCCGGATGCCGTCGGCCCGGCCTCGAGCGTCCCGTCGAGTGCGCGCACGCGCTCGCGCAGGAGTTCGAGACCCCACCCGCTTCCGGGCAGCACGGGCGCGGTGATCGGCTCGCCGCCCCGGGACTCCACGCGGACGTCCACCTCGCGGGCGTCCGCGGTCAACCGGACGCTCGCCTCCCCGCCGGCCGCGTGCCGCACGCAGTTCGCGAGCGCCTCCTGGACGACGCGCGCCGCGGCGTGATCCACCGCCGGCGGGAGCGGGTCTGTGATGTCGGCGCGGAGGTTCACCGTCACCCCCGAGCGCTCGGCCTCGCGCACCATCGCGGGGATCGCCGCGGTGCCCGCGCTGACGACGGGGACCTCGTCGCCGGTTCTCAGGACCGAGATCATCGAGCGGAGTGCAGCGTGCGCGTGCAGGCTCGAATCACGCACGGCGCGAAGGGCCGAGGTGTCCCGCTCGGACTCGCCCGGATCGCTCAGCGCCGCCTCGGCGCGGATGGCGACCGCAGACACGTGTCCGGCGACGAGGTCGTGCAGCTCCCGCGCCATCGCCTCCCGCTCCCGCTCCACGGCCGCACGCCGATCGCGCACCGCCAGCCGTTCGGCATCCTCGGCGCGCTGGCGATGCAGCGCGACCAGCTCGCGTGACTGCACCGTGGAGGTTCCCCACCAGTACGCGACGCCGAGAAGTCCCGTGGTCTGCAGGGCCATGAAGATCCCGACGCGGGGATCACCGGCACCGACCCCCGTCGCCAGCGCCGAGGCGACGACGAAGACCACGATGACCGACAGGATGCGGCGGCGCACGCGGGGGGTCGCCGTGACCACCGCGGCGTACAGCAGATCGAGCGTGACGATGACGGGCACGATCCCTCCCACCGTGAGGACGTCGCCGACGAGCAGGGCACCGGCCATCGCGACGCCGAGAAGCGGGGCACGATCGCGCAGCAGGATGAGGGCCGCGGCGGAGAGACCCGCCACCAGCGACCACCACGGGGACGCGGGCTCAGGAAGAAGAGAGTAGGAGCTCCACAGGCCGGTGATCCCGACGGTCGCGCTCACGACCGCGATCACCGCGTACCCGAGCGCATCGACGACAGGGCGGTGTGCTCGGACCCAGCCCCGCCACGAGATCGTCGTCGCCGGCATGCACCCATGCAACCACGGCGGGCGTCCCGGGTCCTCCGCCGAAAGGAGGAGGGCGCTCCGATCGGTTTCGGCCGTTCGGCCGATGCACCTCGCGGACCGCGCGGTCGACGGTGGAAGCATGGAACTCCTCCCCGGCGTACCGCTGCCCGTGACCCTGCTCGTCCTCGCGCTCGTGGACTCGCTGAGCATCGGCACGCTTCTCATCCCGCTCTTCCTCCTCGTGGCGCCGGGGCGGGTGCGCGCCGGCCGCGTCCTGCTGTATCTGACGACGGTCGCGGGGTTCTACTTCGCCGTCGGGGTGCTGATCCTCCTCGGCGCCGTCAACCTCGCGGAGGTCGCTCAGCAGGCGCTCGCCTCGTCCGCGGGCCAATGGGGTCGACTGCTCGTCGGAGGCACGCTGGTGATCGTGGCCTTCGCGATCCCGACCACGTCGCACGCGCGCTCACCCGTCGCCGCAGGACGTCGGAACGCCGCCGAGTCGGACGGAGCCCGTCCCACGTCCGCGGACCAGGCGGAGCCCGGCCCGGGCCGACTCAGCCGCTGGCGGGACCGGCTCCTGGATCCGAAGACGAGGCGGGTCGGTGTGATGGCCGTCGCGGTGGGCGCCGGGGTCATCGAGCTGGCGACGATGCTGCCCTACCTGCTCGCGATCTCGGTGCTCGCGTCGTCGGAGGCGACACCGGTCGCGCAGGTGTCGGCCGTGGCCGGCTACTGCGTGGTGATGACCCTCCCCGCCCTGGTCCTCCTCCTGCTGCGCACGCTGGCGCACCGGGTGATCGACCGCCCCCTCCGGCGCCTGACAGCCTGGCTTCAGCGGACGGCTGCGGAGAACACCGCCTGGATCGTCGGGATCGTCGGCTTCCTGATCGCACGAGGAGCGATCTCCGACCTCGGAGGCCTCGGCATCCTGAGCTGACCGACGGTCCGCGCGTTCGCCGGGGACTTGTACCGTGGGAGCATGCCCTCCCGCTCTCCCTGGACCTGCGTGCTGTGGGACGTCGACGGCACCATCGTCGACGCCTCGGTCGGCATCCTCCACCGCCTGACCGTCACGCTCGGGCACTTCGGTCTGCCCGCCCCCACACGCGAAGAGCTGGTGCACTGGATCGGGCCCCCGATGTACGAGTCCTTCCAGGTGAATGTCGGGATGACGCCCGCGCAGTCCACGGAGGCCGTCGCCTTCTACCGCTCGCTCTCGAAGCAGGAGGGATACACGACGGGCGCACGGGTCTTCGACGGCGTGGGCGAGCTCATCCACGAGATCGCCGCCGCCGGCATCCCTCAGGCCACGGCGAGCTCGAAGCCCGAGGTGCAGGTCGTCGCCCTCATGGACCACTTCGACCTGTCGCCGGCCTTCACCGCGATCGCCGGGGCGACGCAGGACGAAAAGACCCTCAGCGCCAAGTCCGACATCATCGCCGAGGCGCTGCGCCGTCTTCGTGCCGCCGGTGTCGACACGTCCCGACCGGTGCTGGTCGGCGACCGCCACCACGACATCGACGGGGGCCGGATCCAGGGCATCCCCGTCATCTTCGTCACGTGGGGATTCAGCTGGCCCCACGAATCGGAGGGCGCGCAGGCGGTCGTCAGCGACATCGACGCCCTCCGGCACCTGCTGCTGGTCGAGGATGCCCATGCCTGACGATGTCCGCGAGATCGTCGACGCCCTCCTGCCCTCGGTGGTCGTCTTCGGCATCGCGGCCCTGGGCGTCGTCGTCCTCATCTGGGCCCTGCGTCGCGCGCGCCGCTCGCCGCGCGCCCGAGCGGCCGCAGAGGCGCTGCGCGCGCAGGCCGGCGCCGAGCTCGTCCGACTGGACGAGGCGATCGACGAGCTCGACCTCGAGCTCGGGCTCTCCGGCGCGCTCTACGGCGGTGATGCGCCGACGAGTCTTCGCCGCGCTCGGCTGACGGCGCAGCACGTGCGCGACGACGCCTTCGCCGAATACGTCTCGCTCTCGCGGGAAGACCTCCGGCCGGACGAGATCCGCCGCGCCAGCCAGCGCATCCAACGCCGCAGCGGCGAGGCCCTCGGCCGCATCGAGTCGGCCCGCGCCGAGCACGCGGAGTGGGTGCGGCAGAACATCTCCGCCGCCGAGCAGGTGCGCGCCGCGCGTGAGCGACTCACGGCTGTGCGCGCGAGCATGGGCGACCCCACCGCACTCGTGTCGGAGCTCTCCCGCCGATTCGATGAGAGCGAGTGGCGGACCGCCGCGGAGGCCGCTCGCGGGGCGACGACCGCCGCGCAGCGCGCCGAGGAGGCCCTCACTGCGGCGGAAGGCGGCGTCGGCGATCCGACCGTGAGCGTCCTGGCGGATCTCGCGACCGCCGAGCGCGCCATCCGGGACGCCGCCGCCGACGCGCGGATCCTCGAGGAGGCGCACCGCCTGACCCTGCAGGCCTCCTCCGCGGTCGGCGGCGAGCTCGAAGCTGCCCGGTCCGCCGTGCGGCAGGCGATGTCCACCCGCGACACGCTCCCGCCGGCGGATGCCGAAAGACTGGGTGCGGAGATCCGGGCCGTGCAGGAAGACATCGATGCGCTCGACGCCTCCGCTGAGCGCACGCCGACCGCGACGGTGGACCGCGTGGCGCGCCTCCGCGATCGACTGGACCTCGCCCTCGGCGACGCGCGGACCGCGCAGCAGCGGCTGCGGAGCGCACGCACCGCCCTCCCCGGAACCCTCGCCTCGGCACGGGGTGCCATCGCCCGGGCCGAAGCCGCGATCGCCCACACACGCTCCGGCGCGGACGCCCGCGCCCGCCTGCTGCGTGCCCAGCGCGAACTCGCCGACGCACGTCAGGCCCAAGACCCGGTGTCGGCCCTGGATGCCGCGCGCCGGGCCCTCCGGGACGCGGAGGACGCGACGGCCCTGGCCGATCACGCCCGTCTCGCCGGACGCTGAGCGACGCATCTCGCTAGGGTGATGCCCATGAGCGAGGAAGCGTCCCGGAAGTCGCCCCCCGTCGTCCTCGCGGTGCTCCGACGGATCCCGGCGACGCTGACCCTCGTGGCGGTGATCCTCGTCGTCGGTGTGGTCTTCGGCGGCCTGTGGTCGGCGCTGATCGACACCCCCACCTTCGATGTCGTCGCCTACGGACTACCGGCGCTTGCCGAGGGCCGCTGGTGGACCCCGGTGGTCGGCACCTTCTTCGTCGACCACCCGTGGGTCTACATCTTCACCCTCACGAGCTTCGCCGGCATGGCGTATCTCGAGTACCGACGCGGCTCGCGCGTGGCGCTCGCCTACTTCTGGGTGGGGCAGCTCTTCGCGGTCCTCGGCTCCGCGCTCCTCCTGTCGATCCTGTCGCTGACCCCCTGGGAGTGGGCGCAGACGGAAGCCCAGGCTCTCGATGTGGGCGCCTCGGGCGGCACGATGGCCTGCATCGCCGCCGCGGTGGGCCTCCTCCGTCCGCCGTGGCGGGTCCGCGGATGGCTCGTCGTCCTGTCCTTCGTCTTCATCGCGATGCTCTTCTGGGGAGAGTTGGCGGACCTCGAGCATCTCCTCGCGGTGGTACTCATCCTCGCCGTCGACCGGTCGCTGAAGCTGCGCCGCACCACGGTCCGCGAGCAGCGTCTCATCGCCTTCTTCGGCGTCCTCGTCCTCGGCGCCATCCAGATCATCACGGTCCTCGTCCCCACGGACGGGATCTTCGGACCCACCGAACCGGTCTCCGGCGGCTTCATCGACGTCGCCGTCGACGCGCTCATCATCCTGCTCGTCGGCCGCGGCCTCCTGCGCGGGCGCCGGTGGGCGTGGGTCGTGACGATCGTCCTCGGAAGCCTCAACCTGCTTCTGGGCGCGGTGGTCGTCACCGCGATCGTCATCCTCACCGAACAGCAGGTGGAGGGCGTGATCGACGGCGAGACCGAGCTCGCCCTCACGAGCGCACTGATGTGGCTCGGGATGCTGATCTACCTCGTCATCGTCCGCGGCGCCTTCCGCGCCCGTCGACGGTCGCGCCTCGGACTCAGCCCTGCCCCGGACGCCGACGCGGCGAGGGAGATGCTCCGCTCCTCGGGCGGCGGCACCCTGTCATGGATGACGACCTGGGAAGGCCTCGCCTACGCCCGCACCTCCGGCGGGATGGTCGCCCATCAGCGCCGTTCGGGGGTCGCTCTGGCCCTCGCCGACCCCCTCGGTCCGGTCGAGACCCGCGCGGCATCCGTCACGGAGTTCATCCGGATGTCGGAAGAGGCGGGCCTCGTGCCCTGCTTCTTCAGCTCGGACGAGGCCACCCGCGCGGCGGTTCCCGCGACCTGGCGGAGCATCGTCGTCGCCGACGACACCATCGTCGACCTGCCGGGACTGGCGTTCACCGGGAAGCAGTGGAACTCGGTGCGCTCCTCGCTCAACCGTGCCGGGCGCGAGGAGATGACCTTCCGGATGACGCGCCTCGCCGACGAGAGCTGGGGCGTGCGTCAGCAGCTGCGCGCGATCTCGGAGATGTGGGTCGGCGACAAGGGACTGCCCGAGATGGGATTCACGCTCGGGACGCTGGTGGAGGCCGAGGATCCCGAGGTGCGGCTCGCACTGGCGATCTCGCCCGCGGGCGACGTGGACGGCTTCCTGTCGTGGCTGCCGGTCTACGGCGGCGACGGCGCGGTGCGCGGGTGGACGCTGGATCTCATGCGCCGGCGCGAGGGCGGGTTCGGACCGGTGATGGAGTTCCTCATCGGCTCGTCCGCGAAGCTCTTCTCCGAGGAGGGCGTCGAGATCATGTCGCTCTCGGGAGCGCCCCTCGCGCACGACTATCCGCCGGACGCCGGCATGATCGCCGTGCTCAGCGACAAGCTCGCCGACATGCTCGAGCCGGTCTACGGGTTCCGGTCGCTGCACCGCTTCAAGGAGAAGTTCCACCCGCGGTACGAGACCATGTACCTGCTGTTCCGCGACGAGAGCGACCTCGCCCGGATCGGTCCGGCTCTCACGCGCGCGTTCCTGCCGGACGCGACCCTGCGGCAGTTCGCCGGCGCAGGCCTGGAACTCGTGCGCGGCGACCGCTCCTGAGCGCCGCGACGGGCGCCCGGAGTCAGCCTGAACGCCCCGATGGGCGCTCGGAGTCAGCCTGAACGCCCCAATGGGCGCTCGGAGTCAGAGGGGGCGGATGTTCTCCGCCTGCAGGCCCTTGGGGCCCTGGGCGATCTCGAACTCCACGCGCTGGTTCTCCTCGAGCGAGCGGTAGCCGCTGGCGTCGATCGCGCTGTAGTGGGCGAAGACATCCGCACCGCCCTCGTCGGGTGCGATGAACCCGAAGCCCTTCTCCGAGTTGAACCACTTGACGGTGCCCTGCGTGCTCATTCCATACCGTTCTTCCGCGCCCGGAGCCGTGCGCGCCGGAGCGGTTCCACGCTAACGAAGCGACGGCCGCGTCGCGAGGGGGGTGTCGGACAGTGACGGAAATGTTGCACACGGCGGAGCGGGTGCGGCGGGGTCGTGCGCACTCCCATCGAACGCCCGGGCTGAGCGATGCTCCAAGCCCGGGCGCCGACGGATCCCCCCGGATAGGCCACGCCGAAGCGTGACACGCACATGGTATCGACAACTCCCCTCCACGCGGGAGTCCCCTTCTCCGTGGGGATGGCCCCGGATACGGTGTCCCCGTGACCCGTATCGAGCTCCGCCCCCTCACCGACGACGACCTCGACGACGTCTTCGCGATGATGCGCGATCCCGACGGCGTCCGACAGGCGGCGTTCACGGCATCCGATCCGGACTCCCGCGAGGTGTTCGACGCCTGGATGGCCCGACAGCGCGCGAGCGACGACGTGATCCAGCGCGTCATCGTCGCTGACGGCGCCTTCGCCGGTACGGTCGCGGCCTTCACCGTCGACGGCGATCGCGAGGTCAGCTTCTGGACTGCACGGCAGGTCTGGGGCCGCGGGATCGCGACCGAGGCGCTCCGGCAGCTGGTCTCCCTCGAGCCGGTGCGTCCGCTGTTCGCCCGATGCGCGGCGCACAACGCCGGTTCCGTGGCCGTCCTCCGGCACAACGGCTTCACCGAGGTGTCGCGGACGACCTCTTTCGCGCCCGGGCTCGACCGGGAGGTCGAGGAGATCGTCTTCGTCCTGCTGCCCGCCCTCGACGGGGTCTGACCTCCGTCCCGCTCGTCGCGGAGCTCAGTCCTCCTGTGCGGGCGAGATCGCCGTCACCTCGACGCGGGGAGCATCCACGTCGTCGCGGGGCGAGGGCACGTAGGTGAACTTCAGCTCGGAGCCGACGGGGAAGCGCGCGACCAGCTGCTCCGGCAGGGAGTCCGCCGACACCACCTCGAACTGCACGCTCGGAGGGAAAGAGGGCGAGCCGCACGCCCACTGATACCTCCGCACGGATGCGATCATCTCGGCCTCGTCGGCCTGGAAGATGACGAGGCAGGTGTCGGTCCCCTGCCCCATCAACTCCCGTTCCGTGGTGACGGCAGACATCCCGTAGAACTCTCGGAACATCGTCGAATCCTCTGTCTCCACTCCGAGGAAGCGCGGCCACGGCACCTCGGGCTTCGGAGGGAGGGACGCGATGACCTGTCCCTCGCCCGCGCCCTGACTCACCGCCCCGACGGCGACCGCCGCACCCGCCCCGACGACGAGCGCCGCGATGACGGATGCCGCCCACCAGCCCGTGGTGATCCGCCGGGGCGACCGGGGCTCGGGGGAAGGCTCCTCCGACGCGGGCTCGCGACCGGCGTCGGGCTCGCCCTCGGGTTCCGGGGGCGCAGCGGGGGACGCGGCGGGGGACGCGGGGGGCGCGGACGCGGCCGGCGGGGATGCGGCCGAGGCGCGCACGCGCGCCTGCTCCTGCACGCGCATCTCCAGCTCTCGAAGGCGTTCGCGGGCACGGGGGTCTTCGTGGATGTCGGCGCCGGGCCCGTACGCGCGCGCCCGCAACGCCCGGAGCTCCTCCCGCGCGTCGGCTTCCATCCTCCGATCCTCTCACCGCGTCATCCGAGCGGGCCCTCTCGGGCGTTCAGGCTCCGCGGGACCACACCTCGCGCGCAGTGAGCGGAACGGGCGCCGGGCGCGCGACGGTCGTGACGAGATCGAGCGGGGCACCGCGGCGACCGGACTCGAGCAGGGACGCCATGATGTCGAGCACATGGAGCGCCAGCGCACCGTCGGCTCCGTGCCCGCCCCGCGTGTGATCGATCAGCCCGATCCCGCGGCCGGCATCGGCGTACCCCGCCGACACCGGAAGGGTCTGCCATTCCGCTCCCCGACGGCCGAGCGCCACATCGCCGTCGAACATGTTCGGGTCGGGGAGGGTCAGCGACGCCTCCTCGCCGTGGATCTCGAGGGGCCGCGCCTCGCTGCGGACCGCGTCGAAGCTGAACACCACCGTCGACACCGCCCCCGATGCGTGCTCCAGGATGCCGGTGACATGCGTGTCGACCTCGACCGGGATCCGCTCCCCGGCGCGCGGCCCGGTCGCGATGACCCGCTCGCCGCGCGCGCGCCGAGACACTCCGGTGACGCGGACGACCGGACCGAGAAGGTGCACGAGCGAGGTCAGGTAGTAGGGCCCCATGTCCATCAGCGGACCGCCGCCGTCGCGGTAGTAGAAGTCCGGATGAGGATGCCACGCCTCGTGGCCCGCCGATACCCACGTCGCCGTCGCCGACAGCGGCCGACCGATGAGCCCCGCGTCGACCGCGGCGCGGGCGGTCTGGATGCCGGTCCCGAGCACCGTGTCGGGTGCCCCGCCGACCCACGCGTCGCCGCGCTCGTCCATGATGCGCTGGGCGTCGGGGAGCGTGGCCGCCAGAGGCTTCTCTCCGTAGACGTTCTTCCCCGCCGCGAGGGCCGCGAGCGCGATCTCGGCGTGGGCCGCCGGGATCGTGAGGTTCAGGACCGTGTCGACGTCGGGGTCGGCGAGGAGCTCCGTCACCGCGAGGGCGCGGCATCCGTCGATGCGGCCGGCGGCGGCCTCCGCGCGGGAGGCGTCGAGGTCGGCGACGGCGGTGATGCGGATGCCGGCGACGCCGTGGAGGGTGGTCAGGTACTGGCTCGAGATCACCCCGAGTCCGACGATGCCTACGCGGTGCGGGCTGCCCACAGCATCCCCCTCTCCACGATGGTGCGGACGTTCGGGTCGGCGAGCACCTCCGGCGAGTGCCCCGGGGTCGCCACGAAGATGCGCCCGTCGCCCCAGTGCCGGGTCCACACGGCGGGAGAGGTGACCGGCCGATGCCACGGATGGTACGGCTGAACGGGGTGCGTGGTCGTGGCGAGGACGTCGATGAGATCGTCGTGAAGCACCCAGTACTGCTCGGTGTCGAGGGAGAAGTCGGCGATGCCCGCCGTGATCTCGTGGGCGCGCCCGAGCTCGGTCATCTCGACCGTGTAGGGCAGGAAGTTGTCGGATTCGCCGGCTCCGCACTGCTCCGGCGCCTTCGACGGATGTGTGGCGAACTGACCGCCGATCAGATGCAGGTAGTCCGACTCCTTGCGGTACGAATCCGCGATGCCGCCGTGCCAGCCCGCGAGCCCGGTGCCCGCCCGCACGGCGTCGCGGAGGCCGGCGAAGGCCTCGCGCGAGATTTCCGACATCGTCACGCTCTGCACGATGAGATCGGTCGCGGCCATGAGCTCGGCATCCGTGTAGACGTCGTTGGTCTCGGACACGGTGACGGCGAACCCGCTGTCCCGGAGGAACGGCAGGAACAGCTCGGTGGCTTCGACGGGCTTGTGCCCGTCCCATCCACCCCGGACGACGAGTGCGCGGCGTGAGGTCATGAGAGGTGCTCCTTCTGCGGATCGGGCGTGCTCGGCGCCGGCTCCACGGACGTGAAGCGGCTGTCGTCCTGGGCGCTCCGCTCGACCGCCGCCAGCACCCGCTGCACGCCCGCGGCCTCGGCGAAGTCGGGATCTGCGGGCCCGACGCCGGCGATCGACCGGACGAGATCGACCACCTGGTGGGTGAAGAGGTGCTCGTAGCCGAGCCCGTGGCCGGCCGGCCACCACGCCGCCGTATAGGGATGCTCGGCCTCGGTCACCTGGATGCGCCGGAAGCCCTGGGCCCCGGCGTCGTCGGCGGCGTCGTAGTAGTCGAGCTCGTTCATGCGGGTGAAGTCGAACGCGACGGCACCCCGGTCGCCGTTGATCTCGATGCGGTTGGAGTTGCGGTGACCGGTCGCCAGCCGCGTGGCCTCGAAGACCCCCATCGCCCCGGAGGCGAAGCGCGCGGTGAAGGCGACGGCGTCGTCGACCGTCACACGCCGACGTGCAGCGCCGTCCGCCGCGCGTCCGCCGAGCCCGACCTGCTCCCCGAGCACGGGGCGGGTCTCGACGAAGGTCTGCATCGTGGCCGAGACACCGATGATCGCATCGCCCGTGATCCACTGCGCGGCGTCGATCGAGTGCGCGCCGATGTCGCCGAGCGTGCCCGAGCCCGCGCGTTCCCGGTCCAGACGCCAGGTGTACGGGGCATCCGGGTCGCTCAGCCAGTCCTGCAGGTACTGCGCGCGGACGTGACGGATCTCCCCGATCCGGCCCTCGCGAACGAACCGGCGGGCCAGCGCGAGGGCCGGCGTGCGGCGGTAGCTGAAGCCGCACATGCTCACCGCGCCGGATGCTGCGGCCGCGGCATCCGCCGCCGCCGCCATCGACTCGGCCTCGGCGACGTCGTTCGCGAGGGGCTTCTCGCACAGGACGTGCAGGCCCGCCGCGAGCGCGGCCAGCGCGATCTCGGCGTGGGTGTCGCCGGGGGTGCAGATGTCGACCACGTCGATGTCACCGCGGCCGAGCACCTCCCGCCAGTCGGTGCTCCACCCCTCGGCACCGAACTCGGCGGCTGCGGCGGCGGTGCGCTCCGGGTCGCGACCCACCACGACGGCCAGCCGCGGCTCGCGAGGCAGGTCGAAGAACCGGTGGGCGGTGCGCCAGGCCTGGGCGTGCGCGCGGCCCATGAAGCCGGTGCCGATGAGTGCGACGCGCAGGGCGTGCGGCGGTGTCGTCGTCGACATCTCGAATCCTCTCCATCGATCGATACCGCGCCCACTGTTCCACCCGAGCGGATGCTGCGCGATGAATTGGCGCAAAATAGCTGCGTGACCCTCCCTCCGCGTCCGACCCTCGACGCGATCGCCGCGCACTGCGGGCTGAGCGTCACGACGGTCTCGCGTGCCCTGCGGGGGCGCGGCGAGATGGCGGCCGAGACCCGCGCCCGGGTGCTCGCCGCCGCCCGCGACCTCGGATATCGGCGCGACGGCGAGCGCCGCGGACGTCCGCGCACCGGCACGTCGCGCCTCATCGACCTCGTGCTCGGTCGGTTCCACGACCCCTACTCCGAACAGGTCACGGCGGGTGCGCAGCAGGCGGCGGCGGAACTCGGGTACGACCTCGTCCTCACCACCGAGCGCGATGCACCGCGCGACGACTGGCCGATGCGCATCCGCTCCCGGGGGTCGGCGGGGGTCGTGATCGGGGTGATCACCCCGACCGCGTCGCAGGTGACGGTGCTCGCCGATGCCGGCATCCCGATCGTCCTCCTCGGTCCGCGCGGCGACGCCTCCCTGCCGCTGTGGAACGTCGGCACGACCGACCATGCCGGGGGGACGGATGCCGCCGCCCACCTGATCGACCGGGGAGCACGCCGGTTCGTGGTGATCGCCGGGGAGCCGACGTTCCGCTTCGGTCGTGCGCGGGTGCAGGGGTTCGAGGCCGAGGTGGAGCGGCGCATGCCGGGTGCCGTGGTGATGCGCGAACGCGCCGACTGGACGTCCGGCCAGGCCCGCCGCGCGACGGCGCGTGCCCTCGCCGCGATGCCCGGAGACGGCCCGATCGGCCTGTTCGCGTGCTCGGACGAGATGGCCGCGGGAGCCTACCGCGCGATCGCGGAGGCGGGCCTGTCGATCGGGCGCGACGTCCTCGTCGTCGGGTTCGACGATGTCCGCGGTGCGCGCTGGCTGCAGCCGCCACTGACGACGATCCGTCAGCCGCTCCGCGAGATGGCCGCCACCGCCGTCGGGCTCCTCGCCGACGCCGCGGAGGGTCGCGAGGTCGCGCACCCCTCCCTCGAGCTGCCGACGACCCTCGTCGCCCGCGCCTCGACGGGCGCGTGACGGAGGGGACGGCATCCGTCACGCGGGGGAGCGGCTCTACCCGGCGAACTGGACGACCGTGTCCCAGGCGAGCTTCACGATCAGGAGGCTCAGCACCACGAGGAACACCACGCGCACGAAGGCGCTGCCGCGACGGGTCGCCATGTGCGCGCCGAGGAAGCCGCCCGCCATGTTCACCGCCGCCATGGCGAGACCGAGGACGAGGAGGATCTCGCCGTGGACGCCGTACACGGCGAGCGCGGCGAGGTTCGTGGTGAGGTTCGCGACCTTCGCGTTGACGCTGGCCTGAAGGAAGCCGAAGCCGAGGACGACGACGAGCAGGATGACGAAGAACGACCCGGTGCCGGGGCCCAGGAGTCCGTCGTAGAAGCCGACGCCGAGGCCGATGAGCGCCGCACGCCAGACGACCGCGACACCGCCGTCGAACCGCGGTTCGTGCTCAAGTCCCATCGACGGCTTGAAGAAGGTGTAGGCCGCCACGGCCACCACCGCCACGAGGACGACGGGTGTCAGCACCTCGCGCGGTACGAAGCGCGAGACCGCGGCGCCCGCAGCCGAACCCGAGAACGCGCCCGCGATGAGGGGGACGAGCAGCACGAGCTGCACGCGGATGCGGCGGAGGTACACCCAGCTCGCCGTCAGCGTGCCGAAGAAGGAGGAGAGCTTGTTCGTGCCGAGGACGTAGGGCGTGGCGACGTCCTGCGGAACGGCGATGACGAGGGCGGGAAGCTGAATGAGTCCGCCACCGCCGACGACCGCGTCCACCCAGCCCGCGATCCCCGCCGCGACCAGGAGGAAGACCAGAGCGGCCGCCGACACCGGCAGCCACTCGGCGAGGGGCGGGCCGTCGAGCACCGGCCCATCCTCACCCACCCGGGTGTCGCGGCCGAACGGCGCGCCGCGGCAGGTTCAGCGCGACGTGCGCGCCCGGAGACGACGAAGCCGGTCGGGGATCTCTCCTCCGACCGGCTGTCCGCACATTCGCTGTGCGCGAGGGGGGACTTGAACCCCCACGCCCTTGCGGGCACTGGCACCTGAAGCCAGCGCGTCTACCTATTCCGCCACTCGCGCGAGCGGCAGCATGCTGCCGACTCAACTGTGCGAGGATATCACGCCCGAATCGGCCCGCAGAATCGCGCCCGGGCGCCCCGACGGGGCAGAATGGCGCGAGGACGCACACGACCCCACCCGACCCCCGCCCGACGGCGGGCCGACTCCCCGACATCGCCCTTCCCCCGTCCGCTCGCACGGCACCGACGCACAGGTGCACTTACCATGTACCAACCGGAACCGCCCTCCGAGGAGCCCCGTGGGACTACTTGACAGCTTCGAGAAAGGTCTCGAGCGCGCCGTGAACAGCGCGTTCGCGAAGACCTTCCGCAGCGGCATCCAGCCCGTCGAGATCGCCTCCGCCCTCCGCAGCGAACTCGACAAGAAGGCCGCCGTCGTCACCCGCGACCGCATCCTCGCGCCGAACACCTTCGCCGTGCGTCTGTCGCCGGCCGACGACGAGAAGATGGCCGCCCTCGGCGGCGCGCTCATCCACGAACTCGACACGCTGGTCCACACGCACGCCAAGGCCCAGGGCTACAGCTTCGCCGGACCCGTCTCGATCACCCTCGAGCGCGACCCGCAGCTGTCCACCGGAACCCTCCGCGTCGACAGCGCCACCGCGCAGGGCGGCGAGGTCTCCTGGCGCGGCGTCGTCGACATCGACGGCACGCGCCACACCCTCGCGAAGTCCCGCACCGTCATCGGCCGCGGCAGCGACGCCGACATCACCATCCCCGACTCCGGCACCTCGCGCCGCCACGTCGAGATCCTGTGGGACGGCGAGCGCGCCATGGTGCGCGACCTGAAGTCCACGAACGGCACGAAGCTCAACGGGCAGAAGGTCGGCGAAGCCGCCCTCGCCCCCGACTCGGTGGTCACCATCGGACGCACCGACATCATCTTCCGCGTGGTCGCTCAGGCCACCCCGCCGCGTCCGCCTCTTCCCGCGGCCGACGCGACGCGGGCCTACGATCTGCGCGAAGGCGGCCCCCTCGCATGAGTGAACTGACCCTCCTGCTGCTGCGCATCGGCTTCCTCGTCCTCCTGTGGGCGTTCGTCTTCGGCGTCGTCTACTCGCTCCGCGCCGACCTGTTCGGTGTGAAGGTGCGGCGGATGCCGGAGCCCGCCGAGGCCGGCGCACCCGCCGCCGCGCCCGCGCCCGCCGCGCCCCGCGCGAACGCCACTGCACCCGTGACCGACCGCCCGGCATCCGGATCCGCTCCGCGCGGTGCCAAGGGCGGCCCGGCGACGACCACCTCGGCGACCCGCATCGTCATCACGTCGGGCCCGAAGGCCGGACTCGAACTCCCCCTCGGGAGCGAACCGCTCACCATCGGCCGCTCGAGCGAATCGGGTCTCGTCATCCGCGACGACTACACCTCCAGCCACCACGCCCGGCTCGTCCTGTGGGGCGAGCAGTGGATGCTTCAGGACCTCGATTCGACCAACGGGACATGGCACGACGGCGCCCGCGTGTCGACGCCCGTTCCGGTGACCATCGGCGCCCCCATCAAGGTCGGCGCGACCACCTTCGAGCTGCGGGCGTAAGCGGAACCCCACCGATGGTCTTCCAGGGCTCGAGCGCCGCGATCTCGCACACCGGCAAGGTGCGCTCCAACAACCAGGACTCCGGGTATGCCGGGTCGAACCTGTTCCTCGTCGCCGACGGCATGGGCGGGCACGCCGGCGGCGATGTCGCGTCCAGCATCGCCGTCACCCGGCTCGAGCAGCTCGACCACCCCTACGCCGCACCGTCGGATGCCGAACGGGCCCTTCGGGACGGCATCTCGGAGACCGCCCGCGCGCTGATCGACACCGTCGACGTCCGCCCCGAACTCGCCGGGATGGGCACCACCGTCAGCGCGATGGTGATGGTCAACGACTACGCCGTCATCGCGCACATCGGCGACTCGCGGATCTACCTGTACCGCGACGACGAGCTCACCCAGATCACCACCGACCACACGTTCGTGCAGCGGCTGGTCGACTCGGGCCGCATCACACCCGAGGAGGCGCGGTACCACCCGCGCCGCTCCGTCCTCATGCGGGTGCTCGGCGACATGGACCCGAACCCCGAGGTCGACACGTTCATCATGCCGACGCAGCCGGGCGACCGCTGGCTGCTCTGCTCGGACGGCCTCTCGGGCGTCGTCGATGACGCCCACACCGCCAAGGCGCTGAGCCAGGGGCTCACGCCGGGCCGCACCGCCGACATCCTGCTGAAGCAGGCGTTGGACGGCGGAGCCCCCGACAACGTCACCATCGTCATCGCCGACGTCGGCGGCGCGCACCCGGTCTTCTCCGGCACGCCCACGATCGTCGGCTCCGCGTCGAACCCCCAGGGTGTCGATGTGCCCGCCGCGCGCCCGGGCCGCCCCAGCTGGTTGCATCCGAACCGGCAGGCGGCCAACGAGCCGACGCACTTCGAGCCGGCGGCGGAGTTCCTCGAGGAGCTCATCGAGGAGGACCGCCGACGCGGACGCCGGCGCCGCTTCGGCTGGATCATCGGTGTGATCCTCGTCCTCGGCATCCTCTCCGTCGGTCTCTGGGGCGGCTACCAGTGGACCCAGACGCGGTACTACGTCGGCGCCGACGAGGATTCGGTGGTCATCTTCCGCGGTGTCCAGCAGGACATCGGTCCGATCTCCCTGTCCACGCCGTACGAAGACACCGGCATCCCGCTGGACTCCCTGCCGGAGTTCGCGCAGGCCACGATCGAGCAGACCATCTCGGCAAGCTCCCTCCCAGATGCGCGTCGTATCGTCGCCACGATCAGCGAGACGGCAGGAGGAGGCGGATGAGCGCGGCACCGGCACGCCCCGACGCACCCGACGCGGTCTCCAGCGACACCGCGGTCATCCGAGCCCTGCGGCGCCTCCGGGTCCCGCAGACGCAGCGCAACCGCGAGCTCGCCCTGCTCGTCTTCGCGCTCGCGCTCACCTGGTCGGCCGTGGCGCTGGTGCAGCTGGGCGCACTCGGCGAGATCAACTGGCGCTTCCTCATCTACTGCGGCGGGCTCACCGCGCTCGTCGTGGCCCTGCACATCGTGCTCCGTCTGGTGGCACGGGATGCCGACCCCTTCGTCGTGCCGATCGCCACGCTCCTCACGGGCCTCGGGATCGCGATGATCTACCGGCTCGACATCGCCGCGATCCGCTTCGGCTGGGGCGCGTTCTCCACGCGCCAGCTGGCGTGGGCGGCGATCGCGGTGATCCTCGCGATCGCCGTCGTGGTGCTGCTGAAGAACTATCGGGTGCTCTTCCGCTACACCTACATCTTCGGTTTCGTCGGCATCCTGCTGCTCGTCCTCCCCGTCATCCCGGGCCTCAGCGCCGGCGGCAACGCCGACGTATGGGTGGATGTGGGCTTCTTCACCTTCCAGCCGGGCGAGCTTGCGAAGCTGTGCCTGGCGATCTTCTTCGCCGGCTACCTCGTGCGCACGCGCGAGAGCCTGACCACCACCGGCACCAAGATCCTCGGCATCACGTGGCCGCGCGCTCGCGAGCTCGGCCCGGTCCTGGTGTTCTGGCTCGTCTCGCTCGGCATCATCGTGCTCCAGCGCGACCTCGGCACGGGTCTTCTGATCTTCGGAATGTTCGTGGCGATGCTCTACGTCGCCACGGGCAAGACCAGCTGGGTGTTCATCGGCCTCGTCCTCGTCGCCGTCGGCGCGTTCGCGGCATCCCGCGTCCTGCCCTACGTGCAGGGTCGCTTCACGAACTGGCTCGACGCCTTCAACCCCGCGGTGATCGACGCCCCCGGCGGCAGCTACCAGCTGGTGCAGGGCATCTTCGGCCTCGCCCAGGGCGGTCTGGTCGGCACCGGCCTCGGCCAGGGCCGGCCGTACCTCACGCCGGTGGCGGAGAGCGACTACATCCTGCCCAGCCTCGGCGAGGAGATCGGCCTCATCGGCGTCTTCGCGATCCTCTGCCTGTACATGGTGTTCACGAGCCGCGGGATCCGCATCGGCCTCGCCGGCCAGGACGACTTCGGCAAGCTCCTCGCGACCGGGCTGTCGTTCACCATCGCCCTGCAGGTGTTCATCATGGTCGGCGGGGTGACCCGTGTGATCCCCCTCACCGGCCTCACGACCCCGTTCCTCGCCGCGGGCGGATCCTCGCTCGTCGCCAACTGGATCATCGTCGCCCTGCTGCTGCGGATCTCGGATGCCGTCCGCAGTCGTCCCCGGGTGGTGATCGGCTGACATGACGAAAGAACTCCGACGCCTCAGCATCGTGATGCTCGCGATGTTCCTCGCCCTCTTCGGATCCGTGAGCTGGATCCAGGTGGTGCAGGCCGACGCCCTGCAGCAGAACTCGCAGAACACCCGCGCGCTCTACGACTCCTACGAGGTCCAGCGCGGGTCGATCATCGCCAGCGGCGCCGCGATCGCCTCCTCCGTCCCCTCCGACGACGTCTACAGCTGGCAGCGCCAGTACGTCGATCCCGACATGTGGGCGCCCGTCACCGGCTACATCAACCCCGCGCTGGGAGCGGCGACCGGCCTCGAGCTCGCGATGAACCAGCCGCTCAGCGGCACGTCCGGGTCGCAGTTCTTCTCGCGTCTGGACCGCATCATCACGGGGCAGCCGCCGCGCGGATCGAACGTGGCCCTCACCCTGGATGCCGAGGTGCAGCGCGCCGCGTACGACGCCCTCGGCGACCTCGAAGGCGCCGTCGTCGCGCTGGACCCGGCGACGGGACGCGTCCTCGCGCTCGTGTCCAGCCCGAGCTTCGACACGAACCTCCTCGCCTCGCACATCACCGCCGAGGTCAACGAGACCTACGACGCGCTCGTCGCCGACCCCGGGAAGCCCCTGTCGAATCGCGCGATCGCCGGCGACCTGAACCCGCCCGGATCTGTGTTCAAGCTCGTCGTCGCCTCCGCCGCCCTCGCCTCCGGCGAGTACACGCCCGAGTCGACCTTCCCCAACCCGGCTTCCTATCGCCTGCCCCAGTCGTCGAGCGTTCTGCGCAACGCCAGCGGCGGGACGTGCGGGGGCGGCGACGAGGTGACGCTGGAGACGGCGATGCGGCTGAGCTGCAACATCCCCTTCGCCGAGCTCGCGGTGGAACTGGGCGATGACGCGATCCGCGAGGAGGCGGAGAAGTTCGGTTTCAACTCCAGCTTCGACATCCCGCTGACCTCCACGCCCTCGAGCTATCCGCGGGGGCTCGACGACGCGCAGACCGCCCTGACCGGGTTCGGCCAGGGCCAGGTGACCGCGACGCCGCTCCAGATCGCCATGGTGTCGGCCGGCATCGCCAACGAAGGGCTCGTGATGAACCCCCAGATGATCCGCCGCGTGATCGGCCCGGATCTGTCCGTCCAGCAGACCTTCGACCCCACCGAGTACGGGCGCGCGATGGAGCCGGATGTCGCCGCGGACCTGCTCGAGATGATGGTCGCCAATGTCTCGGACGGTGTGGCGTCGGGTGCAAGAATAGACGGGGTCGACGTGGCCGGTAAGACCGGCACAGCGGAGAACGGAGCGGGTGCGCCGTACACGCTGTGGTTCACCGGATTCGCTCCGGCGGACGACCCCCAGGTCGCCGTAGCCGTCGTGGTCGAGGACGGCGGCGGGCAAGGACAGTCGGGCAGCGGCAACACGATCGCCGCGCCCATCGCGAAACAGGTCATGGAGGCGGTGCTGGGCAGATGAGACCGACGCAAGGAGTGACCTTCGGCGGCCGCTACGAGCTGGATTCGCGGATCGCGATCGGCGGCATGGGTGAAGTGTGGGAAGCCACCGACCATGTCATCGGACGCACCGTCGCGATCAAGATCCTCAAAGACGAGTACATGGGGGATCCCGGCTTTCTCGAGCGCTTCCGCGCCGAAGCCCGGCACGCCGCCCTCGTCAACCACGAGGGCATCGCCAGCGTCTTCGACTACGGCGAGGAGGCCGGTTCGGCCTTCCTCGTGATGGAGCTCGTCCCCGGCGAGGCGCTGTCGACCATCCTCGAGCGCGACGGATCGCTCTCGAGCGACAAGACGCTCGACATCGTCGCGCAGACCTCCTCGGCGCTCCAGGCCGCCCACGCGGCGGGCCTCGTGCACCGTGACATCAAGCCCGGCAACCTCCTCATCACCCCCGACGGCCGGGTGAAGATCACCGACTTCGGCATCGCGCGCATCGCCGACCAGGTCCCGCTCACCGCGACCGGTCAGGTCATGGGGACGGTCCAGTACCTCTCGCCCGAGCAGGCGTCCGGACACCCGGCGTCGCCCGCGACCGATGTCTACTCCCTCGGCATCGTCGCCTACGAGTGCCTCGCGGGTCGCCGCCCGTTCACCGGCGAATCGCAGGTGGCCATCGCGATGGCCCAGATCAACGAGCAGCCGCCGCCGCTGCCGGCGACCGTCGCCGTCCCGGTGCAGAACCTCGTGATGGCGATGATCGCCAAGAAGCCCGAGGAGCGCCCGGCCACGGCCGCCGCCGTCGCGCGCGCCGCCACGGCCCTCCGTCACGGCGACATGGCCGCCGCCGTCGCCGCGGTCCCCGCGATCGCGGGCGCCGCGGGCGTCGACGACGTCACGCAGCTCCTCACCGCCGGCAGCGACACGCAGGCCGCGACCCGTCTCCTCCCCGCGACCGCCGCCGTGCCGCTCGATGCGGATGCCGAGCCCGACGGCGAGACGACGACGGAGAAGAAGAAGCGGAGCCCCTGGACGTGGCCGCTCATCGCGCTCATCGTCCTGCTCCTCCTCGTCCTCGGCGGCACGCTGTGGGCGGTGCTCGCGAACCAGGGCGAGCCGGAGCCGGATCCCACGACCCCGTCGCCCACCCGGACGACGGCGAGCCCCACGCCGACGCCGACGCCCACGGAGGAGCGGATCGACGTCAACTCGCTCGGTCTCATCGGCCTCTCGTGCGACGACGCGCGCGGTGTCCTGGAGGGTGTCGACCTGGTTGCGAGCTGCACGACCGGCAACGCCGCTCCCACCGAGGGCGAGGTCGGTCTGGTCTACAGCGTCGACCCCACCGGGCGCGTTCCCGCCGGCACCACGATCAACCTCACGGCCTACGGCGAGCAGACCGCGCTCGAGACCCCGGGTGCCCCCGCGCTGAACTCGCCGACGGTCGCCCCCGGCGGCACGATCGACGTCAGCTGGCCGGGGTACACGTGCCCGTCGGGCGAAGGCTCGCCGAGCGCGTACAACCTCACCGCGTCCAACGGCACGTTCGCCAACGGTCAGTCGTCGTCCTCGTTCGGCGCCAATGACCGAAACGCCCAGATCACGATCCCGAACAACGGCAGCGGCACGCTCATCGTGACCTACACGGTGACCTGCTCCGGCGGCCCGTCGGGTGAGCGCACATCGCCGACATCGCCCGAGGCCACCGCGACGATCGAGCAGGCGCCGGAGCCGGGCCCGACGCCCGACCCGAACCCGACGACGGACGAGTAAGGCCCGCGACACCCGACATCGCCCGGGCGGCGGCCTGTTCCCAGGTCGCCGCCCGGGCGCTCGGCTAGTGTGGCTGATGTTCCAGACAGGGGGAGACAGTGACCGCTGATCCGCGCGTGCTTTCCGGCCGCTACCGTATCGACGAGCCCATCGGGCGCGGCGGTATGGCCAGCGTCTACCGCGGATACGACCTCACCCTCGGGCGCGAGGTGGCCATCAAGATCCTCGATCGCGATCTCGCCGGCGACAACGCGTTCCGTACGCGGTTCCGGCTCGAGGCCCAGGCGGCCTCCCGCATGGCGCACCCCACGATCGTCCGCGTCTTCGACGCCGGCGAGGACTCCGAGACCGGCAAGGACGGCGTCGTCCGTCCCGTGCCGTTCATCGTGATGGAACTCGTCAAGGGCGCGCTCCTGAAGGACATCATCGCCGAGGGCCCCGTGCCCGTCGACGAGGCGATCCGCTACGTGGACGGCATCCTGGAGGCCCTGGAGTACTCGCACCGCGCGGGAGTCGTCCACCGCGACATCAAGCCCGGCAATGTCATGGTGACGGATGCCGGTCAGGTGAAGGTCATGGACTTCGGCATCGCGAGGGCGGTGTCCGACAGCTCGTCGACCGTCGCCGAGACGACGGCCATCATCGGCACCGCGTCGTACTTCTCTCCCGAGCAGGCCAAGGGCGAGCCGGTCGACGCACGTGCCGATCTGTACTCCACCGGCGTCGTGCTCTACGAGCTGCTCGCCGGACGCCCCCCGTTCCGCGGCGAGTCGCCGGTCGCGGTCGCCTACCAGCACGTCAGCGAAGCCCCCGTGGCGCCGTCCGAGATCCGCGACTCGATCCCCCGATCGCTGGATGCCGTCGCCCTGCGGTCGCTGGCGAAGGATCCCTTCGCGCGGTACCAGGATGCCGCGAGCTTCCGCGAGGCGCTGGACGCGACCATCGACGGGCGCGAGCCGTCCAAGCGCGCGCTCGGCGCGCTCACGAGCGAGCTGTACGGCCCGAATCCCCGGCAGGCGGCGGAGACGGCGCGCTCGCTCCGTCAGCTGAGCACCGACACCACGATGAAGCGCACCCAGGCAGGACCCCCGGTCGCGTGGATCTGGTCCGGGGTCGCCGTCCTCGCGGTGCTGCTGATATCGGTGGTCATCTGGGTGCTCTCCCTGCAGCCCACCGAGGTTCCGACCAACGCGGCCGTCGTGCCGGACGTGTCGGGGATGACCTACGACCGCGCGAACGCCGAGCTCGCCGAGGCGGATCTCCTCGCCATCCGCGTGGAGGAGGACTCCATCGACGTCGCCGTCGGCAACGTCATCCGCACAGAACCCGCCCCCGGCACCTCGATGTCGCGCGGCCAGGAGGTGCGGGTCTTCGTCTCCCGCGGCCAGGAGCTCGCGACCGTCCCCGAACTCACCGGGCTCACCCGCGACGAGGCCACCGCCGCTCTGGAGGCGGCGGGTCTGACCCTCGGCACCGTCAGCTCGCGGAACGATCCGGCCCTGGCGGAGAACATCGTCATCTCCGCCGATCAGACGGCGGAATCGTCGATCGCCATCGGCACCGCCGTCAACCTCACCGTCGCATCCGGGCGCGTGACGATCAACGATGTCACCGGGTACACGCTCGAAGGCGCGACGCGCGAACTCGAGGCACTCGAACTCACCGTGATCCCGCAGGAAGACGGCGCCTGCGCGGCGACGAACCCCCCGACGGTCACGGCGCAGTCCCTCGCCCCCGGCGACGTGCCCTACCGCTCCGAGATCACCCTCACCTACTGCACCGGCTCCTGACGCGGGCTGAGCCGCGCACCGCGGGCGACCGCGTCGGGGAAGCCCGCCTCGGCGAGCCAGTTCCCCAGGAGCCGGTATCCCCCCTCCGTGAGCACGCTTTCGGGGTGGAACTGCACGCCCACGACGGGCAGATCCCGATGCCGGATGCCCATCACGACGCCGCTGTCCGTCCGTGCGGTCACGGCCAGATCAGCGGGGAGGGTCTC
The DNA here is from genome assembly GCF_040532595.1 of Microbacterium aurantiacum. GTDB lineage: Bacteria > Actinomycetota > Actinomycetes > Actinomycetales > Microbacteriaceae > Microbacterium > Microbacterium chocolatum_B. Next base: position 1,449,109 of record NZ_JBEVYX010000001.1, on the reverse strand, counting down.
CTCGACGACGGCGAGCGAGTGGTAGCGGGTGGCGGTGAAGGGCTCGGCGAGACCCGCGAAGAGCGCGTCACCGGAGTGGTGCACGGCGGAGGTGATGCCGTGCATCAGTTCGGGGGCGTGGTCGACCCGGGCTCCGAACGCCTCGGCGATCGCCTGGTGTCCGAGGCAGACCCCGAGCAGCGGGACCCCGGCGGTCGCGGCCGCGCGGACCACGTCGATCGACGCACCGGCGTCCGCGGGACGGCCCGGGCCGGGGGAGACCAGGACGCCGGCGTATCCGCGGATCGCACCGACGGCATCCGTGATCTCGTCGGCCTCGCGCAGGTCGGTCGTCACGCCGAGCTGGTGGAGGTAGCCGACGAGGGTGTGGACGAAGCTGTCGTGATTGTCCACGACCAGCACGTCGTTCACGCGCGGGCGCTCACTCGACGGTGACTTCCTGCGGGTTGACGTACTCGCTGACCCACGGGAACACGTAGAAGGCCAAGGCGTAGAGAACCGCGGCCAGAAGGATGAGCACGATGAAGAGCCGGACCCACCACGGGCCGGGAAGGATCCGCCACAGCGCGCCGTACATCAGGCGAGCCCCTCGCTCAGCGCGGCGGGCGGGCCGTCGGCGTAGGGCGTGAACGACTCGAACACGCCGTAGCCGACGATGCGCTCGGCAAGGGAGAACATCGGTGAGCAGCTGGTCAAGGTGATGTACTTTCCGTTGGCGGGGACATCGGGCTGCTGGGGGACGGGGCGGAGGACGTCCGTCTCGTTCGGCGTCACGTACTCCAGCGTCCGGAAGCGGTACGTGTACCAGCCGGCGGGGGTCTCCACCACGATGGCGTCGCCCACCTTGAGATCGGCGATCCGGTTGAAGGGTGCGCCGTAGGTCGTCCGGTGCGCGGCGACGGCGAAGTTGCCCTCTTCGCCCGGCATCGCGGTGCCGGGGTAGTGGCCGATGCCGATCGGGTCGAGGGTGCCGGCGCGGGTGACGCCCCCCGCCATCTGGACGGCATAGTCTGCGCCGAAGCGCGGCACCCGCATGATGCCGAAGACCTCGGTGTCGGCGGGTTCGGGGAGGATCACCGGTTCGACGGATGCCGGTTCTTCCGCGGGGAGCACCTCGCCGTCCGGCTCGGGCGGCGTGTACTGCTCGGCCCACGTCTGCGACAGCTCCTCCGCGGCGGCGTTGTTCTGGGCGCCGTAGATGAGGTCGCCGACCCAGAGCTGCCACACGACGTAGAGCATGACCAGCACGCCGGCGGTGATCAGCAGCTCGCCGAAGACGCCGATGACCGAGACGCGACGCCGAGAACGGGGCCGCGCGGCCGCCTGGCGCCTGGTCGCTCGGGTCTGCTCCACCCGGCGATTCTCGCATAGGGCGGTGGGAGGTTCCTCCCGGCTAGAATCGAGCGCATGGCACGACGCGGCAACGACGAAGACTCGCTGATCGAGCGCGCGGAAGGTGAGGCCGCGCCCAACCCGGTGTGGTTCAAGCCCATCATGATCGGCCTCATGCTGGTCGGGCTGGTGTGGATCCTCGTGTTCTACCTGAGCGGCATGCAGTTCCCGATCCCCGGCATCGCCGGCTGGAACCTGGTCGTGGGCTTCGGCATCGCCTTCATCGGGTTCCTGATGACCACGCGCTGGCGCTGAGCGCCCCCGGATTCCAGGAATTACACCCGTGTGATTCATCCCCAACTGGGGATAGACCTGTGGATAACTCTCCGGTCGCGAGGGGTCGGGCTCAGACGAGCGCCGGGACGAAAAGCAGGGCGATCAGCGCCGCCCCGATCGCCGCGAGCAGGAGGATCTGCACCGTCCGCTGACTCTTCTTCTTCGTCCGGGTGAAGAGGAAGCCGATCGCGAGTCCGGTCAGAAGGCCGCCGATGTGCGCCTGCCATGACACGTTGAAACCCGGGATGAACCCGATCACCAGGTTGATGCCGAGGATGATCGCGATGCCCGTGATGTTCGCTCCGATGTGCCGGCCGATGATCAAGAGCGCGCCGAACAGACCGAAGATGGCGCCGGACGCACCGACGACGGGCGTCAGCGGTGACAGGAGAGCGACCGCGACGGAGCCGCCGATCGCGCTCAGCACGTAGAGCGTGAGGAATCGCCATCGCCCGAGGAGCGGCTCCAGACGCCGCCCGATGAGCCACAGCGCGAGCATGTTCAGACCGACGTGCCAGAACCCCGAGTGCACCAGCGCCACCGTGATCAGTCGCCACGGCTGGAACGCCCCCTGCGAGTACAGATAGGGCGCCCAGAACAGCAGGGCGTTCTCGACCTGGGGGCCGAGCACGGGGATCAGCTGGAGCAGGAAGACGAACGCCGTCAAAGCGATGATCGCGTACGTCACGATCGGGCGCCCGCCGGAGACCGCCAGAGCCATCGGTCGCGACCGTGACCAGCGACGTTCCGCCTTCTTCTGCGCCGGGGACTGCGCCTTCTGCTGCTCCTTCATGCATTCCGGGCACACGACGCCGACGGCGGCGGGCGTCTGGCACTCGGGGCAGATCGTGCGCAGGCACCGCTGGCACAGCACGAAGCTCTGCCGGTCCGGGTGCCGGTAGCAGTAGTTCTCGCTGTTCCGGCGGAACTGGTCGCTGGTCACGAAGGGCGGGTCAGACCGAGACGATGTCGATCGACTGGATGACCACCGGCTCCACCGGACGGTCGCCCGCCGCGGTCGGGACGTCGCTGATCGTGTCGACCACGGCCTTCGACGCGTCGTCGGCGACCTCGCCGAAGATCGTGTGCTTGCCCTGCAGCCACTCGGGTCCGCGACCGCCCTGGCCGGGGACGGTGATGAAGAACTGCGAGCCGTTGGTGCCCTGCACCTCTCCCGTGATGGCGTTGCGGCGGGAGCCGGCGTTGGCCATGGCCAGCTTGTAGGGCTCGGTGAAGGTGAGCTCGGGGCTGATCTCGTCGTTGAAGGTGTAGCCGGGGCCGCCGGTGCCGACACCGAGCGGGTCGCCGCCCTGGATCATGAAGCCCGCGATGATGCGGTGGAAGATGACGTCTGTGTACAGGGGGCCCTCGCCGGCGGCGCCGGTGGACGGGTGCGTCCAGGACGCGGAGCCGTCGGAGAGGCCGATGAAGTTCTGAACCGTGCGGGGGGCGTGGTCGCCGAAGAGGTTGACGACGATATCGCCGTAGTTGGTGTGCAGAGTGGCGACAGCGGTGTGGATGGGCATGGATAACATTCTTCCAGAGTTCTGTCCAACCCCTGCCGTCGAGAGGGCGGTCTGGCAGGATGGGACCACATCAGTCCGGGCCGAATGGAGGGCACTGTGAGCCTCAGCCGTAAGCGCAAGAAGGAACTCCGCAAGCTCCAGAAGCAGGCGAACAGCCTGTGGGAGTCGCAGCAGGTTCTCGTGAACGAAGCCGCGGGCATCGCACGGGAGGCGGGGCACCAGCTCGGCAACTTCCGGCGCGAGCAGATCACGCCGCAGGTGAAGCAGGGGTATGAGAAGTACGCGGCCCCCTATGTGGACAAGGGCGTGACCGCATCGCGGCGCGTGCTGAACGACGCTGTCGTCCCGGCCGCGGGGGCCGTCGTCGGCTCGGCGCTGTCGGTGTGGGACGCCGCCAACGACACCCGCGCGCGCTTCGCCGCCGGCAAGGGCCTGTCCCTGCCGGATGCCAAGAAGTACGCCAAGCGCGCGGACAAGTACGGCGCGAAGGCGACCAAGAAGATCTCGTCGCAGCTCTCGGGCCTGCAGCCGAAGAAGAAGGGGATGGGCGCCGGCGGCGTCATCGCCATCGTCCTCGGTGCCGCGGCCGCGCTCGGCGTGCTTTACGCGGCATGGCAGACGCTCCGCGCCGACGACGAGCTGTGGGTGGCGGACGACCCGCTGCGCGCACCGGATGAGTGATCCTCTCGCACGGGTCCGCGACGCCGCTGAGGCACGTGGTCTGACCGTCGAGTTCCGGGAACGCCCGGCCGCACACTCCCTCGAGGAGGCGGCCGGGCTTCTCGGTGTGTCGCCGTCGACGATCGTGAAGACCCTCGTGGTCAAGCGGAGCGACGACACCTACCTCTTCGCGCTGGTGCCCGGTGACCGCGGGATCTCCTGGCCCAAGCTCCGGGCGGTCGTGGGCGTGAACAAGCTGCAGCTCCCCGACCCCGATCGAGCGTTGGCCGCCACCGGCTACGAGCGGGGAACCATCGTCCCCCTCGGCAGCACGACCGACTGGCCCGTGTACGCCGATGAGCGCATCACCGGTCAGCGGATCGCGATGGGTGCCGGTGCCCACGGCTACAGTCTCTTCATCGAGGCGGACGATCTCATCGCCGCGTACGGCGCCGTCGTCGCCGACATCTCCCAGCCCCTCGGCTGACGGCATCCGCTCGCGTGTCGCCGACGGCTCAGGCGTCGTCGTACATGCGGAGCGCGATGTCGACGAGCCTCACGCGCTGCAGCCGGCGCACACCGCTGCGCGGAAACCACTCGGCCCGGTCCGTCGAACCGTCCACCTCGTTGCGCAGCTTCCCGCCGACGACCTCGGCGCGGTAGACGATCCTCAGGGTATGCAGCGGGACTGTCGCATCGTCGATCAGTCGGCGGGTCGGCGGGATCACCCGCGAGTGGATGCCGAGGAGTCCCGTCAGCTCCACCCGGTATCCGGTCTCCTCCCGCACCTCGCGGCGCGCTGCGCGCTCGGGGTCCTCGCCCGCCTCGAGGCCTCCGCCCGGGAGGGTCCATGCCGCACGGCGGCCCTCGTTCCAGTGGGCGAGGAGAAGTCGATCGTCCGGGTCGACGATGACGGCGTATGCCGCGACCCGCAAATCCATGCTTCACCCTACGACGGATGGCGATCCCCGCGGAAACGACGAAAGCCGACCCGAAGGTCGGCTTCTGTCACCCTGTGGAGCCTAGGAGACTCCGTCGCCTGCGCTGCGCTCCGGCTCCTCCTCGAATCGCAGCACCCGATGAATGCGTGAAGGGCCGACCCTGCGGGCCGGCCCTTCACGCATTTGTGGAGCCTAGGAGATTCGAACTCCTGACATCCTGCTTGCAAAGCAGGCGCTCTACCAACTGAGCTAAGGCCCCGAAATCGTGCGGTGGTGGGGCTACCAGGACTTGAACCTGGGACCTCTTCATTATCAGTGAAGCGCTCTAACCGCCTGAGCTATAGCCCCGCTTGCGACCGGCGCTCGCACGTCGGTCAACCTCGAAGACTTTACCCGAATCGCGCGGTTTTCACGAATCGGGACGACGTCCGCGTCAGTTGGAGGTGAAGCCGACGAGCAGTCCGCCCGTCACCTTCACGGCGAGGTTGTAGATGCCCGCGGTCACCGCGCCGAGAACCGTCACGACCACGAGGTTCAGGATCGCCACGACGGCGGCGAACGCCAGCACCTGCGGGAGGCTCACGAACTGTGAGAGCAGGAAGTTGCCGTCCGAGAAGCTGCCGAAGAACTCATCGGCCCGATCGATGAGGCCGGTCGTCTGCACGACGAGGTAGATCAGGACGAAGGAGACCACCGTCACGATGGCGAGGGCGATCGCCGCGAGGAAGGACAGCTTGACCGCCGACCAGAAGTCGACGTACACCAGGCGCAGACGGACCTGCTTGGCACTGGTCTTGCTGCTGGACTTGCGGGCGAGCTTGTCGGCTACCGTGCTCATGCGTCAATACTCTCTCGGATGGCGCCCTGCGGCGGGATCAAGGGGCTGCGGGTTCGGTGCCCGATGCGGGCTCGGCTGCCTCGTCGCTCTCGACGGGCGCCTCCTCGGCCAGGCCTCGCTCGCCGTTCCGTGCGATCGCAAGGATGCGATCCTCGTCATCGGGGCGGGCGAACACGACACCCATCGTGTCGCGACCCTTGGCAGGGACCTCGGCCACGGCAGAGCGTACCACCTTGCCGCTGGCAAGAACCACCAAGACCTCGTCGACCTCCGACACGATGAGACCACCCGCGAGATCACCCCGCTCCTCGTGCAGCTTGGCCACCTTGATGCCGAGACCCCCGCGATTCTGCGTACGGTACTGGTCGACGGCGGTGCGCTTGGCGTAGCCGCCCTCGGTGACGACGAAGACAAACGCGTCATCCCGCGCGACGGATGCCGACAGCAGCGAATCGTCGGCACGGAAGTCCATGCCCTTGACGCCCTCGGTCGATCGGCCCATCGGCCGGAGCGAGGCATCCGTCGCGGTGAAGCGGAGCGACATGCCGTGCCGGCTGATGAGGAGGATGTCGTCGTCCTCGTCGACGAGCAGGGCGCTGACGAGCTCGTCTCCGTCCTCCTCGTCCTGACCGCGAAGACGGATCGCGATGATCCCGCCCTGACGGTTGGTGTCGTACTCGGTCAGGCGCGTCTTCTTCACCAGGCCGCTGCGGGTGGCGAGGACGAGATACGTCGCGGCCGTGTAGTCGCGGATGTCGAGGATCTGCGCGATCTCCTCGCCCGGCTGCAGTGCGAGGAGGTTCGCCACGTGCTGGCCCTTGGCGTCGCGCCCGGCTTCGGGGACCTCGTAGCCCTTCGCGCGGTAGACACGGCCCTTGTTCGTGAAGAACAGCAGCCAGTGATGGGTCGTGGTGACGAAGAAGTGCTCGACGACGTCGTCTGCGCGCAGCTGTGCGCCCTTCACTCCCTTGCCACCGCGATGCTGCGATCGGTAGTTGTCGCTGCGCGTGCGCTTGATGTAGCCGTCGCGCGTGACGCTGACGACCATCTCCTCCTCGGGGATGAGGTCCTCGACCGACATGTCGCCGTCGAAGCCGGGGAGGATGTGCGTGCGTCGGTCATCGCCGAACTTGTCGACGATCGCGGTGAGCTCCTCGTGGATGATGGAGCGCTGGCGGGCCGGGGTGGCGAGGATGTCCTTGAAGTCCTCGATCCGCGCCTCGAGCTCGGTGGCCTCGTCGATGATCTTCTGGCGCTCCAGGGCCGCGAGGCGACGCAGCTGCATCGACAGGATCGCGTCGGCCTGGATGTCGTCGATGTCCAGCAGCGACTTCAGGCCCGCGCGCGCCTCATCGACCGTGGGGGACCGGCGGATGAGCGCGATCACCTCGTCGAGGGCGTCGAGGGCCTTGAGGTAGGCGCGCAGGATGTGCATGCGCTTCTCTGCCTCGCGCAGGCGATAGGTCGTCCGACGGACGATGACCTCGATCTGGTGCGTGATCCAGTACGAGATGAACCCGTCGAGCGGCAGGGTGCGGGGCACGCCGTCGACGATCGCGAGCATGTTCGCGCCGAAGTTCTCCTGCAGCTGCGTGTGCTTGTACAGGTTGTTGAGCACGACCTTGGCCACCGCATCGCGCTTGAGCACGATGACCAGGCGCTGGCCGGTGCGGTCGGAGGTCTCGTCGCGGATGTCGGCGATGCCGGTGATCTTGCCCTCGCGGGCGAGGTCGCTGATCTTCACGGCGACGTTGTCGGGGTTCACCTGATACGGCAGCTCGGTGATCACCAGGCAGGTTCGGCCCTGAATCTCCTCGATGCTGACGACGGCGCGCATCGTGATCGAGCCGCGACCCGTGCGGTACGCCTCCTTGATGCCCTTGGTGCCGAGGATCTGCGCGGCGGTCGGGAAGTCCGGGCCGGGGATGCGCTCCATGAGCGCCTCGAGCAGCTCCTCGCGCGTGGCCTCGGGATTCTCCAGCGCCCAGAGCGCTCCGGAGGAGACCTCCCGGAGGTTGTGGGGCGGGATGTTCGTGGCCATGCCGACCGCGATACCCACGGACCCGTTGACGAGGAGGTTCGGGAACCGCGCGGGCAGGACCGTCGGCTCCTGCGTCTGGCCGTCGTAGTTGTCCTGGAAGTCGACGGTCTCCTCTTCGATGTCGCGCACCATCTCGAGCGCGAGCGGAGCCATCTTCGTCTCGGTGTACCGCTGGGCGGCCGCTCCCTGGTTTCCGGGGGAGCCGAAGTTCCCCTGACCGAGCGCGAGCGGGTAGCGCATCGACCACGGCTGCACCAGTCGCACGAGTGCGTCGTAGATCGCCGAGTCGCCGTGCGGGTGGTACTGACCCATCACCTCGCCGACGACACGGGCGCACTTCGAGAACGACTTGTCGGGCCGGAATCCACCGTCGTACATGCCGTAGAGCACGCGGCGGTGCACGGGCTTCAATCCGTCGCGGACGTCCGGCAGCGCGCGACCGACGATGACGCTCATCGCGTAGTCGAGGTAGCTGCGCTGCATCTCGGCCTGCAGGTCGACCTGGTCGATGTGGCCGTGGTTGTGTGCGGCGGCGGGGCGCTCTTCGTCAGTCATGTGTTCTCAGTTCGATTCCGGTGAAGTCCGTGCGCGTGAGGCGACGAGATCAGATGTCGAGGAAGCGGACGTCCTTGGCGTTGCGCTGGATGAACCCGCGCCGCGACTCGACGTCCTCGCCCATGAGCACGGTGAAGATCTCGTCGGCCGCGGCGGCGTCGTCGATCGTCACCTGCTTGAGGGTGCGCGTCTCGGGATCCATCGTGGTCTCCCACAGTTCCTTGGCGTTCATCTCGCCGAGACCCTTGTACCGCTGCACCGCGTTGTCCTTGGGGATCCGCTTGCCGGAGACGATGCCGTCGGCCAGCAGTGCATCGCGCTCCCGGTCGCTGAAGACGTACTCGTGGGGCGCGTTCGACCATTTCAGTCGGTACAGCGGCGGCTGCGCGAGGTAGACGAAGCCGGCCTCGATGAGTCCGCGCATGTAGCGGAAGAGCAGGGTGAGCAGCAGCGTCGTGATGTGCTGACCGTCGACATCGGCATCCGCCATCAGCACGATCTTGTGATACCGCGCCTTCTCGATGCTGAAGTCCTCGCCGATGCCCGTGCCGAAGGCCTGGATCATCGCCTGGACTTCCTTGTTCGACAGCGCTTTGTCCAGGCGCGCACGCTCGACGTTCAGGATCTTCCCGCGCAGCGCCAGGATCGCCTGCGTGTGCGGGTCGCGCCCCTGCACGGCCGAGCCGCCGGCGGAGTCGCCCTCGACGAGGAAGATCTCGCTGATCGAGGGATCCTTGCTCGTGCAGTCCTTGAGTTTGTCGGGCATCGCGGCCGACTCGAACACGCTCTTGCGGCGCGCGGTCTCGCGCGCCTTCCGCGCGGCCATACGAGCGGATGCCGCGTCGATGGCCTTGCGGATGACGTTCTTGGCCTGCACGGGGTTGCGATCGAACCAGTCGCCGAGCTTGTCGCCGACGACCTTCTGCACGAACGCCTTCGCCTCGGTGTTGCCGAGCTTCGTCTTGGTCTGCCCCTCGAACTGCGGTTCCGACAGCTTCACCGAGATGACGGCTGTCAGTCCTTCGCGGATGTCTTCGCCGGTGAGGTTGTCGTCCTTCTCCTTGAGGAGGTTCTGCGCGCGGGCGTAGCGGTTCACCAGAGTGGTCAACGCCGCGCGGAAACCCTCCTCGTGCGTGCCGCCCTCGTGGGTGTTGATCGTGTTGGCGAACGTGAAGACGTTCTCGGTGTAGCTCGTCGTCCACTGCATCGCGAGCTCCATCGCGATCTTCCGCTCGGTGTCCTCGGACTCGACCTCGATGATCTCGTCGTTGACGACCTCCGCATGCCGCACGCGGTTGAGGTGCTCGACGTAGTCGACCAGTCCGCGCTCGTAGAGGAAGCTGTCGCTGCGCGGCTGGGGTGCGGCATCCGCATCGGCCAGTCCGTCGATGTCGACGAGACCCTCGGGGCGCTCGTCGCGGAGGCTGATGCGCAGGCCCTTGTTGAGGAAGGCCATCTGCTGGAATCGCGTGCGAAGCGTGTCGTAGTCGAAGACGACCGTCTCGAAGATCGTGTCGTCCGGCCAGAACGTGATCGTGGTTCCGGTCTCCGAGCTGTCCTCGCCCTTCGCCAGCGGAGCCTGCGGAACGCCGCCGGTGCCGTAGGACTGGCGCCAGACCGATCCCTGGCGCTTGACCTCGACCTCGAGCCGGGAGGACAGCGCGTTCACGACCGAAGAGCCGACGCCGTGCAGACCGCCCGAGACCGCGTACCCGCCGCCGCCGAACTTGCCACCGGCGTGAAGGACGGTGAGCACGACCTCGACCGTGGACTTCCCCTCGGTCTTGTGCATGTCGACCGGGATGCCGCGCCCGTTGTCGACGACGCGGACCGCACCGTCGGCGAGGATGGTGACCTCGATCGCGTCGCAGTAGCCGGCGAGGGCCTCGTCGACGGAGTTGTCGACGATCTCGTAGACGAGATGGTGCAGACCCCGCTCACCGGTGGAGCCGATGTACATGCCGGGACGCTTGCGCACCGCCTCGAGTCCCTCGAGCACCTGGATGGCGTCTGCCCCGTACTCGTTGGGGACCGCGGAGGACGGTCGCGATTCGGGTTCCTCGGGAACGCTTCCAGGGGTATCGGACGTCATAAGTGAGAGCGCTCCACATCGATGGGCAGGGGCCTGGCCAGTCTATCAACTTTGCCCCGCCGATAACGCCTCTACGCCTCTGTGGCGCGCGGAAATCGTTCCGGACGATATCGGACGTGGCTCAGCCGTAGGTATCGCGCGGGCCGCGCCCTGGAATCGTTCTGGGACCCCATTTCCATGAGGGGACGTCCGGTCCGACGAAACGGATGGTCTGGACGCCCGCGTCGGGGAACCTGCGCACGATCTCGGTGAGGATGTGCGCGCGCATGAGCTGCAGCTGCTTCGCCCACGCCGTCGAATCGGCCTGGACGGTGAGCGCGCCCTCCGTGAAGGCGACCGGTCGGGTGTGCTGCGCCGTGCCCTCGCCCGCCACTTCCGCCCACGCCCGGACGACATCCTCTCGGGCGAGCTCCCGGTCCCAGCCCGACTCCCGCGTGAGGTCGGCGAGGACGTCGGCGACTCCCTTCGGATCCCGGCCGGCGGTGAAGGGCTGGTTCTCGTCGTCGTCCCGCCGCCGGCGCTTCTTGCGACGCCACGATGCCGAGGAGGGTTCGAGTCCACGCAGCCGGAGGTAAGTGGCGACCGTCTCGGGGACGTCGGGCGCGGGGGCGTCAGTCTCCGGCATCCGCGCTCTCCACGATGGTCCCCGCCTCGACGCGCACGACGCGTGCGGCAAGAGCCGAGGGCACATCGCCTTCGACCGCCGCGGTGACGATGACCTGCTCGTAGTCGGCCGCGAGGGAGGCCAGACGGGTCCGACGGCCGGCGTCCAGTTCGGCGAAGACGTCGTCGAGGATCAGAACCGGGTCTCCTCGGAGCGACTGCGCCCGCAGGAGCTCGGCGGAGGCGAGCCGCAGACCGAGGGCGACCGACCACGACTCGCCGTGCGAGGCGTACCCCTTCACGGGAAGACCGCGCACGCGCAGGAGGAGGTCATCGCGGTGGGGCCCCACGAGCGTGATGCCGCGCTCGAGCTCCGCGGAGCGCTTGGCGCCGAGCGCAGCCCGGAATCTCGCGGCGATCAGATCGGTCGCCTCGGCACCGGAACCGTCGCCGCCGTCGCGGGCGGCAACGACGGATCGGTTCGGATCGGCGTCGGCAGGGGCGTCCTCGGCATCCGGATCGAAACCGTCGATCGAACGGGACCACTCGATCTCGGGGCGGTGGTCGGCACCGGCGATCGACGCGTATGCCGACGCGAGCGGTCCGGCGAGTTCGTCGGCGAGCTGCCCGCGCATCCGGATGATCTCGCTGCCCAGCGCGACGAGCTTGTCGTCCCAGACATCCAGCGTCGACAGGGCATCGCCACGGATGCCGCGCGCACGCGCCGACTTCAGAAGGGCGTTGCGCTGCTTGAGCACCCGGTCGTAGTCCCCGAGGACCCCGGACATGCGCGGAGACATCTGCACGAGCAGTTGATCCGCGAAACGACGGCGCGCGGAGGGATCGCCGCGGACGATCTGCAGGTCTTCGGGGGCGAAGAGCACGATCTGGGCATAGCGCGGAAGTTCGGCGGGCTTGACCGGGGAGCCGTTGATGCGCGCCTTGTTGGTGCCCTGCCGGTTGATCTGCACCTCGAGGAGCACCTGCCGGTCAGCGTGGTGCAATCGCGCCCGGACGATCGCGGCGTCCGCTCCGTCACGGACCATCGGCGCATCGGTGGACACGCGATGCGAACCGAGGGTCGCGAGGAATCCGATCGCCTCGGCGAGGTTCGTCTTGCCCTGCCCGTTGCTGCCGACGAAGACGTTCGGACCGGCGACGAGTGCGACCTCGGCTTCCGCGTAGTTGCGGAAGTCGCGCAGGCTCAGATGCTCGACGATCACCGGTCAAGCCTAATCAGCGGCGCCGACACGACGTCGGTGCCGGCATCCGTCACCGCAGCAGCAGGTTCGGCTGCAGCAGGTACCGGAACGACTCCTCGCCCGCGCGGTCGACCGAGGTCTGCGGGGTGATGAGGACGGGGCTGAGCTTGTTCGCATTGTCGCTCGAGGTGAAGGTGATCCGAGCGAACTCGCTCTTGACCGCGCCGAGCGCCTCGAGGAGGTACTGGGGGTTGAGGCCGAGCGTGACGTCCTCGCCGACGAGGTTGGCGTCGACCGACTCCGTCGCGCGGGCCTGTTCGGTTCCCGAGGCGTCCATCGAGACGGCATCCGTGGTGAAGGTGAATCGCAGCGGCGCGGACCGGTCGAGCACGAGCGCGACACGGCGGACGGCCTCGGCGAGCTCCGCGGTGTTCACGACCGCATGGTGCTCCGTCTGCTCGGGGAACAGCCGGCGCACCGGCGGGAAGTTGCCCTTGATCAGGAGCGAGGTGACCGTCTTGTTCCCCGCGGTGAAGGCGATGATCTCGCGGTCACCGGACCCGGAGAAGGCGATCGAGATGTCACCGGAGTGCGAGAAGGTCTTGCCGACCTCGGTGAGGGTGCGGGCGGGAACGAGTGCAGTCGTGGCGTCTTCCGACGCTGTGCCGCCGCCGTCCCAGGGGATCTCGCGGAGCGCAACGCGGTAGCGGTCGGTCGCGACGAGGCTGAGGTGCGTGCCCGACACCTCGAGCTGCACACCGGTGAGGACGGGCGTGACATCGTCGCGGGAAGCGGCGAAGGCCACCTGCGCGATGGCGGTGGCGAAGTCCTCGCCCGGAACGAGACCCGAGTCACCGGTGACCTCGGGGATGGCGGGGTATTCCTGCACGGGCATCGACGACAGGGTGAAGCGCGCCGAACCGCAGGAGAGCAGGATGCCGCCGTCGTCGTCGACCTCGATCTGGATGGGGGCATTCGGGAGACGACTGGCGATCTCGGACAGCAGTCGTCCGTGCACGAGGATCGTGCCGGGCTCGTCGATCGTCGCTTCGATCGTCGTGCGCGCCGAGGCCTCGTAGTCGAAGGCGGACAGAGACAGTCCCCCGTCTCCGGCCTCGATCAGGACACCCGCCAGGATCGGCTGCGGATTCCGCTGCGGAAGAAGCTTGACGACGAACGACACGGCTTCGCTGAACACATCACGATTGACGTGGAACTTCACGAATGCTCCCTTGACAGCGGGCTGGGCCCTCTCATGCTAGCCCCCGGCGCACGCGGCGCCGTGTCGGATCTTCCGAGCGTCGGAGCGCGGCATCCGTTCCCCGATCCGTCCACGGCAAGGTCATCGGCTCAGCCCTTAATCAATATCTCTTTGTCATGGTGTTAACGCCTGTGGAAACTGTGGACAACTCGTCGGATGCCATGCGGGACACCGGAATCACATTCGTGTGAGTTGTGGATCGGCTGCGGACGGCGGTGTGGTCGGGTAGAGACCGTCTCGTGGGTTATCCCCAGTTATCCACAGGGAGTGGCGGATCCTGCACAGGGATTCCGGCGTCGGAGAAAGTTATCCACAGCTTTTCCACACTGTGCAGAACGCGGGTGAATCGCGGATTGTGCCGCCGACGTCGCGACGGTGTCAAGTGATTTCCGTCCGTTTCGCCACGGCGGGGGGACGTCAGCGGCCGTTGCGGCCGAGCTGCGTGGTGATCTCGGTCACCTGGTTGTAGATCGAGCGGCGCTCCTTCATGAGGTCGCTGATCTTCTTGTACGCGTACATCACCGTCGTGTGATCGCGGTTGCCGAAGAGCTGACCGATCTTCGGCAGGGACAGACTCGTCCGCTCTCGACAGAGGTACATCGCGATCTGTCGGGCGATGGCGACCGACTGCGACCGGCTCGAGCCGTACAGGTCGTCGACGGTGAGTTTGAAGTACTGCGCGGTGGCCGTGATGATGTCGGTCGGCGAGACGACGTTCGCGTCGTCCTGGTCGATGATGTCGCGGAGCACCGTCTGCGCGAGCGACATGTCCAGGTTCGACCGGTTGAGGCTGGCGAACGCCGAGACGCGGATCAGGGCGCCCTCCAGTTCGCGGATGTTCGACGACACCACCGTGGCGATGTACTCCATGACCTCGTCCGGGATGTGCAGCCGCTCGGACTGCGCCTTCTTCCGCAGGATCGCGATGCGCGTTTCGAGGTCGGGCGCCTGGACGTCGGTGATGAGGCCCCACTCGAATCGGCTCCGCATGCGATCCTCGAAGCCGGTGAGGTGCTTGGGCGGCACGTCGCTGGTGATCACGACCTGCTTGTCGTGGTCGTGCAGCGTGTTGAAGGTGTGGAAGAACGCCTCCTGCGTCTCGGCACGACCCTGCAGAAACTGGATGTCGTCGATCAGGAGGATGTCGACATCCCGGTAGCGCGCCTGGAACGCCGAACCGCGGTTGTTGGCGATCGAGTTGATGAAGTCGTTCGTGAACTCCTCGCTGGAGACGTACCGCACCCGGATGCCGGAGTACAGGCTCATCGCATAGTCGCCGATGGCATGGAGGAGGTGCGTCTTGCCGAGACCGGAGTCGCCGTACACGAACAGCGGGTTGTACGCCTTGGCGGGTGCTTCGGCCACGGCGACCGCCGCGGCGTGCGCGAAGCGATTGGACTGACCGATGACGAAGTTGTCGAACGTGTACTTCGGATTCAGGCGGGTGTCCGTGCGGGATGCCGCCGACGAGACCTCGACGGGCTCCTCCAGGGGCGAACGAGGAAGGGTGAAGGTCTGGGCAGCGGTCATCGTGGCCGGAATCGGCTCCGGCTCCGGCTCGGAGTCCGCGCTCTCGATCAGTTCGGGATTCACCACCACCCGGAACGTCGATGCGGCGGCCTCGTCTTGGGGCACCTTGGCGAGGGCCTCCATGATCGGCATCCGCATCCGCTTGGTGAACTGGGCCGCAGTCAGGTCGTTGGGGACATCAAGGTACAGCGTTCCGCCCATGACGCCCTGTGGCACCGCCAGATTCAGGAAGCCGTGGAGCTGAGGTGTGATGCGATCATCGATGGCGAGTTCGCCGAGCACCGCGGACCAGACGGGGACATCCGGTAAATCGTGCGGTGACATGGTCCCCCCGGGGGTGTTGATTGTTGTGCACAGTTCCGCGGAAACATCACGCCGAACCTGTGGATAACTGACTCAGACACGCTAGTCAGCGGCGCCCTCCGTATCAAGCCCGCAGTCTTGGCCGGTGCGGTGTGTCGCATCTTCCGGCCCGTCACGGCCTCGTGCATACTGGCCCGTTCAGTTCCCGGTTTGAGTTCTGGCGGCTCTCGACGTAGCCTTAATCGGTTGACTTGTGCCTATCGGCCAGTCCCCATGTACGAGAGTCCCCGGTTTCGAGCGTCCCGGTGACCCTGACCCGGAAGATATCCCATGAGCAAGCGCACCTTCCAGCCCAACAACCGTCGTCGCGCCAAGAAGCACGGTTTCCGTGCCCGTATGCGTACTCGTGCCGGCCGTTCGATCCTCGCAGCGCGTCGGTCCAAGGGCCGCACCGAGCTCTCGGCCTGAGCCCGAGCGGTGCTCGCGAGGCCGAACCGACTCACCCGCGCAGCGGACTACAAGGCCGCTGTTCGTCGGGGACGTCGGAGCGCGGGCGCGCACACGATCACCTACGTCAGAACGACCGGTGACTCGGGTGCCGCCCGTTTCGGTTTCATCGTGAGCAAGCAGGTCGGCGGAGCCGTCGTGCGCAACACTGTGCGCCGACGGCTCAAAGCCGTTTCCGCCAAGACTCTGACGGATTCACTCGTCCACACCGGAACGGACGTGGTGATCCGCGCACTTCCGAGCGCCGCAACGGCACGGTATGCGGAGCTCCGCGACGATGTCACGCGGTCTCTCTCCCGAGTCCGCGCATGAGCGTCCTGCCGTCGTACGCCGTCGGCGACGCGCACTTCGCGGCATCCGTTTCCCTGCGCTCGATCCCGCTCCTCCCGAGGAACGCGGTTCTCGCCTTTCTCCATGGATATCGTGCGACGGTGTCTCCTATGTACGGAGACGTCTGCAAGTACTACCCGTCGTGTTCCGCGTACGCGGTCGGCGCGGTGCAGCAGCACGGGGCCGTCAAAGGGGCCGTCATGACAGCGGCCCGCCTTGCACGGTGCCACCCCTGGGCCCTCGGCGGCGAGGATGACGTCCCGCCCCACAGAGACTTCCCGCACGCGTTGACCTCCCGGGGCTTCGTCGTGCCGTCCCCCACCGGAAAGGACTGATCCTCCGCATGGATCTTCTGCTCGCCACCGCTTCGTCCACTCCGGCTCCCGCCGGCGGTGGCGGCTTCGACCTGATCGGCACCATCCTGTGGCCGCTGAAGTGGGTCGTCGAGCTCGTGCTCGTCGCTTGGCACGCGCTGTTCACGGCCATCGGCCTCCCGGCCGCGGACGGCATCACGTGGGTGCTGTCCATCGTCGGCCTCGTCATCATCGTGCGCGCCGCCCTGATCCCGCTCTTCGTGCGGCAGATCAAGAGCCAGCGCAAGATGATGGAAATCGCCCCTGAACTGCGAAAAGTCCAGGAGAAGTACCGGGGTAAGAAGGACCAGCTCTCCCGAGAGGCCATGAGTCGCGAGACGATGGCGCTGTACAAGAAGCACGGGACGAACCCCGTGGCGAGCTGCCTCCCGCTTCTGGTCCAGATGCCGATCTTCTTCGCCCTGTTCAGTGTGCTCAACGATGTGACACGTCACGCCCAGGCGGGTATCGGCGGTGTCGGACTCCTGAGCGCGGAGCTGACTCAGGAGTTCTACGACGCGAAGCTCTTCGGAGTCGCGTCGCTCCACGAGACACTGATCGACGCGTTCAACACCGGCAACACGACGGCGATCGTCATCCTGTTGGTCCTGGTCGTGCTGATGATCGTGTCGCAGTTCTTCACGCAGCTGCAGATCATCTCGAAGAACCTGTCGCCCGAGGCCAAGACCGGCCAGGCGTACCAGATGCAGAAGATCATGCTGTACGTCCTGCCGTTCGCCTTCGTCTTCTCCGGCGTCTTCTTCCCGCTGGGTGTCGTCATCTACTGGTTCGTGTCGAACCTGTGGACGATGGGCCAGCAGTTCCTCGTCATCCGTGAGATGCCGACCCCCGGTTCAGAGGCCGCAAAGGCCCGCGAGGAGCGTCTCGCGCGCAAGGGCAAGGCCATCGATTCCACGGGCAAGGTCGTTCCGATGGAGAAGTACCTGGCCGAGCAGAAGCGCCTGTATGAAGAGGCGGAGCGCGCCAAGGCCGCGACCCCCAAGCGTCAGCAGCCGGTGGGCAAGCAGCGGGCGAAGAAGCAGGCACAGAAGCAGCCGGGTGCGGCCGCAGGCGACAACGGCACGTCGTCCGCGTAAGCGGAAACAACCCACGAAGGAACAGTCATGACGAACATCGATACTTCTCGCGCCACCGCGGACCGTACCGAACCGACGATCGAGCAGCTCGAGCAGGAGGGGGATGTCGCTGCCGACTTCCTCGAGGGTCTTCTCGATATCGCCGACATCGACGGCGACCTCGATCTCGACGTGCGGAACGGCCGTGCGTACGTGTCCGTCGAGGCTCCCGAGGGCGGCTCTGTGTCGCTCATCGCACAGCCGGACACCGTACAGGCCCTCCAGGAGCTCACCCGTATCGCCGTCCAGGCGAAGACAGGACGCTTCTCCCGCCTGATCCTGGACGTCGGCGGCTCGCGTGACACCCGTCAGCAGCAGCTTGCGGGACTCGTGGATCGGGCGATCGAGAAGATCGAAGAGGGTGCGTCGCAGGCGTCCCTGCCGGCGATGTCGAGCTACGAGCGCAAGCTCGTCCACGATGTCGTCGCCGAGCGTGGATTCGTGTCGGAGTCCTACGGCGAAGGAGCGGATCGTCACACGGTGATCCGCCGCCCCTGACGTGTCTGACGACGTTTCACGTGAAACGGGTGCGGTGAGCGTCGAGAGCGAGCCGACAGCGGCAGAGGCGATCTTCGGTTCTCGCATCACGCTGGCGCGTCAGTTCACCGATGCTCTGGCGCAGCAGGGCGAGGAGCGAGGGCTGATCGGTCCGCTGGAACTCCCCCGCCTGTGGACACGTCATGTCCTGAACAGCGCGATCATCGCCCCCTTCTTCGCAGGCCGCGTCGCCGACATCGGTTCGGGCGCAGGACTTCCGGGTCTGGTGCTCGCGATTGCTCGCCCGGATGTCGAGTGGATCCTCGTCGAACCGATGGAACGTCGGGTGCAATGGCTCAGCGAGCAGGTGTCCGAACTCGGTCTCGACAACGTCGAGGTTCTGCGTTCGCGCGCGGAGGACTGGGATCGCGGTCCTGTGATGGATGCCGTCACCGCGCGGGCGGTGAGTGCGTTGCGCACGCTGTTGCCCCTGACCGCGCCGCTCGTTCGGGACGGCGGCGAGCTGGTGCTCTTGAAGGGTGCGAACGCACAGAACGAGATCGTGGCCGCGCAGAAGCAGCTTCGGAAGTTCGGTGTCGACGACGCGAGGGTCGACATCGTCGGCGAGGGCGTCCTCTCAGAGCCGACCCGCGTCCTCCGCGGCACGATCCGGCGCTGAGGCCCGGCGATCGATCGCCCGCACAGCGCCTCGCGCGGCGTCGACCAGCGACGCGCCCGTTCGGTGATCGAGTAGCCATGAAGGGTGTACCGAGATCGCTTCATGGCGGGTGTTTCACGTGAAACACTCCTGCGTCTTCCTCCGCTGATCGAGGAGCCGCGCCTCCGCGCGCCACACCCTCGGCCTTTTCCTCCGGTGATCGATTAGCCGCGTAGCGGCGCAGCCGTGCCCCGGTCCCCCTCAAAGCTGGGTGCCTTAAACGACACACCCTGGCCTCTTCTTCCGGTGATCGAGTAGCCGCGTAGCGGCGTATCGAGATCCCCTCCTCCCCCGGTGCCGGCGGTACGCAACTGTCCACTGACAGCACGTGCGCGTCCTCCTCATCCCCGTGACCGCGCCACGCTTCAGTCATGGCATGGATGTACATCCTTCAGTGCGCTGACGGCTCTCTTTACGTAGGCAGCACGCTCGATCTGTCACGGCGAATTGCGGAGCATCAATACGGAGAGGGTTCGGCTTACACCGCAGCCAGGCTGCCCGTCGCGCTGCTCTACTGCGAGGAGTTCGACCGGGTTGATGACGCCTTTCGACGGGAGGAGCAGATCCAGGGTTGGGGCCGTGCCAAGCGCCTCGCGCTCGTCGCGGGCGATCTCAAGGCGGTGTCGAGGCTGAGTAAGAAGCGTTTCACGTGAAGCGTGTCTCAGCGCCAGCCGGTCGCTATCTCGTGGGCGGCGCGCGCGGCGGCGAGCCCCCCAAGCCGAGGCTTCGGATGCGGGGTCTCGATACGGCGCTTCGCGCCTACTCGATCACCGGTGGAAGCCTCGGTGGTCGAGTGTCGCGCGAAGTGCGGTGTATCGAGACCGGGCGGAGAGCGCTTGTGATCTCGGTACGCGGCTTCGCCGCTACTCGATCACCGGGTGGGGTTTCACGTGAAACGATCGTGCGGCGTCGACGATCTCGGTACGCGGCTTCGTCGCTACTCGATCATCGGAGGGAGCGTTGGTGGTCGAGTGCCGCGCGGAGCGCGGTGTATCGAGACCGGGCTACGTACCCTTTGTGATCTCGGTACGCGGCTTTGCCGCTACTTGATCACCGGGGTGGGGTTTCACGTGAGACATTCGCGTGGCGTCGACGATCTCGGTACGGCGCTTCGCGCCTACTCGATCACCGGAGGAAGCGTCGGTGGTCGAGTGCCGCGCGAAGTGCGGTGTATCGAGACCGGGCGGAGAGCGCTTGTGATCTCGGTACGCGGCTTCGCCGCTACTCGATCGCCGGGGTGGTGTTTCACGTGAAACAGATCGTTCGGCCTCGGGAATCTCGGTACGGCGCTTCGCGCCTACTCGATCACCGGTGGAGGCGTCGGTGGTCGAGTGCCGCGCGGAGCGCGGTGTATCGAGACCTGGCGGACAGTGTTTGTGATCTCGGTACGCGGCTTTGCCGCTACTTGATCACCGGGGTGGGGTTTCACGTGAGACATTCGCGTGGCGTCGACGATCTCGGTACGGCGCTTCGCGCCTACTCGATCACCGGAGGAGCCTCGGTGGTCGAGTGCCGCGCGAAGTGCGGTGTATCGAGACCGGGCGGAGAGCGCTTGTGATCTCGGTACGCGGCTTCTCCGCTACTCGATCACCGGACGGGGTTTCACGTGAAACAGATCGTTCCGCCTCGGGGATCTCGATACGGCGCTTCGCGCCTACCCAATTACCGGGGGAAGCGTCGGTGGTCGAGTGCCGCGCGGAGCGCGGTGTATCGAGACCGATCTTGGTACGCGGCTTTGCCGCTCCTCGATCACCGGGCGGGGTTTCACGTGAAACAGTCGTGCGGGCCTTGGGGATCTTGGTACGGCGCTTCGCGCGTACTCAATCAGCGGCGTCGTGGGACATGAACGTACGACGAAACTCCCGGTGTGGGATCGCCTAGAGTGGAGGACGTTGTTCTGACGCGCGAGAGGGAGAGTGTTTCACGTGAAACAACCCGAGGAGACGGAGTCTTCTTCCGCATCCTTCTCGTTCGACGACACTCCTCTCGCACGCGAACTCGCTGATCTCTCTGCACGTCGTCGCGTCCTCGAGAACGTCGATGTCCGGCTCTCCGGCAAAACCCGTGTTCTGACGGTGTCCAATCAGAAGGGTGGCGTCGGCAAGACCACGACGGCAGTCAATGTCGCTGCGGCGCTGGCGTCCGTCGGGGCGAAGGTCCTCGTCGTCGACCTCGACCCGCAGGGGAACGCGTCGACGGCACTGGGTGTACCCCACACAGCGGACACCCCCAGTGTCTACGACGTCCTGATCGATGAGTTCCCCCTCGCCGACATCATCCAGGTGAGCCCGGAGTCACCCCGGCTGTTGTGCGCGCCGAGCACCATCCACCTCGCGGGCGCGGAGATCGAGCTCGTCTCGCAGGTCGCGCGCGAGCACCGCCTGCGCACGGCGCTCGATGACTACCTCGCCACCGAGGATCATCACCTCGATTTCGTGCTGATCGACTGCCCTCCCTCCCTCGGGCTGCTGACGATCAACGCGTTCACCGCCGCGAGCGAGGTCCTCATCCCGATCCAGTGCGAGTACTACGCCCTGGAGGGGCTGAGCCAGCTGCTCGGCACGGTCAAGATGATTCAGAAGCACCTGAATCCTCGACTGCATCTCTCGACCATCCTGCTCACCATGTACGACGGGCGCACCCGTCTCGCGCAGCAGGTCGCCGAAGAGGTTCGCCAGCACTTCCCATCGGAGGTGCTGGGCACCGTCATCCCTCGATCCGTCCGCGTCTCGGAAGCGCCGAGTTTCGGGCAGACCGTCATCGCCTACGACGGCCAGTCGGCCGGCGCGATCGCCTACCGCGAAGCCGCGGTGGAACTCATCCGACGCGACTCCGCGTCTTCGAAGGAAGGAAGCGCCTGATGGCCAAGCGCACAGGCCTCGGTCGCGGGATCGGGGCGCTCATCCCCACCGCGGAGCCGACGGAAGAGCGTCCCTCGGACGTCTTCTTCCCCAAGTCCGCCCCCGAATCCGCTCCCGATGCGGCGCCGGTTGCGGCATCGGAGGCGAGCACTCCCGCAGATGACGCCGGATCCGAGGGAACGGAGGGCGAAACTCTCGTCGCCGTCCCCGGTGCGCGGCTCACCCAGATCGATCCGCATGCGATCGTGCCGAATCCGCGACAGCCGCGCACGCACTTCGATCCGGACGACCTCGCCGAGCTCATCCACAGCGTCCGCGAGTTCGGCGTCCTTCAACCGGTCGTCGTCCGGGCCACGGACGAGGGCACGTACGAGCTCATCATGGGGGAGCGCCGCACGCGTGCCGCTCGCGAAGCCGGACTCGAGACCATCCCCGCCGTGGTCCGGGACACGTCCGACGAGAACCTCCTCCGTGACGCCCTTCTCGAGAACCTCCACCGTTCACAGCTCAATCCCCTCGAAGAGGCATCCGCATACGAACAGCTCCTCGCGGACTTCGGCATCACGCAGGAAGAGCTCGCCACCCGGATCGGTCGTTCGCGTCCGCAGATCAGCAACACGATCCGTCTTCTGAAGCTCCCCGTCCCCGTTCAGCAACGGGTTGCCGCGGGTGTCCTCAGCGCCGGCCACGCGCGTGCCATCCTCTCGGTGGAGACGCCGGAGGCGATGCAGCGCCTCTCCGACAAGATCATCAACGAGGACCTCTCCGTTCGGGCGGCGGAGGCAGCCGCGAAGACGATCGAAGGCGCGGGCAGCCGCTCCGGCAAAACGCAGGCCGGCGCCCGGCGCGCCCACCTCGACGACCTAGCCGAGCGTCTCGGCGACCGCCTGAACACCCGGGTGAAGATCACGCTCACTGCGAAAAAGGGCCAGATCAACATCGATTTCGCAAGTATCCAGGACCTCAATCGTATCCTCGAGGAGCTCGGGGAGTCCGGGTACGCCTCGGCCTGAGCGGGGCTGTCCACAGCGGACAGGGTCGCAGGCCCTGTCCGGCTTCGGCGACGTAGGCTGGAAGGGTGAGTTCCGCGAATCAGTCCCCGCAGCGTCGAGCCAGTCTCGAGCTGCTTCGCGCCGAGGCCGCGGATGAGCTCTCCGTCCTGATCGCCGAGCGTCTTCGCGGAGGCGAGGATCCCTGGGACTTCATGGAGGACCTTCCCTCCGTGGACGAGCTCGTGGTCTTCACCCTGCGCGCCGAGAACATCGCCGCGAACGGGGGCGCCCGCCCCAACGCCGCCCGTCACTATCGGGTGCTCCGACAGATCTCCCTCGACTACCCCGAGCTGACGACGGCCGTCTGGCGACTTCTCGGAGAAGCGAACACCCACCGTCGGTGGGATGCGACAGTCCGTGTCGACGCGACGTGAATCCCGCATTCCGACACACGCATATACTGCTGGACACAAAAGAATCCCCGTTCAGGAGCATTTCCTGAACGGGGATTCCTCGTGGTGCAGATCAGCCGATGTACTTGGCGAGATCCTGCTGGAGAGCGAACTTCGGCTTCGCGCCGATGATGGTGGTCTCCACCTCGCCCTTGTTGAAGACCTTCATCGCCGGGATCGACGTGATCTGGTACTTCATCGCCAGGTCGGGGTTCTCGTCGACGTTGAGCTTGAGGATCGTGAGCTTGTCCGGGTTCTCGTTCTGGATCTCGTCCAGAACGGGAGCGACCATGCGGCACGGGCCGCACCACTCCGCCCAGAAGTCCACGAGCACGGGTCCCTCGGCCTGGAGCACGTCCTGCTCCCAGGTCGCCGAAGACGTCGCCTTGGCAGTCATGTTTTCTCCTTCGATCGGAAGTCGTACAGGGGCGTCAACACCTGACGCCCGGGGATTGTTCCGGATGCCGTGTCAGGCGGCATCCGCTTCGGGACGACCCTCGATCGGGTCGGCCTCCGGCTCCGGTGCGCCGGCCTCGCCGAGCCCGGCGAGGTAGTGCTCGACATCCAGTGCCGCCACGGTACCGCTTCCCGCCGCGGTGACGGCCTGTCGGTACGTGGGATCGAGGACGTCGCCGGCGGCGAACACGCCCGGGACCGAGGTCCGGGACGACCGGCCGTCGACGGCGATGGTTCCCTCGGGGGTGAGATCGAGCGAGCCGTGCACCAGGTGCGTGCGTGGATCGTTGCCGATCGCCACGAACACGCCGTCGAGGGGCAGCTCGCGGCGCGAGCCGTCGACGGTGGACTCGAGCACGACGCCGGTGACGGCATCCTGCCCGAGGATGTCGGCGATCGCGCTGTTCCAGACGAACTCGATCTTCTCGTTCGCGAACGCGCGCTCCTGCATGATCTTCGAGGCGCGGAGCTCTTCGCGGCGGTGGATGACATAGACCTTCGAGGCGAACTTCGTCAGGAACGTCGCCTCCTCCATCGCGGAGTCGCCTCCGCCGACGACCGCGATGACCTTCTCGCGGAAGAAGAACCCGTCGCACGTGGCGCAGTACGACACCCCGTGGCCGGACAGGCGTGCTTCGCCCTCGATGCCGAGCTTCCGGGGTGCGGACCCCGTGGCGAAGATGATGCTGTGTGCCTCATGGGTGGCACCGCTGCCGAGCGTGACGCGCTTGACCGGTCCCGAGACGTCGAGCGAGACGACGTCGTCATAGAGGACCTCGGCGCCGAAGCGCTCGGCCTGCGCCTGCATCTTCGCCATCAGATCGGGGCCCATGATGCCCTCGGGGAAGCCGGGGAAGTTCTCCACCTCGGTGGTGTTCATCAGCTCACCACCGGCCTCGACGGAACTGGCGACGACGAGGGGCTCGAGGTTCGCGCGTGCGGCGTAGATCGCGGCGGTGTACCCGGCGGGGCCGGATCCGATGATGATGACGTGACGCACTGCGCCCCCTTCTCTGCGGTTCTCACGGGATGCGGACATATCGATCCCGCTCGATGAATCAACCCATGTTAGCCGTCGCCCATTCCATCCCCGGTTAACGGATGGTGTCCGCGCAGGTGGGCTCAGGGTGAGGCGGGTGTTCCGCGACGCCGGGCTCGGAGCTTGAGGACGGTGCGCACGACGCCGAGCACGAACAGGCTGCCGACGAGCACCGCCAAAGCGGTGATGCCGACTCCCTCCCACTCGGCGCGGACGCTGACCTCGACCCGCTCGGAGTCTCCGATCGCGATGCTCGCGGGGCTGCGCAGCTGCAGGTCGATGACGACGTCGCCGCTGCCGACACGCGCCTGGACGGGGACCTCGACGCGGGTGTTGCTCTGCGGCGAGGCCACCACCGGCGTCGCACGCTGGACGTCGAGGCGGAGGTCGCCGGGCGCCGCGTAGAGAACGAGGTTGACCGGCCACTGCAGGTCGTTGCGCACCCAGAACCGGAGTCCGGCCCCCGAACCGAACAGGTTGATCGTGCTGGTGGGAAGGAGCTCCACCGACCCCAGGGTCGTGCGAGTGGCGCCGCGATGCAGCTGCACGGCGCGCGCCGCCGCGTCGGGCTGATCGACCCACGCCACCGACAGCAGCTGGAGGACCTCCGTCCGCTCAGGCCCGGTGAGCAGGGAGGGCTGATCGAGGATGGTCGCGAAACGACCGAGGGCGTCCTCGTCGGCGATGAGAGCGGATGCCGCGTCCACGCGTTCGGCGGTCGGGGCACCGTCGACGGGCGTGATCGTCACCGCGGGCGAAGACGCGAGCGCCCCGAGGGTGACTGCCGTCGCTCCCGGGTACTGCGTCGCGGCGGTGAGGGCCGCGCGGAGGGCGACGCGCGAGCGCTCCGGCTCGCGATCGAGGGTCACCATCACGGGAAGGCCGGGAGTCTCGGCCACCGCGAAGGACAGGTACGCGGATGCCGCGGCCAGCGGTGCCCCGCGGAGCGACCCCTCTTCACGCAGGCTCGCCTCGTGCAGCGCGTCGGAGACCGCCGAGTCGTACACGAGGACCGCCGCACCCTCCGCGTCTCCGCGCGCGGGGACGGTGCCGCCGTCCGCCCCGGCCGTCGTCGCGGCGGAGGGGAGCAGGGTCACCGAGGACTGTCCGTCGATCTCGATGCCGCCCAGCTGCGCGACGGAACCGGGTGAGGTGGTGCCCGGCGCCGGCCAGAACACCGCGTCGCGGCCGCCGCCGATGTCCAGCAGCTGCTCGGTGTCGGGGAGGACGGGCTCGCCGGGGACGGCCGTCGCGGTCGGCGTGGGTGTCGGGGTGGCCGCCGGAGTCGGGGTCGTGCCCGGAGTCGGGGCGACCGGCACGAAGTCCTGCGGGGTCAGGAACGCCGAGAGCCCGAGCGGGCGGAGAGGACGCTCGAGCCCCGCGGCGAGCTGCACCTCGACGTCGGCGTCTCCGAACTGCAGCGCGAAGCGCGAGTTGGGAAGCGCGAGGAGCCGCTCGAGCCATTCGGTCGCCGACGCGGGTGCGCGGGATCCGAGAACGCGGATCGCGGCGGGGATGGCGGGATCGACGGCGAGGATGGCCGGAGTCCCCTCCACGCCGTCCAGCTGGCTCGTCAGCGCGCCGGTGGGAGCGGTCAGCGCGGCGAGCTCCGTCGCGGTGAGCAATCCTGCGCTCATCGCCGGCGCGGTGACCGGCACGACGACCCCGAGGGTGGTCTCGGCGCCGTCCTCGGGGATGACGACGACACTCACGGCCGTGACCGTCTCGCCGTCGAGGTCGTAGCTCGCCGCGAGCGGGTACACGCCGGGTTCGCGCCCGGCCAGGCGAGGATCGTCGGCCTCGACCGAGATGCCGCCAGTGCGCTCGCCGCCGGCGGGAACGGACTCGATCTCCGTCGCCGCGACCTCGTCGAGACCGTCGAGTGCACCCTCGCCCTCGAGCCACGCCGACAGCGCGCTGCGATCCGGCAGGGCCGCGCCACCGAGCCAGAGCCGGACCGGCAGGGTCGGGGTCGGGGCATCCGTCCCGTTGGTGAGGGTCACCGACACGGCGAGGCGTTCTCCGGGACGCAGGATGCCGGCTGCGAGCGGCGAGAGGGTGACGTCGACGTCGCCGGGCTCGGCGATCGGCGTGGACGCGGTCGGCGTGGACGCGGTCGGAGTCGGTGTCGGTGTCGGCGCGGGGGCCGCACTCGCGGTCGTCGGTGCGACGAGCAGCACGAGGCTCAGCAACGCCGCGCCGACCGTCGCGCCGAGGCGCCGGCGTCGCGGGGGACGGCGTGCGGGACGGGCGAGGGGGATCACGGTCATACGTTCGGTTCGCTCCCGTGCGATGTCGACCGCACGAATCGAAGGCGATTCTACGGTCCGCTTCCCCTCGGACCCCTGAGAACGCTCCGCGAGCGCGCGGCACCGACGGTGCGAGGCGCGGTTCAATGGTGGGGTGACTCCGCCCGTCGTCCCGCCCCTTCCCCTCCCCGCCGTTGACCGCGAAGGCTGCGAACGACTCGCCGCCGACCTCCGCGCCGCCGGCTTCACCGCCGACGGGGTGCGCACCGCCTGGGGCGCCGACAACGACGACGCGGTCGGGCGCGGAGTCCGCGGACCGGCCCTGCACGCCCTCGGCGATCGCGACGACGCCCTCGCCGTCCTCGCGCGACTTCTCGTGCTCGGGATGCCGCAGGACGCGGCATCCGTCGCCGCGGCGCTCCCCGGGACGGGCGTCGAGGGCCTCCGCGCGCTCGGGCTCGCCATGACCGACGGCAACGGCGCCCGCGTGGTCCCGACCGCGCTGGTGCGCCCGCAGAGCTACGCCGTCGGTGGTGCCGACGGACACTGGTGGATCGCGAGCGACCTCGACGAGGCGGCGCTGGCGGGACCCCTGCCGGAGGACCACGTCCTCGGGGTCGGGGGTGCCTCCTTCACCCTCGCGGAGCTGCAGCTGCCGACGCCCGCGTCCCGCGCCCTCGACCTCGGCACAGGATGCGGCATCCAGGCGCTCCGGGCGCGGGAGCACGTCGCCGAGGTCGTCGCGACCGACATCTCCGCGCGCGGCCTCGCCTTCGCGCGGCTGAACGCGGCCCTCAACGGCGTGGACGGGATCGACACCCGCGCGGGCAGCCTGTTCGAGCCGGTCGCGGGCGAACGGTTCGACCGCGTGATCTCGAATCCGCCGTTCGTCATCACCCCGCGCCGCGAGGGCGTCCCGGCATATGGGTACCGTGACGGGGGGATGGTCGGCGATGCGCTCGTGGCCTCCGTCATCCGCGACGTCGGCGAGCACCTCACCCCCGGCGGTGTCGCGCAGATGCTCAGCAACTGGGAGACCCGTGACGGAGTCTCCGGTCTCGCCCGGGTTCGCCAGTGGGTGGACACCTCGCCCGTCCCGGTCGACGCATGGGTCGTCGAGCGCGAGCGCCTGGATCCCCTCGCCTACGCCGAGCTCTGGATCCGCGACGGCGGGACCGTCCCCGGCACGCCGGAGTTTGACCTGCTGCTGGACGCCTGGCTCGAGGACTTCGCCGCGCGCGGGGTGACCGGGATCGGATTCGGGCACGTGCTGCTGCGCCGCCCCGCCGGCGGCGACGCGCCGACCCTCGCGCGCTACGAGACCCTCACCCAGGCGCTGCCCCAGGGCGGACTCGGCGCGCACATCGCCGAGGCGCTCGCCGCCCACGACCGGCTCGCGGGGATGGACGATACGGCGGTGGCCGCCTCCGTCCTCCGGGTCGCCGGCGACGTCACCGAAGTGCGTCATCACCGCCCGGGCGAGGAGGACCCCACGGTCATCGAGCTGCGCCAGGGCGGGGGCTACGCCCGATCGCTGTCGGTCGACCCGGCCCTCGCGGCGCTGGTCGGCGCGTGCGACGGCGACCTCGCCGTCGGCGTGCTCATCGACGCCATCGCCCAGCTGCTGGAGGTGCAGGCCGACGTGCTCCGCGCGGACCTCCTGCCCCGCGTCCGCGAGCTGGTCTTCACCGGATTCCTCGGCTTCGCACCGGATGCCGAGGGTGGGCCTCGGTAGGCTCGAGGGATGCTCAACATGGCCGAGGGCATCGCGCGTCTCGGCGCGCTCGCCGAGTCCCGCGTGGTGTCCACGCTCGCCGACGCGTTCGCCGCGGCCGGTCGCGACCTCGCCGTCGTCGGCGGCCCCGTGCGCGATGCGCTGCTGGGACGCACCACGAACGACCTCGACTTCACCACCGACGCCCGGCCCGACGAGATCCTCGCGATCGTCACACCCATCTCGACGGTCCAGTGGGACGTCGGACGCGCCTTCGGCACGATCGGCGCGAAGGTCGCCGGCGAGCAGGTGGAGATCACCACCTACCGCGCCGACAGCTACGACGGCGTGACACGCAAACCCACCGTGGAGTTCGGCGACACGCTCGAGGGCGACCTCGTCCGGCGCGACTTCACCGTGAACGCCATGGCGCTGCGGGTGCCCGCGCGGACGCTCGTCGACCCCACCGGCGGCGTCGAGGACCTCCTCGCCCAGACGCTGCGGACCCCCGCCGACCCCGAGGTCAGCTTCGGCGACGACCCGCTGCGGATGCTGCGCGCGGCGCGATTCGCCGCCCAGCTCGGGTTCGACGTCGCTCCCGACACGGTCGCGGCCATGGCGCGCCTGCGTTCGTCGCTCGCGATCGTGAGCCCCGAACGCGTGCAGAGCGAGCTGGTCCGGCTCCTCGCGACCGACGACCCGGTGCGCGGCATCCGGATGCTGGTGGAGACCGGGCTGATGGAGGAGTTCCTCCCGGAGGTGCCGGCACTCCGTCTCGAGGTGGACGAGCACCACCATCACAAGGATGTGTACGAGCACTCGCTGACGGTCGTGCGTCAGGCGATCGAACTCGAGCACGCCCGCCACCCGGGCGCGGCGCCCGACGTGCCGCTGCGCCTGGCTGCGCTGCTGCACGACATCGGCAAGCCCGCCACCCGCCGTTTGGAGAGCGGTGGCGGGGTGACCTTCTACCACCACGACGTCAAGGGTGCGCGGATGGCGCGGAAGCGCCTGAACGCCTTGCGCTTCGACGCGGCGACCACCACGACGGTGTCCCGGCTGATCG
This sequence comes from Microbacterium aurantiacum, assembly GCF_040532595.1. GTDB lineage: Bacteria > Actinomycetota > Actinomycetes > Actinomycetales > Microbacteriaceae > Microbacterium > Microbacterium chocolatum_B. The sequence goes on along the minus strand of NZ_JBEVYX010000001.1, from coordinate 1,419,539 downwards.
AGCTGCACCTGCGGTTCTTCGGCTACGCCGAGGGAGCGTGGACGGATGCCGCGGTCCGGCGCTACGTCCGCGACGCGGGCGACGAGCTGGAGCGCCTGCACATCCTGACCCGCGCGGACGTGACGACGCGCAACGCGCGGAAGGCTCGGCGTCTGGCGAGCGCGTACGACGACATCGAGCGCCGCATCGACGAGCTGGCCGAGGCGGAGGAGCTGGGCGCCATGCGCCCGGAGCTCGACGGGAACCGGATCCAGGAGGTGCTCGGCATCCGTCCCGGACGGGAGGTGGGCGAGGCGTACCGCTTCCTGCTCGACCTGCGCCTGGACGAGGGGATCGTCGGCGAGGAAGAGGCCGAGCGGCGCCTGCTCGCCTGGTGGGCGGCCCGCTGACCACCCCCGGACGAGCCGGCGCCGCTGAGCGTCAGATCCCGGCGCCCTCGAGCGAACCGGTGGTCTTGCCGGACGGGTCCATGATCAGGCACGACACGAGCCGGTCGTCGAACTCCTCCCAGCCCTGCTGGGTCGGCATGTACGAGCTGAACAGCAGCGCCGACTCCTCGTAGGGGAGTCCGACGAAGGCCTCGAACTGGGCGTAGCAGCCCTCATCGGCGAGCTGGCCGACGACGTCGACACCGGGCCACTCGCCGTCGTCGAGGGTGATCTCGCCGAACACCTCCATGTCGTGAGGCTCGTCGCAGGGGACGAGCGGCACGTCGGAGATCTCCTCGCCGGTCTGCTCGTCGAGGCAGTCGCCGACGGACAGCGTGAAGACGTCGGCCTGACCCGACTCCGTGACCTCGCCGCTGTCCTCATCGCGGACGGCGGTGTCGCCGCCGGTGAGGTCGCCCACGGATGCCGAGCAGCCGGTGAGGAGGATGGCGGCCGACAGGGCGGCCAGGACGGGGAGGGATCGAGTCATTCGCACCGGGAGAGTCTGACAGATCCGCATGCATTCACCATGTGTGCGTGGCGTTTGTCTCACCTCGGGTGATGGAGCGGTAACATCCGGGCGCTCGGTGGAAACACGGTGTCCCTAGGGTGACGGCGACCAACCTGAAGTGGAGTCCATCCGTGCTGAAACGCCTCATCGCCGGGGTGGGGTGCGCCGCGGTCCTCGCCACCGCCGCCGTCGTCGCCACCCCTGCCCTCGCCGCCGTCGAACCGCCGGCGATCCCCCTCGTCCGACCCGCATCGCCGCTGATCGACATGCCCACGCAGTATCCGGTGCAGCCGGCCCTGCAGGTCTTCCCCGATCTGGAGACGGATGCCTCGATCCTGCGCGGCGTGATCCCTTACGACGAGATCGCCCCCTTCCTCAGCCGCGTCATGGCCGAGTCGAACCGCGTGTCGACCCAGGTCGTGGGGACGTCCCAGCAGGGCCGCGACATCTATCTCGTCACGGTGACGAGCCCGGAGACCCCCGAGCAGACCGCCCAGCAGGACGCATGGCGCACCAAGGTCAAGTACGACCCCGCGGCCGCGGCGGCCGACACCGCGCTGAAGGACGGCTACAAGATCCCCGTCTGGTTCAACAGCAACATCCACGGCAACGAGTGGGAGGGCACCGACGCCACCCTGAACTACATCGAGCGGCTCGCGACCAGCGACGACCCCGCCGTGCTCGACTTCATCTCGAAGAACCGGCTCTACTTCACCGTGACGAACAACCCCGACGGCCGCGCGCTCGGCCAGCGGGGAACGGTCAACGGGTACGACCCCAACCGCGACTTCATCACCGGCGCCACGGCCGAGGCGTCGCTGACACGCGATCTCGCCAGCGTCATCCAGCCGACGTACTTCATCGACATCCACGGGTACACCAATGTGCTGCAGGTCGAGCCCTGCGGACCGCCGCACGGGGAGAACTACGAGTACGACCTCTTCCTCCCGCACGCGTACTCCACGGCGCTGGAGATCGAGAAGGCCGTCGTCGAGGCGAACATCCCCGGCAACACCTACCTCGCCGCCAACGGGTCGGCGACGACGACCAACACCGGGAAGATCAAGATCCCCTATCGCGACATCCGCTCGGGCTGGGACGACTGGCCCCCGATCTTCGCCCCGCAGTACGTCGCGTACCAGGGAGCGATCACCAACACGGTCGAGCTGCCGCTGGGCCGCCTGAACCCCGCGTCGGACCCCCGGAACGCCGAGCGCGCCGCGGTGAACATCGAGGTCGCCGAGATCGTGGTCGAGACGGTCGTGGACTACGTCGCCGACAACGGCGCCGCGCTCCTCGACAACCAGATCGAGATCTTCCGTCGAGGGCTCGCGGGTGAGCCGAGCGTCGTCATCCCCGCCGACATCACCGCCGAGCAGCTCCCCGAGGGCGTGCCGACCGAGTGGGTGGACATCTGGGACGAGACCGACATCTACAACGCGGACTACCCGCGGGCCTATGTCATCCCCGCCGGGGACGACCAGCGGTCGGAGTCGGACGCGCAGACCCTCGCCCAGATGCTGCTGGTGAACAACATCGAGGTGTCGCGGACGACCGCGCCCTTCACCGTCGACGGGGTGACCTACGAGCCCGGCTCGTTCTTCGTCGACATGCACCAGCCGCTCCGCGGCCTCGCGAACGTGCTGCTCGCCGACGGGTCGGACATCTCCGAGCGCGTGCCGAGCATGTACGACATCTCCGCGTGGAGCCTGTCGCTGCTGTGGGGCGCCGACGTCGACGCGATCGGGTCGACGACGGATGCCGCGCCCGCGGTGTCGGTCGAGCCCGTCACCGAGGCACCGCTGACCGGATCGATTCCGGATGCCGGCACCTATTTGGCGTTCGAGCCGCGCGGAGTGGCGGACTACCAGGCGATCGTCGAGCTCCTCGGCGAGGGTATCGCGCTGTCGCAGATCCCCGACGGCACGGTCATCCTGCGCCGTGACGAGGCGGGGGCTGCGGCCGCCGCCGCGGTCGCCGACCTCTACGGCGTGGACTTCGTCGCCGTCGACGGCCGTGCGATCCGCGACGGGGAGAGCACGGCGCTGCGGCTGCCGCGCATCGGCTACGTCAACGTCTCGGACGACCGCGACATGCTCACCAAGCTCGGATTCACCGACCTCGTGCCGGTGACGAGCGCGACGATCACCGCCGGCGCGGTCGACCTGTCCTCGATCGACCTGCTGTTCGTGGGTGCCAACCTCACCTTCACTCAGAACCAGCAGGCCGGCCGCGACGCCGTCGCCGCCTACGTCGCCGCGGGCAAGCCGGTGGTGGGCCGCGGTACCGCGGGCGCCGCGTTCGCGAGCACCTTCGGCCTCACCACCGTGACGTCGATGACGGGCACGAGCAACTCCAACGGCATCGCGCGGGTCGACGCCCCGGCAGATGGAGTGCTGGGCGACTATCCGCAGGACACCGCGTTCGGCTCGCCGTTCGTGTGGTTCACCGGACTCGGCGAGAACGCCACCGTCGAGCAGTCCTACGCCACGGAGGACATGTTCGTCTCCGGGCACTGGGCGGGCTCGCAGGCCGGACGCACTCAGGCGGATGCCGCGGGTCAGGCATCGGCGTTCTCGGCCGTCGGTGCCACAGGCACCCGTGCGTTCGTGTTCGGCACCTCGCCGTCGTACCGCAACCACCCGGTGGGGGCGTTCAGCGATGTGGCGCGGGCCATCTTCTGGGCCGCGGGCGAAGGTACGCCGGTCACTCCTCCGGGACCCGTCATCGAGGAGGACCTCGTCGACGCCAACCGCGGCGGCGTGAGCGTCCCCGACACGGCCGCCCCGGGCGAGACCATCACCGTCACGATCCCCGGGAGCGACCCGACCGTCTCGGTGCTCCTCTTCTCGGACCCGGTCGACCTCGGCGAGTTCGAGGTGACGGGAACGATCGAGGTGACGATCCCCGAGGACACGCCGCTCGGCGATCACAAGCTCGCCGTGCTCGGCACGGAGAGCCGCCTGATCGGCTGGGACGACATCCGCATCGAGCTCCCGATCGAGCCCACTCCGGACCCGGAGCCGACCCCGGAACCGACGCCCACGACCGAGCCGACGCCGGACCCGACCACGGAGCCGACGCCCACGACCGAGCCGACGCCGACCTCGTCGGCCACCCCGGCTCCGGCATCCGGATCCGACCCGGGCGACCTCGCGGTCACGGGCGGATCGAATCCGGCGCCGTTTGTGATCGGTGCGCTGATCCTCGGGCTCCTCGGAGCCGCGGCGACGTTCGTCGCACGGGCACGGATGCGGGCCCGGACGGAGTAGACGGCATGTGACAGCGCCCGGTCCGGCAGAGATGATCCGCCGGACCGGGCGCTGTCGCGTGGACCGGTCAGGGCACGACGACCGCGCGCCCGCGGACGGTGCCGTCGTGGAGCTTGCCGTAGGCGGTGACGGCATCGTCGATGCCGAATGTCTCGACGTGGACGGAGATCGCACCGGCGCGCGCCAGGTCGAGCACCTCCATCAGCTCGGACCGCGAACCCCAGTACGGCGCACGCACCGTCGCGCCGAAGGGCGTCGCGAAGAACCCGGCGGTCAGTGTTCCGCCGCCGATGCCGACGATCTCGATGTGCCCGTCGATCGCGACGGCGGCCCGCGCGGTCTCGAGCGTCGGACCCGCGCCGACGAAGTCGAAGACGGCGTCGACGCCGCGGCCCCCGGTCATCTCGCGGACGCGCTCGGCGGTGTCGGCGCCCGAGATCAGCGTCTCGTGCGCTCCGACCTCGCGGGCGAGGGCGAGCTTGTCCTCGCCGAGGTCGGCCGCGATCACGCGCGCCTGGCTGAGGGCCCGGATGATCTGGATCCCGACGTGGCCGAGACCGCCGACCCCGATGACCAGCACCGCCGATCCCGGACGCAGCTTGTGGAGGGCGTTCTTCACCGCGTGGTAGGGCGTCAGGCCGGCATCCGTCAGCGACACCGTCTGCACCGGGTCGAGGTCGCCGAGCGGGATCAGGTGCCGCTTGTCGTCGACGATGAGGTACTCCGCCATCGCGCCGGGCGCTCCGAGCCCGGGCGGGGCGATGCCGAGCTCGGCGGCGTGCGGGCAGTAGTTCTCCCGGCCGGTCGCGCACGCGTGGCAGAGTCCGCACCCCCACGGTCCGTAGACGGCGTACGAGCCGCCGACGTCGATGCCCTCGACGCCTGCGCCGAGCTTGTCGACGACACCCACGCCCTCGTGGCCGAGGGTGAGCGGAAGCCCGTAGGAGTACTGCTCGGCGGGCAGGTCCATGAGGAACCAGTCCGAGTGGCACAGCCCCGCGGCGGTCACCTTCAGCCGGATCTGTCCCGGGCCGGGTTCGGGGACCTCGACCTCCACGACCTCGGGACCCTTGCCGACCTCGCGATACTGGACTGCCTTCATGACGTTCTCCTCTCGTGGACTCTTCCAGCGTGAGGCGTCCGGGGGCCGGACGACAGGGCCTTCCGTCCCGCGAGGGCCTCGGATACCCTCGCGTCAGCGCGAGAGGCGTCGGGCCGCGGCGAGGTCGAGGAAGAAGAGCGCCGCACCCTGGATGATGACCGCCAGCCCGTGGCCGCGCGCGTCGGCTGTGCTGAGCCGCCCGCCGAACGTGGGCGTCCGCACCGCGAGGTGCGCCCCGGTGGCGACGTAGCCGACATCGAGGGCGGTGTTCACGAGCAGGATTCGGCGGAGCGCGGCCTTCCCGGGCAGGGACCGCCGCCGCCGGGTGAACACCGCGATGCCCAGGTCGATCGCACCCCACATCAGCGTCTGCAGCCCGAACGCGCGCGAGCGCGGAGCGATCGCGAGCACACCGCCGATGAGAACGGATGCCGAGCCCCATCGTGTCAGGCGGGCGACGAGGGAGCGGGCGACGGACCGGGTGGATGCCATGGCTCCATGATGGCCCGCACTCTGTCCCCCAGGGGCCGAGCGACCTAGACTCGACGACACCGCTCCTTCGCCGATGATCGGAGCCGCATGACGTCGCCGTGGTCCGCCCGGTTCGAGGTCGCACCCGCCACCTCGCGCCTGCTGATCGAGCGCGCCCACGACGAGCTCGTCGCCGGAAACCCCGAGGATCACCGGCTCGCCGACATCCGTCCGCTCGTGCGGGAGTCGTGGCGTCGATCGCTGCAGAGCTTCGTCGGTGCCGAGGACCTGCCTCCGCTCGATCTCTCCCTGGCGGAGCTCGAGCAGTATCGTCGCGCGCATCCGCTGGCCTCCGTCATGGACATGGTGCGCGCCCTCCTCCTCCCGGGCACCCCGGAGGACTCGGGCGTCGCCGTCGCCGTCGGCGACGCGGCCGGACGCCTCCTGTGGGTGGAGGGCGACCGGCGCGTGCGCTCCCTCACCGGCGACATGGGGTTCGTCGAGGGGGCGAACTGGTCGGAGGATGCCGTCGGCACGGCCGCACCCGGGACGGCGCTCCGCCTCGACCGGTCGGTGCAGATCCGGGGCGCCGAGCACTACAACCGGCTCGTGCAGCCGTGGTCGTGCACGGCGGCTCCCGTGCACGATCCCGAGACGCGGCGCATCCTGGGCGTGATCGACGTGACGGGCGAGGCGGAGGCGGTGACGCCGCAGGCGCAGCTGCTCGTCGACGCCACGGTGCGGGCGGTGGAGGGCGAGCTGCTCGTCGCACGTCTGCGGGCACGGGCGGAAGAGGCCGCGCGGGCGGCCCGGTCGTCGTCGCGCCCCGCCCCCCGGTCTCCGTCGCGGGCGACCGAGACCGACCGGTTCACCCTGCGTGTGCTCGGTCGCGACCGGGCGCTGCTGGAGGTCGCGCGCGAGGGCTCCGAGTCGGTCACCGAGCTGTCGCAGCGGCACGCCGAGCTCCTCCTGGTCCTCGCCACCCACCGCCAGGGTCTCTCCGCCGAGCGGCTCGGCGACCTCGTCTACGGGGAGGACGCCGGCTCCTCCGCCGTCACCCTCCGGGCCGAGATGGTGCGGCTTCGTCGAGCCCTCGATCGCACCGCGCCCGCGCTCGTCCCCGCGTCCCGTCCGTACCGGCTGCCGGTCGACCTCGAGACCGATGCCCACCAGGTGCTGTCGCTCCTCCACCGCGGCGCGCACCGGGTGGCGCTCGCCGCCTTCCACGGCGACGTCCTCCCCGACTCGGTCGCGCCGGGGGTCGCGGAGGTGCGCGAGACCGTGCGCACCGCGCTCCGGGACGCGCTGCTGACCGAGGCGAGCATCGACGTCCTCCTCGCCTTCGCCGACACCGACCTCGGGCACGACGACGTCGAGCTGCTGCGGCTGTGCCTGAAGATGCTCCCTGCGCGCTCCCCGAAGCGCGCTCCGCTCGTGGCACGTCTGGAGCGCCTCGACGATCCGTCCTGACACGGGTGACGGGCTGAGACGAGCAACGGTCCCGACCTGCAACGGGATGCAACCTCCCGCGACGTACCGTCGACGCACCGCGCGACACCGCCCGTCGCGCCCCCTGTCGAAGAGGACACGAGGAGAGAGCATGACCATCGTCGAAGAAGGCGTCTCGAGCGTCTACGCCGCCCCCGGACAGCGTGGATCGGTCGCCGAATACCGTTCGCGCTACGGCCACTACATCGGCGGCCAGTTCGTCGAACCGGTGAAGGGCCAGTACTTCGAGAACATCTCGCCCGTCACCGGCAAGCCGTTCTGCGAGGTCGGCCGCGGCACCGTGGAAGACATCGACCGTGCCGTGGATGTCGCCTGGAAGGCGTTCGAATCGTGGAAGCGCACGACCCCCGCCGAGCGCGCGGTGATCCTGAACAAGATCGCCGATCGCATCGAGGAGAACCTCGAGAAGATCGCCGTCGCCGAAACGTGGGAGAACGGCAAGCCCGTCCGTGAGACGCTCGCCGCCGACATCCCGCTCGCGGTCGACCACTTCCGTTACTTCGCCGGCGTTCTGCGGGCCCAGGAGGGTTCGCTGAGCCAGCTGGACGAGGACACGGTCGCGTATCACTTCCACGAGCCGCTCGGTGTGGTCGGGCAGATCATCCCCTGGAACTTCCCGATCCTCATGGCGACGTGGAAGCTCGCGCCGGCCCTCGCCGCGGGCAACTGCGTCGTGCTGAAGCCGGCGGAGCAGACCCCGGCATCCCTCCTGTTCCTGTTCGAGATCATCGGCGACCTGCTGCCGGCGGGCGTGGTGAACATCGTCAACGGCTTCGGCATCGAGGCGGGTGCGCCGCTCGCGCAGCACAAGCGCATCCGGAAGGTCGCTTTCACGGGTGAGACCACCACCGGGCGCCTCATCATGCAGTACGCCTCGCAGAACCTCATCCCGGTGACGCTCGAACTCGGGGGCAAGAGCGCCAACGTCTTCTTCGACGACGTCGCGCGCGAGAACGACGCCTACTACGACAAGGCGCTCGAGGGTTTCACGTTCTTCGCGCTGAACCAGGGTGAGGTGTGCACGTGTCCCTCGCGTGCGCTCATCCAGCGGTCGATGTACGACCGCTTCCTCGGTGACGGCCTCGACCGGGTGTCGAAGATCGTGCAGGGAAACCCGCTGGACCCGGCCACGATGATCGGTGCGCAGGCGTCGAACGACCAGCTCGAGAAGATCCTGTCGTACATCGAGATCGGCAAGGAGGGCGGCGCGAAGCTGCTGGCCGGTGGCGAGCGCGTCGACCTCGGCGGCGACCTCAGCGAGGGGTATTACGTCGCCCCGACGGTCTTCGAGGGCACGAACGACATGCGCATCTTCCAGGAGGAGATCTTCGGGCCGGTCGTCTCGGTCACGTCGTTCGACGACTTCGACGACGCGATCCACATCGCCAATGACACCCTCTACGGTCTCGGCGCCGGTGTCTGGAGCCGCTCGGGCGACATCGCCTACCGCGCGGGGCGCGCGATCGAAGCCGGTCGCGTGTGGACGAACACCTATCACCAGTACCCGGCGCACGCGGCGTTCGGCGGGTACAAGCAGTCCGGCATCGGGCGCGAGAACCACCTCAAGATGCTCGACCACTACCAGCAGACGAAGAACCTGCTGGTGTCGTACGCCGAAGGTGCGATGGGCTTCTTTTGAGCACTGAGCCCACCACGAGCAGGGTCGCCGTCACCGACGCGGCGGCGGCCCTGCTGCGCACCCTCACCGCTCAGCACGGGAAGCTGATGTTCCATCAGTCGGGCGGATGCTGCGACGGCAGCGCTCCGATGTGCTACCCGATCGGGATGTTCCTGACCGGGCCGAGCGACGTGCTCCTCGGCACCATCGACGCGGGCCTCGACGATCCGATCGAGGTCTTCATGTCGGAGTCGCAGTTCGAGTACTGGAAATACACCCACCTCACCATCGACGTCGTTCCCGGTCGCGGTGCCGGCTTCAGCGTCGAGGGTCCGACCGGCATGCGGTTCCTCATCCGTTCGCGCATGCTGACCGAGCTCGAGCTCGTCCACTTCGGTCTCGCCCCGCAGGGTGCCGTCGAAACGGATACGCACTAGGGATGAAGGAGGTCATCGCCGGCGCGGACGCCCGTACGCCACTGCCGGTGTCGGTGGTGGCGTCGTAGCATCGAGCCCTCGGCCAGGGGGAGGAGACCTGGCCGTTGACGAAGAACCGCCGTTACGAAGCACGGTACGACGCGCTCACGGACGCGCGGATCGCCCAGGCGTCTCGCGCCTCGCAGCAACCGCTCACGCTTCCTCAGCAGGCCTACGGGCCCCGCCCCTTCGAGTGGGCGCCGCCCAGGCGGCAGCCGACGGTGTGGGTGTGGGTGCACTGGCGGGAGGGCCCCGCGACCAAGATCGCCGCCGTCGCCGCGGCATGGAATGACCGAGTGGTCATCGTCGAATGGGAACACCCCGGCGGGCGCCACTCCGTCGTGGTGTGGCGCACCGCGGTCTCGCATCGCGCGGAGCGAGACCGCGCGCGGTCACACGACCCGACCCTCGGGAGCGTCAGGCCGGGCTGCAGCCGGCCCGGCCGCTGAGGACGGGCCCCTAGAAGGGGGCGCGCGCCGGTTCGGGAGCGGGGTCGGGGATGAACATCACCCGGGGTGGCGGATCCTCGATGTAGACCGCGCCGGAGGGCGCGGTGAATCGCAGTCTTCCGCCGGGGAGTTGCTCGACCGTCCATCCCGCGGCATGCCTGGTCACGTGGTGGCGGGTGCAGCAGGGGCCGAGGTTGTCGCCCTTGGTCTTACCGCCCTTCCTGTACTCCTGGTGATGGTCGATCTCGGATCGCATCGCCGGTCGCCGGCATCCGGGGAACGCGCACCGCACATACCGGGCCTGCAGGAACCTCTTGATCGCCGCGGTGGGGGTGTACCGGTCGGTGGTGAGGACCTCCGCGGTGACCGGGTGCAGGAAGACCCGGTCGAAGCCCGGAGCGTTCCCCGCGAGGATCCGCACCGTGGTCGGGTCGATGGCGCACTTGCCGTTCAGCTCCGCCCCGCCGGACGTCGTGCCCGCGAGGGTTGTGGCCGGGATGCTGACCTGCACCATCGCCCGGATCGATCCCAGCCCCGTCGCGGTGGGATCGATCGTCGGCGCGGCGGTCAGGAGCATGTCGAGGGCGATGTCCGCGCGAATCTCATCCAGCCCACGCTCGTCGAACCACGCCGCGGCGGCACCCGGATCGGTCGTGCAGTCCACGACGTCGCCGGTAGCTTCCCCGCCTCCGGCACCCTCCGCGCCGGCCGCCTGTCGCCGCTCCTGCAGGTCGGTTGCCTTGATCGCGCGACCCTGTTGGGTGAGGCGGTCGAAGATCCCGTGGATCTCGGTCGACGGCCCATCGATCCCGAGCGTCGACATTCCGTCTCTGCGGTCTTCCACCCACACCCGCCGCGTGCACACCGCGGCATCGTGTCGCTCCTGAACGGTGGCGGGGTTGAGCTTGTCGGCGACCTGCTGGGCGTAGGGCTTCACTCGCCCGGCGGTGGTCTTCACCGCGTACGCCAGCACATCCTTCTCGTAGGCCGCTCGCGCCGCGGCATCGTGCAGCTCCGCGCCGAACTCCACGATCACCCGCGTGTGCGCCTTCTGGATCTTCCCGTCGCGCCACGCCTCCCACGTCGCGGCGAACTCCGTGTACAGCCGGTGCCCCTCGAACAGGTGCGTCTGCATCGTGCGGTCGTCGACGTGCACCGCCGGACCGAGTTCCGCGGCCATCGCCCGGAGGGGCATGTCGCGCTCCCTCGACGTCGCCGACGAGATCTTCGCGGTCAACTCCTGCGTGTACGCGAACGCCTCGGCGTAGATCTCGGCCCGCTCGGCATGGATCGCCGCCTCCGCCGCGAAGGACGCCTCCACTCGCTCCCGGAACGCCCGCGTCTTCCGACGGTGAGCCTCATCCGGCTCGAGAGGGTCGTCCATGGCTTCTCGTCTCGATCGCGTTCCGTCCTCTCATTATAGAACAGAGATACGAAACGCACCAGAGGGAGGCGGCAGTTTTTCGTACAGAACAACGATGCGAACATCTGCCGCGCTGTCGGGCACCGCGGTCGCTCACACGAAGGCGTCGACCGCACCCCAGCCGCCGACGTAGGCCTCCACGTGCGGATCGGGTCGGAGCAGATGGATGCCGGAGACCTGACGTCGCGCCCGCTCGAAACCGTCCTCGGTTCCCCACCGTGCCGCTCGCCGTTCCGCGCGACGGGAGCGCAGAACCCCGCCTCCCCACGGAACACCGCCGCCCAGCTCCACCTCGATCGTGCCGACCTCTCCGCTCCCCAGCGCCGCGAGGCACTCCGCAAGACCCGTCGCGTCCTCGACGAGGACCGGCCGCTCGAGCATCCACGTCACCCGAGCATCCACAGCTTCGCCCGACCCGCGCCCGCGTGTCCGCACCCGCGCATCCCCCCGCAGCGCTTCGACGGTCGGCTCCGCGTCCAGCACGACGACCGCGTGCGGGAACGCCGCGAGGATCGAGTCGACGCACACGAACAGCGCGGCGTCGCTGTGGTCCCCGGAGAGGTGCACGGCGAGATCGGGAACACGGCGTCGCACCCCGAATCCCGCCGAGCCCGACACCGGGACGGATGCCGCGAGCCTCAGCGTCTGTGCATTGGCGCGCTCGCGGTCCGAGCCCTCCCGTCCGGACCACTCGGGTCCGTCGTGCCAGGCGACTGCCTCCGGGACGTGGGCGAGGAGGGCGCCGGCCTGCCACGCGCGGTGCGCCCACTCCCAGTCCTCGCCGCCGTACGCGGTGAAGGACTCGTCGAAACCGCCCACGTCGTCGAAGAGCCGCCGCGAGCACGCGATCACCGCGCCGATCACGTAACGGTACGAGCGGTCGTCGGCATCGAGCAGGTTCCGCGAGCGTGCATACGCGTCGGCGAGCCACGCGGGCTCGTCGAGCTCTCGTCCGCGCACGGCGTCGACGACCGGCGTCTGCGCCGGCACCCCCGCCAGGTCGGCGTGGCGGCGCCGGCCCACCGTGACGGCATCCGGAAGCAGAGCGGGAAGCCGCGTCAGCGCGGAGATGTACCCCGGCTCGGGCGCGGTGTCGGCGTCGAGGAAGCACAGGATGTCACCGGTGCTCGCGCGGACCCCGAGGTTCCGGACTTCCGCGAGACGGAACCCGCGGTCCTCCTGCCGGACGACGCGCACTCCGGCCGGGACGGCCACCGGGTGCGGCGATCCGTCGTCGGCGACGATGATCTCGAGCCGATCGGCCGGGTGGTCCTGCGCGGCGAGGGCGGTGAGCGTCCGCGCGAGCTCGTCGGGCTGGTCGTAGTGCGCGACGATCACCGAGACCCGCGGCGGCACGGACGGGAGTGCACGGCCCACGAGATCCCACCGGTTGCCGGGCACCACCCCCGACATCCGCGTCTCCCCGCCGGTCACGTCGACGCTCCCCACCACGCGAGGTACGCCTCGGCCACCTCGCGGCCGTCCATCGGCAGCGCCGACACGTCATGCCACGTGGTCGCGGATCGATCCCTCGCCGCCCGGATGCCGCCGGCCAGGTCTTCGGCGGCCGTCACCGCGATCGTCCCGGGCCGGAGCGTCGCCATCTCGCGGATGTACCGGTTCTCGACGGCGAGCGGACGGCGACCCCACGCGATCCAGGACGACAGCGAGCCCGATGCCGAGACATGCCGGTGTGCGATGACCGGAACCGACACCGTCCGGCAGCGCGCAGCCATGGCGTCGTCGTCCAGCCACCCCGTCACCTCGACCGACAGGCCTCGCCCGGCGGCGCGCGCGACGAAGGCCGCGAGGTCGTCCGCGTGCCCGTCCGAGGCGCGGCCGAGGACGGTGAGCCGCGTGACCCCCGCTCGCACCGCCGCCTCGGCCGCCTCGTCGTGACCCTTGCCGGGGTAGAAGTAGCCGAGGATTCCGACCGATCCGTCCGGTTCCGGGCGCTCCCCGGAGACCGGCGCCCCCACCGGCAGCGGGATGACGGCGACGGGCCCGTCCCACACGTCGTGCTCGGCGAGGAGCGCGCGCTCGTGCGCGCTGTTGACGACGACTCCGCGCGCACGCGCGGCGACCGCCGCGTACACCGCACGGCGCCGTGGCAGGTTACGCTCGCCGTCGGACTCCTGCGGCACGTCGTGAAGGGTCACGGAGATCGGATGCCGATCCGCGACGGCCTCGAACGCCGCAAGCGCCTCTTCGAGGCTGTCCGCCCAGAGCCGATCGGTGAACTGCGCGTGGATCGGAACGCCCGGCGGGAGCCCGGTGAGATCTCCGCGTCCGCGCACCTCGATGCGGGGATCGGCGGCGATGACCGCCTGGGCGAACGCCCGCCCGTGGACCGCCACGCCGTGCGGGCCGGGATCGATGATGACCACCGGCGCGTCCGGATCCCGGCTCGCGTCCGGATCCCGCACGGTCACGCGCTCCGCCAGTGCCGCATGAGCGGTGCGAGTCGGGTGAGCGCGGCGTCGACGAAGCCCGGATGCGCTCCGTACCAGGTCCGATGAGCCTCGTGCACGGCATCCGTCGTCAGGGGGTTCCCGTCCACAAGCCAGTGGTCGCGCGGTGCGTCGGGGAGCCCCCACGTCTCCACGACCCAGCCTTCGAGCGGTGCCTGCACCGACGCCAGGAGCGGCCGGCCGGGATCGGTCGGCTCGCCCGCGAGGCCGAGGACGTCGATCACCCGCGCCGCCAGGGGCAGCCACACCGGGTTCCCCGGGTGGTTCACGGTGCGCATGTGATCCGCGGTCACAGGCGTGAACAGGTCGGACACGGGGACGTCGATCTCGGCCTCGCGGCGCCGGAGTTCGGCCAGGGCATCGTCGGCGACGGCGCGGACGGCGTCGGGCGTCAGCGCCGGAGCGACCGGCGCGCCCGCCACCTCGGCGAGCAGCCGGACATCGTGATACGCCACGAGCGGCGGATCGCCCGCGATCCCCGGCACGCGGATCGCGGCCTGGAACGGGTGCAGCCCGGTGAAGCGGACCGAGGGCACCGTGATCAGGCGCGCGCCCGGGGTGAGCGAGTCCGTGAGCTGGGCGGTGCCGAGCGGCAGGTCCCGATAGTCGCGGCGGATCGGCTGGCTGACCACATACGCGGCGCGGGCGACGATCTCGTGCAGGCGCTCTGCCTCCGACGCCGTCATCTCGTGGACCGGCGGCACCCGCATGAGCGGCCGGTCGGGCGCGTCCAGGACGATGCGCAGCGACTCCGCCTGGCAGTTGCCGACGACGACCCCGAAGTCCGCGGGGAGCGGATCGAGGCCGAAGAAGGCCCCGTAGTGGCGCCTGCGCCCTAGCACCGAGGAGTCGGCATCCGCAATCCCGTGGGGGATATCCGTGGCACGACTCATGATGTGAAACCTATCTCGCCGGGTTCGGCGTCCTCCCTTTTCCCCTTGCGGATTGCGGTCTGACCGCCCGTGCGCTAGCGGCGGGCGGCGCGCAGACCGGCGCGCAGGAAGGAACAGACATCACACGCCGCAGTCCCTCTCGGATCCGAATCGCCTCGGTGCCCTCGCAGCACCCGTACGTGCGGGCGATCGTCGATCCGTCATCCGTCGACCTGCTCCCCGACCCTCCGGTGCCCGGCGCCCCGTCCGGTCAGTGGTGGCCGCCGCAGGCGGTGACGCCCGCATGGATCGACGCCCACGCGGCAGACTTCGATCTGCTGCACGTCCACTTCGGGCTCGAGTCGTTCGACGCCGACGAGATCGCGGCGGGCCTCGCTGCTGCCCGCCGTGCCGGACGTCCGGTCGTCTATACGGTGCACGACATCGACAACCCGCAGCTCATCGACCAGGCGCCCTACCGCGCGATCCTCGACACGCTCGTGCCGGCCGCCGATCGCCTGGTGACGCTGACGGATGCCGCGGCCGAGGAGATCCGTCGACGCTGGGACCGCGACAGCGTCGTCGTCCCCCACCCGACCTTGCTCACCGGTGAGCCCGAGGCGGTCGCCGACCGCTCGACGGGAACGGATGCCGCCTCCCCTATCCGCGTCGGCGTTCACCTGCGCGATCTCCGCCCCAACATCGAGGCCGTCGGAGCGGTGACCGCGCTGACCGCGGCAGCCGACCGGCTCGGCGAACACGTCGACGTCACGATCCTCATGAACGACCGGGTCCGCGACGCCGCGCTCGCCGAGCAGGTCGTCGCGGCGGCCGGCGACCGCATCCGCATCACGCGCGTCGGACGGCTGTCCGACGCGGACGTCGAGCGGTGGATCGCTCAGCTCGACCTGTTCCTGCTCCCCTACCGCCACGGCACGCACTCGGGGTGGGTGGAGCTGTGCTGGGATCTGGCGGTCCCCGTCGCCGGCACACCCGTCGGGTGCGTCGGGGCGCAGCATCCGTCCGACTTCTTCGCGATCGACCTCGAGCGACCCGCCACGCTCGTCGCCGCGATCGACGAGGCCAGTCGCCGTCGAGCGGTCGGCCGCGCGGGTGAGGTGCAGCGCCGCCGCCGGTCGCGCCTCGCGGAGCGGGACGTCGTCCGCGACGCGCACACGGCCATCTACCGGGCCGCGTGGGAGCGGGTTGCGCTCGCCGAGCGGTGGAGCGCGTGAGCGTCGCGCGCGTGCCCCTGCGCGTCCTGCTCGTCGCGCCGGAACGACACGCGCTTCGCCAGCCGCACGCCGGCGGGTTGGAGGCGGTCGTGTGGAACCGTGCCCGGTGGCTCCGCAGCCGCGGCCACGAGGTCGTGCTGTGCGCGGCCGCGGGGTCCGACCTCCTCGGGTCGAACCCGGCCCTGAGACTGCCCAGCCCGCGGTGGACGAGCGCGGCCGACGCGTCCGACAGCGAGTATCCCGAGGGACACCGCCGGGCGATGGCGGCGGCATTCGCCCGCGTCGCCGACCACGTCACGCGCGACGGCGGCATCGACGTCATCGACAACCACAGCCTGCACGGCGCGCCGGTGCGATGGAGTCGCACGCTCGGCGTCCCGGTCGTCACGACGCTGCACACTCCGCCGCTGCCGGACATGGTGGTCGCCGCCTCGAGCCTCGGCGGTGCACCGCACCGGTTCCTCGCCGTCAGCCAGTACACCGCGCAGGCATGGTCGGCGGAGGGGGTCGACGCCATCGTCATCCCCAACGGGGTGGACACCGCCCAGTGGACCCTGGGCGCGGGAGGACCGGACTGGGTGTGGTCGGGCCGGATCGTGCCCGAGAAGGCGCCCCATCTCGCCATCCTCGCCGCGCGTGCGGCGGGTGCGCGCATCGTGCTCGCCGGACGGATCGGCGACGAGGAGTACTTCGCGCGCGAGGTCCGTCCGCTCCTCGGACCCGACGCGCGCTATGCGGGCCCCCTCCGCCAGCCCCAGCTCACCGCGCTCGTGGGATCGGCGGCGGTCGCGCTCGTGACCCCGGTCTGGTCGGAGCCGTTCGGTCTCGTCCTCGCCGAAGCCCTCGCCACCGGCACTCCGGTCGCGGCGTTCGATTCCGGCGGCATCCGCGAGGTCCTCTCCGGGATGCCGGGGACCGCGGTCGTCCCGGCCGGCGACGTGGCGGCCCTCGCGCGGGTTGCGACGTCACTCGCCGAGGCGGGAGGCGGGCTCGCGACCCGCAGCGCCGTGCGCCGCGCCGCTGAGGCGCGCTACTCGCTCGCGCACCGGCAGCGCGAGGTCGAACGCGTGCTCGTCCACGCGGCATCCGACGCTCCTCGCCGCGGTGTCGCCGCGGAGGCCGTGGCGCAGGTCGGCGCATGATCGGCTGGTACGTCCACCATCATGGGTTCGGACACGTCACCCGGATGCGCGCCGTGCAGCCGCATCTCACCGAGCCCGTCACGGTGTTCTCCAGCCTCGCCGCGCCCGACGGGCTCCCCGCCGACGTCACATGGATCCGGCTGGAGGCTGACGCGGACCCGATTCCCACGCCCGACGGCGGGCGGATCGATCCGGCGCACCGCGATCCCACCGCGGGCGGCGCGCTGCACTGGGCGCCGATCGGGCACCCCGGTCACCGCCGGCGCCTCGCGACGATCGCGGGCTGGATCGCTCAGAACGACGTATCGGCCTTCGTCGTCGACGTCAGCGTCGAGGTGACCGCGTTCGTGCGGCTCCTCGGCGTGCGCACGGTCGTGATGGCGCAGCCCGGGGACCGCACCGACGTGCCCCACCGCCTCGCCTACGACCTCGCCGATCGCATCGTCGCCCCCTGGGCGGAGGGCGTCATCGACGCGGTCGCGCTGCAGGAGCGCGGTGACCGCGTCACCTACGTGGGCGGCATCTCGCGCTTCGACGGTCGGGCGCCGGTTGCGGACGGCGGCAATGCCGTGGGCGGCGGGGGAAAGCGGGTCCTGTTCCTCGGGCGCACCCTCGACGACGAGCGCGTCGACGCGACCGTCGCCGGGCTGCACGCGCGCGGCTGGCGCGCCGACCTCGCCGGCACGCGCGGTTGCGACGCCCGCGTGGACGACGTGTGGTCGGCGCTGGGGCAGAGCCACGTGGTGGTGAGCGCGGCGGGACAGAACAGCATCGCCGATCTCGCCGCCGCCGGGGCTGCCGCGGTCGTCATCGCGCAGGACCGCCCGTTCGACGAGCAGCGCCACACCGCCCGCGTCCTTGACGCCCGCGGCCTGGCGCTCACTGCGCCCGACACCGTCTCCCCTGACGCGCTCGTGGACCTGATCGAGCGGGCCGCGGCATCCGCGTCCGTCGCGCCCGACTGGACGACATGGCGGGTGGACGGCGCCGCGCGACGGGCCGCGCGCGCGATCGAGGGCACGACGTGACGCGGGTCGCCGTCATCACCACCGCCTCGTCCGCCCGGCTCGCGCACCTGCATCGGCAGCGGCGGTTCCTGCGCGAGGCGCAGTCCGTCGATGCAGAGCTGCTCCGGATCGAGGCCTGGCTCGACGAGGAGGCCCCGCACGAGACGGGCAGCACCACCCTGCTGCACGTGCCCCCGGGCGCCCACGGCCTGCGGGTCGGCGCCGCGCGCAACGTCGCGGCACGACACGCCGTCGAGGCCGCCGCGGATCTGCTGGTCTTCCTCGATGTCGACTGCCTGCCCGGGCCCGACCTCCTACCTCTCTACACGGATGCGGCGCGCCGGCGCCCCGATGACATCCTTGCGGGGCCGGTGACCTACCTCGCCAGTGTCCAGCGCCCGAACGCGCTCGCCGACCTCCCCTCCTTCACCCGTCCGCATCCGGCACGGCCGGATCCCTCCCCGGGCACGCCGATGCCCGCGGCGGCGGACGACTACGCGCTCTTCTGGTCGCTGTCCTTCGCGGTGACGCCGAGGGTGTGGGAGGTGATCGGCGGATTCGACGAAGCGTACGAGGGGTACGGCGCCGAAGACACCGACTTCGCCTTCCGCGCCCGGGATCGCGGCGTGGGCCTGACGTGGGTCGGCGGCGCGCACGCGTATCACCAGTGGCACCCGTCGGGGACGCCGCCGTGGCGTCATCTGGACGACATCCTCCGCAACGGTCGCATCTTCGCCGACCGCTGGGGAACCTGGCCGATGGACGGGTGGTTGGCGGCGTTCGCGAGCGCCGGCGCGATCGAGCGCGACGGCGACGGGTGGCGACGGGTCGTCTGACGCGCACGTCGGCGGGAGCCCTTCGGCGTGTCCGTTCGCGTCGCGCGATATCTCCGCTCTCCGCTTGCTCGGCCCCCCGGTCTGGGCTCTACCGTGGACGCAAGCCCGCGGAAGGACACGTGTGACCGAAGAGATCGAGCAGAACTGGCAGACCTGGACGGGGTTCGCCATCGTCGCCGGCGTCGCCCTGGCCGTCGTGATCGCGATCATGGTCGTGGTCGCCGTCGCCCTCAACCTGATCGGCCGACGCAAGAGCTGGGCGACCCGGCTCAGCGAGCGGGTGCGGTGGCCGTTCCGCGTGACCCTGCTCATCCTCGCTCTCACCGTGTCGATGTCGGCGCTGCCGGTGGACGACGACCTCCGCGGCGGGCTGACGCACCTCTTCGGCATCCTGATCATCATCTCCGGCGCCTGGCTGCTCGCACAGCTGTTCCTCTTCTTCATCGACAGCGGCAGCCAGCGCTACCGCCTCGTCGAGAGCGACACGTTCTCCGCCCGCAAGATCCGCACGCAGCTGCAGATCGTCCGACGCCTCGTGATCGTCGTGATCGTGGTCGTCGCCGCCGGCGCCATCCTCATGACCTTCGACGCGGTGCGCGCGGTGGGAGCGAGCGTCCTCGCGTCGGCGGGTATCGCGTCGATCGTCGCAGGTCTGGCTGCGCAGTCGGTGCTGAGCAACCTCTTCGCGGGGGTGCAGCTCGCCTTCAGCGAGGCCATCCGCGTGGGTGACGTCGTCGTGGTCGAGGGCGAGTTCGGCCGGATCAACGAGATCACCCTCAGCTACGTCGTGCTGGAGCTGTGGGATCAGCGGACCCTCGTGCTCCCCTGCACCTACTTCACAACCAATCCCTTCGAGAACTGGACGAAGCTCGGTCGCGCGCTCCTCGGCACCGTCTACTTCGATCTGGACTGGCGGGTGCCGGTCGAGCAGATGCGCGGCGAGCTCGAGCGGATCCTCACCGAAACCGAGCTGTGGGACCGCGCGTCGCACAGCGTCCAGGTCACCGATGCCGTCGGCGGGATGCTGCAGGTGCGCGTCGTCGTCAGCGCCAGCGACTCCGGTCAGCTGTGGGACCTCCGGTGCCTCGTACGGGAGAAGCTCGCCGAGTGGGTGCGCACGGCGCACCCCGAGGCGCTCCCCCTGCAGCGGGTGCAGATCGGCGAGGAGCCGTCGGGCGCCGACGCGATGCGGGTGCGGGAGCAGCCGATCCCCGAGGCCTGAGTCCCCGAGGCCTGAGCGCTGGAGGGCGTCGCAAGTACCGCCGCTTTCCGCTCTTTGTGAATCGATACAACGTCGTGTAGATTGATCTACGTCGGGTAGATCGATCTACAGCACGCAAAGGGGCTTCGACATGCAGCGAGCGACAATCGCGGACGTGGCCGCGACCGCCGGTGTTTCGCGGGCGGCCGTGTCGAAGGTTCTTCGAAACGCGCACGGCGTGAGCCCGGATATGCGCACACGTGTCGAGCATGCCGTCGAGCAGCTGGGATATCGCCCACGTATCGCCGCTCGCGCGATGCGCGGGTCGACCAACACGATCGGAATCGTGGTCAATCACCTGGCCAACCACTTCTTCGCGGAGGTGCTCGAGGGAGTGATCGAGGAGAACTCCGCCGAGCCGTACCAGCTCATCGTCGCTCCGACAGCCCCATCTCGCTCGGACGGACACGAAGCCATCGAATCGCTCTACGACCGCGAGGTCGACGGCATCATCGCTGTCGCCCCGCTCGTAGATCTCGAATGGTTGGAGAGGATGTCGAGCCGGGTTCCGATCGTCGTGATCGGGCGCCACGATGAAGCGGGCGGATACGACACCGTCGTGGGTGACGACGCCGCAGGCACCGAGGCCGCGGTCCATCACCTGATCGACACCGGCCGGACCTCCATCGCGCACGTAACGCACGCGGACTCCCATGCGCGGAGTGACGCCGGCACTCCTCACGCCATCAGGCGTGACACCTATGCACGGGTGATGCGCGAGTCCGGTCTGGCTGCGCACACTCGGCTGATCTGGGCGCGGTTCGAAGAGCAACCGGCATATGAGGCGACCCTGCGCGACATCGCCGAGAACGGGGTGCCGGACGCAGTGTTCGCGGGCAATGATGACGCGGCTCTCGGTGTGTTGCGCGCGTTGCACGACATCGGCGCCACAGCGCGGGACGTCGCGCTGGTCGGCTATGACAACACACGCATCGCCGCCAATCCTGCTGTCTCACTGACGAGCGTCGACCAGCAGGGGCACGCCATGGGGCGCACCGCGTTCGGTCTGCTTCGGGAGCGGATCGGCGGGCGGCGTGAACCTGCCCGCGTGACCCTGCCGACCGCGCTCATCATCCGACGTTCGAGCGCGTCGTCCTCACAAATCAATCAGGAGTCGCAACGATGACGGAGACCAGCAACAGCAGTACGCGACGGCGGCGAGGGCGTCGCGCCGCTGCACCCCTCTGGTTCCTTTTCCCCGCGCTGGCAATCTTCGGCGCGATCGTCCTCGTACCGAGCGTCATCGGGGCGAGCTACTCCTTCACGGACGCGACCTCCGGCTTCGGGGGTGCATTCATCGGTCTGGAGAACTATCAGGAGATCTTCTCCGATCCGTCCACGCTCGGGCCTCTGTGGCAGACGCTCGTCATGGCGTTCGGAGTCATGGTTCTGCAGAACGTGCTCGGTCTCGCAATCGCTGTGGCGTTGAATTCGCGCATCAAGAGCCGCAACTTCCTTCGCGTCCTGTTCTTCATGCCCTTCGTCATCAGTCCGCTCGTCGCTGGCTACCTGTGGAAGTATCTCCTTGCACCTGACGGAGCGGTGAATCAGTTCCTCAAGGCCATCGGGCTCGGCTCGCTCGCTCAACCCTGGCTCGGGCAGCCCGATCTGGCTCTCGGCTCACTCATCATCGCGGTCGTGTGGCAATTCACCGGCTCGTCGATGGTCATCTATCTTGCCGGGCTGCAAGGCGTCCCCGCTGAGGTTCTCGAAGCCGCGTCGCTGGACGGTGCCGGGGGGTGGCGTCGTTTCTGGAACATCGTCCGCCCGTTCCTCTACCCGGCCATCATGGTCAACTTCACGCTCAGTCTCATCAGCGGTCTGCGGCTCTACGACCAGATTGTCGCAATGACCGGCGGCGGGCCCGGAGGAAGCACAGACTCGATTTCTACGGTGATCTACCGCTACGCGTTCGAATTCGGCCAGTTCGGCTACGGAAGTGCACTGGCTCTGATTCTCACCGTGCTCATCATCGTCCTCTCTTCTCTGCAGTACACCGGGCTTCGGAAGCAGGCGCGCGCATGAATCGATACACCTGGCGCACCGGTCTCGCCGAAGCCGGAATGATCGTTGCGGGCCTGGTCTTTGTGGCGCCCATCTACGTGCTGATCAACGTCGCACTCAAGCCGGCCGACGATCGAACGGGGCCATTGACGCCGACGACGCGGCCGACCCTGGACAATTTCGTCGAGGCCGTGACAGGAGCCAATCTCCTCAACGCGCTGGTCAATACCGCCGCGATCGCGACAATCAGTCTTGTGGTGATCATCGCCGCATCCTCTCTGGCGGGCTACGCGATCGCACGGCTGACGTCCGCGTGGAGCCGCGTAGCGAACTTGCTCTTCCTGCTCGGACTTCTTCTGCCGTTTCAGCTCGCGACGGTGCCTCTCTACCAGTTCATGCTTGCGGCGGGTCTTCTTGGATCGATCTGGGGCTTGGTGCTGTTCTATTCGGCTCTGCTCATGCCGCTTGCGGTCTTCCTCTACGTCAACTTCATCCGTGCGCTGCCCTCCGAGTACGAGGAAGCGGCGGAGATCGACGGGGCTAACCGTGTCCAGTCGTTCTTTCTCGTCGTGTTTCCCATGATGCGAGCCGTGACGGGAACGATTGTCATCTTGAACGCGATCAACATCTGGAACGACTTCTTCACTCCGCGTCTCTATCTGTCCGGTAGTGGAACGCAGACCATCACTGTCGCTCTGTATACCTACGTCGGTCAGTATGGTTCGCAGTGGCCACTGATCTTCGGCGGATTGATCATGGCGTCGATCCCCATCCTTGTCCTGTTCTTCCTGCTTCAGAGATTCGTCATCCAGGGTTTCGCCGGCGGATTGAAGGGCTGACCCCACCTGTAGATCGTTCTACACACACAGAAAGAGAAAAGCATGCAAAGACGCAAAATGTTCGTCGCCGGTGTCGGCGCCCTGGCTCTCGTGGGCGGGCTCGCGGGGTGCAGCAACGCCTCGTCGACGGACGCGAACACCCTGACCTTCACGGCCGCCACGGACTATCGAGAAGCGTTCGAAGCCGTCATCGCGAACTACGAAGACGCAAACCCCGAGGTGACGGTCGACGTCACCTTCGCGGCGACGAGCGACATCGAGTCGACGATGCCGACACAGCTCGGCTCTGGCGCCGGGCCCGATCTGGTGTCGGTTCAGCCGGGTATCGGCGGGAATCTGATCAGCGTCGGCAGCCTCGCGTCCCAGGGGTATCTGGAAGACCTGTCCGGTCAGTCGTGGGCAGGCGACATCTCCGACTCGCTCCGCACCTCGACGGACCTCGACGGCGCCACCTACATGTACCCCGGTGTCCTGCAGCCTCTCGGCGCGTTCTACAACATGGACGCCGTAGGTGAGGCCGGTCTCGTCCTCCCAGAGTCCTGGACGGATGTGCTCGCCTTCTGCGCGGACGCCGCCAGCGCGGGGAAGACTGCGTTCTCGTTGGGGCTTCAGGACGCCTGGGTGACGCAGCTCATCCCCTATGCACTGGCAGCGACCGAGGTATACGGCGTGGATCAGAATTGGAACGAGCAGCTCATCGCTGGTGACGTGACCTTCCCGGATTCCGCGTGGGAGGGCGTGCTGACGCAGTACCTCGAGATGAACGACGCCGGATGCTTCACTCCCAGCGCTAACGGTGTGTCCTTCGACAACTCACTCCCGCCGGTAGCAGCGGGTGATGCGCTCGGTATCGTCCAGGTCGGTGGAGTCTTCAGCAACCTCCAGGGCCAGAACCCGGAGGTCACGTACGCGTTGCTGCCCCTACCGGCGAATGACGACCCGTCGTCCACTCAGATCGCCGCTTCTCCCGGCGTCGGCGTCGGCGTGAACGCCAATAGTGCGCGAAAGGACCTTGCGATCGACTTCGTGAACTTCTTCGCGCAGCCCGAACAGATCAACCTGTTCGCGGAGACACTGGGGGGCGTTGTTCCCGCATTGCCGAACGACGACTTCCAGGTCCCCGAGCTGCTCGGAACCTTCAACGACCTCGTGGTCGAGGGAAAGGCGCAGCCGTTCCCCGACACCGGGTGGCCGAACCCGCGCATCCAGAACGCGCACCTCGTCGGCATCCAGAACATGTTCCTGGGCACGGAAACCCCGGAGCAGGTTCTGACGGACATGCAGTCCGCTCTGGACTGACGCCACCGTCCACTCCGGCAGCCGGGTCCTGAGGACCCGGCTGCCGCCCTGACTGCGCAGAGGGATCATGACCCACGTATTCGCCATCGGCGTCGGCCATACGAACGTTCTTGCCGTCGGCACGCGTCCGCGGCTCAGCTGGAAGATCGCCAGCGAGAATCACCCATGGATGCAGACGGCTGCCACTGTTCGCTGGCACCGTGCCGACGGAGAGACTCGGGAGGTGACGATGTCCACGGAGAGGTCGGTGGACATCAAATGGCCCTTTGCGGAGCTACCCGCCGTGGGCATGCACTCGCTCACTGTTTCGACGCGAGATCAGCACGGTGCGTGGTCGGATTCGCTGCAGCCGTACGTCTTCAGGGTCAGTGAGGGATTCCAGGAACCGCTTGCCCCGATGCTCGCACACCCGGATCCACGAGACGTGGCGCAACCCGTTTACCTTCGGGGAGAGGTGGTCTTGCCCGCGGAGGTGGTGAACGCGCGATTGCTCCTCGCCGCGCGGGGGAGCGTCGAGGTATTCGTCAACAGTGCGTCAGCTCTCGATCAGACCCTGACGGGCGGTTGGCCCTCGTTCGGTGATCGGTTGATCGGAGACGAGGTCGACATCACTGACGTCGCGCGGCCGGGGTCGAACACGATCGGGGTCGTTCTCGCGGGGACGTGGTACACCGAGGAGTACGGCCACCTCGGCGACACGACGCGCTTCTACGGTTCCCAACCTGCCCTCTCTCTGAGGATTATCGCGACGCTGTCGAGCGGCCGTACGCTCGTCGTCGATGCAGACGAGACGTGGGTCGTGTCCGATGGGGGCCCCCTCCGCAGCGCGAGTCTCTACCAGGGGGAAGAGGTCGATCTGAGGCTAGCTGTCTCGGATTGGAGCGCTCCTGGATCAGCGCCGTTCTGGGGATGGGTCCCCGTTCGCGTGTTGGATGCGCCCCGGCGTGTCGATCTGCGCGACTTCCCTGCCGTCCGGCCATGCGGCGAACTGGCCGTTACCTCGCACGACACCCGCGATGACGGACGAGTAATCGTCGACTTCGGGCAGAACCACGCGGGCAGGCTCCGAATCGATGTTCACGGTGAAGCCGGAGACCGGATCACCATCCGGCATGCCGAGGTCCTCGAGGGCGGGGAACTGGCGTTGCGACCGCTGCGGTTCGCGAAAGCGACCGACTCGTTCATTCTGTCGGGGGGACGGGAGGTTCTGGAGGCACGTTTCACCTTCCACGGCTACCGATACGCGGAGATCACGGGCCTTCGCGGGGAGTTCGTGGCGGAATCGGTCCGCTCCATCATCCTCGGGTCGGATCTGGCTCGTACCGGTACGTTCCGATCGTCTGACGAGATGCTCAACCGCCTGCACGAGAACATCGTGTGGAGCACGAGGAGCAACTTCCTCGCCATCCCTACCGACTGCCCGCAAAGAGACGAACGATTGGGTTGGACAGGGGATATTCAGGTGTTTGCGAGGACGAGCAGCTTCCTCTTCGACGACAACGCTTTTCTGCAGTCGTGGCTCGTCGACCTCGCCCTTGAGCAGACCTCGCGCGGTGGCAGGGTTCCGGTGATCGTCCCCGATCCCATCAACGACATTCCCACGCCGGCTGCTGCATGGGGAGATGCTGCGACGCTCGTACCGTGGGCCCTCTACGAGAGGTACGCGGATTCGTCGGTGCTACACCGGCAGCTGCCGTCCATGAAGGCGTGGGTGGAATTGGTCGACGCTCGCGCGACGAACGGTCTGTGGACGGGGGACTTCCAGTTTGGCGACTGGCTCGATCCGACCGCGCCCCCCGACGATCCCGGGCGTGCGATGACTTCCGCGGACCTCGTCGCGACCGCCTATCTGCACCACTCCGCGCGCATCACCGCGCGCGCGTGCGAGGTCGTGGGCGATAAGGACGCCCTCCTCTTCCAGGACATCGCCACCCGGGCGCGCGACGCATTCCGCTCCGCCTTCGCCGTCGGCGACGGGCGGCTCCGCTCCGACACGGTCACTTCGTACGCAATCGCCATCGAGTTCGATCTAGCCGAGGACGACGAGGAGCGCGCACTCTTCGGGGCCCGACTCGCGGAGCTTGTGGAGGGCGCAGGCCACCGCATTGCCACAGGCTTCGTCGGTACGCCGCTTGTCTGCGATGCACTCTCGAACACGGGAAACGCGGCCACGGCGGAACGCCTGCTCTTCGAACGGGAATGCCCATCGTGGCTCTATCCCGTCACGATGGGAGCGACGACGATATGGGAACGGTGGGACAGCCTTCTCCCCGACGGCTCGGTCAATCCGGGCGAGATGACCTCTTTCAATCACTACGCGCTTGGCGCCGTTGCCGATTGGCTTCACCGTCGTGTCGCGGGGCTAGCCCCGGGAGCTCCCGGCTACGCGGTCACCCGAATCGCGCCCCTCTTCCTCGAAGGGCTCACTCACGCGGAGGCTGTGCTCGAATCCGTGCACGGGGAGATCCGCGCGGGGTGGTATCGCGCCGCGGATGGGGACATCTGCGTCGAGGCGAGTATCCCCGCGAACGCCCGCGCGGAAGTCGTGCTCCCAGGAGTGCCAGTGACCCGGGTGGGCTCGGGCGCCCATGCCTGGCGGGTGGCTGCCTGCGAGCGATCGAGTCCGGCAGCTTGAGCGCTAGAGGGCGTTCCAGACCACCTCGAGCAGCCAGAAGACCACGAGGCCGACGACCGCCACGATCGACAGCCACGAGAAGCGGCGACGCAGACGTTTGCCGGGCGCAGCGACGCCGGGCGGCGGGCGAAGCCCCTCCAGGGGCGTCGCGAACGGCAGCGTGTCGTGCGCGGCGGCGCCTCCGGTATCACCCGCACGCGCGGCGGCCAGACGGTCGTCGCGCCACCGCGCCCACTGGTCGAGCTTGTCCAGCAGCGCACCGACGGCGGAGAAGAGCCACGCCCACGTCGCCGGATCGAGGGTCGAGAACGGACGATGCGAGTAGAGGAACAGCCAGTCGTCGACGATCTCGACATCGAGGGCGGCCGCATTGTCGATGAAGCGCGCCATGACGTCGGGGGTGAACAGGTACAGCGCGTCCCGCTCGTATCCGGACGGGCAGTACAGCGAGAAGTACCGGTCGAAGTCGCCCTCGAGGCCCAGACGCTGCTCCTTGTCGAACGACTGCGGGAGGTTCGAGCCGAACAGACCGTTGTTGCCCACGGCATCCAGGACGATGTGGGGCAGCGGGGTGTCGAGCTTCACCGCCACGTACCCCCAGCGGTGGGTCCGGCTGTTCTTGCCCGACCCGGTCGTGTACCGGTAGTTGCCGAACTCCACCCAGCGCGGACGCTCCCCGCGGAGCACGTCGTCGGCGCTGCGGGCACGGCCGAGGGAGAAGATCATCCCGGGCAGGGGCGGTGCCGACACCTCCCCCACGAAGCTCATCCCGTTCGCCTGCGCGAAGCGGTCGAGCCGGTAGGCCCGGGCCGCCGACCCAAAGTAGGTGCGGTAGACGATCACCACCGCGGCAGCGATGAACGCGGCGATCGCGAGGACGGGGATGCCGGTGCCGATCACGATGAGGAGGACGTCGGTCACGGCACCGCTCCCCGTGCCGAAGAAGACCGACAGCACCGCGGAGAGGATCGTCGCGCCGATCCACACGAAGAAGCCCGCGAACAGGACTCCGACGACGACACCCACGATCTGCGGCACCGGGAATCCGCCGGCGGAGGCACCCTTCTCCCGTCGAGCCGCTGCGTGCGCGCGTACCGCGGAACGGTCGACCGGCTCGGTCAGGGGGCGGGGGTCGAACACCCCGGTCGGGGACGGAGTGGCGGTCACGACGGCATCCTTTCGCGGGGAGAAGGCATATCCGCTACCATAGGAGGGTTGTCCGGATGGCCGTGCACTCGCGCGTGTCCGCGGACGACGTGCAACACACCCTCCTGCTGTCGGGAAATGCCCGGCAGCCGTTCTAGTCCGAAGGAGGTGGGTTAGTGACGCACTCGCACCAGTACGAGCTCATGCTCATCCTGAACCCCGAGATCGACGAGCGCCAGGTTCCCGTGGCCCTCGACAAGTTCCTCAAGGTCATCACGACCGACGGCGGCACGATCGAGAACATCGACATCTGGGGTCGTCGCCGCCTGGCGTACGAGATCCAGAAGAAGAACGAGGGCATCTACGCCGTCGTCAACTTCACCGCCACCAGCGCGACGACCGCCGAGCTCGACCGTCAGCTGAACCTCAACGAGCAGATCATGCGCACCAAGGTCCTCCGGGCCGAGGAAGCCATCGCGCAGGTCGCCGCTGAGAAGCAGCGCGCCGAGGCCAAGGCCGCACGCAAGGCTGCCGCACCCGCCAAGGCTGCGAAGGCCTGAGTCCCATGGCCGGCGAGACGATCATCACCGTGGTGGGAAACCTCACGGCTGACCCCGAGCTGCGCTACACGCAGAACGGGCTGCCCGTCGCGAACTTCACGATCGCGTCGACGCCGCGCACCTTCGACCGTCAGGCCAACGAGTGGAAGGACGGCGATGCGCTGTTCCTCCGCGCGAGCGTGTGGCGCGAGTTCGCCGAGCACGTGGCCGGTTCGCTGACGAAGGGATCCCGCGTCATCGCGACCGGGCGCCTGAAGCAGCGCAACTACCAGGACCGCGAAGGCAACAACCGCACCTCGATCGAGCTCGAGGTCGACGAGATCGGCCCCAGCCTGCGTTACGCGACCGCTCAGGTCACGCGTGCGTCGGGTGGCGGCGGTCAGGCCCGTCAGGCGCAGGTCGCCGACGAGCCGTGGTCGACCCCCGGTTCGGCCGGCGGCAACAGCAACTCCGGCAACGCCGGTGGGGCTGACGCGTGGAGCGCTCCCGGCACCTACGGCGACGACACTCCCTTTTGACGCGACGGGGATCAATGCGACGAAGTCGCGTTGATGCGCGTCGGGTCAAGGTCGAGTAGCCCGCACAGCGGGCGTATCGAGACCCGGACTCACCGGATGCGTCGCGTCGAGGCATCCGATCTCACTCTTGAAGTAAAGGAACACACATGGCTGGAAAGGCAACCGGCGACCGCCGCAAGCCGCGGAAGGGCGCGAAGAACGCCGCTCCCGCGAAGGCGATCCGCGTCGGCGTCATCGACTACAAGGACGTCGCCACTCTTCGCAAGTTCATCTCGGAGCGCGGGAAGATCCGCGCCCGTCGTATCACCGGTGTCTCGGTGCAGGAGCAGCGTCTGATCGCCAAGGCGATCAAGAACGCGCGCGAAATGGCGCTCCTGCCTTACGCCGGCGCTGGCCGCTAAGGAGAACCGACATGGCAAAGCTCATCCTCACGAACGAGGTCGTCGGGCTCGGTGGCGCCGGCGACGTTGTCGAGGTCAAGAACGGGTACGCCCGTAACTACCTCATCCCCCAGGGTTTCGCAGTGGCGTGGTCGCGCGGTGGCGAGAAGCAGGTCGCGTCCATTCGCGCCGCTCGCGACGCCCGCGTGATCCACGACCGCGAAGAGGCCGTGGCGCTGAAGAACTCGCTCGAGTCGAACAAGGTCCGTCTGGCCGTCAAGGCCGGCGCCGAGGGCCGTCTGTTCGGTTCGGTCAAGACCACCGATGTCGCCGACGCGGTCAAGGCCGCCGGTCTCGGTGAGCTCGACAAGCGCAAGATCCACATCACCTCCCCGATCAAGTCGGTGGGCGAGCACGAGGCGACCGTTCGCCTCGCGGAAGACCTCACCGCTGTGATCACGCTTCAGGTCGTCGCCGCTAAATAATCGGCCGACCCAGAGCAGAACGGATGCCGCGGACCTTCGGGTCCGCGGCATCCGTCGTTCTCGCGGGCGACGTCAGGGCTTGCCGTTGCCCTTCTTCTCGTCCTTCTTGTCGCTCTTCTTCTCTTCGCTCTTGCCGGAGTTGTTGCCCGGGCCGCTGTTGTCGTTCTGCGGCTGCTTCTCGACGACGGGCGTGTCCTCGACGGGTGCCTCTTCGACCCCGGCGGGTTCCGCCGGAGCGGGTGCGTCTCCCTTCACCACGGCGGTGTCGTCCGGCTCGACCTGCTCCGCCGGAACCTCGACTGCCGGAGCGGGGGTGGAGGCCGGCGCCGGGGTTCCGGCGGCGTTCCCCCACCAGATCCCGCCGACCGTGAGGATGGCCGCCACGACGCCCGCGGCGATCCCGATCGGGAGGATGCCGGGTCGACGCCGTCGCTCGCGCCCCTCCGCGGACGTGCGCTCCGTCGCTCGAGTGGCCGGGGGCAGGACGGCGGTGCGATCCGTTCGAGCGCGCGTCTCGACGCCGGCAGCGGCGAGGTCTGCCGGAAGTGCGGGGACGGGCGGGATCCGGCGCGCACCGGGCATCGGCACGGTGTCGTCCGAGCGGGGGAACGCCGCGGCATCCGTGGGCAGCGCCTCCGCGGTCATGAGGACCTCGAGCGCCGTCGGCCGCGCGCCCGGGTCGGTGGCGGTCATGCGCTCGATGAGCGTCCGCCAGGCGTCGGGGAGGTCGGCGGGGATCTCGGGCGCCGAGGTCAGGCGCGCGGTGAGCGCGGCGATGCCCTCGGCGCCGTCGAACGCCCGCTTGCCGGTGAGGGATTCGAGCAGCAGGAGGCCGAGCGAGTACACATCGGCCGGAGGCGCGGGCGGGGCGCCCTGCGCCTGCTCCGGGGCGAGGTAGGCCATGGTGCCGACGACGAGGCCCGGGTTGGTGAGGCGCTCGGAGTCGAGCAGGTGCGCGATCCCGAAGTCGGCGAGCTTCGCACGCCACGTGCGTCCGGGGCGTGACGATCGGGTGAGCAGAACGTTGCCGGGCTTGATGTCGCGGTGGATGATGCCCGCGTCGTGCGCGTAGTGGAGGGCGTCGGCGATGTCGACCGCCACGCCCGCCAGTTCCGCTGGATCGACGGGACCTTCCGCGATCAGGTCGCGGAGCGTCAGGCCCGGAATGTATTCGATGACGAGATAGCCGCCGGCGTCGTCGTCGATCCGGGCGTCGAACAGCGTCACCAGGGCATGGTGATTGAGGGACGCCAGGAGGCGCGTTTCCGACCGGGCCCGTTCGATGACCTCGGCGTCGCCGGCGGCACCGCGGAGCACCTTGACCGCGACGGTGCGTTCGAGCGTGCGATCGAGAGCGCGGAACACCTTCGCCATCCCGCCCTCTCCGACGAGCTCGAGGAGGGTGTACCGGCCGTCGAGGGTGGTGCCGATCTGCGGGTCGTGATGCGACGGGGGGTTCGTCATCGACGACTCCTCTCTGCGATCAGGTGCGCGCGCACGAATACCGATCCACGTTACGGGGTGGATCGGTTGCGGTCACGGGGGTTGCGTCGGAGGACGCCGGGATGGGGGAGGGCCGGCTCAGGCGGTGCCGACCCTCCCCGACCGTTCAGACGGTGCGTCGACGGGTGGCGGTCGCGACCACCCCCGCGAGCATCAGCAGCGCAGCCAGCGGGATCAGGACGATCGGCAGCGCAGAGACTCCCGTCGCCGCCAGCATCGACCCGGATCCGGATGCCGCACTCGCCGGCATACCGGTCGGCATCGCCGCGCCCGCGGGTGCGCCCGGGGTGCCCGGGGTACCGGGGGCGCCGGGCTCACCGGGGGTGCCGGGGGTTCCGGGAGTGCCAGGAGCACCCGGCGTTCCGGGGGTACCAGGAGTGCCCGGCTCACCGGGGGTACCAGGAGTACCGGGCGTACCAGGAGTGCCGGGCTCACCGGGGGTGCCGGGCTCACCGGGGCTGCCGGGCTCGCCAGGCGTTCCCGGGGTACCGGTCACAGCGCCGATGGTGGTGGCGTCTCCGATGACGGAGATGGCGTTGCCGCCGACCGTGAGGGGTGCGGTGATGGGGGCGAGGATCTGGGTGCCGCCAAGGATCGAGTCCGATCCGTTGGTGATGCCCAGGAGCCCGTCTCCGTTGTGTCCGGTTCCGTGGGTTCCGCTGGGGGT
>NZ_JBEVYX010000001.1:0-1387323 GCF_040532595.1 Microbacterium aurantiacum | reverse complement strand
TGTGTCCGGTTCCGTGGGTTCCGCTGGGGGTGGTGGAGTCGACGGTGGTGGCGTCTCCGATGACGGAGATGGCGTTGCCGTCGGCGGTGAGGGGTGCGGTGATGGGGGCGAGGATCTGGGTTCCGCCGAGGATCGAGTCCGATCCGTTGGTGATGCCCAGGAGCCCGTCTCCGTTGTGTCCGGTTCCGTGGGTTCCGCTGGGGGTGGTGGAGTCGACGGTGGTGGCGTCTCCGATGACGGAGATGGCGTTGCCGCCGGCGGTGACGGGTGCGGTGATGGGGGCGAGGATCTGGGTTCCGCCGAGGATCGAGTCCGATCCGTTGGTGATGCCCAGGAGCCCGTCTCCGTTGTGTCCGTTTCCGTGGGTTCCGCCGGTGGTGGTGGAGTCGACGGTGGTGGCGTCTCCGATGACGGAGATGGCGTTGCCGCCGGCGGTGACGGGTGCGGTGATGGGGGCGAGGATCTGGGTCCCGCCGAGGAGCGAGTCCGACCCGTCCGTGACCCCGACCACCGGAGCGTCGGCGACGGGTTCCGCCGCAGGCTCCTCCGCGACCGGCGCCGCGGAGGCGGCATCCGTTCCCGTGCCGGCATCGATCGTCGTGGCGTCCCCGATGACCGACACAGCGTTGCCGCCGACGGTGACCGGCACGTGGACGTCGACGATCGCCTGCGACCCGCCACCGACGCCGTCCTGACCGCTCGTCACGGCCTCGACGGGTGCGGATTCTGCGGCGGGTGCTTCGGTGACCGCGTCGACCGACGAGGCGTCGCCGATGACCGAGAGCGCGTTGCCCCCGATGGTGACGGGGAGATCGACGTTCAACACGGCCTGGGTGCCCGAGAGCAGCCCGTCTTCGCCGGTCGTGTCTCCGAGGAGGTCGACGGCATTCGCCGCCGCGCCGCCGGCGAGGGTGATACCGCCGGCCAGCAGCGTGCCCCAGAGGGCGCGCGTGAGCATGGTGTTCATGGTTGTCTCTCCTGACAGTTGACTGATCTGAGCGCGCGGACGCGCGATGGATGCGTGCCGCAGCGGGTGCGGCTCAGCGCGGATCAGTCAGGGGAGACGTCGGTGGCGTGAGGCGGCGCCGGTGGGGTCGCGTGATTCTCGAGTCGACCTCGTCGCACCCAGGCACGGTGTGCGACGAGCGGCCCGAGCGCCGCGAGGGCCACGGCGCCCGGACCAGCGCCACCCGGTCCGGAAGCTGCCGCCGGGAGGCACAGGCCCCCGGCGAAGAAGGAAGTCGTGGGTGAGGAGTCTCCGCCCGATACGACGGATGCCGCCGTCTGATCGGCGGAAGAGACCGCGTCGGGAGAAGCGGTGAAAGCGAACGTCTCGGAGGGCATCGCCGACGAGGCCGACGCGACTCCCCCGGGCGACGAGGTCTCGGCGGGCAGCGACTCAGTGCCGGAACTCGGGACATCGACCGTGACGCCCGGACCGTTCGTGGCGACCTCCGCGATCGGCGGAGTCGTCGGCGCCGGAGTGACCGGATCGACGTCGGGGGATGCAGGGGCGACCGGCGGAAGTCCGACGGACTCGCCGGTGTCGGAGACGGTGCTGACGACCGAGCCGAGCGTGCGGTCGGCGGTGGTGCTCAGGTCTACGACGGCGTCGTCTGCGCCGATTCCCGTGACGACGGTGCCCACGACCGGAACCTCGGTCACGAGGTCCACGACCGGTGTGGTGATCGACTCGACCACGCCTCCGGTGACGATCTCAGCAACCGGCTTCACGATCGGCTGGGCTACGTCGCCGGCGGTCTCCACCACCGCGGTGACCGGCTCGGCGATCGGTGAGGGGGCGACCTCGACGGCAGACTCCGCGACTCCGCCCACGGTGCCGCCGACAACGTCGACGGTGCCCGTCACGGTGTCCGCGGCCGTGTCGACGACTCCCACCACGGCACCCAGAAGACCGGGGCGATCGCGCTCATCCTCGGCGGCGTGCGCGGAACCCGAGGCCGACACGAGAGAGAGGATCATCCAGGCAAGTGCGAGGAAGCAGCCGGCGAGTGCCAGGCGGAGCGTCCTCGACAGCGTCGAGTGCGTCGCTTCCACGTTCACCTCCTGAGACGGATGTGCGTCGCGCGTCGCAATCACGACGCGGTCGAGAGGGTGCCTGGGTCGGCGACGTTACTCGCGGCCGTCTGCGATGTCTATCCCTTTCCTGAGAAAAAGAGGGACGGAGGGGTCGGCGACGGGGACTCGGTGGGGTCGTCTCGCTGCTCTGCTCCATGCCCATGAATGCAACTCGGGCTGTGCGTCGGGCGTGTCGATTTGTACACAGGTCCACACAGCACACCAAACCTTCAACGCCTGCTTCAACTCGGTGTTTCTCCACAGCCTGTGAAACGGAAAACCCCTGGTCAGACGGCTACCTGTGTGGGGTTTCGGAGATATCCACGGGTTTTGTCCACAGGTGTTGTTCACAGGTGCGACGGCGTTTCCCGCATGTTCTCCACACACTTATCCACAGGGGTGTTTGCGGATGTCGGACCCCCTTCATACCGTGGGGTTCGGTCATCGAGGCGTGCCGTCCCGATGGCCTGCTCTCATTCGCGATTCGCGCACGACCGGTTCCGGCTCCACCATCCGCATCCCTTCTCGAGGAGGACGACAGCGCACATGTCGATCGCAGACATCTCGGACGAGCGGCTGGGCGGACCCCGAGAGTACGAGCGCACGCCCCCTCACGATCTCGTGGCCGAGCAGAGCGCGCTGGGCGGCATGATGCTGTCGAAGGACGCCGTCGCCGACGTCATCGAGTCGCTCCGCGGCACCGACTTCTACATCCCCAAGCACGAGGTGATCTTCGAGGCGATCCTCACGCTGTACTCGCACGGTGAGCCGACCGACGTCGTCGCCGTCACCGACGAGCTGATCAAGGCGGGTGAGCTCCAGCGGGCGGGGGGAGCGGATTACCTCCACACCCTGACCTCGATCGTGCCCACGGCCGCCAACGCCGGCTACTACGCGTCGATCGTCTCCGAGCGCGCGCTCCTTCGCCGACTCGTCGAGGCCGGCACGCGCATCGTGCAGATGGGGTACGCCGGGCAGGGCGAGGCGCTTGACCTGGTGAACACCGCGCAGGCAGAGATCTACTCGGTCACCGGCGCCGAGGCGGTCGAGGACTACGTTCCGCTGAACGTCGCCGTCGACGCGGCGGTCGAGGACATCGAGGCCGCTCGCGGGCGCGACGGCCAGATGACCGGCATCCCGACCGGCTTCTCCGGACTCGATGCGCTCACCAACGGCCTTCACGGCGGCCAGATGATCGTCGTGGCCGCCCGTCCCGCGATGGGTAAGTCGACCCTCGCGCTCGATTTCGCTCGCGCGGCGTCGATCAAGGCGAACCAGCCGACGATCTTCTTCTCGCTCGAAATGGGTCGGAGCGAGATCGCCATGCGTCTCATGAGCGCCGAGGCCGCCGTTCCGCTGCAGAACATGCGCAAGGGCACGCTCGATTCGCGGGACTGGACGACGATTGCCTCGGTCCGCGGCAAGATCAACGACGCGCCGCTCTACATCGACGACAGCCCGAACATGACCCTCGTCGAGATCCGCGCCAAGTGCCGGCGACTCAAGCAGCGCGTGGGACTCAAGATGGTCGTGATCGACTATCTCCAGCTCATGACGAGCGGTAAGCGCGTCGAGTCGCGTCAGCAGGAGGTCTCGGAGTTCTCGCGTGCCCTGAAGCTGCTCGCGAAGGAGCTGCAGGTGCCGGTGATCGCGCTGTCGCAGCTGAACCGTGGTCCCGAACAGCGCGCCGACAAGAAGCCCGCGATCAGCGACCTGCGTGAGTCGGGCTCCATCGAGCAGGACGCCGACATGGTCATCCTGCTGCATCGCGAGGCCGCCTACGAGAAGGACAGCCCTCGCGCAGGCGAGGCCGACCTGATCGTCGCGAAGCACCGAAATGGTCCGACCGACACGGTCACCGTCGCCTTCCAGGGCCACTTCTCCCGCTTCACCGACATGGCCCCCGGCGACTTCGGCTGATTCGCGTGGAGGCGCGGGCCGCCCTCACGGCTTCGGATCACTCGTGTCTGGGGCTGCACTCAAAGCGCGCTTGCGCGCGGCGCGACCCTTGATCCGAGCGACGAGGCGATCCAGCAAGAAGCCAACGAGCTTGGACAAGCCAAGATTGACGGCGACAAGCGTTCCCAGGAGTGCGACGAGTCCACCGACGAGTAGTCCGACAACGATCGGCATGATGAACAAAGCGGAGAAGAAGCTCCCGTTGTCCATGACGTCAAGATAGCCCAGCGGTCGATGCGCACGAGATG
Source organism: Microbacterium aurantiacum (assembly GCF_040532595.1). Classification (GTDB taxonomy): domain Bacteria; phylum Actinomycetota; class Actinomycetes; order Actinomycetales; family Microbacteriaceae; genus Microbacterium; species Microbacterium chocolatum_B. Next base: position 1,383,037 of record NZ_JBEVYX010000001.1, on the reverse strand, counting down.
CCCACGGGCTTCCATCCGCGGCATCCTCACCCTTCGTCCGTTCGGCGCGAGAATGGGCGCATGGATGCCGCACCGCGCCCGCTGACGGAGATGCCCGACCCGCAGTACGTCATGGTGGGCGAGGGCTACCGCATCGCCACCTACTCGTGGGGGGATCCGGATGCCGAGACGGTGCTCGCCGTGCACGGATTCTCGTCGAGCTGTCGCGACAACTGGGTCAGCACCGGCTGGGTTCGCGACCTGACCCGCGCGGGGTTCCGCGTCCTTGGCGTCGATCAGCGCGGGCATGGCGCCAGCGACAAGCCGCACGACCCTCGCGCGTACGAGATGCGGGCCTTCATCGATGATCTGGCAACGGTGCTCGACACCTACCTGATCGACTCGGCGCGCTACCTCGGATACTCCCTCGGCGCCCGCGTCGGCTGGCAGCTCGCCGTCGACCGCCCGCAGCTCGTGACCCGCGCAGTCCTCGGCGGCATCCCCGACGGGACACCCCTGGCGCGTCTCCAGCTCGATCAGGCCAAGGCCTACGTCGCGGACGGCACACCGGTCACCGATAAGGTCACCGGCAACTACGTGACCCTCGCCGAGCGGGTGCAGGGCAACGACCTGGCCGCGCTCGTGGCTCTGGCCGAGGGGATGCGCTTCGGCGAGGACGGCGACCCCGATCCTGCGCGGCCCCCACAGCAGCCCGTGCTGTTCGCCACCGGCAGTGAGGACGCCATCCTGCCGCGGTCGCTCCGCCTCGCCGAGGCGACCCCGACCGGGGTGTTCGTCGAGATCCCGGGCCGGCACCACTTCAACACCCCGGGGTCCCGGGACTTCCGCGCCGCCGGGTTGGAGTTCTTCCGCGGCGCGGAGAACTGACGGCGCCTGTCTCCCGGCCCGCGACGCGGTTCGCGAGCCTCGCCGTCGCACCGCACGGGAGGATGGGCGCATGGCAGTGAATGTGACGGTGGTCGGCGGCGGCATCTCGGGACTCGCGTGCGCACGCGCGGCGGTGGCCGGAGGGCTGTCGGTGAGGGTCCTCGACCGCGGGCGTCGCGTCGGCGGTCGCCTCGCGAGCCGGAAGCTGTGGGATCGACCCGTCGACCTCGGCGCATCGTACTTCGTGGTCGCCGAGTCGACACCCTTCGCGCAGATCGTCGCCGGATGGCAGGAGCGCGGCCTCGCCCGGCCCTGGACCGACACCTTCTCGGTGATCGACGCCGAGGGCGCACAGACCCGCAAGAGCGGGCCGGTGCGCTGGGCCGCCCCGCGCGGTCTGCGCTCTCTCGCGGTCGATCTCGCCGAAGGACTGGACGTTCGGAGCGAAACGGCGGTAGAGAAAGTGGCGCCGTACCGCGTCGACGGCGAAGACGCCGGAGAGGTCGTACTCGCGATGCCCGGGCCGCAGGCGGCGCGGCTGATCGAGGCGGCTCCCGGCGCCGGAGGCGACTGGGAGCCGGTCATCGCCGTCGCGCTGCGCTGGGATGCCCGTCAGTGGCCCGAGGACCTGCACGGCGCGTTCGTCGACGGCCACCCCGATATCGCGTTCATCGCCGACGACGGGGACCGCCGCGGTGACGGAGCGCCGGTGCTCGTGGTCCACACCACGTCCGACCTCGCCCGACGTCACCTCGACGAGCCGGCCGGCGCCGTTCCCACCGTCGTCGCGGCGACCCGCGCGACGCTGGACATCGACGTCGATCCGGCGGCGTCCTTCGCTCACCGTTGGACGTTCGCGCGCCCCTCGCAGACCGAGGGCGCGCCGTTCCATCGCGAGCCCGGCCTCTCGGCCTGCGGCGACGCGTGGGGCGATCGCTCCGCGGTGCGCACCGCGTGGGAGTCAGGCCACGCCCTGGGCCTCGCACTCGCCTCCGATCGGAGTTGAGCCGTTATGCGCGGCACGGTCATCCACCTCACGGAATGACGAGCAGTCTCGTGGCCCGCTCGGCCGCGGCGATGCCTCCGGCATCCGTGACGGAGAGGCCTACGTCTTTCATCGCGGCCACCGCCTGCGCGGAGCGGTTGCCTGACGCGCAGTAGACGACGTACTCGTCTTCGGGGTTGAGCTCCGAGACGGTGTCCTCGAAGTCGGGCGACTGGAGGTCGATGTTGACAGCGCCGTCGAGGTGTCCGTCGGCGAATTCCGCCGGGGTGCGCACGTCGACGAGAACGGTGTCTTCATCGACGGCGATCGACGGGGACGCGGTGGCTGCGCACCCGCTCATCGCCGCGGCGAAGACGAGGGCCGCTCCGATCGCCGATGCGCGCAGGCGGCGGCGCATCAGGCGTGGCCCTGGCAGCGCTGATCCGCGGGCACGCCCCGGAGCGCCTCCTCCACATGCTGGCCGCACCCGGCCCAGGTTGCCTTGCCGCACTGGTCACACGTCACACGAGCGCACATCGCTTCTCCCCCGCATCGGTCGGTGAGGATCGTAACATACCCCGGGGGGTATTTTGTCGGAACAGCCTGGCGCAAGTAATCAGTCTCCGGCGGTGCGCCAGTCGTCGGAGGTGAGGTGGGACCCTGCCTGCGGCCCCATCTGCAGCATCCCGCCGTCGATGACCCAGCTCGCACCAGTGACGTAGGAGGTGGCGGCGGAGGCGAGAAGGACGGCGACGGCCGCGATCTCGTCCGGCGTGCCGGGGCGTCCGAGGGGGATGCCGGCGCGGTGAGTGGTCTCCGCTTCCTCCGCGTCCATGTCGTTGATGGGCGTCGCGATCTCGCCGGGCCCGAGAGAGTTCACGGTGATGCCGTGCTGCCCGAGCTCCAGCGCCATCGTCTTCACGAGTCCGCCGAGGCCGTGCTTCGACGCGACGTAGGCGGAGCTTCCGACCCGCGGCTGGTGCTCGTGGACGCTCGTGATCGCGATGATGCGTCCGCCGCGACCGGCGGCGACCATGCGGCGGGCAGCCGCCTGCATCCCGACGAACGCGCCGTCGAGGTTGAGGCTCACGATCTTCCGCCATTCCTCGATGTCGATGTCGAGGAACGGCCCTCCGGTGCCGCCGCCGGCGTTGTTGACGAACACATCCACCCCGCCGAGTTCGTCCGCGAGGGCGTCGATCACCTTCGGTGCGCCGTCCAGATCGGTGGCGTCGAACCGCGTGACCACCGCGCGCTGACCCCGGGCGCGCACCGCGTCGGCGGTCTCGTTCGCGCCGTCCTCGTCGGAGTGCCACGTGACCCCGACGTCCATCCCCGCCTCCGCGAGCGCGATGGCAGTTGCCGCCCCGATGCCGGAGTCGGATGCGGTGACGATGGCGTACCGGGGGGTGAAGGTGTCGGTCATGGTGCGACGGTAACCCGCGGGGATTTCGCCGGCGGGGTCTTGCGGGGTGGCGCCACGGTCGCTACGGGAACCGACGGACTCGGGCTCCTGCGCCTCAGCCCAGCAGTGTGACGCCGAATTCCGCCACGACGGTGCGGAGTTCGGCGAGGTACGACTCCGCCTGGTCGGTCAGGGGGATCGCCGATCGGCCGATCCAGCCGATCTCGATGCGTTCGTCGACCTCCAGCGGGATAGCGACGATCTCCGGGTCGAGGTCGTCGCTGATGATGCCCGTCGAGATCGTGTAGCCCTCGAGGCCGATCATCAGGTTGAAGATCGTCGCGCGGTCCGAGACCCGGATCTCCCGCGCGCTCGACAGGGTCGAGAGGATCTCCTCCGCGAAGTAGAAGGAATTGTTGGCGCCCTGGTCGAATGTCAGCCGGGGCAGGTCCACGAGGTCGTCCAGCGTCACGCGATCGCGCGTGGCGAGCGGGTTCTTCCGTGAGATGAAGATGTGCGGCGACGCGAGGAACAGCGGGCGGAAGACCAGCCCGGCGTCGCGCAGCAGCTTGTCCAGGACGTTCCCGTTGAAGTCGTTCCGATACAGGATGCCGAGCTCGCTGCGCAGCGTCCGGACGTCCTCGATGATGTCCCACGTGCGGGTTTCGCGGAGGGAGAAGTCGTACTCCGCCGCGTCGCTCGCCCGCACCATCCGCACGAACGCGTCGACGGCGAACGAGTAGTGCTGCGCCGACACCGCGAGCAGGCGCCGCGACGGCGGGCGCCCGATGTACCGCTCCTCGAGGAGGGACATCTGCTCGACCACCTGTCTCGCGTACCCGAGGAATTCCGTCCCGTCGGCGGTGAGCGTCACCCCCCGCGCGGAGCGGAGGAGGAGCGTCCGGCCGACGCGCGCCTCGAGATCCTTCATCGCGGCCGACATCGTCGGCTGCGCGACATAGAGGAGGTCGGCCGCTGCGGTGATCGATCCCTCCGCGGCGACCTCGATGAAGTACCGCAGGTGCTGCAGGGTGACGCCGTCCGGTCCGCGAGCCATAGCGGCATCCTATAGATCCGGATAGTCGGGGGTGGTTTCTCGATAGCCGCGCTCTGCCTGCACGATGGACCACTGACCTCCGCAAGGCCGAGCCCGGCCGAACGAGCCACGGATCGACCGCCATGACCACCACGTTCACGTTCACCACGACGACCACCCGCTTCGACGAGGACTACGCACCGGCCGAGGGGACCCGCGCGACCACCAACTTCGCCAACCTCGCCCGCGGTGACGATCGCCGCGCGAACCTGCGGAACGCGCTGACGATGATCGATCGCCGGTTCAACGATCTCGCGCGCTGGGACAACCCCGATGGTGATCGCTACACGGTCGAGCTCGAGATCGTCTCCGTCGGACTCCGGTTCGCCGCGGAGGGGGAGGATCGCGAGTTCCCGCTCCTCGAGGTGCTCGACGTCTTCATCGTCGATCGGCGGACGGGGGAGCGCCACCACGGCATCGTGGGCAACAACTTCTCCTCCTACATCCGCGACTACGACTTCAGCATCGCTCTGCCGGCGGCCACCGAGGCGGCCGGACGGTTCACGATCCCGGAAGACTTCGGCGTTCTGCACGGGCGCCTCTTCCAGGAGTTCGTCGACTCCGCGGCGTTCGAGGAGCGGTTCGCCGCGCCGCCCGTCATCTGCATCAGCGTCTCGACCAGCAAGACGTATCGGCGCACCGCCAACCACCATCCGGTGCTCGGCGACGAGTACCGCCAGGACGAGCCGTCGCTGACCGACGCGTACTTCGGGAAGATGGGACTCCAGGCCCGCTACTTCCTGCCCCCGGGGGCGAAGGCCCCGCTGGCGTTCTACTTCCGCGGCGATCTGCTCGGCGACTACACGAACCTGCAGCTGATCGGCACGATCAGCACGATGGAGACGTTCCAGAAGATCTACCGCCCGGAGATCTACAACGCCAACTCCGCCGCCGCCGACGTGTACCGGCCGACGCTCGACCAGCAGGACTACTCACGCACGTTCGTGGCCTACGACCGCGACGAGCGCAGCCAGCTTGCCGTCATCCAGGGGAGGTACGCGGAGGAGCACCTCATGAAGCCGCACGGCGCGGACCTCCAGCGCTGGGCAGCCGCCCACCCCGCCCCCGTCCTATGACACCCGGATCGACCTCGGAAGACGCAGCACCGTGAACACACTCCTCCCCACATCCATCGTCGGCAGCCTGCCGAAGCCGTCCTGGCTCGCCGAGCCCGAGACGCTCTGGTCGCCGTGGTCGCTCGAGGGCGACCAGCTGGCGGAAGGGAAGCAGGACGCGCTGCGCATCGCCGCGGCCGAGCAGGTACGTCGCGGCATCGACGTCGTCAGCGATGGCGAGCAGACCCGCCAGCACTTCGTGACGACCTTCATCGAGCACCTCGAGGGGGTCGACTTCACCGAGCGCCACACGGTCCGCATCCGCGATCGGTACGACGCCAGCGTTCCGTCCGTGGTCGGCGCGGTGAGCCGCCCGAACCCGGTCTTCGTCGACGACGCGCGATTCCTGCGTCAGCAGACGGATCAGCCGATCAAATGGGCGCTTCCCGGGCCGATGACGATGATCGACACCCTGTACGACCGGCACTACAAGAGCCGCGAGAAGCTCGCGTGGGAGTTCGCCGGCATCCTCAACCAGGAGGCGAGGGAGCTCGAAGCCGCCGGGGTCGACATCATCCAGTTCGACGAGCCGGCCTTCAACGTCTTCTTCGACGACGTCCGCGACTGGGGCGTGGCCGCGCTCGAGCGCGCGGCGGAGGGGCTCCGCTCCGAGACGGTGGTGCACATCTGCTACGGGTACGGCATCAAGGCCAACAACGACTGGAAGGCGACCCTCGGGTCCGAGTGGCGCCAGTACGAGGAGTCTTTCCCGCTGCTCCAGCGCTCGCGCATCGACACGATCTCCCTCGAGTCGCAGCACTCGCACGTGCCGATGGACCTCATCGAGATCCTCCGGGGCAAGAAGGTGATGCTCGGCGCGATCGACGTCGCCAGCGAGACCGTGGAGACACCGGAGGAGGTCGCCGACACCCTGCGGAAGGCGCTGCGGTTCGTCGACGCGGATAAGCTCGTTGCGAGCACGAACTGCGGCATGGCGCCTCTGCCTCGGGATGTCTCCCTCGGCAAGCTCAGCGCACTCAGCGCGGGTGCCCGCATCGTTCGGGAGGAGATCGCCGGTGCCCAGCCCTGACAACGCCTCGTCGCCCCGCGCGTGGGCGCCGACGCACCCGCTCGAACCCGCCGAGGTCACCGAGGCGGGCTTCGCCACCTCGCTCCCCGCGGATGACTTCAAGGCCCTCTTCCGCGGTCATCCGGCCGGTGTCTCCGTCATCACGGCGGATGCCGGCGACGGACCGGTCGCGCTCACGGCGACGTCCGTGGCGTCGGTGAGCGCCGATCCGCCGCTGCTGATCTTCTCGATCTCGACGCTCTCGTCCGCTGCGGCAACCCTCGCCCGGGCCGAGACCGTCGTGGTCCACCTCCTGGATGCCGACGACATCGATCTGGCCAGGCTCGGCGCGACCAGCGGCGTCGATCGCTTCGCCGACGAGGCCCGCTGGACGCGCCTGACCACGGGGGAGCCGGTGTACCGGGGCGTCCGCGCGTGGGTGCGCTGCGCGGTCATCAACCGCATGGATGCCGGCACCTCCACGGTAATCGCCGCGCACGCGCTGCAATCGCACATCGAGCGCGATGTCGCGCCCGGCGAGCCCGGCGACGCCCTCGTGCACCACAACCGCAGCTGGCACCGCCTCAGCGAAGGCTCGCGCCTCGACGCCTGAGCCTCACGGGGTCGCGCCCCCTCACGCGGGGTGCTTCGCCAGGAGCTTCGCGACGGTCATCATCGCGCCGCCGAGGACGGCGGGGATGCCGCCGCCGGGGTGCACGGACGCGCCGACCCGCCAGAGCCACGGCGCGCGGAGGTCGTGCTGCGCCGGCCGGTGGAAGGGTCCGCTCATCCACAGCGGCCGCGCCGTGCCGTAGAGGGCCCCGTGCGGTTCGCCGAACGAGCCGAAGTAGCGCGGGTCGAGCACGACGACGTCGGTCATCGCGTCCGTCAACGGTGCATCGAGGCCCATCGTCCGCGAGATGCGCTCGACCTCGCGCCGCACGAACGGGTGCTCCAGCGTGTACTCCGCGCCGTCGGCGGGACTCGTCAGGAGGATGCCGAGGGTGCTGCGGTCGTTCGGATAGATCTCGCCCGCGCGGTAGTGGTTGACGAACGCCATGGTGTCAGCCGGTTCGTCGCCCGCGGCGAGGCTCCGGTACAGCGCGGCGGGCTTGGTGGGGAGGACGACGCTGTGCGCAGAGGTGGTCTCGGGGAGCGGATCGGTGAGCACCCCGTAGATCGCCACCGCCGAGCACGACAGCGTCTGCGACGAGCGGCGGGGCCGGTCTCGGCCGAGGAGCGTGTCGAGCCGGTCGGCATCGAGACCGCTGACGACCAGATCCGCGGGGTATGCGGCATCCGTCGTGGTGACCCGTCCGCGGTCGATGCGCGTCACGGCAGCGCCGGTGCGGATGTCGACCCCCGCCACCTCTGCGAGGCGCTGCAGCGCGAGGACGATCTCGTACACGCCGCCGCGCGGCACCCAGACGCCCGACGCCGCCATGATCGCCGGCATGCTCGCGTACAGCGCAGGGGTGCGCGCGGGCGAGACGCCGGCGTTGAGCGTGTGGATGGCGATGATCTCGCGGAGGCCGTCCGGCATCCATTCGAGACTGTCGAGGTACGCGGTCGTGCTGAGGCGGCGGCCGTAGACGGCGAGGAGCCGCCGGAGCGCCGGCAGTGACGACCGGTCGAGCGGGTCGGCGACGAGCAGTGCCGTCGCATCGTCGGCGAGAGGTGCGTGGAGATCGCTGAAGCGCTTCCACGCGGGGTACCAGGGGTGCTCCGGCGGAACGGGGAGCGTCACCTCTTCGCCGTCGTAGTAGTAGCGACCGACCTCGGGGAGGCGCTCGAGCTCGAGGTCGGCGACCCCGGTGATCGGCCGCGGTCCGGAGCCGAGCAGGCCGAGCAGCCGCTCCCAGACGCCGGGGAACGTGACGAGCGACGGACCGGTGTCGATGCGCTCGCCGCCGACGTCGAGGCGCCGGCTCTTCCCGCCGACGGTCTCGCGCGACTCGAGGAGGGTGACGTCGTGTCCGGCATGGGCGAGGAGAGCGGATGCCGCCAGCCCGCCGAGTCCGGCCCCGACGACCACGATGCGGCTCACGGGTAGATCCCGAAGAACATGGCCGCGAGCAGCAGACCGCTCGCGACGGAGCCGGCGATGTAGGGGAACGCGATCGACAGCGGGTACAGGCGCCGTCCCGTCGCGGGGGTCGGTCGGGCCAGCATCCACACCACCAGGACTCCCGAGATCGCGAGGTTCACCGCGGCGACGGGAAGGCTGATGAGGGCGAACAGCACGGTGGACACGAGCCACCAGGCGCCGCTCCAGATCGCTGTGCCGCGGGGGCCGAGCCGGACGGCGGTGGTGGTGATGCCCGCCTCCCGGTCCTCGTCGATGTCCTGCACGGCGTCGTACGCGTGCTTGGCGATGCTCCACGCGAACAGGCCCAGGATCGCCGGCCACACCGGTGCGGCGCCGAGGGCGATCGGCATGATCAGCAGCGGCATCCCGTAGGCGGCGTTGCTGAGCGAGTCGAGGAACGGGCGACGCTTGAACTGCAGCGGCGGTGCGGAATAGAAGACGAAGACGCCCGCGTAGATCGCGATGAGCCCGACCGCGGGGAGGGGGAGGGTGAGCAGGAAGTAGATGAGGAACGGGATGTTGAGCGCGGCGACCGCCCACACGATCAGGCGGACTTCGCGCGGGTGGATGCGCGCACCCTCGATCGTGCCCTTGCGGGAGTTCAGTGCGTCGGTGTCCTGATCGAAGATGTCGTTGACGCCGTAGATCAGCAGGTTGAAGGGCAGCGTCAGCCACAGGATGATCGGCAGCGCCCGGAGGTCGAACGGCACGCCCGTGAGCCACACCCCGACCGCGCCCGAGCCGATCGTGTTGATCCACAGAACCGGACGCGAGATGTGGATGAGGCGCACGAGGGCGTGCCACGCGACAGCCGGTCCGGTGCGCGGCGCTGCGCCGGCGTGCTCAGTGATGGCGACCTCCGCGAGAGGCGGACGACGCGGATGCGCGGAAAACGGCGATGGCAGGACTCCGACTCCTGAGGACGGCGGATGCCGCACGCGATGGGGTGTGACGCGATTCTAACTTTCGCCGGGTGGGCGCGGGCCGACGGGGATCGGTGCGCGCGACGCCGCGCGGCGGCCCCGAAACGCCTCGCCTCTATAGCCTGAGGCGATGCACACCGATCAGATCCCGCTCGACGCGGACGTCGTGCGCGCGCTGATTCGCGAACAGTTCGCCGACGACGAGCCGGTGGAGCCGGTCGAGACGTCGGCGACGACCAGCTACGTCTTTCGCGTGGGCGCGGCCCACTCGGCCCGCTTCCCGATGCGAAAGACCGACGCGCTCGAGTCTCGGCGGGTGCTCGAGCGCGAGCAGGAGGCGATGGACCGCTTCGCCCGAGCCAGCACCGTCCCCTCGCCCCGGATCGTGTTCGTGGGACGTCCGGGTCGCGGCTACCCGCTCCCGTGGTCGGTGCAGACCTGGATCGAGGGCGAGGTCGCGACCCCCCGCTCGGGTGCCTCGTCGCACGGGTTCGCCCGTGACCTCGCTGATCTGATCGGGGCGTTGCGCACGGTCGACCCTGGCGGTCGGGTCTTCTCCGGATCCGGGCGGGGCGGACGCCTCGCGGACCACGACGAGTGGGTCGAGCACTGCCTGCGCCGAAGCGAGTCTCTGCTTCCGGTCCCACGGCTGCGGGACGCGTGGGGGTCGCTGGGTCGCACCGGCCGCACCGAACCGGACGTCATGTCGCACAAGGACCTCACGCCGTTCAACCTGGTCGTCCGTGACGGCCGTCTTCTCGGCGTGCTCGACACCGGGGACTTCGGCCCGGCGGACCCCGCACTCGATCTGGTCGCGGGGTGGCACCTGCTCGATGACGAGACTCGAAGCGCCTTCCGCGAGCGCCTCGATGTCCCATCCGACCAGTGGGCTCGGGGAGGCGCCTGGGCCCTGCAGCAGGCGCTCGGTCTTGTCTGGTACTACGAGAGGACCAACCCGGCAATGAGCGACCTGGGTCGGAGCACCCTCGAACGCATTCTCCGGGCGCCGGAGTTCTCGCTCTGACGAAGGGGGCATCTTGAGGGTAGAGGGGCTCGCCAACGTACGGGACCTCGGGGGGCGGGAGCGGCGGGACGGAACGCTGACACCGTCGGGTGTGTTCTTCCGCGCCGAGAACCTGGATCGCGTGACCGACCGGGGGTGGACCGCGCTCCGCCAGGTCGGCGTGCGCACGGTCATCGACCTTCGACGTCCCACTGAAGTGACTGACGCCGTTCCCGATGACCTCGCCGTCCTCCGCGTCGACCTCGACGGCGACGAGCGCGAGTTCTGGGAGGTTTTCGAGCGGGACGGGCGGTGGGGCACGCCGCTCTACTACGACGCGCATCTCCGCGCGCTGCCTCACCGCCTCGCGGGCGTGCTCGACGCGATCGCGGCCGCGCCGGAGGGCGGCATCCTGTTCCACTGCGGGGCCGGATGGGATCGCACGGGTCTCGTCGCGGCCGTCCTCCTCCGGGCTGTCGACGTGACCGACGACGCCGCGCTCGCCGACTACCTGGCCTCGTTCGCCAACGCCGAGGCGATGAGCACACTGCACGACCGGTCGTTCGACGTGGAGCGGCGCCGGGAGGTGCTCGACGCCCACGGCCACACCGCCGATACCGCGTTCCGCGCGGTCTACGGCCGGCTCGACCTGCGTGACTGGTTCCGGCACGCGCGACTCGATGACGCCACGGTCCAGGCGGTGACGACCTGGCGCGGACACGTGCTGACGGATGCCGTCAGCCGAGCTCCAGGCTCGTGATCCCGAACAGGCCGTCGGTGTCGATCGCCGGTGCGGGGCCCGTGTACATCCGCGCGGTCTCGAACGTCGGCGCCCAGCCGAGGGACTGCGCCCAGACGACGGCGCGAGGATTGATGCCGGCGGCGTCGACGGCGACGGCGGTCGCTCCCGACTCACGGGCAAGCGCACTCACGAGCGCTGTCGCGACCGTGGGATCCGACGCGAACACCGGGCCGACGCGTGCGGCATCCCGCGCACGGCGGAGCACTGCGAAACCGACGATCCCGGCATCCGTGATCGCGACGAGGCCGTGACGCTCGGCGAGACTGATCCACGCCGCGAGGAAGGCATCGCGCGGAGCACCGAAGTGGCGGTGGTCGAACGCGGCCAGCGCGTCGAAGGGCACGGCGCGCGCGTCGACGAGGCGGATGCCGGCCGGTGGGTCGGCGAGCGGAGGAGGGCCCTCGAACCGCGTGTTCGTCCACGCCGGACGGAAGCCCGAGCGCCGGTAGTTCGGCTGCTGCGCGACCACGCCGTCGAGGGCGACCGTGCGGCCCGACATCCGCTCCATGCCCGCCTGCCACGTGCGATACCCGAAGCCGCGTCCTCTCACGTCGGGGCGCGCGATGTACATGCCGAGGAAGCCGAACGCCTCGCCGTAGCGGATCACCGAGATCGACGTGACGGGATCACCGTCGAGCCGGCCGACCAGGAAGCCGCCGGGGTCGGCGACGAGGAACGCCTGCGCGTCCGTGCGGCCCGGGTTCCAGCCCTCCGCCGCGGCCCACTCGGCGATGAGCGCGACGTCATCGACGCTGGCGGTGCCGACCTCGAACCCCATGGCGCCGACGCTATCGTCGGAAGACGATGTGGATCACGCCGCTCTCGGCGACTTCGCTCGTCATCTCGTACGCCTGCTCGAGGCCGTCGAGCCCGTCCCAGACACGGATGCCGCGTCCGAGCACGACGGGGGCGACCATGACGTGGAGGTCGTCGACGAGCCCCGCCTTCAGCGCCGCGTGCGCCGTGCGGATGCCGCCGCCGACGCGGACGTCGCTTCCGGCGGCCGCCGTGCGCGCCTCGTCGACGACGTCGTGCACCTCGCCGGAGCGGAAGTGGAACGTCGTGCCGCCGGCCATCCGCAGGGACGGCCGAGGTGCGGTGCGGGTCAGGACGAACACCGGATAACCGAAGGGCGGCTCGTCGCCCCACCACCCACGCCAGTCTGGATCGTCGGGGTGCGCGTGAAGGCCGAACATCGCCGCACCCATGACCTCTGAGCCGACCCCCTCGACGGCGGCCGCGGCGTATCGGTCGTCCACTCCCGTGGTACCGGCGCCGCTGCTGTCGCCGAGCACGCGGGCACGGAATGTCCGCGTCGCGGCGTAGGCCGCGGTCAGACGACCCCAGTCCTCGCCCGTCGGGTCGTCCTCGGTCGGGCCCAGGGCGGCGGTGTATCCGTCGAGAGAGGCGAAGAGGTCGAGGCGGACGCGCGTCACGAGAGTCAGGTTCTCACGCGCGGCATCCGTCGTCGAGTGGCAGTTGTGGCCGCCTCAGCCCGCGCGAGGCGGCCGCGACGGCCACCCGAACGCGGCGCCCTCCGGGCCGCGCCCGCACGCCGTGCTCAGACGGTGCTGAGGGCGCGCGCCTCCTCCCACGTCCGAGCCCCGGTGGCGAAGGCGCCACGGTACTTCGCCGCCGGATGCCGGTCGTTGAGGAGCGGCGCGCCGAAGAGCTTCTGCCGCAGAGGGCCGGGGCCGTACTCCGACTGCGCCAGCCCGCGCTCGCGCAGCACCGGCAGGACCTTCTCGGCGAACTCCTCGAACGACCCCGGCAGCACCCAGTTGATGACGTTGACGCCGTCCACCCCCGCCGCCTGCCACTCAGCCAGACGATCCGCGATCTGCGCGGGCGTGCCGATGACGCGCGAGCTGCGGCGGCCGAGGATCGCCACGTCGCCTACGAGCGGCTCGCGATCGGTCACGGCCTGCGACACCCAGGACAGGAATCCCCGCGCGGTGTTCGTGTCGATGTCCTTGATGGGCGTCGAGGGATCGTACACGCGGCCGAACTTGTCGACCAGAGCCGAGTGCGCGAGGTATCCCTCGGTGCTCGAGTAGCGGTCGTACTCGGCGGCCTTCTCGTGGGCCTCCTCCTCGGTGTCGCCGATGATGAAGCTGAGCCCCTGGAAGAACTTGATGTCACCGGGCTCGCGTCCCGCCTCGACCGCCAGGCGGCGGGTGTCCTCGATCTGCCGACGAGCGATCTCCGGGGTCGGGGCGATGATGAAGGTCGCCTCCGCGTTGCGCGCCGCGAACTCCCGACCGGATGCCGACGACCCGGCCTGGAACAGCAGCGGTGTGCGCTGCGGCGACGGGGCGGGCAGGTGCGGGCCCTCGACGCGGTAGCGCTCGCCCTCGTGGTAGATCTTGTGGATCTTCGTGGCGTCGGCGTAGACGCCGGATGTCTTGTCTTTGAGCAGCGCCCCGTCGTCCCACGAGCCCTCCCACAGCTTGTAGACGACATCGACGTACTCCTCGGCCCAGCGGTAGCGCTCGCTGTGATCGGTGAGCTGGGGCAGGCCGAAGTTGCGCGCGCCGTTGTCCTGGGTGCCCGTGACGATGTTCCACGCGATGCGTCCGCGCGAGATGTGGTCGAGGGTCGAGACCTGGCGGGCGAAGTTGTACGGGTGGTTCTGCGCGACGTTCGAGGTCAGGGCGAGCCCGATCTCGCGCGTCGAGACCGCGAGGGCGCCGAGGAGGACCGTCGGGTCGTTGCTCGGGATCTGCAGGCCATGCCGCGCGTAGACTTCGAAGTCGGCGTCCGCGTCGCCGTAGTGCCCCGTGACGTCGGCGAAGAACATCGCGTCGAACTTCGCCTCCTCGAGCAGTCGGGCGAGGTCCACCCACAGGTCGACGTTCTCGAAGTCGACCTGCTGCGCCTCGGGGCGGCGCCAGTGACCGTGCTGGATGTGGGAGTTCGTGTTCATCACGAACGCGTTGAAGTGCAGAGGGGTGGTCATGCGCGGACTCCGTTCCGGGGGTCGTCGAGGGTGGGCAGGGAGCGGACGAGCTCCTGCGTGTACGGATGCTGCGGGTCGGTGAAGATCTGCTCCGACGCGCCCTCCTCGAGCACGCGCCCGTCCTTCATCACCAGCACCCGGTCGCTCATGTGGTGGATGACGCCGAGGTCGTGCGAGATGAAGAGGTAGCTCAGGCGGTATTCGTCCTGCAGCGAGACGAGGAGGTCGAGGATCTGCGCTTGGACGGACACGTCGAGGGCGGACACGGCTTCATCGAGGACGACGATCTCCGGCGACGTGGCCAGCGCCCGCGCGATGGCGACCCGCTGGCGTTGTCCGCCCGAGAGCCGGATGGGAGAGCGGTCGAGAGTCTCGGAGGGCAGGGCGACCTGTGCCAGGAGGTCCGCGGCGCGGGCGCGCTGGGCGCTGCGGCCGCGCACGTCGGCGCCGATCGCGTCCGTGAGGATGCGCTCCACGTTCCACCGCGGATCGAACGAGCTCAGCGGGTCCTGATAGACGACCGCGATGCGGCGGCGCAGGTCCCTGCGGCGGCGTTCGGGCACGCCCGACCAGGGTCGATCGAGGAGGGTGACTTCGCCCTCGTCGGCGTCCTCGAGGGCCAGCGCGATGCGCGCCGTCGTGCTCTTTCCCGATCCGGACTCGCCGACGATTCCGAGGGTCTCGCCGCGATGGAGCGTGAACGAGACGTCGTCGACGGCTGTGGTGCGCGACCCGTCGGGTGCGGTGAACCGCCGGGTGAGTCCGCGCGCGACGAGGACCGGATCGATGCCGGCGGTGTCGGTGTGGGCGCGCACGAGGTGCAGGTCCGGCGGTGTCGAGGTGTCGGGAGCGAGGCGCTCGCCGCGGGTCCGCCCGCTCGGGACGGCGGCGATCAACCGCCGGGTGTACGGATGCCGCGGCCGCTGCAGCACGTCCTCCGCCGGTCCCTGCTCGACGACGTCGCCGCCGCTCATCACCAGGATCTCGTCCGCCAGCTCCGCGACGACGGAGAGGTCGTGACTGATGAGGAGGAGGGAGGTGCCGCGCGCCTTCATCTCGCTCAGAAGGTCGAGGACCTGCGCCTGCACCGTGACATCCAGGGCCGTCGTCGGTTCGTCGGCGACGACGAGGTCCGGATCCCACGCCAGGGCCGAGGCGATGAGTGCGCGCTGGCGAAGACCCCCCGACAGCTGGCCGGGTCGCTGGCGCGCGCGCAGATCGGGGCGCGGCACCCCGACATCCGTGAGGAGGTCGACGACTTTCCGGCGGCGCGACGCGCGGTCGCCCCACCCGTGGAGGCGCAGCGCCTCCTCGATCTCCGCGCCGACCGGACGCAGGGGGTCGAGCGAGACGAGCGCGTCCTGCTGGATGAATCCGATCCGCCGACCCCGGATGCCGCGCCAGGCGGACTCGGACTGACGGGTGAGGTCGAGCTCGTCCAGGTGCACACGACCGCGCTCGATGACCGAGCCCTCCCCGGTGAGGCCGACGAGGGTGCGGGCGGTGACGCTTTTGCCGGATCCGGACTCACCGACGATCGCCAGGCATCGTCCGGCACGGAGCGAGAAGCTCACGTCCCGCACGACGCTGCGGTGCCGGCCGTCGCGCGTGAATCCGACGGTGAGCCCCTCGACCGCGAGCCGGACCTCGGGGAGATCCGCGCGGGCGGGGTCGCTGGTCTCGCTGATACCGAGAAGGGTCATGTCACTGCGCTCTCTCGAGATGGTTCTGGACGCGGCGTCCGACAGTGGTCGCCGCGAGGGCGAGCACCAGGATGACGGCGCCGGGGATGAAGGTGAGCCAGGGCGCCTGCAGCAGGTATGCGCGGCCGGCGTCCAGCAGCGCTCCCCATTCGGAGGACGGGGGCGCGACGCCGAGCCCGAGGAACGCCAGACCCGACGCCCAGACGATCGACTGCCCGATCGACATCGTGAACAGGGCCACGAGAGGCCGCATCGCGTTGGGCAGGATGTGCTGGGCGATGATGCGACCGCGCGGGTGGCCGAGCGCTCGTGCCGCTTCGACGTAACCGGCGTTCCGCTCGGCGAGGATCTGACCGCGCACCATGCGCGCGTAGCCGGGGGCGGTGCTGATGCCGACCGCGAGGATCGCCGTCCCCGCCGACGGACCGAGGATGGCGACCATGAGCAGGGCGAACAGGAGGATCGGGAACGCGAACGCGACCTCGATCACGCGGTTGATGACGGCTGCGGTGACCCGGTCGCCGAGTGCGGCGAGCGACCCGAACACAACCGCGATCACCATCGCGAGCCCCGCGGCGCCGACGCCGATCAGCAGAGACTCCCGTGTGCCGTAGACGACACGGCTGTAGAGATCGCGTCCGCCCTCGTCGGTGCCGAACCAGAACTGCGCCGACGGCGGGCGCAGCGCGTTGGCGAAGTCCTGCGCGGTCGGGGAGTGCGTCGCCAGCACAGCGGGCGCCACGGCGGCGAGGACGAACAGGCTCAGGACGACCAGCGAGGCGAGGAGGCCCCAGGCCGGGCGGAACGTCCTCCTCCCACCGGTGCGAGCGCCGGGGCGGATCGGAGCGATCTCGGAGACGGTCATGACGTGGTGATCCTCGGGTCGACGACGGAGTACAGCAGGTCCACGAGCAGGTTCGCGACGACGTAGACGAGGGCGACGAGGACGACGATGCCGGTGACGACGGGCAGGTCTTGCGAACCGACGGCGGCGACGAGGGTCTCGCCGATTCCGGGACGGGAGAAGATCGCCTCGACGATGACCGCGCCCGAGATCGTCGCCCCGAGCGCCCAACCGGTGAGGGTGAGGGCGGGGAGGGCCGCGTGCCGCAGGACGTGCCGCAGGCGCACGCTCAGATCGCCGGCACCGCGGAGACGGGCGCTCAGGACGAAGGGCTGGCGCAGCGTCTTCTCGAACTCGGTGCGCGTGGCCTGCCCCATGAATCCGGCCAGCGGGATGGCGAGGGTCAGCGCGGGAAGGACGAGCCCGCCGAGCCCCGTGCCGCCCATCACCGGGAACCAGCGCAGGTGCAGTGCGAACACCAGGAGCAGCAGGATGCCGAGCCAGTACGGCGGGAGCCCCGCCGCGAGGGTGTCGGCGCCGGAGCCGAGCGACCGGACCCGCGGACCACGACCGGCGGTGAGGGTCACCCAGAACACCATGATGATCCACGAAAGGGCGATCGCCGAGAGGGTCAGGGCGAGGGTGGCGCCGAGCTGCTCGGCGATGATGTCCCCGACGGGACGGAACTGCTGATAGGACATGCCGAGGTCGCCGCGCGCGAGACCGCCGAGATAGGTCGCGTACTGCGTGATCACGGGATCGTCGAGACCGAACTGCGCGATGATCGGCGCGAGTTCCTCCGGCGTGCGCTGCTGCGCCTGTCCCGTGCGGATGTTCAGGATCGCGGTCGCGCGGTCTCCGGGCAGGGCGAGCTGGGCGAGGTAGGCCGCCGTCGCCGCACCCCAGAGCACGACGAGGGCTCGGAGGACAGCGGAGAGGACGGCGCGGATGCGGCGAGCCGGGTCGCCCGCGGGGCGGGTGGCCGGGGTCGCGAGAACCCCGGCCACCGCCTCATTCGACGAAGTGAGCGTCATAGAACGTCGGTCCTCCCTGTGCGTTCTCCTGCCAGACCCCCCGCAGGCCGGGGCTCACCGCGAGGGTGCTGAGGCGCGCGTAGAGGCCGATCGAGGTCGCGCGGTCGGCGATGAGCTCCTGCGCCTGGGCGTAGAGGTCGGCCTGGGCTTCGGCGTCGGGTTCGGAGTTGGCCGCGAGGATCAGCGCCTCGAGTCCGGCATCCGCGTAGAAGGAACTGTTGGAGTAGTTCGGGTTGTCTTCGGTGCTCGGACGCCAGTTGATGTAGAGGATGCCGGAATTGATGGCCGTCCAGTACCCGACCGACAGGTCGTACGCGTCGGGCGTGCTGTACTTCCCGCCCCAGAGCTCGGCGGTGCTGAGGGGGAGGAGCTCCACCTTGAATCCGACGGCCTTGGCCTGCTCCTGCACCGCCTGGAGGATCGACGCGCCATCGGTGTTGATGATGGAGCCCGCCCCATAGGGGAGGAGGGCCTCGAGGACCTCGCCGTCCTTGACGCGATACCCCTCGTCGTTCACCTCGGTCCAGCCGGCTCCCTCCAGCAGCGCCACCGCCTGCTCGGGGTCGTAGTCGTAGGTGTCGGCGGCGGCCTGGCTGTACGCGGGCGTGGTCTGGCTCACCGCGCCGTTCCCCTCGAACGGGATGACGCCCCCCTGGCCGATCGTCTCGACGATGGTGCGGCGGTCGAGTGCGTAGGCGAAGGCCTTCCGCACGTCCTCGTCCACGAACGGTCCCTGCACCGTGTTGAAGGAGATCTGCTGGGGACGGCCGGCGGTGACGTACTTCTCGAGCGTGTAGCCCGCATCGTCGAGGCTCTGCCACGAGGTGGCCGGGACGTCGTAGATGAGGTCGGCCTCGCCGGACTGCAGCGCCGCCACCCGCGTTGTCGGGTCGGAGACGAACCGCCAGTCGACCTTCTCGACGAGCGCGGGGCCCGTGTGCCGGGCGTTCGCCGGCCACGACGTGTACGCCTCGTTGCGGGCGAGGATGACGTTCTGCCCGCGGTTCCACTCCTCGACGGTGAACGCGCCCGATCCGATCGGCGCCGCGCAGTTCTCCTCGTCTGTGCGGGTCTCCAGGGCCTCCTGCGACTGGATGCCGAAGTAAGCCTGCGTGAGGTTCTGGATGAAGTTCGTGTACGGGCGGGACAGGTGCACCGTCACGGTGAGCTCGTCGACCGGCTCGGCGCGGTCGTAGTACCCGCCGAGCCACACCGCGGCGGTGCTGTTGCCGCCGTTCACCCAGTAGTCGAAGTTGTAGGCGATCGCCTCGGCATCCACGGGCGACCCGTCGGTGAACGAGACGCCCTCCTTGAGGGTGATCTCGTACGTCAGGCGGTCGTCCGAGACCTCCCATTCCTCGGCGAGCCACGGTACGACCTCGCCGTCCTCGTCGAGGGAGAAGAGGCTGTCGAGCACCTGGTACGAGATGTAGGCCTGCTCGATCCAGCCGCCGAAGATGCACGAGGGCTCCTGCTGGTGGGCGTACACGATCGTGCCGCCGTCGACGGGCGCGGCGTCAGGGCCCGGCGCGGCGGCGCTCGAGCTGCAGGCGGTGAGGGACAGGAGGGCGAGGGACGCGGCGGCGGCGGTGAGCGGCAGCAGGCGGTGGCGGCGAGAGGGCATCGGTGTTCCCGGGGACGGAGGACAGGTACAGCCCGAGTGTCGCGATGTCCTCCGTCCGCGGCGAGCGGCCCGGACACACGCCGTCGAACAGCGTCACGTGGCTTCATTCCCCGTCATCCGGCGTCACGCGCGCCGTTCGAGTGGCGGTTGTGGCCGCCTCCGCTCGCGCGAGGCGGCCACAACCGCCACCCGAACGCGGCGCCCCGCCGCGCCGCGCCCGCCCCCGGCTACAGCCGTGCGACCAGGGACCGCCCGGCGGCGCGACCGGTGAAGATGCAGCCGCCGAGGAACGTCCCCTCGAGGGCGTTGTAGCCGTGCGCGCCCCCGCCGCCGAAGCCCGCGGCCTCGCCGACGGCGTAGAGGCCCGGCATCCGTGATCCGTCGGGCGTGAGCACGCGGCTCTCGAGGTCGGTCTGGATGCCGCCGAGCGACTTGCGGGTGAGGATGTGCAGCTTCACCGCGACGAGCCCGCCGCCCTTCGGGTCGAGGAGGCGGTGGGGCGTGGCGGTGCGGGTGAGGCGGTCGCCGAGGAAGCGCCGGCTGTTGTGGATGCCGATCACCTGCTGGTCCTTCGAGAACGGGTTGGCGATCTCGGCGTCGCGCTGGCGGATCTGCCGTTCGATGTGATCGGCGTCGAGGATCGGGTCGTCGGTCAGCGCGTTCATCCGCGCCACGAGGTCGCGGACGGTCGTGGCGGTGACGAAATCGGGTCCGAGATCGCGGAAGGCGCGCACCGGGGGAGGCGCCCCGCGGCCGAGCCGGCTCCTGATCAGCAGGCGATAGTCGCGGTTGGTGATGTCGGGGTTCTGCTCCGACCCCGAGAGGGCGAACTCCTTCTCGAGCATCTTCTCCGTGAGGATGAACCAGGAGTGATCGAACTCGGCGAGATCCGGCGTCGTGCGCAGGAGCTTCAGGGTCCCGAGCGTGTCGTAGCCGGGGAGCCCGGGCGCGGGGAGGCGCCGCCCGCGCGCATCGAGCCACAGCGACGAGGGTCCGGGGAGGATGCGGATCGCGTGCCCCGGCCAGATCGGATCCCAGTTGCGGATGCCCTCGGTGTAGTGCCACATGCGATCGCGGTTGACCAGGCGGGCACCCGCGGCGTCGGCGATGTCCAGCATCCGTCCGTCGACGTGGTGCGGGACGCCCGTGACCATCGACCGCGGCGGCGTGCCGAGGCGCTCGGGCCACCACTTCCGGACCAGGTCGTGGTCGCCGCCGATCCCGCCGGTGGCGATGACGACCGCCTGCGCGCGGAGCTCGAACGATCCGATCGGGTCGCGATTCGACCGGACGCCGCGCGCGGCGTCGTCGGGCGCGAGCGTCGTGCCGTGCACCCCGACGACCGCGCCGTTCTCGACGATCAGACCGTCGACCCGGTGCCGCGAGTGCAGGCGGACGAGGCCGGAGGCCATCGCCTCGCGCGCCCGGTCGGCGAAGGGCTCCGAGACGCCGGTGCCCGTGCCCCACGCGACGTGGAAGCGCGGAACCGAGTTGCCGTGGCCACCCGCGGTGCCGTCCCCCCGCTCGGCCCAGCCGAGGACCGGAGCGAAGCGGATGCCGTGCTCGCGCAGCCACGGGAGCTTCTCGGTCGCGGCGAACTCGACGTATGCGCGCCCCCACCGCTGCGCCCACTCGTCTTCCGGGTGGTCGCCGTCGAGGCGGTCCCACCCGGCGGAACCCTGCCAGTCCTGCCACGCGAGATCGAACGAGTCCTTCACCCCGAGGCGGCGCTGCGCGGGGGAGTCGACGAGGAAGAGCCCGCCGAACGACCAGAACGCCTGGCCACCGAGATTCTGCCCGTTCTCCTGGTCGACGATCGCCACGCGCTTGCCCGCGCGGACGAGTTCGCTGCTCGCGACGAGGCCCGCCAGGCCCGCGCCGACGACGATGACGTCTGCGTCCATGGGCCCATCATGGTCGTTTCACCGTGCAGACTCGACCCATGGGTGCCGTCCTCTTCTCCCAGCTGCTGCAGCGCGTGGCCTCCGCCGCGGGCGCGCTCGCCCTCGGCGCCTACTTCGTCGACCTCGCCCGTGAGGGGGCGCCGGTGGGAGCCCTGCTTCTCGGCATCCTGTCGGGGCTGAGCTTCCTGGCCGAGCTCGTCATCGCGCCGATCGCGGGCTCGGCGAGCGACCGACGCGGTCGACGGATCTTCCTCATCGCCGCGCCGCTCCTCGCCGCGGCGGGCATCCTGATCACCCCCGGAGCCTCTCTCGTCGCGGCCGCTCCCTCCATCGCGATCGTCGTGGTCATCATCGGCACCTCGCGCCTCCTCGACGGCGTGGGTGCCGCGATCGCGGCGCCGGCGATCCTCGGTCTCCTCGCCGACGACAGCGACGATGACCGGATGCGGCGCGGCCGCGTCACGAGCCTGTACGAGCTCGTCTCGTCCGGCGGCATCGCCGTCGGGGCGGTCGTGGGTCCGCTCCTGTACGCCGGGCTCGGCCTCTGGTCGTTCGTCGCGCTCGCCGCGGTCTACGTGGCGGCATCGGTGCTGATCCTCGTGTTCGTCCGGCACACGCCCCCGCTGCGTGCCGCGGAGGCGCGCCCCTCCGTGCGCGAGCGGCTGCGCGTCCTCGCCCAGCCGCGGCTCCTCGCCTTCCTCCCGGCCTGGATCGCCGTGAACGCGATCCTCGGTACCTGGGTCACGTCGCAGATCACCTTCGTCCTCGCCGGCGATCAGCGGGCGCCCGGGCAGCTGTTCCCGGGCGCGTTCGCCGACAACCCCGCGGGTCTCTCGGCGGTGCTCGGGGTGTACGTGCTGGTCTTCAGCGCCTGCATCGTCGCGTGGGCGTTCTTCATCGGCAAGCTCCCCACCGTGCCGGTGCTCTTCTTCACCGTCGCCGGGGCGATCGTGGCCTCCGTCGGGCTGCTCCTCGCCAACCGCGGGGTGCCGCTGGCGATCGCGATCCCGATCGTCGTGCTCGGGATGTTCCTCGAAGCCGGCTTCACCCCGGCCGCCCTCACCCACCTCAGCGACATCTCCGCCGAGACCCGCGAGAACCGCGGCCTCATCATGGGCGCCTATTCGGTCGTCGTCGGGGCCGGGTACCTCCTCGGCAACGTCCTCGGCGGCGCGTTCGCCGAGTGGCTCCTCTTCGACGGCCTCGCGATCCTCACCATCCTGCTGGCGGTCGTCGCGCTGATCTCGATCACGGTGATGTTCGTCGTCGAGAGACGGATGCCGCAGCCCGCGGCATCGGAAAGGACCGCCGCATGACGATCCCCGCCCGCCGCGTCCGTCGCCGCGTCCCCCGCCGACGTCTCGTCGCGGCCGCCGCCGTCCTCGCCGTGGGCGGACTCGTCCTCGCCAGCTGCGCGGGAGGGACGGAGGAGACGGATGCCGCGCCCACGGCCTCGGCATCCGTGTCGCCGTCGTCCGCGCCGTCGGCGACGGCACCGTCTGCGGCGCCGTCGGTGGTCCCGCAGGGCGCGCCCGCGACGGTCGCGGGAGACCTCGCGGCGCCGTGGTCGGTCGCCGTCGTCGGCGAGGCGGTGCTCGTGAGCGAACGCGACACCGGCGACATCCGCGAGGTCGTCGGCGACACCACGCGCGTGGTCGGCAGCGTGCCGGGCGTCGTCTTCGGCGGCGAGGGCGGACTCCTCGGGATCGCCGCCGACGGCGATGACGGTCTCTTCGTGTACTCGACGGGATCAGGCGGCAACCGCGTCGAGCGGTTTGCGCTCACCGGGGCTCCCGGCTCGCTCGCGTTCGGCGAGGCGGCGACGGTTCTCGACGGCATCCCGTCGGCGCGCACGCACAACGGTGGGCGCATCGCGCTCGGCCCGGACGGAATGCTCTACGTCACGGCCGGCGACGCGAACGTGTCCGATCTCGCGCAGGACCTGGACTCCCTCGCGGGGAAGATCCTGCGGATGACGCCGGAGGGGGCGGTGCCGGACGACAACCCGTTCCCCGACTCGCTCGTCTACAGCTACGGTCACCGCAACCCGCAGGGCATCGCATGGGCGGAGGACGGGACGCTGTTCGCGTCGGAGTTCGGCCAGAACACGTGGGATGAGCTGAACGTGATCACCCCCGGTGCGAACTACGGCTGGCCGACCGTGGAGGGACAGGGCGGAGGCGCGGGCTTCGTCGACCCGGTGCAGCAGTGGGGGACCGCCGAGGCGAGCCCGAGCGGCATCGCCGTGATCGAGGGGACCGTGTTCATCGCGAACCTCCGCGGCGAGCGGGTGCGCGCGGTGCCCTTGGCCGACCCGTCGACGGCGACGGAGTACTACGTCGGCGAGTTCGGCCGGATCCGCGACGTCGTGGCCGCACCCGACGGTGACCTGTGGATCCTCACCAACAACACCGACGGCCGCGGTGCCGGCCCGCGTGACGGCGACGACCGGCTGCTGGCCGTGACGGTCGGCTGATGGGTCTCCCGGTGATCGGACCCGTTCCCGCTCCGGGGATCCACGTCATGACGTTCAACATCCGGCGCCGCTCGTCGCGCCCGGGTGGTCCGGTCGCGGACCGGTGGGAGCGTCGGCGCGCGCTCGTGGCCGAACTGCTCCGAACGGAGCGACCCGCCGTCGTCGGCATCCAGGAGGCGATGCCGGATCAGGCGGATGCCGTGGGCCTCGCCCTGGGGGAGACGTATCGACGTCTCGGGCGGGGGCGGGAGCGCGAGGGCCGCGGCGAGGGCTGCCCGATCTTCGTCGACACCGCGCGGTTCGACATCCTCGCGCACCGGCAGGAGGCGCTGTCCGAGACCCCGGAGGTGGCGGGATCCCGCGGGTGGTTCGCCGCCGCGCCGCGGACCGCGGTGGTCGCGACCCTGCGCGACCGGGTGACCGGGGCGGTGTGCGAAGTGATCAACACTCATTTCGACCACGTCTCGCCGCTCGCGCGGGTGCGGTCGGCGGAGCAGATCCGTCGGATGGTGATCGCGGGCGGACGCCCCGCCGTGGTGCTCGGGGACCTGAACGCCGGGGCCGGGTCGCGTCCGCTGCGGGTGCTCCTCGGCGACGGAGTGCTGTCGGACGCGTGGACCCGGGCGGCGGAACGTCGCACCCCGGAGTGGGGCACACGACCGAACTACCGCAGGCCCCGTCCCGACGGGCGCCGCATCGACTGGCTGCTGGTCGGCGGCGGCAGCCGTGACGGCGAGGGGATCGAGGTCGACGTCGCCGCGATCAACGGCGAGGCCGTGCGCGGGCGCTGGCCGTCCGACCACCTCCCCGTACAGGCCGTCCTCCGCCTCCCGCCGCCTTCCCGTTCCTGACGCCGAGGGGCGTTTCGCGGCGGCATCCGGCGGAGTAGCGTCGGCGGCATGTGCCGGAACATCCGCGTGCTCCACAACTTCGAGCCGCCTACCACCGATGACGAGGTCCGCGAGGCCGCGCTGCAGTTCGTCCGCAAGGTCAGCGGGTCGACCCGCCCTTCGCGGGCCAACGAGGCGGCGTTCGACCGGGCGATCGACGAGATCGCGGGGGCGACGCGCCGGCTCCTCGACGACCTCGTGACTACCGCCCCGCCGAAGAATCGCGAGGCCGAGGCGCTGAAGGGCCGCGAGCGTCACGAGAAGCGCATGGAGCGCGAGGTCCGCATCCGCACCGCCTGACCCGCCGTGGCGCTCCCTCGACGCCGAGATCAGGGGCCGAGGTAGATCAGCGCCAGAGGCACGAGCATCAGGATGCCGAGCACACCGCCGATGATCGACAGCACGAAGCGCGACCCACGCCGCACGGCGACGATCACCCCGACCACGCCGAGCACGAGCGCGATGATCCCGGCGATCGCGAGGAAGGGCAGCAGGACGATCCCCAGCCACCAGATGGCGTTCATCTCCGGGATCAGCCCGATCAGGAACACCGCGAGCGAGGGCAGGAGCACGAGGGCGGCGACGATCACCGCGATGAGGCCGAGGACGTCCAAGCGGCGCCGGCGAACCTCCGGCGCCGGCATCGGTGCGGGCGTGGTCATGTCGTCCCCTTCGTCGGAGTCAGGCGGAGCCGTGCGGTGCGATCCTATGGGCATCGACCCCCGGTTTCGCTAGCGTGAGACCCGTGGATCCGCGACTGATCATCGGCACCCAGGTCGACTCCGGCGACCCCGCCGAGCTCCTCCCGACGAAGTTCAACCGCCACACGTTCTGGTGCGGGCAGAGCGGATCCGGCAAGACCTACGCCCTCGGAGTCGTGCTCGAGCAGCTCATCGGCGCGACGCGCCTGCCGGTGGTGGTCCTCGACCCCAACTCCGACTTCGTCCGGCTCGGCGAGACCCGGACGGATGCCGATCCCGCTGCCGCGGCCGAGTGGGCCTCGCGCAGCATCCGTGTCCTCGGTCCCGGTGGCGATGAGCCGCTGAAGATCCGCTTCGTCGACCTTCCGACCCGCAGCCGCGCGGCGATCATGCGCCTGGACCCGGTGATGGACCCCGAGTTCTTCAACATGGCGCTGCGGGTCAGCCAGCAGTTCCAGGGCCACACGCCCACGCCGGAGCAGTTCGCGCAGTGGCTCCACCGCGACGACGACCCCGAACGTCGCCGCTTCGCGATGCGGCTGGAGAACCTCGGCATCCTCGACTGGGACATCTGGGCGTGGGGCGGGAGGGACGCGTCCGACGTCATCGACGAGGAGCACGACGCGACGGTGCTCGACCTCGGCGCCTTCCGCGAACCGGGGGAGTTCAAGGCCGCAGCGCTGTCGGTGCTCGACCACCTGTGGCAGAACCGCGAGCAGCGCCGCCCGCGCCTCATCGTCATCGACGAGGCGCACAACCTCTGCTCCCCGGACCCGCAGACGCCCGCCGACCGGCTGCTCACCGAGCGCATCGTGCAGATCGCGGCGGAAGGGCGGAAGTTCGGGCTCTGGCTCGTGCTGTCCACGCAGCGGCCCTCGAAGGTGCACCCCAACGCCCTCTCGCAGTGCGACAACGTCGCGCTCATGCGCATGAACGCCCCGAACGACCTCGCCGCGCTCGCCGAATCGTTCGGTTTCGTCCCGCAGGACCTCCTGATGCGCTCGCCGGTCTTCGGTCAGGGTCAGGCGATCTTCGCGGGCGGCTTCGCCGCGTCTCCGCAGCTGGTGCAGATGGGCGCGCGGCTCACGGTCGAGGGCGGCTCGGACGTGCCGGTCCCGCTCCGCTAGCGGCACCCGCTCCGGGATCCGCCTCGTTCCCGGCATCCGTTCCCGCGGCCGCGTCCGCCTCGCCATCCCGAGCGAACAGCCGCCGCACGCCCCCACGCGCGAGCATCAGAGCGATGATGAGGGCCGTCACCGCGAAGAAGCCGCCGAGGCGCACGGCATCGCCGAAGACGAGGTCGACCAGCTCCAGCACGAGGAACTTGCTTCCGGGCAGCACCAGCACGAGCGCCGCGATCCGGATCGTCCGCGCCAGGGCGCCGGAGGGCGAACGGATGCCGCGCAGCAGACGCGTCTTCACCCACAGCACGCCCTCGAGCACGACCTTCAGCAGGACGGCGGTGAGGAGGGCGAGGAGGAAGCTCTCCGAGATGACGGCCGGGAACAGCTGGATGAACGTCCCGAGCACCACCAGATAGACGAAGACGTCGACGAGGTCGAGCGGACGCAGGCGCACTCGGACCTCAGCCGAGGGCTCGTACGCGGTTGTTCCGCGCGTTGTGCTCGAGCTCGACCAGTCCGAGGAGCTCCAGGAGCGGGGGCAGGTACATCCCGAAACGGCCCCGGTACCCCTTGCGCTGCCCGTACCAGCCGCCGACCGGATTGCCGGGCGAACGTCCCCACGCCTCGACCGAGCCCTCCGGCGGCGTCTTGCCCTCGTCGGCGGCGCCGAGCGGCATCCATTCCCCGTGCGCCCGCAGCATCTCCGCGAGGTCGTCCACCGCGCGGGCGAGATAGGTGAGGCGCGTCCCGCCGACCTGGCACACCAGGACCGCCGGATCGACGCTGTCGTCACGGTGCATCGTGTACGCCGACGTCCCGGGCGGTGTCGTCAGGCGCCACGGGTCTTCGGCGGTACCCGTTCCGGTCGTCGCGTTCATCATGACCGCCCCCTCTCGGGCTGGATGGGCGAGCGAAGCATAGTCCCCGCCCACGCCCCGGGTAAAGATCCCCCCGCGTTCGGCCCCGGCCCTTTCCGGCCGCATTATCGTGACTGCATGACCCAGCTGCGCCTCGCGAACGCCCCCTCGGCGGCGCGGCCGGCGCGCTCCGGCGGGGTCGCCGAGGCCGGGGTCGTCGTCCTCGTCCCGCTCGCCGCCGCGGCTCTGTGGGCGCTGCTGCACACGCCGCACGGCCTGGTCATCCTCCTCGCGATGGTCGCGGCGCTCATCGTCCCGGGCGTCGCCGCGGTGTCGATCCTCCGGCGCCGCCCGCGCGCGGTCACCCCGGCCGACCGCGTCACTCTCGGCCGGGTCGGACTCACCGGAGTCGTCGCCGCCGCGACCGTCCTGGTCCTCGCCGGCAGCCTCCCCGCCCGCACCTGGGTGGTCGCCGCCGTGATCGGAGCGGCGCTCCTCCTCGACGCGATCGACGGGTGGGTCGCGCGGAGCACCGGAACGGCGACGGATGCCGGAGCCCGCCTCGACATGGAATCCGACGCCGCGCTGCTGCTGGTGCTGTCGATCCTCGCGGCCCCGACGGTGGGCTGGTGGGTGCTCGCGCTCGGCGCGATGCGCTACCTCTTCGTCGCGGCATCCTGGATCCGTCCGAAGCTCCGCGGCGACCTGGCGTACAGCTCGTTCCGCAGGACGGTCGCGGCGATCCAGGGCATCGCCCTGCTCGTGGCGCTCGTGCCCATCGTGCCGGTGCCGCTGGCCGCCGCATCGGTCGCGATCGCCCTGACGCTCCTCGTCGCGTCGTTCGGGCGTGACATCATTGCGCTCGAGCGCGCCTGAGCCCGCTTTCCGCCCCGACCGGACGAGAGAGTCATGGATCTGCCCCTTCACCCCCTTGTCGTGCACGCCGCCGTCGTTCTGGTCCCGCTCGCCGCGGTGCTGGTGATCACGGCGGTGTTCTGGGCGCGGGTGCGCGTGCAGGTGGGGGCGGTCGGTGCGGTGCTCGCCCTTCTCGGAACCGTCTCGTTCTTCGTCGCCCACCGCTCGGGTTCGGCCCTCGCCGAGATCGTCGGCACCCCGTACGCGCACATGGCGTGGGCCGACCCCGCTCTCGCCGCGGCCGTCGTCTTCGGCGTGCTCGCGGTCGCGTGGTACGTCCAGGCCGTGCTGCTCCACCGGGCGGCGGCCCGGGACACCGCGCCCGCGCGCGGTCGTACGATCGCCGAGCGCGTGACCGGCATCCTCGCCTCCGTCGCGGGGGTCGTCGCGTGCGTCTTCACGTTCCTCGTCGGCCACTCCGGTGCGGAAGAAGTGTGGTCGGGCGTGGCCGCGGCGGTCCCCGCGTGACGGACGGTCCCGGCGCCGCGCGCGCGTACTGGTCCACCGAGCCGGGTGCCGGGGAGCTGCGCGACGAGACGCTCCGCGCCCCGCGCCCCGGCGAGGCGCGCGTCCGCGCCCTTCACTCCGGCATCAGCCGCGGAACCGAGCTGCTCGTCCGCCGCGGCGACGTGCCGATCTCGCAGCGCGAGCGCATGCGTGCTCCCTTCCAGGAGGGCGACTTCCCCTTTCCGGTGAAGTACGGCTACCTCTCCGTCGGCGTCGTCGAGGACGGACCCGCCGACCTCATGGGGCGCCGCGTGTTCTGCCTGCACCCGCATCAGGACCGCTTCGTCGTCGCCGCGTCCATGCTCACACCCCTCCCCGACGCGGTCCCCTCCCGGCGCGCGGTGCTCACCGGCACGGTGGAGACGGCGCTGAATGCGCTGTGGGATGCGCCGCCCTGCGCGGGCGACCGCATCGCCGTCGTCGGCGGGGGGCTCGTCGGCGGGGCGGTCGCCCTGCTCCTGCGTCGCTTCCCCCTCGCCCGGCTGCAGATCGTGGATCCGGATGCCGCGCGCCGGCGCCAACTGGCCGAGGCGGGTCTCGACGCCGTGGCGCCCGAGGACGCGGTCGGCGACTGCGACATCGTCTTCCACGCCTCGGCATCCGAGTCCGGGCTCGCCCTCGCCCTCGGGCTCCTCGGCGACGAGGCGGAACTCGTGGAGATGTCGTGGTTCGGCGCGCGCGAACCCCGCGTGCCGCTGGGGGAGGACTTCCACTCCCGCCGCCTGCGGATCACCGCCAGCCAGGTGTCGCGGATCGGCGCCGCCCGGCGCGCGCGCCGCGACTCGGCCGACCGGCTCGCGACCGCGCTGGAGCTCCTCGCGGACCCCGCGTTCGACACCCTCCTCGCGGCCGACATCGCCTTCGACGAGATCGATGACGCCTTCGCCGCGCTCGAGGACGGTCGCATCGGCCCCGGGTGCGTGGTCGTGACGTACCCCGGCGCCCCCTGAACCCGACCCGACCCGACTCCGAGAGGACCCCATGTTCGGACTCACCGTCCGCGATCACGTGATGATCGCCCACAGCCTGCCCGATGAATTCTTCGGCCCCGCCCAGGGGCTGCACGGCGCGACCCTCGTGGTCGAGGCGACCTGGCGGAGCCCGCGCCTGGACGACCACGCGGTCGTCATCGACATCGGCGAGGCCTCCCGCCACCTCTCCGAGGTGCTCGACCCGCTGCGCTACGCGAACCTCGACGAGCACCCCGCGTTCGCCGGGACCCTCAGCACCACGGAGGCCGTCGCCGCCCACATCGCCGACGCGCTCGCCGAACGGCTCGACCCGGCCGCGGGCATCACCGGGATCGGCATCGTCGTGCGCGAGCATCCCGATGCGTGGGTGACGTATGACCTCGACCTCGCCGGTCGCTGACCGCGCCTTCGTCGTCCCCGCCGATCTCGGCGGCCCGAGCGGCGGAAGCGCCTACAACACCGCGATCATCGCCGCTCTCCGCGCGGGCGGTGTCGACGTCGTCGAGCGGGGCGTCCCCGGTGCGTGGCCGCGGCCGACGGAGGCCGATCTCGATTCCCTCGCGGAAGCCCTCGCATCGGCGCGCGAGGTCGTCGTCGACGGCATCGTGGCCTGCGCGGCGCCCGATCGGATCGCGGATGCCGCGGCGGCCGGCATCCGCGTCGTGATCCTCGTGCACCTGCCGCTGCCCGCCGAGTCCGGGCTCTCGGAGGCCGACGCCGACACCCTCGCGCGCGGGGAGCGGGCCGCGCTGGAAGCGGCGGATCTGATCCTCTGCACGAGCGCCTGGGCGCGTGACGACCTGCGGGCGCGCTACGACGTCGCCGCCGAGGTCGTGCGGCCGGGTGTCGATACCGCGGATCCCGCGATCGGGAGCACACCGCCTCGGCTGCTGATCCTCGGTGCCGTCACGCCGCGGAAGAACGCGGTCGTCGCCCTGTCGGCACTCGAACCGCTGCGGGATCGCGCGTGGGAGGTCGTGGTCGCCGGGCCGGCCCGGGACGCCGATCCCTACGTCGCCCGGGTCACGGGCGCGGTCGAGGCGCTCGGCGTCGATCGTGCGCGCGTCGTCGGCGCCGTCTCGGGGCGTCGACGCGAGCGCCTGTGGCGCGAGACCGACCTGCTCCTCCTGCCCTCGCTCGTCGAGCCCTACGGCATGGTCGTCACCGAGGGCCTGGCCCGCGGCATCCCGGCCCTCGTCGCGGCCGGCACGGGGGCGGTCGAAGCGCTGGTCGACGGCACCGAGTCCGGGGCGCCCCTCCCGGGTCTCGCGCTCGACCCGGACCGCCCGGCGGAGTGGACCGACGCGATCGCGCGCTGGCTGGACGACGCCGACCTCAGTGCCGCCTGGCGGGCCGCGGCATCCGATGCCCGGTCTAGACTTCGAGGATGGCCGCACGCCGCGACGCAGCTGCGGGACCTGCTCCGATGGTGAGCCGTCCCGTTCCCGCCGATTGGCTGTCGCTGCGGCGCCAGGCCGATCACACCGCCCGCGAGGCGGCGCTTCCGCTCGTGCGGGAGGCGGTGGCCGCGCTCGGCGCGGAGGACGCGCCCGTGCGCGTCATCGACGTCGGCGCCGGAACCGGCTCCAACCAGGCGTGGCTGGCCGATCGGCTCGCGCCGCTCGAGCAGCACTGGATCCTCGTCGACCACGATGCCGATCTCATCGACGCCGTGGATCCGGTCGCCCCGCCCTCGGTGTCGTCGCTCACGCGCCGCATCGCGACGGTCGCCGAGCTCCCCGACGTCGTCGCCGAGGGCGAAGGGCCGGTGCTCTTCACGTGCGCGGCCCTTCTCGACCTGCTCTCCCCGGAGGATGCCGCCGTGCTCGTCGACGCGATCGCACGGACCGGATCGGCGGCCCTTCTGAGCCTCAGCGTCACCGGCGACGTGTCGATCGATCCGCCGCACCCCGCGGACGCCGCGATCACCGCCGCCTTCGACGCGCACCAGCGCCGCGACGACCTCCTCGGCCCGGATGCCGCCGACCATGTCGCCGCCCTCCTCCGCGATCGCGGACAGCGCGTGGAGGTCGCCGCGACCCCGTGGCGGCTGGACGCGGCGGACCAGGCGCCGCTCCTGCAGCGCTACCTCCACGATCGGGCGGATGTCGCGATCGAGCACGACCCCGCGCTGGCCGACCTCGTCGCCGCCTGGCGCGCGGAGCGTCAGGGCCAGATCGACCGGGGCGCGCTCATCGTGCGCGTCGGGCACGCCGACATCCTGAGCCTCCCCGCCACCGCGTGAGCGGAGTCGGACGGATGGCGGGTCGAGGGCGACTGGTCGCCGTGGCCCTCCTCCAGATCGTCGTCACCGTCGGCATCCTCGCCGTCGTGGTGTGGCGCTTCGGACTCGCCCCGCTCGTGGATGCGGTGACGCAGCTGCCCTGGTGGGCCTACCCGACCGGCGTCGCCCTCGGCGCTGCCGGCGTCGTCGCCCAGGCCCTCCGCTGGCGGGTCGTCGCGCGGCACCACGCGATCCGCATCCCTCTCGGACCCGCGATCGCCCGTTGCTGGCAGGCGTCCTTCCTCAACAGCGTGCTTCCCGGTGGTCTGGCCGGAGACGCGCTCCGCGCCGCCGACGACAGCAGCGACGCCGATGTCGACGCCGGGCGACGCGCTCTCGCCAGCGGATTCGCCGCGATGGCGGGAGAGAGGCTGGCCGGCACCGCGGTGGTCTTCCTCGCCGCCGGGGTCGCTCTCGCCGCCCCCGCCCCGCTCTTCGCGCTCGGCAGCGTCGGGATCGCGGTGCTCGTCTCCGCGATCGCCTGGCGGTGGCTGCGCCGGCTGTCGGCCCGTGAGCTGATCGCGGTCATCGCCCTCGCCGTCGCCGGGTGGGCGGCGTTCGCGGGGATCTTCGTCGTGTCGGCCCTGGCCCTGGCTCCCGCGCTGAGTCTCGCCGTGCTTCCCGGGACGGCGGCGATCGCGATCGCCGGCATGTCGATCCCGCTCGGCGTGGGCGGCTGGGGCACGCGCGAGGCCGCCGCGGCGTGGGCGTTCGACCTCGTCGGCTCCACCGCCGAGCTGGGCATCACGGTGTCGATCGGCTACGGCATCCTCGCCCTGGCATCGACCCTCCCCGGTGCGGTCGTCGTCGCCGTACGCACACTCCCCCGCGTCCGCGAGGTCCGCCGGGCGCGCGAGCGTCGGCGGGCGAGGGCGGCATCCGAGCGCGGGCGGGCGCCGAACCGGCCGGTGTCAGAAGGTGAACTCGGTGCAGAGATCCGCGCCCAGCGGGAATCTGCGCACCGGTCCGCGAAGGGCGTCCGCGAGACGGTCCTCCCCGTCGAAGCGGATGCCGGGCACACCGTCGCCGATGAGCACCGGCGCGGTGGTGAGGTACAGCCAGCGGAGGGCGTGGTCGCCGACGAAACGCGACACCGTCACCCCTCCGCCCTCGATCAGCACCCGTGACAGTCCTCGCGCTTCGAGCACGCCGAGGATCTCGCGTGGCGTGAGCGAGCGCAGGCCTGGGACCCGCACGATCTGCACGTGCGGACCGACCTCGACGTCGACCGGGGTCGCGGCATCCACCAGCCAGAGCGTGGGCGCGGCGCCGTCGTGCAGGAGGCCGGATGCCGCCGGGATGCGCGCGGATGCGTCCAACACGACCCGCACGGGGTTCGCTCCGGCGACGGCGCGGACGGTGAGGCGCGGGTCGTCGTTCGCGACCGTCCGCCAGCCGACGACGACGGCGTCGACGAGGGCGCGGAGGCGGTGGAGGTGCCGGCGATCCTCTTCGCCGGTGACGAAGCATGCATCGCCGGTCCGGGCGGCGATGAAGCCGTCGAGGCTCTGGCCGAGCTGGGCGACCGCGAGCGGGCCGCGGGCGTTCGCCAGCGGTGTGTAGATCTCCGCGAGCTGCGCGCACGCGGGCTCGTCGCCGGCGAGCAGCTGTCGCCAGGCGCGGTCGTCGGGGTCGGGGGCGCCGCCGCTCGCCGATGAGGGCGTCGGTCCTCCGGCGGTGGTGGGCGGCATCCTTCCAGCGTAAGCGTCCGGTCCGATCCGCGGGGCGGGCTTGCATTCGGGCCGTGGCCGTGGGAGCGGCGTACGATCGCCGGATGACATCCGAGGATGCCGTTCCCGTCTCCGACCTGCAGGCCGCCCTCGGCGACCTCGACGTCCACGACGTGCTCCACGGCGACGCCGCGCGGATCCTCTTCGCGTCGGGCAATCTGAGCCGCGTCTTCGGCGTCCGCACCCGTGCCGGCGACGACGTCGTCGTGAAGATCCGCCCCGACTCCGCGCGCCTCGACGACGTCTTCGCGGTGCAGGTCGCCCTGGCCGGACAGGGGCTGCCGGTACCCGCGCCGGTCCGTGGTCCCGTGCGGGCGGACGGCGTCGCGGTCTCGGTCGAGCGGCTCGTTCCGGGCGGTGCCACGCGCGGTCCCGGCCCGGGCGCCGCGCGGGCGTTCGCCGACGTGCTGCACCGATTGATCCGTTCCGCTCCGCCGGCCGGCGACCACCCCGGGCTCCACGTCGACGAACCGGCCTGGGTGGCGTGGGGCCACGGGGGTGCGTCGCTCTGGCCGGCTCGGGATGACGCCGGCACGCCGATCGACGGGCCGGGTCCGGACGACGTCGATGAGGCGGGCGCTGCCGCGCGAAGCGTCCTGCGCTCCCTGGAGCGGCCGGTCGTGATCGGCCACGGCGACTTCGAGGACCAGAACCTGCGGTGGAACGGCGACGCGATCCACGCCGTGCACGACTGGGACAGCCTCATCGCCCAGCCGGAGTGCGCGATCGTGGGCGGGGCGGCGGCGATCTGGCCGGCCGGCGTCGTGGCCTGGTGCGCCACGCCGGGGGAGGTCGCGGAGTTCCTCGGGGCCTACGAGACGGTGCGCGGGCAGGCGTTCGACGAGGACGAGCGCCGTGCCGCGTGGGCCGCGGCGCTCTGGCAGCGGGCCTTCAACGCACGAAAGCACGCCGCCGACGGGGGAGGGATGCAGCTCGACCTCTTCCGGCGCGACGCCGACGAGCTCCGACGGCACGCCGGCTGCTGATCGGCGCGCTCCTCCGGGGATCGCCTCCGCGCCGACGCAGGCGATCCCACGAGAACAGGAGGATCCGGGGCGAGACGTCCTGTTCTGGTCGGCTCTCCTGTTCTCGAACGCGCGCAGGTGTGCCACACTCGGCGCTCGTGACCCACCGCTCCGCCCCCGCCACCCCGCTCCTCGGCCGCACCGCCCTCGTCACCGGCGTCTCCCGGCGCCGCGGCATCGGCTTCGCCGTCGCGTCGGCGTTCGCGCGCCGGGGTGCGCATGTCGCCATCCACCACCACCGCACCCACGACGAGGGTCAGCCGTGGGGCGCCGACGATCTCGAGGCGGTGCGGGACGGCATCCGGTCCCAGCTCGTGCCCGGTGCCGAGCTCGTCGACATCGGGGCGGACCTGTCGGATGCCGCGGCGATCCCGCGCGTGATCGATGCGGCCGCCTCGATCACGGGCTCCGTCGAGATCCTCGTGTGCAATCACGCGCGCAGCGGCGGCGACGGCAGCATCCTGGACATGACACCGGAGACCCTCGACGCCTTCTGGGACGTCAACACCCGTGCGACGCTCCTGCTCACCTCCGCGTTCGCCGCCCGCCGGCACACCCCCGGGGAGCGCCGTCGTCCGGGCGACCGCATCGTCGGCGACGGACCCTTCGCGGCCCCGACGGGGCACGTCTTCTGGATGACCTCCGGCCAGATCCACGGCCCGATGCGCGGCGAGGTCGCCTACGCCACAAGCAAGGCGGCGCTGGCGGGGGTGACGAAGACCGTCGCGGCGGAGCTCCTCGAACTCGGCATCGTCCTGAACACGATCGACCCGGGTCCGGTCAACACCGGATACCTGGATGCCGAGACCACCGACCGCGATCTCGACGGCCTCGACGCGCGCGTCGCCGGAACACCGTTCGGCCGGTTCGGCCGGCCCGAGGATCCGGCCGCGCTCATCTCGTGGCTGGCGTCGCCCGAGGGCAGCTGGGTGGTCGGCCAGGTGCTGAGCAGCGACGGCGGCTTCCAGCTGGCCTGACCCGCCGCGCTCCACAGGGGATTCTCAGCCACGCGAGCGGATCCTCCCCTAAGGTTGCACGGTCCAAGGGGAGTACCCCGACACGGTGGATTCGTCATCACGGAGGCTTCTCGCCTCCCGGATCGCCGGTCTCCGTCGGAGATGGGGAAGACCTTGGCGTCGATTCGTCCACGCCATGGTCTGGAGACCCTGTGAACATCACGCCCCTTGTGTGGGGGATCACCATCGCGGTGACCGTCGCCTTCTTCGTCTTCGAGTACTTCGCGCACGTGCGCAAGCCCCACGCGCCGACGATCGGGGAGTCCGCCCGCTGGTCGGTGTTCTACATCGCCCTCGCGCTCCTCTTCGGTGTCGGCATCGGCGTGGTGTCGGGCTGGCGGTTCGGCGGTGAGTACTTCGCCGGCTACCTCACCGAGAAGGCGCTGTCGATCGACAACCTCTTCGTCTTCCTGATCGTCATGACCGGGTTCGCGGTGCCGAAGATCTACCAGCAGAAGGTGCTGATGATCGGCATCGTCATCGCGCTGATCATGCGCGGTGCGTTCATCGCGGTGGGCGCGGCGCTCATCGAGAACTTCTCCTGGATCTTCTACATCTTCGGCGCGCTGCTGCTCTTCCTCGCCTACCGACAGGCCTTCTCGCACGGGGAGTCCGACCCCGCCAACGGCAAGTTCATGACGATGGTCCGCCGCATCCTGCCGGTGAGCGACGAGTACAACGGCGACCGCCTCTTCGTGAAGAAGGACGGTCGGCGCTTCGTCACCCCGATGCTCCTCGTCATCGTCGCGATCGGCTTCGTCGACCTGATCTTCGCCGTCGACTCGATCCCCGCGATCTACGGCCTCACCAACGAGGCTTACATCGTCTTCACCGCCAACGCCTTCGCCCTCATGGGCCTGCGCCAGCTGTACTTCCTCATCGGCGGTCTGCTGGAGCGCCTGATCTACCTCGCCCAGGGTCTCGCCGTGATCCTCGCGTTCATCGGTGTGAAGCTCGTCTTCCACGCCCTGCACGTCAACGAGCTGCCCTTCATCAACGGCGGCGAGCCGGTGCTGTGGATCCCCGAGATCCCGATCTGGCTGTCCCTGCTGTTCATCGCCGCGACCGTCACCGTCGCCACCGTCGCAAGTCTCGCCAAGACCCGCAGCGACCGCCTGCGTCGCCCGGTCGAGGTCAAGCAGGACATCGAGGACGCGCGCGACCCGCGTCCCTGACGCCCGTATCGATCCGGCCGCCGTCGAGGGGAACCACGACGGCGGCCGTGTCGATGAGGCGCGCGTCGTGGCTGACGCACACGACCGTCGCACCGCGCGCGGCCTCCGCGGCGACCGTGTCGAGGATGAGCCCGGCACTGCGGGCGTCCACCGCGGTGGTCGGCTCGTCCAGCAGAAGGAGATCCGCGCGCCCGACCAGGCCCTGAGCGATCAGGACGCGCTGCTGCTGGCCGCCCGACAGTGCCGCGAACGGGCGCTGCGCGAGGTCGAGGACGTCGAGGCGCGCCATCGCCTGCGCGATGTCGTCCCGCATCCGATCGGACAGCCGCCGCCAGA
The DNA here is from genome assembly GCF_040532595.1 of Microbacterium aurantiacum. Classification (GTDB taxonomy): domain Bacteria; phylum Actinomycetota; class Actinomycetes; order Actinomycetales; family Microbacteriaceae; genus Microbacterium; species Microbacterium chocolatum_B. Next base: position 1,345,668 of record NZ_JBEVYX010000001.1, on the reverse strand, counting down.
GCCCTGCCCGCCGCCACGTGCCGACGGCCACCATGTCGGACGCCGTCAGCGGGAGGCGCGGAGTGAGCGCGGTGCGCTGCGGCACGAACGCCACGGTGCCGCCCCGTTCGACGGTGCCTCGCGTGAGTGGCGTCGTGCCGGCGATCACCTCGAGGAGCGTCGACTTCCCCGCGCCGTTCGGACCGACGATGACGGTGAGCGCCCCGCGGTCCAGCGCGAGGTCGACCCCGTCGAGCGCGACGACATCGCCGAACCGGACGGACGCCGCGCGGACGACGACGGCGGGAAAGGCATCAGGCACGCACTCGATCCTACCGTTTTGATAATGGTTCTCATTACCGGTACGGTCGTGCCTCGTGTCCTGGCTCTTCGACCCCTTCGCCCCCGAGTTCGTGCAGCGCGCGCTCCTCGGCGGGGCGCTCGTCGCGGTCCTCTGCGGCGTCGCGGGAACCTGGGTGGTCGTGCGGGGCATGGCGTTCCTCGGTGAGGCGCTGGCGCACGGGATGCTTCCCGGGGTCGCGCTCGCGACCGTCTGGGGCCTTCCCGTCCTGATCGGCGCCGCGGTCAGCGCCGTGGTCATGAGCATCGGCATCGGTGCGGTCCAACGGCGCGCCCGCCTGTCGTACGACACGAGCATCGGCCTGCTCTTCGTCGGGATGCTGGCGCTCGGCGTCGTGATCATCTCGCACGCCGGCAGCTTCGCCACCGACGCGACCGCCATCCTGTTCGGCGACATCCTCGCGATCACCACCGGCGACCTCGTCGTCCTGGCCATCGCGGTCGTCCTCGGCGTCGCCACGGCGGTCATCGCGCATCGGCCCCTCGTCGCGCTCGCCGTCGACGAACGCGTCGCGCGGGTGCTCGGACTCCGGCCCTCGTGGGCGCAGGCGGCGCTGGTGGGCCTGGTGACCCTCGCGGTCGTCGCGTCCTACCAGGCGGTCGGGTCGCTCCTCGTCGTCGGTCTCCTCGTCGCACCGGCCGTCGCCGCGCGGCAGTGGACCGAGCGCCTCCCCACGATGATGGTGCTCGCCTCCGCGCTCGGCATCCTCTCCGTCGTCGGCGGCCTCGTCCTCTCCTGGCACGCCGCCACCGCCACCGGCGCGACGATCGCCGGCGCGGCCGTCATGGCCGCCGTCCTCTCGTGGGGTCTGCGCGCCGCCACCGAGACCCTCCGCCGCCGCTCCCTCGCCTCCTCGCCCGCCCTCGCGTGACTCGAAAGGTCGCATGTCTTCGCTCCGTCCCGTCCCCTCGTCCTTCCTCGCCGCCGTCGCCGCGCTCAGCCTGCTGACCGGGTGCGCGTCCGCCGACCCGGCCCCCGGCACGGACACCGCCGCCACGAGTGGCGCCGACGCGGATGCGCACGGCGAGATCGCGGGCGCGGAGGAGCTCGCCGAAGCGCAGGTGGGTCTCACCCTCGTCGGTCCGGGCGGGGGCGTCACGCACCTCGACCTTCTCGACGAGTCGGTCGCCGACCTCGGCACGGTGCGCGAGCCGGATGCGGTCCACTCGGACGGTCGGTACCTGTTCGCGATCGACGAGACCGGGGTGTCGATCGTCGACAGCGGCGTGTGGACGTGGGACCACGAGGACCACTTCCACTACTACCGCGCCGAGCCGCGCGTGATCGGTGACGTCGAGGGCGCGGGTGTCGCGACGGTCACCACGACCTCGTCCTCGACGACGGGAGGCACGGGGGTGTTCTTCCCCGAGTCCGGGGACGCCGTGCTCCTCGACACCGAGGCGCTGTCGAAGGGCGAGCTCGTGGAGCGCTTCCGCGTCGCGGGTGATCCCGGCAGCGGCATCGTGCTCCCCGTCGGCTCCTTCGCCGCGATCGCCGCGGGCGACCGCGTCATGCTGCGCGACGGCGACGGCGAGCAGGTGGGTGTCACCGAGGACTGCGTCGCCGCCGAGGGGTCGATCACCACCCGCGTCGGCGGGGTCATCGGGTGTGAGGACGGCGCGCTCCTCGTCACCCTGGCCGACGGGATGCCGCAGATGGAGCGGATCCCGTACCCGGACGACGCCGCGCCGCGCGCCCGGCAGTTCGCGAACCGGGAGGGCCGCCCCCGCGTCGCCGCGCTCGCCGGGGAGGGCGGCGAAGCGGGCATCTGGATCCTCGACACCCGCGCGCGCACCTGGACGCTGCTGCCCGCCCCCGAGCCGCTCGTGCAGGTCACCGCCGTGGACGACGACGACGCGCACCTTCTCGCACTGACCGAGAGCGGGCGCGTGCTGATCCTCGACGGCGAGACCGGCGCGCTGCGTGCCGCCACCGAGCCCCTCGTCGCCGGGAGCCTCGCCGACGGCGCCGGCGGCATCCGCCTGCTCGCCGACCAGCAGCGCGCGTACCTCACGGGTCCCGTCGAGCGGACGGTGTGGGAGCTCGACTTCGCCGACGACGCGCGGATCGCGCGGACGTTCACACCGACGACCGCGCCGCTGTTCGCCGCGCTGACGGGACGCTGACATGCGCCGGATCACCGCCACCCTCGCCCTCGCGCTGACGAGCGTCGTCCTCGCCGGCTGCGCCCCCGCGGCCGGAACCGACGGCGACCGCCCCGTCGTCGTGGTGTCCACCAACATCCTCGGCGACGTCGTCGACAACCTCGTCGGCGATGACGTCGAGGTCGTGACCCTGATGCGCCCCGGCGCGGATCCGCACTCCTTCGAGATCTCGCCGGCCGAAGCCGCGCAGCTGCGCGACGCCGACCTCGTCGTCTCCAACGGGATCGGCCTCGAGGAAGGACTGCAGCAGCACCTGGATGCCGCCGCCGAGGCCGGCGCGCGCACGTTCGTCGCGGGCGATGCCGTCGACGTCCTGCCGTACACCTCCACGGATGCCGGCGGCGCGGACGACCCGCACTTCTGGACAGACCCCGCCCAGATGATCGCCGTCATCGACGCCCTGGAAAGCGCCCTGCGCGACCTGGACGGCATCGACGCCGAGGCGGTGACCGAGCGGACCGCGGCGTACCGCGCAGAGGTCGAGGACCTCGACGCCGAGATGGCGGCGGCCTTCGCCGCGCTCCCCACCGAGCGACGTGCGCTCGTGACGAACCACCACGTCTTCGGCTACCTCGCCGACCGGTTCGACTTCCGCGTGATCGGCGCCGTCATCCCCGGCGGGACGACCCTCGCCGCCCCCAGCACGAGCGACCTGGCCGACCTCGTCGGCGCCATCGAGGAGGCGGGGGTGCCGACGATCTTCGCCGAGTCGTCCCAGCCCGACCGGCTCGTCCGCGCGCTCGCCGAGGAGGCGGACGTGCGGGTGGACGTCGTCGAGCTGTTCACCGAATCCCTCACGGATGCCGCCGGCGGAGCGCCGGACTACCTGACCATGATGCGCGCCAACACCGAGCGCATCTCCGACGGCCTGTCGCGCTGAGCGCGGGCTGATCCCCCACAGAAAGAGGAACACCACATGCGAACTCCGCTTCACCGCGGCGCCGGAATCCTGGCCCTGGCCCTGGGTGCGACCGTCGCGCTCACCGCGTGCGCCGGGTCACCGGCATCCGCCCCCGCCTCCGACGCCCCGGCGTCCGACGCGGCCTCCGGCGCCGCCCAGGATGCCGGTCTCCGCGTCGCCCTGTCCTACCCCGGCGGCATCGTCGTCCTCGACGGCGAGACCCTCGAGGTCGTCGGCGACGTGAACTCCGAGGAGTTCACCCGCCTGAACCCCGCGGGCGACGGCCGACACGTCATGGTCACCACGAGCGAGGGCTTCCAGGTGCTGGACGCGGGCACCGCCGACACCGAGCCCGTGCTCACCGACCGGCTGTTCGAGGCGGAGGCCGCCGGCCACGTCGTCGTCCACGCCGGCAAGACCGTGCTCTACGCCGACGGCACCAGCGACACGACGATCTTCGACACCGACGACCTGCTGGCCGCCGGCGACGAACTCCCCGAGACCACGGTGATCGAGGGGGTGGAGGCGCACCACGGCGTCTCGATCGTCCTCGAGGACGGATCGTTCGTCACCACCGTCGGCAACGCCGACGGGCGCACGGGCATCACCGTCCAGGATGCCGACGGCGCCACGATCGCGGAGAGCGCGGAGTGCCCGGGCATCCACGGCGAGGGCACCGCGCAGGACGAGGTCGTCGTCTTCGGCTGCGACAACGGCGCGCTCGTGTACGACGGCGACGAGATCGTCAAGCTCGACGCCCCCGACCAGCCCTACGGCCGCACCGGCAACCTCTTGGTGAGCGAGACGAGCCCGCTCGTCCTCGGCGACTACAAGGACGACCGGGATGCCGAGGGATACCTCCTGCACCGCGTCGCCGTCATCGACACGGCCGCTCCCTCCCTCGAGGTGATCGACATGCCCGAGGGCGCGGAGTACACCTTCCGCGACCTCGTGCGCGGCCCCGAGGACCTCGGCTACATCCTGGCCTCGGACGGCAGCATCCACGTCCTCGATCTCGAAGCGGGCGCCTTCGTCGACGCCTTCCCGGTGATCGAGGCGTGGGAGGGTCCGGCCGACTGGCAGGACGCCCACCCCGCCATCAAGGTCAGCGGCGACATCGCCTACGTGACCGAGCCGGCGAGCAACGAGGTCCACGCCGTGGATCTGACCACGGGAGAGGTCGTGGCCAGCGCGACGCTCGAGGTCACGCCCAACGAGATCGCGCTCACGCGCTGACTCTTCCCCGTCGGGGTCGCGCCGCGTTCGCCGGCGCGACCCCGACGTCGTCTTCCCGGCGGAGAATCGAAGGGTGACGATCCCGGCCCACGCCCCTGATCTGCCGGAGCGCGCCGTCCTGTCGCAGGTGTGGAGCCATGCCGTCTTCGTCCACTGGCGCCTCGAGCCCACCGAGGTCGCGCCGATGCTCCCTCCGGGCGTCCGCCCGGACGTGCACGACGGCTCGGCGTGGGTGGGGCTCGTGCCGTTCGTGCTCTCGCGCTTCCGCTTCCTGCCCCTTCCCGCCGTGCCGTGGCTCGGAACCTTCGCCGAGATCAACGTCCGCACCTACGGCGTCGATGCCGCCGGTCGCCGCGGTGTCGTCTTCCGCACGCTCGAGGCCGAGCATCTGCCGCCGGTCCTCGCGGCCCGGGCCCTCTTCGGGCTGCCCTACCGGTGGGCGTCGATCGGACTCTGGACGGATGCCGCGGCATCCGCCGTCGCGTTCCGCTCGCGCCGCCGCGATGCGCGCGGGCGTCCGCGCGGGCCGGGGACGCGCATCGCCGTCCGCGTAGCCGACGACGAGGTCGTCGACACCGACCTCTCCCGCTTCCTCACCGCACGGTGGGGCTTCCACGAGCGTCACCTGGGGGCGACCCGCTGGGCGCAGAACACCCACGAGGAGTGGCCGCTGCGGACGGCGGAGCTCCTCGAGCTGGACGACGATCTCGTCGCGGACGCCGGGTTCCCGGGGCTCGCGGCGCGTCCGCCGGACTCCGTCCTGTCGATGCCCGTGGGGCACCCCGGCTTCACCACACGCTTCGCGCGGGCGCGTCGCATCTGAGCGAGTCCGCGGAGCGTCCTAACGCGCGCGGCGGATGCGGATGGGTCCGCGCGCGGTGGACGGGTCCACGACCGTGCCCCGCTGCGTGATCTCGACCTCGCCCGCCGCGACGAGCCGGCGTGCGGCACGGCGAGCCGGCTCCATGAGATTGCGCCAGTCGTCGCCGCCCACTGCCCGTGCGGCCTCGGAGGGGCAGATCGTCGCGGTCGTCGCCCGTGCGGCCAGGAGCTCCCGGATCGCGTCCTCCAGCGCGCTGTCGACGGACCGCACGCCGCGCCGTCGGCACGCGTCCGAGCAGTAGGCGACCTTGTCCCAGTTCGCCGCCCACTTCTTGCGCCACTGCATCTCGCGGCCGCAGGATGCGCACGTCTTCGACTGCGCCCGCGGGTCGGGTGTCGATCGCGACCGGCCCATGGCGGTCTCAGTGGATACGGGCGATCTGCACCGTGATCGTCGCGTCCTCGGGGGAGTTCTCGGCGAGCACGTCGGCGACGCGGCGCGCGGTCTCGGGTGTGCCGAACTCGGGATCCGTGGCGATGCGGGCCGCAACCCGGGGGATGCCGTCGCGCACCGACACGGCGATGTCGGCCTGCCGCTCGCCGGAGCGCCCGGTCGCGGCGGCGAGGATGCCGGAGATCTGCTGCAGGGGTGAGCCGTACACGTCGACGACGCCGTCGACCGCGCGCACGCGGGAGACCAGACCGCCGTCCGGTTCAGGAGTGGTGAGAGTCATGACGATTCCTTGTCGGACGCGTAGCCGTGGAGGTCTTCCACCGTGATGTTGACCCCCACGACCTTCAGCTCGGTGTGCTGGTTCAGGGCCGTGTAGACCAGGTCCCGCACGCGCGCAGTCGTTTCCGGCACGGGCAGTCCCCACGCGATGCTGGCGGTGACATCGACCTCGACGGGCTCTCCGGGGATCTCGGCGTCGCCGATGATCTGGGTGCGGCCGATGTAGACGCCCGGCACGGCATCCCCCGTCTCGCGGATGAGCGCGCGCACCGCGCCCTCCGTGACCGAGATCGACACGCGGGGGTCGTCGTGGTGGATGGGGAAGCTCCGGCCCGCGCGCAGCTCGGAATGGACCGCCGACAGGATGCCGTTGAGCCAGTCCTGCGGGGGAGGGGGGAGGCGCTCCGCATCGTCGGCCATGAGGTCGCGGGACAGCCGCCCGACCCGCTCGAGCGCGTCGAGGGCATTGAGGCAGTCGGGGCACGACTCGATGTGCGCGTCGGCGGGGAGACGGCCGGCGGTGAGGTAGTCGCTCAGTTCGTCGACGGTGCGCCCGCAGTCCAGGATCTCGGGGGGAGTCTGGGTCATCGCCAGTCCTCCATCCGGATCGCGATCGAACTCCGTGCTCGTGACAGCAAGCCTCTCACGGTGCTGGCGCTCGTGGTCATCTCCTCGGCGATCTCGGCGTAGCTGAGGTCGGCGACCTCGCGCAGCAGCCAGGCGCGTCGCTGGTCCTCGGGGAGTTCGTCCAGCGCCGCCGACAGGGCGGCGAGCTGGGCCTGGCGCACCGCGCGGACCTCCGGATCGGGGTGTGCGCTCTGCACCAGGGGGACGTCCTCGATCGGCACGTCGGCGGTGCGGCGGCGGAGGCGTGCGAACGCCTCGCGGCTGGCGATGCGCATCAGCCAGGCGCGGACCGCGGAACCGTCGCGGAGGGAGGGGAGCTGCTTCCAGGCGGTGATGAACGCATCCTGCACGACGTCGTCGGCCTCGCTCAGCGATCCCACGATCCGGGATACGTACGCGCGCATGAGAGAGCTGTGCCGCCGCACGATCTCGCCGAACGCGGTGGCGTCGCCGTCCACCGCGCGCTCGACCAGGATCTGGTCGGATGCGGCCCCCAACGGTGATCCCGTCGCTGCGCCCGCCCCAGCGATGCCGCCCATCCCCACCTCCCAGCAAACGCTCAGGAACTTCGCCGTGACGAATACGGCGGGACGACCCTCCTATTCGCAGAGCAAACGTAACGCTCGCAGATCGCCCCGAATCGGGGTTGATTTCCCCTCGTTCGACAGATAAAGGAGCCGGATCATGGTCGCCAACGACATCACGACCACCCCCGCCGACGAGACGCGCGCCCCGAAGAGCGCCGCCTCCCGCGTCGACCGTCCCACCTCGTCCTTCACGGGCGCGCGCGACGAGAACGCCGCCGGCCGCACCACCATCTCCGACGGTGTCGTGGCGAAGGTCGCCGGCATCGCCGCGCGCGAGGTCCCCGGTGTCTACGCCCTCGGCGGCGGCGGCGCGCGTGCATTCGGCGCGATCCGCGACGCGATCAACGCCACCGACCTCACGCAGGGCGTCAAGGTCGAGGTCGGCGAGACGCAGGCCGCGGCCGACCTGACCATCGTGGTGGAGTACCCGTCGCCGATCCAGGAGGTCGCCGGAAACGTCCGCGCCGCCGTCGCGGGTGCCATCTCGCGCCTGGTGGGCCTGGAGGTCGTCGAGGTCAACGTCGAGGTCAACGACGTGCACATCCCCGGCGACGACAGCAACGACGAGGAGCCGTCGCGCGTCTCCTGATCGAGACCGCGCTCTGCGGTTCCCCACCCTGCGGGTCGCCATCGACGTCGCCCCGTAGGGTGGGGGCCATGAGCGCCGAGTACGCATGGTGGACCTCCGCGGTGGTCTACCAGATCTACCCCCGTTCGTTCCAGGACTCCGACGGCGACGGCATCGGCGACCTGCGCGGCATCCTGCGCCGCGTCGATCATCTCGCCGAACTCGGAGTGGATGTCGTCTGGTTCTCTCCGCTATACCGCAGCCCGCAAGACGACAACGGGTACGACATCAGCGACTACCAGGACGTCGATCCCCTCTTCGGCACGCTCGACGACCTCGACGAGGTCATCGAGGCCCTGCACCACCGCGGGATCAAGGTGGTCATGGACCTCGTCGTCAACCACACCAGCGACGAACACCCGTGGTTCGTCGAGTCGCGCTCCTCCCGCGACAGCCCGAAGCGCGACTGGTACTGGTGGCGCGACCCCCGCGACGGATTCGAGCCCGGGACACGCGGCTCCGAACCGACGAACTGGGGCTCCTTCTTCTCCGGTCCCGCCTGGGAGTGGGACGAGCAGACCGGGCAGTACTACCTGCACCTGTTCAGCCGGAAGCAGCCCGACCTCAACTGGGAGAACCCGGAGGTGCGCGAGGCCGTCTACGCGATGATGCGCTGGTGGCTCGACCGCGGGGTGGACGGCTTCCGGATGGACGTCATCAACCTCATCTCCAAGGACGTCGGCCCGGAGGGCGCGCTCTCCGACGCGCCCGTCGCGAGCGGCCTGTACGGCGACGCCACCGCCGCGAGCGCGAACGGCCCGCGGCTGCACGAGTTCCTCCAGGAGATGCACCGCGAGGTGTTCGCGGGGCGGCGCGACTCGCTGCTCCTCGTCGGCGAGACCCCCGGCGCCACCGTCGAGGACGCGCGGCTGTTCACCGACCCCGCACGCGCGGAGCTCGACATGGTCTTCACGTTCGAGCACATGGGTCTCGACACCGTCGACGGCGACCGCTTCCAGCACCGGCCGCTCGACCTCCGCGATCTCAAGGCGACACTCACGCGATGGCAGACCGGTCTCGCCGAGACCGGGTGGAACTCCCTCTACTGGGACAACCACGACCAGCCGCGCGTCGTGTCGCGCTTCGGCGACGACGGCGAGCACCGGGTCGCCTCCGCGAAGGCGCTCGCGACGGTCCTGCACCTGCACCGCGGCACCCCGTACATCTACCAGGGCGAAGAGCTCGGGATGACGGATGCCGGGTTCACCTCGTTCGACCAGTACCGCGACATCGAGTCGCTGCGCTACGTCGACGACAAGCGTGCGATCGGCGAGTTCGACGACGAGCAGCTCCTGCGCGCCCTCGCCTTCGGCAGCCGCGACAACGCGCGGACGCCCGTCCAGTGGGACGGTTCGGTCCACGCGGGCTTCACCAAGGGTGAGCCGTGGATCGAGGTCAATCCCAACCACGACCGGATCAACGCGGAGGACGCCCGCGCCGATCCGGCGTCGGTGTTCCACTACTACCGACGGCTCATCGCGCTCCGCCACGACGATCCCGTCGTGCAGACCGGCACCTTCACCCTCGTCTGGCCGGAGGACACCGAGGTCTACGCGTTCCACCGTGCGCAGGACGGCATCCGGCTCACCCTCGTGGCCAACTGCTCGAGCGAGGGCGTGGAGCGGGATGCCGGCGACCTGGGCATCGGGCGGGCGGGCGTCGCGATCGCCACCCACGACGACCCGCCGCAGGCGCCCTCGGGACGCCTGCGGCTGCGGCCGTGGGAGTGCGTCGTCTACCGCGTGGAGGACGACACCGTCTGATCAGCCCGCCGCGCCGACGGTCGCCTCACCGGGGAGGACCCGCTTGACGACGTCGGTGAGGGTGACGACGCCGACGGCCCGGCCCTCGGATTCCACGACCACCAGCTGGACGCTCGCCTCGCGCATGCGGCGGAGAGCCTCGTGCACGAGGAGGTCCTGCGACAGTCGCAGGACCGGCCGCGCGAGGGTGGACACGCCATCGGTGTCATCGCGCAGCAGCGTGTCGCGCACGTGCACGACCGAGCGCGGCTCACCGTCCCGGTCGAGGACGAGCACCCGCAGGTGACCGGTGCGGCGCGCCGCCTCGCGCACGGCGGCGAGATCGGCATCCGTCGTCACCGCCGTCGGCGTCGCCGTCGGGACGGTGATGTCGCCGAGGGTGAGGCTCTCGAGCTCGATGACCTGCGAGATCTGCGTGCGCAGCTCGGGCTCGAGCACGCCCACCTGGCTGGAGTACTCCACGAGGTGGCGGATCGTGTCCGCGTCGCGGCCGCCGACCGCGGCGCGGTCCACCGGCTCGACACCGCTGCGCGCGACGAGCGCGTTCGCGATGCGGTTCACCCACAGGAGGAACGGGCGCAGCGGCCAGACGTAGGCGCGCGCCGGGATGCCGACGATGCGCGCCGCGGTCTCGGGGTGAGCGATCGCCCACGACTTCGGGGCCATCTCGCCCACGACGAGGTGGAGGAAGGTCACCGCGAGCAGCGACAGCGCGAACGCCGCGCCGCCGGCGAGCCACTCGGGCGCACCCCAGGAGGCGAAGACGGGTCCGAGCCACGCATCGACCGCGGGCTTGGTGACGGCACCGAGGGCGAACGTACAGGCCGTGATGCCCAGCTGGGCGCCGGCGAGCATGAGGGTGAGCTCGTTCATCCCCCGCAGCGCCGCGCGCGCCGAGGGATCCGTTGTGGCGGTCTCCTCCAGCCGGTGCCGGCGCGCCCCGAGCAGGGCAAACTCGATGACGACGAAGAACGCGCTCAGCACGATCAGCGCCACGGTGGCGATCAGGACGATCCAGCCGTTCATCGCTGCGCCTCCTCGGTGTCGTGGGCCGCGTCCCGCAGGGCCTCGGACGCCTCCCGGTCGGCGTCGCGCTCGGTGACGAGCTGAACCCGCAGGACGTGCGGGACGTGCCGGTCGAGCTCGATGACCTCGATGAGGAGCGCGCGGGAGGTGTGGTCGTCCTCGATGACGTCGGCGCCCTGCAGGGGGAGCTCGACGCGGACGGTGTCGCCCGGTTCGGGAAGGCGTCCGGCGGCCGCGATCGCGAGTCCGGACAGCGTCTCGAAGTCGCCGCGTTCCAGGTCGGCGCCGATGACGCGCTCGACCTCGTCGATGTGGAGGTCGCCGTCCATCTCCCACGTATCGTCCGCGGTCTGCACCGCTCCCGCCCCGTCCTCGGCATCGTGCTCGTCGGAGATCTCGCCGACGAGTTCCTCGGCGAGATCCTCCAGAGTCAGGACACCCGCGAACCCGCCGTACTCGTCGATGACGCAGGCGAGCTCGTTCTTCGTCGCCGTCAGCTGGCCCAGGGCGTCCGGGAGGGGCATGAGGGTCGCGAGCACGAGCGGTTCGCGCATGATCGCGGTCACCGGACGCGGGTCGTCGCGGTCGGTCCCGAGGACGTCGACGAGGTGGACGACACCGACCGGCTCGTCGCGCTCGCCGATGACCGGGTAGCGCGTGTGCGCCTCCGCCATCAGCGCCCGCACGTGGGAGATCGGGTCGGTGACGTGGACGACATCGACCTGGACGCGCGGGATCATCGCGTGCTCGACATCCTGCTCCGGGAAATCGAGGATGCGGTCGAGCATGAGCGACAGGTCCGCCGGCAGGTCGCCGCTGTCGCGGGAGTCCTCGATGATGTGCTCGAGGTCCTTCGCCGTCGCCGAGGTGTCCACGTCGTGGACGGGTTCGACCCGGACGAGACGGAGGAGGCCCTCGGCGGACTTGTCGAACACCCAGATGAGCCACCCGAAGACCGTCAGGTAGCCGAGGGTGGTCGGCGCGAGCGCGCGCGACAGCGGCTCGGGGTTCGCCAGGGCGAGGTTCTTCGGGTAGAGCTCGCCGAAGATCATCTGCACGACGGCGGCGAGCACGAGGGCGCCGACGGTGCCGATCGTGATGCCGACCGCGGCGGGGATCCCGGCGCCTCCGAGAAGCGTGCCGAGGGACTCGCCGATGAACGGCTCGGCCACGTAGCCGACGAGGAGGCCGGTGACGGTGATGCCCAGCTGCGCGCCGGACAGCATGAACGACGTCCGCTGCGTGACCTTGAGGGCGCGCCGGGACGCGGCGTCGCCGGCGTCGGCCTGCGCGCGCAGTTTCGCGCGGTCCACCGACATGTAGGCGAACTCCTGCGCGACGAAGTAGCCGTTCGCCGCGATGATGATCGCGGTCAGGACGATGCCGAGGAGAAGGAAGAGCAGTGCGGTGATCATGGAAGGATCACCCCCCGCGCCGGACGCGAGGAAAAGGGGACAGGGGCGAGAACGCCCGGACTATGACCGGGGTCGTCTGTCGACGACCCCGCGCGTGAGTGTCCGTTCACGTGCTGGTATGCACCTCCGAGTCAGAATGGTGATGATTCTAGGTCATCACGACCGGGTATTCTCCCGCCCGTGAGCTCCCCCCGACGCGCCGGAACCCCCGCGGAGGTGTTCGCGGCCTTCCTGAAGCTCGGGCTGACGTCCTTCGGCGGCCCCGTCGCCCACCTCGGCTACTTCCGCGACGAGCTCGTCACCCGCCGCCGCTGGATCGACGATCGCGGCTACGGCGAGCTCGTCGCCCTGAGTCAGTTCCTCCCCGGACCCGCCTCGAGCCAGGTCGGGTTCGGGCTCGGCCTCCTGCGCGCCGGCCCCCTCGGTGCGCTCGCCGCGTGGCTCGCCTTCACCCTGCCGTCGGCGATCATCATGGTCGCCTTCGCGTACGGAGCGGACCTCTTCGGCGGCACGATCGGCTCCGGCATCCTGGACGGACTGAAGATCGTCGCCGTCGCGATCGTCGCGCAGGCGGTGTGGGGAATGGCGCGCACGCTCACCCCCGACGCGCGTCGGGCGTCGATCGCCGTCGTCGCGGCGGTGCTCGTCCTGGTGGTGGCGGGGACCCTCGGTCAGGTGGCCGCGATCGTCCTCGGGGCGCTCGCCGGGCTCGTCCTCTGCCGGATGCCGGGGGAGACGCCGGGACCGGACCTGGACTTCGGCGTCTCGCGGCGGGCGGGGGTCACCGCCCTCGGGATCTTCGCGGTGCTGCTCGTGGGACTCCCGATCGCCGCGGCGGCACTCGGGGGAACGGTTCTCGGCGTCGCTGATGCCTTCTTCCGTGCGGGTGCGCTCGTCTTCGGCGGCGGTCACGTCGTCCTCCCGCTGCTGGAAGCCGAGGTCGTCACCGGCGGATGGGTCGACGCCGAGCAGTTCCTCGCCGGGTACGGCGTCGCCCAGGCGGTGCCGGGCCCGCTGTTCACCTTCGCCGCCTACCTCGGGGCGCTCGCCGCTCCGGGGGCCGCGGGCCTCGCCACGGCGGCGGTCGCGCTGGTGGCGGTGTTCGTCCCGGGCTTCCTGCTGCTCGTCGGCGTGCTGCCGTTCTGGAGCGCGTTGCGGACGCGCCCGGCGGCCCAGGCGCTGCTGCGCGGCGCGAACGCCGCGGTGGTCGGTATCCTCGCCGCGGCCCTCTACGACCCGGTCTTCGTCACCGCCGTGACGGGGCCCGCGTCCTTCGCGCTCGCCCTCGTCTGCTTCGTGCTGCTGATCTCGTGGCGCGTGCCGCCGTGGGTGGTGGTCATCGTCGGCGCCGCCGGCGGCGTGGGTCTCGCGTTCCTCTGAACACCCCCTCGTCCGCCCGCACCCGGCTACCGTGGATCCGACCCGACACGGGTCGTGAGGACCGGAGCCGCCATGACCGAGATGACCCCACCCGACCGCATGCACGCGATCTCGCCCGAGACGCGCGCGGTCGTCGACGATGTGCTGGAGTACGCCCGTCGCCGCGCCCTGTACGAGGACATCCCGCTCGACAAGCCGCTGCGGCCGAGCGATCTCGCGCGCCTCGCTCCGCGCACGGTCACGCCGGAGGGGATCGGCGCCCGGCGCGCCATCGCCCTGTTCGAGAACGTCCTCGCTCCGGCGTGCATCTCCACCGACCACCCCGGGTATCTCTCCTTCATCCCGTCGGCCCCCAGCAAGGCGGCGCTCGCCTTCGACGTCGTCGTCTCGGCATCCGCCGTCTACGCAGGGTCCTGGATGGAGGGCGCTGGCGCGGTGTTCGCCGAGAACGAGGTGCTGCACTGGCTCGCGCGCGAGTTCGGCCTGCCCGAGGGCGCCGGCGGCGTCTTCGTCCAGGGCGGGACGATCGGCAACCTCTCCGCCCTCGTCACGGCGCGGGATGCCGCACGCCGGCGCCTGCGCGAGGCCGACCGCCCGACCCCGGCGCGCTGGCTCGTCGTGTGCAGCGCCGAGGCGCACTCGTCCATCGCCTCCGCCGCGGCGGTCATGGACGTCGACGTCCTCCCCGTTCCCGTCGACGGGGCCGGCCGCCTCCACGGCGACGCCGTCGCGCGCGCGCTCGACGACCACGGCGACGCCGTCTTCGCCGTGGTCGCCACCGGCGGCACCACCAACTTCGGCATCGTCGACGACATCGCCTCGATCGCCGACGTCACCGCCGCGCGCAGGGTCTGGCTGCACATCGACGGCGCCTACGGCCTCGCGGCGATGCTCGTCCCCGAGATGCGCGGCGCCTTCGCCGGCGTCGAGCGGGCCGACTCGGTCATCGTCGATCCGCACAAGTGGCTGTTCGCGCCGTTCGACGCGTGCGCGCTGATCTACCGCGACCCCGCGCTCGCCCTCGCCGCGCACACGCAGAAGGCCGAGTACCTCGACACCCTGACCGACACCCCGGACTGGAACCCGTCCGACCTCGGCATCCAGCTCACCCGCCGGGCGCGCGGACTCCCGCTGTGGTTCTCGCTCGCGACCCACGGCACCGAGCACTACCGCGCCGCGATCGCGTACGGCATCGACCTCGCCGCGCGGATCGCCGACGACATCCGTGCGCGCGACGAGGTCTCGCTCGTGCGCGACCCGCAGCTGTCCGTGGTGGTGTTCCGCCGTCACGGGTGGACGATGGCCGACTACAAGGCCTGGTCGGACCGGCTCCTGGACGACCAGCGCGCCTTCGTCGTGCCGAGCTCGCACGCCGGCGAACCGGTGCTGCGCTTCGCGATCATCTCGCCGCTGACGACCTACGAGCTCCTCGTGGACGTCCTGGATTCGCTGCGCTGAGGCTCCGCGCCCTCCCCGCCGGCCGCGCCTTCGGGCGCACGATCTACACTGGAAGGGTTCGTTCCGCCGCCACAGGAATGCCCCCGTGACCCCTTCTTCTTCCGCCCGCACGTTCGAGGTGCGCCACGTGCAGCTCGCACGCGCCGGCTTCGCGGCGCTCGCGGCGCTGATGATCACCTTCTCGCCGGACCACTCCGCCGAGGTCGGCGCGGCCGTCTTCAGCGGGTTCGCGGTCGCCACCGGGCTCGTCTTCCTCCTGGCCGCGTGGCTCGTCTCCCCGGCCGGCGGGCGCGGTGCGGCGATCGCCCTGGGCACGGTGACGGTGCTGGCGGGCATCGTCTCGGGCCTTCCTCCGGTGCGTTCGGTCGTCGGCTTCTTCCTCGTCGTGATCGCATGGGCCGTCATCGCGGGAGCCATCGAGCTCGCCGTCGGCGTCCGCGCCCTGCTCCGCGCGCGCCGTGCCGCCCGAACGGGCGACGAAACGGATGCCGCGCCGCGTCGCGCCGGCTACGTCGCGCCCTGGACCCCGCGCGACGGCGCGACTCCGGCACCCCCGCTCTCCCGCGGCGATGCGCGCGACGCCGTCGTCGTCGGCGCCCTCGGCATCCTGCTCGCCGCGGGCATGCTGCTGGTGCCCACCGGCTACGCGCTGCGGTACACGATCGAGGAGGTCGGACAGACCTTCACCCTCACCGGGATCATCATCGCCGTGGGCATCTTCGGCGCCTACGCCGCCATCGTGGCGGTCTACCTCGGCATCGCCGGGTTCTCGCCGCGCCCCGCCGCCGCATCCGCATCGCCCGATCCGACGGCGTCCGCCGCTCCGGGCACCTCCCCGACCGGTGCCCCGACGCCGGCCGAACAGAAGGATTCCGCGTGACCGAGAATCAGCCCTCCCGCCGTGACCTCATGAAGCCCCTCCAGCTGGTCGGGCTCGCCTTCGTCGCGGCGCTGTTCGCCGGCGGCGTCACGCTGGTGTCGATGGGCTTCTTCCAGTCCAAGCCCGCCGATGAGGCGCAGGGGGCCCTCGTGCTGGCCCTCATCGTCGCCGGCATCGTCTTCATCGCGACGCTGCTGATCGTCTCGCTGCTGCTCCTGGTCGTCGACCCGGCGCAGGTCGCCGCACCGGTGGACCGCCCGGTGCTGTACGACCCCGAGCCCGACGCGACGGACGGGCCGGAGACCCCGCCCACCCGCTGATCCCCGCGCAGCGGCACGCCCACGCGGGACCGCTCGCCCGACGGGCGAGCGCGCTCAGGCCAGGTCGACCAGGC
Source organism: Microbacterium aurantiacum (assembly GCF_040532595.1). GTDB lineage: Bacteria > Actinomycetota > Actinomycetes > Actinomycetales > Microbacteriaceae > Microbacterium > Microbacterium chocolatum_B. The sequence continues at coordinate 1,329,313 of NZ_JBEVYX010000001.1, read as the reverse complement.
GTGCCGCGAGACCGGTGTACCCCGCCGGGGTCAGTGCACGCAGGCGCGCCTTCGCGTCGTCGCCGATGTCGAGGCCGTCCACGAACTCCGCCAGCTCGACCGCGCCGACACGGCGTCCGCGCGTGAGGTCCTTCAGCAGCGCGTACGGATCGGTGATCTGGGAGCGACCCGCGGCGATCTCGGCGCGCACGACGGTCTGGATCGCCTCGGCGAGCACCTCCCAGTTCGCGTCGAGATCGGCATCCAGCACGTGCTGCGAGAGCGAGATCTCGCCGAGTCCGCGCGTGAGGTTGTCCAGCGCCAGGAGCGAGTGCCCGAGGGCGACGCCGATGTTGCGCTGGGTCGTGGAGTCGGTGAGGTCGCGCTGGAGGCGGGAGGTCACGAGCGTCTGCGACAGGGTCTGCAGGAGCCCTGCGGCGATCTCGAGGTTCGCCTCGGCGTTCTCGAAGCGGATCGGGTTGATCTTGTGGGGCATCGTGGAGGACCCGGTCGCTCCGGCGACGGGGATCTGCGCGAAGAAGCCCAGAGAGATGTACGTCCAGACATCCGTGGCGAGATTGTGCAGGATGCCGCCGGCGTGACGGATCCGGTCGTAGAGCTCGACCTGCCAGTCGTGCGACTCGATCTGGGTCGTGACCGGGTTGAACCCGATGCCGAGACCCTCGATGAATCCTCGCGAGACCTGGGGCCAGTCCACATCGGGTGCGGCGGCGACATGCGCCGACCAGGTGCCGGTGGCGCCGGAGAACTTCGCGAGGTAGTCCCCACCCGCCACCTGGGCCGCTACCCGCCGGAGGCGCCAGACGAACACGGCGAGCTCCTTGCCCATCGTCGTCGGCGTCGCGGGCTGGCCGTGGGTGCGCGAGAGCATCGGCGCATCGCGGTGCGCGTCGGCGAGGGTGGCCAGGGCGTCGATGACGCGGTGCAGCGCCGGCAGCCACACCCGCTCGACGGCACGGTGGACCGTGAGGGCGTAGGAGGCGGAGTTGATGTCCTCGCTCGTGCAGGCGAAGTGCGTCAGCTCGGCGAGGCCCGAGAGGCCGAGGGTGTCGAGGCGGTCGCGCACCAGGTACTCGATCGCCTTCACGTCGTGGCGGGTGACCGCCTCCTTCTCGGCGAGCCACGCGATCTCGTCCGCGCCGAAGTCGACGTAGAGGGCCCGCAGGCGCGTCTTGTCGTCCTCGCTCAGCGGAGAGGTGCCGAACAGGGAGAGATCGGTGAGCGTGATGATCCACTCGACCTCCACCTCGACGCGGGCGCGGTTCAGCCCGGCCTCCGAGAGGTAGTCGGCCAGGGGGGCCACGGCGGCCCGGTAGCGGCCGTCGAGGGGGCTGAGCGGCTGCGGCGGCAGAGAGGTCACGGTACTCCCGTCGGGACGAGGCTCTACCCGCGGCGCCGAGCGCGCCCGCGTGCTCACACGTGCGGTCGGATGGCGGGTTGGAGTTGCCGGAAGAGCGCCCGGCTCGCGCTCTCGATCATACCGAGCACCTGATCGAACATCCGGGGGCCGGCGTAGTAGGGGTCGGGGACGTCGAGCGACGGCGCGGCGGAGTCGAACGACAGCAGCAGGGCGATCTTGTCGGCATCCGACTCGGAGCGCGCCCAGCCGCGCAGGATCCGCTCGTGCGAGCGGTCCAGCGCCACCACGAGGTCGTTCTGGGTGAAGTCGGCGGGGGCGAACTGCCGTGCGCGATGGCGTTCGCCGTCGTACCCGTTGCGCGCCAGCGCGTCGATCGTGCGCGCGTCCGCGCGCTCGCCGACGTGCCAGTCCCCCGTGCCGGCGCTCGAGGACACCACGCGGGCGGAGAGCCCCGCCGACGACGCCAGGGAGCGGAACACCACCTCCGCCATCGGGGAACGGCAGATGTTCCCCGTGCAGACGAAGACGACGCGGAAGGGCTCCACGCGGGGGTCGGACATGGGGTCCATTCTGGCCCGCCGGCGTCGGTCGCGCACGCACCATCCGACCGGCCCCGCCCTCCTGCACAGGCCGGGCGGTGGGTCTGCGGCCGGCCGACTGTGCACAATCGAGCGGATGCCGTCCGCACGGGCGCTCCGCGGCGCGGACGATGGGCCCATGCCGCCCCTGCTGTGCACCCCGCCGTCCACCGCCGTGCTCGAGACCGTCGTGCGCGAGCTCGACGGTCTCGTCCTCCGCCTCGACGAGCTCATCGCGCGGGTGCGAACGCTCGGCGACGGCACCGACTGGCAGGCGGAGGCCGCGCGGGAGTTCCACGCGGCGGCGACGGCATGGGCGGGCCGGGTCGGTGCGCTCGCGTGCACGCTCGCTCAGGTGCGCTTCAGCGCGGGGGCGGCCCTCCAGCTCCAGCGCTGGCGCGCCGAGACGGACTGCGCGTGAACGCCCCGACGCCCCCGGCGGGGGAGCTGGAGATCCGCGGGGGCGGTGCCGTCGCCGTCGACACCGAGACGCTGCGGCGGACGGCGGCCGCCTTCGACGGCGCGATTGTCGACCTCGAGGGCCTGGTCGGGGCCCTGGGGCCCCTGCAGAACATGCTGTTCACGGAGCGGGCCGACGCGTGGTCCGCGGCGGCCGAGGCCGCCGACCTCGCGGCCCGGATGCGGGATGCCGTCGCGGAGGGCGAGCGCATCGCGACGGCGCTCCGCGACGCGGCGACGCTCTACGAGCTGGTCGAGACCGTCGTCGCCCATCGCGCCGCCGTCCTCTCCGGCGACGCCGACGCCGCTCGAGTGCTCGCCGCGCGGATCCGCGAGCTCCGCGCCGACGACGGCGCACTGATCCTCGCGGCGTGGGGGGCGGAGGCGGAGCGGACCGCGATGTGGCCGGGGGAGCTGGTCCGCCAGGCGACGGAGCTGGGTCTCCTCGTCGGCAGCGACTACAGCTGGCAGGCGGGCGTGTTCGGCGGCGCGGCGCTCGGGCTGTCGACCCTCGCGCTCGCGTCCGTGATCGGGACGACGGGGATGGGCCGGGTTCCGGCCGGAACCCGCCTCGAGGGTGCGCTGCCGCCGGTGGTCGTCCGCGCCCTGCCCTCCTCGCCGGCCGGGGCATCCGTGCCCCCGCGGAACCTCGCCGACGCCGCCTCCCGCATCCCGGGCCCCGGTGAGGCGCGGGTGCGCGTGGAGAAGTACACGATGCCTGACGGGTCCCGGCAGTTCGCGGTGTACGTCGCGGGCACCTCCACGGCGGCGGTCGGCGGGAGGAACCCGTGGGACAACCGCTCCAACGTCGAGCTGTACACCGGGCACACCTCGGCGTCGTACGCGGCGACTCTGCAGGCGCTGGAGGACGCCGGCGCCGAACCCGGTGACGTGGTGCACGCGTTCGGCCACTCCCAGGGTGCGATGATCACGGGGCACCTGGCCATGGAGGGGCCGTATGCCACCGAGACCCTGGTGTCGTTCGGCACACCGCGCGAGATGGACCTCGGCGCCGACACGTGGAGCATGTCGGTGCGGCACACCGACGACCCCGCGGTCGCGCTCTCCGGCGGAGGGGCGATCGCGGCGACGGGGGCGGCGGGGAGCGTCCTGGTCGAGCGCGCCGCCGACCCGAACACCGGGCCGCACGACACCACGGTGCCCGCGCACCGGCTCACCGCCTATGCCGAGACCGCGGCCCTCATCGACGCGTCGACGGATCCGCGCATCGACACGGTGCGCGGCGTCTTCGACGAGCTGGCGACGGCCACCGACATCCGTGCGACGGAGTACGCCGCCGAGCGGGGGGAGGGGCCGGTCAGTCCCGCTTCGGGCGGAGGATGATGCCGAACACCCAGTTGATCAGCGAGATCAGGATGGCGGCGACCAGACCCCACCAGAAGTCCTCGACGCGGAGGCCGAAGCTCCACAGCGACGTGATCGCCGCGGTCAGCCACAGCAGGAAGGCGTTGATCACCAGACCGATGAGGCCGAGCGTGAGGATGTACAGCGGGAAGGCGAGGATCTTGATGACCGTCCCGATGACGGTGTTCACCAGGGCGAAGATCGCCGCGACCAGCAGGAGGGTGAGGACGAGCTGCAGCGTCTCGCCCGGCGGGAAGGCGATCACCGTGACCTGCAGGGCGGGGATCAGGGTCACGACCCAGATCGCGAAGGCATTGACGACGACGCGGATGAGGAATCCCATGCCGGTCAGTCTTCCACGCGGGCGTCGAATCCTGTCGTCTTCCGGGCGCACGCTCGTAGACTGCGGGAGTGACCGACGCCCCCGACATCCCCGTCCGCGTGCGCCCGGAGATCGCCGCCCTCCCCGCCTACCGCCAGGGCCGGCAGGCAGGCGCCGAGGCGTTCAAGCTCTCCAGCAACGAGAACCCGTACACACCTCTCCCCGGCGTCCGCGAGGCGGTGGCCGCGGCGATGGAGTTCAACCGCTATCCGGACGCGACGGCCGCAGCCCTCCGCGAGCGTCTCGCCGCGCGGTTCGACCGGACCGCCGATGAGGTGCACGTCGGCGCGGGGAGCGTGTCGATCCTCGCGCAGCTGGTGCAGGCCGTGTCCGGCCCCGGCGACGAGGTCGTCTACGCGTGGCGGTCGTTCGAGGCGTACCCGTGGCTGTCGGTCGTCGCCGGCGCGACCTCGGTCGCCGTGCCGCTCACCGACGGCGCCCGCCATGACCTCGACGCGATGGCGGCGGCGGTCACCCCCCGCACGCGCGCCGTCATCGTGTGCAGCCCGAACAACCCCACGGGCCCCGTCGTCCGCCACGACGAGTTCGACGCCTTCGTCCGCGCGGTGCCGAGCGACGTCCTGGTGATCCTCGACGAGGCGTACGCCGAGTTCGTCACCGATCCCGACGCGGTCGACGGTCTGCGGGTGCTCGGGGGCGAGGAGTTCCCGAACGTCGTCGTCCTCCGCACCTTCTCCAAGGCCTTCGGGCTCGCGGGACTCCGCGTCGGGTACGCGATCGGCCACCCGCGGATCCTGGACGCCGCGCGGAGCACGACGATCCCGCTCTCCGTCACCGCCGCCGCCGAGGCCGCGGCGCTGGCGAGCCTCGACGCGGAGGAGGAGCTCCTCGCCCGCGTCCGCGAGATCGCCGACCGCCGCGACCGGCTGGCCGCCGGGCTCCGCGAGGCGGGCTGGGACGTCCCGCAGGCGCAGGGGAACTTCGTATGGCTCCCCGCCGGCGCCGAGTCGCTGACGCTCGCGGCGGCCTTCGACGCGGCCGGCCTCATCGTCCGGCCCTTCGACGGAGACGGCATCCGGATCTCCGTAGGAGAGCACGAATCTGTCGCCAAAGTCCTAGAGATCGCGGCATCCGTTGTGAGAGACCTCCCAACGGGGCACTCCGGACGACGGATAGCGTAGAACGGTGACTCCGCCCGAGAACGCGGCCGCCTCGGCGGCGAACGATCCTGCGGACCTCGTCCGCGTGCTCGACGCCGACGGCGTCTTCGCCCCGACGCCCGCCGCCGAGCCGTACCTCGACCTGATCGATGCGCTCGACGACACCACGCTCGAGGGCCTGTACCGCGACATGGCCGTCATCCGCGCCTTCGACGTCCAGGCGACGAACCTGCAGCGTCAGGGACAGCTGGCGCTGTGGCCGCCGAGCTTCGGGCAGGAGGCGGCGCAGGTCGGATCGGCCCGCGCCGCCCGCGCGCAGGACCACCTCTTCCCCTCGTATCGCGAGCACGCCGTGACCCGCATCCGGGGCGTCGACCCGATCGACATCATCCGGCTCATGCGCGGGCTCACGCACGGCGGCTGGAACCCGTCCGATCCCCGGAACGGCAACACCCACATCTACACGCTCGTCCTCGGCGCCCAGACGCTCCATGCGACCGGCTTCGGCATGGGGCTCGTCTTCGACGGGCGCTGCGGCACGGGAGACCCCGCACGCGACGAGGCCGTCATCGTCTACTACGGCGACGGCGCGTCCAGCCAGGGCGACGTGCACGAGGCGATGGTGTTCGCAGCCTCCTACAAGACGCCGGAGGTCTTCTTCCTGCAGAACAACCAGTGGGCGATCTCCGTGCCCGTCGCCACGCAGTCGCCCGTGCCGTTGCACCGACGCGCCGCCGGGTACGGGATGCCGAGCATCCCGATCGACGGCAACGACGTGCTCGCGAGCTACGCCGTCACCCGCCGCGCACTCGACGAGGCGCGGGCGGGCGAGGGTCCTCGCGCGATCGAGGCGCTCACCTACCGGATGGGTGCGCACACCACGAGCGACGACCCGACGAAGTACCGCACGCGTGACGAGGAGGAGTCGTGGCGCCGCCGCGACCCGCTCGCACGCATGGAGACGTACCTGCGCGGACGCGGGGCGAGCGACGCGTTCTTCGCCGACGTCGCCGCCGAGGGCGCCGCGCTCGCCGACGACGTGCGCACACGCACCAATGCCCTCGGCACGATCGAGGCGTCGTCGATGTTCGCGCACGTCTACTCCGAGCCGCACCCGCTCGTGGCCGAGCAGGCGGCGTGGCTCCAGTCCTACGAGGCGTCCTACGAGGAGGGAACGGCGTGACCGACACCACGACGGCGGCATCCGCCGCCCCGGCATCCGCTCCGACGACGATGCCGATGAGCCGTGCGCTGAACGCCGGCCTCCGCGCCGCGATGACCGACAGCGACCGCGTCCTGCTCATGGGCGAGGACATCGGGCGCCTCGGCGGCGTCTTCCGCGTCACCGAGGGCCTCATCGCCGATTTCGGCGATCGACGGGTCCTCGACACCCCGCTCGCGGAGTCGGGCATCGTCGGCACGGCGATCGGCCTCGCGATGGCGGGATTCCGTCCGGTGGTCGAGATCCAGTTCGACGGATTCGTCTTCCCCGCGTTCGACCAGATCACCACCCAGCTCGCGAAGCTGACGAACCGTCACGAGGGCGCGCTGTCGCTCCCGATCGTCATCCGCATCCCCTACGGCGGCCACATCGGCGCCGTGGAGCACCACCAGGAGAGCCCGGAGGCGTACTTCACGCACACGCCGGGCCTGCGCGTGGTGAGCCCGTCGACGCCGAACGACGCGTATTGGATGATCCAGGACGCCATCGCGTCCGACGACCCGGTCATCTTCCTCGAGCCCAAGGCGAAGTACTGGATGAAGGGCGAGGTCGACACCTCGTCCCGCGCCGCTGAGCTGCACGCCTCACGGGTCGTCCGCCGCGGCACCGACGTCACCCTCGTCGGGCACGGCGCGATGGTCACGACCCTCCTGCAGGCGGCGGCGCTCGCCGAGTCCGAGGGCACGAGCTGCGAGGTCGTCGACCTCCGCTCGCTCTCGCCGGTGGACTACGGTCCTCTGCTGGATTCCATCCGCAAGACCGGTCGCATGGTCTACGCGCAGGAGGCGCCCGGGTTCACCTCGCTCGGGAGCGAAGTGGCGGCGACCGTCATGGAGCGCGCGTTCTACGCGCTGGAGGCCCCGGTCATCCGCGTCTCCGGCTTCGATGTGCCCTTCCCCCCCGCGAAGCTCGAGGGCGCGTACCTTCCCGATGCGGATCGCATCCTCGAGGCCGTCGACCGGTCCCTCGCCTACTGACCCCGAGCCAGGAGCACCCATGAGCACGCAGACCTTCGTCCTCCCCGATGTGGGGGAGGGCCTGACCGAGGCCGAGATCGTCTCGTGGCGGGTCGCGCCCGGCGACACCGTCGCGGTCAACGACGTGCTGGTCGAGATCGAGACGGCGAAGTCGCTCGTCGAGCTCCCCTCGCCCTTCGCCGGCATTGTCGGTGACCTGCTCGTCGCCGAGGGCGACACGGTCGATGTCGGCGCGCCGATCATCACCGTGACCGCCGCGACGGATGCCGCGTCCCCCGCCGCGCCGGCGACGGTCGGCCAGAGCGAGCACGGTGCACCCGCGGAGACCCCCTCGGAAGGGGACGGCGCGGTGCTCGTCGGGTACGGCACGGGCGGGCAGGTGCAGTCACGGCGGAAGAAGCCCGCGCCGAGCGCGCGCGAGCGCGTCGCGTCGTCGGTCGGCGTCATCGCGAAGCCTCCGATCCGCAAGCTCGCCCGCGACCTCGGCGTCGACCTCGGCGCGGTGGCGGCCTCCGGTCCTGCCGGGGAGGTCACGCGCGAGGACGTCGTGAAGCACGCCTCGCAGGCGAGCGTCTTCCGCAACATCGAGACGCCCGCGTGGGGCGATGTGCGCGAGGAGTCGATCCCGGCGCGCACCGCCCCGGCATCCGTTCCCGCTCCGGTCGCCGCTCCCGCACCCGCGGGCGACCGCGAGGAGACGATCGCGGTCAAGGGTGTGCGCAAGGCCACGTCGTCGGCGATGGTGCAGTCGGCGTACTCGGCGCCGCACGTGTCGGTGTGGACCGACGTCGACGCCACGCGCACGATGGAACTCGTCAAGCGTCTGAAGGCCTCGCCGGACTTCGCCGACATCAAGGTCTCGCCGCTGCTGATCATGGCGCGCGCCGTCATCTGGGCCGTGCAGCGGACGCCGATGGTCAACGCCGCGTGGGTCGACGGTGAGAACGGAGCGGAGATCCGCGTCCGTCGCTTCGTGAACCTCGGCATCGCGGCGGCGACGCCCCGGGGCCTCCTGGTGCCGAACGTGAAGGACGCGCAGGACCTCTCTCTCCGTGAACTCGCCCGGGCACTGGAGAAGCTGACGCTGACCGCGCGCGAGGGCAAGACCTCGCCCGCCGATCAGCAGAACGGCACGATCACGATCACGAACATCGGTGTCTTCGGGATGGATGCCGGCACCCCGATCATCAACCCCGGCGAGTCGGGCATCGTCGCGCTCGGCACGATCCGCCAGAAGCCCTGGGTCGTCGACGGCGAGGTGCGCCCGCGCTGGGTCACCACCGTCGCCGGGTCCTTCGACCACCGCGTCATCGACGGCGACGGCATGTCGCGCTTCATCGCCGACGTCGCCTCCATCCTCGAGGAGCCCGCCCTCCTCCTCGACTGAGGGCGGGTGCGCCGCACGCTCAGGTGGCAGTCGTGGCCGCTTCGGCGCGGGCGAGGGGGCGCAGAGTGACACCCGAGAGCGTCCGCAACAGCTGAGCGCTTCCTGACTCGACGCACCCTGAGTTGATAACGATTATCAGGATGCTTATCATCGAGGAATGACTACCCGACGTCTCCTCGTTCTCGCTGCCCTCGGGGCTGTGTCCGTCCTCGCGCTGGCCGGGTGCGCCTCCGGCGAGACCCCCGCCGCGACTCCCGCCGCCGAGTCCACGGTCGCCGACCCGATCATCGTCGTCACCTCGACGAACGTCTACGGCCAGATCGCGCAGGAGATCGGCGGCGAGTTCGTCGAGGTCACCTCGATCGTGACGTCCGGGACTCAGGACCCGCACTCGTACGAGGCGTCCGCGCAGGACCAGCTGACCGTGGCGGATGCCGACATCGTCGTCGAGAACGGCGGCGGGTACGACTCGTTCATCGACGGTCTGCTCGAGGCGAGCGGCTCGGACGCGCACGTCATCACGGTCGCGGAGTTCTCGCACGACTGGCCGGGTGAGGACGGCGCCGCTCACGACCACACCGAGGAGGAGTCGACCGCCGAGCCCGAGGCGACCGCCGAGCCCGACGACCACGACCACGACCACGCGCACGAGGGCGAGGAGCACGCGCACGACGACCACGCCCACGAGGGCGAGGAGCACGCCGAAGGCGACGGTCACGACCACTCGGGTCACGATCACATCGAGGGCTTCAACGAGCACGTCTGGTACGACCCGCACACCATCGAGCACTTCGCCGAGGCGCTCGCGGAGGAGTTCGCCGAGCAGCGCCCGGAGGACGCCGACGCGTTCGAGGCGAACGCCGCGGCCTTCATCGACGGCATCGCCGACCTCGAGGCCTCCCTCGCCGAGATCGACGCCGCCCACGCGGGCGAGGCGGTCTTCGTCACCGAGCCCGTCCCGGTCTACCTCGCCACCGCGGCAGGCCTCGAGAACGTGACTCCCGACGCCTTCAGCGAGGCCGTCGAAGAGGGCCAGGACGTGCCGCCCGCCACCCTCCTCGAGGCGATGAACCTCCTCGCCGACGGTGATGTGCGCGTCGTGATCGCGAACGCGCAGACCGGCGGAGCGGAGACCACGCAGATCATCACGGATGCCGAGGGCCGGGGCATCCCGGTGATCGAGTTCACCGAAACGCTCCCGGAGGGCCAGACTTACCTCTCGTGGATGCAGGAGAACATCACGGCGCTCTCGGACGCTCTGGCGGAGTGAGCACCGAGCACGAACAGGCCTCGAGCCCCGCACTGCGCATCCGCGGTGCGGGGCTGCGGCGTGCCGAGCGCGAGCTGTGGGGCGGACTCGACCTCGACGTCCAGCCCGGAGAGTTCATCGCCGTCCTCGGGCCCAGTGGGTCGGGCAAGACCACGCTCCTGCGCGCGATCCTCGGTCTCGAGCAGCTGAGCTCGGGCACGATCGAGGTGCTCGGGCGTCCCGTCCGCCGCGGCGGCAACCGGCGCATCGGGTACATCCCGCAGTCGCGTCCCCTCCCGCCCGAGACGTCGCTCCGCGGCCGGGACCTCGTCGCCCTCGGCGTCAGCGGTCACCGCTTCGGCCCGCCCATCCCGCGCCGAGCCGATCGCGAGAAGGTCGACGCGCTCCTCGCCGAGGTGGGCGCCGCCGGCTTCGCCGACCGCCCCGTGGGTCTCCTCTCCGGCGGCGAGCAGCAGCGTCTCCGAGTGGGCCAGGCGCTCGCCGACGACCCCGGCCTCCTCCTCTGCGACGAGCCGCTGACGAGCCTCGACCTCGCCAACCAGCAGGCCGTCGTCGCGCTCATCGACCGCCAGCGGCAGGAGCGCAACGCCGCGGTCCTGCTGGTCACCCACGACATCAATCCCGTGCTCGATCGCGTCGACCGCATCCTCTACATCGTCGGCGGACGCTTCACCCTCGGCACCCCCGAGGACGTCCTGCGCTCGGAGGTCCTCACCGATCTCTACGGCGCGCCCGTGTTCGTCCTGCAGGCCGGCGACCGGCTCGTGGTCGTCGGCGCACCGGATGCCGAAGAGAGTCACCACCACCACGACGAGGATCACCGATGAACTGGGGCGAGATCTCCGAAGCCCTCTTCGGCGGGGTCGAGGTGTACGGACAGATCCTCGCCCTCGTGTCGAACTCGGTGTGGGCGGGCGCGATCCTCGGCCTGGTGGGCGGCCTGATCGGCGTCTTCGTGATGCAGCGCGACATGGCCTTCGCCGTCCACGGCATCAGCGAGCTGTCGTTCGCGGGAGCGGCGGCCTTCCTCCTCATCGGATGGGATGTCGTCACCGGCTCGATCGTCGGCTCCCTCATCGCCGCCGCCCTCATCGGGTGGCTGGGTGCCCGCGCGCGGGAGCGCAACTCGATCATCGGCGTCCTCATGCCGTTCGGGCTGGGACTCGGCATCCTGTTCCTCGCCCTGTACCAGGGGCGGTCGGCGAACCGCTTCAGCCTCCTCACCGGGCAGATCGTGTCGGTGCCGTCGAGTCAGCTCGGGATGCTCATCGTGATCAGCGCACTCGTCCTCGTCGCGCTGCTCATGATGTGGCGCCCGCTGCGGTTCGACTCGCTCGATCCGCAGTCCGCGGCCGCCCGCGGCGTGCCGAGCACCGTCGTGTCGCTCGGGTTCATGCTGCTCCTCGGACTCATCGTCGCCGTCGCGGTCCACATCATCGGGGCGCTGCTGGTGATGGCGCTCCTCGTGACTCCGGCGGCCGCGGCGATGCGCATCGCGACCGGTCCGATCGCGGTGCCCGTGCTCGCGGCGCTGTTCGGGTTCGTCTCGGCGGTGGGCGGCATCCTGGTGGCGATCGCCGGCACGCTCCCGGTGAGCCCGTACATCACGACGATCTCGTTCCTCATCTACCTCGTCTGTCGCATCGTCGGCGGACGCCGGGGGCGTGTGACCCGTCGACGCGAGACCGCGCGCACCGCGGTCGCCGCCGCATGACCCGCTCCCAGGCGGCTCGGAAGGCCCGCCGGTAGACTGCCCGCCATGGCTCAGCGCAACACCTGGCAGCGCGAGCGCGTCCGCGAGGCGCTCGCCGACGCCCCCGGATTCGTCAGCGCGCAGGCGCTCCACGCGCTGCTGCGCGACGAGAACACCGGCATCGGCCTGGCCACGGTGTACCGCGCCCTCGCCGGGCTCGCCGCCCAGGGCGACGCCGACTCGCTCCAGAGCCCGGACGGGGAGGCGCTCTACCGGGCGTGCACGAGCACCGGGCACCACCACCACCTGATCTGCCGCTCCTGCGGACGCACGGTCGAGATCGAAGCGACCGACGTCGAGCAGTGGGCCCACGACACCGCGGAGAAGCACGGGTTCACCCGCGCCGAGCACGTCGTCGACATCTTCGGCGTGTGCGCGACGTGCACGGCCGCCGCCGAGAACGAGCGTGCCGGCGACTGAGCGGGCCCGCACGGCGCCGCCCGCGCGCCCGACGAAGACCCTCGTCGCGCTCGGGATCGGTGCCGTCGTCGTCGCCGCGCTCTTCGCGATCGACCTGTTCGCGCCCGCGCTCTTCTCCGCCTCCCTCCCGACCCGGGCCGAGGACGGACTCACCCTCGCCCTCAGCGTCCTGATCGAGTCGCTGCCGTTCGTCGCGCTCGGTGTCGTGCTCTCGATCGCGGTGCAGGTGTGGGTGCCGCCGGGAGTCATCGAACGGTGGATGCCGCGCCGGGCGTGGGCGCGCCGCGCCGTGCTGTCGCTCCTCGGCATGGTCGTCCCCGTCTGCGAGTGCGGCAACGTCCCGTTCGCCCGCGGTCTCCTCATGCGCGGATTCAGCGTTTCCGAGACGATGACCTTCCTCATCGCCGCGCCGATCGTGAACCCCATCGTCATCATCACCACGCATCAGGCGTTCGGGTTCGACGACGGCATCCTCATCGTCCGCCTCGTCGGCGGCTACCTCATCGCGAACCTCATCGGCTGGCTCTACTCGCGCCACCCGGATCCGGATGCCGTGCTCACCGATCGCTTCCGGGCGACGTGCGAGCTCGCGGCCCACGACACCAGCGGTCGCGCGCAGCGGAGTCTCGCCCAGTTCGTCGTCGAGCTCCGGGCCGTCATGCCGGCACTGATCATCGGCTCCGCGATGGCCGGTGCGATCCAGGTGCTCGTGCCGCGCGAGGCGCTGCTCGCGATCGGCTCGAACCCGGCGCTGTCCATCGCGGCGATGATCGCGCTGGCGATGGTCGTGTCGATCTGCTCCAACGTCGACTCGTTCTTCGCGCTGTCGTTCGCCTCGACCTTCACGCCCGGGTCCATCGTCGCATTCCTGCTCGTCGGGCCCATCGTCGACGTGAAGATGCTCGCCCTCCTGCGCACCACCTTCACCACCCGCACGCTCGTCGTCATCACCGTGGTCGTCGTCCTCGCCGCCTTCGCGATCGGGACGGGGGTGAACCTCGTTGCCTGATCTCCTCCGCCGTCAGTCGCTCCTGACCCGTTGGCTCGGGGTCGGACTCGCCGCGATCCTCTCCGTCGTCACCCTGTCGCTCGTGATCACCGGGCGCATCTCGCTGTACATCAACCCCGACTCGGCCTGGTTCGCCGCGGGGATGTCGGTGGTCATCCTGATCGGCACGATCGGCACCTTCGCCCTCCCGCTCGGCGCCGAGGCCGACCACGGTCACGATCACGGCGACACGCCGGAGCCCGTCGCCCACGGCCTCGATCGCGACCACGCTGACGCCGACCGTCACCAGCCGACCCCGGCCGGTCCGCTCACGACCGTGGGCGCGGTGGGGACCGCGGTCGGCGGGGTCGCGGCATCCGGTGTCGTGGTCCTGAGCCTGGTGCTCGCGCCCGCGACCCTGTCGGCGGAGCTGGCGATGTCGCGCGACACGGGAGCTGCCCCGCTCTTCGCGGGATCGGATGCCGTCACCCTCGCCACGACGGGCGACACCGCCTCGTTCGGCGTGGGCGAATGGGCGGCGGTGTTCGCGACCTCCACCAACCCCGATGCGTTCGCCGGTGACGAGGTGGAGCTGGTCGGATTCGCGACGCCGAGCGAGTCGGGCGACTTCTCGCTCACCCGCCTGGTCATCACGCACTGCGTCATCGACGCGCAGCCGGCGAGCATCCCCGTCGTCGAGGTCGGCACCCCCGAGACGGGGCAGTGGGTGAGCATCACCGGCACCGTGCGGTCGACATCCGACGGCCGCCTGGAGATCGCGGCGGCCTCGATCGAGGAGATCCCCGAGCCCGCGGACCCGTATGAGTACTGAGCCCCATGAGTGCTGAGCCCGTCTCCCGCCGCGCCCGCGCGCATCGGCGGCGCTCGCGATCGTTCGTCGTCGGCGTGATCGCCGTCGTCGGGGTCCTCGCGGTGTTCGGTCTCGTCGGCGCAGCCGTCACGGTGATCCAGGGGCCGCGCGTGACGTCGGTGCAGGTCGATCCGGAGGCCGCCACGAACACATCGGGCTCCCGCATGATCGTCACGACCACGCAGTCGCTCGCCGAGGTCGACCCGTCGCAGGTCACCATCACCCCGGCGACCCCCTTCGCCGTCGACACGTCGGGGCGGAGCGTCGGGGTCCGGTTCACCCTGCCCCTCTACGACGACACCGAGTACACCGTCACGATCGACGACGTCGAGGGCATCGGCGGCGGCCCGACGGCGAGCGTCACCGAGAGCTTCCGCACACCGCCCCTGCAGACCTACCTCCTGCAGCGCGGGGACGACGAGGACGTCATCGCCCGCACCGACCTCGAAGGGACGGGGTCGGCGGTGTTCCGGCATCCGCACATCGAGGACTACCGCGCCACGACCACCCACCTCGTCATCTCGGTGCAGGGGGAGGACGGCACCTCCGAGCTGCTCGTGACCGACCTCGACGGCGAGAACCTCCGCGAGATCGCGCTGCCCGATGTCGGGTACGTGTCGAATCTGCAGAGCGCCGATCGAGGCGATCTCATCGGGTTCACCTTCTCCGACCGTGACCTCGGCGCCGACGGCGGGCGCGAGAGTCGCCTGTACACTGCGTCTGCGAGGGGGAGCGATCCCGTCGCAGCGCCGGTCGAGGTGACCGGCGCCGACACTCGCGTGGCGGCGTGGCGATTCGTGCCTGACACCGACAGCATCCTGATGATCTCGTTCGACGGCACGCTGCTGCTCACCGGTTCGGGAGGCGACGGCGCGACCGCTCTCGGTTCGGCCCTCGACATCGAGGGGATCGCGCGCGGCTCGTCCGTCGCGGTCGTCGAGCGGGTCGAGGAGCTCGTCGAGATCGACCTCACCGACGCGTCCGAGTCGCCCCTGGTCGACCCGGTGCCGGACCTCGGCGGAGCGACCACGGTCACGCCCCTCCCGGACGGCTCGACCATCCGCACCGGCGCGGTGCTCGAGGACGGTGCGCCGACGGGCCGGACGGCCGTCTCCCTCGTGGGTGTCGACGGCGCCGCGACCGAGCTGACCGAGATCGCCGCGACCGATGCCGTGCTGCAGACCTGCGTCTCGCCGAGCGCGCGATACCTCGCGGTGATGGTGGCTCCGGATGCCGTGAACAATCGCTACGACACCTATGGCCTCCCCCTCCCCGAGCGGGTGGAGACGCGCATCTTCGAGATCGCGGACGGCGCGGAGGTCGTCCCGCTGATCGGATCGTCGGTCGCGTGGTGTCAGACCCCGCGGGCCTGAGGTTCTGCCGAGGGGGCGGCGGCGACCTCGCGGGGGAGGCCGCGCGAAAGCATGAGGGCGACCACCGCGAGGGCGAACACGAGGAACAGTGCCTGCCGCAGCGAGGCGACCTGGGTCTCGGCGTAGGTCTGCGCGATCTGGGCAGCCTCGTCCGGGGTCGCCCCGCCCGCCTCGAGCGCCTGCTCGGCCTCGGCCTGCGACAGGATCGGCGTGCCCGTCTCGGTGGCCGCGACCACCTGCTGGCGGATGCCGGACGGCAGGTCGCTGCTCTCGATCGCGCCGGTGAACCCCGAGGTGAGCAGCAGGATGAACACCGATCCGACCAGCGCCGTGCCGAACGACGAGCCGAGGTTCTGGAAGGTGCCCTGCAGGCCGCCGACCTCCGAGGTGTCGGAGGCGGTCACCGCTGACATGTTGACGTTGCCCAGCTGCGAGGCGAGGAGGCCGAAGCCCGCCCCGACGATGAACATGCCGACGGCGAACACGACGCCGGCGAGATCGGGCTGGACCGCGGCGAACACCAGGAGCACACCGAGCGCGAGCACCGCCTGCCCCCAGCGCGCGATCTGCCGCGGAGATCGCAGCGTCGACAGGCGCGAGCCCACCACCGAGAAGAGGATGAGGCCGAGCGAGAGCGGCAGGATGCGCAGGCCCGTCTGCAGGGCGTCGTACCCCTGGATCGTCTGCAGGTAGACGGGCACGACGAAGAAGAGGGCGGCGATGGCGAAGTACTGCGACAGGAACATCGCCAGGCCGCTGCGGAGGGCGGGGATTCCGAGGAGCCCGACCTTCAGGAGCGGACTGCCGCCCGTCCGCTCGAGGTGGCGCTGGCGGCGGACGAACAGCCACAGCACGACGATCGCGAGCAGGATCAGGTACGCGACGGGCGAGACGCCGAACGGGGCGATCGTGACGTCACCGACGACGGGCGGGTCCAGCGGCACGATCCAGCCCCAGCTCTTGCTCTGGAGCACCGCGAACACCAGCATCGCCATGCCGCCCGCCGACAGGATGACGCTCCCGAGGTCGATGCGGACGGAGCCTTCCCGCGCGGCATCCTTGATCCGTCCGGAGAGGAGGAGGACGGCGATCATGACGATCGTCTCCGCCGCGAACACGAAGCGCCACGACGCGTAGGTCGTCACCAGGCCGCCGATGAGCGGACCGGCGGCGGCGGCGATGCCGGTGGCGGCCCCGAGCGCGGAGAAGGCGACGACGCGCTCGCGACCCGAGTAGTTGACGGCGGCGAGGGCGGCGATCGCAGGGATGACGAGGACTGCGCCGAGCCCCTCGACGAGCGACCAGCCGAGGAGCAGCACGGTGAGGTTGGGGCTCAGTGCCGTCGTCAGCGACCCGAGACCGTAGATGACGGCGCCGATGCGGAAGGCCCGCGCACGTCCCCAGCGGTCGCCGAGCTTCCCGCCGGTGAGCATGAAGGCCGCCATGGTCAGGGCGTAGAAGGTGATCGCCGCCTGCATGCCCGTGATCGTCGTGCCGAGGTCGGACGCGACCGTCGAGATGGAGACGTTCATCACGGTGCTGTCGAGGATCATCACGAACTGCGACACGCACAGGAGCAGGAGCACCGACCATCGACCCATGGGCCGGACGCTACGACTGTGACGGGGCGGGGGCATCCCCCACGGCGGATGAGATCGGGCGGGGCCGCCAGGCTGACCTCGCGAACGCGTTATCCGCTGTCCACGCGGACTGCGAACCTCTGGTCGGGGTCAGATAACGTGAGTCTCCTTCCGGCCCACTAGCGGGGAAGCGATCTGGTGCGGAGTAGAGGGTGAACGACGAACAGCAGGTCTCAGATGCCATCGTCTTCTGGATTGGCCACGGGGATGCGGTCACGCCCATTCGGAACGATGACCGGGTTCGGGAAGAGTACGGTGCGGACGTGGGCGAGCGTCTACTTCTCGAGATACATCAGCTGGAGGAGGACTTCTACCAGTCCGATGCACACGTCGTCGCCCCGGACCTGCAGTCGATGATGGATTCCGCGAAGGCCGACTTCCGCATCCTGCATCCGCACATACCCAGAGCGGCCGTCGATGCCTTGGGTTGGGCCTACGCGTTCGACTACAAGTAGGTCACGCCACCGGTGCCGCATCTGCTCCTGAGCGCGATGGAGAGAAGCACCCTCGACAGCTCCTCGCCTAGCCTGGGCGGATGGCTCCCGTCCGACCTGCAAGCGCCGCGGATCTCGTCGTCTTGCCGCTGGAGGTCGCGCCGCGCCTCCTGGGTGCGCACCTGACGACCGTGGTCGCGGGCGAGGCGGTGACCGTCCGGATCACGGAGGTGGAGGCATACCACGGCCGCGGGACCGGCGACCTGCCCGATCCCGGCTCGCACGCGCGCATGGGACCCACGCCGCGCAACGCGACGATGTGGGGTCCGCCCGGTCATCTTTACGTGTACCTCAGCCACGGCATCCATTCGTGTGTGAACGTCGTCTGCGGGCCGGAGGGCGTCGCCGGTGGTGTGCTCCTCCGCGCGGGGGAGGTGATCACCGGAGCGGATGTCGCGTGGGCGCGTCGCCCGGCTGCTCGCGCGTCACGCGAGTTGGCCCGCGGCCCCGGCCGCCTCGGCTCGGCCGTCGGCCTGCGTCATGCGCTGCACGACGGCATCGACGCGCTCGCCGGGACCGAACTCAATGGGGCGACCGCGCTGCTGGAGCTTACCGAGGTGGCGCTCGACGGGGTGGCGTCGGGGCCGCGCGTCGGTGTCGCCGGCATCGCGGGCACCGCAGCTTTCCCCTGGCGATTCTGGATCCCCGGCGACGACACGGTGTCGCCCTTCCGTTGGGGCCGCGGCGCCCGTGAGGCGGCGGGCGCGTAGTAGTCAGCCTTGGTCGGTGAGCATCCGCGACAGCTCGTCCAGAGAGTTCACGACGACATCGGCGAGCTCCACCTCCCGCCGCCGCGCATGCAGATGTCCCCACGGCCCGCGACGAATGAAAGCGGTCCGCATGCCGACGGAGCGCGCGGGCAGGATGTCGTTGTCGAGGCGATCACCGACGTAGAGCACGCTGGAGGATTCCACATTCATCGTCCGCAGGACGCGCGTGAAGAAATCCGGCGACGGCTTGGCGACGTTCCATACTGCCGAGGACGCGATCAGCTCCGCTTCGAACCCTGCGTCGCGGAGTTCTCGTTCGGCGACCTCCGGTTGGTTGCCAGCGATCCCGATCCGATATCCGGCCTCAGCGAGACGCGCGAGGCACGGTAGCGCGTCCGGGTAGAGGTCTGTTCCGATCTGCTCTCCTCGCCTGGGCGGGTCTACGCCCAGAATCCGCCAGGCAGCGCGGTGGTCCTCTCCGCGTTCGATGAGTGCTCCGAGCATTCCCATGAGCGCGAATGGAGTGACGCCGGCGGCCCGAGCAGCCCGCGTCCACTGCGCGGTCTCGTCGACGAGTGTTTCGCCGACGTCGAAGACGACCGCCCTGACGTCCGTCAGATGATGGAGTTCACTCACCACGCGATCCTTCCAGGCCCCCGGGAGTGAAGGGGTCCCGGCTGTGGCTCGCACAGTGTGTCTGACACGATGTGGCCATGGGTGTCGGCGTGGTGATGCGACGGGCGGTCGAGGGCGACCTCTCCGGGCTCGTCGACCTGAAGGTCGCCTGGGCTGACCGGCCCGGCGAGGGCGAAGAGCGGGTGACACTCACGAGCGCTCTTCGCGAGTGGATCGGTCGGAGCGACGTCGTCTGTGTGGTGGCCGATGATGGCGGGCGTCTCGTGGGGATGGCGTGGATGGTGGTGTTCCGGCGTGTTCCGAACCTGGGCGACACCGAGCGTCTCTCCGCGGATCTGCAGAGCGTGTTCGTCCTGGCGCCGTACCGCCGCCGCGGCATCGGCCGGCGCCTGATCGCGACGGTGTGCGACCTTGCTGACGACTGCGGGATCCGTCAAATAGGCGTTAGCTCGAATCTAGTTGCGAAGACGCTTTATCTGAGCGCCGGATTCCGGGGATCTGAGCTGTTGTTGGTTCGAACGGTCAGGCCTCAAATGTCGTAGGTGCGTTCTATCTTTGAGGTATGGATGGTTCGTGTCTTGAGGACATCGCGGGGGCGCTGGCGGGGCTGGTTGCGGCGGGTGGTGACCGGCCGGTGACGGCGTTGGCGCCGGGGGAGTTGCTGGGGGTGCTGGAGGCGTTCGGGGCGCTCAAGCGTCACGTGGATGCCGGGCTCGCTCCTGTGGCGGCGGAGATCGCTCGGCAGTCGCGGCGGGAGCTCGGTGGGGATTCCCTGGCGCGGAGGGCGGGGTTCTCCTCCGCCCCGGTGCTGATGGCGACCACGGTCGGAACCACGGTCGGGGAAGCGATGCGGTGGGTGCAGGTCGGGGAAGCGACCGCACCTCGTGCCGCACTGACCGGTGAGGAGCTTCCCGCGAAACATCCGCATGTGGCCCGCGCGGTCGCGGACGGCACCTTGGGGATGACGGGGGCTGCGGCGATCACCGCACTGCTGGACCGTGTCGCCCTCCGGGTGGACCCGGAACGGCTCGAGCGTGCGGAGGAGGAGTTGGTGGGGTGGTGCCGGGGCTTCGCCCGGATCAGCTCGCGAAGCTCCTCGCCCGGGCGGAAGCGCACCTGGACCCCGACGGTGTTGAACCCCGTCACGAGGAGTGCGTTGCCGACCGGTCGTTCACCCTCCAGGAACGCGACGGGATGCTGGTTCTGGCGGGGAAGCTGGATGCCGAGACCGGGGCGCCGGTGAAAGCCGCGATCGAAGCGATCGTGGGCGGGGTGCTGCGCCGCAACGAACACGCCGACACCGATGCCGGGGAACGGGATCCCCGATCGGTGCGGCAGATCCAAGCGGATGCCCTCGCGGACCTGTGTCGCCACGCGATCGGCTGCACCGAGGTCCCCACCGGCCCACAGGCCACCATCGTGGTCCGGGTCGATCTCGCCGACCTGGAATCCGGCACCGGCGCGGCGACCATCGACGGACTCACCCAGCCGATCCCCGCCGGGGCCGTCCGGCGTCTCGCCGCCGACGCACAGGTCATCCCCTGCGTCCTCGGCGGGGACAGCGACATCCTCGACTGGGGACGAACAAGACGCCTGTTCACCCCGGCGCAGAAACTCGCCCTCGTCGAACGCGACGGCGGGTGCGTGTCCTGCGGGGCGCCCCCGGCCTGGTGCCACGTCCACCACATCACCTGGTGGAAACGCGACGGAGGATCCACCGACCTCGGCAACGGGGTGCTGCTGTGCACCGGGTGCCACCACCGCCTCCACGCCGACGGCTGGGACATCCACATCGACGGAACCGGCACCCACGCCACCGTCTGGCTGATCCCCCCACCCTGGATCGACCCGCACCGCACCCCACGCCCCGCCGGCGCCCGCAGATACACCCTCACCGCCTGACGCGGATCACGGCGCGCCGTGCGCGCGTGCTAGACTCGTCGTTTGTCTGCCCGCACTCCAGCGGACAGTTCGCACCCCACCCCGAATCTCCGCCGGAAACGGCGGTGTCGTGCGGGGTGCAGACAAGGGATCTTGGGTGGCACCGTCCGGTGTCACGGTACAGAAGGAGACATCACCATGGCAGCAGTGTGCCAGGTGACTGGAGCGGTTCCCGGCTTCGGTCACAACATCTCGCACTCGCACCGCCGGACGAAGCGTCGCTTCGACCCGAACGTGCAGAAGAAGACCTACTTCGTTCCCTCGCTTGGTCGCAAGATCACGCTGAACGTCTCGGCCAAGGGCATCAAGGTCATTGACGCCCGCGGCATCGAGTCGGTCGCGAAGGACCTGATCGCGAAGGGTGTGAAGCTCTGATGGCCAAGAAGGCACAGGACGTCCGTCCGATCATCAAGCTGCGTTCGACCGCCGGTACGGGGTACACCTACGTGACGCGCAAGAACCGCCGCAACAACCCCGACCGCATCGTGCTGAAGAAGTACGACCCGGTCATCCGCAAGCACGTCGAATTCCGAGAGGAGCGCTGATCTCATGGCCAAGAAGAGCAAGATCGCGCGCAACCAGCAGCGCCAGGAGGTCGTCGACCGCTACGCCGCGAAGCGCGCCGAGCTGAAGAAGGCCCTCGTCGACCCCGCGTCGACCGACGAGCAGCGCGAAGCCGCTCGCCTGGGCCTGCAGAAGCTGCCCCGCAACGCATCGCCGGTCCGTCTGCGTTCGCGCGACGTCATCGACGGTCGCCCCCGCGGCGTGCTGACGAAGTTCGGCATCTCGCGTGTGCGCTTCCGCGACATGGCCCACCGTGGGGAACTCCCCGGTGTGACCAAGTCGTCCTGGTAAGCACCAGACGCCACTGTGAAGGGCGGGCCTCCCGAGGGAGACCCGCCCTTCGTCGTTCCTACGACGCGACTGTGCGCGTCACGACTCCGAACGAATGCGACGGTGACGCGAGGCGGCCAGCGCACTCACTGCCACACCGCCCAGGAGAAGCACGCCGGCTGCCAGAGCGAACGGTGCCACGGAACTGCCGCCGGTCGTCGCCAGGTCACCGCGACCGCTGCCGGCCGCCGGAGCGGGAGTCACCGTCTCGACCGGTTCCGTCGTCGGCTCGGCACCCGGACCGGTCGGCTCCGGCTCCGGCGACGGCACCGCGGGATCCGTCGGCTCGGGCTCGGGGCTCACCGGCGGCTGCGCGTCGACGAGGTCCCAGGCCAGCACGTGCGCGGCCCACCCGATCGCCGGGGCGAAGGCATCCACCGACTCCCGATTGACGTTCTCGAGGGTGTCCGTCGGGCGGTGGTAGTTGCTGTCCAGGGGCTCCCCGGCGGTTCCGCCGAAGATCGCCGCCTCCTCCTCCGTCTTGATGGTGTCGGCCCCCGAGAAGAGTCCACCCGCCGGGATGCCGGCTTCGATGAACGCCTGGTAGTCCGAACGGCCCGAGAACTCACTGTCCACCCACGGCTGCTCCACGCCGTCGAAGTAGTCCGTGAAGATCGCTTCGAGCTCGATGGAGCCCTCGGGCACCGTCACGGGCGCCTCGAAGGTCGACTGGTCGGCATCGTAGACACCGACGGTGTAGTTGTCGGAGCCGATCATGTCGTAGTTCAGGTACGACGAGATGCGCTCGAGCGCCGCGGGATCGTTTGCGGCGAGATCGGTGACGTAGTGGGTCGAGCCGAGCAGCCCGATCTCCTCCGCGCCCCAGAAGGCGAGGCGGATCTTCCGGTCATTCGGGAACTCGTACGCCGCCACCTGATCGGCGAGGGCGAGCAGTGCCGCCGATCCCGACGCGTTGTCATTGACGCCCGGCCCCGCGTCGACGCCATCGAGGTGGGCGCCGATCACGACGACATCCTCGGGATCGCCGGCGACGGACTCCGCGATCACGTTGAACGTGGGGACCTCGACGAACTCCTTCTCGATGACCGCGTCGGCGGTCGGCACGGGCTCCTCTGCCTCCTGCGCCGCGCCGACGAGGTCGATCAGCGTCTGGCCGTCCTCCGGCGTCAGCGACCCCGCGGGAGCGGCGGACTCGTCACGATCGCCGACGGTGCCGTTCTCGATCAGCCCGGGGACGTTGTTCGCGATGAACACCGCGGAGGCGTCGACGGCGGTGGCGTTGGCGACCTTCTCCCCGAACGCGCACACGCCGCGCTGGACGATGACGATCGATCCGGCGGGGATCGCCGCGAACGACGCGGGGTCGCAGCCCAGGCGGCCGCCCTCCTCGGCGGCGGGGATCGCCAGCGGCGCCCCGACGACGGGTGTCGCGGTTCCCTCGGCATTGATCATGTGACCGCCGGTGTAGACCGCTTCGCCGACGGTGAGGGTGACCGGGCCTTCGACCACGTCGTCGACGGTGAACACCTGGCGCTCGACCGTGAAAGCGCCGGTCGCCTCGAGTGCCTCCTCGACATAGGTGGCGGAGGCCTCGTAGCCGGGGCCGTTCCAGATGCGGTAGCCCTCTGCGGAGTAGGACTCGCTGATCTCCGCGAGCTCGGCGAGGTGGGCCATGACCTGCTCGCCGGTCAGTCCGAGGGTCGTGTGTTCCGTCGGACCCTCCGGTACGGCTGCCCACGCCGGCTGCGCCAGCGCACCGCCGCCGAAAAGGCCGACGGCGGCGACGACCGCGAGAGTCCGTACGCGGCGGGAGGAGAGGGAGGACGGGGTCTTCGTCGTATGCGTCTTATGCAACGGGGAGTTCGCCTTTCAGGGGTCAGGTGCGCTCCGGTGCGCACTCGACACATCCTGCGCGTATGGACAGGAAATCCAAAGCAAATCCTGCACTTTTCACCCGGGCGTAACAATCCACGTGGTGGTCACTCGCGTCACAGGAGCCTCAGAATGAGGGCGACACGCCGGGCGATTGAGCCCGAAATGCCCGTGAATCCGCGGAAACACGGGGGTCATTGGTACTGTCGAGGCGGTCCATCCGACCAACGGAGGTGCGAATCCTTCGTCCGCAGTAACGAGAGGCGACATCCGTCGCCTGGAGGACAACCACATGGCCGACAAGTCCATCACCAAGACCGAGCTCGTCGCGAGCATCGCAAGCGCCACCGGACAGAGCCAGTCCGCGGTGTCGGGCGTGCTCGACGCTCTCTTCTCCACCGTCTCCGAGGCGGTCGCCAAGGGCAGCAAGGTTTCGATCCCCGGCTGGATCGCCTTCGAGCAGGTCGAGACGTCGGCGCGCACGGGCCGCAACCCCCAGACCGGCGAGGAGATCAAGATCCCCGCGGGCAAGCGCGTCAAGGTCACCGCCGGCTCCAAGCTCAAGGCTGCCGTCAAATAACGACACCCGACCTCCGGAAGGGGGATGCCGTGCTCTCACGGCATCCCCCTTCTGCATGCCGCCGTAGGCTGGAACGGTGACCTCCGCCCCCACTCTGCGCGCCCCCGCATCGCGCCGTCCCGCCGACGGCGGGATCGGGCCGCGCGCGCTGCGCCTGGTGGGTCCGGCGATCCTCGTCGTGTCCTCGGTGATCGTGCTCGTCTGGGCGCTGATGTACGGCGGTGCGGTCGCGCCGCTCGCGATCGGCGACCCGGGACCGTTCGTGCGGTGGAGCGTCCCGATCGTGAAGCTGACGGTCAACCTGGCCGCGGCGGGGATGGTCGGCATCCTCGTCACCGCGCTCTTCACCCTCCGTGCCGGCGAGCGTCCGTTCGAGACGGCTCTGGATGCCGCATCCGTCTCCGCCGCGGTGTTCACCGTCGCGTCGGCGGCAACCGGGTTCCTCACCTTCGTCGACGCCTTCAATCCGCAGGTGGGCCCGGGGCCCGAGTTCGGCGCCCAGCTCGGTCGCTACCTCGTCGAGACCGAGCTCGGTCGCACGTGGCTCATCACGACCATCGCCGGTGCGGTGCTGACGATCCTCACCTTCGCGGTGCGCTCGTGGACGCCGACCTTCTTCGTCGCGATCCTCGCGATGGCGACGCTCGTCCCGATGGGCACGCAGGGCCACTCGGGCGAGGAGGCCTTCCACCACGAGGCCATGACCGCGCTCATCCTGCACATCATCGGCGCCGCCATCTGGCTGGGCGGCCTGATCCTCATGGTGCTGGTCCGGCCGCTCCTGCCGAAGCCGCAGCTCGCGACGGTTCTGGCGCGGTACTCGAGCATCGCGCTGGCTGCCTTCGTCATCGTCGCGGTGTCGGGGACCGTGCGGGCGGCCATCGGCCTGCTCGACTGGGATGCGCTGTTCTCGCCGTACGGCGCGATCCTCATGGTGAAGGTCGTCGCCCTCATCGCCCTCGGCGCCCTCGGCGCCTGGTACCGCACCCGGCTCATCGGACGCCTCCGCGAGGAAGCGGCATCCCGCGTCTTCTGGCTGCTCATCGCGTGCGAGCTCGCCCTCATGGGTGCGGCGAGCGGTGCGGCGGCCGCGCTCGCGCGCACGCCCACCCCCGGCGTCGTCCCGCTTCCGGCCGAACTGAGCGCCGCGCAGATCCTGTCCGAGGCGCCGCTGCCGCCCGAGCTGACCCCGGAGCGGTGGATCACGGCGTGGAGCATCGACCTCCTGTGGGTGATGCTCGCCGGGTTCCTCGCGTTCTTCTACCTCGCGGGCGTCCTCCGGATGCGCCGTCGCGGCGACCGCTGGCCGCTGCATCGCACGATCCTGTGGATGACGGGTCTCCTGCTGCTGGTCTGGGTCACGAACGGCTCGGTCAACGTCTACGGGCACTACCTGTTCAGCATGCACATGATCGCCCACATGCTCCTCAGCATGGCGATCCCCGTCCTCCTCGTCGTCGGCGCCCCCGTCACGCTCGCCGCACGTGCGATCCGCAAGCGCGACGACGGCACGCGGGGCGGCCGCGAGTGGATCCTGTGGGCCGTGCACTCCCCGGTTGCCCGGGTCCTCACGAACCCGTTCGTCGCGGCGGGTCTCTTCATCGGATCGCTCTGGGTCTTCTACTTCACCGACCTCTTCCGATGGACGCTCTACGACCACCTCGGACACGAGTGGATGGTCGCGCACTTCCTGCTCACCGGATACCTGTTCGCCCTCACCCTCGTCGGGATCGACCCGGTGCCGTGGCGTCTGCCCTACGCCGGCCGGCTCCTTCTGCTCATCGGCGTGATGGCCATGCACGCGTTCTTCGGCATCGCGATCATGATGCAGACCGGGCTCATGGTCGCCGAGTGGTACGGCTCCATGGGGCGCACGTGGGGTCCGACGCCGCTCGAGGACCAGTACATCGGCGGCGGTGTCGCCTGGTCGGTCGGTGAGATCCCCACCCTCATCCTCGCCGTCACGGTCGCGATCCAATGGAGCCGCAGCGACGCGCGCGATCAGAAGCGCAGCGACCGGCACGCCGACCGCACGGGCGACGCCGAGCTCGAGGAGTACAACGCCCGCCTCGCGCAGATGGCCGAGCGCGACGCGCGAGCCGGACTGTAGCGACGAGTCGATCAGGGGCGGATGCTGAGCGGACGCCGCTCAGTCGGGTGCGCGGACGATGATCGTCGCGGTCCCGTCCGGAAGCACCGTGATGTCGCCGGCGACGGGGAAGCGGACCTCTTCGCTGAGCGGCGAGATCACGCCGTCGAAGAGGGACTGCACCTCCACGTCCAGACGCGCCGCCGCCTCGGCGGGAACGATCCGCCAGCCGGCGCCGTCGGGCTGGAGGCGCACCTCGGGCTGCTGGACGATCTCCCACGTCGGCAGCGACACGATGCGGTCCTGCAGGACGTAGCCGAAGGGGCATCCGGTGGGCTGGAGCACTTGTTGGCCGGCGCACCCTGTGAGGAACTCGTCCACGCGCTCCTGCACGACCGCGACGAACTCATCGGTGGCGGTGGCCTGCAGCTCCACCGGGATCTCGTGGAAGGGGATGTCGGAGAGCACCGCGATCCCCGGGGTCGCCGCGATCGCGGTGTCGACCGAGACCGAATAGACCCCGGGCGAGAACACGAGGAGGGGGAGGGGTGCGAGGGGGTCGGCATCTGCGCCGTCCGGGGAGACCTGCCGCTTGTCGATGCGGAAGCCGTTGACGTCGAAGCTCATCGATCCCTTGACCGTCAGCTCCATCACCGCCAGCGGGCTCGTCGCGAAGCGCCAGGTCGGGGCGAGGCCGATGGTGCCCTCGCGTTCCACGTCGAAGGTCGTGGAACCGGGGTAGGCGCCCGCGCGGTACTCGGCGGTGACGCGGTGGCGTCCGTCCTCGAGCTGCTCCTCCGAGACGACGGCGATGTCGGTGAGCGAACCCAGCGCGGCCGGGCGCAGGAGCGCCTCGTCCGAGGTCACCGGAAGCCCCGCGGCCTCGAGCTCGAGGGCGTCGACCGCGACGCCGGGGATCTGCAGCGCGTCGGCCGCGCGCCCGTCGGCGAGGAGGCCGAGGTACCGCTCCACGAACGCGGACGGGCTGTAGACCGCACGCTCGAGCACCGCCCAGCCCGCGACGGCCGCGCCGAGGACCACCACGAGCGCCACGCCGATCAGGCCCAGCTCGAGTCCGAGGCGCGGTCGACGACGCTCCCGGCCGCCCTGCGCGCTCTGGTCCACGAGTCCAGTCTAGGAAGCACGGGGCGATCCTCTCGTTAGCATGAGTCGGTGACCACGCCCGCCCTCTCCGCCGAGCAGGAGGCGCTGTTCCGTCTGATCGAGGACACGCGGGAGCACGTCTTCGTCACCGGCCGGGCGGGGACCGGCAAATCCACCCTCCTCCAGCACCTGGCGTGGAACACCTCCAAGCAGATCGCGATCTGCGCGCCGACGGGGGTGGCGGCGCTGAACGTCGAGGGCCAGACGATCCATTCGCTGTTCCGTCTGCCGATCGGTCTGATCGCGGGGAGCCCGATCGACCAGACCGATCCGACGCGACGCATCCTCAATGCGATCGACACCCTCGTGATCGACGAGATATCGATGGTCAACGCCGACCTCATGGACGCGATCGACCGGTCGCTCCGTCAGGCGCGCGGGCGCCGGGCCGAGCCCTTCGGCGGCGTGCAGATCGTCATGTTCGGCGACCCTTACCAGCTCGCGCCGGTGCCGCCGCGCGGCGACGAGATGCGATACGTCCGCGATCACTACCGCTCGTTCTGGTTCTTCGACGCGCGGGTCTGGGTGGGGGAGCGCGCGGCCGACGGCATCCTCGACATCGGATCTCACGGCGCCGCCCTCCACGTGCGGGAGCTCGTCGACATCCACCGGCAGAGCGATCCGGCGTTCAAGGCGATGCTGAACGCGGTCCGGTACGGGCGGGTGACGGCCGACATCGCGCAGATCCTCAATGACACCGGGGCGCGGACGCCCCCGGATCCGGCGGACGGCGAGCATCCGATCATCACCCTTGCCACGCGCAACGACATCGTGAATCAGATCAACCGGCGCCACCTCACCGAACTCGTCGGTCGCGAGCAGACGGCGACGGCCGACATCTCGGGCGACTTCGGGCGAGGGGATGCCGCCTATCCGGCCGACGTCGAGCTGAAGCTGAAGGTCGGCGCGCAGGTCATGTTCCTCCGCAACGACACCCAGGGGTTCGGCGGAGAGCCCCCGCGCTGGGTCAACGGCACGATCGGGACCGTCACCCGGATCGCCGGCGAATCGGTGCGCGTGGAGGTCGAGGGCGAGGAGTTCGACGTGGAGCCGGCGGTGTGGGAGAGGTTCCGCTACGCCTACGACCCCGGGTCGAAATCGCTCACGCGCGACATCGTGGCGGAGTTCACCCAGTTCCCGCTGCGCCTGGCGTGGGCCGTGACGATCCACAAGTCGCAGGGGAAGACCTACGAGCGGGCCGTGATCGACCTGGGGTCCGGCGCCTTCGCGCCCGGGCAGACCTATGTGGCGCTGTCGCGGCTCACCTCCCTCGACGGGCTCTACCTCTCCAGGCCGCTGCGTCCGAGCGACATCCGCGTCGACCCCGATGTGGCGCGATGGATGGCGGAGGCACGCTCCCGCGCCGCTTCCGAGCGCGGCTGAGCGCGTCTCAGGCGGGACGGGGGTTCAGGCGACCGCCACGGCTTTTGCGGCGGCGAGGTCGTCGAACAGGTCGGTGTTGAACTGATACGCCAGCAGCACCTCGTCGATCACCCGGGCCTGCTCGTCGGCGTCCCAGGGGGCGGCATCCAACTGCTCGCGATAGACCTCCTTGAAGGCCTTCGGGTCGGCGATGTCGTCGAAGACGTAGAAGCCGATGCCGTTGGTGTCGAAGCCGAAGCGGCGCGCCATGAGGCGGCCGATGAACTGACCGCCCGAGAGGTCGCCGAGGTAGCGCGTGTAGTGGTGCGCGACGAAGCCGCCCGGCCACGTCGTCCCGACCTGGGCGATGCGCTCGACGTACCGCTGGGTGGTGGGCAGCGGGGCGATCTGCCCGCGCCAGTCCGGGCCGAGGAGGTAGGCGAGGTCGGCCTCCAGGGCCGGGAGGCGCGTGAGCTTGTCGGTGATGAACGGTGCGGCGACCGGGTCGTCGCGCATGCGGTCTGCCGCGGCCTCGAGGGCCTCGTAGATGAACCAGTGCTGGGCGACGAGGGCGATGTAGTCCTCGCGGGTGCCCTCGCCCTTCATCAGGTCGGCCATGAAGCCGGCGTGCTCGCTCGTGGAGTGCGCGCCGCTGGAGCGCTCGCGCAGGGCGATGGAGAACGGAGTCGGGTCGCTCATGCGCCCCATCCTAGCGACTTAGGGTCACCTAACCTAGAGGCGATCGCCGGGCTGTCGATACCCGCCGCGCCCGGGAGGGTCAAGCGTCTTCTCCTGGGCGCGGCGGGCGGGTAGCGTCGCTGTCACCCGCGCCGGACGAGCCGGGAGAACGGATGCCGGGTGGACGAGCAGGCCGCACACGAGACGACCGCACAGGGTGAGCGCGCACTGAGCGAGGGAGCGCAGGGCGAGCAGGAGCCGATCGAGCACGACCCGGCGGAGATAAGCTACGACGAGCAGCGCTATCCCGCGCGTCCGCGCCGCCTCCGACCGCGCGATCAGATGCGCGGCGGGAGCCTCCGCCGCTTCGCGTCGGACCCGCGGACGGCCAACGGCACCAACCCCGCGTACGTCGAGTGGCTCGTGCGGCAGTCGATGCTGAAGGACGCCGACGTCCTCGGCCGCCAGCTGTCCGGCCAGCCGTCCATGTGGCGGAACCCCTACGCGCGCCCGGACGCCCGTCGCGCGATCGAGACCACCGACGTCTGGTTCACCGCGTACCCGATCTCGCTCATCACGCGGCCTGGGGAGTCCTTCCTCCAGGCGCTGGGCGAGGACGCCCTGTGGCGCACGTTCGAGCGCATCGGGATCACCGGCATCCACACCGGTCCGGTCAAGCGTGCCGGCGGCATCACGGACTGGCAGCAGACCCCGAGCGTCGACGGCCACTTCGACCGCATCAGCACGCAGATCGACCCGGAGTTCGGCGACGAGACGGCCTTCCGTCGCCTCGCCGACGTGGCCGAGTCGCACGGCGGAAGCGTCATCGACGACATCGTCCCGGGACACACCGGGAAGGGAGCCGACTTCCGTCTGGCCGAGATGGCCTATAAGGACTACCCGGGGATCTACCACATGGTGGAGATCCAGCCCGAGGACTGGAACCTCCTCCCCGACGTGCCGGAGGGGCGCGACTCGATCAACCTCGATGCCGAGCGCGAGCGCGAGCTGAGTGCGCGCGGCTACATCATCGGCGAGCTCCAGCGGGTCATCTTCTACACGCCGGGGGTGAAGGAGACGAACTGGAGCGCGACGGCGCCGGTCACCGGAACCGACGGTGTCGAGCGCCGGTGGGTGTACCTGCACTACTTCAAGGAGGGACAGCCCTCGATCAACTGGCTCGACCCCACGTTCGCCGGCATGCGTCTCGTGATCGGCGACGCGCTGCACTCGCTCGGCGACCTCGGGACGAGCGCGCTGCGACTCGACGCCAACGGCTTCCTCGGTGTGGAGAAGAGCGCGGAAGGACTCC
The DNA here is from genome assembly GCF_040532595.1 of Microbacterium aurantiacum. GTDB lineage: Bacteria > Actinomycetota > Actinomycetes > Actinomycetales > Microbacteriaceae > Microbacterium > Microbacterium chocolatum_B. The sequence goes on along the minus strand of NZ_JBEVYX010000001.1, from coordinate 1,298,454 downwards.
CGGCCTGGTCGGAGGGGCATCCGCTCTCCCAGGCGGCGAACCACATCATCGCCGGCATGGTCCGCAAGGTCGGAGGCTTCACCTTCCAGGAGCTCAACCTCACGATGGAGGACATCCGCGACACCGCGGCGGTCGGCGCCGACCTGTCGTACGACTTCGTGACGCGGCCGGCCTACCACCACGCCCTCGCCACCGCCGACACGGAGTTCCTGCGGCTGGCGCTGACGACCTCGCTAGAGACCGGGGTCGAGCCCGCGCAGCTCGTGCACGGGATGCAGAACCACGACGAGCTGACCTACGAGCTCGTGCACTGGGCGACCACGCACCGCGACGACGTGTACCCGTTCCGGCACGGCGAGATCTCGGGGCACGACCTCGCCGCGCTCATCCGCGCGGAGCTCACCGAGGTGCTCACGGTCGCCGCCGACTACAACCTGCCCTTCACCCAGAACGGGATCGCCTGCACGACCGCGTCGCTCATCGCCGCGACCCAGGGGAAGCCCCGGCTGGAGGACATCACGGACGCCGATGTGCCCGGCATCCGTGATGCGCACCTGCTGCTGGCGAAGTACAACGCGTGGCAGCCGGGGGTCTTCGCTCTGTCGGGCTGGGACCTGACGGGTGCGCTGACGCTCCCCGCGGACGACGTGCGCTCCCTCATCGCCTCGGGGGACACGCGCTGGATCGAGCGGGGTGCGCACGATCTGCTCGACGTCGCACCGGAGGCGACGCGGTCGGCGGCCGGCATGCCGCGCGCGCGGTCGCTGTACGGGCCGCTCCCGACCCAGCTGAAGGATCCGCGGTCGTTCGCGAGCGGACTTCGATCTCTGCTGCGCGTGCGTCGCGAGCACGGGATCGCCACGGCGTCGCAGATCGATGTGCCGTCGGTCGGGCACCCGAGCATGCTCGTGCTGGTTCACCGCCTCGACGGAGGCGACCGGCGGATCGAGGATGCACCGCTCCAGCTGACGGTGCTGAACTTCTCCGGCGAGAGCATCGATGCGACGGTGCGGTCGGAGTGCCTCGTGCCGCGGAGCGGAGTGACGGATGCCGAGACCGGCGAAGCCGTGGCCCGTGTGGACGATCTGCAGAGCTTCCCGCTGCACCTGGGCCCGTACCAGGGGCGGTTCTTCCTCCTCGCCGACCCCGACCCCGAGGACGACGCGCACCCCGTGACCCGCACCATGCCGATCATCCCCCGGGCGGCCGGGTGACCTCGCGGGGAACGGTGCCGTTCGAGATCCGGACGGCACGGCTGGTGCTGGATCAGCCCCTGCCCGGCGACATCGACGACATCGCACGCTACTGCGTCGATCCGCTGTTCGAGGAGTACCTGTCGATCCCGTGGCCCTACCGCCGCGAGGACGCCGTCGGGTTCGTCGCGGAGTTCGTGCCGAAGGGCTGGCTGCGCGGCGAGGAGTGGACGTGGGCGATCCGCGAGTCCGTCGGCGGGCCCCTGCTCGGGGTCATCGGCGTGCGGATGCCGAGCGGCATGGTCGGCTTCTGGCTCGGCGCCCCGCACCGCGGGCGCGGCATCCTCCCGGAAGCGCTCGGCGCGGTCATCGACGAGGTCTTCGCCCGCGCGGACCTCGAGCGGATGCGGTGGGAGTGCGTGGTGGGCAACACCGCGTCGATGCGCGTGGCCGCCAAAGCCGGTTTCCGCTACACCGGCGAGCAGGACGGCATGATCCGCGCGCGCGACGGGGCGATCACCCGGGCGTGGACGGGGGAGCTCCTCCGCGGCGCGGACCGGGTGGAGAAGCCCGGGTGGCCTTCCGCGGGCTGAAGGGCGCCGCGCTATCCGGACGAGAGCCGCGCTGCTCAGTCGTGCGGGCGTGGCTCGATGCCCAGGCGCCGGCAGGACTCGTCGTAGAGCGCGACGATCTCGCGGCGGAGGTGCGGGCGCTCGCTGATCGGGGCGCCGGGCCACGGGACGGTGACGTCGATCTCGCGGCCGCCGACGAGCGTCGCCCGCCATGTGCCGGTGTCGCCGTCGAGGTCGGTCATGACCGATCCGACGATGTCGGCGGGCTCGATGTCCGCGGGCGCGTGGGCCCGGGCGATGAGAAGATTGTCGTCAGCGTGGTCGCCGTTCATGTGGCCGAGAACGCCCGCTCGCGCGGCGTCGTCGAAGCGATGACTCATCCCTCAACCATAGGGATCTCGGGCGGGTGTGTTTGAATGCAAGTCACGATCAGCTGGGGGTGAGGATGCACGGTCGATTCAGCGTGCGCCGGGGCGTCGTCGCGGCTGCGGCGGTCGTCGGCATGGTGCTGTCGCTCGCGGCCTGCACTCCCGATCGCAGCGTCTCGATCGATGTGCCGCCGCAGGTCGAGGGTGCATTCCCCGCGGAGACCCAGGAGCAGCTCGAGGCCGCTGTCGCGAACGCCATGTCGGCCGCCGGTGCATCCGGTGCGATCGTCGGCGTCTGGGCGCCGTGGAGCGGCTCGTGGGTGTCAGGGGTCGGCACGCAGACACCGGGCGGCGGAGGCGAGGTCACGACGGACATGCAGTTCGCCGCGGCGAAGTCGACGCGGTCGATGACCTGCGACATCCTGTATCAGATCGCCGACGAGGGGCTGGTCGACCTCGACGACTCCATCACCGAGTACGTCGCGGCTGTGCCCGACCTCGAGGGCATCACGCTGGATCAGCTGTGCGACGGAACGTCGGGCATCGGCTCGTACTCATCGCAGCTGCTGCGCATGTGGCTCGACAACCCCGACCGCCGCTGGGCGCCGCGCGAGCTGGCGGCCTTCGGCCTCGGCCAGGAGCGCACCGCCGAGCCCGGTGCGCAGTACCGCGATTCGGATGCCGGGTACCTCCTGCTGGGTCTCGCTCTCGAGCGCGCGACCGGGAAGAGCGCGGGGACGCTCGTCGAGGAGTACGTTGCCGACCCGCTGGACCTCACAGCAACCACCTTCGGTGCCCCGGACCCCGAGATCCCCGTTCTCACCGGGCTCTTCGCCCCGCAGGACGGAGATCGTCGGAACTGCCTCGACTCCCTCGACATCACTGATCTCTCCCGCACGACCGGCTTCACCGACGCCGGCGTGACGACCGACATCACCGACCTCGGACGCTATGCGCAGTCGCTCGCCACGAGCACCCTGGTCTCCGCCGAGGAGCGCCTGGAGGGCGCGCTGCCCGAGACCGGTTCGTCGCCTTCGTGGCTGACGATCGGAGGTGGCGTTTTCCAGGCCGGCTCCCTCATCGGCCAGCACGGTGTGTTCCCCGGGTACACCACTGCGGCGTACTCCGACCCCGAGTCCGGACTGACCGTCGCGCTCGTCCTCAACCAGTCCGCGGGCGGATCGGGCTTCGGTGCGCGACTGGCGTGGGAGCTCGCCGCGATCGCCTCGAAGGCTCCGGCGGCCGCCGGCCAGACGGCTCCCGCCGCCGGCCTCCCCTGGACGCCCGAGCAGTACCGCCAGGAGATCAGCGAGCGCGCAATCTGCGCCGAGCCCATCTCGTGATGCGGTGAGAGGGCCTCGGAGCGCCGCTCCCGCGGTCCTCTTCGTCGTCATCGGCCTGTCCTGCCAGGAGATCGGGGCCTCCCTCGCCGTCCTCCTCTTCCCCGAGGTCGGTCCGCTCGGCATGGTGATGCTGCGGTTGGTGTTCTCCGCCGCACTCCTCCTCGCCATCGCCCGGCCGGCCTTCCGCGGGTACGGCCGGCGGGACTGGCTCGCCGTGGCCGGGTTCGGTCTGGTCCTGGCGACCATGAACGGTCTGTTCTATCTCGCGCTGGAGCGCCTGCCGCTCGGGATCACCGTCACGATCGAGGTGCTGGGTCCGCTCGTGCTGTCGATCGTGGCGAGCAGGCGCGCGTCGGCGTGGCTGTGGGCGCTCTTGGCGCTCGTCGGAGTCGTCGCGCTCGCCGGCGGCGGCTGGGATCGTCTGGATCCGATCGGGGTCCTCTTCGCTCTGGGGGCCGCGGCCAGTTGGGCGTTCTACATCCTGGCGTCCGCGCGGGTGGGGAGAGCATTCCCGCGCCTCGACGGACTCGCGTGGGCGATGCTCGTCGGTGCGGCGATCGCGCTCCCCTTCGGCATCCTGGATGCCGGGTCCGCGCTGCTGCGGTGGGACCTCGTCGCGCTCGGTGCGGCGGTCGCGGTGCTGTCCTCGACCATCCCCTACGCGCTGGAGCTCGTCGCGCTCCGGCGTCTGCCGGCCGCCGCGTTCGCGATCCTCATGAGCCTCGCGCCGGCGACGGCCGCGCTCGCCGGCTTCGTGCTCCTCGGTCAGGAGCTGTCCCCCTGGGAGCTGGTGGGCATCGCCCTCGTCATCGGCGCCAGCATCGGTGCGGTGCGAGCCTCCGCCCGCGCGGCACGGGAGGCGGCCGAACCGCTGCCGTGAGCGCTGGCGGGGGTGCTGGAGCGCCGGCGCTGACGGGTCGGCCTCCGCGTACGCGCGGCCCGGCATCCGTGGGTCGGGGAGAATCGAGGGAGCGCGCGTCCCCCGGCGCGAGCGGATCGACGTGGAGGAGCACCATGAGCGACGTCCCCCAGACCCAGGCCCGACCGGACGAGAGTGTGCGGGCCCGCGAGTGGTCGTCGGACGAGATCGCCGGCGCGTTCGCGCGGCAGCGCCGGGCCTTCCTCGCCGAGGGGCCGCCGTCGCTCGCGGTGCGGCGTGACCGGCTCGACCGGCTCATTCTGCTGCTGACCGAGAACGCGCAGGAGTTCGGCGAGGCGATGGATGCGGACTTCGGCCACCGACCGGCGTCCGTCAGCACGCTGACCGACATCACCGGCATCCTGCTGGACATCGAGATCATCCGGCGCCGCCTCGGAGCCTGGTCGCGTCCGAAGCGGCCGCTCGCCGCGCTTCGCCCTTTCGGGCTCGCGGCGAAGGTCGAGCGCGTGCCGCTCGGTGTGGTCGGCGTCATCGGTCCCTGGAACTTCCCGCTCGGTCTCGTGGCGCAGCCGGCGGCGGCGGCCATCGCCGGGGGCAATCGCGTGATGGTGAAGTTCTCCGAGATCACGCCCCGCACCGGGGCTCTGTTCGCCGCCAAGGTCACCGAGTACTTCGGACCCGATGAGCTGATCGTCGTCACCGGCGGGTCCGCGGCGGGAGCGACGTTCAGCGGGCTCGCCTTCGACCACCTGTTCTTCACCGGGTCGCCCAAGGTCGGAGCGCTCGTCGCGGAGGCGGCGGGGAAGAACCTCGTGCCGGTGACGCTCGAGCTCGGCGGCAAGAACCCCGTCGTCGTCGCCGAGGGCGCGGACGTGGCCATCGCGGCCGAGAAGACGATGGCCGGGCGTCTCATGAACGGAGGGCAGGTCTGCCTGTGTCCGGAGGTGGTCTACGTGCCCGAACCGGTACAGGAGCAGTTCCTCGCGCGGGCGCTGCGCCGCGGGCGGGAGATCTGGGAGTCCGAGGACGGGCCGGTCTCGATCGTGAACGACGCGAACTTCGCACGCGTGAGCGCGCTGGTCGAGGATGCCCGCGCGAAGGGCGCCGAGGTGCACGAGGCCGTACCCGGTGCGATGCCGGATGCCGCGTCGCGCCGCATCCCTCCGGTCGTCGTCACGGGGGTGACGGCGGAGATGGACATCGACTCGGAGGAGATCTTCGGTCCGGTGCTGATGATGCGCACCTACCGGACGACGCGGGAGGTCGTCGAGGACGTCGCAGGGCGCCCGTCGCCGCTCGCGGCCTACTGGTTCGGGCCGCGCGGGGAGGACTTCGCCGAGTTCACCGCCCGGACGCGGTACGGAGGCATGACCGTCGACGACATCGCCCTGCATGTCGCGGTGCCGGGACTGCCCTTCGGCGGCGTCGGACAGAGCGGTTCGGGCGCGTACCACGGCCGCGCCGGCTTCGACACGTTCACCCACGCGCGCTCGACCGTGCGCACGCGGCTCGGCATCTCCATGGGGGAGGCGCTCAATCCGCCGTTCACGCAGAAGCGGGGGATCTCACCCGACCGGATGCTGGAGCGGGTGGCCCTGTCGGCGCGCCGTCGGGTGTCCGGGCGGGGGAGGAGCTGAGCACGCCAGCACCTTCGGTGCCATCGTGAGCCGTGGAGGGGATGACGGGAATCGAACCCGCGCTCTCAGCTTGGGAAGCTGATGTTCTGCCATTGAACTACATCCCCGACAGAGCGTCATCGGCGAACCGATGCAGCGCGTGGCAAGCATAACAGGGCGTCAGAACGGGGGTGGATCGCCCCCGCTCCCACACGTCGAGATCGACGTCGCGCGTCCGGCGGTGTCTCCACCCGGGAGTAACCTCGCCCGCATGCACCGCCTGAGCAGAGACGACGCACGCCGCCTCGCCGTGCGCGCGCAGCTGCTGGATGCCGAGCGCCCGGCCGACATTGTGGAGGTGGTCGAGCAGCTCGGGTCCATCAAGATCGATCCGACCGCGCTGATCGCCCCCGCCGAGCAGTTCCTGCCGTGGTCGCGCATCGGCTGGGCGTATGAGCCGGGGCACCTGCGAAAGGCGGTCGAATCCGATCGCACGATCTTCGAGTTCGACGGGTCCTTCCACGCCGCGAGCCTCCTTCCGGCGCTGGTGAGTCTCATGCGTCACCGCACCCTCCGATCCGCCGCCGCCCAGTACGTCGAGGCGAACGCCGCGTTCCGGCGCGACATCCTCGCCCGTCTCACCTCCGAAGGTCCGCTCACCGCCGCCGCCATCCCCGACACCAGCGTCGTCCAGGCGAACAACGAGAGCGGGTGGTACGGGTCGAATCAGGTGCCGCGGATGCTGGAGCTCCTGGCCGTGTGCGGCGAGGTCGCCGTCGCCGGGCGGCAGGGCCGACAGCGCGTGTGGGACGTCCCCGAGCGCGTGTGGCCGCGCGACCTCCCCGAGATCGCGCCCGACGAGGCCGAGCGGATCCTCGCCGAGCGGCGCCTGCAGGCGCACGGCATCGCGCGACAGAGATCGGCGTGGACGCGCGTCGGTGACGCCGGCGAACCCGCCGAGGTCGAGGGAAGCGGATGGAAGTGGCGGGTCGATCCGGCCGCGCTCGCCGCCCTCGACGACGATCCCGGCGGTCGCGCGGCGATCCTGAACCCCTACGACCGCGTGCTCTTCGACCGCCCACGCCTGGCGGAGCTGTTCGACTTCGCCTACATCTCCGAGCAGTTCAAGCCGAAGGCCGAGCGGCTGTACGGCGCCTTCGCGCATCCGATCCTGATCGGCGACCGCTTCGTCGGACTTCTCGACGCGCAGCTCGACAAGAAGAAGGAGAACCTCGTTGTGACCGCCGTCCACGAGCTCCTCCCGTTCGACGACGAGGAGCGCGCGATGGTGGATGCCGAGATCCGCGAGCTCGCCGACTGGCTCGGCGTAGGCTGGCCCCGTGCTGCTGAGTGATCGCGACATCCGCCTCGAAGTCGAGTCCGGGCGCATCGGCCTGTCCCCGTGGGATGCGCAGATGGTTCAGCCCTCGAGCGTGGACGTGCGGCTCGACCGCTACTTCCGGCTGTTCGACAACCACAAGTACCCCTTCATCGATCCCGCGCAGGATCAGCCGGACCTCACCCGGCTCATCGAGGTCGACCCGAGCGAGCCCTTCGTCCTGCATCCCGGCGAGTTCGCCCTCGGGTCCACCTTCGAGCAGGTGAGCCTCCCCGACGACGTCGCGGCGCGCCTGGAGGGCAAGTCCTCGCTCGGACGTCTCGGGCTCCTCACGCACTCGACCGCGGGCTTCATCGACCCGGGCTTCTCCGGGCACGTCACCCTCGAGCTCTCCAACGTCGCGACCCTCCCGATCACCCTCTGGCCGGGGATGAAGATCGGTCAGCTCTGCTTCTTCCGGCTCTCCTCTCCGGCCGAGAACCCCTACGGCTCCGGCCCCTACGGCAACCGCTATCAGGGCCAGCGCGGACCGACCGCCTCCCGCTCGGCGCAGAACTTCCACCGCACCGACGTCGGCGAGACGGATGCCGGATCCCGCGGGGCCTGAGACTGACGCCCCGCGCGAGTACTCAACCCGCGCTGACTAGTCAAGCCGTTGCTCGCGGCCGAGGCGAGGCGAAGGATGAGGGCATGCCCGCACTCTTCATCCTCATCATCGTCGTCGGTATCGTGCTCCTCCTCCTGGGTCTGTTCGTCGAGGCGGTGAAGTTCCTGCTGTGGCTCGGAATCGTGATCGTCGTCATCGGCGTCATCGCGTGGCTGCTGCGCTCGATCACGGGTCGCAATCGCGCGTAGACGGCCCCCGGCTACTCTGGTGCGGTGAGCAGCCAGACGCACGATCCGACGTCCGACATGCCCGCCGACCAATCGGCGGCTGCCGATCCATCCCCCGAGGGAGCAACGGCAGCCGATCTTGACGCCGACGTCGCCGACCCCGTCATCCCTGCCGAGGTCGCGACCTCCGGTCCCCGCGCCCGCGCCACCCCGTGGGTGATCTGGCCGGCTGCGATCGTCGTCGCGATCTTCAGCGCCTTCGCGATCAGCTTCCCGGCGGCCGCGGAGGCGGCGTTCGGCGCGATCCAGACGGTCGTGGTCAACACCTTCAGCTGGTACTACGTCCTCATCGCGGCGTTCTTCGTCGTGTTCGCGCTGTTCATCGGCTTCAGCCGCTACGGCGACATCAAACTCGGGCGGGATGACGAGGAGCCGGAGTTCTCCTTCCTCAGCTGGGTGTCTCTCCTCTTCGCCGCGGGCATGGGCATCGGCCTGGTCTTCTACGGCGTCAGCGAGCCGCTCAGCCACTACGTCGACCCGAAGCCCGGTGTCGAGGGCACCCCCGCTCAGCTCGCGCAGTTGGCGCTCACGCAGACCTACCTGCACTGGGGTGTGCACGCGTGGGCGATCTACGTCGTGGTGGGCCTCGCTCTCGCGTACGCGATCCACCGCCGCGGACGCCCCCTGTCGATCCGCTACGCCCTCGAGCCCCTCATCGGCCGCCGGGTCAAGGGCGGCTGGGGCAACACGATCGACACCGTGGCCCTCGTCGGCACGCTCTTCGGCGTCGCGACCTCCCTCGGCCTCGGTGTGCTCCAGATCGGTGCGGGCCTCAGCGCCGCGGGCATCATCGACGAACCCAGCCTCGTCGTCCACATCGCGATCATCACCGTCGTCACCGTGGCCGTGCTCGGCTCAGTGCTCTCGGGGCTCACCCGCGGCATGAAGTGGCTCTCCACCGCGAACCTGATCCTCGCCGGCATCCTGCTCCTCTTCATCCTCATCGCGGGCGACACGACCTACCTCCTGCGCGAGTGGGTGCAGTCGATCGGCGCCTACCTGCAGAACTTCATCGGCCTCAGCTTCTCGGTGAGCGCGTTCCAGGGGGAGGCGGGCCAGGAGTGGCAGGCCGCCTGGACGGCGTTCTACTGGGGCTGGTGGATCTCGTGGGCACCCTTCGTCGGGGTCTTCATCGCGCGCGTCAGCCGCGGGCGCACCGTCCGTCAGTTCGTCATGGGCGTCCTCATCGTCCCCACCCTCGTCGGCATCCTCTGGTTCGCCGTCCTCGGCGGATCGGCGATCAAGATCGAGATGGACCAGCCCGGGGCACCGACCCCCGGCGGCGAGGTGGATGTCGAGGGCAGCCTGTTCGAGCTGTTCACCTACCTCCCCGGCACGCTCGCGCTCACGATCGGGGCGATCGTCCTGGTGGCGATCTTCTTCGTCACCTCGGCCGACTCCGGCGCCCTCGTGATGGGCATGCTCGCCACGGGCGGCAACCCCGAGCCGTCGCGGCCGGTCCGCACGCTCTTCACCTTCGCCACGGCCATCCTCGCGGTCGCGCTGCTCATCGCCGGTGGGCTCAACGCGTTGCAGACCGCGGCGATCCTCATCGCCCTGCCGTTCAGCGTCGTGATGCTGCTGATGTGCTGGTCGACGATCATCGCCTTCCAGCGCGAGCGCAGGCTGTACGAGCGCGCACGTCGGCGGCAGTTCGTCGATGAGATCGGCGACCACTACGGCCTCGAGGTCGAGTCGCCGAACGAGTCGGGCCTGCGCTTCCCGTCGTGGCTGCGTCGGTCGCGGGCCCCGAAGTAGCGCTCAGTCCTTCAGGCGCTCCTGCGCGGCGCGCACGGGCAGAAGCATCACGAGGCCGAGCAGCAGCACCAGCACGATGCCCAGGATGCCGAAGGCCGCCGCGCCGCCAATGGTGACGAAGAGGGCGAACATCGTCGGGGCGAGGAACGACACGGCGCGGCCGGTGGTGGCGTAGAGTCCGAACACCTCGCCCTCCCGGCCCGGCGGGATGATGCGGGCGAGGAACGTACGCGATGCCGACTGCGCCGGCCCGACGAAGAGGGTGAGTGCGAGTCCGGCGGTCCAGAAGACGATCTGTCCGCCGTCCCGCAGGAAGAACACCAGGAGCCCGGAGATCACCAGTCCCGTGAGCGCCGCCACGATGACGGGCTTCGCGCCGAGCCGGTCATCGAGCGCGCCGACGGCGATCGTCGAGATTCCCGCGACGACGTTCGCCGCGATGGCGAAGATGATCACCTCGCCCGGCGAGAACCCGAAGACGGATGCCGCGAGCACGCCGCCGAACGTGAAGACGCCCGCGAGCCCGTCGCGGAAGACGGCGCTCGCGAGGAGGAACCAGACGGTCGGGCGCGACTCGCGCCAGAGGCGCGCGACATCGCGCCCGAGCCGCGCGTAGGACGCGAAGAATCCCACCTTCTCGCGGCGCGCACCGGCACCGCGGTACTCGGGCACGGCGAACAGGACCGGAATGGCGAACAGACCGAACCATGCGGCCGACACGATCATCGCGATACGCACCGGGAGGCCGTCCTCGTCGGGGACGCCGAAGAGGCCCTGGATGAAGCCGAAGTAGACGATGAGGAGCAGCACGATGCCGCCGATGTATCCCATGCCCCAGCCGAAGCCGCTGACCCGCCCGATCGAACGCGGCGTGGACACCTGCGAGAGCATCGCGTTGTAGTTGACTCCGGCGAACTCGAAGAACACGTTGCCCGCCGCGAGCAGGAAGAGGCCCAGCCAGAGGAAGGACGGGTCGGGGCGGACGAAGAACATCGCCGCGGTGAGCGCGACCACTAGGTAGGTGTTGACCGCCAGCCACAGTTTCCGGCGACCAGAGGTGTCCGAGCGCTGACCGGTGATCGGGGCGAGGAGCGCGATCAGCAGACCGGCCGCAGCAAGGGCCCAGCCGAGCTGAGCTTCGACGGTGCCCTCCGGCCCGAAACTCGAGCTGGTCAGGTAGACGGCGAAGACGAAGGTCGTCACCACGGCATTGAACGCCGCGGACCCCCAGTCCCACAGCGCCCAGGAGAAGACCTGCCTCCGCGGCACGGGGGTGTCGTCGAGGCCCTCGGTCTGCAGCGCCGCGGTCGACAGGATCGGCGTGTTCACGGAGGGCTGCTCACCGTCGGGCGCGGAGTGACTCATGTCGGCACGCTAGCGCGATCCGGTGAACGGGCGGTAGACCGTGGGCCCCGCGCGCGGATGCGGAGATGCGCACGATGACGGACCGGGTTGGCCCGCGGCATCCGTGATCCTGCACATCACCGTGATCCTGCACGGGGTGGCAACGCCCGTCGTGGTGCGCGCACCAGGTCAGCTGAAGTTGAGCCGACTCATATCAAGTTCATTTGACATGCCGAACGGGCGGGAGTAACGTTGAGCCATCGCGACTCAGGTTCCTCGGAAGAGGTCGGAGAACGCGAGCGGACTTCCATCAACCCGGACCCGTGGGTCCACACAGAAGGAGAGAAACACATGGCACGTGCTGTGGGCATCGACCTCGGAACGACGAACTCCGTCGTGAGCGTCCTCGAGGGTGGCGAGCCGAAGGTCATCGCCAACGCCGAAGGCTTCCGGACCACCCCCTCGGTGGTCGCCTTCACCAAGGACGGCGAGGTGCTCGTCGGCGAGACCGCCAAGCGCCAGGCCGTCACCAACGTCGACCGCACCGTCTCGAGTGTGAAGCGCCACATCGGCACCACCTGGGGCTTCGACGTCGACGGCAAGAAGTGGACGCCGCAGGAGATCTCCGCGCGCATCCTCCAGAAGCTCAAGCGCGACGCCGAGCAGTACCTCGGCGACACGGTGACGGATGCCGTCATCACCGTCCCCGCGTACTTCAACGACGCCGAGCGCCAGGCGACGAAGGAGGCCGGCGAGATCGCGGGCCTGAACGTCCTGCGCATCATCAACGAGCCCACCGCGGCCGCCCTCGCCTACGGTCTCGACCGCGGCAAGGAGGACGAGCTCATCCTCGTCTTCGACCTCGGTGGCGGCACGTTCGACGTCTCGCTGCTCGAGGTGGGCAAGGACGACGACTTCTCCACGATCCAGGTGCGCTCGACCTCGGGTGACAACCGCCTCGGCGGTGACGACTGGGACCAGCGCCTGGTGGACTACTTCATCAAGCAGTTCAAGGACACCACCGGTGTCGACGTCTCCGGTGACAAGATCGCGCTCCAGCGCCTGAAGGAAGCGGCCGAGCAGGCGAAGAAGGAGCTGTCCAGCTCCACCTCGACCTCGGTCAACCTCCCCTACCTGTCGCTGACCGACTCCGGCCCGGTCTCGCTGTCCGAGACCATCACCCGGGCGAAGTTCGAGGACCTCACCAAGGACCTCCTCGACCGCACCAAGAAGCCCTTCGAGGACGTCATCCGCGAAGCCGGCATCAAGGTCGGCGACATCGACCACGTCGTGCTCGTGGGTGGATCGACCCGCATGCCCGCCGTCGCCGAGCTCGTGAAGAAGGAAGCCGGCAAGGAGCCCAACAAGGGCGTGAACCCGGACGAGGTCGTCGCCGTCGGCGCCGCCCTCCAGGCCGGTGTCCTCAAGGGCGAGCGCAAGGACGTCCTCCTCATCGACGTCACCCCCCTGAGCCTCGGCATCGAGACCAAGGGCGGCATCATGACGAAGCTCATCGAGCGCAACACCGCCATCCCGACCAAGCGGAGCGAGACCTTCACCACCGCTGACGACAACCAGCCGTCGGTCGCGATCCAGGTCTTCCAGGGCGAGCGCGAGTTCACCCGCGACAACAAGCCGCTCGGGACGTTCGAGCTCACCGGCATCGCCCCCGCCCCCCGCGGCATCCCGCAGGTGGAGGTCACCTTCGACATCGACGCGAACGGCATCGTGCACGTCTCGGCGAAGGACAAGGGCACCGGCAAGGAGCAGTCGATGACGATCACCGGCGGTTCGTCGCTGCCGAAGGACGACATCGAGCGCATGGTCCGCGAGGCGGAGGAGCACGCCGCCGAGGACAAGAAGCGCCGCGAGGCCGCCGAGGTCCGCAACCAGGCCGAGACCCTGGCGTACTCGATCGACAAGCTCATCAAGGAGAACGAGGACAAGCTCCCCGCCGACGTCAAGGAGTCGGTCCAGGCCGACGTCGACGCGCTGAAGACCGCGCTCGCCGGTGACGACGACGACGCCGTGAAGACCGCGTTCGACACGCTCAACGCCTCGCAGGGCAAGATCGGCGAAGCCATCTACCAGGCCTCGCAGGCACAGGGCGAGCAGGCGGGCGACGCGCCGGCCGGCGAGTCCGCCGACGGCACCTCCTCCACCGCGGATGAGGATGTCGTGGACGCCGAGGTCGTGGACGACGAGGACGAGAAGAAGTAATCATGACGGACAAGGACTTCGACAACGAGGTCCCCGGCGGCGAGGACCCGGAAGCGCAGGCTTCCGGGTCCGACCCGCAGGTGGGCCGGAACGACGACGACACGGGCGCCACGAGCGTGCCGGGCGACCTCGATGGTGACGAGCTCACCGTCGATGACATCCTCGGCGCCGACCAGAACGTGGACGCCGCCGCGGAGGACGCGGTGCTCGCCGATCTCGAGTCGCAGCTGCTCGGCGACCTGAAGCGCCTGCAGGCCGAGTACGCCAACTACCGTCGGCGCACGGAGGACCAGCGGGAGATCGAGATCGCCCGCGCCAAGGGATCCGTCGCCAAGGGGCTCCTGCCCGTGCTCGACGACCTCGACCGCGCCGCCAAGCACGGCGACCTCACCGAGGGGACCCCCTTCGCTGCGATCGCCGAGAAGCTCCGGGGCGTCGCTGAGCGGATGGGACTTGAGACGTACGGTGCCGCCGGCGAGGTCTTCGACCCGCAGCAGCACGAGGCGATCTTCCAGGCGCCGACCCCCGGTGCGACCGAGGCGACGATTCTCGAGGTGGTCGAGATCGGCTACCGCCTGGGTTCCGTCGAACTGCGACCGGCCAAGGTCGTCGTCGCCGTTCCCGCGGAGTAGACCGGAGGATCCATGGCCAGTCAGGACTGGTTCGAGAAGGACTTCTACGCCACGCTCGGCGTGGCCAAGGATGTCACGGCATCCGACCTGAAGAAGACCTACCGCAAGCTCGCCCGCACGTACCACCCGGACTCCAACCAGGGGGATGCGAAGGCGGAGGCGAAGTTCAAGGAGATCAGCGAGGCGTACGCCGTGCTCTCCGACCCCGAGCAGCGCGAGGAGTACGACCAGATGCGCGCCATGGGGTCGGGCGCCCGCTTCACCGCGGGTGGCCAGGGCGCGGGGGGATTCGAGGACGTCTTCAGCCAGTTCGGTCAGGGCCGCGGCGGCGGTCGCTACCAGACGCAGGACTTCGAGGACATCTTCTCGATGTTCAACCAGGGCGGGTCGGGCTTCGGCTCGGGCCGGTTCGGGCAGTCCACGGGCGGGTTTCGCGGCTACGGGGGCCCCACCCGGGGCGCCGATGTGACCGCGCGCACGACGATCGACTTCGTCACCGCGACAAAGGGTGAGACCATCTCGCTGCAGGGCGAGGACGGCAAGCCGTTCAAGGTCAAGATCCCCGCGGGGGTCTCGGACGGTCAGAAGATCCGGCTCCGCGGCCGCGGCCGTCCGTCGCCGGACGGCGGCGAGAGCGGCGACGTCGTCGTCTCGGTCACCGTGCGACCGCACCCCGTCTTCACGCGCGACGGGCTGAACCTGCGGGTGACGGTGCCGGTGACCTTCACCGAGGCCGCCCTCGGCGCCACGATCGAGGTGCCGACGCTCGGTGGCGACCCGGTGAAGCTCCGCGTCGCGCCCGGTACCCCGTCAGGTCGGGTGCTGCGCGTCAAGGGGCGCGGGGTGGAAACCGCCAAGGGTCACGGCGACCTTCTCGCCGAGGTGCAGGTGGCGGTGCCCACTCACCTCGACGACCGTGCCCGCGAGGCTCTGGAGAAGTTCCACGAGCTCGAGCCGAAGGAGAACCCGCGCGCCGACCTCATGGCCAAGGCGCGCGGCTGAGATGACCGCTCCGCAGCAGGCGATCCGGCGAGAACAGGACGATTGTGCCGCGATCGTCCTGTTCTCGCCGGATCCCCTGTTCTGACCGATCCGACACGAAGGAGGCGGCGTGACCGACCACATCGACGACGAGGCCCCGATCTTCGCGATCGCCGTGGCCGCGGAGCTGTCGGGCATGCATCCGCAGACCCTCCGCCAGTACGATCGGCTCGGTCTCGTTGTCCCCGCACGCACGCAGGGCGGGTCGCGTCGGTACTCGCTCCGCCACGTGGAGCAGCTTCGCGAGGTCGCCCGTCTTTCCGCGGACGGCATGAGCCTTCCCGCGATCGCGCGCCTCATCTCGCTCGAGCAGCAGGTGCACGACCTGCGTCGCCGCGTCCGCGACCTCGAGCAGCAGCTCGACCGCGAGCGCCAGTCCCGCCCCGGTGCCCGCGTCTTCGCCGCCGGGCCGTCCGGGTCGGTGGTCACCCTCCGTCACGGCGCGCGGGTCCGCCGCGCCACCGAGCTCGTCGTGTGGCGCCCGCGCCCGGCGCCCCTCGAGGAGGACCCGCGCCGCGAGGGCTGAGCGGGTCAGGCCGCTCTGCGGTGCTTACGAAGCGTGACATTGTCTGCGTATTCTGTTAACAGTCGACAGGAGACGAAGATGACCCTCACGGTGCAACGCGCAGCGTCGCTCGGACAACAGATCGCGGATATCCTGCGTCGTCGCATCGTGCGCGGCGAATTGCAGCGGGGGGACAGGCTCACCGAGGAGGGTCTCGCCGAGGAGTTCCGCGTCAGCCGGGGCCCCGTGCGCGACGCCATCACGCAGCTCAGCTTCGAGAAGCTCGTCGAGGTGCACAAGCCCAGGGGCATCTACATCACCGGCCTCACCGATGACGATGTCGAGCAGCTGTACAGTCTGCGCGCCGCGTTGGAGCAACTGGCCGTGCAACGGGCCATGAGGGTGGTCGACGACACGCGATGGCGCACGGTGCGCGAAGCGGTGAGCAGGATGCTCGACGCTGCCGACCGCGGCGATCACCCCGACTTCCTCGCCGCCGACCTCGAGTTCCACTCGCAGATCTACCAGCTGTCCGACCATCCGCGTCTGGTGGCCGCGTGGGAGCAGTACCTGCCGACCTTCACGGCTCTGCTGGATGTGACCATCAATCACGACGAGGACCTGCACGACTCCGCCGCCGATCACGACCGGCTGTACTCGGTGATGCGGTCGGGAGACTTGAATGCGGCGTCCGCAGTGATGGCCGAGCATCTGGAGGGTGCGGCGGGACGCATGCGGGATGAGATAGCGGCACGTCAGCGCGCATAGTGTTGACTGTTAACAGTCAACACTGATACGGTCGGTTTCGTCGACAACAGGGTCGACCACGCACCCAGAGGAGCAACGATGCCCCGTTCGCGCATCTCACGCCTCGCCGGCACCACCGCCGCGATCGTCACCATCGCCGTTGCGTTGTCGGCCTGCACCAAGGTCGACGAGTCCGGCGACGCAGCGACGAGCTTCCCCGAGAAGGATCTTCGCCTGATCATCCAGGCCAATCCCGGCGGCGGTTCCGACCTGTCGTCGAGGGCGCTCGCCAACGAGCTCGAGGACATCCTCGGGGTCAGTGTCATTCCCGAGAACATGCCCGGAGCGGCTGGCGCGCTCGCCATGGAGTACGTCGCAGCACAGCCCGCCGATGGCTACGTGATCGGTTTCGCCCCGGTCGAGATCGCGATGCTGAACACGACCCAGGGTGCCGATGTGCTCCCCGAGAACTACTCCATGCTCGGGCAGATCATGCTTGCCCCCGGCGTCGTGACGGTCGGAGCGAACAGCGACATCCAGACGCTGGAGGATCTCGTGGCGTCGGCATCGGATGGCAGCGTCACTGTCGCGAACTCGGGCGCGGGTTCGATCTGGGAGGCGGCGACGCTCGGGCTCGCGGCAGAATCCGGCGGCTCGTTCACTCCCGTCCCCTACGACGGTGGCGCCACCGCCGTTTCCGCGGCGGCCTCCGGCGAGACAGACGCCGCGGTGTCCGGTCTCGGCGAGGCCCTGGCGCAGGGCGAGGCAGTGCGCATCCTCGCCGTGCTCAACGATGAGCGTCATCCTGACGCGCCCGACGTCCCCACGGCAGAAGAGGCGATCGGCGCCGACGTCATCTTCGGCGGATGGGGCGGCATCTACGCGCCCAAGGACCTCCCCGAGGACGTGAAGGCGACCCTCGAGTCCGCCGTCAAGGAAGCAGTGGAGTCCGAGTCCTACCAGGCGTTCCAGGAGGACGCCGGGAACCTCGTCGTCTACCGTGACTCGACGGAGTGGACGGCATTCGTCGATGAGCAGTTCGCGCTCTTCAAGGACCTGCTGGGCTGACCCCGCTTCGGGGGCCGGACCCGGCCCCCGAAGCACCTCCCCACGGCGGAAGAAGCGGAAGATGACTTCACCGGATTCCCGTGTCCCGGCGGCGGCTGATCCCGCCACGGGCATGCACGACGACCACGCACCTGCTCGGGCTTCCCGCCCCCTGGAGATCGCCTTCGCGTTGGTGGCCCTGGCCATCAGCGGCGGCTACCTCGCCTTGGCGACGAGGATCCCGCTTCGTCAGGAGGCGGCGGCGGGACAGATCGACGCACGATTCTGGCCCACCGTTCTGGGGGTGAGTGCAGTGGCGGTCGCCGTCGCGCTCCTCGTGATCGCGCTCCTGCGTCCACCGCTCTCGCGGGAGGACATCGAGGCGATTCAGCCGTACGGGGTGGCCCGCGTCGTCCTGACGAGCGCGTTGACCCTGCTGTACGTCGGCGCATGGACCGTGTCATCGGTCGTGTTGCTCGGATATCGCATCGAGCTGTTCCCGATCGCGACCGCTCTCTTCATGATCGCTCTCATGCTCGTCTACGGGCAGCGGAAGTGGCTCGGTCTCATCCTGTACCCGGCTCTCGTCACCGGATTCATCTATGTCCTGTTCGGAATGCTGCTGAGGGTCCCGCTATGAACGCACTCTTCGACGGGGTTGGAGCGCTTCTCGACGTCTCCGTCCTCCTGTACATGCTCATCGGGCTCGCGCTCGGGTTCCTCGTGGGCGCTTTCCCGGGGATCACCGCGACAATGGCTGTCGCCCTCGCTGCCGGCTTCACGATGACCCTCGAACCCGTGCAGGGCCTCGCGGTCCTGCTGACGATCTACGTCGCAGCGAACTTCGGCGACCGAGTGCCCGCGATCCTCGTGAACACCCCGGGGACACCCGCATCGATTGCGACCACCCTCGACGGGTACCCGATGGCGAAGCAAGGGCGTGCGGGCCTCGCGCTCACGATCTCGGCCATCGTGTCAGCGATCGGCATCCTCGCCTCCCTCGTTCTCTTCGCCGTCGCTGCCGTCCCCGTGGCCTCGTTCGCTCGGGACTACTTCAAATCCCCCGAGCTATTCGCGCTGGTCGTCTTCGGCATCGCGATCATGATCGGCATCTCGTCGAAGTCGATGCTCAAGGGCATCCTCGCGGGGTTGCTCGGGCTCATGCTGGGGACGGTCGGAACGTACGCGGCGACAGCGGATCAGCGGTTCACCTTCGGTGTCCTCGAGCTCGTCGAGGGATTCAACTTCATCGCAGTCATCATCGGGCTCTTCGGCATCGCCGAGCTGTTCGACCAGCTCTTGACGCACGCGCCGAGCAAAGTACGCCCGATCTCCAGCCTCGGTCGCTGGTGGCCCAACCGCGCAGAGATGCGACAGACCCGGCGCGCACTCGCCGTCTCGGGCGGAGTCGGCCTGGGTGTCGGTCTCGTACCGGCCGCCGGTGGCGACATCGCCGGTCTCATCGGCTGGGAGCGGGCTCGCAAGGTCTCCAAGAATCCCGATCAGTTCGGTAAGGGATCGATCGAGGGGATCACCGCGTCTGACACGGCCTCCAGCGCGACGCTCGGCGGCTCACTGACGACGACCATGGCCCTCGGCATCCCGGGGGACTCGGTGATGGCGGTGATGATCGGCTCGATGATCATCTGGGGCATCACCCCGGGCCCCACCCTGTTCTCGCAGCGACCCGATCTCGTCGTCTCGATCACGGGGATCATGCTGATCGCCACCGTGTTCGCGCTTGCGCTCAGCCTCGTGCGGATGCGTGGAATGGTGAAGCTCCTCGACGTCCCGCGGCCGTACCTATGGAGCGGCATCCTCGTCTTCTGCATCATCGGCACCTACGCAACCTCCAACAGCCTGTCGACGGTGATCACGATGCTCGTCTTCGGCGTGATCGGTCTCCTCCTCAAGCGCCTCTCGGTGCCGGCGGGGCCTGTCGTGCTGGGGTTGCTCCTGGGGCCGCTCGCTGAAGAGAACCTCTCGCGCACCCTCGCGATCCTGCCGACGCGACCGTTCTTCGAGGTCGTGAGCCCGATCGCGATCGCGCTGCTCATCCTCGCGGTCCTGTCGATCGTGGTTCCAGTCATCAGAAAGGCCCGGACCGGGACGAAGGGATCGTTCGCCGACTCGATCCTGGACGACGCCACCGTGGCTGACATCGAGGAGAAGCATCGCGTGTTCGACGCCATGCCCGACCCCAAGACCGGGATCGTGCGCACGTACGAAGGCGACGAGGTTCCCTCGCCTCGCCGCACGAATAAGGAGAAGAAGAAGTGATCCGTCGTGACATCGTCACAGCCATCCCGACGAGCTTCCGCCGCGACGGCTCCCTCGACGCCGAAGGGACGGCGGAGATCTTCCGGTACGTCGCCGCGTCCGGAAACGAGGGCGCCTTCGTCCTCGGCACCACCGGGGAGTTCCCCGCCATCGATGACGCGGAGTTCACTGAGATCACCAAGGCGGCGATGGATCACCTCGCTCCTCATATGCGTGTCATCGTGCACGTGGGTCAGCCGAGCTCCTATGAGGCGGTGCGCCGCGTCGAGGTCGCGCGCGAACTCGGCGCGACCGAGTTCGCGGCTCTCACCCCGTACTACCTCTCCGTATCGGAGGACGCCGTGTATGACTACTTCGTCGCGATATCGGAGGCCGTGGGCACCGGAGATCTCTACGTGTACATCTACCCGAAGCGCAGCGGCATCGCCGTGAGCCCCGCGCTGCTGGGTCGTCTCGCCCAGCTGCCCAACGTCGTCGGAGCCAAGATCAGCGAGATGTCGCTGGAGGACATCGCCGCATATCGCGAAGTCGTTCCGCAGGAGTTCATCATCTACACCGGTGCGGACAAAGACCTCATCGCAGCAGGAGCGGTCGGCGCGCACGGGGTGGTCTCCGGCGTGTCCTCCGTCCTCCCACGCCCGTTCCGTGCCCTCGCCGCTGCGGCGGCGACCGGATCCGCCGAGGAGGTCGCCGCTGCTCAGAGCGCTGTCGACGATGTCGTCGCCGTCATCGGAGGCGACATGGCTCGAATGAAGGCGGCGTACCGAATCATGCGCATCGCCGACGGCGTCTGCCGAATGGCGTTGACGGAGCCCGACGCGAGGGCCATGCAGGAGATCGAGCGTGTCGTCGCCGAGTACCGCTGAGGTGAGCTCCCCCGCGGTAGTCGTGCTGGGCAGCGCGAACATGGACCTCGTCATCCGGCAGACCCGGGCCGCGCGTCCAGGCGAGACCGTCTTCGGCAAGAGCTTCGGCTCGGGAGCAGGCGGGAAGGGCCTCAATCAGGCTGTCGCTGCCGCCCGCGCAGGGGCGAGCGTCGGGCTTCTCGCAGCTGTCGGCGACGATGACTTCGGAGTGCGCCTGCGGACATTCCTCGCAGAGCAGGATGTCGACACCCGCGGGGTGTCGGTGGTGACGGAAGCGACGGGCGTCGCGTCCATCACGGTCACGGACGACGGCGAGAACTCCATCGTGGTCGTTGCAGGGGCGAACGCGGCGTCCGAGCTGAGTGAAGAGGATCGAGCGGCGATCGCCCGCGCGACCTACCTGGTCGTACAACTCGAGCGCCCGATCCGACTCGTGGAGGAGGCGCTGAAGGTCGCCCGTGCTCATGGCGTCGCGACCGTCTTGACACCGGCTCCTGTCGTCGAGGGCGTGCGAGACCTTATCGAGCTCTGCGACATCCTGATCGCCAACGAGATCGAGGCGGTGTCGCTCGCGGCTACGGACGATCCGCACGTTGCCGCGCAGATTCTGAGTCGGGAAGCCGGTCGCGTGGTCGTCACCCTCGGCGCACGCGGCGCGCTTCTCGCGCAGGATGGGGTGATCGCCCGGGAGATCCGCGCAGTCGCCGTGGACGTGGTCGACACGACCGGCGCGGGCGATACGTTCGCAGGAGTCCTCGTCGCGATGCTCGCTGAAGGTCGTGACTTCGGCGACGCTATGGATGCGGCGACACGCGCCGGCGCTCTCGCCGTCACCCGCGAGGGAGCAGCCGCCTCGATGCCGCTGCGCGCCGAGTTCGACGGAGCACCGGCACCGATCCAGACCGATCGATGAGCGCCCCCGTCACCCTGGGCGTCGATATCGGCACGTCCAGCAGCAAGGGTGTCCTCGTCGACGGGGCCGGGCGGGTCATCGCGTCGGTGAGCGTCCGCCATGCTGTCGAACGTCCCCGCCCTGGTTGGGTCGAGATGGAGGGGCTGACGTGGTGGGCGGAGTTCGTCGAGCTCGTACACCGGCTTATGGAGCACCCCGCGTCTACTGGGCGTGAGATCGCCGCCGTCGGCGTCAGCGGTATGGGACCATGTGTCCTCTTGACCGATGCGAGGAACCGCCCCGTTCGACCGGCCATCCTCTACGGAGTGGACACGCGTGCCGCCGCGCAGATCGACCGGCTCACGGACGAGATCGGCGAAGACGAGATCGTGCGCGTCGGCGGATCCCGCCTGAGCTCTCAGGCTGCCGGCCCGAAGATCAGCTGGATCGCCGAAGAAGAGCCGCAGGTCTACGCGCGGGCTCGAAGACTCTTCATGCCCGCGTCCTGGCTGGCCCATCAGCTCACCGGTGCATATGTGCTCGACCATCAATCGGCCAGCCAGACCACGCCGCTCTACGACGTGGAGGCCGAGGGTTGGCATGACGGGATGTGGGCTCGCTATGCGCCCGGCATCGAGCAGCCCGAGCTGCGGTGGTCGGGCGAGACCGCCGGGGTGGTCAGCCCTGAGGCATCCGAGCAGACCGGCATCCCCGCCGGGACCCCGGTGATCACCGGGACGATCGATGCCTGGACGGAAGCAGTGAGCGTCGGAGGGCACGGCGAGGGCGACCTCATGCTGATGTACGGAACGACGTTGTTCCTCATCGCGACCGGCCCGGTCGCTCTGCGCACCCCGTCGATGTGGACGACCGCAGGAGCATTCCCCGGTACCCGGAACCTCGCCGGAGGACTTGCCGCGTCGGGTGCCCTGACCGATTGGGTGAAGGACCTCACCGCATCCGACTACGCGCGCCTCCTCGCGGAAGCGCAGGCCTCAGGTATCGGTGCTCGAGGTCTCCTGATGCTGCCCTACTTCTCCGGCGAGCGGACGCCGATTCTCGATCCCGACGCTCGAGGTGTGGTCGCCGGTCTCACTCTCGACCATGGCCGAGGCGACCTGTATCGCGCGGCGCTGGAGGCGACGGCGTTCGGTGTGCGACACAACGTCGAGACGATGCGCGCCGCGGGTGCCGACATCCGCCGCGTCGTCGCTGTCGGCGGCGGGACGCAGGCTCGGCTCTGGCTACAGATCGTCTCGGACGTGACGGGTCTCATTCAGGAGATCCCGACCGTCACGCTCGGAGCAAGCTACGGTGCCGCCTTCCTCGCCGCGGGCGTGGTTGCGTCCGAGAGCGGGCGTCCGCCCTGCATCGACGCATGGAACCCGACGGCTCAGAAGATCATCCCGGATCCGGCTTCCCGTTCCGCCTATGACGAGCTGTACGCGATGTACCTCGACCTCTACCCCGCCACAAGGCACATCACCCACGCCCTCGCTGCCCGCCAGCGCGGCTCCGCCCCGATCCGTCTGGAGACACCATGAGCTACACCTTCCCCGCCGTCGCCGAACGTCCCGTCAGCGACCCGAGGACCGCATACCTCATCGCTTCGGGCGATCTGCGCGAGTCTGCCAACGTGGCGGGCTGGCCCACACAGGTCGAACTCGAGTCAGCGGTCACCGCAGTCCTGGTCGAACTCGGCTGGCGGGTCATCCGCGCGAACGATGTCGACCCGGAGACGGGCCATGGCTTCATCTCGAGTCAGCGGATGGGACTCGAGGTGTTCAAGAACATCCCCGACGATGCCCCGTTGATCGTCGCTGAGGCGGTATGGCAGTACTCGCATCATGTCCTTGCAGGTCTGCGCACCCACCGCGGTCCGATCCTCACGGTCGCGAACTTCGCTGGGGAATGGCCGGGGTTGGTGGGCCTCCTCGGACTCAACGCGGGTCTGACGAAGATGGGCAAGGGCTACTCCACCCTCTGGTCTGTCGACTTCACCGACGAGTGGTTCAGGAGCGGCCTGCGCGAATGGACCGAGACCGGGCGCATCCGCCACGACGCGTCGCATGTGCGTGCGCTTCCTCCCCTGCCGGACACCGCCGAGGTCGCGCTCGGCCAGGCCCTCGGCGATCAGATGCTCCGGGACAAGGCGATCATCGGGGTGTTCGATGAGGGCTGCATGGGAATGTACAACGCGATCTTCGACGACGAACTCCTCAACGCGACCGGTATCTACAAGGAGCGCCTCTCTCAGTCGGCCCTGTACGCCGAGATGCTCACGGTGACCGACCCGGAGGCGGACGCCGCGCACGACTGGCTGATCGACCGTGGCATGACTTTCGTCTACGGGAGTGATTCCGCCACCGAACTGACGCGTGACCAGGTCCAGTGGCAGCTCAAGATGTACATCGCCGCCCTCCGGATCGCCGACGACTTCGGCCTGGATGCCGTCGGCATCCAGTACCAGCAGGGGCTGAAGGATCTCGTGCCGGCATCCGACCTCGCCGAAGGCATCCTCAACTCCACGGAGCGCCCTCCCGTCTTCTCCCGCGACGGGCGGCGCGAGCTCTTCGCGGGCCGCGCGTTTCCGCACTTCAATGAGGCGGACGAGGGTGTGGCCGTCGATGCCTTGGTCACCGACAGAGTGTGGACGGCGATGGGTCTCGTCCCCGACAACACGTTGCACGACGTGCGATGGGGGGAGCAGTACGGGGACGATTTCGTCTGGGTCTACGAAATCTCCGGTTCGGTGCCCGCGTCCCACCTGGGCGGCTGGGACAAGGCGGAGGGGTGGCGTCAAGGTCACGTGTTCTTCCCCGCCGGCGGGGCGACGATCAACGGCGTCAGCATGCCGGGGGAAGTCGTGCTGTCGCGCGTCTTCATCGCCGATGGCATCCTGCAGGCTGATGTGTTCCGTGCTTCCGTCATCGAACTCCCGGAAGAGGAGACACAGCGTCGCAAGCAGGCGACGAACCCGGAGTGGCCCATCGCTCACGTGGTTCTGCACGACGTGAGTCGCGACCAATTCATGGCGCGACACAAGGCGAACCACGTCCAGATGGTCTACGCCCCCAGCGCAGACCTCGCTGACCGGGCCCTTCTTGCCAAGGCGGCGATGTTCGACCGGATGGGGATCGTGGTGAATGTGGTCGGCCGGGTCTCGATCTTGGAGGAGGACCCGCGCCGCGAGGGCTGACCTCACCTTCCTTCCCCGCCGCCGTCATCACGGTTAGGTCACGAAAAGTCGCGCGGATGTCGTGCTCTCGACAGTCCATGCGGCAGAAACGACCGATCGTGCATCGACCGCGGTCGGCGACCCGCGTCCGTGGAAATCTCGTGTCGTCTCCCGCGAACGTACGGCGTGCGATCGCATCGCGATCCGGCACTTACGGGGAGACGGGGCCCCAGTGTCGGGGCTCGCGCTCGAGCGCAACTACGCGCGCGGGTGTTGTCGATGAGGAAGGGATTGGCCAAAGATGGCCCTGCCAAAGAAAGGCATCGCAACGATCACGGCGGTCGGCGTTGCGGTCACACTCACGGGATGCACGTTCGGATCCGAGAGCGCAGAAAGCGCGGACTACACCACGCGTGAGGCGTCGGACGGCACGACGGACTTCGTCGTGGTGTCCAACCCCGGTGGCGGCGCAACACTCTCCTACGCCGCTGACGGACCGATCGAACTGGTCGAGGTGGACGACAACGGTTCGACCCTCGCCTTCAAGGATTTCAACGGAAACGGCGAGCTCGACGACTTCGAGGACTGGCGACTCGACGCGAGCGAGCGTGCGGCTGCCTATGCCGAGACCCTCTCTGCCGAGCAGATCTCGGGGCTGATGCTGTTCAGCTCCCACGAGCGTTCGCCGGGAGACGGGCTCACCGACGCCCAGAAGACCTATCTCGAAGATTCCCACCTGCGGAACGTGCTGAACGCCGGCGGTTCCGACGTCGAAGAGAACGTCACGTGGGTCAACGAGGTCCAGGCGCACGTCGAGACTCTGACGAGTGCGGATGCGCCCTATATCCCGGCGAACTTCTCCTCGGACCCTCGGTCGGAGGCTCAGTCGGGCTCGAGCTATACGGGTGAGTCGACCGGAGTCTCGCTCTGGCCGTCGGTCCTGGGGCTCGCCTCCACCTTCTCGCCGGAGACGATCGAGGAGTTCGGTCGCGTCGCTTCGCAGGAGTACCGCGCGCTCGGCATCTCCAACGCCCTCAGCCCGCAGATCGACCTCGCCACCGAGCCCCGATGGCTCCGCGTCTCGGGCACCCTCGGGGAGAATGCCGAGCTCGCCCAGTCCCTCGCGGCAGCGTATGTCGAAGGATTCCAGAGCACCTACAGCGAGGACGGGGAGAACCTCGGCTGGGGCCTGGACTCGGTGCCCACGACCATCAAGCACGCGCCGGGCGACGGCGCTGGCGAGGGCGGCCGCGAATCGCACACGAACGTCGGCAAGTACGCCGTCTTCCCGGGCGGCAACCTCGACGAGCACGCCTCAGTGTTCGCGGCCGCCAAGGACTCCCTCGGCATGATGACCAACTACTCGATCGTGCTGGATGCCGACGGCAACCCCGTTCTCGGCGACGAGCCCGTCGGCACGGCCTACAACGGCGACGCGTTGTCGTACATCCGCGATGATCTCGGTTTCACCGGTGCCATCGTGACCGACTGGGGGGTCATGGTCGGCTCGAACGACCCGGAGGCCTTCATCGCGACCGCGTGGGGCGCGGAGGACATGGAGCCCGTCGAGCGCTACTTCGCCGTGCTGAACAACGGCGTGGACATGTTCGGCGGTGTCAACGACGCCACGAACATCCTCGCGGCCTACGACCTGTGGCAGGAGCGCTTCGAGGCAGGCGAGCTAGAGATCGATGCGGACACGCGGTGGACGGAATCCGGTGCGCGGATCCTCACTGCCTACTTCGCACCGGGCCTGTTCGACAGCCCGTTCGTCGATCTCGATCGGTCTCTCGAGGTCGTCGGCAGCGATGCGAACGTAGAGGCGGGTTTCGCCGCGCAGCTCGACTCGGTCGTCATGCTGAAGAACGACGGTGTCATCGCGGCGGATGCCGACTGGTCCGACAAGACCGTTTACATCCCGCACACCTTCGATCTCGGTCACGCGGGCCTGTTCGGTCCGCCCGCCTACACGGAGGGCGCGACGCTCAACCTCGAGGTCGCGGAGGAGTTCTTCGGCACGGTCGTCACCGACACCGTCGAGTACGACGACGAGGGCAAGGTCATCTCGATGACGGCACCCGACCTTTCGGACGTCGACGGTGTGTTCGTCGGTCTGCGTTCACCCAACAACGGGGAGCCCTTCTCGGCGGCGGGCGTGGATGCGGAAACCGGCGAGTGGTACCCGTTCTCGCTCCAGTGGGCGCCGTACACCGCTGACGGTGAGAACGTGCGGATCACCTCCATCGGCGGCGACATGATGGCGGACGGAAGCAAGGAGAACCGCTCCTATGTCGGGAACACGTCCCGCATCTCGAATGCCGCGGACATCGACGCGTTCAACCGCGCGATCACCGCGATCGCGGATGCCGGCGTCGACATCCCGGTGATCACCGTCGTCAAGGCGAACAACCCGGTCGTTCCGGCCGAGTTCGAGGCGCAGTCGGATGCGGTGCTGGTCGGATTCGGCGTCAGTGATCAGGCCACCCTCACCGTCGCGACCGGCGGCTACGAGCCCCAGGGACGCCTGCCGATCGGATTCCCGATCGACATGGATGCCGTGGAGGCTCAGCAGGAGGACGTCGGCGAGGACATGACGACCTACGTCGACGCGGCAGGAAACGACTGGAAGTTCGGCTTCGGGCTGAACTACGCGGGATCGATCGCCGAGTAGGGCGAGACGGCCACCGGACGCCTCGTGCGTCCGGTGGTCCGGAGGCCTCAGAGGCGCATGGTCGCCCCTGAGAAGAAGGAACAGAGGAGCAGAGAAATGAACAGCAGCAAGATCCGCGCCGGCGTGCTGGCAAGCGTCGTCTTCCTCACGGGAGCGTTCGGGCTCGCCGGATGCTCGAGCGACGGCGGCCCGACCTCGGACGGTGCCGGTACCGCCCAGTCGGCGACCAGTGATGTCGCCACGGACCTGGAAACCGCCCGTCAGGCCGTCGAAGACGCCCTTGCCGAGAACCCGGACTGGTCGCAGGTCATGCTCGCTGGGGATGTGACGCAGCCCACCCAGAAGTACGGGCTCCTCGTGATGCCGTTCGTGAAGTCCGATGCGGCTGAGAAGGTCACCGGAACGGTCACCATCGATGACGGACGCTACGTGATCGAGGCCGAGTCGGCTGCGTCGGGTGAGACCTGGCAGATCGATCAGGACGGCGCCATCTCGCAGGTCTCCGACTGATCGATGTCCCGCGCCGGTCGTTTCGCTCGCCCGGCGCGGGACCTTCCCTCCCGGCCGAATCGCATCCCCCAAGGAATCACACCGTGAAGACAGGACCCTCCCCGGACGGAGCCGCCGTCAAGGCGCCGATGTCCAACAAGAAGTACCTGGCGATCTGGATCCCGATCCTCGCTGTCGTCGTCATCCTGACCGTTGTGGTCAATCTCGCGCTGAACATCGCCGGCGGGTGGGTTGCATCCCAGCTCGGCTCCGGCACCTACACCTTCACCAACTCCGAGGAATCGGAGGGTTGGGACACCACGTACTACTCCGCGGACTACGACGACATTGACGCCGTCAACGCGGCCGCGGTGGACCTCGTCGAGGACATCGGCGAAGGCGGGATCGTGCTCGCCAAGAACGAGGGCGCGGCTCTGCCGCTCGCCGCGGGGTCGGCTGTCACGATGATGGGGCGAGCGGCAGCGGATCCTGTCTTCGGCGGCTCGGGCTCCGGCTCGGTCGACACGAACTCCGCCGTCAATGCGCGTCAGGGGCTCGAGAACGCGGGACTGCGGGTCAATGATGCGGTCTACAGCGTGATCGCGGGGTTCGCCGCGGAGAACCCGCGGGGCTACATCGAGATGGACCGTCCTGACATCTCGACGTACGACATCGGCGAGCTCCCGGCCGCGCAGTACGCGACCCAGGCCGACTCCTTCAGCGAGTTCGACGACGCGGCAGTGGTGGTGATCGGCCGCCCGGGAGGCGAGGGCGGTGACCTGACGCAGGACATGTCGGGATGGGACGACAACGCACAGCCGGGACAGCACCAGCTCGAGCTCAACCAGGACGAGCGTGAACTCCTCGAACTGACGAAGGAGAACTTCGAGACCGTCGTCGTCGTCGTCAACGCCTCGACGACCCTCGAGCTCGGCGACCTCCAGCGCGACCCCGGCATTGACGCGATCCTCCTCGCCGGCTCGCCCGGTGCCAGCGCCTTCAACGCTCTGGGCAGCATTCTCGTCGGAGACGTCAATCCGTCCGGTCGCACCGTCGACCTCTGGGCGGCGGACTTCACCGCCGACCCGACCTTCGCGAACTTCGGGTCCTTCCAGTACACGAATCTCGCTCCGTCGTATCCGGTCCCGGTCACGGAGTCGGCCACGTCGAACGCAGACGTCACCGACGAGGCGACCTTCGTGGACTACGCCGAAGGCATCTACTTCGGCTACCGCTACTACGAGACCGCGGCGGCGGAGGGGTTCATCGACTACGACGAGGCCGTGGTCTACCCCTTCGGCTACGGGCTGAGCTACACCGATTTCACCTGGTCGATCGTCGACACCGTTGCCGGTGATGTCGACGGCACGATCGCCGTCACCGTCGAGGTGGCCAACACGGGGGGCGTCGCCGGCCGGGACGTCGTGCAGCTGTATTACTCCGCGCCGTACACGCGTGGCGGCATCGAGAAGGCCTCGGTGGTCCTCGGCGGGTTCGCCAAGACGGGGGTCATCGAGCCCGGCGCGAGCGAAGCCGTGACCATCGAGATCGCCGTCGAGGACATGGCGTCCTACGACTACCTGGATGCGCGGGCCTACGTCCTCGAGGCGGGGGAGTACCAGATCACCGCGCGGACGAACTCTCACACGGTCGCTCCCGGGACCGAACCCTTCGTCTACCCCGTGACGGAGGACGTCGTCTACTCCGGTGACGATCACCGCGCATCGGATCTCATCGAGACGACCAATCAGTTCGACGACGTGTCCGATCGGTTCACCACCGAGGGGGAGTCGGGCAAGGTTCCGGTGTTCTCCCGCGACGACTTCGCGGGGACCTTCCCCACGGCGCCGACCGGCGATCTGCTGGTCGCGGACGAGGCGGTCGCGGCCGCGTTCGAGCCGTGGGACCACGAAGCCGCGGCGGCCGAGTTCGACGGAGAGATGCCCGCGACCGGTGCCGGGACGGACCTCTCGCTGATCGACATGCGCGGTCTCGCGAAAGACGACCCCCAGTGGCAGGAGCTGCTCGACTCGATGTCGGTCGCGGACATGTCTGCGATGCTTCTGAACGGCGCCTACCAGACCGCCGCGATCGGATCCATCGGAAAGCCGCAGACGTTGGAGCCGGACGGCCCGGCGGGGTTCTCGTCCTTCATCAACTCCTCCATCAACGGCACCGCCTACCCCTCCCAGGTCCTCATCGCGCAGACGTGGGACGTGGAGCTCGGCGCGCTGATGGGCGTGATGCTCGGCAACGAGGCGATCTTCAAGAACATCAACGGCTGGTACGCCCCGGCGGTCAACTTGCACCGGTCGCCCTTCGGCGGGCGCAACTTCGAGTACTACTCGGAGGACCCGGTGCTCTCGGGCGCGATGCTCACGGCAGTGGCGAACGGCGTCGGCACCAAGGGCGTCTACACCCTCATCAAGCACTACGCGATGAACGAACAGGAGACCAATCGGGTCAACAACGGCATCGCGACGTGGGCCACCGAGCAGACCATCCGAGAGATCTACCTGAAGCCCTTCGAGATGGGCGTGAAGAACATCACCATGGATGTCGGCTACCTCGCGGACGACGCGGGGACCCGCGCGGAGACCACCATCGGCGCTGCCGGAATGATGAGCTCGTTCAACCGGATCGGCGCGGTGTGGGCCGGAGGTTCGGTCCCGCTGATGGACACCGTTCTCCGCGGCGAGTGGGGATTCGAGGGCTTCGCCATCACCGACTTCAATCTCTACCCCTACATGAACCCGAACGAGGGCATCCATGCGGGGTCGGATCTGATGCTGACCTTCCAGCCGTCGAAGTCGTTCAACGACACATCCTCGGCCAAGGCTGTCACGGATATCCGCACGGCAACCCACAACATCCTCTTCGCAGTCGCCAACTCCAACGCCATGAACGGTCTTGCCCCGGGTGCCACCGTCGCCTACACGCCGCCGGCATGGGTGGTGTGGCAGTACATCATCACCGGCGTCGTGGCTCTGCTCGTGCTGGGCGCGATCGTCATGATCACGCTCCGCGTCCGCCGCCACGCGCGCGCACGGGCGGCCTCCTGACCGTGGGTGCCGGGTCGGACGTCTGCTCGCCCACCCGGCACCCACACCTCCCCTTCGAGAAAGATCCCCTGTGAACGACACCCGCGCGATCGTCGCCGAGCTGAGCCTGCTGGAGAAGGCCGCTCTCCTCAGCGGCGCGAACACCTGGCAGACCCGTGCCGTCGAACGGCTCGGTCTCCCGCCTGTCTGGCTCGCGGACGGACCGCATGGCGTGCGCAAGCAGGCGGGATCCGCCGACCACCTCGGGATCAACGGCTCCGAACCGGCCACGTGCTTCCCGACGGCCGCCACGGTGGCCGGCAGCTGGGATGAAGACCTCGCGGGGGAGATCGGTGCGGCGCTCGGGGCGGAGGCGGCCGCGCAGGGCGTGGGTGTCCTTCTCGGGCCCGGCCTGAACATCAAGCGCAGCCCATTGGGCGGGCGCAGCTTCGAGTACTTCTCCGAGGACCCTGAGCTCTCGGGGCGGCTCGCCGCCGCATACGTGCGCGGCATCCAGTCCGCCGGGGTCGCCGCCACGCCGAAGCACTTCGCAGCGAACAGCCAGGAGCTGCGCCGGATGGTCAGCGACTCGGTGGTAGACGAACGGACGCTGCGTGAGATCTATCTGACGGCGTTCGAGATCGTCGTCCGGGAGTCGGACCCGTGGGCGATCATGTCGTCCTACAACCTCGTCAACGGTGTGTACGCCCACGAGAATCCGCATCTCCTCAAGGACGTCCTCCGGGACGAGTGGGGCTTCGACGGCGCGGTGATCTCCGACTGGGGCGGCAGCAACGACGCGGTCGCGGCGGTGGCGGCCGGCGGGACGCTCGAGATGCCGTCCCCCGGCTTCGACTCGGCGCGGGAGATCATCGCCGCGGTGGAGTCGGGCCGTCTGCCGCTCGAGGATCTTGATGCGCGCGTGGGCGAGGTCATCGAGCTGGTCCGCCGTGTCGGCGGGGCGACCCGGGCCGTGGCCGACGAGGCCGCGCATCACGCCCTCGCGCGCCGGGCGGCCGGCGAGTCGACCGTCCTCCTGCGCAACGAGGGCGCGATCCTGCCGATGCGCGCGGGGACGAGCGTGGCGGTGATCGGTGCATTCGCCACCGTGCCTCGCTACCAGGGGGCGGGATCCTCCCTCGTCAACGCGACGCGGGTGACCACGCTGTCCGCGGCACTCGAGGCCACGGATCTGTCGGTCGTCGGGGTCGTGGACGGCTTCCGGCGAGACGGAGGCAGCGACCCGGCGCTCGTCGAGGAGGCCGTCGCGTTGGCGAGGACGGCCGAGACCGCGGTTCTGATGCTCGGGTTGCCTGAGATCGCCGAGTCCGAGGGCATGGATCGCGCGTCCCTGGCGTTGCCGCGGGCTCAGGTGGAGCTCCTGCGCGCTGTCCATGCCGTCAATCCCCGCACCGTCGTCGTGCTGAGCGCCGGTGGAGTGGTCGAGACCCCGTGGGTCAGCCACACCGCCGCTCTCGTTCACGCCTACCTCGGGGGCCAAGCGGGCGGCGAAGCAGTGGCCGATGTGCTCACGGGCGCGACGGAGCCGGGAGGTCGCCTGGCCGAGACGATGCCGATCTCCCTCGCAGACACGCCCGCCGACGGTTCCTTCCCCAGCACCGCACGCACAGCGGAGTACCGCGAAGGGCTCATGGTGGGGTACCGCTGGTACGAGACCGCAGAGATTCAGGTCGCCTTCCCCTTCGGCTTCGGGCTCGGCTACACGACCTTCTCACTGTCGGATCTCGTCGTCGACGAGCACGGTGCGAGCGTGACCGTGACGAACACCGGCGGTCGAGCCGGCAGTGAGGTCGTCCAGATGTACGTGGGGCGCCGCGATGCGAGTGGAGTCGTCCGCCCGATCCGCGAGCTCAAGGGCTACGCGAAAGTGCGCCTTGCACCCGGATCGTCCACCCGGGTGAGGCTGCCGTTCGGAGCGCGCACCTTCCGCTTCTTCGACGTCGGCAGCGACAGCTGGCGTGAGGAGCGCGGGACGTACGAGATCGCCGTCGGGCGCAACGTACGGGACCTGCCTCTGCGTGCGATGATCGAGCGGGATGGGGTGGTGCTTCCCCTGCTCGATGCCCCGGACCGGCCCGCGAAGCTTCGCGAAGTCGACGACCGGGCATTCACTCGGCTGCTCGGGCGCACGCTTCCGCCGTCCGGCTGGGGCGACGGGCCGCTCGGAGAGAACGATCCGATGGATCGTCTCGCGGGTGCCCGCAGTCCTCTCGCCCGTTTCGGCTTCCGCCTCCTCGACGGGCGTAGACGGAAAGCGGAGGCGTCGGGCGATCCGGATCTGAACATCCTGTTCCTGCTGAACGGACCGTTCCGGGTGATCCACAAGATGAGCGGAGGCCTGGCGGGCCGCCGGCTGACCGCGGCCGTCCTCACGCTGGTGAACGGCCACACGCTGCGCGGCCTCGGAGGCGTCATCGGCGCCTTCTTCGCCGGCCGCCGGGACGAGAGAGCGACGAAGCGGGCGTTCGAGGCCGCCGTCACGAAGAGGAGCGTCTGATGTTCGCGTCGATCAAGAGTTGGTGGGCGGGCTTCCAGTCACGGCATCCGGAGCTCTCGAAGTTCACGATGTTCCTCCTCCTGTCCAACGGGGTGACGGTCCTGCAGCTCGCGCTGATGCCGCTGTTCCGCTGGGGTTTCGCCACCTTCACCGACCTCACGGACGTCGGCTTCCAGGTGCTGCCCGTAGGGTCGAACATCGACGGCAGCCAGTACTACATGTTCGACTACGCCGCGGGTCCTCTCCCCGGAGGTGGCGGTGGTCTCGCCTACTTCCTGGCCGTCCAGATCACCCTGCTCATCGCCCAGGTGCTCAACTTCTTCCTGCAGCGGAACATCACCTTCAAGTCGAACACCTCGATCTGGGTGGCGGCGATGTGGTACACGATCGCGTACATCGTGATCACCTTCATCGCCGCTGCTGCCCAGGGCTTCTACAAGGCTCCGATCTACGAGTTCTTCATGGATACGCTGGGGTGGGGGTCCACCGGATCGGTGGTCGCCGACGTCATCACCATGATCATCAACTCCGCAATCTCGTTCTGGGTGTTCTACCCCATCTTCAAGGTCATCTTCCGGCAGGTGCCGGTCTCTGTGGAGGTCGCCGACGACACGGTCGACAGCGCGTCGCGGTGACCGCGCCCGCGCAGACGGGTGGGGCGACACCCCTGCTCAGCCTCGTCGTCCCGGCCTACAACGCGCAGGCGTACTTGGACCGCGCGCTCACCGGACTGCCCGCGATCGCCGGCGTCGAGGTGATCGTCGTCGACGACGGCTCGACCGACGGCACAGGCACGATCGCCGATCGGTGGGCCACCCGGCACCCGGAAGCGGTGCGTGTCATCCACCAGCGCAACCGCGGGCACGGCGGGGCGATCAACGCGGGGCTCGCCGACGCGCGAGGAACCTACGTGAAGATTCTCGATGCCGACGACTGGCTCGACCACTCGGCGCTGCGCGCCCTCTTGCGCGATCTGCGTGCGCTTCGGGCATCCGGCGACGAGGTGGATGCGTACTTCACCGATTTCGTCCACGAGCGGTCGGGGAAGACACCGCGCGTCGCGCGGTTCGACACCGTCTTCCCGTCCGGGCGAACGTTCACCTGGGACGAGACCGAGCGGTTCGGGCGACGCCACGTGCTGATGATGCACGCGATCGTGTACCGCACCGCTCTTCTGCGTCGATGCGGCCTCGTGCTGCCCGAGCACACGTTCTACGTCGACAACCTGTTCGTCGTGGAGCCGCTCGCGCACGTGCGTCGCATGCGCTACCTCCCGGTTCCGCTGTACCGGTACTTCATAGGGCGGGAGGGACAGTCGGTCGCCCCCGAGGTCATGGTGCGTCGCGTCGACCAGCAGCTCCGGGTCACCCGCCTCGCGATCGCCGCCTTGCCGCCGCACGAGTCCGCCGCTCGCGGTGAGGTGCCGGCGCAGCTGTACCGCGCGCTTCTGCACCACGTCGAGGGGGTGTGCGCCGTCACCAGTGCCACCCTTGCGCGCGGGGGGACGCACGCGCACATGGAGCAGCGTCATCGCTTCTGGCGAGACGTGCGATCGCAGAGCCCGTGGCTGTACACCCGCATGCGTCGGACCCTCATCGGCACCACGAGCAATCTGCCGGGGCAGGCGGGGCGCCGCGCGACGACGCTGGCTTATCATGTCGCTCGCAGAGTCGTCGGGTTCAGTTGACCGCGGGAGGTGAATCGATGATCCGTGTCGGAATCGTGGAAGACGACACCACGGCCATCGAGCGTCTGCTCTCTCACGTCGATCGGTTCCAGCGCAGCCACGATGAGACGTTCCACGTGGGTGCCTTCCGCGACGGTGCGGATGTCCTCGCCGACTATCGTCCGGACTGGGACGTCCTCCTCCTCGACGTGCAGATGCCGAGGGTCGATGGGATGACTGCGGCGCGACGCATCCGCGAGGTCGACTCCGAGGTGATCATCGTCTTCATCACCGCATCGCCCCACTACGCCGTCAGCGGGTACGAGGTCGGCGCGCTCAGCTATCTGCTCAAGCCGGTGTCGTACGCCTCCTTCGAACAGGAGATGACCCGCATCCTCTCCCGTTTGCGCCGCCGTCCCCGGAGGGAGCTGCTGTTCGCGGCCACCGGTGGCGGTCACCACCGCATCGCGCTGGACGACATCCGCTACATCGAGTCCGTCCGGCACCGCGTCGACGTCCACACGCTCGACGAGACCTTCAGCATCGCCACCACGCTGAAGTCGATGGAGGCGCAGCTCGAGGGCGGTGACTTCCTGCGGTGTCACAACGGGCTGCTGGTCAACCTCCGGCACGTGACCGGCATCGAGGGCAACGACTGTCGCGTGCGCGGTGGCACGCGTCTGCCGATCAGCAGGCCGCGGAAGAAGGAATTCCTCGCAGCGCTCGCCGAACATGTCGGGGCGCGCGGGATCGCATCGTGAACGATGTCACCGGTCCGGTCCTCGCTGAGATCCCCCGACATCTGACCGCGCTCGCCGAATGGGGCGCGTGCGTGGTCTACATCCTCATGGCGCGCCGCCGATTCGGCGTGGCGGCGACGGTGTCGATCTGCGCGCTCGGCCTGATCGTGATCGTCGGTATCCAGATCGGTGCGGGACAGCTGCCGATCGCATGGTGGATCCCCGGCATGCTGGCGGCGGCGGCGGCGATGTACGTCTTCGGCTACCTCGCCATCGACACCTCGGCCCGTGGCGCCGGCTTCATCGCAGCGCGCACGTTCGTCCTCGCAGAACTCGCGGCGTCCGCCTACTGGCAGATCGATCGCTTCTACGCCGGCCGGCTCCGCGAAGATGTGCAGACCCTCGGCGCGCTGCTGGTGTACGCGGCCATCTTCGCGGTCGTTCTCTTCGCCGAGCGCCGACAGTTCGTCAGCCGCGCGCGCTTCGACGTCAGCGGGTCGCAGCTGGTGGGGGCCGTCGCGATCTGCGTTGCCACGTTCGGGATCTCGAATCTCAGCTTCGTCAGCTCCGACACCCCCTTCAGCGGTCGCTTCGGCACGGAGATCCTCTACATCCGCACCCTCGTCGACCTCTGCGGATACATCGCCCTGCACGTCCAACTGCGCGTGCATCAGGAGGCGATGGCACGACGGGACGCGGAAGCGATGGCCCAGCTGCTCCGGAGCCAGCACGATCAGTACGAGATCACCCGACGGTCGATCGACGAGGTGAACCGAAAGCACCACGACATGAAGCATCATCTGGACGCGATCCGATCCGAGCAGGACGCCTCGACGCGCTCACGCATGCTCGACGATCTCGAGGATTCCATCCGACGCTACGGGGCGGTCGTGCGCACAGGGAATCATGTCCTCGACGCGATCGTCACGGCGAAACTGGCACGCGCGGGCGAACGCGGGATCGAGGTCTCGGTCGTCGCGGACGGGGCATTGCTCGATTTTATGCGCCCGCTGGAACTCACCTCGCTGGTGGGCAACGCATTGGACAACGCGATCGAGGGCGCCTCCACCCTTCCCCAGGATCAACCGCGCATGATCAAGCTCGCCGTCTTCGCGCAGGACGACTTCACCATGGTGTGCGTGGAGAACACCTTCGACGGCCTCGTCATCCGCAACGGCGACCGCATCGTCACCCGACAGCGCGGGCAGGGGCACGGGTACGGACTGCGCAACATCGAAACCGCCGCCCACGCGTACAGCGGGGCTCTGTCGGTCACATCCGACGATCGCTGGTTCTCTCTTCGGGTCCTCTTCCCGGCATCCGCGGAAGCGGGGATGGCGGTGGCGGAGGCGCGCGTGTGAGTCTGCGACGACAGATGATCGGTCTGGGATGACAGGTTGCGTGAGGGGCGAGCTCGGGAGCGAGCAAGGCTGATCTGCTGAGCAGATGTCACGACTTCTCCGACGATGGGTGGCTTTCGAGCACGCGCGGCCGACCCTCGCCCAGCTGATCCTGTTCACGACGCTGAACGTCGCCGTCACCGTGCTTCAGCTGATCCTCATGCCCCTCGCGAAGGCGCTCTTCGGCCTCACCGGTCTCGTGAACATCGACTTCCGCGCGTTCCCCATCGGGCCCGGGTTCCACATCTTCGACTACACAGCGGGACCGCTGCCGGAGGGGGGTGGTGGTCTCGCCTACTTCCTCGCCGTGCAGCTCACGCTTGCGGTCGCCCAAGTGGTCAACTTCTTCGCGCAACGCAATCTCACGTTCAAGTCCGACACGAATCCCTGGTGGGCCGCCCTCTGGTACACGCTCGCGTACGTCGTCATCACTTTCGGCGCGGCGGCGCTGCAGAGTGTGTACAAGGCGCCGATCTACGAGCTCTTCATCGTGACGTGGGGTCTCGGGGCGACGGGCGAGGCGATGGCTGACGTCGTCACGATGCTCATCAACGCTCTCATCTCGTGCGCGGTGTTCTTCCCGATCTTCAAGCTCATCTTCCGGCGCACCGCCGAGGTGCCGCCGGCGGAGTCACCGATGCGGCTGGCCGCCTGAGGACCCGCGCCGCGAGGGCTGAGCCGGTCAGGCGACGCCGCGGTGGCGGCGGAAGAGCTCCCAGTCGGCGTGGGAGAGGGCGGCGTAGGCGTGCGACCACTCCAGGAGCGCCTCGCCCGCCACGCGGCCGCCGCCGACGTAGCCCGACACCATCGCCGCGGTCGGCGACTGGCCGTGGGCGCGTGCGAGGGTCGCCGCGCAGGCCTGGGCGTACCAGACGAACGAGCTGTCCTCGAGGGTGTCGGTGTCGAAGCCGCCCTTCTTGTCGTGGAACTGGCGCACGTAGAACGACCGCTCCGACTCGATGTCCGAGGGGATGCCGGAGAGGTGGCCGAGGAAGGGATCCGACACCGCCTGCAGCACGCGCTGCATCGCCACGACCCGGCCCCCGTCGCGGAACCGCTCGATGTACCGGGAGACCCCGGACGGCTGTTCCGCACCGCCGTACTGGACCAGCACGCTCGGGCCCGCCTCCTTCGCCTGCAGGATCAGGGCGTTGCCGTCGCCGTCCTCGAGGGCGATCAGGTAGCACCGCGTGCCGACGCTCCCCACCCCCACGACCCGCCGGATGACGTCGGCGATGGCGTACTTCTGCAGCAGGACGCGGATGTCGACGTTCGCCGATGCCAGGTAGGCGCTGAAGAACGCCAGGGCGTTCCGCTCGATCGCGGGTTCCACGTGCGTCATGGTCGGCGGCTGCTCGACGAATGTCAGCCGACCGCTCTCGGCGCGGACGGTGAGCTTCCGCGCCGCTCGCGCGGAGGTGCGCCGGTCCGCGTCCTTCACCGCGGCCTGGATCGCTGCCCGTGTCTCGGCGTCGACCGCGCGCTCGGCGGCGACGGCGTCGAAATGGTCGTAGTAGCGCTTCAGGGGACTCCGCTGCACCCCGGCGCGCAGCGACCGGGCGTAGGTGCGTACCGCGCCGAGGGCGGCATCCGTCACCGCCTGCTCATCGCGGGACGTGGATGCCCCGGCGATCACGATGCTCGCCACGAGACGCTTCAGGTCCCACTCGAACGGTGCCCACGCCGACTCGTCGAAATCGTTCAGATCGAACACCAGCGTCCGCTGCGGGGACGCGAAGAGGCCGAAGTTCGCCACGTGCGCATCGCCGCACGACCCGACCGACAGGGCCGCGCCAGGGGACGGGGACCGCGCGAGATCGGCGGCCATGAGCGCGGCCGTCCCCCGGTAGAACGCGAACGGGCTCTCCGCCATCCGCGCGGTACGGATCGGGACGAGCTCGGCCACGCGCGAGGCGTCCTGCGCGTCGAGGATGGCCATCGGGTCGCGCGACCCGCCGGGGAGCTCCGCGAGCCGCTCGCGCGGCATCTCGGTGCGGGCCGCGCGACCCGCGTCCAGCTGCTCCGCCAGTGACGAAGGGGCGACCCATGCGTCGGCGACGGGGCTGGGGCGTTCGGGTGTCATGGGGTCAGTGTGGCACCGCGCACCACCGGGGCGACACGGTGCGCGGGGTGATCCCGAGGGTGAAATCCCCGGTCCCGGCCGCGGCGGTGGATACTCTGGCGACGTGACGCAACCCCCCACCGGAACGGATGCCGCGCCCCGACGCGGCATGACCCTCGAACGGTGGCACGACATCACCTCCTGGCCGCTGATCGTGGCGTCGCTGCTGTTCATCGTCGCCTACTCGTGGCTGGTGATCGCGAATCTGCAGGGAACCCCGTACCTCGTCGCCCGCCTCGTGATGGGCGCCACGTGGGTGATCTTCGTCGTCGACTACCTCGTGCGCCTCGCGATCGCGAAGCCGCGCGGCGTATGGTTCCGGCACCACATCTTCGACCTGCTGGTCGTCAGTGTGCCGGCGCTGAGGCCGCTCCGCCTGCTGAAGGCGCTGACGCTCGTCCACGTGCTGCAGCGGACGGCCGGCACGGCGCTGCGCAGCCGCATCGCGATCTACGGCATCGGCGCCGCCCTCGTGCTCATCTGGATCGCCGCGCTCGCCGTCCTCGAGGCCGAGCGCGGTGCTCCGGGCGCGAACATCGAGAACTTCGGGGATGCCGTCTGGTGGGCGTTCGTGACGATCACCACCGTCGGGTACGGCGACTTCTACCCGGTGACCGGGTGGGGGCGCTTCGTCGCCGTGCTGCTCATGCTCGGTGGCGTGGCCGTGGTCGGTGTGGTCACCGCGACGCTCGCCTCGTGGGTGCTCGAGCGCGCCGCGCAGGGACACGAGGATCAGGAGCCCGCGACCCGCGCGCAGTTCCGCCTCATCGCCGAGAAGATCGACGAGCTCCGCGGGGTTCCGCCGGTGGATCGCCCGCCCGGGCCCGACGGTGCGGCATCGGACTGACGTCGGCGCCCAGCCGTCCGATCAGGGGGTGACGATCGCGAAGTCCGGGTCGCCCCGGTCGAGGACCGTCAACAGTTTCTCCAGGGCGCCGCGGTCGCCGTCCAGCTCAAGGCCTGCGCTGTCGAGGTCTCCCGCGGCCAGCAGCAGCAGGCGCGGATGAGTCGTGCGGATGGTGAGGTCGACCGGACCATCGCCGTCCTCGGCGTAAACGAGGACGCCGTTGCGCAGCGTCACCCGGAACGACCGATCGAGATCGGTCAGCTCCAGTCCCAGCGCGAGGTCGAGATCCCACGCCCGTGGACCGTTCACGCGGATGGCGACCGCGTCCAGGAGCATCTCCGGAGGAAGCTGAGCGACGATCGTCGGCGAGTTCGCCGACGTCGGCGTGCCGAACGTCCCGTGTCGGATTTCCGTGGCGCCCGAGAGGAAGAAGTTCCGCCACGTGCCGTTCTCGGAGCCGTAGGCGAGCTGCTCGAGAGTGTCGGCGTACAGATCGCGCGCGGCGACGTGGTGTTCGTCGGCGAACACCGCGTGATCCAGCAGCGTCGCCGCCCAGCGGAAGTCCCCGTCCTCGAACGCCGTCCGGGCGAGCTCCACGACCCGATCCACCCCGCCCATCGCCGCCACGTACCTCTCCGCCTGCGCGGCCGGCGGGTGCGGCCACAGTCGTGCGGGATTGCCGTCGAACCATCCCAGGTAGCGCTGCGCGATCGCCTTGACGTTGTGGCTCACGGACCCGTAGTAGCCGTGCGTGTGCCACGCGTTCACCAGGGCCGGCGGCAGGGGAAAGTCCTCCGCCGCTTCCGCGCCGGTGTATCCGGAGTTGAGGAGGCGCAGCGTCTGATCGTGCAGGTAGCCGTAGAGGTCGCGCTGGAGGGAGAGGAATTCCGTGACCTCCTCGCAGCCCCAGGTCGGCCAGTGGTGCGACGCGAACAGGACGTCCGTGCGGGGGCCGAACCGGGCGATCGCCTCGGTGAGGTACTTCGACCACACGTGAGGGTCCCGGACAACCGCTCCGCGAAGGGTGAGGAGGTTGTGCAGCGTGTGGGTCGCATTCTCGGCCATGCACAGGGCGCGGTGCTTCGGGAAGTAGAAGTGCATCTCGGACGGCGCCTCCGTCCCCGGTGCCATCTGGAACTCGATCTCGACGCCGTCGAAGGCGTGCGTCTCGCCGGTTTCGCGGATCAGCAGCGTCGGCACGATGACCCCCGCGCCGCCGGTCGACGTCGTCTGACCGAGTCCCGCGCCCACCTGCCCGTGCGGGCCGCGTTCGAGCGCCGCGCCGTACATGTAGCCGGCGCGTCTGCTCATCGCGGTCCCGGCGTAGATGTTCTCGGCGATGGCGTGCTCGAGGAACCCGTCGGGTGCGACGACCGTCACGCGGCCGGCGTCGACCTCGTTCTGGGAGACGATCCCGAGCACCCCGCCGAAGTGATCGACGTGGCTGTGCGTGTAGATCACTGCGACGATCGGCCGCTCGCCGCGGTGCTCCCGGTACAGCGCGAGGCCGGCGGCGGCCGTCTCCTCGGAGATCAGCGGATCGATGACGACGATCCCGGTGTCGCCCTCGACGATCGTCATGTTCGACAGGTCGAAGCCGCGGAGCTGGTAGATCCCCCCGGTGACCTCGAACAGTCCGGCCCTGGTCACCAGCTGTGACTGGCGCCACAGGCTGGGGTGCACCGTCTCCGGCGCCTCGCCCGCGAGGAAGGCGTACGTGCCGTTGTCCCACACGATGTCGCCGGATGCCGAGCGCACGCTGCCCGACGAGGGCTCGGCGATGAAGCCGCGCTCGGCATCCGTGAAGTCCCGCGTATCGGCGAAGGGGAACGTCTCCCGCGCCGCGGCGTGCTGCGCGCGAATGGCGGCGGACGCCGGCTTGCCGGTCATGTGTCGACCCCTTCGATCGGTTCAGCCGAGGAGCTTGGCCTTCGCCGCGGCGAACTCGGCGTCGGTGAGCACACCCGCCTCCTTCAGCGCGCCGAGCTTCTGGAGCTCGGCGACGAGGTCGACGCCCGCCGCGGCGGGTGCCGGTGCCGCAGCGGGCGCGGACGCCTGCGCGGCCTGCGCCTGAGCGACGGCCTGGGCTGCGGCCTGCTCCATCGCGATCTGCTGCTGCTGCGCCTCGTACGCCTGCTGCTGCTGGCTGTCGTACGCCTTCTGCTGCTGGCGCCGCTGCATGCCGCCCGAGACGGCGCTGGCCGTCCCCGCGACCACCGCCGTGCGGGCCGCGAGCCCGATGAGCCCGGGGCGTCCCATTCGCCCGATCATGATGCGTCCTCCTCGTCGTCGACGTTCGCCGTCAGGAAGGCGTTGACGATCGGCGCCGGGATCGACTCCCGCGCGATGACCGCCCCGCCCGCGTCGTACAGGGCCGACGCAAAGGCCTTTGCCCACAGAAGCTCCACTACGAGGATGGCCGCCGAGGTGCCGGGCGCGACGTTCGCCGCGAGCTCCTCGATGTCGTCGATCCCCGCGAGTCCGGCCAGGTCGAGGGACGGCACGCCGCCGTCGTCCGTCGTGTCGGACAGCTCCAGGACCTCCAGCTCGCCCTCCGGCGAGCGACGCGCGTACACCAGGTCCAGCACGTTGACGGTGCCGGCGGCGACGAGATCGTCGATCGCCTGGAGGATCGCCGGCCCCGGCCGGTCGCCGTCGAAGGTGACGGCGTAGAACTCGATGGGTCCGTAGTCGAAAGTGGTCATGTCCGCTCCTTCGTGGTCATGCTCAGGCGAGGGCCTTGGCCTTGAGGGCGTCGAACTCCGCTTGCGTGATGGTACCGGCATCCAGGAGTGCCTTCGCCTTGGCGATGTCGTCGCTCGGGCTGGAGGTCCCGGCGGCACTGCGGATGTAGTCCGCCTGCTGCTGACGGATCTCCGCGGCCTGTGCGATCGAGCGCTGCTGCATGCCGCGTCCACGGGCGATCAGGTAGACCAGGGCCGTGAGGAACGGGATGAAGATCAGGAACAGGATCCACACCGCCTTCCACCCGCCGGCCAGGGAGTGGTCGCGGAAGATGTCCGCGATGATCGAGAACACCACCATCAGATAGGCGGCGAACACGAAAATCCAGAAGAACCACGCGATGAAGCTCCAGAGGTCCATGACTTCCCTCTCTCGGGGCGGACCGGGTCGTCCACCGTTGATCGGAATCTACGTCGCGGGCGCGCGAGGGGCGTCACCCCGCCGGGGTGAGACTCATCCGGATCAGTTGAGTGCCGACGTCAGCCGGGCGAGGCCGTCGAGAAAGGTGGCGTGGCGCGGCTCGCGGCGCCACTGCTCCGCCGTCAGCTCGCGTCCGGCATCCCGGTAGTCCTGCTCGACGCGGCGCATCTCGTCGACGAAGCCGCGTCCGCGCACGAGCAGCGAGACCTCCATGTTCAGGCTCAGCGATCGGATGTCCATGTTGCTCGAGCCGATCACCGCGACGTCGTCGTCGACGGAGAGGTGCTTGGCGTGGAGGATGAACGGCGCGGGATAGAGGAAGATCCGCACGCCCGCCTCCAGGAGGATCCCGTAGTACGAACGCTGAGCGTGGTACACCAGCCCCTGATCGCCGATCTCGGAGACGAACAGCTGGACGTCGAGGCCCCGCAGGCTCGCGGACGTGATGGCGTAGACCATCGCCTCGTCCGGGACGAAGTAGGGGCTCGTGATGATCACCCGCTCCGTCGCCCCGTGGATGAGGCCGAGGAAGAGGCGGAGGTTGTTCTCGGTCGTGTACGCGGGCCCGCTCGGTACGACCTGGCACACCAGGGCATCGGGGCCGTCGGTGCAGTCGACCTCTGCCGCCGGCACGTGATCGGAGCGGACGTCCTCGCCGGTCTCGATCAGCCAGTCCGCGAGGAACACCGTGTTCGCGGCGGCGACCGCGGGACCGGTGAGGCGGGTGACGAGCTCCTGCCACTGGAGTCCGCGCGCGATGTTCTTCGGCGAATCGTAGGAGCGGTCGATCAGGTTCTGCGAGCCCAGGAAGGCGACCCGGCCGTCCACCACGACGATCTTCCGGTGATTGCGCAGGTCCGGGCGCTGGAACTGCCCCCGCAGCGGACGCACCGGCAGCATCCACGCCCACTGCACGCCGATCCGGTCGAGCTCCGCGAGCATCTCCTTCGTCCCCGCGACGCGGCGGGTGGCCACGTGGTCGGCGAGCAGGCGCACGCGCACCCCGCGGGCGACGGCGCGCTCCATCGCGGCGAAGAAGCCGCGCGTGGTCTCGTCCCATCCGACGATGAAGAACTCCACGTGAACGAAACGCGTCGCCGCAT
Source organism: Microbacterium aurantiacum (assembly GCF_040532595.1). Taxonomy (GTDB): domain Bacteria; phylum Actinomycetota; class Actinomycetes; order Actinomycetales; family Microbacteriaceae; genus Microbacterium; species Microbacterium chocolatum_B. The sequence goes on along the minus strand of NZ_JBEVYX010000001.1, from coordinate 1,253,977 downwards.
CGATCTCGGCGGCCATCGCGTCGATCGACCCGCGGTAGTCGGCGAGGAGGCTCGCGCTGTTGCCACCGGTCGGGGGGAGGGAGGTCAGGGCCGTGTTCTGCTCGACGATCCGCGCGAACCACCGGGGGAAGGATGCCGTCATCGACGCCGATACCGCGGGGGCGGCGTCCCGGATCATCGCGTCGATGCGCGCCTGCTCGTTCCGGCGTCGTGCGGGGAGCCGGAACGACCCGATCAGGAGGAACAGCAGGATCCCGACCAGCGGGAACAGGAGGATGGCCAGCAGCCAGGCCATCGCCGCGGTCGGCTTGCGGCCCCGCGGGATCACGATGAGCGCCGTCACGACGACGACGCCGTGGACGAGGAGCGCGACCGGCCACGCGAGGGCAGGGTCGAAGAAGTCCGACACGGGGTCCTTCCCTATGGTGCGGGCCGGCGATTCACGGAGACGACTTCGACGTGGAGGTCGTCGAGGAGGCGGAGGAGACCGATCAGCGCCGCCTGGTCGACGACCGTTCCGGACACCGAGGTCGTCCCGTCGCCGCGCTCGGCGACGTCGAAGCCGTCCAGCGCCCCCACCAGTGCGGGGCCGAGCGTTCCGCGCACGACGACGTCCACCACGTGGGGGGCCATGGGCCGCTCCTTCCCGCCGGGAGGCGCGCGCGAAGCGCGGGTACGGATATCGCAACGATGCCCGGCCCGCCCTCGATCGGCCGTCACCCGTGTGGGATGATTCCCCCACGAGCAAGGGGAACTCGGAAGGCTCACGATGCCCGATTCGCATCCTGCCCCTCCGCACGCGGTGGACCGACCCGCGCTGCGGAGACGCCTCGACGTGGGCGCGCGATCGCCGCTGACGCTGCTGATCGCCCCGGCGGGATCGGGCAAGACGGTGCTGCTCGCGCAGTGGGTGCACAGCCGCCCGGACCTGAGCGTGGCCTGGTACCACTTCACCGCCGCGGATGCCGATCCCGCCCACTTCGCTCAGCGGTTCGTCGCGGGTCTCGGGGCCAGGCACCCGGCGCTCGCCGACCTCGCCGCCCCGCTCGGCGAGGCGCGGGGAGGACTCGGCGTCGGGCTCATCGACTCGCTCATCGTGGCGCTGACGGAGTACGACGGGGAGATCGTGCTGGTCTTCGACGACCTGCACCTGCTGCCCGGCCGCGAGATCGCCGATGACCTGTGGCGGCTGGCGGAGCGGCTGCCGCCCCACGCGCACATGATCGTCTCGTCGCGGGTCGACCCCGGCCACCGCTGGAGCGCCCATCGGCTCACCCACGCGCTCGTGGAGATCCGTCAGGCCGACCTCGCCCTCGACGACGCAGAGACCGCGCGGGTGCTGGGCGCCATCGCCGGGGAGGCGGTGTCGGCCGAGGCGGTGCGGGCGATCCGCGCGCGGACCGAGGGATGGGCCGCGGGCATCCAGCTCGCCGGCCTGAGCCTGCGCTTCCGGGGCGGAGCCGATCCGGACGCGCTCGCGGACGCGTTCGCGGAGAGCGACCGACTCGTCGTCGACTACCTCTCCGAGGAGGTGCTGGCCGCCCTCCCCGACGATCGGCGGCGCGCGCTGCTGTGCCTGTCGGTCGTGGACGAGCTCACCGGTCCCCTCGCCACAGCCCTGTGCGGCAACGCCGGAGGGGCGGACGACGACGTCGAGGGTTCGGGCGCGGGGGAGGAGCTGCTCCGTTCGCTCGTGCGCGAGTCGCTCTTCGTCGCGCCGGTCGAGGGTTCTCCCGGCAGCTACCGCTTCCACCACCTCATCCGCGACGTCCTGCGCTACCGACTGCGCGCCGAGGATCCGCGGGCCGAGGGCATCCTGCTCGGGCGAGCCGCGGACTGGTTCATCGCCGAGGGAGACAGCACCACCGCGATCGATCTGCTCCTGCGAGCCCGCTCGTGGGACCGCGCGCTCGCCCTGATCCTCGGTCGCGGACGGGAGGTCTACGAGCGCGGTCACGCCGCGACGCTGGCGAGATGGCTCGCCGCGGTACCGGCGGACGTCCGTCGCCGCAGCGCGCACGCAGAAGCGCTGTACGCGGTGAGTCTCGGCATGTCGAGCAACGCGGCCGAGGCTGAAGCGGTGGCCCGTTCGCTGCTCCTGGACGGAGCGGATGCCGGAGTGGAGCTGGTGCTGCGCGCCTACATCGCCGCGGCCGTGCAGTTCCGCCCACACCCGGAGCTCTACCTCGGCGAAGCGCGCCGTGCCCTGGAGATGCTGGACGAGCAGCCGGATCGCGTCACGCCGCCGCTCATGGGGCTCGGGCACCCGACGCTGCTGCGGACCCTCGCGCTCGTCGCCGGCGGGCGGGCGCTGTTCTTCCTGGGGCGGTTCGGCGAGGCGCGCACCTGGCTGCGCCGTGCGGCCGCATCACCCGGTGGCCAGTACCCGCCGTATCGCGTGCACACGCTGGGCTCGCTCGCGCTGCTGGAGGCGATCGCCGGCAACCTGCGCCTCGCGGAGGATCTCGCCGACGAGGCCCTGTCGCTGGCCGCCGACACGGACCTGCTCGCCCATCCCGCGCCGGCCGACGCCTATCTCGGGCGCGCGGTCGTCGCCGTCCAGCGTGGCGAACCGGAGCAGGGTGCGCTGGTGTGGGAGGAGGGCATGCGCCGGGCCGAGGCGAACCGGCGGAACTCCCTGGCCTGGGTGGGGTACGCCGTGGGCCGCCTGGTGGATCTGGACTCCACCGTCGACCGGGTTGCTCCCGAGGGGGTGCCCGTCCCCCTGGCACGGACCATCATGGACGTCGTCCGGTACCGCCTCGCGCGGGAGGCGGGCGAGCCGTTCGCGGCGATCCCGCGTCAGGCCCGCTGGTCCTCCCTGGCGTTCGAGGAAGTGGCCGCGCTCCTGGCGCGTGGCCACGTCTCCGCCGCCCGCGCGCGCCTGGACGATCTCGCGATCGACACGGGGACAGCCGAGCCGACGGCGGTGGTGGAGTACGAGCTGTGCCGCGCGTGGGCCGCGGCCGAGGCGGGACGGGTCGCCCCGGCCCAGGAGCACCTGCGCGCCGCACTCGCCATCGGCGAGCGGGAGGGGCTCGTGCACGGATTCCTGCGGGCGGGTCCGGCGGTCGTCGCGCTCGTCGCCGGGCTGCCCGGCAGCCCCGGCCCCTTCCGTCGTCGCGTGCTGGAGCGGGCGCGCCGGTCCGAGACGCGCGGCGAGGGTCTTCTCGCCGAGCCGCTCACCTCCCGCGAACTGGAGCTGCTGGCCTACCTTCCGACCCGGCTGACGAACGTCGAGCTCGCCCAGCGCTGCTATGTGTCGGTGAACACGATCAAGACCCACGTCTCGCACATCTACCGCAAGCTCGGCGTGCAGGGCCGCAGCGCCGCCGTCGCCCGCGCGGTGGAGCTGGGGCTTCTCCCCGAGGCTGCGGTCGAACTGCATCCGGCCGCGCGCTGAGGCTCAGGCCGGATCGATCCGCAGCATCCCGGGCGTCTCGCCCGCGGGAAGGTCGTCGACGACGCGGAGCGTGCGCACCAGGTCGTCGACGGCGGAGACGAAGATCCCGAACCGCTCGCGGTCCGGCGACATCGCCGAGACCGTCACGAGATGCGTGCCGGTGTCCCACGTGTACGTCGCCGTCGGCGAGCCGCGCCGTTCCGGGTCCATCGGGGACGCCGCGCCGAACGGCAGCTCGAGCTTCTCGCCGGTGCCGAGGTGGGGGCTCCGGAAGTCCTCGGTGTCGTCGAACTCCATGGGCATCATCGCCCGCGCCGCCCGCACCTGGGGGGTGGCCTCCTGGAGCTGTGCGATGACCACACCCAGCTCGGGGTCGGCCTTCCACACCCACGCGAGCATCCGCCCCGCCATCCGTCGCATCAGGAGGGGTGCGGCCTGGCTCGCCGCCCACGCGGCTACCGAGCTCCCCGGACGATCGGTCGCGCCCATCGCCGAGTTCGCCTGGGTGAGCAGCATCCGGATCGCCGCCTTGCGGTGACGCCGGCCGCGGAACCCGAAGGAACCGGTCACCGGGACCCACAGGGTCGTATCGGCGTGCGCGTCGAGTCGGGACATCGCCCCAGCCTAAACGGCGAGTCTGAACCCCTCCGGTACAGTGGGACCGCGCCTCAGCCATCCCCCGAGCGCCCCGCCGCACAGACAGGCCCCGCACCCGTGACCGACCCTGCGACGACCGACGACACCGCCGCCTCCGCGCGCCCGCTGAAGATCCTGATCGGCGCCGACACCTTCCTTCCGCACGTCAACGGAGCCGCCCGATTCGCCGAGCGGCTCGCGGCGGGCCTCGTCGCACGCGGCCACGACGTGCACGTGATGGCTCCGAGCGACGGCCACCGCAATCACGGCACCCGCACCGAGGTGATCGAGGGGCAGCCGATGACGATGCACCGGCTCCCGTCGTACCGCTACCTCCCGCACGACTGGCTGACCTTCGTGCTGCCGTGGCGCTCGAAGCACTATGCGCGGAAGGTGCTCGACTCCGTCCAGCCGGATGTCGTGCACATCCAGTCGCACATCGTCATCGGGCGGGGTCTGGCCCGAGAGGCGCGCAAGCGCCGCATCCCGGTCATCGCGACCAATCACGTCATGCCCGAGAACATCCTCGACTTCACGCTGCTGCCCGATGCGCTGAACCGCGTCGTCGTGAAGCTCGCGTGGGCCGACGCGCAGCGGACGTTCGCGATGACGCGCGCCGTGACCACGCCGACCCGGAACGCCGCGACCTTCCTCGAGGAGACGATCGAGGTCTCCTCGGTCATCCCGATCAGCTGCGGGATCGACGCCGCGCAGTACACCGCCGATCTCGGTCCGCGTGACGCGAACCGACTCGTCTTCGTCGGGCGCCTCACCACCGAGAAGCAGATCGACGTCGTCCTCCGCGCGATCGCGGCGCTCGACCCCGCGCTCGCGGTCAGCTTCGACGTCGTCGGCAACGGGGATCAGCGGCGCAACCTCGAGCAGCTGGCGGCGGAGCTCGGCATCGCCGACCGCGTGCGGTTCCACGGTCACACCACCGACGAGGAGCTCCGCGGATTCCTCACCCACGCCTCGGCATTCGTCATCGCCTCGATCGCCGAGCTGCAGTCCATCGCCACGATGGAGGCGATGGCATCGGGCCTCCCCGTCGTCGCCGCCGACGCGGTGGCCCTCCCGCACCTCGTCCACGACGGCGAGAACGGCTACCTCTTCCGTCCTGGCGACGTGGACGATCTCGCGGCGAAGCTCACGGCGGTGCTCACGCTGAGCGTGGACGAGCGCGAGCGCATGCAGAAGGCCTCCCTCGACGGGGTGAAGGTCCACGACATCCGACGCACGCTCGAGACCTTCGAGGCGCTGTATCGCGACGAGCCCCTGCCGGTCTAGGCGTACCCCGTGCACGTCGTGTTCTTCGGCGACCAGCACGTCGAATCCTTCGGCGGGGCGCAGGTCTCGATGCGTCTCCAGCGGCGGTTCCTGGAGCGGGCCGGCCACACCGTGACCGTCGTCGCCCCGCGCATGCACGGTCCGCGCGGTCGCGCGATCGCCCCCGATGCCGCGGTGATCGACCTGCCGTCGATCCCGATCACGGTCGACCGAGAGTACTCGCTCGCGTGGCCGGGGCGCCGCACGGATGCGTGGCTCGACCGCGCGATGACGCGCCGGCCGCCGGTCGACCTCGTGCACGTGCAGGCCGACTTCTGGGGGGCCTTCATCGGGCACCGCTTCGCCGAGCGGCACGGGCTCCCCGTCGTCCAGACCCTGCACAACCGGGTCGACGTCGGCATCGAGGCGACGACGCCTTTCCCGGGGGCGGTGCTTCGGGTTCTGAACGCGTGGGAACGTCGCGCGCTGAGGGGGTGGGAGCGACGCGCCGTCGGCGCTCTCCCGCGCGGGCGCGACGGATGGGCCTACCTCCGCCGCCTCGCCCTGCAGTCGGATGCCGTCACCGCGCCGTCCGCGCACTTCGCCCGACGGCTCGAAACCCATGGCGTCGCTCCGCGGGTCGACGTGATCTGGAACGGGATCGACGATGACGTGCTGGACGCCGCCCTCGCCGACGACTCTGCGCCCTCGCCCGCGTCGGATGCTGCTCCCGTGCTCGTCTGGATGGGGCGGATGAGCCCGGAGAAGCGCCTGCTGCCCTTCCTCGAGGCCGTCGCGCGGTCGGGCATCCGCGCCCGCGTGGAGGTCCTCGGCGGCGGCGGTCAGCGCCGCGCGGCGGAGCGGCTCGTCGCGCGGCTCGAGCCCGCGGCATCCGTCGTCTTCGCCGGTCGGCGCCCCTACGGCGAGTCGCTCGCCCGCCTGCGTGCAGCCGACGCGCTCGTGCAGACCTCCATCGGGTTCGAGACGCAGGGCATGACCCCGTTCGAGGCGGCGGCGCTCGGCACGCCCTCGATCGTGAGCGACCCCGACATCGCCCGCGAGCTCGGCAGCGGATTCTGGGCCGTCGGCGGGGGAATGGACGCCGCACCCGACGCGGCGGACTCCTCGATCGAGGCCCTCGCGCGCACCCTCCGCGCGGCGGTCGCCGACATCCGCGCCGGCCGGTCGGTTGCGGTCGACCCGACGGTGCGCGAACGCTTCCGCCAGAGCTCTCGCACGGCGGCGATGGTCGAGGTCTACGAGCGCGTTCTGCGCGGCTGACGCGGGCCACGCCCCGGCGGGGTCACGGGACGCGGGACCAGTCGGTGGGGATGCGCCGGTAGCCGTCGTTGCGGAGGGCGCGCATCGTCCCGACGACGCCGGCCACGGCGAGGGCGACGAGAACAGCGAGGAGGATGAGCAGGATCATGGCAGAAAAGCTACGCGCCGCCTGTTTCCGCCACGAGTGGCAGAAATGCCTTTGCGCGGAGGAATACTGCCAGACCGCTATCGGGAATAGAGTGCGGGGATGAGCGAGGATCAGCGCCGACCACGTCGGTTCCGGCCGTTCCGCGGACGCACCCGGACGCCCGCCGCCCCGGCGATGCCCGTACCCCCATCGCCGCCTCCGCCCCCCGCGCTGTCACCCAGCCTGCGGGTCCTCCTGGGCCTCGCCGCAGCGGTGATCGTCCTCGCCGGCCTCTTCGTCGCGCGCGAGATCGTGGGACCGCTCGTCCTCGCGGCGGTGATCGTCATCATCTGCCACCCGGTGCGGCATCCGCTCGAGAGACTCGGGTGGCCCCGCTGGGCCGCCACGACCGGTGTCATCGTCGTCGCCTACCTCATCCTCGGCGCGCTCGGGTGGCTGCTGTACTTCGCCGGCGTCCAGTTCGTGCGGCTCGTGACCGACTTCGCCGACGAGCTCCAGGCCACGGCGCAGTCGGTCATCTCCTGGCTCAGCACCGCGGGGCTGGACGAGCAGGCATCGGATGCCGCGGCCTCGCTGCTGCAGCCCTCGACGATCCTGTCGTTCGTGACGTCCCTCAGCGGCACGGCGATCGGCGTGCTGACCGCCCTGTTCTTCGTGGTCGCCTACGTGATCTTCATGGCCGCGGACGGCGCCCGCTACGGGCACGCGCAGCGGGCCTTCGGCGGGACGGCCGGCGCGCCGCTCCGCCGTTTCCACCGATTCAACGTCGGAGTCCGCCGCTACTACGTCGTCAACGCCAGCTTCGGTGCGGTGGTCGCGATCATCGACGGCCTCGCGCTGTGGGCCCTCGGCGTCCCCGCGCCGGCGGTGTGGGCGATCCTCGCGTTCGTGACCAACTTCATCCCGAACATCGGGTTCGTGATCGGTCTCGTCCCGCCCGCGCTCCTCGCGCTCGTGGTCGGCGGGTGGCCGCTGGCGCTCGCGGTGGTGGCGATCTACTGCGTCGTCAACGTCACGCTGCAGGTGCTCATCCAGCCGAAGTTCGTCAGCGACGCGGTGAGCCTGAGCCTCACCCTGAGCTTCTTCTCCGTGATCTTCTGGACGTTCATCATCGGACCGCTCGGGGCGATCCTCTCCATCCCGCTCACCCTCGCGGTCCGCGCGCTCGTCCTGGAGGGCGACCCGGGATCGCTGTGGCTGCGCTGGCTCTCCGGCGACACCGTCACGTCGCGGTCCGACATCTCCCGCCCGCGCCGCCTATAGCCCTTCCCGGGTGATGCGGATCGAGGCGGTCGGGATCAGGCTGACCGCATGGATCCGCTCGAGGTCGACCGCACCCATCTGCCCATCCGCGATGCGGAGTTCACCGGGACGCTCGGCCGCACGCTCGACGTCTCCGTCCCCGACTGGGGGATCGTGAACGACGTGCAGCCGCCGCCGGGCGCACCGAACGTCCTCGTCGTCCTCATCGACGACGCCGGATACGGGCAGGCGTCGACCTTCGGCGGGCCGATCGCGACGCCGCACATGACGCGCCTGGCCGAGGAGGGCCTGCGGTACACGGGGCTCCACACCGCCGCCCTCTGCTCGCCCACCCGTGCGGCGCTGCTGACGGGGCGCAATCACCACCGTGTCGGCTTCGGATCGATCGGCGAGCTCGCCGGACCCTTCCCCGGATACTCCGGCGTCGTGCCGAAGGATTGCGCCCCCTTCCCGAAGATCCTGCAGCAGAACGGCTACTCCACCGCGGCGATCGGCAAGTGGCACCTGACGCCGAGCCGCGCCCAGGGGCCCGCGGGACCCTTCGACCGCTGGCCGAGCGGCTGGGGCTTCGACTACTTCTGGGGATTCCTCTCGGGGGAGTCCGGCCAGTACGACCCGATGATCTACGAGAACGACGCCGTCGACCAGGCGTACGGAGGCCCGACCGATCGGGACTTCTATCTGCCCGACGCGCTCACCGACCGCGCGATCGCCTGGCTGCACGGCACCCGTGCCCACAAGGCCGACAAGCCGTGGTTCATGTACTACTCGACCGGGTGCGCGCACGCGCCGCACCACGTCCCCGAGGAATGGTCGGCGCCGTACCGGGGGATGTTCGACGACGGATGGGACGCGTATCGCGAGCGCACCTTCGCCCGGCAGAAGGAGCTCGGCGTCGTCCCCCTCGACGCCGAGCTGACCCCGCGCGACGACGCGTTCCCCGCGTGGGATTCGCTGAGCGCGGAGGAGCAGCGCCTCTACGCCCGGCAGATGGAGGTGTACGCGGGCTACCAGGCGAACGCCGATCACAACGTCGGGCGCCTGTTCGCCGAGATCGAGCGCATGGGGGAGTGGGACGACACCCTCGTGATCTACATCTGGGGCGACAACGGGGCATCCCTGGAGGGGACGCTCACCGGGTCGTTCAACGAGCTGACGATGCAGAACGGCATCCCGCTCAGCGGAGACCAGCAGCGCGCGCTCATCGACGCGCACGGGGGGCTCGACGCGTGGGGCGGACCCGATACGGCACCGCACTGCTCGGCCGCGTGGGCGTGGGCGGGGAACACGCCGTTCCGCTGGGGCAAGCAGGTCGCCTCCCATCTCGGCGGCACCCGCAATCCCATGGTCGTCCGGTGGCCGGCGCGGATCGCGGATGCCGGGGCGGTGCGTCCGCAGTTCGCGCACGTCAACGACATCGGGCCGACCGTGCTGGAGGTCGCCGGGATCCCGCAGCCGGAGACGGTGGACGGCATCGCGCAGGCGCCCATGGACGGAGCGAGCTTCGCGGCGTCCTTCGCCGCGAGCGACGCGCCGGAGCATCACCGGCAGCAGTACTTCGAGATCTACGGCAACCGCGGGATGTACCGGGACGGATGGTGGGCGGCCTGCATGCTGCCGCGCATCCCGTGGGATGCGACGCCCGACACCATCCGCCGGTTCGCGCCCGGGGCGTTCGATCCGGATGCGCTCGAGTGGGAGCTGTTCCACCTCCCGTCCGACTTCTCGCAGGCGCGGAACGTCGCCGCCGAGCATCCGGAGCTCGTCGCCGAGCTCGCCGAGCTGTGGTGGAGTGAGGCCGATCGGAACCGGGTGCTGCCGCTCCTCGGCGGGATGTCGGCGTTCTTCGGCATCGTGCCGCCGCTGCGCGAGCAGACCCGGTGGACGTACTGGGGCGCGGACGTGCAGAACTTCCCGGCCGGGATCATGCCGCCGATCATGAACCGCTCGTACTCGATCAGCGCCGAGCTGGACGTGCCGGAGGGTGGCGCGGACGGCGTGATCCTGGCCGCCTTCGACCACCTCGGGGGCTTCAGCCTGTTCGTCGACGGCGGTGTGCTCCGCCACACCTACAGCTTCATGGGTGTGGAGGTGTACCGGCAGGAGGCCGACCGGCCGCTGCCCGCGGGGGAGGTCACCGTGCGACTGGACTTCGACGCGGATGCCGCCGTGATGGCGCCACCGGGCACCGTGACGCTGTGGGTCGACGGGGAGCGCGTCGGTGCGGGCCGTCTCGCGCACACCGTGCCGATCATGTTCAACGGCTACTCGGGGATGGACATCGGGCGGGACAACGGCGAGGTCGTCGATCCCGTCTACGCCGATCGCGCCCCGTTCGCCTTCGCCGGGACGATTCACCGCGTGGATGTCGACGTGCGGCCCCCCGGCGGCGCCGACGAGGCGGCGGCCCTGCACCATGCGGAGGTCGCGGGGCAGCACGCGCGGCACATCGAGTCGTGACCGGGGTCGGGATCAGAGGTCGCGGGCGCAGCGGAACCCGATGTGCGACATCGCGGTGTCCTCGGCCTGCGGCGAGCGCGCCGCGGGGCGGAAGCGCAGGCAGTACTCCGGGCTGCAGAGGTGCGAGCCGCCCTTGAGCACGCGGCGGGGGATCGACGAGCCCGGTTCCGGGCTGGCGGCGGCGAGCAGGTTCGTGCGCCGTCCGGCGTCGACCGGTCGGTCCGACAGCCGCAGATGCCGCGGTGCGTAGTAGTCGCTCGTCCACTCCCACACGTTGCCGATCAGGTCGAACACCCCGAATCCGTTCGCCGGATACGACCCGACCGGGGCGGTGTCGCCACCGTGGGGTCCGCGCGCGTCGTAAGGGAATCGGCCGATCCACGTGTGCGCCTGCGCGACACCGCCCGGGAAAGGAGCGTCGCCCCACGCGTAGTCGGAACCCGCCTGTCCGCCGCGCGCGGCGTACTCGTGCTCGGCCTCGGTGGGCAGGCGTGCGCCCGCCCAGTCGGCGTACGCCGCGGCATCCGGGAACGCGACCTGGACCACCGGATGCCGCATCCGCTCGTGGATGCCCGATCCGGGTCCGCGGGGATGCCGCCAGGACGCCCCGGGCTGCCACCGCCACCACCCGCGCCAGTCCGACAGGTCGACCGGTCCCGGCGTCGGGGTGAACACCATGGATCCGGGCGCGCGCTCGTCCGGCGAGAGGTGCGGGAACGCCGCCGCGTCGAGGGGACGCTCGGCGACGGTGACGTACCCGGTGTCGGCGACGAACGCGGCGAAGTCTGCGTTGGTCACCGGGTAGCGGTCGATCTCGAACGCTGCGACGGACCGCTCGTGCACGGGCCGCTCGTCGGGGTAGAAGGATTCCGAGCCCATCGGAAACGTCCCTGCGGGGAGGCGGACCCTGTCCGGGTGCGGCCGGGCGGCGGACATGGGCTCAGGGTACCGGTGGACACGATCGGATGGCAGGATGAGATCCTGTCGTTCGAATCCTGCCATCGACCTGATCGGGGAGCGCCGTGGAGACCGTCGCCGTCATCGTCCAGGACGGCTTCGCGCCGTTCGAGTTCGGCCTCGCCTGCGAGGCGTTCGGCCTCGACCGCACGGACGACGGCATTCCGAACTTCGACTTCCGGATCGTCGCGACCGAACCGGGCCTCGTGCGCAGCAACATGTCGTTCTCGATCACGGTCGAGCACGACCTCGCCTTCGCCGACGAGGCCGATCTCGTCGTGGTCACCCCGGTGCCCCGCTCGAGCTGGGGCGTGCTCGATCCGCGTGTGGCCGCGGTGATCCGTCGCGCCGTCGACCGGGACGCGTGGGTGCTGAGCGTCTGCAGCGGGTCGTTCGTGCTCGCGGCATCCGGTGTCCTCGACGGGCGTCGCGCGACGACGCACTGGAGGTACGCCGCGACGATGGCGGAGATGTACCCCGAGATCTCCGTCGACCCCGACGTGCTCTACGTGCAGGACGGGCGCGTCATCACCAGCGCGGGAACCGCGGCCGGTCTCGACGCGTGCCTCCATCTCCTCCGGCAGGAGCTCGGCCCGGAGGCGACGAACCAGATCGCGCGGCGCATGGTGGTGCCGCCGCAGCGCGACGGCGGACAGGCGCAGTTCATCGCCCATCCGCTGCCCGTCGCCGCCTCGCACTCGCTCGCACCCGTCGCGGACTGGATGGTGGAGAACCTCGACCGCGACCTGTCGGTCGACCAGCTCGCGGCGCGCGCTCACATGTCGGCCCGCACGTTCGCCCGCCGGTTCAAGGCCGACTTCGGCGCGACGCCTGCGGCGTGGCTGGGGCGGCAGCGGATCCTCCACGCCCAGCGTCTGCTCGAGCGCACCGATTGGGGCCTGGATCGCATCGCGGACGAGTGCGGCTTCGGCTCGGCCGCGGTGCTGCGGCAGAACTTCGCCCGCACACTCGGCACCACCCCGACCGCGTACCGCGCGCGCTTCGCCTGTGTCGAGGAGGAATCGTCGCTCTCCATTGCCGGCTGAGAGACCCGGTGCTAAAGTTGAGTCAGCGCGACTCAACTTTGGGTCGGCAGAGACTTCAGGAGAACACATGAACGCCACGCAGATGCCCGGGCAGGAGGAATCGCAGAGCGCCCTCGAGCAGTTCGGGATCAACCTCACCGACCGCGCACGCGCGGGCAAGCTCGACCCCGTCATCGGTCGGGACAGCGAGATCCGGCGGGTCAGCCAGGTGCTCACCCGCCGCACGAAGAACAACCCCGTCCTCATCGGCGAACCCGGCGTCGGCAAGACCGCCGTGGTCGAGGGCCTCGCCCAGCGCATCGTCGCGGGCGACGTCGCCGAGTCGCTCAAAGACAAGGAGCTCGTCACCCTCGACATCTCCGCGCTCGTCGCCGGTGCGATGTATCGCGGTCAGTTCGAGGAGCGGCTCAAGAGCGTCCTCAAGGAGATCACCGAGTCCGACGGCAAGATCATCACCTTCATCGACGAGCTGCACGTCCTCATGGGCGCCGGTGGCGGGGAGGGGTCGGTCGCGGCATCCAACATGCTCAAGCCCATGCTCGCCCGCGGCGAGCTGCGCCTCATCGGGGCGACGACCCTCAACGAGTACCGCGAATTCATCGAGAAGGACGCCGCGCTCGAGCGCCGTTTCCAGCAGGTCTACGTCGGCGAGCCGAGCGTCGAGGACACCGTCGCGATCCTCCGCGGTCTCAAGGAGCGCTACGAGGCGCACCACAAGGTCGCCATCGCGGATGCCGCCCTCGTCGCCGCGGCATCCCTCTCGCACCGCTACATCCCGAGCCGTCAGCTGCCGGACAAGGCCATCGACCTCATCGACGAAGCCGCCTCGCGCCTGCGCATGGAGATCGACTCGGCGCCGCTGGAGATCGACGAGCTGCGCCGTCACGTCGATCGGCTGAAGCTCGAGGAGCTCGCGCTGAAGAAGGAGAAGGACGACGCCTCCAAGGAGCGCCTGTCGACGCTGCGCGAAACGCTCGGCGGCGAGCAGAAGCGCCTTGACGAGCTCCAGGCGCGCTGGGAGCGCGAGCGGGCGTCCCTCAACCGCGTCGGCGACCTGAAGACGCAGTTGGACGCTGCCCGCATGGAGGCCGAGCGCGCCCAGCGCGAAGGCAACCTCGAGAAGGCCTCGCGGCTGCTGTACGCCGAGATCCCGGCGCTCGAGCGTCAGCTCGTCGTCGCCGAGCGCGAGGAGCCGACCGGCGAGCGCATGGTCAACGACCAGGTCACCGACGAGGACATCGCCGCCGTGATCGCCGCGTGGACCGGCATCCCCGTCGGGCGGCTCCTGCTGGGCGAGACGGAGAAGCTGCTCCACCTCGAGACCGAGCTCGGCAAGCGCCTCATCGGGCAGAAGGACGCCGTGAAGGCCGTCGCGGACGCCGTCCGCCGCTCCCGCGCGGGCATCAGCGACCCGAACCGCCCCACCGGGTCGTTCCTCTTCCTCGGCCCCACCGGTGTCGGCAAGACCGAGCTCGCCAAGGCGCTCGCGGAGTTCCTCTTCGACGACGAGCACGCCATGGTGCGCATCGACATGTCGGAGTACGGCGAGAAGCACTCCGTCTCGCGCCTGGTCGGGGCCCCTCCCGGGTACATCGGCTACGAGCAGGGCGGTCAGCTCACCGAGGCCGTGCGGCGGCGCCCCTACTCGGTCGTGCTCCTGGACGAGGTCGAGAAGGCCCATCCGGAGGTCTTCGACGTCCTCCTGCAGGTCATGGACGACGGGCGCCTCACCGACGGGCAGGGCCGGACGGTCGACTTCACCAACGTCATCCTGATCCTGACCTCCAACCTCGGCTCGCCGATCCTGATCGACCCGACGCTGTCGATGGACGTCAAACGCGATCAGGTGCAGGCGCTCGTGCGGCAGGCGTTCAAGCCCGAGTTCGTCAATCGGCTCGATGACATCGTCATCTTCCAGGCGCTCACCGAGGACGACCTCGCCCAGATCGTCGAGCTCACGGTCGACGCCCTGCAGCGTCGGTTGAAGGACCGGCGCTTGACGCTGGCGGTGACCCCGGACGCGCGGGCGTGGCTCGCCGAGCGCGGGTACGACCCCGTGTTCGGTGCGCGGCCGCTGCGTCGCCTCATCCAGTCCGAGATCCAGGACCGCCTCGCCATGGCGCTCCTCTCGGGCGGGGTGCGCGACGGCGACGTCGTGCGGGTGGACGTCGACGCATCGGGGGCACAGCTCGCACTGTCGAGCGACGGCCCGGCGGTTCCGGCAGGCGCGCCCTCCGCGGACGACGAGGTCATCGAAGCGGAACTGCTCGACGACTGAGCTGATCGCCGTCGCGGCCGAGGCGGGTACCGTCGTCTCATGCTGTTGCGCGGGCTCTGGGGCTCCACCCACCCCGGGCCGACCCTCGTCGTCACGGTGCTCGCCGTCGCCCTGGGGGTCGCCGCGGGTCTGGATGCCGCACGACTCGTGCTGCTCGGGGCCGCGGTCTTCGCCGGTCAGGTGTCGGTCGGCATCTCGAACGATGCGATCGACGCGGCGCGCGATCGTGCCGTCGGACGCACCGACAAGCCGATCGCATCGGGCGAGGTCTCCGAGCGCGCCGCGTGGACGGCGGCGTTCGGTGCGCTCGGACTCGCGCTGGCGCTGTCGATCCCACTCGGCGCGGGCATGCTGGCAGCCCACGCCGTCGCTCTCGCCTCGGCGTGGGCGTACAACGCGGGGCTGAAAGCCACCCCGTTCTCGCTTCTCCCGTTCGTCGTGAGCTTCGGGCTCTTCCCGTCGTTCGCGAGCCTGTCGGTGCCGGGCGGCACGCTCGCTCCCGTCTGGGTGAGCGTCGCCGGCGCCGCCCTGGGCGCGGCCGTCCACCTCACCAACGTGCTCCCCGACCTCGACGACGACGCGCGCACCGGCATCCGTGGGCTCCCCCACCGGCTCGGTGCCCGCGCATCGACGGTGCTGGCGGCCGCCGGCATCCTCATCGGGGCCACCGCGGTCCTCGTCGGGCCGGTCCTCGCGGGCGTCGAGCCGGCCATCCCGATCGTGGCCTGGGCGTTCTTCGCCGCGGTCGCCGTCGTCGCCGTCGTCGCCGTCGTGCTCGCGCTGACGCGGAGCCCGCGCCGGGTTCTGTTCCGCCTCACGATGCTCGCGGCTCTCCTCCTCGCCGTGCAGCTCGTCGTCGCCGGCTGAGCGGGTCCGGCGTCGCGGGCTCAGGCGTCCCGATCGAACCCCATGGCGTAGGCGTGGGCGAAGGTCCGGCCGGCGGCGGGTCCGAGCATCGTCCGCACCGCCGCGCGGCGGAGCGCATCGGCGCGCGGACCGAGCGGGCGTCCGAGCGCGGTGTTGAGCGCGGCGAGGCGCGCCGCGTGCCGTGCGGAGGCGACGCGGCGCTGCTCCCAGCGGACGAGACCCGCATCGGGCGCCGCGCCGGAGCGCACCCACGAGGTCAGGAGAGGTGCGAGGGTCGCGGCATCCAGCAGTCCGAGGTTCATGCCCTGCCCGCCGATCGGACTCACCTCGTGCGCGGCGTCGCCGACGACGAGGAGGCGCCCGCGGCGGAGCGCCGGGGCGATGACGCGCCGCACGCCGAAGGCGGTCGCGGTGGTGATCGACGCCGCGGCCTCCGGCTCGCCGCGGCGCGCGACGGCGTCGCGCAGACGCTCGGCGCGGGCGGTATCGGTGTCGTCTGGCCCGTCGGTGGCGCCGGTGTCCTCGGGTCCGCGGGGGTCGTCGGCGGGCGCGGTCCGATCCCACGCCACGTACCGGCGGATGCCGCCCGGCAGGGGGAACGACTCCATCACGCCGTCGCGATCGAGGTGCACCCGTGCGGTCGCGGGATCGTCGCCGGCCGGGGCGGCGGCATCCGTCATCAGATAGCGGTCCCGGTACTCGCGGCGATCGAGGGCATCCGGACGGTAGACGAGGTCGCGCCCCCACGCGCCGGAGGCGACGACGACGATCGGCGCGGCGAACTCCGTGGGGCGACCGCCGATCCCGGCCCGCACGCGCACGTGGTCCGGTCGCGGATCGAGCGCCATCACGTGGGCTCCGCGCAGGGGCTCCGGCGCGCGGGCGGCGAGGATCCGCTCGGTGTGGGCCTGCGGCAGGGTCGCGACGAACGGGAACCGCGCGCGGAGTCGGTCGAACCGGACCGTGCCGAGGAGCGTCCCACCCGCGCGCGCCTCGCCGCGATCGACGCGGACCGCGCCGGCCAGGAGCTCGTCGGTGAGGCCCGCCTGTTCGAGCGCGGCGAGGATCGGTGCGTGCAGGCCGATCGCGCGGGTGCCGTCGCCGGCGACCGGGCGACGCTCGTAGATCTCGACGTCGACGTCGTTCCGCGCGAGAAGGCCCGCGAGCAGCATGCCGACAGGGCCGGCGCCCACCACGAGGACATCAGGCATCGAGGTCTCCTTCGGATCGGTGTCCCGTCCGGAACCCCGGTCGGCTCTCGGCGAGGAGGCGGAAGGGCGCCGGGGCGCCGACGCGCCATGTCCCCGGGTTCTCGGCGCCCAGGATCCGCTGCAGCTCGTCGGGCGTGTGGCTGCGGCGGATCGAGCGGAGACCGTCGGTGCGGAGGAACGTGCCGCGCTGGAGCGGTGTGATGCCGACGGCGTAGAGGCCGTAGGCGAGACGGCTCCGCGCGATGTCGCCGTGGAGGACGAGTCCGGTGCTGAGGGCGCGCGAGTCGGCGGTGAAGGACGCGAGGGCTGCGGCATCCAGGTGGTGCAGGACGTGATTCGACACCACGAGGTCGAAGCGCTCACCGGCGGCGAGGAGGTCGGCACTGTCCGCGCGCGTGAAGCGGACGGTCCCGGGAGCCTCGCGTTCCGAGGCGACCTCGATCGCCCGGGCGTCCGGATCGGCGCCGACCCACTCGACGGGCAGCCCGTCGCGGGTGGCCATCCGGGCGAGGCGCACGACGACGTCCCCACCGCCGCAGCCGAGGTCGAGCACCCGTGCGGGGCGCGCGAGTCCGGCGAGGAACGGGCGGATGCGGCGGGCGTAGACGCCGCCCCATCCCGAGACGAGCCGGTTGACGGTGTCGAAGCGGCGGAGGGTCGCCCGGAGGCGCTCCGGGTCGCACGCGGGGTCGTCCATGAGCTCGCGCACCGCCGTGTCGCGTTCGCCGAGCCCTCGGCGGATCGCGGGCGCAGGGGGCGAGGGAGGAGGGGTCACGGCAACGCGGGCCATGCCTCGGGGCCGGAGGTGCCCGCCGGGTACTCGTCCAGCGGCACGGCGTCGCGGCGCCACGCGTCGATCACGGGCTGCACGATGCGCCAGCAGTGCTCGGCCGCGTCGCCGCGGACGGCGAGAACCGCGTCGCCGTCGAGGATGTTGCCGATGACCTCTGTGTAGGCGCGCAGGGCCCCGGTGCCGAGATCCGTCGACATCGTCGCCCGCTCCAGGGCGAACGGGCTGTCGCCCCCGTTGACGTTCAGCTCGAGCGACATCGCGTCCGGGCCGAGCGAGAACCGCAGCACCGAGGGCGCCGTCGATCCCGAGAATCCGTCGGGCAGGTGGCGCACGGGGCGGAAGGTGAGGACGATCTCGCGCGTCGGGCGCCCGAGCGCCTTCCCCGATCGAAGCGTGAAGGGCACCCCGGCCCAGCGCTCCGTGCGGACCTCGAACGTCACCTCCGCGAGCGTCTCCGTCTGCCGTGCCGGGTCGACTCCCGGCTGGTCGGCGTACGCCGGCATCCGCTCTCCGCCCGCCGTTCCCGCGACGTAGCGCGCCCGCCGTGACGCGCGCGCCGGGTCGTCGCCCTGCACGTGGGTCGCGCGGAGCACCGCGGTGGTGTTGGCGCGGAAGTCCGCTTCGTGCAGCGTCGCCGGGGGCTCCATCGCCACGAGGGCGAGCACCTGCAGGAGGTGGCTCTGGATCATGTCGGCGAGCGCCCCCGCTTTGTCGTAGTAGCCGGCGCGACCCTCCAGCCCCAGCGACTCGTCGTATCGGATCACGACCGACTCGACGTGCTCGGCGTGCCAGACCGGCTCCAGGGCGCGATTGGCGAACCGCACGCCGAGAAGGTTCAGCACCATGGAGCGGCCGAGGAAGTGGTCGATGCGGAAGATCTGATGCTCGGGGACGAGGGCTGCGAGCGTCGCGTTGAGCGAACGCGCGCCCTCCTCGTCGGACCCGAACGGCTTCTCCAGCGCCAGGATCGTCTCGGCGGGGATGTCGTCGGGGGTGAGGGCCTCGCACGCCGCCTGGGCGATCGCCGGCGCGACGGCGAAGTACAGGATGCGGCGGCCGGAGGTGCGGGCGAAGAGCGTGCGCAGATCGTCGGCGTCGGTGATGTCGATCCGCACGTAGTCGGCCTCGGCCGCGACCGCGAGGGCGTGCGCACTCGCGGAGGGGCCGAAGGCCTCGCCGACGCGGGCGCGCCAGGCCGCGGTGTCGACGTCGTCGATGCCGGCGCCGACGAGCCGGAGGCTCCGATCGGGTTCGTCGTCCAGCAGCTGCCCGAGCGCGGGGAGGAGCAGGCGTGAGGAGAGGTCTCCCGTCGCCCCGAGGATGATGAGCGTGGAGGACGTCATCGGCCCACCGTCGCGGTCACGGTCAGTTCCCGCGCGGCGGCGGTGTCGGGATCGTGGGCGGGGCGTGTGCCCCGGACGGTCAGGAGCGCCGATTCGACGGAGAGGCCGGGGCCGAAGGCCAGCCCCGCGATCGAGGCGTCCGTCGGGAGGTCTGGGTCGTGGAGCAGCTCGCGGAGGATGAACATCACCGTCGCGCTCGACATGTTGCCGTACCGCCGCAGGATGTCCCGGGAGGCGGCGAGGGCGGAGGGATCGAGCTCGAGCCCGCTCTCGACGCGATCGAGGATGCTGCGACCGCCCGGGTGCACGGCCCACGCGTCGGGCTGCGCGTCGCCGAGGAAGGCATCGACGGCGGCGCGGATCTCACGGCCGATGATGCGCGGGACCTCGGCGGTGAGGATCATCTCGAATCCGTCGTCGCCGATCGTCCACGCCATGTCGCTCTCGCCGTCGTCGGTGAGGGTGGTGGCGAAGCGCTCGAGGTCCAGGCCTGGCCGGTCACCGGCATCCGCCGTGATGACCGCCGCCGCCGATCCGTCGCCGAACACCGACGAGGAGACGATCTGATCGGGCGTGGAGTTCGGGCGGACGTGCAGGCTGCACAGCTCGGTGCAGACGACGAGCACGACGGCGTCCGGCCGGGCGGCGCAGAAGCGCTCGGCGGCGCGGAGGGCGGGGAAGGCCGCGGCGCATCCGATGAAGCCGAGGTGGTAGCGCTCGGTCGACGCGGAGAGCCCGAGGTCGCGGACGAGGCGGAAGTCGGGGCCGGGCGCGAAGCATCCGGTACACGAGACCGTCACGACGTGCGTGATCTCGGATGCCGTGACACCCGCGTCGGCGAGCGCCGCCTCCGCCGCGCGGCGCGAGAGGTCGGGCGCGTGGCGGATGTACTCGGCGTTCCGGAGGGCGGTGCCGGGAGCGCGGAGCACGCCCTGGTCGTCCACGAAGAGGCCGGAGGCCCCGGGCTCGCCGAGCTCGGGGATGACCGTGTGGCGGCGATCGATCTGCGCGGCGTCGAAGGTCGCGCGGATGAGGCGCTGGGTCAGACGGTCGGCGCCCGGCTGCGCGGCGAAGAAGTCGCGGATGTGCTCCTGGCGGATCGTCGTCGGCGGAGTCGCGGTGCCGATCGACAGGATGCGTGCGGTCATGCTTCACGATAAGCCGTCGACCCCGTCGGGCGCGCGGGCCTTGCGTCATCCGTCGCGCCTGCTATGGCGGCGTGCGCGGGGCGCCCCCGTACCGGACTCCTCCGATCCGCACGCGAAACGGCATCGGGGGCCGATTCTGTGCAGAATCGGCCCCCGAGGGAGGAGTTCGGCGCGCGCGGCGGCGGGCCCTGCGCCCCGGTCAGCGGGAGAGCGCCTCGCGGAGCTTGACGCGCGCGCCCATGCGGAGAAGGGAGTTCTGGTAGATCTTCGCGCCGACGACGATGGCCGCGATGCAGGTGGCGACGAGGATCGCCAGCGACAGCAGCGGCTCCCACCACTGGGTGTCGCCGAGGAAGATCCGCATCGGCATGCCGACCGGGGCCGAGAACGGCACGTACGACATGATCCCGAGCACGAGAGGGTTGTCGAAGAAGAAGATCACCAGAAAGTAGGGCGCCATCACCAGCATGGTGAGCGGCGTCGTGGTCGACCCGATGTCCTCCTGCCGCGACACCATCGACGCCGCGGCGGCGAAGAGCGAGGCCAGCAGCACGAACCCGAAGAGGAAGAACACCCCGAACCAGGCGATCGGCGCTCCGAGGCCCTGCAGGAGGGCGGTCTGTCCGGTCACGGTGAGGCCCACCACCGCGATCGCGGCGAGGATGAAGATCTGCCCCATCGCGAGGATCGTGTTCCCGATGACCTTCCCGGCCAGCAGCGCCCGTACCGGGACCGCCGAGATGAGCAGCTCGACCACGCGGGTCTGCTTCTCCTCCACGACGCTCTGCGCGATCGTCCCGCCGAACATCGACGCGGCGAAGAGGAAGACCACGCCGAAGCCGATGGCGGCGATGAACCCGAGGGCGGCCACCCCGTCCTGCGGCTGCAGCAGCTCCACGGTCGGCACCTGCGCGAACTGCATCAGCAGGGTCGAGGACACGCTCTCGTCGCCGAGCACGGAGAATCCGACCGGGGAGGCGGGGTCGGCGAGGATCGCCACGTCGACGTCTCCGGCGCGGACGAGGTCCTCGGCCTCCCCGCGTGAGGCGACCTGGGTGAGCTCGAGGTTCGGCACCTGCTCGACGTAGCGCGCCGAGTCGGAGGTGACCGCGACCGGGGTGTCGCTGGAGGACCCGGCGGCGAAGCCGGCCCAGATGACGCCGGCGAGGGAGACGAGCATGAGGATCGCCGACGAGATGACGAAGGCCTTGCTGCGCAGCTTCGACCCGATCTCGCGTTCGGCGACGAGCCACACGCTCTGCGCGGTGGTGGGGGCGGCGGGGGTGGCGGTGCTCATCGGATGACCTCCTTGAAGATCTGCGCGAGGGACGGATGCTGCGGCGCGAAGCTCGCGACGTCGCCGCGGGAGAGGGCCTCGCGCAGCACCCGCTGGGCGGCTTCGTCGCTGTCGGCGTCGAAGACGGCGTAGCCGCCGTCGAAGTCGAGCACCTCCACGCCCGGCTGATCGCGCAGCCACCCCGCATCGCCCGCGGAGACGAGCTCGAAGCGGCGACTCGCGTGCTGGGCGCGGAGCTCCTCGCGCTCGCCGGCCGCGCGGATCGTGCCTCCGGCGATGATCACGAGCTCGTCGCACAGGCGCTCGACGACGTCGAGCTGGTGAGAGGAGAAGAGAACGGAGGTCCCCTGGGCCGCGCGGTCCTGGAGGACCCCGGCGACGACGTCGACAGCGAGGGGATCCAGGCCCGAGAACGGCTCGTCCAGGATGAGCACCTCGGGGTCGTGCACGAGGGCGGCGGCGATCTGCGCGCGCTGCTGGTTGCCCAGCGAGAGGGTCTCGACGTTGTCGCCCAGGCGCTCGCCGAGTCCGAGCTGCTCGAGCAGCGCGCGGCCGCGGGCCTCGGCATCCGTCTTGGTGAAACCGTGCAGGCGTGCGAGGTAGACGATGTGCTCGAGCACCTTCATCTTCGGGTAGAGCCCGCGCTCCTCGGGCATGTAGCCGAAGCGGCGACGGTCGGCGGCGGTGACGTCGGCGCCGTCCAGGGTGACCGATCCGCCGTCCTTGCCGAGCACGCCGAGCACGATGCGCATGGTCGTGGTCTTGCCCGCGCCGTTGCCGCCGACGAAGCCGGTGAGCCGGCCGGGCTGGACGGCGAAGGACACGTCGTCGAGCACTCGGCGACTGCCGTAGTTCTTGGTGACGCCCGATAGCTGCAGCATCTTCTCCTCCTGAGCTCTGGTTCCGCCGGGTTCGGCGGGCATGATTCCACGCTAGGGATGCCGGTCGGTGCGCGCCTCCGCCCGCCGGGGGAGATCCGTTCTCCACCGGGGAGGGGAGAAGATCGCATTCACGGGAATAGATGCGTCGGGGGTGCGGTTCGAGCCTCGTGGAACGTCCACGGTGGTCACCGCCGTGGACGTCGTTCGTTTTCCGAGCAAGGAGTATCCATGAGCGACCGCACCATCGGCTACATCGTCGGCAGCATCTCGTCGACCTCCATCAACCGGCGCCTCGCGAAGGCGCTCGAGCGCCTCGCGCCCGCGGGCACCACCCTGGTGGAGATCCCGATCAAGGACCTGCCGTTCTACTCGCCCGACCACGACGCCGACTACCCGGCCGTGGCGACGGAGTTTAAGAACGCGATCGACGAGGTCGACGGTGTCATCATCGTCACGCCCGAGTACAGCCGCTCGATCCCCGGCGTGCTGAAGAACGCACTCGACTGGGCCGCGCGTCCGTGGGGCCAGGGATCGTTCGACGGCAAGCCCACCGCCGTCATCGGCACCTCGCAGGGCGGTATCGCCACGGCCGCCGCGCAGCAGCACCTGAAGGCGATCCTCAGCCACTACAACGCCCCGACGCTCGGCCAGCCCGAAGGCTACGTGCAGACCACGCCGGGCCTGTTCACGGATGCCGGTGAGATCACCGACGACCAGACGGCGGAGTTCCTGGTGTCGTACCTCGAGGCCTTCGGCGCGCTCGTCGACCGCTACACGCGCGTTCCCGCGTCGGCCTGACCTCACCGACGGATCCCCCCGGATCCCCATCGATGCTCGGGGCGCGTCAGACCAGGCCGTGACGGTGGGCGTAGACCACCGCGGCGACCCGGTCCCGCGCCCCGAGCTTCTGCAGCACGTTGGAGACGTGGGTCTTCACCGTCGCCTCGCCGATGTAGAGCCGCTGCGCGATCTCGGCGTTGCTGAGCGCCTGGCCGACGAGGGCGAGCACCTCCCGCTCGCGCTCCGTGAGATCGGGCACCACGGCGGGTGGGGCGTTCGTGGCGGGGGGCCTCGAGGCGGTCGCCGGCGGGCGCGCCGAGTCCTCCGGTTCGGAGGTGAGCGCCGGAGCGAAGCGTGCGATCACCCGCCGGGTCACCTCCGGCGCGAGCAGTGCGTCGCCGGCCGCGGCGACCCGGACGGCGGTGACCAGATCGTCGGGGTCCGCGTTCTTCAGCAGGAAGCCGCTCGCCCCCGCCTGCAGGGCCTGGAACAGGTAGTCGTCGCGATCGAAGGTCGTCACGATCACGACCGCGGTGTCGAGGCTCTCGTCGGCGACGATGCGGCGTGTCCCCTCGATCCCGTCGACGCCGGGCATCTGCACGTCCATGCACACGACGTCGGGGCGGAGAACGGATGCCGAGGCTGCGGCATCCGCACCGTTGGCGGCCTCGCCCACCACCTCGATGCCGGCCGCCTCGAGGATCATGCGGAATCCGGTGCGGACGACGGCATGGTCGTCCGCCAGCAGGACCCGCAGCGGGGCGGTGTCGGCGGGAGGAGCAGCGGCGGTCACGAGGTCACCTCGGCGGAGTCGGGGGCGGTGTCGGGGGTCCCGGGTGCGGGGACGGGGGCGGTGTCGGCTGCGGTCGTCGCGACCACGGGGATGCGTGCCCGGACGAGGAAGCCGCCGCGGGCGCGCGGTCCCGCCTCGAGTGTGCCGCCCGATGCCGCGGCGCGCTCGCGCATGCCGAGGAGCCCGAGGCCCGGGCGCACCTCGACCGGGGTGCGCCCGGTGCTGGTCACCTCGATCTCGACATCCGCCGGCAGATAGCGCACGCGCACCTCGGCGGTGGCGCCCGGCCCGCTGTGGCGTCGCGCGTTCGTCAATGCCTCCTGCGTGATCCGGTAGAGGTTGACCTGGGCCGTCTCCGGGACGGGGCGCGGGTCGCCGATCCGCTCGATCGTGGTGGGGAGCCCGTGGGCCGCGGCGTGGGCGACGAGGTCGTCGAGGGCGTCCAGGCGGAGGATCGACCCGTCGAGGGTGTCGCCGGCGTCCTCCGTGTCGGCATCCGTGGTCCGAAGGGTCTCGAGGAGGTGGCGGAGTTCGGTGAGCGCCTCCCGTGCCTCGGCCTCGACCTGACGCAGGGCGCCGCGCGCGGCATCCGGATCCCGGTCGAGCACGGCGCGGGCCGCACCCGCCTGCACACCCATCGCCGAGACGTGGTGGGCGACGACGTCGTGGAGCTCGCGCGCGATGCGCACGCGGTCGAGGGCGACCGCCTGCGCGGCGGTGCGCTCGCGCTCGCGCTCGAGCTCGAGCGTTCGGAAGGTGAGGACCCGCCGCTCGATCGCCGCGGCATATGCCCGATCGCCCATGTAGTACGCGCCGCCGAAGAACGCGATGTTGACGAGGAACTGGATGAGCATGAACGACAGCCAGGGCGAGAGGATCCCCTCGCGCGAGAGCCCGTCGTCGCTCGGATCGATGGCGGACTGGAACGTCGTGACCATCAGCCACACGAACATCCCGACGATGATCCCCGAGCGGACGAAGAGGGCTCGGCGGCGGTTGTCCACCCACGCGCCCACGGTGTACATCGAGATGAAGATGGCGATGTTGCCGACGTAGACCTCGGGGATGCGAGCGCTGATCCCGACGAAGAACACCACGGCGATGACGATCGCGACGATCTCGGGGTACATGCGCCGGAGGGCGAGGGGAACGGTGAGGCCGGCGGCGTAGAGCAGGACCCAGTGCATCGCGGGCGGGTCGACGCCGTAGATGCCGGATGCTGCGCTGAGTGCCGTGCTGACGATCGCCGAGATCAGGAGCACGGCGGCGAGCAGGGCGTCCGCGCGCACGTCCCGGATGGTTGCCGGCTCACGCCCGATCGGCGGCTCGAGAAGGGGTCCAGGCATCCCTCCACGGTACGGGGGAGGAAGGATGCGGACATCCCCCGTGAGACGGATGCGGGACGGTGCGCGGGTGACGCACGCTGGGGGTGCATCGTTCACCGGAAGGAGCCGAGATGGCATCGTTCGAGAAGCTGCTGTGGGGAGACAACACGGACCCCCGGCGCGAGCTGGCCGAGATCTTCCCCGGCGACACCGGCTCGGCCGTGGTTCGCGCGCGGGAGTGGGCGCTCGGCGTCCTCGCGGATGCGGGAGTCGATGCGTCCGATGAGCTGCGGGCCATCCGCACGCTGCGAGAGGCCGAACCGCGGCTGTCGCTGAAGCCCGCCCGTTATCTGGCGGCTCAGCTGCGGAGCTGAGAAGCCCGCGACGGAGGGCGGTGTCCTGCTACGGTGCGGCTGTGAGCGAAACGGATGCCGCCACCTTCGAGCGTCGCCGCCGCGACGTCCCGATCGGCGTGGTCATGGTCGGCATGTCGCTCGTCGTGTGGTGGCCCGCGTTCACCCTCGGAGTGTGGGACGACATCTTCTACACGCAGATCCTGGCGCTGTGGGCGGCGTCGACGGCGGCGTTCGTCTTCGTCCTCGTGGAGCGGCGGCCGGTCGGCATCCGGCTGCTGCGCGCGTTCCTCCTGCTGCTGCCGACGGCGCTCATCATCCTCATGTTCCTCATCAGCGATGAGGAGGAGAACGTCTTCATCGTGCTGCTCGACGTCGCGGCGCTCCTCGCGGTGCTGATCGGTCTGCCGTTCACCCTGTGGGTGCTGGTCCGCATCGTCTGGCCGGACTTCGCCCACGAGATGAGTGCGGGGACGAAGTGGCTGATCACCGCGGTGGTGCTCGGCGTCGCGATCGTCGCCTTCGTCCTCGGCACCCTGCACCCGTACTTCCTCACCTGCGAGGACTTCACGATCGCAGGGAACATGCCGCCGGAAGGGTGCACGCCCGCGCCCGAGGAGTAGCGCGGAAGGGCACCGGCTCCTCAGATCACCAGATCATCGGGCGGTCGTCGTCATCCGGACCGTCGAGATCGAGGTCCACGACGACCGGGACGTGGTCGCTCGGTCCGTCGCCCTTGCGCTCGTTCCGGTGGATGGACGCACCGGTGACGGCGTCCGCGAAGGCGTCCGATCCGAGGATGAAGTCGATGCGCAGCCCCTGGTTGCGGGGGAATCGGAGCTGCTTGTAATCCCAGTAGGTGAATCCCTCGGGGACGAGCGGGCGGACGACGTCCTGGAGCCCCGCGGCCTCGAGCGCGGCGAAGGCCTCCCGCTCGACCGGCGAGACGTGCGTGGAGAAGCCGGGGACGATCGTCGGGTCGCCGTTGTCGGCATCCGTCGGAGCGATGTTGAAGTCGCCGACGAGCGCGAGAGGCGTCGAGGGGGACGCGGCGAGGGTGTCGCGCGTGAACTGCTCGAGCGCGCTCAGCCAGTGCAGCTTGTAGGTGAAATGCGGGTCTTCGAGGGCGCGGCCGTTCGGGACGTACAGGCTCCACACGTCGACCCCGCCGACCCGCGCACCGATCGCGCGGGCCTCCTGCGGGGCATCCGGTCCTTCGTGGCCCTTCGCGAAGCCGGGCATGCCCGGGAAGGACGTCCGGACGTCTTCGAGCGGTTCGCGGCTCGCGATCGCGACGCCGTTCCACTGGGAGAAGCCGTGGGCCTCGACGTGGTACCCCGCCTCTTCGAACCTCTCGAACGGGAACTGCTCGACCTTGCACTTGATCTCCTGCATCGCCAGGACGTCGATGCTCTCGCGGACGGCGAAGTCGACGATGCGGTCGACGCGGGCGCGGATGGAGTTGACGTTCCAGGTGGCCAGACGCATGGATTCAAGAATAGGCGGGCGCGGGGACGGCCCCGGCGGGATGAGCGCGTCGACGGCGGGCCGCCCTCATAGACTGCAGGGGTGACCGTCGCCTCCACGCCCGAGCTCGAAGCCGACCGCCAGAACCTCATCGCCCTGATCACAGACGAAGCGGTCTTCCACGGGGACTTCACCCTCTCCAGCGGCAAGAAGGCCACGTACTACGTGGACATGCGCAGACTCACCCTGGACCACCGCGCCGCCCCCGCGATCGGCCGTATCATGCTCGACCTGATCGGCGAGCTCGACGGGATCGTCGCGGTCGGCGGACTCACGCTCGGTGCAGACCCGATCGCCAACGCGGTGCTGCACGAATCGGTGCGCGCCGGTTCCCCTCTCGACGCGTTCGTCGTGCGCAAGGAGCCCAAGGACCACGGCCGCGGTCGTCAGATCGAGGGAGCGGATGTCGCGGGCAAGCGCGTCGTCGTCGTCGAGGACACCTCCACCACCGGACAGTCGGCACTGAAGGCCGTCGAGGTCCTGCGCCGCGAGGGTGCGGAGCCCGTCGCCGTCGCCGTCATCGTCGACAGGAAGACCGGCGCGCAGGCCGCGGTCGAGGCCGCGGGGCTGCGGTGGCTCGCCGCGATCGACCTCGACGACCTGGGACTCGCACCGCAGTAGCGGTTCGGGCGGGTCGGGCGGGTCGGGCGGGTCACTTCTCGCGGTTGCGGATGTAGCTCCACACGAACACCATGAGGGTGCCGAGGATGGCCACCCCCGTGATGCCGAACAGCAGGTTCTGTTCCAGCTCGCTGATCATTGCGGTCTCTTTCCGTCGGCGGCATCCGCAACGATACGGGCGATCCGGGCCGCGCGCGTTTCCGGACGCCGGGCGGCGTCGACCGCGCCGATGCCGAACTTCCGGCTCGAGGGCGGGAACGCGTCCCATGCCGCGCGTGCGGCGGCGTTCGCGTCGAGGGCGACGGCGAGGTCGTCGGGCTCGCGCAGCGCCTCGGCGTTGTCGAGGATCGTCCACGACCCGTTCGCCTTCGCGACCTCGATCGCGCGGATGCCGGCGGGAGCGAGGAGCCCGGCGGCCTCGAGCTCGATCAGGCGGGCCTTGTTGGTCGCCGCCCAGCCGCTGGACGGTCGACGCGGCGCGAACCACAGGCCGCCGATGCGCTCGTCGAACGTGCGGACGGGGCCGTCGATCCAGCCGAAGCACAGGGCCTGACGGATCGCGTCCTCGTAGGCCACGACGACGATGTCGCTGCCCGGGCGGGCGCGAACGAGCCACGCGCCGCGCGAGGTGGCGTGGTGGGTCTCGAGCCACGCGCGCCAGGACGCGGCATCCGTCGCGTGGATCCGTTCTCCGTCGTCGAGCGCGCCCATGCCGCGACTCTACCGAGGGCCTCCGACGCGCGGCCGTGCTCGGGCCCGGGTGCGCGCAACTCCTCAGATCCGGCGTGCTCGGGGGCGTGGATTGGGGTTGCGGGCGGTTTCGGCCCCGGATCGGAGGAGTTCGGCCCGCCTGACGCGCGGGCCGTGGCAGCGCGGGTCGGATGCCTCGACGTCCAGGGTCGTGCCCTGCCGCCGTACCGAACTCCTCAGATCCGGCGTGCTCGGGGGCGTGAGGTGGTGTTTCGGGCGGTTTCGGCCCTGGATCGGAGGAGTTCGGTAGGACGGGGCCGGGAAACCGGTCGGTTCCCACCCCGGGTCAGATGCCCTCCGGCATCTCCGACTCGAGTGGCTCGGGCGGGAGGAGGTCGGCGACCGAGTCGAGGATCTCGTCCGGCCGGAAGGGGTAGCGCTCGATCTCGGCCGGGTCGCTGATGCCGGTGAGCACCAGCACCGTGTGCAGGCCCGCTTCGATTCCGGCGACGATGTCGGTGTCCATCCGGTCGCCGATCATGCCCGTGGTCTCAGAGTGCGCGCCGATCCGGTTCAGAGCCGAGCGGAACATCATGGGGTTCGGCTTGCCGACGACGTACGGCTCCATGCCCGTCGCCTTCGTGATGAGCGCCGTGATCGCCCCGGTCGCGGGGAGGACACCCTCGGTCGAGGGTCCGGTGGCGTCGGGGTTCGTCGCGATGAACCGCGCCCCGCCCCGGATGAACCGGATCGCCTTCGTGATCGCCTCGAAGGAGTAGTTGCGCGTCTCCCCGACCACGACGTAATCGGGATCGGTCTCGGTCATGATGAATCCCGCCTCGTGCAGCGCGGTCGTCAGCCCCGCCTCGCCGATGACGAAGGCGGTGCCGCCGGGCATCTGGCTCTGCAGGAAGTCCGCGGTCGCGAGGGCCGAGGTCCAGATCGACGCCTCCGGCACCACGAGTCCCGACGCACGCAGCCGGGCCGACAGGTCGCGCGGGGTGAAGATCGAGTTGTTCGTCAGCACCAGGAACGGCACCCCCTGATCCCGCCAGTTCTGCAGGAGTTCGGATGCCCCGGGGACGGGCGTGTTCTCATGGACGAGCACGCCGTCCATGTCGGTGAGCCAGCATTCGATATCGCTGCGGGTCCGCATGGTGCTCAGCCTACGGGCCTCGAGGCGTAGGGTCGGAGCGTGGCGCGAGACGAATGGGACCCCCGGAAGCTCCCGGACCTGTCTGCCCGCACGTATCTGATCACCGGCGCGAACGCCGGTCTCGGCTTCTTCGCCGGCGAGCAGCTCTTCCGCGCCGGCGCGCGCGTGATCTTCACCGGCCGGAATCCGAATCGCCTCGCCGCGGCGCGGGCGGCCGTCCGCCGACGGACTCCGGATGCCGATCCCGAGCGCGCCGACACCCTCCTCCTCGACACGAGCAACCTCGGCTCGATCCGTTCGGCCGCCGCCAGCGTGCGCGGTCGCGGCCCGCTGTCGGGGCTGCTGCTGAACGCCGGCATCGTCCACCCGCCGAAGACGCGCGAGACGACGATGGACGGGCACGAGGTCGTCCTCGCCACCAACGTCCTCGGGCACTTCGCCCTCGCCGGTGAGCTCCTCGTCCGCCTCGCCGAAGCGCGCGGGCGCATGGTCTGGGTGGGCAGCATGTCGACGTCCCTCACCCCGTACGACCCGGTGGATCCGCAGCTCACGACCGACTACTCGCCCTGGCGCGCGTACGTCCAGTCGAAGGTCGCGTGCACCGCGCTCGGGTTCGAGGCGGACCGGCGCCTCCGTGCCGCGGACGTCCCCGTCTCGAGCGTCGTCGCCCACCCCGGATACTCCACGAGCGGACGCACGCCGGGCATCGTCGGCGTCAACGCCCCCAGCCGCTTCACCCGTTTCGCCGACAACCTCCAGGCCCCCATCACCCAGTCCAAGGAGCACGGGGCGTGGTCGCTCGTGCGGGCGCTC
Organism: Microbacterium aurantiacum; assembly: GCF_040532595.1. Classification (GTDB taxonomy): domain Bacteria; phylum Actinomycetota; class Actinomycetes; order Actinomycetales; family Microbacteriaceae; genus Microbacterium; species Microbacterium chocolatum_B. The sequence goes on along the minus strand of NZ_JBEVYX010000001.1, from coordinate 1,223,641 downwards.
GTCGATCCCGGCATCGAGGGCGGGGAGTTCTGGGGTCCGCGCACGGTCGCCCGCGGCGAGCCGCGCCGACAGAAGGCATCGCGCATCACCCGGGATCCCGAGGTCGCCGAGCGCCTGTGGGACCTCGGCGAGTCGGCGACCGGCGTGCGATGGCCGATGGCCGCGGCGGCGGCCGTTCCCGCGGCCGACGGCGCCGGCGGCCCGGAGCGTGCCGCGTGACCCGCCGGATCGCACGTGGCGCGCTGGTGGCGCTCCTCGCCCTCGCCGGGGCGATGCACTTCACCTGGGGGCGTCGCGGGTTCCGCCTCGCCGTTCCGGATGCCGTGCCCCGCGCCACCGGTTTGTCCAAGGATCAGATCGTCCTGTGGTCCGGGGCGGTGGAGCTCGGCCTCGCGGCCGCGCTCGCCGGTGCCGGCGCCGGTGCCCGCACCGGGGGTTCGGCATCCGCTCTCCGTCGCGTCGGGACGATGGTCGCGGTGTTCTTCGTCGCGGTGTTCCCCGGGAACATCCACCACTGGCGGAGCGGCCGTTCGGTGCCGGGCCTCGACACCGACGCGAAGCGGTTCGGGAGGCTGTTCCTGCAGCCGGTGCTGGTGGCGTGGGCGCTGTGGTCCACGCGCGGGTCCGCCCGCTGCTGACGGCGCGGAACTACGCGCTCAGCCAGATCCCGGATGCCGCGCCCTCGGGGAGCGCGACCTCGGACTCGCCGATGCGGACCCGGGCGGCGTCCCGCACCGTCGCGCGGGTGCCGACGTGCATGCCGACGGCCTCGACCGCGCGCAGGAGCTCCGGGTCGCGGTCGCTGACCCGCAGGATCTCGCCCTCGTGGCCGGGCGCGGCGTCGGCCAGGAGCACGAACGGTGCGCGATCGACCTCGCCGTCGGCGTCGGGGATCGCGTCGCCGTGCGGGTCGAACCGCGGATGTCCGAGGAGGGCGTCGATGCCGTCGAGCAGCCGATCGCTCACGGCGTGCTCGAGCACTTCGGCTTCGTCGTGCACCTCGTCCCACGCGTAACCGAACTCCCGCACGAGCCACGTCTCGATGAGTCGGTGGCGGCGGATGATGGATGCCGCCCGCCGGCGCCCGGCATCCGTCAGCGTGATCGGTCCGTACGGCCGGTGCGAGACGAGGTGCTGGGCGGCGAGCTTGCGGACCATCTCGGTGACGCTCGACGGCGCGAGGCCGAGCACGGCGGCGAGCTGGGACGGCGTGATGGGGTCGGTCTGCCACTCGGTGTGGTGGTAGATCGTCTTCAGGTAGTCGTCGACGGCAGGGGAGGCCACGGTACTCAGGGTAGTCGGGGTGCCCGAGCGGGCTCGGTGCGGGTTCTCCTCCCGCGCGCGCGCCGTCGCCGCACGATCCGCGTCAGGAGACCGTGGCGGGGCGAGAAGAGGTACGCGAGGGCGAAGAGACCGCCGAGGACCAGCACGATCGTGCCGCCGGGGGACGCGTCGAGGAAGTACGAGAGGTAGATGCCGACGATCGCGCTCACCGCGGCGACGGTCGGGGCGATCCAGAGCATGCGCCCGAACCGGTCGGTGAGGAGGTACGCCGTGGCGCCCGGCGTGATCACGAGCGCGACGACGAGGATCACCCCGACCGCCTGCAGGGCGACGACCACCGTGACCGCCAGCGCGGTCAGCAGCACCGCGCCGAGGACGCGCGGGCTGAGCCCGATCGTGCGGGCGTGGGCGGGATCGAAGGCGTAGAGGACGAGGTCGCGGCGCTTCAGCAGCAGAACCGCCATCGTCAGTGCTCCCAGGACCGCGACCTGGACGAGCTCGGCGGTACCGACTCCGAGGAGGCTCCCGAAGAGGATGTGGCTGAGGTCGGTCTGGCTGGGGAAGACGGAGATCAGCACGATCCCGAGCGCGAACAGCGAGGTGAACACGACGCCGATCGCGGCATCCTCCTTCACGCGTCCGGTCGCGCGCACACCGCCGATGAGGACCACGGCGAGGAGTGCGAATACGAGTGCCCCGAGCGCGAAAGGCGTGCCCACGAGGTAGGCGATCACGACACCCGGGAGGACGGCGTGGGCGACCGCGTCTCCCATCAGCGACCAGCCGATGAGCACGAGCCAGCAGCTCAGGATGCCGCAGACCACCGCCGCGATCAGGGTGACGGCGAAGGCCCGCTGCATGAAGACGAACTGCAGCGGCTCGAGGAGGTCGATCGGGGTCATCGCGGGAGACCTCCGGTGTCGATCGTGCCGGTGTCGTTCGCGTCGGTGTCGTTCGTGCCGGTCTCGTTCGCGTCGCCTCGGTCGAGGACGTCGACGCCGAAGGCGCGGACGAGGTTGTCCGGGCGGAGGACCTCCGCGGGAGACCCGTGGACGATGACGCGGCGGGCGAGGAGCACCGCTTCGTCGCAGAGGTCGGCGAGGCCGACGAGGTCATGGGTCGACACGACGACCGACCGGCCTTCGGCGGCGAGTTCGCGGAAGAGGGCCGTGAGCGACTGCTGGGTGCGGGTGTCGACACCCGCGAACGGCTCGTCGAGGAGCAGGATGCGGGCATCCTGGGCGAGCGCGCGGGCGACGAAGGCGCGTTTGCGCTGCCCGCCGGAGAGGCGCCCGATCTGCCGGTCGGCGAGGTCGCCGAGCCCGACGCGGTCGAGGGCGTGCGCGACCGCGTCGCGGTCGGCGCGGCGGGGGCGGCGCGTGGGGCCGAGGAACCCGTAGCGCCCCATCATCACGACGTCCCCGACGCTGACCGGGAAGGCCCAGTCGACGTCCTCGGCCTGTGGAACGTACCCGACGGTTCCGCGGCGGCGGGCGCGGGCGGGCGGGTCCCCGTCGATGCGGATGCCGCCGGAATCGGGGCGGACGACCCCCATCACCGCTTTCAGCAACGTGGACTTGCCCGAGCCGTTGATGCCGACCAGGCCGCACACGGTGCCCCAGGGGACGGTCACGTCGACGTCGAGGAGCGCCGGCGTCTCGCCGTAGGCGACGGAGAGGCCCAGGACCTCGATCGCGGACGTCTGATTCATCGGGTTTCTCCCGTGAGGCCGGCGACGATGACGTCGATGTCGTGCTCGATGAGGTCGAGGTAGGTCGGCACCGGACCGTCGGGTTCGGACAGCGAGTCGACGTACAGGGTGCCGCCGTACGCGGCATCCGTCTCCTCGGTCACGCGCAGCATGGCCTCGTTCGACACCGTCGACTCGCAGAAGACGGCGGGCACACCGCGCTCGCGGACGTACTCGATGACGTCGCCGGTGCTGCGCGGCGTGGCCTGCTGCTCGGCGTTGACCGGCCACAGATAGGCCTCGCCCAGCCCCGCATCGCGCGCGAGGTACGAGAACGCGCCCTCGCACGTGACGAGCGCCCGCTGAGAGGCCGGAACCGCGGCGACGGCGGCGGTGAGTTCGGCATCCAGTCGCTCGAGCTCGGCCGTGTACGCGTCGGCGTTCGCGGCGTACGCGTCGGCGTGGGCGGGATCGAGGTCGGCGAAGGCGGCGGCGATGTTCTCCACGTAGATCGCGGCGGAGCGCGGCGACATCCACGCGTGGGGGTTCACACGACCGGCGGCTTCGCCGCCCGCGATCGCCACGGTTTCGACGCCCTCGCTCGCCACGACGGTGGGGACGTCGAGGTCCCGCGTGAAGGCGGCGAACCAGGCCTCGAGTCCGAGTCCGTTGTCGACGATGAGGTCGGCGTTCTGCGCGCGCCGGACGTCGCCCGGCGTCGGCTCGTACCCGTGGATCTCGGAACCGATCTTCGTCAGCGACTGCACGACGAGATGCTCGCCCGCGACGTTCTGGGCGATGTCCTGCAGGACGGTGAACGTCGTCAGGACGACGGGCCGATCGTCGACCGCGGAGGTGGGGGGTGGGGACGCCGGCGTGGGGGAGGTACAGCCGGCGAGCAGGGTGCCGAGCGCGAGCGCGGCGGCGGTCGTCGCCCCTCTGGCTCGTCCGGAATTTTTCGGCACACCGAAATCATACGAATTTTTCGGTAGGCCGAAAAGTGACGATGGTGGTGTCAGCGGCATCCCGGTCTCGCGCGTACCGAACTCCTCATATCCGGAGCCCCGAATGTCCGCGGCGGTGGTTTACGCAGGTGCGGTGGCCGAATCTGAGGAGTTCGGTACGGGGTAATCGCCCGTTGAGGGCCGCGCCGGCGATGTCGGAGGTTCGGGGTAGACAGGACGGATGCCGAAGACCACCGCGCCGCTGATGCGCGTCACCCGCATCTATGCGGAGGACGCCGCTCTCGAGCTGCCGCGCGGGCAGGAGATCGTCGGGAGATGGCCGGACGCGGAGGTCGTTCCGATCGCGTCGCACTGGCAGATCCCCGAAGTCCACGGCGACGAGACCAACGTCTCCCGGTGGGTGCGGATCAAGACCGAAGCCCTCGTCCTGGGCGTGAAGAAGACCGTCGTCACCCGGCCGAACGGTCGATCGGCCGACTTCATCGCGCCCTCGACGGCGAACGGCTGCACCATGGCGTGCGCGTACTGCTATGTGCCGCGGCGGAAGGGCTACAGCAACCCGGTCACCGTCTTCGCCAACATCGACCAGATCACGCGCCACGTCGCGCGGCACGTGGCGAAGCAGGGCCCGAAGACCTCGCCGAACCAGTGCGACCCGGAAGCCTGGGTCTATGACATCGGCGAGAACAGCGATTGCTCCGTCGACGCGATGCTCAGCGAGAACGTCCGTGACCTGTGCGATCTGTTCCGGATGACGCCGACCGCGAAGGCTTCGTTCGCGACCAAGTTCGTGAACCGCGACCTCCTCGACTGGGACCCCGCGGGGCGGGTCCGCGTGCGATTCTCGCTGATGCCGCACGCGGTAGCGAAGGTCACCGACATCCGCACCTCGCCGATGAGCGAGCGGATCGCCGCCATCAACGACTTCGTCGACGCGGGCTACGAGGTGCACGTCAACTTCTCGCCCGTCATCCTCACCCCCGGCTGGGTCGAGGAGTGGACCGCGCTCTTCGAGGAGCTCGACGCCTCCCTGCACGCCCGCGCCAAGGCGCAGCTCGCGTGCGAGGTGATCTTCCTCACCCACAACGAACAGCTGCACGACGTGAACCTCGGCTGGCACCCGAAGGCCGAAGAACTCCTCTGGACGCCCGAGAACCAGGAGCCGAAGCTTTCCCAGAACGGCGCCGTCAACGTGCGGTACCGCTACGGACTCAAGAGCGTCGCCGTCGCGCAGCTCGAGGCCCTCATTGCGGCGAAGCTGCCGTACTGCCGCGTCCGCTACGCCTTCTGACTTCCGCCGTCGGCGGGCGTTGCTCACGTCCGCCGCGTACTCAACTCCTCAGATCTGCGGAGGAAGTGGCCCCTAGGACCGGGGTTTCGGGGTTCTGCGTGCCGGATCGGAGGAGTTCGGCCCTGCGCACGCCGTATGCGTTCGGTCCCGGTCCCGGTCCCGGGTTCGGGGCGGATCCGCCTGCAGCGTCGGGTCGGGACGGGATATGGGCCGGTTTCACGGCGAGTCCTTGCCAGCAGGCGGCCTTCGACACGTACCGAACTCCTCGAATCTGGCGTGTGCAGGTCAGGAGGGGGCCGGTTCCGGGGGGATCGGGACCGAATCTGAGGAGTTCGGCACGGCGCTGGGCGCGCACGCAGGGCAGAGGGCTCGGGCTTGGACGGGCCGCAGGGGGGGCGGGGAGGGGGATCGGGTGGGCCGAAATCCTCAGATCCGTGGCGGAGGAGGTCGGAGCGGCCGGATTCTGCGCTAGTGCCGCCGGATCGGAGGAGTTCGGTACGCGAGGCTGCCCCGGGCTGCCCCGGGCCGCCCCGGGCCGCCCCGGGCCGGGCCGGGCCGGGCCCGTGACCCCCGGACGGATGCCGTGACTCAGGCGTAGTGCGCGGCGAGGCGGCGGAGACCCTCGTCGATCGACACGGTGGGTGCCCAGTCGAGGGCCGCACGGGTCTCGCGCTGGTCGAACCAGTGCGCGGTCGACAGCTGTTCGGCGAGGAACCGCGTCATCGGCGGCTCGTCCTCGCCCGGACGAAGAGCCCACACCCGCTCGATGAGCGACCCCGCACCGCGTCCGACCGCGGCGGGGATGCTCCACCGTGGCGGGCGCACGCCCGCGGCGCGGCACATGCCCGCGAGGAGGTCGCCGACGGGCCGCGGTTCGCCGTTGGTGAGGACGAAGGCGCGGCCGTGCGCGGCGTCCGCGCGATGCAGCGCTGCGACGATGCCGGAGGCGGCGTTGTCGACGTAGGTCGAATCGATCAGCGCCGTGCCGCCGTTCAGAAGCGGCAGGCGCCCGCGGCGGGCGCGATCGATGATGCGCTCGACGAGCTGGGTGTCGCCCGGTCCCCACACCAGGTGCGGGCGGATCGCGGTGACCGGCATCGCCGCGCTGTCGCGCTCCAGTGCGATGAGCTCGGCCTCGGCCTTCGTGCGCGCGTACGAACCGTGCGCGTCGGCGGGCGAGGCGGGCTCGGCGCCGACCCCGGCGAGAGCCGACCCGGCGTGCGCGACCGACGGCGACGAGACGTACACGAATCGAGAGACCCCCGCCGCCTGCGCGGCATCGAGCAGCCCGGCCGTCGCATCGACGTTCACCGCGCGGAAGTCGGCGTCATCTCCCGCGAGCGACACCTTCGCCGCCAGGTGCACGACGCCCTCGACGCCGTCGACCGCACGCTCGCGCACGCCCGGGTCGGTGACGGAGCCCAGGATGTCGGTGGCACCGGCGACCCCGGACGGGCGGCGCTGCAGCGTCCGCACCTCGTGCCCCTGCGCGACGAGCTCGGCGGCGACGGCGCGGCCGAGGAAGCCCGATGTTCCCGTGGCGAGGACGATCACGGCGCCACCGGACGCTCTCCGGCGAGCACGCGCTCGGCCCACTGCGACAGACGGGTGCGGTCGATCTTGGAGTTGTGACGGATGTCGGTCGGCAGCGCCGGAACGGCGAGCACCGCGGCGATCGGCGTCGCGGTCGCCGCGCGCACCGCCTCCGTCACCGCGGGATCGGCGAGCCCCGGGCGGGACACCGAAGGAATCGTCTCGACGACGGCGACGGCCTGACGCAGCCGGTGCGGGCCGACGCCCACGACGGCCGCGCGGCGCACGGCGTCGACGCGCTCGATCTGCTGCTCCGGTCCGACCGGGGCGAGGGGACCGTCGGCGGTGACGATGACGTGCGGCAGGCGCCCTTCGATCCACAGGCGCCCCGACGCGTCGAGGTGTCCGATGTCTCCGGTGCGGTGCCAGCGGGAGCCGTCGTCCGGAACCTCGCGGATCGCCGCGCGATCGGTCAGGTACAGGCGGTCGTAGTGGTCTTTCAGGTGCGGCGCACTGATGAGCACCTCGCCGAGAACCCCCGGCTCTTCTCCCGGGACGCCGGTCGCGCGACCGTCGGCGTCGAGGGCGCTGATCCGGACGCGGTTCGCCCCGATCGGCGCGCCGACGAGCACGCCGGAGTCGGCGGCATCCGCGGATCCGGGATCCGTGGATCCGGTCTCGGCTGCGTCGGCGGCCTCCGCGGCGGCGGCGATCTCGGCGAGTGTGACGTCGGTGACCAGCAGACACTCGGTCATGCCGTACGGGGTGTGCGCAGTCGCGTTCGGCATCAGCGCGCCGATGGCGGTCAGCAGCGGCGCTCCGACCGGGGCGCCGGTGGAGAGGAAGGCCTCGACCCGCGCGAGCGCGTCGCGGTCGGCCGCGGTGAGGACGTCGGCGGTCGCGACGACGTTGAGCACCGCAGCGGGGGAGAGGAAGACCATCCGCGCGTCGGACGCCCGCACGGCGGCCGCAACGGATGCCGCGGTGAGGGTGCGGGGAGCCGAGACGTCCATGTCGGGCGTCGCCGACCGCGTGCCGAGGGCGGGTCCGAGGAGCGCGAACGGCGCGAACCCGGTGACGAGGCCGGTGTCGGCGGTGACCCCGAAGTGCGCGGCGAGCACGTCGCGGAGCGCCGCGAGCTGGCCGTGCGTGTACGCGACGCCCTTGGCCGGTCCGGTCGATCCGGAGGTGAAGAGGATCGCGGCGGGGTCGTCGGCGCCCGGCTCGTCCGGCAGATCGGACTGCGCGCCCAGAGCGGCGACATCGGCGAGGCAGGTCGCGACGCCGAGGGCCGCGGCGGTGGGGCGCGGGAGGCGTGGGGCGGAGATCCGCAGGCCGGGCCAGCCGAGCACGCGCGCGGCGGTGAGCCCGGGGAGCTCGCCGATGATCACGTCCGGCCAGGCGCCGCGGACGGCGCGCGTGAGTCCCTTGACGCCGAGGCCGGCGTCGGCGACGACCACGACCGCGCCGATCCGGAGACACGCGTAGACGATCGCCGACAGGGTCGGGCCCGGGGGGACGAGGAGCGACACCCGGTCGCCGCGCTGCACGCCCATCGCCGAGAGGCCCGCGGCGATCTGCCGGACGCGCTCGTTCAGCTGCCGCCAGCTGACCTGGAGGGGCGAGGCGTCGGTGTCCGTGCCCGCACCCGTCCGCGTCATGTCGATCACGGCGGTGGCGTCGTCGTCGGCGCGCGCCTCGAGGGCGCGGAAGATCGGCGCGAACGCTTCGGGCTCGGCCGCGGAGGCCCCGGATGCGGGTGCTGCCGGGGCTCCGGCCGCCGAGGATGCGGCATCCGTTCCCGAACGCGCGCCGGGACGCGCCTCGGGACGCCCGCCGCGCCGTTCGCCCAGCCGTTCCCCGAGCCACGCGAACAGCGCGTCGGCGAAGGGGCGTTCCTCGGCGATCATGTGGCCGGCGCCCTCGAAGCGGTGGACGTCGGCGTGCGGCAGACGCGTGACGAGGTCGTCGAGGTAGCGGTCACCGAAGATCGGGTCGCGCGGGCCCCACAGCATGAGTGCCGGAACGGTGAGGGCCGCGACCCCCGCGGCGATGCGCTCGAGTTCGGCGAAGCTCTCGTGCCGGTCGTCGACGGGGATGTCGGCGACGAAGCCGCCGATGCCGTCACGACGATCGGCCGAGGCGTAGGGCGCGCGGTACGCGTCGCGGACCGCCGGATCGAGCGCGGGCGAGGCGAGGGAGAGCGTCGTGTCGAGGAAGGCGGTCGTGCGCACGGTCGAGGCCGCGAGGACGCCGCGCGCGCCGGCGAGGCGGAGGGGTGCCGGGATCGGCACGCCGCGGGGGTGGTGGATCGCGGTGTTGAGCATCATGACGCCCGCGAGCTGCTCGGGGTGGTCCACTGCCCAGCCGAGCGAGACGACCCCGCCCCAGTCGTGGCCGAGGGTCACGACGTCGCCCTCGAGCGCGAGCGCGTCGGTCAGGGCGCCGAGATCCTGCACGCGCTGCGCGAGCGGACGACGGATGCCGGTCCGTTCGGAGTAGCCCATCTCGAGCTGGTCCACCGCGACGACGCGCCACGCGGGGGCACCCGCACGGGCCGCCTCGACGGAACCCGACACCACGCTCCGCCACAGGTACGACCAGGTCGGGTTTCCGTGGACCGCGAGGATCGTCCCGATCGGCGTGAGGCCGAGATCGTCGAGCGCGGGCTGCGAGTCCAGGAGGTGCCAGGAGCAGGCGGTGCCGGCATCCGTTCCGCGTCCGGGAACGGAGACGACGCGGGAGAGGCGGGGATCGAGTCCGGGAAGCCCCGGCGGCGGGACCTGCGCGCGACCGTTCCGGACCGGCGGGCCGGCCGCCGCGGGAGAGGTCACCAGGCCAGTTCCATCATCGCCGTGTTGAGGCCCGAGCCGACGCCCATGAGCAGCACCCGATCGCCCCGCTTGAGGGTCTTTTGCTCCTCGACGAGGGTGATCGGAATCGACGCGGGGCCGACGTTGCCGAGCGTGGGGAAGGTGGTGGGCACGCGCGAGCGGTCGAGCTTGGCCGCCTTCACGATCGCGTTCGTGTGGACGGAGGAGACCTGGTGGGTGATGTAGCGGTCCATCGTGGACCAGTTCCACTCGGGCGCCGCCTCCTTCCAGGCCGATACGACGAGGTCGAGTCCGCCCTTCAGCAGCGCCTTCGCGTCGGTGAACATGCCGTCGACGCTGCCGACGCAGAGCTCGTGGAACTGCGTCGCCGCGCGGGTCACGCCGCCGAGGATCCGGTGGCCCTCGGGATGCTCGTCGGCCCGGCCGAGGACGGCGGCGGCCGAACCGGAACCGAGGGTCAGCGAGGCGAACTCGCTCATGAACCCGTCGCGGTCGGCATCCGAGTGCACGAGGCGGTTGATGGTGTTGACCTGGATCTCGTCGGCATCCTCGCCGTTGACGACGATCGCGTAGCGGATCTGGCCCGATTCGATCATGCTGGCGGCCAGGCTCATGCCGTTGACGAAGCCGAGACAGGCGTTGGCGACGTCGAAGTTGATGGCGGATGTCGGCAACCCGAGGCCGTGGTGCAGGCGCACGGCGACCGAGGGCTCGAGGTGCTTGCGGGTCACCGAGGTGTTGATGAGGAGGCCGACCTCGCTCGGGTCGACGCCCGCCTCGGCCAGGGCGCGGGTGCCGGCGTCGATCGTCGCCTCATCGGTCGCCTCGCCGTCGGCCCAATTTCGGCGCTCGACGACGCCGGCGACGCGCTGGAGGAGTCCCGGCCGGAGCTTCAGGCGCGCGAGGGCGCCCTCGAGGCGCTGCTCGATGTCGGCGGACGTGGTCACCCGAGAGGGGAGCACGCTCGCGACCGACAACAGAGAGACGTTGTCGAAGCGCGTCGTCGCATTACCGGCCACGAAACCTCCGTCACGGACGTACGCGCCCGCGTCGCCCAAAGCCTTGATTTTACGCGTCCCGCATAGCCTCATGGGCATATGCGGGTGTGGGGTATGCTCCGCGGCCGCGCCGGGGGTCGCGGGGCGGCTCTGCGGATACGCTGATCCGATGACCGACGCCCAGCCCGCGGAGGGCGCCGAGCCCGCACCGGAGCCCGCGCACGAGGTGGGTGTCGGGCCCTGGCCGGGCGGGCCGGACGCGTGGCCGGGGGACGAGTCGTACGACCGCGAGCTGCTCGCGGCCGGCGACCGGCGCAACGTCGAGGACCGCTACCGCTACTGGACGATGGAGGCCATCGTCGCCGATCTCGACGAGCGGCGGCATCCGTTCCACGTGGCGATCGAGAACTGGCAGCACGACATGAACATCGGCTCGATCGTGCGGAGCGCCAACGCGTTCCTCGCCGCCGAGGTGCACATCATCGGGCGCCGTCGCTGGAACCGGCGCGGCGCGATGGTCACCGACCGCTATCAGCACGTCCGGCACCACGAGGACGTCGCCGCGTTCACCGCGTGGGCGACGGATGCCGGCATCCCCGTGATCGCAGTCGACAACGTCGAGGGGTCTGTGCCCGTCGACCGGGCGGAGCTTCCGGAGCGGTGCGTGCTGCTCTTCGGTCAGGAGGGGCCGGGCCTGTCGGCGGAGGCGGTGGCCGCCGCGTCCGGTGTCGTGGAGATCACGCAGTACGGCTCGACCCGCTCGATCAACGCCAGCGCCGCCGCCGCGGTGGTCATGTACGAGTGGTGCCGCCGCTGGGCGTGACCCCGCGCTGCGCCCGTGAGCGCCGTCGCGTCGCCCTCGCGCGCCGTCGCGCGCGGTTCGGTGGCGCCCTTGCGTGGGTGTCGACCCCGCGCACCCGCAGGTAGGCGCCACCGAGCGCGAAGGGGCCTGCCCCCACCCGGGGGAGAACCGAGCGCGCGGGGTCAGTAGTGCGCGCCGAACCCGACGGAGCCCTCGGCGTCACCGAGGTCGGCGGCTTCTGATCCGCCGAAGAGGACGCGTGAGATCCCGCTCGTGGAGGCGAGGAGGTCATCGAGCGCCTGCACGAGGTCGTCGTCGGTGACGCTCCGCTCGTCGAGAGTCGCGCGCAGCACCGCGCGGCGCATCAACTCCTTCGCGAAGGACGCTGTCGACCCCTCCGCGCGGTCGGCGCACGCGTCGACGATCTGGGGCGAGAGGGGCAGGGCCTCGGCGTACAGGCGGAAAAGACGACGGCGCGCCGCGGCATCCGGCAGTGGGATCTCCACGGCCAGGTCGACCCGACCGGGGCGGGCCGCCAGAGCGGGCTCGAGGGCGTCCGCTCGGTTCGTGGTGAGGATGAAGGCGACATCCGCATCGCCGTCGAGTCCGTCCAACGCGTCGAGGACCTCGAACAGCAGAGGCTGGATGCCGTAGGCATCGCGCGAGGCGGCGACGAGATCGACATCCTCGAGTACCACGATCGCGGGCGTCATCGTTCGCGCCAGGCGGGTGGCCTCACCTACGAGGCCGAGGGCGCCACCCTGGAGGAGCACGACCGTCGCATCCGGAGTCTCGCTGAGGAGGTGCCGCACCGTGAGTGTCTTGCCCGTGCCCGGCGGGCCATAGAGCAGGACGCCGCGCTTGAGGTGCTGACCGTGGGCTGCGAGCTGCGCGCCTTGCCGCGAGATGCCGACGACGTGGCCGTGGATGCGCTCGCGTACCCCGTCCGGCAGGATCAGGGCGTCGGCGGGGACGTGCGGGCGCGGCACGAACGTCAGGCGCCCGAGGCTGTTGCCGTACTCGTCGCGGGTGAACGTCACGACGTTCCCGCGCACGACGCTGCGCTCCGTCATCAACCGGCGGACCTCTGCGACGAAGGATGCCGCGGTGGCGGTGTCGACGGCGACGATCTCCAGCGACCCGGCCTCGCGTCCGAACTGCGGGGCGGGGCCGCGCTGGAGGACCGCGAGCGGAGCGCCATCGATGCGCAGCAGGCGCAGGGCGAACGACACGGTCTGGCGGGTGGTGTCGGGTCCGGTCGCCGCCGAGGTGTACTCGACGGGGCCCCCGAGGGAGTAGTTCGTGTGGGCGCTGCGGAGCATGCCGGCGAGGTCGTCGTGCAGCCGGTTCATCCCGGCCACGCCGAGGGTCTCGGCATCTGGATCCGCGCGAGCGATCTCGTCGATCGCGAGGCCGGCGTCGACGAGGCGGTGGGGGCGGATGGTCTCCGAGGTGATGGGCAGACCGCTCGGATCGACGCCGAGGTGCGCCGCGACGCGGGCGCCGAGGCCGGTCAGCTCGGGTTCGCGATCGTCCGGGAGTGCCATGAGGCGGTGCATGAGGCGACCGAGCTGGCGCATCAGGGCCGCGTCGTCGTGCGATGCGCTGTCGTCAGGGGCGTTCACCCGCCCCACCGTAGTCCGGCGCCGTGCGAGACCGCGCCGTTCGGTGGCGTCTTCGCGTGGGTGTGGGCCCCGCGCACCCGCAGATAGGCGCCACCGAACGGGGTGGGCCGGGTAACCGAAGCCGCGCCCGCGCTCAGACGCCGGCGACGGCCCACGCCTGGCCGCGCACGCGGACGCCGAGCGTCGCGAGGCGGGCGAGCATGTAGACGCCGAAGAACGCGGCGCCGAGCCACGCGAGGCCGACGGCGCCCGCGGGCGCGAAGGCGGCGACGAGCGCGAGCGCAGGGAGGAACGGCGCGAGGGTCAGCACCCCCGCGGCGGCGAGGTAGCGCACGTCGCCGGCGCCGATCAGCACGCCGTCGAGCACGAAGACGATCCCGCAGATCGGCTGGGCGATCGCGAGGATCAGCAGCGCGGGCTGGATCAGCGCCGCGAGCTCGGCATCCCCGGTGAAGAGCAGCCCCATCACCCCCGACAGCGCCGCGATCAGACCCCCGACGATCACCCCGAACCACGCGCCCCACGCCAGCGTGCGCCCCAGCACCCGGTGCGCGAACGGCACGTCGCCGGCACCGAGCGCCTTGCCGATCAGCGCTTGAGCGGCGATCGCGAGCGCGTCGAGGGCGAAAGCAGCGGCGGAGAAGATCGTGAACGCCACCTGCCAGCCCGCGAGCTCCTCCGTCCCGAGACCGGTCGCGACCGCCACCGTCGCGAGCAGCGCGACCCGCAGCGACACCGTCCGCACGAACAGCCACCCGCCCGAGCGGGCCGACCCCGACACGCCCTCCCGACGCGGGCGGACGGATGCCTCGTGCCGACGTGCCAGCCGCCCGATCACCACGACGTAGGCCCCGACCATCGCCCACTGCGCGACGACCGTGCCGACGGCGGAACCGGCGATGCCCCACCCGAAGCCGTAGATGAAGAGGGCGTTGAGCAGGGCGTTCCCGGCGAATCCGAGCCCGGCGATCCAGAGCGGGGTCACCGTGTCCTGCATGCCGCGGAGGAGTCCGGTCGCGGCGAACACGACGAGCATCGCGGGAAGACCCCACATCGAGATGCCGAGGTAGATCCGGGCCTGCTCGGCCACGGCATCCGTCGCTCCGAACGCCCCGACGAGTGCGGGGGTGAGCAGCGATCCGCCGAGCGCGAGCACCCCGCCGAGCCCGAGCGCGAGCCACATGCCGTCGATCCCGACCGAGACCGCGCGGCCCGGGTCGCCCGCGCCGAACCGCCGCGCGACGGCCGGCGTCGTCGAGTACGCGAGGAAGACCATCAGTCCGACGATCGTCTGCAGCACCGCCGACGCGATGCCGAGTCCCGCGAGCGGTTCGACGCCGAGGTGACCGACCATCGCGGCGTCGACGATGAGGAAGAGCGGTTCGGCGATGAGCGAGCCGAGCGCGGGCACGGCGAGCGCGAGGATCGAGCGATTGAGGGTCGTCGGACTCGAGGGCGAGGCGGCGGAAGATCCCACCCGCCGAGCCTACGCCGTGGTGCGGACACGACCTCCCGCGGGAGTACGCCCCGGTGCGCGTGCGCCCCTAGCCTGGGCCTATGTCCGATCCGTCGCGCTCCCGTGCGCCGTGGTGGGCGGCTCCGGATCCCGCCGGATGGCGGGTCATCCTGCCCGCGGCGGTCGTCCTCATCGTCAACCTCGGATCGCTCCTCGGCGGCCTCCCCCGCGACGGGTTCCGGCGGCTCCTCCGCGGCGACATCCCCGGTCCCGAGGGCGAGTTCGTCCTCGCCCTGCTCTTCGCCGTCGGGTCCGCCGCCGTGCTGCTCGCGGCCCGGGCGGCTCCCGGGCCGGTCGTCGCGGGCATCACCCTCCTCTCGACCGTCGACATCGCCGTCTCGGATGACGACGTACGGCTCCCCGCCCTCGCCCTCGCCGTCGCCGTCGTCTCGGCGGTCGTGCGCGATGCACGCGCGTGGGCTCTGGCGTCGGTCGTCGCCGCACTCCTCGCGGTCGTGCTCCTCTCGCCCGTGATCGACGATCCCCCGACGGTCGGGCAGATCGCGTGGACCGTGGTCCTGCTGGCAGCGGCATTCGGCGCCGGCGAACTCCTCCGGACGGCGCGCGAGCGCCGCACCCGCGACGCCGAGGCGGAGGAGCGCCGCCAGGGCACGGCGATGCGCACCGAGCGCGAACGTCTCGCTCGCGAGCTGCACGACGTGCTCGCCCACTCGCTCAGTCAGATCTCGGTGCAGGCGGGCGTCGGGCTCCACCTCTCAGACCCCGACAAACCGGAGGCGCTGGCTCGCGCGCGGGAGGCTCTTGCGAACGTGCGAGAGGTGAGCGGAGCGGCGCTCGCCGACGTCCGCGGCGTCATCGGCGCGCTGCGGGCTCCCGGCGACGCGCCGCTGACCCCGGACAACGGCCTGTCGCGCATACCGGACCTCCTCCGCGTCGTCCGCGACGCCGGAATCGAACCGGCCCTCGACCTCGACGCGACCGACGATGTCCCGCGCAGCGTCCAGGCCGCCGCGTACCGCATCGTGCAGGAGGCGCTCACCAACGTCGCGCGGCACGCGCGGGCCCGATCGGTCGCCGTGCGGATCTCCGCGCTCGCCCGCGTGCTCACCATCGACGTCATCGACGACGGCGTCGGCGCGGGTGCGACGCCGCGCACCGGCGGACTCGGCCTCGCCGGAATGTCGGAGCGCGCGCAGCTCGCGGGCGGCTCCCTCAGTGCGGGGCCGCGCGCCGGCGGCGGATGGGCGGTCCGCGCCGTACTCCCCTTCGAGCGGCCGGGCAGCGCATGATCCGTGTCATCGTCGCCGACGACCAGCAGCTCATCCGCGCAGGTTTCCGCGCACTCCTCGACGCCGAGCCCGACATCGACGTCGTCGCCGAGGCATCCACCGGCGGCGAGACGGTCGAGCTCGTCCGCAGGCATCGTCCCGACGTCGTCCTCATGGACATCCGGATGCCGGGCGGCGACGGACTCGAGGCCACCGAGCGCATCCGCGCCGACCCGTCGCTCGGATCGACGAAGGTCGTCGTGGTCACCACGTTCGAGCTCGACGAGTACGTCACCCGCGCCCTCCGCGCCGGTGCGGTCGGGTTCCTGGTGAAGGATGCCGAGCCGACCGATCTCATCCGCGCCGTCCGCGTGGCCCACGAGGGCGAGGCGCTGCTGAGTCCCTCGATCGCGCGCCGGGTCATCGAGGGCGTCGAACTGCGCCCACGCCGGACGGAGCTGGTGGCGGGTCTCACCGACCGGGAGCGCGGCATCCTCTCCTATGTCGGACGAGGGCTCACGAACGCCGAGATCGGCGACGCGCTCTTCCTCAGCCCGCTGACGGTGAAGACGCACGTGTCGCGCATGATGGGCAAGCTCGGCGCCCGGGACCGTGTGCGGCTGGTCATCGTCGCCTACGAGGCCGGTTTGGTCGACCCCGATCACCTCCCGCGGGAGTAGTCGCCGACTCCCTGGGGCCGACGACGGGTCCGCTCGCGACGGCGAGCATCGAGGGGTGCGGTGGAACAGCTGCCGCCGGAAAGGACATCATGCCCCCGCTGCCCCGCCTCGACCGCGACCTGTTCGACCTCGGCCCCGGCCTCATCGGCGACGTCTTCGGCGCGCTGTTCGGTCTTGCGCTCCTCGCGCTCGCCGTGGTCGCCGTCATCTGGTTGGTGCGCCGTCTCCGCACGTCCGACACGACCGCGGTGCCCGCGGCCGCCCCCGCCGTCGCGACGAGCTCCGCGCGCGGCATCCTCGATGAGCGATTCGCGCGCGGGGAGATCGACGACGACGAGTACGCCCGCCGTCGTTCCGCGCTCGACGGTCGCTGAGCATCCCCGAAGAGGTCACGAAGAGGACTCCTCGTCGAGGGTCATCGGTCATGCGAGGTGCTTATCCTGGGACGCATGACCGATGCCCTCCGCTCCGGCCTCGCGCTGGATGAACTCAGCGCCGAGATCCGCCCCCAGGACGACCTGTACCGCTACGTCAACGGCTCGTGGCTCGAGCGGACGGAGATCCCCGACGACAAGGCCCGCTGGGGGTCGTTCCACCTCATCGCCGAGCAGGCGGAGAAGGACGTCCACGCGATCATCGAGGAGTCGGTCAGCGCCGACCCCGGCACCGAGCCGCGGAAGATCGGCGACCTCTTCACCAGCTTCATGGACACCGAGCGCATCGAGAAGCTCGGCGCCGATCCGCTGCGTCCGCTCCTCGCCCGCATCGACGCGGTCTCCTCGATCGAGGAGCTCCTGGTGCTCCTCGGCGAGTTCGAGCGCGAGGGCGTCGGCGGACTCCTCGGCCTCTACATCGAGGCCGACCCGGGCGACCCGCAGCGCTACGTCCCCTTCGTCGCGCAGTCGGGGCTCTCGCTCCCCGACGAGAGCTACTACCGCCTCGAGAACTTCACCGAGCTCCGCCGCGTGTTCGAGGGGCACGTCCAGCGGATGCTGGATCTCGCCGGAGTTCCGGATGCCGAGGCTGCGGCCGCGCGCATCCTCGCTTTCGAGACGGAGGTCGCCACCCACCACTGGGACAACGTGCGCAGCCGCGACGCGGTCGCCACCTACAACCTCCTCGGCTGGGACGACCTCGTCGCCCGCGCCGGTGTCGACCTCGCACCCTGGCGCGACGCGCTGGCCCCCGGGCGCGCGGAGGCGTTCGCCGAGGTCGTCGTTTCGCAGCCGAGCTTCGTTGAGGCGCTCGCCGGCATCCTCGTCCCCGAGCGCCTGGCGGTGCTGAAGGACTGGCTGCGCTTCCGCGTCATCCGCTCGTGGGCGTCGCTGCTGTCGGAGGACTTCGTCGCCGAGAACTTCGCGTTCTCGGGCACGCAGCTCTCCGGCGTCCCGCAGCTGCGCGAGCGCTGGAAGCGCGGCGTGAGCTTCGTCGAGGCGGCCATGGGTGAAGCGGTCGGCAAGGTCTACGTCGACCGGCACTTCCCGCCGGCCGCGAAGGACGCGATGGACGAGCTCGTCGCGAACCTCATCGAGGCGTACCGCCGGAGCATCACCGACCTCGAGTGGATGAGCCCCGCCACCCGAGAGCGCGCTCTGGAGAAGCTCGACGCGTTCACCCCGAAGATCGGCTACCCGAAGAAGTGGCGCGACTACTCCGGGCTCACCGTCGACGCCGGCGACCTCGTCGGCAACGCCCTCCGCGCCCACGTGCTCGAGCACGACCGTCAGCTGGCGAAGATCGGTCAGCCGATCGACCGCGACGAGTGGCTCATGACCCCGCAGACGGTCAATGCCTACTACCACCCGCTGTACAACGAGATCGTCTTCCCGGCCGCCATCCTGCAGTACCCGTTCTTCGAGGCGGATCGCGATGCCGCGGCCAACTACGGGGGCATCGGCGCGGTCATCGGTCACGAGATCGGCCACGGGTTCGACGACCAGGGGAGCCGCTACGACGGCACCGGTGCGCTCAACGACTGGTGGACCGCCGAGGATCGCGCGGCGTTCGAGGAGCGCACCGCGAACCTCATCGCCCAGTACGACGCGCTCTCTCCGGTCGGCCTCGGCGAGGAGCACACGGTCAACGGGTCGCTCACGATCGGCGAGAACATCGGCGACCTCGGCGGCCTCGGCATCGCTCTGAAGGCGTACGCCCTGCACCTCGAGAAGGCGGACGAGCCGGCCGACGGCGGTGAGATCGACGGGTTCACCGGCATCCAGCGGCTCCTGCTGAGCTGGGCGCAGATCTGGCAGCAGAAGGGCCGGGATGCCGAGACCATCCGCCTGCTGACGATCGACCCGCACTCGCCGAACGAGTTCCGCTGCAACCAGATCGTGCGGAACATCGATGCGTTCTACGATGCCTTCAGTCTCACCGAGAGCGACGCGCTGTGGCTTCCGGCCGACCAGCGCGTGACGATCTGGTGATTCCGGGCGGAACCCGAACCGCCTGACCGCGAACCCCAGGAAGGACGCGCGCGCGTGGCCACCGAACCCCGAAAGGATGCCGCGCCGCTGCGGAGTGCCCGCAAGCGCACCGAGCGCCGGCTCCCGCGCCGGGCGGCGGTCGGGCGGCGGTCCTTCGCGCCGTCGATGAAGGCGCTGGAGGCGGTCGCGGCGTCGGGGGCGAAGGTCGCGGTGCACGTGGCCGATCTCGACCGCGGGGATGTGGTGCTGGAGGGCGACGATCACCTGACCCTGCCGGTGGCGGGGCTCGGGGTCGTTCCGCTGCTGATCGACGTGGCGGCCGGGTTCACCACCGGCGCCCTCGACCCGCTGGAGATCGTCGACCGCGGGGGAGAGGATGCCGCACCCGGCGGCGGGATCTGGCGTCACCTGAAGGCGCCCGCGCTGCCGCTCACCGATCTCGCGGTGCTCGCCGCCGCGGCGGGGGACGCGCTGGCCGCGAACATCCTGCTGGAGCGGGTCGGTCTTCCCGCGGTCCGCACGCGCATCGAGGCGCTGGGCCTGCGCCGTACGGCGCTGATGGACCGTTTCCGCGACGACCGGGGCCCCGATGACGCACCGCACGTCGCGCTCGCCTCGGCGCGTGAGCTCGCCGAGCTGTTCGCCGCGCTCGTGAACTCGTCCGCGGTCTCTCCGGCGGTGAGCGTGCAGGTCGCCGAGTGGCTGAGCCTCAATCAGGACCTCTCCCTCGTGGGGTCCGCCACCGGCCTCGATCCCTTCGCGCACGATGACGACGCGCACGGGCTTCTCTTCGTGAACAAGACCGGTCGGGATGTCGGCATCCGTGCCGAGGCGGGCGTCCTCGGTGGGCCCCGCGCCGGCGTCGCCTACGCCCTCATCGTCTGCTTCGACGACCTCTCGATCGCCCACCGCCTCCGCGCCCACGAGGCGTTCCGCATCCTCGGCACGGACATCATGGAGTACGTCTTCTAGAGGTCGCGCGGGCCGGACAATCGGGCCCGCGGCGTGTGCGCGGGCGGGAACTGTTAATCGAACTTTCATTGACGCGCGTCACATGTACTTCTATCGTGTGTCGCGTGCGGCGACGACGCCGTATCTCACCGACGACGACGTCGAAAGGTTCTGACCTATGAGATCTGCACGAGCGCGCCTGTGGGCGTGTACGACCACGGCGGTGGCACTGGTCGCCGCCGTCCTCACCCCGATGGCGGCGAGTGCCGCACCCGAGAACGTCACCGTCGAGGTGCTTTCGGGGCGGGCCGACAGCGTCTCCGGCGGTGACGCGCTCATCGGCATCTCCGGCGCCTCCGGCGACGTCCGCGTCACGGCGGCCGGCCTGGATGTGACCGACGCCTTCGCCCCGCTCGGCGGCCGCCTCGTCGGCGAGGTCACCGGTCTGCCGAACGGTGTGAGCGCGATCACCGTGGTTTCCGGCGCCGGCGCCGAAATAGGCAGTGTCGAGGTGGAGAACCACCCGATCACGGGTCCGGTGTTCTCCGGGCCGCAGCATCCGATGTACTGCACCGCGTCCGGCGCCCCGTGGAACCTCGGCGCCGTGGACGAGGACTGCCACATCGAATCCGCCGTCGTGTCGTACCGCTACCGCACCACGGGCGGGCAGTTCGCCGATTACCCGACGGACGGATCCACGCCCGCGGATGTCGCGACCACGACGATCCTCGGTGGCGACACCGTGCCCTACGTCATCCGCATCGAGCGCGGCACGATCAACCGTGCGGTGTACGAGACGGCGATGCTGCACCAGCCGTCCGAGGCCGAGCCCACCCCGTTCGCGAGCCCGGCGGGCTGGAACGGACGCCTCGCCTACACGTTCGGCGGCGCCTGCGGCGTCGGCTACTGGCAGGGGTCGTCGACCGGCGGGGTGCAGAACGACCTGCTCCTCAGCCGCGGGTACGCCGTGGCGTCGGCGACGTTCAACGTCTACGCCCAGAACTGCAACGACGTCACGAGCGCCGAGACGGCGATGATGGTCAAGGAGCACGTCGTCGAGCAGCTCGGACCCGTCACCTACACGGTGGGGTCCGGGGGATCGGCAGGGACGATGCAGCAGCTGCTGCTGTCGAACAACTACCCCGGCATCCTCGACGGTGTCCTCGGTGAGATCGGCTACCCCGACGAGCGCTCCACCACCATCGGCGGTCACGACTGCCGCGGTCTGCTGGGCTACTGGAACTCGCCCGCCGGAGCCGGCTGGACCGATGCGCAGAAGCTCGCCGTGACCGGACACGCCACAACCGGGACGTGCTTCGGCTTCACCTTCTTCGACGGAGTCGACGACCCCAATCGCGGGTGCAACGCGGCCGTTCCGGTCGCCGACCGCTGGTCGCCGTCGAACCCCGACGGCCTCCGCTGCACGATCGCCGACATGGTCAAGAACGTCTACGGCACCGACGATCAGGGCCGCGGCCTCCGCGTCGAACCCGACAACGTCGGGCTGCAGTACGGCCTGAACGCCCTCGAGGAAGGGGTGATCACCGCCGAGCAGTTCCTCTCGCTCAATGAGAACATCGGCGGCATCGATGTCGACGGCGCGCGCACCGCCGAGCGGTCCGAGGCGAGCGTCGCCGCGATCGAGCGGGCTTTCGCGACCGGACGCGTGAACATGATGACCGGTGGACTCGAGACGATCCCCGTCATCGAGATCCGCAACTACACCGACCCGACCGGCGACTTCCACGAGCGGTACCGATCGGCGATCATCCGGGAGCGGATGCTGGATGCGTGGGGCAACGCCGACACCCACGTCAACTGGACCGGCCCGAACGACAACACCGCGACGGCGGCGATGCGAGCCCAGGCGCTCACGCAGCTCGAAGCGTGGCTGGACGCGATCGTCGCGGCCGGCGGACCGGGAGACCGCGCCCGCACGGTCGACGCGCGCCCCGCGGGGCTCGGCGACGGATGCTTCGACGCCCAGGGCGGGTTCATCACCGAGGTGCTCGACTACGACGACCCCACCACCGCGTGCAACACGCTGTACCCGTACCACTCGCAGCCGCGGGCGGAGGCGGGTCTGCCGCTGTCGGCGGAGGTGCTCAAGTGCGAGCTGACCGCACCGGTGCGTGAGGACTACCCGGAGATGACGGATGCCGAATGGGATCGCCTCACCGCTCTCTTCGACACCGGCGTCTGCGATTTCACCCAGCCGAGCCAGGGCTACACGGAACTCGAGGGAACGTGGCTGGACTTCGGCGTCACCGAACCCGCCGCGCTCGACGGAGTCGCCATCGCCGGCCGCGCCGCGCCCGGCGTCGAGCTGTCCGCCGAGGGCTCGTCGTCGACCGAGGGTGCGGTGCTGTCGTACCAGTGGTTCGCCGACGGCCGGCCGATCGACGGTGCGACCGGATCGACCTACGTCGTCGACCCGGCGATCGCCGATGCCGCGCTGACCGTGCGGGTGACGGCATCCGCCGCGGGCTTCGTCGACCGGAGCATCGTGTCCGACCCCGCCTCGCGGGCGATGCAGGCCACGGTCCCGATCATCGAGGGGACGCCGGTGGTCGGTGAGACCCTGCGGGCCGTGCCGGGCGCCTGGTCCGAGGGCGCGACGCTGACCTACCAGTGGTACGTCGGAGATCGCGCCATCCGAGGCGCGAACACGGCGACCCTGAAGGTGTCGGCGGCGTACCTGCGCCAGCCGCTCAGCGTCGAGGTGACCGGCACGCTCGCCGGCGTCGACACGGTGACGTTGCGATCGGAGCCGACGCTGAAGACCGCGCTCGCCACCGAAGGGTTCGTCGTGGGCCTCCCGTGGGTGGGGAGTCGGCTGACCGCGGTCGCCGGGGTGTGGACTCCGCGCACCGATCTGTCGTACCAGTGGCTGCGGAACGGCGAGCCGATCGCCGGCGCGACGGGACGTCAGTACACACTGACCCGCAGTGACCGGGGCTCGACGATCTCGGTCGCCGTCACTGGGACGCTTGAGGGCTACCCGACCATCACGCTCGAGTCGCGGAATGGGGTCCGCCTGCGCTGAGCTGCGGCATCCGTCCCCAGGGGGTCACGTCGATTCGGACGTGACCCCCTCTGCGTGGACGGGGCCCCGGGTAGGGTGAAGCGGATGAGTCGGAAGACCGAGACCGAGGAGACGCGCGCGGTTCAGACGCTCGGCGCGGCGGTCCGCGATGCCCGGCGCCGTCTGGGCCTCAGCGTGCAGGCCCTGTCGGAGAAGGCCGGGGTCAGCTTCGGTCTCGTCAGCCAGCTCGAGCGCGGGATGGGCAATCCGTCCCTGCAGTCGATCCACCGCCTCGCTGGGGCGCTCGGCGTTCCGGCCGGACAGCTCCTGGACGAGCCGGCGGGAGAGCTCGCCGTCGTCCCGGCCGGTCAAGGGCATCGGATGCCGCCGATCGCCGACATCCCCGCGGATCAGCAGTCGGTGCGAGAGCTCCTGACCCCGCGCGGGGAGTCGATGCTGCAGCTCATCCGCTCGACCCTGCCCCCGGGGTTCAGCAACGAGAGCCGTCCGTTCCGCCACATCGGCACCGAGACGGTGACGGTCGAATCCGGCGTTCTGATCGTCGCGCAGGGCGAGCGTCGCGTACGCCTGGAGGCGGGCGATACCGTCACGTACGGCTGCTCGGAGGCGCACTGGTGGGCCAACGGCCACGACGCCGAGACCGTGGTCCTCGGGGCGGTCACGCCCTTCGAGCGGTGAGCGGCCGCGTCTACCGGGCGGTGACGGTGCCGCGGAGATCCGCGGCACGCAGCTCGACGAGCCGGGCGAGGTCGTCCAGCGGATCGGCGTGATCGTCCACGCGGAGGTCCACCGTGGCGTCGCCCTCCTCCGCTCCGGCGACGAGCACGGCGGCGCTCTGCCTGCCGCGCACGTCGCCGCCGGCAGACTCGCCCGCGGCGAGGACGGCGACGAGCACGGCGGCGAACCGTGCCGCGGCGTCGGGGGAGCCGGCGTCGAACCCGCGGAGGGGTGCGAGCGCGTCCCGCATCGCGTCGAGCACCTCGGGTCCGGCGAGCAGGTTCCCGGCGACGATCGCGTCCTCGAGTACGAGGTGCCCGGTCCACGGCGTGGTTTCCGCGCCGGTGTGTGCGGCTCCCGCGCCGCGCGCGGGGAGAAGCAGCGCCTGGCGGAGCGGCGCCCCGGCATCCCACTCCGGGATCCGGCCGATCGCTGCGGCGGCGCCCGATCCGGCATCCGTCGCGTCGAGGAGAAGTCCCCGCAGTGCGCGATTGGTCCACGCCTGGCTCGCGACCGCGCCGACCCCGGGACGCACGTCCGGAACGGCGTTGCCGACGGCGAGCGAGCGGCTCGCCGTGGCTGCGCCGAGGAGGCCGGACTGCGGATGCCGGGCCAGGACGGTGAAGGTCATTGTGTCCTCTCGCGGGGGTGGAGCCGATTGTGAAGATTCTGTTTCGAGATGGCCGGAGGCTTGTCCCGTCCCCTCATGGTGGCACATACTGATCGAATCATCATCAAAATGATGCTCTCCGCGATGATGTTCCGTCCGACGACCCGATAGGCACACCATGAACAAGCGCACCGCACTCGGCGCGGCATCCCTCGTCGCCGCGCTCACGCTCGCCGGCTGCTCCGCCGGTGAGAGCGTCGACATCGACGGCGCCGAGGGCGTCGACGGCGACGTCCTCATCGCCGCGATCGGTGGCGAGCCCGACCAGCTCGACCCGCAGCGCACCAGCTCGTACTTCGCGTTCGAGGTGCTGGAGAACGTCTTCGACACCCTCGTCGCCCCCGACGAGAACCTCGAGATGCAGCCCGCGCTCGCCGAGAGCTGGGAGGTCAGCGACGACCAGCTCACGTGGACCTTCGACCTCCGCGACGACGTCACCTTCCACGACGGGTCGGAGTTCACCAGCGAGGACGTCGTCTACTCCTACCGCCGCATCATCGACGAGGAGCTCGCCAACGCCTGGAAGTTCGCGGCGATCACCGACATCACGGCCCCGGACGACGACACCGTCGTCATCACCGTCGCCCAGCCCACCCCGAACCTGCTGAGCAACCTCGGCGGCTTCAAGGGCATGGCGATCGTGCAGCAGGAGAACGTCGAATCCGGCGACATCACCACCGCCCCCGTCGGCACCGGTCCGTTCTCCGTGACCGGATACTCGTCGGGTGACCGCATCACCCTCGCGGCGAACCCCGACTACTGGGGTGGCGCCCCCGAGCTGGGCGGCGTCGAGTTCCGCTTCATCTCCGAGCCCGCCACGGCCCTCGCGGCCCTCCGCGCCGGCGACATCCACTGGACCGACGTCGTCCCGCCCCAGCAGGTGAGCGAGCTCGAGTCGGACGACACCGTCCAGATCGGCCTCACCCCCTCCAGCGACTACTGGTACCTCGCCCTCAACGAGGCGCGCGAGCCGTGGAGCGACGTCCGCGTACGCCAGGCCCTCGCCTACGCGATCGACCGCGACGCGATCGTTCAGGCCGTCAGCTACGGCACCGCGGCGCTCAACCAGCTCGCCATCCCGGAGCAGAGCGTCTGGTACACCGCCTACGACGAGTACTCCACCGACCTCGACGCCGCCCAGGCCCTGCTGGACGAGGCCGGCTTCACCGGTGGCACGCTCGACCTGCTCGCGACCTCGGACTACCCCGAGACCGTCACCGCCGCACAGATCATCGCCTCGAACCTCGAGCCGCTGGGGATCGACGTCGAGATCCGTCAGCCCGACTTCTCCACGTGGCTCGACGAGCAGAACACCGGCAACTTCGACATGCTCATGATGGGCTGGCTCGGCAACATCGACCCCGACGACTTCTACTACTCGCAGCACCACACCGATGGTGCGAGCAACGCGCAGGGGTACTCCAACGCCGAGGTCGACGCGCTGCTCGACGCCGGACGCATCGAGACCGACCCGGAGGCCCGCAAGGACCTCTACGCCCAGGCGGCGACGATCATCGCGGACGAGGCCAGCTACATCTACCTCTACAACCCGTCGGTCATCCAGGTCTGGTCGCCGGACGTGACCGGCTACACCACGCGCGCCGACCGCGCGATCCGCTTCGACGAGGCGTCGCTGGCCGGCTGAGCCGCGACATCCCGCGCCTCGCCGAAGAGCCCCCCGCAGCCTACGAGACCCGACGAGAGCAGACGACATGAGAATGAGACCCGCACG
This sequence comes from Microbacterium aurantiacum, assembly GCF_040532595.1. Taxonomy (GTDB): domain Bacteria; phylum Actinomycetota; class Actinomycetes; order Actinomycetales; family Microbacteriaceae; genus Microbacterium; species Microbacterium chocolatum_B. The sequence continues at coordinate 1,197,652 of NZ_JBEVYX010000001.1, read as the reverse complement.
CATCGCGCGGTTCCTCGGCGTGCGTCTGCTCTCGTCGGCGATCGTGCTGCTCGGGGTGATGATCGTGGTGTTCGCCCTCATCCAGCTCGTCCCCGGCGACCCCGTGCGTCTCGCGCTCGGCACCCGCTACACGCCGGAGGCCTACGAGGCGCTGCGTGCGGCATCCGGACTCGACCGCCCGCTGTGGGAGCAGTTCTTCGGGTATCTCGGAAGCGCCTTCACCGGTGACCTCGGGGTGAGCTTCCGCAACGGCCAGCCCGTGACGATCACCCTCCTCGACCGGCTCCCCGCCACGATCTCGCTCGCGCTGGTGGGGCTCGTCATCGCGATCATCCTCTCGGTGCCCGCCGGCATCTACTCGGCGCTTCGCGAAGGACGCCTGAGCGATGTGATCGTGCGGCTCACCAGCCAGTTCGGCGTCTCGATCCCCGACTTCTGGCTCGGGATGCTGCTCATCTCGCTGTTCTCGGTCACCCTCGGCCTCCTCCCCGCGAGCGGGTACGTCGCCTTCGGCGCCGACCCGGCGGGGTGGCTGAGGCAGGTGCTCCTCCCCGGCCTCACCGTCGGCCTCGTCGCGGGCGCGATCATGACCCGCTACATCCGCGCCGCCGTCATCGACGTCGCCTCCTCCGGGTACGTCCGCACCGCGGTGTCGAAGGGCCTCCCGCGCCACATCGTGACGTTCCGCCACATCGTGCGGGGCGCCCTCGTCCCGGTGCTCACGATCGCCGGCATCCAGCTCGCGACGATCCTCGGTGGCGTCGTCGTCGTCGAGGTCGTCTTCGCCTGGCCCGGCCTCGGCCGTCTCGTCTACGAAGCCGTCGCCGCGCGCGACTACCCGCTCATCCAGGGCGCCGTGCTGCTCGTGGCGGTGATGTTCATCGTCGTGAACCTCATCGTCGACGTCCTCTACGCCATCGCCGACCCGAGGATCCGCGTCTCATGAGCGTCGACCAGCTGAGTCCGCCCCCCGCCGCCGCCGCGAGCGGTCGCACGCCCGCGTGGCGCCTGCTCCTGGCGAACCCCGTGACCGTCACGAGCGCCGCGGTGCTACTCGTCATCATCGTCGCGTCGGTGTTCTCCGGCATCCTCGCCCCCTACGGCATCAACGACATCGACGTCGCCCGTGCCCTCCAGGCACCGAGCGCCGCGCACTGGTTCGGCACCGACGAACTCGGCCGCGACGTGTTCTCGCGCGTGCTGGTCGCGGGCTCGACATCGCTGTCGATCGCCGTGGTCGCCGTGCTCTTCGCCCTCGTCCTGGGCCTCGCCATCGGCGCGGTCGCCGGCTACCGCGGCGGATGGGCGGATGCCGCGCTCATGCGCGTCGTCGACGTCATGTTCGCCTTCCCCGTGCTGCTGCTGGCGCTGGCGATCGTGGCGATATTCCAGCCCGGGCAACTCACGACGATGATCGCCATCGGCGTCGTCTACACCCCGATCTTCGCCCGCGTCGCCCGCGCCAGCGCCCTGTCGGTGCGGACCTCGCCGTTCGTGCAGGTCTCTCAGACGATGGGGACGCCCGGGTGGTCGATCCTCTTCCGCCACGTCCTGCCGAACATCTCGGGTCCCATCGTCGTGCAGACTTCCCTCTCGCTGGCGTTCGCGATCCTGTCGGAGGCGGCGCTGTCGTTCCTCGGTCTCGGCATCCAGCCGCCCGCCCCGTCGTGGGGCGGCATGCTCTTCACCGCGCAGGGCTTCCTCGGGCAGGCGTGGTGGATGAGCGTCTTCCCGGGAGCTGCGATCTTCGTCACGGCCCTGGCGTTCAACCTCGTCGGCGACGGCCTGCGCGACGTGCTCGATCCCCGGCAGCGGAGCCTCATCGAGGCGAGGAGGGCGCGATGAACACGAACGTGCTGAGCGTGCGCGACCTCGGGGTCTCGATCGGACCGCGCGAGATCGTCCACGGCATCGACTTCGACGTCGCCGACGGGCAGACCCTCGGCATCGTCGGCGAGTCCGGGTCGGGCAAGACGATGTCGGTCCTCGCCGCGACCGGGCTGATCGATGCCCCCGGTGCACGCGTGTCGGGGTCGAGTGTGCTCGCGGCGGTGCCCGGGGCGAGGGGCCGGGCGGATGCCGCGGCCTCCGGCATCGAACTCGTCGGCGCCTCGGACCGGACCCTCCGCAGCGTCCACGGCGACCGCATCGGGTTCGTCTTCCAGGACCCCTCGACCTCGCTCAACCCGTTCCTCACCATCGGTCGCCAGATCACCGAGTCGCTCGAGGTGCATCGGCGCCTGAGCGGCACGGCGGCGCGCACGCGCGCGATCGACCTCCTCGAGGCGGTCGGCCTGCCGAACCCCGACGAGCGGGTCGACGCGTATCCGCACCAGTTCTCCGGCGGTCAGCGCCAGCGCGCGATGATCGCGATCGCGCTCGCCTGCGATCCGGCGCTCTTGATCGCCGACGAGCCGACCACCGCGCTCGACGTGACCACGCAGGCGCAGATCCTCGAGCTCGTCCGCGACCTGCAGCGCGAGCGCGGCACCGCGGTGGTGTGGATCAGCCACGACCTCGGCGTCATCGGGCAGGTGGCCGACGACGTCCTCGTCCTCCGGGACGGCACCGCGCTCGAGCAGCGACCCGCGGGCGATCTCTACGCCGACCCGCAGCACGACTACACCCGGGAGCTCCTGCGCGCCCGGCCCCGGATCGTCGCCGGCGCGGGACCCGCCGCGCCCGCGGCATCCGCTCCTCTGCTGGAGGTGCAGGGACTCGACGTGTCCTTCACGATCTCGACCCCGACCGGGCATCGGAGCATCCATGCCGTCGACGACGTCTCGTTCACGGTCGATCGCGGGACGACGCTCGCGCTCGTGGGCGAGTCCGGTTCGGGCAAGTCGACGATCGCGGGTGCCCTCACCGGGCTCGTCGCGCCCCGGGCGGGGACGGCGACGCTCGCCGGAGCGGACGTCCTGCGCGCGTCGCGGCGCGACCGGCGGCGGATCGCCATGGTGTTCCAGGATCCCTTCGCCTCGCTCGATCCGCGCCGGAGCGTCGGCGACGCGATCGCGGAGCCCCTGCGGGTGCACCGGCTCGTCCCCGGTGGAGGGCGCGGGCGCGAGAGGCGCGTGGCGGAGCTCCTCGATCTCGTCGGGTTGCCGGGCGCGTTCGCGACCCGGTTCCCGCACGAGCTCTCCGGCGGTCAGCGCCAGCGGATCTCGATCGCGCGGGCCCTGGCCCTCGAGCCGGAGCTGATCATCCTCGACGAGGCGACCGCGTCGCTCGACGTCTCCGTGCAGGCGCACGTGCTCGACCTCCTCCGGCGCCTGCAGCGCGAGCAGGACCTCACCTACCTCTTCATCGCGCACGACCTCGCGATCGTGCAGGAGATGAGCCACGCCGTGGTGGTCCTGAAGGAGGGGAAGGCCGTCGAGGCGGCATCCTCCGCGGAGCTCTTCGCGAACCCGCGCGAGGACTACACCCGGCGTCTCCTGGACGCGGTGCCGCCCGAGGTTCCCCGCGCCGCGCGCACCGGCGAGGGCTGACGCCGCTCGCCCGGGCCGGGCGGTGATCGGCGCCGTCCGCCTAGAAGACGATCGTGTGGTTCCCGTGACGGATGACGCGGTCCTGGGCGTGCCACAGCACCGCGCGGGAGAGCACCTGGCGCTCGACATCCGCTCCTCGGCGGGCGAGCTCCGCCGCCGAGTCGGCGTGCGTGACCCGGACCGTGTCCTGCTCGATGATCGGGCCCTCGTCGAGGTCGGACGTGACGTAGTGGCTGGTCGCGCCGATGAGCTTGACGCCGCGTTCCTTGGCCTTGCGGTACGGCTCGGCGCCGATGAAGGCGGGGAGGAACGAGTGGTGGATGTTGATCACCGGCACCCCGAGCTCGCGGAGGAAGTCGCCGGAGAGGATCTGCATGTAGCGCGCGAGGACGACGAAGTCGACGTTCCCCTGCAGCAGCTCGAGGATCTTCGCCTCGGATGCGCTCTTGTCGGGGCCCTTCACCGACGGCACGTGGAAGAACGGCACGCCGAAGGAGCGGACGTCTTCGGCCGACGTCGTGTGGTTGGAGATGACCATCGGCACGGTCACCGGAAGATCGCCGCGGCGGTGGCGCCACAGCAGATCGAGGAGGCAGTGGTCCTGCTGCGAGGCGAGGATCGCCATGCGCTTGGGCACCGACTGGTCGGTGACCGACCACTGCAGATCGAACCCGTCGCCGAGGGTGCGGGCGAGGTCGGCCTCGATCTCGGGGAGCGCGGCGGTGAGGTTCGTGCGGTGGAACACCACGCGCTGGAAGTAGTCGCCGCCGACCGGGTCGTCGGAGTACTGATCGAACGCCACGATGTTGCCGTCGTGCCGGGTGATCAGCGCCGAGACGGCCGCGACGATGCCGGGGCGGTCGGTGCCGTGGACGATGAGGCAGGCGTGGTCGGGTGCGAGGTGCGGGAGGTGCGCGGCCATTGTTCGATTCTGCCAGTCCCTCCTCGCGCCGCCGCACCCGGTCCCCCGGTGCCTCGCGGTCAGGGGGCGGGGGTGAGGACGTGGCGATCGCGGCCGGCGGCGACGCCGATCGCCATCTGCGCGAGGAGGACGGCGAGAAGGATGCCGAGCGAGAGCAGCCAGCCGCCGGTGAGCGCGTACGCGAGGCCGAAGGCGACGGGGCCGGCCGCGGCGATGATGTAGCCGACCGACTGCGCCATCCCCGACAGGGCGGCGGACTGGTCGTGATCGCGCGCCCGATCGGCCATGAGCGTGAGCGCCATGGAGAGCGACGCACCCGAGGACAGGCCGATCAGCACGATCCACAGAGACAGGGCGGCGGGCTGGAGCATGAGCCCGATCACCCCGACCACGGCGAGCACGGGGAGGAGGGCGGGCACCCACCGGCGGATCGATCCGCGCAGGACGAGCGGGAGCGCCAGCGAGCTGAGGATCGACACGAGCTGATACACCATGACGTCCACACCCGCCGTGACCGGCGAGCGACCGAGCGAGGTAGAGATCGCCGCGAGCCACGTCAGCGTCATGTAGAACAGCGTGGCCTGGACCCCCATGTACCCGGCCACCGCCCACGCGACACGGTCGGTCCAGATTCCGGTTCGCCCCGGCATCCGTGCCGGACGGATGCCGCGACCCGGCTCGTTGCGCCGGGACCACGCCCACGCGCCCGCTGCGACGGGAAGGGCGGCGAGGCCCGTGATCGCCAAGGCGAGGCGCCAGTCGCCGGGGCTCGGCGACGCATTCGCCACGGGGACCGCGACGCCCGAGGCGATCGCGCCCGCGCCGCCGAGGAGCGCGGTGTACAGCGCCATCAGGGCGGGGACGCGGGCGGGTGCATCGCGCTTGATCACCGCCGGCATCAGCACGTTCGTGAGGGCCAGGGCGACGCCGATGAGGACGGTTCCGACCCACAGCGCGGCCACAGGCCCCGGGAGCGAGCGGACCACGGTGCCGATCGCCAGGAGGGCGAGCGCGCCGAGGACGGTCGCCGACATTCCGAACCGTCGGCTGATCGCGAGGGCGACGGGCGAGACGAGCGCCCAGACGAGCAGCGGAACGGCCCCGAGGAATCCCAGGGTCGCGGCGGTCAGCCCGGTATCCGCGCCGATCTGCTCGAGGAGCGGTCCGACCGCGGTGATCGTCGGACGCATGTTGATCGCCACAAGGCACACCGTGGTGACCAGCGCCCACGTCGCGGGGCGAGGCGCGAGGTCGCCCGACGCGCTCGGCGCACCGCTCACCGGCCGAGCCGGTCGACCAGGTCGAGCCCGCGGCGCGCCCACGTGATCTCTCCCCGTGCGCGGTCGACGAGACCCTCGTACGCGAAGCGCTTGTAGGCGATCGTGCGCTCGCGGTCCTCTTCCGCCGTGACCGCGAGACGCCGCACCAGCATGGGATTCTCCACGGCGTCGATCCGCTCGATCTCCCGCTCCCACTGCGCCAGCTCCGCCTCCCACTGCGCGATGTGCGCACGGAGGAAGCGACGCGCGGACTCGGCATCCGTCGTCTCGAGATAGGCCGCGCGGAGGTGGGCGGGGTCGCGGACGCGCTGGTAGTCGAGGGGGCCGCGCATCCAGTCGAGGAAGGCGCGGTCTCCGGCATCCGTCACGTGGTAGACGCGGCGGGTGCCCAGGCGTCCGCGGGTCTGCTCCTCGGGCTCGATGAGCCCCTCCGACGCCATCTTGCGCAGCTCGGGGTAGATCTGGGAGTCAGGGGCATGCCAGACGTGCCCGACCGACTGCGAGAACTGCTTCTGCAGGTCGTAGCCCGACAGGGGGCCGACGCGCAGCAGCGCCAGCAGCGCGTATCGCAGGCTCATCGCTCTCCTCCCGTCCCCACCGTACCGATCCCGCCGTCCTCCCCGATCGACGGAGGACGGCGGAATCGAGGGGGTCAGGCGGTGTACCCCGTGCGCCAGCCGCCGTGGTAGGTCTGGCGGGCGACGGTCGAGTAGGGCACGGGGCTCACGACGGCGCGCACCTCGAGCTGGCGGTGGGGCTCCACCGACGCCTTGGACGTGCCGCCGTTCGGCTCGCCCCAGACGACCGTGACCTCGGCGCCCTCGGGCACGTCGGGGGCAACGGTCGCCAGCGACAGGGCGCGCTTCTCGTTCGCGCTGTAGCCGGTGAACATCGAGAAGCCGACGACGCTGCCGCCGGCATCCGTCACCGCGTCGTAGTTGGCCGAGCCGTAGTTCGCCAGCGGCAGGTCGAAGAACTTGTAGCTGTCGTTCTCGGTGTCGAACAGCGAGGCGAAGATCTTCGTGACGTCCTCCGCGTTCCACGCGAGCGTGACCTTGCGGCGCTGCGTGGCCGGGTCGACCTTCTCCAGCGCGTCGCGGCCGATGAAGTCGTGGTCGAACTTCACGAACGAGCCGTAGCCGAGCTCCCACGGGGTCAGGTAATAGTCGGAGATGTCGTCGGAGACGAACGAGCCCGCGAGCGTGCCGGTCGCCTCGTAGCTGTCGACGCCGAGCCACTCGCGGTAGGCCCGCTCGGCCTCTCCGTCGTAGATCGCCGGCAGCGGCGAGGGGATCCACCCCGACTCGAGCGTGTTCGAGGGGTACGCGCGCGACCCCACCGGGACGAGCCCGAACTCCGCTCCCGCCTCGACGATGAGGTCGCGGATGCGGTGGTGATCGGCGTAGGGTCCCCAGATCTCCAGACCCGGCGCGCCCGCCATGCCGTGGCGGAGGGTGCGGACGTTCATGTCGGCGATGCGCATAGTCGACATGTTGAAGAAGCCGAGCTTCTCCAGCGGTCCGCCGTTCAGCTTCTCGATGACGTCCCACGCCTTCGGGCCCTGGATCTGGAAGCGGTAGTACTTCCGCGAGACCGCGTCGCCGTAGGGGCGGGAGGGGGAGCGACGGTCGACCTCGATGTCGAGGTTCTGATAGCCGCCCGTCTCGCCGTGGAACATCAGCCAGTTCGACGCCGGCGCGCGACCGACGTAGACGTACTCGTCCTCGGCCTCGCGGAACAGGATGCCGTCGCCGATGACGTGCCCGGAGGCGGTGGTCGGCACGTACTGCTTCGCCTTGTTCACCGCGAAGTTCGCCACCGAGTTGATCGCGGTGTCGGAGATCAGCCGGATCGCGTCCGAGCCGCGGAGGAAGACGTTGTCCATGTGGTGGGACTGGTCGTACAGCACCGCGGTCTCGCGCCACGCGCGCTGCTCCTTGATCCAGTTCTGGAAGTCGGCGGGGACGACGGGGTAGATGTACGAGCCGATGGGCGAGTTGCGGAGCAGCTCGACGGCGTTGCGCTGATCCAGCAGCTGCTGAAGGTTGTCGGCCATGAGGGGAACCTCTCTGTTCGGGGTGTGGCGGTGTCTGTTCGGGGAAGACCGGGTCCGGCCGAGTCAGGCGAAGACGATCGTGTGGTTGCCGTGACGGATGACGCGATCCTCGGCGTGCCACTGCACGGCCCGGGAGAGCACGGCGCGTTCGACGTACGCGCCCCGGACCTGGAGGTCGGCGGCGCTCATGGCGTGGTCGACGCGGGCGATGTCCTGCTCGATGATCGGCCCCTCGTCGAGATCCTTCGTGACGTAGTGGCTCGTCGCGCCGATCATCTTCACGCCCCGCTCGCGGGCCTTGCGGTACGGGGCTGCGCCGACGAAGGCCGGGAGGAAGGAGTGGTGGATGTTGATCACCGGCACCGCGACGCGGTCGAGGAAGTCCTCGGAGAGGATCTGCATGTATCGCGCCAGGACGACGAAGTCGACGTTGCCGGCCAGCAGCTCGACGATCCGGGCTTCGGCGTCGCTCTTGTCCAGCCCCTGCGAGGGGACGTGGAAGAAGGGGATGCCGAACGAGCGGACGTCTTCGGCGATGCGGGTGTGGTTGCTGATGACCATGGGGATCGTCACGGGGAGCTCGCCGCGGCGGTGGCGCCACAGCAGCTCGAGCACGCAGTGATCGGAGGTCGACGCGAGGATCGCCATCCGCTTCGGGACCGATTGGTCCGACAGCGACCACGCCAGCCCGAGCCCGCCCACGGTCTCGGCGAGATCCGCCTCGATCGCGGGCATCGCGGCGGCGAGGTCGGGGCGGTGGAAGACGACGCGCTGGAAGAACGCGCCGCCGTTCGCGTCGTCGGAGTACTGATCCAGCGCGACGATGTTGCCCCTCTGACGGCTGACCAGCGCGGAGACCGCCGCGACGATCCCGGGCTGGTCGGGACCGTGGACGATCAGGCACGCGTGATCGCGCAGGGCGTCGGTGTGAAGGGTCATGGGCGCCCCCTCACGATCCGGGGGCCGCGGACTGGGAGGCGGAGTACTGCTGTACCCATTCCGCCGTGGCGAGCAGTCCCCCGAACGTGTAGAAGTGCAGCTTCACGTCGCCGGACGCCGGTCGCTCCGCCAGCATCGCCGACAGGTCGGAGACGAACCGGTCGGGGCCGGCGGTGCCGATGAGGTTGGTGAGGGAGAAGCCGTACTTCTTCACGATCATCGCGTTCGCACCGACGCCGAAGCGCCGGGCGAACCCGATGAGCCGCTTGATGCCGGCGGGGCCCGGCGTGCCGATCCGGATCTGCGCGTCGATGCCGCGGGCGCGCACCTCCTCGATCCAGGCGGTGACGGGGTCGGTGTCGAACGCGAACTGCGTAAGAATCACGGCATCCAGCCCCTGTTCGCGGAGAGCCGCCGCCTTGTCCTCCAGGTGACGCCACAGCTCGTCGGTCGCGATGTCCGGATGCCCCTCGGGATACCCGGCGATCGAGACCTCCCGCACGCCGTGCTCCTGGAGGAGGCCGCTGCGGATGACCGAGAGGGAATCGGGGTACGGTCCCTCGGGTTCGGAGGGGTCTCCACCCACAGCGAAGACCCGATCGGTCGCGCCGACCTCGCCGAGGCGGACGAGGAACTCCTCGAGCTGCGCCTGCGACGCCAGTCTCCGGGCGGAGATGTGCGGAACGGGGACGAACCCGAGGTCGGCGACCGCCTTCGCCGCCGCCACGCGCATGTCGAGGTCTTCGTTCCCGAGGAAGGTCACGTTGATCTTGGTGCCGGGCGGGATCGCGGATGCCGCCTCCGTGAGACCGGGGACGTCCTTCCCGGTCATCTCCAGCGAGAAGTCGCCGATCAGCTCCAGGGCGGCCGCGGGATCGGCGGCGGGGGTGTGTCCAGACACGGACCGGGGTCCTTTCCGCTCTCCGTCGGAACGCGTCGTCGCGCTCCCGAAAGGGACTTTACCTATGTACATAGGCAATGTCCATAGACACATTGCGATCTCCGTGGGATCGTGGAAGTGGCAGAGCACGCACGCCCACGAGAGGACAACGATGTCTACCGTCACCGCACAGGCCACCCCGTCCCTGATCGACACCGAGGTCTTCGCCGGCCGCATCCACATCGACGGCGAGTGGGTGCCGGGCGGCGGGGGCGAGACCGCCTCCGTCGAGCCCGCGACCGGGGAGACGCTCGCGATGGTGGGGATGGCGAGCCCCGCGGACGTCGCGCGCGCCGCCGAGGGCGCGGCCCGCGCGCAGAAGGAGTGGGCGGCGACGCCGCACCCCGCCCGCGCCGCCGTGCTTCGCAAGGCCGCGCAGCTGTGGGAGGCGCACGCCGAGGAGATCATGGGCTGGAACGTCCGCGAGGTCGGGGCCATCCCCCCGCTCGCCGGCTTCGCCCTGCACGTCACTGCCGCCGAGTGCTACGAGGCGTCGTCGCTCCCGTCCGCCCCGCTCGGCTCGATCCTCTCCAGCGAGGAGCCCCGACTTTCTCTCGCGCAGCAGATCCCCGTCGGCGTCGTCGGGGTCATCTCGCCCTTCAACGTCCCGCTCATCCTCGGCATCCGCGCCGTCGCGCCCGCGCTCGCCCTCGGGAACGCCGTGCTGCTCAAGCCCGACCCGCGCACGGTGATCACCGGCGGTGTGAGCATGGTGCGCATCTTCGAGGAGGCGGGTCTTCCCGCCGGGCTCCTTCAGCTGGTCCCCGGCGGCGCGGATGTCGGCGAGGCCATGGTCGCCGACCCGCGCGTGCGCGTGATCGCCTTCACCGGGTCGACGCGCGCCGGCCGGGCGGTGGGCGAGCTCGCCGGGCGCCACCTCACCCGCGCGCACCTCGAGCTCGGCGGCAACTCGGCGTTCATCGTGCGGCACGACGCCGACGTCGACAAGGCCGTCAACCTCGCCACCTGGGGCGCGTTCCTGCACCAGGGGCAGATCTGCATGACCGTGGGGCGCCACATCGTCCACGAGTCGCTCTTCGGTCAGTACGTGGAGAAGCTCGCGGCCAAGGCCGACGCGATGCACGTGGGCGACCCCGCCGCGGGGCAGGTGCACCTGGGGCCCCTCATCGACGAGGTGCAGCGCGACCGCGTCCACACCCTCGTGCGGGATGCCGTTGCGCAGGGTGCGACGCTCGCGGCGGGCGGCACCTACGAGAAGCTGTTCTACCGTCCGACGGTGCTCGCGAACCCGCCGAAGGATGCCGCCGCCTACTGCGACGAGGTCTTCGGCCCCGTGGCGTCCGTGGTGTCCTTCGCAACAGACGACGAGGCGGTCGCCCTCGCCGCGGACACGGAGTACGGGCTGTCGCTCGGCATCGTGACGGCGGATGCGCTCGCCGGATACGAAATGGCGACCCGCATCCCCTCCGGCATCGTGCACGTCAACGATCAGACGGTCAATGACGAGGCGAACGCGCCGTTCGGCGGTGTCGGCGCATCGGGAACGGGGTCGCGGCACGGCGGCGCACAGGCCAACATCGATGCCTTCACCGAGACCCGGTGGATCACGCTGCGTCGCGAACCCGGGCAGTATCCGCTCTGACGGTGCATCCGCAGTGGCAGGATGGGGCTGTGTCAGCCCCCTCTCCCGCGACGGTGCGGCGGGCCTCGCCCGCGCGACAGGTGCTCACCCTCTTCGGTGACTACTGGTGGGACGTGCCCGATCCCCTCCCCTCGGGCGCCCTCGTCTCAGCGCTCGGCGACCTCGGGATCAAGGAGGCGGCCGCGCGCGCCACCCTCACGCGACTCACGCGGCTGGAGCTGCTCGTGGGCGATCGCGTCGGCCGCCGGACCACCCACCGCCTCTCGGAGCGGGGTGCGGCGATCATCGCGGAGGAAGCACGGTGGCTCGACACATTCGGCCAGGTCGAGGCGCAGTGGGACGGCCTGTGGAGCGTCGTGGCGTTCTCGATCCCCGAGTCCCGCCGCGCGCTCCGGCACACGGCGCGGTCGCGGCTGAAGTGGCTCGGCTACGCACCCCTGTACGACGGGATGTGGATCTCGCCCCGCGACACCGCGGACGAGGCGATGGCGCAGCTGCGGGACGCCGGGGTCGGCGACGTCACGGCGATGCGCGCGCGGCTGGAGACGACCACCGAGGGCGGCCCGCAGGCGGCGTGGGATGTCGCGGGTGCCCGCGAGGAGTACGACTGCTTCGCCGACGATCTCGCGGTCGCCGGTGTCGCCCCCGGGGCTCCCGGGTCAGAGGCGTTCGCGGAGCGCTCCCGGCTCATGCTCGCGTGGCAGCGCTTCCGCGGCATCGACGTGGGCCTCCCGCGCGAGCTCCTGCCCGCCGGATGGCCGCGTCTGGAGGTCCGTCGGCGCTTCGCCGAGCTCTACGACGGGCTGGGGCCGGCAGCGGAGGAGCGGATGCGGTCCCACATCGCCGCGATCAGCCCCGAGCTCGCCCCCGCCGTGCGACGGAGGCGCCTCGGGGCCTGACCCGTCGGGCGCGGCATCCGCTCGGGTGGCAGGAGCGGCCGCTGCGCGTCGCCGGAGGCGGCGGCGAGTGACACCCGAACGCCCCGCGCCCGCTCACAGGGTCGAGGCGAGGGACTCCCGCAGCTGGGCCTTGCGCACCTTCCCCGACGCGGTGCGGGGGAGCTCGTCGACGACGACGACGCGCTTGGGGAGCTTGAAACGCGCGAGGCGTCCGTCCAGGTGAGCGCGGGCGGCGGCGGTGTCGAGCGTCTTCCCGTCGCGCATCGTCACCACGGCCCACGGCACCTCGCCCCACTGCTCGTCCGGCATGCCGATCACGGCGACGCCCGAGACGCCGGGGATGTCGCTGAGGAGGTTCTCGACCTCCGCCGGGTAGATGTTCTCGCCGCCGGAGATGATCATGTCCTTCAGACGGTCCGCGATGAAGAGGTAGCCGTCCCCGTCGAGGTAGCCGAGGTCGCCCGAGCGGAACCACCCGTCGTCGGTGAACGCGGCCGCCGTCGCCTCGGGCAGTCCGTGGTAGCCGAGGAAGACGTTGGGGCCTGCGATCTCCACCTCGCCGATCTCGCCCGCCGCCGCGATGTGCCCGTCCTCGCGCCGCACACGCACGTCGGTGAAGAAGTGGGGGAGGCCGACGCTGCCCTGTTTGCGGCGCGTCATCGCTGGCGACAGCGACGTCGCCCCGGGTGAGGTCTCGGTCATGCCGTAGCCCTGCGAGAACGACAGCCCGCGCAGCTCGTAGGCGTTGAGGATCCGCTCGGGCACCGCCGATCCGCCGCACGTGAGCTTGCGCAGGCTCGACAGGTCGGTCGCCGACCAGTCCGGGTGATCGGCCATCATCTGGTAGGTCGTCGGCACGCCGGAGAGCATCGTCACGCCGTGCCGGGCGATCTGGCCGAGGGCCCGGCCGGGTTCGAACCCGGGTTCGAGGACGATGGTGGCCCCCTTGAGGAGCACCGGCAGCGCCCCCATGCCGAGCGAGGCGACGTGGAAGAGCGGCGAGATCATCAGCGCGATGTCCGAGGACACCACGTCGTAGTCGATGATCGTGTTCAGTGCGACCGAGGTGAGGTTCCGGTGACTGAGCACCGCACCCTTCGCCCGCCCCGTGGTGCCGGAGGTGTAGATGATCGCGGCGGCGGCGTCGGCATCCGTCGGGTGCGGCTCGAGATGGGTCGGGGTCTCGCCCTCGGCGACGGATGCCGCGATCCCGGCGAGCTCGTCGGCCGACACCCGGGCGACCCCGGGTGCGGCGGCGGCGATGCGCTCGACCGCCGCCGGCTCGTGCACCACTACGCGCGCCCCCGAGTCGGCAAGGACGTGGGCGATCTCGGGCGGTGCGAGGCGGGTGTTGACCGGAACGAAGACCGCGCCGATGTGGGCGGCGGCGAACATCACGGTCAGGAAGTGCGGGCTGTTCTCCCCGAAGAACGCCACGCTCTCGCCGGGTGCGACCCCGCGGTCGCGGAGGGCGGTGCCGAGCCGCGCGGCGGTGTCGGCGAGCTCGCCGTAGGTGATGACCTCGTCACCGAAGACCAGCGCGGGTTTCGCGGGGTCCTTGAGGCGGCGGCGCGGTAGCCACCGCCCGATTCCTTCGTCTCGCACGGTCCTCTCCTTCGAGTGACGTCCGGCAGCTGATCAGGCGTAGAAGCGGTACAGGCCCCGCGCGACGACGGCGGGCTTGGCGCCGCCCTCGATCTCGATGGTCTGGTCCACCGCGAACTGGTACCCCCCGCGGACCTCGGTGACCTCGGCGATGACGGCGTTCATGCGGATCTTCGAGCCCACCGGCACCGGTGAGACGAAGCGGACCTTGTCGAGGCCGTAGTTGACCTTCGTGCCCACACCCTCGACGTCGAACAGCTCCGACCAGAATCGCACGCTGAGCGAGAGGGTGAGGAAGCCGTGCGCGATCGCGGCGCCGAACGGTCCGTCCTTCGCGCGCTCAGGGTCGACGTGGATCCACTGGTGGTCATCCGTCGCGTCCGCGAAGAGGCCGATGCGCTCCTGCGTGATCTCGACCCAGTCGGTCCAGCCCAGATCGGTGTCGGCGAGGCCGGCGACGTCGTCGTAGCGAACGATGGTGGTCATGGTGTGCCTTTCGGTTCGGGGGCGATGCGGTGGTCGTGCGGTCTAGACGAAGGCCGAGCTGCCGGTGAGGGCACGTCCGACCAGGAGCGCGTTGATCTCGTGCGTGCCCTCGTAGGAGTAGACGGCTTCGGCATCGGCGAAGAAGCGGGCGATGTCGTGATCGAGGAGGATGCCGTCGCCCCCGCAGACCTCGCGGCCGAGGGCGACGGTCTCGCGGGCGAGGCGAGCGGTATGCATCTTCGCCAGCGCCGAGTTCTCGTCGGCGTAGTGCCCGGCATCCTGCTGGCGGGAGAGCTGGACGACCACGCCGAGCGAGGCGGTGAGGTTGCCGAGCATGCGGGCGAGCTTCTCCTGGACGAGCTGGAACCCGGCGACCGGGCGCCCGAACTGCGTGCGGGCGGTCGTTGAGGCGAGGGCCGCGTCGAGGGCGCCCGCCTGAAGCCCGGTCGCGATCCACGCGACGTCCGAGCGCATGCGGCGGAGGAGCCCGGCGACGTCGCGCCAGCCGTCCACGCGCGCGAGCCGGGCGTCATCGCCGACCCGGACGCCGGTGAGGGTGATTTGGGCGTTCTGCATGGGACGCAGCGAGATCTTGCCGGTGATCGGGGTGATCTCGACCCCGGCCGCGTCGGTCGGGACGAGGAACGCCTTCACCTCGCCGTCGGCGGTGTCGCGCGCGAAGACCGCCAGCAGGTCGGCGCCGGCGGCGCCGCCGATCCAGCGCTTCGCGCCGTCGATGACCCAGTCGTCGCCGTCTCGGCGGGCGGTGGTCGCCAGGCCCCGCGCGACGTCGGAGCCGTGGTCGGGCTCGGTGAGCGCGAAGGCGCCGCGGGTGCGGAACGAGCGGATGTCCGCATCCCATCGCTCCGCCTGCGCCGGAGAGCCGCCGTGGCGGACGGCCGTGCGGAACAGTCCCGACTGCGCGTTGTAGAGCGTCGCGACCGACACGTCGGTGCGGGCGAGGACGTAGGTGCGGAAGCCGGAGTAGAGGCTCGAGTCCGCCGCGGCCGGGTCGAGACCTGCCGGCGCCATGAGATCGAGGGGAACGAGGGCGTCGAGGATCGCCGCCGGCATCGTCGCCGTATCCCACGCATCGGCCAAGAGCGGCGCCACGTCCCGCTCGAGCGTCTCGCGCAGGGTCAGGAGGGCCGCCCGTGCAGGATCGCTCAGGTGCGCGTCGGCGAATCCGAGCGGGTCGACGCCGGCGACGGCATCCGCGACGATCGTCTGCACGTCACTCGCCGCCGTCCGCGCCGTTCCCGAGGCCGAGGAGCCGCACGGCGTTGTGCTTCAGGATGCCGGGCATCACGGCCTCGGTGAGGTTCGTCTGGGCGACATCGCGCATCCACCGATCGGGGGTGAGCAGCGGGAAGTCGGAGCCGAACAGGATTCGGTCTTTCAGCATCGTGTTGGCGTAGCGGACGAGCTCGGCCGGGAAGTACTTCGGGCTCCACCCCGACAGGTCGATCCAGGTGTTCGCCTTATGCGTCGCCACTGACAGCGCCTCCTCCTGCCACGGGACGGAAGGGTGGGCCATGATGATCTGCAGATCGGGGAAGTCAGCGGCGACCGGGTCCAGCAGGATCGGGTTCGACAGGCCGAGGCGCAGCCCGCGTCCGCCGGGGATCCCCGCGCCGATTCCCGTCTGCCCCGTGTGGAACAGCGCGGGGACACCGGCCTCCTGGATCGCCGCGTACAGCGGGTAGTACGTCTCGTCGCTCGGGTCGAAGCGCTGCACGGTGGGATGGAACTTGAATCCCCGCACGCCGTGGTCCTCCACGAGGCGGCGTGCGGTGTCTACACCGTCGGGGTCATGCGGATCGACCGAGCCGAACGGGATCAGGACGTCCGCGTGCTGCGCGGCGCCCTCGGCGATCTCGACGCTGGAGATCGCCGGATGCCCGAGCGAGGTGTGCGCGTCGACGGTGAAGACGACGGCCGCCATGGACCGCTCGCGGTAGTGCTCCGCGATCGACTCGAGAGCCGGCCGGGGTCCGTCGGCGCGGAAGTACCGGCTCGCCGCGGCCACGAGGTCCTCCGGCAGCGAGTGGTGACCGTGGTCGTCGATCTCGATGTGCACGTGCACGTCGATCGCCTGCAGCGCCTCGACGTCGAGGGCGGGTTCGTAGCGGGCCATGGCGTGCCGGTCAGGCCGGGGACTGCGCCGGGCGCTGGAGCTCGTCGGGGAGCGGCGGGAACGACTCCCCGACACCCTGCAGGTTCTCGGCGAGCTGCGGGGCGAACTCCTCCGCGAGGGCATCGGCGGTCCAGCCGCCGTCCCGGTACGCGGTGAGCGCGGGCTCGGGGTGCGACCACACCTGGATGCGGTCGCCGCCGATGCCGATCGCCTGACCGGTGACGCCGGCTGCGGCATCCGAGGCGAGGAAGGCGATGAGACCGCTGACGTCGTCCGCGGTGCCGAAGCCGAGATCGTGCCGGAAGAAGGCGGGCATCGGCTCGCCCTTCTCGTCGGCCTCGACGGCGGCGGCGAAGTAGGGGACGGTCGCCGTCATCGCGGTCGCAGCCACCGGGATGACGGCGTTCGCGGTGATGCCCGCGCGCTTCAGCTCCATCGCCCACGTGCGCACCATGCCGACGATGCCGGCCTTGGCCGCGGCGTAGTTGGTCTGCCCGAAGTTGCCGCGCTGACCGGTGGGGGATCCGATGCAGACGATGCGCCCGGCGATCTCGTTGGCGCGCATGTACGACGCCGCCTCGCGGACGCAGGTGAAGGTGCCCCGCAGGTGCACGTCGATGACGGTGTCGAAGTCGTCGTCGCTCATCTTCCACAGCACGGTGTCGCGGAGGACGCCGGCGTTGGTGACGAGGATGTCGAGCCGCCCGAACTCCTCCACGGCCGCAGCGACGAGGCGCTCGGCGGTCTCGGTGGGTCCGACGGGGGCGGCCACGGCGATCGCGCGTCCTCCCGCGTCGGTGATCTCCGCCGCGGCGGCCTCGGCGACCGCCGCGTCGATGTCGTTGACGACGACCGCGGCGCCCTGACGCGCCAGCTCCTTGGCGTACGCCAGCCCGAGACCGCGGCCCGAGCCGGTGACGATGGCGACCTTGCCTTCGAGTGTCATGTGGATGCTCCTTCGCTCCCCGTGTCAGGGAACACCATACCCATTCTTCATCGAAAGTGTGACGCTCGTCACGAAAACCTTGACAATGACGGACGTCTGACGGACGATGGCCATGTCAACGGCACCGGCGCCGCGACGCCGGGCGTTGACGATCCTGCCGATCCACCCCACGAGAGGCCCGTCAATGAAGAAGACTCTTGCAGCCCTGGGAGTGCTGGCTGCGGCCGCACTCGCCCTGAGCGGATGTACCGACTCCGGTGCCGCGCCCACCGGCGCCGCCCCCACCTCCGATGCCGGCGACGGCGCGACAGAGAACCGGTCGGTTCGCGTCGCGGCGCTGCCGATCGCCGAGAGCGGAGCGCTCTGGGCCGCGATCGACGAGGGCATCTTCGCCGACTACGGCCTCGACGTCGAGGTCGTGCCCGCCCAGGGTGGAGCCCAGGCGATCCCGGCGCTCCTCAGCGGCGACATCCAGTTCGCGATCGGCCAGCCGTTCGGTCCGTTCCGCGCCGACCTGCAGGACCTCGGCATCGTCATCATCGGCGACTACGCCAACAGCCTCGCCGAGGGCAAGGACGTCAACGGCGTCGTCTCGCTCGCCGACTCCGGCATCACCACCCCCGCCGATCTCGCCGGGAAGCGGGTCTCGGTCAACAGCCTCGGTGCCGCCGGCGACGTCACGATCATGAAGGCCGTGCAGGATGCCGGGGGCGACCCGACCACCATCGAGTTCGTCGAGGTGGCGTTCCCCGACGCGCAGGCCCAGCTCGAGGCCGGGAACATCGACGCGGCGTGGGTTCCCGACCCGTTCCAGTCGATCATCACCGGGCCCGAGGGCGGGAACCTGGTCATGCACCCCTATCAGGAGACGATCCCGGGTCTCACGGTGCTCACCAACATCACCACCGCCGACATGCTCGAGAGCGACCCCGAGCTCGTCGCCGACTGGTCGGCGGCGATGGCCGAGGCCCTCGATTGGGCCATGGCGAACGAGGACGCGGTCCGCGCGGCGATCGTGGAGAACATGGGCATCCCCGAGGAAGCGGCGGCGGGCATCACGCTGCCGACCTTCACTTCCGAGATCATCGTGAGCGACCTCGAGGCGCTGGCCGACCTCGCGGTGGAGTTCGGAGTGCTCGACGCGCTCCCCGACTTCGACCGCCTGGTCCAGCAGCAGTAGCGAGGATCGGCGATGCGGGATTCCCTCGAGGTTTCCCGCATCGCCGGCGCCGCCCACCTTTTCCGCACCGACACCGGCCGCTTCCCGGCCGACGAAACGGACCCCCCCATGGCCACTGCCGATGCCCCGGCCGTCGTCGCCCGTCAGCGCTTTCCACGGCAGAATCGCGCGTTGCGCAAAGCCCTCCTCGGTGCCGCCGGCATCGCCGGCTTCCTCCTCACCTGGCAGCTCATCCCCACCCTCGGGCTGATCAACCCCGCCTTCTTCCCGCCGGCGAGCGAGGTGCTGGGCCGGCTCGCCCTCGACACCCTCGACCTCGAGTTCTGGCGGAACATCGGCCGGACCCTCACCGCGTGGGCCATCGGCCTGGTCATCGCCGTGGCGCTGGCCACCGTCCTCGGCACGGTCATCGGCCTCGTGCCGTTCCTCCGCCGCGCGACCCACACAACCGTGGAGTTCCTCCGCCCCATCCCCTCGGTGGCCCTCATCCCGCTGGCGATCCTGATGTTCGGCATTCAGCTCCAGGCCGCGCTGGTCATCATCGTCTTCGCGAGCTTCTGGCAGGTGTTCGTGCAGGTGCTCTACGGGGTCGCCGACATCGACACCGTCGCGCGCGACACGGCGCGGAGCTTCGGTCTGACCCCCGCCTCGCGTCTGTGGAACCTCGTGCTCCCCACCGCCCTGCCGTACCTCATGACGGGTGTGCGTCTTGCGGCGGCTGTGGCGCTCATCCTCGCCGTCACGGCGGAGATGACGATCGGGAACCCGGGACTCGGCCGCGCGATCATCTTCGCCCAGTCCGCCGGCGACTACGTGCAGCTGTACGCGCTCGTCATCGTCACCGGCATCCTCGGCATCCTCATCAACGGGGTGTTCAGTCTCATCGAGCGCCGCGCGCTGCGCTGGCACCAGTCGGTGCGAGGGGAGGACGTGCTGTGACCCTGTACACGAGCACCGTCGTCGTGCCGCGCAAGCGCTCACGCGTCTGGGCGACCATCGGGCAGAACACCGCGTACGCGCTCGGCCTGCCGATTCTCCTGGTCGTCATCTGGGGAGTGTGGGCGACGGTGTCGCCCGAGCGCTTCTTCCCGCCGCCGGCGACGATCGTCGAGGCGTTCGTCGACACCTGGATCGGCCCGCGGCTGTGGAACGACGTCCTCCCGAGCCTCGGACGCCTCTTCTTCGGGGTGCTGTTCTCCATCGCCGTCGGCATCGGAGCGGGCATCGTCATCGGTCGTGTCCGGTGGCTCCGCGAGCTGCTGAACCCGATGCTGGAGTTCTTCCGCGCCGTGCCCCCGCCGGTGCTCATCCCGGTCATCGCCGTGCTCCTCGGACCCACCGACGCGATGAAGATCACCGTCATCGTCGTCGGCGCCATCTGGCCGGTGCTGCTGAACACGATCGACGGCGTGCGGGCGACCGACAGCGTGATGACGGAGACGGCGCGATCGTTCTCCCTCACCCGCGCCGAGCAGCTGCGCTACCTGGTGCTCCCCGCCGCGAGCCCGCGCATCATGGCCGGGGTCCGCCAGGCGCTGTCGATCGCGCTGATCCTGATGGTCATCTCGGAGATGTTCTACTCCTCCTCCGGGCTCGGCTACCAGATCGTCTATTTCCAGAGGAACTACCTCATCGCGCAGATGTGGAGCGGCATCCTGCTGCTCGGTCTCATCGGCGTCCTGCTCGCGGCTGTCTTCGGTGTCGTCGAGCGCCGCGTCCTGCGCTGGTATCACGGAATCAAGGAGGTGGAGCGTGCCTGACACGCTGCTCGAGGTCGAGAACCTCAAGAAGGTCTACGAAGCGTCCACGGGCGACGTCGAGGCGATCGGCGACATCAGCTTCACGATGCGTCGCGGCGAGCTCGTCTGCATCGTGGGGCCTTCCGGATGCGGCAAGACGACCCTGCTCAAGTGCATCGCGGGACTCCTGCGCCCCACCGCCGGGAGGATCGAGCTGGACGGCAGCGCCGTGACGGCACCGCCGGAGAACATGGCGCTGGTGTTCCAGGAGTACGGGCGGAGCCTCTACCCTTGGCTCACCGTGCGGGGCAACGTCGAGCTGCCGCTGAAGCACAAGAAGCTCTCGCGCACCGAGCGCACGCGCCTCGTCGACGACGCCCTGGTGGCGGTCGGGCTCGACCACGCCGACTCGAGCTACCCGTGGCAGCTGTCCGGCGGCATGCAGCAGCGCGTCGCGATCGCGCGCGCGGTGGCGTACCAGCCGGAGGTGCTCATCATGGACGAGCCCTTCGCCGCCGTGGATGCGCAGACCCGCGCGGACCTCGAGGATCTCGTGCGGCGCCTGCACCTCGACCGCGGGATGTCGATCCTCTTCGTCACCCACGACATCGACGAGTCGGTCTACCTCGGCGAGCGGGTCGTCGTGCTGTCCAAGTCGCCGACGTGGGTGCAGGAGGACATCGCGATCGATCTGGACGCCGATCGCGACCAGATCACCACGCGCGCGCTTCCTCGCTTCACCGAGCTGCGCACGCATATCTACGAGCAGATCCAGCGCGCCAAGCGCGGCCAGGCCGTCCGACCCGGCTCGTGAGAGGGCAAGATGGGGGGATGGACATTCGAGTGCTCGTGGCCGTCGGGGCCACCGCGGTGATGATGGCGTCGATCGGGTTCGTGATGTCGATGGTGATCCTCAGCCTGGTCACCGGTGACAGCCTGAGCTTCACCGGCGGGCACAGCGAGGCGCTCGCCGCCGTCGCGGCGGTCGCCCGCGCCTGATCCTCCGCGCGGGACCCGCTCAGTCCATCGACGCGAGCGGCCACCCGGTGTACGCCTCGGCGAGGTAGGTCATGCCCGCCTCGGACTCCACGACGCTGCGGAGCTCGCCGACCTGACGGCGGCGGTCGAAGGGCGTCGCCTCGTCCGTGGTGTGCAGCATCGAGGTCATCCACCACGAGAAGTGCTGCGCCTTCCAGATGCGACGGGATGCCGTCTCCGCGAACGCATCGATCAGGTGCTCCTCGCCGCGGAGGATCAGCGCCTGCAGCGCCTGGTTCAGCAGCACCACGTCGGCCACCGCCAGGTTCATGCCCTTCGCGCCCGTCGGCGGGACGGTGTGCGCGGCGTCCCCGACGATCGCCGCACGGCCGCGCCGCAGCTCGTACGCGACGAAGCTCCGGAAGCGCAGCACGTCCCGCTGGAAGATCGGGCCCTCCTTCAGCGTCGTCCCGGGGACGCGGCGCTGCAGGTTCTCCCACACCTCTTCTTCGCTCAGGGCGTTCGGATCGGCATCCGGGTCGCACTGGAAGTACATGCGCTGAACGGTCGCGCTCCGCTGGCTGATGAGGGCGAAGCCGTCGGGCGAGTTGGAGTAGATCAACTCCTCGGCGCTCGGCGGAGCCTCGGCGAGGATGCCGAACCACGCGAACGGGTATTCGCGGAAGTGGCCGCCGGTGCTGGACCCGGTCACCGCGGCACGCACGACGCTGCGGGACCCGTCGGCGCCGACGACGAAGTCGGCCGCGATCTCAAGCGCCCCGCCGTCGGCGGTGCGGGCGTGCACCACAGGCCGGTCCGAATCCACCCCGTCGACACCGTCGACGCTCACACCGAAGCGGAGGTCCTGTCCCGCGGCGAGACGCGCGGCGATGAGGTCCTTGAGCACCTCGTGCTGGGGGTAGAGCCAGACGCTCCGGCCGGTGAGGCTCGGGAAGTCGATGCGGTGACCCGCGCCCTCGAAGCGCAGCTCGATGCCGTCGTGCCGGTTGCCGACCGTGCGGGCGCGGCTGTGCTCACCCAGGCGGTCGAGCACCTCGACGGTGCCCTGCTCCAGGATGCCGGCGCGGATGGTGGTCTCGATCTCCTCGCGCGTGCGCTGATCGACGACGACCGAGTCGATGCCGGCCTCGGCGAGAAGGTGCGACAGGAGGAGGCCTGCGGGTCCGGCGCCGACGATGGCGACCTGCGTGCGCACGGCGGTGGGGGCGGCGGTCATGGGTGTCTCCTTCGACTCCGGGACGATGGGCCCATTGTGCGGAGGGGGATGCCGGAGGCGCCCGGCTGCTCCCGTTGAACGGGATTCTTCCCTCAGTGCGCGCGTGTGGACCGAGGCGTCGTCAGCCGCGGAAGCCGAGCGCGCGCTCGATCTCGCGCTTGCCCGCGTGCAGCTCGATGAGGGCCGGTTCGACCGCGGCGTCCCGCCGGAGCACGACCGACAGCGCCGCCACCACCTGGCCCGTCTCGTCGCGTACCGGCACGGCGACCCCCGTGGAGACGGCTTCGATGAATCCGCGGGCGACGGCATGGCCGAGAGAGCGCACCTCGGCCAGCTTCCGGCGGAGCGCCGCGGGGTCGGTGATCGTCTCGCGCGTGAGCGGCGGCAGAGGAGAGGCGAGGATCCGCTCCTGCAGGTCGTGCTCGCCGAAGGCCAGAAGCACGAGGCCCGACGACGAGGCGTGCAGGGGCAGGCGCCCGGCGACTCGAGTGACGTTGGAGCCGGATGCCGGGCCCGAGAGCCGCTCGAGGAACAGCGCCTCGTCCTGCTCGAGGATCGCCAGCTGCGTGTGCTCGCGGATCCGCGCCTGGACCCGTTCCATCGCCGGCATCGCGGACTGCCGGAGGCGCAGCGCCTGCGAGGAGCGGGTGGCGAGCTCCCACAGCCGCATCCCGATCCGCACGCGCCGGTCGTCATCCCGTTCGAGCAGGCCGCTGTCCACGAGCTCCCCGACGATCCGGTGCGCGCTCGAACTCGGCAGGCCCGCGCGGCGCCCGATCTCCGCCGCAGTCTGGGCCGTCCGGGTGGGGGTGAAGGTCTCGAGCACGCGCACCAGCCGGTCGGTCACCGAGTCGCCGGAGGAGGAGTTCGCCACGTCCGCCATCGTCCCACGAGCGGACCCCGCGCGACCGGTGACGGGGTCACCGGTCGCGCGGGTCCCGCTCAGCCCTGCGGGTAGAGCGACGGATCGTCCGTGCCGGCGGTGCCGGGCGTGACCCGACGCGGGTTCTGCCGTCGTTGCACCGCGTACTCGCCGCCCTGGCGTCCGCCGAAGGGGCGGCCGTGGTCGGCGAACTCCGCGCGGAAGAACGCCAGCCGCCACGGGCCCATCTCCATCCGCGCCCCTGTGCGGAGGATACGTCGCTTCTCCGGCGGGCGGCCGGGTTCGGGCGCGCTGCCCCCGCCGACCTGCTCGATCGCGTACAGGACGTACTCGTCACCCCGTTCGTGCCGGATCTCGGCGTGGAGCGGGGCGAGGCCGTCCAGCACCAGGTCGCACGCGGCATCCGACCCAATGGTCACTCGGTCGGCGGTGAGGTCGAACTCGCGCGGGCGGCGTCCGTCCCATGTGGTCGAGCCGACCGCGAAGATCAGCCGCGGCCGGCCCGACCCCGGGACGTAGTGCGTCGTGGTGACGCGTCGCTGGACGAAGCGGTTCAACGTCGGCGCGAGCGGCAGCATCGTCGTCGGGGGCGGAGCGATGATGGTCGCCGCCCGTTCCTTCCGGCGTCGCAGGAGCGGGGCGAGCGCGGACGGGCTGCCGACGCGCACGTACGACGACCCCGTGATCGCGCGCTGCACCGCGCTCCGCTGGACGTTTCCGAGCGCGAGGATCGGGCCGTCCGGTCCGTCCACGCGCACCGAGATGCCGCGCTCGGCGAGCCCCTTGCCGACGACGTCGAGGTCGCGGAGGGAGCGGCGGCTGTTGCCGGGCAGTCGCGTCGGATCGCTGACGTACACGACGACCTCGGTGCCCGATGCGCGCACCGTGGCCTCGAAGGGCACGCCCTCGCCGGTGACGACCTCGGCGAGGGCGAGGTCGATGTCCAGGCGGATCATCGCCGGAGGCTCAGGACTTCCGGAACTCGTCCGACCCCGCCGACACGTCGTCGCTCGTCGTGACGCGGAGCGTGCCGTTGAGCTTCCACGTCGCACGCGGGGCGTCCGGACCGATGTCGCGGGGCACCTCGACGGTCATGTCGACGAAGGAGTAGTTCACCGCGGCGCCGCGGCCCGTGAGATACGACCACATCTCCCGGCCGAGGTCGGTCCAGTCGGTGATCGAGTGCCCTTCGGGGCCGTCCGGCGACGCGAAGGGGTCGTTCTGGGCCGGGGGGTTCTGGGGGGTCGCGTCCGTCATCGCACTGTCCTTCCACCGCGCGTCCCCGCCGACCGGGGACGCTGATGACCCCGATTATGTCGCCGCGCGAGGTGGGCGCGGCCCGTTCGCGGGAAAACGGCGACGGATGTTCTGCTGCGCCAGGTGTGGCCAAGTCAGTCAAGAAGCATGCGCGTACGCGCCGAGGATGGCCGCTGTGATCAAGGAAAGGTCTGTTCGCGTCAACTTCGTCCACCTCCCGCCTGTGAGGCTCTCGGAGAACAAAGGAGTATCCGTGACGTCTTCGCACGAGTGAGCGTCTTCATCCCCCGCGCGGAGCGCCACACGACTGTGGTCGCTGCTCGCCTTCTCGGTCGCCCTGGTACTGCTCGGCGGCTCGGTCGCCGCCCTCACGCAGACCTCTGCGGGCACGGTCGCCGTCCGCGAGACGTCGTTCATCGGTGCCGACGGAAACAGGGTGTCCGGTCTCCTCTACGTCCCGGAGAGTGCCTCGGCAGAGAACCCGGCGCCGGGGATCCTCGCCGTCCACGGCTACGTGAACTCTCGCGAGATGCAGTTGGCGCCGGCGATCGAACTGAGCCGGCGCGGGTACGTCGTCCTCTCGATCGACCAGTCCGGCCACGGGCGTTCGGATGCCCCCGCTTTCGCCAACGGATTCAACGGCCCCGCAGGTCTCGCATACCTGCGATCGCTCGACATCGTCGATGTCGACAACATCGGACTCACGGGCCATTCTCTCGGCGGGGCGACCGTCGTGAACGCGGCGGCGGCGTTCCCCGAGGGCTACACATCGATGGTTCTGCTGGATTCGGCCACGGGGTTCTTCGGGCCCGACGGCACGCCGGACTTCCCGCGCAACACGCTCGTCGTCTTCGCACAGTGGGAGGAGTTCTCGGGCTCCATGTGGGACTCGCCCAACACATACGAGCTCGAACAGAGCGAGAAGCTCATGACCTTCTTCGGAACGGATGAGCCCGTCGTCGCCGGTGAGCTCTACGGATCCATCGAGGACGGAACAGCTCGCGAGCTCGTGCGCCCGATGACGAATCATCCGGGGGCCACCCACGACATCGCTGCGACGCAGGACATCATCGACTGGTTCGACGCGACGCTCGACGGCGGGGGCGATGCCGCCGGGCAGACCTGGTGGGTGAAAGAGATCGGCACCCTCGTCGCCATGATCGGCGGAGTGCTGGCGATCTTCGCCACCGCGGGTCTGCTCCTGCGTGCGCCGTACTTCTCCCGCATCCGCCGACCCGTCCCGACGCCCGCAGGAAGTCGGTGGGGGTGGCCGTGGCTGCTCACGGCTGCCGTGACGACCGGCATCCCTGCTCTGACGTTCATCTGGTTCAACACCTGGGGTGCGCAGTGGGTGCCGGCGGGGCCGGTCTTCGCGCAGTCCTTCACGACGGGCATCGTCATCTGGGCGCTGCTGAACGGAGTCATCGGCCTCGTGATCTACGCCGTCACGCGGGCGGTGCGTCGGTCCGCGGCCTCCGATACCGCGGCCGGGCGCGCCCTGGGGGCGGGTGGCGGGGTCGTGTCCCTCGCGTCGGTCATCGGCCGCGCGGCCGTCCTCGCGCTCGCCAGCGTCGGTGCGGCCTACCTCCTGGTCGTGCTGTCGGACTGGCTCTTCACGAGCGATTTCCGCTTCTACGTGCTCCAGCTGCAGCCTCTCGACGCGGCGAAGTTCGGTCAGTTCCTCGTGTACCTCGTTCCTTTCGCGATCTTCTTCCTCACCCTCGCGTTCAGCCTGCACACCTCGCTGCGCTGGACGGGCAGGCAGACGTCCCTCCGCGCGGAGATGATCGCCAATGCGATCGTGCTCCCGGCAGGGTTCATCGTGCTCGAGATGGTGCTGTACGTTCCGCTCTTCGTCTCGGGGCAGCTCGCGTTCCCGAACGAGTCCCTCCTGACGATCGTCGCCTACCCGTTCATCCCGGTGCTCGCCGTCGTGGGTCTGCTCTCGACGTACCTGTTCCACCGCACGGGGACGATCTACGCCGGCGCCTTCGCAGCTGCGCTCCTGGTGACCTGGAACGTGGTCGGCGGGACCGCGGCGCAGGGGGTGGTCGAGGAGTGGAGTGGGACCACCCTCGTCCTCCGCACCGGCGTGCCCCTCGTGCTCGCCGTCGCCTTCCTGGTCGTGGGAGTCGTCGCACGGCGCCGTTCCGGGGCGCTCGGCGCGCCCGCGGGAGCCGGCGCTTCGGAGGAGGCGGCTCCGGCGCAGCGTCACTGAGTTCGCGTCCGCGCCCTTGGCCGCCGCGCCTGTTCGACTCACTCGCTCTTCAGACCTGAGGAGCGCGCGCGTCGCACAGGTGCGGCGGCCTTTCGCGCGGGGTGCGCGGCGGTCAACTTGGCCGCTCACAGATGCCGGTTGCGGCCGCCTCGGACAATCCCGCGTCCGTGGACGTCAACTTCTCGCGCCCCGCGCTTGGCATTCTCATCGGGAACAAAGGAGTCTCCGTGACGTTTCTGCACGAATCGGCGACCGCGTTGTCGCGGCGCATCGCCACCGGCGACCTGTCCTCGACGGAGGTCGTCACCGAGGCGATCGCGCGGATGGACCGCATCGACCCCGCGCTGAACGCGATCGTGTGGCGCAACGACGACGACGCCCTCGCGCAGGCGAAGCGGGCCGATGCCGCGGTGGCGGCGGGAGACGATCTCGCGCCCTTCCACGGCATCCCGATTCCGATCAAGGAGCTGACCTGGGTGGCCGGTCAGCCCGGGACCTTCGGGTCGCTGGGCGTCGATGACGCGCCGCGCCCGCACAGCGACCGGGTCGCCGAGCTCTTCCAGGAGGGCGGGTTCATCCTGCACGGTCGCTCCAACTCGCCGGAGGCGGGGCCGATGTCGGTCACCGAGAATCGGCGATTCGGCGTCACCCGCAACCCCTGGAACACCGCGCACTCGCCCGCCGGCTCTTCCGGCGGCGCGGCCGCCGCGGTCGCCGGGGGGATGGCCGCTGTCGCGCACGCCACCGACGGCGGTGGATCCATCCGGATGCCGGCATCGGCGACGGGTCTCATCGGCCTCAAGCCCTCCCGCGGTCGTGTCCCGACCCGGACGCCGATGTGGGAGCACTCGATCGTCGATGGCGTCATCGCGCGCCACGTCGAGGACGTCGCCGGCACCCTCGACGTCCTCGCGGTGCGCGATCCGCACGTCGCCTACACCGCCCCGGCTCCGGACCGGCCGTTCGCCGCCGAGGTGGGCGCGCCCCTCGCACCGTTGCGGGTGGGGCTGGTGACGGACTCGTTCAACGGCCTCCCGGTCGACTCCGAGTGCACCGCGGCGGCGGAGTCCCTCGCGTCCGCTCTGGAACACCTGGGGCACGAGGTCGTCCCGGTCCGGCCGCGCCTGTACAGTCTCGAGGCCATCCAGGGATTCCTCGATGTCGTCGTCAACGCGTGGCTCTGGGCCACCCCGTACGACGACCCCGAGCTCGCCGAGCCCTACATCCGGGCGCGCCGCGAGCGCGCGCGCGGCATCCATGCGGGCGAGTACGCGATCGCCGTCACCCGGCTCTACGCCGAGACCGGTCCGCTCGTCGCGCAGTGGGGCCGGGACTTCGATGTGCTCCTCACTCCGACGATGGCGACGACCCCGCCCCTGGTGGGAACCGTCCTCGACGAGGCGAACCGCGACTTCGACGGGGCACGCGTCACCGAGTCCCAGATGGTGGCCTACACCGCCTTCTGCAACATCGCGGGGCTGCCCGCGGTGTCGCTCCCCGTGCACACCAGCGCCGCGGGGCTTCCCGTCGGCGCCCAGATCGTCGGGCGACCGTTCGGCGAGGCGGAGCTCATCCGCATCGCCTCCGCCGTCGAGCCCGCCTTCGGCTGGACCACCCGTATCCCGGCCGACGTCCGTTGAACCCCATCCGCACAGCACGAAAGGTCCCTCTCATGTCCCTCTCCCTTCCGCGGCGCTCATCGGCGCGCGCCGCGCTGGTCCTCCTCGCGGCGAGCGCGCTCGCTCTGACGGCGTGCTCCAGCCCGGCATCCGACCCGGCCTCGACCATCGCCGCGACGGATGCCGAGCTCCCACCCGGTGCGGTCGAACTCGTCGACGCCGCCTACGCCGGCACGTCCACCGCCCTTCCCGAGGCCGCGCCGCCGGTCTCCGACGGCCACGACGTCTGGGTCATCTCCGCGTTCCAGCAGGTATCGGGTCTGGCCCAGATCGCATCGGAGGTGCAGGCGGCCGCCGACAAGATCGGCTGGGACTCGAACGTCTGCGACGGACAGAACAACGCCAACGGCGCGTGGGCGACCTGCATCCGTCAGGCCGTCGCGGCCGGAGCGGACGCCCTGGTGCTGGCGGGCGTCGACTGCGCACCGGTGCGCCAGGCCCTCATCGAAGCGCGCGAGGCCGGGGTCGCCGTGGCGGGCGTGTCGTCGTTCGACTGCTCGGACCCCACGCAGGGCGGCTCCGAGCCGCTCTTCGACACGGGTGTCCAGTACGGAGACCAGTTCGAGGACACCGCCGACTTCTTCACCCGCGTCGGACAGCTCCGGGCGGATTACATCGCCACCCAGACCGGCGGCGAGGCCCGCATCCTGCACGTGGAATTCGCGGGCGTCTCCATCGGCGAGTACATCTCCGACGGGTTCACCGAGGAGATCGCGAACTGCCCCGGGTGCGAGATCGTCGGCACCGTCACCATCACCCCGGCCGATCTCCCGCAGCTGCGGCAGATGTTCGAGACCGGGCTGCTCGAGGCCGGGGACGTCGATGCGATCTCGGTGGACCTCGACTTCATGCTCACCCTCGGGGTGCAGCCGGCGCTCGTGTCGGCGGGGCTGGAGGACACGCTGGTCCTCGGTGGGGAGTGCGTCATCGAGACCCTCGACTACATGCGTGCCGGCGGCGGCGTCAACGCCTGCATCGGCTTCTCGAACGGCCGCGCCTCGTGGTCGGCCGTCGATCAGCTGAACCGCTTCTTCAACGGCGAGGAGCCGGTGAAGGACGGCATCGGCTGGCAGATCCTGGACGCATCGAATCAGGACGCCTGGCCGGCCGAGGGTGACCCCTACGACGACTCGGTGGACTACCGCGCCGGCTACGCCGAGCTCTGGTCGCAGGGCTGAGGATCCGATGCCCGCGCCCCGCCAGGACGCGACGGGCGGCCCGGTCATCCGGGTCGCCCGCCTGTCCAAGACCTACTCCGCCCGCGTCGTCGACGGCGTCGACTGGTCGCTTCGCCGCGGACGTGTCCACGCGCTCCTCGGCGGCAACGGGTCGGGCAAGTCGACGTTGCTGAAGATGCTCGCCGGCGTCGTCACCCCCGACGCCGGCGGCGAGATCGAGGTGGCAGGCACGACGTTCGCGAGCGAGGAGTACGGGCCCGCGGCCGCCGCGCGCGGGGGCCTCCGCTTCGTGCATCAGGATCTCGGCCTCGTCGACGAGCTTTCCCTCGCGGACAACTTCGCTCTGGCGAGCGGCTATCCGCGTACGGCGTGGCGCTCGATCGACCGGCGCGCGCTCGAGCGCCGTGTGGCGGCGCAGTTGCAGCGGTCCGGTCTCGACTTCGACCCGCGGATGCCGGCGGCCGGCCTCCGTCCCACCGAGCGCGCCCTCGTCGCGATCGCCCGGGCGCTGGAGGGGATCGAGGCGGGGGAAGCGACCCTCGTGCTGGACGAACCGACCGCGAGCCTCCCCGTCGACGAGGTCGAGCACCTGCTCTCCTCCATCGCGGCGCTGCGCG
Source organism: Microbacterium aurantiacum (assembly GCF_040532595.1). Lineage (GTDB taxonomy): Bacteria > Actinomycetota > Actinomycetes > Actinomycetales > Microbacteriaceae > Microbacterium > Microbacterium chocolatum_B. The sequence goes on along the minus strand of NZ_JBEVYX010000001.1, from coordinate 1,167,382 downwards.
ACACCGGCCACAGCGTCGTCTTCGTCAGCCACCGCATGAGCGAGGTCATGGCGATCGCCGACGACGTCACCGTGCTCCGCGACGGTCACGTGGTCGGGAGCGGCGCACGGGAGGATTTCACCGAGGCCGACCTCGTCGAGCTGATCGCCGGGCACGCCGTCGGGGGGCCGGCGTCCGGCATCCATCCGGTCCGCGAGGTGTCATCGACCGTCGCGCTGACGGCGCACGACGTGACGGCGGGGGGCCTCCGCGACGTCTCGCTCGAGCTGCGCGCGGGCGAGATCGTCGCGGTCGCGGGACTCATGGGGTCGGGGCGGTCGACGCTCCTGCGCGCCCTGTTCGGCGATGTGCCGCGCGACGGGGAGGTGACGGTACACGACGTGCCGCTGCGCGCGGGACGGACGACGGATGCCGTCGCGGCGGGTCTCGCCCTCGTGCCCGAAGACCGCCTCCGCGAGGCGGCGTTCGTCGACCGGCCGGTGTGGGAGAACCTCTCCGCCGTCGTGCTGCGGCGCTATCGCCGCGGTCCGTGGCTGTCGGGACGAGCGGAGCGGCGCGATGCGCCGGAGGTCATGCGCGACTTCTCGGTGCGGGCGCCCGGGCCCGACGTCGTCCTCGGGGCCCTGTCCGGCGGCAATCAGCAGAAGGTCGTCATCGCCCGCTGGATGCGCGCGGCTCCGCGCGTGCTCCTCCTCGACGAGCCCACGCAGGGCGTCGACGCCGTGGCCCGGGACGAGATCCACGGGTTCATCCGCGCCGCGGCCGCCGCCGGCACCGCCGTCCTCGTCGTCTCGAGCGACATCGACGAACTCGCGGCGCTCGGCGAGCGCGCCGTGGTCCTCCACGAAGGGCGCCTGGTACGGCATCTGGGCCCCGACGACATGCGGCGCGACGTCCTCGCCGCCGCGATCCACGACGGCGGCGGTTCTTCCCCCGCCTCCCGCACCGCACGCGAAGGAGCGAGTCTGTGACCACCACCGCACCCCCCACCGATCCGCCGGCCGGAGCGGCATCCGCCCCGGGAGCGGGTGCCGACGCGCGAGCCCTCCTCACCCGGCCGCGGCTCTCCGCCCGCGACATCCTCGAGCGCTACGGACTGCTGCTGCTCGTCGTCGCGCTCTTCGTGCTCTTCGCGGTCCTCCCCGAATCCAGCAGCGCTTTCGTCAGCCCGCAGAACATCCGCGCCCTCGTCGCCAACCAGAGCGTCGGCCTCGTCGTGGCGATCGCGCTGCTGTTCCCCCTCGCCGCCGGATACTTCGACTTCTCGGTCGGCGCCGTCACCGCCGCGTCCTCGGTCGTGGCCGCCGCCGTCGTCTCCCACCTGGGGCTTCCGCTCCCCGTCGCCGTCGTCGCCGCGATCGGCTTCGGTCTCCTCGTCGGGCTCGCGCTCGGCTATTTGGTCGCATACGTGGGGGTCAATCCGTTCATCTCCACCCTCGGTGTCGCCACCCTCCTCGGCGGGGCGATCTTCGCCTACACCGGCGGGCTCCAGATCACTTCCGGCATCCCCTCCGAGCTCACCGACATCGGCTCGCGCGCGATCTGGGGCATCCCCCGCATCGTCCTGGTGGCCGCGGTGATCGCCGTCATCGCGTGGTGGATCATGTCCAAGACGGTCTTCGGGCGACGCCTGTACGCCGTGGGGTCGAACGCGCGCGCCACCCAGCTCCTCGGCGTCGACGTCCGGCGCATGCAGCTGCTGTCCTTCGTGGCGTCGGGGACGATCGCCGGTACCGCCGGCGTCCTCCTCCTCGCCCGGCAGGGTGCTGCGACCTCCGACAGCGGTATGACCATGCTCTTCCCGGCGCTCACCGCCGTGCTCCTCAGCACCATCGTGATCGACATCGGCCGACCCTCCGTCCCGGGAACGGTCATCGGCATCCTGTTCATCGCGATCAGCGTCAGCGGCTTGACTCTGCTGGGAGCACCCGCTTGGGTGGGTCAGGTCTTCAACGGTGCGGCGCTGCTGATCGCCGTCGGCTTCGCGCGGCTCGCGCGTCTGCGGACGACGAGGCGATGACCCCCGCACGCGGGAGGGGGGAGATCGACATGGCGCAGATCCGGCGGGACGGCGGCGGTCGGCCCGAGGCGGGCGCCCCGGCGCACGAGATCCTCCTCTACGGCTGGCTCGGGACGACCGCGGCCGACGAACCGCACCGGCCGCAGGACAGCAACGACGCCATCGTCGTACGCACCGAGGACACCGGTCCGGACATCGCCCGGGCCTTCCGCATCGGGACGCTCGAGGTCGCGACCGTCACCGGCGGACGCGTCGACATCGAACCGCTCCCGGCCGCGCATCAGTGGCGCGGCGTGGTGCTCGGATACCTCGTGTCGGGGCGGCTCACCGTCGAACAGGGCGGGCATGTCGTGGAGCTGGGGGCGGGGGACTTCGCCTTCTACACCGGGGCGCAGCGATACCGCATCACCGCGCCCGGACCGCACGAGTACCTCGTGGTCCGCATCCCCACCGCCGCCATCGCCCTCCGGCACAGCATGTTCGCCGACATCGTCGCGACAGACCTCTCCGAGACGCCGTCCGCGGGGGTCCTTCGCGCGATCCTCGCCGAGCTCGCCTCCCCGCGGATGCGCCCGACGGTCGCCGCGACCGCCCACCTCGGTGACGCGGTCGTCGCCGCCGCCCACGCGGTCATCGCCGACGCGCGGCCCGCCGGCAGCGCGCAGGCGATGTCGCTGTTCACCTCCCTCGTGATCTGGCTCGAGGGCCATCTGGGTGAGACCGACCTGTCGGCGGACCGGGTCGCCGAGGCCCACTTCCTCTCGGTCCGTCATGTGCGGCGGGTGTTCTCCGCGCACGGCACCACCGTCTCCGCCCTCATCCGGCAGCGGCGTCTCGAGCGGATCCGCGACGACCTCGTCGACCCCCGCCACGCGCGCACGCCCGTGCACACGATCGCCGAACGCTGGGGGATGCCGGATGCCGCGGTGTTCAGCAGGGCGTTCTCCCGCCAGTACGGCACCTCGCCGCGGAAGTACCGCGCACTGTATCTGCTGCAGGGTCAGGCGGGAGCGGACTGGGCGCCGCCGACCCCCGTCGTCGTGTCGGCGGAGGACGCCGTCGAGGAGGTCGCATGAACACGCCGCTGTCGCTCCGTCTGATCGCCCGGCTGAGGGTGTCGATCGATCCGCCGATCGAGGTCGGCTCCGTGCCGGGCGGCATCCGCCGGATCATCCCGATCGGCGCCGGAGTGGTGGACGGGCCGGAGATGCACGGCGAAGTGCTGGCGCTCGGCGCGGACTGGAACCTGCGCCGCGACGACGGCACCGAGACGGTGTCGGCGCGCTACCTCATCCGCACCCGCGAGGGCGAGGTGCTGTCGGTCCTGAACGAGGGGGTCATCGCCGTCCGCGACGGCGAGCCGTTCGGCGTGACGTCGTTGCGGATCGAGGCGCCGCGCGAGGGTCGGTGGGCGTGGCTCAACGACGCGGTCCTCGTCGGGAGTCTGCAGGTCGTGCGCGGAGAGGGGGACGTCACCGCCGTCTCGCTCGAGTACTGGTGCGCAGGCCCCGTCTGACCCCGACTGACCCCGTCTTGGCGCAGGGCCGGTGCAGCAGACTCAAGGGCAGTGCCGCAGGATCACGGGCAGTGCAGCAGGGGCTTGGGGCCGATGCGGTCGACGGTGTGCTCCGACATCGGGTGTCGGCACACCGGACACGGGCGTCCCGTGCGCGTCGGCTCGGGCTCGGTGTCGTACGGGCCGACGGCGGCGGGGCCGGCCACGCGGATCAGTCGCGTGTTCAGGTAGGCGTACCAGCCGCCCGCGCGCCGGACGCGTTCGCGCAGCGGCAGCGCGCGGTCGTCGTCAGCGGACGCGTCGGGCGTATCTTCGGGCATGTCGCTCAGTCTACGAATCACGTAGGGACGGATGCCGTTCGATGGGGTTCTGCCGACGCGGGATGAACGCCGCCACCGCGAGCGCCACGACCGCAGCGAGGCCGCCGAGCACGAACGAGGTGGTGAACGCCGCCGGCGTCGGCGTCGGCATCCCGCCGATGTCCACGGTGTTCGCGGCGAGCACGGCGGCGACCACGGCCGCGGCCGTGGACGTGCCGAGGGAGCGGAACAGGGCGTTCAACCCGTTCGATGCCCCGGTCTCGGTCGCCGGGACGGCGCGCATGATGAGCATCGGCATCGCCGCGTAGCCGAACCCGATGCCCACGCCGATGAGGATGTTCGCCACGACGAGCTGCCAGACCTCCGCGGAGAACAGCAGGGTGTAGCCGTACGCGACGATGAGCGACACCGCACCGAGGATCAGCAGCAGTCGCGGGCCGACGGTGCGCGCGAGGCGCCCGGAGAAGGGCGAGAGCAGCATCATCATGATGCCGGCGGGCATGACCACGAGACTCGCGGCGATGAGCGAGAGCCCGAAGCCGCCGGCGCTCTCGGGAAGCTCGAGGACCTGCGGGTAGATCACGTTCGAGGCGAAGAGGGAGAACCCCATCGCCACCGACGCGATGTTCGTCAGCAGCACCGCGGGGCGCGCGGCGACCCGGAGGTCGAGAAGCGGTTCGGGGATGCGCAGCTCGTACCATCCCCACACCAGCAGCACCGCGACACCGCCGAGCCCCAGGGCGAGGATGACCGGTGACGTCCACCCCCACTCGTTGCCGCGCGAGATGGCGAGCAGGATGCCGATGAGGCCGACGGCGAGTCCCGCGGCGCCGACGAGGTCGAAGCGGCCGGCCGTCCGCAGCACGCTCACCGGCACGATCCACAGCACCAGGGCGAACACCACCGCGCCGAGGGCCGCCGAGACCCAGAACAGCAGGTGCCAGTCGGCGTACTCGGTGATGAACGCCGACACCGGCAGCCCCAGGGCTCCGCCGACACCGAGGGTCGCGCTGATGAGTGCGATTGCGGTGTCGACGCGCTTGTGGTGCAGCACGTCGCGGAGGATCGAGATGCCGAGCGGCACGACGCCGGTCACCGCGCCCTGCAGGGTGCGCCCGACGATCACCCCGAGGATGCCGGGGGAGAGCGCGGCGATGACCGAACCCAGGACGAGCAGCGCGAGGAGCACGAGGACGATGCGGCGCTTGCCGTACATGTCGCCGAGACGTCCCGCGATCGGGGTGATCACGGCGGACGCGAGGAGGGTGGAGGTCACGACCCATGCGGTGTCATCGCGCGAGGCGTTCAGCAGTTCGGGGAGCTGCGACTGGATCGGGACGACCAGGGTGAACATGAACGACGACGCCAGGCCCGCGAGTGCCAGGACGGCGACGATCGCGCCCTGCGGCGGCATCCGGGTCAGGCGCGATCTGCTGTCATCTCCGCGCGCGCCCATCGGATCAGGCTAACCCCGGGCGACGACGCTCTCGCCCGCCACGGGGGTCTCGCGCGTCACGGAGGTCTCGCCCGTCGCGGCCTCATCGCGGACGGCCCGCTCGACCGCGTCGAGCCAGCGGCCCACGTTCTGCAGCGCCTCCGGGGTATCGGGGTAGCGGCACCGCAGGTGCAGTCCGTCATCGCCGACGACGAACCAGATCATGACGCCGTCGGTCTCGATGGACGCCGACACCCACTGCGCCTCGGTGTCGCGGGCCAGGCGCACGGGCAGGCGCCGCACGTCCAGCCACGACAGCGCGAACATCCCGGGCGACTGCGGCATCCCGCCCCACGGCGCGAGGATCGGTGCGAGCGGGTGCGACCCCAGGGCGAGCGAGAGGCGGAGGGATGCCGCGCACGCGCGCGGGTCGGGATCGGCGCACGCGATCACCGAGTTCGTGATGAACCACCCGACAGCGTCGTGCCAGCGCTCCTCGTAGCGGCTGTGGACGGGGAAGACCGCGCGCAACGGTGCCCCCGCGACCTCCGCGCACGCCCGCGCGAGGGCCGACAGCGCCAGGGCCGTCGCGCGCACCCCCGCCGCCTCCGCGCGCGCGGTGAACGCGGCGAGCTCGGCGGCGTCGAGCACGTCCCGGACCTCGACGACCTCCGGCCGCGGCGCGGACAGGTCGCCGAGCGGGAGGGGGAAGCGCGGCATCACGCCGCCCTCGGCGTCGAGGATCTCGCGCCACGCGGTGTGGACCTCCGCGGGGGCGGGATCGCGCGTCTCGAGCGCGGTGGTGTGCGCGGCGAACGGCTCCCGCTCCTCGGCGAGGGATGCCGCGTCCTCGCCGAGGAGCGCGAGGAGGTCCCGCGCGAGCACCAGCAGCGACCACATGTCGACGTGCGCGTGATCGGCGGCGATCACGGCGATCGGGCGGGGATCGCCCGCGGGCGCGGCATCCGTTCCGCTGTCGGGTGCGGAGCCCGCGCCCGGTTCGATGAGAGCGACCCGATGCGACGGAGCCGCGAACGGGCGGCACCGGGCGTCGAAGACCCGCCGGATCGTGTCGCGGACGGTGCCCTCGCCCACACCGTCGCCCTCGCCCACACCGTCGCCGGCGCCCGCGAGGGGATGATCGCTCCACTCCCCGGCGGATGCCGCGCCCTCGTGCAGCCGGACGGCGCCGGCGTCGTCGCGCGAGAACACGGTCCGCAGGGTTCCGTGCGCGGCGACGACGCCGTCCCACGCGCGGGCCACGGCATCCCGCGTCGTCCCGTCCGGCAGGCGCAGGGCGATCGACATCCACGACCCCGGACGATCGCCCGCACCGACGTGACGCCCCTGGTCGAACGAGACCGGGAGGGGGCGGGTCTCGTCGGGTGCGATGCGCACGGCGTAGCTGCCCACGCGTCCGCGGGGCAGGACCACTCGGGTGACGTTGGTCAGGCGCATTCGCCGTAGTGTAGGGGTTCGACGTTTCGTTCTCGCTTCCCCGTACGTTCCCGCTTCCACGGAGGTGCCGTGCCCACCGTCCCCGTGAACGGCGCCCGCCTGGAGTACGACGTCACCGGAGCCGACGGTCCGGTCGTGGTCCAGCTGCACGGGCTCATGTCCAGCCGCACGCGCGACGCGCAGCTCGGTCTCGATCTCGGGCGCGCGCTGCGCGGTCACCGCGTCATCCGCCTCGACGCGCGCGGTCATGGCGGCTCGTCCGGCACACCGGATCCGGGCGACTACGCGTGGGACCGGCTCGCCGACGACCTTCTCGCCGCGCTCGACGTCATCGTCCCGGGCGAGAGCGTGCACGGGCTCGGGCCCTCCATGGGCACCGGGACCCTGCTGCACGCGGTGCTGCGCGAGCCGACCCGCTTCGACAGCCTCACCCTGATGCTCCCGCCGACCGCCTGGGGCACGCGTCCCGCGCAGGCGCAGTCGTACCTCACCGGCGCCGACCTCATCGAGCGCGAGGGGATCGCGGCGTTCGTGGAGCTCGGGAGCACGACCCCCGTGCCGCCCGCGCTCGCCGAGGCCCCGCAGACGGGACCGGCGGTCGACGAGGCGCTGCTTCCCACGGTCCTCCGCGGCGCCGCGCTCGCCGATCTTCCGCCCCGCAAGCGCCTCGTCGACGTCACGACGCCGACGCTCATCCTCGCCTGGACCGGCGACCACACGCATCCGCTCCGGACCGCCACGAAGCTCGACGAGACCCTCCCGCACAGCCGTCTTGTCGTCGCGCGCACCCCCTACGGCGTGATGGCGTGGCCGGGACTGTTCGCCGAGCACGTCATCACCGCGGGAGTGGAGACACCCGCCACCGGTGCGATCACGCTGCCCACGGGGCGCCCGAGCCGACCCGACCGGCGATCGGCCCCGGTGCCGCGGTGACCGGCATCCGCATCCGCGACCTCGACACGGTCGCCGACGTCTTCACCGCCTCCGCCGTGCTCGCCGACGTCTGGGGCGGCGACCGCTCCGGCATGCCGCCGAACCTCCTCCGCGCACTCGCGCACTCGGGCAACTACGCGGTGGGCCTGTGGGACGACGACCGCATGATCGGGGCATCCGTCGCGTTCTTCGCCGCGCCCGCGGCCCGCTCGATGCACAGCCACATCACCGGGATCCTTCCGGCCCATCAGGGGCACGGGCTCGGGCGCGCGCTCAAGGAGCACCAGCGGGAGTGGGCACTCGCCCGCGACGTCGGACACATCACGTGGACCTTCGACCCGCTCGTCGCCCGCAACGCCCACTTCAACCTCGCCGTGCTCGGCGCGAGGGTCACCGACTTCCTCGTCGACCACTACGGCCCCATGGATGACGGCGTCAACCGCGGCGACGAGTCCGATCGCATCATGGTCTCCTGGGCGCTCGCCGCCCCGGGTGTCGCGGCGCCGGCCGAGGAGCAGATCGTGGCGACCGTGGCGGTGCCGGACGACATCGGCGCGATCCGCGCACGATCGGTGACGGATGCCGCGGCCTGGCGCCGCCGCGTCCGCGACGGGCTGCGCGCGGGGCTGGCCGACGGTCTCGCAATCGGCGGGTTCGATCGGCGCGGCTACCTGCTCGTCCGGCCCTAGGGTTCCGGCCCTGAGGGTCCGTCGCCGCAGCGGATCCCGGGGCGTCGTATCACCGCGGCTGTTCGCGCCTCCTCCTTCACGATCGCCCTCGCCGCGATTATCCGAAGGAGCAGATCATGCACGAGCACACGGAATCGCTGTTCGAGGCGATCAGGACGTTCTTCTCCGCCGAGCGACGTCACGCCCGACGTCGTCCGCGCGCCACCCGCGAGACATTCGTCGCCGTCGACCCCGCCGCGGTGCGCGCGGAGCGGCGCCGGGTGCGGCGCGAGACCCGTGCCGCCCGTCACGCGCGCGCCGTCGCGGCGCGGCGGGGTGGTGCGCGGGGCCCGGCGCACGCGACGGTCCACTGACCGGGCGGCGGGTCGCGCGGGGTCGCGCGCAGAGCAGGCTGGGGCGCCGAGCGGGCTCGGGCTTCGAGCGAATTCATAGGCGCGGGGAGCTACGTTCTTCCCTACGCAAGGGGAGTACTCCCGATGCGGCGGAACCGTCAGTACGGACACGCGATCGTGTCCCGGTCCGCCGGCCCGGCATCCGGGTGGAGGAGACCTTGATGGGCTTTTCGAAAGGTTCGTCATGAGCACGTTCTCCCGTCTGTTCGACATCGCCTCCAAGGCGCTCGGATCCGCCTCCGGCCCGAGCGCGCAGGGTTCGGCCCCGTCCGGTGCGGGCGCGACGCGGCCGGGCGCGGCCGGCGGCACCGATTGGCGCGGCCTCGTGGGCAAGGTCGCCGAGGAGGTGACCGGCGACGGCCGCACGGCGCAGTCGGGCGCCGCGGCGTCGAGCGGTCATTCCGCTCCGCCGTCGGCGTACACGCCGCCGCCGGCTCCGGCATCCGCCGGACGGCCGACGCTCGCGCCGCCGCCGGCCGGTGCCACCGGTGCGCGTCCCGTCGCCGGGTCCGACGCCGACCGGCGCGCCATCGCCCGCTACGACTACCTGCTGCAGACGGCCGACCCGCACCAGGTCGAGCAGATCCACCGTGACGCGTTCGCCCGGCTCACCCCTGCTCAGCGGGAGCAGGTCGAGGCGCGCATGCGGTCCGAGCTCCCGCCGGCGCTGCGGCCGGCGTCCGCCAGCGCTCCCGATCTCGCGCGCGCGGCCGGTCGTGCCGAGGCATCCCAGCCCGGGCGGATGCGGGGCCTCCTCGCCCGCGTCGGCACCGGGGCCGCCGTCGGGGCGGGGGCCGCAGCCGGGGTGGGTCTGCTCGGGCTCGTCGCCGGCGGCGCGGTGGTCAGTACGGTCGCCGGGCCCCTGCTCGCCGAGGCGGCCGGCCTCGGGATCGATCTCGATGCCCTCGCGGGCGGGGTCGACGTCGAGGGCATCGCCGGCAGCATGGGCGGCTTCGCGGAGGAGCAGGTCGCAGGGCTCGGCGAGCAGGTGTCGGGGGTCGGGGAGCAGATCTCGGGCTTCGGCGAGCAGTTCGGCGGGTTCGAGCTCCCCGGTCTCGGCGACATCTTCGGGCGCTGACCCGGGTCATTAGCCTGGGCGCATGGACAGTGCGCCGATCACCCTGGACGGCGTCGAGCTGCGGGTGCTCCACCTGCCGCTCGTCGCCCCCTTCACCACGTCGTTCGGAACCGAGACCGTCCGTGAGGTGATCGTCGCGCGGGCGCTCACCCCCGACGGCGACGGATGGGGCGAGATCGTCACCTCCGCGGCTCCCCTGTACTCCAGCGAGTACACGCAGGGTGCGTGGGACGTGGCGCTCCGGTGGATGATCCCCGCGCTCCTCGATGCGCACCGGATGCCGCCGGCCGGGGTGTCCGGCATCCTGGAGCCCTTCGTCGGCCACCGCATGGTGAAGGCGGGGCTGGAGCTTGCGGTGCTCGACGCGTCGCTGCGCCTGGACGGCATCTCCCTCGGGGCGTACCTCGGAGTCACGCGCGACCGCGTGCCGAGCGGGGTGAGCGTCGGGATCCAGCGCGATCCGAAGGCCCTGGTGGACGTCGTCGGCGGCTACCTCGACGAGGGGTACGCGCGGATCAAGATCAAGATCAAACCCGGGCGCGACGTCGACGACACCGCTGCGGTGCGCGAGGCGTTCGGCGCGATCGCGCTGCAGGTCGACGCCAACTCGGCCTACACTCTCGCCGACGCGGACGTCCTGGCCGAACTCGACCGATTCGATCTGCTGCTCATCGAGCAGCCGCTGCAGGAGGACGACCTCGTCGACCACGCCACGCTCGCGAGGCGCCTGCGGACCCCGGTGTGCCTCGACGAATCGATCGTGTCGCGGAAGGCCGCCGTCGACGCGCTCGCCCTGGGATCGGCATCCGTCATCAACATCAAGGCCGGCCGTGTCGGCGGATACCTCGAGGCCGTCGCGATCCACGACCTCTGCCGGGCGGCCGGGATCCCGGTCTGGTGCGGCGGGATGCTGGAGACGGGCATCGGGCGGGCGGCGAACGCCGCGCTCGCCGCCCTGCCGGGCTTCACCCTGCCGGGCGACGTGTCGGCGTCGAACCGGTTCTACTCGCGCGACATCGTCGCCGACCCCATCGTGCTCGAGGACGGTCACGTGCGCGTGCCCACCGGTCCCGGCCTCGGGATCGAGATCGACCCCGTCGCCCTCGACGACGTCACCGTCGCTCGCGAGACCCTGCGCCGCTGATCGCGGGGTGGGACGGTCTCGGTGCGGCCGGGGCGGTGGAGGTGGAGGTGCGGCCGGGGTGGTGGAGGTGCGGCTGGGGTGGTGGAGGCGCGGGCGGGGTGGTGGAGGCGCGGCCGGGGTGGTGGAGGCGCGGCCGGGGTGCGCCGGAGGAGGCGGCCCGGCGCCGGGGGCGGCGTGTACGCAACTCCTCCGATTCGCGTGTCCAGGGTCGGTTTCGCCCTCCGGAACCGGCCCCACCCGCCGTTCCTGAGGAGTTCGGTACAGACGATCGGGGAGGGCCCGGGGGGCCGGTACGGCCAGTGCACGCGCCGGGTCGAGGCGCGGCCGGCGCCGAACTCCTCCGATCCGCGCGCCAGACGCCGTTTCCGCATACCGCAACCGGTCCCACCCGCCGCTTCTGAGGAGTTCGGTACGGGGTAATCGGCCCGAACGACGGAGTGCCCGCCCCGACGGATCGGGGCGGGCACACCGGGCGTGGGTCAGTCGACCTCGCCGACAGAGCGACGGCGACGCACGACGAGGGCGACGGCCGCGGCGCCGAGGGCGATCAGCGCACCGCCGATCAGCGGAACGGTCGCATCAAACCCTCCGCCGGTCGCGGGCAGGGATCCGGTCGCCTCCGCCGCGATGACCCGCAGGGGCGCGGAGGCGGTGGAATCGGCGCCGCGCACCTCGATGCGGTTCTCACCCGGCGTCGCGCCCCGCGGGATCGTCACTGAGAGGGTCAGCGAGCCGTCTTCATCGGCCGTGCCCGATCCAATCCGCTTGGGATCGGACACGAGCCACACCTGCAGGCTCTCGCCGGGCGCGAAGCCCGTCGCCGTCACGACCACATCTGCGCCGGCCTCCACGGTCCTGGCCGAGAGTGAGACCGCGGGGTCGGGCGTCGGCTCCGGGTCCGGCGTCGGCTCGGGGTCGGGCGTCGGCTCGGGGTCGGGCGTCGGTTCCGGGTCGGGCGTCGGCTCGGGGTCGGGATCCTCGCCGCCACCGACATAGGTGAGCGCGGGTGCCGTCGTTACCAGCTGCTGACCCTGCGCACGCTGCTCGAGTGCGTACCCCATGCCGAGGACCTCGGCGTCGCTCCAGGCCGGTCCGACCAGCTGGAGAGACATCGAGTAGCCGTTCGGGTTGGGTCCGACCGGCACGACGACCGTCGGTAGACCGACGTTCGAAGTCAGCACGCCCGTCGCGCGGTCCGAGCTGTGCTGCGCGCTGTTCCCGTCGTTGTTGTACATGTCGCTCAGGAACCCGGGGTACACCACGGCGTCGACGTCGTTCGTGGTCATCCACTGTCCGATGACCTCCTTGTAGCTCGCCCGATAGGCCAGCCATGCGTCGACCTGCTCGGTGGTCATGCGCGGGGTGTTGTTGTTGGCCCGCGCGTTGTAGGGGAGCACGCGGGGATCAGCGAGCAGCTCGTTGCCGGTCGCGAAGGGGAACGCGCCGTTCTGCTGCTCGATGTACCGCGCCCACCCCTCGATTCCGCGGCTGCCGCCGGGGGAGGAGCCGTTGGTCGGCGGGGCCGACAGCTCCACCAGCGTCGCGCCGGCGGCCTCGAGCAGCGAAAGGCTCGCTCGTGCCGCCGCGCCTGTCCCGTCGTCGGCGTAGTTCGAGGCGTATGCCGTCGGCACGTATCCGATACGCGTTCCCTGCAGAGCACCGGCATCCAGCGATGCGGTCCAATCCTCAGGACGCTTCGCGTCCGCCTCGACCGTCAGCACGTCGAGAGGATCGGTGCCCGTCGTCGCGTTGAGGAGGTAGGCGAGGTCGGTCGTCGTGCGGGCGATGGGGCCGACGTAGTCCTGCGCCCACGTGAGCGGCATGACGCCGGCGGTGCTGGCCATCCCGTCCGTGCCGCGGAAAGTGGTGAGGCTCGACCCCACCGCCGGTGCGTACAACGACACGCCCGTCTGGCTGCCGAGGGCCCCGGCTGCGAGGCTCGCGGCCGTGGCGACGGCGGAACCACCGCTGGAGCCGAACGAGGTCTTCGACGGGTACAGCGCGTTCCATACCTGCCCGTAGCCGCTCTCGCTGTAGCTGCCGGAGTTCGCGAACTCCGAGAGGTTGGCTTTGCCGATGATCACCGCGCCCGCTTCTCGCAGTCCTGTGACCTGGAAGGCATCCTTCCCGGGCTGATATCCCTCGAGCGCACGCGTGCCGCCCGTCGTGGGCATGTCGGCGGTGTCGATGATGTCCTTAATGGCGATCGGGATGCCGAGGAGGTCGCCGCGCTGACCCGCCGCGCGTGCGGCATCCGCGGCGCGTGCCTGCTCGAGCGCGTCTCCGGCGACGGCGATGTAGGAGTGATAGCCGAACGGCCCGCCGTCGTAGACGCGGATGCGGTCGAGGTAGGCCTGCGTGATCTGCTCGGAGGTGGTCACACCCGCCTCCAGGTCGGCCTGCATCTGCTCGATGGTCTTGTTCACGACGTCGTACGCGGACGTGGTCTCGGCCGCCGGAAGCTCCGGGGATGCCGGAACGGGGAGGCGCACCGGGCCGGCGCAGGTCGGTGCTTCGGGGAGCGCAGCGAGGTTCCAGTTCGCGATCGAGCACACCTCGTCCGTCGAGAGTCCGGTGAGGTCGGGGGCGGCCGCCAGAGCGGTGAGCGCCTCCGTGGTCGCCGGCTGCGAGCCGGCCTGGTTCGCGCCGGCGACGACGAATCGCGCGAGCGACTTCGTCTCACCGGGGGCGATCGTGAGGGTGTGGATGTAGCCGTGGAAGTTCGCCTCGTGCCCCTCCGTGGCCATCGGCGTCTGGAACGGGTTGCGTTCCTGGTTGCCGGTGCCGGTGAGGGCGCCCGCGAACGGCGCAGGCGAACCGAGGACGATGCCGATCGGTCGCCGGTTGTCGGCGGAGGACGCCGAGAGGGTCCAGGCATCCTCGGGGGTGACGAGCGCGTCGCCGCTGGACGTTGAGCGGATCGGGGTCGCCGCCGCGGCGACGCCGTACCCGAGGGCTCCGCCGAAGGAGACCTCGACGGTGGCCGGTGCCGCGGTGGTGTTGGTGAAGGTGTCGAAGAACCGTGCCCGGTTGTTCTCCACGGAGAGGTCGATGTCGCGGGTGATGTCGATGCCGCCGAGGTCGACCGCCTGCGTCGACGAGTACGACGACTGACCGTCGGAGGTGAGGCCGAATCCGCGCATCATCTCGCCGTTGAAGCGCGAGTCGGGTGCGGTCGACACACGCACGAAGATGTTGCCGAACCCGTCGACGCCGGAATTGCTGAGGGCGCGGATGCTCCCGGTGTCGAGGCCGGGAGGAGCGGCGTCGTGGATCTGCCAGGCCGCGCTGTTGGCCGTGGTCACTGTCGTGACGGCGAGGGCCGCGGTCGGCGGGATGATGCAGGCCGCGGCGGCGGCCGCCGCAACGGTGAAGAGCCCGGCTCTGCGCAGCCGGGCTCTCGCGGGGGAGGGCGAAGACGTCATCGGTACTCTCTCTGTCGGGGAGTGGGCACCGTCACGCTAGGGATATGGCGTTTCCATCCTTCGGGAAAGAGATTTCCTGTGGATCTCACGCGGTGAGACGCGCGCCGGGTCGGGGCGCGGGCCGCGCCGAACTCCTCCGATTCGCGCGCTGGAGGCCGTTTCCGCCCATCAGAACCGGTCCCACCCGCCGCTTTGAGGAGTTCGGTGCGGGGATGGGTGGGTGCGGTTCGGCCCGGCCGCGGACGGGCTGCGACCCACAACGACGTGAGGGTGCAGCCCCCGCAGAAGTCGGGGGACAGCCCCCGTGTGCGGGTGGACCGAGCGCCCTAGGCTGAGCGCATGAGCACCCCTCCCTACGGCCCGCCGCCCGCCGGCGCGTCCCCTTCGGCCGCGCTGTCGCCCGCCGACGAGAGACTCTGGTCGACGCTGGTGCACCTGGGCGGCCTGTTCTTCGGCTTCCTCGCCCCGCTGATCGGTTATCTGATCCTCAAGGACCGGGGTCCCTTCGTCCGCGCGCACACCGCGACCGCGCTCAACTTCCAGCTGACGCTGATCATCGCCTACGTCGTGGGCGGCATCCTGTCGATCGTCGTCATCGGACTATTCGTCATCCTCGCGGCGTACGTGCTGAACATCGTGTTCTGCATCATCGCGGCCGTGAAGGCCCACAGGGGCGAGTGGTACAGGTACCCGCTCACGATCCCCTTCCTCAGCTGACCCCTCCTCGGTCGGCGGCGCCCGCGACGGCTGTGGGTGCGGCATCCGCTGACCTAGAATCGGGGATGCCGCGCATCGCGGCGTCCTGCGGAATCCCGCGCCCCCACCCGACCATTGGAGCCACCGTGGCCGAGCAGTCCCGCCTCGACAAAGTCATCGCCCTCGCCCGCCACCGCGGGTTCGTCTTCCAGGCGGGCGAGATCTACGGCGGATCCCGCTCGGCGTGGGACTACGGCCCCCTCGGGACCGAGCTGAAGGAGAACATCCGCCGCCAGTGGTGGCAGACGTTCGTCCGCGGCCGCGGCGACATGGTGGGGCTCGACTCCTCCATCATCCTGCCCAAGCGCGTGTGGGAGGCCTCCGGTCACGTCGCGACGTTCACCGACCCGCTCGTGGAGTGCCTGCAGTGCCACAAGCGCTTCCGCGCCGACAACCTCGTCGAGGACTTCGAGGCGCGCAAGGGTCGGAAGGCCGAGAACGGGCTGGCCGACATCCCGTGCCCGAACTGCGGCACGAAGGGGCAGTACACCGAGCCGAAGGCCTTCTCGGGCCTGGTCAAGACCTACCTCGGGGTCGTCGATGACGAATCCGGCCTGCACTACCTCCGCCCCGAGACCGCGCAGGGCATCTTCGTGAACTTCTCCAACGTGCTCACCGCGTCGCGCAAGAAGCCGCCGTTCGGCATCGGCCAGGTCGGCAAGGCGTTCCGCAACGAGATCACGCCGGGCAACTTCATCTTCCGCACGCGCGAGTTCGAGCAGATGGAGATCGAGTTCTTCACGCCGCCCGCCGACGCCGGAGAGTGGTTCGAGCACTGGGTGGAGGAGTGCTGGAACTGGTTCATCGACCTCGGCATCGACGCGGCCAACATGCGCCGCTTCGACGTGCCGGAAGAGGACCGCGCGCACTACTCCGCCGGGACGATCGACGTCGAGTACCGCTTCGGGTTCCCGGGCAAGGAGTGGGGCGAGCTCATGGGCGTCGCCAACCGCACCGATTACGACCTGAAGAGCCACGCCGAGGCATCCGGGCAGTCCTTGACCTACTTCGACCAGGCGTCCGGCGAGAAGTACACGCCCTACGTGATCGAGCCGTCGTTCGGACTGACGCGCGCCATGATGGCCTTCCTCGTCGATGCGTACCGCGAAGAGGAGGCGCCGAACGCCAAGGGCGGAACCGACACCCGGACGGTCCTGGGCCTCGACCCGCGTCTGGCTCCGGTGAAGGTCGCGGTGCTGCCGCTGTCGCGCAACGAGAAGCTGTCACCGCTCGCCCGCGAGGTGTCGGATCGGCTGCGCGCCCAGGGCTGGGCGACGGACTTCGACGACGCCGGCGCCATCGGCCGCCGCTACCGCCGCCAGGACGAGATCGGCACGCCGCTGTGCGTCACCGTCGACTTCGACTCCCTCGATGACGATGCCGTCACGGTGCGCGACCGCGACACCATGGCCCAGGAGCGCGTGCCGCTCGAGGGCCTCATCGGCTACCTGTCGGAGCGCCTGCGCGGCGCCTGACCGCCCGCCCGGCGCGCACGCCGTCCCGTACCGAACTCCTCCAATCTGGCCCGCAGCGGCAGGATCCGGGGGAGTTTCGGCATGTGCGGTGCCGGATCTGAGGAGTTCGGTACGGGGCAGCGCGGACGGACGCCGGATCTCCGCCTTCCGAGGGAGGCGACGCGGTGCGAGTCGCCCTACCGTCGGGGTATGGATGTCGCGTCGATCATCATGGGAATGTCCATCGCCTCGATCGCGTGGATCTGCTTCGTCCCGTGGACGAAGCTCCGCGAGCTGCGCGAGGCCGAGGCGCGTGCGGCGGCCGAGGGCCGCGATTCCGACCCGGCCTGAGGGCCTTCCGCCGCCGGGTGTCGCGTGCTGTGGTGACACCCGGGGTGACGGCGGTGGCTGAGGGCGATGGCGGGTGTGCGCAACTCCTCTGATCCGTGCGCGTGAGGCCCGGATCGGGGTGCTCGGGCCGTTTCAGGTGCGGATCGGAGGAGTTCGGTACGGGGCGCGCGGGTAGACGCGCGCGCCGCTGGGCGACGGCGAGGGAGGCTACGGGGCGTGCGCAACTCCTCTGATCAGGGCTGGTGCGCGCCGGAACCAGCGGTTTCGGCCTGTTCGCGCGGGAAAGGGAGGAGTTCGGTACGGGGGCGAGCCGAAGAGCGGCGACGGCGGGTCAGCGGAGGCCGTGGTGCACGACGCGGGCGCCGGATGCCGACACCGCGGCGTCGAGGATCGCCACCCCGATCGCGCCTTCGGGTTCCCACGGGGTGTACGCATCCGACCAGAACCGGGTCTCGGACGGCAGGTCGGCCACCCCGGGGAGGAGACGCCCGACCTCGTCGAGCGTCGGCAGGAGTCGCGGCCGCAGGACGGTGAGCACCACCGCCTCGCCGCCCCGCACCTGCAGCGCCGCGCCGTCGTCGATCTCGCGCAGGTTCAGCGTCGCGGTCGCCCCCGCCAGCTCCCACACCCGCCGCGCCGCGGCCTCGATCTCGTCGGCGCCGAGCGCGCTCGGGCTCAGCACCACACTGCTACGGGGCATCGCGTCTCCTTCGGCGTCGCGTCGGCGGGTCGTCGTCCGGTGCGGAATCCGGCACATCGGTGATCACCGGCGCCGGCGCGACGGACGGTACAGCGGGCTGCGGTGCCGCGGGCTCCGCCGAAACGGGGCCCGGTGCGGCGGACTCCGCCGAAACGGGAACCGCCGCTGCGGGCTCCACCGCAACTCCCACCCCGGCCGCAGCCATCCCCTCCACCGCGCCGTCGACCTCGACGGGCGCGAAGTGCGCGATCTGCACGAGAGCGGGGCGCTCGCCGCGGCGCGCGAGGCGCCCGCGTCCGGCGATCATCGGCTCCGCGTAGAGCTTCGGCAGCAGCTGCCCTTCCGAGCGGTCTCCCGACATGACCAGCGCCGTTCCGCCGGTGTCGCGCACCGACTGCAGGGCGAGGTCGAACATCGCACGGGATGCCCCGGCCACCGGCCGCGCCACGACGACGTTCAGGCGCAGATCTCTCGCCGACGCGAGCGAGGCCAGCAGCGGCCGCAGCGGCTCGGCCCCGCCGGCGGCGAGGATGTCGAAGTCGTCGGCGACGACGAGGATGCGCGGGCCCGCGGCATCCCGGTTCCCGGCGCGCTTGTCGAGCTCGACCGCGATCGACTCGGCGAGCTGCCGCGCCTGGCGTCCGCTGGTCGCGTGGCCGCCGAGGTAGGCGTCGGGGATGTCGCCGACGAGATCGCCGCGGGCGTCCATGAGCGCGATGACGAGCTCTTCCGGGGAGTGCCGGTCGATGGCGCCCTGGATGATGCCGCGCAGCACCGTCGTCTTGCCGCACCGGCTGTCGCCGAGGACGAGCAGGTGCGGGTCGCGCGTGACGAGGTCGAGCGTCACCGGCTGCATCGTGTCCTGCCGCAGACCCAGCGGGATCTCGTCGGGCTCGTCGAGTGGATCCGGCAGTTCATCCGGCGCGAGGTCGTCGGGCAGCAGACGGATCGGCGCCGCACCCGGGCCGCCCCAGCGCGCGGCGGCGTCGCGGGCGATCGCCTCGAGGGCTTCGCCCACGTCGGCGTCGTCGACCTCTTCGAGCAGCGGCAGTGCGATCTGCGCGAACAGCTTGTCGTCGGTGAGCACGCGGCCGGGCTCGTCGGCCCGGAGCGTCGCCGAGAGCTTCCGCGCGATCTGCGAGTCGGCGGGGTCGTTGAGCTTCAGTTCCAGGCGGGTGCCGATCAGGCTCTGCAGGTTCATCCGCAGCTCGTTCCACCGCGAGAGGGTGACCACGACATGGATGCCGAAGCTGCCGCCCCGCTCGAGCAGCTCCGACAGCGCCGGCTCGAGGTCTTCGAAGTCGGTGCGCAGGGCGCCGAGTCCGTCGACGAGGAGGACCACATCGGCGCTCGGCAGCTGCGGGATCCGCCCCGCGGCGTGCTGACGGCGGAGGTCGGCGAGGGAGTCGAGTCCCTGCTCGCGGAACACCTGCTCGCGCGTGGCGAGCATCGCCGTGAGCTCCTCGAGCAGTCGGGTGAGCCGCTCGCGGTGTCCGCGCGTCGCGACGCCGCCGACGTGCGGGAAGGGCTCGATGCGACTGAGCCCGCCGCCGGTGAGGTCCATGCCGTAGATGCTGACTTCGCGCGGCGAGTGCGAGAAGGCGAGGGATGCCGCGAGGGTGCGCAGGAACGTCGATCGGCCCGACTGGGGGGCACCGGTGATCGAGACGTGTCCGCCCGAGCGGGTGAGGTCGAGCATCCACGGCGCCTGCCGCTGACGCGTCGGGTCGTCGAGGAGCCCCATCGGTGCGCGGAGGTCGCCGACCGCGTGCTGCTCGGCGCTCGGCAGGACCCCGCCGAGGGTCAGCACCGGCGGAAGCGGCGGCAGCCAGACCGGCATCGTGCGCGCGACACCGCGCGAGAGCCGTGAGGTCGCGGCCTGGACGAGGGTGCGACCGGTCGTCGGTGCGGCGGGGCCGGGCGCGGCATCCGCGTCGTCCTCGGTCGTCTCTGCGACGAGGTCGTAGGGCGGCAGCTCGCGCACCGGCGGGGGCGCGTCGTCGGGCCGGACGTCCTCGCGCCGCTCGGGGACGGGGCCCGAGACGTACCCGGCGCGGAAGCGGGTGTAGACCGACGTGTCGACCTTGAGGTAGCCGAAGCCGGGGATCGCGGGCAGGTGGAACGCGTCGGGGGTGTCGAGGACGACCGCCGACTCCGCCTCCGAGAAGGTGCGGAGCCCGATGCGGTACGACAGGTAGGTGTCGAGGCCGCGCAGGCGCCCGCCCTCGATCCGCTGGCTCGACAGCAGCAGGTGCACGCCGATCGAGCGGCCGATGCGTCCGATCGTGAGCAGCAGTTCGACGAAGTCGGGTTCCGCCGTCAGCAGCTCGCCGAACTCGTCGATGACGAGGAAGAGGTGCGGCAGGGCGGGCAGGTCGCGCCGCTCACGGCGCAGCTCGCGATAATGCCCGATGGATGCCGCGTTCCCGGCCTCCTTCAGCAGACGCTGGCGCCGCACCACCTCGCCCTGGATGCTCTCGCGCGCCCGCTCGGTCAGCTGCGGGTCGTCCGCGAGGTTGTCGATGAGACCGGCGACGTGCGGCAGATGGGCGAACGGGGCGAACGCCGCACCGCCCTTGTAGTCGACGAGGATCATCGCGAGGTCGTCGGGGGAGTGCGTGAGGGCGAGACCCAGCACGAGCGTCCGCAGCAGCTCGCTCTTGCCCGACCCGGTCGCGCCGATGCAGATGCCGTGCGGTCCCATGCCGAGCTGCGCGGACTCCTTGAGGTCGAGCAGCACCGGACCGCCGCGGTCGTCCACGCCGATCGGCACGCGGAGGAAGTCCGCGGCCGAGCGCGGGCGCCACGCCTCGCGGAGGTCGATGTTCTCGACGTCGTCCATGCCGAGGAGCTCGGTGACATCCGGCGCGAGGGCGCCCTGCGCGTCGACGGCGCTCGTGCGGGTGAGGCGGAGACCGGCGAGGGGACGGGCGATCACCTCGAGGAGGGCGGCATCCACCGGATCGGGACGGATGCCGGTGACCGCCGGTTCGCCGCTCCCCGGTGTCTCGATCACGGCCTCGACGGGTACGGCCTCCACAGCCCCGGTACCAGCCCCTGCAACAGCCCCGACGTCCCCGTCGCCCTCGGCGACGCCGCCCGTGACGGTGACGCGCGCGGTGACGGTGGAGGGCTCCTTGAGGCGGTCGTCGACGACGTGGACGACGGTGATCCCGAGGGCGGAGAGGTCGAGGACGGCGTCCAGCGGCGGGAGCGCGCGGGCGGCCTCGGTGCCCTCGTCGATGAACACGATGAGGCGGCCGGGCTTGGTGCGTCGCCCCGCGCGACGGGCCGCGGCGGCGGTCGCGCTGCGGTCGCGGAGCTCCCCGCCGATGAGGGCGAGCAGGTCGTCGACGGTCGGGGCGACCCGGCGGGCGGCGACGGCGCCCGGGGCGGGCTCGGCCCCCGCGAGGTGCGGGAGGAGATCGAAGCCGCGCCAGTCGCCGAGACGCTCCTCGGGCACGACGAGGGCGAGGTGGACGTCGTCGGGGGAGTGGAGGGCAGCGATCTGCGCGGCAAGGGCCCGACACACCGGCAGGGTCTGCGCGCGCTCGCCGATGAGCGAGACGTGTCCGCCGCGCTCGAAGTCGAGCACCGCGGGGGTGCCCTGCGCGATGCCGGCGAGGCGGACGACCCGCTCGGCGGCACTCTTCATGACCGGATCGAACGGCTGCACGGGGTTCTGCTCCGGCGGGAGGAGAACGTCGACCGCGCGGAGGTCGCCGGTGCCGAGGCGCACGTGGAGGAAGTCCGCGTCGCTCGGCCGCCGCTCCCACCGCCGGGCGGGATTCGCGGCGATCTCCACCAGCGTCGCCGGGTCGGGGTGCAGGCGCCGCGTGGCCTCCCGGTGGGCGTCGGCGGTCTCGCGGACGTCGGCGCGCAGCTCTTCGAGGTAGTCGAGGTAGCGCTCGCGCTGGACGCGGCGCTGGCGGGCGGCGTTGCCGCGCGCGCTGAACGCCATGCCGACTCCGCCGACGAGGGCGACGACGAGGATGACCGCGCCGACCACGACCATGATGGGGTTGTTGCGCAGCAGCACGATCATCGTGATCGACGACAGGCTCCCCACGACCGGCAGCAGCGACTGGATCGGAAACCCCGTCGATCCCTCGCCGATGGGCGGCGGCGGTGCGAGGGTGATGTCGGCGGGTGCCTCGACGGGCTCGGTGATGCGCGCGGGGCGGTGGACGACGTGGACGCTCATGCCGCCACCTCCGCTCCGGATGTCGCCATGAGGGTGGCCGTCAGGCGCAGGAGTGCGCGCTCCGCCGCCCGCGTGCGGGGCACGGCATCCGCCTGGAGTCCGCCGTCGAAGGGGATCGCGACGGTGACGGCGGGGTCGCCGTCGACGGCGCGGGCCACCGCGTCACCGGCGCGGGCGTGATCGACGAGGGCGAGGACGACGTCCGGGTGCTCGGGGAGCGACACGATGGCGGGCGCCACAGCGCGGGCGAGCTCGGTGGCTGTCCGACCGGCGTCTGCGACGAGACAGACCACGTCGCAGAGCGCCGCGCACGTGGCGAGATCGACGAGCGGATGCCGCACCCCGAAGTCGGTGACGGTGACCTCGAAGAAGCGGGCGATCGGCGCGACCTCCGACAGCCAGCTCTCGGCGGCGGCGGGTTCTTCGGCATCCGTCGCGTCGTGCGGAGCCGGACGGACGGCGAACCAGCCGTCTCCGGAGGGGAGGCCGGTCCGGGCGTCGTCGCTCGTGCGGGCTCCCGCGCGGGTGTCGTCGGGCGACGTGGGCTCGGCTCCGAGCCGGGCGCCGAGCGAGCGCGCGCCGGAGGAGAGATCGATCGCGAGCACCGGTTCGCTGCGGCGGGCAGCGAGGATGCCGGTGACCCGGTGGGCGAGGGTGCTCGAGCCGGTTCCGGGAGCGAGCGAGAGGAACCCGATCCGTCGGGTGGTGGGAAGCTCGGTGGCGATCGCCCGGTGCCAGCCGGTCACGCGGGCGCGTTCGGCGGCGGCGCTGCCGAACAGGGCGGCGGGAAGGGCGCGGACGTCGAGGCTCACGATCCGCCGCCGAACATGCCGAGGAGTTCGGGGTAGATCCCGAGCGCGCCGACGAGGAGCGGGAGGAGCGAGACGACCGCGAGGGTCTCGAGGGCGTTGCCGAAGCCGCGGAGGCGCGCGCGGGTGTGCTCGCGCGGGGCGACGAGGGTCGCGACGGCGACGAGGACAGCGCCGGCCGCGGCCGCGGCCACCCCGAGCCAGGATCGCTCGCCCACCAGCTGCGTCAGCAGCGCGGTGAGCGCGATCGCGGCGACGGCCGCCCACAGCGCCCAGCCCTGCATCCGGAGGGGGAAGGCGCGCGAGCGGAGCGCCGCGATGAGCGCGAAGGCCAGGGCGAGCAGACCGCTCCACAGCTCGTCGGCGAGGACGAGGGCTGTGCCGGTGATTGCGAGGAGCGCGGCGACGCCCGCAACGCTCCAGGTCAGAGCGGCATACGCGTCGTCGATCGAGGCGAAGGCCCGCGGGCGGTCCAGGCGCTCACCGCGCGCGACGCGGCGGTCGAGGTCGGTGAGTCCCGCGGCCGACAGCGCGATCCAGGGGAGCGGTCCGGTGGCGAAGGCGGCGAGGGTGCCGGCGATCGCCGCGGCGGGGGCCGGAGCGACCCCGGCCATCAGCATCCCGAGGAGGATGCTCGCCAGCACCGCGCCCCATGCGCCGCCCGCGGCGGCACCGGGCGCGCGCAGGGCCACGCCCCGCCCGAGGAGGACGGCGGTGCCCCCGGCGGCGACGGCGACGGATGCTGCGAGCAGGAGGGCTGCGCCCGGATCAGCCCCGGCGGCCAGCGCGGCGCTCGACGACGCGACGGCGAGGGGCAGGACGAGACCCGCGGCGGCGGCTCCGACGCACGCCGACACGCGGCGGAGGCCGAGGAGCCCGAGACCGACCGCGGTGCCGAGCAGCACCACGACTGCCGCGAGCACGGTCGCCACGGCGACCCCCGGTTCGGTGAACGGTGCGAGCAGGCCCGCCGCGGCGAACGCGAGCGCGATCCCGGTGCCGCCGGCGATCATGCGGGCGCGGTCGTCCCATCGGTCGGGGCGGGCGTCGTGGGCGTCGGCGGCGGCGTCGGTCACGTCGATGACGACCGGGGGCGGCGGCGCGGCATCCAGCCGCACGAGGCGCACCAGGGTGCCGTCGACGAGGTCGAGCTGCTCGGGCGAGAGGCCGATGTCCAGCTGCTCGCCGTCCGGGGTGACGAGCGTGAGCGGACGCGACACGGTCCCCGACGTCTCGCCGAGCAGGTCGAGCAGGCGCGGCACGGCCGCCCCGAGGGGCTCGCGGCTGGCGACGACGACCTCGCTGCGACGGATGGCGCCGGCGACGGTGAGGCGGGTGTAGATGCTCATGAGGTCTCTTCCGCGAGGACGACAATGACGGATGCCGCGGCCGGGGCGGTGCTCGCCTCGGCGCGGTCGGCGAGGAGCTGCACGACGAAGGACACCCCGACGCACACCGCGCAGGCGACGGCCGCGACGATGAGCGAGCCGATCAGGCGCTTCAGGTGGTCGTTGACGGTGCGGCGCTCGCCGATGTGACCGTAGAGCAGGGCCGCACCGAGCCGCATCCGCTCGATCTTGGCCTGCTCGATGAGGACCGTGTCACGTTGATCGGGCATCAGGCCTCGCTTCCGGGCCGAGGTGAGGAAGGCGTGGCCGCCGAGGAGGCGGCGGCGTCCGCGTCGGCGGTCCGAAGCGCCGCGGAGACCTCCGGTGCCACACCGAGGAGCGCGGACAGGCGCGTGCCGTCGAGGGTGCCGAGCAGCTCCGTCAGGCGCGTCCAGCCGCCGCCGTCGACCGAGCCGAGGGGGACGAGGGCGCCCGGGATGCGGGGGCTGCCGACGACCGTGCCGCCGTGCTGCGCGACCCAGGACGCCGCGTCCACTCCGAGCGCGCGGATGCCGGGCGGGCCGACGAGGAGCGCGAGCGGTTCGGGGGTGGCGGGTGTCAGCGGTCGCACGGTGAGGTCGGGGGCGCCGATCGTGGCGAAGGCGATGCCGAGGAGCGGCATCCCGACATCGGCGGCGCGCGCGAGGAGGCGCCGGGCGAAGAGGGCGGCATCCGCGG
This sequence comes from Microbacterium aurantiacum, assembly GCF_040532595.1. GTDB lineage: Bacteria > Actinomycetota > Actinomycetes > Actinomycetales > Microbacteriaceae > Microbacterium > Microbacterium chocolatum_B. Next base: position 1,142,632 of record NZ_JBEVYX010000001.1, on the reverse strand, counting down.
TCCTCCCGTCGCCCGGGCCGCCGAGCTCCGCCCACACGCGGGTGGTCTCCTCCAGGCCCTCGGAGGTGCGGGCGACCTGCAGGGTCGACAGCAGCGCAAGGTCGGCTGACGCTCTCACCGCCCAGCGGCTCTCTGTCGGCATCCGTCGACGCGTGCGTTCGGTGAGGTCGTCGCGGTCCCACGCGGCCACGAGGGGCTCGGTCGGACCCCAGGCTGACGGTGCGCCGTCGACGAGCGTCTCCGTGGCCGCCTCGACGACGCCGCCGAGCCGCACGGGCCGCGACACCCGGTGGCGCGTGGAGATCGTCGCCACCAGCTGCAGGCGGCTCGCGATGGGGGCGCGCAGGAACACGGGATGGAGATCGGATGCCGCGAGCGGCGTCGTCGCCGACAGCACGTCGGTGATCTGCGCGAGGCGGCGCCCGGTGCGCGCGTCGTAGGCGATCGCGGCGGCATCCTCCGCCGTGCGGATGACCCAATGCCCGCGGACGCCGGCGAGGGCATCCGCGAGGGCCGGGGTCATGCGGCTGTGCGGGCCGGAGATGACGATGGCGCGGGCGCCGGCGCCGGTGACGCGGTGCAGGTAGTCGCTCATCCCCGCGGTCAGCGCGATGACGGGCGCGCGGGTCTCGGTCGCCGACCAGCCGGGACCGGCGCCGTCCTCGAGGGGATGGGGTGCGAAGGAGGGGCCCATGTCAGCTCTCCGTCCGGACGGAGAGCTCGCGGTCTCCGAGTTCGAGGGTCGCATCGGCGGGGACCGGGGTGCGCTGGAAGGCGAGGAAGGGCTGGGAGCCGGCGTCGGTGCGCAGGAACGTGCCGTTGGTCGAGCCGAGGTCGGTGACCCACACGCGGCGTCCATCCCATTCGAGGCGCGCGTGCGACTTCGACAGGCTCCGCGACAGGTCGGGCCACTGGTAGACCTCGGCGGGCGCGTCGACCGGCGCCGACGGGTTCCGTCCGAGCACGAGGGCGGAGGCGAGCGAGACCCGCTGGCCCGAATCGAGCTCGATGACCGGGACCCGGCCGCGGGCCGGCCGTGCGGGGGGGAGGGCGGCGCGATCGGGGAACGCGAAGGGCGCCAGCGCCGGGGCGAACGGGTCACGCCCGCGGCGGAGGTCGAACGTGTCGAGGTCGCGTCGCGCGAGGGCGGGGAGGAGGGCGCGGCCGGTGGCGGCCCCGGTCGAGCGGCGGACGGTGCGCGTCCCCATCGCCGCGTGGCCGGGTGTGCGGCCGGCGCGGGAGAGGCTCCGCACGAGCGCACCCGCAACGAGCGCGGTCGCCACGACGAGGATGCCGCCGAGCAGGGCGACTCCGGCGGCGAGGGCGATGACCGCCGCGGCTGCGAGCACCAGAACGAGGGCGATGTCGATCGTCGCCGCGGCGACCCGTGACAGCGGCCGCGCGGGGGCGGTGCCGACGAGCGGATCGACCTCGGGGATCGGAGCGTTCGGAAGTGTCGTCATATCAGGGGGAAATCGCCGGTCGGAGGCCGGTTTCCACGGCCGATCCAGGCTAACCCAGACCGCGGGCGGCGCCCTGTCCCCCATATGGGGGACGTGGACACCGCCCGCGTCGTCGGCTCAGGATGCCGGGGTCGAACCTCCGCTCGGGGCGGATCCCGCTCCGGCGCCCGCCGTGGACCGTGCGGCGATCCCCTGGAGGAGCGTCGACAGGTCGAGGCCGGTCAGGCCCTTGACGACTTCGGTGCCTTCACCGAGGACCTTGCCCACGGTCTTGGTCATCTCCGACGCTCCGTCGGTGGAGACCACCGTGAGGGTGTCGATCGAGGCGATCGGCTCGGCCGCGGCGCGGACGATCTCGGGCAGGCGCGAGATGATCTCCTGTGCGAGGGCGGCTTCGCCGTACTTCTTGAGCGCCTCGGCCTTGGCGTCGGTCGCGTCGGCCTCGGCGACACCCTCCGCGCGGGTCGCGGCGGCGCGCGCCTCGCCCTCGGCGGCGATACCGGCGGCGAGGGCGACCTGGCGGTCGCGGTCGGCTTCACCCGACAGGCGCACGGCCGTGGCGGCGGCCTCGGCATCCTGAACGGCGGCGACCTTGTTGGCCTCGGCGATCTTGGTGCGCTTGAACGCGTCGGCCTCGGTGGCGGCGTTGGCCGCGTCGCGCTGCGCGGTCGCTCGCTGCACCTCGGCGTACGCCTCGGCCTCGGCGGGCTTGCGGATCTCGATGTCGAGGCGCTCCTGGGTGACGAGAGCCTGCTCGACCAGCGCCTCGCGCTCCTGCTGGGCGACCAGGCGATCCTGCTCGGCCTTGGTGAACAGACCCGCGGCGTCGGCTTCGGCGTTCGCGCGGTCGGTCTCGGCCTTGATCGAGGCCTGGCGGAGCGAGAGGGCCTTCTGGCGCTCGGCGATCTGCTCCTGCGCCTCGATGCGGGCGAATTCGGAGGCGCGGGAGGCCTCGGCCTCGCTGACCTCGGCGACCTGGCGCGCCCGCGCGGCCTCGGCGCGACCGAGGTTGGCGAGGTAGTCGCTGCCGGGCGTGGAGATGTCGCTGATGTTGAGGAGGTCGACCTGGAGGCCCTGCTCGACGAGATCGGCCTTCGTCTCTGCAACGACGCGGTCGGACAGGCTCTTGCGGTCGGAGATGATCTGCTCGATCGTCATGTCGCCGACGATGGAGCGGAGCGAGCCCTCGAGCGATTCGCGGATGATGTCGGTCAGCGTCCCCTGCTGCGAGAGGAATCGCTGCGCGGCGCGGCGCACGCCCTCCTCGGTGCCGGAGACCTTGAAGTTGATCGACGCCTTGATGGCGATCTTGATGCGGTTCTTGTCGACACCTTCGACCGTGATGCCGATCTGGCGCTGCTCGAGCGAGATCGAGAAGCCCTGCTGCAGGATCGGCCAGACGAAGGTGCGGCCGCCGATGACGACGCGCTGGCCGACGCTCTCGCCGGGGGCGGCGCGGCCGGCGCCACGGCCCACGATGACGAGGGCTTCGTTCGGAGGCACGCGACGGATGCGGCGGGCGATGAAGATCAGGAGCGCCAGCGCCGCGACGACGAGGGCGATGATCGCGATGACCTGGATCAGGAGCGGGTCCAACATGGGGTCCTCTCGGAGGTGGGGAGTGGGGACGACAGGGTGGTACCCGAGGGCATCTACTCGGGGATGACTTTGACCCGCGTGCCGCTGTGGGCGATGACGCGGATGCGCAGACCCTCGGCGATCGGCTCGTCGGAGTACGCGAGGCGTCGCTCGATCTCGCCGGGACCGTCGAGGCTGACCTCGCCGCCCGCGGCGGAGATCGGCGAGGTCGAGACGCCGGTGAGGCCGATCGCGCTGAGGGGCGCGCCGTCGGAGGTCTTGGTCAGGCGCTTGACGACGACGAGGGCGAGCACGTAGGCGGCGATCGCGAAGACGGCGGCGAGCACGTAGGCCCAGATGGTGTCGAGGCCGGACTGCGAGGTGAAGACCCCGGCGGCGCCGAAGACGACGGCGGCGATGCCGAGCGCGGTGCCGGAGATCGCGCCCTCGCCGATCTCGAAGTGGTCGAAGATGTCGCCGACGATCAGCGAGATGAGCAGGACGGCCAGACCGATCCCGCCCACGATCAGGAACGGCAGCAGCACGAGTCCCCCTTCGGCAGTGTGCCCTCAGCCTAGGGGGCGGGGCCGCTCGGTTTGGGCGCGGCATCCCGATATGTGGACAAAGTGTCCAAATCTCTCGGAAAGCGCGGCCCGCGCGAGAGGAGGCTGCGGGTCAGGAGGAGAACGGCCGGTAGCTCCGCTGCGCCACCATCTGCTCGAATTCGCGGGCCTGGTCGGCGGTGATCTCTTCCAGGGGTGATTCGAGGGCGTTGATGATCGCGGCCTGCACGCTGGCGTGGCGATCGGGAGCCCACGAGTCGACATCCCGGAGGACCTGGTCTTCGAAACCGGCCGGCGTGAAGTGGCGGCGCAACATCCCGTTCGGTATGCGGTCGGGGCCGAACTGTGCGAAGTAGCGGTCGGGGTCGAGGCCGGCATCGGAGTGTGCACTGTTCTCCGTCCCGCCGACCGGATGCTGCTCGAGAACCTCGCGGATGACCAGATCCGGGTTCTCGGGATCGATCTCGCGCTCCCACCAGCCCTTGTCGACCCGCGGGAGGTCGAGCGTTTCGGCGAGGTCGGCGCGGGAGGTCCCGACCAGCACCCGCCCCCGCGCGTTGACGGCCATCGAGACCTCAGCCCCGCGATAGGTCCCCTCGTGGGAGACCGAGAACAGCTCGTCGAGCTCGCCCGGAATGACCGCGCGGGTGTACGTCCCGACGCCGTAGCGGTCCTCGAACCCGCGCTCGAGGGTCGCCGGATCGTCGGAGGTCACCACGAGTTCCCCCCGGGTGTCGCGATTGGCCGCGTACAGGACCCCATCCAGACGCCCGTACAGGCCGTCACGCCGCAATCCGCTCGTCACTGCGCCCCTCCGATTCGCCGGAACTCACCGTTCGTGTAGACCGCGACCGGGGTCTTGGAGCCATTCTCCACGACAGAGATCACCGCACCTTCGGGCGGAGTGAAGCGTCCGGAGGAAACGAACTCAGGAACCATCACATCGCTCCCGGCAGCCGTGAACCCGTTGCCCGTGAAGGGAGCGGGCCAATCGTGGTCACCGCCGAGGCGCGGTCCGTACGGGACGTCGAAGGACACCCCGGCCCCCGCCTCGAAGTCGATGACCGCGAACCGGTCCGCGTCCGGGCGCGTGAACGGACTGTCGGTGTAGTCGAGGCGAAGCTCATCGACGACCTCGGCGAGGGAGCGACTCCCTCCGTCGTAGTCGCCGGCGCGCGTCATGAACCCGCCCAGCTGGGAGTACTCCCCGCCGATGTACTTGTCGATGTCGTCGATGGGGATCACCTTCGACATCGGAGTTCCCGGTGTGACGGGAGGGACGGACTCACGCAACTGGTGGATACCCTCCGCCTGCGCGTCGGTCAGATCGCTGAGGGGGGTCCGTCGAATCGTGTTCGCCTCGGCCGTCGACCAGCCCTGGTCGTCGAGGGCTCCGGTGAAGAACGCGTGGTCGTCGATGCCGACCCCGCGGCTCGGCGCCGGCCAGTCGATGTCGGTGGCCCCGTCGGGGCGATCCACGCGTCCGAAGATGTCCGCCTGCTCCGCGTTGAGCTGCGCAAGGGTCTCGCTGTCGACCCCCGGGAGTCGGGACTGCTCGTACAGCCCGTGCGCATCCATCTTCGCGGCGAGGCTCGCGTCCGTGTGGAACTGCACCTCGATGATGCGGCCGCTCTGCGGGTCCACCCAGTTGCTGTTGATGCCCTGGTATCCGTCGGAGCCCCAGGTGTTCTTCAGCGCCCCGACGGGCTCGTAGCCGCGCGCGGAGAGGTCGCCGATGATGCCGTTCACGCCGGCGGTATAAGACTCCTCGGCGACGACGAAGGTGTAGCGGATGCTGTCCTTCATCCCGCCGACGACCGGGCCGGCCGGCGCACCCGGTGCCATCTGGTCGAGTTCGGTGGCCACCTTCCGGTACATCGACTCGTCGCCCTTGAGGCGGTACTCGAGGCCTTCCATCCGCGCTTCGGGGTGCAGATCCTGAACGGCCTGCATGTCGGCCGTGATGCGCGGCTCGGCGGCGCGGGATCCGGCGAGGTACTCATCGACGGCGGCGCGCTGCGCCGGGTCGAGGCTGAGGTCCGCCCCCTCGGAGCTTCGCCATCCGCCCTCGTCTCCCGCCGCGGCGGGAGCGGGGTCGCCACCGTTCCCACCCGGAGGGGGAACATCGTCCGGTCCTCCGGTGGGGAGGTCGGAGCCCTCTGCACCGGAACCACCGGATCCACCCGAACCCTCGCCGCCGGACGCGTCGCCGCTCGTGGCGGTGTCGGGCTCGCGGACGACCGTGGACTCGCCGCCGGAACCACCGGTGCCGCCGGTCTCGGTGCGGACGGGGGCGTCGTCGACGATGGAGTTCACCGCGCCGGGGGTCGTCTCGCCACGAACTCCGCCCGAGGTGACGAGCTCGGGTTCGCGGACGGGGGCGGCTACCGAGGTCTCCGCCCCGCCGTCGCCGGCGCGCACTGCGCCGCCCGCGGCGTTGTCGAAGGTCCCCGCGGGCATCTCGATCTTCCCGCCGGGGAAGTCGAGCACGTTGTTGCCGGCACTGTCCACGCGCGCGGTGACGGTGTTCGGGTCGACCCCGAAGTCGTCGAGGAGGCGCATCCCGGAGGCGGCGTCCGTGGCGGTGTAGACCTCGATGTTCGGCGACTCGAAGCCGTCGACCTTGCCGATGAGGTTGTCGAGGCTGCCGAGTCCGAGCGAGCCGAGGCGCGTCGCGCCGTTCACGGCCCACGCGCCGGGATCGATGACGTCGACGGCGCGCGACATCTTCGACAGCACGGATGCCGCGGTTCCGGCCGTCTTGACGCCGGCGACGGCGGCGCCGCCGGGGATCAGGATCGTGCCGACGTTGAAGACGCTCTCGCCGAGCGCGGTGCCGGGGTCATCGGCCCACTTGTCCCACGCGATGAGCGCCTTGCCGGTGTTGACGGCGACCTCGTCGGCATCCGCCTTGAAATCACGCACTTCCTGCGGCAGGAATCCGTCGCCGCCCATCGACTGGGCGAGGGAGTCGGCCTGGAAGACGGGCGCGAGCAGCCCGCTGTTCATGAGCCCGGCGGCGCCGAGCATGCCGAGATTGCCCCACGCGGCCCCGTAGGCGTCGCCGGAGAACCAGTCGCCCGTCTCGGGGTTGTAGCCGAGGACGAGAGTGCCGAGGCCCTCGATCGTCCCCCACACGCCGCCGACGGCGATGCCCTCCCACAGGAAGTCCTTGAAGACGAACTTCGCGGTGGCCTCGCCGCAGCCTTCGGTGCGCTCCACCTCGGCGCCCCACGGCATCTCGGTGCCCTCGGGGATCTCCGACAGTCCGTAGCCGAGCGCGTCGTCCTCGGACTGGTACGCGCGCAGACCCGCGGCGCCGTAGAGCGCGCGGATCGTGTTCGCGCACACGCGCTCGGCCTCCCAGAGGGCCGTCTGCTGCGCGTTGACCTGACCGATCAGGTCGTTGTTGCGGTCGACGTAGGACTGGACCTCGTGCCATTCCTTGCTGACCGTGCGGTACTGCGGGATGTCGGCGGTCGACGTCGAACCGCCGCCGAGCGACGACGACGAGTACGAGTAGGAGGCCGCGCCCCCGTAGCTCGACTGGGAGTTGATCCACGCAGGGTTCACCTCCCGCACGCTCACGCCGCCGGCGATCTCCGCGTTGAACGCGACCGCCTGGGCACGCAGGGAATCCAGCTCCGCCTTGATCGGACGGATGTCGGCGGCGAAGCGCTTCAACGCTCCGGCGACGACGTCGAGGTTGTCGCCGACGGCCGTCGCCTGGGACGAGACCGGCTGCATGAGCCCGAGGAGGCGTCCCGACTCGGGAGCGGAGTACACCCCCGCCATGCCCTGCCACTTCAGGTGCACGTCCGAGCCGTTTTCCCGCACCCGAGACGCGACGGACGCCACCACGGTGGCCTGCTCGTCGATCGTGTCGGGGTTGAGATCGGCGCCGGGGATGGCTTCGGGGTTGATCGCGGTCGCCATCACATCACCCCCCGCGGGAGCGAGGGTGGGAAGATCGCGGCGACACTGGCCGACTGCGCGTTCGCGGCCATCTCCAGGTCTCCGGTCACGTACGCCTGCGTCGCGGTGACGACGCCGTTCGCGGCCGCACCGATGCGCGCGTTCATCGCCTGGATCCGGGGCGCCTCCTCCTGCTGGAAGTAGGACTGCACCGCCTCGGAGATGGCGGGGGACTGCGTCGCCGTCACGGCGATCTCGAGGGCCGGCGCGAGCTCAGCCAACGCCGTCCCGAGCGCCTCGGCGTGCGGGTTGACGGACTGGAGAACTTCGGCGACCCCCGACGGCTGGATGCTCCAGTTCGTCATGGGCTCGATTCAGACCGGCTCAGCCGATCGACTCCACGGCGGCGCGAGCCTTACGGAGGGCATCCTGCGCCGACTCGTCGTTGCGCTCGAGGGACGAGCGGAGGGTCTGGATGATGCCGCGGACCTCGGCGGCGGCGTTCTTCCACCGCAGCTCCTTGGCGCGGTAGTCCTCCGACACGCCTTCCGCGGTGTAGTCGGCCATCGCCGCCTGCACATCGCGGTCGTGCTGGTCGATGACGGCTTCGAGCTGCGATGCGACGCGGTTGAAGTTGTCCTGTGCGTTCTGGGATGCCGCGATGTCGTAGTCGCGACGGTCGCCCTGATTGGCCATGGTGATCGTCCTCTCTGCGCTCAGCGCGATCCGAAACGGGCGGCGTCGAACTGCGACCCCGACTCGAGCGACTGCGTGGAGTCGACCATGGCCGACTCGCCCTCGAGGAACGAGCGGTTCATCCCGCCGATACCGACGAGCACAGCATCCAGCGACGCCTTGAGCTCGCCGGAGATCGCGTCGGTCCGCGCCTTGAAACGGTCGAAGGCGGAGCGACCGGCACCCTGGAACCGGCCCTCGAGCGGCTCGGCCGCCTCGAGCAGCTGGCGCACCAGCGCGGCGAGCTCGTCGCTGGAGCCCGAGGTGGTCTTGGTCAGCACGCTCAGCGTGTCAGCACCCATGGCGAACTTCATGCGTCCATTTCCTCTCGTCGTCCGGCCGCGTGTGCGCGCACCGATCAGGTCCTCGATGAAGAACCTGGACAGGCTAACCCAGGCCCGCAAAAGACGTCTGTCCCCCTTTCGGCGGACAGATCGAATGTGGTAGTGGCGGTCAGGCCTTGCGGGCCTTCATCTCGCGCTTGTATTCCCGGACCTTCGCCAGGGACTCCGGCGACACGATGTCGGCGACCGAACGGAAGGACCCCTCATCGCCGTAGGCGCCTGCGGCCTCGCGCCATCCGTCGCCGGTGAAGCCGTACTGCTTGCCGAGGAGAGCGAGGAAGATCTTCGCCTTCTGCTCGCCGAAGCCGGGGAGGGCCTTCAGGCGCTTCAGCACCGTGGCGCCGTCCGGGTCGTCGCGGGTCCAGATCTGCGCGGCGTCTCCGCTCCAGTCATCGGCGACCGCCTGGCACAGCGACTGCACGCGTCCCGCCATCGACCCCGGGTAGCGATGGACCGCGGGGCTCTCGCGGAAGGCGTCGACGAGCGCGTCCAGGTCGTAACCGGCGAGGGCCGCGGCATCCATCGCCCCGGTGCGCTCGCGGATCTTCAGCGGACCCGCGAAGGCGACCTCCATCGCCACCTGCTGATCCAGCAGCATGCCGATGAGGAGCGCGAGCGGGTTCTCGGTGAGCAGTTCGTCTGCAGCAGTGTCGTCGGTGATGTGCAGCGTCATGCGCTCCATCATGCCGCGCCCGCGCGTCCAGGTGGTGGGAAGGTCCGGATGGAAGGATGGATGCCGTGACTGCCGCCGGAATGAACGTCGACGATCTGGCCGCCCGCGCCCGCGACACCCGAGTGGTCGTCGTGGGTGGAGGCCTGGCGGGCCTCGCCGCCGCGTGGCGCTGCGCGAAGGTCGGCATGGCCGTCACGGTGCTCGAGGCGGCGCCCGCGCTCGGCGGAACGCTCCGACGCGTCGAGCTGGCCGGGACCACGGTGGGCGCGGGCCCCTGGGGCTGGTCGTCCCGCGGTGGCGCCGTGCACGAGCTCGTCGACGACGCGGGCCTGACCGATCGGGTCGTCGAAGCTGCGGAGACCGCGACGTGGCTCGCGCGGGTCCCCAAGGTCGGCGCGGTGCCCGCGCCGGAGGCGTCGATCCTCGGCATCCCCGAGAACGCGTGGGACGAGTCCGTCCGCGCGGTGATCGGGTGGGGCGGCACGTGGCGCGCCTATCTCGACCGCGTGCGCCCTCCGCTCACGATCGGCAACGAGCGCAATCTCGGCACGCTCGTCCGCGCCCGCATGGGGCAGGACGTCCTGGACCGCCTGGTCGCGCCCCTCAGTGTCGGCGGGTTCGGGCTGGATCCCGGCGAGATCGACGTGGGGCACGCGGTCCCGAAGCTCAACGCCGCGCTCACGCGGACCGGATCGCTGCAGTCGGCCGTCGCGGAGCTGCGCGCGACGCGCGCCGAGGAGGGCGGTGTGCCTCCGCTGAAGAGCCTCGACGGGGGGATGCCGCAGCTCGTCGACGCGCTCGCGGCGCGCCTGGCCGAACGCGACGTGCAGATCGAGACCGGCACGCGCGTGGAGCGGATCGTCCGCGTCGGCGACGTGTACGAGGTCGCCGTGGACGAGGATCACGTCCTCGTGGACGACGAGGGCGAGGAAGGGGAGTCGTCGCCGACCCGTGTCGCCGACCTCGTGATCGTCGCCACCGGCGAGACCGATGCGCGGCGCCTGCTCGGCGGCCTCCTCGGCCGCGATCTCGGCGCCGCGCGGTCGGTGACGCGCGAGATCGTCACGCTCGTCGTCGACCAGGCGGCCCTGGACGCGCTCCCTCGCGGCGCCACCGTGCACGCGGTGCCGGGGACGGGCGCCGCCGACAGCGTCGTCGTCGAATCCGCCCGCTGGGCGTGGCTCGCGGGTGTCCTCGGCGCCGGGCGTCACCTCCTCACCGTCGCGTTCGGCTCCTCCCGGGAGGCCCCGGCGACGGAGGGTCTTTCCGACGCCGACGCGATCGAGCTCGCGCGCTCGGAGGCGGAGGCGTTCCTGGGCGTGGAACTGCCGGCCGTCGCGGGGGCCCACCGCGCGCGCTTCGAGCTCGCGCGGCCGGCATCCGCCCTCGGCCAGCCCGAGGAGGCGGCGGAGATCCGCGCCCGCGTCGCCGGCATCTCGGGTCTCGGTGTGGTCGGCGCGTGGATCTCCGGGAGCGGGCTCGCGCGCGTCGTCGCGGATGCCGGCGACGAAGCCGAACGGGTCCGGCGCGCGCGGCTCTTCGCGCCCGAGCGCGGGCAGTGAACCCCGTCGGGGCGGCAATGTCAAGGGCGGATGCCGGAATCGGCATACGCCGCTACTCTGGGACTCACTTTCCAGCGCAGAACCTATCGTGAGGAGACCCCATGAGGGGCAAAGCAGGAGTGGTCCTCGGACTGGCCGTCGGGTACGTCCTCGGCACGCGCGCCGGTCGTGAGCGTTACGAGCAGATCAAGACCCAGGCCGACAAGGTCTGGAGCGCGGAGCCGGTGCAGCGTCAGGTCGTGAAGGTCAAGGAGTTCGCGTCCTCCGCGGCCATGGCCCTCCCCAGCACGCTCTGGAACTCGGCCGTCAAGGTCACCAAGGCTGCGGCGTCGAAGGGATCGGCCGAGGAGCGCGTCGATCGCGTGAAGGCCGCGGGCGCCGAGTCGGCCGAGGAGATCCAGAAGACCGCGAAGGTGTCGGCGAACGCCGCGAAGAAGGCCGCCGACGACCTCTCAGCCGAAGGCAGTGGTTCCTGACATGACGACCCCGCGCGGTTTCCGTGATCGCGCCGACGACTCGATCTTCACCCTCGTCGGCGAGATCCCCGAACTGGTCCGCAACCTCGTCGTCGCCGAGATCGATGCGGCCAAAGGATGGGTCAAGCGCACGGCCAAGGACGCCGGCATCGGCGCCGGGTGGCTCGTAGGGGCACTCGTCGTCCTGTTCTGGTCGATCCCTGCCCTCGGCGCGTTCATCATCGCCGGCCTGTCGTCGTGGTGGCCTGTGTGGCTGTCCGCGCTCGTACTATTCCTCGCGATGCTCCTGCTGACCGGTGTGCTCGCGCTCCTCGGCATCCTCCGCTTCCGCCGCATGGCGAAGTCGGAGAATCCCGCCGAGGCGCTGGCGAAAGATGTGGAGGCGATCCGCGATGGACTCTGATGTGAGGAACTCCCGCACCCCGATCCCCGTGCCCCGCACCGGGGTTCCCCTAGGGATCACCGATCCCGTCGAGCAGGCGCGTGCCGAGCTCAAGGCCGCACTGGCGGCGATCGAGGTCAAGGCGAACGTGCCCCGCCGGGTCGGTGACGCGGTCGAGGACAAGGTCGCGAAGGCGCGCGAGTTCCGTCGCCGCGAACCGGGCCTGGCGGCCGCTGCCGTCGTGGGTGCGGCCGCGGTGATCGGCACCGCGGTCTGGGCGCTGGTACGGGCGTACGCCCGCTGAGCTCCACCCCGCCCCGTCCGCGAGGCGCGCGGGCGGGGGTATGCTCGCTTCCAAGGCAGTGCAATGGTGCGATGCTGCCGACCACGCGAACCCGATTCGTCCCGCGTGGCGGCTGCTCGAGGTGTGGGCGGCCGACCGAGCACCTCGAGAGTCGATGTCATGAATTCTGCCGCCGCACAACGTCCGCCCAAGCCCCTGACGGGCTGGCGCGTGCTCGTGCCCCGCGGCGGCCCCTGGGGAGACGGCGTAGCCGCCACCCTTCGCCGTCAGGGTGCGACGCCCGTCATCGCCCCGCTGATCAATTTCGCCCCGACGAACGATCAGGCGAGCCTCGACAACGCGCTCGCCGACCTCGCCGCCGGTCGCTTCGACTGGTTGACCGTGACGAGCGCGACCACCGTCGACGTGCTCTACGCCTACCGGGCGGCGATCCCCGCGTCCACCAAGATCGCCGCGGTCGGTGAGACCACCGCCGCCGCCCTCCTCGCGGTCGGATACCGTGTGGATCTCGTCCCCGAGCAGGACAACTCCGCCGCCGGCATGGCCGAGCAGCTCATCGCGCTCGAACCGCAGGCGCGCGACATCCTGACGCTGCGGAGCGAGATCGCCAAGCCCGTGCTGACGAACATGCTGACCGAGGCCGGTCACCGGGTCCGGAGCGTCGTGGCCTACCGCACCGTCGGCGTGCCGGTCACCGAGCGCATCGCCGAGGATGTGCGGTCGGGACGCATCAACGCGATCCTCGTCACGAGCGGCTCGGTCGCCGAGCAGGTGCACGAGCAGTTCCCCGAGGTTCCGGAGACGACGATCATCGCCGCGATCGGTCCACGCACCGCGAGCGACGCCCTCAAGGCCGGCCTCGAGGTCGACGTCATCGCCGACCAGCAGACGGTCGACGCGCTCATCGACGCCGTCGCGCGCTTCACCCTCCCGCACGCCGAGGACGAGTTCGCCCCGCGCACCGGCGCGGTGCCCCTGCCGCCGTACGACCGCGGATGACCCGCGCGGGCGGCCCCCGCATCGTGGTCCTCGCCGGCGGTGTCGGCGGATCGCGCTTCGTCCTGGGCGTCCGCGCGGCACTGCGCGCCCGAGGTGTCGACGACACCACGGCGCACCTCACCGTCATCGTCAACACCGGTGACGACCTGTGGCTCTCGGGGGTGCGGCTCCAGCCCGACCACGACTCGCTGCTCTACGCCCTGGCCGGCGTCGGCGACACCGAGCGCGGATGGGGCCGGGCGGGCGAGAGCGAGCGCGTGAGCGCCGAGCTGCAGGCGTGGGGCGCGGGATGGCCGTGGTTCACACTCGGCGATCTCGACCTCGGCACGCACCTCGCCCGCACGGGCTGGCTGCGCGAGGGCGCCACTCCGACCGAGGTCGCCGCGCGTCTCGGGGGACGATGGAGCCTCGGGGCACGCCTCCTCCCGATGACGGATGCCGAGGTCGACACCCGCGTGACCGTCGCCGACGGTGTACCCGGCGACGGCGACGGTGCGGCCCGGGTGCTGCACTTCCAGGAGTGGTGGACGCGCCACCGGGCCGCGCTCCGTCCGCTCCGCTTCGACAACCCCGGGATCACGGACGCCGTCCCCGCGCCGGGCGTCCGTGAGGCGATCGCGGATGCCGACGTCGTCCTGCTCGCCCCGTCGAACCCCGTCGTCTCGATCGGCCCCATCCTCGCCGTCCCCGGGATCCGCGACGCGGTGCGGGAGACTCCGGCTCCCGTCATCGGCGTCTCGCCGATCATCGGCGGGCGCGTCGTGCGCGGCATGGCGGACGTCTGCCTCGCCGCGATCGGCGTCGACACCGACGCCGCCGCCGTCGCCGCGCACTACGGAGCCCGCCGGGACCCGTCCGGTCTCCTCGACGCGTGGCTCCTGGCGGAGGAGGACGCCGACGGCGCCGACCGTGTGGCCGGCGCAGGCATCCGTCCGGTGGTCGTGCCGCTGTGGATGACGGATGCCGCGCGCTCGGCTCGTCTCGCCGAGAACGCCCTCCGGGCGGCGGGCCTGACGTGATCGACCTGGGCGCGGGAGCATGGGTGCTCCTCGGCGTCGCCGCGGTCGTGATCGGTCTGTCCAAGACCGCGGTCCCTGCATCCGGGACCATCGCCGTGGCGATCTTCGCCGCGGTGCTGCCGGCGCGGCAGTCGACGGGGACCATCCTGCTCCTGCTGATCCTCGCCGACATGATCGCGCTGATCGCCTACCGTCGCGACGTGAACTGGCGGGCTCTCGTGCGACTCGCCCCGGCCGTGGGGGTCGGCATCCTCCTCGGCGTGGCGTTCCTCGCCGTCGCGGACGACACGGCGGTGACCCGCGTGATCGGGGTGATCCTGCTCATCGTGGTCGCCTTCACCCTGCTGCGACGGCGGTTCGGCAGCGCCGCGGCGAGCGGTCGGGCCCCACGCGTGGCTGCCGCCGCCTACGGCACGCTGGGCGGCTTCGCCACGATGGTCGCCAACGCCGCGGGCCCGGTGATGTCGATGTACTTCCTCGCGGCACGGATGCCGGTGAAAGAGTTCCTCGGCACGGCGGCGTGGTTCTTCGCGATCGTGAACATCTCGAAGGTGCCGTTCTCGGTCGGTCTTGGGCTGATCACCCCGGAGGGGCTGCTGCTCGATCTCGTGCTGGCCCCGATCGTCGTGGCCGCGGCGATCTTCGGCCGCTGGCTCGCCCCCCGCCTGTCGCAGCGGCTGTTCGAGCGGCTCGTGGTGGCGGCGACGCTCTTCGGCGCGCTGTACCTGCTGTTCGCCTGAGGCTCAGGCGAGAAGTCCCGCGCTCGCGGCCTCTGTCCGCCGGCCGACGCCGAGGGCGACGGCCGCACGGAGCTGCGCGATCGTGTCGACATCGCGTCGGAGCGGCGACGACGCGGGCAGGTCGAGGAGGCGGCATCCGCTCGCCACGTGCCGGGCGAGCGACCCGTCGCCGAAGGACGACGCCCACGGTACCCCCGGAGCGGCCGTGACGAGGGTCGACCCCGTTCCCTCGGCATCCGGCACGACCCCGCGATCGACGCCGGCGGCGAGGTCGAGCGCGGCGCTCAGGTTCTCGGGCCGCAGCGCCGGGAGGTCGCCGAGGAGCGCCGCACGGGGGAGCGCCCCGCGCGGATCGACCGCGTCGATTCCCGCGGCGACCGCGCGATCGAGGCCTCCGGGAGCGGGGTCGGGGACGAAGCGGACCGCGGGGAGCATCGCCGCCTCGCGGGCGAGCTGCGGGTCGTCGCCGACGACGACGAGCTGCAGCACCCGGGGCGAGACGGCGACGGCGGCGAGGGTGTCCAGCGCGATCGCGCGGGCGAGGTCGGTGCGACGGGCGCCGTCGACCTGCAGGCGCGACTTCCCCTCGCCCGCCGGTTTGACCGGGACGACGACGACCCAGCGGGCGGGGCGGGCGGCGTCGCTCACGCGTCGAAACGGGCGCGCAGGCGCGGGAGGATCTCCGCGCCGTAGCGGCGGAGGAAAGCCTCCTGGTCGTGACCCGGGTCGTGGAAGACGAGGTGACGGAAGCCCTGCTCGACGTACCAGGCGATCCGCTCGACGTGCTCGTCCGGGTCGTCGGAGACGATGAACCGCGACGCGGCGCGCTCGATGGGAAGCGCATCGCCCAGGCGCTGCATCTCGATCGGATCGTCGGTGCCCATCTTCTCCTCGGGACTGAGGGCCAGCGGCGCCCAGAAGCGGGTCTTCTCGCGGCCCTCCTCGAGGGTGTCGGCGAGCGAGACCTTGACCTCCATCAGGGTGTCGATGTCGTCCCGAGTGCGGCCGGCCTTGCCGAGGCCCTCGTCGAGGGCGGGCAGGAGGGTGTCGGTGTACAGCTCGCGCTTCTTGCCGCTGGTGGTGATGAAGCCGTCGGCGATGCGCCCGGCGAGACGGGTCGCGGCGGGGCCGGCGGCGCCGATGTAGACCGGGACGCGCTCGTCGGGGCGGTCGTAGATCGTGACGTTGCGCGTCGTGTAGAAGGTGCCGTCGAAGCTCACGCGCTCCTCGCTCCACAGGCGGTCGATGAGGTCGAGCGCCTCCTTCAGCCGCTGGAAGCGCTCAGGCGGATCCGGCCACGCGAAGCCGAGGTTCGCCTCGTTGAGCGCCTCACCCGTTCCGACGCCGAGGATCACGCGCCCGGGGTAGAGCGCGCCGAGCGTGGCGAACTCCTGCGCGATGACGGTCGGGTTGTATCGGAAGGTCGGGGTGAGCACCGACGTGCCGATGAGCACCCGCGAGGTGCGCGCCCCGAGGGCGCCGAGGAGCGGGACGGATGCCGGCGCATGGCCGCCGTCGTGCAGCCACGGCTGGAGGTGGTCCGAGACGAACACCGAATCGAAGCCGACCTCCTCCGCCAGCACGGCGAAATCGAGCAGCTCGCCCGGGCCGAACTGCTCGGCGGAGGCCTTGTATCCCAGTCGGAGGGGGATGGTCATGGTGCTCCCTTTCCCGCCCGCGCAGGTGCGGGGGCGAACTCGGATCCGTCGGCGCGCGCGAGCCGCGCGCGGAAGGCGTCGACCGTGCCCGGCCAGAGCAGCGTGAGACGGCCGGATCGGGGATCGACGTACCAGTTGCGGCATCCGCCCGTGATCCACGGCGTCGATGCCGCCGCGGCGTCGATCTCTGCGGTGTATTCGGCCTCAGCGTCGGGGCGCACCCGCAGGACGCCGTCGGGCGTCGCGTCGCGGTGGGCGAGGGCGTCCACCGCGTACGCGGCCTGCTCCTGGATCATCAGCACCGCGGAATTGTGTCCGAGCGAGGCGTTGGGGCCGTTCAGGACGAAGAGGTTGGGGAAGCCGGCGACGACCGTGGAGGCGAACGAGGTCATGCCCGAGCCCCAGTGCTCCGCGAGGGTCACGTCGTCCTCGCCGCCGACGAGGGCGGCGTAGGGCTGCTCCGCGGAGGCGAAGCCGGTGGCGAGGACGACGACGTCGGCGTCGTGCTCCCGACCCGCCGCCGAGACCAGGCGCGCGCCGTCGACGTGGGCGAGCGCGGTCGGCTCCAGCGTCACCCGGTCGCCGGCGACGGCGGGGTAGAAGTCGTCGGAGAGGAGCACGCGCGTGCAGCCGAAGGCATAGTCGGGCGTGAGGGCGCGGCGGAGGGCGGGGTCGGCGACCTGCGTGTGGAGGTGCGCGAGGGCCTCCGCGCGGGCGGCCTCGGAGGCCGTGGCATCCCCCGACCGGGACGCGAAGCGCTCCTCGCCCTGGAGGTACAGGGTCCGGCGGAGGTCGGCGAGAGCGTCGGGGTCGTGCCGGAGGCGGCGGCGCTCGGCATCCGTGTACGACGCGTCCCGGCGCGGCACGATCCATGCCGGCGTCCGCTGGAACAGCGTCACGTGCGCCGCTGTGCGGGCGAGCTCGGGAAGGATCTGCACGGCGCTCGCGCCCGTGCCGACGAGGGCCACCCGGGCGCCGGTGAGCGAGACGTCGTGGTCCCAGCGCGCGGAGTGGAACATCGGACCCGGGAAGGTCTCGAGACCGGCGATGGCGGGGATCGACGGCTCGGTGAGGCGGCCGCAGGCCAGCACGAGCACCTCGGCCTCGATCACCTCCGCGCGGACGCCGGCGGTCTCGATCCGCCACGCCGCCGCCGCGGCCTCCCACGTCGCCGCGGTCACGGCGGTGCGCAGGCGCAGGCGCGTCTCGAGCCGCTCGCGGTCGGCGACGTCCTCGAGGTACGCGCGGATCTCCTCGCCGCGCGCGTAGACGCCCGGGGCGTCGGGGCGCGGGTACTCGGCGAACCCGTACAGGTGGGCCGGCACATCGCACGCGACGCCGGGGTAGGTGTTCTCGCGCCACGTTCCGCCGACGGATGCCGCACGCTCGAGGAGCACGAAGTCATCGCGGCCCGCCCGTCGGAGGGCGATCGCCATCCCCAGCCCCGCGAACCCGGCGCCGACGATCGCGACCTCCACCCGACGCACCGTCACCGGCTCACCTCGCGGTAGTCGGTGGTCCGCTGTCGGAACGGCCGGAGGAGCCGCGCGGCGAGGCGCTCGGCATCCGCCCGGGGGAACTCGAGCCCGCGCTCGATACCGGTGTCGGGGCGGACGCGCCCGTCGAGCAGCGTGCCGCCGAGGTCGTCGCCGCCGGAGCGGAGGAGGACCGCCGCGGCGTCCCGGCCGACGCGGGTCCACGGGATCTGGACGTGCGGGATGCTGCCGCTGAGCAGAAGGCGCGACACCGCGACCATCGCCCGGTGCTCGTCGATCGCGGCGCGACCCGGCACGAGCGGGACGCCGCCGGCGGACCCGGGAAGGGGGATGGGCACGAACTCGGTGAACCCGCGCGTGCGGTCCTGGATTCCCCGGAGGCGCCGGAGGTGCCCGATGCGCTCGGCGGCGGTCTCGACGTGACCGTAGAAGAGCACCGAGGTCGAGCGGAAACCCGCCTCGTGGGCGGCGACGATCCCCTCCTCCCATCGGGCGATGTCGAGGTCGTCGGGGGCCACGAGGGCGCGGACGCGTTCGCTCAGGACCTTCACGCCGGTGCCGGGCACGGTGTCGACCCCGGCGTCGCGGAGGGCCGAGAGGGCGCCGGCGAGGCCGAGCCCGCCGCGATCCGCGAGATCGCGGACGTCCTGCGGGCGGTAGGCGTGGAGGTGGAGGGCGGGAGCGGCCGCGGTGATCGCGCGGGCGATCGCGAGGTACGCGGCGGGGTCTTCGGTGTCGGGCAGGCGCCCCTGCACGCAGATCTCGGTCGCACCGAGGGCGGCGGCATCCGCGGCGATGTCCGCGACCTCGTCGAGCGAGAACGTGCCCGGCTCGCCGGTCGGCTCGGCGCGAAAACCGCTCGAGGTGAGGTTGCGGTTGACCACGATGCTCACCGCCTCGCCGACGGTGTAGCGGCGGACGTCGTCTGCGGTGCGCGCGAGGGCGTCGAGATCGTCGCCGGCGGAATCCAGCAGGGCGATCCACTCGGCGTCGTCGAGGGTCGCGGGGTCCTCCGCCGCGCGTTCGGCCAGGCGGGTCGCGCTCGATCGTGGTGAAGAACGCGGGACGGATGCGGTCTCGACGGGTGCCGCGGGGCCGCGCGGGGCGATGCGTCCCGCGTTGTCGACCGCGGACCCGGGGGAACCGGCCGCGGCGAGGCCGGAGGTCGGGTCGGCGAGGGCGGTGACCGCCGGGGCGAGCCCGGGATCGAGCCAGGTCTCGGCGTCCCGGACGTACTCCGGGTGCGCCGT
Organism: Microbacterium aurantiacum; assembly: GCF_040532595.1. Classification (GTDB taxonomy): domain Bacteria; phylum Actinomycetota; class Actinomycetes; order Actinomycetales; family Microbacteriaceae; genus Microbacterium; species Microbacterium chocolatum_B. The sequence continues at coordinate 1,123,475 of NZ_JBEVYX010000001.1, read as the reverse complement.
CAGGCGCTCGCGGAGGGTGTAGCCGAGGTCGGCGGTGGCCGCGGCGAGGTCGTCGACGTGCGGCCACGGGCGCTCGGGGTTGACGTGGTCGGCGGTGAGCGGCGAGACCCCGCCCCAGTCGTCGATCCCGGCCGCGACGAGCCGGGCGAACTCGCGCGGGTCCGACAGGTTCGGCGGCACCTGGATCCGCATGTGCGGACCCATCACCAGGCGCGCAACCGCGACGGTCCGCACATACTCGTCGAGGTCGGCGTCGGGGGCGTCGCGCATGGCCGTCTGCGGCTTCGCGCGGAAGTTCTGCACGATCACCTCCTGCACGTGTCCGCGCCCGGAGGCGGCGTGGCGCAGGTGCGCGTCGCGGATCGCCACGAGGGACTCGGCCCGATCGCGGATCGTCTCGCCGATGCCGACGAGGATGCCGGTCGTGAACGGCACGCGCAGGCGGCCGGCGTCCTCGATGACCGCGAGGCGGAGATCCGGGTCCTTGTCCGGCGAGCCGTAGTGGACCTGTCCCCGCTCCTCGAACAGCCGCCGCGACGTCGTCTCGAGCATCATGCCCATCGACGGCGAGACGGTGCGCAGACGCCGGAGCTCGGCATCCGTCATCACGCCGGGGTTGGCGTGGACGAGCATCCCGGTCTCCGCGGTGATGAGCGCGGCGATGTGGGCGACGTAGTCGATCGTCGAGGCGAAGCCGTGCGCGTCGAGCCACTCCCGCGCCTCGGGCCAGCGGTCCTCCGGGCGGTCGCCGAGGGTGAGCAGCGCCTCCTTGCAGCCGAGCGCCTGCCCCTGGCGGACGACCTGGAGCACCTGCTCGGGCGACATGTACGCGGGCTTGCGCAGCAGCGCGAGCTGCCCGGGGGTGTCGACGAAGATGCAGTAGTGACAGCGGTCGCGGCAGAGGGTCGTCAGCGGCACGAACACCTTGCGCGAATAGGTGATGATCCCGGGACGTCCGGCTGTGGCGAGTCCCTCGTCGCGGATGCGGCCGGCGAGGACGGTGAGCGTCTCCTCGTCCGGACCGGATGCCGACAGCAGCGCTTCCGCGTCATCGGCGTCGAGCGCGTCGCCGGTGCGGACGCGATCGAGCGCGCGGTGCACCGCGGAGCCGAGCAGGGTCATCGCTCAAGTCTCCCACCGCGCGGCATCCGCCGCGTCGCGGATCGTTGCGTTCCTGTGAGCAAACGCCCCGGAACGCGCGACGCGACGCTGGCAGACTAGGGGGATGGTCACGCTCCTGCTCGATTCCACCCGGCTCGAAATCGCGCTGTCGGGATCGGAGCGGCTGCTCGCATTCCGCAAGGAGAATGTTCTCGTCGAGCGGTCTCAGATCGCCAAGGTGCAGCTGACCGAGGACGTCTGGACCTGGCTCCGCGGCGTCCCGAGCCCGGGGTCGCATGTCCGTGGCGTCGTCGCGGCCGGACGCTGGCGCTCGGCGGGCGGCGACGACTTCGCGATGATCCGTCGGCGCCGCGTCGGCGTCGTGATCGATCTCGAGGGCCACGAGGAGTTCGAGCGCATCCTCCTCACCACCCGCCACGGGCTCGCGCTGATCCAGGCGCTCCGCATCGACGTGGACGCGGACGATGCGGCGACGGATGTCGTCGAGATCGTCGAGACCGCCTCGGTGCCGGTGATCGGCCCCGGCGTCAGCTGACGTCGCGACGCCAGGTGGTCGCCCACCCGACCACGAGGAAGACCGCCGCGTAGGCGAGCAGGACGAGGCCGCCGACCCACCACTCGAGCGTCCCGCCGTCGCCGCCGGTGGGCCCGATGCCGGTGAACACGCTCGCGCCGACGAGCGCATCGCCGGCGGCCCCCGGGAGGAACCGGACGACGTCGGACAGTCCGTCGACGAACGAGCCGGCCACGCGGCCGATCGGCTCGAGGAACTGAGTGAACACCAGGACGCCGACCACGGCGCCGACCTGATTGCGCACGAGCGCGCCGACACCGATGCCGATGAGGACCCACAGCACGAAGGCGATCAGCATCCGTCCGATGAGGGCCCACGTGTCGGCCTCGCCCAGGCCCGTGTCGATGCCGAAGCCGGCGAGGAAGCCGGCGCCGGCGCCGACGGCGGCGAGCGTTCCGAGGACGCCGTAGAGGAGGCCGAGCAGGACGCCGACCACGACCTTGCCGGCCAGCGCCGTGCCGCGCCGGGGGAAGGCCAGGAACGTCGGCGTCAGCGTCTGGTGACGGAACTCGCTCGTGACCATGAGCGTGCCGATCAGGAGCGGGAAGACGTAGCCGACCGAGGTGGCGGAGCTGTAGATGGTCGGCGGGAGGATAGACGGGTCGATCGTCATCTGCTGGCCGGGGAGGGCTCCGCTCGCCGATGCGGCGAAGACGAAGCCGAGCGCGGCGGCGGTGAAGGCGACGTAGACCACGAGGATGATCGCGAGCAGCCACCACATCGAGGTGGTGACCTGCTTGACGGACTCGGAGCGGACCGCGGCGGCGAGGCTCATCGCGAGTCACCTCTTTCCTCGGTCGTGACCTCTTCGTCGGCGGGTGCCCCTTCGTCGGCGGGCATCCCTTCGTCGGCGGCGGCCTGCGGCTCCGCGGGGGTGTGCACGCGCGTGCCGTTGACGAGGTCGAGGAACACCTCCTCCAGAGCGGGGCCGCGGCGCTGCAGGCCCGACAGGGCCACGCCCGCGGCGGCGGCGATCGCGCCGACCTCGGCGGGGTCGCGATCGGCGACCCGAATCCCGCCGCGGATGACCTCCACGCTCGCGCCGGCGGCGGCGAGGGCGTCGAGGAGGCCGTCGCGGTCGGGGGCGTCGACGACGGTGGCGTACTCGGTGGGATCGGCGAGGTCGTCCAGGCCCCCCTGGAACACGCGCTGTCCACGGGAGATGATCAGCACGGCGTCGGCGGTCTGCTGCACCTCGGCGAGGAGGTGCGAGGAGACCAGCACCGTGCGGCCCTCACGGGCGAGCTCCTGCAGGAGCCGCCGCATCCAGCGGATCCCCTCGGGATCCAGCCCGTTGGACGGCTCGTCGAGGACGAGCACGCCCGGGTCGCCGAGGAGGGCCGAGGCGAGCCCCAGCCGCTGGCGCATGCCGAGCGAGTAGCCCCCGACCTTCCGGCCGGCGGCATCCGAGAGTCCGACCAGGGCGAGCGTCTCGTCGACGCGCGTGCGGGGGAGGCCCGCGGCGGAGGCGAGGACCCGCAGGTGCCCCGCGCCGGTGCGGCCGGGGTGGAAGCTCGAGGCCTCGAGGGCGGCGCCCACCGAGCGCAGCGGATGCCGCAGCTCCGCGTACGGGCGACCGCCGATGGTCGCCGACCCGTGGGTGGCGCGGACGAGCCCCAGCAGCATCCGGAGGGTGGTCGTCTTCCCTGCCCCGTTGGGCCCCAGGAAGCCGGTGACCAGCCCCGGCTCGATGCGGGCGGTGAAGTCGGAGACGGCGCGGATGCGGCCGAAGTCTTTCGTGAGTCCGGTGAACTCGAGCGCCAGTGCGTCGGGCATTCCGCGCCTTTCGTCGGTGTCGTCGTTCTGCGGTCAGGTCCTCCCATCCTGTCGGATCGGGCGCGTCCGTGCAGAAACGCCCCGTGCCGGCGCCCCGGTGAGGCACTCGGCACCCCGGTAACGTGAGAGCCGTGACCGACGACGCCGCGCCCACCGTCCTCGCCCGACCCGCGGGCAGGCTCGGGTGGCTGACGCTCAACCGGCCCCGCGCGATCAACGCGCTCGACCTCGGGATGATCCGCGCCCTGCACGCCGCGCTGGACGCATGGGAGCGCGACACCGACATCGACGTCGTCCTCATCGACGGCGCCGGCGACCGGGGACTGTGCGCGGGCGGCGACGTCCGCGACCTCGCCGCCCGCATCACCGCGGGTCGCCCGGCGGAGGTCGCGCTCTTCTTCCAGGAGGAGTACGCCCTCAACGCGCGCATCGCCGAGTACCCGAAGCCCGTCATCGCGCTCGCGGACGGCATCACGATGGGCGGCGGCATCGGTGTCGCAGGTCACGCCGCGATCCGCATCGTCACGGAGACCTCGCGGCTCGCGATGCCCGAGACCCGCATCGGGTTCACCCCGGACGTGGGCGGCTCGTGGCTGCTCGCCCGCGCGCCGGGCCGGCTGGGGGAGTTCCTCGCTCTGACGGGAGAGGCGATGGACGCCGCCGACGCGGTCTACGCCGGGTTCGCAGACCACTGCATCCCCCGCGCGCACCTCGACGCCCTCCGCGAGGCACTCGAGCGGCGGGCGGACCCGGAGACCCCCACCGAGCTCGTGCTCCTCTTCGACGAGACGCCGGAGCCCTCCCGGCTCGCCGCCGCCCGCGGCTGGATCGACGACGCGTTCGCCGCCGACACCGTCCCCGAGATCATCGAGCGGCTGCGATCCCGCGGGGAGAGCGCCGCGCACGCCGCGGCCGACACCCTCGCCGAGCTCTCGCCCACGGCGCTGACGGTCACTCTCGCCGCCGTGCGCCGCGCGCGCGAGCTGCCGGACCTGCGCGCCGCGCTCGCACAGGAGTACGGGCTGGTGATGTGGTTCGCCCACACGCAGCCCGACCTCCCCGAGGGGGTGCGCGCGCAGCTCATCGACAAGGACCGGGCGCCCCGCTGGCAGCCCGCCACGCTCGCGGAGCTCGACCCCGAGGTCGCGGCATCCGCTCTGTCCTTCGTCCCCGACCAGCCGCTCCGGGGGTGAGGAGACGATGACCGCGCGCCGCCGCCGGACGTACTCGCTCGGCATCGCCGTCGACTGGTTCTTCTTCGTCTTCGCGGGCCTCGCCGCGGTGTGGCTGGCCTACCTGAGCTTCACCGAGTCGTTCCGGGTGGGGTGGTGGGGGCTTCCGTTCTTCATCGGGTTCTGGGTGCTGCTGGCCTATCTCGTGCTTCCGCGCCTGCACCGGATCCTCACGACCGTCTACGTGCCGGACTACTTCATCGGACGCACCCGCACGAGCGACGGCCTCCTCGGCGACCCGGTGAACCTCGCCCTCCTCGGCGAGGGGGCGCAGATCGAGCAGGCGATGCGGCGCGCCGGGTGGACGAAGGCCGACCCGGTCACTCTCGCGTCGTCCTGGCGCATCATCACCTCGACCCTCCGGCGGCGCAGCTACCACGAAGCACCGGTCAGCCCCCTGTTCCTCTTCGGCCGCCAGCAGGACTTCGCCTATCAGCAGGAGGTGGACGGCAACCCCGCCCAGCGGCACCACGTGCGCTTCTGGCGGTGCCCCGACGGCTGGCTCCTCCCCGGGGGGACGCGCGTGGACTGGCTTGCCGCCGGCACCTTCGACACCCGCGTGGGGCTTTCGCTGTTCACGCTCCAGGTCACGCACAAGATCGACGCGGACACGGATGTCGAGCGCGACCACATCGTCCGCACCGTGTCGGAGGCCGACGCGCGTGTGCGGGTGGACGTCATCGCCGACTTCGCCACCGGGTACCACTCCCGCAACGGCGGGGGAGACAGCATCCGCACCGACGGCGATCTGCCGATCATCGACGTCCGCGCGGTTACGGTCGCCCATCCCGCCGACGAGGAGGTGAAGTCGTGAACCCCGACCACGCGCACACGCACCACCACGCGCCGCACAAGCGGCCGGCATACGAGCCGGGGGCGCTGCTGCTCTCGCCCGTCCGCTACGACCCGGACATGCCGCGACCGGCCACGACCGTCGCGGGGAGTCTCCTGGTGCTCCTGCGTGTGATCGCCGGGGCGCTGATCCTGTGGGAGATCGCGCGGGAGTGGGACACGTTCCTCGCCGACGCGATCGCCGCCGACCCCTCGCTCGGCTCGCCGGACGTGAGGGCGATCCTCCTCGGGATGGTGCTCATCGGGGGGAGTACGTTCCTCCTCGTCGACGCCGTGCTCGGATTCCTGATCTATCGTGGCCATAACTGGCCGCGCGTGCTCGTCATGCTGTTCTCGGTCATCTCCATCAGCACCGTGTTCACCGCGTGGTGGGTGCGGGGCGAGGAGATCGCCCTGGACGGGACGTTCCTGTCGTTGAGCCTGGACATCCTGCTGCTGCTCGCGCTGTCGAGCCGCAGCGCGGCGGCCTACGCCCGCCGGAACGAGAGACGACCCGAGAACGACTGAGGAAGGAGCGGGATGTTCGACAGCCCGCTGTCGGCCTCCGCGTACGACGTGCTGGGGGTCGCCCCCGACGTCGACGACGACGCCCTCCGCAAGGCCTACCGCCTGCGACTGCGCCAGACCCACCCCGACACCGGCGGCGACGCCGCGACCTTCGTCCAGGTCCAGCGCGCATGGGAGCTGGTCGGGACCGCCGACGCCCGCGCGGCGTACGACCGCGGGCACGGCTTCGGCTCGAGCGCGGCGCCGGAGTGGTCGGATGCCGCGGGGTCGGCATCCGATGCCACCTCGTGGCGCGCCCCGCGAGCGGCCTCGCGGGACACCCGCCCGCGGGCCCGCTCGCACGGGCATCCCGGCGGCTGGCGCCGTGAGAGATACCTCGACCTCATGCGGGAGTGGGTCGGTCGCGGCGTTCCGCTGGAGGACCCGTACGACCCCGCGCTCGTGCGCACCGCGCCGCATCACCTCCGGCGGCTGCTCGCGGACGCGCTCGCGGAGGAGGCGACCGCCCGCATCGTCGCCGACCTCGGCATGGGCTACACCGTCTGGCACGACGTGATGGCCGAAGGGCGAGACGCCGGACCCGACGACAAGATCGACCACATCGTGCTGGGCCCGAGCGGGCTCTACGGGGTGCTGTCGGAGGACTTCGGCGGACCGGTCGGCTTCCGCCGCGGCGAGATCGTGGGCGACGGCGTGGTCGGCGCACCGGTCGCCGACCTCGTCGCGCGCGTGCGCGGGATGGGCCGCGCGGCGGGGGTGCGCTTCCGCGGCGCGATCGTCGTCCTCCCCGACGACGACCTCGACCAGGCGATCACCGAGCTCGGCAAGGTGCGCGGAGTACCCGTGGCGGTGGTGGCGCGCAGCGCCCTGTCGACGATCCTCCGGCGCGGACTCACCGGTGCCCGCGCGATGGGCGGCAACGAGGTCTTCGACGCCCGCACGCGGCTGCAGCAGCGCGTCCGCTTCGCCTGAGGCCGGACCCCCGACGGCGCGACCCGCCCGGGTCAGTCGGTGAGACCGAAGAGGTCGAGCGGGTGGGTGAGGCGCCACCACGCGCTCGGCGGCTCGATGTCTTCGGCCAGCCGCAGGTCGACCAGGTCGTCGTCGAGCGGACCGTCGACCGAGAGCGAGCCGACGACGTCGCCCGCGGTCCGCGCGTCGCCGAGGTCGTAGCGCGTCGAGACCGTGCCCGCCCCGCCGTTCCAGAGCACCACCGCCGCGTCGCTCGCGGTGACGATGGAGACCTCTTCGCCCCAGGCGGTGCGGACGAGGCCGGCGACGGTGTCGGCCGTGACCGACGGCTGGGGCTGCAGCTCCTGCTCGAGCCGGTCGTACAGGGCCCGGGAGGCCGCGACCCGCGCCGCGTCGTCGGGCTGTCCGAGGACGGCGGCATAGAGCCGGACGGTGGTGTCGCCCGCGACGACGTCCTTGGCGGACAGCACGTTCCACGCGTCGAGGGTTCCCGTCTTGATGCCGACCACGCCCGGGTCGGCGAGGAGCCCGTTGGTGTTCTCCACCCGCCCGGCGCCGGGGAGCTCGACCGCCTGCTTCGCGACGATCTCGGCGACGATCGGGTTCTCCATCGCCTTCTTCGCCAGGGGGATGAGGGCCTCGGCCGTGGCGGTGTTGCCGCCGTCGATGCCCGTCGGCTCGACGACGGTCACCCCGGGGATGCCGTGGGTGGAGAGCCACGAGCGCGCCGCCGACGCGAACACCTGGTCCGAGGGCCAGATCGTCGACGCGAGCCGCTCGGCGTAGTTGTTCGCCGAGCCCACGAGGATGCCCTCGAGCAGCTGATACTCGGTGAGCACCCCGTCGATCGGCACGTCGAGCGCGGACTCGCCGCGCGCGCGGTAGTCCCAGTACTCGAGCATGTCGGTGTAGCCGAAGCGGTACTCCGGCCCCTGCTCGCCGGCGGCGAGGGGCAGCTCGTCGAGGATCATCAGCGCCGTGACGACCTTGGTGATGCTGGCGATGGATGCCGGATCCAGCGACGACGCGAGCGTGCCGTCGATCCCCTCGACCGCGATCGCCGCCGACCCCACACCCGGCCAGGCGGGAGCTGCCGCGACCGAGGCGATGGGCTCGACCTGGATGGGGGCGACCTCGGGGGCCACCGCGTGCAGGGGCCACAGAAGGGTCGTGGCGGCGTACGCCCCGGCGAGGGCGGCGAACACCCCGACGGGGATGAGGACGCCCGGCCGCACGATCGAGCGGCGCGGGGCGTCGGCGAGGAGGTCGGGTTCGACCGGGACGAAGGGGGCGGATGCCGTGGCGAAGTCCGTCCGGGCGGCGGAGCCGGACACGCGCTCCGGGTCGACCCACGCGAGAGCCCCGGTCGGGGTCGCGCTCGCGACGGGGCTCACCGTCGAGGGGGCGGTCTCCCGGCGGGCGCGACGCGTCGTCGCCGGGGCCTCGTCCACGCTCACCCGGCCAAGATACCGCGCCCGGGCGCCGCTATACTCGAGCGCACAACCACGGGAGTCCGGTGAGCCGGGCTGAGAGGAAGCGATCCACGCTTCGACCGTCGAACCTGATCCGGATCATGCCGGCGCAGGGAGGAGCATCGATGTCTACATCCACGTCCACGTCCGTCCCCACCTCGACGCCGCCGCGGACCCACCGCTGGCGCGTCGTCGACATCGTCGTCGCCAGCGTCCTCGGCGTCGCGTGCGGCCTCGTCTTCCTGCTGTGGAACGTCGCCTACCGTGGTCCGAGCGCGTTCCTCGAGCCGCTGCTGCCGGGTCTGCAGGGCCTCCTCGACGGACCGTGGCTGTTCGCCGGCGTCCTCGGCGCGCTCATCATCCGCAAGCCCGGTGCGGCGGTGTACACCGAGCTCGTGGCAGCGGCGGTGTCGGCCCTCACGCTGGTCGGCAACACGTGGGGCGCGTTCCTCACCCTCGAGGCGGGACTCGTGCAGGGCATCGGCGCCGAGCTCATCTTCCTCGCCTTCTTCTACCGGCGCTGGACGCTGCCCGTCGCCGTGCTCGCGGGCATCGGGGCGGCGCTCCTCGGCGGCGTGAACAACCTCCTGCTCTGGTACGCCGGCGCCGACCTCACCTTCGTCCTGGTCTACCTCGCCAGCACGATGGTCTCGGGTGCCGTGATCGCCGGCGCGCTCTCGTGGGCGATCGCGCGCGGCCTCGCGGCCACCGGCGCTCTCGACCGGTTCGCGTCCGGTCGCGCGCACCGCACGCGCGTCTGAGCGTGTCGCGGATGCCGGGCGCCGCGGCCGCAGTGCGGGTGCGCGGATGGGGCTGGCGGCACGCGTCGCGACGTGCCTGGGCGGTGCGGGGACTGGACCTGCGGATCGAGCCGAGGGAGCGGGTGCTCCTCCTCGGCGCCTCGGGGGCGGGGAAGTCGACGCTCCTCCAGGGGCTTGCAGGCGTGCTCGGCGGCGCGGAGGAGGGTGAGTCCGAGGGCGAGCTGCTCCTCGACGGCGTCCCCGCCGATGCCGCGCGCGGGCGCGCGGGCCTGCTCCTGCAGGACCCCGATGCGCAGGTGATCCTCGCCCGGGTCGGCGACGACATCGCCTTCGGCTGCGAGAACCTCGGCATCCCGCACGACGAGATCTGGGCGCGCGTGCACGCGGCGCGGGAGGCCGTGGGTCTCGACGTGCCCCTCGACCGCCCGACCAAGGAGCTCTCCGGCGGTCAGAAGCAGCGGATGGCGCTCGCCGGCGTCCTCGCGATGCGGCCGGGGCTGATCCTGCTCGACGAACCCACCGCCAACCTCGACCCGCGCGGCGTCGCCGACGTGCGCGCGGCCGTCGGCGGGCTGCTCGACGCCCACCCCGCGACCCTCGTCGTCGTCGAGCACCGCGTGGAGGTCTGGCTTCCGCTGGTCACGCGCGTGATCGTCCTCGGCGCGGGCGGCGACGGGGTGATCGCCGACGGGACGCCCGACGAGGTCCTCGGCGCCGAGCGTGTGCGGCTGTCGGCGGCCGGCGTCTGGGTGCCGTCCTCCCCACCGCCGCACCCCGCTCCGCCGGCCACGGCGCCCGGAGACGTGCTCCTGCGCGCCCGCGACCTCGCGGTGCAGCGGGTGGCGGGAAACCCCGTCGCCTCCGGCGTCGACCTCGACGTGCGGGCGGGCGCGGCCCTCGCGATCACCGGAGCGAACGGGGCGGGGAAGTCGACCCTCGGCCTCACGCTCGCGGGGCTGATCGCTCCGGCATCCGGTCTCCTCGAGGCCTCGGACGCGCTCGCCGCCGGGGCCGGCCCCTCCCCGATCCGGTGGCGCTCGCGGCAGCTGCTGACGCGGATCGGCACGGTCTTCCAGGACCCCGAGCATCAGCTTCTGGAGCGCACGGTGCGCGCCGAGCTCGAGGTCGGGCCGCGTGCGCTCGGACAGGATGCCGCGGCGCGGGACGCCGTGGTCGACGAACTCCTCGCGCGGCTCCGGCTCGATCGCCTCGCCGCCGCCAACCCGTACACGCTCTCCGGCGGGGAGAAGCGACGCCTGACGGTGGCGGCCGCCCTCGCCACGGCGCCGCGGGTGCTGGTGCTGGACGAACCGACGTTCGGGCAGGACGCGCGGACGTGGGCGGAGATGGTCGCCCTGCTCGCGCGGCTGCGCGACGAGGGCTCGGCGATCGTGACGATCACGCACGACGCCGACGTGGTGCGCGCTCTCCGCGCCGAGCGCGTCGAGATCGGCGGAGGCGCCCGGTGACCCTGGCGCCGGACCGCGCGCGCACGAGCGCGATGGCGGGAGTGAACCCCGTGGCCAAGCTCGCCGCGACGATGGTGCTCACCGTTCCGCTCGTGCTGACGCTCGACGTCGTCTCGGCGGGCGCGGCCCTCCTCGTCGAGCTGCTGCTGATGCCCTGGGCGGGGCTCCGGTGGGGGGAGTTCTGGCGGCGGACGTGGCTCGTGTGGGCCCTCGCACCGCTCACGGGAGTGACGATCGCGCTGTACGGGCGGACGAGCGGTCAGGTCTACGTCGAGTGGCTCGCGGTCCGCGTCAGCGACGGTTCGCTCGAGCTCGCCCTCGCGACGACGCTGCGCGTGCTCGCCATCGCCCTGCCCTCGGTCGTGCTCTTCGCGAGCGTCGACCCCACCGACCTCGCCGACGGGCTGTCGCAGATCTGGCGGCTTCCGGCGCGATTCGTGCTCGGCGCGCTCGCGGGCCTGCGGATGGTCGGCCTCTTCCTCGACGACTGGCGCGCCCTCGAGCTGGCCCGCCGTGCGCGCGGCGTGGCCGACCGGGGGAGGCTCCGCCGCTTCCTCGGCATGGCGTTCGCGCTCCTCGTGCTGTCGATCCGCCGCGGCGCGAAGCTCGCCACCGCGATGGAGGCCCGCGGCTTCGGCGCTCCGGGACCGCGGACGTGGGCACGCATCTCGAGGTTCGGCGCGCGCGAGTGGGCGCTCATCGCCGTAGGGGCGGGGGTCGCCGTCGTCGCGGTCGCCGCGGCACTCGCCGCCGGGACGTGGAACTTCATCCTCGGTCCCGGCTGATCCCGCCTCGTCAGGCGGTCCTCGCGTCGAGTTCGCGGACGAGCCGCGCCGGCGCCGTACGGCGGAACGACGCGTCGAGGAGTTCGCCGATCTCGCCGGGCTCGGCATCCGCCAGGTCGATCGCGAGCCAGCCGCTCGGTCCGAGATAGGCGGGGACCCAGACGCGGGGGTCCTGCGCCAGCGCGGCCGCGTCGTCCGGGTCGGGGAGGAACAGGACCGCCTCGTCGTGGCGACGGGCCATGTCGGCCTTCGCCGCGCCCCCGTAGTAGCAGAAGACCTTCACGGTGAAGAAGGCGGGCCGGCCGTGGCTCACCTTCTCGGCGGCACCGGGGAGGGCGAGCGCGATCTCGCGCACCCGCGCGAGGGAAGGGTCATCCGGGTCGAACATGAGCGGATGGGGCTCGGCCATGCCGCCATCCTGGCACCGGACGGCGCCGCGGGCGACCCCGATTCCTCGTGAGACGCAGTCCCGCCTAAGCTGACATGTGATGTCGACGCCTCCGGGCGCAGTTCGAAGGAGAACGGATGGACCTCACCTCCGCCGCCGCCCTGGTCACCGGCGGTGCCAGCGGCCTGGGCCTTGCGACGGCCCGACGCCTCATCGCTGCGGGCGCCGCCGTCACCCTCGTCGACCTCCCGGGGTCTGCGGGCACCGCCGTCGCGGCGGAGATCGGCGCATCCTTCGCCGCGGCCGACGTCACCGATCCGGAGCAGGTCGCGGCCGCCGTGGCGCACGCGGGCGAAGCCGGCCCGCTGCGCGTCGTCGTCAACTGCGCGGGGATCGCCCCGCCCGCGAAGGTCCTCGATCGAGACGGCGTCCCCACCCCGATCGCCGACTTCGAGCGCCTCGTCCGCGTCAACCTCCTCGGCACCTACACCGTCATCGCGCACGGTGCCGCCGCGATGGCCCGTACCGTGCCGGACGACTCCGGCGATCGCGGCGTCATCATCAGCACCGCGAGCGTCGCCGCCTTCGACGGTCAGATCGGTCAGCCCGCATACGCTGCCAGCAAGGGCGGCGTCCACGCGATGACCCTCCCCATCGCCCGCGAGCTCGCCCGGCACGCGATCCGGGTGATGACCATCGCCCCCGGCATCATGGAGACGCCGATGCTTGCGGGGCTCCCGCAGCCGGCGCAGGACTCCCTCGGTCAGCAGGTGCCGTATCCCGCTCGACTCGGCTCGCCCGACGAGTACGCCCGCCTGGTCATGGCGATCGTCGACAACGGGTATCTCAACGGCGAGACGATCCGTCTCGACGGTGCGATCCGGATGGCCCCGAAATGAGCGCGCGGAGCACGGGCGCGAACCCGGACGACGCCTCCATCGTCGTCACGCGTGAGGGTGCGCTGGCGCGGGTGCGCTTCAACCGGCCGGCGTCGCTGAACGCGATGGGCTTCGCGATGGGGCGCCTCTGGCGCGACGTCGCGCGCGAGCTGACCGAGGACGACACGGTCGGCGCGATCCTCATCGAGGCGTCGGGACCGGCGTTCTGCGCCGGCGGCGATGTGCGCGAGATGGCCACCTCCGGCGCCGACGGCGCGGCGGTGACCGAGACCGCGCACGTCATCCACGACGGCATCCGCGCGTTCGTGGAATCGTCGGTGCCCGTCGTCGCGGCCGTGCAGGGGGCGGTCGCCGGCGGGGGCCTCGGCCTCATGCTGGCGGCGGACTACATCGTGGCATCCGAGGGTGCGCGCTTCGTCAGCAAGTACGCCGAGATAGGCCTCACCCCCGACCTCGGGGTCTCCACCCTCCTCCCCGCCGCGATCGGTCAGCGCCGGGCCCTGCGGATGCTGCTGCAGGACGTGACGATCGACGCGGCCACGGCCCTCGACTGGGGGCTCGTGACGGAGGTCGTCCCGTCGGCCGACGTCGCGGCGCGCGCGCTCGCCGTCGCCGAGAGCTGGCTGACGGGTGCGATGGGCGCGTACGGTCAGGCCAAGCGGCTCGTCCGTGCGGGGGCGGAGCGCGACTTCGCCGCCAACCTCGCCGACGAGGCCGCGACCATCGGCGCACGATTCGACACCCCGGAGGCGGCCGCGCGCATCCGGGCCTTCGCCTCCGGAAAGGACGCCCGATGACCGAGAACACCTCCCCGACCGCCACCGATCGGAAGACCCTCGCCGGCAAGACCGTGCTCCTGTCCGGTGGCAGCCGCGGCATCGGTCTCGCGATCGCGCTGCGTGCCGCCCGCGACGGTGCGAACGTCGCGATCCTCGCGAAGACCGACACGCCGCATCCGAAGCTCGAGGGGACCGTGCACACCGCTGCCGAGCAGATCCGCGCGGCGGGCGGCAACGCCCTCCCGATCGTCGGCGACGTCCGCAACGACGACGATGTGACCCAGGCCGTGCTCATGACCCAGGGCGAGTTCGGGGGCATCGACGTCGTCGTCAACAACGCCTCCGTCATCGACCTGTCGGGAACCGAGGCGCTGTCGATGAAGAAGTACGACCTGATGCAGGACGTCAACGTGCGCGGGACGTTCCTGCTCTCGCGCGCGGCTCTGCCGATGCTGAAGGATGCCGAGAATCCGCACGTCCTCTCGCTCTCGCCGCCGCTGAACCTCTCTCCGAAGTGGCTCGGCGCCCACACCGGCTACACGCTGGCGAAGTACGGGATGACGATGGCGACGCTCGGGATCGGGGCGGAGTTCGCCTCCGCCGGCATCGCCGCGAACACCCTGTGGCCCCGGACGACGATCGCGACGGCCGCCGTCCAGTTCTCCCTCGGCGGCGACCGGATGATGAAGGTCAGTCGCACGCCGGAGATCTATGCCGATGCCGCCTACGAGGTGGTCACGCGCCCGGCGTCGTCGTGCACCGGCCGGACGCTCATCGTCGAGGACGTGCTCGAAGAGGCGGGCGTCACCGACTTCTCGCGATACGCCGCCGTCCCCGGAACTCCCGACGACGCGATGTTCCCTGACATCTTCCTCTGAGCGCGGGCCCGTGAGATGCGCGCCGTGGATATCGCGGCGCGCATTTCGTGATCGTTAAGCTTTCATTTCGTACTGAAAGTTCTGAGAGATCAGGCCCTACGCTCGGGTCCACGCGGCGCCACGGTTTCCCCCCGGACCGTGCCGCCGCGTCACACCCGAGAGGACCCCATGAGGAAAAGGATCCTGGTCGCCGCCCTCGCCGCGACCGCGCTGACGCTCTCCGCCTGCTCCGCGTCCAGCACCCCTGACGCCGCCGACGACACCCTGGCGATCCGTGTCGCCTCGACCGACCCGCAGCTGATCATCCCCGGGCGTCAGTCGGTCGCGTTCGACGTCAACATGGCCGTCTGGGCGCCGCTGGCCTTCCTGCAGTCCGACGGCGCGCTCGACATGGTCCAGGCCGAGTCGATCGAGTCCGAGGATGCCGTCACCTGGACGATCACGCTCCGTGACGGCTGGACGTTCCAGGACGGCACGCCGGTGACCGCGCAGAGCTACGTGGACAGCTGGAACGCTGTGGCCTACGGTCCGAACGCGTTCGAGAACTCCGGACAGCTCGCCAACATCGTCGGGTTCTCCGACCTGAACCCCGCCGAGGGCGAGCCCACCACCACCGAGATGTCGGGCCTCACGGTGCTCGACGACCTCACCTTCACGGTGGAGCTCTCCGGCCCCGACGGGCAGTTCCCCCTTCAGGTCACCCAGGCCCAGACCGCGATGTTCCCGATGCCGGAATCGGCGTTCGAGGATTTCGACGCGTACAACTCCTTCCCCGTCGGCAACGGCCCGTTCGCGTTCACCGAGCAGTACGTCGAGAACGAGCCGATCGTCCTGGAGGCCTGGGAGGACTACCCGGGCGAGGCGCCCACGGTCGACCAGATCACCTTCGTCCCCTACACCGACTCCGAGACGGCCTACCTGGACGTCCAGGCCGGCAACCTCGACGTCGCGGGTGTCCCGGCATCCAAGCTGACGCAGGCGGGAGCCGACTTCGGCGACCGGCTCTACTCGTTCGAGGCGCCCGGCATCTCGTTCCTGGGGCTGCCGCTGTGGAACGAGCAGTACGACGACATCCGCGTCCGACAGGCCATCTCGATGGCGATCGACCGCGAGACGATCAGCACCGTCATCTACGGCGACACCTACACCCCGGCGACCGCGTGGACGCCGGCGATCGAGCCGGGCACGCCCGCCGGCATCTGCGGCGAGTTCTGCGAGTACGACCCCGAGGCCGCCCAGGCGCTCCTTGAGGAGGCGGGTGGTTTCGAGGGCCCGCTGGAGATCTACTTCCCGGGCGGCGGCGGACTCGACCCGCTCTACGAGGCGATCGCGAACCAGCTGCGCCAGAACCTCGGCATCGACGCGACGATCCGTCCCAGCGCCGACTGGGCGGAGTTCCTGCAGAACCGCACGGAGGCGAACGTCTCCGGTCCGTTCTTCTCCCGCTGGGGTGCGCTGTACCCCAGCCAGCAGGCGACGCTGCGGGTGTTCTTCATCGAGGGCGGCGGGTGCGCGAACTGCATCCCGTACTACACCCCCGAGATCGCCGAGGCGATGGCGGCCGCCGATGCCGACCTCTCCGGAGACGGCAGCGCGTACGCCGATGTCCAGGAGATCATCCAGGCGAACTTCCCCGCCGTGCCGCTGTTCTTCGAGACGTACTCCTACGTCACCTCCGACCGGGTCTCCGACCTGCCGAGCTCGCCGGTCGGGAACCCGACCTACCGGCTGATCGGTCTGGCGGACTGACCCTCCCGGGGGTGCGCCCTTCCCCCCGGCGGCGCACCCCCGGCCTTCCCACCATGACGAGCCCCATGTCACCTGCGTCTCCCCACGTCCGTCGCGCTCTTCCGACGTTGGCGACGATCCCCCCGATCGACACCTTCCCCGGTGTCGACGACCTGCTCCAGCGGGCCGACGACCTCGCCGACCGCATCGGCGCGACCCGGCACGTCATCGGACGCGCCCGCAGCGGCGCCGAGATCCCCGCCTACACGGTCGGCGCCGGAGCGACCCGCGTCGTCGTGGTGGGCGGCGTCCACCCCAATGAACCGATCGGCTTCCACTCCGTCCTGGTCCTGCTCGGCCTCCTCGCGGAGCGGGATCCCGCGCTTCCCGACGCGACCTGGCACATCGTCCCGTGCATCGATCCGGACGGCGCACGCCTGAACGAGTCGTGGTTCGCCGCACCCGCCGACCGCGGGTCGTACTTCCGGGGCTTCTACCGCCCGGCACCGGCGGAGCAGGTGGAATGGTCCTTCCCCTTCGAGCATGAGGGCGTCCGCTTCGACGCCCCGATCCCCGAGACCCGGGCCCTGATGGCGCTGCTCGACGAGGTGCGTCCCGACGTCTTCATGGGTCTGCACAACGCCGAGCTCGGCGGCGTCTACTACTACCTGAACCGCGACGAGCCGGACCTCGTCGCCGACCTCGGCGCCCTCCCCGCCCAGCTCGGGCTCTTCCTCGACGTCGGCGAGCCGGAATCGGCGGAGCTCGATCGCCTCGGGCCGGGCGTCTTCCGCGCACCCCTCACGCGGGAGCGCCACGACTACCTGCGCGGCCTCGGGATCGACCCGTCCACCGAGACCGGAGGCGCGGGCACCGCCGACTACCTCGAGCCCCACGGCACCCTCACCGTCGTCGCCGAGCTGCCGTACTGGACGCATCCGGATGCCGCGGACGAGCGCGGATCGGGCCGGGACTACGGCGACGTCCTCGTCGCCAAGGCCGCCGCGCTCACCGACCTCCACGACGATCTCGACGGTCTGTGGAATCGAGCCGCGCCGTACCTCCGCGCCGACACCCCCTTCCGTCGGGCGACGGACGCCTTCGTCCCGGTGATGGGTGCGCTGGGCGCCGCCGAGGCGGTGCGCGCGTCGGATCCCGCCCACCGCCGCGAGGCGACCGTCGCGGAGGTCTTCGGCAACGAGGAGGTCGTGACGATGTTCCGCCTGCGCTTCGGGGGGATCCTCCGTCGCGCCCTGCACGCCGAGGCGGCGACGCCGGACGCGGACCCCGCGGTGCGCGCCCTCGCCGCGGAGGTGGAGGACCGGTTCGCGGGGTGGATGGACGCGCTCGCGGCGCGCCCCGGCATCCGTCCGCTTCCGACCGAGCGGCTCGTCGCCGTTCAGCTCGGCGCGCTGCTCGTGACCGTGTCCCGCGAGACGGAGCGGCTCGCATGAGGGTCGCGCGGGTCGTGGCGGGGCGGGTCGGCGAGCTCGCGATCGTCTTTCTCGGGGTCACCTTCCTGATCTACGCCGCGGTGTGGGCGCTCCCGGGCGACCCGATCGCGGCGCTGGGCGGCGACCGGCCGCTGCCGCCGAACGTCGTGGCGGAGCTTCGCGAGCGGTTCCACCTCGACGAACCCCTGTGGCAGCAGTACCTCCGCTACCTCGGCGGCCTGTTCACCGGCGATCTCGGGACCGCGTTCGACGGCCGCCCCGTCGCCGAGCGCATGGCCTCACGGTGGCCGGTGACGATCACGCTGGCCCTCACCGCCTGGGTGATCGAGGTCGTCCTCGGGGTGCTGCTCGGCCTGTGGGCGGGCCTGCGGAAAGACACCGCCATCGACCGGACCATCCTCTTCGGCACGATCCTGGCCACCTCCATCCCGATCTTCGTCGTCGGTGTCACCGTGCAGCTGGTGTTCGGTCTGCAGCTCGGGTGGGCGCCGATCGCGGGGACGGATGCCGGGTGGCCGGTCGCCTACCTCCTGCCGGCCCTCGTGATCGCGGTGTTCGGTCTCGCCTCCATCGCGCGACTGATGCGCGGGAGCGTCATCGACTCGATGGAGTCGGACTTCGTCCGGACGCTCCGGGCGAAGGGGATCCCGCGCTCGCGCATCGTGGGGGTGCACGTGACGCGGAACTCGGTCGCGCCCGTGCTGACCTTCGTCGCGATCGACCTGGGGTTCCTGCTCGGGGGCGCCGTGGTGATCGAGGGCATCTTCAACCTTCCGGGGATCGGTCAGCTGCTCTTCTCGGCGATCCGCACGCAGGAGGGACCGACGGTGGTGGGCGTGGCGACCACCCTCATCCTCATCTTCCTTGCGCTGAACGTCCTCGTGGACATCATCAACTCCGCCCTCGATCCGAGGATCCGCCATGACTGAGACCGCCGTGTCCATCACGCACCTGCCCGAGGTCACCGCGCGCCGCGGGGTCTGGCCGGCCCTGCGGCGGCGTCCGCTGTTCTGGATCTCCCTCGTCCTCCTGGCGGTCCTCGCGCTGATCGCCCTCGTGCCGCAGGTGTTCGCCGGCCTGTTCGGACAGCCCGACCCGCGGGCCTGCTTCCTGGCCGACAGTGCGCAGCCGCCGAGCCCGGAACACGTCTTCGGCACCGATCTGCAGGGCTGCGACATCTACGCCAACGTCATCTACGGCACGAGCAGCTCGCTGTTCATCGGACTCGTCACGACCGCGCTGGCGCTGTCGGTCGCGATGGTCGTCGGCACGATCGCGGGCTACTACGGCGGGATCGCCGACACGGTCGTCTCGCGCCTGACCGACATCTTCCTCGGCTTCCCCTTCATCCTCGGCGCCATCATCGTGCTCAACAGTGTTGGAACCCCGACGCCGGCCGTGGTGGCACTGGTGCTGGCCGCCTTCAGCTGGCCGACCCTCGCGCGGCTCGTCCGCGGGTCGGTGCGCGCGGTCCGTCCCACCGACTACGTCCAGGCGGCCCGCGCCCTCGGGATCGGGGATGCCGGCATCCTGTGGCGACACGTGCTGCCCAACGCGATCGGCCCGGTGCTGGCGATCACCGCGACGATGGTGGGCAGCGTCATCGTCGCGGAGGCGACCCTCACCTTCCTCGGCGTCGGTCTCCGGTCGCCGTCGATCTCGTGGGGCCTGCAGCTGGCGAACGCCCAGTCGTACTTCGCGGGATCGCCGCACATGCTGCTGTTCCCCGCCCTCTTCCTCAGCGTGACGGTGCTCGCGCTCATCACCCTCGGAGACATCCTCCGCGATGCCCTGGATCCGAAAGGACGCACCTCGTGACCGACCCCTCCCCCTCCGTGCGCGACGCCGTCGCGCGCGCGGCCGACTACATCGCCACCTGGTGGGCCTTTCAGGGAGCCCAGCGTGCGGTGCCCGGCATCCAGGCCGCCATCCGTCTGCGCGGCGAGCTCGTGCTCGACTTCGCCTGGGGGGTGTCTGACGTCGAGACGGGTGCGCCCGTGACGAGCGAGTCCCTCTTCCGCATCGCGTCGCACTCGAAGACCTTCACCGCCACGGCCGTCATGCAGCTGGTGGAGGACGGCGCGCTGCGGCTGGACGATCCGGTGGTGCAGTGGATCCCGGAGCTCGCCGACACGCCCCTGTCGGCGGTGTCGGTGCGCGAGCTCCTCGGACACCAGGCGGGCGTCATCCGTGACGGTGTCGACGCCGACTACTGGCAGCGGGGCGCGGACTTCCCGGATCGCGAACGACTTCTCAGGATCTGCCGCGAGGAGGGGCGGATCGCCGGGGCGAACGAGTACTTCAAGTACTCCAACATCGGCTACTCGCTCCTGGGGCTGGTCATCGAGGCGGCATCCGGTCGCAGCTACCGCGACTACACCGACCAGCGGATCGTCGCGCCGCTCGGGCTGACCCGCACCGGAGCGGAGTGGGATGCCGCCCGCGCGGACGACTACGCGGCCGGACACACCGGTCTCATCGCGGCGGACGACCGTCGGCGCCGCATCACCCACGTCGACACCCGGGCGATGGCCGCCGCCACCGGGTGGTACTCCACCGCCGCCGAGGTGTCGGACTACCTCTCCGCCCACGCCGAGGGCGACACCCGCCTTCTGAGCGACGCGAGCAAGCGTCTGCTCCATCGCCGGGAGTCCACGGTGCCGATCGGTGAGATCACCCGCCACTACGGGCTGGGGTTCGAGCTGCGCGAGATCGACGGGCACGACCTCGTCGGCCACTCCGGCGGCTACCCCGGGCACATCACCCGGACCTGGCTGGATCCCGAGACCGGGATCGTGGTGAGCGTGCTCACCAACGCGATCGACGGTCCGGCCGACACCCTCGCCACCGGAGCGCTGCGGCTGCTGCGTGCGGCGGTCGACACGGCCGACGCGGACGCCCGTATCGCCGACATCACGGGTCGGTACGCGAGCCTGTGGTCGGTGCTCGACCTCGTCGACCTCGGCGGGCAGACGGTGGGGCTCTACCCCGGCTCGCCCGACCCCGCGGGACTGGTGGAGCCGATCACCGCGACGGACGGCATCCTGCGGCTGGAGGCCAAGCCCGGCTTCGGCGCGGTGGGCGAAGAGGTCCGGGTCGCGCGCGACGACGCGGGTCTGGTGGAATCGATCGTGTGGAGCGGGATGACGATGTGGCCGATCGACCGCTTCCGCGCGGCTCTGCAGACCGCGCAGCCGGGCGACGTGCTCGAGAGGATGTCGCTGTGACCGACCTGCCCCTCACCGACCTCGACGAGGCCACGCGCGCGTTCATCGAGGACTTCGCGTACGCCTGGGGTGCCGCCGGCAATCCGCGCATGGACGGGCGCGTGCTGGGCCTCCTGCTCATCGTGGACCGTCCGTACCTCTCATCGGCCCAGATCGCCGACCTCCTGAAGGCCAGCACCGGGGCGGTGTCGATGTCGACGCGGGCGCTGATGAACCTCGGCTTCATCAAGCACCACTCCGTGCCGGGGGACCGCAGCCACTACTTCCGCACCGAGGAGGATGTCTGGGGGAGCTTCCTGGCGGGGGAGCGCGACTACCTCAGCCGCATCTCCTCGACGATCGAATTCGGTCTGGACACCCTGCCCGACGGCGCCGAGCACCCGCGGACGAGGCTGAACACCGCGCGACGGTACATGACGTGGCTCGCCAGCTACCACCGGAAGATGCTCGCGGACTGGCAGGCCTACCGCGACTCTCCGGACGAGGACGAGACGGCATGACCGATACGCTCCTCCAGGTCCGCGACCTCCGGGTGGACTTCCGGGTCGGCGGGGAGAGCGTGCCCGCCGTGCAGGGCGTGTCCTTCGCCGTCGCTCGCGGCGAAGTCGTCGCGCTCGTCGGCGAATCGGGGTCCGGCAAGAGCGTCACCGCCCTGAGCCTCGTCGGCCTCCTCCCCGACTCCGCGGTCGTGACCGGCTCCGCGCGGCTGGATGACGAGGAACTCCTGTCAATGAGCGAGCGGGAGCGCAACGGGATCCGCGGATCCCGCGTCGCCGTCATCTTCCAGGACCCCGCGGGGGCGCTGGACCCGGTCTTCCCCGTCGGATCGCAGATCGAGGAGACGCTGCGCGTCCACCGGCCGGAGCTCTCCCGCGCGGAGCGTCGGGCCCGGGCGGTCGAGCTGCTCGAGATGGTCGAGATCGATCAGCCGGAGCGGCGGCTGGCGAGCTACCCACACCAGCTCTCCGGCGGGCAGGCTCAGCGCGTGATGATCGCCATGGCCCTGTCCTGCGATCCGGAGCTCCTCATCGCCGACGAGCCCACGACGGCGCTCGATGTGACCGTCCAGAGGGAGATCCTCGACGTCGTCCGACGCCTGCAGAAGCGCACGGGGGCGGCGATCCTCCTCATCACGCACGACATGGGGGTGGTCGCCGACCTCGCCGATCGTGTGGTGGTGATGCGCCGCGGGCAGGTGGAGGAGACAGCTCCCGTGCAGGAGCTGTTCGACGCGCCCCGCGCGGACTACACGCGCACGCTCCTCGAGGCCGTTCCCCGGATCGGCGCTCCGGCCCGCCCGGCTCCGACGGCGCAGGGAGCCCCGGTCCTCCAGATCGAGGACCTCGGCGTGGTCTACGGGCGGGGCGCACGCGCGGTGACCGCGGTCGACGGCGTGTCCGTGACGATCGGTGAGGGGGAGATCGTCGCCCTCGTGGGCGAGTCGGGATCGGGCAAGTCGACGATCGGCCGATGCGCGCTCGGGCTCACCCCGATCACGGCCGGACGCGTCCTCGTCGACGGCGTCGATCTCGCCCGCGCTCGCGGTCGGGCGGCGCGACGCGTGAAGGGGGCGGTCGGGTTCGTGTTCCAGAACTCCCTCGCCGCCCTCGATCCGCGCATGAGCGTCGGGGCCTCGATCGCCGAGCCTCTGCGCGCCCACGGCGGATTGCGGGGCGCCGCGCTCGACGCCCGGGTGACCGAGCTCCTCGCCGCCGTCGAGCTGCCGGCATCCTGGGAGCGGCGCTACCCGCACGAGCTCTCGGGCGGCCAGCGGCAGCGTGTGGCGATCGCGCGCGCGATCGCGCTGCGTCCTCGGCTGCTCATCGCCGACGAGCCCACGAGCGCACTCGATGTGTCCGTCCAGGCGACCGTCCTGGAGCTTCTGCGCGACCTGCAGCGGGACCTGCGCTTCGCGTGCCTGTTCATCAGCCACGATCTGGCCGTCGTCGACGAGCTGTGCGATCGGGTCGTCGTGCTCCACCGCGGCCGCATCGTCGAGGAGGGTGAGCGACGCGCGGTCCTCACCGCGCCCACCGACACCTATACGCGGACGCTGCTCGCCGCCGTCCCCGTCCCGGACCCGCGCGAGCAGGCGGCCCGCCGTGCCCGGTGGGAGAAGGAGCGGCTCAGGGCCTCGTGAGGGACGGTCTCTCCGTGGTGTGACGGTCAGGGAGCGATGATCAGTTCGGTGATCGCGCCGTCGCGGACCGTGAACCGGAAGACCAGGTCGGCGACGCCTCCCGGAAAGTCGCCTTCCAGGCGTGCGAAGACGTCCCACCGTCCGTCGTCACCGGAGCGCTGGCCGCGGAGCGTCGTCGTGTAGGTGTACTCGGAAGCGGCGGTGGTGAGCCACCCGCGGATCGCATCGGTCCCCACGTACGTCTCGCCTTCGTCCGTGACGGCGGCGGTGTCGGCGAAGGCGGCGAGCGCGCCCGCCCGGTCGCCGAGGTCGATCGTGGCGTGCAGGTAGAGCGCGACAGCCGGCGGAATCGCGGCGGCTTCGAAGGGTGCGGGGTCATCGAGTCGTGTCATGACAGACAGCGTGATCCTTCCCCCCGGGGGAAGGTCAACGAGAAAGACGGAACACCGGCCAGCCGATCTCCGTAATGGATCGATCGTCGATGCCGGGGAAGCCGGAGAGGTACGTCTCGCGCACGGGTCCGGCCGTGGCCATCTCGTGTCGCGCGACGTGTTCGCCGATCGCGGCGTAGACCGCGGGGACGCCCTCGTCCGCACCGTCGTGGACGGCGACGGCCAGCTCGACGGCGGGCAGGGTGATGACGCGTGCATCCTCGGACAGGACGCTCTGGTCGAAGCCCGGGCCGACCGTCAGGAACACCGTGGCGGAGCCGTACTCGTCGGAGAACAGCTCATCGGACCACACTCCGCCGAACGCGCCGATGGTGGCGGGATCGCTCTTCCGGGCGATCTGCTGCAGCGACGCGATCGACGAACGGAACCAGCCGCTGAGCGCGGAGCGGGCGATCGTGGCCTCCACGGCGACGACCGTCGTCTCAGGGACACTGCGGTACGTGACCGTCGCAGACGACTGCGGGGGCTCCAGGAGTGCCCTCAGGCTCTCCACCGATCGCCGGGTCTCGGCGAGCTTCTGCTCCATCGCCGCAAGGTGGTCGCGCATGAGCTCCGCGCGTGCGTCGACGTCTCGTGCCGCGGTGATCCGGCGCACGGTGTCGAGGGGTACTTCGAGATCGCGGAGCGTCCGGACGATCCGCGCGTCCGCGATCTGGTCCGGCGCGTACCAGCGGTAGCCGGTGCGCTCGTCGATCACCGCAGGCACCAGCAGATCCGTCTCGTGGTAGAGCCGCAGTGCCTTGGCGCTCAGCCGCACCGCGCGCGAGAAGTCGCCGATCGTCATGAGCTCCGCCACGCCGCGATTATGCCGGACCGTCATTCCCGCGCGCGCGGCCATCGCCGGCTCAGTGGGTCGACCCGCTGAAGAGCAGGACCCCGCCGAGGCCGATCATCATGCCCCCGCCGGTGGCGGAGAGGGTCGCCAGCCGCTTCGGTGAGCGACCGAACCAGGTGCGGGCCGCGGCGGCCGCGAGGGCCCACGCGCCGTCGGAGATAAGGGCGAGCGCGAAGAACACCAGGCCGAGCTCGATCATCTGGAGGGGAACGGCTCCGGCCTCCAGGTCGACGAACTGGGGGAGCACGGCGACGAAGAACGCGATGCTCTTCGGGTTCGTGACCCCGACGACGAAGCCGGCGCCCAGCTGACGCCACGCCGATCCCGCAGCCGGGGTGGTGTCCGCGCCGCCGGCGGCGCGGTTCCGATGACGGATCGCCTGGATGCCGAGATAGGCCAGGTAGAGCGCCCCGACGATCTTCACGGCGGTGAAGAGGATCGCCGAGCGTGCGACGATCCCGCCCACGCCCAGCGCCACCAGGCCGATGATCGGCAGGAGGCCGAGGGCGTTCCCGAGGACGCTCAGCAGGCCGCCGATGCGTCCGAGCGCCAGGGCGCGACCGATCGTGAAGAGCACGCTCGGGCCGGGGATGACGATGAGCACGAGGGCGGCGAGCGTGAACGCGAGGAGGTTCTCCAGGGGCACCACGGGAGCAGGCTACTGCCTCGCTGCTCCGGTGATGCGCGCTACGGCGTCGCCGCGGAGAGCGGTGCGAGCACGACCTCGACGTTGTCGTCGGCGCGCCACCAGAAGCCGACCGCATCCGTCTCGGTCATCCCCTCGGGGCGGGCGTCGACGGGGATGTCGGACGCCGGGATCACGACGAGCAGCGCATCCCGCCGATGCGCTTCCTCCGGCAGGCAGGTGCCGCGTGTGCCGGCTGCGAGTTCGACGACGAGGCAAAGCTCGTCGGTGTCGGCGCGGGCCCGCCAGAGCTGTCCGGAGTAGTAGCGACCCGCGGGGGTGATCCATTCGCTGCCGCGGTCTCCGGGCAGTGCGGGCGGAATCAAAGTGGCGGTGTTGCCGGTGATGTCGCTCAACCGGCCGTCGAGGGGAACGGTGAACAGTGTGGTGGCGGCGGGAGCGCCGAGGAACGCGTCCGCGTCGCGGGCGGCGTCCTCGATCGCGCGCAACTCGGTGTGGTCGGCACCGGGGAGCGTCTCGCCGAGGAGCGGGGCGAGGAACAGCGCCGACAGGGTCACGGCCGCGGCGCCGCCGACGAGGGCCGCGGCGAGGCGCGCGGGGTGGCCGGTCGTGCGCTCCGGCGGGGGTGGCTGGGCATCCGGCCCCGGCTCCTGTCGCCACGGCTCGCCCGGCTCGGATTCACGGGCCGCGAGTGTACGCGGCTCGGTCGCTCGTGGCTCCGGTCGCCTCGAAGCGGGGGCCTCCTCGCGAGGCGAGGTCTCGTGTGCAGCCCCGCGCTCCACGCGACTGCGCGTCTCGAGCTCGATCAGCCGCGCCTGAGCGACGGGGTCGTCGTCGAGGCCGCCGCCCGCGCCCCACGCGCGCCGACGCAGGGCGTCGAGTTCGCGGCGGGAGGCGGCATCCATGTCAGTCCGTCAGGCGCTTCCGGAGGAACACCTGCTCGATGCCGTCGTCTCCCGGCACGCGCTGGGTCTCGACGTAGCCCTCCCGCTCGTACAGGCGCAGGTTGGCCTCGCTGAGCGAGCCGGTGAAGAGCTCGGCCTCCGTGGCGCCGGCCGCGCGACCACGGGTCTCGACGGCGTCGAGCAGGGTCGTGCCGATCCCGCGGCCCTGCTGGTCGGGGGCGATCGCGATCCGGCCGATGAGGAGGAGATCGCCGTCCCGGCGGGCGCGGACGACCCCCACCATGCGAGGCCCGTCGAGGGCGACGCAGCCCAGGTTCTCCTCCAGCTCCGCGCGCAGCTCCTCGAGGGTCTGCGTCAGCGGCGGCATATCGACCGAGCGGTAGATCAGCGCCTCCTGCACGAACGCGGCGCGTTGGAGGGTCAGCGCCTCACCGGCGTCGTCGGGGGTGATGTCGCGCACCGTGATCTGGCCCATGGCTCCACGGTAGTGCCGCGCACACGGGCGGCGGCCAGGCCGGTCCCGTACCCTCGGAGGATGAGCACTCCGCCCCCCGTGCGCCGCACCGAGCCGCGACAGGTCCGCCCGCGCACCGAGGGCTGGTCCCAGAAGAAGGACGACGAGGGTCGGCCGCTGCTGCAGTTCGCCAGCCCCAAGCGCGGCAAGCCGCCCGTCCACCTGGCCGACCTCACTCCCGAAGAGCGCGTCGCCAAGGTGAAGGAGCTGGGGCTTCCCGGCTTCCGCGCGGGCCAGCTGGAGAAGCACTACTTCACCCACTACACCCACGACCCCGCCGCGATGACCGATCTCCCGGCGGAGGGGCGCGAGGATCTGGTCCACGGGATGTTGCCCCCTCTGCTGACGGAGGTGCGGCGCCTGGAGACCGACCGCGGCGACACCATCAAGTTCCTGTGGAAGCTGCACGACGGCGCCCTCGTGGAGTCGGTGCTCATGCGCTACCCGGGCCGGATCACGCTGTGCGTGTCGAGCCAGGCCGGGTGCGGCATGAACTGCCCCTTCTGCGCGACCGGGCAGGCGGGGCTCACCCGCAACATGTCAGCGGCCGAGATCGTCGAGCAGATCGTGCGGGCCAATGCCCTCATCGCCGCGGGCGGCCTGGGCGGCAAGAAGCGGGACGACCACAGCGCGGAGCGCGTGAGCAACATCGTGTTCATGGGGATGGGCGAGCCGCTGGCGAACTACGCCCGGGTCATGCAGGCGGTGCGGGTCATGGTGGACAAGAAGCACGGGCTCGGGATGAGCGCGCGCGGCATCACCGTGTCGACCGTCGGTCTCGTTCCGGCGATCCGGAAGCTCTCCGCCGAGGACATCCCGGTCACGTTCGCGCTGTCGCTCCACGCGCCCGACGACCAGCTGCGCGACGAGCTCATCCCGGTCAATTCCCGCTGGAAGGTCGACGAGGCGCTGGATGCCGCGCGCGAGTACTTCGACAAGACGGGCCGTCGTGTGTCGATCGAGTACGCGCTGATCAAGGACATGAACGACCACGGCTGGCGCGCCGACCTCCTCGCCGAGAAGCTCAACGCCCGCGGACGCGGGTGGGTGCACGTGAATCCGATTCCGCTGAACCCGACGCCCGGATCGGTGTGGACGGCGTCGGAGCGCGATGTGCAGAACGAGTTCGTCCGCCGGCTGAACGATGCCGGCATCCCGACCACGCTCCGCGACACCCGCGGCAAGGAGATCGACGGAGCGTGCGGTCAGCTCGTCGCCACCACCGAGGACGAGGCAGCGGCCGAGGCGACGCCGACCGAGAGCTGACGCTTCTCCTGCGGCGGCCGAGGGCACCGCCTACGGCAGGAAGTGCTCGCGCGCGAGCGGAGCGACCTCGAGGCCCTCAGCGTCGACGCGCGACACCCAGCGGAGCTCTTCAATCTCGGCACCGATCACCGGATGCTGTGCTCCGATGTCGGCCGCGAACACGTCGGCCACCACGACGAACCCCGGCTCGTTGGCGGCGGCCGCCTCGTAGCGACCGAGCGGCCGCAGAGCCGAGGGATCGAGGCGCAGCCCGAGCTCCTCGCCCAGCTCGCGTGACAGGGTCTCGGCCGGGGTCTCGCCCGGCTCGGGCTTGCCGCCCGGTTGCATGAACGCCGTCGTACCCGCCTTGCGAACGAGCAGCAGACGGGCCTCCGCATCGACGATCACGGCCGCGGACACGTGGATGCGGCGGAGAGAGGTCACTGTCGCACGCTAACAGGCGACGTAGAATCACCTGTGCCCGACGAGACCCCAGCCCCCACCGTCCTGGAGCCCTCCGGCATCGATCCCGACGACCTCGCGGCCACCCTGCGGGTGCTCGACGGGATGGCCGGACTCGACGAGACGCATCCCGATTTCGTCGCCGTGCGCCAGGCTACGGCCAAGATGTTCAAGGCCGTCAAGCGCGTCCGGCGCCGCGAGATCCGGCAGGCCATCGCCCGGGCGGACCGCGACGTGGTCGCGGCGACAGCCACGGGAGCGCCCGACCGCATCGACGACGAGACCCGCGGCATCCCGATCTCGGCGGCGACGAGCGCGCCGACGGCGGGGACTCTGCGCAAGGCGCGCCCCTGCTACATCTGCAAGCAGCCGTACACCCTCGTCGACGCGTTCTACCACCAGCTCTGCCCGTCGTGCGCGGCGATGAGTCACGCGAAGCGCGACGCGCGCACCGACCTCACCGGCAAGCGGGCGCTGCTCACCGGCGGCCGCGCGAAGATCGGCATGTACATCGCCCTGCGTCTGCTGCGCGATGGGGCGCACACGACGATCACGACGCGATTCCCGCGGGATGCCGTGCGCCGGTTCCGCAGTCTCCCCGACGCCCCCGAGTGGATCGACCGTCTCAAGATCGTCGGCATCGATCTGCGCGACCCCGCCCAGGTGATCGGACTCGCCGACGACGTCGCGGCAGCCGGCACCCTCGACATCCTCATCAACAACGCCACCCAGACCGTCCGTCGCTCGCCGGGCGCGTACCAGCCGCTCGTGGAGGCCGAGCTCGCGCCGCTCCCGGACGGGCCGCTCCCCGCGCTCGTGACGTTCGGCCACACGAACGACCGGCATCCGCAGGCGCTCGAGCGCTCCGTGACCGCGCATCCCATCCTCGCGGCGGCCGCCGAACGCGCCGACGCGCTCACCGAGCAGGCGATGGCGGCCGGGTCGAGCTCGCTCGAACGACTCGCCGCGGGCACCGCGATCGACGCGGGCGGGCTCATCCCCGATCTCCACGACGTGAACTCGTGGACCCAGCGCGTCGAAGAGGTCGATCCGCTCGAGATGCTCGAGGTGCAGCTCGCCAACACGACGGCGCCGTTCCTGCTCGTCTCGAAGCTGCGGCCGTCGCTGGCGGCGAGCCCCGCGCGCCGCACCTACATCGTGAACGTCAGCGCGATGGAGGGCGTCTTCGGTCGCGGATACAAGGGCCCCGGGCATCCGCATACGAACATGGCCAAGGCCGCGGTCAACATGCTCACCCGCACGAGCGCGCGCGAGATGTTCGAGTCCGACGGCATCCTGATGACGAGCGTCGACACCGGCTGGATCACCGACGAACGTCCCCACCCGACGAAGGTGCGCCTCGCCGAAGAGGGATTCCACGCTCCACTGGACCTCGTGGACGGCGCCGCCCGCGTGTACGACCCGATCGTCCGCGGAGAGTCGGGCGAAGACCTGTTCGGCGTCTTCCTTAAGGACTACGCGCGGGGCTCGTGGTGAGGCTCCCCGAGCCCGGCCGTCGCGTCGTCGTGCGCTACCTGCTCCCGTCCGGGCAGGCGACCGACGCCCTCGGCGAACTGCTCGGCGCCGACGCCGAGACGGTGGTGGTCGACGGAAAGCGCGGGATCGAGCGCATCGCCGTGGCCGACATCATCGCCGCAAAGGAGGTGCCGCCCGGCCCGCCGCCGCGTGCGCGCCGGGGCTCGAGCGGAAGCGGCTGACCGCAAGGAACCGGCACTCCCTTCACGCCGCGTGCCACCACTGACAGAATCGGCCCATGCCGGACTGGCTCGTCTTCAGCCTCATCCTGATCGCCTTCGCCGTCACGACCGCCTGGGTCGTGCGGCGCCTCCTGGACGTGCGCGTCGGATGGCTGCGCGCCGTCGTCGTCGCGGGGGTGGTCTTCCTCCTCGCCGCTCCGGTGGCGATCTGGACGCTCGAGCAGGCCGAGGTCTACTCCGCCGGCGTCTTCACCGTCAGCGGCCCGATCGCCGTGGCCTTCCTCGCCCTCACGATCGGGTGGATGTTCGCCGCCGTGGTGATCGCGGTGCTCACGGTCGAGTTCCTCTGGCCGTCGCGCGGCTGGCGGAACCCGATCACGGTCATCAAGAACGCCATCCGGCGGCGCGCCCGCGCGAAGCGCTACGCGCAGATCCTCGCGATCGGCTCCCGGCACGGACTGACGTTCTACGAGGGGCGGCGCCGCGGCGACGAGGACGACCTGCCGGCGGCCCTGGTGGCGGCGATGAACGACGCCGGTGTGACCTTCGTCAAGCTGGGTCAGGTGCTGTCCTCCCGCGAGGATGTGCTGCCCCCCGCTCTCATCGACGCACTCTCGACCCTGCAGATGGATTCGACCGCGATCCCGTGGGAAGAGGCGCGCGAGGCCATCCGCGCGCAGCTCGGTCGCCCCCTCGAGGAGGTGTTCGCCGCGATCGACGCGACACCGCTCGCCGCGGCGTCCGTCGCGCAGGTCCACGCCGCTCGCCTGCTCGACGGAGACGAGGTCGTCGTGAAGATCCAGCGCCCTCGTGCTCGGGCGCAGGTCACGACCGATCTCGACATCCTCGTCCGGCTCGCCGCCGAGGCCGAGAGGCGGACCGAGTGGGCGCGCGCCTATGGCGCGGCGGCGCTCGTGGACGAGTTCGCCCGCGCCCTCCGAGAGGAGCTGGACTACCGGGTGGAAGTGGCCAACAGCGGGATGCTGCGCGGTGCCGTCGAGGCATCCGGCGCCTCGGGCCTGCGGGTGCCCCGTGTCTGGCCGGAGTTCTCCACCGCGCAGATGATCGTCCAGGAGAGGGTGGTCGGCACCCCGTTCGCCCGGTTGGCGCCCGGTGCGCTCGACGAGGACGACGCGCGGGAGGTGGCCGACCGGCTGCTGGAATCGGTGTTCGACCAGATCGCCGTCCGCGGGGTGTTCCACGCCGACCTCCACGCCGGCAACGTCATCCTCGACGGGGACGGCGGGATCGCCCTCATCGACTTCGGAGCCGTCGGCATCCTCGAGCGCAGCATGCGGCGGCTGCTGCTGCCGATGCTCATCGCCATGGCGAACGAGGACGACGTCGCCGTGACGGATGTCATCCTTCTCATGTGCGGGACCGACGGCGTGGACGCGGGGGCCCTGCAGCGCGACATCGGGGTGATCCTCACCCGCATGCGCAGCTCCCGCGGCAGAGGCGGACCCGGAATGGACGAGAACGTCTTCCGTCTGCTCCTCGACGTCCTCCGGCGCAACCGGATGGCGCTGCCGCCGTCGCTGCTGCTGGTCTTCCGCACGCTCGCATCGCTCGAGGGGACCCTCCGGCGGGTGTGTCCCGACTACGACATGGTCGGGCGCGCGCTCACGATCGCCCCGCGCATGGCGACGCGGCTGATGTCGCCGGAGGATGCCGCGATGTCGCTGCAGACCTGGTCGGCGCTTCTCAGCGAGCAGCTGCTGCGGATGCCGCGGCGCGTGGAGAGCATCTCGCGCGGCCTCGAGGAGGGGACGCTCTCGGTGCGTCTGCGTTCCTTCGAATCGCCGGACGAGCGCGCGTGGATCGACGGCCTCGCCGGCCGCGTGACGACGACCGTGGTCGGGTCGACCCTCCTTTTCGCGGGCATCCTCCTCGCGGTCGACGACGGCGGCCCCATGCTCACCGGCGACGTGCCGGCCTTCGCGTTCCTCGGGAGTGTCGCCGGGCTCGGGGGGCTCCTCCTGCTCCTGCGGTCGCTGCGCAGCGCCTTCCGGCGGCGGTGAGCCGGTCGGGCCCGGTGCCGGGTCAGCCCGCGGACACCGCCACGACGGGCGCGACCGCAGCCGCCCCCGAGGTCTCCGACTCCTCCACCACGGCATCCGCGCAGGAGGCGCCGTCGACTCCGCACGCCTGCGCGTCGACGTCGAGGATCTCCAGCAGCCGGAGCGCCGCGGGCTCGGCGGTGCTCGATGCGATGGCGGACACGACCCACACCGGGGTCTCCTCCGGCGGAAGCGCGACGGTCACCAGCCCCGCAGCCTGCGGCTTCGCGGCGACGTGCTGGGGGACCAGCGCGATGCCGAGTCCGCGGTGGATCAGATCCAGCAGGGTGTGGATGTCATCGACCGTGCAGGGCACGCGGCGGGTGATGCCGTGCGCGGCGAAGGCGGCGTCGGTGAGGGTACGCACCCCCCACGACTCGCGGAAGTCGATGAAGTCGCGCTCGCGCAGCTGGTCCCATTCCACGCGCGCGGACGACGCCAGGGCATCGCCCGGCGGGACGAGCAGAACCAGCGGCCGCTGGCCGAGCTCGGCCGGACTCATCGAGGCCAGGTGGTCGGTGGTGGCCACGAACGCGACGTCGAGGTCGCCGGCGCGGACCTGCGCAGCCAGCTCGTGCGACCCCGCCTGAACGAAGTGGATGTCGACCAGCGGATAGCGACGATGGAACCGCTCGAGCAGCGGCGGGACGTCCACGACGCCGAGGCACTGCTCCGCACCCACGCGCAGACGTCCGGAGAGCTGGCGGGTCGCGCGGACCACGGCGTCGCGTCCCGCGGCGGCCTGCGTGAGCATCTCGCGGGCGAACGGGAGGAGCGCGCGACCGGCGTCGGTGGCGACGACGCGGCGGGTCGTGCGGGTGAACAGGCTCGTGCCGAACTCCTCCTCGAGGCTGCGGATCGCCGCCGACAGCCCCGACTGGGAGACCCCGCACACCGCCGCCGCGCGCGTGAACTGCTGCTCCTCGGCGAGGGTGACGAGGTACTCCATCTGGCGCAGATCCATTTATCGCCTTCTCTTCTGAATCACAGAAAACACAGTTGTTGGACTTCTAGGATGAGGCCTCCTAGCGTGGACACGCAACATCCGACGACGTAAGGAAGAGCTGTGCAGCAGAGAACAATCGGCGATGTCACCGTCAGCGCCCTCGGCCTCGGCGGCATGCCCATGTCGATCGAAGGCCGTCCCGACGAGGACCGCTCGATCGCGACGATCCATGCCGCCCTCGACGCGGGCGTCACCCTGATCGACACCGCGGATGCGTACCACCGGGACGCGAACGAGGTCGGACACAACGAAGAGCTGATCGCGCGCGCCCTCCGCAGCTACGGCGGCGACACCTCCGGCGTCCTCGTCGCCACCAAGGGCGGCCACCTGCGCCCGGGCGACGGGTCCTGGACGAAGAACGGTCGGCCCGAGTACCTCCGTGAAGCGGCCAAGGCCTCCGCGGCGCGCCTCGGCGTCGAGGCGATCGGCCTCTATCAGTTCCACCGCCCCGACCCCGAGGTGCCCTACGTCGACTCGATCGGCGCCATCCGCGACCTCCTCGACGAGGGCGTCATCCGCATGGCCGGCATCTCCAACGCCGACGTCGCGCAGATCGACGAGGCGAACGACATCCTCGGCGGCCGCCTCGTGTCGGTGCAGAACCAGTTCTCGCCCGCGTTCCGGTCGAGCCTCGGCGAGCTGCAGCACTGCGCCGACCTCGGCATCGCCTTCCTTCCCTGGTCGCCGCTCGGCGGCATCTCCCGGGCCGGAGCGGTCGGGGAGAACCACGGTGCGTTCCAGCGTGTCGCGGATGCCCGCGGTGTCAGCCCGCAGCAGGTCGCCCTCGCCTGGGAGCTCGCGCTCGCTCCGGTGGTCATTCCGATCCCCGGTGCCTCGCGCCCGGCCAGCATCCAGGACTCCGTCCGTGCGGTCGATCTCGAGCTCACCGCAGACGAGATCGCCGCGCTCTCGGACGAGGCCGCGCAGTGACCGTCCGCCGCGTCCCGCTCGGACCGTCGGGGCTCGATGCCCCCAACGTCACCCTGGGCCTCATGCGCATCCAGGACAAGACCGACGAGGAGGTGCGCGAGCTGGTGCGCACCGCCCGCGACGCCGGCATCGACTTCTTCGATCACGCCGACGTCTACGGCTCCGACCTGCACGGTTGCGAGGCCCGATTCGCGGAGGCCATGGCGCTCACCCCGTCCGAGCGTGCCGAGATCACGATCCAGACCAAGGCCGGCATCGTGCGCGAGGGGCCGTACTTCGACTTCTCGTACGAGCACATCGTGCGCTCCGTCGAGGGATCCCTCCGCGCCCTCCGGACCGACTACATCGACGTCCTCCTGCTCCACCGGCCCGATGCCCTCGTCGAGCCGGAGGAGGTCGCCCGGGCGTTCGACGAGCTCGAGGGCGCGGGGAAGGTGCGCGCATTCGGCGTCTCCAACCACACCCCGCGGCAGATCGACCTGCTCCGCACCGCGGTGCGGCAGCCGATCGTCGCCAACCAGGTGCAGCTGTCGATCACCCACGCCCCGATCGTGGCGCAGGGGGTCGCGGCGAACATGGCGGGTCTCGACCAGTCGGTCACCCTCGACGGCGGCGGGATCGTGGAGTACTCGCGCATCCACGGGATCACCCTGCAGGCCTGGTCGCCGTTCCAGTCGGGCTTCTTCACCGGGACCTTCCTGGGCTCGTCCGACCACCCGGAGCTGAACGCGGTGATCGACCGGCTCGCGGCCGAGTACGACGTCCCCGCGATCGCCATCGCGACGGCGTGGATCACCCGGCATCCCGCGAACATGCAGGTCGTCCTCGGGACGACCACCCCCGAGCGGGTCGCCGGCGCCGCCGCGGGATCCGACGTCCCCCTCACCCGGGCCCAGTGGTACGAGCTGTTCCGCGCCGCGGGACACCGCGTGCCCTGACCCCGCCGACTCCCACCCGCAGACCCCCGACCTCCCGAAAGAGAGAACACGCATGGTCAACTACCGCTACCTCGGCAACTCCGGCCTCAAGGTCTCCGAGATCACCTACGGCAACTGGGTCACCCACGGTTCGCAGGTCGACGACGCGGCCGCGATCGCGACCGTCCACGCCGCGCAGGATGCCGGCATCACGACGTTCGACACCGCCGACACCTACGCCAACACCGCCGCCGAGGCGGTGCTCGGCAAGGCGATCGCCGGTCAGCGCCGCGC
This sequence comes from Microbacterium aurantiacum, assembly GCF_040532595.1. Classification (GTDB taxonomy): domain Bacteria; phylum Actinomycetota; class Actinomycetes; order Actinomycetales; family Microbacteriaceae; genus Microbacterium; species Microbacterium chocolatum_B. The sequence goes on along the minus strand of NZ_JBEVYX010000001.1, from coordinate 1,088,476 downwards.
GTCGCTGGAGATCTTCACGAAGGTGTACTTCCCGACCGGTCCGGGCGGCCCCAACGACACCGGTCTCAGCCGCAAGCACATCTTCGAGTCCATCGACGGCTCGCTCAGCCGTCTCGGCACCGATTACGTCGACCTCTACCAGGCGCACCGTTTCGACTACGAGACCCCGCTCGAAGAGACGATGCAGGCCTTCGCGGACGTCGTCCGCGCGGGCAAGGCGCTGTACATCGGCGTGTCCGAGTGGACCGCGGAGCAGCTGCGCGCCGGCCATGCCCTCGCGACCGACCTCGGCTTCCAGCTGATCTCGAACCAGCCGCAGTACTCGATGCTGTGGCGCGTCATCGAGGGCAAGGTCGTCCCCACCTCCGAGGAGCTCGGGATCTCGCAGATCGTCTGGTCGCCCATGGCGCAGGGCGTGCTGTCCGGCAAGTACCTGCCCGGTCAGCCGGTCCCGGAGGGCTCCCGCGCGACGGACGAGAAGAGCGGCGCGAACTTCATCAAGGGCTTCCTGCGCGACGAGGTCCTCGAGGCCGTCCAGCGTCTGAAGCCGGTGGCGGATGCCGCGGGACTGACCATGCCGCAGCTGGCCATCGCCTGGGTCCTGCAGAACCCCAACGTCGCCGCCGCGCTCGTCGGCGCGTCGCGCCCCGAGCAGCTCGCCGACACGGTGAAGGCTTCGGGAGTCACCCTCGACGCCGACACGCTCGCCGCAATCGACCAGGCCCTGTCGGGTGTGGTCTTCGACGACCCGTCGCACACAGACGGCGTCTCGCCCAAGACCCGCCTGGTCTGAGCCCTGCCGGCGGGCAGCCGGCGGACCTCAGGGGAAGGCGAGCGGCGTCTCGCCCCACCCCGCACGGAGCGCGCCATCCAGGTCCGGCACCACACGATCGTGGGTGTCGATGACCAGGGTGGCGCGCTCCTGCGCGTCGAAGGCGGGCCATGCCGGCCCGGTGTCGGCGTTCGGCTCCTCGCCCGCGGCGAAGGAGACCCAGCGCTGCTGCATCCGGTGCGAGATCGCTTCGGCGGTGCGCCGCCCGCCGAGCCGGAAGGTGAGGTCGTGGGCGCGGCGCCCGAACGTCCCCCACACGTACGGTAGCTCGGTGGCATGGGTCGCGCCGATCCGCAGCGCGTGGAACATGGGGGTGGCGTGGTCGAACCGGTACAGCCACACCGGCGCGCGACGCGCGTGGCCCTCGGCGGCCCACAGGGTCGGCATCCGGAAGCCGATGTCGCGCGCGATCCCGAGGCCGATCTCGCGGTGGCGGACGCCCTCGTAGGCCGCGAGGATCTGCTCCTTCGGCGGGATCGGCACGTCGGGGCGCTCGGCGGCGAGGTCGGCCATCATCCGGTCGATGTCGTCCTCGCGGATCGGCAGCAGCGGCGACTTCATCATCCGGAAGAGCGACGATTCGTCGTGGTTCGTGCCGATGAGCAGCGGCACCGGGAGGCCGCGTCCGGCGGCGAGCACGGCATCCGGCGCCTCGGGGAGGAGGTCCCCGTCGACGACCGGGCCGAACGCGATCGTGCCGGGGTGACGCGCGGGGATCTCGGCGAACACGCGGGTGCCGGCCTGCACGATCCGGTCCACCGCGAGGTCGCGGAGGTTGGTCGGGTCGGACTCCCCGACGAGTTCGAGGAAGAGGTCGGTCACGGATGCCGCGCGCGCGGCGTCGTAGACGCTGGAGACCGGCGAGGATTCCGCGATCGCGCGCGAGAACAGCCCCTCGGCGCGCGGGACCGCGAGGAGGGTGGTCACCAGGCCCGCGCCGGCGGACTCCCCGAAGACCGTCACTCGCGCGGGATCTCCGCCGAAGGGGGCGATGTTCTCGCGCACCCACTCGAGCGCGCACAGCACGTCCTTCAGGGCGAGATTGCCGTCGAACGGGTGCGCGTCCGTGTTGCGGCCGGAGAGGTCGAGGAAGCCGAGCGCGCCGATGCGGTAGTTGATCGTGACGACGACGGTGCCGCGCCCGGCGAGGGCCTCGCCGTCGTAGAGCGGCTGCGATCCGGAGCCGAAGGTGTACGCGCCGCCGTGCACCCACACCATGACGGGAAGGCCCTCGGGCGCGGCATCGGCCGGCGACCAGACGTTGAGGAACAGACAGTCCTCCGCGAAGACCGCGTCGGGGCCGAGGTCGATCGCCGGGTTGGTGTTCTGCGGTGCAGCGGCGCCGAAGCGCACGGCGTCGACGACGCCCTCCGCGGCGGTCGCGGGGCGCGGATCCCGCCACCGTGCGGCGCCGATCGGCGGCTCGGCGTAGCGGATTCCGCGCCACACCCGTGCTCCGCTCGGGAGGGTCTCGCCGCGGAAGCGGCCGGCCGGTGCGTTCGCGATGTCGTCGGGCACGCCCCCAGCGTAGGGGCTGGTGCCATCATCGAGGGATGCCGGTCACCAGCGCGGGTCTCATCGTCCACCGCCGCGCGGCCGGCGGTCGGGAGGTGCTCATCGCGCACATGGGCGGCCCCTTCTGGTCCCGGAAGGATGCCGGAGCGTGGACGTTCCCGAAGGGCGAGTTCGACCCCGGGGAGGAAGACGCGGTGGACGCCGCGCGCCGCGAATTCCGTGAGGAGCTGGGTCTCGCACCACCCGCGGGGCCGCCCGTCGCCCTGGCCCCGGTCGCGACTTCCCGCAAGGTGCTGCACTTCTTCGCGATCGAGTCGGATCTCGACGTGACGGACGCGGTCTTCGGGGAGTTCGAGATGGAGTGGCCGCCGCGGTCGGGGGAGCGTCGGTTCTTCCCCGAGGTCGACCGGGTCGCGTGGGTGCCCGTCGCCGACGCCCGGGACCTGCTGTCCGCGGGTCAGCGGCCGGCACTCGACGCTCTGCGCGCGGTGCTCGCGGACGAGGACTGACGCCTCAGCCGCCCGGGGCGAGCTCGCGGCGCCGCATCAGCGTGAGGGCCGCGACCGTCGCCGCCGCGGCGGTGCCGATCATCCACCACAGTCCTCGGATGTCGGTCCCGTCGCCGACGGGGACGGGTGCGGCCGCGACGGGGGAGAGCCCGGAGAGGTCGTCGGGGAGCCCGAGCACCGGACCGAACAGTCCGACGACCGCGGCCGTCGCCACCAGGCCCCACCCCAGGGGGAGCGTCGCGCGCGGTGCCAGGACGAACACGAGGGCGGTGAGCGCGGCGAAGACGGCCGCCGCGACCAGCTGGCCGCCCGCGGCGACGGCGGCGCTGCGATACAGGTCGGGCTCGCCCGAGCTCACCGCGATCCCGAGGGACGCCCCCGCGACCCCGGCGGTCAGGACGAGGGCGATCGCGATGCCGCTGACGACGACCGCGGCCCCCAGCCAGCGCTCCCGGCCGACGGCGGCAGCGAGCACGGGTTCCGCGGTCCCGTGGAGCTCCTCCTGCCTAACGCGCACGATCCCCTGGACTCCGGCGCATGCCGCGAAGATCCCGATCATGACGAAGAAGGTGGTGAGGATGCCCTGCTCGAGGGATCCCTCGGCCGCGGACATCCGGGCGAGCATCGCCTCCAGCGCCGGATTCTCGGCCCCGATCTCCTCGATGACCGAGCCGAGAGTGGTGGAGAGCAGCCCCGCCAGGACCGCGCCCGCAGACCAGGCGAGGACGGCGCCCCCCGAGAGCCGCCACAGCAGGGATGTCGGCGACCGCAGGGCCGGGTGCGCCTCGGCGGGACCGGTGCGCTCTCCGAGGAAGCTGGCTCCGACATCCCGCCGCCGGGAGGAGGCGAGTGCGCCGAGGCCGAGGAGGAGCGCCGACCCGAGCGCCGGCAGGAGCGGGGTGAGGGTGTCGTCGGAGAAGGGACGCGTGTTCTCCGCCCAGCCGAAGGGGGACAGCCACGCCGGCCACGCGCTCTCCATCCGCTGGAGATCGTCGCTGGGGGTGCCGAGGGCGTTGCCCACGCCGGCGACGAGGTACGCGAGAAGGATCGCCGAGACACCCGCCGTGTTCGCGGCCCGCGAGGTGCGGAAGACCTGCGCGGCGACGGCCGCGAACCCCAGGAACACCAGCCCGACACCGCCCGACGCCGCGCCGGTGACGACCGCGCCGGATGCGGGGAGACCCACGGCGATGAGGGCGAGCGCGACCACGATCGCGAAGGCCGTGTTCGCTGCGGCGCCGTGGAGCAGGGTGACGGCGACCGGCAGCATCCGTCCCGCCGAGGTGGCTCCGACGAGGTCGGCCCGCCCGGACTCCTCCTCCGCGCGGGTGTGGCGCACCGCGAGGAACGCGCTCATCAGCGCCGCGAGGAGGCACAGGAACGGCACGATCAGGAAGGCGACGAACGCTCCCTCCCCGGCGCCGGACGGGAGCCCGCGGAAGAGCAGGATGACGGGGTTCGCGAGAGCCGCGGCCAAGAGCGAGCGACGCGCGTCGTCCGAGCCGAACGCGCTCTGCACGCCCGCGTAGGTGGCGGCGGCCAGGACTGCCGCACCCACGATCCAGAGGGTCAGCTGCACCCCGTCCCGGCGCAGGCGCTGACCGGCGAGCGCGACCGCGCGCGAGGGGGCGGTCATGACCGGCGACCCCCGTGCGTCGCCGGATCGACGGGGTCGTAGTGGCGGAGGAACAGCTCCTCCAGCGACGGCGGCTCGATGCGCAGCCCCTCCACTCCCCTCGCCCCGAGGGTCGGCAGGATGCCCGCGACGCGGTCGCTGTCGACCGTGAAGTGCACCCGGCCGTTCTCGACGCGGATGTCGTGCGCCCCGGGGATCGTCGGGGTTCCCCGCTCCGGCGCGGCGGTGAACGACACCGCGGTGCGCGTCAGATGGCGCAGGTCGGCGAGCGTCCCCGTCTCGACCACCCGGCCGGCGCGGATGATGCTGACGCGATCGCAGAGCTGCTCGACCTCGGAGAGGATGTGGCTGGACAGCAGGACCGTGGCTCCCTCGCCACGTACGCGGGCGATCTCGCGCTGGAAGACCATCTCCATGAGCGGGTCGAGGCCGCTCGTCGGCTCGTCCAGGATGTAGAGATCGGCGGGAACCGCGAACGCGGCGATCAGCGCGATCTTCTGGCGGTTGCCCTTCGAGTACGCCCGACCCTTCTTCCGCGGATCGAACTGGAAGTCCGCCATCAGCCGGTCTCGCTCCGCGCGGTAGCCGGCCGTGGTGCGCCCGCCGCCCCGCAGCCGGGCGAGCAGATCGATCGCCTCGCCGCCGGTGAGATTCGGCCACACGCTCACATCTCCGGGGACGGAGGCGATCCGGCGGTGCAGGTCGACGGCATCCTTCCAGGGGTCGCGGTCAAAGACCGTCGCCGTGCCGGAGGTCGCGCGCGCGAGCCCGAGCAGGATGCGGATGGTGGTGGTCTTGCCCGCTCCGTTCGGACCGAGGAAGCCGTGGACCTCGCCCGCATCCACGCGCAGATCGAGGCCGTCGAGCGCTGCGGTCCGCCCGTAGGACTTCGTGAGACCGGTGGTGCGGATGACGGTCGTCATGGCGGTGATGCTACGCCCCTCCCGCGCCGCGGTGAAGGCCCTCCGGCGCGGGACGCGGCGACGGCGTGTGTATACGTAAGCGGCGGTTTGAGGGGCAGGGGTCCTCCGTGGGCGCATTTCTGTATACAGTGGAGGGATGCAGGGCGGCGGAGCGACGGTGCGGGCGAGCGACCGCGCGTACGCCGAGCTCCTTCGCCAGATCCAGGTCGGGGCGCTCGCCCCCGGGACGGTCCTCGGCGAGGTCGAGCAGGCCTCGCGGCTCGGGGTGAGCAGGACCCCGCTCCGCGAAGCGCTGCGGCGGCTCGCGGCGGACGGCCTGGTCGTCCAGCAGTCGCCGCGCATGACCGTCGTCAGCGACCTCGACGTGGACGACATCCGTTCGCTGTTCGAGGTGCGTCGGGCGCTCGAGGAGGCTGCGGCGCGGCTCGCCGCGCGGCGCGGCGACCCCGCGGTGTTCGCAGAGCTCGCGGCGGACTTCGCGCGCGCGGCGCCCTCGGGGAGCGCGGGAAGCGAGGATTACTACGCCCTCATCGCGCGCTTCGACGCGGCGGTCGATGCCGCCGCGGCCAACGACTACCTCGCCGCGGCGCTCCGCACCGTCCGCACCCATCTCGGGCGCGTGCGCCGCCTCGCGCGCGACAACCCCGACCGCCTCGCGGCATCCGTCGCGGAGCACCGGGTCATCGCCGACGCCATCGCCAGCGGCGATCCCGAGCTCGCCGCCCACGCCACCCACCTGCACCTCCATCACGCGCTGACGAGCGTGCTGGCCTCGCTCTCCGCCGACCCCGCCCCCGTGAAAGGCACGCCATGACCGTGATGCACCACCTCCGAGTCCACCGCAGCGACGAGCACCTCCCCCGGGAGGGGCAGCTCGCGTGGCGTATCGCCGAGATCGCCGCCGATCCCGTCGCCGTCGACGACGACGTGACCGAGATGATCATCAACCGGGTCATCGACAACGCCGCCGTCGCCGCGGCGTCGCTGCGTCGCGCTCCGGTGAGTGCCGCCCGGCAGCAGGCGCTCGACCACGCCGTCTCGGTCGGTGGATCGGGCGCCACCGTGTTCGGCTGCGCGCTCGAACGCCGCACGTCGCCGGAATGGGCGGCGTGGGCGAACGGCGTGGCGGTGCGCGAGCTCGACTACCACGACACCTTCCTCGCGGCGGACTACTCGCATCCGGGCGACAACATCCCCCCGATCCTCGCCGTCGCCCAGCACGTCGGCGTCGACGGCGCCGCGCTCGTGCGCGGACTCGCGACCGGGTACGAGATCCAGATCGACCTCGTGCGCGCGATCTGCCTCCACAAGCACAAGATCGACCACGTCGCCCACCTCGGACCCTCCGCGGCGGCCGGGATCGGCACCCTCCTGGGGCTCCCCGCGGAGACCATCTACCAGGCCGTCGGCCAGGCGCTGCACACCACCACCGCCACGCGCCAGTCGCGGAAGGGCGAGATCTCGACCTGGAAGGCGCACGCTCCCGCCTTCGCCGGGAAGATGGCGATCGAGGCCGTCGATCGTGCGATGCGCGGTGAGACGTCGCCGTCGCCGATCTACGAGGGCGAGGACGGCGTCATCGCCTGGATGCTCGACGGACCGGAGGCCTCGTACGAGGTGCCCCTGCCCGCGACGGGCGAGCCGAAGCGCGGCATCCTGGACTCCTACACGAAGGAGCACTCGGCGGAGTACCAGGCGCAGGCCTGGATCGACCTGGCCCGGAAGCTGCACGGCGAGGCCGCGTTCGACACCGCCGATGTCGCCTCGATCGTGCTGCACACCTCGCACCACACGCACTACGTCATCGGATCCGGCGCGAACGACCCGCAGAAGTACGACCCGGCGGCGTCGCGCGAGACCCTCGACCACTCGATCCCCTACATCTTCGCCGTCGCCCTCCAGGACGGCGGCTGGCACCACGTCGACTCCTACACCCCGGAGCGGGCGGGTCGCGAGGACACCGTCGCGCTGTGGCAGAAGATCACCACCGCCGAGGATGCCGAGTGGACGCGTCGCTACCACTCGGAGGACCCGAACGAGAAGGCCTTCGGCGGCCGCGTGGTCGTGACGCTCGCCGACGGCACGGTCATCGAGGACGAGATCGCCGTCGCCGACGCCCACCCCCTCGGCGCCCGGCCCTTCGCGCGGGCCGATTACGTCGCGAAGTTCCGCCTGCTGGCCGAGCCCGTGCTGTCGCCGGAGGAGATCGATCGCTTCCTCGCGCTCGCCGAGCGGTTGCCGGAGCTGAGCGTCGATGAGGTCCGGCAGCTGTCGATCGTCGCGCTCCCCGGCGTCCTCGCCACCGCGCCCGCGCCGAAGGGGCTGTTCTGATGCCCCGGACCGCCGCGGCAGGGGATGTGCGCGTGAAAGCGTGGGGAGAAATCGACGTCGCGGGGCCTTCGGGTGCGGTGCGGGGTCGAATTCGCCCCGGGGTTTCACGGCGGACCGTGGCGCTGCGCGCGGAGGGCGGCCGCTGATGCTGTACGCGACGACGAGCGCGGTCGAGAAGCGCCGGGTGCTGCGCGAGCGGCTCGCCTCGGGCGAGCTGCTGCGCTTTCCGGGGGCGTTCAACCCGCTGAGCGCGAAGCTCATCCAGCGGCACGGGTTCGAGGGCGTCTACATCTCCGGGGCCGTGCTCTCCGCCGACCTCGGGCTCCCCGATATCGGACTCACGACCCTCACCGAGGTCGCCGAACGCGGGCAGCAGATCGCGCGGATGACCGACCTCCCGGCCCTCATCGACGCCGACACCGGCTTCGGCGAGCCGATGAACGTCGCGCGCACCGTCCAGACCCTGGAGGATGCCGGTCTTTCGGGCATGCACATCGAAGACCAGGTGAACCCGAAGCGCTGCGGGCACCTCGACGGCAAGTCCGTCGTCGACCGGGACACCGCGGTCCGCCGCATCCGCGCCGCCGCCGACGCCCGCCGCGACGAGAACTTCCTCGTCATGGCGCGCACCGACGTCCGCGCGATCGACGGGGTGGACGCCGCGATCGATCGGGCCAAAGCGCTCGTGGATGCCGGCGCCGACGCGATCTTCCCCGAGGCGATGCGCACCCTGGAGGAGTTCGCCGCGGTCCGCGCCGCCGTGGACGTGCCGATCCTGGCGAACATGACCGAGTTCGGCAAGAGCGACCTGTTCACGGTCGACCAGCTGCGGGATGTCGGCGTGAACATCGTCATCTGGCCGGTGTCGCTCCTGCGCATGGCGATGGGAGCGGCCTCCCGGGCCCTCGACACCCTGACCGACGAGGGGCACCTCACGTCCCGCCTCGGCGAGATGCAGCACCGCGCCGACCTGTACGACCTGGTCGATTACGAGCAGTACACCCGATTCGACCAGGACGTCTTCACGTTCCAGGTCGAGCGCTGATCCCGACGAACCCGCACCCGCGAGGAGACACGATGACCGACACCACCGACATCAAGAAGGGACTCGCGGGCGTCGTCGCCGACGTCACCGCGATCTCGAAGGTCAACCCCGAGACCAACTCGCTGCTGTACCGCGGGTATCCGGTGCAGGAGCTCGCCTCCACTCAGCCGTTCGAGGCGGTGGCGCACCTGCTGTGGACCGGGGAGCTTCCGGATGCCGCCGCCCTGGCCGCGCTCCGGACGACCGAGCGGGAGCACCGGGCGCTTGCCGACGAGGTGCGTGCCGTCATCGATCTGGTGCCGCTCGACGCGCATCCGATGGACGAGGTGCGCACCGCGATCAGCCTCCTCGGCGCGCAGGATCTCGCCGGGTCGGGGTCCGTGCTGGACGCGAGCGGCAGCGCGGTCGACAACCTCCGGCGCAGCATCCGCCTGTTCGCGGCCCTCCCGGCGATCGTCGCGTACGGGCAGCGCCGCCGTCGCGGGCAGGAGATCATCGCCCCGCGCGACGACCTCGACTACGCGGCGAACTTCCTCTGGATGACCTTCGGCGAGGAGGCCGACGACGTCGTCGTCGACGCGTTCAACCGGTCGATGGTCCTGTACGCCGAGCACTCCTTCAACGCCTCGACTTTCACCGCGCGGGTCATCGCCTCCACCCTGAGCGACCTCTACTCCGCCGTCGTCGGCGCCGTCGGTGCGCTGAAGGGACCGCTCCACGGCGGGGCGAACGAGGCCGTGCTGCACGTGTTCGACGAGATCGGGGAGGCCGCGTCCGTCTCTCCGTGGCTCGACGACGCCCTGGAGAACAAGCGCAAGATCATGGGCTTCGGGCACCGCGTGTACAAGCGCGGCGACTCGCGCGTGCCGACGATGAAGGCCGCGCTCGACACTCTCGTCGAGCACTACGAGCGCCCCGATGTCGCCGAACTCTACGACGCCCTCGAGACCGAGTTCGTCGCCAGGAAGGGCATCTACCCGAACCTCGACTACCCCTCGGGTCCGGCCTACGCGCTGATGGGCTTCGACACGCTCACCTTCACGCCGCTGTTCGTCGCCGCGCGCGTGACCGGGTGGACCGCGCACGTCATGGAGCAGCTGGGGGCGAACGCCCTCATCCGTCCGCTGTCCGCGTACGTCGGTCCCGATGAGCGTCACGTCGAGGGATACGTTCCGGAGGCCGCAGACGCCGAGGTCGCCGAGCGCCCCGAGGAGGCCGCCGGCTGAGCTCGGGGCGGCGCCTATCGATTCTTTGCGCGGACGGGAAGGTTCGCAGGCCTCACCCGTGTCGTACCTTTGTTCTACCCTCTCCGCATGTCGATGGAGGGAGAAGGACTCGTGTACGAAGACGGGTACGAGGTCGATCAGATGGACCTGGACGACGAGCTGCGGGAGGAGATCGAGGACTGGTTCGAGGAGCGCGTGGCCCTTCGGAAGGAGTTCGCGCGCATCGATGCGCAGTTGACCAGGGCTCACGCGCAGCTGACGAGGGCCCTCGCCGAGGCCTACGCCGCCGCGAAGCAGCAGTCGATCATGCTGGGGCCGGTCGCGCCGATGACGCGTGATCGCCCGTTCCATGTGATGGCCGCCCGCCTGGCGGTCGCGATGAACGAGGAGGCGTGCGTCGTGGAGACGATGATGTGCGACGCGCATATCGCCGTCACCCGGGCCGCGCGCGGCTGAGCCGGCGCCGCGGGGTCAGCGGAGGAGGTCGGCGCGCCAGTGCAGGGCGGCGGCGCCGATGAGCGGGGCATCCGCTCCCGCGGCGGCGGGCACGACGCGCACCCGACGGCCGTAGGCGTTGACGGCGTGCGTGTGGGCGGAGCGCTCGACGAGCTCGGTGTAGTCGGCGCTCACGCGCGCGAATCCGCCGCCGATGACGGCGAGGTCGATGTCGAGGAGCATCGCGACGTTCGTGACGGCGATGCCGACGATCCGAGCGGACCGCTCGACGGCGCGGCGGGCGATCACGTCGCCCGCCGCGGCATCCGCGGCGAGGTCCTCGCCCGTGGCTCCGGCCCAGCCCTGCCGGCGCGCCCAGGCGACGGTGTGCGGGCCTGACCCGAGCTGCTCCGCCGTCCAGCCGGCGGCGCCCCCGGCGGGAAGGTCCGTGACCTCATCGACGGATGCCGCGACCACGAGCTGTCCGAGATGTCCGGCGTTGCCGGTGCCGCCCGCGAGCAGGCGTCCGCCGCTGATGATTCCGCCGCCGATCCCGGTGGAGACGACGAAGACGAGGGCGTCGGACGCGCCCTGCGCGGCTCCCACCCACGTCTCGGCGAGCGCGATGCACGCCCCGTCGAGGCGCAGGGTGAGGTCGGAGACTCCGGATGCCGCGGCGACCGTCTGCAGGATCGGGAAACCCGCGGCCCCGGGCAGGTTCAGTGGACTGGTCGTGCCCGACGGGAGGTCCACCGGGCCCGCGGTGCCGACGCCCACCGCGACCGGCCGCGCGGACGCGGAGCCGAGCGTCCGCGCGATCGCGTCGCGGAGCGCAGCGTCGAGGGAGGCGGCATCCGTCGTCGGGCCGGTCGGAGCACGGTGGCGGGTGCCGGGGACGACGGCGCCGTCGGCATCCACCATCGCCGTCTCGAGCTTCGTCCCCCCGACATCGACGGCGAGGACCAGGTCGCGTGCGCTCATGGGTCCATCCTGGCCGAGCCCGGCCCTTGTGTCCGTAGCGCCTGGACGTCTGCGCGCCCCTCAGCGACGATGGGGGCATGCTCCGCACCGCTGTCATCGTCGATGCCGTCCGCACCCCCGCCGGTCGCGGCAAACCCACCGGGTCGCTCCATGGGGTGCACCCCGTCGACCTCGCCGCCGGCGTGCTGTCGGGCCTCCTCGAGCGGAACGGGATCGCCTCGAGCGAGGTCGACGACGTCCTGCTCGGCTGCGTCAGCCAGGTCGGGGAGCAGTCGATGAACGTGGCGCGTCAGGCCGTGCTGGCCGCGGGATTCGATGAGCGCGTGCCGGCGGCGACGATCGACAGGCAGTGCGGGTCGAGCCAGCAGGCGGTGCACTTCGCCGCGCAAGGGATCATCGCGGGCGCGTACGACGTCGTCATCGCCGGCGGGGTCGAGTCGATGAGTCGTGTGCCGCTCGGGTCGTCGACCGCGGGTGCGGCGCCGTCGGAGGGGATCCGGCACCGCTATCCGCAGGGCCTGGTCAACCAGGGCGTCGCCGCCGAGCTCATCGCGGCGCGCTGGGGACTCGGGCGTGGCGAGCTCGACGCCTATGCCGCGCAGTCGCACGCGCGGGCCGCGCGCGCATGGGCGGCCTGGCGATTCGACGGCGAGGTGCTCCCCGTCGCCACGGACCGCGGCGTCATCGACGGCGACGAGACGGTGCGGCCCGGCACGACCGCCGACACCCTCGCGGGCCTCCCCGCGGCATTCCGCACCGACGAGATGGCGGCGCGCTTCCCCGAGATCGGCTGGCACGTCACGGCGGGGAACTCCTCACCCCTGACGGATGCCGCATCCGCGGTTCTGCTCATGTCGGAGGAGCGCGCGCTCGCCCTCGGCCTCACCCCGCGGGCCCGCTTCCACTCGTTCGCCGTCGTTGGCGACGATCCGCTGATGATGCTGACGGGGCCGATCCCGGCGACCCGCCGCATCCTGGAGCGCTCGGGTCTGACGCTGTCGGACATCGACGTGTACGAGGTCAACGAGGCGTTCGCCTCCGTGCCGCTCGCGTGGCAGCGCGAGCTCGACGCCGATCCCGCGCGCCTGAACCCGTGGGGCGGTGCGATCGCTCTCGGTCACGCCGTCGGCGCCTCCGGCACCCGGCTCCTCGGCACGATGCTCGCCTACCTCGAGGCCACCGGCGGACGCTACGGCTTGCAGACGATGTGCGAGGGCGGCGGACTCGCGAACGCCACCATCATCGAGAGGCTCTGATCCGGCAGTCGCCGACCGCCGACGACCGCGACGCCCCGGGACCGCACGAGGCGATCCCGGGGCGTCGACGTCGGAGGCGGATCAGGCTCCCGGACGCACGCTCCGGCGCGTCACGACGAGCAGGCCACCGAGGGCCGCCATCACGGCGGCGGCGAGGGCGATGCCCCACGGCAGCTCTACACCGGTCACGGCCAGGTCGCCGCCCGAGCCGGAACCCGTGCCCGATCCGGAACCCGCGCCCGTTCCGCCGCCGGAACCCGTGCCCGGGGTCGCACCCGGGTCGGTCGGGGTCGGGGTCGGCGTCGGGGTGACGGCATCCGCCACGACCGCACGGCCGAGCGGTGCGGGGTCGACGACGTCGAAGGCCTCGAAGTACGCCACGGTCGCAACCAGGTCGACCTGACCCGTGTCGGTGCGGTCGGTGCCCTCGGCGAAGGTGAAGAAGTTGTCACCGCCGGCCGCGAGGAACGAGTTGGTCACGACGGTGATCTCGTCCGACGCCGCGATCTCCGCGCCGTCGAGCGTCATCGACAGGACGCGCTCGCCGGATGCCGCCGCAGGGTCGTACTCGTACGAGAAGCCCTCCGAGACGCCGAGGTGGAGCTTCGGACGCGACGACCCCGCCGGCTGCCACTGCTCCTCGAGCACGGCCTTCAGCTGCGCTCCGGTGAGGGTGACGGTGACCAGCGTGTTGGCGAAGGGCTGCACGTTCGCCACGTCGCGGTAGGTCTGGGTGCCGTCGGCGCCGAAGAGCAGGTCGGCACGCAGACCGCCGGGGTTCATCAGGCCGATCTGGGCCGGCGTGCCCGCGTACGCGTCGTTGGACGTCGCCCACAGGTACATGTCGGCGACCAGATTGCCGAGCGTCGACTCCACGCCGCGGTCGTCTCCGGGAGGAGTGCCACCGCGGAGGATGTCGGCGCTGATCGCCCCGACCTCCACCGAGCCCTCGACCTCGGCGACCTCGACCGCCGCGGCGACGATCTCAGCCACCGCCGGGTCGGCGGGGAACGCCGCGACCCCGTCGACGACGAGCGGAACGGTCGAACCCGACACCGAGACGAGCTCCTTCGTCTCAGCATCCACCGAGATGTCGAGCTTGCCGAGGGTCGTGCCGTACTGGTTCGCCTGGATGACCGGGCGCTCCGTTCCGGCGACGCCGTCCACGGGGACCTCGCACGCGTACGTCTGGTGCGTGTGACCCGAGACGATCGCATCGATCTCCGCTGACGCGCCGTTCACCAGTGCGGCGTAGTCCGAGTCGCCCTGCGCCAGCGTCGCGCAGTCCGACGTCGGGGCGCCGTCATGGGTGAGCAGGATGATCACGTCCGCGGCGTCGGCGGAGGTGAGCTCGGCCGCCACGCGGTTCGCCGCCTCGAGCTGATCGCCGAACGCGATGTCGGCGATGCCGTCGGGGCTGACCATCGTCGCGGTGTCGGGGGTGACGGTGCCGATGAAGGCCACGCGCACACCGTCGACCTCGCGCACCGTGTACTCCGGCAGCGCCGGGGTGGTGGTGCCGGCCTCGTAGACGTTCGCGCCGAGGCCGAAGACGTCGTCTCCGAAGCGCGGCAGCACGCGGTCGGTCAGGTCGGCGAATCCGCGGTCGAACTCGTGGTTGCCCACGGCGCCGAGGTCGAGGCCCGCCGCCACGAGGGCGTCGATCGTCGGATCGTCCTGCTGGATGAAGGACGTGAACGTCGAGGCGCCGATGTTGTCGCCGGAGGAGACGAACAGCGTGTTCGGGTTCTCCGCCTCGAACGTGTCGATCGCGCCGGCGATGACCGCCGCGCCCGCCTCGCGGTTTCCGAGGTTCTGCTCGATGCGACCGTGGAAGTCGTTGATCGTCAGCACCTGGATGTCGGTGGTCGACGACTCCGCTCCGATGGCGAAGAGGGTGACCGTCCCCGAGACCTCGTTGGCCACGGCGATCATCGGCTCACCCGTGGGCGACGCGTCGGCGGGGATGAACTCCACGCCCTCGGCGCCCAGGTCACCGGCATCCGCCAGTGCCCCGCCGTCCTCCACCGAGACCGAGAAGTCGCGGTTGTTGATGTAGGTCACGAAGACGGATGCCGCGGGGTCGGTGATGTCGTAGACCGCGATGCCGCCCACGCGCTCGAACCCGATGAAGGCGTAGGTGCGTCCGTCGACCTCGCCGATGGCGAGGTTCTCCGGCTCCGGACCCTTGTCGTCGCTGCGGCCCTCGAGGTTCGACTCCGAGTGGTTGGAGTTGAAGAAGTCGGGGGCGGCGGCGTGGGTGATCTCCTCGAAGTCGTTGCCCGAGTCGAACACCTGGGTGCCGTCGGCCGACCAGATGGAGAACGAGCGCGATCCGAACGCGTACAGCTCGTCGTAGCAGCCCGCGGCCTCGTCGAAGCCGTTCTCCCGGGTGACGTTCAGGCGTCCGAGGTCGGCGTCGCCGAGGAGGCCGGCGAGGGGGCTGTCGGCGCAGACCGGCCCGAGGCCGTCCGCGGCGAGGTCCTTCGCGCGGACCGGCTCGGCGTACTCGCCCCACTCGCGGGCGTCGCCCTCGTTCGCGGTGACGAGGTAGGTCTGACCGCCGGCCTGATAGGACTCCATGCCGTCGGGCATGTAGATGCCCTTGAGGCCCGCGAAGGTGCGCGGGTTGTAGGTCGGCGCATCGCGAGGGTCGCGGTCGCTCGGGTCGAGCGGGACGACGCCGTGGTCCTGGAATCCCAGGGCGAGGATGTCGGTGACCTCCGCCGAGGCGATGTCGACGACGGCGACGGCGTTGGCCTCCTGCAGGGCGACGTACGCGGTCGCTCCGGAGATGGTGACGTACTCCGGTTCGAGGTTGCGCGAGACCGGGAGGTCCGCCTCGGGGGTGGGGCCGAACACGCGGACGTCTGTGGGGAGGGTCTTGGATCCGCCCTCCTCGAACGCGTGGAAGTCCGCCGTGCGGACCGCCTCCTGCGCGGGAGCGGCGATCGTGCCGGGCAGGGCGACGATGCCGACCGAGCCCTCGGGGTCGGAGGAGAAGTCGTCGGCGGGCTCGCCCTCGTTCGCGACGACCGCGTACGCGCCGTCCTCCGAGATCGCGACCATGTCGGGGAGGGCCCCGACCGTGACCGTTCCGAGGACGCTCGGGGTCGTCGCGTTCGCGTCGAAGAACACCAGGGTTCCGGCATCCGTCTTCGTCGGTGCCTCGAACGCGGCGACGCCGAGGCCGTCCTCGCGGATCGCGATCGAGTTGGCCACGCCGGCGGAGGTCAGCGTGTGCACCTTCGTGGGTGCGGTGGGGTCGGAGTAGTCGAGCACGTCGACCGCGCCGGCCTGGGCGTTGACCACGAACAGGCGGTCTTCGTAGGCCTTGACGATCTCGGTCGCCGAGGCGTCGAACACGCCGCTCTCGTACGTGCCGACGGGGGTGAGGGTCAGCGCGGCGTCGTCTGCGCTGTAGGTGAGGGGATCGGCGACGATCCCGGCGGTGGCGACCCCCGCGGGGGCGAGGGCCAGGGTGGCGGTGACGGCGGTGGCCGCGGCGAGCGCTCCGGCCCGTCTCGGTGTCTTCATCAGGGAGGAATCCTCTGCTCGTTCGTGCGTCGGGAAGGGCGCGATGAGGCGCCGTCCCGTCCTACGGGGCAGGGGTGTCGACCAGGTGAACGAGCGGGGGACGTCAGGTGACGCCGTCGCCCCGGACGGTGGTGCCGGTCCGCGCGACGTCGGCGATCGCCGCGCGGAGGCGCGGATGCCGGAACCGGTAACCCGCGCGCTCGAGGACGCCGGGCAGCGTCCACCGGCTCTTGAGGACGAGCTCGGGTTCGGTGCGCAGGACCCACATCGCCGGCTCGAGCATGAAGCGCCACGCGGGGATTCCGACGCGCATGCCGACGGCACGACGGAGTTCGCGCATCAGGGTGCGATTGTCGGTCGGCTCGGGGCTTGTGAGGTTGACGGGTCCGGCGACGTCGTCCCGGTCGAGGAGGAGGTCGATCGCGCCGAGGACGTCGTCGAGGTGGATCCAGCTGAACCGCTGGTGCCCTCGGGTGCGGTGCCACGCGAAGCCGGTGCCGCCGGACGGAGCGGTGCCGATGCCGCGGTAGCGGCGGTGCGGGAACCACCATCCGTCGATCTGCGGGCCGCCGACACCGAGGCGCGCGAGGCGCAGAAGCAGCGCGGTCGCCGGGCCGTCGCCGAGCACGATCGCCATCCGGAGGGCCACGCGCCGGGTCCCCGGCAGGTCGCCGGCGAAGAACGCCCGCTCCCACTCCCGGCCGACATCCACCGAGAATCCGGTGCCGAGCTCGCCGTCGTCCTCGGTCTGCGGGCGGTCCATCGCGTGCCGGTAGATCGTGCCGGTGGAGGCGTTCAGCCAGACCCGCGGAGGAGCGGATGCCGCGGCCACCGCGTCGTGGAGCGCGCGGGTCGTCTCGACCCTCGAGCGGAGGATCTCGTCCCGGTTCGCGTCGGTATACCGGCAGTTCACCGACTTCCCGGCGAGGTTGATGAGGATGTCGGCGCCGTCGACCGTGCGCGCGACGGCCGCCGGATCCGCCCAGGTGACGGGCCCGGACCGGCCGATCGTCCGGACGTCGTACCCGGCGTCTTCGAGGTGGGTCGCGAGGGCCCGTCCGATGAACCCGCTCGCTCCGGCGACGACGGCGCGGGGGCGGACGGCGCGGGCCCCAGCGGCGCGGGCCCTGTCGGTCTCGCTCATGCCCCCATCCTGCCGTGCGCGCGGCCGGGGCCCGCCCGCCCCGTGCCGAACTCCTCAGAAACGCGGGATGACCGGCCGAGCCGCGCCGGAACCGGCCGAACCGGGCCGGATCTGAGGAGTTGGGTCCGTCCGCCGTGCGGAGCCCGAGCCTGACACCCTGCGGGGCGCTACCGCGCGCCCCGTGCCGAACTCCTCAGAATCGCGGGGTGGTCCGGCCGAACCGCGCCGGAACCCGCTGCACCGCGCCGGATCTGAGGAGTTCGGTGCGCACTCCGCCGCGCGCCGAGCCCGGCGGTGGGCGTGGGACCCGGCGAGCACGGCAGAGCGGCCCGTGCTGCAAGCGTTTGCGGTGGGAGGCGCCAGCATGCGGATGTGAGCGAGAACACCGCAGGATGAGAGGCTTCTCATGATGTAAGCGCTTGCATCCGCGCCTTCCCGCGGGATACCGTCGCTCCCAGCCGACGTCACGAGGCCGTGCCGCCGGTTCCGCTCCCACCGCTCCCCAGGAGTCCTCTGTGTCGATGACGACCCCCTCCCGCGCGCGCCGCGCCCTCGCCTCCCTCGCGACCGCCGCGCTCGTCCTGACCGCGGGGGTCTCGTCCCTCGCCGTCCCCGCGCTCGCCGCCCCCGCGGCCGCTGCCGCGGACCGCACCGTCGCCCTCGTCGGCTCGCTCCAGAGCGAGCTCGGCTGCAGCGCCGACTGGCAGCCCGAGTGCGCGGCCACCGAGCTCGCCGCGACCGACGAGGACGGCCGCTTCGCCGCGGAGTTCGACGTCCCCGCCGGCTCGTGGGAGTACAAGGTCGCCCTCGACGACGCCTGGGACGAGGCGTACGGCCTCGACGGCACCGACGCCAACATCCCCCTGACGATCGCGGGCCCCGCCCGGCTCCGCTTCGTCTTCGACGCGAACCTGCAGCGGGTCGGCGTCGAGGCGCTCGCCATCGGCGGTGAGTACACCGACGCCGACGACGCGCTGGTGGCCGAGCCGGTGCGCCAGCCGGGCGCGGAGGAGCAGTTCTACTTCGTCATGACCGACCGGTTCGCCAACGGCGACCCCTCCAACGACACCGGCGGCCTCGAGGGCGACCGCCTCGCCACCGGACTCGACCCGTCGAACTCCGGCTTCTACCACGGCGGTGACATCGCCGGCCTCCGCCAGAACCTCGACTACATCGAGGGCCTCGGCACGAGCGCGATCTGGCTGACCCCGAGCTTCATGAACAAGCCCGTCCAGGGCGTCGGGGCCGACGCCTCCGCCGGCTACCACGGGTACTGGATCACGGACTTCACGCGCATCGACCCGCACCTCGGAACCAACGAGGAGCTCGCGGCCTTCATCGATGAGGCCCACGCGCGCGATATCAAGGTCTACTTCGACATCATCACCAACCACACCGCCGACGTCATCACCTACGCCGAGGGCCGCTACTCGTACGTCGACCAGGCGACGCGTCCGTATCGGGACGCCGCGGGGAACGACTTCGACCCGGCGACCTACGCGGGCACCGACTCCTTCCCCGCGCTCGACCCCGCCACCTCCTTCCCGTACACCCCGGTGATCGCCCCGGAGGAGGCGGAGGTCAAGGTCCCGGCGTGGCTCAACGACCCGACGCTCTACCACAACCGCGGTGACTCTACCTGGGCGGGGGAGTCGGTCACCTACGGCGACTTCGTGGGCCTGGACGACCTCATGACCGAGCACCCCACCGTGGTGAACGGCTTCGTCGAGGTCTACCAGGACTGGATCGACCTCGGCATCGACGGTTTCCGCATCGACACCGTCAAGCACGTCAACACCGAGTTCTGGGAGACCTGGACCACCGAGGTCCTGGACTACGCCCGTGCGCAGGGCAAGCCGGACTTCTTCATGTTCGGCGAGGTGTACGACGGCGATCCGGCCAAGCTCGCGCCCTACGTCCGCGGCACCGACATGAACTCCGTCCTCGATTTCGCCTTCCAGGGCGCGGCCACCTCGTTCGCCGGCGGCGGCAAGCCCACGGTGCTGTCGACGCTCTTCGCGGGTGACGACCGCTACACGACGCCGGACTCCTCGGCGACGGCACTGCCGACCTTCCTCGGCAACCACGACATGGGCCGCATCGGACACTTCCTCGCCGGCAAGGGCGACGTCCTGCAGCGCGACCGGCTCGCGCACGAGCTGATGTTCCTCACGCGCGGCCAGCCGGTGATCTACTACGGCGACGAGCAGGGCTTCGCCGGCAACGGCGGCGACCGCGCCGCGCGGCAGTCGCTGTTCGCCAGCCAGGTCGCGGAGTACACCGAGCAGCCGCTCGTGACGGGCGAGACCGTCGGCGCGCAGGACCGCTACGACACCGACGCTCCGCTGTACACCGACATCGCCGCGCTCTCGCAGCTGCGGGCCGACCACCCGACGCTCACCACCGGGGCGCAGATCGAGCGTCACGCCGACGACGCCGCCGGCATCTACGCGTTCTCCCGCGTCGACCCGACCGAGCGCATCGAGTACCTCGTCGCGGTCAACAACGCCACCGCCGAAGCATCCGTCGCTCTGTCCACGCTGACCGCGGACGCCTCCTACGCGCCGGTCTACGGTGACACCGGCGCACTCACCACGGATGCCGCCGCCCAGGCGACGGTGACCGTGCCGCCGCTGTCGGCCGTGGTGTGGCGCGCCGATCGCGCGGTCTCGGCCCCCGCCGATGCTGCGCCGCTGACCGTGTCGGTGCCCGCCGCGGGTGCAGGCCTGGCCGGCAGCGCGCCGGTCGCCGCGACCGCGGACGACGCGTGGCGCCAGACCGCGTTCGCCTGGCGCGTCGTCGGCGACGACGACTGGCAGCCGCTCGGCGTCGCCGAGGACGTCGACCCGCGCGTGTTCCACGACGTCGACGACCTCGCCCCCGGAACGCTCGTCGAGTATCGCGCCGTGTCGACGGATGCCGCGGGCGCACGCTCCGCCGCCTCGACCTACGCCTCGGTCGGCAACCGTGTCGACCTCGGCGTCGCCGACGAGGAGCCGGAGGGACCCGGCGAGGTCGAGCCGCAGGAGCCGACCGTCTACGGCGCCGTCAGCGTTCCCGGAAGCCTCAACAGCGAGGCGGGATGCCCCGACGACTGGCAGCCGGGCTGCGACGCGGTCCAGATGACCCAGGTCGACGGGATCTGGACCCTCCGCCTCGATGATCTCCCCGCGGGCGACTACGAGTACAAGATCGCCACCGAGAAGAGCTGGGACGAGAACTACGGTGCCGGCGGCGCCCTGAACGGCCCGAACATCACCCTCGCCCACGCGGGGGGTCCCATCGAGTTCTTCTTCGACCCGCGGACGAAGAACATCGCCTCCACCGCGGACGGGCCCGTCATCACCCTGCCCGGCTCGTTCCAGAGCGAGCTCGGCTGCGCGGCCGACTGGTCGCCCGCGTGCCTTGCGAGCATGATGTTCGACCGCGACGGCGACGGCGTGTTCCAGTTCACGACCGACGACCTGCCGACCGGCTCGTACGAGGTGAAGGTCGCCCACGACCGCAGCTGGGACGAGAACTACGGCGCGGACGGCGCCCCCGGCGGGTCGAACATCACCTTCCGCGCTACCGAGGGGAAGGTCACCACGTTCCGTTACGACATCGCCTCGCACCGCCTCACCGTCCGTTCCACCGAGAGCGCGGTCGACGGGCTCGGCGAGCTCCGCGCCCACTGGATCGATCAGGCGACGATCGCCGTGCCGGGCGACTTCGGGGCTTCCGCCGCGGGCGCCGTGTGGGAGCTCTACGGATCGGCGGATGCCGGTCTCTCCCTCGAAGGCGCCGAGATCCGCGGGGGCGACCCCCTCGCGCTCTCGGTGATCGACGGCGGCCTGACCGAGGCGCAGCGCTCCCGGTTCCCGGCGCTCGCCGCGTACACCGCGCTGCGCGTGGACGACGTCGACCGTGATGCGGTGGCCGAGCTCCTGACGGGGCAGCTCGCCCTCGCCCAGCGGACGGCGAACGGTGCGGTGTCGGCGTTCACCGGCATCCAGATCCCCGGCGTCCTCGACGACCTGTACGCCGACGCGGTGCGCGACGTGCCGCTCGGGGTCGCCTTCGCGGGCAAGAAGCCGACCTTCCGCCTGTGGGCGCCGACCGCGCAGTCCGCGACCCTCCTGACGTGGGATGCCGGGTCCAGCGGCGACCCCGTGCGGCACGAGGCGCGGCGGGATGCGGCATCCGGAACATGGACCGTCGAGGGCGGCGCCAAGCTCCGCGGCGACGAGTACCTGTGGGAGGTCGTGGTCTACGCCCCGACGACCGGGGCGATCGAGACCAACCTCGTCACCGACCCCTCCTCGGTCGCGCTGACGACGAACTCCGAGCGCTCGGTCGCGATCGACCTCGCCGACAAGTCCTTCCGCCCGAAGACATGGGAGAAGACGGCGGCGCCGAAGATCGACCGCCCCGTGGACCGCGCGATCTACGAGCTGCACATCCGCGACTTCTCGATCACCGACACCACCGTCCCCGAGGCCGAGCGCGGCACCTACCGGGCATTCACCCGGGCAGGGAGCGCCGGCATGACCCAGCTCGCTCAGCTGGCGGATGCCGGGATCAACACCGTGCACCTCCTGCCCTCGTTCGACATCGCCACGATCGAGGAGGACCGAGCGGCCCAGGCCGTGCCCGACTGCGACCTCGCGTCGTTCGCGCCGGACTCCGACCAGCAGCAGGCCTGCATCGACGCCGTCCGCGACGCCGACGGGTTCAACTGGGGGTACGACCCGTTCCACTTCTTCGCTCCGGAGGGGTCGTACGCGACCGATCCTGAGGGTGGGGCACGGGTGGCGGAGTTCCGCGACATGGTCGGGGCGCTGCACGCGACGGGCCTCCAGGTCGTGCTCGACCAGGTCTACAACCACACCGCCCAGTCCGGCCAGGGGGAGCGCTCGGTCCTCGACCGGGTCGTGCCCGGCTACTACCACCGGCTGAACGCGGCGGGAGGCGTGGAGACCTCCACGTGCTGCGAGAACGTCGCCACCGAGCACGAGGTCGCCGAGAAGCTCATGGTTGACGCGGTCGTGATGTGGGCGCGCGACTACAAGGTCGACGGGTTCCGCTTCGACCTCATGGGTCACCATTCGCGCGACAACATGCTGGCTGTGCGCGCCGCGCTGGACGAGCTGACGCTGAAGAAGGACGGCGTCGACGGCAGGAGCATCTACCTGTACGGCGAGGGCTGGAACTTCGGCGAAGTGGCGAACAACGCCCTGTTCGAGCAGGCCACGCAGGGCCAGCTCGGCGGAACCGGCATCGGCACGTTCAACGACCGCCTCCGCGACGGCGTGCACGGCGGCAGCCCCGTCGACGGCTCGTCCACCCGCGACCAGGGCTTCGGGACCGGCCTCGGCACCGATCCGAACGGCTCGCCGATCGACCCGGCCGACCGCACGCTCGGGCAGCAGACCGATCTGGTCAAGCTCGGCCTCGCGGGGAACCTTCGCGACTTCACGTTCACGGCATCCGACGGGGCGGTGAAGAGGGGCGACGAGGTCGACTACAACGGCTCGGCCGCCGGCTACGCCGACCAGCCGGACGAGGTGATCACCTACGTCGACGCGCACGACAACGAGACGCTCTACGACCTGTCGGTGCTGAAGCTGCCGGTCGAGACCTCGATGGCGGACCGGGTGCGGATGAACACCGTCTCGCTCGCGACCGTCGCCCTGGCGCAGACGCCCGCGTTCTGGCACGCCGGCACGGAGCTCCTGCGTTCGAAGTCGCTCGATCGCAACAGCTACAACTCCGGCGACTGGTTCAACCGGATCGACTGGACCGGGACCGAGTCGACCTTCGGATCAGGACTTCCCCCGCGCGCCGACAACGAGGAGAAGTGGCCGCTGATGGCACCGCTCCTGGCGAACCCGGCACTGAAGCCCGCGGCATCCGACATCGCCGCCGCCGAGTCCGCTGCGCTGGACCTCCTGCGGGTGCGGTCGGAGGTCGGGCTCCTGCGCCTCGGATCGGCGGACCTCATCACCGAGAAGGTCTCGTTCCCCGGCGGGGGAGCGGATGCCGCGCCCGGCGTCATCACGATGGTGATCGACGACACCGTCGGCGCGGGGGTCGACGACGAGCTCGCCGGTGCGCTGGTGGTCTTCAACGCCTCGCCGGAGCCGGTCACGCAGACCGTCGATGCGCTCGCCGGTCGGGACTTCGCGCTGACGCCGGCAATGGCGAACGGCGCGGACCCGGTGGTGAAGACCACGACGTGGGATGCCGCAACGGGATCGGTGACCGTGCCGGCGCGCTCGGTCGCCGTCCTCACCGAGGCCGAGATCGTCCCGGTCGCCACCACCGTGGTCGCGGCGCCGGACCGGTTCGTCGTCCCCGCCGGGAAGACTGTCACGGTGAGCGGTGCGGTCTTCGCCCGCGACCGGACCGCGCCGGTCGGGACCGTCACGATCACCGACGCCGGCAAGACCGTCGCGACGGTCGCGGTCACCGCCGACACGAACGGCCGCTTCCGCGTGACCCTGCCGCCGCTCTCGCGCGGACTGCACCTGCTGCGGGTGACGTTCACGGGCGCGCCCGGCTACGAGGACTCCCGGATGGTGGTTCCGCTGCCGGTCATCGCGCGCTAGACGCGCGCTGCGGGAAGAACCTGGGCCCCCTCACCGTCGCGGTGAGGGGGCCCAGGTGTTCCATCTGCATGGATGCCCTGCCGAAAAGTAGGGCATCCATGTAAAATTCCCACAGTGACAACGCCGTCCCACAAGGAAGCAGCATCATGACCATGGAGATGTCCGTCGCCGCCGCATCCGGCGCGACCGATTCAGCCCCCGCCCTGTCCGCCGACGATCGCGCCGCGGTCTTGGAGGCGGTGCGGGACTTCGCCGCCACCGAGCTCGCGCCGCACGCACTGGAATGGGACCTCGCGGGCCACTTCCCGCGCGAGACGCTTGAGCGCGCGGGCGAGCTGGGGCTCGGGGGGATCTACGTGCGCGAAGACGTCGGGGGTACCGGGCTCGGACGCCGTGACGCGGTCGCGATCTTCGAGGAGCTGTCGCAGGGCGACCCCTCGATCGCGGCGTTCGTGACCATCCACAACATGGTCGCGTGGATGATCGACACCTATGGCAGCGATGCCCAGCGCCGCCGCTTCCTGCCCGAACTCACCGCGATGCGAGGCTTCGGCAGCTACTGCCTCACCGAGCCCGGTGCGGGGTCGGACGCCGCGGCGATCACCACCAGTGCGATCCGCGACGGCGATCACTTCGTGCTCACGGGCGTCAAGCAGTTCATCTCCGGCGCGGGCGAGGCATCCGTCTACGTGGTGATGGCCCGCACCGGCGAGCCGGGCGCCCGCGGAATCACCGCCTTCCTCGTTCCGGGGGACGCGGAGGGCCTGTCGTTCGGGCCGCACGAGAAGAAGATGGGGTGGAAGGCGCAGCCCACCCGGCAGGTGATCCTCGACGAGGTCCGCGTGGGCGCGGACGCCGTGCTCGGCACCGAGGGGCGCGGGTTTGCGATCGCGATGTCGGCGCTCGACGGCGGGCGGCTGAACATCGCGGCGTGCTCCCTCGGCGGAGCCCAGTGGGCGCTGGACCGCGCGACGCGGTACGTCCATGAGCGCTTCACCTTCGGCGAGCCGCTTGCCGAGAAGCAGTCGGTGGTCTTCACCCTCGCCGACCTCGCCACCGAGCTCCGCGCCGCCCGTGCGCTCGTCCGCGACGCCGCCGCGGCTCTGGACGCGCGCGAACCGGATGCCGGTATGCAGTGCGCGATGGCCAAGCGCTTCGCCACCGACGTCGGATTCCGCGTCGCCAACGATGCCCTCCAGCTCCACGGCGGTTACGGCTATCTGCACGAGTACGGCATCGAGAAGGTGGTGCGCGACCTGCGTGTCCACCAGATCCTCGAGGGCACGAACGAGATCATGCGGGTCGTCATCGGCCGCCACCTCCTCGGGGCCTGACATGCGCGTCGCCTTCCTCGGTCTCGGCCACATGGGACGTCCGATGGCGGTGAACCTCCACCGCGCCGGCCACCGGGTCGTCGGGTTCGACGTGGCGGATCGGGCACGGGACACCGCGCGAGCCGCGGGACTGGAGATCGCCGACTCTTCCCTCGCGGCGGTGCGCGAGGCGCACGCCGAGGTCGTCGTGACGATGTTCCAGAACGGTGCGCAGGTGGTCGAGGCGTACGCGGGAGCGGACGGCGAGGAGGGCCTCTGCGACGTCGCGGCGCCGGGCACCCTGTTCGTCGACTGCTCCACGATCGCCGTCGACGAGGCGCAGCACGCGCACGCCGTCGCGACCTCCGGGGGCCACCGTGCCCTGGACGCCCCCGTCTCGGGCGGAGTCGTCGGCGCGGAGGCGGGCACCCTGACCTTCATGGTCGGGGGAGCCGCATCCGACCTCGAGGAGGTCCGCGCCCTCCTCGAGACGATGGGACGCCGAATCGTCCACTGCGGCGCGCCCGGCCTCGGTCAGGCGGCGAAGGTCTGCAACAACATGATCCTCGCGGTGTCGCAGATCGCCGTCGCGGAGGCGTTCGTCCTCGGCGAGAGTCTCGGGCTCGGGCACGCGGAGCTGTACGAGGTCGCTGCGCACGCGAGCGGGCAGTGCTGGGCGCTGACGGTGAACTGCCCCGTGCCGGGCCCCGTGCCCTCGAGTCCCGCGAACCGCGACTTCGCCCCCGGGTTCGCCGGCGCGCTCATGGACAAGGACCTGACGCTCGCCGCCCGGGCGATCCAGGATGCCGGCATCTCGGCGCGCCTGGGTCTCACCGCGCACGAGATGTACCGCCGCTACGCGGAGGGGGACGGCGCGGGACGCGACTTCTCGGGCATCATCGAGTCCATCCGCGGGAATGCCGGCGGATACGAATCGACCGACGACGCACGAGGAGCACCCCGATGACCGAGTACGACACGATCCTGGTCGACACCCGAGGACGCGTGGGGTGGATCACCCTGAACCGTCCCGAGGCGCTGAACGCGCTCAACGGACGCCTCATGCACGAGGTCGTCGACGCCGCCACGCGATTCGACGCCGACCCGGGGATCGGAGCGATCGTCCTCACCGGATCCGACCGCGCCTTCGCCGCCGGCGCCGACATCAAGGAGATGGAGGACAAGACCGGCCTCGACATGGTCATGGAGGACCACTTCGGCGGATGGGCGCGGTTCGCGGCGCTGCGGACCCCCGTCATCGCCGCCGTCGCCGGATACGCCCTCGGGGGCGGATGCGAGCTGGCGATGATGTGCGACATCATCCTCGCCGCCGACACCGCGCGGTTCGGTCAGCCGGAAGTGAACCTCGGCGTCATCCCCGGGATGGGCGGATCCCAGCGCCTCGTCCGCGCGGTCGGACCCTACAAGGCCGCCGACCTCATCCTCACCGGCCGGATGATGGATGCCGCGGAGGCCGAGCGCTCGGGCCTGGTCTCGCGGGTCGTCCCCGCCGGCGACCTTCTGGCCGAGGCCGGCGCGGTCGCGGAGCAGATCGCCGCGAAGTCGCTCCCGTCGATCTACGCCGCCACCGCGGTGCTCGATGCCGCGCAGGAGACGACCCTCGCCGAGGGGCTGCGCATCGAGCGCCACGTCTTCGCGAGCCTCTTCGACACGGAGGACCAGAAGGAGGGCATGGCCGCCTTCCGCGAGAAGCGCGCCGCGGAGTTCCGGCACCGGTGAGGGACGTTCGAGGCGAGCCCGATCAGAGCGGGTCCGGCAGCGGCCGCGGGTCGGCGAAGTCGCCGGCCGAACGCCGCAGCCGCGCGATGATGCGCACGAGGTCGGTGACGTCGTCTTCGTCGAGACCCGGCTGCGAGAAGACCTCCGTGTTCAGCGCCGCCGTCGCCTCCTCGACGACCGTGCGGCCGGACGGGGTGAGCGCGAGCATCGCGGCGCGGCGATCGGTCGGATGCGGCTCCCGCACGAGGAGGCCGTCCCGCACCAGACGGTCCACCGTGCTGCTGACGCTCGTCGGGTGCACCTGGAGGCGCGCGATGGCGCTGGACATGGGCATCCGTCCCTCGCGGGTGAAGCCGAGCAGCCGCAGCATCTCGTACCGGGCGAACGAGAGGCCGAACGGTTTGAGGGCCTGGTCGATGCGCGCGAACATGAGCTGCTGCGCGCGGATGATGGAGGTCACCGCGGACATGCCGGCAGCGGCATCCGTCCAGCCGTGGTCGACCCACTGTCGCTTGGCCTCCGCGATCGGATCGACCGGGAGTGGTCCGTTCCTGGCCATGCGCACCTCCCGTCTCACCCACCACGCTAGCCCTCGCGGCATCCTAGACTCGAGGGCACGAAGGAGCGGAGCATCATGAAGATCGTCGTCCTGGTCAAAGAGGTTCCGGATACCTGGGGGCAGCGTCGCCTCGATCTGCGGACCGGGCTCGCCGACCGCGGAGCGAGCGACGCCGTCCTCGACGAGATCGGTGAGCGCGCGCTCGAGGTCGCTCTGTCGTTCGCCGACGCCCATGAGGGCACGGAGGTCGTCGTGATGTCGATGGCGCCGGAATCCGCGGCGACGACCGTGCGGAAAGGCCTGGCGATGGGCGCCACCTCAGCCGTGCAGATCGTCGACGAGGGACTCCTCGGCGCCGACCTCGGCCTCACCGCCGAGGTGCTCGCCGCGGCGCTGCGTCGCACGGGCTTCGACCTCGTCGTGGCCGGAAACCTCTCCACCGACGGCGCCGGCGGCGTCCTCCCCGCGATGGTCGCCGAGCTCCTCGACGTGCCCGCCGCGACCTCGCTGACGGAGGTCGAGATCACGGATGCCGGCGTGCGCGGCGTCCGATCCTCGGACGGAGCGACGATGCGCGTGGCGGCCGAGTTCCCGGCGGTCATCTCGATCACCGAGGCGCTGCCGGACGCCCGCTTCCCGAACTTCAAGGGAATCATGGCGGCCAAGAAGAAGCCCTTCGAGACCCTCTCGTGCGCCGATCTCGGCATCGACCCGCACTCCCACGAGCACGCGCGCTCCATCGTGATCGGACTCGCCGAGAAGCCGCCGCGCGAGGCCGGCGTGAAGATCGTCGACGACGGCACGGCGGCCGAGCAGCTCGCGGACTTCCTCGCTCAGAATCGGCTGGTGTGACATGGCGGACACGACTTTCCCGGACGACGCGATCCTCGTCCTCCTGGACACGGCCCCCGACGGTGCGCTGACGTCCTCCGGTGCGGGTCTGATCGGCGCGGCGGCCTCGATCGGCACGCCGGTCGCGCTGGTCGTCGGCGAGCCGACCCGGGCGGCGGATGCCGCGGCCCTCGGTGCACGGATCGTGCTCGTCGCCGCCCCGCGCGACGGGCTCGGCGTCGCGGCGACCGATGCACTCGCCGCCGCCGCGGACCTCGTCCGGCCCGCCGCAGTCCTCACGGCGCACTCGGTGGAGGGACGGGAGGCCGCCGCGCGATTCGCCGCCCGGGCCGGCGCCGGTCTGTGCGTCGACGCGATCGGCGTCGCGCGCGACGAAGAGGGCATCATCGCCCACCACTCGGTGTACGGCGGCGAGTACCTCGTCGATGCCGCCGTGACCTGGGGGGCGCCGGTCATCACCGTGCGCATCGGCGCGGTCGACGCGCGCGCGGAGGCGGTCGCGGAACCGATCGTCCACACGCTCGAGGTGCGCGCCTCCGGCCGCCGGGCCGCGGTCGTCGACTCCGTCGAGGCGGCGGTGACGACCTCCGCGCGTCCGGAGCTGCGCGGCGCCGCGCGGGTGGTGTCGGGTGGACGCGGGCTCGGCTCGGGCGAGAAGTTCGCGCTCGTCGAGGAGTTGGCGGACGCGCTCGGCGCCGCGGTCGGCGCCTCGCGCGCCGCCGTCGACGCCGGCTACGTGCCCGCGACCTACCAGGTCGGGCAGACGGGCGTTTCGGTGTCGCCGCAGCTGTATGTCGCGCTCGGCATATCCGGCGCGATCCAGCACAAGGCGGGGATGCAGACGGCGAAGACGATCGTCGCGATCAACAAGGACGCCGATGCGCCGATCTTCGAGATCGCGGACTTCGGGGTCGTGGGCGACCTGTTCGAGGTCGTACCGAAGCTGGTTGCGGCGCTGCAGGCGAAGAAGGGCTGAGGATGACCACGACCCGACGCCTGCGGCGAGGTCTGCCGCGCGTGGTGGGCGGGGAGCCGTGGCCTCCGGCATCCGCCGCGCCGCCTGCGCCGGAGGACACTCCTGCGCCGCCCGCCGACGCCGATGCCGGCGTTGTACCCGCGCCCGCTGAGGTGGCGGTTGCAGCCCCCTCGGCGCCCGCGACAGGGCCACGAGCGACACCCGAACGCGCGCTGCGACGGGGTCTGCCACGAGTTCCGGACGGGGAGCCGTGGCCCCCGGCATCCGCTGCTCCGACGACCGCGCCCGCGCCCGCGCCGGCAACTGCGTCTCAGGTGGCAGTTGCTGCCCCCTCGGAGCCCGTGTCGGGGCCGCAAGCGACACCCGAAGCGGAGTCCATCGCCCCGATGACGGATGCCGGGCTTCGCCGTGGGCTTCCGCGCGTTCCGGACGGGGAGCCGTGGCCCCCGGCGTCCGCGTCCCGCGCGGCCGCACCCGCGGTGCCCGCACCCGCGGCACCCGTGGCCGCCGCCCCCGAGGTGGCGGGTGCGGCCGGATCGGATGCCGCGACGCGGCCACACGCGCCACTCGACGACCCCGCCCCGGTGCGCGACCTCTCCGTGCCGCTGCCGTTCACCCCGACCGTGTGGGCAGGTCCCGCGGCGACCGCGCGCCCCGCCGCCCGTCGCGAACCGCGTCGACTCGGTCCCTTCACGGCCCTGCAGTGGCTCGGCGCACTCGTCGTCGGGGGCGCGGGACTCGTCTACGTCGCGGGGATGCTCGTCGTCGCCGTCCGGTGGCTGGTGAGCACCGCCCCGGTGCAGGAGTTCCTCCTCCGGTATCCGGGCGAGTACCACCTTCCGGAAGGGGCGCCGGTCGGGATCCCCGCGTGGCTGGCGTGGCAGCACTTCTTCAACGTCTTCCTGATGGTGCTCATCATCCGGACGGGCCTGCGCGTGCGGACCGAGAAACGCCCCGACGCCTTCTGGGCGCCGCGCGGCGCGAAGAAGCGCAAGACCAGCCTGAACATCTGGTTCCACCAGAGCCTCGACGTGCTGTGGGTGTTGAACGGCGTCGTCTTCGTCGTGCTGCTGTTCGCGACGGGCCAGTGGATGCGGATCGTGCCGACGAGCTGGGAGGTCTTCCCGAACATGCTCTCGGCCGGGCTCCAGTACGTCTCGCTCGACTGGCCGACCGAGAACGGATGGGTGAACTACAACAGCCTGCAGCAGATCGCCTACTTCTCGACCGTGTTCGTCGCGGCGCCGCTGGCGATCATCACCGGCATCCGGATGAGCATGTGGTGGCCGAAGAACGCCCCGCGCCTGAACAAGGCCTACCCGATCGAGTGGGCCCGGAAGCTGCATTTCCCGGTGATGCTCTACTTCGTCGTGTTCATCATCATCCACGTCGCGCTCGTCTTCGCCACGGGGGCCCTGCGGAACCTGAACCACATGTACGCCGCGCAGGGGTCGGTCGATCCCGATGCGTACGCGACGAACTGGACGGGCTTCTGGCTCTTCACGCTGTCGATGGGGGTCATCGTCGCCGCGTGGATCGCCGCGCGTCCGATGGTCCTCGCGCCGATCGCGCGGCTGTTCGGCACGGTGTCTTCGCGCTGAGCGCCCCCGGCCCGCCCCCGAACCGGGCGGGCGGGGGATAACCCGAATCGGAGTCTCCGGATGCCTCGGGGGCGCGTCGGCGCGTGCCGCTCTACCGTGAAGGTATGACCCGCGAAGGCACGACCGACATCACCGACTCCCCACCCGCTCGCCCGCCGCTCACCGTGCGCCCGCTCCGCGTGGGCGGGGCGGCCCTCCACCTCGCCGCGCTGGGCGTTGTCGGCCCGGCCATGTTCACGGTCCTCGGCGTGCTGCTCGGAGTGGGCATCGGTCTCGTCCCGGTCATCGGCATCGGGCTCGTGCTTCTCCTCGGTTTCGTCTACGGCCTGTTCGCTCTGGCATTCCTCGAGTACGCCCGCGTCGACGGTCTGTACGACCTCTCGCTCCCGCCGGTGCGGCCGCGCACGAGCGGGCGCCCGGGGTTCAGCGGCTTCCTCCGCACGGTCTGGGCCCAGTTCACCGATCCGATCATGTGGCGCGGTGTCGCGAGCGCCGCGGTGGCGACGGTGCTCGGCTGGATCGTCCTGGGAGCCCTCGGCATCCTCGTCTCGGGGATCGCGGTGACCCTGTCGCCGCTGTACGCCGGCGGCGCGGACGCGGTGCGTCTGGAACGCACGCCGTTCGACATCCCCATCTCCCTGGGCGTCCCGATGGGTCTCCTCGCGGTGCTGCTGTCGGCGGCCGCCATCGTGGGGATCGCCCTCCTCCACGGAATCATCGCCCGCGCCATCCTGGTGCCCTCACGTGAGGGTGCGCTCGCCGAGCAGGCGCGCACCTCGTCCGCACAGCGCGCCGGCGCGGTCCGCGCCGCCGACCTCGAGCGCACCCGCATCGAACGCGACCTCCATGACGGGGTGCAGCCGCGCCTGGTATCCGTGGGCATGACGCTCGGGCTCGCCCAGCAGAAGATCGACTCCGATCCGGATGCCGCCAAGACCCTGCTCGCGGAGGCGCACACCTCCACCAAGGCGGCCATCACGGAGCTCCGCCAGCTCGCCCGCGGCATCCACACCTCGGTGCTGGACGACCGCGGACTGGATGCCGCCCTGTCGGCCCTCGCGGCCCGTTCGCACGTTCCTGTCGCGCTCGACGTCCGCATCGACGAGCGCTGCAGCAAGGCTGCCGAGACGGCCGCCTACTTCGTCATCGCGGAGGCGCTGACCAATGCCGCCAAGCACTCCCGAGCGTCGGAATGCCGCGTCGTGGTCCGTCAGCGCGAGGGCGGCATCCTGTGGGCACGCGTCGAGGACAACGGCATCGGCGGCGCCGGCATCGTCCCCGGCGGCGGTCTCGACGGTATCGCGAATCGCGTGCTCGGGGCGGGCGGGGAGTTCCGCCTCGACAGCCCCGCCGGCGGTCCGACCGCCCTGGAGGTGAGCATCCCGTGCGCATCCTGATCTGCGAGGACTCGGTCCTCCTTCGCGAAGGGCTCTCGCGCCTGCTCGCAGATGCCGGCCACGACATCGTCGCCGCCCTGCCGGACGCGACCGACCTGGAGGCGACGGTCGCCGCCGCCGAACCCGACCTGTGCATCCTCGATGTGCGGCTTCCGCCGACGGGGACCGACGAGGGGATCCGCGCAGCGCTGGCGCTCCGCCGCGACCGGCCGGAGCTGCCCGTCCTCGTCCTCTCGCAGTACGTCGAGGAGCGCTACGCCAGCGAGCTGATCGCGGGGCGCGGTGGCGCGCTCGGCTATCTCCTCAAGGACCGCGTCGCCGACGTCGCCGAGTTCCTCGAGACCGTGGAGGCGATCGGTGCGGGGGCGACCATCTTCGACCCCGAGGTGGTCGCGCAGCTCCTCGGTCGCCGCACCCGCGACGAGCGGATGCAGCGTCTCACCGACCGCGAGTCCACCGTGCTCGCACTGCTCGCCGAGGGACGGTCGAACCAGGCCATCGCCCGGACGCTGCACGTCAGCGAGGGCAGTGTCGAGAAGCACATCACCGCGGTGTTCCAGAAGCTCGATCTCGAGCAGGACGAGGCCGGCAACCGTCGCGTCCTCGCCGCGCTCGTCCACATCGCCCACGGGGCGCCCACCCAGACAGGAGACCCCTCATGACCACCTCGACGTCGCGTGTCATCGCGATCCTCACCGCCGCCCTCGGCGGAGCCGTCGTCATCGGCGCCATCACCACGACCGCGATGTCGACGGTCGCCTCCGCGTCGACCTCCTCCTCGGCGGAGGAGGTCTCGGTCGCCGGCGTCGAGCGTGTCGAGCTGACCCTCGCCGCGGGTGACATGCGGGTCGAGTTCACCGATACCGCCCGGGCGGAGCTGCGCGTCGACGGCGGGCGGGATGCCGATCGGTGGACCTTCGAACGTGACGGCGACACCCTCCGCGTCGCATCTCCGTCATGGGGTGGGCCGTGGCGCTGGTGGGGGTGGAACACCGAGGAGAGCTCCGCCGTGCTCACCCTGCCGCAGGACCTCGCGGGTGTCGACGGCGTCTTCGACCTCGCCGCGGGCGACCTCGATGTCGAGGGTGACTTCGGCGCGCTGGAGATCTCGTTGGGAGCGGGGGAGGCCCGCGTCGACGGTTCCGCCCGCGAGGTCGAGGCGGACATCTCCGCCGGCCGCGCGACGCTGACCCTCGACGACGTCGATGACGCCGACCTGAGCGTGTCCGCGGGCGGCCTCGAGGGCACCTTCACCGGTTCCGCCCCGCGCGCCGTCGACATCGACGTGAGCGCCGGCTCGCTGGAGCTCACTCTGCCGGACGAGGCCTACCGGGTGACGTCCGACGTGTCGGCCGGCACCCTCGACAACCGCCTTTCCACCGGAGCGGATGCCGGGCGCACCGTGTCGGTGCAGCTGACCGCCGGTCAGGTGGTGCTGCGCGCGGAGTGAGCCGCGGTATCCGCCGAGTCGGGGGTGACGGAGGCGACGCCGGCGGCGAACCCGTCGGCGTACGCCTCGTCCGCGCCCTGTCGGAACATGTCGCGTTCCGCGGGCCGGACGATCGAGCGCGCACCGGGGAGGTCGAGGGGACCGACGAGGTCGCCGCGCCCGCGGACGACCGCGACCGGACGTCGGGTCGCCTTGCCCTTGACCAGGTCGGCGGCGCCGGCGATCTCGTCGGCGACGGCGGGCATCGTCACGACGAGGGGTCGGCCCTCGGCATCCGTCTGTCCTCGGAGATCTTCGAACACGAGGATGCCGGCGGCGCCGATGGCGTGGTCGGTCTGCCCTTCACGCCAGGCGCGCCCCAGGGTGTCCGAGATGATGACGCCGACCTGAACTCCTCGTCGCTCCCGCAGACCCCGGGCGAGGGCGCGGGCAGAGGCGTCCGGGTCCTCGGGGAGCAGGAGAACGGTGCCCTCCGGCGTGTTCGACGCGTCGACGCCCGCGGCGGCCGAGACGATCCCGAGCCGGTTCTCGACGATCCGGGTCACGTGTCCGCTCGGTGCCGTACGGCGCGCGACGAGCCGCACCGTTTCGGACGTGATCGCGTCCTCGCGGTCATCCGCGGTGACGAACCGTCCTTCGGCCTTGGAGACGATCTTCGACGTGACGACGAGGATGTCGCCGTCGGCGAGGGTGTCTCCGACGTGCTCCGCGATCAGGGCGACGAGGTCGGTGCCCGCGACGATCTCGGGGATGCCGTCGAGGGCCCAGGCCTGCAGCACGGGGGTGGGCGGATGGTTCAGCGGACGAAGCGGACCTCGGTGAGGGTCTCACCGAGGAAGGGCTCCGTGTGGCTGGCACCGTCGAGGGCGAAGCCGTTGCGCGTGTAGAAGCGGTGGGCACGCGGGTTGTCGTCCGCGACCCAGAGGTAGACCTCTTCGTCGGCGCCGATGACCGCGTCGAACAGCTTCTGGCCGATGCCGGTGCCGTGGTGGGCGTCGAGCAGGTAGATGAAGTACAGCTCGCGGTTGCGCGGGGCGTCCTTGTCGCGCGCGGGGCCGGATCCGGCGAAGCCGACGATCTCGCCGTTCACGAGCGCGGCGAACATCCGGAAGTCGGGGCCCTGGACGGCCCAGTGGGTCCAGAGTTCGGCCATGCGCCGAGGGGAGATCTTCTCGAGGGCGGCCTTGCTGATGAGGTGATCGTAGGTTTCGTGCCAGCAGGTGGCGTGGACGCGACCGAGAGCTTCGGCGTCGACGTCGCGCACCGGACGGACGACGACGTCGGTCTGGGTTTCTGCTTCCATGCGGCGACTCTACGCTCGCCTCGACGGGGGGAGAAATCGACCGGATGCCGTCGCGTGGGGCGTCGACATGGTTGTCGTCGATCGACAAACGAATCCGGCATCCGCTCGTCGATCACTACGATCACTGCTCGTGAATGTGATCTGGCGGACTCTCCTGGTCATCTGGCGCGCGCGTCGCGCCCTGCGTCGTGACGGCGCTGCTCCGACCGGTGCGATCGGTCGCATCCGGCTGCGGACGCTTCCCACCGATGTCGATGTGCTGCGGCACATGAACAACGGCCGGTACCTGTCGCTGTTCGACCTCGGGCGCTGGGATCTGCTGACGCGCACCGGGCTGTTGGAGGCCATGCGACGGAACGGCTGGTACGCGGTGGTGTCGAGCGAGACGATCACGTTCCGGAAGTCGCTGGACCTCGGTCAACGCTTCGATGTCGAGACGCGTCTGCTCGGACACGACGATCGGGCGCTCTACGTGGAGCACCGTGCGGTTGTGGCGGGCGAGATCTACGCCCGGGCTCTGGTGTGCGCGCGCATGCTCAAGCGCACGGGCGGCACGCTCTCGCACGACGAGCTCTTCGCCGCGATCGGCCGCCCGGACGATCTCGGCGAGGTGGAACCGTGGGTGCACGAGTGGGCGCGCGCGTCCGCCCTGCCCTCGACGCGCGCCGAGGCACCGAGCGTCTGGTCCTGACGGCGGCAGTCGACAGCCGCTGATCAGAAGGGTGCGGGGTCGGGCGGTGGGGCGCCGCCGCCTCCGTCCGGGGGTGGTGCTCCACCTCCGGACGGCATGAATGTCACCAGGGGTGCGGGTGGGTGGTCGATGTAGACCCTGCCGGTGGGGGAGGTCCATTCGAGTACCCCACCGCCGAGTTGTCGGACGCCCCAGGAGGTGAATTGCTTCGTCGAATGGTGCCGTTGACAGAGGTGGCAGAGGTTCCGGATGTCGGTGGGGCCGCCGAGGGCGAAATCGAAGGTGTGGTCCAGCTCGCAGCGGATCGCGGGCCGTCGGCATCCGGGGAACCGGCAGTGCCGGTCCCGGGCCTTCAAGAACCTGGCCATCGACGCCGTCCGCCGGTACGAGTCGGTGCACAACACCTGCCCCGACACCGGGTGCACCACCAGACGCTCCCACGACGCGACAGCGCCCGCCAAAGCCCGCGCGGTGGCCGGGTCGATCGGCGCAGACCCCACAAGATCGACCGTCGTGGTGTCGTTCGCCGGGTCGTCGTCGCGACCCAGAAGCGTCAATGCAGGGACTACGACCTGCACCTTCGCGCGGATCATTCCCAGCGTCCCGTTCCCGTCACCGTCGATGGTCGGGTCGGCAAGGGGGGAGCCGGTGAGGAGCATGTCGCAGAACACGTCCGCGCGAATCTGATCCCGTGTGCGTCCGTCGGGGTCGGCGTCGATGATCGTCGAGGCCTGTTCGTTGAGCCGGTCATCGATCGCCGCGGCGAGGATCGTGGGGACGCGGGCGATGACATCCGACATTCCGTCGCCGGCGGGGATCGACCCGACGCGGCGTTCGCATCGCGCGTCCCGGTGCCGCTCCGCCAGGGTCCGCGGATGCAGCTCCTGCGCGAGGTGGTCGAGGCGATCCTTCACCCGCCCGACCGATTGACCCACACACATCTCGGCGGCCTGGGCGTCGAACTCTGCCCGCGCATCCCGCGGCAGCACCGTCCCGCACCGCAACACCGCCGTCGCGTGCCCGCGGGTGATCCGCCCCGCCTCCCATGCCGAAAGCGTCGCCGGGTAGCACTCCACCCACTCCACCGCCTGGTTGATCTGCGCCTGCATCGACCTGTCGGTGGTGAACGTCACCCCGGCCAATTCGGCCGCGACGGAGCGGTAGACCAACTCCTGCGACCGCACCGACGCCGACTGACGCCGCGCCACCCGCTCCGCGATCGCGCCCGCCCGCGCCTGGTTCCGGACGTTCTCGACCTCCATCGCACCGAGCGCCGGGGTGATCCGCTCGGCGGCGCACGCGACCTCGTCGAGTTCTGCGAGTTCCTCCTCGCTGAACTCGATCAACCGGCTCGTATTCATGTTCGAATGCTATCGGCAGGCTCCGACATTCAATGCGAATATCTCACCGGTGTGGAAAGAAACTCTGCACCGTTCTCCGGCACCGCAAAGCGAGGGATCGGACCTGGATATCCGCCCCGCTCCTGCCCGCGCCGACCCGCTACCCGGCGCGCGCCGCCGCGGCCGCGGCCGCCATCGCGGCTTCGTCCGGCTCGGGAACGACCGTGAGTCCGGCGGGGGAATTGGCGGCCTTGGAGAGAGCGTCCAGCCAGACCGGGTTGAGCTTCGGGGAGCGGCTGCCGAAGTACTCGAAGACCACCGACACGTGCGGGCTGAGCCAGACGGACGTGCGGCCCATGCCGCTGCGCATCGGGTCGGTCCAGGTGAAGGAGAAGGTTTCGCTGCGACGCAGCTTGCTCCAGATCACGGCCTGCAGATGGGCGAGGACTCGATCGTCGAAGGAGACAGTGACTTTCGAGTCATACGTGAACGTGCCCATCCCCCAAGATTATCCTGCCGACGCGCCTCCCGAGGCGGCTCGGGCGACGCATGATACCTGCTCGGGTCTCGTTTGTCTGGTGTTGCTCGGATGCCGAACGCCTTGCCACCCTGGACCCATGCCCAACACGCCCCTGCTCGCCCGCGATCTGCGCTCGGCGCTCGCGGAGAAGCGGGTGGAGGTGTTCTATCAGCCGATCTTCGACCTCGCGACGTGGTCGCCGACGGCAATCCCGGTGGGCGTCGAGGCACTGTCGCGCTGGCGGCACCGAGCCGTCGGCGAGGTCCCACCCTCGCGCTTCATCCAGATCGCCCACGATCGAGGGTTCCTGGACGAGGTCGACACCCACGTCGTCACGACGGCCGGGTGGCAGGTCGGTGCGTGGCAGGCAGCCGGGCACGAGATCGGCCTGTCGATCAATGCCGCAGCGATCCACTTCCTCGAACGCGCGGACGCCCCCGACTACGTCGAAATCGTCCTCACGCAGCTCCGGGCGTTGCGCATCCCGCCGCATCTGCTGACGATCGAGATCATCGAGTCGCCCGCGCCGCAGTTCATCGGCGAGATGGTCGAGGGCCTCGCCCGGCTGAGAGAGGCGGGCATCGCGATCTCGGTGGACGATTTCGGTGCCGGCGATACGACGCTGGAGATGCTCGAGCGACTCGACGTCGACGAGGTCAAGATCGATCGTTCCCTCATCATCCGCGACGATGCCGAAGCGGACGACACGATCTCCGCGGTGGTCGAGGTCGCGCACCGACGTGGCATGCGGGTCGTGGCGGAGGGAATCGAGACCCCCGGGCACCTGGACAAGGCACGGCGGTGCGGATGCGACCGCGGACAGGGGTTCCTCCTCGGCCGACCGATGCCGGCCGAGGGGATCGATCGAATGCTCGCGGGTCTCCCGCTGCGGGATTACAGCGCCGGGTAGGGCTCGAGGTCGTCCTCGTCGCCGCCGACGCTGTCGCCGACGTCGATCTGGCTCCACGTGACGGGCATGCCGGGGGAGAACAGGATGTCGATACCGGGACCTCCGCGCAGGGGCGGGATGTTGACGTACCCGCCGCCGGCCTGGATCGCCCTGAGGATCTCCTCCTTCAGCCGGGTCACCGGCTCGGGGAGGAAGTAGTCGCGGCCGTCGACGGTCAGTCGGTTCACAATCGCCATCGTTCCAGCCTACCCAGCGTCGTGCGGCGAGTCCCGGTATCGCCGTAGTATCGACGCGATGGGTATTCTGCACTACGGTTCTCCCTCCACGGAGTTCCCGATCGACGACCGTGCGCTGGCACACCTCGAATTGGTGATCCTCGCGAAGCTCCGCCGACAGGAAAGCGTGGCCTTCGCCGTCGTCGACGAAGCCACTGCCCGTCGCCAGGCCATGTGGATCTCCCCGGCGACGAACGTGCGCTTCGAGTACGAGGGTCCGATGCCCGAGATCAACCGCCTGTGGCTGCAGGAGCTCGTCGAGACCGCGAACTCGCCGGGCGGTCTCAAGATCATCCCGGAGCCCCCGCTCCCGAACGCCTGACACTGACGATCGCGACCGCTCCGGCCGTCGTCATCGCGGCACGCGCGGTCGCAGCGCGACGCGCCCTACCTCAGCGCGAGGTGCGCCCGCGACCGTCCCGCTTCGCGCGGTACATCGCGGCATCCGCCGACGACAGGACATCCGCGGCGGTCACCCCGGGCTCGGCCGGCGCGGTTCCCGCTGACGCAGACACCGTCACGCGCAGGTCTCCGACCGCGATCGGGCGGGAGATGGCCCGGATGAGACGCGACGCGATGGGCGTCGCTTCCTCGACGTCGACGCAGACCATGACGAACTCGTCGCCGCCGAGGCGCGCGATGATGTCGCTCGACCGGGCGAGCCCCGCGAGGCGCTTGCCGACGGTGGCCAGCACGACGTCGCCCACCTCGTGACCGTGGGTGTCGTTGATCTGCTTGAAGTTGTCGAGATCGAGGAAGATCACCGACAGCGGCGCGGACGCTGTCTCGAGCAGGTCGTCGAGGCGCGAGGCGAGGAACCTCCGGTTGTGCAGGCCCGTGAGCGAGTCGCGGAGCGCGAGCTCGGCGAGTTCCGC
Organism: Microbacterium aurantiacum; assembly: GCF_040532595.1. Lineage (GTDB taxonomy): Bacteria > Actinomycetota > Actinomycetes > Actinomycetales > Microbacteriaceae > Microbacterium > Microbacterium chocolatum_B. The sequence goes on along the minus strand of NZ_JBEVYX010000001.1, from coordinate 1,048,714 downwards.
CTGGCTGCGCGCACCGATGGCGGTGTGGATGTCGGCGGCCAGTGCGAATGCGTCGCCGACGTGCGGGCCCCAGGGGGCGCATCGTCCGGTCACGCTCTCGCGCCACGAAGAGAAGGAACGCCGCGGCGACAGGGGGGTGTCGCGGTTCGAGGCGGACTGATCGCCCAGCCAGTCAACGGTGCGGGACACCTCTCCGCGCACGAAGGCCAGATGGCCGGCGTCGCCGATGGCCACGACGATCAGTCCCGCGACCTCGGGGACCTGCTGCGCAAGCTCGGGGTGCGTCAGGGAGAGCGCCTCGGTGACGAATCCGTCGCCGACCGCTTCGATGACCGGCAAGAGGCGGTCGGGCGTCGGCACCATCCCGAGGGTGTGCACCCGATCGTTCAGCATGAGCGCGACGCCGTCGGCGGGGATCAGGTCGAGCACGGTGCGGGAGCGCTCGAAGAGCACTTCGGGGATCTCGAACGCGCCGTACAGCGGAGCGGTCAGCGCGGCACGCTGGTCGCGCACCTCGAGCTGGCGACGCAGGTCCGTCATCTGCTCCGCCGCGCTGAGCTGCATCGCAACCTGGCTCGCGAGGACCTCGATCGACCGGCGCAGCAGCACCGGGAGCCGTCGCGGGGTGCGGTGTGCGCAGGTGATGAGTCCCACGAGCGTGTCGTCGGCGATGAGGGCGAAGGACACCGTCGCGGCCTGACCCATGTTGCGCATGAACTGCAGGTGGTGGGGCGACACCGCGCGCAGCTCCGCCGGGCCGAGGTTCAGCTCCTCGGTGACTGCGGGGAGGCTCTGCAGACCCTGGCCCGGATCGAGCGTGTCGGCGATGACCCGCGAGCGCTTCTCGAAGTACAGCGCGCGCGCCTGCGGGGGGATGTCGGAGGACGGGAAGTGGAGTCCGAAGTACGGCTCCATGTCGGCCTCGCGCGCCTCGGCGGCGACCTGACCGTGTCCGTCCGCGTGGAACTGGTAGCACATGACCCGGTCGAAGCCGGTGATGGCCTTGAGCTCCTCGACGGCCCGCTGACGGAGGGCCTCGGCGTCCTTGATCGTGGCGAGGCGCTGGATGGCACTGACGACGGGGAGGCGCGCGTACTCGAAGTCGGGGACGGCCTCGAGCTCGACCAGGAGGGGGGTGCTTCCGCGATGGACGATGGCGTCGAACGCCCGCCCGTCGACGGAGACGCGGATGGGGTCGATGGCGGCGCCGTTGGTGACCGCCCACGCCAGCCGATCATCGTCGGCGTCCTGGATGTGGCGACCGAGCCAATGGGCGCGATCATCGCTTGCGACGACGATCGTTCCGGTCTGCTCGTCGATGCCGATCAGCGAGCCGAACGACTGGATGCGTCCGATCTCGCGAAGCTCCTCGGTGCTGCATTCGCGCAGGCGACGGGCTTCGGCCTCGTCGAACGCGGGCAGGTCGGGGAATGACAGGGCGGGTGAATCCGTCACCGCACCTCCTTAAGGGGGTCGAGCTCAACGGCGTCACCCGCAAGGCTCTTCCATGGTAAGCGCGTTTCCCGCGAATCGGCCGGGAGGTGTGATGAGGTGGGGTCTGTCCCCGAGTCCTCCGCGGAAGGAGAGCGCCTGTGTCGTCCGACGCCGTGTCCACGAACGAGGTCGTCGCTCTGGCGGAGAGGTGGGTGCGCGAGGCCGCGGAGGCGGTCGTGGACCCCGCCGCCGCGCGACTCGCCGGAGTGCTGAAGGACCCGCGAGGTCTGCCCTTCACGATGGGCTTCGTCGACGGTGTGATGCGCCCCGAGAGTCTCGGGGCCGCGGCATCGCGCCTCCATCAGGTGGCTCCGCTCGTGCCGGACTTCCTGCCGTGGTACCTCCGGCAGGCGGTGCGCGCCGGCGGCGTGGTCGCTCCCGTGCTCCCGGCGCCCGTGGTGCCGATCGCGCGGAGGGTGCTGCGCGAGATGGTCGGGCACCTCGTCATCGACGCGCGGCCCGAGAAGCTCGGGCCCGCGATCGCGGAGCTGCGCGCCTCCGGCGCACGTCTGAACCTCAATCTCCTCGGAGAGGCAGTGCTCGGCGAGGGCGAGGCACGACGCCGACTCGACGGCATCCACGAGCTGATCCGGCGCGACGACGTCGACTACGTCTCGGTGAAGGTGTCGGCCATCGTCAGCCACATCTCGATGTGGGCCTTCTCCGAGACGGTCGACACGGTCGTCGAGCGCCTCCTGCCCCTCTATCTGAGTGCGGCGGAGGACGGCACTTTCATCAACCTCGACATGGAGGAGTACCGCGATCTCGACCTCACGATCGCGGTGTTCACCCGTCTGCTGGAGGATCCGAGGCTGGCGGACCTCGAGGCCGGGATCGTGCTCCAGGCCTATCTGCCGGACGCCCTCGGCGCGCTGGCGGAGCTGTCGGCATGGGCGAAGACGCGCGTCGCGGCGGGCGGCGCCCGCATCAAGGTCCGGCTGGTCAAGGGCGCGAACCTCGCCATGGAGCGGGTGGATGCCGTCCTCCACGGCTGGACCCCGGCCCCCCACGCGTCCAAGCTCGACACCGATGCGAACTACCTGCGGTGCCTGCGCTACCTCTTCGACCCGGCGCGGACCGCGGCGGTGCGGGTCGGCGTCGCCGGACACAACCTCTTCGACATCGCCTACGCCTGGTTGCTCGCGGGCGAGCGCGGGGTCCGCGACGACATCGAGTTCGAGATGCTCCTCGGGATGGCGCAGGGCCAGGTCGAGGCCGTCCGCCGGGAGGTCGGCCCGGTGCTCCTCTACGTCCCGGTCGTCCGTCCCGACGAATTCGACGTGGCCATCAGCTATCTCGTCCGTCGACTCGAGGAGAACGCCTCGAGCGAGAACTTCCTCTCCGCCGCCTTCGACCTCGCCGATGACCCCGCCCTGTTCGCCCGTGAGCGCGAGCGGTTCGAGGCCTCTCTGGTGCGGGCCGACGACGAGGCCCTCCCTGTCGGACCCGCGCGCCGCCAGGACCGCGGGACCGAGGCCATGTCCGTCCCCGCCGATGCCGATGCCGATGCCGGTGAAGAACGCGGGACGGATGCGGTCTCCGCGGCCGTTCCGGCCACCGACAGGCCCCTGGATCCCGCCGGTTTGACGCAGGTCGTCCTGGGGATCTCGCGCGGAGCCGCGGCGGACCCGGGGGAGACGGCGCCGGTCGTGCCGGTCGGCGCCGAGCTGATGTTCGGCGGCGAGGCGTTCGTGGAGACCGCGGTGTTCTCCGAGCGCGAATCCGGCGGGTCGACCGCCGGCGCCCCCGGCTTCCGCAACACCCCCGACACCGACCCGGCGCTTCCCGCCAACCGGGAGTGGGCCGATGCGGTCCTCGCCCGTGTCGCCACCTCGCGGGCGGGCGACGACACCGTCGCTGCCGCGCGCGTCGACGACGCCGCCGACCTCGAGGCGACGATCGCGCGGGTGCGCGACGCCGGCGCGTCGTGGGGGGCGCTCCCGGCGACCGAACGGGCGGAGGTCCTCGTGCGCGCCGCGCGGGAGCTCGAGGCGCGTCGCGGCCTCCTCATCGAGGTCGCCGCGAGCGAGACGGGGAAGGTGTTCGCCGAGGCGGATGTCGAGGTGAGCGAAGCGGTCGACTTCGCCGCGTACTACGCCGCGACCGCCCGCGAACTCGACCGGGTCAGCGGTGCGGTGTTCGTGCCGTCGCGTCTGACGGTCGTGGCGCCGCCGTGGAATTTCCCGCTCGCCATCCCGGCCGGCGGCGTTCTCGCCGCGCTCGCCGCGGGATCGGCTGTGGTGTTCAAGCCCGCGCCCCAGGCGCGACGCTGCGCCGCCGTGATCGCCGAGGCGCTCTGGGCGGCGGGCATCCCGCGCGATGTGCTCGCGCTGGTGGATCTCGACGAGGCGGAGCTCGGACAGACCCTCATCGCCCACCCCGAGGTCGACCGGGTGATCCTCACCGGATCGTTCGAGACCGCGGCGCTGTTCCGGTCGTGGCGCCCGGACCTCCCGCTCCTCGCCGAGACGAGCGGCAAGAACGCCATGATCGTCATGCCCTCGGCCGACCTCGACCTCGCCGTCGGCGATCTCGTCAAGAGCGCCTTCGGCCACGCGGGCCAGAAGTGCTCGGCGGCGTCGCTCGCGATCCTCGTGGGGCCCGTCGCGCGGTCGCGCCGGTTCCTCCGTCAGCTCGAGGACGCCACGCGCTCCCTCCGCGTGGGGCCGCCGACGGATCCCCGGAGCGAGATGGGTCCCGTCATCGAGCCGCCGCACGGCAAGCTCGACTGGGCTCTGCGCACCCTCGACGAGGGCGAGAAGTGGCTGGTCCGGCCGACGCTCCGCCCGCCCGTCGATCTCGACGGCGGCTATGCCGGGCGCCTGTGGACACCCGGCATCCGCACGAATGTCCGGCCGGGGTCGCGGTTCCACCTCGAGGAGTTCTTCGGTCCGGTCCTCGGTCTCATGCACGCCTCGAACCTGGACAAGGCGATCGAGCTGCAGAACGCGGTCGAGTACGGGCTCACCGCCGGGCTCTACACGCAGGATGCCCGCGACCTCCGCCGCTGGTTGGAGAGCGTCGAGGCGGGGAACCTCTACGTCAACCGCGGCATCACCGGCGCGATCGTGCAGCGTCAGCCGTTCGGCGGCTGGAAGCGCTCGTCCGTGGGCGCGGGCGCGAAGGCCGGCGGTCCGAACTACCTCGTGGGTCTCGGTTCGTGGCGTGCGACATCCGGCGGGCCGGCGTCGACCACCCTGCACCTGCGCGGGCTCGACTCGCGCATCACGACGCTCATCGAGGCGGCCCAGCCGTCGCTGGACTACCCCTCCTTCGAGTGGCTCCGCCGCGCCGCCCTGTCGGACGCGATCTGGTGGGACCGCGAGTTCGGACGCGTGAAGGACGTGTCGGGGCTCGGCGTCGAGCGGAACCTCTTCCGGTACCGGCCGGTCGCCCGCATCGGCATCCGGGCCGCGGGGGATGCCGCGTGGCACGCCCTGCTGCGGGTCGTCGTGGCCGGCATCCGCTGCGGGTCGGCGTTCACCGTCAGCGCTCCGGTCGGACTCCCCGCGGCGGTCCGTCGGGCGCTCGGCGATCTCGGGATCACCGTCTTCGTCGAGACCCAGGACGAATGGGTCCAGCGCACCGCCGGTCACGCCGCGGGCGAGGAGACGATCGCCGACGCCCCGGCGACGGATGCCGAAGTCGCCGTCGCGGACGCCTTCGCCGCGCCGCGTCCCGAGCGCGTGCGCCTGATCGGCTCGGCCGATGCGGTCGACGCGGCCCGGCGCGCGCTCGCGACGGCCACGGGCGGAGATCCGGACATCGCGGTCTACGGCGACGAGGTCACCACCGCGGGGCGGCTCGAGCTCCTGCCCTTCCTGCGCGAGCAGTCGGTCACGATCACCGCGCACCGCTTCGGCACCCCCGACTCCTGGAGCGCCGACGTGATCTGACCCGCCGCGCCCGCCGCCCACCCGCGCTGCCGTGGCGGGCGGCATCCGCATGTAAAGAATTCTTGACTAGACCCCCATCGCGGGTCTACCGTGACGGTGTCAGGTTTTCTTTACATCGGAGGTCGTCGTGGGATACGAGGAGCGCAATGCGTGGTCGGGCCTGGTGCTGTCGATCATCGCGGTGGGGATCTACACGGCGCTGCTGTTCGCGGCCGCCGCGGGCGGACCGGTGTCGCAGGTCGACTGGGTGCCGCTGATGCTCTGGACGATCGGCCTCGGCATCGTCGCCGCCATCGTCGTGAGCACCGCCTGGGGTCTCCTCATCCGGCGACGCGACGGCGCCGTGGTCAGCGATCAGCGCGACCGCGACATCGCGCACCTGGGCTCCCGCGTCGGTCAGGCCTTCCTCGTCCTCGCCGGGCTCGTCGTGATCGTTCTGTGCGCGTTCCGGGTCGACTGGTTCTGGATCGCCCAGACGATGTTCTACGGCTTCGCGCTGTCGTCCATCGTCGGCGGCGTCGCGAGCGTCATCCTCTACCGCCGCGGACTCGTCTGATGGTCAAGCCCACCCGCGTGACCAACTCGCTGCGCGCGGTCCGCGAGGCGCAGCAGCTCACCCAGGCCGACGTCGCCCGACGCGTCGGTGTGACCCGCCAGACCCTGATCGCGATCGAGCAGGGCAAGTACTCACCCACCCTGGAACTCGCCTTCCAGCTCGCCCGGGTCTTCGGGGCGACGCTCGACGAGCTCTTCCACTACCCGGAGGACTGACGCATGACCGCACCCACTCTGCCCGCGACGATGACCGTGTGGCGCCAGGACCGCTTTGGCAGCGCCGCCGAGGTCGCCGCCCGGACCGTACCCGTGACCGCGCCCGCCGCCGGCCAGGTGCTGGTGCGGATGGAGGCGGTGTCGATCAACTCCGGAGACATCCACCTCATGCACGGCTCGCCCCGCATGGTGCGCCTCTTCTTCGGCCTCCGACGGCCCCGCGTCCGCGGACGCGGCATGGATCTCGCCGGCGTCGTCGTCGCCGTCGGCCCGGGCGTCGCCGCGCTTGCGGTGGGTGACCGCGTCGTCGGTGCTGGCACCGAGACTCTCGCCGAGTACGCCGTGGTGCCGGCGTCCCGGCTCACCCGCCTTCCGGACGACGTCGATCCGGCGGATGCCGCGTGCCTGCCGGTCGCCGGCAACACCGCCGTCACCGCCCTCGCCGGCCGCGAGCTCCGGGGGAGCCGGGTCCTCGTCGTCGGCGCGGGGGGCGGCGTCGGGACGCTCACTGTGCAACTGGCCGCCGCCCGCGGCGCCGAGGTGTGGGCGACCTGCGGGGCGCGCGCGGAGGAGACCCTCTCCGCGCTCGGGGCGGCGCGCACCGTCGACTACCGGACGGTACCGGTGGGCGACCTCCCGCGGGAGCACTTCGACCTCGTCGTGGACATCGCCGGCCTCACGCCCCTGCCGGTGCTCCGTGCGCGTCTGCGCGCGGGCGGTGTCGTCGCGCTCGTCGGCGGCGAGGGCGGCGCGGTGCTGGGGCCGATCCCGCGCCTGGTCCGCTCGCTCTTCGCGCGTCGGCGCGGGCGCCGGTTCCGCCCCGTGACCGCGACGACGAAGAGCGAGGTCACCGCCGAGCTCGTCGACCTCCTCTCCCGCGGCATCCTCACCCCCGTCATCCAGCGGCGCGTGCCGCTGTCGGATGCCGCGACCGCCCTCGCCCACGTCGAGGAGGGTCACACCGTCGGCAAGGTCGTCGTCCTCGCCTGAGACGGCGGCGTCGCCGACGGCGGCGACGTCGTCAGGGTGCGCGGGGGAGGGCGTGCGAGAATGATCCCCGGCGTGCCCGGGTCGATGGTCTCCGACCCCGCCGGGCCTCGAGGACAGCGTCCGCCATCCCCTCCGCCGAGGAGCGAAATGACCACTGGACACCAGACGCCGACCATGCCCGCTGCCACCGCCGCGGCATCCGAAAGCACGGAGCGCGTGCAGCAGCACCGCCGGTACCTCATGTGCCGGCCCGAGCACTTCACCGTCACCTACTCGATCAACCCCTGGATGGAGCCGGCGAAGCCGACCGACACCGCCAAGGCCGTCGCCCAGTGGCAGACGCTCTACGACACCTACCTCGCGCTCGGCCACGAGGTCGAGCTGATCGATCCGATCCCGGGGCTCCCCGACATGGTCTACACCGCCAACGGCGGATTCGTCATCGACGGCGTCGCCTACGGGGCCCGCTTCCGCTTCCCCGAGCGCGCGCCCGAGGGGCCGGCGTTCATGGAGTGGTTCGGCGCGCAGGGCTTCGACGTCGTCGACCCGGTCGAGGTCAACGAGGGCGAGGGCGACTTCCTCCTCGTCGGCGACACGATCCTCGCCGGCACCGGCTTCCGCTCCACCGGCGACAGCCACCGGGAGCTCCGCGAGGTGTTCGGCAAGGAGGTCGTGAGCCTCACACTCACCGACCCGCGCTTCTACCACCTGGACACGGCGATCTCGGTCCTCGACCCCGTCGAGGGCCCGGGCGGCGTGGAGCGGGCGAACATCGCCTACCTCCCCGGCGCGTTCGACGCCGAGAGCCGTCGCGTGCTCGAGGAGCGCTATCCCGACGCGATCCAGGTCGCGGATGCCGACGGTGCGGTGTTCGGGCTGAACTCGGCCAGCGATGGGCGGAACGTCATCATCTCGCCGCGCGCGACCGGATTCGAGGCGCAGCTGCGCGAGCGCGGCTACACCCCGATCATGGTCGATCTCTCCGAGCTCCTCCTCGGCGGGGGCGGCATCAAGTGCTGCACGCTGGAGCTCCGCGGAGCGGAATCATGAGCTTGCCGACCGTCGGCGAGGCCTCGTCGGCCGCGGTCATCGCGGCCGAGGACGCGCACGTCGCGCACAACTACCACCCGCTGCCCGTCGTCGTCGCGCGCGGCGAGGGCGCCTGGGTCACCGACATCGAGGGCAAGCGCTACCTGGATCTCCTGGCGGCGTACTCCGCGGTGAACTTCGGTCACTGCCACCCGGCGATCGTCGCCGCGGCCCAGGAGCAGCTCTCGCGCGTGACCCTCACCAGCCGCGCGTTCCACAACGACCGGCTCGGCGCCTTCGCCGCGGCGCTGGCGGACCTGTGCGGAAAAGACATGGTGCTGCCGATGAACACCGGCGCCGAGGCGGTCGAGACCGGCATCAAGGTCGCCCGCGCGTGGGGCTATCGCGTGAAGGGCATCCCCGCGGACCGGGCGACCATCGTCGTGGCGAGCGACAACTTCCACGGCCGGACCACCACGATCGTGGGCTTCAGCGACGACCCGCAGGCCCGCGGCGACTTCGGCCCCTACGCGCCCGGCTTCGTCACCGTGCCCTTCGGCGACGCCGCCGCCCTCGACGCAGCGATCGACGACACCACCGCGGCGGTGCTGCTCGAGCCCATCCAGGGCGAGGCGGGCGTCATCATCCCGCCCGAGGGTTACCTCCGCGCCGTCCGTGAGATCACCGCACGCCACGGTGTGCTGATGATCGCCGACGAGATCCAGTCCGGCCTCGGTCGGGTCGGCACGACCTTCGCCTGCCAGCGCGAAGACGTCGTGCCCGATGTCTACCTGCTCGGCAAGGCGCTCGGCGGCGGCATCCTCCCCGTCTCCGCAGTGGTCGCCGACCGCGACGTGCTCGGGATCATCCACCCCGGCGAGCACGGCTCGACCTTCGGCGGCAACCCTCTCGCCGCCGCGGTCGGCACCCGCGTGGTCGAGATGCTCGCGACGGGCGAGTTCCAGACCCGCGCGGCCGCGCTCGGCGAGCACCTCGAGGCGAAGCTCGGCGAGCTCGTCGGCTCCGGGGTCACCGGCATCCGTGTGGCGGGACTCTGGGCGGGCGTCGACATCGACCCGGCTCGCGGCACCGGCCGTGAGATCGCGGAGAAGCTCCTCGGCCGCGGTGTCCTGGTGAAGGACACGCACGGACAGACGATCCGCATCGCGCCGCCGCTGGTCATCCGCGCGACCGAGCTCGACTGGGCCGTCGAGCAGCTCCGGCACGTCCTCGCCGCCTGAGTCGACCGCCGCTCACCGACTCGGTCCGCGCCGCCGCGGGTCTTCTCTCTCCGCACCTGTCCAGCGTGGGTGCGCCACCGACGTCCCGCGCGCCCGCCCGACGCGTGCGCGCGGGCGACGTTCCGTGCCGACGCGCGCGCGGATTGACACCGCGCCCGGGACGCCCCATGATTGAAGAGACCTGAATCGGGTCTCATGTCTTGCTTTCAAAGGTGAAAGGGAAGTGCCATGCGCGTTCCGAAGAAGCTGTTCCTGGGGTCCGTGGTCGCCACGGCCGCCCTCGCACTCGCGGCGTGCGCGCCGAGCTCGGCGATGCCCGGGGGCGACGGTGGCGACGCGGGGCCCGAGTCCGTCTCCGTCGGCGTGATCACGAGCGAGACCGGCCCTCTGGCCGGCTACGGCGAGCAGTACCTCGACGGTTTCCGTGCGGGTCTCGACTACGCGACCGACGGCACCGGCGAGGTCGACGGCATCGCGCTGGACATCGTCTACCGCGACGACGCGGGCGATCCCGACACGGCCGTCACGATCGCCAAGGAGCTCATCGGCGACGGTGTCAGCATCCTGGCCGGCAGCGCTTCTTCGGGCGTCGCCCTGGCGCTCGCCGAGCAGGCCGCGCAGAACCAGGTGCTCTTCCTCTCCGGACCGGCTGCCGCCGACGCCGTCACCGGTATCAACGAGTACACGTTCCGCACCGGCCGCCAGTCCGCGCAGGACGTGGCGACCGCCGGCGGCTTCCTCGAGGACATCGAGGGCAAGAAGGTCACGGTCTTCGCGCAGAACAACGCCTTCGGTCAGGGCAACGAGGCCGCCGTCTCGGCGATCCTCGGCGGCATGGGTGCCGAGGTGGACAGCGTGCTCGTGGCCGAGGACGTGACGGAGTTCACCCCCTTCGCGCAGCAGGTGCTCTCCGGCGCCCCCGACCTCGTGTTCGTGGCCTGGGCTGGAGCCACCTCCGGTGCGATGTGGCAGGCGATGAGTCAGCAGGGCGTGCTCGACGACATCCCGGTCGTGACCGGGCTCGGTGACGCCGCCACGTTCGGCGCCTACGGGGAGGCCTCCGAGCAGATCAGCTTCCTCAACCACTACTTCGCCGGCGCCCCCGACAACGCGGTGAACGACGCGATGGTCGACGCGGTCGAGGCGGAGGGCGGCACGCCGGACCTCTTCACCCCGGACGGCTTCGTCGCGGCGCTCATGCTCGTGCAGGCCGTGAGGGAGGGCCAGGGAGACGTCGACGCGATGATCGACGCGCTCGAGGGATGGACGTTCGACGGTCCGAAGGGCGAGACCACGGTCCGCGCGAGCGATCACGCGCTCCTCCAGGAGATGTACCAGGTGAAGCTCGTCACGGAGGACGGCGCGCTCGTCCCCGAGCTCGTCGGCACGGTGGACGCCGAGTCGGTCGCCCCGGCCGAAGCCCCGTGATCTGATCGGCCACCGAGGAGCATCATGAACGCCCCCGTCCCGTCCGCGCTCCGTGTCGAGGGCCTCGGCCTGCAGATCGGCGGCGCGACCATCCTGCAGGACGTCGACCTCGACGTCCCCGCCGGCAGCCTCGTCGGGGTCATCGGCCCCAACGGCGCCGGGAAGACCACCCTGTTCAACATCCTCTCCGGGATCGCGCGCCCGACGGCGGGCCGTGTCCTCATGGGTGGTCAGGACATCACCGGCCTGTCCGTTCCCCAGCGGGCGAGGGCGGGACTGGGGCGCACCTTCCAGACCTCGAGCCTGTTCCCGCGACTGAGCGTGCTCGAGAACGTGCGGCTCGCCGCGCAGGTCACCCGGGGCGGCAGCTACTCCCTGCTGCGCTTCCCCCGTCCGACGGATGCCGCCATCGCGACGGCGCGGGAGAAGCTCGCCCTCGTCGGTCTCGAGCACAAGCGCGACACCGCCGCCGGCGACATCTCGCACGGCGACAAGCGCAAACTCGAGATCGCGGTGCTCCTCGCCACGGACGCCTCCATCGTGCTGCTCGACGAGCCGATGGCGGGTGTCGGCTCCGGCGACGTGTCCGGTCTCGTCGACACCATCCGGCGGATGCAGAGCGAGACCGGCGCCACCGTCCTCATGGTCGAGCACCATATCGACGTCCTCATGGGTCTCGTCGACCGGGTCGCCGTCATGTACGCCGGCTCGATCATCGCCTTCGACACCCCGCAGCGGATCATGGAGAACCCCACCGTGCAGAGCGCCTACCTCGGAACCGCCGCATGAGCGCCGCCGTCGAGCCCATCCTCACCGTGGAGCACCTGTCCGCCTCGATCGCCGGACAGCAGGTCGTCCAGGATGTGTCCTTCTCGGTCCCCTCCGTCGGCATCACCGCCGTCCTCGGCCGCAACGGCGTGGGCAAGACCTCCACACTCCGCGGCATCCTCGGCCTCATCTCGCGGCGAGGGGTCGTGACCCTCGCCGGCGAGCGGATCGACGCCCTCCCGACCCACCGGATCGTGCAGCGCGGCGTCGGCTACGTACCCGAGGATCGCGAAGTCTTCGCCAAGCTCACCGTCGCCGAGAACCTCGCCCTCGCCGAGCGCGCCAAGAACCCGAGGCGGGAGTTCGTCGCCGAGCTCTTCCCCGATCTCGTGGCGCGCCGGGGTCAGATGGCGGGCACGCTCTCCGGTGGTCAGCAGCAGATGGTCTCCGTCGCCCGCGCGCTGCTCAACGACAACCGGATCCTCCTCGTCGACGAGCCCACGAAGGGCCTCGCGCCGAAGATCGTCGCCCAGGTGGCCGATGCGCTCCGGGAGGCGGCCAAGACCGTGCCGATCCTCCTCGTGGAGCAGAACCTCGAGGTCGTCCGGCACCTGGCGGACGAGGCCGTCGTCATCGCCGGCGGTCAGGTCGTCCACACGGGGACCGCCGCGTCGATCCTCGATGACCGGGCGCTCACCATGCGCCTGCTCGGCGTCAGCGGGGAGGTGCACGCGTGAGCGGCCTCGTCCTCATCCTCATCACCGGCGTCGGCCTCGGCGCACTGTACTTCCTGGTCGCGTCGGGGCTGAGCCTCATCTACGGCCTCATGCACGTCCTCAACTTCGCGCACGGCGCCTTCCTCACCCTCAGCGCATTCATCGGCTGGCAGGTGGCGCAGGCGCTCGGCACCGACTCGTGGGGATCATTCCTCGCCTCGGTCGTCGTCGGCGCAGCGGTCGGCGCCGCCTTCGCGACGCTCACCGAGCTCGTCCTCATCCGGCCGCTGTACGAGCGTCACATCGAACAGGTGCTCATCACCGTCGGTCTCTCGTTCGCCGCCGTCGCGCTGTTCGAGGGCATCTGGGGCACCGATCCGATCAACATCAGCGGTCCCGGGTGGCTGCGGGGCACCACCGAGGTCCTCGGCGCCCGCATCCCGAACACCTACTGGGTGCTCATGGTCGCTGCCGTCCTGGTGCTCGCCGCACTCGTGCTGTTCCTGCAGAAGACGCGCTACGGCATGATCATCCGCGCCGGCGTCGAGAACCGCTCGATGGTGACCGCGCTCGGCATCGACGTGCGCCGCTCGTTCACCCTGGTGTTCGCGATCGGCGGAGCGGCGGCCGGCATCGGCGGCGTGCTCGCGATGCACTACTTCACCTTCGTCTCCGCGCACCTCGGCTCGACGCTGCTCATCTTCGCGTTCATCGTGACCGTCATCGGCGGGCTCGGCTCGCTCACCGGCGCCGCGATCGCCTCCGTCGTCGTGGCGGTGCTCCAGCAGTTCGCCAACTTCTACCTCGACGGCACGGGCGACTTCATCGTCGTCGCCCTTCTCGCCGTCGTCCTGCTGGTCCGGCCGCGAGGCATCCTCGGGAGGAAAGCATGACCACCACGACCGGTGTCCCCACCCTCGTCCGCGGCCGCCTCGGCGCGGTGCTCCCCTTCGTCGTCGGCGGCGTGCTCGTCGTCGTCATGGCCGTGCTGCCGCTCCTGAACATCTCCGTTCCCGGCATCCTGCCCGGCCCGACCTATTCGCCGGGCACGCTCGCGCTGCTCTCGCTGTGCCTCGTCTTCGCCGCGCTCGCCCTCTCCTACAACCTGCTGCTCGGCACTTCCGGGATGCTGTCGTTCGGGCACGCCCTCTACTTCGGCGCGGGCGCCTACGGCCTCGGGGTCGCGCTGCGCTTCCTCGAGGTGCCGCTGTGGCCCGGCATCCTCATCGCGCTTCTCGGCGGGCTCGTGATCGCCCTCATCACCGGCAGCGTCGCGATGCGGGTGAACGGCATCCCGTTCGCGATGGTCACCCTCGCCTTCGCGCAGGCGGGATCGGTGCTGGTCCGCCGTAACCAGCAGATCACGGGCGGCGAGGAGGGGCTTCGCCTGCCGGTCGAGCACGTGCCCGACTGGCTCGTCGGGGTCGCGAACACCCGCAACCTCTACTGGTTCACACTCGTGGTGCTGGTCGTGGTCTACCTCGTGGTGCTGTGGGTGGATCGCTCCCGTCTCGGCCACCTGGCCCAGGCCACGCGCGAGAACGAGCTGCGGGTCCAGGTGCTGGGGCTTCACCCGTACCGCGCGAAGCTGGTCGTCTTCGTCGTCGCCGCGGGCTGCGCGTCGCTGTCGGGCATCGCCTACATGCTGCTGCAGTCGGGCACCCAGCCGAGTGCGGTGGGCGCCGACCTCACCATCACGGTCCTGGTGATGGTGGTCCTCGGTGGCGTCGGGTTCCGGTGGGGTGCCATCGTAGGCGGTGTGCTCTACACGATCCTCGACCAGCGATTGACGGTGCTCGCGCGGGCCGATTGGATTCAGGACCTGCCGGGAATCCTGCGGGTGCCGCTGTCCGAGCCGCTCTTCCTGCTCGGCGTGCTGTTCATCCTCGTCGTGCTGTTCCTCCCCGGCGGCATCGCCGGCACCGTCGACGCGGCCGTGCGCCGTCGCCGCGGCGAGCGGACGCGGTCGGAGCTCGGCCGCATGGACGACTCCAGCGAGACCCCCGCGGAGGCGAGGGCGTGACCAGCGGCGACGGGGCCCACACGCTCGGGCGCTGGCTGCCCGAGCGAGCCGCCGTGTCCGGGGCGCGTGTCGCGGTCGACGACCGGGGCGTGACCATCACCTACGCGATGCTCGAGGCGCGCGCCGGCGCTCTCGCCGACACCCTGCGCCGTGCCGGGTACGGGCCGGGCGATCGTGTCGCCACCCTGTCGGGCAACTCCATCGACCACATCGTCGTCTTCTTCGCCTGCGCCCGGCTCGGTCTCGCGCTGGTTCCCCTGTCGTGGCGTCTGACGCCGGCCGAGCTCGCGGCGCTGATCTCCCGGACCGATCCCGCGCTCCTCCTCATCGACGAGGAGCACGTCGCCCTCGGCCGGGAGACGAGCGAGCGGACGCCGCGGACCATCCCGACCGCGACGCTCGGCCCGACGGGGGTCGAGCAGCGCGCACCCGTCCGCCGAGGGGGCACCGCGGCGTCGCGACCCGTCCGCGACGACGACCCGCTGCTGATCATCTTCACCTCGGGCAGCGAGGCGGCCCCGAAGGGCGTCGTGCTCAGTCACGCCTCGTGCTTCTGGACGAACCTCTCCCTCGCGGGTGCCGTCCAGCTCACCGAGAGCGACGTCGTGCTGTCGATGCTGCCCCAGTTCCACGTCGCGAGCTGGAACGTGCAGCCGCTCCTGGCCTGGTGGAGCGGGGCGACCGTCGTCCTCGAACGCACCTTCCAGCCGGCGCGCGTGCTGCAGCTCATCGCCGAGCGCCGCGTGACGGCCATGATGGGCGTCCCGACGCAGTACCGGATGCTGGCCGACGACGCCGGGTTCGCGGCATCCGACCTGTCCTCCCTCCGGCACGCCTTCGTCGGCGGTGCCACCATCGACCCGTCGCTCGCCGAGGGCTGGGCCGCCCGCGGCGTCCCGCTCGTCCAGGGCTACGGTCTCACCGAAGCCGGACCGAACGTGCTGCACCTTCCGGCGGCGGAGGCCGCCACCCGGCCCGGGACGGTGGGGCGCCCCTACCGGCACGTCGAGACACGCGTCGTCGACCACGCCTCCGGTCTCACGCTGGAGGGGCCGGCCACCGGCGAGCTGTGGGTGCGGGGCCCCGGGATGTTCTCCGGCTACCTCGATGACCCCGCAGCGACGGCGCGCGCGCGAAGCGACGGATGGCTGCGTACCGGCGATCTCGTCCACCGCGGCGAGGACGGGGTGTTCCGCGTCGTCGACCGGATCAAGGAGATCTTCATCACCGGCGGGGAGAACGTCGCCCCCGCCGAGATCGAGCAGGTCCTCGCGGCTCACCCCGGCGTGGCGGCGGTCGCGGTGGTCGGTGCGCCCGACCCGGTCTGGGGGGAGCGCGGCGTGGCGTTCGTCGTCCGAGCAGACGGCGCCGCCCTGGGCTCCGACGAGCTCGACGCGCACGCCCGCGCCGTCCTCGCCGCGTACAAGGTGCCGGTCCGGTTCGTCTTCGTCGACGACCTGCCCCGCACCGCTCTCGACAAGCCCGCCCGTTCCGTCCTGCGCGCCCGCGCCCGGACTCTCGTCGAGGAGGACGCCCATGAGCGTCGCTGACCCCCACATCGACCCACGCCCCCTCTCCGCGGCCGGCAAGCCGCTGACCTCGCGGGGCGAGGCGACACGTGGCAGGATCCTCGCCGCGGCCGAGCACGTGTTCGCCGAACTGGGCTATCACGAGGCATCCATCGTGAAGATCACAGAGCACGCGGGCATCGGGCTCGGAACCTTTTACCTGTACTTCGACGGCAAGCAGCAGGTCTTCGAGGAGCTCGTCATCGACCTCAACCGCCGTGTGCGCCGATCGATGGCGGAGGCGATGGCGGGCGCGACGGATCGCATCAGCGCCGAGCGCGCCGGATTCGAGGGGTTCTTCCGCTTCACCGCCGCCCACCCCGCGCTCTACCGTGTCGTCCGAGAGGCGGAGTTCGTCTCGCCGGAGACCCTCCGGCTGCACTACACGCGCATCGTCGAGGGGTACGAGTCGGGGCTGCGCGCCGCGCAGGCCGAGGGCGATGTCGACCCGGCGCTCGATCCCGAGGTGACCGCGTGGGCGCTGATGGGCGCCGGCGAACTGATCGGCATGCGCTATCTGCTGTGGGAGCGGGACGCCGACGGCGCGCCGCCCGCCGAGATGCCGGCATCCGTCGTCGAGGACATGGCCCGCTTCATCCGCAACGCCCTCTCGCCCCGCGCCCGCACGGAAGGACCCGCATGACACAGGACCTGGAGGGCCGTCGCGCCCTCGTCACCGGCGGCGCGAGCGGCATCGGCCTCGCCTGTGCCGAGGAATTCGCCCGTCGCGGCGCGCACGTCACCATCGCCGACCGAAACGCGGATGCCGCGCACACCGCGGCCGAACGGGTCGGCGGCGAGGCGTGGGTCGTCGACCTCTCCGACACGGTCGCGCAGGAGGACCTCGTCCTCGAGGTCGACATCCTCGTGAACAACGCCGGCATCCAGAAGGTCGCGCCGATCCACGAGTACGACCCCGAGACCTTCCGCTTCATCCACCGGCTGATGGTCGAGTCGCCGTTCCTGCTCGTGCGCGCGGCCCTCCCGCACATGTACACCCGCGGGTGGGGACGGGTCATCAACGTCTCCAGTGCGCACGGACTGCGGGCGAGCCCGTTCAAGGCCGCCTACGTCTCGGCGAAGCACGCGCTGGAAGGGCTCTCCAAGGTGACGGCACTCGAAGGCGCCCCGCACGGCGTCACGAGCAACTGCATCAATCCCGGCTACGTCCGCACCCCGCTCGTCGAGCAGCAGATCGCCGACCAGGCGAGGATCCACGGCATCCCCGAGGAGGAGGTCGTCGAGCAGATCATGCTCACCGAATCGGCGGTCAAGCGGCTCGTCGCGCCGGAAGAGGTCGCCTCCCTCGCCGGCTGGCTGGCGACGGATGCCGCGGGCATGATGACCGGGGCGAGCCTCGCCATGGACGGCGGATGGACCGCGCGATGACCGATTCGATGACCGGCACCGTGGCCCATCGCACCGTCGAGGTCCCTGTGCGCGGCGGCGCACTCACCGTCGGGATCTGGGGACCCGACGACCCGGATGCGCCGACCGTCGTCCTCATCCACGGGATCACGGCCTCGCACCTGGCCTGGAGCCACACCGCAGCCCACCTCCCCGGCGTCCGTCTCGTCGCGCCCGATCTCCGCGGGCGTGGCCGGAGCAACGTCGTGAGCGGTCCCGCCGGAATGGCCGCGCACGCCGATGATCTCGCGGCCGTCTTCGCGCACCTCGATCTGCGACCCGGCATCGTGGTCGGGCACTCGATGGGCGCGTTCGTGGCCGTCGCCCTTGCGCATCGTCATCCGGAACTCGTCACCCGCCTCGTCCTCGTGGACGGAGGGCTGCCGCTGGCGACCCCTCCGGGCCTGACCGCGGACGAGCTCGTCGCCGCGATCCTCGGCCCGACGGCCCAGCGGCTGCGGATGCGCTTCGCCGGCCCCGAGGCGTACCTCGACTTCTGGCGGCCGCATCCGGCCTTCCGCCAGGTGTGGGACGACATCATCGAGGCGTACTTCGCGTATGACCTCGTCCCGGACGGCGACGCCTTCCGTCCGGCCACGAGCTACGCCACCACCGTGGAGGACACGGTCGACCTCAACGGCGGATCCACGACGATGATCGACGCCCTGGCGGGGCTCGGGCATCCGACCACGTTCGTGACGGTGCCGCGCGGCCTGCAGGACGAGGTGCCGGGGCTCTACCCGCCGACGCATCTCGCGACGGTGCGGGACGCGCATCCGGGAGTCGCGCACGAGGAGTGGGACGGGTTCAACCACTACACCGTCGTGATGTCGGATGCCGGTGGCCGGCGGATCGCCGAGCACCTGCGGGGCGAGCTGAAGCGCTGAGGCCTCGACCCCTGCGTGCCGGCGGGTCAGGTGAAGACCTGGACGAACCGTTCGTGGTACCCGGTCGCGCCGTCGGGGGCGACGGCGGCGCGGTCGGCGGTCTGCACATCGCCCGTGGCGCTCACCGCGCGGCAGCGGAGGAGGTGGTCGCCCGGCGTCGCCGTCCACGGGAGGCTCCACTGCACCCACGTGTCGTCGGAGATCGCCGTCGCGAGGGTCGCGTCCTGCCAGGGTCCGTCGTCGATCTGCACCTGGACCCCCGCGATGCCGACGTGCTGCTGCCACGCCATCCCTGCGATGACGGTGTCGCCGGCGCGGAGGCCCTGCTCGCGGCGGGGGACGTCGATGCGCGACTGCAGTTTGATCGGACCGCGCTCGGACCACCCGCGCGTCGACCAGTAGGCCTGCTTCCGGTCGAACCGGGTCACCTCGAGCTCGGTGACCCACTTCGTCGCCGAAACGTACCCGTAGAGGCCGGGCACCACCATCCGCACCGGGAAGCCGTGCTCGACGGGAAGGGGTTCGCCGTTCATCCCCACGGCGAGGATCGACTCGCGCTCGTCCGTGAGGGCCTCGATCGGCGTCGATGCGCTGAAGCCGTCGATCGACCACGACAGCACCATGTCGGCATCCGCCGACGGCTCCGCGCGGGCGAGCAGCTCTCGGATCGGGTAGCCGAGCCACTTCGCGTTGCCGATGAGGTCACCCCCGACCGGGTTTGACACGCAGGCGAGGGTGGTGACGCTCTCGCGGAGGGGGAGGGCGAGGAGCTCGTCCCATGTCAGGGTGATCTCGCGGGCGACCATGCCGTGGATGCGGAGGCTCCAGTCGGCGGGGTCGATCTCGGGGACGACGAGGGCGGTGTCGATCCGGTAGAACGCCTCATTCGGCGTGATGACGCGGGCGAGGCCCGGGAGGTCGAGCTCGGCGCCCGTCGGGACCGGGGGTGCCGCGACCGCCGGCGTCGGAAGGCGCAGCGCCGAGCGGATCGCGTCGACGGCGACCGTGCCGGTGGTGCGGACCGCGCCGACGAAGGCCGCCAGGATGCCGACGGCCACCGCCCCGCCGCTGTAGACGAGGAAGGTGCGTCGGTCCGGCGCGGTCGTGGCCGCCGTCGCGGACGGGGAGTCGGCGTCGGGCGCGCCCCCGACCGGGGCGGCGCGGAGCCGCCCGGCGAGGAACCAGAGTGTTGCGGCCGCGGCCGCCGCGGCGATCACCGAGGGGATCCACGCGAGCAGTCCGGCGTCCGAACGGGTCGCGGCCACGATCGCCCCGCCGACCCCCACGGCCGCGAAGAGCACTCGCCCCCAGGGTGGGCGCCGCACCTCGAGGACCCCCGCGATCGCGGCGAGGGCGAGCAGCACGACGGCGATGCCGACCAGGAGCGCGACCTTGTCGCCGGTGCCGAACAGGGCAATCGCGGCGTCCTTCGCCCAGGGCGGCGCGGCATCGATGAGTCCGCCGCCGATCGCGGCGAAAGGGCTGGATGCCGGGGCCACGAGGGCTGCGACGGCTTCGCCGAGGCCGGCGCCCAGGACGACGGCCGCCACGCCCGCGAGAGCGGCGAGGGGGCGCGGGATTCGGCCGGAGGGCGCGGGTGCGGACACGGATTCAGGGTACGTCCGGGCCCGTGCGGGTGGGGCGGACGTCACACATCCATAAGGTCTGCGCGGCGGCCGCCCGACGTCACCGCCGCACCGACCGCCGTGTGAGCGCACACATTGACACTGCCGCAGCTTGCCGCCTAGGGTGCGTGGGAGCGCTCTCTGAGAACGCTCCCACGCTGCGATGCCGCACGGGGTCACCGAACACGACGAGGATGTCTGAATCGATGCGAAGGATCATCGGGCTGCGCGCGGTCGCCGCAGCCGCACTCGCCTCACTCCTGGGAGCCGGTCTCGTGCCGACTGCCGCGACGGCGGCCGAGGGGACCGTCACGACCCTCTACGACTACGAGACCGGTGAGTCGACCCACATCCAGTGGGGCGCCGCCGGAGCCGGCATCCAGACGGTCGCTGAGGCGGGAACCGGCTCGTGGTCGGACACCGAGCCCAACGAGCGCGTGCTCTCCTACGGCTTCGACCTCACCGCCGACCCGTTCTTCGGGGGCATCGGATACGAGTTCACCGGTGCCGCCCCCGCGCAGGACTGGAGCGCCTACGACGGCGTGCAGTTCTGGATGTACAGCGACGGCTCCGACGCGACCCTCCAGGTCGAGATCCTCGACGCCGTCAGCGGCTCCTCCACCGTCCACGATCGGTGGGACGTGGACGTGCCGCTCGGTCCAGCCGGATGGCGGCTCGTGCAGCTGCCGTTCTCGGCGTTCTCGTACGGCACCGACTTCCAGGATTCCGGAGCTCCCGCCGACGGGACCCTCGACCTCGACTTCGTCCGCGGCCTCCTCTTCCCCGCCGTGAGCGGCAAGGCGACCATCAAGCTCGACGAGGTCGCCCTCTACGCGGGTGCCGAGGTGGCGCCGAGCGTCGGCGTCACCGCCACGACGCTGAGCGTCACCGAGGGCGAGGACGCCGTGATCCCGGTCCGCCTGTCCGCGGCATCCGCGTCCGAGGTGACCGTGTCGGTGGCCACCGAGGACGGCTCGGCCGTCGCGGGTGAGGACTACACCGCCGTCACCGAGACGCTCACCCTCGCCCCCGGCGCGCAGGACGCGCAGATCACCGTCCCGACGATCGGCGACGATGTCGCCGGCGGCAACCGCTCCTTCGCGGTCGTGCTCAGCGACGCCACCGGTGCGACCCTCGGCGCGGCGCGCACCGAGGTCACGATCCGTGACGACGACGAGGTCGCCACGGGCGAGCTGTCGCTCCTGACCGACGTGGTGGAGGATTTCGAGGCGGAGCTGGTGCTGGGCGATCCGGCTGCGGTGCCGCCGTTGGGGTGGTTCTCGGCGCAGGGCGCGGGGAACGTCCCGACGTTCGCGCGGTCGGTGGATGCCGGTCGTCCGGGGGCTGCGTCCGACAACGACGTGCTGTCGCTGGGGATGAACACGGCGTCGTGGGCTGTGGTGATCGACACGTTCACCGAGGACGGATCGTCGTGGCAGACGCAGGACTGGAGCGATGCCCGCGGGGTGGGCTTCTGGATGCGGGGCAGCAACTCTGGTGCGCCGATGTTCGTGGACCTGCTGGACAACCGCAACCCGGACTCGACGGTCGATGACGCCGAGCGGTTCTCGGTGCGGTTCGTCGACGACTGGTCGGGATGGCGGTTCGTGGAGCTGCCGTTCGCGGACTTCACGCGGAAGAACATCGGCAACGGGGCACCCGATGACGGGCTGACCCTGACGGAGATGCACGGCTTCGGCATCGGCGTCGAGCAGACCTCCCCGGCCGTCACCGCCGACATCGCCATCGACGACATCTCGCTGGTGAAGTACCAGCGGGTCGTGGAGGATTTCGAGGCGGAGCTGGTGCTGGGCGATCCGGCTGCGGTGCCGCCGTTGGGGTGGTTCTCGGCGCAGGGCGCGGGGAACGTCCCGACGTTCGCGCGGTCGGTGGATGCCGGTCGTCCGGGGGCTGCGTCCGACAACGACGTGCTGTCGCTGGGGATGAACACGGCGTCGTGGGCTGTGGTGATCGACACGTTCACCGAGGACGGATCGTCGTGGCAGACGCAGGACTGGAGCGATGCCCGCGGGGTGGGCTTCTGGATGCGGGGCAGCAACTCTGGTGCGCCGATGTTCGTGGACCTGCTGGACAACCGCAACCCGGACTCGACGGTCGATGACGCCGAGCGGTTCTCGGTGCGGTTCGTCGACGACTGGTCGGGATGGCGGTTCGTGGAGCTGCCGTTCGCGGACTTCACGCGGAAGAACATCGGCAACGGGGCACCCGATGACGGGCTGACCCTGACCGAGATGCACGGCTTCGGCATCGGCGTGGAGCAGACCTCCCCGGCCGTCACCGCCGACATCGCCATCGACGACATCACCCTCGTGGGGGCGTCGGACGCGAACCGTCCGGTCGTCGTCAACACCGCGCGGGCGATCTTCACCGTCGCGGAGGGCGAGGACGCCGAGGTCACCGTGCGCCTGACGCGGGCATCGGACGCCGATGTCACCGTCGACTTCACCACGGAGGAGGCGGCCGACCGGACCTCGACCGAAGACCTGTCGGCCACCGCCGACCGCGACTACGTCACCACCTCGGGAACCGTCACGATCCCGGCCGGCGAGCGCGACGCCACCATCACGGTGCCGACGATCGCGGACGGCAAGGCGGAGGTCGACGAGACCTTCCTCGTGCGTCTGTCGAACCCGGTCGGTGCGGAGCTGAACCCCCTCGCCGTCGCGCGGGTGAGCATCGTCGACGCCGACCCGGCGATCCCGGGCATCGTCGACGACTTCGAGAAGGGCACCGCGGGGCTCGACCCCGTCGGCGGCGCCACGCTGTCGACGCGGGAGATCGCCGAGACGGATGCCGATGCCTACGCGGACCAGGATCGCTGGGACAACGTCCTCGACATCACGGTCGACGGTGACGGCACGGGCGGCTTCGGCCGGACGTTCCCCGAGCCGCGCGACATGAGCGACCACGAGGGTCTGGGCTTCTGGTTCCAGGGCCAGGGCGACGGCGGCGAGGTGACGGTGCGCGTGCAGGACGGCGAGCCCGTGGCCGCGGCATCCGAGGACTGGGAACTGCGCTGGTCGGACGAGTTCGACGCGGCGGCGGGCACCCCCGCGGATCCCCGCTATTGGACCTACGAGACCGGTGGCTGGGGCTGGGGCAACGACGAGCTGCAGTACTACACCGACTCGACCGACAACGCCGCGCACGACGGCGAGGGCAACATGGTGATCACGACCCGCGCGGTCGAGGATCCGGCCGCGGCGGGCCTCGAGTGCTGGTACGGCGACTGCGAGTACACCTCGGCGCGACTGGTCACCGAGGACAAGCTCGAGGTCAAGCACGGGCGCATCGAGGCGCGGGCGCAGATGCCCGACGGCGAAGCGGGGATCTGGCCGGCGATCTGGTCGCTCGGCAACGACTTCCGCGAGGTCGGCTGGCCGCGCACCGGCGAGATCGACATCATGGAGTTCGTCGGGAAGCTGCCCGAGGAGATCTTCGGCACCATCCACGGGCCGGGCTACTCCGGTGGTCAGGCGTACGGCAACACGTACGACTTCGGTGAGAACCTCGGCGGCCAGTGGCTGACGTTCTCGGTGGAGTGGGAAGAGGGCGAGATCCGCTGGTACGTCCAGCGGGACGGCGGCGAGGAGATCCTCTTCCACACCGCCACGCCCGAGGACGTCGCCCCGAGCGACTGGGTCTACGAGCACCCGTTCTTCCTGATCATGAACATGGCCGTGGGCGGCAACTTCGGCGGCCCGCTCGCCGACACGCTGACCTTCCCGCAGGAGCTGAAGGTCGACTACATCCGGGTGTTCCAGGGTCCCGACACCGCCGAGCGTTTCGAGACGACCTTCGTCGACGACGAGGCCGGCTGGCGCTTCGTGGAGCTGCCGTTCGACGCGTTCGAGCGCGCGGCCGAGCAGCCGGACGGGGCGGCGGACGACGGGTTCGGCCGTGCGGCCGTGACCGGCTACGAGATCCTCCTCGGGGGAACGGATGCCGCGCGCGACGCGGGTCTGTTCGCCGCCGCGGACGGTGCGGTGAGCGTGGACCGCGTGCAGGCGCTCGCCGAGGTCTCGGACCCCACCCCGGGGCCGGGCGACGGCGACGGCGACGGCGGCTCGGGTGACGGCGACGGTGGCTCGGACGGCGACGGCGACGGGTCCAGCCCCGGCTCGGGATCCACACCCGGTGCGGGACACGGTGCGGGCTCGGGCGCCGGTGACCTCGCAGTCACCGGCGGCGGGAACGGCCTGGTCGGTGCGATGGTCGCGGCCCTGCTCCTCCTCCTCGGAGCGGTCCTCGTCCGCCGCAGGGCCGGACGCGCCTGACCCGATCGGGGCACCGGAGCGCGCATTCTGCGCCCCGGTGCCCCGACCGGCAGGTCGAAACACTCCGGCAACACCCCCCGGACTAGAGTCTTCGCATGGGTGATCTGTTCGACGGCTACGGCTCCACGGTGGCGCCCCGCAAGACCCCCTCGGGGGTCCCCGCGTTCGACGAGATGTTCGGCAGCCCCGATCATCCCGGCGCTCCCGCCCCCTCGCGGGAGGCGTACCGGGAGCTCTACCAGGCGCTCGCACAGATGACGCAGGAGGAGCTCCGAGGTCGCACCGATTCGCTCGCGAGCTCCTACCTCGCGCAGGGCGTCACGTTCGACTTCGCCGGCGAGGAGCGGCCCTTCCCCCTCGATGCGGTTCCGCGGATCATCGCCTACGAGGAGTGGTCGCGCGTCGAAGCCGGCGTGAAGCAGCGCGTCAAGGCGCTCGAGGCGTTCCTCGACGACGCCTACGGGCACCAGCACTGCGTGCGGGACGGCATCCTGCCCGCCGGCCTCATCGCCTCGTCGCAGTACTTCTACCGCCAGGCCGCCGGCATCCACTCCGCCAACGGCGTGCGCATCCAGGTCTCCGGGATCGATCTGATCCGCGACGAGCACGGCGAGATGCGCGTGCTCGAAGACAACGTGCGAGTGCCGTCGGGTGTCTCCTATGTCATCTCGAATCGGCGGGTGATGGCCCAGACCCTGCCCGAGCTGTTCGTGTCGATGCGGGTGCGCCCCGTCGGCGATTACCCGAACAAGCTCTTGGCGGCGCTCCGCGCCTCGGCTCCTGGCGGCATCGAGGACCCCAACGTCGTCGTGCTCACCCCGGGCGTCTACAACTCGGCGTACTTCGAGCACACCCTCCTCGCCCGCCTCATGGGCGTGGAACTGGTCGAGGGACGCGACCTGCTCTGCGTCGGCGGCAAGGTGTTCATGCGCACCACGCGCGGACCGAAGCGGGTGGATGTGATCTACCGCCGCGTCGACGACGACTTCCTCGACCCGCTGCAGTTCCGCGCCGACTCGATGCTCGGAGCTCCGGGACTTCTCCTCGCCGCGCGTCTGGGCAATGTCACCATCGCCAACGCGGTCGGCAACGGCGTCGCCGACGACAAGCTCCTCTACACCTACGTGCCCGACCTGATCCGGTACTACCTCGCCGAGGAGCCGATCCTGAAGAACGTCGACACGTGGCGCCTGGAGGACCCGAACGCCCTCGAGGAGGTCCTCGACCGTCTGGACGAGCTCGTCGTCAAGCCCGTCGACGGCTCCGGCGGCAAAGGCCTCGTCGTGGGCCCCGACGCGTCGCCGGCCGAACTCGAGAGTCTCCGCAAACGCCTCCTCGCCGATCCGCGCGGCTGGATCGCGCAGCCTGTGGTGATGCTCTCGACCATCCCGACCCTCGTCGAGGACGGGATGCGCCCCCGCCACGCCGACCTGCGACCCTTCGCGGTGAACGACGGCGACGACATCTGGGTGCTCCCCGGCGGCCTCACGCGCGTGGCCCTCCCCGAGAACCAGCTGGTGGTGAACTCCAGCCAGGGCGGCGGATCGAAGGACACGTGGATCGTCGGCGGTTCGGCTCCCTCGCACGTCGAGTACGGGCAGGGGAACGGGGTGTCGGGGCTCGTCGCCGATCAGGCGGCGGTGACCGCGGCCATCCCGATCATCTACGACGGTCAACCCGCTCCCACCCACTCGCCGCAGGACAGGCCGCGCTCGCGCACCGAGCAGCAGGAGCAGCAGCAACAGCAGTCGACCCAGGGTGCGACGGGGGGTGACGACGCATGCTGAGTCGCATCGCCGAGTCGTTGTTCTGGATCGGGCGGTACATCGAGCGCTCCGACGGCACCGCGCGGATCCTCGACGTCCACCTGCAGCTGCTGCTCGAGGACCCGTGGATCGACGAGGACACCGCCTGCCGCTCGCTCCTGAGCGTCATGGGGTCGTCCGCGGCGGCCCCCGACGCCTCCATTCCGGTCCGCCGCGAGGACGTCCTCCAGCACCTCGCCGTGGACCGCTCGAACCCGGCGAGCATCGCCTACGCCCTCTCCGCCGCGCGCGAGAACGCCCGCCGTGCGCGCGAGATCGTCTCGACCGAACTCTGGGAGACGCTCAACACCACCAGTGCGCGGATGCCGCGGCGGCTGCACCCCGACAAGGTCCACGACTTCTTCCAGTGGGTGCGCGAGCGCACGGCGCTGGCCGTCGGCGTCGTCGATTCCTCCACCAGTCGCGACGAGGCGTGGCAGTTCTTCACCCTCGGGCGGAGCATCGAGCGCACCGACATGACCGCGCGTCTGCTCGCCACGCGGTCGCTGACCGAGGTCTCCGGGCCCTCGTGGACCACGATCCTCCGGTCCTGCGGGGCGTACGAGGCCTACCTGCGCACCTACCGGGGAATGCCGAGCGCGCGCAACGCCGCGGAGTTCCTGCTGCTGGACCGCCTGTTCCCGCGCTCGATCATCTTCTCCATCCAGCACGCGGAGCAGTGCATGAGTGCGATCGATCCCCGCGCCGATCGCGTCGGCCACTCCAACACCGTCCTCCGCGCCCTGGGGCAGATCCGCAACGACCTCGAGTACCGACCGATCTCGGAGATCCTCGGCGAGCTGCCGCAGCACATGCAGCGGGTCCAGAAGGTCACGCGCGAGGCATCCGAGGCGATCCGCTCGCGGTTCTTCCCCACGCAAGCGGAGCCCAGCTGGATCGGAGAGATCTCATGAAGAGACTACGCATCGAGCATCAGACGGGGTTCTCCTACCCCGGCGACGTCTCGGCGTCCTACAACGAGGCGCGCATGCTGCCGAACTCGACCGACAGCCAGTTCGTGCTGAACTCCTCCCTCGACATCGAGCCGCAGGCGTCGGTCAACCAGTACGTCGACTACTTCGGCACGCGCGTGGCGTCGTTCGACGTGCTCTCGCCGCACTCGTCGCTGTCGATCACGGCGCGGTCGCTCGTCGAGGTGCGCCCCCGCCCCCTCGAGCACGCCGACGTGACCTGGCACGATCTGGCGCAGGAGGCGTCGCGCTCGATCGAGACGGTCGAGCAGATGGGGCAGACCTCCCGCACCCTCCCGCACCCCGAGGTGGCCGAGCTCGCCCGCGGCATCGCGGCGCAGCACTCGCGTCCGGGCGAGGCGGCCCACGCGATCGCCGTCGCCGTCGGCGACGCGGTGGAGTACGTCCACGGCGTGACCGAGGTCCACTCCACCGCGGGCGAGGCCTGGACCGCTCGCAAGGGCGTCTGCCAGGACATCGCTCACATCACCCTCGGCGCGCTCCGCGAGGTCGGGATCCCGGCGCGCTACGTCTCGGGCTACCTCCACCCCCGACCGGATGCCGAGGTCGGCGTCGCAGTGACGGGCGAATCCCACGCCTGGGTCGAGTGGTTCGCGGGGGAGTGGCAGGGGTTCGACCCCACGAACAACATCGAGATCGGCGACCGGCACGTGCTCGTCGGCCGCGGGCGCGACTACAACGACGTCCCCCCGCTCCGCGGCGTCTACGCCGGCCCCTTCAAGAGCCAGCTCCACGTGAAGGTCACGATCACGCGCGAGGCGTGAGCCCCGCCCCCTCTGATGCGGTCTCGGTGACAGGGGGAACGGAAACCGATACGCGGGGCACTCCGAACAACACCGAGGCGCACGACGCCGCGGACAACGACAACGACAACGAAGAGGTGGACATGGACGTCGGACGGATCTGGCGCGATTTCGAACTGTCGACGCGACCCATCCACCCGGATACACGCGCGGCGCTGGACAAACGCTGGGCCGACCTCCCGCCGCACGCCCGCACCGACAACCAGCTCCTCGGCCGCTGTGCCGTGGGCTGCGAGGGAACGCACGGCGTCTTCCCGAAGTGCAACCTGACGTGTTCGCCCTGCTACCACTCCGCCGACGCCAACAAGGTCCGCATCGACGGCGAGCACACGGTCGACCAGGTCGAATCGCAGATGCGCTACCTCCGCCGGCAGCGCGGCCCGCGCGCCCACGCGCAGCTCATCGGGGGAGAGGTGAGCCTCCTCCCCGCCGAGGACCACGCCGCCGCGCTCCTCGCGATGCGCGCCGCCGGACGCGAGCCGATGTCGATGACCCACGGCGACTTCGACTACGACTACCTCCTCGACGTCGTGCTCGGTCCCGACGGCAAGCCCCGCTTCGACAAGGTGTCCTTCGCCGCGCACTTCGACTCGCTCATGCGCGGTCGCCGGGGAGCGGTGCGCCCGCGGAGCGAGGCCGAGCTCAACCCGTTCCGCGAGAAGTTCGCGCAGATGTTCATCGATCTGAAGCGCGACCACGGAGTGAACCGCTACCTCGCGCACAACATGACCGTCACTCCGTCCAACGTCGCCGAGGTCGAGCAGGTGACGCGGGACGTCCTGGAGATGCCCTACGACATGATGTCGTTCCAGCCCGCGGCCTTCATCGGCGACGACCGGCGCTGGCGCGAGGACTTCGGCGAGGTCACGATCGACGCGGTGTGGGAGCGCATCGAGAAGGGCGCAGGGCACAAGCTCCCCTGGCAGGCGACGCAGTTCGGCGACCCGCGCTGCAACCGCTCCACCGTCGGGATGCGGGTCGACGGCATGTTCGCGCCCCTCCTCGACCCCGATGAGCCCGCCGACATCGCCGCCCGCGACCGCTTCCTCGCACACCACGGCGGGATGATCTTCGGCGACGTGCCGCGCGGCATCCTCGCGGTGAAGGTCGTCCGCGCGGTCCTCGCCCACCCCGGCGACATCCCGCCGCTGATCGGTCTCGCCCGTCGTGTCGTGCGGCGCGCGGGGGGCCTCCGGCGGATGCTGCGCGCCGCGCGCCGGAAGAAGCTGTCGTTCAAGACCTTCGTCGTGCACAACTTCATGGACGCCGCGCAGGTGGCCCCCGCGTGGGAGCTCATGGAGAAGGGCATCGAGTCGGACGACCCGGTGCTCAAGGAGACCCAGGAGCGTCTGGGATCGTGCATGTACGCGATGTCGCATCCCGAGGACGGCCGTCTCGTCCCCGCGTGCGTGCAGCACAGCGTGCTCGACCCGCAGGAGAACGTCGAGCTGCGGCGCCTCCTGCCGCTCGTCGGCTCGGGTGCGTCGCCCGCGGTCGTGGCGCGTCCCTCGGGGCTGACCGCCGTCCGCGAGACCCGGGGTCGCGCGTCCTGACCTGCAGACCGCGGCGCCTCAGCCGCGGACGAGGTGGATCGCGCCTGGCGGCAGGGTGACCGCGACGCGATCCCCGATGCGGAGCCCCGCGCTGCCGGCGAGCTCGGCGTGCACGAGCGCCGCGTCGCCCACCCGCACGGCCACGGCGGTGCGCGCGCCGGCGACCGAGGTCTCCGTCACCACGCCGGTGAGCGACGCGGAGCCGTCGCCGGGGACCCCGAGGCCGACGTCCTCCTGGCGGACGAGCAGCGTCGCGGGCCCGTCCGCCGCGTCGCCGGGCAGGGGGAGGGTGCCCAGGGCGCTGCGGTGGATCCCCGCGGCAACGGTGCCGGCGAACGCGTTCCGACCGCCCATGAGTTCGGCGACCCGGAGCGAGGACGGCGCGCGATAGGCCTCGGCGACGGTGCCCTCGTGGAGGAGCCGCCCGTGCTCCACGACGGCGATGCGATCGGCCACACGGGACGCCTCCTCGCGGTCGTGCGTGACCAGGACGATGGTCGGTCCGACATCCGCGCGGAGATCGTCGATGAGGGCGTGCATGTCGGCGCGGAGTGCGCCGTCGAGCGCGCTGAACGGCTCGTCGAGGAGCAGGACGGCCGGTTCGGCGGCGAGCGCCCGCGCGATGGCGACGCGCTGCTCCTGGCCGCCGGAGAGCTCGCCGACCCGGCGCCCGCCGAACCCGGCGAGATGCACCAGGCCCAGGTAATGCTCGGCTCGTTCCCGCGCCGCCCGGCGCGGGACGCCGGCCACCCGGGCGGAGAAGGCGACGTTGTCGCGGACGTCGAGGTGGGGGAAGAGGAGCGCCTTCTGGAACACCAGCCCCACGCCCCGACGCTCGGCGGGAACGCCTGCCACATCGCGACCGTCGATGACCACGCGCCCGGTGTCGGGATCCTCGAGGCCCGCGATCACCCGCAGGATGGTGCTCTTGCCCGAGCCGCTCGGCCCGAGGATCGCGGTGCAGGAACCCTGCTCGACACGCAGCGAGAGGTCGTGCAGCGCCGGGGCTCCGCCGAAGGTCTTCCCGATGCCGTCGACGGCGAGGGATGCGGTCATGTCGAACCTCCTGACCGCCGGGCGGGCCGGCGACCGAGCCACAGTGTGGCGACGAGCAGAGCGAGGGGCGGAAGGATCGCGGCGAGCGACATCACCGCCACGGCGGCGTCGTTGCCGACGGCGGACGCGGCCCCGGCCACCACGACGGGGAGCGTCACCAGCGCGCCGCCGCCGACGATGACGGTGACGAGGTAGTCGCTCCACGCGACGAGGAACGCGAGGAACGCCGCGCGGGCGAGTGCCGGGGCCAGGAGCGGCAGCTGCACGCACAGGAAGGTCTGCGCGCGCCCCGCCCCGAGCAGGCGCGCGTTCTCCTCGTAGCGGATGTCGTAGGCACCGTACGCGGTCCGCATGACGAACGCGGTGTACGGGAGGGCGAGGACGACGAGCACGAGGACGGTGCCGAGGACCGGAGGGACGTAGGAGCGGAGGAGGACGACGTTGACGCCGAGTACGGCGGCGATCGGCGGGAGGGCCACCGGGGAGAGCAGGATGACGGCGACGGTGCGCGGGAAGGGCACGACACCGAGGGTCAGGGCCCGGGCGGCCAGGGCGCCGAGCGGCGTCGCGATGGCGGCCACGGCGAGCGAGAGCACGAGCGAGGTCGCCATCGCCGGGGCGGCGCCGAAGCCGAGGGCGCCGTCGACGCCGCGCGCGCCCCACGCCGTCGGCACCGGGGAGGGGAAGGACCACGCGTCGGCGCCCGCCCACAGCACGAGGGGCAGGAAGGGGAGTGCGAACCAGCCGACGAGGGCCGCGGTCGCGAGCACCCGCGCCACCCGTCCGCCGCCGCGGGAGACGGTGAGCGCGGAGGTGCGGCCCGCGATCGGGGGCACGGCGACGGTCATCGCCAGGCCGCCGTCCTGCGGAGGGCGGCGAAGGTGAGGG
Source organism: Microbacterium aurantiacum (assembly GCF_040532595.1). Taxonomy (GTDB): domain Bacteria; phylum Actinomycetota; class Actinomycetes; order Actinomycetales; family Microbacteriaceae; genus Microbacterium; species Microbacterium chocolatum_B. The sequence continues at coordinate 1,017,476 of NZ_JBEVYX010000001.1, read as the reverse complement.
CGACGACGCCGAGGGCGATCGCCGCGGTGATCACGGCCACGGCGGCGGCTTCGGGGCGGGAGTCGAGCGACACGCCTTGGAACAGGCGCACGGCCAGAACCGGAAGGGGCTCCGGGTAGGTGCGCCCGAGCAGCCACGACACCTCGTACGAGGCGAGGGCGAAGACGAAGCTGATCGCCGAGGTGATCAGCAGGGCGGGGGCGGTGAGCGGCAGGAAGACGCGGAGGAACCGCTGGCGACGGCCGGCGCCGAGGAGGGCGGCGCTCTCGTCGTACTGCGCGACGCGGGTGGCGAGGGTCCCCGTGACCACGAGCGCGATGAACGCCGACTCCTTCCATGCGAACTCCGCGATCGCCGCCGCCCACAGCGGACCTCCGACGAACGCCGGCCAGGACTCGGGAGGGATGCCGAGCAGACGCGAGAGCACTCCGGCATCCGCCAGCAGCAGTCCGATCGTCGCCGCGCCGATGAGGTGCGGGACGGTCACGGTCGCGGCGCCGAGCGCGGCGACGAGTCGCCCGCCGAGGCGTCCCGAGACGATGACCATCGCCGCCGCCGTGCCGACGACCGCCGCGATCAGCGTCGAGACGGTCGCCACCCACAGCGACACCCCGACGGCGGCCCACACGGCATCCGGATCAGCGGTGAAGGCGTCGAACGAGAACGCGGGGGCGCCCACGATCGGAAGGAGCCCGAGACTCTGCAGGACCGTGGCTCCGAGCCCTCCGCCGACCACCAGGACCGTGAGTGCGACGGCCGGCAGCACCAGGAGCGCTCCCGTGCGCCGCTCACGGGCCGACTGCGCGGCCCGTCGGGCCGGCGGGGCGAACGTCACCGCCCGAGGACTTCGGTGCGCCACCCCTCGTCGAGGGCGGGGACCCACTCGGCGGCGAGCTCGGCGTGGGCGTTCTCGGAGAGGACCTCGTACGGCGGGACGACGGGCGAGGCGGGCAGCGCCTCGAACAGGGCGCGTCCCTCGGCATCGAGCAGGTCCAGGTCGAGCACCGTGAACTGGCCCCACACGTCCGGCTGGGCCTTCGCGGCCTGCTGCTCCGCCGAGAGGGCCTCGTTCGCGACGACCATCGCGCCGGCGACGGCGTCGGAGTTCGCCGGGAGCCCGAGGAAGCTGGCGTTGCCCACGGTGCCGTCTTCGAGGGTCAGCACGCGGGTCCCCTCCGGGTAGGTCCCCTCGGCGACGAGGCCGGTGAGGGTCGCGGGACCGTAGGTCATCATCATGTCGACCTGGCGGTCGGCGAACAGCTGACCGAGCTCGGCCTCGTTGGCGGGGTAGGTGTCGCCGCCGCGCCAGAGGGACGGCGCGAGGTCGGCCAGCCGCTCGTACAGGGCGGGGCTCAGCTCGTCGAAGGCCTCCTCGGAGTACTCCAGCGGCACCTCGTCGGCGCCGCCCGAGACGCTCGCGAGCACCTCGCGGACGAAGACCGACCCGGTGAAGTCCGGCGGGGCGGGGTAGGTGAAGCGACCGGGGTTGGCCTCGGCCCACTCCAGCACCTCGGCCATCGTCTGCGGCGGGTCGGCGATCGCGTCCTCGTTGTAGACGAGGGTGAACTGCGCCTTGTGCCAGGGCGCCTCGCAGCCGTCGACGCTCGTGCCGAAGTCGCTGAGCAGGAGCGGGTCGTCGGGAGCGGTCAGCGCCATGTTCGGAAGAAGGGACGTCCAGTCGCAGAGCCAGGCGTTCGCCTCGCGACCGGTGCGGAAGTTGTCGCCGTTGACCCAGATGAGGTCGACCGTGCCGTCGTCGCGGCCGGCCTGGATCTCGGTGAAGACGCGGTTCAGTGCGTCGCGGGTGTCGGTCACGGGGACGCGCTCCAGCGTCACGCCGTGCTCGGCGACCGCCGGTGCGAGGACGTCGTCGATGTAGGCGTTCCCCTGGTCGTCGCCGCCGTACATCCACAGCTGCACGGTCTGGCCGTCGGCCTCTTCGAGGACGGCATCCCATGTCTCCGGGAGCTCCGGAGTCGGCGCGGCGGGCGCGGCGCACCCGGCGAGGGCGAAGGCGGATGCGGTCACGCCGGCGACGGCGGCGAAGACGCGGCGCGCGCGTCCGGGTGTGGCGGTCGGGGAGACCGTCGAAGGGGGGAGAGGCATGACTGCGATCCTTCCAGGGATCCGCGGCGGATAGTGTGAGCGAAACCATCGATCTCGAGAGAAGGCAGGACATGGTCGCCCCGACCGGCTCTCGGCTCCCGCGCGCGACGCGCGTGCGGGTGATCGTCCTCGTTCTGTTCGTCGCCGCGGCCGTTTCGGTTGGGTTGCTCCTGCCGCCCCTGGACGTCGACGGGATCCGGGCGTCGTTCGCCGAGTTCGGGTGGGCGGGACCCGTCGTCTTCGCGGTCGTCTACGGCCTGCTCACCCTGAGTCCGCTGCCGAAGAACGTCCTCAGCATCGCCGCGGGAGTCGTCTGGGGGTTCGGCATCGCCGTCGTCGCCGTCTACGCCGGGGCGCTCCTCGGCGCGGGCATCGCCTTCGCCCTCGCCCGGCTCCTCGGGAGGGATGCCGTGGCCCGACTCATCGGTCGCCGTGCCGCCGCCGTCGACGACCTCTTCACCCGGCGGGGCTTCACCGCGATCCTCGGGCTCCGTCTCGTTCCCCTCGTGCCCTTCACCGCGCTGAACTACGCCTCGGGGCTGACGGGTGTGCCCTTCGCGCGGTACGCCGCGGCGACGGCGATCGGCATCATCCCCGGCACGGCCGCCTACGTCGCGCTCGGCGCGTTCGGCGTCGAGACCGGCCCGCTCTTCTGGGTCGCCCTCGGCGCGCTCGGCATTCTCATCCTCCTCGGTGCGCTCGCCGCGGTCGTGATCGGCCGACGGCGGCGATCCGCGACCGCGGGCGCGGCATCCGATTCCCACCCGGGCTCCGAACAACCGCTCGACACCGACCCGGGAGACGACCGTGCTTGACACCCGCCTGCGCCCGCTGCTCGCGGGTCCGCTCGACGCGGTGACCGCGCGCATCGACCGGACGTGGATCACGCCCGACCGGCTCACGGTCGCCGGGCTCGTCCTCGGGCTCGGGTCCGCCGCGACCGCCGCCCTGCAGTGGTGGGCCGTCGCGGTCGTGCTGTGGCTCGTCTCGCGCGTGCTGGACGGACTCGACGGCACGCTGGCGCGTCGCCGTGCGGCATCCGTCGCAGGGGGCGGCGGCGGCTCGTACGCCGGCGGATTCCTCGACATCGCGGCCGATTTCGTCGTCTACGGCGCGACGGTGGTGGGGGTGGCGATCGGCGCCCATGCCGCGTTCGATGCGCCGTGGTGGCCGTTCCTGCTCGTCCTGTTCGCGTACTACGTCAACGGCACGGCGTTCCTGGCGTTCTCATCGATCGCCGAGCGCGCGGACCGGCGGATCGACGACGGGCGCTCGCTGTCGTTCCTCGGCGGGCTCGCCGAGGCGACCGAGACGATCGCCGTGCACGCGCTGTGGCTCGTGCTGCCGTTCTGGGCTCCGCAGATCGCGGTCGTCTGGGCGGTGATCGTCACCCTCAGCGCCACGCAGCGGATCGTCGTCGGCTACCGGTCGCTGCGGTGAGGGAGCGCGTGGCGGCGCCCGTGCCAGCGGCGGAGCATCCGGATGCCGAAGGCCACGGGCCCGCTCGCGAGACCCTTCTGCGCGGACTGCACCGCGCCGTTCCACGCGCCGTCGGCGTAGGTCGGGTAGGCGTGCATGGTCGAGGCGAGGTCGCGGATGCTGAGCCCCGCGCCGATCGCCGTGGTCAGCTCGCCCAGCACCTCCCCGGCGCGCGGTCCGATGACGAGCGCGCCGCGGAGGCGCCCGCGCGGATCGGCGACGAGGGTCGTGCTCCCGGTGGGCTCGCCGTCGGCGATCGCCCGATCGAGGTCGTGATGCGGCTGGGTGACGACGGTCCACCCGCGTGCGCGGGCATCGTCGGGGGAGACGCCGATCGCGCCGACCTCCGGTGCGGTGAAGGTCACGCGGGGCACACCGGCGCCGTCCGCGCGACGGAAGAGGCCGAGTGCCGCGTTCGACGCGGCGACGCTGCCGAAGTAGCCGGCCGTGTGGGTGAAGCGGGGAAGCGGCGTCACGTCGCCGACGGCGCGGATGCGCGGGTTGGACGTCGCGAGCGTGTCGTCGACCGCGATGTCGCCGTGATCCGTGAGGGCGACGCCCGCCGCCTCGAGGCCGAGGCCGTCCACGCGGGCGCGGCGCCCGGCGGCGGCGAGGACTCTGTCGAAGAGGACGGTCGTCCCGTCGGTGAGCGTCGCCTCGCCGGACCCGGGATCGTCGGATGCCGTCATCCTCTCGACCGAGGTGCCCAGGCGGACGTCGACCCCGTCGGCCGACAACGCCGCGCGGATCGCGTCGCCGGCCGCGGCATCCTCTCGCGGAAGAAGACGGTCGCCACGGTGGACGAGGACGACCGCGCTGCCGAGCCGCGCCATCGCCTGTGCGATCTCGCAGCCGATCGGGCCGCCGCCCTGGACGAGAAGGGTGCGCGGCAGGGCGTCGAGGTTCCAGAAGGTGTCGTTCGTGAGCACGTCGACGGCATCGGCGCCGGGGACGTCGGGGACGACCGCGGTGCTGCCGGTCGCGAGGATGGCGTCGCGGAAGGCGATCTCGACGCCGTCGACGACGAACGTCTGCGGGCCGGAGAGGCGCGCCCGGCCGCGCAGGACCGAGACGCCCTTGGCGACGAGGGCCTCAGGAGAATCGACCGGCTCGATGGTCGTGATCGCCGCGCGCACGGAGGCCATGACACGCGCGAAGTCGACCGCCACGTCGGCGACGTCGACGCCGTAGCGGTGCGCCGTCCGTGCCGCATGGGCGGCGTGCGCCGCGGCGATCAGCGCCTTCGAGGGCACGCATCCGGTGTACAGGCACTCGCCGCCGAAGCGGTCCGCCTCGATGAGGAGCGTCCGGGCACCCAGGGAGGCCGCGGTGCGCGAGGCGACGAGACCGGCGCTGCCGGCGCCGATGACCACGACGTCCCACTCGCCGGCGGCCTGCGCGGCGGTGAGGACACGGGCGGGACGACGAGCCGAGGCGGATCGGCGGAGGAGTGCGGTCACGCCCTCAGACTAAGCGCGGGGCCGGGCCGACGGGTCCGCCCCGGAATCGGGAGGCGCAGATGACGAGGGTGTTCCGCCGATACGGTGTCGGCGCGCGGTGGTACGACGTGCTGTCGGGCGAGACGATCGTCTACGGCGCGGGGCGCCGGGTCGGCGTCGGGATGCTCGACCTCGCGCCCGGCGACGTCGTCGTCGACCTCGGCTGCGGGACGGGGCTCAACTTCCCCCTGCTCGCTCGGGCGGTCGGGCCCGAGGGGCTCATCGTCGGGGTGGATCGGAGCGCCGACATGCTCGCGCAGGCGCGTCGCCGGGCGGCGGGCCTGCCGTGCGGGGTCGTTCTGGTGGAGGCGGATGCCGCGCAGCTCGACGTCGATGCGGTCCGGGGCGCGATCGTCGAGCGGACCGGACGCGACCGCGCCGACGCCCTCGTGACGACGTATGCGCTGAGCGTCATGCGGGACGGCGCCGAGGAAGCGTGGAGGCGGGCTGCCGGTCTCGTCCGTCCGGGCGGCGCATTGCTCGTGGTCGACATGCAGCCGCCCGTGGGCGTGTGGCGGGTCTTCTCGCCGCCGGCGCGTCTCGCCTGCGCGTTCGGCGGCGCCGACATCCGTCTCCGCCCCTGGAGATTCGTGCGGCCGATCGCCGAGCGCGGCTCGGTGCGCGGCGCCGCCGTCCGCGGCGGTCATGTCGTCGCCGTCGCCGCCCGCCGCGCCTGACCCGCCCCGCGCGCGGGGCGGTCTCGGCGACGGGGGTGGGTCAGGATTCGGCGGCGGTGACGCGGGTGTCGAGGTCGTCGGGGTCGAGGTCGGCGCCGGCGAACGCGGCGGTCCGCGGGAGCTCGAGATGCAGGTCGGTCCCAACGCACACCGCCACCCGGCCGCGATCGAGGACGTAGTCCTGGATGTGCCCGCCGCCGGACCGGTCGGCGCGCAGGAAGTGCGCGTGGTACCCCGGGACCGAGACCCCGTGTTCGAACGCCGGAGTCCGGAAGCCCACCACGGTGCCCTCGACGTCGGCGAACTCGGCGATGCTCTCGTGGGCGGTGGCCTCGTCCAGGTGGGGATAGGGGCGCTGCTGCGCCGCGACCGCTCGCACGCGCACGCGGGAGAAGACCCCGTCCACGCGCACCGCGTAAAGGTAGTTCGTGGAGCCGAGGGTCCCATCGAGCCGCGCGGTGAGCTCCGCCCGCGTCGTCGGCGTGGTGACCTCGAGCTCCCGGTGGGCGACGAAACGGGTCACCACCGCGAACGGCGTGCGCGCGGCATCCGTCGCCTCCTCCGCGGAGCCGTCCTCACGCAGCCGGAAGCACGTGCCGTCGAGGAGGACCATCTCGCCGTCGAGGGCGTCGAAGGTGCCGAGCCCGAAGTCGCCGCGCTCGCGGAGGGCGCCGACCGTCGTGTCGCCGTCGAGGACGCCGTCCAGGAGCGCGGCGATGACGCTCGTCTGGTGGAAGGTGTGCCGCGCGGTCTCCATCCCCCGACCGTAGCGCCGGTCCCCTGACCGCGAGGTCAGGAGGCGGCCGGGCCGGTGGATTCGCGGACCAGGAGGTGGGTGGGGACGAGCGAGGTCGCGAGGCCCTCGGTGACGGTGTGGTTGAGGACCCCGAGCAGGCGGGTGGCGGCGATCCGCCCGGCTTGTTGGATGTCTCCCGCGATCGTCGTGAGCGGCGGGTCGCAGAAGGCCGACCCGAAGATGTCGTCGCAGCCGACGACGCTGAGATCGTCCGGTACCGACACGCCCTTCCGTCGCAGGCGCTGCAGGATGCCGATGGCGAGCAGATCGTTGAACGTCAGGCAGGCCGTGGCACCGGTCACGAGCAGCGCATCCGCGGCCGCCGCCCCACCGGTCAGATTCGGCGGGTACGGTCCGACGAGGACGGGTTCGAGGTCCTGGCCTCTGACCTGCTCCTCGAACTCCTTCCACCGCCACCGGTTCTGCCAGGACTCCGGGGGGCCGGAGACGAACGCGATCCGACGGTGTCCCAGCGCGCGCAGGTGCTCGATGGCCTGGATGAGCCCGACGCGGATGTCGATCAGCACGCTCGGGATCTGTTCGTGTCTGCGGTTGATGACCGCCAGCGGGAGGCGCGTCGCCGCGTCACGCAGGGCGTCGGAGTCCAGACGCGTGGCGGAGAGGATCGCCCCGTCGACGACACCCTCCAGGTGCTCGAGGACCTCCGCTTCCGTGCGCCCCGACTCGCTCGTGTCGATGAGGAGCTGCATGTATCCCGCGGTCCGCAGCTGCTCCTGGGTGGATCGGATGATGTCGAAGTAGAAGGGGTTGGTCACGTCCGGAACGAGAAGCGCAACGAGACCGCGACGCTCCGGGCGACGGGTGGGAGCCCCGTACCCGAGCTCGCGCGCCGCGGCGAGGATGCGCTCGCGTGTCTGCTCGTTGATGCGTCCCGGCTGGTTGAGGGCGCGCGAGACCGTCGACGCCGCGACGCCGGCTCGGCGAGCGACGTCCTGCGCGGTCACGCGTTCCATGGGATCCTCCGTCGGTGGCAAGATGTGGCAAGAACATACACGATACGAACGCCGCCAGAACACCACCGGCTTGCTGAGTCTCGCCAAAGACCTCTTTCGCTCATGTGCGACATGTGTCCTGCGTATGGCAAGAATTGGCAATCAGTTGACGACTCGTTCCGGCGCCGTTTCCATGATGCTTGGCGATTGCACCTTCGCCATCCAATGACGCAACGAAGGTAAGAACGATGAAGTCGATGAAGACCGCTGTCGGCCTGCTGGCCGTCGGAGCCCTCCTCCTCTCCGGCTGCAGCGCCGGATCCACCCCCGCACCCTCCGAGGGGGAGTCCGCGTCCGGCGGCACCCTGCGCATCGGTCAGATCGGTGACGTCACGTCGTGGGATCCCGCCCAGGCGCACGTGGGTCACCAGCTCCTTCCGTACCAGATCGTGTACGACACCCTGCTCCTCCGCGAGCCGGACGGCACCCTCGCGCCGATGCTCGCCACCACCTGGGAGTACGACGACACCCGCACCGTCCTCACGCTCGATCTCCGCACGGACGTCACCTTCTCCGACGGGGAGCCGTTCGATGCCGAGGCGGTGAAGACGAACCTCGAGAGCTTCAAGGCCGGGAACGGCCGCCAGGCGGTTCAGCTCACGCAGTTCGAATCTGCGGAGGTGATCGACGAGGACACCGTCGAGATCACCCTCGCCGAGCCCGATCCCGCCATGGAGTACTACCTCAGTCAGGCCGCAGGCCTCATGGCCAGCCCCGCGGCGATCGAGGCCGGGACCCTGGAGACCTCCCCGGTCGGCACCGGTCCCTACGAGTTCGATGCGGCAAACTCGACCCGTGATTCGCAGGCGACCTTCACCGCCCGTGAGGACTACTGGAACCCCGAGCTGCAGAAGTTCGACGGCGTCGAGCTGCGCATCCTCGACGAGCTCTCGGCACGCGTCAACGCCGCGGTCTCCGGGCAGGTGGACTACACCACCCTCGATGCGCGCTCCGCGCAGCAGGCGCTGGACACCGGACTCGAGATCATCCCCGACTACCAGGTCGACTGGACGGGACTGACCATCTTCGACCGGGAGGGAGCGCTGAACCCGGCGCTGGCCGACGCCCGCGTCCGACAGGCGATGAACTACGCCGTCGACCGCGACACCCTCCTCGAGCAGCTCCAGCTCGGCTACGGGACCGCCACCAGCCAGGTCTTCGGCCCGGAGAGCGGTGCCTACCTCGAGGAGCTCGAGGACTACTACCCCTACGACCCCGACCGCGCCCGCGAGCTGCTCGCCGAGGCCGGCTACGCCGACGGCTTCGAGCTCACGCTGCCCGTGATCTCCGGATTCGCCACACAGGTCACGGCGATGTCGCAGCAGCTCGCCGACGTGGGGATCACGGTCGTGCAGGAGTCGGTCGCGGCTCCGAACTACGTCGCCGACGCGACGCAGTCGAAGTTCGAGGCCTTCAACTTCAACCTGTTCCAGGGTGAGGCATGGGTGGCGATCAACCAGATCATCGCCCCGACCGCGACCTTCAACCCCTTCGGCACCACGTCGCCGGAGCTGCAGGAGCTCCTCGACATCGTCCAGGCCGGTGGCGAGGGCAGCGAGGCGGCCGCGCAGGCGGTGAACGAGTACGTCACCGAGAACGCCTGGTTCGTGCCGCTGTACCGCATCGACCAGATCGCGGTGTACGACCCCGAGGTCCTGACCGTCGAGGCTCAGGTGCAGCAGGCGATCCCGTCGATCTACAACTTCGCCCCCGCCTCCTGAGGGTTCCCGCCCCCGACCGATGCGGTGCGGCAGCTCGGCGCTGCCGCACCGCATCTCGACCCCGAAAGATCAGCTGATGCTCACCTTCACCCTCCGGCGACTGCTGTCGGGGGCCGTCCTGCTCGTGGTGATCACGATGCTCACCTACACGCTCCTGTTCTTCTCGAGCGAGAGCATCGCCCGCAACATCCTGGGCGAGCAGGCCACGGCCGAACAGATCGCCCTCAAGGAAGTCGAACTCGGACTGGACCAGCCGCTGCCCGTGCGCTTCCTCACCTGGGCGGGGGCGGCACTCCGCGGGGACCTCGGAACCTCCTGGTTCAACTCCGAGCCGGTCACGCAGGCGGTGCTGAACCGGGCTCCGGTGACGCTCACGCTGATGATCTTCTCGATCATCTGCGTCGCGATCATCGCCGCCGCCCTCGGCGTCCTGGCCGCCGTGCGACGAGGGTGGGTCGACCAGGTCGTGCAGGTCGGTGCCGTCATCGGCGACGCGATCCCCGGGTTCGTCCTCGCCATCTTCCTCGTCAGCATCTTCGCGGTGAACCTGGGATGGTTCCCGGCGGTCTCCACGATCCGGCCCGGTGCGGGACCGGAGGTGTGGATCGCCTCGCTGCTTCTTCCCGCGATCGCCATCATCCTCAACTACGTCACCTCCAGTGCGCAGCAGTTCCGCAGCGCCGTCATCAAAGAGCTCGAGCGCGACTACGTGCGCACCCTCCGGAGCCGTGGCCTCGCGGAGAAGGAGATCGTCTTCAAGCACGTGCTCCGCAGCGCCGCTCCGGCCGGCCTCACGGTGTTGAGCCTGCAGTTCATCGGACTCCTCGGAGGCATCGTCATCCTCGAACGCGTCTTCGCCATCCCCGGTCTCGGTGCGATGGCCGTAAACGCCACCGTCCTCGGCGATATCCCCATCGTCATGGGTGTCGTCCTCCTCACGGTGATCATCGTCATCATCGTCAACCTGCTCGTCGACCTCGCCAACGGGGCCCTGAACCCGAAGGTGCGTCTGTCATGACCAGCGTCATCCGTACCCCCCAGGTCACCAAGCGAGCCTCGCGCGGGCAGGTCCGCCGCTTCTTCCGCAATCCGCTGGGCATCATCTCGCTCTCCGCCCTCGTGCTGATCGCGCTCGCCGCTGCCGCGGCTCCGGTGCTGGCGCCGTTCGACCCCGGCTTCGCCGACATCGGCAACACTCTGGCCGATCCGGGCGGCGCCACCCCGCTCGGCACCGACAGCGCCGGGCGCGACGTGCTCAGCCGCCTGCTCTACGGTGCTCAGCTGACGCTGCTCTCCGCTCTCCTGTGCGCCGTCGTCGCGATCGCCCTGGGGTTGCCGGCCGGTCTGCTCGCGGGCTACTACGGCGGATCGTTCGACAGCGTCTCCAGCTGGATCGCGAACATGCTGATCAGCCTTCCCGGCATCATCGTCCTCCTCTCGGTGCGCGCGGCCCTCGGCCCGTCCGTGTGGATCTCGATGGTCGCCTTCGGCATCCTCCTCAGTCCGAGCTACTTCCGACTCACCCGCACCGCCGTCCAGGCCGTGCGCAACGAGCTCTACGTCGATGCCGCGCGGGTCGTGGGCCTCAGCGACGCGCGGATCATCTCGCGTCACGTTCTCTCGGTCGTCCGGGCACCCCTCATCATCCAGACCGCCCTCATCTGCGGCGTCGCCATCGCCGTGCAGAGCGGGCTGCAGTTCCTGGGCCTCGGCGATCCGGCGGAGGCGTCCTGGGGCGAGATGCTCAGCGACGGCTTCATCAACATCTACATCCAGCCGATGCTCCTGCTGTGGCCGGCGCTCGCGATCGGGATCACGATCGGCACGCTCGTGCTCCTCGGCAACGCGATCCGCGACGCGCTCGAGGACCGGCGCGAGGTCCGCCCGAGCCGCGAGGCGAAGCGGGCGGAAGCGGCGCGCATCGCCGCGGCCCCGCCGACGCCCGCCGACACCACGGACGGACTGCTGGAAGTCGCCTCGCTCAGCGTCGGCTACCCCGGCGAGGACGGCGGGTACACCCCCGTCGTCCGGGACGTGTCCCTCTCGATCCGCTCGGGAGAAGTCCTCGGGCTCGTGGGCGAATCGGGGTCCGGAAAGTCCCAGACGGCGTTCTCGATCCTCGGTCTCCTGCCGCGAACCGCCAAGATCCTCGGCGGCTCCATCCGCTTCGACGACGTCCACCTCGTCCGCGACGGCGTCGTGGCCACGGAGCGGTATCGCCAGATCCGGGGGAAGCGCATCGCCTACATCCCGCAGGAGCCGATGTCGAACCTCGACCCGGCCTTCACGATCGGCCACCAGCTGGTGCGCCCGATGGTGAAGCTGCTGAAGATCTCGAAGGCGGATGCCGGTGAGCGCGCCCGCGATCTGCTGCGCCGGGTCGGCATCGTCGACCCCGAACGCGTGATGGACTCCTACCCGCACGAGATCTCGGGGGGAATGGCGCAGCGCGTGCTCATCGCGGGCGCCCTGAGCTGCGACCCGGATCTCGTCATCGCCGACGAGCCGACGACAGCGCTCGACGTCACCGTGCAGGCCGAAGTCCTGGACGTCCTGCGCTCGATGCAGCGCGAACTCGGCGTGGCCGTGCTGCTCGTGACCCACAACATCGGCGTCATCGCCGACATCGCCGATCGCGTCGCCGTCATGCGACGCGGCGAGATCGTCGAGACCGGCGAGGTCGAAGCGATCCTGCGATCCCCGCAGCACCCGTACACCCAGACCCTCCTCGGCAGCATGCTCGTCGGCAAGGAGCCCCTGACGCCGCTCGGCATCGGCGGCGACACGGCCGCGATCGATCTGCCTCGAGGAGAGGATGCCGCCGAGGTCGCGCTCGAGGAAGCGGACGAGCAGGCTCCGCTGTCCTCGTCGGCGCAGACCATGCTGCGAGAGGACATCTGATGTCGGAGAACCTGCTCGATGTGACCGATCTGGTCGTGGAGTACAAGCCGAAGAAGTTCCGCGCGAAGCCGAATCGCGTCCTTCACGGGGTCTCGCTCGGCGTGCCGACGGGGAAGACCCTCGGTCTCGTGGGCGAGTCGGGGTCGGGGAAGACCACGATCGGGCGGGCGATCCTCGGACTCGCGCCCGTCACCTCCGGGTCGATCCGCTTCGATGGGCGCGAGATCTCGAAGCTCGGGCGACGGGCTCGGCAGGGGATGAGCGGTGACCTGCAGGTGATCTTCCAGGACCCGTACACTTCCCTGAACCCGGCCATGGAGATCGGTGCGATCCTCGCGGAGCCGCTCGGCGCCCGCGGGGTGTCGCGGGGTGACGCCCAGCGCAGGATCGCCGGCCTGCTGGATCGCGTCGGGCTTCCCGCCGATTCCGCGAATCGGATGCCCAACGAGTTCTCCGGCGGTCAGCGCCAGCGTGTCGCCATCGCCCGCGCGCTCGCGCTGGATCCGCGACTGATCGTCTGCGACGAGCCGGTGAGCGCCCTGGACCTGACGACCCAGGCGCGGGTGCTGGACCTGCTGCTGGAGATCCAGCGCGACACCGGCGTGTCCTATCTGTTCATCTCGCACGATCTCGACGTCGTCCACCACGTCAGCCACGAGGTCGCCGTGCTCTACCGCGGGGACATCGTCGAGCACGGCCCGGCCGCGCAGGTGACGCGTGAGCCGCGGCATCCGTACACGCAGCGCCTCCTCCTGGCGTCGCCCGTGCCCGACCCCGAACAACAGCGCGAACGCCGCGCGCAGCGTCACGCCCTCGCCGCGGCCGAGAACTCCGCCGCCTGACCGACTTCCGCTTCCTCTCGACGTCCTCCGAAGGAGAAACCATGCTCAAGCCGATCTCGACCCCCACCCGCGAGCAGATCCTGCTCGACGGTCTGTGGCTGTTCGCGCTGGACACCCCCGACCGCCCGGAGCCGTGGGGGAGCGTTCTGGACACGCGCCGGGAGGCGCCCGTTCCCGCGAGCTACAACGACGTCTTCGCCGACCAGGAGATCCACGATCACGTGGGCTGGGTCTGGTACCAGCGCACCGTCCGCGTGCCGCGCGGCTGGTCCGGGGAGCGCATCGTCCTCCGCGTGGACGCGGCGACCCACGAGGGTGTGATCTACGTCGGCGATCAGCGCGTGGCCCACCACGTCGGCGGGTACACGCCGTTCGAGGCCGACATCACCGACCTCGCGGAGGCGGGTGAGGAGATCCGGATCACGATCGGCGTCAACAACGAGCTGACCAACGAGACGATCCCGCCCGGGACGATCACCACGGACGAGTTCGGTCGGCGCAAGCAGACCTACCGCCACGACTTCTACAACTACGCCGGCCTCGCGCGCTCCGTGCGTCTGTACAGCGTGCCGACGGTGCACGTCACCGACGTCACCGTCGCCACCGACGTCGACGGCGTCACCGGCCTGGTGGACTACCGTGTCGAGGCATCCTCCGTCGCGGAGGTCGTCGTGCGCCTGCGCGACGCCGCCGGGGTCGAGGTCGCACGCGCCCAGGGTGACGCAGGTCGCATCGAGGTGACGGATGCCGAGCTCTGGCAGCCGGGACGCGGCTACCTCTACACCCTCGAGGTCGATCTCGTCTCCGACGATGCCCTCCAGGACCGCTACGAGGTGCCCGTCGGCATCCGTTCGGTACGGGTCGAGGGTGCACGGTTCCTCATCAACGGCGAACCGTTCTTCTTCCGGGGATTCGGCAAGCACGAGGACAGCGCGATCCGCGGACGCGGCTTCGACAACGCCATCATGGTCCACGACTTCGCGCTCATGGACTGGATGGGGGCGAACTCGTTCCGGACGTCGCACTACCCGTACGCCGAGGAGTTCTTGGAGTACGCCGACCGTCACGGCATCGTCGTCATCGACGAGACCGCCGCGGTGGGCCTCAACCTCGGGCTCGGCGGTGGCTTCCACGGCCGCGTGACCGAGAAGTCCTTCTCGCCCACGATGTTCAACGACAACACCCGGGCGGCGCACGCGCAGGGGATCCGCGAGCTCATCGCGCGCGACAAGAACCACCCGTCGGTGGTGATGTGGTCGATCACCAACGAACCCGAGTCGGTGGAGGACGGTGCGCGCGAGTACTTCGAGCCGCTCGTCGCGCTCGCCCGGGAGCTCGACCCGTCCCGTCCGCTCACCTATGCCAATGAATACCGCGGTCAGTTCCACAACGATCGCCTCGCCGACCTCTTCGACGTCATCTGCCTCAACCGTTACTACGGCTGGTACATGGAGACGGGCGACCTCGTGATGGCCGAACACCGCCTCGAGACCGAGCTGCGCGGATGGCAGTCGACGTTCGGGAAGCCGATCATCATCACCGAGTACGGTGCGGACACCCTCGCGGGCCTGCACGCCGTGACGACGCAGGCCTGGAGCGAGGAGTTCCAGACCTCCCTGCTGCAGACCTACCACCGCGTGTTCGACCGGATCGACGCGGTCATCGGCGAGCAGGTGTGGAACTTCGCCGACTTCCAGACATCGCAGGGCGTCATCCGCGTCGACGGGAACAAGAAGGGCATCTTCACCCGCGACCGCCGTCCGAAGGCGGCCGCGCACGAGCTGCGTGCCCGATGGACCGCCGCTGCGGCGGCCGAGGCCGGCTCCGCGCCGACATCTTGAACGACTCCCCAGCAGAAGGAACCGAGCTGTGACCACCACTGCCGCGCTCTCGCGCCGCCTCCTCCCTCGCGACGCGACGGAGCGGGAGATCGCCGACCGCCTGTACGGGCTCGTCGCCTCCGCGCCGATCATCTCGCCGCACGGACACGTCGACCCCGCGATGCTCGCGGGCAACGACGCGTTCCGCGACCCGGCGACGCTGCTCGTCCGCGACGACCACTACGTGACGCGCCTGCTGCACGCCGACGGCGTCGCGCTCGACCATCTCGGCATCGGTGCCTCGGACTTCTCCGAGGCGGACGCTCGCCGCGTGTGGCGGCTGTTCTGCGAGCGGTGGCACCTTTTCGCGGGAACCGCATCCGGATACTGGTTGCGTTCGACGCTCGCCGACGTGTTCGACATCGCCGAGACCCCGGCGGACGCCGACGCGGACGAGCTCTTCGACCGCATCAGCGGTGAGCTGCAGCAGGAGCGGATGCGACCGAAAGCGTTGCTCGATACGTTCGGCATCGCGGTCCTCGCCACGACCGACGCGCCCCTCGACGCGCTCGATGCCCACGTCGCGCTCGCGGCGGATGCCGCGGTGTCGACGCAGGTGCGACCCACCTTCCGCCCCGACGCGTACATCGATCCCGCGTCGCGAGGGTGGGGCGAGCGCATCGAGCGCCTGCTGGCGTCGACCGGCGACCACGGGTACGCCGGCTACCTCCGTGCGCTCGAGCACCACCGGCGCCGCTTCGTCGCCCACGGGGCGACATCCGCGGACTTCGGTGTGCTCTCCCCCCAGACGGCGGATCTCTCCGACGCCGAGGCGTCCCGCCTGTTCGACCGGGCGCGCGCGCAGGAGCTCGAGGTGGGCGAGACGGAGCTGTTCCTCGCGCACATGCTGACGGAGTCCGCGCGGATGTCGGTGGAGGACGGGCTCGTCATGACCGTCCACGCGGGCGTGCGTCGCAACCACCACAGCGCGACACTGGCGTCCTTCGGTGCCGACCGAGGCCACGACATCCCGGTGCCGACGACGTTCGTGGATCCGATGCGGCCGCTTCTCGAGCGTTTCGGTACCGAGCCCGGGTTCCAGCTCATCCTCTTCACCGTCGACGAGACCACCTTCTCGCGAGAGCTCGCGCCGCTCGCCGGCTTCTACCCGTCGGTGTTCATCGGCGCGCCCTGGTGGTTCCTCGACGCGCCCGACAGTGCGACGCGGTTCCGCGCCGCGACGGTCGAGACTGCAGGGTTCTACCGCGGCTCGGGGTTCATCGACGACACGCGTGCGTTCCTCTCGATCCCCGCGCGACACGACATGGCCCGCCGGACGGATGCCGCCTACCTTGCGCGTCTCGTCGCGGACGAGCGCATCTCGTCCTCGGAGGCCGAACGGATCATCGTGGACCTCCAGGACGCCATCCCGCGGCGGGCGTTCAAACTGTGAGCGCGATCACGGTTCCCGAGGCGCCGGAGCGCAGCAGCGGAGACCGCCCGCCGCTCTCCGCACACACGGCGGCGAGTCTGCTGGGGCGACAGGTGGCGCGCCCGCCGGTGCGGCTCGTGCATCTCGGGCTCGGCGCATTCCACCGCTCCCATCAGCTGTGGCACACCGCGCTCGTGGACGAGGGCGGCGAGTGGGGTTACGCGGCCTTCACCGGACGCAGTCCGTCCGCCGCACGGACGCTCGAGGCGCAGGACGGTCTGTACGCGATCGCGACCCGCGGAGTCGACGGCGACCGCGTAGACCTCATCTCCTCGCTCGTCGAAGCGCACGACGGAGCCGACGTCGACCGCCTCGCGGAGCTGCTGCGCTCGCCCGCGGTGGCGGTGGTGACCCTCACCATCACCGAAGCGGGCTACCGACTCGGTGCGGACGGCGATCTCGATCCGGAGGATCCTGACACCGCGGCGGATCTCGACGCGCTCGCACAGACCGGATTCGTCGCGGGCGATGCTGCGCCGCCGCTTCGGACCGCCCTCGGGCGGCTGGTGTTCGCACTCGCGGCGCGGCGGGACGCCGGTGCGGGGCCGATCACGATCCTGCCGTGCGACAACATGCCGGCGAACGGGGCGGTCGTCGCCCGCGCGGTCGGTGCGATCGCGGAGGCGGCCTCGCCGGACCTCGCGCGATGGGTCCGCGCGAACGTCGCGTTCGCGTCCTCCGTCGTCGACCGCATCACCCCGGCCACCACGGAGGACGACATCCGTTCCCTCGCGGAGCGGATCGGGGTGACCGATCGCGGCCTCGTGGTCACCGAGCCCTTCTCCGAGTGGATCATCGCGGGCGAGTTCCCCGCGGGCCGTCCGGAGTGGGAGCGCTCCGGTGCCCGCATCGTGGCGGACGTGGAGCCCTACGAGCGGCGGAAGCTGTGGATGCTCAACGGCGCGCACACGGTCCTCGCGATCACCGCGCGCAGTTTCGGTCACACCACCGTGGCCGACGCCATCGCCGACCCGCGGGTACGTGAGTGGGTGGAGGAGTACTGGGACGTCGCGACCGAGCGGCTGAGTGCGCCCGAACTCGCCATCGGCCCGTATCGCGACGCGCTGGTCGAGCGGTTCTCGAACGCCCGCATCGCCCATCACCTCGATCAGATCGCGGCGGAGACGACGACGAAGCTCCGGTATCGCATCGTGCCGCTCCTGGTGCGCGCGCGCGGTGACGGCCGTATGCCGAACGGATGCGTGCGGCCGATCGCTGCCTGGGTCCGATCGCTGCGCGCCGGACGTCGCGACGTCGACGCCTTCGGCCCGCGGATCGATGAGGCCCTCGCCGCACCCGCTCCCGACGTGACCTCGTCGCTGCTCGGCATCCTCGACCCCGCACTCCGAAAGGATGACGCCCTCATCGCCGAGGTCGACGCGTACGTCGCCCTTTCGATCCCGGCGTGATCCGGGCCCCCTCACGACAGAAAGGATCATTCCGGTGATCATCGACAAAGCAGAAGTGATCGTCACGAGCCCCGATCGGAACTTCGTCACGCTCAAGCTCACCACCGCGGACGGCGTTTCCGGTCTCGGCGACGCGACCCTGAACGGGCGGGAGCTCGCCGTGGTCGCCTACCTCCGCGAGCACGTCGTGCCCCTCCTCATCGGGTCGGACGCGTCGCGCATCGAGGACACATGGCAGTTCCTCTACCGCGGGGCGTACTGGCGTCGCGGACCCGTCACGATGGCGGCGATCGCGGCGGTCGACATGGCGCTGTGGGACATCAAGGGCAAGGCCGCCGGGATGCCGGTGTACCAGCTGCTCGGCGGCGCATCCCGCAACGGCCTGATGGCGTACGGGCACGCCTCCGGCAAGGAGCTCCCGGAGCTGTTCGACTCGATCCGGGCGCACCAGGAACAGGGGTACAAGGCCATCCGCGTGCAGACCGGGGTCCCCACCCTCAAGGCCATCTACGGCATCGCCGCCCAGGGGGCCGACGTCGGCGACGCCTCGGTGCGCTACGACCACGAGCCCGCCCGCCGCGGCGCCAAGCCGATCGAGGAGGACTGGGACACCCGGGCATACCTGAACCACCTCCCCGGTGTCTTCGAAGCGGTGCGCAACGAGTTCGGTCCCGACATCCCGCTCCTCCACGACGGGCACCACCGGATGACGCCGATCCAGGCGGCGCGGCTCGGCAAGGATCTCGAGCCGTACGACCTGTTCTGGCTGGAGGACTGCACCCCCGCGGAGAACCAGGAGGCGCTGCGTCTCGTGCGGCAGCACACCACGACGCCGCTCGCGATCGGAGAGATCTTCAACACCATCTGGGACTTCAAGGACATCATCCGGGACCAGCTCATCGACTACGTCCGCGGTGCGGTCACCCACATGGGCGGAATCAGCCCGCTGAAGAAGACGCTCGACTACGCGGCGATGTACCAGATCAAGTCCGGCATGCACGGACCGACCGACATCTCGCCGGTCGGGATGGCCGCTGCGATGCACCTCGGGCTGGCGATCCATAACTTCGGCATCCAGGAGTACATGCGCCACGGTGCGAAGACCGATCAGGTGTTCCGCCAGTCCTTCACCTGGACCGACGGCTACCTGCACCCCGGCGACAACCCCGGTCTCGGCGTGGAGCTCGACGTCGACGAAGCCGGGAAGTACCCCTACGAGCAGGCCTACCTGCCCTACAACCGCCTGCTCGACGGCACGGTCCACGACTGGTGAACGGCGGAGCCGAGCCGCGGGCGATCGTGGTCATGGGCGTGTCGGGGTGCGGGAAGTCGACGCTCGGCGCAGCGTTGGCCGACCGTCTCGGGGGCGTGTTCCTCGACGCGGACGATCTGCACTCCGACGAGTCGCGGCAGAAGATGGCGGGCGGGACCCCGCTCACCGATGGGGATCGCGCTCCGTGGCTCGACCGGGTCGGCGATCGGATGCGCGGCATCCTCGATGTCGGGCAGGTGCCGATCGTCGCGTGCTCCGCGCTCAAGGCGATCTATCGCGATCGGCTGCGTGCGCGAGCGGGCGACGTCGTCTTCGTGCATCTGGACGGCGACGTCGACCTCCTCCGCGAGCGGCTCGAACAGCGCCCGGGCCACTTCATGCCTCCCGGACTCCTCGCGTCGCAAAGGGCGACGCTCGAACCCCTCGGCCCCGAGGAGACCGGCATCCGCCTGGATGTCGCCGACCCACCCGACGTTCTCGTCACCCGCGTCATCGAGTCCGCGCTGGTCGCCCCCGCCCTCTCCTGACCGCTGGGTGTCAGGGGGCGGCGGGCGGCGCGGCGGTGGCGTCGGCGGGGGTCGACTCGTCCTCGTCGGGGCGGCGGGAGGGGAGGGCCAGAGTCGCGGCGAGGCCGACGGCGAGGAAGCCCGCGGCGGTGAAGGCCGCCCACCGCGTGCCGTCCGAGAACGCCGTCCTCGCGGCATCCGCCAGCGGAGCCGTCTCGGGCGACTGCTCGAGGCCGGCGATCGCGCCGCCCGCACTGTCGACGACCTGCGAGACGACCTGGTCGACCTGAGCTGCGGGAACCCCCTGGTCGTTCAGCGACGACGTCAGCACACCGGCGGTGCTCGTGAACAGCACCGTGCCGAGGATCGCGATGCCGAGCGCCGAACCGACCTGGCGGGCGGTGGACTGCGTTCCCGACCCCTGCCCGCTCTGCTCGACCGGCACGTCCACGAGGATCACGCCGGTGAGCTGTGCGGTCGCGAGGCCCACACCGAACCCGTAGACGAAGAGGGCGGGGACGAGCCAGCCCCATGCGGCATCCGGAGCGATGACGAACGCCACCCACAGCACGCCGATGATCTCGGCGAGAAGGCCCGCCCGGACGACCCACACCGCGGGGATGCGGCCGCTCGCCGCCCCCGCCGCGCCGCTGGCGAAGAACGACCCGACGGCGAGTGCCAGAAGGATCAGTCCCGTCTGGAGGGCGTCGAAGCCGAGCACGAACTGCAGCCACAGCGGGAGCGACAGGATGATGCCGAACTCTCCGAGTGAGACCACGAGCGCCGCGATGTTGCCGTTGCGGAACGTGCCGATGCGGAAGAGTCCGAACGACAGCAGGCTCGACCGGCCCGCGCGCTCGCGCCGCAGCCCCCAGGCGACGAACCCGACGGCGGCGAGGACGGCGACGGCCAGGGCGATCGGCACCGGGGAGAGCGCGAACGGCCACGTCCAGTCGCCGAGGGCGAAGTCGCCCGTCGACTCCCACCAGCCGAGCGTACGCCCCTCGATCAGGCCGAACACGAGCGCGCCGAACGTGATGAAGGAGAGGAGGCCCCCGACGACATCGATGGACTTGGCGTGCGCGTCCCGCGACTCGCTCACCGTCAGCAGCACCCCGATGATGATCAGGATGCCGAGCGGGATGTTGATCCCGAAGGCCCAGCGCCACGAGAACGCCGTCGTCAGCCACCCTCCGAGGAGGGGTCCGACCGCGGCCATTCCTCCGATCGTGGACCCCCAGACGGCGAAGGCGATGCCGCGCTCGCGACCGCGGAAG
Organism: Microbacterium aurantiacum; assembly: GCF_040532595.1. GTDB lineage: Bacteria > Actinomycetota > Actinomycetes > Actinomycetales > Microbacteriaceae > Microbacterium > Microbacterium chocolatum_B. The sequence goes on along the minus strand of NZ_JBEVYX010000001.1, from coordinate 996,665 downwards.
GTCGCGTTGATGAGCGAGAGCGTCGTCGGCAGGATCATCGCGCCGCCGACACCCTGCACGAGCCGCGCGGCGATCAGGAGGTCGCCGGTCGGGGCGAGCGCCGCGGCCACGGAGGAGAGGACGAACAGCACGACGCCGATGAGCATGATGCGGCGCCTGCCGAACCGGTCGGCGAGGGAGCCGAAGACCAGCAGCAGCGACGCGAAGACCAGGGTGTACGCCTCCTGCACCCACTGCACCTGCGTCGAGGTGATGCCGAGATCGTCCACGATCGCGGGGATCGCGACGTTGACGATCGTGGAGTCGACGATGATGAGCGACACCGCGATGCTGATGAAGACCAGACCCGCCCACCGGCGGCCACCCGAGCTCTGCATTTCGCTAGATTATCTAGCAATCTCCCCGCTGTCACCGCCTCCGGCATCCGACTTCTTACGGATTGCCTGAGAAGGGTCAGAGGGTGGAGACCACGGCGTTGTCGAGCTCGTCGGGGTCGACGCCGGGGCGACGGACGCGGTTGGTGAGGAGCACCCACGCGACGTCCGCGCCGGGGTGGATCCACAGTTCCGTCCCGGACCAGCCGCCGTGACCGTAGGCGTCGGTGTCGATGAGGCCGGGCGCGCGCGAGCGCAGGTTCCAGGTGAACCCCCAGTCCTGGCCGCGTTCGGCCGGGTACGGCTCGAGTCGCGGGATGCCGGCCGTCAGCGGACGGCGCATCATCGCCGCCGTCGCGGGGGCGACGATCTCGCCGCGATCCCGAAGGAGCGCCGCGGCGACGGCCAGGAGATCCTCCGCTCGCCCCATGAGCCCCGCCCCCGGATGCCGGAGTGCGGCGAGGCGCGCCATGTCGACGCCTTCCGCCGCGGCATCCGGAACGGCGTGCGGGTCGCAGGACTCGTCGAGGGTGAGGCCGTCGGCGCCGACCGCCGCCGCCCAGCGGGCGAGCTGCGCGTCCCACGTCTCGCCGGTGGCGTGCCGGATCATCTCGGCGATGCCCTCGAACGCGATCGAGGAGTAGCGCGAGACCGTGCCGGCGGCGAAGTCGCGGCCGGGTGCGCGCAGGCCCGCGGCGAGCCCGCCCGGGGCATCCAGCTGCGGCTCAGGGATGCCGGCGGTGTGCGAGGCGAGGTGACGCAGCCGCACCACGTCGTCGCGGTCGGCGCCGAAGCCCGGCACCGCGTCGCGCAGCGGAGTCTCGGGGGTGAACAGGCCCCGCTCGATTCCGCGGGCCGCCGTCAGCCCCACCAGCGGCTTGGTGATCGAGAAGAGGCGGTAGTGGTCGTCCGTGCGCGCGGGCCGGCCGTCCGTCGCGCCGAACGCCTCGAGCGCGACGGTCCCGGCCGACGTGGCGATCCCGACGACCGCCGTCGGGAGGCGCCCGGACTCCACATGCCGGCGCGCCCAGTCGAACGCGGCACCGTGGGTCGCGCTCATCGCGCGGCTCCCGTCCGGGGCGCGTATCGCTCGAGCGGGACGGATGCCGCCACCCGCGCGCGCAGGTCCTCCAGCGTCGCGTCCGGGCCGCACCAGCCGTGGGCGCGGGCCTGGACGAGCACGTTGCCGAGCGCGGTCGCCTCGACGGGGCCGGCGAGCACGGGGAGTCCGGTCCGGTCGGCCGTGGCCTGGCAGAGGAGCCGGTTGAGCGAGCCGCCGCCGACGATGTGCACGACCTCGAGGGTTCGGCCGGTGAGCTCACCGGCGGTGCGGACGGCGTCGGCGAACGCCGCGGCGATGCTCTCCACGATCGACCGCGTGAGTGCGGCGCGGTCGCGGGGAACGACGGCGCCGGTCTCGGTGAGCACCGCCGCGATGCGGTCCGGCATGTCGCCGGGGGCGCTCAGGCGGGGGTCGTTCGCGTCGAAGAGCGGAACCTCGCCCGTGACGGCGGCGGCGGCATCCAGCAGAGACGGCAGATCGATGGCCGCGCCGTCCTGCTCCTCCCACGCGCGGATGCTCTCGCTCAGGAGCCAGAGTCCGGTGACGTTGTGGAGGAACCGGATGCGTCCATCCACACCGCCCTCGTTCGTGAAGCCCGCGTCGCGCGCCGCGTCCGTCACGAGCGGCGCGTCGAGCTCGACGCCGACGAGTCCCCACGTCCCGCACGAGATGTAGGCGGCGGTGGCGGCATCCGTCATCGGCACGGCCACGACGGCCGACGCGGTGTCGTGCGAACCGACCGCGATCACGGGTGTCGCCGCGCCGATGACGTCGGCGAGCTTCCCCTGGACGGTGCCGATGACCGCGCCGGGGTCGATCAGCGCGGGGAGGACGGATGCCGGGAGCCCGAGCCGCGCGAGCAGCTCCCCGTCCCATTCCCCGGTGTCGACCTCGACGAGCCCGGTCGTCGAGGCGTTGGTGCGCTCGGCGACCCGGCGGCCGGTGAGGAGGAAGGCGACGAGGTCGGGGACGAGCAGCGCCGCATCGGCATCGGCGAGCCCGGCCTCGACGGCGAACTGGTAGACGGTGTTGAACGGGAGGAACTGCAGGCCGTTCCGGCGGTAGAGCTCCGTGAACGGCACACGGGCGTGGACACGCTCGACCCCGTCTGCCGTCCGCTCGTCGCGGTAGTGGAACGGCTCGGCGACGAGGCGTCCGCCGGAGACCAGCCCGTAGTCGACGGCCCACGAGTCGATGCCGATGCTCGCGATCCCCGGCTCCCGCCGGAACGCCTCGCGGAGGCCGTCGCCGATGTGCCGATAGAGCGCGGAGAAGTCCCAGTGCAGACCGTCGGGACCGGCGACCGGTCCGTTCGGGAACCGCGCGACGCTCTCCAGCTCCAGGATGTCGTCGCCCACGCGCCCGATCATCACGCGGCCGCTCGTCGCCCCGAGGTCGACGGCGGCGACCGCGCGGACAGCGCCGGTCACGGCATCCGTCATCGGAGGAATGCCGCGGCGACGCCGGAGTCGACCGGGATGTGCAGGCCCGTCGTGCGGGAGAGCTCGGGTCCGGTGAGCACGTAGACCGCGTCGGCGACGTTCTCGGGGACGACTTCGCGCTTGAGGATCGTGCGGTTCGCGTAGAACTGACCGAGGTCCTTCTCGTCGACGCCGTAGGTCGCGGCGCGGTTGGCGCCCCAGCCGGCGGCGAAGATGCCCGATCCGCGGACGACGCCGTCGGGGTTGATGCCGTTGACACGCACGCCGTGCTCGCCGAGCTCGACGGCGAGGAGGCGCACCTGGTGGGCCTGGTCGGCCTTCGTCGCCGAGTACGCGATGTTGTTCGGTCCGGCGAAGACGGAGTTCTTCGACGAGATGTAAATGACGTCGCCGCCCATCTTCTGCTCGATCAGGGCTTTCGCCGCGGCCTTCGCGACGAGGAACGAGCCCTTCGCCATGACGTCGTGCTGCAGGTCCCAGTCCTTCTCGGTGGTCTCCAGCAGCGGCTTCGAGAGCGAGAGGCCGGCGTTGTTGACGACGAGGTCGATGCCGCCGAACGCGAGGACGGTGGCGTCGATCGCGGCCTGGACGGCCTCGGGGTCGGCGACGTTCGCGGCGACGCCGATCGCGACATCCGTTCCGCCGAGCTCCGCCGCCGCGGCCCGCGCCTTCTCGAGGTCGAGGTCGGCGACGACCACGCACGCGCCCTCGGCGGCCAGACGCGTGGCGATCGCCTTGCCGATGCCGGATGCTGCGCCCGTGACGAACGCGATGCGGCCCTGGTGGGACTTCGGCTTCGGCATCCGCTGGAGCTTGGCCTCCTCCAGCGCCCAGTACTCGATGCGGAACTTCTCGGCATCGGAGATGGGCGAGTAGGTGGAGACCGACTCCGCGCCGCGCATGACGTTGATCGCGTTGACGTAGAACTCGCCGGCCACGCGAGCGGTCTGCTTGTTCGCACCGTAGGAGAACATCCCGACGCCCGGGACGAGCACGATGAGCGGGTCGGCGCCGCGGATCGCGGGGGAGTCGGCCGTCGCGTGGGCGTCGTAGTAGGCCTGGTAGTCGGCGCGGTAGTCCGCGTGCAGCTCGACCAGCCGGGCGACGGATGCCTCGACCGTCGCGTCGGCGGGCAGGTCGAGGATCAGCGGCCTGACCTTCGTGCGGAGGAAGTGGTCGGGGCAGCTCGTACCGAGCGCGGCGAGGGCGGATGCCTTCTCGGACGCGAGGAAGTCCAGCACCACATCCGCATCGGTGAAGTGGCCGACCATCGGCTTGTCGGTCGAGGCCAGGCCCCGGATCGTCGGGGCGAGGGCCGCGGCCTTCGCGCGTCGCTCGGCCTCGGGGAGGGCGGCGAAGCCGGACCGAACTCCTCCGAACGGGGCCGGGTCGCCGTGGGTTTCGAGGTATTCGGCGGCGGTGGCGATGATCCAGGAGGAGTTGCGTTCGGCCTCCTCGGAGGTTCCTCCCCACGCGGTGATGCCGTGGCCGCCCAGGATGCAGCCGACGGCCTGCGGGTTCGCGGCCTTGATCGCGGCGATGTCGAGCCCGAGCTGGAATCCGGGGCGGCGCCAGGGCACCCACACGACCTTGTCGCCGAACACCGTCGAGGTCAGCGCCTCGCCGTCGGCGGCGGTGGCGATCGCGATGCCCGAGTCCGGGTGCAGGTGGTCCACGTGCGCGGCATCCACGAGTCCGTGCATCGCGGTGTCGATCGAGGGAGCGGCGCCGCCCTTGCCGTGCAGGCAGTAGTCGAACGCGGCGACCATCTCGTCCTCGCGGTCGACACCGGGGTAGACGTCGACGAGAGCGCGCATGCGGTCGAGGCGCAGCACCGCGAGGCCCTGCTCGGTGAGCGTGCCGAGGTCTCCGCCCGAGCCCTTCACCCACAGGAGCTCGACCGGTTCGCCCGTGACGGGATCGGTCTCGGTGCCCTTGGCGGAGGTGTTGCCACCGGCGTAGTTGGTGTTCTTCGGGTCGGAGCCGAGCCGGTTGGACCGGGCGATCAGGTCGGCGACTGCGGGGTTGGTCATGGTGTCCTTCGGGTCTGGAGGGCGGTCAGGGCGCGGGTGATGCGGGTGAGGGAGCGGGGGAAGGCGGGTTCGTCCGGGCGGTTCAGATGGCCGTGGGTCGTGCCCGACTCGGTGACGACCTCGACCGGCCGACCGGCGGCGCGGAGGGTCGCGGCGAAGGCCTCGCCCGAGACGCGCAGCTCGTCGACGTCGCCGTTGATCATGAGGACGGGCGGGAAGTCCGCCAGGTCGTCTGCCGTCGCGAGCCCGGGCACCGCGGTGAGGGGCGCGTCGTCGACGGGGCCGCCGAGGTAGTTCTCGTACATCCCACGCACGACCTCGGGTCCGAAGCGGTCGGCTTCCGGGTCGGCGTCGAGGGCGCGTCGCAGCGCGGCATCCGGCGCGGGCTGCACGGCGAGCAGCGTGGGGTACGCCAGCACCACCAGAGCCGGTGCGGGCAGCCCGGCCCCCGGCATCCGGAGCGCTGCGCCGGTGACGAGGTTCGCGCCGGCGCTCGCCCCGCCGAGCGCGAGCCGTGCGGGGTCGATCCCGAGGTCGGCGGCGTGCGCGAGCGTCCAGCTCCACGCGGCGAGGACATCGTCGGATGCCGCGGGGAAGACCGCTCCGCCCCGCGGGGCGACGCCGTGTCCCGCCGCCCACGCCGCGGGGAGGGGTGCGAGGCGGTAGTCGACCGAGACCACCGCGGTGCCCGCCGCCGCGAGGGCCCGGGCCACGGCATCCGCTTCGGGCATGTCGAGGTCCCCCGCGGCGAACCCGCCGCCGTGCGCCCAGACGAGCCCCGTGCCGTTCGGCGCCGTCGCAGGGTAGACCCGGACGAGGCCGTCGGCTGCGGCGTGCGGTGCGGTCGACGCGGTCACGGGGTCAGGCTCCCCAGCCGGCCTGGGTGCCGCCGACGCGCTCGGCCTCGATCTTCTGCTGGTACCCGGATGCCGCGTAGGCGGCCATCGGGTCGGTGGGGAGGCCCCGCGACTCGCGCCACTCGGCGAGCGCCGGGCGGACGTCGGTGTAGAACGCGTCCATGAACACCGCCTGCGCACCCAGCACGTCGTTGGCCGACTGCGCGGCGGCGAGGGCGGCGGAATCGAGGAGCAGCGCGCGGGCGGTCATCTCCTGGACGTTCAGCACCGACCGGATCTGCCCGGGGATCTTCGCCTCGATGTTGTGGCACTGGTCGAGCATGAAGGCGACGTCGGGGTTGTTGAGGCCGCCGCCGCGGATGACCTCGACGAGGATCCGGAAGAGCTGGAACGGGTCGGCCGCGCCCACGATGAGGTCGTCGTCGGCGTAGAAGCGCGAGTTGAAGTCGAACGAGCCGAGCTTTCCGAGGCGCAGCAGCTGCATCACGATGAACTCGATGTTCGTGCCGGGGGCGTGATGCCCGGTGTCCAGGCACACCATGGCGCGCTCGCCGAGGGTCGCCACCTGCGCGTAGGAGGTGCCCCAGTCCGGAACGTCGGTGTGGTAGAACGACGGCTCGAAGAACTTGTACTCCAGAACGAGGCGCTGCTGGCCGGTGAGGCGATCGTAGATGGTGCGGAGCGAATCGTTCAGTCGGTCCTGCCGGGCGCGCATGTCGGTCTGGCCGGGGTAGTTCGACCCCTCGGCGAGCCAGATCTTGAGGTCGCGCGAGCCCGTCGCGTCCATGACGTCGATGCACTCGAGGTGGTGGTCGATGGCCTTCCGGCGGATGCGGTCGTCCTCGTGGGTGAGCGCCCCGAACTTGTAGTCCTCGTCCTGGAACGTGTTGGAGTTGATCGTCCCGAGCGCGACCCCGAGGTCCTCCGCGTGCCGGCGGAGCGCACCGAAGTCGTCGACCCTGTCCCACGGGATGTGCAGTGCGACGCTCGGCGCGAGCCCGGTGACCCGGTTGACCTCGGCGGCGTCGGCGATCTTCTCGAACGGATCGCGCGGGGTGCCCTCGGTCGTCCAGACGCGGAAGCGGGTGCCGGAGTTCCCGAACGCCCACGAGGGCAGTTCGATGCCCTGCAGGGCGAGCTGGGATCGGATGTCGGCGGACAGGATGCTCACGATGCGTCTCTTTCGTCGTCGGATGCCGGTCCCTCGGTGGAGGCGGCGAGCTGGTCTGCGAGGTGGAAGATCTCCGTCAGGGCGGTCGCCCCCTGGTCGGGCCGGCCGTCGAGTCCCACGAAGAAGGGGGCCATCTCGGCCTCCCACGCGGCCGCGACGGGGGATGCGGCGAGGTAGGCCTGCGCCGCGGCGTCGTCGTCGGTCTCGTAGTAGCCGATGAGACGCCCGCCGGGTGCGAGGAAGAGGGAGTAGTTGCGGCGGCCGGCGGCGGCGATCTCGGCGAGCATCTCGGCGCGCACCGGGGTGTGGCACGCGACGTACTCGTCGATCCGGGCGGGATCGATCCTCAGCTCGAAGCAGACGCGCGCGGCGGTGCGGGTCGGCGGGTTCGTCATCGAAGGCGCTCCTGGTCGGGGACACCGGGGATCGGTGTCATGAATCGTTTCAACACTAGGTCCGACAGACGTCGAACGCAAGCGCCCTACACTTCTGACAACGTCACCAAAGGGGAGGGGCTCACGTGGCCGTCGGAGTGAAGGACGTCGCGGTCGCGGCATCCGTGTCGGTGGGAACCGTCTCCAACGTGCTGAACAACCCCGAGAAGGTCGCGCCCGCCACCGTCGCCCGCGTGCAGAAGGCCATCGCCGACCTCGGGTTCGTGCGCAACGACGCCGCGCGGCAGCTGCGGGCAGGACGCAGCCGCAGCATCGGCCTGGTCGTCCTCGACGTCGGCAACCCGTTCTTCGCCGACGTCGCCCGCGGCGCCGAGACGCGCGCGGCCGACGCGGGCCTCGCCGTCCTCTTCGGCAGCAGCGACGAGCGGGCAGATCGCGAGGGCGCGTACGTCGACCTCTTCCGCGAGCAGCGTGTGAACGGCGTGCTCGTCACCCCCGCCACCGACGACCTGAGTTCGCTCGTGCGGCTGCAGGATGCCGGCACCCCCGTCGTCCTCGTCGACCGCGAGGCCGACGACGACGCACTCGCCTCGGTCGCCGTCGACGACGTCGAGGGCGGGTTCCTGGCCACGCAGCACCTGATCGACAGCGGGCGGCGCCGCATCACCTTCGTCGGCGGGCCGCTGTCGACCCGCCAGGTGCGGGACCGACTGGAGGGGGCGCGACGCGCGGTGGCGGAGCGCGCGGACGTCGCCCTCGACGTGGTGGAGATGCCCGCGCTCACGGTCCTGCAGGGGCGCGAGGCGGGAAACCTCCTGAGGGTGCGGGATGCCGCCTCCCGTCCCGACGCGGTGTTCGCCGCGAACGACCTCCTCGCGGTCGGTGTGCTCCAGTCCTTCGCGCTGCTCGGCGACATCCGCGTGCCCGAGGACATCGCCCTCATCGGGTATGACGACATCGACTTCGCCGCGGCCACCGTCGTGCCGCTCAGCTCCATCCGTCAGCCGGCCCGCGAGATCGGCGCGACCGCCGTCGACCTGCTCCTCGCCGAGATCGCGCGCGCGGGTGCGGGCGGCGCCGGTGTGGCGGCCGGTGTCATCGCCGCGGACACGGGCGAGCGGCGCATCCGCTTCCGCCCCGAGCTGGTCGTCCGCGCCTCCACCGGCGGCTGACCCGCCGGGCGCCCGCCCGCCGACCTAGGGTGGAGGGATGACTGAGTACCTCGCGATCACCGGTGGCCATGTCGTTCCCGCAAGCGCAGACCCGATCCCCGGCGGCACGGTCGTGATCGCCGACGGCGTCATCACGGCGGTCGGCGACGCCGACACGGCCATCCCGGAGGGCGCTCGGATCGTCGACGCCGCCGGGCGCTGGGTGCTGCCCGGCTTCGTCGAGGCGCACGGACACCTCGGCGTGCACGAGGACGGCGAGGGCTGGTCCGGCGACGACACGAACGAGATGACCGATCCGAACGGCGCCCGCTTCCGCGCGCTCGACGGCATCGACATCGAGGAGGTCGGCTTCCGCGACGCCCTCCGCGGCGGGGTCACGACGGCGGTCATCAAGCCCGGCTCGGGCAACCCGATCGGGGGCCGCACGGTCGCGATCAAGACGTGGGGCGGCCGCACCGTCGACGAGCAGCTGCTCGCCTACGACGTCTCGGTGAAGTCCGCGCTCGGCGAGAACCCCAAGCGCGTCTACGGCGACAAGAAGCAGACGCCCTCGACGCGACTCGGCGTCGCCGCGGTCCTGCGCGAGGCCTTCGTGAAGGCACGCACCTACGCCGAGAAGCGCGCCGCCGCGGCATCCGCCGGGGAGCCGTTCGAGCGGGACCTCACGAACGAGACGCTCGCCGCCGTGCTCGACGGCGATCTGGTCTGGGACCAGCACTGCCACCGCCACGACGACATCGCCACCGCGATCCGCCTCGCGGAGGAGTTCGGCTACCGCCTCGTCGTGAACCACGGCACCGAGGGGCACAAGATCGCCGATGTGCTCGCCGAAAAGCAGATCCCCGTGATCTTCGGTCCGATGCTCACCTCGCGCTCGAAGGTCGAGCTGCGCGACCGCGCGATCGGCAACCTCGCCCTCATCGCCGAGGCCGGTGTGACCGTGGCGATCACCACCGATCACCCGGTCGTCCCGATCGACCAGCTGCGGCTGCAGGCGATCCTCGCCGTCCGTGAGGGGCTGCCGCCCGAGACGGCGCTCCGGGCGCTGACGGTGAACCCCGCCTCGATCCTCGGGCTCGAGGCCCGCGTGGGTGCGCTCGAGGCCGGACGCGACGGCGACGTCGTCCTCTGGTCGGGCGACCCGCTGGCGCTGGATTCCCGCGTCGAGCAGGTCTTCATCGGCGGCCGTCCGATGGTCGAGCCGGCGGACGGCGACCAGATGCCGCGCATCGTGGAGCGGTGGGAGCGGTTCGGCCGCTCCTCGTGGACGGCATGACCGAGACCGGCGGGTCCGCGCGGCCGACGCGACGGGTGGAGCTGACCCTTCGTCGTCCCTGGTTCGCGCTGTACGCCGGCATCCGTCCGACGCTCGTCATCGGCGGCCGCGGCCAACCGACGCAGTGGGGCGTGGGCACCTGGCAGCTCCCCGACGACGAGGACGCCGCGCTCGCGGTATTCCTGTTCTCGCGGGGGTGGCGGTTCGGTGACGCCGAAGCCGCGATCCCCGCGGGGGACCGCCGGGCGTGGGAGTACCGCGCGCCGGCGCTGCCGTTCGGCCGGGGACGCCTGCGACCGACGGGCGGAACCGCCGCGTCCGACAGCGGAGAGGCACGATGACCGGCATGACAACGTCCCCCAGCCCGCTCACCCTCGGCACCTCGGGCCTCGGACGGGGGAGCGTGCCCGGAAGCCAGGAGGAGGCCGCGGCGGTCGCCGACACCCTCGCCCTTCTCCGCTCGGGACACGCGTACGTCGACACGTCGAACAACTACTCCGACGGCCGCTCGGAGGCCGTCATCGGGCTCGCGCTGCAGTGCACCGACCCGGATGCCGCCACCCGCGTGATCACGAAGGTCGACGTCGACCCCGTCACCGGCGCCTTCGATCGCGACCGCGTGCTGCGCTCGTTCGAGGAGAGCACGGTGCGGCTCGGTGTCGAGCGCCTGCCTCTCCTCCACCTGCACGACCCGTATGCGGTGAGCGTCGCCGAGGCGATGGCGCCGGGCGGAGCCGTGGAGGGCCTCCGAGAACTCCGCGACGCCGGGGTCGTCGGCGCCATCGGCATCGCGACCTATCCGGTGGACGAGATGCGCGAGTACGTCGCCACCGGCGTCTTCGACGCGGTGCTCAGCCACAACTGCTTCACCCTTCTCGACCAGACCGCGGCGCCCCTGTTCCGGGAGGCGCACGAGCGCGGAATGACCGTGTTCAACGCCGCACCGTTCGCCAGCGGCATCCTGGTCAAAGGGGCGAGCTCGACCTACACGTACCGCGAGCCGTCGCCGGAGATCCTCGCGCGGCTCGCGCAGCTGCAGGAGCTCTGCCGGGCCCACGCGGTGGAGCTCGCCGCGGTGGCGCTGCGCTTCTCGCTGCGTTCGCCTCTCGTCGACTCCACGGTGGTCGGTGTGAAGACCCGGGCGCGACTCGAGGCCCTCGACCGGCTCGCCGCGATCGACGTTCCGGACGAGATCTGGCCCGCGCTGGATTCGCTCATCGAAAGGTGGACAGCATGACGCGCAACTGGGCGGGAACGTACTCCTACACCGCACCGCGGATCGAGACGCCGGAGACGGTCGAGGCGCTTCGGGCGCTCGTCGAGGCCCCGGGGCGGGTGCGGGCACTCGGCACGCGCCACTCGTTCACCGACCTTCCCGACACCGGCGGGACCCTGATCGACGTCACGGCGCTTCCCGCGGAGTTCGCGCTCGACGAGGAGCAGCGGACCGTCACCGTGGCCGCCGGCATCCGCTACGGCGTGCTCGCCGCGTGGCTCGACGAGCGCGGCTGGGCGCTGTCGAACATGGGCTCTCTCCCGCACATCAACGTCGGCGGCGCCACCGCGACCGGCACCCACGGATCGGGCGACGCGCAGCGCAGCCTCGCCGCCAACGTGCGGATGCTGCGCCACGTCGGTGCGGACGCCGAGGTGCACGAGGTCCGCCGCGGAGACGCCGACTTCGACGCTCTCGTGGTCGGGCTCGGGGCCTACGGCATCGTCGTCGCCCTCACCCTCGACATCGTCCCGGCCTTCCGGATGCGGCAGGACGTCTACACGGGCGTGACGTGGAAGGCGGCGCTCGGAGATCTTCCCGCGGTGACCGGCGCCGGCTACAGCGTGTCGGTCTTCTCGCGCTGGGACGACGAGACGATCGGCGATGTCTGGGTGAAGACGCGACTGGACCGCGACGATGACGCCGTGCCCGAGGTGCTCCTCGATGGACGGCAGGATGCCGCAGCGGAACCCCTCGGGGGCCTCGCCGACGTCACCGAGCTCGGCGGGGTGCCGGGGCCGTGGATGCTGCGTCTGCCGCACTTCCGCCTGGATGGGACGCCCTCCTTCGGCGACGAGATCCAGTCGGAGTACTTCGTCCCTCGCGCTCACGCGGCTGCGGCCCTGCAGGCCCTCCGCCCGCTCGCCGCGCGCATCCAGCCGCTGCTGTTCATCACGGAGCTGCGCACCGTCGCCGCCGACGACCTGTGGCTGAGCCCGGCATCCGGTCAGGACGTCATGGCGATCCACTTCACCTGGGGCAACCACCCCCGCGCGGTGCGCTCGCTGCTGGTCGACATCGAGGCGGCGCTGGAGCCGTTCGCCGCTCGCCCCCACTGGGGGAAGCTGCACCTCATGGAGCGCGAGGCGATCGCCCGCGCCCACCCTCGGCTGGAGGACGCCAGAGCGGTGTTCGAGCGGCTCGACCCCGACGGCCGGTTCTCCAACGCGCACCTCGAGCGCGTCGGAGTGCGCGAGCCGCGCGACTGACGCCGGCAGGTCACAGGCGGGTTCTGCCGAGAACAGGCGATCAGGCCGGAACAGGCCGAATCGGCGGCATCCGTCCTGTCCTCGCCGAATCGCCTGCGCTGAGCGGGCCGGGGGCGGCGGGTCAGCGGCGGGGCGTGGCGATCGGGCTGGTCGCGGCGACCTCTTCGGAGAAGTCCTCCGGCTGCGGACGGACCACCGAGAGCGGGCGGGTCTCGTCGATCGTGAGGCGGAACCGGCGCTGTTCGTGACGGTGCAGCCGGCCCGACGCGAGGAGCCACGTCGCACCGATCGCGAAGGCGACGAAGCCCGCGCCGGCGCCGAGGAGGATCGCGGTGCGGGGGCCGAACTCGGACGCGACCCAGCCGACGATCGGCGCGCCGATCGGGGTCCCGCCCATCAGGATCGCCACGTACAGGGCGAGGACGCGGCCGCGGAGGGCCGGATCCGTCGTCGTCTGCACGTAGCCGTTCGCGGTGGTGAGCATCGTGACGACGGCGAACCCGGTGAACATGAGCGTCGCGGCGTACAGCCAGTAGTTCGGCATGAACGCCGACACGGTGGCGGCGATCGCGAAGAGGAGGACCCCCGCGATCACCACGCGGATGCGGGCCCGATCGCGTCGTGCGGCGAGCAGCGCGCCCGCGAGCGACCCGACGGCGAGGATGGAGCTCAGGAGGCCGTAGCCGTCGGCCTCCTGACCGAACTCCAGCGCCATGGTCGAGGCGAAGATGGGGAAGTTCATTCCGAACGCCCCGATGAGGAACACCATGCTGAAGGCGACGACGAGGTCGGGGCGCTTGGCGACGTAGCGGAAGCCGTCCGCGAGTCGCGCCCCCGACGGCGCCTTCACCCGCGGGACGAGGAGGTCGACGCGGATCAGCATGAGCGCCACGATCATGCCGACGAAGGTCACCGCGTTGACGACGAACACCCAGCCGCTGCCGACGGCGACGATCATGAGGCCCGCCACGGCGGGGCCGATCATGCGGGCGCTGTTGAAGGATGCCGCGTTGAGGGCGACCGCGTTCGAAGCGTTCTCGCGGGCGACGAGGTCGGAGACGAACGCCTGCCGCGCGGGGTTGTCGAACGCGGCGATCACTCCGAGCGTCAGCGCGAAGCCGTACATCAGGGGGAGGGTCATGAGGCCGGCGAGCAGGAGCGCGCCGATCGCGAGGCCGAGGAGGAGGAGCAGGGCCTGGGTGAGCATGAGCAGACGCCGCCGGTCGAAGCGGTCGGCCACCCACCCGGTGACGCTGACGAGCAGCAGCTGAGGGGCGAACTGCAGACCCATCGTCACGCCCATCGCGGCGGCGTCGTTGTTCGTGAGCTCGGTGAGGACGACCCAGCTGATGGCGGTGGCCTGCATCCACGCGCCGATGTTCGACACGAGCGCGCCGATGAACCACACGCGGTAGTTGAAGACGGAGAAGGACCGGAACATCGCGCTCATCGTGCGGCCATCCGTCCCATGATCTCGGCGGCGCGGGCCAGTGTCTCGCGCTCGTCGGCGGTGAGGTCCGCGAGGGCGGCCTCGACCCACGCGTCGCGGCGTCGTGCGGTCTCGTCGACGACGGCGCGCCCGGCATCCGTGAGGGAGATCACGACCTTCCGACCGTCGTTCTCGTCGGCCGAGCGGCCGATGTAGCCGGCATCCTGGAGGCAGTTGACCGTGCGGTTCATCGAGGGGGCCGAGATGCGCTCGCGGTCGGCGAGTTCGCCCAGCGTGTGGTCGCCGTGGACCCAGAGGGCGGCGAGGACGCCGAACTGTCCGTCGCTCATCGAGTCGTCCGCGCGCTGTGTGCGCATGCGGCGTGCGAGGCGGAAGGTCGCGATGCGGAGATCGGTCGCGGGTGAGGACAGCGGGGGAGTCGCGATCGCCGCGGTCGGGGGAGAAGTGTCTGTGGAACTCATTCGGTTCTTTAGCATAGCTCATTAGTCCCGCTAAAGAAACCGCTCACCTAGACTCGAGGCCATGCCCGACAGCGACGCCGCGCCGTCCTTCATCGATGCCCGCGGGACCCGGATCTTCTACGACGTGTATCCCGCCGAGGGTGCCGCCCGCGGTGTCGTGCAGATCCTGCACGGAGTCGGCGAGCACGCCGGGCGCTACCGCCTCCTCGCCGAGACTCTCGCCCGGCACGGGTTCACCGTCTATGCGGACGACCACCTCGGGCACGGCCGGACCGGCATCGTGCAGCACGGTCATCCGTCCAAGCTCGGGCGGTTGGGGTCCGGGGGCATGCGCGCGGCGCGCGACGCCGTGTACACGCTGACCGAGCGCATCCGCCGGGAGCACCCCGACCTTCCGCTCATCCTGCTCGGGCACTCGTGGGGGTCGTTCCTCGCGCAGATGCTCGTCGACCGGTATGCGGCATCCTTCGACGCCCTCGTCCTGTCGGGCTCGGCGCTGAGGACCCCCGGAAGTCTCAACGCCGGTGATCTCAACGCGCCGTGGAAGACGGAGGGGGCGATGGGGACCGAGTGGCTGTCCTCGGACCACGCCGTCGGGCAGGCCTTCCTCGACGACCCGCTCACGACCTCCGAGCCGCTGCTGAAGCTCTTCGGGCCGCTGGAGGCCGCGCGACTGTTCGGACGTCCGGCGCGGAATCTCCCGCGCGACCTTCCGACGCTGCTCATGGTCGGCCGCGACGACACGGTGGGCGGTCCACGGAGCGTCCACCGGCTCGCCGAGGCGTACCGCACCCGCTCGGGCTTCACCGATGTCACCACGCTCGTGTACCCCGGAGCGCGGCACGAGATCTTCAACGAAGTCATGCAGGAGGAGGTCCGCGCGGACCTCGTGGCCTGGCTCGATCCCCGCTTCCCCGCCCGCGACTGACGCGGGGTCCTAGGCTGGCTGTCGTGCACGGCGAATACAAGGTCCCCGGTGGAAAGCTCGTGGTCGTCGACCTGGAGGAGCGTGACGGGCGCATCGACGCGTTCCACCTCGCGGGCGACTTCTTCCTCGAACCCGACTCGGCGCTCGACGACATCGACCGCGCGGTGAACGGACTCCCGGTGGAAGCGGATGTCGCGACCATCGCCGCCGCCGTCCGCGCGGCGCTGCCCGAGGGGGCGCAGCTCCTGGGTTTCACGCCGGAAGCCGTCGGCACCGCGGTGCGCCGCGCCCTCGTCACCGCGCCCGGATGGGGCGACTTCGACTGGGAGGTCGTGCACGACCGGCCGCTCTCGCCGCGCATGAACCTCGCCCTCGACGAGGTGCTGACCGCACGGGTCGGCGAGGGGCGCCGGCGTCCGACGCTGCGCCTGTGGGAATGGAACGAGTCCGCCGTCGTCATCGGGTCGTTCCAGTCCCTGCGCAACGAGGTCGATCCCGAAGGGGCGGCCCGGCACGGCTACGACGTGGTGCGGCGCATCTCCGGCGGCGGCGCGATGATGATGGGCGCGAACTCGATCGTCACCTATTCGCTCTCGGTCCCGGCATCCCTCGTCCAGGGTCTGACGTTCGCCGACTCGTACGCGTTCCTCGATGACTGGGCGCTTCAGGCCCTCCGCGCCCTCGGGGTCGACGCGACCTACCAGCCGCTCAACGACATCGCCTCCTCCCAGGGGAAGATCGGCGGCGCCGCGCAGAAGCGTCTGGCCAACGGCGGCGTGCTCCACCACGCGACACTCAGCTACGACATGGACGGTCAGGTGATGACCGAGGTCCTGCGGATCGGACGGGAGAAGCTCAGCGACAAGGGCACGACCTCCGCCGCCAAGCGCGTCGACCCCCTGAAGCGGCAGACCGGGCTGCCTCGAGACGCGATCATCGAGCAGCTGAAGTCCACGTTCACGTCGCTGTACAACGCCGAGATCGGTCATATCACCGACGAGGAATACGCCGAGGCGGAGGCGCTCGTCGCCTCCAAGTTCGCCACCGACGCGTGGTTGCGTCGCGTGCCGTGACGCCCGCCTCCCCGTCGGGAGCCGTCGAGGGCGTTCCGCGTGGGCGCGTGACGATCCACCTCGGCGACAACCTCGCCGTCGCGGCATCCCTCACGGGCGGTTCCTTCACCGTGGTGTACCTGGACCCGCCCTTCAACACGGGACGGCCGCAGACGAAGACCGTCGAGACGGCGCTGCACCGTCCCGCGGGAGCGGACGGCGAGACGGATGCCGGGATGGTGGCCGGAGCGGGTGCCGCGTCGGGCGCGGTGCGCCGCGGGTTCCACGGGCGGGAGTACGAGCGGCTGCGCGGCGACCTCCGCACGTACGATGACCGTTTCGACGACTACTGGGGCTTCCTCGAGCCGCGTCTGGTGGAGGCCTGGCGGCTCCTCGCCGAGGACGGCACGCTGTATCTGCACCTGGACTATCGCGAGGCGCACTACGCCAAAGTGCTGATGGACGCCCTCTTCGGTCGCGCGTCCTTCCTCAACGAGATCATCTGGGCCTACGACTACGGGGCCAAGACCCGGCGCCGCTGGCCGACCAAGCACGACACGATCCTCGTGTACGTGAAGGATCCGGCGAACTACTGGTTCGACTCGGCCGCGGTCGACCGTGAGCCGTACATGGCCCCGGGGCTCGTCACGGCAGAGAAGGCCGCGCGCGGAAAGCTCCCCACCGACGTGTGGTGGCACACGATCGTCCCGACCACCGGGCGGGAGAAGACCGGGTACCCGACGCAGAAGCCGGAAGGGATCCTGCGGCGCATCGTCCAGGCATCCAGTCGTCCGGGAGATCGCGTGCTCGACCTCTTCGCCGGCAGCGGGACCACCGGCGCCGTCGCCGCCGCGCTCGGCCGCGATGCCGTGCTCGTCGATGCGAACCCGGAGGCAGTGGACGTCATGCGCGCGCGGATCCCGGACGCCGAGGTCGCACCGACCCTAGGCTGACCTCATGCGTTTCGGAATCTTCATCCCCCAGGGCTGGCGTCTCGACCTCGTCGGCATCGATCCCGCCGACCAGTGGTCGACGATGAACGAGATCGCGCAGCGCGCGGATGCCGCGGCCTGGGAGTCGCTGTGGGTCTACGACCACTTCCACACCGTGCCGGTGCCGACCGAGGAGGCCACCCACGAGGCGTGGACGCTCACGGCAGCCTTCGCGGCGTCGACCGACCGCATCCGTCTCGGACAGATGTGCACCTCGATGGGGTACCGGAACCCGGCCTACCTCGCCAAGGTCGCGGCGACGGTCGACCTGATCTCGGGCGGCCGCGCCGAGATGGGGATCGGCGGCGGGTGGTACGAGCACGAGTGGCGCGCCTACGGGTACGGCTTCCCGGGGATCGGCGACCGGCTCGCGCGCCTCCGCGAGGGCGTCGACATCATGCACCAGGCCTGGACGACCGGCACGGCGACCCTCGACGGGAAGCACTACCAGGTCGACGGCGCGATCGTCCGTCCGACCCCGCTGCAGGAGGGCGGCATCCCCCTGTGGATCGCCGGAGGCGGCGAGAAGGTGACGCTGAAGATCGCCGCCCGCTACGCGTCGTACACGAACTTCGCCGGGTCGCTCGAGGAGTTCGACCACAAGAGCGCCGTGCTGCAGGGGCACTGCGACGCGATCGGACGCGACATGGGCGAGATCACCCGGTCGTCGAACTTCAACACGATCGTCGGGGCGACCGAGGCGGAGGCCGCCGAGCGACTGCGCGTGGTCGTCGAGCGGCTGCGTCCGCACGTCGGCGACGAGCGCGCCGCGGCGATCGAGGGGGACTACCGATCGTCGCCCGGATTCGGAACGCCCGAGCAGGTCGCCGAGCGTCTCGCCGAGCGCGCCGCCCACGGCCTCGGCTACGCCATCCACTACTTCCCCGAGGCCGCGTACGACCGGTCCGGCATCTCGCTCTTCGAGCGCGAGGTCCTCCCCGCCCTGGCCTGACCCGCCCGGCGCGTGTGAAAGCGCGGGGTGAAATCGACCTTCCCGGCACCGCAGAGCCGTCGGGGTGTCGATTCGGCCCCGGCGTTTCACGAGCCGACCCTCCTCCCCATCGCGCGCTGGCCGCAGGGTGTCCACCGCTCTTGCTGTCGGCGCCCCTCGGGTCCCCGGACGGGTGAGGCTGTGCGGATGCCCGCGCCGACGACGCCTCCGTTCTTCTTCCGCCGAAGCGACCTCCGTGCCCAGGGATGGACCGACCGCGACGTCGGCGCCGCAGTGGCTGACGGGCGACTCCTGCGACCGCGCCCCGGTGCGTATCTGGCTGCCGATGCGTCGACCGACGTCGTCGACGCGCTGGCGCTCGGCGGCCGCCTCGCGTGCGTTTCGGCGCTCGCGCACCGCGGCGTCTTCGTGCTCGACGCCTCCGCACTGCATGTGCACCTGCACACTCGCCGGCCCTCCGCGCCCGTCTCGACCCGGCTGATTCGGCGACACTGGAGCACGCTGCGCCGGATGCCGCACCCGCGGGCGGCTTCCGTGGAGCCGCTCGATGCTCTCGCCTGCGCCCTGCGCTGCCAGCCGCCGCGCGCGTCAGTGGCGAGCCTCGACTCCGCCCTGCACGGCGGCCATCTGCGGATGGACGAGCTCGACGAGCTCTTCCGTCTTCTCCCACGACGTCACCGCGTGCTCCGCAGACTGGTCGATGCGCGCGCCGAATCCGGGCCCGAGACGCTGGTGCGTCTCCTTCTGCGCTCGCTCGGTGCGGCGTTCGACGTGCAGGTGGTCATCGCCGGGGTCGGCCGCGTGGACTTCCTCGTCGAGGGATGGCTCATCATCGAGTGCGACAGCAGAGCGTTCCACTCTGACTGGGACGCGCAGCGCCGGGATCGCCGCCGCGATCAGGCGGCGGCCGCTCTCGGCTACGCCACCTTCCGGCCGATCGCGGAGGACATCACCTGGCATCCTGACGTCGTCCGGAGCGCGCTCCGGGGTCTCCTGAGCTCCCGCCGGGGCGTGGCCGCGCGCCCGCGCGGTGCGGCGGTGTGAAACCGTGGGGTGATTTCGACCTCGACGGGGCGCACGACAGCGCCGGAGGCCGATTTCGCCCCAGGGTTTCACGCGACGGCGGTCGCACGAGCCGGGCCGGCGAGGGCCCAGGCCCCGCTGTCAGGCCAGGGCACGGACCGAGGCGTAGCCGTCGAGGACGATGGGGGCGCGGCCGTCGGCCGGGAGGTCGAAGACCCGCGTCGGCTGGGTCGCAGGATCCCACGCGGCCCACCCGGGGTCTCCGTCGCGGATCAGGGCGACCGCCGCGCCGTGGACCGCGTCGGCGAGTGCCGGCGGCGGAGCGTCCCCGGCGATCGCGTCCACGGCCTCGGCGTCGAGCGCGTCGAACCAGAACGGCACGTCCAGGCAGTGGCACGCCCACCCGATGGTCGGCGACGGCCACGAGAATCGGTACGCCCACGTCTTCGCCGCACCGCCCGCGGCGGCGCGCGCATCCGCGGCCCGCAGCACCGTCGAGCGGAAGATGACGTCGCCGACGTAGCGTCCGACCACCGCGGCGGTCCCCTTGCGGCGCTGCGCGGCGTTCGCGGCGAGCCAGGTGTGCCGCTTCTGTCGGGGCACCTCCAACTGCTGCAGCGCGACGCCGGGGGGCACCAGCCCCAGCACCCGCGCCGCACCGTCCGTGATCATCGTGAACTCGTCGTCGGTCGCGCCGAGGACCAGCGGCACATCGGCGCCGACGCCGGCCCGCAGCGCCTCGATCGTGGGCCGGGCGAGGAGGTCGCCGTCGACCATGGGACCGAAGCTCAGACCGTCCTGCAGCATGCTGCGGGCGACGTCGAGCGGCGACTGTCCGGTGCGTCCGACCGCCTCCTGCTGAGCCAGGATGTCGGCTTCCGCCACGCCCGCGAAGCCGTCCCGCGAGGGCTCGACGCCGAGGAGCCCCGCGAGCTTCGCCGACAGCGTCCGCGCGCGTTCACCCGACACATCGCCCAGGGCGGGCGAGAGCGCCCACGCCGCGCGGAAGAGTCCCTGCGCCGCCGGCATGCCGAGGAGGGTGAGTACCGCGCCGCCGCCCGCCGACTGCCCCGCGATCGTGACCCGATCCGGGTCGCCCCCGAATGCGGCGATGTTCTCCTGCACCCAGGCGAGGGCGGCGAGCCAGTCGCGGACGCCCCGGTTGCTCGGTGCCCCCGGGATGTGCCCGAACCCGTCGAACCCAAGCCGGTACGAGATCGTCACCGTCACCACGCCGTCGCGCGCGAAGGCCCTTCCGTCGTACCAAGGGCTCGCGGGAGACCCCTCGGTGAACCCGCCGCCGTGGATGTACACCAGAACGGGCAGCGCCTCGCTCCCACCCGGCGACGGGGTGAACACGTTCACGTTGAGCGTCGCGTCCCCCGCCACCGCGGGCTCGGGGATGAGCGTCTTCTCGCCGGGCTTGTCGCGTTTGGCCGTCGCGCCGTGGGCCAGGGCGTCGCGGATGCCGTCCCACGGCGCCGCCGGAACGGCGGCGGCGAATCGGCGATCGCCCACCGGGGCTTCGGCGAAGGGGATGCCGAGGAAGGCGGCGGAGCTGCCCGCCGCCCCCGGGGTTCCCCGCCAGAATCCGCGGACCCGACCCGGGGCGATGCGGACGATGGGGTCAGGATTCACGGGTGTCCTCCGCGGGTGGGACGAGCGGGTCGGGCGAGCGCCGCGAACAGCGCGTCGAGGGTGTCGGCCATGTCGAACGCGGGGTCGAGCATCCACTGCAGCTGCAGCCCGTCGGCGGCGGCCTGCAGGAGCCGGGCGAGGATCTCCGGATCCACGGCGTCGTCGAGCTCGCCCGCCTCCTGTCCGCGGCGGAAGGACGCGGCGAACGAGGCCCGCAGGCGCTCGCCGCGCTCGAGGAAGAAGGCGTGCGCCGGATGCTGGGGGTCGGCGGCGTCGACCGAGAGCCGGGAGAAGAGCGCGACCACCCCCGGCACCTCGCTGTTGTGCCGCACCACCCGGCGGAGCCCTTCGCGGACGTCGTCCTCGCCTTCGCCGAGCCGCTCGGTCGCGTCGATCTCGTCGCGTTTGCGGAGGATCTCGGTGAAGAGGTCCTCCTTGCTGTCGAAGTAGTGCAGCAGTCCCGCCTGGCTGAGGCCGACCGCATCGGCGAGTTCGCGCACGGACGCGCCGCGCATCCCTTCGCGTGCGACGACCTCGAGGGCCCGCTCGAGGATCTCCTCGCGCTTGGCGATGCCCTTGGCGTACGAGCCACGCGTGCGCTGCGGATCCGGCATGACAGCAGTACATCGCACCTTTCCGGAAAGACAAAAACCGAGTACTGTTAGGTTTCTCGCGCGTCGACGACGATCGCGACGGATGCCGCACACGAGGAGGACCGATGACGTCCCATGCCCCGCTCCCCGAGCCCGCCGACCTGACCGTCGAGGAGAAGGCGTCGCTGACCAGCGGCGCGACGTTCTGGACCACGAAGGCGATCGACCGAGAGGGTGCCGCCGTGCCCTCGATCGCGATGAACGACGGACCGCACGGCCTCCGCAAGCAGGTGGAGAGCGCCGATCACCTCGGCATGGGCGGAAGCCTCCCCGCCACCTGCTTCCCGCCCGCGGTCGGTCTCGGGTCGTCGTGGGACGTCGAACTCGCCGAGCGCGTCGGCGTCGCCCTGGGGGCCGAGGCCTCGATCCAGGACGTCGCGATCCTTCTCGGCCCGGGGATCAACATCAAGCGGTCTCCGCTGTGCGGGCGCAACTTCGAGTACCTCTCCGAGGATCCGCTCGTCTCGGGCGTGCTCGGCGCGGCGCTGGTGCGCGGCATCCAGTCGCACGGGGTGGGGGCGTCGCTGAAGCACTTCGCGGCGAACAACCAGGAGACCGATCGGATGCGGGCCTCCAGCGACGTGGACGAGCAGACGCTCCGGGAGATCTACCTCCGCGGCTTCCAGCGGGTCGTGCAGGACGCCCAGCCGTGGACGGTGATGTGCGCGTACAACCGGATCAACGGCGTCTACGCGTCGGAGGATCCGTGGTTGCTGACGACGGTCCTCCGCGACGAATGGGGCTTCGAGGGACTGGTCGTGTCGGACTGGGGAGCGGTCGACGACCGTGTCGCGGGCCTCGCCGCCGGCATGGACCTCGAGATGCCCTCCTCCGGCGGAACCACCGACGCGCAGATCGTCGCCGCGGTCCGGGACGGGCGCCTCGACGAGAGCGTCCTCGACACGGCCGCCGGGCGGGCGATCGACCTCGTGAAGAAGGCGCGCGCCGGCGCGGGGAGCGTCACCGGTCCCCTCGACGTCGACGCGCACCACGCCCTCGCCCGCGAGGCCGCCACGCGCTCGATCGTGCTGCTGAAGAACGAGGGCGGCCTTCTTCCGCTCGCCCCCTCGTCGCGCATCGCGGTGATCGGAGCGTTCGCCGCGAAGCCCCGCTACCAGGGCGCGGGATCGTCGATGATCAACCCGACACGGCTCGACACCGCGCTCGACGAGATCACAGCCGCCGCCACCGCGGCCGGGGGATCGGTGTCGTTCGCCCCCGGGTTCACGCTCACCGCGAGCGAGACGACGGATGCCGCCTCCCTCCGGGCGGAGGCGGCGCGCGCCGCGGCGGCCGCTGACGTCGCCGTGGTCTTCCTCGGCCTTCCGGCCGCGGCGGAGTCCGAGGGCTACGACCGAACCCACATCGACCTGCCCGCGGAGCAGCTCGCCCTTCTCGCGGCGGTGCGGGAGGTGACCCCGGACGTCGTCGTGGTCCTCTCCAACGGCAGCGTCGTGGCTCTGCCCTTCGCCGACGAGGTCCCCGCGATCGTGGAGGCGTGGCTCCTCGGGCAGGCCGGCGGCGGGGCGACCGCGGACGTCCTGTTCGGCGCCGCGAACCCGTCGGGGAGGCTGACCGAGACGATCCCGCTCCGTCTGGAGGACACCCCCGCCTACCTGCACTACGGCACCGAGGGGAACGTCCGCTACGGCGAGGGTCTCTTCGTCGGCTACCGCTGGTACGACGCGCGGGCGATGGAGGTCGCCTATCCCTTCGGCCACGGCCTGTCGTACACGACCTTCGCCTACGGCGCGCCGTCGGCATCCGTTCGCGAGGACGGAGACATCACCCTGCGCGTCGCGGTGACGAACACGGGCGCGCGTGCCGGCCGCGAAGTCGTCCAGGTCTATGTCTCGCGCCCGGGCCTCCCCGCGCGTCCCGTTCGGGAGCTCGCGGGGTTCGCGAGTGTCGCGCTCGAGGCGGGCGAGACCCGCGACGTCGAGGTGACCGTCCGTCGAGACGACCTCGCGTTCTACGACGTGCGGCTCGGCCGATGGGTCGTCGCCGCCGGTGACCACGTGTTCGCGCTGGCTTCGTCGAGCCGCGACATCCGATCCGAGCTCTCGCTCGAGATCGCGGGGGATGCCGTGACCCGGCCGCTCTCGCGCGAGTCGTCATTGGCGGAGGCGCTCGCCCACCCGGTCGTCGGTCCTGTTCTCGCTCAGGCGTTCGCGCCGATGACCGAGGCCTCCGGGGCGTCGGCCATCATGCCGGAGGGCGTGGACATGATGGCCATGCTCGGGTCGTTTCCGCTCGGGCGTCTCGGCATGATGGCGGGACTGGGGTTCGGCCCGGACGAGATCGACCGGCTGCTCGCGACGGCGAACGCGTCGGAGCAGCCGGCCGGGTGACCTGCGACAGGGGGGTCGTCAGGCGCGGAGGAAGGCCAGCAGCGCCTCGTTGACCTCGTCGCCGTGCGTCCACAGCAGCCCGTGCGGGGCGCCCTCGATCTCGACGTACGTCGCGTCGGGGAGGAGTTCGTGGAACCGGCGCGCGGTGGCGTCGATCGGCAGGATGTTGTCGGCGGTGCCGTGCAGGATCAGCGCGGGGACGTCGATCGCGGGGATGTCGCCGCGGAAGTCCGTCGGCCAGGTGAGGGGCGCCGCGGCGATCGCCGCATTCCCCGCCTTTGCGGCCACGCGCGCACTGGCGTCGACGGCCTCCTGCGAGATGCGGGAGCCCAAGGTGTCGTCGAGGTTGTAGAAGTCCTTCAGGAACCCCGTGACGAAGGCGTAGCGGTCTTCGCGGACGGACGCGGCGACACCGTCGAAGAAGTCCTGCGGGCCCGCGCCGTCCGGGTTGTCGTCGGTGACGAGCAGATAGGGCTCGAGCGAACCGAGGAATGCCGCCTTCGCGACACGCCCGCTGCCGTAGCGCGACAGGTAGCGGGCGATCTCGCCCGTGCCCATCGAGAAGCCGACGAGGACCACGTCGGTCAGGTCGAGGTCTTCCAGGAGCGCGTGCAGGTCGGCGGCGAACGTGTCGTAGTCGAGACCCGAGGCGACCTTCGACGATGCGCCGAAGCCGCGGCGGTCGTACGCGATGACGCGATAGCCGGCCTCCAGGAGGGCCGCCTGCTGCTTGCCCCAGGACTCGCCGTTCAGCGGGAAGCCGTGGATGAGGACGACCGGCTGCCCCGACCCCTGGTCGGTGTAGAACAGTTCGACGTCGGCGGAGTTCTCTGTTCCCACGGTGATGTAGGCCACTTCGGATCCCTTCCGGACCGGCGCCCTGCCGGGTCCGGATACGACGTTAGAGCGCCGGGTCCGGACCCGGAAGGGCTTGCGATCGGGAAGGATCCGTGATGCGTGGTCAGTCGCGGTCGGCGCCGGCGGAGGGCACGACGGTGAAGATCGTCGGCGCGGCGAATCCCGCGTCGGCGAAGGCGGTCGTCACGGCATCCGTGACCGCCGCGACCCCGTCGCGGGCGACGAGGGCGATCGCCGCACCTCCGAAGCCGCCGCCGGTCATGCGCGCGCCGATCGCCCCCGCGGCGAGGGAGGCCTCCACCGCCGTGTCGAGCTCGGGGACGGAGATCTCGAAGTCGTCGCGCATCGACGCGTGCGAGGCCACCAGGAGCGGACCGACGGATGCCGGACCCTCGGCGGCGAGGGTGGCGACGGTGTCGAGCACCCGCTGGTTCTCGGTGACGACGTGCCGCACGCGCCGGAAGGTCACATCGTCGAGCAGCTCCTCGGCGCGCGGGAGGTCGGCGACGGCGACGTCGCGGAGGGCGGCGGCGCCCATCGCCTCGGCGCCGCGCTCGCAGGCCGCGCGGCGCTCGCCGTACCCACCCGTGGCGTGGGAGTGGCTGACGCCGGTGTCGATGACGACGAGCTCGAGCCCGGCATCGGCGAACCCGAGGTCGATGACCTCCGCCTCCAGCGACCGGCAGTCGAGGAAGATCGCCGCGTCGGCGCGGCCGAGCATCGAGGCCATCTGGTCCATGATCCCGGTGGGCGCGCCCACGGCCTCGTTCTCGGCCGTGCGCCCGACCCGGGCGAGGGCGGTGCGGTCGAGGTCGATGCCCCAGATCGCGGCCAGGGCGCTCGCGGTGGCGCCCTCGATCGCGGCGGACGAGGACAGGCCGGCGCCGACGGGGACGTCCGACGCGAAGGCGAGGTCGACGCCGACGAGGGTCACCGGGTCGCGTCCGGCGGCGCGCTGCAGGGCCCACGCGACGCCCAGGGGGTACCGCGCCCACTCCGCCACGGTGTCGCGACCGTCGGGGAACAGGCCGTCGAGGTCGGCGAGGGGCACCTCGACGGCGTCGTCGGCGAAGGTCGAGACGACGCGGATCACGCCGTCCGCGCGCGTGCCGAGCGCGACGTGGGTGCGGTGCTGGATCGCGAAGGGGAGCACGAACCCGTCGTTGTAATCGGTGTGCTCGCCGATGAGGTTGACGCGCCCGGGCGCGGACCAGGTGCCGAGAGGCACGGCATCGAACCGCTCGGAGAAGAGCGCGCGCGCCGTCTGGGCTGTGTCGGCGGCGGGAGCGGGGGCGTCGGTCATGCAGTCACCTCGGGGATCGTCGAGACGGCCTCGCGCAGACGGGCGGCGGAGGCCTCGGGGGGGATGTCGCCGATCCAGGCGCCCATGGCGGCCTCGGATCCGGCGAGGAACTTCAGCTTGTCGGCCGCGCGGCGCGGGCTCGTCAGCTGCAGGTGCAGCCGCGCGCTGTCGCGACCGGCGTGCACCGGCGCCTGGTGCCACGCGGCGATGTACGGCGTCGGGGTGTCGTAGACCGCGTCGACTCCGCGGAGGAGGCGGAGGTAGAGGCCGGCGAGCTCGTCGCGCTCGGCATCCGTCGTCCCGGCGAAGTCGGCGATGTGGCGGTGGGGCAGAAGATGCACCTCGAGCGGCCAGCGCGCGGCGAACGGGACGAACGCGCTCCAGTGCTCACCCTCGAGGATCATGCGCTCGCCCCCGCGCTCGTGCTCGAGGATGCGCGCGAAGAGGTCGTCGCCTTCGCGCTCGATCGAGCGGAGGAGACCTGCGGTTCGCGGCGTGATGTACGGGTAGGCGTAGATCTGGCCGTGCGGGTGGGGGAGGGTCACCCCGATCTCCTCGCCGCGGTTCTCGAACGGGAACACCTGCTGGATGCCGGGGAGCGTCGACAGCGCCGCGGTCCGGTCCGCCCACGCCTCGATGACCGTGCGGGCCCGAGTGCGGGACAGGGTGCCGAAGGAGCCGGCGTGCTCCGGGCTGAAGCAGACGACCTCGCACCGGCCGACGCTGGTGCGGGTGCGGCCGAGGCCCGGGGCGTCGAGGTCGGCGAGGTCGCGCGGCGGGTCGACGGCGGCGGGCGCGGCGCCGTGCGCGGTGGTGAGGGCAGGGCCGAAGGACGGGCTCTTGTTCTCGAAGACGGCCACGTCGTAGCGGGACGGGATCTCGGACGGGTTCGTCGGCGTCTGCGGGGCGAGGGGATCGAGCTCGGCGGGCGGCAGGAACGCGCGGTTCTGGCGGGCGGCCGCGATCGAGACCCAGTCGCCGGTGAGGACGTCGCGGCGCATGGTCGCCGTCGCCGGACGCGCGTCGAGGGTGCGGGCGTCCACGGCGCGCTCGGGGCCGAGCGTCGTGTCGGGATCGTCGTAGTAGATCAGCTCGCGTCCGTCGGCGAGGAGGGTGGGGCGCTTGACGACGCCGGCGCCCAGCATCTGGGGGGTCTCTTCGGTGATGGCCACGATAACACGGTAGCGCCTGAGCGTGTTATCGTCAACACGCTCAGGCGCCGATCAGAAGCCGGGTCAGCGTGTCAGGTGTACCTCGAGGGGGGTCTTCTCCTCCGCATCGCGGACGATCTCGAAGGCCGCCGAGCCCTCGGCGGTCGTCGCGCGGTAGGCGCCCGCGAACCCGCGCACCCGGACGAGGCCGTCGGCGTCCGGGGCGATCGCCCGCGGGGCGTGCCACCACTCGCCGCGGATCAGATCCCGCAGCACCGCGTAGGACGGCTTCGCGCTGCCGTCGGCGCGGAGGAGGCCGACCGGGGCGCCGAGCCAGGCCCCGGCATCCGTCAGTCCCCACATCGTGAGCGACTCGACGGCCGGGTGAGCCAGTGCGGTGCGGTAGTGGCGTTCCAGCTCGTCGGCCTGGCGGGCCTCGCCCTCGGGCGTCGAGGGCCAGGCGGGTACGACGTAGTCGTTCAGATCGACGATCTCCGGCGGCATGAGATCGCCCGAGACGAGCGTCGTCTCGGTCAGCTGCAGAGGCAGGCCGAACCGGGCGAAGCGCTCGAGGATCGACGCGAGCTGCTCCTCCCCGCGGAACCCCTGGTGCATGTGGGTCTGCAGTCCGATCGCGTCGATGCGGATGCCGGTGGCCAGGCACTCCTCGATGAGGTGCTCGTAGCGGGGGGACAGGTCGAAGTCGTTGAGCACGAGCCGCGCCCGAGGGTCGGCCTCGCGCGCGGTCTCGAACGCCATCCGCACCATCTCCACCCGGCCGCGGGAGCGCGCGAGGCGGGTGACCGCGTTGTCCTCCGCGGTGAAGTCCGGGAGGATCACGACCTCGTTGATCGCGTCCCACTGGTCGACGAGGCCGGAGAAGTCGGAGGCGTCGCGCCGGACGCGCGCGCGGATCGCGGCCTCGACCTCGGCATCCGTCCGGTCGAGGAGCCAGGCGGGCGCGAGGGTGTGCCAGACGAGCGGGTGGCCCTTCACCCGGACGCCGCGGTCGGCGAACCACCGCGCGGTCGCCTTCAGCCTCGCGGTGTCGGGGCGGCCCGGCGTCGGTTCGAAGAACCGCCAGTAGAAGGGGAGCGTCACCGTGTCGAACACCGCCAGCCATGCCTCGAGGAGGTGCTCGGCGAGCGCGGCGTCGGCGGCGGTGAGGGTGTCCCGGTCGCCGTCGGGCGCGGTCGGCGCGCCGCCGAGGAGGTCGACGAAGTCGAACCCGATGTTGCCGAAGCCGAACGCGTGGCGAGTCTGCTCGACGACGACGGATGCCGGGGCGACGGGGGCCCCGTCGGCGTCGAGGATGCGGAGCGACACGTCGCGGAACCGCGGGGAGAGGTCGGGAGTCATCGGCCCACCCTCGCACACACCCCGCCGACGTCGGAGGCGAACGCGGCGCAACCGGGGTGTTATCGTCAACACACCGAGTGTCCAGGAGGTGCGATGCCCCGCGTGTCGATGGCCGACGTCGCCGCGCACGCCGGCGTGTCCGCCCAGACCGTGTCGCGCGTCGTGAACGGATCCCCCCGCGTCGACCCGCAGACCCGGGCGCGCGTGGAAGAGGCGATGACCGCCCTCGGATACCGCATCCACCGCGCGGCCCAGGCGCTGCGCACCGGTCGCACCCGCACCATCGGTCTCGTCGTCTCCACCCTCGCCACGGTCGGCAACAGTCGGATGCTGCAGGCGGTGTGCGCGGCGGCGGAAGCCCGGGACTACGCGATCGTGGTGGTGACCGCCACGGCGGACTCCGGCATCCGTCCCGCCTTCTCGCGCCTGCATGACCGCGCGGTGGACGGCGCGATCGTGCTGAACGAGGCCACCCGGCTGGTTCAGATGGCCGGCACCACCGGTGACATGCCGCTCGTCGTCGTCGACGCGGAGCCCGCCGCGCACCTCGTCACCGTGCAGACCGATCACGCCGACGGCGCGCGGGCGGCGACGGCGCACCTCCTTGCCGGCGGTGCGGAGACCGTCCACCACCTCGCCGGTCCGGCCGACTCGTTCGCGGCGGCCGAAAGGGAGCGCGGATGGCGCGCGGCGCTCGCGAATGCCGGTGCCGCGGTCATCGAACCGGTGCGCGGCGACTGGGGATCGCGATCGGGCGCCGCGGCCGCGACGGCGCTCGCCGACGCCACGGCGGTCTTCGCGGCCAACGACCAGATGGCGCTCGGCCTTCTGCACGGATTCGCCGATCTCGGCCGGCGCGTGCCCGATGAGGTCGCCGTCGTGGGGTTCGACGACGTTCCCGAGGCGGTGGACTATCTCCCGCCCCTCACGACGGTACGTCAGGACTTCGACGCGCTCGCCGCGCGGGCCGTGGCGCGGCTCATCGACCTCGCCGAGGGAACGGCTGCGCGGGCCGGGGCATCCGACGGCGACGCCGAGGTGCTCGCCGCTGAGCTCGTCGTGCGCGAGAGCAGCCGCCCCGTGCGCGCGGTCTGACCGCGAGTCGCCCCGCGCCGCTACTCCTCGAGCTGGCCGAGATCGGGTGCGGCGACGAAGGAGACCGCGGCCTCGGCCACCTGGTCGAGCTCGATGAGGATGAGCTCGTTCGCACCGGCCCGGGTGACCGGCGCCGGCACGAAGAGGGTCCGCTGCGGGCTGTGCCGCCAGTAGCGACCGAGGACGAAGCCGTTCAGCACCGCGAAGCCCTTCCCGAGGGTCGCCGTGTCGAGGTACAGGTCGGCCGGGGCGTCCAGCGTGAACGAGCCGCGGAGTCCTGTCCGCCCGACGGTCGATCCCGCCGGTGCGTGGGCGATGCCCGCGGCGACGGCCGAGAGGTCCACGGGGTGCGCCTTCCATCCCGTCAGCGGCTCTCCCGCCAGACGGATGCCGCCGACCAGCCCCTTCGGCTCGCCGATCCGATCGGCGTAGTTGACCCGACCCTGATCCTCGACGAGGACGGTGAGCACCTCGCCCCGCGGGATCACGGCGGCGCGGTCGTGGTCGGTGCGCGAGAGGCGCGCGACCGGCACGCCGTCGACGGCGACCCATGCGAGGTCGCGCACCTCGCCCACCACCAGCGCCGCGCGGTCGTCGTCGGCGAAGGCGACATCCGGCAGCGGGCAGTCGTAGCGGACGAGCGCGCCGATGTGCTCGAGGTCCTCGAACGTCGGCGGCTCGGTATGCACGTCGCCGTCGGGGCGGCGCTCGGGCAGCCAGTCGCCGGTGCCTTCGAGATCGACGCGCAGCTCGGGCGCGGGCCCCGCAACCGCGGGGTACTCGTCCGGCACGGGCGCGTACTTGGCGATGACCTCGCGGAAGGCGGCGTACTTCGCCGTGGGGTTCCCCGCCTCGTCGAGCGGCGCGTCGTAGTCGTAGGAGGTGACGATCGGGGCGTACCGCCCCTTGTCGTTCGCGCCGTTGGTGGTACCGAAGTTCGTGCCGCCGTGGAACATGTAGAGGTTCACCGAGGCGCCCGCCGCCAGCAGGGTGTCGAGCTCGGCGGCGGAGGCCGCGGCATCCGTGGTGTGGTGGATGCCGCCCCACCAGTCGAACCAGCCGTCCCAGAACTCCGAGCACATCAGCGGCCCCGTCGGCTGGTGCTCGCGCAGCGTCGCCAGACGCTCGGCGGCGCGCGAGCCGAACGACCCGGTCAGGTGCAGGCCCGGGAGGCTGCCGTCGCGGAGCATGTCGGGCATCGGCTGGTCGACCGTCGTCAGGGGCACCGTGATCCCGGCGTTCCGGGTCAGGTCGGTGAGCGCCCGCAGGTAGTCCTTGTCGGCGCCGTACGCCCCGTACTCGTTCTCGATCTGGACCAGGATCACGTTGCCGCCGCGGTCGACCTGCCGCGGCACGACGATGTCGTACACGCGTTCGAGGTAGCGCGAGACCTCCGCGAGGTAGCCGGGCTCCGAGCTGCGCAGACGGATGCCGGGCATCGCCGTCAACCACACCGGAAGGCCGCCGTTGTGCCATTCGGCGCAGATGTAGGGACCGGGTCGGACGATCGCGTGCATCCCCTCGGCCGCGACGAGGTCGAGGAAGCGTCCGAGGTCGTTCGGTCCGGAGGTGTCCCAGGCGCCGCGGACCGGCTCGTGGGCGTTCCACGCGACATACGTCTCGATGGTGTTGAGGCCGAGAAGCCGCGCCTTGCGGATGCGGTCGGCCCAGTGATCGGGGTGGACGCGGAAGTAGTGCAGCGCCCCGGCGATGATCCGGTGGGGGGATCCGTCGAGCAGGAAGTCGGATTCGCCGATGGTGAAGGTCGTCACAGTCAGTCCGTCGTCGTCGTGGTGGTCGTGGTGGGGGAGGAGGAGGCGGCGGGCGCGAGGCGGAGAACGGCCCAGGAGACCGGCGGCAGGGTGATCTCGACGGCATCGGACGCCGCCTGCCGCACCTCGAGGGTCTGCGGCGCGACGCGCTCGGAGCCGGCGGTGTTGACCGCGTGCCGGTCGGCGTCCGCGGGGGCGGTGAGGACGGTCGCCTCCCTCACCTCGAACCCGGCCGAGGGGAGCTGGACTTCGAGCGCGGTCTCGAGCCCCCGGTGGGCGAGCAGGACGGTGACGGCGCCGTCGTCCGCGACGGTCGCGACCGCGTCGAGGTCGGACACCGCGCCGAAGCGCGCCGTCTCCGTCGCCGGTGCCTGCACGTGGACGTCCAGCACGCGTCCGCGGGCGTGTCGTGCGGCGTCCCGGAACGGGAAGAACGTGGTCTGCCGCCAGGCGGGCCCGTTCGGCTCGCACCGGATCGGGGCGATGACGTTCACGAGCTGGGCGAGGTTGGCCATGCTCACCCGGGCGGAGTTGCGGATGAGGGAGATGAGGAGCGAACCCACCACGACGGCATCCGTCACGGTGTACTCGTCCTCGATGAGACGGGGCGCGATCGGCCAGTCGCCGGCGAAGACCGCGTCCTTGTCCTGGGTGTTCCACCGGGTCTGGTTCCAGACGTTCCACTCGTCGACGCTGATGCCGATCTCGCGCGCGATGCCGCGCTCCGCGCGCACCTCGTCGATGATCGCGGCGACGTCGGCGATGTACCGGTCGAGGTGGACACCGGAGGCGAGGAAGCTCGCGGTGTCGCCGTCGTGCTCCTCGTAGTAGGCATGGATGGAGATGTGGTCGACGAGGTCGGCCGTGTGGGCGAGGACGGTGCGCTCCCACGCGCCGAAGGTCGGCATCTCGCGGTTGGAGCTGCCCGCGGCGACGAGCTCGACGGTCGGGTCGTAGAAGCGCATGAGCCGGGCGGACTCGGCCGCGACGCGTCCGTACTCGTCGGCGGTCTTGTGGCCGATCTGCCACGGGCCGTCCATCTCGTTGCCGAGGCACCACAGACGGATGCCGAACGGCTCGGTGCGCCCGTTCGCGGCGCGGCGGTCGCTGAGCGCGGTCCCGCCGGGGTGGTTGGCGTACTCGAGGAGCTGGGCGGCCTCGGCGGGACCGCGGGTGCCGAGGTTCACGGCCTCCATGATCTCGAGGTCGACGCTCTCGGCCCATCGGGCGAATTCGTGGAGGCCCACCAGGTTCGTCTCGGTGCTGTGCCACGCGGCATCCAGGCGCACGGGACGGTCGCCCTGCGGACCGACGCCGTCCTCCCACGCGTACCCCGAGACGAAGTTGCCGCCGGGGTAGCGGGCAACGGTGGCGCCGAGCTCGCGCACGAGGGCGCGCACATCATCGCGGAAGCCGTCCGCATCGGCGGTCGGATGCCCGGGCTCGTAGATCCCCTCGTACACGCAGCGCCCCATGTGCTCCACGAACGTGCCGAACAGGCGGGCCGGGACGGCGGCTCCCGGGGCGTCGAGGGCGATCTGCACGTGGGCGGTGGAGGACATCTGCTGCTTTCCGAATGGCGGGGGAGAAGGGTGAGACGGGCCGGCGCGGACGCCGGCCCGTCTCGGTGGGGGAATTACTGGTTGACCGTGAAGCCCTGGTCGTTCCCGTAGGAGACCAGCTGGTCCTGCCAGGCCTGGAGGCCGCCGTTCAGGTCGCCCTGCGACTGGTACGACTGGCCCACGGTGTCGCCGAAGACGCTGTTCGCGTACACCTGGAAGGGCAGGTACTGCCAGCCCTCGCGGACGGTGGACGACGCCTCGGTGAGGACCTGGTTGATCGCCTGGCCGCCGAAGTACTCCGACTCCTGGTCGACGAACGCGGGGTCGCTCAGCTGCGCGGTGGTCGAGGGGAACCCGCCGCTCTCGGCGAAGATCTGCAGGCTCTCCGGGTCGTTGTTGAGCCACTTGAGGAAGGCCGCGGCCAGGGCCGGGTTCTCGCTCTGGGTGGTCACGGCCTGTCCGCCGCCGCCGTTCTCGGCGGTCACCGGGGTGCCGTCGTAGGTCGGGATGGGGGCGACGCGCCAGTCTCCCGCGGCGTTCGGGACGGAGGACTCGAGCACACCGGGCATCCACGCGCCGATGACGAGCGAGGCGATCGTGCCGTCGCCCAGGCCCGCGAACCACTCGTCGGTCCACGACGGGATGTCGGCGAGGAGGCCCTCGTCGAGCATCGTGCCCCACGTGTCGGCGAAGAGCTGCGAGCCCTCGTCCTGGAGGTCGATCGTGACGTTCGTGCCGTCGGTGGTCTGGAACGGCTGGCCGCCGGCCTGCCAGATCATGCTGGTGGTGAAGCCGGCGTCCCCGGTGTCGGCCGTCATGAACTTCGACGGGTCGGCCTCGTTGAGCGTCCGGGCCGCCTCGATGTACTCGTCCCACGTCGTCGGCACCTCGATGCCGTACTCGTCGAAGACCGTCTGGTTGTAGAACAGCGCCATGGGGCCGGAGTCCTGCGGCAGGCCGTAGATGGCGCCGTCGAAATCGACCGCACCCCACGTGCCCGGGCTGTAGTCGTCCTCGAGGTCGGCGAACCCGTACTGGCTGAGGTCGACGAGCGACTCCGACAGGGCGAACTGGGGGAAGGCGTAGTACTCGATCTGCACGACGTCGGGCGCACCGTCGCCCGCGAGCAGCGCGTTCTGCAGGCGGGTGTACTCCTCGGTGTTGGTGCCGGCGTTGACGTAGTTCACGGTGACGTTCGGGTACGCCTCCTCGAACGCGGCGACCTGGGCCTCGGCCGAGGGGGTCCAGCTCCAGTAGGTGATCTCGCCGCCGGCTTCGAGGGCCGCCTCGAGGTCGTCGGCGCTGCCTCCGCCGCTGTCGCCGTTGCCTCCGGTGCCGCCGCCGGAGCACGCGGCCAGGGATGCGACGGCGACGATCGCCGTCGCGGTCAGAAGGGTGCCGCGCCGCAGCGCGCGCTTGCCTCCGTGTGTCATGTGACTTTCCTTCACTTCGTTGTTGATGGATCCGGTGCTCGTGGCTCCGGGGGAGAGGGAGGTGCAGATGTCAGGCAGGTCCCCTCATCACTGCTTGACGCTTCCGGCGCTGAGCCCGGACTGCCAGAACCGCTGCAGCACCAGGAACGCCAAGACGATGGGGATGATCGACAGGAGCGAGCCGGTGATCACCAGGTTGTAGATCGGCTGCGCGCCGACGCCGGTGGCCTGCGCGTTCCACTGGTTGAGGCCGACCGTGAGCGGGTACCACGCGGGGTCGCTCAGCATGATCAGCGGCAGGAAGTAGTTGTTCCAGGTGGCGACCACCGCGAACAGCAGCACGGTGACGATGCCGGGGGCGAGGAGCCGCAGCGAGATCGTGAAGAACGTGCGGAATTCGCCGGCGCCGTCCATGCGGGCGGCTTCCAGCAGCTCGGTGGGGATCGCATCGGTGGCGAAGACCCAGATGAGGTAGAGCCCGAACGGGCTGATGAGCGACGGGATGATGATCGACCACGGGGTGTTCGTCAGCCCGAGTTCGCTGAAGAGCAGGAAGGTCGGCACCGCGAGCGCGGTACCGGGAACCGCGATCGCGCCGAGGACGACGGCGAAGACGGCTTTGCGCCCGCGGAAGTTGTACTTGGCCATGCCGTAGCCGGCCATCGTCGCGAGGATCGTGGCGCCCCCGGCGCCGACGACGACGTAGAGCAGGGTGTTGCCGAGCCAGCGGAGGAAGATCCCGTCGCGGTACGTCAGCGTCTGCACGATGTTGTCGCCGAGGGCGAACTCGGGGCCGAACCACAGGCCGAAGGTGGTGAAGAGATCGGCCTGCGTCTTGGTGGCGTTGATGATCAGCCAGAACAGCGGCACCAGCGTGTAGAGCAGGTACACGCCCATGACAAGGGTCAGGACGAGGGAGCGCCGCCGGCTGGTGGGGCTGCGTCGGGCGAGGGTCGGCGCACCGTTCGTCCGGGACGGGGAGCGGCGGGTCAGGGCGGGGGCGCTCATCGGGTCTCCTGCCGGGCGCCGCGCAGCTGGACGACGTAGGCGATGATCGCCGTGATGAGGCCCATGATGATCGCGACGGTCGCGGCGTAGTTGTACTGCTGTCCGGCGAAAGACAGGTTGTAGGCGTACATGTTCGGCGTGTAGTACGTCGTGATGACGTTCGGGGCGAGCGGCTTGAGGATGTTCGGCTCGTTGAACAGCTGGAAGCTGCCGATGATCGAGAAGATCGTCGCGATCACGAGCGCGCCGCGAACCGAGGGGATCTTGATCGCGAAGATCGTCCGCCAGGCACCCGCCCCGTCGATGGACGCCGCTTCGTACAGCTCGTTCGGGATCGTCTTCAGCGCCGAATAGAAGATCAGCATGTTGTAGCCGACGAACTGCCACGTGACGATGTTGCCGATCGAGAGCATCATCCACTGCGGGAGGAACGGCTGGACGACATTCGCCCCGAGGAGGTCGTTGAGGTTCGAGGTGAGCCCGAACCGATCGCCGTAGATGTAGCCCCACATGAGCACCGCGACGACGGCGGGGACGGCGTAGGGCAGGAAGATCACGATGCGGTAGAAGCCCGCGGCGTGCAGGCGCGCGCTGTCGATCGCGAGGGCGGCCGCGAGGGCCAGCAGCAGCATGATCGGCACCTGGATGAGCAGGAACAGCAGCACCCGCGTGAAGCCGTCCCAGAAGTTCGGGTCGCTGAGCGCGCGGATGTAGTTGTCGAGACCGACGAACGTGTTCCCCCCGACCAGCTGCTCGCGGAAGAAGCTGAGGTACAGCGAGTACAGCAGGGGCGTCAGGAACACTAGCGCGAACACGATCGCGAACGGGGCGACGAACAGCCAGCCGCGCTCATCGACGCGCAGGCGGCGCCTGCGCGGTGTGCGCAACGCCGGGGGCGGTGTCACGGTGGTCGTCATCGTCCGGTGCCTCTTCTTCGGTGCGGGGGTGCGTTCTCGTCGGGTCGAGAATGTTGACGTCAACATAACGCTCTGTTCGCTACGATGTCAACGTCAACACCGAGGAGATGAGATGACAGAGCTGTCGATCGCCACCGGCGAGACGCGCACGCGTCGCCGCGAGGTGTCCATGGCCGACGTCGCCGCCGCCGCGGGGGTGTCCGGTCAGACCGTCTCCCGCGTGGCCAACGGCCGCACGAATGTCGACCCGGCGACGCGCGAGCGGGTCGTCGCTGCGATGCAGAAGCTCGGCTACCGCCCCAACAGCGCGGCGCGGGCGCTCCGCTCCGGGCGCTTCCGCAACATCGGCGTCATCATGTTCTCGCTGTCCTCCTACGGCAACACCCGGACGCTGGATGCCGTGGCGCGGGTCGCGGACGAGGCCGGGTACTCCCTGACGCTCATCACGGTGGCATCCGCCACGCAGTCCGATGTCGCCGGCGCCTTCGTCCGCCTGAGCGAGCACGCGGTGGACGGCGTCGTCATCCTCATCGAGAAGCATCGACTGGGGGAGGCGGAGATCGAGCTGCCGACGGGGCTTCCCGTCGTCGTCGTGGATTCGCGCGCGGAGTACGTCTATCCGGTGGTCGACAACGATCAGGCTCTGGGCGCACGGCTCGCGACCGAGCACCTTCTGGACCTCGGGCATCAGACCGTCTGGCACATCTCCGGCCCTCTGGAGTCGTACGCCGCCGAACGCCGACGCGTCGCCTGGTGGGAGACCCTGCGCAGTCGCGGGGCGCCGACCCCTGAGGTGCTCGTGGGGGATTGGACGGCGGATGCCGGGCACCGTCTCGGCGCGCGCCTGGCCGCCGATCCCGTCGTGACCGCGATCTTCGCCGCGAACGACCAGATGGCCCTCGGGGTGCTCCGGGCCCTCCACGAGGCGGGCCGCGCGGTGCCGGGCGAGATCAGTGTCGTCGGATTCGACGACACCCCCGAGGCGGCGAACTTCTGGCCCCCGCTCACGACCGTCCGGCAGGACTTCGAGCGGGTCGGCGCCAGCGCGATCCGCTCGCTCCTGGCCGAGATCGAAGGGGAGATCGGTGCCGAGCGCGTCGTCGTGCCGACCGAGTTGATCGTCCGGGAGAGCTCCGGCCCGCGCCGGTGACGAGTCCGCCCTTGATGCGGATCGACCATGTCGCTATCCTGCTTGTTACCGGCAACATGTTGACGTGAACATGATGACGTCAACACCGCCCGTCGTGGATGGGCGGGCCGGCACTCACGCGAGGCCGCAGAGAAGCGGCCGGAAGGATCGATGATGACCCCCACTCGGATGGTGGCCATGGTCTCGGCGGGCGCAGTCGCGCTCTCCGGATTCCTGGCCGTCGGCGCCGTCGCCCCCGCGACCGCCGCTCCCGTGACCGCCGCGGTCGCGGACGATGCCGTGCGCATCGCCCCCAACCCCGCCTACGCCGCCGAACCCTTCGAAGGATGGGGCACGAGCCTGGTGTGGTTCGCCAACGCCACCGGCGACTACCCCGCGGACGTCCGCCAGGCGCTGTTCGACGCCGTCTTCGGCGACGAGGGCCTCAACCTCAACATCGCGCGGTACAACATCGGCGGTGGCAACGCCACCGATGTCCCGGGCTACCTGCGTCCCGGCGGTGCCGTCGACGGCTGGTGGAACCCCGACCTCCCGGCCACGGACGATCAGGGGGTGATCACCTCCACCTATGCCGATCGCGAGCGCTACGCCGCGGCATGGGACGGCTCGAACCCCGCGCACTACGATCTCGACGCCGACGCCACCCAGCGCTGGTGGCTCGATGCGCTGAAGGACAAGGTCACCAAGTGGGAGGCGTTCAGCAACTCCCCTCCCTACTTCCTCACCGAGAGCGGATTCGTCTCCGGCGGCATCAACAACGCCACCTCCGAGCAGCTCGCGACCGATGACATGTCGGCCTTCGCCGACTACCTCGTCACGGTCGTCGAGCACCTCGAGGCCGAGCACGACATCCGATTCGACACGCTGACGCCGTTCAACGAGCCGAACACCAACTACTGGTCGACCCGCATCCCCGCCGGGGAGACCTGGCCGACATCCGCCAGCCGTCAGGAGGGCGCGCACATCGGTCCGCAGCGCCAGGACCAGATGGTCCAGGTGCTCGACGAGCGTCTCCAGCGCGCCGAGACCGACGTGCAGATCTCGGCGATGGACGAGACCAACCCGTCGATCTTCGTGCAGAACTGGAACGCCTACGGCGCGGCATCCCGTGCCGCCGTCGACCAGCTGAACGTGCACACCTACGGCACCGGCGATCGCATGATCGTGCGAGACATCGCCAAGGCCAACGACAAGCCCCTGTGGATGAGCGAGGTCGAGGGCAACTGGGACACCCAGGGCGGCTTCAACCAGACCAACATCGACAACGGGCTCGGCATGGCCACGCGCATCGTCGACGACCTGCGCGAGCTCGAGCCCGAGGCGTGGGTGTTCTGGCAGCCGGTCGAGGACCTCTACAACATGGAGAAGGTCGAGAAGCTCAACTGGGGCAGCGTCTTCATCGACTTCGACTGCAACGCCGAGGGGAACTCCGAGCGCCGTCTCGCCGACGGAGACGCCGACCCGTCGTGCCGCGTGCTGACCAACGCGAAGTTCAACACGGTGCGGAACTTCACTCACCACATCCTCCCGGGCGACCGGCTGATCCCGACGAACGATCCGCGCAGCACCGCGGCGATCCGTCAGGACGGCACCGGAGCCACCGTCGTGCACGTCAACAGCGGCACCGCAGCGCGGACGATCGCGCTCGACCTCTCCGGCTTCGGCGAGATCGCCACGGGTGCGACGGTCACCCCGATCGTGACGACCGAGTCGCCGGCCGACGACGTCACCGCGAACGCTCTGGTCGCGGGCGAGCCGGTGGCGGTCGACGCGGCGACGCAGACGGCGCACCTGACCGTTCCGGCGAAATCCGTCACGACGTTCGTCATCGACGGCGTGAGCGGTGTCAGCGAGGACACGGTCGCCTTCCGCGACGGCGAGACGGTGCAGCTTCTGGGTGTCCAGAGCGGTCGCGCGCTGGCCGCGGAGGGGTCGGGACTGGCGATTCGCACCTCGGCGCAGACGCCTGCGCAGGGGGCCGCGCAGGCGTGGACCGTCCGCTCCCTCGCCGGCGAGGGGACGAACCGTCACCGCTTCGCCCTGCAGAACGGTGACGGTCGCTTCCTCCGGATGGACGGCACCACCCCGACGCTCGTGACCGCCGACCTCGAGGCGGCCCGCGGCGACAGCCGATTCCACTTCCTCGGCTCCACCGCCGACGGGACGACCTTCTCCGTCCTGAGCGCGTCGGCCGAGCGGGTGCTCGACGTCGGCGGCGGCAGCAGCGCGGACGGGGCATCCGTGGGCACCTGGATCTCCAACAACGGCGAGAACCAGCGGTGGCGCATCGCCTCGACGGCGGCGACCGGAGTCGACCCGGTGTTCGCCTCCGCACCCGCCGAGACCGCTCCGGCCCTGCCGGAGACGGTGACGGTGCGCTACGCGGATGGCGCGAGCCGGACCGCAGCGGTGACGTGGGAGCTTCCGGGATCCTGGCCCGCGAACGGTCTCGTCACGGTCTCCGGAACAGGAACCGACGTGTTCGGCGCCGCGTTCGAGGCGACCGCCGAGGTCGAGTTCGGCGCGTACGCGTCGGTGCAGCCGGTGTCGGTGACGACCTTCGCCGGGGCGACCGTGGACGCGGTGCGGGATGCCGCGCCGACGACGGCTCCGGCGGAGATCGCCCTCGGCGGTCCCGGCTACGCCACAGCGGTGGAGTGGGACTTCGGCGGAATCGATTCCTCCGACCTCGCCGAGCCGGGCGTCGTCACGGTGCCCGGAACCGCGGCGTCGAATGTCGCCGGTGCGCCGCGGCTCCCGGCCGTGCTGTCGGTCGTCGTGACCGCGGCCACCGACGCGAACGTCGCTCCGGACTCCACGGCCTCCGCGACGTTCACCGAGAGCGCGTCGTACGCCGTCTCGCGCACCATCAACCGCATCGCCGACGACAAGGGCTGGTCGAACTGGCGGTCGGGTACCAAGAACGCCCAAGACACCCTGACCTACGACCTCGAGAACCGCGAGCAGCTCGAGCGCTTCGTCATCCGCTTCTACCGGGACGGCGGCGCCACCTGGGCGCAGTCGCTGCGGGTCGACCACCGTCTCACCGGCGGTGCGTGGACGACGGGCCCGTCGGTGACGGTGCCGGAGCAGGCATCCGGTGCGCCCGTGATCGAGGTGCCGATGGGCGGCGTCGTGGCGGACGAGGTGCGCGTGGTGCTCACCGCGCGGCCCGCGACGCACATGATCGTCTCGGAGGTCGAGGTCTACGCGGCCCGTCCGTCGGCCTCGTCGGTGGCCGACCTCGCCCGCCTCGCGGTGGGCGGCACGACGGTGGCCGGGCTCGACGACCGCGACGAGTACGAGGTCGTCGTCGACCCGGGCTCGTCGACCGAGCTGACCGCTGTCCCGGTGGACCGTGACGCCCGGGTGTCGATCACCCAGCCGGCCGACGCCGACGGGACGGGCACGGTGCGGGTGACCGCGCCCGACGGGAGCGAGCGGAGCTATCGCGTCATCGTGCGCGAGGAGGCCGTGCTCGACCTCGAGGCGACGGTCGGCACGCGCTGCCTGGCGGGCAAGGTGCTCGTGACGGTGACGGTGCGGAACGCCTCGGATGCGGCGGCGACCGCCGCCATCCGGACCCCGTGGGGGTCGAAGTCGGGCATCGCCCTGGCTCCGGGCAAGGCGAGCAGCCACGCGTTCACGACGCGGGCCTCGTCGATCCCGGACGGTGAGCTGACGGTGACGGGAACGCAGGACGGGGTGGCTCCCTTCTCGGCCACGCTCGTCGTCCCCGCCCGCACCTGCAGCTGACCTGACGATGCCGGCGGCTCCGTGTAGCGCGGAGCCGCCGGCATCACCGCGTCCGGGTGGGCGAGCCCGGGGCAGCCGGGTCGGTTCGGTGTGCGGGGGTCGCGGGCGGTGTGTGGCGCGCGCGGCGCGGGCCGGCGTACCGAACTCCTCAGATCCGGAGGTGTCGGCCACGGATGGCGGAGGTGCCGGCCTCCGCCGCGCGATTCGGAGGAGTTCGGTCCGTGATCCTGCCTCGAGCGCGGCGGCATCTGCGGCGGTCGCCGCGCGGGGTCATCGCGCCGCGTCCGGGCTGGCCACCGGCGCGGGCGCGCCAGGCCGCGTACCGAAATCCTCAGATTCGGGGGTCCAGGCGCCGAGTGGCGGGGTTTCGGGCCTCCCGCCGCGCGAATCGGAGGAGTTCGGTACGCAGCGGGTGGGGGAATCGCGGGAGACTCCGCGCGGGAAGCGCTTTCCCATCCCGGGTCCGGCGAGGCATACTGGGGGGATGACAGGCCGGACCATCGTGATCGCCGTCGATTCGTTCAAGGGGACGATCGGCGCGGCCGCCGCCGGCGCGGCCCTCGCGCGCGGGTGGGCCGCGGCGCGGCCCGATGACGTGGTCCGACTCCTCCCCATGGCCGACGGCGGCGAGGGCACGCTGGACGCGTTCGTCACCGCGGTGCCCGGAGCGCGGCGGATGCCGGTGACCGTGACCGGTCCGGACGGCCGTCCCGTCGCGGCCTCCTGGGTCCTCCTCCCCGGCGACGAGGGTGACGGCACCGACGGCTCCGTCGGCGTCGTCGAGCTCGCGAGCACCAGCGGAATCGAGCTCCTCGGCCCCGATGGCCTCCGCCCGTGGGACGCGCACACCCTCGGCTTCGGCGAGGCGATCGCCGCGGCCCTCGATCACGGCGTCACGCGCCTCGTCCTCGGCATCGGCTCCAGTGCCTCGACCGACGGCGGCACCGGCGCGCTGACCGCCCTCGGCGCGCGCTTCCTCGACGCCGACGACTGCCCGGTCGCCCCGGGCGCCCGCGGCCTCGCCGACATCGCCCGCGCCGATCTCACGGGG
The DNA here is from genome assembly GCF_040532595.1 of Microbacterium aurantiacum. GTDB lineage: Bacteria > Actinomycetota > Actinomycetes > Actinomycetales > Microbacteriaceae > Microbacterium > Microbacterium chocolatum_B. The sequence goes on along the minus strand of NZ_JBEVYX010000001.1, from coordinate 954,483 downwards.
CTTCGGCCGCTTCCGCCCGGCGGAGTGACGGTGCTCTCCGACGTCACCCACGGGCTGCTCGGTCCGGCCGGCGCCGCCCACGTCTTCGGCCCGCAGAAGGGTGCCGCCCTCGCGGACCTCCCCCGGATGGATGCCGGGCTCGCGCGCCTGGCCGCGCTCCTCGGCGGTGACCCCGGCGCAGCGGGATCGGGCGCCGCGGGCGGCACCGGCTACGCGCTCCGGACCTGGGGCGCCGAGCTCGTCCCGGGCGCGGCGGCCGTGGCAGACCTCATCGGCCTGGCCGCGGCGCTGGCCGTGGCCGACCTCGTCGTCACCGGCGAGGGGTCGTTCGACGGTCAGTCGGCGGCGGGCAAGGTTCCGACGCACGTCGCGCGACTGGCGACGGATGCCGGGACCCCGGTCGCGCTCGTCGCGGGCCGCATCGCCGACGACGTCACCGACGCCGACCTCGCGGCATTCGCGGCATCCGCGTCGCTCACAGCGCTGGCGGGATCCGCCGCCGCGGCGATGGCCGACCCCGCGCGGTGGCTGGCGGAGGCCGGTACGGTTCTCGCCGCGGGGCCCGCCGCCGCGCCTGCGCTCGCCCCCGCCGCGCCTTCGCTCGCACCCGCATCGCCCGGCCGCCCGCAACCGCTGCGCCCTGAAGCGACCCCGGAGCTCAGCGGCTGAGCGCCGGAACCCGCAAAACGCCGTTCCTGCGGTGCGGGATCGCCGCGAGCGCGTCGTCGCGCAGCACGCCGGGAAGCAGCTCGGTCGGGGCGTCCTGGAAGACGACCGGGCGGAGGAACCGGCGGACCGCCGTCGCTCCGACCGAGGTGTGCAGCGACGTCGTCGCGGGCCAGGGGCCGCCGTGATGCTGCGACCAGCTCACGGCGACACCGGTCGGCCACCCCGCGAACAGCACGCGTCCGGCCCGGCGCTCGAGCACGGCGACGATCCCGGTCACCTCCTCGCCCGCCTCGCTGTGGAGCGTCGCGGTCAGCGACCCGGGTGCCGCCCGCAGCGCGGCGAGGAGGTCCGCCGGCCCGTCGTAGCGGACGAGCAGGGTGACCGGCCCGAAGCACTCCTCCAGCAGCGTGTCGGGGCGCGCGGCGACGGCCGCGGCATCCGTCGCGAGCACGGTCGGCGTCGCAGCCTCCGCACCCCCCGAACCCCCGCGCGCGACGACCTCCACCGACGGATCAGCCTCGAGGTGCGCGAGCCCTTCGGGGAAGGCTGCGGTGATGCGGTCGGTCAGCAACGGACCGCCGGAGACCCGGGCCACGAGCGGCGCGACGAGCTCGGCGAAACCCGCCTCCCGCGGCACGAAGACGACGCCCGGCTTGGTGCAGAACTGTCCGACGCCGAGCGTGAAGGATCCGACGAGTCCTTCCGCGAGGGCGGCACCGCGCGCCGCGATCGCACCCGGGGTCAGCACGACCGGGTTCACACTCCCGAGCTCGCCGTAGAACGGGATCGGGTCGGGGCGCCCTGCTGCCAGGTCGTGGAGCGCGCGCCCGCCCGAGACCGAGCCGGTGAAACCGACCGCCTGGATCGACGGATGCCGCACCAGCGCCTCACCGGCCTCCCGGCCCTCGACGAGGGAGAGCGATCCGTCCGGCGCGCCGGCACCCACGAGCGCGGCGGCGACGATCTCGGCCGTGCGCCGCGACAGGCCGAGGTGCCCCGAGTGCGCCTTGACGATGACGGGATTCCCCGCGGCGAGCGCGGAGGCGGTGTCGCCGCCGGCGACGGAGAAGGCGAAGGGGAAGTTCGACGCCGAGAACACCGCGACCGGACCGACGCCCGTGAGCATCCGGCGCAGCTCCGGGCGCGGAGGCGTGACGCCGGCGTCGGCGTCATCGACGATCGCCTCGAGGTACGACCCCTCCTCGACGACGCCCGCGAACAGGCGGAGCTGCCCGCTCGTCCGCGCGACCTCTCCCCGCAGTCGCGACTCACCGAGCCGTGTCTCGGCGTCGGCGAGCGGGACGAGCTCGTCGGCATGCGCATCGAGCGCGTCGGCCGCGGCGCGGAGCCACGCGGCCCGGCTTCCGGCGCTCGCCGCCCGCCACGCGGGCGCAGCGGCCTCGGCGGCGGCGGCGTGCGCGTCCAGCTCGGCGATCGTGGTGCTCATAGGGGATCCTTTCGAAGCGGAAAGCGGGCTCAGTGGAAGCGGATGCCGAGCCCCGCGTGGTCGTTCTCGACGGCGAATCCGTCGCGGACGGTGACCGGCGACGGGTCGCGGAGGGCGCCCAGGTCGCCGAAGCCCGCATCCTCGACGTCCTCCACCATCGGCGCTGCGACACCCGGGGTCGCTCGGAGCGTGCGCGCGATCTGCGTCGAGAGCTCGGGCAGGAGATGGGGATGGAGGGCGGCGCCGTGCTCGGCGGCGATCGCCGCGATGCCGAGGAACGGGGTGATCCCGCCGACGCGGACGATGTTGGGCTGGACGATCTGCGCCGCGCCCGCCCGCAGGTATTCGTCGAACCGGTGGACGCTGTGCAGATTCTCGCCGACGGCGATCGGGATTCCGCTCGAATCCGCGAGCCGGCGCGCGAGCTCGGTATGCCCCCACAGGTCCTCGGCTCGCAGCGGCTCCTCGATCCACGCGGGGGAGACCTCCGCGAGGACCTCGAGGGCGGCGGTGGCTTGGTCGAGCTCCCACCGCTGGTTCGCGTCGATCATGAGCGCACGGTCGTGGCCGATCACCGCGCGGACCGCGCGCAGGCGGTCGAGGTCTTCGGCGACGTCGGGTTTCCCGACCTTGACCTTCACCGCATCGAATCCGGCATCCGTCCACCGCTCGGCCTGGGCGACGAGCTCGTCGATCGAGTAGTGGAGGTTCACGCCGCTGCCGTACGCGCGGACCGTGTCGCGCTGCGGACCGAGCCACCCCGAGACGGAGGTGCCGTCGGCGCGGGCGGCGGCATCCCACAGGGCGAGGTCGAGACCGGCCAGCGCGATGGTGGTGAGTCCGCCGCCGCCCGCCTCGTGCAGGTGTCGCCACGTCGGGAGCCACCCCTCGCCCGGCTCGCCGGGACCGCCGACGGCGACCGGAGTGATGTCGTTGACGAGCAGGGCGTGCACCGCTTCGGCGCCGATCTGCGGGGTCCAGGAGAAGCCCCAGCCCTCCGCGCCGTCGCTGCGGACCGCGTGGGTCGCGACGATGCCGACCGAGGTGACATCCGGTCCCCACGGCCGTGCCAGCGGAACGCGCACCAGCCGCGCGTCGAGGGAGCGGAGGGTGATCACAGCAGTGCCCGTCCGGCGGCGAGGATGTCGACGAGGCGCGCCTCCTGCGCGGGGGTCGGGTCCACCAGCGGGGCCCGGACGGAGCCGACGGCCACGCCACCGAGGCGAAGGCCCGCCTTGATGAGCGAGACGCCGAATCCCGGTGTCTCGTCGCGGAGCGAGACGAGCGGGGCGTAGAAGCCGTCGAGGAGGGCGAGGCGCCGCGCCTCGTCGCCGTCGATGTAGGCGCGGTAGTACGCGTTCGCCACGTCGGGGATCATCGCGAACGCCGCCGAGGAGTAGAGCGGGATGCCGATGCCGCGGTACGCGGCCTGGGTGAGTTCCGCGGTGAGGAGTCCGTTGAAGAACGCGACGTCGTCGCGGCCGGCGGCGCGGACGGCGCGCACGATCTGCTGGGCGAGTCCGACGTCGCCGACGCCGTCCTTGAACCCGATGACCTTCGGGTTCCGCACGAGGGCGCGGACGCTGTCGACCGAGAACTGCGCCGTGCCGCGGTGGTAGACGATGACGGGGAGGTCGGTGGCGGCGGCGACGGCCTCGACGTACGCGACGAGTCCGGCCTGCGGGCCGCCCACGAGGTACGGCGGGAGGACGAGGAGGGCGTCCGCCCCGACATCCGCCGCCGCACGCGCGAGGCGGAGGGCGTGCGCGAGCGGGCCGCCGGTGCCCGCGATCACCGGGACGCGTCCGGCGACGGTCGCCGTCGCGACCTGCACGACGCGCGACGCTTCGCCCTCGGAGAGCGCGTGGAATTCGCCCGTCCCGCAGGCGGGGAACACCGCGCCGGGCGCGTGGGCGAGACCGGCGGCGACGTGCGCGGCGAGGACCTCCTCGTCGACGCGGTCGGCGGCGTCGAACGGGGTGACGGGGAAGAAGAGGATGCCGTCGAGGTTCATGCCGGCACGTCCTTTCGGGATGCGGGCGGGGAGGAGTCGGAGGCCGCGAGCTCGGTCCGCCAGGAACGCGTCGGGCGCCAGCCCAGCATCCGCTCCGCCTTCGCGGAGGAGAACGCCGGCATCGTGCCGGTGAGCTCGGCCGCGAGCGCGTCCGAGCCGGGGAGGAATCGCGGAAGGAGCTCGGCGAGCGGGGTACGGGCGAGCGCGTCGTCGGCGCCGACGAAGAACACCTCGGCGGGCGGTAGATCGCCCATCGCGGGGAGGAGCGCCTCGAGGAAACCGGTCACGTCGCGCGCATCGACGTAGTTGAACAGAGCCGGCGCCGAGAGGGCGGGGTCGTCGAGGCGTTCACCGACGGTGTTGCCCTGCTGGGTGGGCGCGCCCTCCCATTCCTCGGGCGCGATGACGTAGCAGGGACGGAAGGCGGCGAAGCGGATGTCGGGCGACACCTCGCGCGCGAGCATCGCAATCGTCTGCTCGGCGACGAGCTTCGACAGCGCGTACGCGTTCCACGGGCGCGGCGGTGTGGTCTCGTCGAGGGGGAGACGCTCGGGCAGCCAGCCGTTCGGGGCGCCGTAGCCGAGCACGGTGGGGCTCGAGGCGGTGACGACGCGACGGATGCCGGCCCGTGCCGCCCCGCCGAGGACGTTGAGGGCGAGGGTGGTGTTGGTGCGGAGGATGACGTCCTCGGGGGCGCTGAAGGGCACCGCGATCGCCGCGAGATGGATGACGGCGTCCGCGCGCGCCGCGGCGAGGGCGTGCCGTGCGGCATCCGCGTCGGTGAGGTCCACCGCGATGGGGGTGACCGCGCCGCCGGCGGACGCCGCGGCATCGGGGTGGGCACGGTCGAGGCTCACGACCTCGTGCCCGGCGGCGGCGAGACCCGCCACGACCGTGCGGCCGAGGCGACCGGAGCCACCCGTGACGACGATGCGGCTCACGGCGACGGGTGCCTGGCGTTCGCGCTCGCGTGTGTCTCGGCGAGGAGACGGATGCCGAGCTCGGCGACGCGCACCGCCTGGCCCGTCTCGAGGGAGCGGTTGCCGGCGATCCCGACGGCGATGGAGCGCACGCCGTCGCGCCAGTCCGCCGGGCGGCCGAGCGGATCGTCCCCCGGGCCCTCGAAGACGTCGGCGAGGAGCAGACGGTCGCCGCCGCCGTGGCCGCCGCCGGCGTCGGGGATCACGACCTCGCGCGGGGCCTCCCAGTGCCGCTGCACGAGGAGGCGCTCGCCCTCCGCGCGGAGCGATCCGGAGGGTCCGGCATCCGTGGCGCTCGGATCGAGCACCGGGTGCAGGCCCTCGTCGGGCAGCACCGCGCCGCGTTCGACGACCTCGAGCTCGGCGCGACCCGCGGTGCCGTTCACCGCGACGCGGTAGCCCTCCCAGGGGGCATGCGCGTTGAGTGAGTAGCTGAGCGTCGCGCCGGAGGCGTAGTCGACGACGAGGGCGAGGTTGTCCTCGATCGTGATGCCCTCGGAGAACACGTCGCGATCGCGGCGGTAGCCGTCGTGCGCGGCGGCATCCCCGTACAGCGCGCCGAGCACCGCGTCCTGGCGGAGGTCGAGACCGAACAGGTCGCGGTCGCGCGCGCCCGCGTCGTCCCCTCGGGCCGCGGCGTTCTCGGCGCCGTAGAAGCGGAGGCCGCCCGAGGCGAACACGCGGCGCGGCTCGGAGCGGATCCACCAGTTGACCAGGTCGAAGTGGTGACTGGCCTTGTGTACGAGCAGCCCGCCGGAGTGCTCCTTCTCGCGGTGCCAGCGGCGGAAGTAGTCGGCGCCGTGCTTGGTGTCGAGCATCCACGAGAAGTCGACCGAGGTCACACGGCCGATGTCGCCGCGCTGGATGAGCTCCCGGAGCGCGGAGTTCCGCGGCGAGTAGCGGTAGTTGAACGTGGCGACGACCTCGCGGCCGGTGCGGTCGATCGCGTCCTCGATGGCGGCGGCGCTCGGGGCGTCGATCGTGAGGGGCTTCTCGACGACCGCGTCGGCGCCGGCATCCAGCGATCGCACGATGAGCGGGGCGTGCAGGTCGTCGCGCGCGCAGATGATCACGCGGTCCACGCTCTCGGCGCGGATCATCTGCTCGAGGTCGTCGGGGCCGTAGACGGCGGGGGCTGCCCCCGTCGCCGTCCGGACGCGGTCGGCGTGGTACGCGGCGCGGACGGGGTTCGGCTCGCAGATCGCCACGAGTTCGGCCGTCTCGGCGTAGGGACCCGTCAGGGCGTCGACATACATGTGCGCGCGGTGGCCCGCACCGATGAGGGCGTAGCGACGACGGGGCATCTCTCTCCTTCAGGAAACGTTTTCTCAGAGTAGCAGGAGATGTGGGAAAGCGCTCGCCCGATCGTGTGATGGATGCCGTGCGGCGGATGCCGCTCAGGCGGGCGGCGGACCGGATGTGGCGCGCACGGCGGCCTCCGGGACCAGCGTCAGCGAGGGTGGGGGAGCCTCGCCCGCGAGGAGCGCGCTCATGCGCGCCCAGGCCTCCCGCCCGAGGTCTTCGGCCGGGACGGCGGCGGTCGTGAGGGCGGGCGTGGTGAAGCGGGCGAACGGGATGTCGTCGAATCCCACGATCGACAGGTCGTCCGGGACGCGGCATCCGCGGCGGCGGACCGCGTCGAGGAGGCCGATGGCGACGAGGTCGTTGAACGCGAGCGCGGCCGTGGCGCCCGAGGCGAGCACGGCGTCCGCGGCGGCGGCCCCGGCATCCGCGTCCACGCCGCAGGGGAGGCGGTGCAGGTCGATGTCGGGGTGCGCGGCGGCGAAGGCGTCGAGCGCCGCCGCGCGCTGTGCGCTGGAGGCGCTGCCCGGGGCCCCGGAGAGGTGGACCATGCGGCGGTGTCCGAGCCGTCGGAGGTCGTCGAGCTGCGCGCGGAGGGCGGCGCCGTAGTCGGCGCGGACGCTCGGAACGTCGCCCGAGGTGCGATTGACGAGAACGAGCGGCGCGAGCGTCGCCGCGAGGGTGTCGAGGTCGGGCTGCGGCATCCGCGGGGCGCAGAGGATCACGCCGTCGGTGCGGCGCCGCGTCGTGGTGGCGAGGGTCCGCTCGGCATCGACGGATTCGGCCGAGTCGGAGACGAGCACGTGGAAGTCGTCCGCGGCGGCGGCCCGGCCGAGGCCCCGCAGGATCGTCTGGAACGTCGGGTTCGCGAGATCCGGCACGACGACGGCGATCGTCTGCGTCCGGCCCGAGACGAGGCTCCGCGCCAACGGGTTGGCGGTGTAGTCCAGCTCGGCGGCGGCCGCGCGGACGCGTTCGGCGAGCGCCGGATCGACCGTCGGGTTGCCGTTCAGCGCGCGCGAGACGGTCGACAGGGAGACGCCGGCGCGCGCGGCGACGTCGGCGATCGTGACGACGGCGGGGCGGCGGGCCATCAGGTGCGCGGCGGCGTGCTCCCGCGCACGATCACCTCGAGGGGGAGTGGCTGCGGGTCGGGCGCCCACTCCGTGTCGACGGCGGCGTGCAGGGCGCGATAGCCGAGGTCCTCCAGCGGTACGCGCACCGTCGTCAGCCCCGGACGGATGTCGCGGCCGGTGGAGATGTCGTCGAAACCCGCGACGGCGATGTCGGCGCCCACGCGGCGTCCGGCATCCCGCACCGCCGACATGATGCCGATCGCCACCACGTCGCTGATGCCGAAGACGAGGGTGCCCGGTTCCAGTCCGCGCTCGAGGAGCGCGCGGGCGGTGTCGTAGCCGGCGTCGCGGGTGAATCCGCCGCGCACGACCTCCTGGATCTCACCGCCGGCTCCGGTGAAGCCGGCGGTGAAGCCCGCGACGCGATCGTCGGACGTCCGGATGCCGATCCCCGCGGCGACGATGACCGCGCGCGCGTAGCCCAGCGCCGCGAGCTGCGCGCCGAGCGCCGTCGCCCCGCCGACGTTGTCGACCGACACGGCGCGTCCGGGGCCGTCGGGTCCGAGCGAGACGATCTGCCCGCCGCCGGCCGCGAAGGCGGCGAGCTCGGCATCCAGTCCCACGGAGTCCGGTCCGTCGGTGCGGGAGGCGGCGAGGATGAGTCCCCGCGGACGCTGGCCGCGGAGGGCCCGCACCAACCGCGTCTCGCGCTGGGCATCACGCTCGGTGATGGCGATCGTGACGACGAGGCCCGCTTCGTCGGCGCCGCGGGCGACGCCGGAGGCCAGCTGGCCGAAGTAGGGGTCGGCGATGTCGGCGACGAGAAGGGCGACGATGGCGGACGTGCCGCGCGCGGTCGCCTGCGCGGAGAGGTTCGCGGTGTAGCCGAGCTTCTCGGCGGCCGCCTCGACGCGCTCGCGGTAGCTCTCGGCGACCTTGCGGGTCGATCCGTTCAGGACGCGCGACGCGGTCGCCAGGGACACTCCGGCCTCGCGCGCCACGTCGTGCAGGGTGGCAGCGCTCCGGGAAGGCGCGGTGATCTCGCTCACGGGCCCGAGTCTAGAGCGCCGCCCCCGCGGATGCCCGGCGTCAGGAAACGCTTACCTCCCGCGTGTCGCCCGCCCCTCGTCGCGCCGTCTCGTTGGATGGCGCCTTCGTGCGGGTGTGCGCCACCTCGACCCGCGCGAAGGCGCCACTGAACGGGGTGCGTCAGACGGGGTGGGCGAGGATACGCGCGTTCTGCGCGCGCTGCCAGGCGCGCAGCTCCCACATCGGATGGTGCGGCGCGGCGTTCGAGCACAGCACCACGCCCCATACGCCGTACTCCAGCGCCGTGTCGATCCCGTGCTCGGCGAGGGCGCGACCGGTGGGGCCCTCTTCGAACGTGCCGTGGAGCGGGGTGTAGCCGACCCATCCCTCGCCGACGAGCGCGGGGATCCGCTGCGCGCGGGCCCAGTCCGCGATCGCGATGACGCGCGACTCGATCTCCCGCCGCATCACCTCGAGGTACGGGCCCTCGCGCTCTCGCAACCACCCGTCCCAGGCATCCGGGTCCACCCAGTCGTACCCGTAGATCATCTGATCCGTGACGACGGTCGCGCGGTACTTCCACTCCGCCGCCCGACCGTACGCCGCGACCGTGGGCGCGTCGGGTCGCAGCAGCGCGCGCAACGCGGCATTGGGGAAGCCCGCGCTCCCCTCCGAGCGGATGTCGATCCTCTTCTGCAGCGCGTCCAGCACGCCGTAGCTGTAGACGTGGAACTGCGCGGCGCCGATGCCCTCGGGCACGCGGTGCATCGCGAGGTGCGGCGGCTTGCCGTAGCTCGCGGTGACGAGGAGATCCGGATGCCGGGACAGCAGCCACGACACCTGCTCGACGCCGCCGTCGGCCAGGGCGGGCAGGATCGAGAAGTCGATCTCGTTGTGGAGCTCGACCAGCGCGATGCGCTCGCGGTGACCCTCCGCGGTGAGGAACGCGATCATTCGGTCCCACGCGGCGGCGAGCACCCGGTAGCGCTCGGCGAGGGGGACGGCGTCGATCGCGTCGAACCACGCCGGCGACGCGGCGAACGCGGGGGACTGCTGGTACTCCCAGCTCGCGAGGATGACGACCAGGCCATGCCGCTCGCACGCGGCGAACAGGGCGAGCAGGTGCGCGCGGAGGTCGAGAGTGTACCCGCCCGGGGCGTCGTACCATCGGGTGCGCTGGCCGTAGAACCCGCCGCCGGGCGCTGCGCCGAGTCCCTCGATCGCGAGGGCGCGGGCGTGGGCGTCGAGGCCGAGGTCGCCGAACAGCAGCAGCGGCGCGGCGCAGATCCGGAGCGCGTTGTAGCCGAGGGCGGCGGCGTCCGCCACCGCCGCGTCGAGGTCGGCGTAGACGTCGCCGCTCCCGGCGCGGGTGTACCAGGAGAAGTCCCACAGGGTGATCGTCAGACGCTCGGGGAGGTGCGCGGGCACGGTGCCGGTGAGGCCCTCGCGGATCTCGGGGACGGTGCCGGAGCCCAGGTAGCGGTCGCTCATGCGGGTGTCCTTTCGGCGCTGGCGGCATCCGTGAGCGCGCGTCCCGCGGCGGCGCCTGCGCGCAGGCGCTCGGCCGTCGCTGCGCGGGCGGCGGCCGTGTCGACGTCGAACACGACGAGTTCGGGGAGGGACGTGGCGAAGTAGTCGACATCGTCGCGCGCGCGATCGAGTTCGTCGGCCCGCGCGTCGAGGGCGTCCCACACGGCGCGGGCGCGGTCGTGCTCGCCGAGGCGGGTGTGGGCGATCCCCGCCCACACCTCCGCCTCACCCAGGGTGCGCTCGGCGACGGCGTACGGCGTCGGCGAGCACGCGGCCGTCCACGCGCCCCGCGCCGCGGTGCGGTCGCCGGCCGCGGCATGGGCATCGCCCAGGAGGACGAGGCGCTCGGTCGGACGCTCGGCCGGATGCCGGCCCTCGCCGAGGTGCGGAGGTGCGACGATCCCCTCCTCGAGCAGCGCGAGCGCGGCATCCGTCTCGTCCGCATCGAGAAGGCGCCGCGCCAGGACGCACGCCGCGCGGTCGTACGCGGCGATGACCCGGCCCTCGCCCCCTTCGAAGGGACGGAAGGTGCGCGTCGTGAGGATCTCCCAGGCATCGTCGACGCGATCGGCGTCGAGCAGGAGGGTCACGTGGGCGAGGGCGAGGTCGTCCCGGGTCGCCAGCACGTCGGGGTGGGCCTCGAGCCGGGCGAGGCGTTCGGCGGACGTGCGCCCCGCGATCGCGGCGAGGAGGTCGCGCTCGAACAGGAGCCGGCCGTCGGGGCGGAGGGCGATCGCCGCGGCGAACGCCCGATCGGCGTCGTCGAGGGCGCCGCCCGTGCGCACGATCGCGAGCGCGCGGTTGCGCCATGCGACAGGATCGTCGAGTCCGGCATCCGTCGCCGCGGTGAGGTCGGCGAGCGCGTCCGCGTCGCGTTCGGCATCCAGCAGCCACATCCCACGCAGCGCACGGGCGACGGTGCGTGCCCCCGAGGCGGAGGCGGATGCCGCGAGGGCGGTCAGGGCGTCGTACGCGTCGAGACCGGCGGGGAAGGCGAGGGTGAGCGAGGCCCGCGCCAGGGCCCCGCGCTCGGCCTCGGCGGTCGCGGTGTCGCCGGCGGCATCCGCCCAGGCGGCGCGGAGCACGTGCCCGAGCGGCGCGATGTTGCCGAATGCGGCGGGGGCATGCGCCGTGGCGGCGGGGTCGCCTTCCGTCGCCGCGAGGGCTTCGGCGAACGCGCCCGCGCGGGCGAACTCGCACGCGACGTCGATCAGCGCCCGCGGGTCGACGGCCGGGTCCGGCAGAGCGACGGATGCCGGGAGCCCGAGTGTGCGGGCGAGGATCGCGTTGCCGGCATCCAGCGGATCCTCCTCGATGAGCCGCCCCGCGTGGGCCGCGGCGTCGGTCGCTCGGCCCCCGCGGACCAGCGCGAGCGCGACCAGCCGGCGTGCCTCGGGGATGTCGCCCGCGCCGGCGGCCAGCCGCCGCGCGTCGGCGTCGCGTCCGCTCCGCAGGGCGAGGCGTGCGCGCGCGAGGTTGGCCGGAGCGGTCCACGCGGCGTTCCAGGCGGCGCGGGCGAACCGCCGCTCCGCGGTGTCGAGGTCGCCCCGGCGCTCGGCGACGAGACCGGCGAGGTACAGCGACTCGCCGTCGCGCGGGTTGAGGTTGCGCCGGCTCTGGCGGGACAGAGCCGTCTCCAGGAGCACCTCCGCCGCGTCGTACTCGCCCCGGCGGAGGTGCCAGGAGGCGAGCGCCGTCGCGGCGCGCGCGTCCCCGGCATCGCGCGCGAGCACCTCGCGCAGGTAGGGCACGGCATCCCGCGTCGGATGCCGGTACTGCTCGAGGTGCGTGGCCGTCACAAGCAGTTCGTCGATTGACGCGATCTCGTCGGGCTGCGGCGGGGCCGCCGCCACCCACGGTTCGTCGGTGGGCAGGGGGCGCGCGCGCCACTCGACCAGACCCTCGGAGGTGACGGCATCCTGCACCGTCACGCGCGTGATCTCCCCGGGGAGGTCGTCGAAGCGGTGCCGGAGCGGCGCGGCGGGGCCGACGGCGGCGGCGTGCGTGCGGGCGTTCCCGTCGCGGTCGTGGACCGACACCACGACGGACCGGGTGCGGGTGGCGAGGACCCCGACGTATCCGTCGCCGGTGACCGACACCGCGGCATCCGTCGTCGCCTGGCGGGCCGGACCGATGATGTGGATCGGGTACCAGAACTGGCTGAATCGCTTCGTCTCGCCCGGCATCAGCCACGCGAAATCGGGCTGGTTGTCGGTGTAGACCCCCGCCATCAGCTCGACGTAGGGGCCGTCGTCGTCGGTGAGCTGCGCGTCCCACGCGCGCCCGATCTCGCCTGTGCCCCACGTCCACTGCTTCTTGCCGGGTGAGAGCGCCGGGTCGGCCCAGTGCACGAACCCGGCGTCGGCGGCGTGGTCGTAGCCGCCGAAGAACGCGTCGTCGGTGTCGGTGATCATGTAGGACGTCGGCACGGGGATGTTGCTGTAGACGTCGATGCGGTCGGCGCCCGGGGTGGCGGCGGCGAGCGCGGGGTAGTCGACGCCGTAGTAGGGCCGGTCGGCGCGCGGGAAGGCCGTGACCGCGCGTCGGGCGTGGTCGGCGACGAAGGCGACATCGTCGGGGAAGAACGACTGGTACCGCTCGTGCGCGCGCGCCGCGACGTTCGCCCACCACAGGAAGGTCTGGATGGTATCGGTGCGATTGTGGAGGGTGACCTCCGCCTCGATGAGCGATGAACCCGGACGCAGGCGGATGCCGTGCGTGCCGCGCATCCGCTGGAGCGGGTCGAGGTCGCTGTGCCACACCACGACCGCGCCGTCGGACTCGCGCTCGATCCGCGTGTCGACCGGGAGGAAGGTTGCCGGGCGGTGGTGCTGCGGCCAGTTGAACTCCACGCCGCCCGAGATCCAGGGCCCCCCGAGGCCCACCAGGGCGGGCTTGACGACGTTGTTGCGGTAGAAGAAGTCGTACCCGGCGATCTTGTCGTAGCCGATGTGGATGCGCCCGCCGAGCTCGGGCAGCAGCACCAGCCGGACATAGGCGTTCTCGAGGTGGATCGCCCGCCACGACCGCGGCCGCTTGTCGTGCGCGACCTGGTCGATCATCGGCATCGGATACACCCGCCCGCTCGACCCCTGGTACACGCGGCGATCGAGGAACAGCGGGTAGGGGTCGGGGGCGCCGGCCTCGTACGTGTCGATCTCGAGCGGCTCGCTCCAGCAGGCGACGCCGCCGGCGTCGAGAATCGCCTGCTGATCTGTGGGTGCGGCGGGGAGCTCGATGCGGCTCGGGGCATCGTCGTCGGGAGTCACGGGTCGACTGTACGGAGACGTCGCCCGCGGGACCATGGGTGATCGCGTGCGAGGCCTGGACGATCCGCTGATTCCTACCGGGGCTCCGGAGGGTGTGGACGCGTTGTCGTCGCGTGGGAGGATGCCGCCATGGAACGCGCCGACGGCTTCGACCATCAGCGGCTCGTCGTCGTGCCGCGGCCGCTCGTCGATGCGGCGCTCGCGCGCGGGGTGACGCGGCGGATCCTCGTGACGGACGCGGGGTACTTCCCGCGAGCGGATCAGCACGGCCGGCACCGTGAGACGGGCGCGGCCGAGACGATCGTCATCGTGTGCGTCGGGGGCGCGGGGTGGCTCGAGGTCGGAGGATCCCGTGTGCGGGTCGGACCGGGCGGCGCGATCGTCCTCCCCGCCGGGACTCCTCATGCCTACGGGGCAGGGGAGGGCGACCCCTGGACGATCTGGTGGGCGCACGTTCGGGGGAGCGATGTCTCCGAGCTGGTCGAGGCCTGCGGCATCCGTCCCGATACGCCCCTGCTGTCTCTGCGGGCGCTCGATCGCATCACCGCGCTCCTGGACGAGATCGTCTCGTCGCTCGAACGCGATATGACACCCGCCCGCCTCGTTGCGACGAGCGGGATGGCGTGGCGGCTGATGACCCAACTCGCCGTCGATCGCCTGCTGCCCGAGGACGGCACGCCCGTCGAGCGTGCGATGAGGTACCTGCAGGAGCGGGTCGACGGGCACGTGCAGGTCGGCGAGCTCGCCGCGCTTGTGGGGGTGTCGCCGTCGCACCTCGCCGCGCTGTTCCGACAGGCGACCGGCGGGGGCGTCGTCGCCCATCATCTGTCGTTGAAGATGGCGCGCGCACGGCGCCTTCTCGACACGACCGACCTGACCGTCGCCGAGATCGCGCGACAGGTCGGCGTGGACGACGCGTTCTACTTCTCGCGCCAGTTCCGCAAGATCCACGGCACGAGTCCGACCGCCTATCGCGCCCACCGCAAGGGCTGAGCTCCTTCCGGTTCGCTTGTCGCGTCTTGCGGGTCGCGCCGCGTCCGGACCCGCAGGACGCGACAAGTGAACGAGGTGCATCCGGTGAGCGCGAGCGGATGCCGGGGTGCAGTGTGGTGATCAGCCCTTCGTCGCCCCGGCCGTGAGGTCGGCCCGCCAGAAGCGCTGGAGGGCGATCATGAGAGCCACGAGCAGGATGGCTGACACAGCGGACCCGGTGACGACGAGCTGGTAGAACATCGGATCGCGTTGCGTCTGCGAGTTCCACAGGGTCAGCCCCAGGGTCACCGGGAACGTCCGCGTGTCGTTGAGCATCACCAGCGGCAGGAGGTAGTTGTTCCAGATGGTCACGAACTGGAACAGGAAGATCGTCACCATCGCCGGCGCCATCATGCGGGTCGCGATCGTCGCGAAGATCCGCAGATCGCCGGCGCCATCCAACCGCGCAGCCTCCACCACTTCGTCAGGAACACTTGCGTTCGCATGGATGCGCGCGAGGTACACCCCGAACGGGCTTACCATGCTCGGCAACAGCACCGCCCAGTACGTGCCGGTGAGCCCGACGGTGTTGAGAAGGAAGTACAGCGGCAGGGCGATCACCGTCGCGGGCACCAGGACCCCGCCGAGAATGGTCGAGAAGAGCGCCTCGCGTCCTCGGAATGAGAACTTGGCGATCGCATAGCCGCACGCGGCCGACAAGACCATGGCGACGAACGCGCCGACACCGGAGTAGAGGATGCTGTTCAGGATCCACCGGACGAAGGCCCCGTTCTCCTGGGAGAAGAGGGTCGTGAGGTTCTGCCATGCCTGCGGTGAATCCGAGAACCACAGACCGAAGGTGGCGAACAGATCGCCGGGCGACTTCGTCGCGGCGATGAGGACCCACACGAGCGGCAGCGCGAAGTAGATGCCCGCGACCGCGAGCACGATGGTCACGGCCGTCGTTCCGACCGGGTCCGAGGCGGGCCTGCGGGTGCGGGTCACCATGCGCGGTTCCCCTTTCGGTTCACAATGCGAAGGAAGCCGAATGAGAACACGAAGCCCAATGCGGCGACGATGACGGCCATGGCGGCGGCGAGGTTGGGGTTGCCTTGCGCGAAGGCCTGGTTGTACGCGGCGAGGTTCGGCGTGAACGTCGAGCTGATGGCCGTGGTCAGCGGCTGCAGAACGAGGGGCTCGACGAAGAGCTGCAGCGTCCCGATGATCGTGAAGACGGTGACGAGGATGATCGATGGTCGAACGAGCGGCAGCTTGATGTGCCACACGGTCGACCATGCAGACGCGCCGTCCATCCGGGCTGCTTCGTACAACTCGGAGGGGATGGCGTGCAGAGCCGCCATCAGGATGACCATGTTGTAACCGGCGAACCCCCAGAGAGCGATGTTGGCGATCGCGAAGAGGACGTTTCCTGACGCCAGGGGATTGATGTCGACTCCCACTGATGACAGCACCTGGAGGATCGGGCTTGTCGCAGGGATGTAGAGGAATCCCCAGAGGAGAGTGGCGACGACGCCGGGCACGCCGTAGGGCGCGAAATACAACACACGGAAGAAGCGGGGGGCGAGGGCCTTGCCCGAGTCCAGGAGGAGGGCCAATCCGAGAGCCGTCACCACCATCATCGGCACGAGGATCACCGAGAAGAGCACGAGACGCCCCATGCTCGCCACGAAGTCGCTGTTCGACAGCGCTCGGACGTAGTTCTCCAGGAAGACGAACGTCGTCTCGGGGGCGCCGAAGCCAAGACCGCTCGAACGGGTGGTGAACAGACTCTGCACGACGGCGTAGATGATCGGTGCCACGAAGAACAGCGCGAACATCACGACGAACGGGAGGACGAGCACCCACATCGCCGCAGACCGGCGGCGGCGTCGATGGGTGCGAGGTGGCGGAAGCTGCGCGGCGTCCGGCGCAGCGACGGATGATTCGATCACGAGTGTGCTTTCGGGCCGGAGGTTCGGGGAGGAGCCTCGGATGCCTCCTCCCCGAACCGCAGAGATCAGTCGACGGCGATGCCGCGCTCTTCGAGGGCCGCCACCATGTCGGCCTGTGTCTCGACGAAGGCGTCGGCGATCGGTGTGCCCGCATCCACCGCCGCGGACACGTTGTCGCTCAACGATGCGAAAAGGGTCGAGGAGAGGGGCGGCCACGTCCACGACGTGTCGACCGCGGCGTCCGACGCCGCGAAGACATCCCAGATGTCCTGTCCGCCGTAGAACGCGAACACCTCGGGGTCGTCCTGGAGGACCGAGATCTCGCTGGTGTCGGCGATCGCCGGCCATCCTGCACCGATGTTGGTGAGGATGTTCACGCTCTCCGGATCGGAGTTCAGCCACAGCGCGAACTCGGCCGCCGCCTCGGGGTTGTCCGAGCCCCGGAGTACGGCGCTCGCCGAGCCTCCGGCCCACGTGGCCGAGACATCCTCGCCGGCCTCCCATTGCGGTATCCCGCCGACGGCCCAGCTGCCCGCCGTGTCGGGGGCGGTGCCGCGCACGATGGCGTCGGCCCACGAACCGGAGATCCAGGACACGATGTTCCCGTTCTGGATGTCGGCATTCCACTCGCTCGACATGTCGGCGACGATCTTGACAAGGTCCTCGTCGATCAGGCGCTGCCAGAACTCCGCGACCTGCAGAGTCTCTTCCCCGTCGATGTCGACAGTCCAGGCGTCGTTCTCGGCGGTGAACCAGTTGGCCCCGCCCTGCTGCGACAGTCCGATCAGCCATGGGGCCTGATTGAACGCGAATGCCGCGATGTAGCGGTCCGGATCGGATGCCCGGATGACCTTCGCGGCTTCGTAGTAGTCCTCCCACGTCTCCGGATGCTCGAGACCGAGCGAATCGAAGATGTCCTTCCGGTAGAACTGCCCGAGGGGACCGGATGCCTGCGGCACGGCGTACACGCCGTCACCGAAGGCGCCGGTCTGCCACTGCCACGGCACGAACAGATTCTCGGAGTCGTTGACGTAGGGCGAGATGTCCTCGAGTGCGTCGTTGATGAGGAAGTCGGGAATGGCGTCATATCCGAGCTGGACGACGTCCGCCGGGTTGCCCGCCTGGACGGCAGCGAGCATCGTCGCATACCCGCCGTCGGGACCGGCGGTGATCGTCTCGAGCGTGACTTCGATGTCGTCCTGCGAGGCGTTGAAGGCATCGACCGCGCGGTCGATGTTGGGAACCCAGGACTGGAACGTGATCTGCGCGGGCTCCCCGTTGTCACTCGTCCCACCCTCATCGCCGGTGCTCGTGCAACCCGAGAGGACGAGCGCGGCGGACAATCCTGCGGCGCCGAGAAGGCCTGCTGTGCCCCGGCGCCTCCGTGTGATCGTGGACATTCTTGCTCCCTTGCAATGCGGTGTGAGCCATCCCTCTCTTGGATGATTCCCGTCGAGGCTAGAGGGCTGCCGTCGCCGGAAACATGGGGAATGCACGGGCATGCCTGGACGATCCGATGGTCCGAGCCTCGCCGATTAGGTACCCGGTG
This sequence comes from Microbacterium aurantiacum, assembly GCF_040532595.1. Taxonomy (GTDB): domain Bacteria; phylum Actinomycetota; class Actinomycetes; order Actinomycetales; family Microbacteriaceae; genus Microbacterium; species Microbacterium chocolatum_B. The sequence continues at coordinate 936,694 of NZ_JBEVYX010000001.1, read as the reverse complement.
CGCGTGAGGTTCGGGTCGCATCCGTCGGGGTCGCCGCACCCATTCAATGGCGCCGTCGCGCGGGTGTCGCCCGCGCGGACCCGCGCGAAGGCGCCACTGAACACCCCCCCCGAACCCAAGCGGGGTCAGGGGGTGCGGAGGTGCGGGGCGACGGCGGAGGAGAAGGATGCCGCGGTCTCGCGCGCGATGGTCGCGGCGGACCGCGACCAGATGTCGGCGTTGAAGATCTCGACCTCGATGTCGCGGTCGTAGCCGGTGTCCTCGACCGCGCGCGTGAGCGATGCGAAGTCGATGACGCCGTCGCCGGGGTAGTGGCGGCTCAGGAGCACGTCCGCGGGCAGCGGCGTCTTCCAGTCGCACACCTGGTACGTCGCGATCCGGCCCTCGCGGCCGGCCCGGGCGATCTGCGGGAGGACCTCCGGATCCCACCAGATGTGGAACGTGTCGACCGTGACGCCGACGACCGCCGGCTCGAAGTCCGCGGCGATGTCGAGCGCCTGACCGAGGGTCGACACGACGCATCGGTCCGAGGCGTACATCGGGTGGAGCGGCTCGATCGCGAGCTGCACCCCGGCATCCGCCGCGTACGGTGCGAGCTCGCCGATCGCATCGCGCACCCGGGAGCGTGCGCCGAGCAGGTCGCGCGAGCCGTCCGGCAGCGCTCCGGCGACGAGTACCAGCACGGCGACGGAGCCCTCGGCCCCCGCGGCGGCGAGCGCCGCGGCCTCCTCGATCGCTCGGCGGTTGTCGTCGATCGCGGCACGGCGCGCAGGGCCCTCGGGCATCGTGAAGAAGCCCGAGCGGCAGTGGGTCGACACCCGCAGCCCCGAGTCGGCGACCATCGACGCGGCGACGTCGAGCCCGACCTCCTGCACCGGCTCGCGCCACAGCCCGATCGCCGGCACCCCGGCATCCGTCGTCGCCTGGAGGGCCTCGGCGAGGGAGGCGTGCTTGACCGTCCCCTGATTGATCGACAGCCGCGACGTCGCGGCCGTGACCGCAGACCCGCCGGCGACGGATGCCGCGCTCACACGCCGACCCCGTTCACGCGCAGCATCCCATGCCAGCGGTCGGCCGCGAGCTCGGGGTCCTCCAGGGCGCCGCACGCGGCGGCCAGCTCGATGATCCGGGAGAGGTGCGGAAGGCTCCGCGCCGAGTGGAGGCCCCCGACCATCTGGAAGGCGGTCTGGTGACCGTTCAGCCACGACAGGAACGCGACGCCGGTCTTGTAGTAGAAGGTCGGCGCGGCGAAGATCTGCCGGCTGAGCTCCTCGGTGGGTCCGAGGATGGCGAGGTACCGGTCGGGGTCGTCCGCGTCGAGCGCCTGGATCGCGGCGGATGCCGATGGGGCGAGCGCCGCGAACGCGCCGAGCAGCGCATCGGAGTGCTGGTGCCGCGCGTCCGCGTCACGGGGCGGCTGTGCGGCGCCCGGGGTCGAGGCCCCGCCGATGAGGCCGACGTAGTTGAAGTCGTCGCCGGTGAACATGCGCACGCCCTCGGGCAGGCGCTCGCGCACCCACACCTCGGACGCGGCATCCAGGAGGCTCATCTTCACCCCGGCGACCTTGTCGACGTTCTCCTCGATGATCTCGAGCAGGACGGCGGATGCCGCACGCCAGTCGCTGTCGCCGAAGTACCCCTCGAGGGTCGGGTCGAACGCGGTGCCGAGCCAGTGCAGGACGACGGGACCGGATGCCGCCTGCAGCACCTCGCGGTAGACGCGCCGGTAGTCGTCGGCCGATTCCGCGGCGCGCGCCAGGTGGCGCGACGCCATGAGGACGGGTCCCGCCCCCTGCTCCTCGGTGAACGCGAGCTGGGAGAGGAACGCGTCGGTCACCGCGCGGAGGGTGATCCGCTCGTCCTCGACGTGGTCGGTGTTGACCCCCACCACGACCCGGCCGCCGCTCTCGCGGGCGACCTCCGCCGAGCGCGCGATGAGCTCACGCGTCGCGGCGGCGTCGAGGCCCATGTTCCGCTGGGCGGTGTCCATCGCGTCGGCAACGCCGAGACCCCACTCGTACACGGACCGGCGGAAGTCGAGGGTGGCGTCCCAATCGATGTCGGCAGGACGCCCCGGGGTGTTGTCGCCCGTCACCCGCGGCACCACGTGGGCGGCGGCATACGCGACGCGCGAGCGGAGTGGCGCGGTCGGCCGGGTGTACGCCGGCGCGTCCGGCAGGGGGACGCGCGAGAGCGCGCCCTCGGGGGAGAGGAGGGTGAGGCCGCCCACGGGTCAGTCCAGGCTCAGCGCGGTCAGCTCGACCTTGCGGCCCTCGCGGCTCGAGCGGAGGCCCGCCTCGGCGAGCAGGACGCCGCGGGCGCCGGAGAGGAGATCGAACTCGTAGTCCGTGCCGAGGGCGTAGGAGAGGAGGAACTCCTCCCACTGCTGCTTGAACCCGTTCTGGAAGACGTCGTTGGTGGGCACCTCGGCCCAGTCGGCGTCGTAGTCGTGGTCGTCGGCGAGGTCGGGGTTCCACACCGGCTTCGGGGTGGCGTTGCGGTGCTGGATCTTCGCGCCGAAGAGACCCACGACGGCGGAACCGTGCGTCCCGTCGACGTGGAACTCCACGAGCTCGTCGCGGTTGACGCGCACGGTCCAGGAGGAGTTGATCTGCGCGACGATCGGCTCGCCCGCGGCGTTGCCGTCGATCTCGAAGATCCCGTATGCGGCGTCCTCCGCGGTGGCGGTGTAGTGCTCGCCGTTCTCGTCCCAGCGGTCGGCGATGTGCACGGATGCCTGGGCGTAGACGCTCTTGACCTCGCCGAAGAGGTTCTCCAGCACGTAGTTCCAGTGCGGGAACATGTCGACGATGATTCCGCCGCCGTCTTCGGCGCGGTAGTTCCAGCTCGGGCGCTGCGCGGGCTGCCAGTCGCCCTCGAACACCCAGTATCCGAACTCGCCGCGGACCGACAGGATGCGGCCGAAGAATCCGGAGTCGATGAGGCGCTTGAGCTTCTGCAGGCCGGGGAGGTAGAGCTTGTCGTGGACGACGCCGGTCTTCACGCCCGCGGCGGCGGCGAGCTTCGCCAGCTCCAGGGCCTCGTCGGCGGTCTCGGCGGTCGGCTTCTCGGTGTAGATCGTCTTGCCGGCGGCGATCGCCTTGCGAAGGGCCGACGAGCGGGCCTGGGTCACGAGGAAGTCGGCGTAGATCTCCCAGCGGGGGTCGGCGAGGGCGGCATCGAGGTCGGTGGTGTAGTCCTCGATGTCGTGGCGGGCGGCGAGCTCGGCGAGCTTCGCCGCACTGCGACCGACCAGGAGCGGCTTGACCGTCAGTCGCGTGCCGTCGGGAAGCAGGATGCCGCCGGCGTCGCGGATCGCGAGGATCGAGCGGACCAGGTGCTGGCGATACCCCATGCGGCCCGAGACGCCGTTCATGATGATGCCGACCTCGCGCACGGCGGGACGGTCGACGGATGCCGGGGTGACGGCGGGGGCGAGGGCGGTGTCGCTCACGGTGGCCTTCTTTCTGCGGGTGAATCCCGCCGAGGCGGGCGACCGATCCTCGAGGACCGGTAAACGCTTTCCAACTTGTTCCAGTGTGCCACGGCCCGTCGACGAACCGCAAGCGCTTTCCCGCCGAACGGGAGCGTCAGCGTCTTTCGGCGCGATCCCGCTCGACGGCGCGCCCGGGGGTCGTGACACGGACCCGGTCGAGTGCGCACAGGTCGGGCGCTCCGCCGTCCGCCGCGTCGGCGAGCCGTTCCGCGGCGCCCGCGGGGAGGCGGATGCCGGCATCCGTGCGCAGCGGCAGGATCCACAGTTCCAGCTCCGTTCCCGGAAAGACCCCGAGGTCGTCCAGGTCGACGATGAAGGGCGAGCCGTCCCAGAAGCGGTCGGCGACGATGCGTCCGTCCGCGCGGAGGTGAGCGACGTCGCCGGCCCAGTCGATGCGCAGGGTCGCGTCGGGTCCGAGATTCGCGGGGAGCCGCAGGCGATGCACGGCGGCGCGCTCATCGATGACCGCGCGGGTGGGGGCGGTGTGCCGGCCGTCGCGCGCGCCGTATCCGCCGGGCTCCGGCGTCACCGCCGCCCGGATCTCCTCGGCGACCACCGGCGCCGTCCATCCGCTCGCCGGTGCGGCCCATTCCGGGCCCCGCCAGCCGCGATCGTCCGGCCGGTACTCCAGAACGTCCGGCGCCGGCGCCTCGGTCCTCACAGACACCGTGCCGACGGCATCCCATGTCAGCTCGTCGCGGGACACGAGCACACGTCGGTGCCCCGTCGCAGCATCCACGACCCACAGGTCTCTGGCCAGGTAAGCGGGCACGATCAGGATGTCGAGGGCGCCTCCGTGGCCTGTCACACGTTCCGGGGTGAGAGAGGGGCGCAGCGCGCGCACCTGCCCGTCGATCTCGGCGCGCACCTCGATTCCGGTGTCCTCGCGGAGGACGAGCGTGGGCACCCCACCGTCCCCGTCCCCGTCCCCGTCCCCGTCCCCGTCCCCGTCCCCGTCGAGGACCGTGACCAGCGACGCGCTCACCCACGCGACCTCCACGCCGCCGATGACCAGCCCGAGCGGCCAGCACGCGAGCGTGCCGGCGGGGATCGTCACCGCGCGGTCGGGCACCTCCCACGTCCGCTCGTCGGTCTCGACGCGGAAACGGATGCCGGGCAGATCGTCCAGCGGCTCGTACGGCTGCTGCCACCCGACGAAGAGGAACCCGCGCGTCCCGTCGCTGCGGACCGCCCACCGCGGCGTCGTGCGGTCGCGGACGCCCGCCGGAGCGACGTCCGGGAACGTCGTCGGCATCGGCGCGAGGTCGGAGCCGAACGCCTCGATCACGGCGTGCTGAAGGCGCAGCGCCGCGTGGGAGGGTGCGGCGCGGCCGGCCTCGCCGATCGGGGCGTGGAAGTCGTAGCTCAGGTCCGGCAGGTCGTTGGGGTACCCCGTCGCCTGGGTCTCCGCGGTGCCGGGGACGGGATTCGCGCCGCCGGCGTACATGTAGAGGCCCTGCCAGGCCGATCCGCTGCCGAGCTTCGCGTGCGCGACGGCGGCGATGTCGGGCGCCGCCGGGCGCGGGCGGCGGTGGTACGCGGTCGCCATCCCGCCGCCGACCTCGCAGGTGGCGCGGGGGAAGAGCTCGGAGGCCGCGGCCGCCGCGGCCAGCTCCGTGGCCCGCAGGTCGGCGCCGATCCCGGGATCGTCCCAGCGGTCGGAGAAGAAGAAGTGTGCGCGGAAGGTGTCGTCCCACGGCTGGTCGGGATCGACCCAGAAGCCGTCTCCGTACCCGCCCCACAGCGGCACGACCTCGCCCTCCGGAAGCTGCGCCGACCCCCACGCCGTCGCCGTCCACAGCGGAGCCGAGAGTCCGGAATCCCGGGCGAGCCCCTTCAGCGTGACGATGTGGTCGGGCTGGTCGTAGAGCTCGTTCTCCAGCTGGATGCCGAGGATGTTCTCGGGGTGCGCGCGGCCGCCGAGCGCCGTCCCCAGCGCGCCGAACCACTCTCGCACCACCGCGAGATAGGCGGGGTCGTCGGTGCGGTGCTCGACGGGGAGAGCCTGGACCCAGTCGGGGAACCCGCCGTTGCGGAGCTCCCCGTGCGCCCAGGGACCGATCCGCAGGACGAGCTCGAGGCCCTCGGCGCGGACGGCGTCCACGAACGCCGCGATGTCGAGCTCTCCGCGGAAGTCGGCCGGTCCCGGCTCGGGCTGGTGGTGAATCCACGGGACGTAGGTCGAGATCACATCGATCCCGCCCGCGCGCATGAGCCGGATCCGTTCGGTCCAGCGCGCGCGAGGGACCCGCGTGTAGTGCAGCTCTCCCGACACGGGGAGCCACGGCCGGCCGTCGCGGAGGAGCGCGGCGCTCGTGACCTCGAGACCCGGGCGCGCGTCGATGTCGTTCCCCATCGCGGGGCGCCGCACGGGCGCGTTGTCGCGGCGCACTCGCGCCCGTGCGGCCGAACTCACGCGGATCCCAGACGGACCGCAGCCCACGACACCGGCGGCAGTGCGACCGTGAGCTCGGCATCCGTCACGGAGGCATCCGCGCGCCGGACGCCGACGCGCTCGGTGTCGTCGAGCGTGTTGGCCGCGGCGAGGTCGTCCTCGTGCAGGAGGTGCGACTCGACGACGGAGAGCCCGTGGGCGCCGAGCGGCGACAGGTCCACCCGGACGTTCGCGGCGTCGCTCACGGAGCGGTTCACCAGGAACAGCGTCACGCCCTCGTCGTCGATCGTGGCCACGGCGTTGACCGCCGCGACATCGCCGAAACGGGCGCTCGGCACGGTTCCGGTGGTGACCGGCACCCGCACCGCGCGCCCCTGAGCCAGGCGCGAGGTGAGCGAGAACGGGAAGAACGTGGTCTGACGCCAGGTCGGGCCGCCCGGCTCGGTCATGATCGGCGCGATCACGTTGACCAGCTGCGCGAGGGATGCCGAGCGCACGCGGTCGGCGTGCTGGAGCAGGGTGATCATGAGGTCGCCGAACACGACGGCGTCCAGCGCGCTGTAGGAGTCCTCGAGCTGACGCGGGGCGATCGGCCACTCGTCGGGACCGTACTGCTTCTGCTGGGCCTCCCAGCGGTCGAGGTACCAGACGTTCCACTCGTCGAACGAGATCATGATCCGCTTGTCGCTGCCGCGGTCGGCCGCGACGTGGTCGGCGGTCGCGACGACCGACGCGATGAACCGCGCCATGTCCTCGCCCGAGGTGAGGAACTCCTGCGCGTCGCCGTCGCGCTCCTGGTAGTACGCGTGGCACGAGATGAAGTCGACATCGTCGAACGTGTGCTGCAGCACCTCGCGCTCCCACGAGCCGAAGGTCGGCATCGTGCGACCGGACGACCCGCACGCGACGAGTTCGATCGAGGGGTCGAGCTGGCGCATCGCCTTGGCGGTCCGCGAGGCGAGCTTGCCGTAGTCCTCGGCGTTGCGGTGACCGAGCTGCCAGGGCCCGTCCATCTCGTTGCCGAGGCACCACATCTTCACCGCGAAGGGCTCGGGGTGTCCGTTGGCCGCGCGCTGCTCGGTCCACGCCGTCGGGACGATCGTGTTCGCGTACTCGAGGAGGTCGAGGGCCTCCGCGGTTCCGCGGGTGCCGAGGTTGACGGCGAGCATCAGGTCGCTGCCCACCGCGTCGAGCCACTGCTGGAACTCGTGGAGGCCGATCCGATTCGTCTCGGTGGCGTGCCAGGCGAGGTCGAGTCGGCGCGGGCGCTCGTCGACCGGGCCGATGCCGTCCTCCCAGCGGTAGCCCGAGACGAAGTTGCCGCCGGGGTAGCGGATCGTGCTGACGCCGAGCTCGCGGACGAGCTCGATGACGTCCTGGCGGAATCCATTCTCGTCGGCGGTCGGGTGGCCGGGCTCGAAGATGCCGTCGTAGATGTGGCGTCCGAGATGCTCGACGAAGCCGCCGAAGATGCGGCGGTCGATCGGGGCGATCTCCAGGTAGGGGTCCAGGCGCGCGGTGGCGTCGGTCATGTCACTGCCTCTCTGCGGTGTGCGGGGGGTTATGTTGCGGACATCGCGTTATCCGTCACCTCAGGCTACGGGTACCGCGCGCCCTTCCGCAGGTGCAGCCGCCTGCTCCTCCGCGGCGCGGTTCGCCGCGACGCGGACGAAGGCCGCCTGCTGCGGCGCGAGCACCAGCTGATCGACGGACGCGCCTGTTTCGGCGTCGGTGCCGTCGATGTCGATCGACACGGCTGCGTCGGTGTGGTTGATGACGGTGACGAGATCGCCGCGGCGCGCGGCCTCCACCCCGGCCGGCAGGTTCTCCACGACGGGACGGATGCCGGCTCCCGCGACGATCGCGGCGACGATCGCGTCGATGCCCGCGGCATCCGGGAGGGTGGCGACGTACCAGGCCTCGCCCGCCCCGTGCCGGTGCCGGGTGAGGGCGGGGCCGCCCTCGGCGAGTCCGTCGGTGAAGCGCGCGAGCACGTCGGCTCCGTGCGCGTGGATGTGCTCGGCGACGAGACCGCCGTCGAAGTCGACGTCGCCGTAGCGGACGCCGACGCGGGCGGCATCCGTCGTCGCTCCGGGTGCGGGTGTCGTCAGCGCACCGACGCCCATGCCGCCGGCACCGCGCGCGGGGAGGGCACCGAAGTCCTCGAAGCGGATGCCGAACACCTCGCCGAGTCGGGTGAGGAACCCGCCGGGGAGGAACTGGTCGTGGGCGTCGACGATGTCCGTGAAGGGACCGCCGAGGAGCGTGCCGCCGTTCTCGACGAAGCGCGCCAGTGCGGCGGCGCCCTCGTCGCGGAGCAGGTAGAGCGCCGGCGCGAGGACGAGGTCGACGCGCTCTCGGGAGGCCTCCTCGGGGGCGATGATGTCGACTTGGATGCCGCGCGCGTGGAGTGCGCCGTACCAGTCGAGGCAGATCGCGAGGTAGTCCAGCAGCACCGGGTGGTCGCGTTCCTCGACCGCCCACCAGTTCTCCCAGTCGAACACGAGACCCACGCGCGCATCGGATCCCGGTGCGGGGGTGGGGAGGGTCGGGAGGGCGGCGAGACGCGCGCCCAAGTCGGTGACCGCGTCCCACGTGCGGGTCTCGGTTCCGGCGTGGGGGAGCATCGCCGAGTGGAACTTCTCGCTCCCCGCGCGGGACTGCCGCCACTGGAAGAACATGATCCCGTCGGCGCCGCGTCCGACCGACTGCGCGGTCTCGGCCATGAGCATGCCGGGCGACTTACCGGGGTTGGCGGGGCGCCAGTTGACGGCATCCGTCGCCTGCTCCCACAGCAGCCACGGCACGTCGGGCTTGAGGGAGCGGACGAGGTCGCGCTGGAACGCGGCGTCGCGCACCCGGTGGGGGTTCGCGGGATCCGGATAGCAGTCGTCAGCGATGACGTCCATGTGCGGCGCCCACCGGCGGTAGTCGGCCGGCTTGAACGGCCCCATGAAGTTCGTCGTGATCGGCTGGGTCGCCCCGGCCTCCTGCAGGATGCGGCGCTCGGCGAGGTAGCACTCCAGCAGCATGTCGCTGGTGAAGCGGCGCCAGTCGAGCATCGACGACGGGTTGTGGCTGTAGGGGGCGAGGCGCGGCGGGAAGATCTCGTCGAACGAGCCGTACCGCTGCGACCAGAAGCTCGTCCCCCACGCCTCGTTCAGAGCGGCGATGCTCGTGTACTTCTCGCGCAGCCACACGCGGTACGCGTCGCGCGCGGCATCCGAGAAGTCCATCGGGAGGTGGCAGCCGAACTCGTTTCCGACGTGCCACATGACGACGGCCGGGTGGTGGACGTATCGCTCCGCCAAGCGCCGGACGAGCTCGCCCGCGAGGCGCCGGTAAACGGGGGAGGACGGGGCGAAGTGCTGGCGGCTCCCGGGCCAGTACGACGCGCCGCTCTGATCGGCCGGCAGCGTCTCGGGGTAGTTCGCGCTGACCCACGGCGGGGGCGAGGCAGTGGCGGTGGCGAGGTTCACCCGGATGCCGCCGGCGTGCAGGGTGTCGATGACGGTGTCGAGCCAGGCGAAGTCCCACACGCCCTCGGCGGGCTGGATGCGCGACCACGCGAAGATGCCGAGGCTGACGATGTTGACCCCTGCCTCCTGCATGAGACTGACGTCTTCGGCCCAGACCTCCTCGGGCCACTGGTCCGGGTTGTAGTCGGCGCCGTAGAACACGTCGGTTACTCCTGTCACGGGAAGAAAAGGGGGGGGCGAGCGTCAGCCGCGTCGGCGCGGGCGCTGGGGGACGGCCATCGCCGCGAGCGCCGTGCACCCGAGGGCGGCGACGATCAGCGGCAGGAGCACCCACGTCACGACGACCGCGAAGACGACGGTGGCGAGCAGGTAGGCGGCGCCCCCCGGATCCGCCACCAGGGCGCGCGGGGTCGCGCGGACCGCCGAGCGCCAGCCGCGCTCCGGTGTCCACAGCGTCGCGGACGCGAGGACGACGAGCGCCGTCGCGGCCAGGCCCGCCCAGCTGACGGCCTCGACGACGGGGCCGCCGGGGAGGAATCCGCTCCGGGCGAGGTCGATGTCGAGCAGCAGCACAAGGGTGGCGACGACGGAGATCACCCCGACGACCAGCCCGCCCGGGAGGGCGCGGCGGATGTCGCGGAAGAACGTCCGCGCGTGCGACTCCTCGGCCGAGGCGAAGCGCCGGAGGTGACGGATGCCGGCCGCCAGTGCCGCGGGAAGCGTCACGAGCGGCAGCGAGACCACGGTGATGAGAAGCCCGACGAGCAGCACCTCTCCGAACAGGGCGAAGCGTGCCGTCGCGCCGGGGTTCCGGGCGATCTCGTGCCCCTCGGGCGTGGGGCCGGCGCCGGAGAGCGCCTCGCGCTTCGCCGCGCGCTCCTCGGCGCGGGCCGACATCCGGGGGCGGGCCACGATCAGCCCTTCAGACCCTGCGTGGCGACGCCGTCGACGAGGAAGCGCTGGAAGACGATGAAGAACAGCAGCACCGGGACGAGGGCGATGAAGCTCGCGGTGACGGTCGCGCCGTAGTCGCTCGTCGAGGTCTGGTCGTTCCACAGGCGCAGCGCGATCGGCAGCGGGTAGTTGTCCGGGCTCGTCAGATAGAGGAGCGGGCCGAGGAAGTCGTTCCAGCTCCAGATGAACGCGAAGATGGCGCACGTGATGAGGGCCGGGCGGATGAGCGGCACGATGATGGCCCAGAAGATCCGGATGTGCCCGGCCCCGTCGATGCGCGCTGCCTCGTCCATGTCACGCGGCATCTGGCGCATGAATTGCACCAGGAGGAAGACGAAGAAGGCTTCGGTGGCGAGGAACTTCGGCAGCACCAACGGCCAGAAGGTATCGATCATGTCGAGCGAGTTGAACAGCAGGTACTGCGGGATGATCACGACGTGGAACGGCAGGAGGAGCGTGCCGATCATGGCCGCGAAGAGGATGCCGAGCCCCTTGAACTGGATACGGGCGAACGCGTACGCCGCGAGTGCCGACGACATGACCGTGCCGATGACGGCGAGGACCGCCAGGATCAGCGAGTTGGCGAAGAAGCGCCACATCGGGATGCCGGCGATGCCCTCCATGACGGTGACGTAGTTCTGCACCGTGGGGCTCTCGGGCAGGAGGGCCGGGTTCTGCCCGAACTCGGCGTTCGGCTTGAACGTCGCGAAGAGGAGCCACACAAGCGGGTAGAGGACGATCGCGGTGATCACGGCGAGCACCACGAACCACACCACCGTTTGCCACGTCTTGCGCTTGACCCGCCGCCGAGCGGGTCGCGGGGCCGCGTCGCCCTGCTCGAGGTCCTGCTGCTCGAGGACCTGCACGGACGGTTCGCCGAAGGATGCGGAGCTCATCGGTTGTCTCCCGAGTAGTGGACCCAGTTCTTCTGGGTGCGGAACAGGATGAGGGCGATGATCGCGACGACGATCATCAGGGCCCACGCAATCGCGGCGGCATAGCCGTATTGGCCATCGGAGAACCCGCGCTTGTAGAGGTAGAGCGTGATGAAGTTCGTCATGCCGGCGGGGCCGCCGGTGCCGTTGGAGATGATGTACGCCGACGCGAAGACCTGGAAGGCGCCGATGAGGCCGAGCAGCAGGTTGAAGAAGATCACGGGCGAGAGCATGGGCAGGGTGACGGCGCGGAAGCGATGCCACGGGCCGGCGCCGTCCATCTCGGCGGCCTCGTAAAGCTCTTTGGGGATCTGCTTGAGGCCGGCGAGGAAGATGACCATCGTTGCGCCGAACTGCCAGACCGCGAGGATGATCATCGCGGGGAGCACGAGGGACGGGTTGCCGATCCACGATCCGAGGTTGATGCCGAAGAAGCTCAGGAACCCGTCGACCGGGCCGTCACCCGAGAACATCGCCCGCCACACGATCGCGACCGAGACGGATGCGCCGATGAGCGAGGGGGCGTAGAAGGCCGAGCGGAAGAACGCCGCTCCGCGGTCACGGTAGTTCAGAAGCATGGCCACGGCGAGCGCGGCGGCCAGCATGATCGGGGTGCCCACGAGGACATAGACGAGGGTGATCCAGGCGGACTGGATGAACTGCGGGTCGTTGGTGAAGAGTCGGACGTAGTTGTCGATACCGACCCACTGCGGCGGCTGGAAGATGTTGTACCGCGTGAACGAGAGATACAGCGAGTACACCATCGGCACGATCGTGAGGCCGAAGAAGCCGATGAGCCACGGGACGAGGAACCCGTAGCCGGCGAGAGTCTCCTTGCGTTGGCGAACGCGCTGACCCGGACGAGCGGCGGGCGCCTCCGGGCGCTGCCTCGGGCTCAGCGACCGCTTCGAGGTCTTCCCGGTGACGATGACCCTCGTCGTTGTCGTGCTCACGGATGCTCCTGGTCTCGAGATGGAGGGTGGGGCGGGAGGAGGCCCGAGCGTTCTGCCCGGGCCCCCTCGTCGCTCACGAGTTGTTGCTGAGGACGACGTCCATCTCGGTGAAGAAGCGGTCGACCGCGTCCTCGACGGAGATGGTGCCGAAGCCGAGCTCCTGGCCGAGGACCCGGAACTCCTCCTCGAGCGTGCCGTAGCCGACGATCGGCACCGGCGGGGCGTCGCCCAGGCGGTCCTGGATCGAGGCCTCATAGTCGCGGATCTGCTCGCTCAGCGGGTCGAGGTCGGCGGCGTCCAGCGCGGTCGCGGAGGCCGGGAGGCCGCGGTTCGTGCCGAAGATCTCGCCCGACTGCGGCGAGTTGACCAGGAAGTCCACGAGGGTCGCGGCGGCCTCCGGGTGATCGGTGTTGGCGGCGATCGAGTGCAGCATCGAGGGCTTCAGGTACAGATCCTGCGCCCCCTCGACGGTGATGGGCGGGGCGACGAGACCGAGCTCGGGGTAGCCCTCGCCCAGCTCGCCGAGGTAGCCGGCGCCGAAGTTGTCCCACGTCAGCTCACTCGCGGTCAGAGCAGCACCGAAGCCGGACGTCGGGAAGATCTCCTCGAGGCGCTGGGCCGAGATGACCGCGCCCGAGGCGATGACCTCTTGGCCGTCCTCCCAGAACTCCGCCAGGCGGGCCTCGTCGAAGCCGGGCTCGCCGTCCTCGGTGAACAGGGCGCCACCCTCGGCGCGCAGCTGGATCTCGAAGTTCTGGATGCGGCCGGCGTAGTCCGAGCCGCCCCAGACCTCTCCGCCGCTGGCCTCGGTGACCTCGCCCATCCAGGCGGCGTAGTCGTCCCACGTTCCACCGGCGAACTCGTCGACGCCGACCTCGGCGAGGAGGGTCGGGTTCGTGTACATGCCCCACGCGTTGGTCGAGGTGGCGATGCCGTAGGTCGTGCCGCCGACCACGCCGATGTCGAGGATGTTCTGGGGGATCGGGTCGGTCTGGATGACGTTGCCGAGGTAGGGGTCGAGGTCGAGCAGCAGCCCGTTCTCGGAGTACTGCCGGAGGTAGGAGTAGTCGAACTGCATGACGTCAGGGAGGTTCCCGCCGGCTGCCTCGGTCTGACGGCGCTCCCAGAAGGCGGGGAAGTCGAGGAACGAGGAGTTGACCGTGATGTTCGGGTACTCCTCCTCGAACGCGGCGATCGCCTCGTTGTACATCTCAGCGCGCACGTCGTTGCCCCAGAAGGCGAGGTCGAGCGTCACCTCCTCGTCGGGGTCGAGGGTTCCCGCCGGCTCGCTGCCGCCGGCGCAGCCGGCCAGGGCCAGGGCGGCACCGGTCGCGACGGCGATCCCGGTGATGGCCCGCTTCTTGCTGAACATCCTTGTCCTCTCTTGACGTCTGCGTCCGATTCTCGCGCTCGCGACGTCCGTGTCCGATGGTGCGGTGTGAGCGTCTCCGGTGCTTCAGGGTGCTGGAAAGCGCTTGCCCGCTACGCTACCCCGCGCAAAAACGTTTCGCAAGGGTCTGAGCCGAAATCTTGTAACGATTCATGACCGTCGGCAGATGAGTGTGCCGTCCGCGTCGATGCGCAGTGTCGCCACGTGCACGGCGCTGCGTCGCGCGGCGTCCGGCGCGGCATCCGCGATCTCGTGCCCGTCCCACCAGGGGTGCGTGAAGTAGTACAGCCGGGCGGTGTCGGTCTCGGCGTCGACGACGACCATTCCGTGCCGCCCGACCTGCACGCCGAGGTCCGCGGGGCCGTGCTCGCCGAGGATGACGGCATCCGCTCCACCCTGTCTCGTCCAGGCGATCGCGTCGTCGGAGGTGTACACGGCCATGCCGCGCCACTCGTCGGTGAGGAGGAACCACCGGCCGGAGAGGGTGAAGGCGTACGGACCCTCGTGGGGCCGGCCCGCGATCGCCGTCCCCTCACTCCGCCACGACACGAGATCGTCGGATGCCGCGACCTTCGTCACCGAGTCCGCGGCCTCGTCCTTATACCAGAGGCGCCACAGCCCGTCGGGGCAGCGGGCGACGGCGGCATCGATGACCCGATCGCCGTCGAGGGCGAGGGGGCCCTGCCGCTCCCACGTCGCGAGGTCGTCGGAGGCGTACGCGACGATGTGTCGCGCGTGGCCCGGCCAGGCGTCCGGGATCCCGTCGATCTCGGTGAGGAACATGCGCCAGCGCGCGCCGTCGTGGATGACCTCCGGTGCCCAGTGGGTCTCGGTGACCGTGACGGGCGGGCCGTCGGGGTCGAGGGCGAGTCCGGCGGGGGTGGGCTCGAGGGTGCCGGCGTAATCCCACCGCAGGCCGTCGGCGGAGTGTGCGACGCCGATGCGGCTCCCGTGCACCCACGCGACGCTGGGTCCGGGGGCGGGATGGCTCGCCCGGCGCTGCGTGTAGAACATCCACCACGTGCCGTCGGTGGCACGCACCACCGTCGGGTCGGTCGCGCCGTCGTAGACGGGGTCGCGGTAGATCTCGCCCGGCGCAGGTGCGTCGGCGTCCGGCACGAGCGCCCCCTCAGCCACGAAGGTCACGGACAGGGCTCGCGAAGCCCCGGCGGTGCGTGGGGTGGGTCGCGAGGTCGTCGGGGGTGACCGGGCGCCCGTCGGCGGCGGCCGAGGCGTACACGGCGGCGACGAGTTCGAACGAGCGTGCGGGGGCGTCGGCGGTCGGAGGGAGGGGCGCGCCGGTGCGGAGGGCCGCGAAGACATCGCGCATCAGGGGATCGTGTCCGCTGGGTTCCTCGACGTCGGGGAGCGCCCATGCGGCGGCCTCGTCCTCGAATCCGGGTGCGGGGGTGATCCTCCAGTTGTCGTGCCCGTGGCCGTACAGGTGGTCCACCGTGACGGTGGCCTTCTGGGTGTCGATGCGGATCGTGCTGATCTCGCGCGGCGAGACGGCGCTCGTGATCATCTGCGCCACGGTGCCCTGCGCGAACCGGATCGTCGCCGTCGAGACGTCCTCGGTCGCGGTCTCCCGGTCCATCCGCCACAGGCGGGCCTCCACCTCCGCCCAGTCGCCGAGGAGGAAGGCCAGCAGATCCAGCTGATGGATGCCGTGCCCGAGCGTCGGACCGCCGCCCTCGGTCTCCCATTTCCCGCGCCACGGCACGGCGAAGTAGTCGGCGTTGCGGAACCACAGCGTCTGGCACAGGGCGACGAGGGGGCGCCCCAGGGAGCCTGCGTCGAGGAGGCGCTTCACGTGCGCGGCGGCGGTGCCGGTGCGCTGCTGGAACACGACGGCGAGCCGACGGTCGGCCGCGGTCGCGGCCGCGCGCATCGCGTCGAGCTCGTCGAGGCTGGGTGCCGGAGGCTTCTCGACGACCACGTGGGCGCCCGATTCGAGGGCGGCGATCGCCTGCGCCGGGTGCGCGACGGGCGGCGTGCACACGTGCACGACGTCGGGTGCGGCATCCGCTAGCAGCGTGTCGAGGTCGTCGAACACGGCGACGCCCTCGCGGCCGGCGACGAACGCCTCGGCGGAGGAGCGCGAGAGGTCGGTCACGGCGACGAGCGTCGCCTCGGGGTCGGCGTCGATCGCATGGAGGTGGGCGTGGGCGATCGCGCCGGTGCCGACGATGGCGCAGCGCAGGGGCTCGGTCATGCGGGGGTCCTTTCCGAGGTGGTGGGTCGGGTCACGGCGCGATCCCCGACTGGGTCGCGTGCAGGTGCGCGTAGCGTCCGGAGCGCGCGAGCAGGTCGTCGTGCGCGCCCTCCTCGACGATCTCGCCGTGCTCCAGCACGACGATGCGGTCCGCCTGCCGGATGGTGGAGAGCCGGTGTGCGACGACGAGGGTCGTCCTGCCGCGCATGAGGCGCGTCAGGGCGCTCTTGACCAGCTCCTCCGATTCGGGGTCGAGGGCGCTCGTCGCCTCGTCGAGCAGGAGGATCCGGGGGTCGCGGACGAGGGCGCGCGCGATCGCGAGGCGCTGCCGCTGGCCGCCGGACAGGCGTGCGCCGCGCTCGCCGACCACCGTGTCCCAGCCCTCGGGCAGTCGGTCGACGAACTCCGCCGCGTTCGCGTCGACGAGGGCGGCGCGGATGCGGTCGTCCTCGACGTCGTCGCGACCGTAGGCGATGTTCTCGCGGATCGTGCCCTCGAAGAGAACCGACTCCTGCGGGACGACCGAGACGTGACGCCGGGCGGTGCGCAGATCCAGCTCCTGCATGTCCGCGCCGTCGAGGAGGATGCGTCCGGACGTGGGGCGGACGAACCCGAGCACGAGGTTGAGCATCGTCGACTTGCCCGACCCGGACGACCCGACGAAGGCGACGGTCTCGCCCGCGGCGATCGACAGCGACACGTCGTGGACGGCATCCCGATCCGCGTCCGGGTAGCGGTGGCTCACCCGCTCGAGGTCGAGGCGGCCGGAGACCTCCGAAACCGCGCGCTTGCCCTCGTTCTGCTCGAGGTCCGGCTCCTGCAGCACCTCGGCGATGGAGCGCATGGACTCCAGACCCCGGGCGCCGACCGGGATGAGCATCAGCAACGCGGTGAGGCCCTGGGTCAGCAGGGTGAAGTAGGTCGAGAGCAGGACGACTTCGCCGGGGGTGATCGGAAGGATGCCGGAGAGGGAGAAGACCGCGGCGAGCACGAGGCATCCGAGTCCGAGCAGCTGCATGCTCACCCACGACAGCGACGCGACGTGTCCGTTGAGCATGTCGAGGTGCAGGCCCGCCCGACGGACGCCGTCGGCGCCGGTCGCCACCCGCGAGACCGCCGTGCGCTCCAGGCCGTGGGCGCGGGTGACCGGGATGAGCGAGGCCATCTCGCCGACGCGCGCGGCGAAGCCCTCGACCTCGCGCCGGAAGACCTCGTTGCGCACGCGCGAGCGGCGCCCGAGCACCCAGCGGAGGCCCAGGGCGATCGGCACGGCGAGGGCGTAGACGGGGAGGAACTCCGGCACCGCGATCGCGGTCATCGCCAGTGCTCCGCCGAGCACCATGAGCGACGACAGCAGGGGGTGCGTCACCTGCTGCAGCATGAGCTCGACGTTCTCGACGTCGCGCACGACCTTGGTCTGCACGATCGAGGAGCTCACCCGCGTGTGGTAGCCGATCGACAGACTCTGCAGGCGCGCGGCGAGGGCGTTCCGCAGGTCTGCGCCGGTGTCGCGGACGACGGTCATGAAGTTCCGGGTGTAGACGATGTGCATCGGGTAGTTCTGCAGCAGCAGGATGCCGGCGATCGTGAACCAGCCCAGCACGGTCTGCACGTCGCCCCCGGTGGCGACGATGTCGATGATCTCGGCGGTCACCACGGGAAGGAACCACAGCGGGATCTCCTTCACCGTGAACGCGAGGATGGCGGCGGTCATCCGCGCGGGTCGACGCGCCAGCAGGCGCAGCACGGAGCGCGCCGGACGGTGGCCGTCCACGACGCGGACGGCGTCGGTAAGCGCTTTCTGACTCATGCGGCCATGCTACGCCGAGAGACGGGTGCGGCGTCACCCGGAGCCGGTCGAGGCGCGCACGATGAGCTCCGGCGCGTAGACGACAGCGGGGTCGGCGGGGGGCGTCTCGCCGGCGATCGCGGCGAGGAGGAGTTCCGCTGCGCGCCGACCCATCTCGCGCGCCGGCTGGCGGATGCTGGTGAGGGGGACGGTCGCGATCGCGGCGAACTCGATGTCGTCGTAGCCGACGACGGCGATGTCCTCGGGGACGCGGACGCCGTGCGAGAGGAGGCCGTGCACCAGGCCGATCGCGAGGTGGTCGTTCGAGGTGACGATGCCGTCGGGTCGCGACGCGGCATCCCGCGCGGCGATCTCCGCGCCGAACGCGATGCCCGTCTCCGACGTGGTGCGCCGCGTCCAGATCGGCTCGACCGTGGCGTCGGCGACCCGGGCGACGGCCGCCCGGGCGCCCGCGAGGCGCTCGCGCACCTGGCGCACCTCCTCGCGCGCGCCGACGAACGCGAGGCGGCGCCGTCCGCGTCCGAGGAGGTGCTCGGCGGCGAGCCGCCCGCCGGCGACATCGTCGAACGACACGGACGGGAGGATGCCGGCGTCGTCGACGGCGTCGACCATCACGACCGGCACACCGCGGGCGCGCAGGCGTGCGATGCCGGGGCCCGGGTCTCCGAACGGACTCACCAGTGCACCCTCCACCTGCACGCGGTCGAAGAGCTCGAGGTGGTGGCGCTCGCGATCGGCGTCGTCGCTGGCGTTTCCGACGAGGACGCTGAGTCCCGCGGCCGCCGCGGCATCCTCGGCGCCGGCGACCAGCTCGGCGAAGAAGGGGTTGGCGATGTTGATCACCGTCATGCCGAGCAGCCCGCTGCGCCCGGCGCGGAGCTGGCGCGCGGCGTGCAGCGGCACATAGCCGAGCTCGTCGGCGATGCCGCGGATCCGGGTCCCCAGGGCGTCGCTCACCTGCTCCGGGCGGTTGAGTGCGTTGCTGACGGTGCTGATCGACACGCCCGCGCGTGCGGCCACATCACGGATGCCCACGCGCTTCATCACGGCCGCCTCGGTGTCGGTCCCCCGCGCCGACGCGAAGGAAAAACGTTTCGGCCGAGGCTAACCCAGCCGTGCGCCGCCGCCAAACCGCCGCGCTGACGCTCTCGTGCGGCGCTCGCCGCCGCCTCGCGCCCACGGAGGCGGCCACGACCGCCACCTCAGGGCGCCGACGGGGTCTCCGCGCGCGGCCAGACGCGCAGGCGTCCGCACATGCCGAAGCGCTCGCCCGGCTCGGTCTCCGCGCGCGCGGTCCGGGCGTCGCTCAGGATGCCGGCATCCGTCGCCGCGAGCGCCGCGAGCTGTCCGCGCGTGCGCTCCGTCTCGCGCGCGACCGACGCATCCCACCGCGCCGTCCACTCCGCCACCCGCGGGCGGACGAGCCGCGCGGCGCGTATGTGCAGCGCGGCGAGCGCCGCGGTCGGGCCTTCGCTCTCGGCGGCGGCGAGCAGCTCCGCGTAGCCGGCGAGGGCGAGGTCCCGTCGCGCGAGGGCGGCAGAGGCGAGGGCTGCGTCGTCCGCGGTGTCGGGGAGGGCCGCCGCCGCGCGGTAGGCGGCGTCGTCGTCCAGGATGCCGGTGGGGAAGGTCAGCACGGCGTCCCCGGCCTCCGGGAGTCCCGCGTTCTGCATGATCACCAGGAGTTCGAGTCGGTCGTGGTTCACGAGGCGGTGAACGGTGCCGGGCGAGAACCAGACCATCGCTCCGTCCGCGAGCGGCGTCACCGCGAAGCCCTCCGAGGAGAGCGTGTGCACCTCGCCGGAACCGCTGAGGACGATGTACCCCTCGCTCGACGCCGTGTGCAGGTGCGGTGAGCCGCCCGTCAGCCCGTCCGCGCCGGGCCAGTCGTAGACGCGGAGCCGGCTCGCGGCGACGCCGCCGGGGAAGAGCGGAACGGTCACAGCGCGTACTCGTGTGCGACCGCGCGTGTCTCCGCGGGAGACCAGATGCGGTCCCCGATCACCCAGCGGTGGGTCAGGGCGAGCTCGGCATCCGGGTCGAGCGTGATCGGCTCCGAGAACGCGGGAGAGGGCGCGAGGATCGGGAAGGGTTCGCTCCGCACGAACCAGCGCATCGCGGGATCGCCGGTCGAGCTCCCTGCGAACGCGAGCACGGTGCCGCCCCCGTCGACCTCATCGTGCTCGCCGGAGAGCGCGATCCACTCCGCCGTCGATCCCATGACGGCCGCCGGGTCCGCCGCATCCGCTTCCGGTTCGGCGGAGCTGAGCACGCGTCCGCCGGTCCACGCGCGCGCGAGGCGCAGGGCGACGCCGGTGTAGCCGGCATCCGGTCGTCCCTGGGTCGTGGGACTGCCGAGCTCGAGCGGGCGCCCGCTGATGTTCCGCAGAGACGTGGCGAGGTCGAGCGCCCACAGGCCGCGCGCGTGATCCAGACCGTGGAAGCGGTGGCGTCGCCGCTCGGCGATCCAGGCGTCGCCGGCGCGCGTGATCCAGGTCAGGGTCTCGTCGAGCGACACCTCGTCTCCGGCATCCGCGGTCGCGGTGAAGGCATCGTGGTGGATGGTCCCGACGTTGTCTTGAGGCACGTAGCCGAGTCCGTCGACGTAGGTCGGCCCGCCCCAGAAGTTCTCGCCGGAGACATGCGTCCACGTCACCTGCAGGCCTTTGTGCCACCGGTGATCCCAGGGCCGGTACGCCGAGACGGTCGCGCCGTCGAGCGACCGCAGCGGGTGGAGGTAGGGCTTCTCGCCGCCCTCCGCTTCGAGGGCGGGGTCGAACACGTACCGGGCGACCTCGATGCCGGATGCCGTGACCGAGGCGGCGGCATCCGTGAGATCCAGGGTGAAGGCGGCCATGCGGCCATTCTCGCGCACAAGAGCGGAAAGCGCTTGCCTCCGACGCAGGTGCCGCGAAACTCCGTCTCAGGCCATCGACTCGTGCAGGTCGCGCGCCTTCGTCACGCGATAGGGCGAGACGGGGTTCGTCGCGAGCACGATCTTTCCGCGCGCGTGCAGCTGCGACAGGTCGCGGTAGGCCTCGGCGATGTCGCTCAGCGGGTAGAGCCCCGACACGAGGAGTCGGAAGGCGCCCTCGGCGTACAGTGTCGCGACGCGGCGCAGGAGGTCGGTCCCGTGGGCGACGGACACGGGGTCGTCCTGCAGAAGGCGCAGCTCGACGTCGCGCCGATCGGCGCTCGAGCGATACCGCTCCGCGGGCACGCCGAGCTCGGCGGCGACATCGCGCCCGTCCTTGCCGAAGTTGTCGATGTAGGAGGTGACCTGCCCGCGCGAGACATGGCGGATCCGGTCGGCGAGGCCGTCGCCGTATCGCACCGGGATGATCCCGAGCTGGCGGAGGTAGTCGAAGTTGCGCTCGCCGCAGGTGCCGATGACGCGCGCGCCGCGGTGCTTGGCCAGCTGCACCTCGAGGCTTCCCACCCCGCCCGCGGCGGCCGAGACCACGACGATGTCGGATGCCCCGATCCGCAGGTCGTCGAGCATCTCCAGCGCCGTCGCGCCGGCGAGGTACAGGCCCCCGGCGATCTCCCACGACATCGTGCGGGGCTTGGCGACGAGCGAGCCGGCCGAGACCGTGACGAAGGTCGCGTGCGCGCCGGAGCGGACGTGGCCGATCACCTCGTCGCCGGGACGGAAGCCGCTGACGTGGCTGCCGACCGCTCGGACGATCCCGGCGAAATCGCTGCCCGAGAAGCGCGGCCACGGGTCGTCGCGGAAGACGTGCTCATGTCCCTCGCGGATGAAGCTGTCGATGTGGTTGATCCCGGCCGAGACCATCTCGACGACGACCTCCCCGGAGCCCGGTCCGTCGAGCGGATGCCGGTCCTCTTTCAGCACGCCTGCACCACCGTGCTCCTCGTACCGATAGCGCGTGGCTTCCGCCGGCATCTTCTTCATCGAAGGCCTCCTCGGCTCGAACGGGGCGGCATCCTGGCCGTCACAGGGGTATTCGGCGCCGAGGCCCGAATCGGATGCACCTCGCGCACGGTTTTCTCGCACTCGAGTGACAGGTGTGGCCCCCTCCCGTTGCCGGAGGGGGCCACACCTGACACTCGAACGAGCGAAGACCGCCGAGATCAGCCGCCGAGGGCTGCGGAGACGACCGCGCGCGCTTCGGCCTGCACCTCGGCGAGGTGCTCGGGCCCGCGGAGGCTCTCGGCGTAGAGCTTGTACACGTCCTCGGTGCCCGACGGGCGGGCCGCGAACCACGCCGACTCGGTCTGCACCTTCAGGCCCCCGATCGCCGCGCCGTTGCCGGGGGCGTGCGAGAGCTTGGCCGTGATCGGCTCTCCTGCGAGGGTCGTCGCCGACACGGCATCGCCCGCGAGCTTCGACAGCGTCGCCTTCTGCTCGGGGGTCGCCGGGGCGTCCACGCGCTGGTAGGCCGACGCGCCGAACTCGGCTTCGAGTTCCGCGTAGCGCTGGGAGGGCGTCTTGCCGGTCACGGCGAGGATCTCCGCGGCCAGCAGGCACAGCAGGATGCCGTCCTTGTCGGTCGTCCAGACGGTCCCGTCGAAGCGGAGGAACGATGCGCCCGCCGACTCCTCGCCGCCGAAGGCGACGGAGCCGTCGAGGAGGCCCGGGACGAACCACTTGAATCCGACCGGGACTTCCAGCAGCTCCCGGCCGAGCGAGGCGGCGACGCGGTCGATGATCATCGACGAGACGAGGGTCTTCCCGATCGCGGCGCTCTTCGGCCAGTCCGGACGGTGCCCGTACAGGTAGTCGATCGCGACGGCGAGGTAGTGGTTCGGGTTCATCAGCCCCGCGTCGGGGGTGACGATGCCGTGCCGGTCGGCGTCCGCGTCGTTCCCGGTGAGGATGTCGTAGTCGTGGCGCTTGGCGACCAGGGAGGCCATCGCGGAGGGCGAGGAGGGGTCCATCCGGATCTTCTCGTCCCAGTCCAGCGTCATGAAGCGCCAGGTCGGGTCGACATCGGGGTTGACCACCGTGAGGTCGAGCTCGTGCACCTCGGCGATGAGCGCCCAGTAGTCGACGGATGCCCCGCCCAGGGGGTCGGCGCCGATGCGGACGCCCGCGCGGCGGATGGCCTCGAGGTCGATGATGCCGGCCAGGTCGCGCACGTACACGTCACGGAAGTCGTAGGAGCCGAGCGCGTCGGCGTCGATGTCGGCGAACGGGGTGCGCCGCACTTCCTCGAGGCCGCCCTCGATGATCGCGTTCGCGCGATCGGCGATCCAGCCGGTCGCGTCCGTGTCGGCCGGGCCGCCGTGCGGGGGGTTGTACTTGAAGCCGCCGTCGCGGGGCGGGTTGTGGCTCGGGGTCACGACGATGCCGTCGGCGCGGTCGGGATCGTCGGCATCCCGTCCCCTGTTCCACGTGAGGATGGCGTGGCTGAGCGCGGGGGTGGGCACCCACGCGTCGCGGGAGTCCACGCGCACGTCGACGCCGTTCGCGACGAGCACCTCGATGGCGCTGCGCTCGGCCGGCAGCGACAGCCCGTGCGTGTCGCGCCCGAGGAAGAGCGGGCCGGCGATCCCCTGGCGCTGCCGGTAGTCGACGATCGCCTGGGTCGTGGCGAGGATGTGCGCCTCGTTGAAACTCGCCGACAGCGACGACCCGCGGTGACCGCTGGTGCCGAAGGCCACGCGCTGCGCGGGCACGGCCGGGTCGGGGGCGACGTCGTAGTAGGCGTTGATCAGCTCATCGATGTCGATGAGGTCGGACGGTTCGGCGGGCTGTCCTGCGCGACTCATGCTCCCCAGTCTGCCTGCTGTGCGGGGTCGCCGCACGCATCTAGGCTGACACGCGTGACTTCCGAGCCCCCGCAGCCGCCGACCCGCCGCACGTACAGCTATCTCGGGCCCGCGGGCACCTTCACCGAGGCCGCGCTGGCGCAGGTCCCCGAAGCGCGCGGTGGCGTCTGGAAGTCGGTCCGCAACGTCGCCGAGGCCCTCGAGGACGTCGTCGAGGGCCGGTCGGATGCCGCCATGATCGCGATCGAGAACTCCGTCGACGGCGGGGTCTCGACGGCGCAGGATGCGCTGGCGACGATGCCGGGCGTCCGGATCGTGGGGGAGTACCTCGTCCCCGTGCGGTTCGTCCTGGTCGGTCGGCCCGGCGCGACGCTCGAGGACGTCTCGCTCGTCGCCGCGCACCCGGTCGCGTACGCCCAGTGCCTGCGCTGGCTCGGACGCGCCCTCCCCGCCCACGCGCACCTTCCGGCGGCGAGCAACGTCGCCAGCGCCCTCGAGCTCCTCGACGGCACGAGCGGAGCGGATGCCGCGATCTCGCCGCCCGGCATCCTGGAGCACCACGATCTCGAGCTCCTCGCCGAGGACATCGGCGACAACCCGAACGCCGTGACGCGGTTCGTCCTCGTGGCCCGGACGGTCGCTCCGCAGCCGCCGACCGGTGCCGACAAGACCTCGCTCATCGTCGAACTGCCCGACGACCACCCCGGGGCGCTCCTGGAGATGCTCGAGCAGTTCGCCACTCGGGGGATCAACCTCTCCCTCCTCGCGTCGCGCCCGATCGGCGACGCCCTCGGCCGCTACCGCTTCGTCATCGACGCCGACGGGCACATCCAGGACGAGCGGATGGCGGACGCCCTTCTCGGACTCCGCCGGTTCAGCCCGCGGGTGATCTTCCTCGGGTCGTACCCCCGCGCCGATCGCGCGGTGGTCCGCTACCCGGAGCGCTACTCGGACGACATCTTCGTCGAGGCGCGCGATTGGCTCCGCGGCCTCATCACGGGCGAGCCCGGCGTCCGCTGACGGGTCGCCGGTACGCCGCGATGTCGCGAGCGGCCGCCCGTCCTGTCACCCGCGGGAGGCCGTCGCAGGGGTGTCGTCGAGGGCGGTGGCCGCGCCCCCGCGCATGACGATCGCCGCGCCGAGGGTCACGGCCACCAGCGCGGTGAGGTAGACGAGGAACATCGCGTCGCCGCCCGCGCGGACCGACGCGTGGTAGGCCATGGGCGCCGTCCCCCCGAAGAGGGAGTTCGCGATCGCGTATCCGAATCCGACGCCCAGCGCGCGGATCTCCGGGGGGAACACCTCGGCCTTCGCGATGCCGTTGACCGACTGGTAGCAGGTCAGCACGACGTAGCCGCCGATGAGCATCGCCAGCACCGGTACGGCATCCGCGGTCGTCGCGAGACCCGTGAGCAGGGGAGCGCTGACGAGGATGCCGCCGACGCCGAAGGCCACGAGGAGGGGCTTCCGTCCGATGCGGTCGCTCAGCGCGCCCCCGAGCGGCTGGAGGAGCATCAGCACGACGAGCGCGATCAGCACGAGGGCGGTCGCGGCGACTTCGCCGGAATCCCCGTGCGCGGTGACGAAGGTCTCGCGCACGATCGTCGGCACCGTCACGGTGTACGTGTAGAAGCAGATCGTGCCCCCGGCCGTCAGGAGGAACACCCACAGCGCCGGCCGCCAGTGATCCCGCAGCAGCACTCCGAGCGTGCCGGATGCCGCGCGCCGGCCGCGGGGCGTGCGCGGGATGCCGCGCGCCCACCAGAGGGTCGCGAGCCCCGCGACGCCGGCGACCGCGAACGCCACGCGCCACCCCCACGTGGACACGGCCGCGCGGTCGCTGACGGCGAGGAGGATGAGCAGCCCCGCCTGCGCGAGGACCAGACCGCCGATGATCGTCACGCTCTGGAACGAGGCGAAGAACCCGCGGCGCCCCGCGGTGCCCGACTCGCTGAGGAGCACGGTGGCCGCCGCGTACTCGCCGCCCGTGGCCAGGCCCTGGACGAGGCTCACCGCGACGAGGATCACCGCCGCCCCCGCGCCGAGCTGCGCGTACGTCGGGGCGAACGCGAGGGCGAGCGATCCCAGCGACATCAGCGTGACCGCGGAGGCGAGCGCGAGCTGCCGGCCGCGCGCGTCGGCGAGGCGGCCGAACACCCACGAGCCGACGGGGCGCACCACGAACGTCAGCGCGAAGACGGCGTACACCCACACCAGGGAGTTCTCATCGGCGGGGTCGAAGAACTCGGTGCGGAAGTAGGGCGCGAACGTGGCGTAGACGTACAGGTTGAACCACTGCGCGAGGTTCGGGACCGACCCCGCGAGGAGAGCCGCGATGGCGGCGCGACGCTGCATGAAGCACAGCGTAGAACCGTCCGCCGGGTCGGCGGCGCGATGTGTCAGGCCGCGGCGGGCACCGGCTGGGCGAGCAGGTCCAGAGTGCGCAGGCGCGCGTCGGGACGATCCATCGGCTCGTCGCGGTCGGATCCCGTGACGGGTGAGATCATGACCTCGTCGACCTCCCACCGCGCGGCGAACGCGGCGAGTTCCGCGGTGACGTCCGCGGCGGTTCCGACGAACCACTTCGTCCGGAGCGCATCCCACAGCGGTGCCGCGAGGCGGTCCGTCCGCTCGGCCTCTGCGGCCTCCTCCACGCTCTCGAGCGCGGTGAGCGGGCGACCGGTCCGCAGGCGCGCCATCATGCGCGCCTGCGGGAGGGCGCGGGCGTCGGCCTCGTCGGTGTTGTCGGCGACCACGGCGTTGGCGGTGAGGAAGGTCCGCGGGGCGGGGTTCTCCTCGTTCGGGACGAAGCCCGAGCGGTAGAGATCGAGGGCACGCTCGAGGCCTTCGCCGGAGAAGTGGTTGGCGAAGACGTAGGGGAGGCCGAGGGCTGCGGCCAGCTGCGCCGAATAGTCGCTCGAGCCGAGCAGCCACACCTCGGGGATCGAGGAGGCGGCGGGGGTCGCGGTGACCTCGTAGGTGCCGCCGGAGGTGAAGCGCAGGCTTGCGCCGTCCCGCGAGACGAGCGAGCGGATGTCGCGCACGTGGTCGGGGAACCGGTCGACGTCGCTCGTCGTCCCCGACTGTCGGAGCAGCTGGGTGATCACGGGGTCGCTGCCGGGGGCGCGTCCGAGGCCGAGGTCGACCCGGCCGGGTGCGAGCGCTTCGAGGGCGGCGAACTGCTCGGCGACGACGAGCGGTGCGTGGTTGGGAAGCATCACGCCGCCCGAACCCACGCGGATGCGGCTCGTGCGCGCCGCGGCCGCAGCGATCAGCACCGGGGGAGTCGTCGAGGCGACGGCGGGCATGTTGTGGTGCTCGGCGAACCAGTAGCGGCGCATGCCGAGCTCGTCCGCGCGGGCGGCGAGCGTCAGGGACGATGCGACCGCCTCCGCACTCGTCTGACCCGTGCGCACGGGCACGAGGTCCAGGATCGACAGGGCCGGCATCCGATGCGGTGTGTTCGTCTCACTCACCCCGGGACCAACCGGGCGCACCCCCGCCGCATTCCCCGCCGGGGGTGCCGTCGGCTCAGCGCGACGCGCGCTTGACCTTCTCGTAGGCGTCCAGCGCGGCGTTCCGCGAGGCCTTCAGATCGACGATCGGCTCGGGGGCGTCGTCGTCGAGGTGCTCTGGCGCCCACCGGCGGACGTACTCGTCGTGTTTGTCGAACTTCTCGCGCTGCAGCTCGGGGTTGAAGATCCGGAAGTAGGGTGCGGCGTCCGCGCCCGAACCGGCCACCCACTGCCAGCTGAAGGGGTTCGACGCCTCGTCCGCGTCCACGAGGCAGTCCCAGAACCACTCCTCGCCGCGGCGCCAGTCGATCATGAGGTTCTTGATCAGGAAGGATGCCGTCACCATGCGCACACGGTTGTGCATGATGCCGGCGTGCCAGAGCTCCTTCATGCCGGCATCCACGAGGGCGACACCCGTCTCGCCGCGCTGCCACGCCTCGAGGTGGCTGGGCTTGAGCCGCGGCCAGGGGAACGCGTCGAACTCCGGGCGGAGGTTCTTCGTCGCGAGCTTCGGGAAGTGGTAGAGCGTGTGCCAGGCGAACTCCCGCCATCCGACCTCGGAGAGGAACTTCGCGCCGCCCCCGGTCTCGACGGTCTCGTGCCAGATCGTGTACGGGCTGATCTCGCCCCAGCGCAGGCGCGGGGAGAGGCGCGAGGTGACGTCCCGCCCGGGTTCGTCGCGGCCGCGGGCGTAGTCGTCGAGGTCCTCGCGGAGGAATTCGCGCAGACGCGCCCGCGCTGCCGGCTCGCCCGGCTCCCACGTCTCGCGGAGGCCCCCGGCCCAGTCGGGACGGGTCGGGAGGAGTCCCCAGTCGTCGAGGTCGTCCGAGTCGACGCGTCGGCCCGGTCCCGCGAGCTCGCGGGGCTCGGGGAGCGGCGCGCGGGGGGACGGCAGCGCCTGGCACGCCTTCCAGAACGGAGTGAACACCGAGAAGTGCGAGCCGGACCCGGTCGTCACGGTCCACGGCTCGAAGAGGACGGATGCCGCGAACGACGCGACGTCGATGCCGTCCTCCCGGAGCGAGGCTTTGAGGTCGGCGTCCACCGCGCGTCCGGGCCCGCCGTACCGACGGTTCCAGAAGACCGCGCCCGCACCGGTATCGGAGACCAGCTTCGGCACGACGTCGGTCGCGGCGCCCCGCCGGAGGACGAGCTGACCGCCGCGCTCGCCGATGCGCTCGCCGAGGGAGCTGAGGGAGTGGTGCAGCCACCAGCGCGCGGCGCCGCCGAGCGGACGCATGTCCGGGCTCTCCTCGTCGAGGAGGTAGAGCGCGATGATCGGCTCGTCCCGATCGATCGCCGCGCGCAGGGCCGGGTTGTCGGCGAGGCGCAGATCGTCGCGGAACCACACGATGCTGGGGCTGCTCATGCGACCATCCTGGCGCGCGCCGGACGCACGGGGGCGGACTCGGCGAACCTCGACGGGATGCGTATACTTCCCGCCCCGCCCCGCCCGGTGCCGGCGGATCGAGGTCAGAGGCCCCGCGTGTCGTGCCCGCGGGGGACGGCGACGACGAGACCCCCGGCGACCACCCGGGTGGCGATGTCGATGACCTCGCCGAACTCGTCCCCGTCCAGCTGCACCGGGTGCGGCTCGGCCATCCCGACCTCGGCGCCCGTGCCGCGGGCGTAGCGCACGGCGTTGTCCTTCGTGCGGAGGGCGAGCACGCGGCGTCCGGCGCGGAAGCGGCGGAGGAAGCTGTTGTCCCACGCGACGCGACGCCACACGAAGATCCAGCCGAGCGCCCCCTTCGGCTGGAACATGACGATGTCGAGCTGGCCGTCGGTGAGCGAGGCCTCGGGAATGAGCTCCAGCCCCGCGGGCAGCGAGCCGCAGTTGGCGAAGAGCACACTGTGCACGCGCGCGGAGTGCAGGCGGTGACCGGTGATCTCGTACATGACGCGGAACGGCTGCGCGTTCGCGAGCGACCGCGCAGCGCCGTCGACGTAGGCCACCCACCCGACGCTCTTCTTCAGGGCGGGGTTGGTGTTGGCGATCATCGCGGCGTCGAGTCCTACGCCGCCCATCACGACGAAGGCGTGGTCCGCGCGCGAGCCGTCGGGTCGCGTGAGCGTCGCCCAGCCGATGTCCATCGCGAGACGATCGCCGTCGAAGGTCGCCCGGATCATGCGCTCGCGGTCCACCAACGGCAGGCGGAGATTCCGGGCGAGGAGATTCCCCGTGCCGCTCGGGACGATGGTGAGCGGCACCCCGGAGCCGCTCATGGCCTCGGCGACCGCGCGGACGGTGCCGTCGCCGCCGGCGACGAGCACCGCATCCGCGCCCTTCTGCAGGGCCTGACGCGTGACGTCGTCGCCGAGATCGTCGACGGTCGTCTCGTAGAAGAGCGGGGCGGCCCAGCCGGCATCCCGCGCGGCCGTCTCGACGGTGCGCCGGAGGCCGTCCGCCTCGACCTTCGTCGGGTTGTACACCAGCGCGGCGACCCGGCCCGTCCGGTCGCCGCCGGACATGTCGGCGGTGCGGCCCTCGGCGTCGACGCGACGTGCTTCGCCCTCCGGCTCGTCCGAGGTGTCGGGAGAGACATCGTCGGGTTCGCGGATGACGTCATCGGGCGCCGCGGCGTCCTCGGGATCCGGGGCGCCCGGGCGATCGGGGCTCATGCGTACACAATAGGCCCGCCCTCCGGGGTGCCCTGACGCAGGCGGTGACTAAGCTCGGAGGGGTGATCGATCTCACCCTTCTCCGCGACAACCCCGACCAGGTCAAGCGTTCGCAGGAGAAGCGCGGGCTCTCTCCGGACACCGTGGATGCCGCCCTCGCCGCCGACCACGACCGCCGCCGCGCGATCACGACGTTCGAAGAGCTCCGCGCCGAGCAGAACGCGCACGGCAAGCTCGTGGCCCGCGCCCCCAAGGAGGAGAAGGCCGCGCTGGTGGCGCAGGCGAAAGAGCTGAGCGACCGCGTCAAGGCCGCACAGCACGCCGTCGGAGAGGCCGAGCAGGCCGCCGAGGAGGCGCTCGCGGCGATCGAGAACCTCGTCATCGACGACGTGCCCGCCGGCGGAGAGGCCGACTTCGTCACGCTCCGCACCCACGGCGAGCCGGCATCCTTCGCCTTCGAGCCCCGCGATCACCTGGCCCTCGGCGAGATGCTCGGGGCGATCGACATGGAGCGGGGCACGAAGGTCTCCGGAAGCCGCTTCTACTTCCTCACCGGGGTGGGCGCGCGACTCGAGTACGCGCTGATGTCGCTCGCGATGCAGCGGGCGCTGGATGCCGGCTTCATCCCGATGATCCCGCCGACCCTGGTGCGACCGGAGGTCATGCGCGGCACCGGGTTCCTCGGGCAGCACGCCGCGGAGATCTACCACCTTCCCGAGGACGACCTCTACCTCGTCGGGACCAGCGAGGTGCCCCTCGCCGGCTATCACATGGGCGAGATCCTCGACCTGGCTGCGGGCGCCAAGCGCTACGCCGGCTGGTCGACCTGCTACCGCCGCGAGGCGGGCTCGTACGGCAAGGACACCCGCGGCATCATCCGCGTGCACCAGTTCAACAAGCTCGAGATGTTCGTCTACACGACCCCGGAGGATGCCGAGGCCGAGCACCTCCGCCTCGTCGCCCTCCAGGAGCAGATGCTGCAGGACCTCGGGCTCGGCTACCGCGTCATCGACGTGGCCGCCGGCGACCTGGGCTCCAGCGCCGCGCGCAAGTACGACATCGAGGCGTGGGTGCCCACCCAGGGCGCGTACCGCGAGCTCACCTCCACCTCGAACTGCACGACGTACCAGGCGCGCCGGCTCGACATCCGTCACCGTCCGGCCGCGGAGGACGGCGGCACCGGTCGCACGCAGCACGTCGCGACCCTGAACGGCACCCTCGCCACCACCCGCTGGATCGTTGCGATTCTCGAGACACACCAGCGCGAGGACGGGTCGGTTCTGGTACCGGAGGTCCTCCGCCCGTACCTCGGCGGCCTCGAGGTGCTGGAGCCGATCGCATGAGCGAGGCGCACCTGCCGCCCACGGGCGAGGTGAAGGTCGTCAAGCCCAAGAAGGCGGCGAAGCTCGTCGAGCGCGTCGCCCGCGAGACCGAGGACCCCGCCGTCCCCACCGAGCGGTTGCTCATCGCCCTCGACATCGACGGCACGCTGATCCTCGAGGACGAGTCCCTCAGCCCGGGCGTCGTGGATGCCGTGGCGCACGCCGACCGCGCGGGGCACGAGGTCATGATCGCGACCGGTCGCAGCTGGGAGGCCACGCGCGGCATCCTGCGCGTGCTGGGACTCGCGCCCGAGTACGTCGTCTG
The DNA here is from genome assembly GCF_040532595.1 of Microbacterium aurantiacum. Taxonomy (GTDB): domain Bacteria; phylum Actinomycetota; class Actinomycetes; order Actinomycetales; family Microbacteriaceae; genus Microbacterium; species Microbacterium chocolatum_B. The sequence continues at coordinate 905,550 of NZ_JBEVYX010000001.1, read as the reverse complement.
CTCGAACGGCGCCGTGGTGCTCCGTCGCGAGGATGCCGACGACCTCCTCTACGAGCGCTGGCACGTCGAGACCTTCGACCCGCGCGAGGTGCTCGCCGACCTCCGCGTGCACCTGCCGGACGCGCGGTACCTCGTCGAACTGCCGAACGGCGACCGCCTCTACACCGAGTACCTCGACGACTGGAACCTCATCGAGGCGCGCCGCGTCGCGTTCGAGGAGCTCGGCGAACAGCCGGTGTGCCGCGTCGTGGTGGTCTCGCCGGAGCAGCAGGAGGACGACTTCGTCGACCTCGTCTCGCGCATCGGGCTGAGCCAGGTGTCGTACTCGGTCGGCTGGACGGCGTGGCTCGACATCGCCCCCCAGGGCGTCGACAAGAGCACCGCGCTCGAGCTCGTCCGCACCGAGCTCGGCATCGATCCGCCGCACGTCCTCGTCATCGGCGACGGCCGGAACGACGTCGGCATGATGCGATGGGCGGTCGCCAACGGCGGGCGTGCCGTGGCGATGCAGCAGGGTCCCCCCGAGGTGCACGACGCAGCGGGCGAGGTCACTCTGTCGGTCCACGACGGCGGCGTCGCGGCCATCCTGCACCAGCTCTGAGCACGAGCGCGCGGCCCTGGTGCCGCGGGGTGTCTCAGCCCGTCCTCAGGCGCGCACTGGAACAATGAGGCGACCGAGCGGTCGGCTAGACTCGACGCCGTTCGACAGGACGCCGAGACCCGGCATCCGGTCGGGAGGGTTGTCCGAGCGGCCGATGGACCTGGTCTTGAAAACCAGTGGGCAGCAATGTCCCGTGGGTTCGAATCCCACACCCTCCGCAGAAGGTGCCGGATGATCCCGGGGCGGAGTACGACGAGATCCACCCGAGAGGACCCGAGTGAGCGAGAACTCCCAGCCCTCGTCTCGTCGTCCGTCGTCGAAGCGGCGCACCGTCGCCCGGCACGGAGAGCTGCGGTCGCCGCATCCGTTCGCCTCGCTGATGAAGATCGTCGGCATCATGCTCGCCGTCGTCCTCGTCTCGGGCGCGGGCATCGCAGCCTACGCGGTCACCGACATCGCGCGGGGCTTCGCCGATGAAGCCGTCGAGCTCGAGGGGCAGGAGAGCGTCCCGCCGGACATCGGCGCGATCGAGGGCGGCGTGAACATGTTCCTCGCCGGCACCGACGCCTGCGAGCCGGAGTACGCGCAGTTCTTCGGCGACCGATGCTCGGGAGCGGACGCCGAGGGCGAGCTCAACGACGTCAACATGCTCGTGCACATCTCGGACGAGCCGCGGCGGGTCACCGTCGTCTCGTTCCCCCGTGACCTCATGGTCGAGATCCCCTCCTGCACGCGCGAGGACGGCAGCGAGTCGTCGCCGCAGAGCTACGCGCCGATCAACTCCGCGTTCTCCGTCGGCGGGCTGTCGTGCGTGGTGAAGACCGTGTCGCAGCTGAGCGGACAGAACATCCCGTTCGCCGCCAAGGTCACGTGGGGCGGTGTCATCGAGATCACCGACGCGGTCGGCGGGGTCGAGGTGTGCCTGGCCTCCGGCATCCGCGACTTCAACACCGGCATCGACTGGCCCGCGGGCAACCGCACGATCCAGGGCCTGGAGGCTCTGCAGTTCCTCCGCACCCGCTACGGCGTCGGTGACGGCTCCGACCTCGGCCGCATCTCGAATCAGCAGCAGTACATGTCGCGGCTCGCGCGAAAGCTCATCAGCGGCGAGGTCCTCTCCGACCCCGCGACGCTCTACCGCCTCGCCACGACCACCGTCGACAACGTCACGCCCAGCCAGAGCCTCACGAACCCGCTGACGCTCGTGCAGATCGCGCTCGCCGTGCGCGACGTGCCCTTCGACGAGATCGTGTTCGTGCAGTACCCCGTCCTGACCGATCCGTTCGACGAGAACAAGGTCGTACCCGACGAGACGTCCGCCGCGGTCCTGTGGGACGCGATCGCCGCCAACCAGCCGCTGACCCTCACCGGCGAGGCCGGGGCGAACGAGGGCGTCGTCGTGGTCGAGGACGGCGAGGACGGCGGCGAGGCCGCCCCCGAAGAGGGTGGCGAGGTGGCGCCCGAGGAGGGCGGCGAGAGTGTCGAGCCGACCCCTGCTCCGACCGAGACCTCCGTGGCGCTTCCGTCGACGATCCCCGGCTCCACCGCGGCGCAGGAGACCTGCTCCAACGGCAACCTGCGCGGGTTCGGGTGACCTCGGCTGCGCCGACCCCGCGCGCGGGGAGGGAGACCGTCGCGCGGCATGCGCGCGAGACGCGGCATCCGTTCCTCCGCGCCCTCTCGGTGCTCGGTGTCGTCGTCGCCGTTCTCGCGACGAGCATCGCCGGAGTCGCCGCGTACACGGTGTGGGACACCGTCTCCGCTCTCGAGGACTCGTCCGTCGAGCTCGTGGGCAGCGAGGTGCTTCCGCCGTCGATCGGCGAGATCGAGGGCGGGGTCAACGTCCTCCTCGTCGGATCGGATTCGTGCGAGGGGCAGGACCTCACGCTCTTCCCCCGCTGCGCGAACAACGACGCCGAGGGGGAGCGCAACGACGTCACGATGCTCGTGCACATCTCGGACGAGCCGCGCCGGGTGACCGTCGTGTCGTTCCCGCGCGACATGATCGTGCCGATCCCCTCCTGCCCCGACGGCGAGGGCGGACAGTACTCGGCGATGTCGGCGCAGCCGCTGAACGCCTCGTACATGTACGGCGGGCTTCCGTGCACCGCGCTCACGATCGAGGAGCTCACCGGCGAGGAGATCCACTTCGCCGCCGCGATCCGCTGGACCGGTGTGATCGACATGTCCGACGCGATCGGCGGGGTCGACGTCTGCGTGGCGGGCGACATCTCCGACGTCCACACCGGTCTGTCGCTCACCGAGGGCGAGCACACGCTGCAGGGCGTGCAGGCGCTGCAGTTCCTCCGCATCCGCCACGGCATCGGCGACGGTTCCGACCTCGGTCGCATCTCGAACCAGCAGCAGTTCATGTCGTCGATGGTGCGCAAGCTCAAGTCCGATGCCGTCCTCGGCGATCCGCAGACGCTGCTCCGCTTCGCCACCACCGCGGTCGGCCTGACGCGGCAGGACCCGCCGCAGCTGGTGCTGAGCTCGGACCTCGCGAACCCCATGCGCATGGTGCAGATCGCGATGGCGGCCAAGGACGTGCCGTTCGAGGACATCGTCTTCGTGCAGTACCCCACCGAGTACGACGCCGACTTCGTCCACGTCCTCCCGGTGCGGGATGCCGCGGACGTGCTGTTCGCCGCGCTGCGCGAGAACCAGGCCGTCACCTTGACGGGTGAGGCCAGTCAGGGCTACGGCGTCGAGGTGCGCGGCGAGGTCGAGGGAGGCGAGACCGCGGAGCCTGCGCCCGAGGGCGAGGGTGACTCGGGCACCGGCGGAACGGATGCCGCACCGGAGGCGGAAACGGAGGGTGAGGTCGGTGGCGGGGCCGCGGCGCCGACCGAGCGCGTCGAGCTGCCGTCCCAGATCGCCGGCACCACGGCTGCCGAGGTCACCTGCACGCGCCCGGAGTCCTGATTCGCGCGGTTCGGCGGTTGCGGCTTGTGCGGCTATGATTGCCAGGCGCGCTTGTTGGTTTTCCGCCGGGCGCCTGGAGACGTCGCATAGTCAGGCCTAGTGCACCACCCTGCTAAGGTGGAGTCCCCTCACGGGGACCGAGGGTTCAAATCCCTCCGTCTCCGCCAGCACTCCTGGACAGTAGCGCGTTCATCCGCGCCTTCGTTGCCGTCGACCCATGATCGGTCGTGCCACTCGCTCAGAGCGTCGGTCACTCTCTCGGCGAGGAGGATGAAGGCGTCCGCGCCCCGCTGATCTTCCGTGCGTCTGTGAGGTGTTCTCTCGCGGAGGGAACTGCGCATGTCCTCGGCCGTGACCCGGGATGTCGCTGCCGAGTGCGTTCCGCCGGCGCGTGCGCCCCGCCCGCCCTTTTCACAAGAGGGTGCTGCTCGTCAACACCCCTCACGTTTCCTCCCCGCGCGCGATCATGAGCTGTCGAACACGGCCTCAACGACCTCGCCCGGGGAGGAACCATGACCGAGCAGACGACCGCGCGCAGCGCATCGACCGTCAGACCGAACTGGCCCGTCCTGATCGGGTCCTCCGTGCTCATCGTCGGCATCGCCGCATGGGCGATGCTGCTCCCCGACCAAGCGGGCGGCGTCATCGGATCGGCGGTCGGGTGGGTCGCCACCAACCTCGGGTGGTACTACATCCTCACCGCGACCCTCGTGCTCGGGTTCGTGATCTATCTGGCTCTCTCGCCGATGGGGAAGACCAAGCTCGGACCGGATCATTCGCGGCCGCAGTTCCGCCTGTTCACCTGGATGTCGATGCTCTTCGCCGCCGGCATCGGAATCGATCTCCTCTTCTTCTCCGTCGCCGAACCGGTCGCGCAGTACTACGAGCCCCCGACGGGGGCATCGGAGAACATCGAAGCCGCCCGCCAGGCGGTGGTCTGGACGCTGTTCCACTACGGACCCGTCGGGTGGGCCATGTACGCCCTCATGGGCGGCGCGTTCGCGTACTTCGCGTACCGCCGCAACCTCCCCCTCAGCATCCGCTCGCTCCTGACCCCGCTGCTCGGCAATCGCCTGCGCGGGTGGGCCGGGCACACGGTGGACATCGCGGCCGTCCTCGGCACGGTCTTCGGCATCGCGACTTCGCTCGGCATCGGCGTCGTGCAGCTGAACTACGGGCTCTACCTTCTCTTCGGCATTCCGCAGGGGGTGGCCGCGCAGGTCGGGCTCATCGTGCTGGCCGTGGTGATGGCGACGATCTCGACCGTCTCCGGCGTCGAGAAGGGGATCAGGCGGCTCTCGGAGCTGAACGTGATCCTCGCGATCGTGCTCCTGTTCTTCCTCGCGGTCACCGGGAACACGCGCCGACTGCTCGACGGCATCGTGATGAACGTCGGCGATTTCGTCGCCACGTTCCCGAACCTCATCATGAACACCTTCGCTTGGGTGCAACCCGACGACTGGATGAGCGCGTGGACCCTGTTCTTCTGGGCCTGGTGGATCGCATGGGCGCCGTTCGTCGGGCTGTTCCTGGCGCGGATCTCGCGGGGGCGCACCCTTCGTCAGTTCATCACCGGAGTCCTCGTCGTCCCGTTCGTCTTCATCGCGGTGTTCATCTCGGTGCTCGGGAACTCGGCTCTCGAACTCATCGTCGGCGGGGATGCGGCCTTCGGCGAGACGGCGCTCGCCTCGCCCGAGCAGGGGTTCTACGACCTCCTCGCCGCGTACCCGGCCGCGCCGCTCGTCATCGCGCTCGCCACTCTCACGGGCCTACTGTTCTACGTCACCTCGGCGGACTCCGGTGCCCTCGTCCTGGCGAACTTCACCTCGATCATCGACGACCCCCGCGAAGACGGCAGCAGCCGGATGCGCGTCTACTGGGCGATCGTGACGGGTGTGCTGACGATGTCGATGCTGCTCATCGGCGGCATCCCGACCCTGCAGAACGCGACCCTCATCGTGGGTGTGCCGTTCTCGATCGTGCTGTACCTCGTCATGATCTCCCTCTTCCGGGCGCTTCGGACCGAGCAGCACCAGGCGGAGGGCTTCCGAGCCACCGTCACCGCGCGGATCGCGACGGTGGAGACGCCCTGGCGGCGGCGACTGCGTCGCGTGGCGGAGTTCCCCAGCCGCGACCAGGCGCTCGGCTACCTCGAGAAGACCGCGGAACCGGCGCTGCGCGACGTCGAGACCGAACTCGCGGCGGTCGGTGTGGACGTCTCCTACGCCCGCAGCGAGGTGGCCGACGTCGACCTGCCGACGCTGGTGCTCTCCGCACGCTTCCCCGATCACGCGGACTTCGTCTACCAGATCTACCCGGTCGTGGAGGAGCTGCCCACCTACGCGCATCGCACCCCGCGCCGGAGCGACCTGTACTACCGGCTCGAGGTGTTCACGGCGACCGGGTCCCGCGGGTACGACGTCTACGGCTACACCACGGAGCAGCTCATCGCCGATGCGGTCGCCCACTACGAGTCGCACATGGAGTACCTGCGGGTCGCGCCTGACGGCCAGGACGCCTCGATCGTCGAGGACGCCCCCGTCCCGGACTGGCAGTCCGACTTTCCCACCCATCAGAGCTGACCTGAGCAGTCAGAGCTGGACCGAGCAGAAGGAGCCCCCCATGCCCGAGACACTGTTCATCGACGGACGCTGGGTATCCGCCGCCGCAGGCGGAACCCGCGAGATCCATTGCCCCGCCGACGGCGCTCTCGTGGCGGTGGTCGACGAGGCTGACGAAACGGACACCGTCCGCGCGATCGCCGCCGCACGCGCCGCCTTCGACCGCGGGGAGTGGGCGGACACGCCCATGCCCGAGCGCGGTGCGTTCCTCCTCCGCGTCGCGGCGATGCTCCGGGAGCGCAAGGAGGAGTTCGCCGAAGCCGAATCGCGCGACACCGGCAAGCGCATCGTCGAATCGCGCATCGACATGGACGACATCGCCGCGTGCTTCGAGTACTACGGCCGCCTCGCCGGCAACGACGCGGGTCGCGTCGTCGATGCCGGATCCGCCGACGTGCTGAGCCGCGTGGTGTACGAGCCCGTGGGCGTCTGCGCACTGATCACTCCCTGGAACTACCCGCTCCTCCAGGCGGCGTGGAAGATCGCGCCCGCGCTCGCCGCCGGGAACTCGATCGTGCTGAAGCCGGCGGAGCTCACCCCGCACACGGCGATCCTCATGATGCGCGTGCTCGAGGACGCGGGGCTGCCGCGCGGCGTCGCGAACCTCGTCCTCGGCTCGGGCGCCTCGGCGGGCGGTCCGCTGTCCACGCACGAGGACGTCGACATGGTCTCGTTCACGGGAGGGCTCGTGACGGGCCGCGTGATCGCGGCGAACGCGGCCGCGACGGTGAAGAAGGTCGCCCTCGAGCTCGGAGGCAAGAACCCGAACGTCATCTTCGCGGATGCCGACTTCGACGCGGCGGTCGACAACGCGCTCAACGCTGCATTCGTGCACTCGGGGCAGGTGTGCTCCGCCGGAGCGCGACTCATCGTCGAGGCATCCATCGCCGAGCGCTTCGTGGATGAGCTCGTCCGCCGTGCCGAAGCGATCCGTCTCGGCGGGCCCTTCGACGACGCGGCGGAGACCGGTCCGCTCATCTCGGCCGCGCACCGCGACAAGGTGACCGCCTACGTCGAGAAGGGTGTGGAGGAAGGTGCGCGCGTCCGCTGCGGCGGCCGGTGGGGCGAGGGAGATCTCGCCGGCGGCTTCTACTACCTCCCCACGGTCCTGGATCAGGTCACGCGGGGGATGTCGGTCGTCCGCGACGAGGCGTTCGGGCCGGTCGTGACGGTGGAGACCTTCGAGACCGAGGACGAGGCCGTCGCCACGGCGAACGACACCGTCTACGGTCTCGCCGGTGCTGTCTGGTCGCAGGATGCCGGTCGGGTTCAGCGCATCGCCGGGCGCCTCCGTCACGGCACGATCTGGATCAACGACTACCACCCCTACCTCCCCCAGGCGGAGTGGGGCGGCTTCAAGCAGTCCGGCTTCGGTCGCGAGCTCGGTCCGACCGGCCTCGCGGAGTACCAGGAGGCCAAGCACATCTATCAGAACCTCCGCCCGGCCGTGACCGGCTGGTTCGAGAACCGCTGACGAAAGGATCCGTCATGAAGACCACGCACACCTTCGATTACGTCGTCGTCGGCGGCGGCTCTGCCGGTGCCGCCGTCGCCGCCCGCCTGAGCGAAGACCCCTCGGTCACGGTCGGCCTCCTGGAGGCCGGCCCCACCGACGTCGACACGGACGTCGTCCTGACGCTGTCGCGATGGATGGAGCTGCTCGAGTCGGGCTACGACTGGGACTACCCGATCGAGCCGCAGGAGAACGGCAACTCGTTCATGCGGCACGCGCGCGCCAAGGTCTTGGGCGGGTGCTCGTCGCACAACTCGTGCATCGCGTTCTGGGCGCCGCGCGAGGACCTCGACGAGTGGGCGCAGAAGCACGGTGCCGAGGGATGGGATGCCGAGAGCACCTTTCCCCTTTTCCAGCGCCTCGAGACCAACGAGGACGACGGCGACCACCACGGCCACGACGGGCCTGTGCACATGATGACGGTGCCCTCGACCGACCCGTCGGGCGCCGCGCTCCTCGCCGCGTGCGAGCAGGCCGGCATTCCGAACGTCCGCTTCAACACGGGCGAGACGGTCGTCAACGGCGCCGGTCTGTTCCAGGTGAACCGCCAGCCGGACGGCACGCGTGCCTCCTCGTCGGTGTCCTACCTGCATCCGATCCTCGAGCGGGAGAACCTCACCGTCCTCACCGACGTCCATGTGCGGGAGCTCGAGTTCGACGGCGACCGCTGTGTCGGCGTGCAGTACGTCGACAACGCCTTCGGCCGCCCGAACCGTATCGCCGCGACGCGTGAGGTGATCGTCTCGGCCGGGGCGATCAACACCCCGCAGCTCCTGATGCTCTCGGGCATCGGCCCGCGCGAGCACCTCGAAGAGCACGGCATCCCGGTCCGAGTGGACGCTCCCGGCGTCGGCGCGAACCTGCAGGACCACCCCGAGGGAGTCGTCCAGTGGGAGGCGAAGAAGCCCATGCCGCGCGACTCGGTGCAGTGGTGGGAGATCGGCGTCTTCACTCCCACCGAGGAGGGCCTCGACCGACCGGATCTCATGATGCACTACGGCTCGGTCCCGTTCGACATGCACACCTACCGCGCCGGGTACCCCACGGCCGAAGAGGTCTTCTGCCTCACGCCGAACGTCACCCACGCCCGCTCGCGCGGGACGGTGCGCCTGCGCTCGCGCGACTACCGCGACAAGCCGATGGTCGACCCGCGGTACTTCACCGACCCCGAGGGTCATGACATGCGCGTGATGGTCGCCGGCATCCGCAAGGCCCGCGAGATCGTCGCCCAGCCGGCGATGGCGGAGTGGGTCGAGCGCGAGCTCTCCCCGGGAGCGGATGCCGTCACCGATGAGCAGCTGACCGACTACATCCGTCGGACGCACAACACGGTCTACCACCCCGTGGGGACGGCGCGGATGGGCGCGATCGATGACGCGATGTCGCCGGTCGACCCGCAGCTGCGGGTGAAGGGCGTGACCGGCCTCCGGGTCGCCGACGCGTCGGTGATGCCGGAGATCACGACGGTGAACCCCAACATCACCGTCATGATGATCGGCGAGAAGTGCGCCGACCTCATCCGCACCGCGTGACGGGTTAGCATTCCGGCATGACGACCCCGACACCGATCTCCGACGTCTCGATCGGCGGAGACGCCATCCGTCTCGGACAGTTCGTGAAGTTCGCGGGCCTGCTCGACTCCGGCGGCGACGTGAAGGAGGCGATCATCGACGGCTACGTCGAAGTGAACGGCGAGGTGGATCGTCGTCGAGGTCGGCAGCTGCAGCTCGGGGATGTCGTGGGCTTCGAAGGGCGTCGCGTCCGCGTCTGCGCGTGAGGCAGCGCCCCTCGCGTCAACCGTCGCCGCCTTGTGCCGATAAATGAACGATCGCTAAGATATCACCAGGTCGAGCATGTCGGCCGACCGGCGTCCTTCGAAGGCGATTCTCGTGAGCTCCGTTTCGCACCTGTTCTCTCCCCTCGAACTGCGCGCGGTCACGCTCCCGAACCGCATCGGCGTCTCACCGATGTGCATGTATTCGGCGGGTCCGGACGGCGTCGCGACGGACTTCCACCTCGTCCACCTCGGCAGTCGGGCCGCGGGCGGGGCGGGTCTCGTGTTCACCGAGGCGGTTTCGGTCACCAGCGAAGGTCGCATCACGGACGGCGATCTTGGGCTCTGGAACGCGGCTCAGCAGGATGCTCTCGCGCGGATCGCCCGCCAGGTTCGAGCCGCGGGAGCGGTTCCCGGCATCCAGCTGGGTCATGCGGGCCGCAAGGGCGGGCGCACCGTCCCCTGGAGCGGATACGAGCCGATACCCGCCGATGAGTGGGGGCGCCTTCTCGCGCCCTCGCCGCTGCCCTTCCGGGATGGCTGGTCCGCGCCCACGGAGATGTCCGCGGCGGACCTCGACGACGTCGTGGAAGCCCACGCACGGTCGGCTCGGCGTGCAGTGGATGCGGGATTCGACGTGATCGAACTGCACTTCGCCCACGGCTACCTCGTGCATCAGTTTCTCAGCCCACTCGCGAATCACCGGTCCGATGCTTACGGGCGGGACCTCGAAGGGCGGTCGCGGCTCGCCGTGCGCATCGCCGCGGCGGTCCGCGCAGAGATCGGAGAGGATGTGGCGCTCTGCGCGCGGTTGTCGGTCGTCGACTGGGCGGCGGGTGGGGTCAGCCTCGACGAGTCCGTCCAGGTGTCGCGGTGGCTTGCTGATGCGGGCGTAGACCTCATCGACTGCTCGAGCGGGGCGGTCGTGGCGGGGGAGCAGGTGCCGACCGCGCCCCTCTACCAGGTGGATTTCGCCGACCGGATCCGGCGGGAGGCCGGCATCCGCACGGGAGCGGTGGGTCTGATCACCACTGCATCCGACGCCGACGCCGTCATCCGTGAGGAGCGCGCGGATCTGGTGCTCATCGGGCGGGCGATGCTGAGGGATCCTTACTGGGCTCGTCTCGCCGCGGTCGAGCTGGGCGCCGATGCGGCGCCGCCGCTGCCGATTCCCTACCGCCGAGCCGTACAGCGGATGGCGGCCCGCACGCAGTGGTGACCGGTCTCGGCGGCCGAAGCCCGATCAGTCGAGCCAACCCGGCGTGAGCCGGGGCAGGTCGTACGGTGGCGGGGTGTGTCCGTCCCCGACCAGTGGTTCCACGCGGAGCCGTGTGAGTCGCATGAAGCAGATCCGCCAGCCGTCAGCGGTGCGCGCGTACTCCTCCTCGTAGTGGCCATAGCCTCGGATACCCCATTGGCCGCCCAGGTCGATGCCCTTGTACCCGCGGCTGCCCGGCGCCCACGTGAGCTGGTCGAACATGGACCAGATGCCCCGCACGCGGTTGTCGCCGATCGCTCGCAGCTCGGGCATGAAGCCCTGGTGCACGGACTCGATTCCGTCGAGATAGGCCGCGACACCCGCGACGAATGCATCCGGCCCTGCGGTGGCGAAGGCGAAGCCGTCGAACACCGCGTCACGGGCGAACAGCGTTCGCAGATCTCCCCAGCGTTTCGTGTCGACGTACCGGAAATAGCGGGACTTCAGCCCGCGGATCTCTTCGAGATCCGCGGGCGTCACCTCCGTCATCGCCGTCTCATGTCAGAAGGAAGCCGCCATCGATCACGACACCGGTTCCGTAGATGAACGAAGAGTCGTCGCTGGCGAGGAACACCGCCAACCGGGCGATGTCGTCGGCGTCTCCCACGCGACGGGCAGGCACGGCCGAGAACAGCTCGAGTGAGGACGGGTCCGCTTCCCAGAAGGGGCGGGTCAGGCCGGTGTCGATGGCGCCTGGGCAGATCGCATTCGCGCGGACGTTGTGCGGCGCGTAGTCCAGGGCGAGCTGCTTGGTGAAGCCGAGGATGCCGTGCTTGCTGGTCGTGTAGGCCGCACCGCCCGAGCCCGCCACGAAGGAGGCCACGGATGCCGTGCTGATCACCGTGCCGCCACCGGCGGCGATGATGTGCGGGAGCACTGCTTTCGTCACCACGTACGCGGACAGCAGGTTGATCCCGATCACGCGATCCCACAGCGCATCATCGGTGTCGAGAAGCGGTGCCTGGTTGTCGAAGATGCCCGCGTTGTTGACGAGCGTCGTGAAGCCGCCGAACGCGTCGAGACCCGTCTGCACCGCGGCCGCCACCTGCTCGCGGTCGCGGACGTCCGCCGCCGCCGACACCGCAGATCCGCCGTCGGCGACGATCGCGGCTGCCGTCTCGGCGGCGGTGTCGGAATTCAGGTCCACAGCGACCACGTTCGCCCCCTCTGCCGCGAAGCGGCGGGAGATCGCGCGGCCCATGCCGGAGCCCGCCCCGGTCACGAACGCGGTGCGTCCAGGGAGCTTGAGTGTCATGTCTTCCTCTTTCTGTGATGGGGGAGGTGCGGTGTACCCGCGGGTCAGGGCAGGATCCGCTGCTCGCGCAGACCGCGCAGGAGATCGACGAACATCTGCTCGGTGTCGATGACCTCCGTGAACCCCGCCTGACGGAGCTTCACCGTGCTGACGAACGCCGGGCTGCTGTTGCGGCCATCCGATCCGTACGCGAAGGCGAAGTCGGCGTAGTGGTGCGACTCGCCGACCAGCTCGGCGATGGTCGTGGGCTCGAGGTCGTGCTCGCGCACGATCTCCGCCCACACGTCCTCCTGCTCGAGGAGCCACGTGGCCAGCTGCAGCGGGCTGTCGGGTCCCTGTTCCACGCCGAGCTCGTCGGCAAGAGCCGGCCACAGATCCCGCCACTCGAACACATCGCCGTTGGTGATGTTGAAGGTTTCGTTCCTCGCGGCCTCGGCGGTGGCCGCCCATTCCAGAGCGCCCGCCATGAGCCGGCTGTCGACGGCTTCGGCCACGTAGGACGCGCCGCCGGGGAAGGCGAACGACTCTCCCTGATGCTTCCGGATCGCGCCGTAGAGCCCGATGATCGGAATCAGGTTCATCGCGGCGCCGGTCGAGAGGCCGAAGACGAACTGCGGGCGGAAGATGGTCCACCCGGTGTCGTGAGCCGGGCCCCACTCGCGGATCAGGTCCTCCTGCTCCCAGTAGAAGTTGCGGTGCTCCACGCGAGGCTGCGATTCCCTCGCGGGGATCCGCATCGGCTGCACGTGCACGCCGTACGCCTTCGTGCCCTGGAGGAGACTGATGTGCTCGATGTGCGTGCCGGTCGCGTCGAGCGCGTCGAGGAGGTTGGCGAGCATCGCCCGGTTGCGTGCGATCTGCTCTTCGTTCTGCCAGCCGCTGATGAGACCCGGCATCTCGTAGAGCGCGGCGAACACGACATGCGTCACCTGCGGCACGCCAGCGATGGCCTCCCGGGTGGCGTCGGCGGAGCTGAGGTCGAGCGGGACGAACGTGTACAGCGACTCGTCGACGAACTGCGGGCGCCGACGGGATGCCGCGACGACGTTCCAGCCTTCCCGCGCGAACCGTTCGATGCTCGCGGAGCCGACGACCCCGGATGCTCCGAGGATGAGGACCGTTCCTTCTGACATGACTACTCCTTAGTCGGGGGTGGGTGATGGTGGCGGAAAGCGCTCAGAACAGATCCCACAGGGACGGTCTGCGAGTGAGCTCGGCCGCGGATTCCTCGGCGATGATCCGTCCCGAGCGCATCACATATGCGTGATCGGCGACGGCGAGGGCCTTCGCGATGCTCTGCTCGATGAGAAGTACCGAGAGGCCGTCTTCGTCGGCAAGCCGTCGCAGGTCCGCGAACAGCTGGTCGACGACCACCGGTGCCAGGCCCAGGGACGGCTCGTCGAGAAGCAGCAGGCGCGGCGAGGACATCAGTGCGATCCCCAGGCTCAGCATCCGCCGCTGCCCTCCCGACATGGTGCCGGCGAGCTGAGTCCGCCGCTCGGCGAGGATCGGCCACCGCTCGAGCACCCATTCGCGGCGCGCTGCGCGCCGGTGGGAGTCGCGCTCTGTGAAGGCGCCGAGCGTGAGGTTCTCCTCGACCGTGAGGTCGGGGAAGACGAAGCGCTCCGAGGGTACGAACCCGACGCCTGACATGACGCGGTCGCGGGGAGCGCTCTTGTCGATACGCGTGCCGTCCAACAGCACCTCGCCCTTCTTGGAGGGGAGGAGCCCGAACGCCGTGGCGATCGTCGTGGTCTTGCCTGCGCCGTTATGGCCGAGGAGGACGGTGATGCCCGCCGGTGCGACGGTGAGATCCACGTCGAAGACGATCTGCTTCGATCCGTAGCCACCGCACAGTCCGCGCAGTTCGAGGCGGGGAGTAGCGGTCACTGTTGCGGTGGAAGACTGCTCATGCGGTTCCAAAGTAGGCCTCCGTCAGTCGCGGGTCGGCGAGAAGGTCGTCAATGCGGCCCTCCGCGGTGACCGTGCCGTTCTCCATGAAGTACGCCCAGTCGGCCAAACGACTGATCGCCTGGATGCTGTGCTCGACGATGCAGACGGTGTGGCCGAGACCTCGCATCCGCTCGATGAGTCCCAGCAGTTCGTCCGCGGCGCTGCCCTCGATGCCCGACAGCGGCTCGTCGAGCAGGAAGATCTCGGCGCCGGTCGCGAGCACGCGGGCGAACGCGACCTGCTTCTGCTGGGCGAAGGACAGAGCACTCGTCGGCGTGCGCGTGCTCGGGTCCAGGCCCACGAATCGCAGCCACTCGGCGGCCGTGTCGGCGAGGACGCGCTCACGGCGGATCCAGATCCACGGGGCGAAGAAGAGGAGGAGGGGATTCTCGCCGGCGTGCGGGCGGCCCGCCATCATCACGTTCTCGATCGGGGTCAGAGAGCCGAAAACCCGAAGGTCCTGGAACGACCGGACCATCCCGGCTCGGGCGACCCGGTCCGGCCGCCACCCGGTGATGTCGGTGCCGCCGAGAACGACCGTGCCGGCATCCGGGCGGATCTCCCCGGTCACGAGGTTGAACACCGTGCTCTTGCCGGCGCCGTTCGCGCCCACGAGCGCGGTGATCTCGCCCCGGCGCAATTGGAGAGTGAGATCGCGCACCGCATGGACGCCACCGAAGCTCTTGTCGATCCCGCTCACCTCGAGGACCGCCTCTCCGCGCGCTCCATCGGGTGTCGGAGTCGTCGGCTCCGACACCCGCGCCGGCGCGCCGCTGGGCGCGTCAGGCGTCGGGCGCCGGTGGGCGCGCGGGACCCGGTGGCGTTCCGGGATCAAGCCGACGGGGCGGAAGCGCATGATCAGGATCAGCAGCAGCCCGAAGACGACGGGGCGGATGAGCGCGGAGTCCTCGGGGCGCAGGCGCAACACCTGCTGCAGCACAGGGGTGACTGCGATGATGAGCGCTGCGCCGACGAGCGACCCGGGAATCGAGCCGATGCCGCCGACGACGACCATGGCGAAGACGAGCATCGTCTGATCGAGGGAGAACAGGCTCGGTGCGGCGATGCCGTTGTACAGCACGAGCAGACCGCCCGCGAAGGCTGTGAGCCCCGCCATGACGGCGAACGTGAAGAGCTGCACTCCGAGCGGCGATTTCCCGAGAGCGCGCACCGCTACGCGGTCGTCCTTCGCGGCCCGCAGCAGGCGGCCCAGGGGCGATTCGGCGATCAGTGCGCAGATCGCGACAGCGATGATGAGAAAGCCGACGAGCCACGGGAGAAAGTCAGTCGGTCGCAGCGCCTCGACGCCGAAGAAGCTCGGCAGTGGCAGGCCGATCAGGCCCTGCTGGCCCCCGAGCTCGGGGGAGGCGACGATGACGGTCACGGTGAGGATCGACAGCGAGAGCGTCATCAGCATGACGTACTCGGGGCTCAGGCGCAGGATGGGGCCGCTGATGATCAGCGATGCGGCCGCACCCAGGACGGCGCCCGCCAGCAGGGCGGGAATCGTCGGTGTTCCGGCGTGGAGGAGCAGCAGAGCCGTGGTGTAGCCGCCGAACGCGCCGAACGCGGCGGAGCCGATCGAGAAGATCCCGGCGTATCCGATCAGGACGTTGAGGGAGACCGCGTAGATGGCGAAGATCAACGCCTGATCGAGGTATCCGATCCAGAATTCCATGGCTCAGCTCCTCGCTGTTGCCGGGGTGCGGGCGTGCAACACGCCGGCACCCTTGAGTACGAGATACACGAACAGGCACCCGAACACCACGATGTTGGTGAGATTCGAGGGGATCCACAGCGCGCTGACCACCTGGACGATCCCGAGTGCGATCCCGATCAGAACCACGCGGAGTCCGGGGGCGGTGGCACCGGCCAGGAACGCGATCACGAAGGCGGCGAACATCGGGTCGTATCCCATCGAGGGGGTGGCGGAGTACCGAGCGGCTGCGAAGACGCCCGCGAGGCCGGACGCCGCGGAAGCCACGATGAAGATCATCACGAACACGGATTCGGGCCGGATGCCGACGACCGCGGCCATCGTCGGGTTGACGCGCACCCCGCGGATGACCTGTCCGGCACGGGAGTACCGCAGGACGGCGACGCCGGCAGCGGCGATCGCCCCGAAGATCGCGAGAGTGACGAGGTCGAGAGTCGTCAGTCGCAATCCGAAGGGGAGCCCGATGATCTCCACCGGGACCAGTTCGTAGGGCAGGGATGTGCTCTCGCGGGCCCAGAGGAACTGGATGAGGCTCTGGCCGCCGATCGAGAGGCCGAGAGCCGTCACGAAGATCGGCAGGAGCGCGGCATCTCCGGAGCGTCGGGCGAGGGGGCGGTAGAGGATCAACTCGATCGCTCCGCCGAGGGCCGCCGCGGCGACGACGCCGGCGAGGGCAGCGAGGATCGAGGGCGTTCCGATTCGGGCCAGGAGTGCGGCGACGAACGCCGCAAGGGTGATGGTGAGCGAGTACGCGAAGTGGAATCGCTGTGCGACGTTGAGAATGAGCGACATGCCGAGGCCGAGAACGGCGAGCTGTACTCCGGTGACGATGCCGTTGAGCACCAGTTGTGCGAGGAGGGTCGGATCCACGTCGATCTCTTCCTGGGTGGGGGAGGAGGGGCCGACGGCCGTCGGCCCCTCCCTGTCGGCTATTCGGTGAGGCTGAAGTCGACGCCGCCGATGCCATAGCTGGCCAGGCGCGTCACGTTCTGGCCGTCCCAGAGGAAGACGCCCATGTCTCGCGCCGAGAGGCTGTGAGACACCGCGTCGATGGACTCTTCGCCGTTGAGGTCATCCATCGTTCCGCCGTAGACGGAGGCGAAGGTCAGATCCGACTCGAACGCCTTCAGTATGTCGTCGGGGTTCTCGACGTCACCGCCCGCGGCGAGGACGCGCTGGACCACCGTCCAGAGCTTGAACATGTCCTGGTAGTAGTTGGCGAAGTAGAAATCGACGACCGTGTCCGGGTACGCCTCCGCGGCGGTGTCCACGAGATACTTCGCCCACTGGTTCGAGGGGTTGGCGGCGTCGAAGTAGTCCAGCGAGAACATGAACCCATCGGCGGCGGAGCCGGCGATCTCGGCCACGTCCGGGATGAACTCGGTCCCGATCACGGGCAGATCCGAGCCTGCCGCACGCAACTGCTTCAGGAAGTAGCCGCCGTCAGTCCCGTACTGCGCTTCGACGATGAGCTCGGCATCCGAGGCGATGATCTTGTTGATCGCGCTGGTGAAGTCCGTGCCGCCGTACGTCACGACCTCTGTGGAGACCAGCTCGATCCCGTTCCCTTCGAGTTCTGCAGTGGCCTTGTCGACCGAGTCCTGCGTGTTCTCCGCGCCGGTATCGCCGATGATCATGGCGACTTTCGTCACCTCGGGCATCGCCGAAGCGATGTACTGCGCGGTGCCGGCGAAAGTGTCATTCGGCGGCAGCGCGCGCGTGCCGTAGAAGTAAGGCTGACCCTTTCCGAACTCCTGCGTGCCACCGCCGCCGTCCAGCGAGAGGATCTCGTACTGCGCGATCGGCTGGAGGGCGGAGCCCAGGACTCCGATGTAGGAGTAGAGGGCCATGTGCACGCCCTCCTGCGCGAACTCCCGTGTCGTCTGAACGCCCGCCTGGGCGTCGCCGGACTTGTGGTCCTTGATGCTGAGCTGGAAGTCGGGGCCGCCGGCAGCCTTGATCTGATCGGCGGCCAGCTGAGCGCCCTGGACCATGACCTCGCCGAAGTAGGCGCCCTGGCCGGACAGCGCGACGTTGATGCCGACGGGGATCGTCAGATCTCCACCGAGGTTGGCGGTGTCGGCGCCCGAGAGGGCGACGACGTCGCCCTCGACGCTCGAACCGCCGCCGGGCTGGGTCGGATCGGACGGTGCGGGATCAGAGGAGCAGGCCACGAGGGCCAGCACGGCGATCGACGCCGTGAGGGTCGCGAGCGCAGCGCGTCGGGTGTTCCTGGTGCGAGACATCATTGTCCTTTCTCCGCCGCATCTTCGCGGCTGCTGTGAGAGTCCGGTTCGGGCCGGACACCGATCGTTCTAAACGAGCGTTCGGTATATTGCGTTTATAGAAACACGCGGGATCGTCGCTGTCAAGAGCGTCAGCGCGTCTCGTCGACGAGAGCGCTCAACGCGTTGTCGGCGAGCAGCTCCGAGGCGATCGAAGCGGTCAGCTCGCCTTCCGCGACGGACTCTGCTCGCGCGGTGATCCAGCGCGGGTCGTCGCGGAACGCATTCCAGTTCGCCGTCGGATCGCCCTCGTGGCGGAGCAGGTAGATGAGACGATCGGGGTTCTCCAGGCTGGTCCAGTAGCCCAGCGGTGTCATGCCGTGAGTGCGGAACAGCGCGTCCGTATGGTCGCGGAAGCGTGCCATGAGCCTCTCCGAGCAGCCGGGCAGGATTTCGTAGGTGCGCAGCTCGAGGACGCTCACAGCGTCGCCTCGCTTCCGAGCAGCGTCGTGCACTGGCTGGAGAGGAAGCCACCGTTGCCGTGCACCAGCGCGACGTCGCAGTCCGCGACCTGGCGCTCGCCACTCTCGCCGCGGATTTGCCGTACCGCCTCGACGAGCAGGAGGAGGCCGTACATCCCGGGATGGGCGTAGGACAGTCCGCCGCCGTTCGTGTTCACCGGAAGGCGGCCGTCGGGCCCGATCCCCGTATCGCGCACGAACGCCCCTGCTTCGCCCTTGCGGCAGAAGCCGAGGTCTTCGAGGAAGAGCAGTGTGTTGATCGTGAAGGCATCGTAGAGTTCGACCACATCGACGTCCTCGACCCGCAGGCCCGCCGCCGCGAACGCCCGCTCCCCGGACTGGACCGCAGAGGTCGTGGTGAAGTCCGGCATGCTGGAGATGTGCAGGTGACTCTGCGCCTCACCACTTCCCAAGACGTAGACCGGGGGTTTCCGCAGGTCGCGCGCGCGTTCAGCAGAGGTGACCACGATCGCGCCGCCGCCATCGGTGAGCAGGCAGCAGTCCTTCACGCTGAGCGGGTCGCTGATCATCGGGGCGTTCAGCGCCTCGTCGAGCGACAGCGGCTTGCGTGACCATGCCACCGGGTTCTTCACCGCCCAGTCCCGCGCGGCGACGGCGACGCGGGCCAGATCCTCCCTCGTCGTGCCGTACTGGTGCATGTGTCGGGATGCCGCCAGGGCGTACGCGCTGATGGGCATCATCGGCCGGTATGGCTCTTCGTAGGGATTCGGCGCCTCCTGCGGGATGGTTCCGCCGGATTTCAGCAGGGATCTCTGAGTGCTGCCGTAGGCGATGAGGGCGACCTCGCAGAGCCCGGCCTCGATCGCCGCCTGAGCATGGTGCAGATGCGCTTCGAAGGACGATCCGCCGGTGTTCGAGCCGTCGGAGTATCGCGCGTTGACGCCGAGGTATTCACCGAGGCTGAGCGAACCCATCATCATCTGGGTTCCGGCCGCGAAGAGCCCGTCGACCTCCGACAATGCGACTCCGGCATCCCGCAGGGCGCGGATCGAAGCCTGACCCATGAGGTCCGCCGGCGTCGTGCCCGGGGTCACCTCGCCGAGGTCGGATTCGGCAACGCCGACGATCGCGGATCGTCCGCGCAGCGCCCGGGTCATGAGTCCTCTCCTGCCGGTTCGAAGCAGGGCAGTTCCGCACCGTTCTCGCCGATGGGCTGCATGACCACGCGCACCCGCTGACCGATCCGGACATCGGACGCGGGGATGCCGACGACGGTCGACATCATGCGGAAGCCTTCGTCGAGCTCGATCATCGAGACGTTGTGCGGTTCCCCTCCGCGGGGCCGAACCGTGGTCGCGGCGTAGACGACCCCGACGCCCTCCGAAGTGGTCCAACGGAGGTCGGTGTCTCCGGTCCCCGGTTCGGCGACGCGGGGGAAGAACACCGGCTCACCGGTCGCGGTCGCGACCTGATAGGCGAGTGATCCTTCGGCGGCGTGCCGCAGGAATGTCGCCCGGGGGGATTCCGCGATCCGGGAGTCCTCTTGATCGTTCACTGTGCCCTCTTCTCGTCGTAGTCGTAGAACCCTCCGCCGCTCTTGCGGCCCAATCGCCGGCGCCCGACCAGATCGACGACCGCGGGGATCGGACGATCCTGGTCCACCCCGGTCTGCTCGAAGATGAGCTGCTGCATCTGGTAGTTGACATCGAGGCCCGCCATATCGAGGAGCTCGAAGGGACCCATCGGGTGCCCGAGTGCGTTGCGGCAGATCTCGTCGACGGCTTCCACGGTTGCGAACCCGCCGTCCGTGAGCGCTGCCGCTTCGCGGACGATCGCGCTGAGGATGCGGTTGGCGACGATGCCAGGCACCTCGCGGGGCAGGGCAACGGGCGACTTCCCCATCCGCCGGCACGCATCCAGGACCGCCGGCGCCACATCAGGGTCGAGGCGGTCGTGCACGACGACCTCCACGCAGTCCATCACGAGCGGCGGGTTGAAGAAATGCGCGTTGATCACGCGGCCAGGTCTGCCGGTGGCCGCTCCCAGGAGCGATGCCGTGATGCTCGAGGAGTTCGTGGCGAGGATCGCATCGGCCGGGGCGAGGGCGTCGAGCCTTGCGAAGAGCGCCGACTTCGCGGCGAGATCCTCCTTGATGGCTTCGATGATCAGCTGCGCGTCCGCGGCTCCTGCGCTGAGGTCGCTGCTGAAGACAAGCCGCTCGAAGGCGTCGTCCGCAGAACGCTGACTCAGCTGCCCCTTCTCGACACGTCGATCGATCCGTGTGCGCAGCGCCGTCTCGGCGGACGTCAGCGCGTCGGGATACGCATCGTGCAGGTGCACGCGCATTCCGCCGAGGGCGGCGAGCATCGCGATCTGCGATCCCATGGCCCCCGCTCCGACGACGAGGACTCGTTCGATGCTCATTTCATTTACCCCCGAATCGTGGTGCGCGCTTCTCGACGAAGGCTCTGCGGCCCTCGTCGCGATCAGATGTGCCGTGCAGTGCCGCCGAAGCGAGCGTCTCGGCGATCAGGGACGCCTCTCGCGAGCCTTCGCCGGCGACATCGGTCACGAGACGCGCGACTTGTACCGCCAATGGCGCCTTGCTGCCGATGAGTCGAGCCGTCTCGTGGGCGGTGGAGAGCAGGTCGTCGCTTCCGACGACATGGGTGACGATGCCGATCCGGATCGCCTCGGCGGCGTCGAATCTCCGGCCGGTCAGGATCAGCTCGCGTGCCCGCCCGCCCCCGACTGTGCGGACGAGTCGGGTGATGCCTCCCGCGGCGGGGAGGAGGGACCAGCCGAGTTCCGGCAGGCCGAACGTGGCCGTCTCGACGCATATGCGGATGTCGCACGCGAGTGCGAGCTCCAGGCCGCCTCCCAGCGCCGCGCCATTGACGGCGGCGATGGACGGCTTAGGGAAGCGAGCCAACCGGTCGAAGACCTGTTGCATCGGGAGACGGAGTGCTTCGCGGACGCCTGCCGGCTGCGCAAGCTCGGTGAGGTCGCCGCCGGCGACGAAGGCGCGATCCCCGGCGCCGGTGATGACGATCGCGGCGACATCGTCCCGGGATGCGAGGGCGTCGAGGGCCTCGTCGAGCTCGCGAAGCGTCGCGGCGTCGAGCGCGTTGTGGATCTCTCGACGATCGATCGTCAGGGTGGCCACGTCATCGTGGACGGTTGCGGTGATCATGATTCCTCACTGAGGAGATTAACTAAACGAACGCTAGTTTGGGAAACGTTAGGGAACGGGGCGAGCACTGTCAAGCACCCGCTAGTGCCGACGGAACGCGGAGTGGCCGGTGACGGCTTTGCCGATGATGAGGCTCTGGATGTGGTCGGTTCCGTCGTAGGTGAAGACGGCCTCCATGTCGGCGAAGTGGCGCCCCACGACGTGCTCCGCCACGAGGCCGTTTCCGCCCATGAGGTCGCGGGCGATCGCCAGGACCTCTCGCCCTTGGCGTGCGCAGAGCATCTTCGCCGCGGACGCCATCACGTGGGTGAGGCGATCCTCCTCGAGTGCTCGACTCACCTGGATGCAGGTCACACGCATCGACGAGATCAGGATGGCCATCTCGGCGATTCTGTGCTGGACGAGCTGGAACGCCGTCAGAGGGCTGCCGAATTGCTCGCGTTCGGTCAGGTACTCCACGACCGCCTCGAACGCGCCGATGGACAAGCCCAGCGCCTGCCACGCCGCGATCGGGCGGACGGCGTTGAAGGCCCCCGCGATCTGCGGCCCCTCGGCGCCGTCGAGACGGTGATCCGCCGGGACGAAGACCTCGTCGAGGACGATGTCGGTCGGCCACGACGAACGCATCCCGATCTTCCCCTCGATGGGCGTCGCGTGGAAGCCCTCCGTGTCCTTCGGCACGACGAACGCGGCGAGCGCTCCGTCATCGTCCTTTGCGAACACGATGGTCAGGTCGGAAACGGAGGCATTGCCGACCCACCTCTTCCTCCCGGAGAGCCGATAGCCGGTTCCGTTTCGCCGCGCGCGGGTCTCGATCCCGGCGGTGTCGCTGCCGTGGTCGGGTTCGGTGATCCCGAGGGCGCCGATCGAGCGGCCGGCGGCCATGTCCGGGAGCCATCGCGACTTCTGTTCCGGCGTGCCCAGAGACGAGATCGCCCGCAGCGCGAGAACCCCGTGGATGCCGAAGAATGCACTGAGCCCGAAGTCCACCTTCGCCAGCTCCGCGGCGACGAGGCCGTCGGTGACGTCACCGAGGCCGGAGCAGCCATAGCCCTCCACGCCGCCTCCGTACACGCCGAGGCGGGTGAGTTCGGGGACGAGGTCGAGGGCCATGCGTCCGTCGACCCACCGCTGGGCGGCGCCGGGTGCGGCGTGCTCTCGGTTGAACCTCGCCACACGCTCGCGCGTCGCCCGTTCCTCCGGGGTGAGCAGGCTCTCGCTGTCGAACAGGTCCGATCCCGTGGCCGGTGCGTCGTCATTCATTGCGGCGGTCCAGTTCTCGCAGCGACATCCGGGTGATCTTGCCCGTGACGGTCTTGGGAAGGTCGTCGAGGAACTCCACGAGCCGGGGGACCTTGAACGCCGCGAGGTGTGAGCGGCAGTGGGCGATCAGGTCCTCCGCGGTCACGGACTGTCCCGGGCGGACACTCACGAACGCCTTCACCGTCTCCCCGCGATACTCGTCCGGTACCCCGACGACGCCCGCCTCACGGACGGCGGGGTGCTCGTAGAGAACCTCCTCCACCTCCTGCGGCCAGACCTTGAAGCCCGACGCGTTGATCTGGTCTTTCTTCCGATCGACGAGGTAGAACCATCCCTCCGCATCCATCGTGGCCATGTCGCCGGTGCGCAGCCACCCGTCTGTGAGCTGTCTCGCGGTCTCGTCCGGATTGTTCCAGTAACCCGCCATGACGTGCGGTCCTCGGACGACGAGCTCGCCCGGTTCACCGATTCCGACAGGGAGGTCGTCGTCGCCCACGAGCATCGCGTCCGTATCGGGCACCGGGATGCCGAGGGCGAGGGAGCCGGCGGACGACACGGGGCTCCGATGCCCGAGAGGAGTGCCGAACGTCGGCGATGTGGTCTCCGTCATGCCGTAGCCGTTGTGCAGGTACACCCCGGTGGCGTTCTGGTAGCGCTCGACCACGCTGGGCGGAATGGGCGCGCCGCCGCAGATGATCTTCGTGAGCGACGAGATGTCGACCTCGCCGAAACGCGGACTGTCGAGGAACGACAGGAAGACCGTCGTCGCACCCACAGTGAACGTGACCTTGTACCGATCGATGAGATCGAGGATCGTCGGCACATCGAATCGATACCCGAGGATGAGCGGCGCCCCGACGAGCAGCGTCAGCGCCACACTGCAGATGAGGCCGGTCACATGGAACAGCGGTGCCATCGCGAAGATGACGTCGTCATCGCCGAGTCGGCGCATGCTGCGGAACGTCTGCGCACTGAAGAGCACGTTGCCGTGGGTGAGCACAGCTCCCTTGGGGGGACCCGTCGTGCCGGAGGTGTACGCGATGTAGGCGGTGTCGGAGGGAGCCAGGTCGACCATGGGTGGGCGCCGCCCGGCGAACCGCGCGATCACATCGTCGTAGCTGTCGGCGCCGCCGTGACCGACCGCCTCCACGCCCAAAAGCGGAGCCGGGAGACCCTCCGTGCGACCCAGGGCGCGGAGCCCGGTCGTCGCGATGACCAGGCGCACCGCGGAGCGATCCCGCACCGCATCCGCGATCGGCAGAAGCGAGTCCAGAGCGACGAGGGCGACCAGCTGCGAGTCCTCGAGGATATGCGCGAGCTCCCTCTCTCGGTACATCGGGTTGATCGGCACGATCGCCGCCCCGATCTTCCAGGCCGCGATCGTCGCGACGAGGAACTCCGGGACGTTCTGCAGGTAGAGCCCGACAGCCGCGCCTCTGCCGAGGCCCGCCTCCGCGAAGGCGGCGGCGAGGGCGTCGGACTCGGCGTCGACCTGCGCGGACGTCCAGGACCGGTCGAAGTAGGCGAGAGCCATCCCATCGGGGTGGGTGCGGGACCGGGCGAGGAACGGGGCGAGGACGCTCGTCGCCTCACCGGGGTCGTGGAAGCCCGTCGTGTCGCCCCAGATGCGATCCCAGGGACGGGCGTCGAAGACGGTGCTCATTTGATCGCGATCGGGTTCACGGGCGCGCCGGTCGCGTTGGCGATCTTGATCGGTCCCGCGGCGTAGAGGAAGTCGTACTGGCCGTCATCCGCGCAGTCGGCGGCGAGCGCGTCGAGGGAGAGGATCTCCGCGAACGCGATGCCGAGGTTGCGCATCAGTGCGGCGTGCATCACGAAGGCCGCGCCGGACTCGTGGACCGTCCGCTCGTTGCCGATCGTGTCGGTCGCGAAGCTGACGACATCGTTGTCGGCGAACCACTGGACCAGCTCGGGGCTGAAGTTGATGCCCGGCTCGATGAAGTCGGCGTAGAACTCCTGCGGGTCGCGGGACGCGAAGCTGCCGATCTCTCCGGTGCGCAGCAGCAGGATCGAGCCCTTGCCGATCTCCACCTGCTGGCGCTCCAGGCACGCGAGAACGTCCGAGAGCCCGATCGCCGTCGCCTTGGCGAGGTAGTCGACCTCGAAGTGGCGGGCCATGTCGAGCAGCACGCCGCGTCCGACGACACCGTGCCGCGCGATCGGTAGGACAGCGTCCTTCGACATCCCGAGCGTGGTCGAGTCGGCCGGGTAGCCGTTGTAGATCTGATCGTCGTACCAGACGTGGCCGAGGGCGTCGTAGTGGGTGGCGCCCTGCAGGAACATCGCCACGTAGTCGTCGGCGTACTCCGTGCCGCCCGGGTTGGTGAACTTCTTGCCCGCGACGTAGGAGCTGCGGTCCTGCGTGTTGTAACGCTGGGTCTGCGCCCGGCCGGGCCAGATCGGGTCGTTGCCGGTCCCGAACTCGCTGCCCAGAGTGAACACCTTGCCCGAGCGCACGGTCCCCACCGCCGCCAGCACGGCATCCGGGGTGAGGAGGTTGACGGCTCCGAGTTCGTCGTGGTCGCCCCAGCGCCCCCAGTTGGAGGGCGAGTTCGCCAGGAGGTCGCGGACGTTGGTTGCTTCTGACATTGCTGTCTCCTTTGACAGTCTGCGTGGGTGAGTGAATGAGTGCGTTACGCGCGTCGATAGCCCTCGAGGGTGTCGTCGTCGACGTCCTCGAGATTCACAACGATGTTGTCCGGCGTTCGGGTGGTAAGCCAGACGAGGTCCTCCGTCGTCGACATGTTGGCTTCGACGTGCGGCATGTAGGGCGGGACCCACACCCAGTCTCCCTGGGACATGTCGAGGAAGTCACGGAATCCGTCGCCGAAATAGATGCGGGCTTTGCCCCGGAGGACGTAGCCGCCGGTCTCGGCCTCGCCGTGATGGTGCGGGAGGGAACGGTAGCCGGGGGTGTTCGACACCTGCCCGAACCAGATGCGGGTCGCGGGGGTGTGCTGGGGCCCGACCCCGCTCACGCGGATCGCACCGCCCGACTGCATGGTGTGGGTGTCCTCCTCTCCCGACTTGGTGACTTGGGGACGTTCGTCCCAGCGCAGCTCTGCGGTCATGATCGGGTTGCCTCCTTCGTCTTGTGGTGGGATCCCGCGAGCTCGCGGCCCGCGATGAACGCCATCGTCAGCCCGGGTCCGAGCGTTCCGCCGGCCCCCGGGTATC
This sequence comes from Microbacterium aurantiacum, assembly GCF_040532595.1. GTDB lineage: Bacteria > Actinomycetota > Actinomycetes > Actinomycetales > Microbacteriaceae > Microbacterium > Microbacterium chocolatum_B. The sequence goes on along the minus strand of NZ_JBEVYX010000001.1, from coordinate 879,572 downwards.
CGGCTCCTGAGGGATGGGCTGTGGTGTTGCCCGCCGCGTACAGACCGGGGATCGGCACCCCGTCCACGTCGAGGGCCGCGGCGGTCTCATCCGTGACGATGCCGCCGTTCGTGCCGAATGCGCCGGGGACGACGCGAACGGCGTAGTACGGGCCTCGCGTGAGAGGGGCGAGCGAACGGTTGGGGTATCCCCGGTCACCGTCGCCCCAGTACTGGTCGTAGTCGTTGCCGCCCCGATCGAAGTCCTCATCGACACCCGCGCGGGCGAACGCGTTGAACCGCTCGACGGTCGCGGTCAGGGCCCCGGCAGGCAGTCCGATCTGTGCGGCCAGTCCTTCGACGGTGTCGTCGCGCATCATCCACTCGGGTACGTCGTCGCCGGAGCGATAGGTGAGGTAGCCGTACTGGCTCATGTACTCGTCATCCACGATGATGTGCGCGGGCATATGCGCGAAGTCGTGGTGGACCGGATCCACCGCGTGGAAGGCGCGGGTCATGTCGTTGTAGTTCTGCGATTCGTTGACGAAGCGCCGACCGTGCTTGTCGACGATGATCGACCCCGGACCCTGCCGCTCGAAGCGGAGCAGGGTGCCGAGCTGACGCCCCTCCGACAGGTCGCCAGGGATGACGGACATCGGCGCCCAGAACGCCTCGCGCATGTTGCCGAGCTTCGCGCCGAGCCGTTGCGCCATCCGGATGCCGTCTCCGGTGTTGTACGGCGGCGAGCATTTGGCCATGAGCGGGCCGGCGAGGAACTGCGAGGTCATCTCGTCGTTCCACTCGAACCCGCCGCAGGCGAGGAGGACCCCCGTCGTCGCCGTGACGGTGATCCCTTCCGCGACGACCCCGGTGACCCGCCCTTCGGTGGTCACGAGACGTTCCGCGCCAGCGCCGGAGACGAGCACCACCCCGGCGTCGGCGGCGGCCTTGAGGAGAGGGGCCACGACCGCGTTGCCGCGTGAGACGAGACCGGCGTCGAAGCGCTCCTGGAGGAGATTCCAGGGGAACCGGGTGAAGGCGACCCACTGCTCGTACTCCTGCATCGTGAACGGCATCCGCCGGTCCGGTCGCAGCGCGTCGCGCAACGGGCCGAGGGTCGTGCTGTCGAAGAACGAGGGATCGAGGGAGCGCCCGCCGGGGACCGAACCGTCCACGTCCGGGCGGTAATCCGGGTAGTCGTCGACGGAGGTGAAGGTCAGGCCGGCGTTCTCCGCGACCCAGTCCAGCATGGTCGGACCCTCTTCGATCACGGCGCGGAGCACGCTCTGCGCCGTGTGCCCCCGCGTGATTTCCGAGAGGTAGCGCAGGGCGGCCTCCGGGCTGTCCTCGAGGCCGCGGGCGCGCATGTAGGGGTTGTTGGCCACCCAGAGTGTTCCGCCGGAGATCGCCGATGTTCCGCCGAACAGATCGGCCTTCTCCACCACGATGACCCGGCGGCCCGCGCGCGCGGCCACCAGCGCGCCGAGCAGGCCGGCCGCGCCCGAGCCGACGACGGCGACGTCGAACGCGGTGGGATCCGCACCATCGGGCAGGTTCCAGTAGCGAGCTGTCATCATCTCCTCCTTGTTCACCGCGTGGCCAGCAGTCGAGCTGCGTCGACGGCCGACTGTCCGACGCGCACGCCGGCGGCGTACGCGAGTTCGTTGCACGCACTGATGACCCCGTCGAAGTACGTGCTGTGACCGTCGCCCATGCGGGCGGTCGAGGCCGATACCGCCGCACCGGGGATGCCCGCGGCATCCGCGGGCGCAAGCGCGGCGATACCCGAGGCGTCCTTGCCCATTCCGCCGTCGGAGCAGATGAACCCCCACGGCCGGAAGCCCACGATGTAGTCCACGACGCTCCGGCCGGTGTGACCCGCGGTGCACAGGACGTTGCGATCTCGGTCCTCGGGGAGCGCGTCCGCGATGGAGTTCGTGCAGACCACATCGTGGCCGTTTTCGCCGCGGTAGACGATCTCACGCTCGGTCGAATCCAGCACGATGTCATCGGGCGCCGCGAGAAGGACCGCTGCCGCCTCGGCGGCGCTCATTCCGGGCCGGACACCGGCGGCGAGCGCAAATCCGTTTGCGCGGGAGATGATGCCGTTCTCCCAGAGGTCGGCGCCGTTGCCGTGCTCCACGTCCTCGATCCGGACCGCTGCGGCGGGGATTCCGAGCGCCTCGAAGAACCACAGGCCGGCGACACCCGCGCCGTCTTTGCCGATCGCGCAGTCGAGTCCGATCGTGGCACGCGGCTGCAGCTCCTCGAGGAGTCGAGCGCAATACACGCCCGCGTACGACGCGTTGACGACGATCTCGGTGCGCGCGGGGGCGTCGGATGTCGCGGCGTGCCGCCGTGCGTGCGTCGCCGAGTCGAGGACGACCACGCGGCGGTCTCCGTGCTCGAGCGGGAAGAACCGGTTCTCGGGGGCGGTGGTGCCGGTCATGAGGAGGCCTCCCGGAGGCAGGGGTTGCGCAATTCGCCGATTCCCGTGATGCGGGTGATGAGAAGGTCGCCGTCGTCGAGGAATTCCGACGGGGTGCGCGACACGCCGACGCCCGCCGGTGTGCCGGTGGCGATGAGATCTCCCGGTTCGAGCGACATGAACTGCGTGATGTAGCGGACGATGTCCACGGGGCGGAACACGAGGTCGTCGGTCGACCCCGATTGGACGACGCGGTCGCCGAGGAGGGTCTCCACGCGCAGCCCGGCATCGAGGTCCAGCTCATCCGCGCTGACGACGACCGGTCCGATCGGGGTGGAGCGCTCGAAGTTCTTCCCCTGGAGCCACTCCTCAGTCCGGCGCTGCCAGTCGCGCATGGAGACGTCGTTCATCGCGGTGTATCCGAAGATCGCGGCCGCGGCCTCGTCGGCATCCGCCTGGAACACCCGGGTGCCGACGACGACGACGAGCTCGGCCTCCCAATCCACGCGGTCGGACACGGAGAGCGCGGGGAGGTGGATCGGCTCAGCGGCTCCGACGAAAGCGCTCGGGTACTTCGCGAACAGTGTGGGGTACTCGGGGACGGGCTTACCGACCTCGCGCGCGTGGTCGCGGTAGTTCAGTCCGACGCACACGACCTTCGAGGGGCGCGTCACCGGTGGGCGGAGGTCCTGCGGCGCGGGCATCGGGGCGGGTGTGCCGGGCTCGTCGAGCGGGAGCCCCGATCGCAGGAGCTCGCCGACATCGCCGGCGTCCAGGAGCGCGATGTGGTCGCCTTCCACACGGAAGGCGCGCGTCGCGTTGCCGAGCGACATCGTTCCGAAGCGGGTCATCGATCCGCCTCCGGAGTCCACTCGACCCACTGGGTGTCATCGGCGACGTACGGCGTCTTGACATACAGCACGGATGCCGGCTCATCGCGCTCGTTCGACACCCGGTGGTGTGCTCCGCGGGGGCAGAGGATCGAGGTGCCGGCCGCCAGGGCGGTGCGGGACGCCCGCCCCTGCCACACGACGACCTCGCCGGTCAGAACGGCGAGGAACTCGTCGTAGTGCTCATGTAGGTGGTTCTCGAACACCTCACCCGGCGCGAACGCTTTGATGCCCACGAAGCACGCCGGCGAATCCACCAGCGCCGCCCGCTCGCGCCCGGCAAGAACTCTGTGGACCAGCTCCTCACCGGAACGGGCATCCACGCTGCTCATCATGTGTCTCCTCGACGACGCCTTCGTCTGTCTTCCCATCCGAGTCGGATGATGGAGATCACAATAACTAATTGAACGCTCGCTTAGCAATAGGGGCTCGTGTGTATCATCGAGCGATCGCTCACAACGGAAAGGTGTGCGGATGAGTCACGCGCCGGAGCACGACGTCGACCCCCCTCGTCGGAAGAGGGTCGCGCGGCCCGGGCCTGCGCCGATCATCGCGGCTGCGCTGGATGCCTTCTACCGAGTCGGCTACGGTGCGGCCACGGTCCGCGACATCGCCGCGGGGGCGAATGTCACCGTGGCGGCGGTGTACCACCACTTCGATTCCAAGCAGGACATGCTCGTCAACATCATGAGCCGTGCCATGCGGGACAATCTCGAAGCAGTGCGTGCGCAGCGCGAACGCCACGACGGCGACCCGCGGCGCCAGCTTCGGCACATGGTCGGTGCGATCGTGGAGTACCACACCGGTCATCAGGCCGAGGCGTTCGTCGGCGGTTCGGAGCTGCGCAGCCTGGAGGAACCCGGGCGAAGTCTCATCGTGACGCTCCGCGACGAGGAGGAGGCGGAGTTTCGGGCGGTGATGGACCACGGAATCGCTGCCGGCGTGTTCGCGGTCGAGAACCCCGTGCTCGCCACGCGCGCGATCTTGGCGATGGCCTCCGCCGTGGCGTCCTGGTATCGCTCCGGCGGATCGCTCACGCTCGGTCAGCTCCAGGCGGCCTACGGTGACATGGCCTTGCGGTTGGCGGACGCCTCCCCGGAGGAGTGAGGCGTCAGTGCGCCGAATCCCACCACTCGAGCACGCGCGCGCCCTGCAGTGTGAGCCAGCGCGAAGCCTCGCCCTCGGGGACGTCGATGTCGAACCAGGTGCGCCCGGCGAGGGGAGTGGTCTGTAGCCACCTGCCCTCGGGGGTGCGCGCGGCGCGGACGATCTCGACAGCCTCGGCGAGACGCGGGTCGGGCGCGGTGTGCTCCCAGAGCGAGACGTCACGGAAGTGGTCGAGGGCGGCAAGGGCGCTGTAGCGGTGTCGACTCGGGGAGACGAAGCGGAAGACGAAGTCGCCGACCGGCTCCCCGGTGCTCGCGCGGAACATCAGCCGGCGTGACAGCAGGTACTCCTCACCGCCGTGGCGGGCGTCGCGCACGCGGGTGTCGCCCGTCAGCTGCTCGTAGGCGAGGAGTCCGCGCACCGCGTTGAGGGTCGAGTGGAACGACGAGCGCACCGAGTCGCCCTCCTCCGCCTCGCAGTTCCATCCGCCGTCCGCCAGTCGGTGCGCGGGGAACCACGCGGCGAGCGTCGAGACGTCCGCGCCGAGCCAGGCGCCCGTGGCGAGCGTGTAGGAGTTGATGCACACGTCGACCTCCCCACCCCAGTAGGGGAGATCGTCGTACTCCCACCGGGAGTTGGCGTCGAGCTTCTCCGCTGTTCCCGCGAGCAGTGCCGCATCCAGTCCCCACTCGCGGAGGTCCTTCAGCGACCAGGTCGTCGCGATCCACGGCTGGCCGGGCTGCGTCGCCTCCGCGCTGCCGAAGTATCCCGCGGGGAAGTACGCGCCGCCCGCCCACTGACCGTCGGCATCCTGCTTCTCCCGGAGTCGCGCGCCGAATCCCTCGGTCGCCACACGTTCGCGCGTCGTCCGCCACACCTCGTCGGGTGCGTGAGCGAGGTCTCGCTCGACCTGCCAGCGGAGGGCGGGGTCGGAATCCAGAAGCCACGCGAGTGTGGCGGCATCGACGCTCATGTGCCGAAGGGTAGCCACCTCCCCGGACGCGCGCGATCCCCTGCGCGCGTCAGCGGCGGATCTTGCGGCTGTAGACGGCGATCGCTGCCGCGTACGCGACGACGAGGAGGCCGACGCACCACGCCAGTGCGATCCAGAGCATGTCGCCCGCGGGTTCGCCCGCGAACAGCGCGCGGATGGTCTCGACGATCGGGGTGACCGGCTGGTTCTCGGCGAACCAGGCGACCGGGGCCGGCATCGAGTCGGTCGGCGCGAAGGCCGAGCTGATGAACGGGAGGAAGATCAGCGGATACGAGAACGCGCTCGCACCCTCGACGGAGGACGCGGAGAGTCCGGCGATGACGGCGAGCCACGTGAGAGCCAGCGTGAACAGGATCAAGATGCCGGCGACGGCGAGCCACGCGCCGACCCCGGCGCCGGTGCGGAACCCGAGGATCAGCGCTACGCCGACGACCACCGCGAGGGAGGCGAGATTCGCGACGAGCGAGGTGAGCACATGCGCCCACAGCGCGCTCGAACGTGCGATCGGCATCGACTGGAAGCGCTCGAAGATCCCGCCCTGCATATCGAGGAAGAGTCGGTACGCGGTGTAGGCGATACCCGAGGCGATCGTGATCAGCAGGATGCCGGGAAGCATGTAGTCGATGTACGAGGAGGTGCCGGTGTCGATGGCCCCGCCGAAGACGAACACGAACAGCGCCATGATGGCCACCGGCGTCACCGCGGTGGTGATGATGGTGTCGGGACTGCGCAGGATGTGCCGGAGTGAGCGCCCGGTCAGGGCTGCGGTGTCGGCGGCGACGTGCGTGGTCATGAGGAGGCATCCTTCACGATGGCGAGGAAGATCTCCTCGAGGGTGGGCTTCTTCTCGACGTATTCGACTCGGGCCGGCGGGAGGAGGGCGGCCAGCTCCGCAAGGGTCCCGTCGACGATGATCCGACCCTCGTGGAGGATCGCGATGCGGTCGGCGAGGTGCTCGGCCTCGTCCAGGTACTGGGTGGTGAGGAGGATCGTGGTGCCGCCGGCGGCCAGCTCGCGCACGGCATCCCACACCTCGATGCGGGCCTGCGGATCCAGACCCGTCGTCGGCTCGTCGAGGAAGACGACACTCGGTTCGCCGACGAGGCTCATCGCGATGTCCAGGCGTCGGCGCATGCCGCCCGAGTAGGTCCCGGCGCGGCGATGCGCGGCATCCGTGAGTGAGAAGCGCTCCAGAAGTGCGTCCGCCACGGTGGCCGGCTGCTTCCGGTGGCGGAGCCGGGCCATGAGGATCAGGTTCTCCCGGCCGGTCAGGACGTCGTCGACAGCGGTGAACTGCCCCGTCAGGCTGATCGCCTCGCGGACCTGCTGGCCCTGCGTGAAGACGTCGAACCCGTCGACCTGCGCCTGACCGGCATCCGCACCGAGAAGTGTGGAGAGGATGCGGATGGCGGTGGTCTTGCCGGCGCCGTTCGAGCCGAGAAGGGCGACGATGGTCCCGCGCTCGACGTCCAAATCGACTCCGCGCAGCACCTGGTCCGAGGCGAATGACTTCTCCAGCCCCCGCACGCGGATCGCCGTGTCCGTGGTCATCGCTCCTCCTCCGCGATCCGTCGGATGGACTCGGTCAGGCGCGCCCGCTCCCGGTCCATCCAGCGCTTGCCGGTGTAGGCGGCGGCGAAGGCATCGGCGAACTCCACCGGATCCTCGCCCACGATCTCGGCGACTCCCGTGCCGTCGGCGGCGGCGCGCTCCCACAGGTCGGCGAAGTCGGTGAGCATCGTCATCATGACGCGCGGGTCGCCGTCGGTGATGCCGCCGTTGTGCATGAAGTAGCGCTCGAAAGACCGTGCCGCCGTCCGATAGGGCTCGGGGAGGACGTCGATGCGTGCTCGGTATCGGCGATACGCCTTCTTGTCTTCGAGCGAGCCGGTGATCAGTTCGATCAATCTCATGGCCATGTCAGTCCTCTCTACGATCCGAGTGTGGGGTGCGGAGCCGGTCGATCCGCGCGGCAAGGAAGGTCCACGTGCGCCAGAACTCTTCGCGCTGCGCTTCGCCCCGGTTGTTGAGCGAGTACACCTTGCGAGGCGGCCCCTTCTCGGAGGGGACCTTCGCGACGTCGACGAAGCCGCGCTGCTCGATCCGCACGAGGAGGGCGTAGACCGTCCCCTCGACGAGGTCGACGAACCCCTCCTCGCGCAGGCGCGCGGTGATCTCGTACCCGTACGCGGGTCGTTCGGCGAGGATCGACAGCACGATGCCCTCAAGCGTGCCCTTGAGCATCTCCGTCATCTGATTGGCCACGAGACCGCCTCTACTCTGTGTTGCTGACTACCGCTAGACGGTATCACTAGGTACCGGTACTTGGCAAGACTGAGTACTGAGTCGGCGATGTCGGGAACACCGCGCGTCATCCTCGGGTTGTCCTGGCGGGACCACGACCCGCGAAGGACCACGTATGAGCACCATCTCCCTGACGCACCGGGATGTCGACCTCCTCGACAACCCGAGCTGGCACGCGCTGACCGGACCGCACGCCTCATTCGCGATCGGCGGGGATCTGGTCCGTCGCTACCCGGCCGAGGTGGCGCCTTTCGTCGCCGTGCGCACGTGGGAGGTCTCGTGGGTCTGGGACGCGCTCGCCGACCTCGTCGGTCCGGATGCGGAGGTCGGCCTCTCCGGCACCGATGACCCGCCGCCCCCGGGCTGGGAGGTCCTCGGGCAGGGTACCGGCGTCCAGATGGTGGAGACGGAGGCCCTCGCGACGCGACCCTTCGACGAGGCGGTCGAACTCGGCGTCCCCGACGTCCCCGAGATGCTCGCCCTCGTCGAGCGCAACCAGCCCGGACCCTTCCGCCCGCGCACGCACGAGCTCGGCCGCTATATCGGCATCCGTCGGGAGGGGAAGCTGATCGCGATGGCGGGGGAGCGCCTGCATCCCGAGGGGTGGACCGAGATCAGCGCCGTCGCGACGGATCCCGAGCATCGCGGGCAGGGGCTCGCCTCGCGTCTCGTGCTCGATGTCGCGTTCCACATCCAGGAGCGCGGCGACCGTGCGCTCCTGCACGCGGCGGCGTCGAACACGGGCGCGATTGCCGTGTACGAGCGGCTCGGGTTCGCCCTCCGGCGACACACCACGTTCTCCGCGGTCCGGACGCCCACCGCGTGAGGGCCCGCCGCTCTCAGGACCCGGGTTCGTCGTCCTCGAGCTCGTCGTCCTCGTAGACGGCGAGGACGTTGCCGGCCGGGTCGCGGAACCACGCGATGTCGGGTCCGCGGTCCGTGGCCCGCACGATCCCCCGGCTGTCCGAGGGGAACTCGTCGTCGCTGTAGATCTTCGTGACGACACCGCGCGCGTTCAGGTCGTCGACGGCGGCGTCGATGTCGCGGACCGGGAAATTCAAGATCGTGTAGCTCGCCGGCTCATGGTTCGGTTTGGCGTAGACCAGGATGTCGGCCCCTGAGTCGAGATGGAGCTCGAGAAAGCCCATGATGTTGTCCGAGACGTCGAGGCCGAGCACCTCGCCGTAGAAGCGGCGCGCGGCATCGATGTCGTCGACGGAGAACCCGGTGAACGCGCGGTCCGTGGTGAACATGACTCCTCCTTCGGGTCCTTCGGGTCCTTCGGGGCCAAGACCCGTCGCCGATCAGCATCCTCCTGCCGGGGCGCCGCGTCCACCCCTCGCCAGGCCGGGGCCGATGCGGTTGACTGTCCCGATGACCGAGACCGCCGATCCCGTGTGGGTGCTTCTGCACGGAACCCCGCTGACCGCGGCGATCTGGCACGACGTGGCGTCGGCCCTCCCCGGTGCCGTGCGAACCCCCGACACCTCGGTCGTTCCGGAGGCGGATGCGGTGCACGTGCTCGCCGAAGACGTCGCCGCGTCGCTCCCGGAGGAGGGGTGCCACCTGGTGGGGCACTCGTTCGGAGGGCAGATCGCGCTGGAGGTCGCCCTCGCCGTACCGGAGAGGGTGCGCACGCTGACGATCCTCTGCAGCCGCGACACCCCGTTCCCCGCGTTCGCGCCGCTCTCCGACGAGGTCCGGGCGGGGCGGGTGCCCGACCCGTCGGCATCCCTCGCGCGATGGTTCACCCCCGCCGAGCTGGTGGAGAACGGAGCGGCTGTCCGGCGGGCTCGCGCTGCGCTCGCCGCTGCCGTGGCGGACCCGACATCGTGGGCGAACGCGCTCGCGGCGATCGCGACCTTCGACCGGTCGGCGGAGGTCGGTCGGCTGACGATGCCGGTCGTGCTGCACGCGGCGGGCTCCGACGGCGTCTCGACCCCCGAGGCGATGCGTGCGCTCGAGCGTCGCGTGCCCGGGGCCGTCCTCACCGTGCACCCCCGGTGGGCGCACATGTCGCCCTTCGTGGAGGCGGACCGCCTGGTCGGCCTCCTCCGCCGCGGCGTTCAGCGGTCGCGGATGGGCTGATCGGGGACGCGGGGCGCCTGCCGCGGCGGTCGGGACCCGCTTGCGAACGCCAGGCGGATCACGCGGTAGCGGTGCGGCCGGTACGGCTCCAGCAACGCCAGCATGCGGGCGTCGTCGCCGCGCGGCTCGCGTGCCAGCATCCACGACACCATCGAGGGGATGCCGGAATCCCCGGTGATCACGGTGTCGGCGTCGCCCCACGTGGCGGTGGCGAGGCAGCTGAGCGTCCACGGGCCGATCCCGCGCACCGCCCCGAGCGCCCTGTCGACCCGGGCGTGATCCGCGAGGGCGTCGGTGGGCAGTCGTGACATCGTCCTCGCCGCCGCGATGAGCACCTCGGCTCGTCGTCGCTCGAGACCGAACCGGTGGAGCGCGTCGTAGGTGAGGCGCGCGATGTCGGCCGCTTCCGGTGGTGCGGGCAGGGAGCTTCCCGGAACGGGCGTCCCGAGCGCGGACACGAGCTGTCGCCACGACTGCGCGGCACTCTCCCGGGTCACGCGCTGCTGGACGATGAAGAAGGCGAGATCGTGCCACGGTGTGCAGGAGGCCGAGATGCGATCGCCGCGGAAGCGTGACCAGATCGATCGCAGCGGCTCGGCATCCGGAGCGAAGCCGGTCGCGTCGTCCGCGAGCCCCAGGAGGGCTGCAGCGCGTCGCGCGAGCCACTCCTCGCCGGGGCCGGTCGTGCGCACGCGCGCCCGCGGCTCGGCCGGGTCCCACGCGACGGCGATCGTCCCCGGCCCCTCCGGGGTGAGGGTCGAGCGCACGAAGCGGCCCGGGGCGAGACGGACCGTGGGGTCGCCCGGGAGCATCGCCAGCGGGGCGAGTGCAAGCGAAAGGTCCACCTCCCCGGTCTCGAGCGATGTCTCCCGCATACGCCGAACTGTAGACGGATGCCGGTCCCCGCGGGTCGATCCGCTCTATCGCGCGCGCCCCCGGTCGTGCTTGGATGACGCGCGTGAGCGTCGACGACACCCGGACCTACACCGTGGCCGACTATCTGCTCGATCGATTGGTGGGGGAGGGTGTCGCGCACGTGTTCGGGGTTCCGGGGGACTTCACCCTGGCGTTCCTCGACCACGTCACCGGCCGCGACGATCTGGAGTGGGTCGGATGCGCGAATGAGCTCGGGGCCGGTTACGCCGCGGACGGCTATGCGCGCCTGCGCGGTCTCGCCGCGCTCAGCACGACGTTCGGAGTGGGCGAGCTGTCGGCCATCGCGGCGGTCGCCGGAAGCCGCGCCGAGCACGTCCCCGTTCTGCACATCGCCGGCGCCCCGACGACCGCGACGCAGGCGGCCGCGCGCGCGACCCACCACACGCTCGGCGACGGCGACTTCGGACACTTCGCCCGCATGACCGCCGAGGTCGTCGCCGCGCACGCGATCGTCACCGCGGACGAGTACGCCGCGCAGATCGACGAGGTGATCGTCCAGACGCGCGATCGTCGGCTCCCCGGCTACCTCGTGCTTCCCGCAGACGTCTCGGAAGCCCCGGCGACACGACCCGACGCGCCGCTGCCCCGGCATCCGGGCGTCACCGATCCGCGCATCGCGGCGGACTTCCGCGCGTCACTCGAGACCGCGGTGACGGATGCCGCCTCCCTCGCGGTGCTCGCCGACATCCTCGTCGCCCGCCTCTCGGCGGAGGATGCCCTGCGCGAGACGCTGGACCAGGGGATTCCGCACGCGACGCTGCTGTGGGGACGACGGGTCGTGGACGAGTCCGCACCGGGCTACGTCGGGTCGTACCTCGGGGCGGCGAGTGCTCCGGACGTGCGTGCGGCGGTCGAGGACAGCGATCTCGTGGTGCTCGCCGGCGTGCAGTTCACCGATCTGACCAGCGGGTTCTTCACCCAGCGGATCGATCCGCGACGCGCGGTGGAGATCGGTGGCGAGGGCGTCGCCTGGAACGGACACCGCTTCGCGCCCCTCGCGATGGCGGATGCCCTCCGCATCCTCGCCGACGTCGTGCGGACGTCCGGCGCGCACCTCGCGCGGCGGGCGGCGCCGGCGATCGTCGCCCCGTCACCGGTGCCCGCCGGCCCCGGTGCGCTCGACCAGGCGACGCTGTGGCGCGAGGTGGCGGGCTTCCTGCGTCCCGGCGACGTCGTCCTCGCCGAGCAGGGCACCGCGTTCTACGGGATGGCGGACCATCGGCTCCCGGCCGGGGTCACCTTCATCGGCCAACCGCTGTGGGCGGCGATCGGCTACACCCTCCCGGCTCTGCTCGGTGCCGCTCTCGCCCGCCCCGCGGCGCGGCCGGTCCTCCTCATCGGGGACGGCGCCGCGCAGATGACGATCGCCGAGCTCGGCACGCTTCTGCGTCATCGGATCCCCGCGGTGATCGTGGTCGTCGACAACGGCGGGTACACAGTGGAACGCGTGATCCACGGACCGGGCGCCGCCTACAACGACATCGCCGCCTGGGACTGGGTCGCCCTCCTCCGAGCGATGGACCCCATCGGCTCCGCGCACGGCATCCGTGTGGACACGGGGGAAGGTCTCGCGGACGCGCTCGCCGTCGCGCGGGAGGCGACGACGCTCACGCTCATCCAGGCGGTCGTGCCGCCCCTGGACGTCCCCCCGGTGCTCGCCGATGTCGCGGCCGCCGCCGCGCGCGCGAATCGGCGCGCCTGACCCGTCACCCCGGCAGTTCGACTGCGGCGATCCCCGGCATCCCGAACCAGCGTCGCCCGCCGGGCGCCGTGACGAGGGTGAGGAGGATTGCCGAGCAGGCGCGACAACGGGCGACCATGCCCATGTCGGTGGCGTAGACGACCGTCGAGGCGACGGTGCCGACGTCTCCGCACTGCGTGCACCGGCACGTGGCCGCGGAGACGTCCCGTCCGAAGACATCGGCGAGGGCGCCGGCGAGCGCGCTTCCGTCGAGTGAGATCATCGGGACCCTCCGAATCGCTCCGTGCGGATGGCCTCTGCCGCGTGTCCGTCGGCCACCAGCCACTGCGACACGGACTCGACGAAGGGCGTCGGTCCGCACACGTAGACGCGCGGCCGCGCGGAGGCGTCCGCAACGACATCGCGCACGCGCTCGGCCGTGAGCCGCCCCGCGGGGGTGGGCCACTCGGCGGGAGTGGCGCGCGTGTAGACGAGATCCAGTCGGAACTGCGGGTCGGCTGTGGTCAGCGCCGCGAGCTCGCGCCGGAAGAAGAGATCCTCCGGGGTGCGGACGGACACGAGCAGCCGCAGGGGAGAGGGATCGCCGGCGGTCGCGTGCGCCTCTGCCATCGCGAACAGCGGCACGACGCCCGAGCCTCCGGCGATGAGCTGGGTGGGACGCGACACTGCCGCGGGGGCGGCGGGCGTCCAGATGAAGAAGGCGCCGAGGGGGCCGTGCACCTCGATGCGATCCCCCACCCGCAGGTCGTGCACGAGGAAGGGGGACACCTCGCCCGTGGGCACTTCGTCCACGGCCAGCGTCACGCGGGTGCCCTCTCCGGAAGACGCCAGTGAGTACGAACGCGTGGCCTGGTAGCCGTCGGGGGCGGTGAGGCGGACATCGACGTGCGCCCCCGCCTCGTTGCCGGGCCAGGTGGGGACCTCGAGCTCGATGCGACGCGCGGATGCCGTCTCCCGCCGGGTGTCGGCGACCGTGGCGACGTGCCACGCGGTGGCGCGGCGGATCACCAGTACCGCTCCTCCTGCCACGGGTCGCCGTGCAGGTGGTAGCCGTTCTGCTCCCAGAAACCCGGATCGTCCCGGGGCATCGTAGTGAGCCCGCGAATCCACTTCGCGCTCTTCCAGAAGTACAGGTGCGGCACGAGCAGCCGTGCGGGTCCGCCGTGTTCCGGATCGAGCGGTTCACCGTCGGCTTCGAAGGCGATCCAGCTCCTGCCGTCGAGCAGGTCGTCGAGGGGGATGTTCGTCGTGTAGCCGCCGTACGAGTGCGCCATCGCGAACGCGTGGTCGGTGTCGACATCGGCGAAGATCCGGTCCAGGGAGACCCCTCGCCAGGGCATCTCGAGCTTCGTCCAGTGCGTGACGCAGTGGATGTCGACGGTGATGTCCTCCATCCCGAGCGCGCGCATCTGGTCCGCCGTCCAGTGGCGGTCGCCGTACTCCGTCCGGAGGGTGAAGCGCCAGTCGGCCTCGGTCACGTCGGGTGTCGGTCCGGCTGAGAGCACGGGCCAGTCGCTCACGAGAGTCTGCCCCGGGGGAAGCCGCGGGTCGCGTTCGCTGCGCCGGCCGCCGAATCCCCGCGTGATGAACGACATGTGCACGTCCCTCCGACGGGCCCTGCATGGCCCGGCTGGCCAACACCTTAGTCACGCCGCCGATCGCGCGACAGGGGGATTTGGTCAGCCCTGCCCTCCCCGTAGGGTGGCCGGACCGGCCGGGGCGCGGTCGACGATCTGCGCAGCACAGAGGGGATGGTCGACGGTGGATGGCTCTGAGCCCGAACAGCGGGCTGGACGGTGGGTGGGTGACGCCGACGTCTTCCACGGCGAGGGAGCGTTCTGGGACGGGGCGACGGGGACGCTCCGCCATGTCGACATGCTCGCCGGAGACCTGATCACGATCGCGGGCGCGGAGGGCGCGGCATCCGTCACCCGGACGGCCGTCTCCCACGTCCTCGCCCTCGTCCGGCGCCGCCGGCAGGGTGGTTTCGTCGTCGCGGTCGAACGCGGGTTCACCCTGATCGCCGACGACCTCCGTATCGAGCACGAGATCCCCGCGTTCGATGATCCCGACGTCCGGATGAACGAGGGTGCGTGTGACGCCGCGGGCCGTCTGTTCTGCGGATCCATGGCCTACGACGCTCGAGAGAGCGGCGGACGGCTCTACCGACTGGACCCCGACCTCAGCGTCCACGTCGCCCTCGAGGGCGTCTCGATCCCGAACGGTCTCGTGTGGACGGATGCCGGTCGCACCGCGCTGCACGCCGACACGCTCGCCGGCGAGATCCGCGCCTACGACTACGACCCCGACACCGGCGCGTTCGGGGCATCCCGGGTCTTCGTGCGCATCGACGAGGCGGACGGCGCGCCGGACGGCACCGCACTGGATGCCGAGGGTGGGTTGTGGGTGGCTCTGTGGGGTGGCGGTGCGGTGCACCGCTACGACGCGCACGGACGCCTCGACCGTATCGTGCCGCTACCCGTGACCAACCCGACTTCGTGCGCCTTCGGCGGTGCCACCGGCGACACGCTCTTCGTCACGACGTCGCGCCAGGGCATCGACGACGGCGCGGAGCCGCTCGCCGGTCGTGTCTTCGAGGTCCCGGCGGGGGTGCACGGCGCGCCGATCCACGCATTCGCGGGCTGACCGCCGTCCGCGCAGGTCCGTGCGCGCGGGTCAGACGCGTCCGGTGAGGATCAGATTCCAGTAGACCCAGGGCAGGATGTGTCGGTCCGCGATCCACGACAGGCGACTCTCGCGGTACATCCCGCGGAAGAACGGGATCGTCGGCTTCTGCGCACCGTGATCGTCGAACTCGGCCCACACGACGCTCGAGCGCGAAACCGTGAACGGGCAGACGCCGTACCCGTCGTAGCGAGCGGATGCCGACCGGCCGGCGAGAACCGCCGCGAGGTTCTCCGCCACCGCCCACGTCTGCTTGCGCAGGGCGCCGCCGCACTTGGAGTTCGAGCTGGCCGCTGCATCGCCGATCGCCCACACGTCGGGGAAGCGAGGGTGCCGGAGCGTCTCGACGTCGACCTCGACGAAGCCGCCCTCGTCGCCCGCCGCGGGAAGCGGCGACGCCTTCAGCCAATCGGGCGCCGACTGCGGAGGCTCGACATTGAGGACGTGGAAGGCGAGTTCTTCGCGACCACCGGGGCCGTCGAGGGTGACCGTCCTCGCCTCCCCGTCGACGGCGGCGAGTGTCGTCGACGTGCGTAGCTCGATGCCGTACTGGGCGATCTTGCGCTCGAGCTCCTCGTCGAAGGGGGCGAGGAACACCGTGCGCGTCGGGACGACCAGGACGACCCGGATGTCGTCGAGGACGCCTCGGGCACGCCAATAGTCGCAGGCCTGGTACATGGGCTTCTGACCCGCGCCGGCGCATGACGCGGGGCCGTCGGGCTGGACGAAGACAACCGTGCCGGACGTGACGTCGCGCAGAAGGCGGGACGTCTTCTTCGCGAGGTCGAAGCGGTAATGCGATGACACCGCGGGGGTGTCGAGGGCGGCGGCGAGACCGGGGATGCGGTCCCAGTCGAGTTGGATGCCGGGGGCGACGATCAGCTGGTCGTACCCCACACGGTCGCCCGACGCCAGAGTCACGGCGTGATCCTCGGGGTGGACGGCGGTGACGGCATCCCGTATCCAGCGGACTCCGGGAGGGATGACGGACCGCTGCGACCGCACCGTTTCACTCGCCCGGGCGGTGCCGCCGGCGACGTGCGAGAACAGCGGCTTGTAATGGTGCGCGCCGCGCGGCTCGATGAGCGCGATGTCGGTCACCCCGCGTCGCCGCAACCGCGCGGCGACGGACACGCCGCCGTTTCCGCCGCCGATCACCACCACGCGGTGGTGGGCCGATGCGACGGGGGCGACCGCGTCGCTCACGAGGTGGGTTCCGATGCGGAGAGCTCGCCGTCGGCGATCGCGTCGGCGTACTTGCGGATGTCGGGACCGGGCTCGTAGTCGATGAAGCGGTCCTTGAGCAGCGCGTTCAGCTCGGCGAACGCGTCGTCCGAGGAGAGCCCCGGCTTCTCGGCCACGGCCTGCACGGCCTCCTGCAGGACGCGATCGGCGTCGTCGAGGATCTTCTTGCGGGCCGGCTCGTTCCACTTCACGTCTGAGATATCCATGGCCACACGCTAGGGCGGGCGCATAGGCGGTACGGGGGGCTTGCATCCGTGCGCAGGAGGGCGCATGATGCCCCGCCCTTGTTAGCCTCGATGCATGGGACGCGCGACACGTCCTCCTCGGACGCCCTCCGCACGCGGCCCCGGCCGCGCATCGTCCCGAGCCCTGGTGGTGGGCGCGATCGTCGCCGCGGCGGCCTCGATCGCCGTCGTCGCCGCCGTCAGTGCGAGCGAGCGGTTGCCGCGCGAGCAGCGCTCGCCGACGGTCTCCCTCCCCCCGGAAGCGTGGGCGACACCGGGCTCGCCCACGCCCACGCCCGCGCCGACCGTGGAACCGACTCCTGACCCGCCTCCGCGGGTGGCGTTCCTCGGCGACTCGTACACGCAGGGCGGGGGAGCGGAGACGAACGACGACCGCTGGAGCACCCTCGTTTCCCGTGACCTCGGGTGGGTCGAGAAGAACCTGGGGCTCGGTGGCACGGGGTTCGTCACGACCAACAGCTTCCTGGGGTGCGGTCGCGAGTACTGCCCGACCTACGTCGAGATGGTCGCGGAAGCCGTCGAGCTCGGACCCGACATCGTCGTCGTGGCCGGTGGGCAGAACGACCTGCCGGCCTTCTCCCGCGACCCGGATGCCGTTCGCGCGGCCGTCCACGAGACGTACGGTTCCCTGCGCGGCCACCTGCCCGAGGCGGACATCGTGGCGGTCGGCCCGTCGACCCCGTGGGACATCGACGATCTCGTCCGTGCGCTGGACGACGCCGTCCGGGAGGCGGCGGAAGCGGTGGGTGCGCAGTACATCTCGATGCTCGATCCCAACGTCATCGACCCCGCCCACGCCCTCGGTGACGGGCACGTCGGCAACGACGGACATCGCGCGATCGCCGACCGCGTGGTCGATGCATTTATTGCTAATTAATCTCGATAGAGATCCCTCAATCGAGGCGCAAATGTCGTAGGTGTGTTCTAGTCTTCGGGTATGGATGGTTCGTGTCTTGAGGGCATCGCGGGGGCGTTGGCGGGGTTGGTTGCGGCGGGTGGTGACCGGCCGGTGGGGGCGTTGGCGCCGGGGGAGTTGCTGGGGGTGCTGGAGGCGTTGGGGGCGTTGAAGCGTCGGGTGGATGCGGGGCTCGCGCCGGTGGCTGCGGAGATCGCTCGGCAGTCGCGTCGGGAGCTCGGTGGGGATTCTTTGGCGCGGAGGGCGGGGTTCTCCTCGGCCCCCGTGCTGGTGGCGACCACGGTCGGAACCACGGTGGGGGAGGCGGTGCGGTGGGTGCAGGTCGGGGAAGCGACGGCACCCCGCATGGCCCTGACCGGTGAGGCACTCCCCGCGAGGCATCCGCACGTGGCCCGCGCGGTCGCAGACGGCACCCTCGGGGTGACGGGCGCTGCGGCGATCACCGCGCTGCTGGACCGTGTCGCACTGCGCGTGGACCCGGAACGGCTCGAGCGGGCGGAGGAGGAACTGGTGGGGTTGGTGCCGGGGCTTCGCCCGGATCAGCTGGCGAAGCTCCTCGCCCGCGCGGAAGCGCACCTGGACCCCGACGGCATCGCACCCCGCCACGAGGAGTGCGTCGCCGACCGGTCGTTCACC
This sequence comes from Microbacterium aurantiacum, assembly GCF_040532595.1. Classification (GTDB taxonomy): domain Bacteria; phylum Actinomycetota; class Actinomycetes; order Actinomycetales; family Microbacteriaceae; genus Microbacterium; species Microbacterium chocolatum_B. The sequence goes on along the minus strand of NZ_JBEVYX010000001.1, from coordinate 861,418 downwards.
CTCCAGGAACGCGACGGAATGCTGCACCTCACGGGGAAGCTGGATGCGGAGACCGGGGCGCCGGTGAAAGCGGCGATCGAGGCGATCGTGGGTGGGGTGCTGCGCCGCAACGAACACGCCGACACCGGTGAGCAGGATCCGCGGTCGGTGCGGCAGATCCAAGCGGATGCTCTCGCGGACCTGTGCCGTCACGCGATCGGCTGCACGGAGGTCCCCACCGGCCCGCAGGCCACCATCGTGGTGCGGGTGGACCTGGCCGACCTGGAAGCCGGCACGGGCGCGGCGACCATCGACGGGGTCACCCAACCGATCCCCGCCGGGGCCGTCCGGCGCCTTGCCGCCGACGGTCAGGTGATCCCGTGCGTCCTCGGCGGGGACAGCGACATCCTCGACTGGGGACGAACAAGACGCCTGTTCACCCCGGCGCAGAAGCTCGCCTTGATCGAACGCGACGGCGGATGCGTGTCCTGCGGGGCACCCCCGGCCTGGTGCCACGTGCACCACGTCTCCTGGTGGAAACGCGACGGAGGATCCACCGACCTCGGCAACGGTGTGTTGCTGTGCACCGGGTGCCATCACCGCCTCCACGCCGACGGGTGGGACATCCACATCGACGGACCCGGCACCCACGCCACCGTCTGGCTCATCCCCCCACCCTGGATCGACCCCCAACGCACCCCACGCCCCACCGGCACCCGCAGATACACCCTCACCGCCTGACGCGGATCACGGCGCACCATTCGCGCGTGCCGCTCGGGCCTGACGCATCACGCGAGGTACGCGTCGACGAGAAGCGGTCCGCGGATGCCTCTCAGCGTGTTGATCAGCCGCGTCAGCGTCGCCCTGTTCCAGGCCGACGCCTGCAGGTCGTGCGGTCCGAGGGGTGCGAGCTTTCCGGTGCGGATCCGCACGACCTCCCACTTCGCCGCGCGAAGCGCCCGGTCCTTCCGGCGGTCGGCCTCCTCCCGGGTTCCGACGTGCTCCAGCCCGTGCCGGCCTGTGCTGTCGTACTCGATCGCGACGCGCAGCTCGGCCAGAACGATGTCGGGCCACACCTCGACGTGGTCGAAGAACGGGCGAGCGATCCGCACCGCGTTCAGCCCCGGGGTCAGAGGAAGCCTGCCGAACAGATCGGCTCGCAGCTGCGCTTCGACCGCGGATGCGGGGCGCGGCGCGCACTCCGACACGAAGGGCGTGCCCACGGGCAGGGTGGGGGTTTTCGCACAGATTCTCTGCGGCGCCTTCGGCTTCCGTGCTCGAAGTAGGGTGCGCTTCGCTATCGCATCCGGCGCGCCGCGGACCCCCGCATTGCCCGCCACGGCGGACATGCCAGCAATGCCCGCGTTGCCAGAAATGCCCGCATTGCCCGCGACGCCGACCGAGTCCGGATCCGGCACAGTCACGGAATCGCGCATCGGCAGCGCCGGCGCGGGGCGGGCGCGCTGCGTGCAGTCCGGGCACCACGCCGATCGCCGTCGTTCCCGCCCGGGGCGGTGGCGCTGCTCGTCCGGGGTCGCAGCGAACGCGTGGCCCGCCTCGCACTGCCACAGCAGCAGCACGTCCGCCGCGGGCGGGATCTGGCTCAGGACGATCCCCGCATTGAGCTCGGGGTGGTATTGGCGGATGAGTGCGGGGAAGGCGGCCCACGCCTCGCGGTACGTGCCCACCGGGTACGGCACGTCGGTGCCCTTGGAGAACTGGCGACGCGCCCACCACAGCTCGACCCGCTCTGCCATGAGGGGAGGGTACGACGCCCGTCCGACATCACTCGTGCTCGGGAAGCACCGGCGTCGACCAGCCCGGGTCGCGCCCCAGCTGGGCGGCTCGCGCGACGGAGGACGCGCCGAACCGGTCGCGCACCGCGTCGAGCACCGTGTCGAGTCGCGCTCCGTCGTCCCACTCGAGGGGGAGCTCGGGCGGAACGCCGTCGACCGGTCCCAGCTGCGAGAGCGACACGCCGATCAGCGTCACGCCCCGCTCGGCGATGTCGGGGAGCGCCGCCTCCAGCAGCCCGCGCGCGACCCCGAGCAGGATGCCGGTGCGGTCGGTCGCCGCGCGGAGGCTCCGCGATCGCGTGGCCTTCGTGAAGTCGCCGAAGCGCAGGCGGAGCACGACGGTGCGGCTGACCCGATTCTTCTCGCGCAGCCGGCGGCCGAGCCGATCGACGATCTGGGTGAGGAACAGGTCGAGTTCCTCCGGTGTGCGCGGGCGGGTGCCGAGGGCGCGCTGCGAGCCGATCGACCCGCGTCGCTTCGTCGTGTCCACGGGGCGGGGATCGCGGAGCCGCGACAGCGCGTGCAGGTGCGCACCCGCCGCCCTGCCGAGGAGCCGTTCCGCGGTCGCGGCTTCCAGGTCGGCCAGTTCGCCGACGGTATGGATGCCGAGACCGTGCAGTTTCGCGGCGGTCGCCTTCCCGACGCCCCACAGCCGCTCGACCGGCAGGGGGAGGAGGAACTCCTCCTCCCGGTTCGGCTCGACCACGAGCAGGCCGTCGGGCTTGCTGACGGCGCTGGCGACCTTCGCGAGGAACTTGGTGCGGGCCACGCCCACCGAGATGGGCAGTCCCACTTCCGTGCGCACCCGCTCGCGGAGGCGCACGGCAATCTGCTCGGGCGTGCCGGCGATCCGTCGGAGCCCGCCCACCTCGAGGAACGCCTCGTCGATGGACAGGCCCTCCACGAGCGGAGTCGTGTCGTGGAAAATGGCGAACACCGCCCGACTCGCCGCCGAGTACGCCTCCATCCGAGGCGGTACGACCACGGCATCCGGACAGAGGTCCCGCGCCTGCCGCCCGCCCATCGCTGTCCGCACCCCGCGCGCCTTCGCCTCGTAGCTCGCGGCCAGCACCACGCCGCCGCCCACGATGACCGGCCTTCCACGGAGTTCGGGTGCGTCGCGCTGCTCGACCGAGGCGTAGAACGCGTCGAGATCGGCGTGCAGCACCGTCGCCTCGCCCTGCATCCGTCTTCCCCTCCCGCGCACGCGGATCGTCCCACGCACCGGCGACATCGGAGACCATTGGCGGTTCGCTGATGACATCGACCATCGTTCTCAATTGCATGAATACATAGCGATTCATTGATACGTGAGGCATGATCGAGGAATGATCACGGAACCCGGGCTGGCCGAGGCGGCGCAGCTGTTCAAGGTTCTGGGCAGCGAGTCACGGCTCGGTCTTCTGCGCCTCATCGGGGCGGAGCCGCAGACGGTGGGGGCACTGGTGGAGGCGACGGGACTGTCGCAGCCGCTCGTCTCCCAGCATCTGCGGACGCTCCGTCAGGTGGGGCTGGTGACCACGAGCCGCTCGGGGAGGGAAGTCACCTACGCCCTGGCGGACCGCCACGTCGCCCACGTGATCGAGGACGCGCTCGCGCACGTCCAAGAACCCCATCCCACCGATCCGCACACGAGGAGCACGCCATGAGCACGACCGAGACCCACGCCGAGCACACCGTCGCCGAGCACGCCCACGGCGAGGCCTGCGGGCACGAGGCCGTCAGCCACGACGACCACGTCGACTACGTGCACGACGGCCACAAGCACGCCCTGCACGGTGACCACTACGACGAGCACTGAGCTCGCCTCACCCCCGCAGCACCTCGGCGAGGCCACCGTCGGGGAGGGCGATCCAGCCCTCCGCCGCGGCGATCTCGCCGAGGTGTCCCGGCACGGGGTGCGTGCGTCCGCGGCGGTGCGCGATCGTCGCGAGTGCGGCGATCAACGCGTCGAACGCATCCGCCGAGCGCACCATCAGCTCCCGCTGCGACGCGGTCGTGCCGATCGGCGCCGCCGCCGCGAGGACGCGGTCGAGCGTCGCGGCCCGCGCGTCCGGGTCGACCTTGTACCGCGGCTCGAGCAGGCCCCATATCCGCAGTGACGCCGCCGGGTAGACCTCGACGAAGCGGCCCGATCCGGCGCGGTCGACATGCTCTCCGGCGCGGGCGAACCGGTCGAGCAGCACGGCGCACCGCATCGCCGTGAGGCCCAGGCGATCGGTCGAGACGCTGAGGGGCCATCGTCCGGTCCGCCGCTGCACTTCGACGTCGGTCCGGCGGTAGGCGAGCGGGCGACGGCCGTCCTTGCCGGTCGGCGCCGTCTCCGGCATCCGCCCGGCGGCGTGGGCGGAGACGAACTCGACGAAGGCCGCCGGCCAGCCGAACGCGCAGTCGATTCCGACGCCGTCCGCGCCGGCCGCCGCGGCCACGATCGCGTCGTCATCGGCGCCGAGGTGCAGGTCCCGCAGACGCAGCGTCGTACCGTCGGCGTCGAGTCGCGCGACAGCCGTCGCGGCGGGTTCGGCCGCGAGATCGATGCCCACGCAGATCACCCGCTCACCCTACGGCGCCGGTCGCGGACCCCGACGGATCCGCACACACCGGATCGTCAGTCAACACGCAGACGGTGTTCGACTGTGCTCGCTACTCTCGGTGCATGTCCGCGTCATCGGCCCCCTTCGACGCTCCCTTCGAGAGGGAGATCCGCGACGACATCGCCCACGCGGAGCGCAGCGGCAACGTCTGGACCCGGTCGATGCGTCGGGGTCGCGCGTTCATCGCCCGGCACCCCCTCCTTCAGGTCGCCTATCGCATCGCGATCGGCGTGGTCGGCACCGTGGTCTCCGTTCTCGGCCTCATCCTGGTGCCGTTACCCGGTCCCGGCTGGCTGGTCGTCTTCCTGGGCCTGGCGATCCTCGGCACCGAGTTCCATTGGGCTCGCCGCATCTCGCTGTGGGGCAAGCGCATGCTCGAGCGCTTCTGGACGTGGTGGCGTGCACGTCGCGCCGCGCGTCAGGCGCGTTCCACCGGCTGAGGATTCCGGATGCCGAGGAGCGACGTGATCGCTCCCGCGAACAGCAGTGCCGCAGTGGCGATGGCCGCGCGATGGAACCCGTCCACGTCCAGCGCGCCGCCGACGATCGCCGCCAGGACCGCGACCGCCATGAGCCCCGCGATCCGCGCGACGGCGTTGTTGACGGCGGACGCGATTCCGGACCTCTCCGTCGAGACGGCACCGAGGACGGCCGCCGTCAGGGGTGCGACGGTCGCCGACAGTCCGAGCCCCATGAGCAGCATGCTCGGCAGCATCTGCCAGGGGTAGGAGAACGGTTCGCCGACGGTGAGCAGCAGCAGCGCCCCGATCGCCATGAGCGCGGGACCCAGCGTCATGAACCAGCGAGGCCCGACCCGGCCGCTCCACGCGCCGAAGCGCGAACTGAGCAGGATCATCAGCACCGTCACCGGAAGACTCGCCAGCCCCGCGAGCGTCGCGGGGAAGCCCACCTCCTGCTGGAGGAAGACCACGACCACGAACCCGTTGAGCGACAGCGCGGCGTAGACGAAGAACGTCGCGACGTTCCCCGCGGTGAAGACCCGTGCGCGGAACAGATCGAGCGGGAGGATCGGCGCGCGCACGCGGCGCTGGCGGAGGACGAACGCGGTGAACAGCACGACGCCGAGTCCGCCCGGTATCCAGATCGCGGGGGAGGAGGCGCCGAGGTTCGGCTGCTCGATGAGGGCGAAGACGATTCCGGCGAGACCGAGCGTGCACAGCACCGCACCGACGACGTCGATCGCGGCATCCGGGGCGCGGGTGTCGCGGAAGTCGCCGCGGGCGAGGAGGACCAGCGTGACGGCGATCGGCACCACGTTGATGAGGAACGCCCAGCGCCACGACGCGGTGTCCACGAAGACGCCGCCGATGACGGGACCGGCGATCATCGCGGTGGTCGTCATCGCGGTCCACAGACCGATGGCGCGGGCCTGCGCGGGGCCGCGGAAGTGCGCGGTGATGAGGGCGAGCGAGCTCGGGACGAGGAAGGCGCCCGCGGCGCCCTGCACGGCTCGCGCGACGATCAGGACCTCCGCGGTGGGGGCGGCGGCGATCGCGACCGAGGCGACACCGAAGCCCCACAGACCGATGCGGAGCACGAGCGTCCGGCCGAAGGCGTCGCTCACGGAGCCCGCGACGAGGATGAGCGCTCCGAGGGTGATGAGGTACGCGTCGACGACCCACTGCTGCGTGGTGAGGCCACCGCCGAGCTCGTCGCTGATCGCGGGGAGGGCGACGGTGGCGACGGTGGAGTCCAGGAAGGCGACGAACGACCCGAGCACGGCGACGGCGAGCACGGTGCGCTGCGTCCCGGTCATGCGTGCGGCGGAGTCGGTCACGCGCTCACGTTACGCCTCGGCACCGACGGCGTCCGCCGTCAACCCCCGATCCTCGCCGCGATCGGTGAGTATCGTCCCGATCATGAGTGCTTCGAAGGATGCCGCGCGCAAGGCCCAGGATTCGACCGCGTTCCGGGTCGCCGCCCGCGTCGGCTACGTCGTCCTCGGGCTCCTCCACCTCGTCATCGGGGCGATCGCCATCTCGATCGCCACCGGATCCGGCGGCGGCGAGGCCGATCAGAGCGGCGCGATGCAGCAGATCCGGGACGCCCCCGCGGGGGTCTTCGCCCTCTGGGCGGTGGTCGTGGGGCTCGCGGCCCTCGCGGCCTGGCAGATCGCCGAAGCCCTCCTCGAGCGCGATCCCGACACGAAGAAGGCGTGGGCGCACCGGATCAAGTACCTCGGCACCGCAGCGACCTACTTGGCGATCGGTTTCACCGCGGCCGTCTTCGCCGCCGGGGGCAGCTCCGACTCGGAGGACTCGGCGTCCTCGTTCAGTCAGACGCTCATGTCGGCTCCGGCGGGGGTCTTCCTGGTGGGACTGGTGGGGCTCGTCATCCTCGGGATCGGTGTCGCGTTCGTCTTCCGCGGCGTGACGCGGAAGTTCGAGGAGAAGCTCTCCCTGCCCGGCGGAACGGCGCGGAAGGGCATCATCGCCTTCGGTGTGGCCGGGTACGTGGCCAAGGGCATCGCCATCGGCGTCGCCGGCATCCTTTTCCTCGCTGCGGCCGTCACGCACGACGCGGAAGCCGCCGGCGGGCTGGATGCCGCGCTGAAGGCGCTGGTCGCACTGCCGTTCGGCCCCGTGGTGCTGTGGATCGTGGGAGTGGGACTGATCCTCTACGGCCTGTTCTCGATCGCCCGCGCCCGCTACGCGCGCATGTGATCGGGGCCCTCCCGCCCGCGGCGGGCCCGCCCCTATGCTGAGCGCGTGAGCACGTACGCGACCTCCGTCCTGCACGCTCGACCCGTGTTCGAGAGCGAGCTGGGGACGGTCACCCAGATCACCTCCGCGGAGCTCCCGGTGCTGCACCGGCTGTCACTGAAGCGCGTCGTGCTGCAGCCCGGCGCCGTCCGGGAGCCGCAGTGGAACGTCGACGCGAACCAGATCTCCTACTGCATCTCCGGGACCGTCGTGGTGTCCGTCCTCGGCAACGGTGACAGTTTCTCTCGATTCCTCGTCGGACCCGGGCAGATGTACCACGTCGAGTCCGGAGCGGTCTACCACATCGAGAACGTCGGTGACGAGGTCGCCGAGCTCGTCCTGGTCCTCCGGGCGGAGTCGCCTCGGCACTTCTCCTTCGCGGACAGCGTCGCCGCCATGACCGACGCCGTGCTCGGCAACACCTACGACACGGATGCCGCGGCGTTCACCGCTCTGCCGCGCGGCGCCTCGGCGCAGATCGTCTCGCGCGACGCGGCGGCGGTGCTGTCACCGGGACTGCGCCTGCCCGACGCGCGGCAGTTCGACGTCGAGGCGCAGAATCCGCCGTTGGCGTATCCCTACGGAAGCGCGCACCTGGCTCGGCGGCAGTTCTGGCCGGCGCTCGAGGACCTGTCGATGTACTCGCTCCGCATCGGCGGACAGGGGATGCGCGAGCCCCACTGGCATCCTGTGACCGCCGAGCTCGGCTACGTGCAGTCGGGGCATGGGCGGATGCGGGTGCTGAGTCCCGAGGGCCGTCTGGAGGAGTATCTGCTCGCTCCCGGCGACGTGTACTTCATCCCGCGCGCCTACCCGCATCACATCGAGTCCCTCACCGACGACGGCGTGCACTTCCTCGTCTTCTTCGATCAGCCGATGCCCGGCGACGTCGGGTACCGCGCGACGGCGACGGCCTTCACGCCCGAGGTGCTCGCCGCGTCCTTCGGCGTTCCCGTGGAGCAGTTGCCGCCGCTGCCGCCGACTCCGATCGATCCCCTCATCGTGCCGCGCCGCAACCCCCGCGATCCGGCCTGAACGCCTACTCGGTGCCGTCCCCGCGGTCAAGAGCGACACCGGGGTGGGTACCTGGCCTAATCTGAGCGACGTGCAGACATGGCCTGGATCGAGCTACCCCCTGGGAGCGACCTTCGACGGTAACGGGACGAATTTCGCCCTGTTCAGCGAGGGCGCCGACAAAGTGGAATTGTGCCTCTTCGACGATGACGGAGAGGAGACGCGCATCGAGTTGCGCGACGTCGACGCGTACGTGTGGCACGTCTACCTCCCCGAGGTGCGGCCGGGGCAGGTGTACGGCTACCGCGTGCACGGCCCCCATGACCCCGCGAACGGCATGCGGTTCAACCCCAACAAGGTGCTCCTCGACCCCTACGCCAAGTCCGTGGACGGTCAGGTGCAGTGGGGCCAGTCGGTCTTCGGGTACGACTTCGGCGACCCGGACTCGCGAAACGACGAGGACTCGGCCGCCGCCGCGATGAAGGGCGTGGTCGTGAACCCGTTCTTCGACTGGAGCGGCGACCGCCTGCCGAAAACCCCCTACGCCGAGTCCTTCATCTACGAGGCCCACGTCAAGGGCCTCACCCAGCTTCACCCGCTGGTGCCCGAGGAGCTTCGCGGCACGTACAGCGGCATCGCCCACCCCGCCGTCATCGAGCACCTGCAGAAGCTCGGCGTCACCGCGATCGAGCTCATGCCCGTCCACCAGTTCGTCGATGACTCCACCCTGCAGGACAAGGGGCTGTCCAACTACTGGGGCTACAACACGATCGCATTCTTCGCGCCGCAGAACACCTACGCCTCCAGCGGCCAGCGCGGCGAGCAGGTCCAGGAGTTCAAGGCGATGGTGCGCGCGCTCCACGCCGCGGGCATCGAGGTCATCCTCGACGTCGTGTACAACCACACCGCCGAGGGCAACCACCTCGGCCCCACCCTGTCGATGCGCGGCATCGACAACGTCGCCTACTACAAGCTCGAAGACGACGACAAGCGGTACTACACCGACTACACCGGCACCGGCAACAGCCTGAACGCCGGCAACCCGCACGCGCTGCAGCTGATCATGGACTCGCTCCGCTACTGGGTCCTCGAGATGCACGTGGACGGCTTCCGCTTCGACCTCGCCTCGGTCCTGGCCCGCGAGTTCTACGACGTGGACCGCCTCGCGACCTTCTTCGAACTCGTGCAGCAGGATCCGGTGGTGTCGCAGGTCAAGCTCATCGCCGAGCCGTGGGACGTCGGCCCCGGCGGGTACCAGGTCGGGAACTTCCCGCCCCAATGGACCGAGTGGAACGGCAAGTACCGCGACACCGTCCGCGACTTCTGGCGCGGCGAGCCGTCCACGCTCGGCGAGTTCGCGTCCCGCCTCACCGGCTCGGCCGACCTCTACGAGCACTCGGGCCGTCGTCCCGTGGCCTCGATCAACTTCGTCACCGCCCACGACGGCTTCACGCTGCGCGATCTGGTGTCGTACAACGAGAAGCACAACGACGCCAACGGCGAGGACGGACGCGACGGCGAGTCGCACAACCGCTCGTACAACTTCGGCGTCGAGGGTCCGACCGATGACGCCGACGTCCTGGCACTGCGCTCCCGTCAGCAGCGGAACTTCCTGAGCACGCTTCTGCTCAGCCAGGGCGTGCCGATGCTGTTGCACGGCGATGAGCTCGGCCGCACGCAGGGCGGCAACAACAACGGGTACGCGCAGGACAACGAGATCACCTGGGTCGACTGGGAGTCGGCGGACACCTCGCTGATCGACTTCACCGCTGCCCTGTCGCGCCTCCGCCGTCAGCACCCGACGTTCCGTCGCAGCCGGTTCTTCAACGGCGGCCCCGTCCGCTCCGAGGAGGGCGCTCCGGTGCCCGACGTGGTGTGGCTGCGTCCGGACGGCACAGTCATGCAGCCCGAGGACTGGGACTCCGGTTTCGGCCGCGCCGTCGGGGTGTATCTCAACGGCCACGGCATCCGTGAGCGTGATCGTCGTGGTGAGGCGATCACCGATGACCACTTCATCCTCTTCTTCAACGCGGGAGAGGAGGCGGTGACGGTGCGTCTGCCGAATGCCGACTACGGCGCGAGCTGGGACGTCCTCGTCGACACCGCTGCTCGCCTCGCGGATGGTGGGCCGGTCGCCCCGGAGGGCGAGATCGAGGTCGCCGCCCGGTCTCTGGTCGTCCTTCGCGAGCACGAGGACACCGACACCACCGTCGACCACGCGCTTTCCGCAGCGTTGAGCGCGGAGACCGCCACCTCGGCGATCCAGATCATCCCCACCCCCGCGCCCGCACCGAAACCGGAGCTGTGACATGAGGCGCGAGCCCGTCTCCACGTACCGACTGCAGATCCGCGCCTCCTTCGACCTGGATGCCGCCGCGCACCGCGCGCGGTACCTCAGTGCCCTCGGGGCGTCGTGGGCGTATCTGTCGCCGCTGCTGTCGGCGACCGACGGATCCGACCACGGGTACGACGTCGTCGACACCACCGTGATCGACCCGGCGCGCGGTGGGGCGGACGGTCTGGACCGCTTCGGCGCCGCCGCGCGGGAGGCCGGACTCGGCATCCTGATCGACATCGTCCCGAACCACATGGGAGTCTCCGCCCCGCGCGAGAACGCCTGGTGGTGGGATCTGCTGCGCCTCGGGGCGGATTCGCCGCACGCCGCGGCGTTCGACGTGGACCCGCGCCTGGGCGACGGGCGGGTCCGGCTCCCCGCCCTGGGCGGCTCCCTCGACGAGGTGCTCGCCGCGGGCGAGCTCACGCTCGACCGGACGCCGGCGGACGACGCGCCCGATGGTCTGCTGCGCTACTACGAGAACGTGTTCCCGCTCGCGCCCGGTTCGCTGGATGCGGTGGAGGATGCGGCGCTCACGGACGCCGACACGATCCGCGCCGTGCTCGCCCGACAGAACTACGAGCTGATGTTCTGGCGCCGCGAGGCGGCGGAACTCAACTACCGGCGCTTCTTCGCGGTGACCTCGCTCGCGGGTGTGCGGATCGAGCGCCCCGCGGTGTTCGATGCGACCCACACCGAGATCCTCCGATGGACGCGCGAAGGCCTCGCCGACGGGCTGCGCGTGGATCACCCGGACGGCCTCGCGGATCCGGGGGCGTATCTCGACCGCCTCGCCGCGGAGACCGGCGACGCCTACGTGCTGGTGGAGAAGATCCTCGAGCACGGCGAGACCCTGCCCGCGTGGTGGGCCACCGACGGAACGACCGGATACGACGCGCTCGCCGAGATCGGACGCGTCCTGATCGACCCGGCCGGGGAGGCGGGCCTGGACGCGCTCGACGCGCGGCTCCGCGCCGCCAGCGGCCTGCCCGCACCGCGGGAGTGGCACGACCTCATCCACGACACCAAGCGGATGATCGCCGACACCATCCAGGTCGCGGAGATCCGCCGCCTCATCCGCCTCCTCCCCGGCGATGCGCGCGCCGAGGACGAGGAGACGCTGCAGGACGCCCTCGCCGAGCTCCTCGCATGCTTCCCCGTCTACCGCTCGTACCTCCCGGCAGGTCGCGAGCACCTCGACGCCGCCGCCGCGGAGAGTCGCGCGCGCCGCCCCGAGCTCGCGGGCACCATCGACGCCCTCGTGCCCCTTCTGGCGGATCCGGCGAACGAGATCGCGCGCCGCTTCCAGCAGACGACGGGCCCCGTCATGGCCAAGGGCGTCGAGGACACGGCGTTCTACCGGCACACCCGTCTCGGTCCGCTCACCGAGGTCGGCGGCGATCCGTCGCAGTTCTCTCTGTCGGTGGCGGAGTTTCACGCGGCCCAGGCGACGCGTCTGGCCGAGTGGCCGCACGCCATGACGACCCTCTCCACGCACGACACCAAGCGCGGCGAGGACGTGCGGGCCCGACTCAGCGTGCTGGCCGAGATGCCGGACCGGTGGTCCGATCAGCTCGCCGCGTTCCAGCGCATCGGCTCGACGGGCCACGGACCGTTCGATTCCCTCCTCTGGCAGGCGATCGTCGGGGCATGGCCGGCCTCCGCCGAGCGTCTCCATGCGTACGCCGAGAAGGCCGCGCGGGAGGCCGCCGAGGCCACCGGGTGGTGGGATCCGGATGCCGACTTCGAGGAGCGGATGCACGCCGTCATCGACGCGGCGACCGGAGCGGGCGCCTCCGACGTGCAGGCGTTCGTCGACGAGATCGCCACCCCCGGCTGGATCAACGGTCTGTCCCAGAAGCTGCTGCAGCTCGCGGGTCCCGGCGTGCCGGACGTCTACCAGGGCTCCGAGCTGTGGGAGACCTCTCTCGTGGACCCCGACAACCGCCGCCCGGTCGACTTCGACCTGCGCGCGCGGATGCTCGCCGACCTCGACTCCGCGCCCGTGGGGCAGGTGCCGCCGATCGACGAGTCCGGAGCGGCCAAGCTCCTGGTCACCTCGCGCACCCTGCGGCTGCGCCGCGATCGGCCCGAACTCTTCGAGCGGTACACGCCGATGACCGCGGTCGGCCCCGCGGCCGACCACCTCGTCGCGGCGGACCGCGGCGGTGCCGTCGTCGCCGCGACCCGCCTGCCCGTCGGCCTGGCCGCGCGGGGCGGCTGGGGCGACACCGTGCTCCTCCGACGCCCCGTCCCCGCCGTCGACGCATTCACCGGCCGCCGCTTCACCGCCGGAGAGGTCGCGCTCACGGACCTCTTCGCCGACTACCCCGTGGCACTGCTCATCCGAGAGGACGATGACCGATGACCGTTGACCTGTGGGCCCCGCACGCCTCCCGGGTGCGCCTGCGCCGCATCGGACCCGACGACGCGGCCGGCGCAGACGTCGAACTCGACGCCGCCACGGACGGATGGTGGCGCGCGGACGTCGAGCTCGCCGACGGCGAGCGCTACGGCTTCGTCCTCGGCGACGGTGACGAGCTCCGCCCCGACCCCCGGTCGCGTCGCCAGCCCGACGGCGTGCACGCGGCATCCGCTCATGTCGATCTCGAGCGGCACACCTGGACCGATGCCGCCTGGACCGGGCGTCAGCTCGCCGGCGGACTCATCTACGAACTCCACATCGGCACGTTCACGCCCGAGGGCACCTTGGACGCGGCGATCGGGAAGTTCTCGCACCTGCGCGACATCGGCGTCACCCACATCGAGCTCCTTCCCGTCAACGGCGTCAACGGCGTGCACAACTGGGGGTACGACGGGGTGCTCTGGTACGCCGTCCACGAGCCTTACGGCGGCCCCGCCGCCTACCAGCGCTTCGTCGACGCCGCCCACGCCGCCGGCTTCGCGGTGATCCAGGACGTCGTCTACAACCACCTCGGCCCGAGCGGCAACTACCTGCCCGAATTCGGGCCGTACCTGCGCGAAGGCAGCCGCAACACGTGGGGGGACTCGGTCAACCTCGACGAGGACGCCGTGCGGTCCTTCATCGTCGAGAACGCGCTGATGTGGATGCGCGACATGCACGTCGACGGGCTGCGGCTGGACGCCGTCCACGCCCTCCTCGACGAGCGGGACGAGCACATCCTCGCCGAGCTGGCGCGGCGCACCGACGCCCTGTCGGCGCATCTCGGACGTCCGCTGACGCTGATCGCCGAGTCCGACATGAACGATCCGACGCTCATCCTGCCCCGGGAGGCGGGCGGCTACGGTCTCACCGCGCAGTGGAGCGACGACTGGCACCACGCCGTCCACGTCGCCGTCAGCGGGGAGACAGTGGGGTACTACGAGGACTTCGCCGACCCCGAGGCGCTGCCGAAGGTCTGGAGCCGCGGCTTCTACCACGACGGCACGTACTCGTCGTTCCGCGGGCGCGATCACGGGAAGCCGATCCCCGCCGAGGTGCCGGCCTGGCGTCTGGTGACCTTCGCGCAGGACCACGATCAGATCGGCAACCGGGCCACGGGCGACCGCCTGTCGCAGAACCTCGACGACGACCGGCTGGCGATCGCGGCGGTGCTCACGCTCACCGCGCCCGGGACGCCCATGCTGTTCCAGGGCGAGGAGTGGGCGGCGTCCACGCCGTGGCAGTTCTTCACTTCCCACCCCGAGCCGGAGCTCGGCGAGGCCACCGCTGAGGGTCGGATCGCGGAGTTCGCCGCGATGGGCTGGGACGAATCCATCGTTCCGGATCCGCAGGACCCCGAGACCTTCGAGCGCTCGAAGCTGAAGTGGGAAGAGGCGACCGGCGGACGACACGCGCGGCTGCTGTCCCTCTACCGCGAGCTCGCGCGCCTGCGCCGCGAGGTGCCCGAGCTCACCGATCCGGCGTGGCCGGACGCGGGGCAGCGCGAGGTCGCGGGCGGGCGCGTCTACCGCCTCGACCGCGGCGCCGTCACGGTGTGGGTGAACGTGTCGGAGGCCGATGTGACGGTCGAGACGGATGCCGCGGCCGAGGTGCTGCTCGCCACCGACCCCGCCACCGCGGTGATCGCCGCGGGTCTTCGCCTTCCCGCCGTCTCGGCGACGGTCGTGCGGGCGGCGGGCGGGTCCACGCGATGAACCTCCCGTGGAGCGCAGGGACGTGGACGCACGACCCGGCGGCGGTGGAGGAGGTCGGGGGAGATCTCGTCGTCACCGCGGTGGAGGGGAGCGACGCGTGGCGGCACACCTCCTACGGCTTCGTCCACGACACCGAGCACGCGCTCCTCGCCCCGTTCGCGATCGACACGGCCGTCGAGGTCGAGTTCACGGCGGCGTTCTCCGGCGAGTTCGACCAGGCGGGGATCTTCGTCCGCGCGGGGGAGGAGCACTGGATCAAGGCGGGAGTGGAGTTCGCCGACGGCGTGCCGGGTGTCGGCGCGGTGGTCACCGACATCCGCTCGGACTGGTCGATCGCACCCGTTCCGGAGTGGACCGATCGGCGGATCACCGTGCGCGTGAGCTGGACCGGTGACGCCCTCACCGTGCGCGCGGCGCCGACGGGGGAGCCGCTGCGTCTCGTGCGCGTGCTCCCGTTCCTCCCCGCCGACCCCGGTGCGGTGGGCGCGGGACCGATGGTGTGCGGTCCGACCCGCGCGGGCCTGCGCGTGCCCTTCCACGCCTGGCGCGTGACGGAGGCCGACGCCTCCCTCCACTGATCCCCGGTTCACTCGTCGCCTCGTGCGGGTGCGGCGGGCGACGACCCGCAGGACGGGACGAGTGAACCGTCAGGAGTCGGTGCTCAGGCGGACTCGCGCCAGACGACGGGGCAGTCGAGCATGATCGGTGCCTCGATGCGCTCGCCGCGCAGCTGCGCGAGGACCGCTTTCGCCGCGGCCCGCCCGAGTTCGCCCGCGGGCTGGTGGATCGTCGAGAGGGGCGGGTCGCACCGCAGGGCCCACGAGCTGTCGTCGAAACCGACGATCCCGACATCCTCGGGGACGCGGCGGCCGGCCTCCCGGAGGGCCTCGAGGGCGCCGGCGGCTACCGCGTCGCTCGAGGCGAAGACGCCGTCGATGTCCGGCATCCGTTCGAGGAGGCGGTGCATGCCCTCGCGGCCATCGGCGACGGAGTAGAGCGGCACGCTCTCCACGCGCCGCGGATCGAAATCCGCACCGAGGGCGTCGACGAATCCCGCGAGCCGGTCGGCGCCCGAGTCGCGGTCCAGCGCCGCGGCGATCATCCCGATCCGCGTGCGCCCGGTGTCGGCGAGCCGGCGGGTGATCTCGCGGGCGGCGCCGCGGTTGTCGATCGCGACGTAGGGGGCATCCCCGATGTCGCGCGGGTGGCCGACGAAGGCCGCCGGCAGGGCGAGGTCGCGGACGGCGCGGGTGATGGGGTCGCCCACGCGTGCGGAGACGATGATGACCCCGTCGATGAGGCCGCCGCTGAGGTACCGCGCGAGGCGCTCGACGTCGCGGGACGTGTCCGCGATGAGGAACGACAGCTGGTAGTCCTCCTCCGACAGCGCGGCGTTGGCGCCGAGGAGGATCGAGGCGATGTTGGGGTCCTCGACGAAGAGCGAGTGGGGCTCGTGCACGATCAGACCGATCGCCTGGGAGCTCTGCACGACGAGGCTGCGTGCGGCGCGGTTCGGCACGAAGCCGACCTTCGCGATGGCCGCCTCGATCGCCTCCCGCGCCTCGTCCGACACGTACGGCTGCCCGTTGAGCACCCGGCTCACGGTGCCGCGCGAGACGCCCGCCTCGAGGGCGACGTCCTTGACGGTGGCGCGCCGGCGACGCTCCGTGGTGGTCTCCATGAGCCCCCATCGTATTGTGAACGCGCACAACGGTCCATCCCCGTCTTGACAGGGTTTTCCGGCTGTGGCACTCTGTTCACGTTCACAGACCTCAGCGTGGAGGAATCGCTCAGATCTGT
Organism: Microbacterium aurantiacum; assembly: GCF_040532595.1. Lineage (GTDB taxonomy): Bacteria > Actinomycetota > Actinomycetes > Actinomycetales > Microbacteriaceae > Microbacterium > Microbacterium chocolatum_B. Next base: position 845,058 of record NZ_JBEVYX010000001.1, on the reverse strand, counting down.
GCACGTTCACAGATCTGAGGAGACCATGCCCCGTCCCGCTTTCGCCCACGACGGCATCGCGTTCGGCTGCGACTACAACCCCGAGCAGTGGGATCGCGACGTCTGGGACGAGGACATCCGGCTCATGCGCGAGGCAGGCGTCGACCTCGTCGCGCTGAACATCTTCGGCTGGTCCCACATCGAGCCGCGCCCGGGGGAGTTCGCGTTCGAGGCGCTCGACGACATCCTCGGGCGGCTGCACGCCGCCGGGATCGCGGTCAACCTCGGCACCGGCACCGCGTCCACCCCGGCGTGGCTGACGACGCGGCATCCCGAGATCCTCCCGATGGCGGAGGACGGCACGCGGCGCTACCCGGGTGGTCGTCAGGCGTGGTGCCCGAGCTCACCGGCCTATCGCGCGGCGTCGCTGCGCCTGGTCGAAGCGGTCGCCGAGCGGTACGGGACGCACCCCGCCGTCACCCTGTGGCACGTCTCGAACGAGCTCGGCTGCCACAACGCCCTCTGCTACTGCGACGACAGCGCTGCCGCGTTCCGCGTATGGCTCGCCGACCGATACGGCGACATCGCGACCCTCAACCGGGCGTGGGGAACGGCGTTCTGGAGTCAGACCTACGGCGAGTGGGACGAGATCCTGCCCCCGCGGGCCGCGCTGTCGGCGCGGAACCCCGGTCAGCTGCTCGACTTCCACCGCTTCAGCTCGGATGCCGTCCGGTCGCAGTACCGCGCCGAGGCGGAGGTGCTCCGCCGCATGAGCGACGTCCCCGTCACGACCAACTTCATGGTCACGGCGCATATCGAGAACATGGACTACTGGACGTGGGCCGACGAGATGGACGTCATCGCCAACGACCACTACCTCGATCACCGTCTGGGCGACCCGGTCAGCGAGCTCGCCTTTGCGGCAGACCTCTCCCGGGGCCTGGCCGAAGGTGCTCCGTGGATGCTGATGGAGCACTCCACCGGGGCGGTCAACTGGCAGCCGCTGAACCTCGCGAAGGACCCTGGTCAGCTCGTCCGGAACTCCCTCACCCACGTCGCCCGCGGCGCGGACGCCGTGTGCTTCTTCCAATGGCGCGCCTCCGTCCAGGGCGCCGAGAAGTTCCACTCCGCGATGCTCCCGCACGCCGGCACCGACAGTGCGCTGTGGCGCGAGGTCGTCGAGCTCGGCCGTATCGTCGAGGACCTGCGCGAGGTGGCCGGGTCCCGCGTCGTCGCCGAAATGGCGATGGTGTTCTCGTGGGAGTCCTGGTGGGCGGCCGACACCGAATGCCGTCCCTCGCACGCGCTGGGCTATCTCGACCAGGTGCATGCGACCTACGCGGCCCTGCACTCCCTCGGGCTCACCGTCGACGTCGTCCGTCCGGGTGCGGACCTGTCCGCGTACCGACTCGTCGTCGTCCCGGGCCTGCACCTCGTGCGCGCCGCCGAAGCGGCCGTCCTCGTGGACTGGGTCGTCGCCGGCGGCACCGCCGTGGTGACGTTCTCCAGCGGCATCGTCGACGAGGAGGACCGCGTCTGGGCCGGCGGCTACACGGGTCCCTTCCGCGAGATGCTCGGCATCCACGTCGAGGAGTTCGCGCCGGTCGCCCCCGGTGTCGACCTCGCCCTCACCGACGGCTCGCGCGCGACGCTCTGGTCCGAGCGGCTGCGTGCCACCACCGCCACGGCGCTCGCCGCCTTCGCCGACGGCCCCGCCGCGGGTTCCGCAGCCCTCACCCGCAACGCGTGGGGCGAGGGGACGGCGTACTACATCGCAACGCTCCTGGACCCCGCCGCGCTGCGCGCGGTCCTCGCCGAGGCCGCGGATGCCGCGGGGGTCGCCCCCGCCGCGACGACCGACGCGCCCGCCGGCGTCGTCGACCTCGTCCGCCGCCGCGGCGACGACGCCTCGTACCTGTTCGTCATCAACCCCTCCGCCCACCCCGTGACCGTCGACGTGCGCGGCCACGAGATCGTCACCGCCACCACGATCGAGGACGCCCTCGTCGTACCGGCCGGCACCGCGCGCGTCGTCCGAGAGGAGACCGTCTCATGACCGCATCCGTCGCGGTGGACCGGCGCCCCGCGTCGTCGCCGCCCGATCGTCCGCGTCGACGCCACGTCCCGCACAAGGGGGCGATCGTCGCCTTCACGGCGCCGTTCATCATCCTCTTCCTGCTCTTCTACCTCATCCCGATCGGCTACGCGATGTGGCAGTCGACGCTCGTCATCGAGCGCGAGGGCACCTTCGGCGAGGCGCGGCAGGTCTTCGGGGGCTTCGCCCAGTACGCCCTGGTGTTCCAGAACACCGCCTTCTGGACGTCCGTCGGCCGCGTCCTGCTCTTCGGCGTCGTCCAGGTCCCCGTCATGCTGGGGCTCGCCCTCCTGTTCGCCCTCCTGCTGGACTCGCCGCTGCTCAAGGGCCGCCGCTTCTTCCGCCTCGCGTTCTTCGTGCCCTACGCCGTCCCGGGCGTCATCGCCGCGATCATGTGGGGCTTCCTCTACTCGCCGAACCTCTCGCCGTTCAGCGAGGTCACCTCGCGCGTCGACTTCCTCTCGGCCGACCTGGTGCTGTGGTCGATCGCCAACGTCGTCACGTGGGTCTTCGTCGGCTACAACATGCTGATCATCTACTCGACGCTCCTCGCGATCCCCACCGACATCTACGAGGCCGCCCGCCTGGACGGTGCCGGTCAGGCGCGGATCGCGTGGTCGATCAAGATCCCGCTCGTGCGGCCCGCGCTGGTCCTCACCGGTGTGCTGTCGATCATCGGCACGCTGCAGCTCCTCGCCGAACCGCAGACGTTCCGGGCGTTCAGCTCCGCGGTGACGAGCACGTACACCCCCAACATGACGATCTACGCGACCAGCGCGGTGCCCAACGTGTCCCTGGCCGCGGCCTTCTCGGTCGTGCTGGCTCTGGCGACCTTCGTCCTCTCCTTCACCTTCCTGCGCCTGAGCCGACGGGGGACCCAGTCATGAGCGCGACGACATCCGCCACCCGAGCGATCACCACCGGCCGCGGACGTCCGCGGATCGCGGCATCCGGACCGCGCGAGAGCATCCTCTCCCGCGCCGGCGCCATGGTCGTCATGTCGGTGTTCACCCTGTACTTCCTCGTGCCGCTGTGGTGGCTGGTCGTCGCCTCCACCAAGAGCCGCGGCGACCTGTTCAGCACGAACCCCCTGTGGTTCGCCGACTTCCAGCTCATCGAGAACATCGGTGCCCTGTTCGCCTACCGTGACGGCGTCTACGGACGCTGGCTGCTCAACAGTGCCCTCTACGCCGGCCTCGGCGGCGTGATCGCCACCGTGATCGCGGCGATGTGCGGCTACGCGCTGGCCAAGTACAAGTTCCCGGGCCGCGAGGCGATCTTCAACACCGTCCTCGGCGGCGTCCTGGTCCCGGCGACGGCTCTGGCGCTCCCGCTGTTCCTGCTGTTCAGCCAGGTGCAGCTGACCAACACCCTGTGGGCGGTGCTCCTGCCGAGCATCGTGAGCCCCTTCGGCGTCTACCTCTCCCGGGTCTTCGCCGAAGCATCCGTCCCCGACGAGCTCCTCGAGGCCAGCCGGCTGGACGGCGCGGGGGAGGTGCGGACCTTCTTCACCGTCTCCATCCGCCTCATGTTCCCGGCGCTGGTGACGGTGTTCCTCTTCCAGTTCGTCTCCATCTGGAACAACTTCTTCCTGCCGCTGATCATGCTCCGCAGCGAAGAGCTCTTCCCCGTCACCTACGGGCTCTACGCCTGGAACTCCACGATCAACCAGTTCCCCGAGCTGCGCACCTTCGTGCTCGTCGGGTCGCTGCTGTCGATCGTGCCCCTCATCGTCACGTTCCTCTTGCTTCAGCGCTACTGGCGGTCGGGCCTCGGCTCGGGCGCCCTGAAGTGAGAACACACCCCGTCGGCGTCGCCGGCGGCCAACCGAGAGAAGGAATCATGCAGCACACGAAGAGAGCGGTCGGTGTCGCCCTGCTCACCGCGGGCGCCCTCGTCATGGCGGGATGCTCGGCGTCCGGCGGAGACAGCGGCGGGGATGCCGCGGCCTGCGAGCCGGCCGGTGAAGACGTCACCCTGAGCTTCACCTCCTGGATCCCCGGGATCGAGGATGCCGTGGCGATGTGGAACGACGCCAACCCCGACATCCAGGTCGAGGTGCAGACCGGCCCGTCCGGAAACGCCGGCACCTACCAGAACTTCTTCAACCAGCTCGAAGCCGGCAACGCCCCCGACCTCGGCCAGATCGAGTACGACGCCCTGCCGAACTTCCGCGTGCAGGACGGCCTCGTCGACCTCGGCGCCTGCGAAGAGGTCATGGCGGCCCAGGACGAGTTCATCGACTGGACCTGGGGGCAGGTGACCCTCGGCACCGAAGACGAGGTGTACGGCATCCCGCAGGACTCCGGCCCCATGGGCCTGTTCTACCGCAGCGACCTGTTCGAGGAGAACGGCATCCCCGTCCCCACCACGTGGGAGGAGTACCGCGAGGCGGCGGTCCAGATCCGTGAGCTCGGCGGCTACATCACCAACTTCTCGCAGACCGACATCAACCAGTTCGCCGGATTCGTCTGGCAGGCCGAGGGTCAGTGGTTCGCCAACGACGGCGACGCGTGGACGGTGGAGCTGACCGACGAGGTCTCGACGAAGGTCGCCGACTACTGGCAGGACCTCCTCGAGAACGACCTGGTCTCGACCTACCCGGCGTGGACCGACGAGTGGAACAACGCCTACAACTCCGGTGAGGTCTGGACGTGGAACTCCGCGGTGTGGGGTGCCAACTCCATCGCGAGCGGCGCGCCCGACACGGCCGGCAACTGGTCGGTGGCCGAGAGCCCGCAGTGGGAAGCCGGGGGCAGTGCCGCCGGCAACTGGGGCGGCTCCTCCATCGCGGTCTTCAACGGCACCGAGCACCCCTACGAAGCGGCGAAGTTCGCCCTGTGGCTGAACACCTCGGACGAGGCGCTGACCTCGCTGAACACCACGGCGCAGATCTTCCCCGCCACGAAGGACGGCGTGAACCTCCCGGCGCTCCAGGAGGGCGTGGCCTTCTACGGCGACCAGCCGATCTACCAGCTGTTCGCCGAGATCGGCAGCCAGGTCAACCCCAACTTCGTGTGGGGTCCGACCATGACGCAGGTCTACGCGGACGTCTCGGACGGCTTCAAGGCCGCCGTCTCGGGATCGGGCACCCTCGCCGACGCCCTCGCCGACGCTCAGGCGTCGACGATCGCGGCGCTCGAGGCGCAGTCGATCCCCGTCGCGGAGTGATCCCGGCGTGATCCATCACCTCCGTGCCGCGGGCGCGAGTCTCGTGCTCGACGCCCGCGGCGCGGGGGCACCCGTCCTGGTCCACTGGGGTCGAGATCTCGGCCCGCTGGACCAGGACGATCTGCGTGCCCTCGCCGACACCGTCATCCCCGCCGTCACCCCCAGCTCGATCGACCGCCCGCTCCGCGTCGGCGTCGTCGCCACGCTCGCCGACGGGTGGTCGGGGCGGCCCGGGCTCGACGCCCACCCCGCTCCCGGTCCCGCCCGGCACGTCTCGACGACGGATGCCGGAACGCATGCCGATGCGCGGGAGGGCGGCGCGATCGAGACCGTCGTCGCCGCCGGCGCACACGAGGTGCGCCTCCGCTTCGCACTCAGCCCGCAGGGCGTGCTCGAGGTCGACCAGCGCGTGCGCAACGTCTCGCAGGCACCCACGACGCTGCGCGCGGCATCCGTCGTCCTGCCGGTTCCCGACCGTGCGCGCGAGGTCCTCGACTTCGCCGGCCGGTGGGCGGGCGAGCGCGCGCCGCAGCGACTGACCCCCGGATTCGGCACCTGGCTGCGCGAGTCGCGGCACGGGCGCGGCGGCCACGATGCGGCGATGCTCAGCGTCGTCGGCACCCCGGGGTTCGGCTTCGGTCACGGTGAGGTGTGGGCGACGCACGTGGCGTGGAGCGGCGACACCGTGTCGTGGTTCGAGCGCTCCGAGATGGGCGCGAGCGTCATCGGTGCGGGGGAGCGCCTCGAGCACCTCGCGCTGGCGCCGGGCGAGACCTATGACGCGCCCTCGGTCGTGGCCGTCTGGTCGGCCGACGGGCTGGACGGGCTCTCGGATCGGCTGCATCCCTGGATCCGGTCGTGGGTCACGCCCCGCGGCCCGCGTCCCCTGACCCTCAACACGTGGGAGGCGGTCTACTTCGACCACTCCCTCGAGCGTCTCGCGCCCCTGGTGGACGCGGCCCGTCGTGTCGGGATGGAGCGCCTCGTCCTCGACGACGGGTGGTTCACCGGACGCACCGACGACCGACGCGCGCTCGGCGATTGGGACGTCGACCCCCGCGCCTGGCCCGACGGCCTGTCTCCGCTCATCGCCCGTGTCCACGACGCCGGCATGCAGTTCGGCCTGTGGGTCGAGCCCGAGATGGTCAACGCCGACTCGGACCTCGCCCGCCGGCATCCGGAGTGGCTGCTGACCCCGGCCGACTCGGTCTCGTGGCGGTTCCAGCAGGTGCTTGATCTGGCCCACCCCGACGCGTGGGCGTACGTCTTCGCGAAGCTCGACGCGCTGCTGCGGGAGTACCCCATCGCGGGTCTGAAGTGGGACCACAACCGCGACCTGCTCGTGGCCGACTCCCGCGCCCAGGTGCGGGCGCTCTACCGTCTGCTCGATGCGCTGCGCGCCGCGCACCCGGGGGTCGAGATCGAGTCATGCGCATCGGGGGGCGCTCGCATCGACCTCGGCATCCTGCGCCGGACCGACCGATTCTGGACGAGCGACACCAACGACCCGCTCGAGCGACAGCGGATCCAGCGGTGGACCGGCATCCTGATCCCGCCGGAGCTCCTCGGCTCGCACGTCGGCGACGAACGCGCCCACACGACCGGGCGCACGGCCACGATGGCGTTCCGCCTGGCGACGGCGCTGTTCCTGCACGCCGGGATCGAGTCGGACATCTCCCGGCTCACAGGCGCCGACCTCGATGCGCTGGCGGCATGGACCGAGGTGTACCGCCGCCATCGCGCGCTTCTGCACGACGGGCGCGTCGTGCGCGTCGACGACGTCGATGACGCCGTCCTCCAGTACGGTGTCGTCGCCCGGGAGGGGGACGAGGCGCTGTTCGCCTACGCCGTGCTCGGATCCACGGATGCCGCGCTCCCCCCGCCCGCGCGGCTGCCGGGTCTCGCGCCCGAACGCCGCTACCGCGTGGAGGTGCTCGAGATCGGGGCGCAGCCGCGCACCGTGCAGGACGCCCCGCCGCCGTGGCTCGCGGACGGGGTCGTCCTCAGCGGGGCGGTGCTGGCGGAGGGTGTCCTCCCGATGCCGCTCCTCGCCCCCGGGAACGCCGTCGTCCTCCACGTCCGGGCCGTCTGAGTGAAGTCCCCCGGCAGACGCAGATCGGTCGCCGCCTTCTGCGGGTGCGCGTACACGCGACCCGCAGAAGGCGACGACCGAAGGGGGAGGGGAGGTCAGGCGGAGGGGTCTGACGCGTCGTCCTCCGCACGGAAGGGCACGCTGCCCGCGCTGCAGTAGGAACCGGGCGAGTGCACACCGTGCGCGATGCGCAGCTCGTCGTCGGCGTCGCCCCGCGTCACCGGGCGCAGGCTCTCGTCGGCGTTCCAGGCGAATCGCTCGGCCTCCGGCATCCCCTCGTCGTGCCGGGCGAGGGCAACCGGCAGCAGGCGGAGCCGGCGGTCGACCCACTCCGCGTCCCACGGGCCCTCGGCGAAGATCTGCTCGGCCGCGCGGAATTCGTAGTAGATGGTGCGACGCAGGCGGTTGCCGGTGACGGCCTCCGACCCGTGCACCACCATCACGTCGTGGATGAGGACGTCACCGGGCTCGAGCTCGACCTGGATGACCCCGGGGGCGTCCCAGCCGTACTCCTCCTGCAGCTGGCAGACGTCGACGGGCGCGAGGTGGGACCCCGGCGCGACGCGGAGCGCTCCCTCCCCGATCCGCGAGGCGTCGAGGTAGACGTCGATGTTGAAGATCCGGTGGGTCCGCGGGTGCACGGCGTCCTGATGCCAGTCGATCGCGGCGCCGTCGCCGGTGTCCTTGAACACCATCGATTCGTACGTCGGGACGAAATTGGGCCCGGCGAGGCTCTCCGCGATGCCGAGGACCGCAGGGCTGCCGAGCAGCTCCAGCGAGGCGTCCTCGCCCTTGGAGTGCAGGTAGTCGATGCGGAACAGGCGCTGCGCGCCGCCGCGCACCGCCCACTGGTAGTCGACGGCGCTCTCGTCGGCCGGCCCGCGCGCGTGCCCTTCGGCGATCCAGCGGTCGGCGGCGTCGCGCAGACGCTGGAGCAGCGGCGCGGGGATGCGCCCCTTCAACACCAAATAGCCGTCGCGATCGAACTGCGCGATCTCCTCGGCGGTGAGGTGGTAGTCGCGGGCGTCGACGCGCGCGGAGGGTGGTGTCGCCGTGGGGGCGACCGGGGTGGTGATCGACATGCTCTCTCCTGGAAGGTGAATGGACGCTCCCACGCTAGAACTGCGATATCGCGATTTCCGCCGCTCGAGTCGGTAGATTATCCGGGATGATCAGATCCGCTGACGCGCACGCGGCGTCATTCGGCCTCGCGTGCTGGCACGGCGCGGCGCCCCGCATGCAGATCGCCCATTCTCACGACGACGTGGAGATCAACCTGGCGCCGGTCGATCTCGAGTATCTGATCGACGGGCGCGCCGCGGTCATCCCGGCGGGGACGCTCGCGGTGTTCTGGGCGGCCCGCCCCCATCAGCTCGTCCGGGGAACCGGAGACCTCCCCGTCACGTGGCTGACCGCTCCGCTGGTGCAGGTGCGCGCGTGGTCGCTGCCGGCGGAGTTCCTCACGCGTCTCTTCGCCGGCGAGATCGTGCTCGTGCCCGAAGCGCCGGGGATGGCGCTCGCCGACGGTGTGGCGCACTGGCAGGACGAGGTCCGGGGGACGGGGCCCCTGCATGACGCCGCAGCGCTCGAGATCGAGGCGCTCGTGCGGCGGGTCGCACACGCCGCCGCCGGGTCCGCGCGCGCCATCGCGCCGGCGGCGTCCGGGCTCCGACCGGAGGTCGCGGCGATGGCCGCGTGGATCTCCCTCCACGCGGCCGACGACATCGGCGTGGCCGACGTCGCCGCCCAGGCGCACCTGCACCCGCGCTATGCGATGGAGGTCTTCCGCGCGGCGATGGGCGTCACCATCGGCGAGTACATCGCCCAGGGCCGCATCGCGCGCGCCCAGCACCTGCTTCTTTCGACCGATGCCTCCATCGCCGACATCGCTCAGCGCGCGGGGTTCGGGTCCTCCAGCCAGTTCTATGCGCTCTTCCGGCGGCGTTGCGGAACGACCCCCGCGGCGTACCGACGGACCCTGATGCGCGATCGGTGACCTCCGCGTGCTAGCCTGGGCCGACCCCGGCTCTCGGGGTTCCATCGTCGCCGAACCCTCTGCGCTCACGGCGGAGCTGCGGAGTCCGGGCCGCATCACGCGGCGTCACCGCCGTCTCATCCGGATCACGTCGCTCGCTCGACGCTCTCGGATCCCACCTCGTCCGTACCGATCCGTCGGAACGGCGTCCATGGTCGCATTCGCGACTTGCACAAAAAGAAAAAGGAAAGACACGATGGCCACTGGCACCGTGAAATGGTTCAACTCCGAAAAGGGCTACGGCTTCATCGCTCCCGATGACGGCTCCGCCGACCTGTTCGCGCACTACAGCGCGATCACCACCTCCGGCTTCAAGGAGCTGCGCGAAGACCAGAAGGTCGAGTTCGACGCGGAGCGCGGGCCCAAGGGCATGCAGGCCGCGAACATCCGGCCTCTCTGATCCTCCCCGCCGACCGGATGCGTCCGGTCGGCGGTCCACTGTATGCCGGGTCGCGTATAGCGCTCGGCATACAGTGGGCCACACAGCGATCGGCGCCCGCCTTTGGCTTCCGGCCCCCCGGGTCCCGATCGAAAGAGCAGGTGCTCTCATCGTCGCCACTGTCCTCGAGCCCAGGCTCGGACCTGTTCGCCAGACGTACTCCCGCACCGAAGACTTCCCGCAGCTGACGCGCGCCTTCACCGACGTCTCCCAGGTGGTGCGCGAAAGCGGTCTCCTGCGCCGCACCCCGTGGTTCTACGCCCTCACCGGCGGCCTGATCCTCCTCGGCTTCGCCGCATGCGTCGCAGGCCTCCTCCTTCTCGGCGACAGCTGGTTCGCCCTGCTGATCGCCGCCGCTCTCGGCATCCTGTACACGCAGGTGGCCTTCCTCTCCCATGAGGCCGCGCACAAGCAGATCCTCGCGTCCGGACCCGCCAACGACCGTCTCGCCCGTCTGCTCGGGAACGGCATCGTCGGCATGAGCTACTCGTGGTGGACCACGAAGCACACCCGGCACCACGCCAACCCGAACCGCGTCGGCAAGGACCCGGACATCGAGATCGACACGATCTCGTTCCTCGACGAGGATGCCGCGTCGGCTCGGGGTCTTCGCCGGATGATCACCCGCCGACAGGGGTGGCTGTTCTTCCCCCTCCTGACGCTGGAGGGCCTGAATCTGCACGCCATCGCCTTCGGTCACGTCTTCGGACGAGGTCCGGTGAAGAACCGAGCGGCCGAGATCAGCCTCCTGCTCCTGCGTTTCGCCGTCTTCGTCGTGCCGATCTTCTTCCTCCTGCCCCTCGGGATGGCCTTCGCGTTCCTCGGTGTGCAGCTCGCCGTGTTCGGCGTGTACATGGGGGCGTCGTTCGCCCCGAACCACAAGGGCATGGCCGTCATCGCCCCCGACGCCAAGCTCGACTTCTTCTCCAAGCAGGTGCGCACGTCCCGGAACATCTCCGGCGGCTGGTGGGCGACGTGGCTCATGGGCGGCCTCAACTACCAGATCGAGCACCACCTGTTCCCGAACATGCCGCGCCCGCACCTCTCCAAGGCCCGCGAGATCGTCATCGAGCAGTGCCGCACCCTGAACGTGCCGTACACCGAGACGACCGTGTTGCGCTCGTACGCCATCGTCATCGACTACCTCAACCGCGTCGGACTCGCCGCCCGGGATCCGTTCGACTGCCCGGTGGTGGCGGTTCACCGTCGCGCCTAGGCGGCCCGGGCCCGCCCGGACGGTGGACGACGCACGGATAGACCCCTCCTTCCGCGGCGTCCCCACCGCGCGCGCCTTCGACGTGCGGGCACGCCCGGTCCGCTGGATTCTCGGGCACACGCCGAGCCGCGTCCCCCGTCCCCTGGCGCGGGCGGTCTCCATCCGCAGCGTGCGCGAGGCGGGCGTGCAGTACCGGCTCTACCGGCCCCACGCGCGGCGATCGCCCGCGGCTCTCGTCTGGATCCACGGAGGCGGGCTCGTGACCGGGTCGCCGCGCCAGGACGACCGGTTCTGCGCGCTCGTCGCGGCGACCCTGCGGATCGCCGTCGTCTCGGCCGGCTACCGGCTCGCGCCGCGGCATCCGTTCCCGGCCGCGCTCGATGACGTGCACGCGGTCTGGACGCGCACCGTCGCCACGTCGCGGGCCCGCGACCTCGACCCGTCGCGCATCGCCCTCGGCGGCGTGAGCGCGGGCGGCGGACTCGCCGCGGCCCTCACGCAGCGTCTCCGGGACGAGGGCGGGATCGCGCCGGCCGCACAGCTGCTGATCGCACCCATGCTGGACGCGAGGACGGCCGCGGATCGCACGCTGGATGCCGTCGCGCACCCCGTCTGGAACAACACCTCCAACCGGTTCGGCTGGGAGTCCTACCTCGGGGGGGCCCTCGCATACCCGCCGCCGTACGCCGTTCCCGCCCACCGCGGAGACCTCGCCGAGCTCCCTCCCGCGTGGATCGGCGTCGGCGACATCGACCTCTTCCACGACGAGGACGCCGCCTACGCCCGGCGCCTGCGCGCCGCAGGGGTGGATGCGCAGCTGCGCGTCGTGCCCGGGGCCCCGCACGGCTTCGACACGCTCTTCCCCGAGGCCGCGGCATCCGTCGCGTTCCGTCGCGAGGCCCTCACGTGGCTCGGCGGTGCGCTGGGAGTCTCAGACCCCGTCGCGCCATGAGTGCTGCGGAGCGTAGCCCAGCAGACGACGCGCCTTGTCGATCGACAGCAGCGTCTCGTTCGTCCCCACGTCGCCGCTCCGGGGGACGTCGGGGAAGACCTCGCTGAGCAGCTCGTCGTTCGCGCGCGTCATGACGGTGTCGGCCGCCGCGATGATGAACGTGTCGAAGCCCACCGGGGCCGTGTGCAGCGCCCGTTCGACCGCCTGGGCGCCGTCGCGGGCGTCGATGTAGCCCCAGAGATTCCACTTCCGGATGCCGGCATCGGCGTCGAAGGACGGGAACTCGGCGTAGTCCTCGGGCACCATCACGTTCGAGAACCGCAGGGCGGTGATCGAGAGATCGGGATGCCACCGGACGAGCTCATCCGCCATGCGCTCCTCGAGCGTCTTCACCAGCGAGTACACGCTCTCCGGGCGGGGCGCGTACTCCTCGTCGACGGGCACGTAGGGCGGGGGGACGTCGAAGGGGAGGCCGAGGACCGTCTCGCTCGACGCGTACACGATGCGACGGATGCCGAGGCGCACCGCCGCCCAGAACACGTTGAAGGTGGCCGTCATGTTGTTGTGGAACGTCGCCACCTCGCTCCGCAGGCCCGGTGCAGGGATCGCACCGAGGTGGACGACGGCGTCCACGCCGTCGCCCCGGTCGCCGAGTCCGGCGAACGCGTCGACGACCTGGCCGTAGTCGGTGAGGTCGACCTGGAGGAAGCCCGGAGCCCGTGTTCCGGCGACGTCCATTCCGATGACCTCGTGTCCCGCCGCGCGCAGCTCGCGCGCGACGACGGTGCCGAGTTTTCCGCTGGATCCGGTGAGGGCGATGCGCATGCGACCAGCCTGGCACGTCCGGCGCTGCGGTGAGCGCGTCGCGCCGATACCGCGCCGCGCCGCGCCGACATGACATAATCGGGCGCGCGTGGGCACGGGGGTGCCCGCGCGGGGATGGGACTGGGGGACGGTCACGTGGGGGATGGACGCGCAACGGATGCGCGCGCACGACGGCGTCGCGGACGCCCGAGTGGGCAGGGACGGGCGCGCAGCGCGGTGGTGGCGATCCTGACGATCGCCGCGGTGGTGGGTCTCAGCAGCGCCGGCGGTGCGACGCTCGCCGGCTTCCTCGTCAGCGCCTCCGATCGGCTGAGCGTGAGCACGTCCGCGGGATCGCCCGGCGGGACGGCGACCCTCCCGCCCGCGCCGACGCCGGTCCCGGCCGCGTCGCTCCCCGTTCCCGACACGACCGCGACGCCCGTCGCCGAGCCCGAGCCCGTCGCACCGGAGCCCGAGCCGGCACCCGCCCCGCCGCCGGTCTCGCCCGCCGAGACTCCGTGCGACACGGGCGTGACGATGTCGGTGTGGGCGCACTACGACGACGACCTCCTCTTCATGAATCCGCGCCTCCTCGAGGCGTTCGACGCCGGGCGGTGCGTGCGCACCGTCTTCCTCACCGGATCGGATGCCGGGCGGGGGGAGCACTACGCCAAGGGCCGGGAGCTCGGCATCCTGCGCGCCTACAACACCATGCGCGGCGCGCAGGGGTTCTGGGCCGAGCACCGCGTGACGCTGAACTCGGGCGTGGAGATCAGCCAGTGGTCGCCCGAGGACGATCCGGACATCACGGTGGTCTTCCTGCGCCTGCCCGACGGGGCGATGAACGGGGCCGGGTTCCGCGCGACGGGGTTCGTCACGCTGCCGGCCCTCGTCTCGGGGGCGCTCACCTCCCTCGCGCCGATCGACGGCGGGACCCCGCTCACGCTCGACGCGCTGACGTCCTCGTTGTCGGAGCTGATCATCGCCTACCGCGCCGATCAGCTCTACACGCACGTGCCGCAGGGCACCGAGTGGGCGGGCGGCGACCACCCCGACCACTCCGCCACCGGCACCGTCACGCGCGCAGCGTGGCAGGCGGTCGGGTTCCCCGCCGACCGCGTGAGCTATGCCGTCGGCTACCGGACGAAGGATCTTCCGGTGAACCTGTCCGGCGACCTGCTCGCCCGCAAGATCGACGCGTTCCGCGTGTACGCCGCGCAGGACTCGGTGGTCTCGTGCGCGTCCGCGCAGGCGTGCCTGGACAAGCCGAAGTTCGGCGCCTGGCTCCAGCGCCAGTACGCCAAGACCGACGGCGAGCTCTTCCCCGCCGGCTGAACACCCGGGCCGCGTGCCGAACTCCTCAGTTCCGCGGCGGTACCTGCGGATCCGGGCCCGATCGGGCCGGCATCCGCCGGATCGGAGGATTTCGGCCCGCGGCGAAATCCGGCCGACGTCGCCGTCCGGCCGCGCTCGGCACCCCCCCCTGCCGTGTACCGAACTCCGCCATTTGGCGGCGGTACCTGCGGATCCGGGCCCGATCGGGCCGGCATCCGCCGGATCGGAGGAGTTCGGCCCGCGGCGAAATCCGGCCGAACTGCATCCGACCCCCCGCGGGCGCCGGAATAATCAGCGAGACGACCCGCTTGCACTCCCGCATCGCGGTCGCACGCTCGCCGCATCGCGGTCACCGAACGAGGGAGCCCCCATGTCACAGGCCCGCCCCGCCGATGCTCCGGCCGATGTCCACCCCGCCGGGATCACCCCGCTCACCGCGGCGCAGGTGCGCACCGCGGTGACGATCCCCCTGCGGTTCTCGGACGGCTACACCGCTTCCGCCCGGGTGCTGACGTTCACCGGGCTGGTCGACGGCGCGGAGCACCTGCTCCTCGCCTTCGGCGATGCGGTGGACGCCGACGGCGAGGTGGCCCCGGGGGCCGACGTGCTCATCCGCATGCACAGCGAGTGCCTGACCGGCGATGTGTTCGGTTCCGAGCGGTGCGACTGCGGACCGCAGCTGCGCGAGGCCGTCGAGCGTCTGAACGACGCCGGCGGGCTGCTGCTCTACCTCCGCCAGGAGGGGCGGGGCATCGGCCTCTACGCGAAGCTCGACGCCTACGCCCTGCAGGATGCCGGGCTCGACACGTACGACGCGAACACCGCCCTCGGCCACGGCGAGGATGAGCGCGACTACACCGCCGCCGCTCAGATGCTCCGTGCCGTCGGGGTCGACGGCATCCGCATCCTGACCAACAACCCCGACAAGGCCGCGCAGCTCGCGGCGCTCGGCATCGACGTGGTCGACGTCGTCCGTACCGGCGTGCACGTGACCGCGTCCAACGCGCGGTACCTGCAGGCCAAGCGCGACCGGACCGGACACCTGCTGGAGCTGCCCGCGGCGTGACCGCCGCCCGCCCGGGGCCATGATGGAACGGTGACCCCCGTCGCCGCGACGCTCGAACGCCATCAGGTGGCGCTGTGTCTCGCCGCGATCGCGGGCGGTGCCGCGATCGGACTCGTCGCACCGGGCGCCGGCCCGATCGTGGAGCCGGCGATCACGCCCGTCATCGCCCTCCTCCTCTTCGCGACGTTCCTCGGCGTGCCGTTCCGGGCGCTCGGCGCGGCGCTGCGCGACGCGCGCTTCGCCGGCACGGTGCTGGCGCTGAACTTCGTCGTGGTCCCGCTGGTCGTCTTCGTCCTCAGCCGCCTGGTCGCGGGCGACGAGGCGGTGCTCGTCGGGGTCCTCCTGGTGCTCCTCACCCCGTGCGTCGACTACGTCATCGTCTTCGCCGGCCTCGCCGGCGGTGCGCGGGAGAAGCTCCTCGCCGCGACGCCGGTGCTCATGGTGACGCAGATCCTCCTCCTCCCGCTGTATCTGCTCCTCATGGCCGGCCCCGCCGTCGTGGGGGCGTTCGATCTGCGCCCGTTCGTGGAGGCCTTCGTCTTCCTCATCGCACTCCCGCTCGGTGTGGCGATCCTCGTGCAGCTCGGCGCGCGTCGGGTGCGCGCCGCCGCCGCGATCCGGGATGCCGCGACCGCCGCGATGGTTCCCCTGATGATGCTGACGCTCGCCGTGGTGGTGGCCTCGCAGATCGCGGCTGTCGCCGATCGCGCCGCCGCCCTCCTCGCCGCCGTCCCGGTGTACGTCGCCTTCGTGGCGGTGATGGTCCCGCTCGGGGCGGTCGCGGCCCGCGCCGCAGGCCTCGCGGTCCCGGAGCGACGGGCGGTCGTCTTCAGCGGTGTGACGCGCAACTCCCTCGTCGTCCTGCCGCTCGCCCTCGCGCTCCCGGCCGGGTTCGCGCTGACGCCGCTCGTCGTGGTCACCCAGACGCTCGTCGAGCTCGTCGCGATGGTCGTCCTCGTCGCCGTCGTCCCCCGCCTCGTGCGGCCTCCGTCGTCCGTGCCGCCGACGACGTAGCCGAAGCGGCCACCGGCCGCAAGCCTCGACGTCCCGCACCGGCGGCCGGGAAGGTGGGGGCATGGATGTCATCGGCTATCACGCCTCGCACGAGCAGTTCCCGCCGAGCGCCCTCCTGGAGTGGGTCGTCCTCGCGGAGCAGGCCGGGTTCGATGCCGCGATGTGCTCGGACCATCTCGCGCCCTGGGGCGTGCGCCAGGGGGAGTCGGGCTTCTCGTGGAGCTGGCTCGGCGCGGCGCTCGCCCGCACCTCGTTCTCCATCGGATCGGTCTCCTCGCCCGTCCAGCGCATGCACCCGGTGATCTCGGCGCAGGCGATCGCGACGCTGGAGGAGATGTTCCCGGGAAGGTTCTGGACGGCGCTCGGCAGCGGCGAGGCCCTGAACGAGCACGTCACCGGCGACCCGTGGCCGGAGAAGCCCGAACGCGACAGACGTCTGGACGAGGCCCAGTCGGTGATCGCCCGGCTGCTCGCCGGCGCTGAGGTGACGCACGAGGGCCGGGTCCGCGTCCACGAGGCGCGGTTGTGGACGCGGCCGGCCACACCGCCGCCCCTGTTCGCGGCCGCCGTCAGCGTCGAGACCGCCGTCCGCGTCGCGCCGTGGGCGGACGGTCTCGCGACCGTCGCCCAGCCGCGGGAGACCCTCGAGCGCGTGCTGTCCGGATACCGGGATGCCGGGGGCCGGGGTCCCGCCGCCCTGCAGGTGCACGTGTGCCTGCAGGACGACCTCGACGCGGGCATGCGGACGGTCCGCGACCAGTGGCGGCACGGCGCGCTCCCGCCGACGCGGCTGTGGGACATCGCGAGTCCGGAGGCGTTCGACGCCGCCGCGGACGGCGTCACGGACGACGAGCTGCGCGAGAGCGTGCTGATCTCCGACGACGTCGATGCGCTCGCCGCGCGCATCGGCGACCTCATGTCGGTCGGCTTCGATCGGCTCTACCTCCACGAGGTCGGACCGGACCAGCGCGGGTTCATCGAGCGCGCGGGTCGCGAGCTCCTCCCCGCCCTGCGAGCGATCGCATGAAGCCCGCGGACACCGCCGACCTGTGGTGGAAGTCGGCGATCTACTACTGCCTCGATGTCGAGACCTACCTCGACGCGAACGGGGACGGCATCGGCGACCTCGAGGGTCTCGCCGAGCGCATCGACTACCTCGCGGACCTCGGCATCACCTGCCTGTGGCTCATGCCGATCTACCCGACCCCTGACCGTGACGACGGATACGACGTGAGCGACTTCTACGGGATCGACCCGCGACTGGGTACCCACGGAGACCTGGTGGAGGTGATCCGGATGGCGCGGGACCGCGGCATCCGCGTCATCGTCGATCTCGTGGTCAACCACACCTCCGACCGGCATCCGTGGTTCGTCTCGGCCCGCCGCAGCCGCTCGTCGCCGTACCGCGACTACTACGTGTGGACCGACGAGGCTCCCGCCGACGCCCCGAACACGATCTTCCCGGGCGAGGAGAGCTCGATCTGGGAGTACGACGAGAAGACGGAGCAGTACTTCCTGCACACGTTCTACCGGCACCAGCCGGACCTCAACATCGCCAACCCGAAGGTCCGCGACGAGATCGCCAAGGTCATCGGCTTCTGGGTGAAGCTGGGGATCTCGGGATTCCGCGTGGATGCCGTCCCCTTCCTCATCGCACCGCCCGAAGGCGAGGATATGGGCGACCCCCATCAGTTCCTGCGCGACCTCAAGCGCTTCCTCCGCCGACGCAGCAGCGAATCCATGCTGCTGGGCGAGGTGAACCTGCCGTACGAGGAGCAGCTGGCGTACTTCGGCGGACCGGAGGGCGGCGAACTCGACCTCCAATTCGACTTCGTGGGGATGCAGGCCCTCTACCTCTCGCTCGCGCGGCGTGACACGACGCCGTTGCGGACCGCGCTCGAGGCTCGGCCGGCCCTTCCCGTCGAGGCGGGCTGGGCGAACTTCGTCCGCAACCACGACGAGCTCACCCTCGACAAGCTCAGCGACGACGAGCGGGAGGAGGTGTTCGCGGTCTTCGCCCCGGACGAGAGCCAGCGCATCTACGACCGGGGGATCGTCAAGCGGCTCCCGACGATGCTCGACGGCGACCCGCGACGCATCCGCATGGTCTACAGCCTGATGTTCTCGCTGCCCGGAGCCCCTGTGCTCTTCTACGGCGAGGAGATCGGGATGGCCGAGGACGCCCGCGTCACCGATCGGCTCGCCGTCCGCACGCCCATGCAGTGGACCTCGGAGGCGAAGGGCGGATTCTCCACCGCACCGGCGTCGAAGTGGCCGGGGCAGTTCCCCGAGGACGGCTACGCCCCGCGCTTCGTCAACGCCGCCGCACAGCGGAACGACCCCGACTCGCTGCTGCAGTTCGTCCGCCATCTCACGTCGCGCTACCGCACGAGTCCGGAGATCGGGTGGGGCGCGCTGCGCATCCTCGCGCAGGAGAACGACACCCTCCTCGTGCACGCGGTGCGCAGCGACCTGGGTCATCTCATCGCCGTCCACAACTTCGACGACGTGCCGTGCGTGGCGCGCATCGACGTCGGCGACGAACCGGAGGGCACCGTTCTCAGCGACCTCTTCGGGGCCGGTGTGCATCGCGCCGACGATGCCGTGGTCGAGATCGATGTCGCACCGTACGGGTGGCACTGGTTCCGCGTGCACCGGCCGGGTGAGGAGATCCTCGTCTGACCGGCGCCGCGGACGACGGGGCGGGACGAAGGGCCTTGAACGGATGCCGGGACGGGCGTTGACTGGATCGTGGACGTTCACAGGGAGGTCGGTATGCACACGCCATCACCCGAGGTCGAGATGCTCGATGCCGCCGAGAGCTGGCGCCTCCTGCGCATCGGTCATCTCGGCCGGCTCGCCGTGATCGACGCCGACGGATCGCCCGACCTCTTCCCGGTCAACTACGTCGCCGGCGCCGATGCGCTGTTCCTCCGCACCGCCCCCGGTGCGAAGCTCGAGGCGCTCGCCGCCGGCCGTCCGGTCGCATTCGAGATCGATCGCGAGAACCACGGAGAGGTGTGGAGCGTCGTCGTCCGCGGTCGTGCGCGCATCCTCGGAACGGATGCCGAGGTCGAGGCCTCCGGTGTGCGCGGTCTCCGCTCGGCGGGATCGTGGGAGAAGAACGAGGTCGTGCGGGTCGAGCCGGACCAGGTGAGCGGGCGCCGATTCCTCGATGCCCCGCGGACCGCGTCGCGGAATGCCCGTCGGAATGCGCCGCCCGGAGCGTCGGGACCGGCTGCCTCCGGCGCGCATGAGATCCACGATGCCCATGACGGCAAACCCAAGCCGATCCCGCACCTGCCGCCGCGCCCCGGGGGCTCCGCGGTGTGATCGAATGAACGAGTGCCCACGCTTGCGGATCTGACCGAGGACGGGCGACGTTTCGTCTCCGACCGTCACCTGGCCACCCTGTCGACCATCGGCCCGACCGCGCTCATCCACGCGGTCGCCGTCGGGTTCACGGTGGCCGACGGGGTCGTGCGGATCATCACCGGCGACGGGACGCAGAAGGTCCGCAACGTCGAGCGCGACGGCCGCGCGACGGTCGCGCAGGTGTCGGGACCGCAGTGGCTGAGCATCGCCGGGCGCGCGGTGATCGAGCGCGATCCCGCTGCGGTGCGGCGCGCCGAAGAGCTGTACACCGAGCGCTACCGGCCGCCCCGGGTGAACCCGAAGCGCGTGGTCATCCGCATCGAACCCGAGCGCGTGATGGGGTCATCGGGGCTGTTCGCAGAGTCCTGAGGGCTCAGTCTGGGCGGTTGCGCTGGAGCGGCTACGCGGGGTCCGTCGCCAGCCAGCGGAGGATCCGCTCGCGATCGGCATCGAGTCCCGGTGGCGCTTTCGTGTAATCGACCGGTCCGCTGGAGTAGCGGATCGGATGCCGGACGGTCGGTACCCCGTCGCCCTTCGGCCCCGCCGTCACCGCCGGTTCCAGGCCGAGGCCCTCGGCCATCCGAATGCCGCCGGCGATGTCGTTCAACGGGCCGCACGGCACACCGGCGTCGGTGAGCAACGGCGCCCATGCCGCGGCGGGCCGCGACCGCAATGCCTCCGTCAGCAGCGCGTGGAGGAGCTCGCGGTGCGCGTTGCGCGCGGGCATCGTGGCGAAGCGGGGATCCTCGGCGAGCACGGGGGTCCCCAGCACCCGGCACAGATGGGCGAACTGCCGGTCGTTGCCCACCGCGATGACGAGCGTGCCGTCCGCCGTGGCGAAGGGCTCGTAGGGTGCGAGGCTCGGGTGGGCGTTGCCGAGCCGGCCGGGGCTCGCGCCCGCGGCGATCACCGCCGACGCCTGGTTCACCAGCCCGGAGAGCGCCGACGTCAGCAGGTCCACCTCGATCCGCTGGCCCGCACCGTCGCGTTCCCGCGCGTGCAGGGCGCCGAGTATGCCGACGGCGGCATGGAGTCCGGCGAGCACGTCCACGACGGCGACGCCGACCTTCGTCGGCGGTCCGTCCGGATCTCCGGTGACGCTCATGAGCCCCGATGCGGCCTGAGCGAGCAGGTCGTATCCGGGGAGGTCGGCGCCCGCCCCACGCCCGAAGCCGGTGAGCGAGGCGACGATGAGCGACGGATGCCGCGCCCGCACGCTCGCCGCATCGAGGCCGAACCGCTCGAGCGCGCCGGGACGGAAGTTCTCCACCATCACATCGGCGCGCGCGACGATCCGGTGCGCGATCGCGAGGTCGTCGGCATCCGCGAAGTCCAGGCTGAGGGCGAACTTGTTGCGGTTGACCGAGAGGAAGTAGGTGCTCTCGTCGCCTCGGACGGGCTGGCGCCACTGCCGGGTGTCATCGCCCCCGGGGGACTCGACCTTCACCACGAGCGCGCCCATGTCCGCCAGCAGCATCGTCGCGTACGGTCCCGCGAGCACGCGGCTGAAGTCCGCCACGACGACGCCGGCGAGCGGCCCGCGCATCGGCCGGTCGAACGCGCGGGAGAGCGCGGCGGCATCGATCATGTGGTCCATCTTCCTCGCCCGCGCACGGGCGCGGTGGTGCACACTCGAAGCGGAGGCGCGACATGACCGACACATCCGCGGCGGACCTCCGCCGCGCCCTGGACCTCATGGACATCGACTCGGAGTTCACCGACGAGGAGAGGGCGGGCCGGGACCGGGTGCGGGAGTTCGTCGATCGCCGCATCCGCCCGCACATCGCGGACTGGTACGACCGGGCGCACTTCCCGCGCGAGCTCGTCCCCGAGATGGCCGAGCTGGGGCTCCTGGGCATGCATCTCCACGGCTACGGCTGTGCGGCACGCTCCGCCGTGGAGTACGGCCTCGCCATGGCCGAGCTCGAGGCGGGGGATTCCGGAATCCGCACCTTCGTGTCCGTCCAGGGGTCGCTGGCGATGTCGGCGATCGCGAAGCACGGCACCGAGGCGCAGAAGCGGCGGTGGCTGCCCGGCATGGCCGCCGGCGAGATCATCGGCTGCTTCGGCCTCACCGAACCGGATGCCGGATCCGACCCCGGCGGAATGGCCACGACCGCGCGCCGCGACGGCGAGGGCTGGGTCATCGACGGTGCCAAGCGCTGGATCGGGCTCGCGTCGATCGCCGACGTCGCCGTCGTCTGGGCGCGCGCGGACGACGGGGTGCGGGGGTTCCTGGTGCCGACCGACACCCCCGGCTTCTCGGCGGTTCCGATCCCGGCGAAGCTGTCGATGCGGGCGTCGATCCAGTGCGACGTCACGCTCGAGGGCGTGCGCGTCCCGGCCGACGCGATGCTCGAGGTCCGTGGGCTCCGCGGCCCCTTCTCGTGCCTGAACGAGGCGCGGTACGGCATCGCGTGGGGAGCGGTCGGCGCCGCGCGGGACGCGGCCGAACAGGCGCTGGCGTACGCCCTGGCGCGCCGTCAGTTCGACCGCCCGATCGCATCGTTCCAGCTGACGCAGCGGAAGATCGTCGAGTGGGCTCTGGAGATCCAGAAGGCGCAGCTCCTCGCCCTGCGGCTCGGACGTCTGAAGGATGCCGGGCGGCTGGAGCACCACATGATCTCGGTGGCGAAGCTCAACAACACCCGCGCCGCGATCGAGATCGCGCGCGACGCGCGCACCGTCCTCGGCGGGAACGGCGTGACGCTGGAATACTCGCCGCTCCGCCATGCGAACAACCTGGAGTCCGTCCGCACCTACGAGGGCACCGACGAGGTCCACACGCTCATCCTCGGGGAGCGGATCACCGGGATCGCCGCCTTCCGCTGACCCCGAGCTCGACTCTCATTCAGTGGGAATCGCGGCGTGCGGCGCGCCGTCGCGCCGCACCATGGAGTGCCCGATCGTCATGTCGAGGGAGACATCCATGACCGAGACCCCGTCCGCGGCCGCGCCGGAGACGCTCCTGGCGTCGCCGGACCAGGTGAGCCAGGCCGCCATCACGCAGGAGATCATCGACGTGCACGCTGCGGCGGAGCGTCGGGTGGCCGCGGGGGAGGACGTCCCCGCCACGCTCTACGACTTCCCGCCGTACCGATCCAGCATCCTCCGGCATCCGACGAAGAACCCGAAGCTCGTCGATCCCGAGACGATCGAGCTGCACTCGCCCGCGTTCGGCCAGCGCGACGTCGCCGCGATCGAGTCGGACCTCACCCTGCAACACACCGGCGAGCCGCAGGGCGAGCGGATCACCGTCAGCGGCACGGTGCGCGACTCGTGGGGCCGGCCGGTGCGCAACCAGCTGGTCGAGATCTGGCAGGCCAACGCCGCCGGACGCTACATCCACCAGCGCGACCAGCACCCCGCACCGCTCGACCCGAACTTCACCGGCGCGGGCCGCATCATCACCGACGATGCCGGCGCGTACCGCTTCACCACGATCAAACCGGGCGCCTACCCCTGGAAGAACCACGTCAACGCGTGGCGGCCGGCCCACATCCACTTCTCGGTGTTCGGGTCGGCGTTCACCCAGCGGATCGTCACCCAGATGTACTTCCCCGGCGACCCGCTGTTCGCGCTCGATCCGATCTACAACACCATCCGCACCCAGAAGGACCGGGACCGGCTGGTCGGCGTCTACGACCACGATCTGACCGTTCCGGAGTTCTCGATGGGCTTCCGGTTCGACATCGTCGTAGACGGTCCCGACGCGACGTGGTTCGAGAACGAGGGAGAGCACTGATGAGCGAGCAGCCCGGAACCGGCGATCGTCTCGCCCCGACCCCCGGCCAGACCGTCGGGCCGTTCTTCGCGTACGGCGTGGAGTACCCGAAGATGAACCAGGTCGTCTTCCCGCACTCCCCCGGGGCGATCGTGCTGCGCGGCACCGTCACCGACGGCAACGGCCACGCGATCCCGGACGCGTTCATCGAGATATTCTCCGCCGACTCCGACGGCTCCGTGCCGCGGGCTCGCGGCGCCTTCCGCCGTGACGACCACACCTTCACCGGATTCGGGCGCACCTTCACCACCGACGACGGGCACTGGGAGTTCTGGACGCGCAACCCCGGCGCGGAGGACGGCAAGGCCCCGTTCATCGCGGCGATCGTCTACGCGCGGGGTCTCCCGAACAAGCTCCACACGCGGATCTACCTGCCGGATTCGCCCGAGCTCCTCGCCGCCGACCCGTTCCTGTCGTCGCTCAGCCCCGACGAGCGCGATAGCCTCATCGCAACGCGCACGCCCGACGGCGGACTCCACTTCGACATCCGACTGCAGGGCGAGAAGGAGACCGTCTTCCTTGCCTTCTGACGTCCCCGGGTTCGATCTCGGGCTGCTGTCGCCGGTGACCGCAGGTCACGACGAGCTCGTCTCCGACCACCGCTTCCTCGACGCCCTCGTCGGCGCGGAGGTCGCGCTCGCCGAGGCGTACGGCACGATCGGTCTCGCGCCCGCCGAGGTCGTCGAGGCGATCCGGGAGGAGTTCCGCGCGGATCGCGGCATCCGCCCGTCCTCCGGCATCGACCCGGCGGCGCTGGCGACGGATGCCGTCGCCGGCGGCAATCCGGTCATCCCGCTGGTCGGGGTCATGAAGGCCCGCGTGCCCGCGGACGCGCGGGAGTGGGTCCACCGGGGAGCGACGAGCCAGGACATCTGGGATTCGGCGATCATGATCGTCGCCCAGCGTGCCGTCGCACAGGTGTCGAATTCGATCCGTCACGCGCAGGAGTGGCTGCTGCAGCTCGCCGAGCGGCACCGCGAAGACGTCGTCGTCGCGCGCACCCTCACCCAGCATGCTGTGCCCACCACTTTCGCCCTTCGGGCGGTGAACTGGCAGCGGGGCCTCCGTCGCGCGGGTGACCGGCTGGAGGCGCTGGAGTTCCCGGCGCAGCTCGCCGGTGCCGGGGGGACGCTCGCGTCCTTCATCGAGGTCACCGGTTCCCCCGAGCGGGCCCAGGAGCTCGTCGCGGCGTTCGCGCAGCACGCGCACCTGGCGGCACCCGACGGGCCCTGGCACGTCCTCCGCGACCCCGTGACCGAGATCGGCGACGCCCTGGTGCAGTCCATCGACGCGCTCGGCAAGTTCGCGGCGGATGTCGCGACCCTCAGCCGCACCGAGATCGGCGAGGTCGCCGAGGGGGTGGGCGGGGGGTCGTCCGCCATGCCGCAGAAGCAGAACCCCGCGGAGGCGGTCCTGATCCGCTCGGCCGCCCTCCGGGCGCCGCAGCTCGGGGCGACGCTCCACCTCGCCTCCGCGCTCGCCGTCGACGAGCGCCCCGACGGCGCGTGGCACGCCGAGTGGCCGACGCTCCGAGAGCTCCTGCGTCTCGCCCTCGGTGCCGCGTGGCACGCGTCGTCCCTCGCCGCGCATCTGCGGGTCGATACGGTGGCCGCGTCGACGAATCTGAACGAGACCGGCGGGCTCGTGGTCGCCGAGCGCCTGTCGCTGGTCCTCGGCCCCCACATCGGACGCGAGGCGATCGCCGCCCTCGTCGCGCGCGCCGGTGCGGGGGAGGACCTCGGCGACCTCGTGCGCGCGGCGATCCGCGAGCACGACCTCGATCGGGACGCGGACGCGCTGCTCGACCCCGCGGGCTACACCGGTCTCGCCGACATCCTCGTGGAACGCGCCCTCCACGCGGACGACCGCCGGGGTCCCGTCCATCGCCAGGAGGACGCATGACCGCCCCGACGCTGTCGTTCACCGCCCCCGTGGGCCCCGCCGGCGGGCCGCTCGTCGTCCTCGGCCCTTCGCTCGGGACGTCCGCCATCCTGTGGGAGGACGTCGTCCCCCAGCTCGCCGTGCGCCACCGCGTGACGGCGTGGGACCTCCCGGGACACGGGTCCTCCGCGCCCGCCGACGCACCGTTCTCCGTCGCCGATCTCGCCGACGCCGTCGCGGAGGGGATCCATGCCCTCGCGGAGGGCCCCGCCGCCTACGCCGGCGTCTCGCTCGGCGGCGCCGTCGGGCTCGAGCTCGGGCTCCGGCATCCGGATCTCGTCGACCGGCTCGCGATCGTCGCCTCGGGCGCGCAGCTCGGCGACCCCGCGGCCTGGCACGAGCGCGCCGCCACGGTGCGCGCCCAGTCGACCTCGGCCCTCATCATCCCGTCGGCGCAGCGCTGGTTCGCCCCGGGGTCCGTCGAACGACGGCCCGACCTCTCCGGGCGCCTCCTGCATGCGCTGCGCGACGCGGATGCCGAGAGTTACGCGCGCTGCTGCGAGGCCCTCGCCGACTTCGACGTGCGGGCGCGGCTGTCCGAGCTCCGGATGCCGGTGCTCGCCCTCTGGGGTGAGCACGACGCCGTCGCCCCGGAGGCGAAGGCGCGCGAGATCGCCGACGCGGCCGTCCGCGGGCGCGCGAGGAGGATCGCGGACGTCGCCCACCTCCCACCGGCGGAGGATCCCACGGCCACGGTGGCGGCGCTGTCGGCGTTCTTCGGGTCGGCGTCCGATTCCGCCCGCACCGACGACCACGAGCAGGAGCAGGCATGACACGACCGGTGACCCCGCGATCCGACGGCGAGGGCCTGACCGACGGCGAACGCCACGCGCAGGGGATGGGGGTCCGTCGCGAGGTGCTCTCCGACGCGCATGTCGATCGAGCGGTCGCCGCCACCACGCCCCTCACCGCCGACTTCCAGGACCTCATCACCCGGTACGCGTGGGGGGACATCTGGTCGCGTCCCGGCCTCGACCGACGCTCGCGCTCTGTCGCGGTGCTGACCGCGCTCATCGCCCTCGGGCACCACGAGGAGCTCGCGATGCATCTGCGCGCGGCGCGACGGAACGGCCTGAGCATCGCCGAGATCCAGGAGGTCATCCTCCAGTCCGCGATCTACTGCGGCGTCCCGGCCGCCAACACCGCCTTCCGCATCGCCTCCGAGGTCTTCGCCGCCGACGAGTGAACCGGCCGCGCCTTCTCCGCCCTGGCGTGGAGCGTCGCTGCGGCGTACACTGATCACAATACGTACACATGTACGCATTGCGAACAATACGGGAGGCGATGTGATCGACAAGACCGTGACGGATGCCGCGGCCGCCGTGGCCGGCATCCCGGACGGCGCGACCGTCATGATCGGCGGGTTCGGGCGAGCGGGCCAGCCCGTGGAGCTCATCGACGCCCTCATCGCCCAGGGCGCGGACGACCTCACGATCGTGAACAACAACGCGGGCAACGGCGACACCGGCCTCGCGGCGCTCCTCGCCACCGGGCGCGTGCGGAAGATCATCTGCTCCTTCCCTCGCCAGCACGACTCCTGGGTCTTCGACGAGCTCTATCGCGACGGCCGGATCGAGCTGGAGCTCGTCCCGCAGGGCAACCTCGCCGAGCGGATGCGGGCCGCCGGTGCCGGCATCGGGGCCTTCTTCTCGCCGACGGGCGTGGGCACGCAGCTCGCGGGGGGAAAGGAATCCCGCACCATCGATGGTCGCGACTACGTCCTGGAGTATCCGATCCGGGCGGATTACGCCCTCATCTCCGCGCTCGCCGGCGACCGTTGGGGGAACCTGGTCTACCGCAAGACCGCGCGGAACTTCGGCCCGGTCATGGCCACCGCCGCGACGACGACCGTCGCTCAGGTCGACGCGATCGTCGAGCTCGGCGCTCTCGACCCGGAGGCGGTCGTGACCCCCGGCATCTTCGTCGATCGGCTCGTGGTGGTGGGCGAGCGCCGCTGGCTGGAGGACGGACGATTCCGCGGCGGCGTCGACATCGAGGGTCGCCCGATCGAAGGAGCCGCACGATGAGCGCGAGCCGGATCCCCCGTGACGACCTGGCGCGTCTGATCGCCGCCGACATCCCGGAGGGCGCGGTGGTCAATCTCGGTATCGGCGCACCCACCCTCGTCGCCGACTACCTCCCCGAGGGGCGCGAGATCATCCTGCACACGGAGAACGGGATGCTGGGCATGGGCCCCGCGCCCGAGGCCGACGCGGTGGACCCGGACCTCATCAACGCCGGCAAGCAGCCGGTGACCGAGCGTCCCGGTACGGCCTACTTCCACCATGCGGACTCGTTCGCGATGATGCGCGGCGGGCACCTCGACGTGTGCGTGCTCGGGGCGTTCCAGGTGTCCGAGACGGGCGACCTCGCCAACTGGTCGACGGGTGCCCCGGGCGCCATCCCCGCGGTCGGGGGCGCGATGGACCTCGCCATCGGCGCGAAGGACGTCTTCGTGATGACCGATCTGCTGACGAAGCAGGGCGGCGCGAAGCTCGTCGCGGCGTGCACCTACCCGCTCACGGGCGTGGGCTGCGTCAGCCGCGTCTACACCGACCACGCCGTCTTCGATGTCACTCCGGACGGATTCCGGGTGCGGCAGCTGTTCGGCGACAACACCGTCGCGCTCCTCGAGGAGCTGACGGGTCTGACGCTCGGGCATCCGATCGACCAGGAAGAGGGGACCTCGGCATGAGCACCTACATCCACGACGCGGTGCGCACCCCGTTCGGCCGCGCCGCGGGCGCCCTCTCCGGGGTGCGGCCCGATGACCTCGCCGCCGTCGTGCTGAGGGCGATCGTCGAGCGCGCGGGCCTCGACCCCGCCCGCATCGACGACGTGATCCTCGGGGACGCGAACCAGGCGGGGGAGGACAACCGCAACGTCGCCCGCATGAGCGCGCTCCTCGCCGGGTACCCGACGTCCGTGCCGGGCGTGACGGTCAACCGTCTGTGCGGCTCCAGTGTCGAGAGCGTCATCCAGGGCTCTCGCGCGATCGAGTCCGGCGATGCGCGGGTCATCGTCGCGGGCGGCGTCGAGTCGATGAGCCGTGCGCCCTTCGTGGTGGAGAAGTCGCCTCGGCCGTGGCCGGCGGTAGGGAATCAGACGCTGTGGAACACCGCGATCGGCTGGCGGATGACCAACCGCGCCCTCGGGACGGAGTGGACCATCTCCAACGGCGAGTCCGCGGAGAAGCTCGCGCGCATCCACGGCATCTCCCGCGAGGCGCAGGACGCCTTCGCGCTGCGAAGCCACCGCCTGGCCGCCGCGGCGTGGGAGTCCGGCGCCTACGACGCCGAGATCGTCCAGGTCCCCGGGAGCGAGCTCGCGCGGGACGAGGGCATCCGCTCGGATACCACCCTCGAGCGTCTCGCGGGCCTGAAGGCCCTGTTCGCGGCGGACGGCAGCGTGACCGCGGGCAACTCGTCCTCGATCAACGACGGGGCCTCGGCGCTGCTCCTCGCCGGCGAGGGCGAGCTGGACGGTGAGCCGCTCGCCCGCATCGCCGGTCGCGCGGCCTTCGGAAACGATCCGGACGTGTTCGGTGTCGCGCCGGTGGAAGCTGCGAACCGGGCCCTCGCCCGTGCCGGGAAGACCTGGGCGGACGTCGACCTCGTCGAGCTCAACGAGGCGTTCGCGTCGCAGAGCCTCGCGTGCCTGCAGCTGTGGGACGAGCTCGACCCCGAGATCGTCAACATCCACGGCGGAGCGATCGCCCTCGGGCATCCCCTCGGCGCCTCGGGCGGACGGATCATCGGGCACGCCGCCCACGAGCTCGCCCGCCGCGGCGGCGGGGTCGCGGTCGCCGCGCTCTGCATCGGCGTCGGCCAGGGACTCGCGGTCGTCCTCGAACGGTGACGGACACGGTCGCCCGCGCCACCGGTAGCGTGGGGGGCGTGACGGAGACGGCGGGCGGCGAGGCAGGGGGACCGGCATCCGCGGACCGCGTGTCGACGGATTTCGTCCAGTCCCTCGCGCGCGGGCTCGGCGTCATCCGCGCGTTCGACGGAGATCACCCGGCGCTCCGCCTGAGCGATGTCGCGCGCCGGACCGACCTCACCCGGGCCGCCGCCCGACGGTTCCTCCTCACCCTGGAGGGGCTCGGCTACGTCCGATCCGACGACGGGGTGTTCTCGCTGACCCCGCGCGTGCTCGAGCTCGGGTTCAGCTACCTCTCCGCCGCGCAGCTCCCCGCGCTCGTCCAGCCGCACCTGGTCGACCTCGCCGAACGCATCGACGAAAGCGCCTCGGCGGCGGTGCGCGACGACACCGACATCGTCTACGTCGGACGCGTGGCGCCCCGCCGCATCATGAGCGTCGGCATCACCGTCGGCACGCGCTTCCCGGCGGCGTCGACCAGCATGGGCCGCGTCCTCCTCGCCGCCCTCGACGACGGCGAGGTGCGCGCGCTGCTGGAGCGCTCGCCCCTCGAGGCGCACACGCCGTCGACGCTGACGGATCCCGAGGACCTCCTGCGTGCGGTCGCGGACGTCCGCGCGCAGGGCTGGGCCCTCGTCGACGGCGAGCTCGAGACCGGCCTCCTGTCCGTCGCCGCCCCCGTGCACGACGCGCGCGGCCGGGTGATCGCCGCTGTCAACGTCGCCCTCCCGTCCGCACGCATCGACGCCGATCGCGCCCGGAGCGACATCCTCCCCGCGCTCGTGGAGACGGCGCGGCGCATCGACGAGAACCTGCGGCTGCAGCATCCGCGGTGATCCTCGGCCGGAGGGCTACGACTGCGCGTGCGCCAGTTCGGTGAGGCGGCGCTGTCGCATCGCGAGGAAGAGCGGGAAGGTGAAGGCGAACGCCGTCACCGCGGACCCCACGACGTAGAGCCAGCCGAACCGCATGCGCAGACGCCGCGCCTCGACGAGGATGAAGACGCTTCCGGCGATCGCGACGACGAGGAGGTCCACCGTGATCGACGACACCGCCGGGCCGCCGGTGACGAGATCCGTGACGAAGTCGTTCATCTGCACGATCGCGAGCGCGTTGAACCACCAGGTCCCCACGAGGCCCGCCACGGCCAGGACGAGATAGGCGATGGCGAGCGGCGTGACGTGGCGGGTCATGGGCGCATTCTCGCGCGGATACCGTGCCCCGCCGCATCCGCCACGCCTGTCGTGTGGCAGTCGTCGCCCCCTCGGCGTCCCCGAAGGGGCCGCGAGCGACACCTGGGCGTCGAGGCGCGGGCGTTGAGCGCGTCTGCGCGAGGTCAGCGCCGGACGAGGGCCGAGGCGATACCGGCGCCGAGCACGACGGCGGCCGCGACGATCGGCGCGATCAGGGCGACCGCCGCTCCACCGGTCTCGGCGACGAGTCCCGTCACCGCGGCACCCGCGGACTGGCCGACGACGACGCCCGAGCCGAGCATCGTCATCACCGTCGCCGACCGCCCGCGCGGGCTGTGCCGGGCGGCGAGGCTGTACTGGGTGACGAGGGTCGGACCGATCCCGATGCCGATGAGCAGCAGGCACAGGGCCATGCCGATGACGTCCTGCGCGAGGGGCAGGGTGAGGCTGCCGGCGAGGAGGATCGACCCGAACACCAGCCACCGCGCGGTCAGGGTGAAGCGCGCCGGGAACAACGCCACACCGAGGGCGAGGGCGGCCGAGCCGATCCCCATCGCGCCGTAGACGAGGCCCGCCTGCTCGGGCACGCCGCGCTCGTCCATGAAGGCGGTGAGGGAGGTGAGCATCGTTCCGAAGAACAGACCCATTCCGAGCGTGCCGAGCACGGTCGTCACGAGCGCCGGTGCGGCGAGCTCGCGTGCGGGGGCCTGGACGATGTCGGTGGCCGCTGTGATGGCCTGACCGCCGTCGGTGCGCACGGGTGCGGGTGCGGCGGATGCCGGGTGAGCCGTGGCGGTGCGGCCGGTGGGGTGCAGGGCGAATGCCGTGACGAAGACGAGGGCGAGCACGGCGGCACCCACGACGGGAGCGACCGGGTTCAGGGTCGTGGCCAGGAGTCCCACGATCACGGGACCGAACACGAAGACGATCTCGTCGGCGGCCGACTCGTACGCCATCGTGCCGTTCAGCACCTTCTCGCGGCGATCCCGCGCGAACGAGCGTCCGATGATGCCGACCAGGCGGCTGCGGGAGAGAGGCGCGACCTGCGGCATCGAGGCGCCGATGGCGAAGGCGACGACGAGGAGTACGGCATCCGGAGCCGGCGAGAAGGCCAGCCAGGACAGAGCGAGCAGCAGGAGGGCGTTGGCGGTCCCCGCGACCAGCAGCACCGGACGCTGCCCGAAGCGGTCCGCAGCTGCGCCGAGGAGCGGTCCGATGAGGGCGGTGCCGAGACCCGTCGCGGCGGACGTGAGCCCGCCGAGGGCGAGCGAGCCGCGCGCGGCGACGATCAGCGTGAGGATCCCGACGACCAGCATCGCGAACGGTAGTCGCGCGATGAGGGCGATGGGGAAGTACGCGACCCCCGCTTCGCGGAGGAGGGAGGTGCGTGGTGGTGCGGCGATCGTCTTGTACATCTGCTTCCTGTGTCTCGCGCCGCGGGTTGCCGCGGCATGTCGTGCCGCCTTCGTCCCGCGTCGGGCCAGGTAGATGCACCCCGGATCAACCTTCGATGCTAGCGGGTGCACATGGGAGAGCCCTGGGTGGGACTGCCGTCGGCGGGTGCTCGGACCTCAGGATGCCGGCTCGACGCCGAGGCGACGCAGGCGCTGTCGCGCGAAGTCCTGGGCGCGAGGCCCTTCGCCGAGGGCGCGCGCCGACACCGCGAGCACGATCCGGGTCAGCGTGACGGCCGGCCACCACACGCGCCGGAGTCCGAGGACCCTCCGGTACTCGCGGGGGAGGCTCGCCACCGCGGCGGCGAAGAGGATGCGGTAGGCCACGCGCATCGCCCCCGGGAATCGGATGCCGCGAAGGAATCGCACCACGTCGTCGACGCGTTCGTCCCGGCGGAGCTCGCCGCGATCCAGGA
This sequence comes from Microbacterium aurantiacum, assembly GCF_040532595.1. GTDB lineage: Bacteria > Actinomycetota > Actinomycetes > Actinomycetales > Microbacteriaceae > Microbacterium > Microbacterium chocolatum_B. The sequence goes on along the minus strand of NZ_JBEVYX010000001.1, from coordinate 812,818 downwards.
ATCCCCGCAGGCGGCTGTGCAGATCGGCTTCGGTCCGTGGTGGATCGGTGAGTCCCATGAGCTCGCCGGCACGGCTCCACTCGGCCACGTAGGCGTCGGCGCCGCCCGGGATGGGGCCACCCCAGCGCTGGTGGCTCCCGAGGAAGGCGTCGGTGAAGGCGATGTGCACCCACTCGACGAGATCCGCATCGCCGGCCGAATAGGCGCGCGGCCCGTCGGCGGCGTCGTATGAACCGCGCACTCGCTCGTGGAGGCGCGCGACGCGGCCTGTCTCGCGATCAGCCTGTGCGGTGGACCCGTAGGTCACGCAGAGGATCCATCGCACGGTGCCGACCAGTCGCCCCGCCGGATCCTCGCGATAGCGCGAGTACTCGTGCACGCCGGCGAGTGCCCCCGGGTGCAGGGCCTGGAGGAGGAGCGCGCGGATGCCGGCGACCAGGGTCCCGAGCCCCGCGTGCACCGTCCACACCGCGCCGCCGTCGCGGAAGTACCCCGCGTCGTCGCCTTCTGCGAGGGCCCGCACCCACGGCGGCTGCCCGGTGGGATCGCCGGAGAGCGTCGTCAGCAGGCGGGCGCGCAGGGGCTCGCGTGCGGTGGCTCGAGGTGCGGAGGACACCCCTCCAGCGTGCCACGCGCTTCGGACCCGGGGTCCGGAAAAGGGTGGTGCGTCCATCTCGTTACCGCTAACGTGAGCGATAACAACCGCGCCGGCGCGGTTCGTCGGCCGGGACGTCCCGGTCGCAGAGAACTCGATGGAGAGTCCGATGCCCGCATCAGCCCGTGCCCATCTCGTCGTCGTGGCGGCGGCGGTGACCGCCCTCGTCGCCGGTCTCGGAGGGACCGCGTCCGCGACCGCCGCGATCCCGTCCACGGGTCTCGTCGCCTCGTACGACTTCAGGCAGAGCGCCGGATCATCCGTGCCGAACGTCGCCGGCGGCTCCGGTGTCGGCGCCGCGACCGTGCGGAACCTGCAGCCGTCGGACTGGACCGGCTCGGCGCTGACGCTTCGCGGCGGCGCGAAGACGTCGACCGGCAACTGGGTGGAGCTGCCGGACGACCTGCTCGCCGCGGCGACCTCGGCGACGGTGGTCGCCGAGGTCCGCGCGTCTCAGGCGATGCTCGACGGCTTCCACTTCCTGTGGAACATCGGCGGTGAATCCGCCGCGACGGAGTACTTCTTCTCGTCCCTCAACTGCGGGTCGGGTCGTTCCCCGCTCATCGGCCTCAAGACCGCGGGGGTCGAGCGCCTAGTCTCCCGCGGGTCGTGCGGCGTGGGCGCCGACGAGTGGGTGAACGTCGCCTCCGTCGTCGACGGCGATACGGGTCGCGCGGCACTGTACCTCGACGGCGTGCGGGTCGCCGAGGGCGCCATGATCGGGACGCCCGCCGACGTCGCCGACCAGTCGCTGAACACCATCGGACGTGCGCCGTGGCCCGACCCGCTCTTCCAGGGGGCGATCTCCTCGTTCCACGTCTACGACCGCGCGCTGCCGGCATCCGAGATCATGGAGCTCTCCCTGACGGATGCCGAACCGCACGTCGAGCACCTCCGGGCCCGGGCGCAGCAGCTGCTGGACGGGCTCGAGCTGTCGGATCTGACGACGAGCACCGACATCGACCTGCCGACCTCCGCCGGACGCGTCGCGTGGGAGTCGAGCGCACCCGATGTCGTCGCACCGGACGGCACGGTCGACGCCCCGCTCGCCGGATCGGCCCCCGTCGAGGTGACGCTGACGGCCATCGCGGCCGTCCGTGGTCAGGAGGCGACCGAGACGATCCGGGTGACGGTGCGGCCCTCGAGCGAAACGGCGCAGGAGCGGATCGACCGTCTCGCCGGCCTGTTCGTGATCCCCGCGCAGGTCGTCTCCGGCGACCCGCTGCCCGCGGCGACGCCGGGGACGACGGCGGAGATCGTGGCGGACACGGACGCGGTGGTGGAGGGCGAGGTCTTCTCCGTGGAGGAGACCACCGACGCGACCGTCGAGGTGCGCGTGACCGATGCGGCGACGGCGGCGAGCAGCGTGCGCACCTTCTCGGTCCGCGTCCTGCCCGCGGACGAGGTCACCCGCATCCTCGCCTATCACCGGACGCCGACGTCGTCGGACGTCGCGAACAACGCCGACGTCGCGCTCAGCATGCACCTGGCCCTCGCCGACGGCGACGGCTGGACGCCGTTGAACGAGAACTACGGCATCTTCTTCCCGAAGACCTCGGCCGAGATCCCCGTGGCGGGACCGCGCGAGAACCTCATCCGGAGTCTTCGCGATCCGCACGTGTTCCACCTCGCCGACGGCGGCTTCGGCGTGATCGCCACCCGAACGGCCCGCGGGGGAGCGGACGACGGTACACGCGCTTCGAGCGTCCTTTTCGCGCGCAGTGCCGACCTCCGCAGCTACGACGAGGTGGGCATGATCGATCTCGGCGTGACGGGCGGCGTCAACCGGCCTGCGGCGATCTTCGACAGCGCCTCGGACCGCTACCTCGTGGCCTGGACGAGCGACGCCGGGGCGCCGATGTACACCTCGTTCGCCGACCTCGCGGATCCGCAGTCGCGGGGGGAGGTGCGTCGCGGCGCGGTGTCGGCGATCACGACCGTGGACGACGCGGATGTCGAGGACTACGCGGGCGGCAATGCCGTCGCGGTCGACCTTGCGCTCGCTCGGGCCCTGGAGGTGCGATTCGGCCGCGTGTCGAACACCACGGTGCAGGCCCTCGACGCCGTCGAGCTCGACGCCGGCGAGTCCTTCGGGCCGAGCGCGCTGCCGGCTCGCGCCGAACTCGCGTACACGGACGGCTCGACCGCGTCCCGCAGCATCGCGTGGGACGCGGCATCCGTCGCGGCGGTCGACGCCGACACTCCGGGGACGTACACGGTTCGCGGCGAGCTCGAGGTGCCGCAGTACGCCACCCCGTTCGCCGATGAGCGCGCCGACCCGTCGATCTTCCGGTACCAGCTCAACGGCGAGCAGAAGTTCCTCATGATCGCGACGGAGGATCTCTACGGCGCCAACATCGACCCGCAGGGCGGGGCGCACATGCCGATCCGCATCGCCGATCGGATCGAGGACCTCTCGGACGAGGCCCTCCGTGCCGGGCGGAACGTCGAGGTCGACCTGCTCCGCCGCGGGGACACGGATGCGCAGGGGCGGGTGATGACCGGGTGCTTCTGGGCGCCCGAGTATCACGTGATCGGCGGGCGACTGTCCATCCTGTTCATGCCCTGCTACGACGGCTCGAACGGACGTCCGGACATGTTCACCGGGCGCGCGAGCATCATGCAGCTGCAGCAGGATGCCGAGGGCAACGACCTCGACCCGGCCGTTCCCGGCAACTGGAGCAAGCCCCGTGAGGTGCTGACCGCCGAGGGCGCCATCCTGAACCCCATCCAGGGGATCTCGCTCGACATGACCTACTTCGAGGATTCGGGTACGTCGTACTACTCGTGGCAGATGCTCGGTTCCCTCTTCATCGCCGAGATGGATCCGGCAGACCCCACGCGACTGACCTCGGCCCCGGTGCGTCTCACGCCGCCCGAGTACGCGTGGGACAACCTCATCGCGGAGGGGCCGAACGTACACGCGCACGACGGCACGCTGTACATGATCTACTCGGGCTCCCTCGTGGGCGACTCGTACACGACGGGGCTGCTCACGGCCCCCGCCGGAGCGGGAGCGGACCTCACCGATCCGGCGCTGTGGTCGAAGCTCGGGTACCCCATCCAGAAGTCCGGCCTGTTCAACGGGGGGTGGCAGCTCGGCACGGGGCACGGGATGTGGTCGCGCGACGAGAACGACAACCTGCTCTACGTCTTCCACGCGCGCACCGACACCAACGGACTGAGTGGGCGCGACACGTTCGTGCGGCGCGTGCACTTCGCCGCCGATGGGCTCCCGATCTTCGACATGGAAGCCGATGAGGAGGTGGCGCCGGGCAATCGCGAGGTGGAGGTGGAGGTCCTCGTCCGTCCCGTCGCCGAACCCGCGCTGGACGTCACCGGCGTGCTGTCCACCCGATGCCTCGCCGGCACGGTGCTGCAGGTCGTGACCGTCTCGAACGGCGAGGAGGTGCCGGCCGCCGTGACCATCAGAGGTTCGTACGGATCCAAGACCGTCGCTGCACTTGCGCCCGGGAAGAAGGCGTCTTTCGCCTTCACGACCCGTCAGGCCGCCGTTCCCGCGGCCGTGGTCACCCTCGCCGCCTCGGCGACCGTGGAGGGGGAGCCGCGGACGGTGTCGTCCGTGCTCTCTCACCCCGAGGTCGCATGTGGAGCGCGCTGAAGAACGTAGGAAAACCCAGATGAGAGATGTTATGCGGAGGTCGGGTCCGGTCTAGCGGGTACGGGTGTGTCGACGAGGGAACGCAGCGGTGGAGGAGGGTGCTGCGCTCCCTTCCCGGCCTGTCCGCCGGCCGCGCCACGGCGTCTCGCGCGCCGTCCACGCGGGCGGAAAACTTTCGAGAAGGGGGTTGTGCGTTTCGCTCTGTTAACGGTAACACTTAAGGGCGTTCACAGATCCGGCGCTGCGGTCCCCCACCGCGCAGCGCGCCTGTGCATGACGACAGATACGAAGGAGTATCCGAATGGTCCCCATCTCTCCCCACCGGCATCGGCGCGCGCACGTCGCCGCCACCGCCGCCGTCGCCGCGCTGTGCGCGGGCTTCCTGGCGGCCGCTCCGGCCACGGCCGCCGACGACGACATCACCGACGGGCTCGTCCACCGGTTCCTCCTGAACGAGACCTCGGGCATCGTGCTCGCCAACACCGGCTCGGCCGGCAGCGCCGCGAACGCCGAGCTCGTCAATGCCGAGCGCGCCGAGCTGACCGGCGACGGTGTGCGCCTGAACCCCGACGACTACGCCTACTCCCTCGACGGCGGATACGTCCGGCTCCCGGCGGATCTGACCGCGGGGATGACGGCGATCACCATCGACTACGCCGTGTGGATCGACCCCGCCAACGTCGGCGAGCATCAGATCTTCAGCCTGGGCAACAAGACCTCGTGCGACGTCGCCGGGGGGCAGCAGGGTCAGCTGTTCGCCTCCAACACCCAGCGGCTCCGGGTCGCGGCCGGCAACGTCAACGTCCAGCAGAACCGCGTGCGCCTCGCCGAGGGGGTCTGGAAGCACGTCACCTACACCCAGACGCCGAACTCCGGCGGCTCGTCGTGGACGGGGACGCTCTACGTCGACGGCGTTCAGCACGCCCAGTCCGCGAACATCACGACACCGCCGTCGGTCAACGCCGCCGGCACCAATTGCAACTTCCTCGGACGCTCCCAGGTGCCCGGAAACTACTCGTTCCGCGGCACCCTGGCGGACTTCCGCGTCTACGACCGGGCGCTGAGCAGCGCCGAGGTCGCGCAGCGGACGGCCGCGGCGAACGACGCGGGCGTCGCGGCGGATGCCGCGGCCATCGATCTCGGACTCACCGAGGCGATCGTCGACGACGTCGTGCTGCCCACCGCAGGCGATGCCGCCGGGTCATCGATCACCTGGGTCTCCTCCGATCCGTCCGTGATCGAGGTGGTTGCTCCGCCGGCCGTCGCCAGTGCGCGGAAGGTCCCCGTGCGCGGGGTCGTCACGCGTCCCGCGCTCGGCCAGCCCGACGCGACGGCGGTCCTGACGGCCACGCTCCGCAAGGGGACGGATGCCGAGACGGTGCGTGAGATCCCGATCACCGTCAAGGCGGAGTTCGACGCCGCATCGTCGGTCGCCCGCGACACCCTCGAGCTCGAGCTGTACTCGACCGATGACGTCCGTGGCAACATCGAGCTGCCGGATGTCGGCACGTGGGGATCGACGATCACCTGGGAGTCTTCGATCGAGAACATCACCCCCACGGGTGAGGTCGCCCGCCCCGCCTACGGACGCGACGAGGTCACCGGCACCCTCACGGCGACCATCTCGCGCGACGGAGAGTCGCAGCAGAAGTCCTTCGACGTGGTGGTGAAGCCGCTTCCTCGCGAGGAGGAGAACGAACGGTACTTCCTCGGCTACTTCAAGGGTGAGAACCAGGCCGACGGCGAGCAGATCATGTTCGCCACCTCGAACGGCAACACGGCGCTGGATTGGACCGGACTCACCGGGGGGATGCCGTCCCTGGTGTCGCAGCTCGGGGACCAGGGCCTGCGTGACCCGCACATCGTCCGTTCCCCCGACGGTGACACGTTCTACATGATCGCCACCGACCTGAACTGGTACGACCAGGGCGGATACGCCATCAACGACACCCAGTACATCGAGGTGTTCGAGTCGAACGACCTGGTCAACTGGACGCCGCAGCGGCACGTGAAGGTCGCGCCCGACGACGCGGGCAACGCGTTCGCTCCGGAGTCGCTCTGGGTCGACGAGATCGGCGCCTACGCCGTGTTCTGGGCCCAGTCGCTGTGGAACGACCCCGTGACCCGCACCGGTCAGGGCAACGCGCAGATGTGGTACAACATCACGCGCGATTTCCAGACGTTCTCGGAGCCCCAGGTCTGGCAGGACCCGGCGCCGCTGTCGCGCATCGACACGACCGCGATCAAGGTCGGTGACCACTACTACCGCGTGACGAAGAACGAGGCCGGCAATGCCGGATCGGACCTGTTCTCGGAGAAGCACACCGATTTCCTCGACAGCGACATCGACAACTGGGAGCTCCTGGCCCCGGCGCTCGGTCGCACGACGTGGCAGGCGAACGCCGGCTATGAGGGCCCGGTCATCTTCGAGGCGAACCCGGGCGATACCGCCTGCCCCGGCCAGTTCTACCTGTGGGGCGACCGCTACACCAACGGCGGCGGCTACCAGGCGGCGTGCGAGGCCGACATCGAGGCCGAGACCTGGGAGGCGAAGGCCATCACGATGACCAACGCGGGCGTGGCTCGACCCCGGCACGGCACCGTCATCCCGATCACGCTCCGCGAGTGGAACAGCATCCGCGGCATCGAGAACGACGACGTGGCCACGACCGCCGAGGTCGAGGTCAGCGACGGCGTCGCCACGGCCACGGTGACGGCCGCGGATACCTTCGAGACCGGCGGCACCGTGCGCTTCCAGGTGGGCGAGTGGACGGCGACCGCGTTCTTGGAGGGCGGTGTCGCCTCGGTCGACCTCCCGGCGGACCTCGCCGAGGGCGAGCAGCAGATCAGCGCGACTTTCCTCGGGCACGACATCTTGCTCGGTTCCGAGGCCACCGCGTCGTTCACCGTCGATCCGGTCGTCGCGGTCTCGGTCGCCGTCGGCAGTCGGTGCCTGGCGGGGAAGGTCCTGCTCACCGTCTCCGTGACCAACGACGAGGACCACCCGGTCGCCGTCCAGATCGAAACGGTCTACGGCGTCAAGACGATCGCTCGGCTGGAGTCCGGCCGCGCGAGCTCCCACGCCTTCACCTCCCGTCAGGTCGCCGCCCCGGCGGGCGACGTCACCGTGACGGCATCCACGCCGTTCTCGCCCATCACCGAAGAGTCGTCGGCGACGTACGACTACGCAGCGCGAACCTGCGCCGCGTGAACCCGGTCCGATGACGCGTGCGGGGGCGGCGCGAGCACTCCGCCCCCGCACGCTTCTCACCCGCAACCAGTCCCGTTGATCCCCCGATACACCCCCGCAGTCGACGCCGACTGCGCTCGGCGAAGGAGCCACCGATGTCCTCATCCCCGTCCGCGTCGGCCCGCGGCGCGGTCACCGCGCTCACAGCCGCGGCTCTCCTCGGAGCCCTGCTGATGCCCGTCCCGTCTGCCACGGCGGCGGAAACGTGGAACCCCGACTCCGCCTACACCTCGACCGACAACGGCGACGGCACCTACCGCGTACCGCTGATGAACGCCGACGTCCCGGACGTGTCGGTGGAGCGCATCCCCGCCTCGGAGAACGACGAGGGACGCGACATCTACTACATGATCAGCACGACGATGCACCTGAGTCCCGGTGCTCCCGTGATGAAGTCGTACGACCTCGTCAACTGGGAGATCGTCAACTACGTCTTCAACCGTGCCGACATCGGCGACGACTTCTCGCTGCGCAATGGCCAGACCTCCTACGGGCAGGGCCAGTGGGCATCCTCGATCCGCTATCACGACGGCCTCTGGTACGTGGCGTTCAACACCAACAACCTCGGCGGCTCCTACCTCTACACCACCGACGACATCGACGACGGTGTCTGGAAGCGCACGAAGCTCCCCGGTTCGTACCACGACCCGTCGCTGTTCTTCGACGTCGACGGGACGCCGTACATCTTCTACGGCTCCGGTTCCACCAGTGCGGTGCGTCTGAGCGCCGATTTCACACAGGTGCTGCAGACCTACAACCAGATCATCCGTCCCGCCGACTACCCGGGCGCACCGGTCGGGGGGCTCTTCGAGGGCGCACAGGTCACGTACATCGACGGCAAGTACTACATCGTCATCATCACCTGGCCCGCGGGCCAGGGGCGTCAGGTCGTGCTCTTCCGTTCGGACCACCTCCTCGGACGCTATGCCACCCAGGACGGCTCCAACCCGTACGAGGCGAAGGGAGTCTTGAACTCCAACGGCTTCGCGCAGGGCAGTCTCGTGCCCATCGAGGACGAGAGCGGCGACCTGAACTACTGGGGCATGTTCTTCCGAGACACGTTCCCGACCGGGCGCATCCCCGCGCTGATCCCGGCGACGTGGGGCGAAGACGGCTGGCCGGTCTTCGGGAACAACGGCAGCGTCCCGGTCAACGGATCGTTCGCCAAGCCCATCGAACTGAGCCCGGCCGAGCAGACGCTCGAGCGGCAGAAGAGCATCGTCACGTCCGACGATTTCGACAACGACGCGCCGCACCGTGCGTACATGGACGAGATGTGGGACATCCCCGCGTCGCCCGAGTACGACGATGCGCTGCTCGGTGTGGACCTCATCCAGAACGGCGGGTTCGAGAACGGCACCACGGGCTGGTTCGCCAATGACACCGCGACCCTCACCGCGTCGACGGATGCCGCCTCCGGTGCCGGATCGATCGCGGTCTCCGCCCGTCAGACGACCGGATCAGGTCCGGCGCAGGACCTGTCCGGGAAGATCCAGGCCGGCATCACCTACGACGTCACCGCGAAGGTGAAGTACACCGATCCCGCGAGCCCCGCGACGAAGCAGTTCTTCGTCACGGCGCGATACGGTTCGGGCACCTTCACCAACCTCGCCACCGTGACCGCGCAGCGCGGTCAGTGGGCGACGATCAGCGGATCGTTCACCGTTCCGGCATCGCAGAATGTCGACGCGGTCCGTCTGTTCGTCGAGACGCCGTGGACGCAGAACCCCCAGTCCGCGCCGGCGACCCATCTCATGGACTTCCAGGTCGACGACGTGTCGCTGACCGGGCGGCCGATCACCCGGGAGAACCCGCATCCGGACGAGATCGCGCCCACCGACTCGCGCCTCGACATCCAGTGGCAGTGGAACCACGCACCCGACAACCGGTACTGGTCGCTCACCGACCGCGACGGCTGGCTGCGCCTGACGAACGGCACGACGGTCACCGGCGACTTCCGTCACGTGAAGCTCGCGAACGACGACCAGGTCACCTGGCTCGAGGAGACGCGCAACACCCTGTCGCAGCGCACCTTCGCGCCGAGTCAGTCGGTGGAGACGAAGCTCGACATCTCGGCGATGAAGGACGGTGACGTCGCGGGTCTCGCCGCCTATGCGCGGAACTTCTCGTACGTGGCCGTCAAGCGCGTCGACGGGGTGAACACGATCGGCGTGGTGAACCGCACGACGCCCTTCACCGCGACGATCGACCACGCGGCGATCGAGAGCTTCGTTCCCGGCACGACGGCTGCCCTCGGCGACGCGACGGAGGTGCACCTCAAAGCCGACCTCGACTTCGCCAACCCGACCGGTCAGCTGTGGACCACGTTCCTCTACAGCCTCGACGGCATCACCTGGAACCAGCTCGGCAACCGTGTCGGCCCGCAGACCCTCGACGGGGCGCTGACGCACTTCATGGGTCACCGGGTCGGGCTGTTCACCTACGCGACCGAAGAAGCGGGCGGGTGGGTCGACGTCGACCACTTCCTGCTGAGCGACGTGCGCTCCGCCCAGAACCTCCCGCTCGACACCTCGGCGCTGGATGCAGCGATCGCGCATGCCCAGGGGCTGGATGATGCCGCCTACCCGGCGGCGGCCTGGGCGGCGATGGAGCGCGTGCTCGACAAGGCCGTCACCGCACGGACAGGCACATTCGGGACGCAGAACCAGATCGACGCCCCCGAGCGGGCACTCAGCCTCGAGCTCGCCCGCCTCGGAGTGCTGGCCGAGGAGGCGCCGCAGCTCGACGTCTCCCTGGTCGCCTCGACACGCTGCCTCGCCGGCAGGGTGCTGGTCACGGCGACCGTGCGCAATGACGAGGACGCCCCCGTGTCGGTGGAGATCGTGACTCCGTACGGCACGAAGACGATCGCGTCCCTCGCGTCGGGCAAGGCGACCTCTCACGCCTTCACGACGCGGCAGGCCGCGATCCCCGCAGGGGAGGTGCGGGTGACCGCCTCCTCCGGCGAGATCTCGACCGACCTCACCGAGAGCTTCACGGCGCGCAGCTGCACGACGTGAGACACCACAACTGAATAGGGACACCTTGTACACACAGAGGAGAAATCTCTTGCACGAGCATGGCCTCACGCGATCCCGATTCCGGATCGCAGCGATGGCCGCTGCCGGTGTGCTGTTGGCAGCGAGCCTCGCTGTCACCGCCCCCGTCTACGCGGCCGACGAGGAACTCATCGTCAACGGTGGGTTCGAGAGCGGCACCCAGGGGTGGTTCGCCAACAACGGCAACGCCGCCGACGGCGCCACCCTCACCCTGACCGACGATGCCTTCAGCGGGACCTCGGCCTTGCGCGCGAGCGCACGGCAGACCACCGGGTCCGGTCCGATGCAGGATCTGTCCGGCAAGCTCCAGGCCGGCCAGACCTACACGGTCAAGGCGCGCGTCAAGTACGACAACCCCAGCAGTCCTGCGACGAAGCAGTTCTTCGCGACGATGCACTACGGCGGGGGCACGTACACCAACCTCGGGAGCGTCACTCCGGCTCGGGGTCAGTGGGGGTACATCAACTCCACCTTCACCATCCCCGCGGGCCAGAACGTCACCACGACGCGCCTGTTCATCGAGACGCCGTGGACGGCGAACCCCCAGGCGGATCCCGACCTGCACCTCATGGACTTCGTCGTCGATGACGTGTCGCTGGTCGGCGCACCCCCGCCCCCGCCCGCGGCGGCTCCGTCGAAGACCATCGAGGTCGTCGGCAAGGTTCCGGGCGAGCACAACCCGCTGATCGGCCACAAGTTCGGCGCCGACGGCTACGGGTTCGTGCACGAGGGTCGCGTGTACATGTACATGACCAACGACACCCAGGGCTACGCTCCCAACCCGTCGACCGGTGTGTCGCCGCAGATCAACTACGGCAACATCAACCAGCTGACGCTCATCTCGACCACCGACATGGTCAACTGGGTCGACCACGGTGAGATCCAGGTCGCCGGGCAGAACGGTGTCGCCCCGTTCACGAACAACTCGTGGGCTCCGGGCATCGAGAAGAAGGTCGTGAACGGCGAGGAGAAGTTCTTCCTCTACTACGCCAACGGCGGCGGATCGAGCAACGTCATCACCGGCGACTCGCCCCTCGGCCCCTGGTCGAGCCAGCGCACCTCCACGCTGATCAACAACACCACGCCCGGCACGCAGGGTGTGCAGTGGCTGTTCGACCCGGCGCCGTTCGTCGACGACGACGGTCAGGCCTACCTCTACTTCGGTGGCGGCCCCGCCTCGACGAGCTTCCCTGCGGCGGAGCGCTTCAACAACCCGAAGAACCTGCGGGTCATCGAGCTCGGTGACGACATGGTCTCCACGCAGGGCACCGCGGCCGTCGTCGACGCCCCGGTCGCCTTCGAGGCGGCTCAGGTGTTCAAGCGGGGCGAGAAGTACTACCTGTCCTACTCGTCGCACTTCGGCGGCAACGACTTCGGTGGGAACCAGACCCGCGTGCCCGGCTACCCCGGTGGCGGCGAGATCGGCTACATGATCTCCGACGACCCGATGTCGTTCCCCAAGGAGGCCTACGCCGGTGTGATGTTCCCGAACCAGTCGCAGTTCTTCGGTGCCGGCACCGGTGGCAACAACCACCAGTCGGTGTTCGAGTACGAGGGCAAGTACTACTTCACCTACCACGCCCCCACGCTCAACAAGCGCATCAACGGCGACACCACCCAGGGCTACCGCAGCCCGCACATCCAGGAGCTGACCTTCAAGGAGGACGGCACCGTCAACCAGGTCGTGGGCAACTACGTCGGCGTCGAGCAGGTGCGCGACTTCGACCCGTTCCGCACCTTCGAGGCGGAGACCCTGGGCTGGAGCAAGGGCATCGCCACCGCGAAGATCGACGGCGGCTCGACCGAGTTCGGCAACACCTCGCCGAACCTGGCCGTGACCGACATCGACAACGGCGACTACACCGCCCTGTCGTCCGTCGCCTTCGGTGAGAACGGCGCCGCGTCGGTCTCGGTGAAGGTCAAGCCGCTCCAGGCGGGCGGCGAGATCCAGGTCCGCCAGGGCAGCGCCACCGGCGCGGTCCTCGGCACGATCCCGGTGACGGGTGAGGTCGGACAGTGGACGGAGCTCTCGGCCGAGCTCACGGGGGCGACGGGCACGCAGGACGTGTTCTTCACCTTCGCGGGACCGACCGGTGACCTGTTCGAGCTCGACACGTGGTCGTTCACCGCCGCTGAAGCCGCCCCGTCGCTCGACGTGACGGTCGAGGCATCGACCCGCTGCATCGCTGGCAAGCCGTACGTGGCGGTCACGGTCCGCAACGGCGACGATGTCCCCGTCGCGGCGACGATCGATTCCGCGTACGGCTCCAAGTCGTACGCGTCGATCGGCGCCGGGAAGGCCTCGTCCACGGCGTTCAACACCCGCCTCGCGAACGCACCGGCCGGATCGGTCACCGTAACGGCCAGCGCTGTCGTCGACGGCGAGACGATCGACGTCGAGGTGGACGCGTCCTACGACGCGCGGACCTGCGGCTAACCCGAAAGTCCCGGGGGCGGGCTGCCTGCCCGCCCCCGGGAAATCCCCTCCGGAAAGACTTGTCCCCCCGATTTGTTCTCGGTAACATGAACGAGTCGCGAGACAGGGATACCCCGGGCCTGACGAGCGACGACCGGAAAGTCCGGTGGTCTTTGCACGCTTGATCGACGTGGTTGTCGATTGAAGAAACGGAGTAAGCAATGAAGTTTTCTCGTGGGCTTTCCGCCCGTATCGCTGTGGCCGCCGCCGGCAGCCTCGTGCTCGCCGGCGCCGCCGGCGCCGCCTTCGCCGACGAGGTCGGCAACGATGAGGTCGTCGTCGACGTCGAGATCTCGCCCCTCGAGGAGCCGGGCGCCCTCAGCATGACGGTCGCCGGCGCGGGAACATCCCTGGAAGAGGTTGCGTCGGGAGACGTCGAGATCCGGCAGTTCGATGGCGTGCTCCCCACGGTCACCGTGACCGACACCCGTGCGGTCGAAGACGTGCCGGAAGGCGTCGCGTGGAGTGTCACGGGTCAGGCCTCCGAGTTCACCGGTGACGCGGGCCAGCCGAGCCTTCCCGCCGGTCACCTGGGGTGGATTCCGGACCTCGTCAATGACAGCGGCTCGGGCGAGGTCATTGCCGGCCCCGAGGTCGAGACCGTCCTCGACGAAGAGACTGATGTCCCGATCAACCCCGTGGGACTCGAGGGACAGGAACTCCTTTACTCGCCCTTCGACTCCCGCGCCCTGCTCGAGACGGGCGAGACGCAGTGGTCCGCCAACGCGGCGCTCTTCCTCAAGACCCCGGTGGACGTCGAGCCGGGTTCGTACAGCTCGACCCTGACGCTCTCGCTGTTCGAGGACGTCTACTGAGCCCAAGATGGCTAGGGTGCCTCCTCGACGGGAGACATCCCGAAGAACCGGGGTCGGTGGCGATATCGGCCCCGGTTCTTCCTCATCGCCGTTCAGAACGGAAAGCCATGCGCAGTTCCCTTCACGCTTCTCGCGTCGCGGCCTCGGTAGTCGGGGTCACTCTCGCCCTTCTCGGCGGCGCGGCCGTCGCTCCCGCTGTCCATGCGGCGGAGGACGAGGACCGGATCACCTGGTCGGTCACCCCGGCGGACGAGTCCGGCCCGGATCGTCGCGGCGTGATCGAGCAGGAGCTCGATCCGGGGGCCAGCGCAGAGGACTTCTTCGCCGTGCGGAACTCGAGCCGCGTGCCGGTGACGTTCACCCTCAGTGCTGCGGACGGCTTCTACAACGACAACGGCCGGTTCAACATGCTCCCGTCCGACCAGGAGTCGGTCGACGCGGGCACGTGGATCGATCTGCCCGAGACGGTCACCGTCGAACCGAACGGAACCGTCGTGGTGCCGTTCACGACGACCGTGCCCGAGGACGCGATCCCCGGGGACCATGTCGCGGGGGTCGCCGCGTCGGTGCTGTCCGTCGGCACCGACGAGTCCGGCTCGCAGGTCGGCGTGGAAAGCCGTGTGGGTTTCCGCGTCCTCACGCGTGTCAGCGGCGACATCGTCGCCTCGGCGGAGGTCGGGGGAGTGGTCACCGACTACACCCTCGCGTGGAATCCGATCCGGCCCGGCGAGATGACGGCATCCTTCGACGTCACCAACACCGGCAACGCGAACGTGATCGTCGCCGGCGAGGTCGGCGCGGGCACCGGAGTCGTCGTCATCGGCGAAGAAGACGGTGCGCGGCAGACGCTGCTGCCCGGCGAGACGCGCCGCGTCGAGGTGCTCGTTCCGGGGGTGTGGCCGACGTTCTACGTCCCGGTCGAGATCACCCTCGTGCCCGAAGGCTTCGACCTCGGTGGGGACGCCGTCCCCGTCGAGCCCATCACCGCGTCGGCGACGGCGTGGGCCATCCCCGTCCCTCAACTCCTCATCCTCTTCGGTCTCGCGCTCATCATCGGCGCGCTGTTCTGGGGGCGCCGACGCTCGCAGAACCGCATGGCGGCGGCGATCGCCGCGGCCCGGGAGGAAGGCCGCGCCGCGGCCGCCCAGAACCACCGATCCGACGACGTCCCACTCCCCAGCGGCGGCTCGTCCCCACACCAGTGAGGCCTGCCTTGATCATCTTCCCCACCGACACGGACCAGAGCGACGGCGTCAGCGTCGACGTCGAGATCACCCCTCTGCCGACTCCGGCCCCCACCGAGACGGTGCTCCCCTCGCCGACTCCGGTGCCCACCGACACCCCCGTTCCGTCCCCCAGCCCGACCGGTGCGCCCACCGTCCCCGACTGGCTCGCCGGCACCGGCATCGACCCCACCTGGCTCATCATCGGCGCCGTCGCATTGGTCGGGGCCGGAGTCATCGCGTACGCTCTGCGACGCAGGGGGGCACGCGCCGGTAGCGACTGAGCGCTCGGCGCCCCATGCTGGAAATGAACAAAGGGGGGACGCCGATGAGCGATCAGAGTCGCGCGTGGCAGCGTCCGAGCATCTACGACGTGGCCGCCCACGCCGGAGTCTCGCACATGACCGTATCCCGGGTGCTCAACGGGCATCCCAACATCCGGGACTCCACCCGTGAGCGGGTGATGCAGGCGATCGACGAGATGAACTACACGCGCAGCTCGATCGCCCGCGCGCTCGCCACGCGCAAGGCCATGCGGATCGGGGTGATGGTCGACGGCCCCGTCGAGTACGGGCCCAACAGCACCCTGCGCGCTCTCGAGCGCGCTGCGCGCGACAGCGGGTACTCGGTGAGCGCCTTCTCGATCTCCGACGATCCCGATCTCGGGGTCGACGTCGGGGTCGCGGACCTGATGTCGCAGGGCGTGGACGCGCTGTGCGTCATCGCTCCGCGGTCCTCGTCCCTCGACACGCTGCGCGAGCAGCCGATCCGGGTCCCGGTGCTGGTGGTCAAGGCCGATCCCGATCCCGAGATGATGACCGTCGCGGTCGACCAGCGCGCGGGGGCGCACGCAGCCGTGGCGCACCTCGTCGAGCTGGGACACCGCGAGATCCTGCACATCTCCGGGCCGCTCGACTGGCTCGACGCGCGGGCGCGGCATACGGCGTGGGAGGAAGACCTCGCGGATCGGGGCCTCACGATCCGCGATGCGCTGGTCGGTGACTGGACGTCCGACGCCGGCTTCGCGATCGGGCGCGATGCGCCGGCGATCGACGACGTCACCGCGGTCTTCGCCTCCAACGACCAGATGGCCCTCGGGCTCATCCACGGCCTCTCCAAGCGCGGGCTGCGGGTTCCCGAGGACATCAGCGTCGTCGGCTTCGACGATCTGCCCGACGCGCGCCACTTCCTGCCGCCTCTGACCACGGTTCGCCAGGACTTCGCCGAGCTCGGTCGGCTCGGACTGGAGCTCCTCGTGAGCCGCATCGCGGGGGAGGAGCCGGCGGACAGCGCGATGATCCTCCCCGAGCTCATCGTGCGCGAATCCACGGCACCGCCGCGCGCCTGAACGCCGCTCACCGGCGCGGCGTAACGACTGCGTAACGGAAACTTCGAAGTCTTGCTTGCAATTCTTGTTAGCGCGCACAATACTGATGCACGCGGCTGCGACAGGCAGCTGCACCAGAGTGATTCGACCCGACTCCACGATGGAGCGTCGATCTCAAGGAGGAGACACATGTCACAGAAGAAGCGCCTGCTCGGCGTCATCGGATTCGTCGGCGCTGGGGCGCTGGCACTGGGCCTCGCCGGCTGCGCATCGGGTGGCGACGGCGGCGGCAGCGCCGGTGGCGACGCCGGTGGCGACGGCGAGCTCATCACCGTCGGCTTCGTCGCGGTCGGCCCCGAGGGTGGCTGGCGCAACGCGAACGAGCAGGCCGTCAAGGACGCCTTCACGGAGGAGGCCGGCTACGAGCTCAAATACGCTCCCGCCGCCAGCCCGAGTGACCAGAAGTCGCAGCTCGACGCCTTCTCGACCTTCGTCAACGACGAGGTCGACGTCATCCTGCTCACCGCGACCGAGGCCTCCGGCTGGGAGGACTCGCTCGAGCTCGCCCAGGAGGCCGAGATCCCCGTCATCCTGCTCGACCGCGGTGTCGACGCCAGCGAGGACCTGTACGTCACCCGCATCGCCCCCGACAACTTCCAGGTGGCGGCATCCGTCGGCGCCTGGGCCGTCGAGTCGTTCCCCGAGGGCGCGAACTACTACGTCCTCGAGGGCGTACCGGGTCTCTCGGTCGTCAACGAGCGCAACGACGGCTTCGACTCCGAGGTCGAGGGTGCCGAGGGCTTCACCAAGGTCGGCGCGCAGACCGCGAACTGGAAGACCGACGAGGGCAAGTCCGTCACCGAGACGGTGCTCCGCGCCAACAACAACGACATCCAGTTCATCTTCGCCCAGAACGACGAGATGGGCATCGGCGCCGCTCAGGCCGTCGAGGCCGCCGGTCTGGTCCCGGGTGAGGACGTCAAGATCGCCACGATCGACGGCACCACCGGTGCTCTCGAGGCGCTTGCCGCGGGTCAGCTGAGCTTCGTCGCCCAGTACAACCCGTTCTTCGGCGACATCGCCGTCGACGTCGTCGAGCGCGCACTCGCCGGCGAGACCGTCGAGTCGACCATCATCGTCGACAGCGCGACGTTCGACTCGCCGGAGGCCGGCGAGACGGCGCTCGCCGACGGCCAGGGCTTCTGAGCTCGGATCGTCTGATCAGCACCACCATCTGACGGAGCGGGGATCGCCGCGCAAGGCGATCCCCGCTCCTGTCGGATCACACCCGAAATCAGCACAACACGAGGAAGTTCGTCAGAGATGACCGAATCCCCCCCGATCGTCGAAGTCCGCGGCGCATCGATCACGTTCCCCGGCGTCAAGGCACTCGACGAGGTCAACTTCCGGCTCCTCCCGGGCGAGGTCCACACCCTCATGGGTGAGAACGGCGCGGGCAAGTCGACCCTCATCAAGGCGCTCACCGGCGTCTACCAGATCGACTCGGGCGACATCCTCGTCTTCGGAGAGAAGCGCCACCTGACGGGCACGGCATCCGCTCAGGCCGCCGGGATCTCGACGGTGTACCAGGAGGTCAACCTTTGCACCAATCTCACCATCGGTGAGAACGTGATGCTCGGGCACGAGGTCCGCGGACCTCTCGGCATCAACTGGCGCAAGACCCACGCCCAGGCGAAGGACGCCCTCTCCCGCATGGGGCTGGGCCACCTCGACACCCGCGCGCCCCTCTCATCGATCTCGATCGCGCTCCAGCAGCTCGTGGCGATCAGCCGTGCGATGGTGACCGACTCGAAGGTCCTCATCCTCGACGAGCCGACCTCGAGTCTGGATGCCGCAGAGGTCGAGGTGCTCTTCACCGTCATGCGGCGCCTCCGCGACCAGGGCGTTGCGATCCTCTTCGTCTCGCACTTCCTCGACCAGGTGTACGCGATCAGCGACCGCATCACGGTGCTGCGCAACGGCCAGTTCGTCGGGGAGTACCTCAAGCGGGACCTCGACCGCAGCGCGCTGATCTCCAAGATGATCGGCAAGGACTTCGAGGCCCTCCGAGCTCTCGGCTCCAACCGCCAGGTCGACGTGCGCGACCGCAGCGAAACCCCCGTCTACGCCGCCGAAGCCCTCGGTCGCAAGGGAGCGCTCGCCCCCACCGACATCGAGATCCACCGCGGCGAGGTCGTCGGGTTCGCCGGCCTCCTCGGCGCGGGCCGCACGGAGCTCGCCCGCCTCATCTTCGGCGCCGACCGTGCCGACTCCGGCACCGTCCGCGTCAAGGGCAAGAAGACCGGCATCACGTCCCCCGTCGCCGGTCTCGCCCAGCACATCGCCTACTCGACCGAGAACCGCCGCGATGACGGCATCATCGGCGACCTCAGCGTCCGCGAGAACATCATGCTCGCCGTCCAGGCGAAGCGCGGATGGCTCCGCCGCGTGCCGGCGCGCGAGGTCGACCAGCTCGTGAAGACCTACATGGAGCGCTTCAGCGTGCGCCCCAACGACCCAGACCGGCCGATTCGTCTCCTCTCCGGCGGCAACCAGCAGAAGGTCCTCCTCGGCCGCTGGCTGGCGACCGAGCCCGAGCTGCTCCTGCTGGACGAGCCGACCCGCGGTATCGATGTGGGAGCCAAGGCCGACATCCAGGAAGCGGTCGCCGAGCTCGCCGAGGGCGGCATGGGCGTCGTCTTCATCTCGTCCGAGCTCGAAGAGGTCGTGCGCCTGTCCGAGCGGATCGTGATCCTGAAGGACCACGAGAAGGTCGGCGAGGTCGTCAACGGGCCCGACGTGACCGCCGAGAGCATCGTGTCGATCATCGCCGCCGACGACAGCGCGGCGCGATCAGAGCATCAGGGCGAGAAGATCGCCGAAGGAGAGATCTGACATGGCGTTCGTCAAGACCCTCATCCGCACCCCATGGTTCTGGGGCCTGGTGGGCATCGCGCTCCTCCTCACCCTGAACACGCTGAAGGACCCGACCTACCTCGCGATCGGCATCAACTCCACGACGGGCCTCCTCGCCGGCAACCTGCTCGACATCCTCCGCGTGTCGGCGCCGATCATCATGATCGCGCTGGGCATGACCTTCGTGATCGCGACGAAGGGCATCGACCTCTCCGTCGGCTCGATCATGGCGGTCGGCGGAGCGGCGGCGATGGAGACGCTGCGCGCCGTGGACGGGCAGAGCCCGTTCGGGGCCATGTTCATCGCGATCGCGGTGGCGCTCCTGATCGGCGCGCTCCTCGGCGTCATCAACGGCCTGCTCGTCGCGGTCGTGGGATTGCAGCCGTTCATCAGCACGCTCGTGATGATGCTCGCAGCCCGGGGGATCGCCCGCGTGATCACCGGCGGCCAGAACACCAACGCCACCAACGCGCCGTTCCGAGAGATCTCCAACGGGCAGATCCTGGGTCTTCCGACGAGCTTCGTGCTGGCCATCGCGATCGTCGTGGTGGTGTCGCTCATCATGCGTCGGACAGCTCTCGGTCTCATGATCGAGTCGATCGGGGTGAACCCGGCCGCCAGCCGCCTGGCCGGCATCCGTCCGCGCCCCATTCTCATCACCGTCTACATCCTCTCCGCGGTGCTCGCGGCCACCGGCGGTCTCTTCACCGTGTCGGAGGTCATGACGGTCGACGTCTCGGGGACCGGCTATCAGATGGAGCTCGACGCGATCCTCGCGGTCGTGATCGGCGGCACCTCGCTGGCCGGCGGCAAGTTCTCCATCCTCGGGTCGACGATCGGCGCCCTCCTCATCGCGACGCTGAACAAGACGGTGCTGTTCCTCGGGGTCTCGGCCGCGGCGACGCCCGCATTCAAAGCGATCGTGATCGTCCTGCTCGTCCTGCTGCAATCCGAACGCGTGCGGAACTACGTCCTCCAGATCGGACGCCGTCGCTCCCGTAAGGAGGTCGTCGCGTGAGCGCGCCCGTCACGTCCCCCGCCCTCGGCGCCGAGAGCGCCGCCCAGACCGCGCTCCAGCGCGTGTGGGGGCGCAGCCAGTCCATCGTCCCGACCCTCGCAGCCGTCGTGCTCCTGGTGGCGATGCTGGTGTACGCCGAGATCGCCTACGGCCGCGTCTTCCACGCCGGCACGATGTCGAGCCTGCTGGTCAGCTTCGCGCCGACGATCATCCTCGCCGTCGGCATGACGATCGTCATCCTCTCCGGGGGCATCGACCTCTCCGTCGGCGCCGTCGTCGCCTTCACCTCGGTCGCCGGGGTCATGCTGATGAACATCGGGGTCAACGGCTGGCTGTCCATCGTCCTCATGATCGGCTTCGGGGCTCTGTTCGGGCTCGTCTCGGGTGTGCTGATCCAGTACTTCAACGTGCAGCCGTTCATCGCCACCCTGGCGATGATGTTCCTCGCCCGGGGCCTCGCGTCGATACTGTCGACGGTGCCGGTCCAGGCCCCCGAGAACGCGCCGATCCTGCTGCTGGCGACCGACTTCAAGATCATCGACGGCCCGAAGGTCAACGACCTCGTCCTGACCCCCGGCTTCTTCATCGCGATCCTCGTGATCATCGGGGCCTACGTCTTCCTGCACCGCACGCGGATGGGGCGCACGGTCTACGGCATCGGCGGCGCGGAATCCTCCGCGCAGCTGATGGGTCTGCCCGTGGCCCGCACCCGCGTCTGGATCTACGTCCTCAGCGGTGCGCTCGCGGGCCTGGCGGCGGTCGTCTACACCGCCGAGGTCGGCGGCAAGGCGCAGAACGTGACCGGCATCGGGTGGGAGCTCGACGCCATCGCCGCGGTCGTCATCGGCGGCACGCTCCTCACCGGCGGTGCCGGCTACGTGCTCGGTTCGGTCGTGGGCTCCCTGGTTCTCGCATCGCTCTGGATGATCATCACGAAGGACGGCACGATCCGCCCCGAGTACCTGACGATCATCACCGGCGGCATCCTGCTCGTCTTCGTCCTCCTGCAGCGCGTCCTCACCGCGCGTCGCCGACGATGAGCGCCGCCCCCGCACCCGAGGCAACGAAGGAGACATCCGTGGCTGTGGAAGCCCCCCGATTCGCCCCCGAGGTCCAGGCATCGATCGATGCGGTCCGCGCCGATGTCGCGGCGCTCCACGGTGAACTCGTGCGTTACAACCTGATCGTGTGGACCGGCGGGAACGTGTCCGGCCGCGTGCGGATCGGTGACGATCGCAGTGCGGACCTGTTCGTGATCAAGCCGTCCGGGGTCTCCTACGACGACCTGGCGCCGGAGAACATGATCCTGTGCGATCTCGACGGCACCGTCGTCCCCGGGACGCCCGGGAGCGGGCGCAGCCCGTCCAGTGACACCGCGGCGCACGCGTACGTGTACCGGAACATGCCGGATGTCGGGGGCGTGGTGCACACCCACTCGACGTTTGCGGTGGCGTGGGCGGCGCGGGGAGAGGAGATCCCGTGCGTCATCACCGCGATGGCGGACGAGTTCGGCGGCCCGATCCCGATCGGCCCGTTCGCGATCATCGGCGACGACTCCATCGGGCGCGGCATCGTGGAGACGCTCCGGGACCACCGCTCGCGCGCCGTGCTCATGCAGAACCACGGACCGTTCACGATCGGCGTCTCGGCGAAGGATGCCGTCAAGGCGGCCGTGATGGTCGAGGACGTCGCGCGTACGGTCCACTACGCGCGGGAGGCGGGGCCCCTCATCCCGATCCCGCAGGAGGCGATCGACAGCCTCTACAACCGCTACCAGAACGTCTACGGGCAGGCGGGGGACGAGCGCCGATGAGCGTGCACGACGCCGCTGCGGCGATCCGCGACGGCCGAGCCGTGCTCGGCATCGAGCTCGGCTCGACGCGCATCAAGGCGTGCCTCGTCCTCGCCGACGACCCGTCGACGGTCCTCGCGGTCGGTTCCCACGCCTGGGAGAACCGCTTCGTCGACCGGGTGTGGACCTACACGCTCACCGACGTCTGGGCGGGGGTGCAGGGGGCGTACGCCGACCTCGTCGCCGACGTCGCCCGCCGGCACGGTGTTCCGCTGGAGAGCCTCGCCGCCATCGGCGTCTCGGCCATGATGCACGGGTATCTCGCCCTCGACGAGCGCGGAGAGCTCCTGGCGGAGTTCCGCACGTGGCGCAACACCAACACCGACCGTGCCGCGTCCGTGCTGACGGAGCTGTTCGGAGTGAACATCCCGCTCCGCTGGTCGATCGCCCACCTCTACCAGGCGGTCCTCGACGAGGAGCCGCACGTTCCCGACGTCCGGCTCATCACTACCCTCGCCGGCTACGTGCACTGGAGGCTGACGGGCCGCTCCGCCCTCGGCATCGGCGACGCCTCGGGCATGTTCCCGATCGACACGGCGCGTCGCGACTACGACCGCGGCCTCATGAAGAAGTTCGACCGGCTCGTATCCGAGCGCGCTTTCGGGCTCCGGATCGCCGATGTGCTGCCCGAGGTTCTGGTGGCCGGTCAGGATGCCGGCGCGCTCACGCCCGAGGGCGCCGCGCTGCTGGACGTCTCCGGAACCCTTCGTCCGGGAGTCCCGCTCTGCCCGCCGGAGGGGGATGCCGGGACCGGAATGGTCGCGACCTGCTCGGTGGCGCCCCGGACGGGCAACGTCAGCGCGGGCACGAGCATCTTCGCGATGGTGGTCCTCGAGAAGCCGCTCGCGACCGCGCACGCCGAGCTCGACGTCGTCACCACGCCCGTCGGCGACCCAGTGGCCATGGTCCACTGCAACAACGGGGCGAGCGAGCTCGCCGCGTGGGTGGGTCTGTTCGGCCGCTTCGCGACCGTCGGCGGGGGAGACCTCGATCCCGACGAGGTGTTCGAGGTGCTCTTCCGTGAAGCCCTCGACGGCGACCCGGATGCCGGGGGGATTTTGGCGTACAACCACCTCGCCGGCGAGCCGATCGCCGGGCTGTCGGAGGGGCGCCCGCTGGTGGTGCGGACACCCGACAGCCGCTTCACGCTCGCCAACTTCATGCGCGCCCAGCTGTACGGTGCGTTCGGCACGCTCGCCCTCGGAATGCGGGTGCTCGAGAACGAGGGAGTCGCGCTCGATCGCATGTTCGCGCACGGGGGCATCTTCCGCACCGCCGGTGTCGCCCAGCGTTTCCTCGCGGGGGCGCTCGACGCGCCGGTCGTCGTCGCCGACACCGCATCGGAGGGCGGTGCCTGGGGCATCGCGGTCCTCGCGGCGTTCCTCTCGGCGCCCGCGGACATGAGTCTCGACGCCTACCTGCGCGAGCGCGTGTTCGCCGACGCGACGTTCCACACGCTCGAGCCCGACCCCGAAGACGTCCCCGGTTTCGCGGCGTACCTGACCCGGTACCGCGCGGGCCTCGCCGTCGAAGCCGCAGCCGTCGCGGCCCTCTGACCTCGCTTTCCATCCCAACCTCGAAGGACACCTCGCATGACCCGCACTCCGCTCACCACCTCCCTCGACGGCTACGAGGTGTGGTTCGTCACCGGCAGCCAGAACCTCTACGGCGAGGAGACGCTCCGCCAGGTCGCCGAGCAGTCGCAGGCCGTGGCCGAGGGCCTGGCCGGGATGCCGGTGCGGGTGGTGTGGAAGCCCGTCCTGAAGGACGCCGACAGCATCCGTCGCCTCGCGCTCGAGGTGAACGGTCGCGATGACGTGATCGGTGTGATCGCGTGGATGCACACCTTCAGCCCCGCCAAGATGTGGATCGCGGGTCTGGATGCTCTCCGGAAGCCGCTGCTGCACCTGCACACCCAGGCCAACGTCGAGCTGCCGTGGGGTGAGATCGATTTCGATTTCATGAACCTCAACCAGGCCGCCCACGGCGACCGCGAGTTCGGGTACATCCAGACGCGTCTGGGCATCACGCGCAAGACCGTCGTGGGTCACGTGTCGAACCCCGCCGTGCGTCAGCAGGTGGAGGACTGGCAGCGCGCGGCGGCCGGATGGACAGCCGCACGGACGCTCAAGCTCGCGCGCTTCGGCGACAACATGCGCTACGTCGCCGTCACCGAGGGCGACAAGACCGAGGCCGAGCTGCGCCTGGGCGTGCAGGTCAACACGTGGGGTGTGAACGAGCTCGCGGAGGCCGTCGCCGCGGCATCCGGATCCGAGATCGACGCGCTCGTGGCCGAGTACGAGGAGCTCTACGACGTCGCGGACGAGCTGCGCGCGGGCGGAGCGCGTCACGCGTCTCTGCGCGACGGTGCGGCGATCGAGATCGGTCTGCGCTCGTTCCTCGAGGAGGGCGGGTTCGGTGCGTTCACGACGTCCTTCGAGGATCTCGGTGCGCTGACGCAGCTGCCGGGTCTCGCCGTCCAGCGCCTCATGGCGGAGGGCTACGGCTTCGGCGCAGAGGGCGACTGGAAGACCGCGATCCTCGTCCGCGTCGCGAACGTCATGGGAGCAGGGCTCCCCGGTGGAGCGAGCCTCATGGAGGACTACACGTACGACCTGGTGCCGGGGGATGAAAAGATCCTCGGTGCGCACATGCTCGAGGTGTCGCCGTCGCTGTCGTCGCAGAAGGCGCGGCTCGAGATCCATCCCCTCGGCATCGGCGGCAAGGACGACCCGGTGCGTCTGGTGTTCACCGCCGACCCCGGCCCCGCGCTCGTGGTGGCGATGAGCGACATGCGCGACCGGTTCCGACTGGTCGCCAACGTCGTGGAGAACATCTCCGCTCCTGACCTGCCGAACCTCCCGGTCGGCCGCGCGGTGTGGCGGCCCGCCCCCGACTTCGCCACCTCCGCGGCATGCTGGCTCACCGCCGGCGCCGCGCATCACACGGTGATGACGACCGCCGTGGGTGTCGAGGTCTTCCGGGATTTCGCCGACATGGCCGGTACCGAACTCCTCGTGATCGACGAGGACACCACGTTGCGTCGGTTCCAGCACGAAGTGCGCTGGAACCAGGCGTACTACCGACTCGCGCAGGGTTTCTGAGCGCGAGAGGTGTATGAGCGCTCGCCCCGCGAGCGTGGCCCCCCACCCGAAGAAGAGAGGAAGGTCTCACTGATGAGACGATCCACCATCCAGCCGCAGCGGCGGCGCTCCGCGTTCCGACGCGGGCTCGCCGGCACCGTGGCCGGCGTCATGGCGCTGACCGGCGTGGGCCTGGCCCCGGCGGTTGCGACGGCCGCCGAGCTGCCGGCGCCCACGGCGCACTACGACATGTCGCACAGCGGTTCGCAGCTGCTCGACGTGTCCGGCAACGCCCGTCACGCGACGCTGACAGGACTCACCTCGGCATCCTTCGCGGATGCCGGAGGCGACGACGTGCTGCGCTTCCGCGCCGACGGCTACGCCGCCCTGCCCAAGGGTCTCGTGACGGGGACCGACAACGACTTCACCGTCGAGTTCACCGTGGCGACGCAGACGGCGGCGAACCACTTCGGATGGGTCATCGGCGACGGCGTCGGCCCGTGGAACACCACGCAGCTCGGCAACCACATCTTCCTCAGCCCCCGCTCGTCGCAGGGCGGCTACACGAACCAGGTGCTCGCGGCGATCCGCGTGAAGACCGACGGGAACAACGGCGAGAGCCGCATGCCCGCAGGGGGTGGGCTCAACGCCGGCTTCACCACGCTGACCATGGTCGGGTCGGGCAACACGCTCACCCTCTACCGCGACGGTTCGGTGATCTCGACCCTCACGCACAACCGCGCGATGAGCTCGATCATCCCGGCGGGCAACACGCTCGGATACATCGGTCGTTCGCTCTACCAGGGCGACTCGCTGCTGCGCGCCGACGTCTCCGACATGAAGTTCTGGGATGTGGCGCTGAGCGCCGGCGAGGTCGCGGCGAGCATGCCGACGGCCGAGGAGAAGACCGCCGCCACCGCCGCGCTCCTGCGCGGCGAGGTGCTCGCCAACATGCTCGGGGCCAACGAATCGCTCGACAGCGTCACGTCCAACCTCACCCTCGGCGCCAGCGTGAACGGCGTCAGCCTCACCTGGGCGTCCTCGAACCCCGCCGTGATCTCGACGACCGGTGTGGTGTCGCGGGCGATCACCGAGAACACCCCGGTCGCGCTCACCGCCACGACCTCGCTCGGGTCGACCCTGACCTTCGACGCGACCGTCATCGCGCCGACCGTCGGCGCCGACCTCGACGCCATCGTGCTCGCGGAACGGACCACGGAGAACCTGCCCCTCGCGGTGAAGGGCGCCGTCAACGGCGCCGACATCACGTGGGAGTCGTCCGACCCCGCGCTGGTCACCGCCACGGATCCCGCCTACGTCGCGCCCTCCGTGGGTGCCGCCGACCCCTTCGAGGGCGGCGGTGTCGTCACGCGTCCGGCATACGGCGAGGGCGACCGGGAGGTCACGCTCACTGCGACGGCGACGCTCAACGGTCAGACCGCGCAGCGCAGCTTCACGCTGGACGTTGCGGAGAAGGCCCGCACGGCGCCGGACGAGGGGTACGTCGCGGCGTACTTCAAGTCGGACTCCGACGAGCGGATCTATCAGGCCGCAACGTCCGGAAACGACTTCTTCAGCTTCGCTCCGGTCAACGGCGGACAGCCCACGGTGGAGAACACCGCCGACACCACCGGTCTCCGCGACCCGTACATCCTCCGCTCCGCAGAGGGCGACAAGTACTACATGATCGCCACCGATCTCTGCATCGGGTGCGGCACCGGGTGGGGCCCTGCGCAGTCCAACGGCAGCCTCAAGGTGCACATCTGGGAGTCGACCGACCTGGTCGAATGGGAGCGCACGAACGGCGAGAACTCCGGCATCACCGTGAACCAGCCTGCCGCGGGCATGACGTGGGCGCCGGAAGCCTACTGGGATGACGAGCTGCAGTCGTACGTGCTGTTCTTCGCGTCTCGTCTGTATTCCGATGCCAGCAAGAGCAACAGCGACAACCTGTACGCACGGATGTTCTACGTGCTGACGCGCGACTTCCGCACCTTCACCTACCCGCCGCAGAGCTGGCAGGACACCGGGTACGCGCGCATCGACTCGACCGTCATCAAGATCGACGACTTCTACTACCGCTTCACCAAGAACGAAGAGGGCGGAGCAGCCGACGGTCTCGAGGCGGGCAAGGACATCTTCCTCGAGAAGTC
This sequence comes from Microbacterium aurantiacum, assembly GCF_040532595.1. Lineage (GTDB taxonomy): Bacteria > Actinomycetota > Actinomycetes > Actinomycetales > Microbacteriaceae > Microbacterium > Microbacterium chocolatum_B. The sequence goes on along the minus strand of NZ_JBEVYX010000001.1, from coordinate 785,369 downwards.
GCGGGTGCTCACCGCCCCCACCACGCGGTCGAACTGGTCGGCTGACCCGTCGCAGACGTGGCAGCTCACGGACACCCGGATGACGACGCTGGAGACCAATCAGGTGGGCGAAGGCCCCCAGGTCATCAAGCTCAACGAAGGCGACCCGAACAACACCGGCGACGGCTACGTGTTCCTCGTGGACAACTACGGCGACGGCGGCTACCGGGCGTTCGTGACGACGGGCGACGAGATCGCCTCGAGCTCGCAGACCGACCGACTCTCGCAGCGGAGCTCATGGGTCGTACGCCAGCGCGGCGGCCTGCCCGCCAGCCCGCGTCACGGCTCGTTCGTGAACGTGTCGGGCCAGGTCCTGGACGCCGTGAACAGCTGGAGCGCCGTCGAGGCGGTCGCCTCGACCACGTCGCTCGAGGCGGATGGCCGTGAGCTCTCGGCATCCGTCACGGCGGAGGACGACGGAGACGTCGCCGGCACTGTGACCTTCGCCGGGGGCGACTGGTCGGAGACCGTCGCGCTCGTCGACGGAGCTGCAACGGCGACCGCCCCGGCCGGTGTGAACGCCGTCACGGCGACCTACGACGGCTACCGCGACGGACTGGTTGCGACCTCGGTCTCGGACGAGGTCGAGATCGCCGGTCTCGCCGTGACGGCCACCGCCACCACGCGATGCCTGCTCGGCAAGGTGTTGGAGGCCGTGACCATCTCGAACGACGCGGATGCCGCGGCCACGGTCGTGGTCGAGAGCCGATACGGCTCGAAGACCCTGGTGGTCGCGCCCGGCAAGAAGGCGTCGATCAGCTTCTCCTCCCGCCTGACGGCGTACCCCGCCGGCGTCATCGAGGTCTCGGCCTCGACCGCCGACGGACGCTCCGTCCAGACGGAGGTGACACTGGCAGCCCGCAGCTGCAGCTGATGCGGAGCGCGGTGGGGGTCGGCGGTGCATCCGTCGGCCCCCGCCGTCTGCCGTGATACTGAGATGTCATACCCCCATCCCCCTTCCCGCGAACCGAGGATCATCCACTCATGGCCCGTACGCCCCTGTCCGGCATCCAGCACTCCCTCCGCTCCGGCGACTACGAGGCGATCATCTCGAGCGTCGGTGCGACGCTCCGCTCGCTGACCCTCGCCGGGCGCGACCTGGTCGTGCCCTTCGACGCGGACGAGGTGCGTCCCTCCTACCGAGGTGCGACGCTGGCGCCGTGGCCGAACCGCGTCGTCGACGGGGCGTACACCTTCGGCGGCGAGGAGCGCCGGCTCGCGCTCACCGAGCCCGCGCGCGCCCACGCCCTCCACGGGCTCGCCGCGTGGCTCGACTACGAGGCGATCGACAAGGGCTCCGATCACGTCACCCTGAGCCAGGTCATCCCCGCGCAGACCGGATACCCGTGGCGGATCATCGTGACCACGACGTTCGTGCTCGGCCCGGAGGGGCTCACCCAGACGGTGACGGCCCGCAACGACAGCGACGAGGCCGCACCGTGGGGGACCGGACCTCACCCCTACCTGGTAGCGGGCGAGGGTCGGGTGGACGACTGGACGCTCGAGCTTCCCGCCGACCGCGTGCTGGCGGTGACGGAGGAGCGGCTCATCCCCACGACGCTCGAGGGCGTCGAGACGGACCCGGACCGGTTCGACTTCCGTCGCCCGCGCACCATCGGCGCGGTGGAGATCGACCACGCGTACACGGCGTTGACGCGTGACCGGGACGAGACGGCGGTCGTGCGCCTCACGGCCGCCGATGGCCGAGGCGTCCAGATGAGCTGGGATGCCGCGTGCCCGTGGGTGCAGATCCACACGGCCGACAAGCCGCTCCCGAAGGATTCCCGGCTCGGCCTCGCCGTCGAGCCGATGACGTGCGCGCCGGACGCTTTCAACGCCGATCGCTACGACTTCGACGCGGGTCTCATCGTGATCGAGCCCGGCGCCGAGGCGTCGGCATCGTGGACCATCGCCGCCATCGTCTGACATCCACGCGCGGGAGTCGGGGGGAACGACCCGGGCCCGCTCCGCGGAAGAGCGTCGGCGAGACATCCTCCCCAGACGATGCTTCGCCGTCCCCTGCTCCTCCGCCGATGAGCGGGCCCGAGCGTTGCCGCACCCCAGGCGGCTGAGCCGCGCCCCGTGACCTCACCCCAGGCGGGGAGGAGAGACCGGCTCTCATTCTGTTCGGCGCCCTCGGCGAATCGGATGGGAGAAACATAGAAGGCCCCGGAGTATTCTCCGAGGCCCCCCGATTGGGTCGTCGCGGCAGGACCGCGACTGTTCCGCGCGGTCAGTCGCGGAGTTCTTCACGGATCTCGTTGCGCATCTGCACCGAGTCCCGCTCTGCTTCGGCCTTGTCGACTTCCGCTTCAGCCTTTCTCACTTCGGCGTCGGCCTTCTTCTCGTCGGCCTTGTCGCTGAGGCGCTCCGTGGTCTTGTCCCACTCGTCCGTGATCTTCTCGCCGACGGCTTCGGCCGTCTTCTTGGCGTCTTCCATGAATCCCATGGACGGCTCCTCTCGAAGGATTGTGTCTTCGACGCTAACCCCGCGGAATGCGGATTCCGGGGGGTTGCACCGATCTCATCGAGTTGATACGCACGCCTCACCCGGAAAGCCGCGGGCCCCGGCTCTCGGATAGCCTTCTGTAGACGGAGGAGGCGCGAGCTCGCATGGGCAAGACAGCGGACGCGATCGCGGAAGGCGTCGCCATCGCCACGGCGGCCGCCCGCCTGACCGTGCGCAACCACATCCTCGTCGAGACCATCGCTCACGGGGCGCCGTTCGATCCCGATTCCTTTGCCCCGTTCGCGCGCGACACGCTGATCGCTCTCGCGGACGAGCAGCAGGCGGCGGGGGATCTGGCGCGCAGGCAGGCGAAGAAGGCGTGGGGTCGATTCAGCGACCCGGACGGCACGCACGACTACCGCGACCGCGATACCCGCAACCTGCGTAAGCGGCGTCGCCAGTACGTCGGCGTGGCCAAGGAGCTCCGTCGACGGGCCGAGGACGCCGCGGAGGTGCGCGAGCTCGTCCAGGGCGCCCGGGATGCCGCGTGGGGGGACGTCGAGGCGAACCTGCAGCGGCGCCTCACGGTCGAGGGCATGCGGCCCGACCTCGACCCCGACTACGCCCGGATGCGCGCGGCGCGGATGCAGTCTCTCCGCCTGGTGGATCTGCCCCGTCTCGCGGCTCACCGTCGTCACGCGAACGCGGCTGCCGCGGACGCCGCAGACGACGCGCCCGAGTGACCCGTGCCGATTCGCGAGTGCGTCGGCGGTCATGTATTCTGGTCGCTGGCCCGCGGGAGAGCGCGGGTCATGCGCCCGTAGCTCAATGGATAGAGCATCTGACTACGGATCAGAAGGTTAGGGGTTCGAGTCCCTTCGGGCGCACACTGTGTTGAGACAGTGAGAAAGCCCCGCCGGTCCGCCGGCGGGGCTTCTTTCTTGTCGCTGCGGCCGGGGCGTCGCTCAGCGGATGCGGCGGCCGCGCGTCGGCTCGGGGGTGTGTTCGCGGTACGCGGTGAGGATCCGCTCCAGGTATTCGGTGATGATCCGCTGCTCGTCCTCGTCGAAGTGGTCGAGCTCGGCATCCAGCCCGCGCACCATCGGCATCAGGATCGACATGGCCTTGGCGCGCGACGAATCCGTCGGCACGACCCGGACGGCGCGACGGTCGGAGGGGTGCGGCTCCCGGGTGACGTGTCCGAGGTCGACGAGGCGGTCGACAGCGGTGGTCATCGCCGCCGTCGTGATGCCCAGTCGACGGGCGAGCTCGCTGGGCCCGAGCGGCCCCTCCTGGAGGAGATGCTCCATCGCGTCGAGATCCGTGGCGTTGACGGAGAGCTTCTCCCCGAACGCCGCCTCGAAGTCGGCGGAGGTCTGGATGAGCTCCCGCAGGAGCACGGTCGGACGACGCGGCATCATGCCCGCGGCTGCGCCCGCGGGGGGAGTGGGGGCGTCCATGGAGAAAGCGTACCCGTAAGTACCATCGCTCGGCTAGTATCTAGGCAATCTAACTACTTTGTGATCTGATCAGTTCGTCGCCTGTTCCCGCACCCCGCCCTTCATCGCTCCCGAGGAGTCGTCATGGCCGCTCTGCTCCGCTTCATCACCTCCGCTCGAACATCGTGGATCGTCCTGGTGCTCGCCGTCGCCGCCGCGGGAGCGATCTTCGCTCTCGGCTCGGGCTCGGACGGAGACACGGCCCCGCCCGTCGGCCTCCCCGACTCGGCCGAGTCGCAGCAGGTCGACGCGCTGCTGGACGAACTGCCGAGCGCCGACACCACCTCCGCGCTCCTGGTGTTCTCCGGTGGCGGGGACGCGCTGACCGACGAGCAGCTGGCGCAGATCACCCAGAACTCCATGGGGGATCTCGCCGAGTTCACCCCCGACGGGTTCGTGCCGCCCGCGCAGGTCTCGGACGACGGCACCGTCGCGCTCGTCGTCGTGCCCCTGGCGCCCCTGACCAACGTCGAAGAGCAGACCGAGCGCGCCGCCGAGATCCGCGCGGCGGCGTCGGCGGACCTGGAGGGGGCGACCGTCTACTTCACCGGTGCCGAGGGCTTCGAGGTCGACATCGCCGCCGTGTTCGAGGGTGCCGACTTCACCCTGATCCTCACGACCGTCATCGTCGTCGCCATCCTCCTGCTCGTCACCTACCGGAGTCCCACCCTGTGGATCGTGCCGCTGATCGTGGTCGGTGTCTCGGATGTCCTGGCGGGCATCGTCGCGGCGCGCGTCGCGGCGGCGGTCGGCATCCAGCTGGATGCCTCCACCACCGGCATCCTGTCGGTTCTCGTCTTCGGTGCCGGAACGAACTATGCGCTGCTGCTCATCGCCCGCTATCGCGATGAGCTGCGACGATACGTCGATCGTCGCGCGGCGATGCGGAAGGCGCTCCGCGGCGCGGGGCCGGCGATCATCGCCAGCGGTTCGACGGTCGCGCTCGCGCTCGCGACGCTCCTGTTCGGCGAACTGTCGGGGAACCGGGCGCTCGGGCTCGCCTGCGCGGTCGGCATCGTGGTGGCGATGATCTTCGCGCTCTTCGTCCTGCCGGCAGCGCTCGTCCTGTTCGGGCGCTGGATCTTCTGGCCCTACATCCCGCGTCACGGTTCCGCGGATGCGCTCTCGCGGAGCCCGTGGGGCAAGCTCGGCCGTGCGGTCGCCCGCCGCCCCGTGGTCGTCGCCACGAGCGGGTTCGTCCTGCTCGGCATCCTCGCCAGCGGTGTCTTCTTCGTGCAGACGGGTCTGTCGCAGAACGACCGGTTCCTGCAGAAGCCCGAGGCGGTGGTCGGTCAGGAGGTGCTCGCCGAGGCGTTCTCGGCCGGCTCCACCTCGCCCTCGGTCGTGGTCGTCCCCGTCGATGAGGCCGAGGAGGCCGCCGCGGTCCTCGCCGACCTCGAGGGGGTCGACACCGCCACGGTCGGCGAGCAGAACGACGACATCGCGCGCATCGATGTCACCCTCTCGTCGGCGGCGGAGACCGAGGAAGCGCTGGCGACGGTGGAGCGGATGCGAGCAGCCCTCGATGACGTCGGATCCGGCGAGGGTCTCGTCGGCGGTCTCGACGCGCGCGCCCTCGATGTCGCAGATGCTCAGGCCCGCGACCAGGCCCTCGTGATTCCGCTGATCCTAGTGCTGGTGTTCATCGTGCTGGTGATCCTCCTCCGCGGGTTCGTGGCGCCGATCCTCCTGCTCCTGGCCGTCGTCGCGAGCTTCTTCTCGGCCGTCGGTGCGAGCTGGTGGCTGTTCCAGACACCGCTGTTCGGGTTCCCGGCGATCGACACCAACGTTCTGCTGTTCAGCTTCCTGTTCCTGGTGGCGCTCGGCGTGGACTACAGCATCTTCCTCGTCACCCGCGCGCAGGAGGAGGCGCGCGTGCGCGGGACCACCCAGGGCATGATCCGCGCGCTCGCCGCCACCGGTGCCGTCATCACGAGCGCCGGCATCCTGCTGGCGGCCGTCTTCGCCGTGCTGGGCGTGCTGCCGCTGATCACCCTCACCCAGATCGGGATCATCGTGTGCATCGGCGTCCTCATCGACACCCTCCTCGTGCGGACGGTGATCGTGCCCGCGCTGGCGTTCCGTACGGGCGACAAGTTCTGGTGGCCGCGTCGCCCCGAGGTGACGGATGCCGCTGCCGCCGAGGCCGGAATCGACGCCTTCACCGTGCTGGAGGTCGACGACGAAGACGGCGTGACGCGGCGCCGGGAGGAGACCGCCGCGGTCTGAGCGCGCGTCGGGCGCGGGGAGGAGGAGTCTGCCACCATGGCGGATGTGTTCCCCACCCCGCGCCCGCTGCCGCGCGTCCCGCTGTCGTCCGTGGAACTCGGGGGCTGGATGCGCGCCGGTGCACGCGCAGCCCTCGACGGATACGTGGGTCAGCTCCCTCGACTGGCGCCGGAAGTGGGCGGGGACGTGTTCGTCTCCGGACGGCTCGGACGCGGCGCTGAGGCGGTCAACGCGGAGCAGGTGGCCTGGTGGAACGGGGAGAGCGAGGGCAACTGGCTGTCCGCGTGGCTCGCCCATGTCCTGCTCGTCGGCACGGAGGCCGAGCGGCACGCTGCCGCGGACCGGGTGCGGCGGATCGTCGGGTCCCAAGACGATGACGGCTACCTCGGGATGTTCGCGAAGGATGAGCGAGCGGCGGGCGGTTTCGTCGCCGGCGATCTCTGGACGCGGACCTGCCTCCTGCGGGCGCTGCGCACCTGGGCCGATGCGACCGGGGACGTCGAGGTCCACGGGGCGATCGACCGGGCGGTCGCGGCGATCGCGCGACAGCTCGAGCGGCAGATCGCCGACGGCTCGGCGTTCGCGCGCGTCCGCGGGACCGGACACGACCTCATGGTCGTCGATCTGCTCGCGGACGCGTTCGTGCGCTCCGGTGAGGCGCGCTACCGCACCCTGGCCGCCGCAGTGTACGAGGCGTACTCGCGCGGCGATCTCGACGCGGTCTTCGCGGACCACCAGCGCGCGCGGCTCGAATCGGACGAACCCTTCTCCGGCCACGGCGCGCACGTCGCCGAGCACGCCCGGGTGCCCCTGCTGATCGCGGTCATGCACGGTGACACCGCGGACGCGGGCCCGTGGCGGGAACTCTTCGACCGCAGTGCCCGCAAGCTCGCTCCCGCGCTCGGCGCCTCGGGGGGCCTGCGCTCCGACGAGACCCTCGGCGCCCCGGGACGGGATCCGGTCCACCTCGCGGAGGCGGGCGAGGAGATGTGCGCACTCACCGAGCTCGCTGCGACCGCGGTGGTCGCCGCGGACGCGACCGGCGACCCCGCGTGGCTCGATCGCGTCGAAGCGATCTTCCTCAACGCGCATCCCGCCGGAATCCGCCAGGACGGCACCGCCGTGGCATACCTCCATGCCGAGAATCAGGACGCCGCGTCTCGCGCGCAAGGTACCCGCTGGGACTACTCGCCCACCCACGACGATGCCGCGGTGTGCTGCGCGCCCAACGCCGGTCGGATGATCGAGGTCGTCGCGCGCCGTGCCGTCATCCCCGTCCCGGACGGGGTGCGGGTGGATCTCTACGGCCCGCTCTCCGTAGGAGTCCCTGGCCCGCGCGGCGAGGTGCGGCTGACGCAGATCACCGATTTCCCGTTCGAGGAGGAGGTCGGTCTCCTCGTCGAGGCGGAGCCGGGGCCGCTCGTCGTCGAGCTCCGGGTGCCGGGATGGTGCACAGACCCCGACGTCGAGGTCGACGGAGACGCCGATGTCCACCTCGTCCGCGTGGGCGCGTACCTCCGCATCAGCGGGCGGTGGGCGAGGAGCGTGCGGGTGCGCCTGCGCATGCCGCATCGCGTCCGACTCGTGGAGACCCGTGACGGTCGCGCAGCGGTGGCCGCCGGTCCGCTCGTCTTCGCGCAGGAGATCCCTCACCGGGATACGCCGACGCGCACCTATGCGGGAAGCGCTCTGGTGGATGTGGACGTGACCTCGGTGGAGGACCCGTCGCGCCGCGGTCCGGTTCTCCGCGCGTCGAACGTCCGTGACGCCCGTGTGGTCCGTGCGCCGGGCCGACGCGATCACGCCGCTCCGGGCGTGGTCGTCCGCGTCGACGTGATGGATCCCTCACCGCGGGCGAAGGGCACAACCGGCGCCGAGGATCAGCGCATCGACCTCGTGCCCATCGGCGCCACGACGCTGCGCCGGACGGTCTTCCCCGTCATCCGGGATTGACGCGCCGCCGCCCGCCGGCCGCGGGCGCGGCGGGCGGGCGGCAGCGCAGACGATCAGCCCGCGATGAAGGTGATCAGGAGTCGGACGGAGAGGCCGAGGACGGCGATCAGGCCGATGGCACCGGCGAGGTTCTGCCACCACCGATTCCGCAGATCACCCATGAGCCCGCGATTGTTGGCCATCACGATGATGAGGAGCGCGAGGACCGGGGCCACGAAGATCGTCAAGGCCTGCGCGATGACGATGAGCTGGATCGGCGACGACTGGAAGATCAGCGTGATCACGACGCCGAAGGCGAGGATCGCGCCGCTGATCAGACGTGCGGAGCGGGAGCTCGACGACGAGCCGCGCCCGATGCCGTCCGAGAGCATCGTGCCTCCCGCGGTGGCGTTGGCGATCATCGAGGAGAATGCGGCACCGAAGAAGCCCAGGGCGAAAAGCGTCGAGCCGACGGGCCCGGCCAGCGGCTCGAAGATGCTCGCCAGCTGGACGATGGTCGTCGCCTGTTCGCCCGTTTCGCCGAGGACAGCGGCCGCCACGACGATGACGAGGGCGGTCATGACTCCCGGGGCGACGATCCCGGGGATCGTGTCGACCACGGTGACGTCGCGATAGTCGGCCGCGGTGCGCCCTCGCTCGCGGGTTCCGTAGGAGGTGTAGAACGCGGCGTTCACCGAGAAGTTCGTGCCGACCAGGGCGATGATGAGCAGCCACGCGCCATCCGGGATCTGCGGAAGGAGGCCTTCCCCGGCTGCGACCCAGTCCGGGTTGGCGATGAAGGCGCTCGCGACGAAGGCGATCGCCATCAGGGCCACCATGACGACGAGCAGCTTCTCGATGAAGCGGTAGACGTTCCGGGCGAAGAGGATCCCGGCGACGGCGACGCTGCAGATGACAGTCCACATGATCGGGCTGCCGCCGACCAGCATCGACAGTCCGAGACCGGAACCGACGGCGTTGCCGACCGAGAAGCAGAGGGTGATGAGGAACACGCCCACGCCCGCGAGAACGCCCACCCATCCACCGAGGTGGTTCTTGATGGCGGTGATGAGAGACACGGGGGAGCGGATGCCGAGACGGACGCTCATGTCGGTGAGGAAGATCATCAGGATCGTCGAGACGACGATGACCCAGACGAGCGCGTACTGGTAGCCGCTGCCCGCCTGGACGGCGGTGGTGAGGTTTCCCGGGCCGAACTGCCAGGCGCCGGCGACGAACGCCGGGCCGATCAGGGCGAGCTGTCGCCAGAAGCTCCGGCGGGTCCGGTGGGTTTCCACGATGGTCTTCATCGTGGCAGTGGGGATGCGTCCGTAGCCAGTCCCGGGTGTGCTGGAGGTGTGTCGAGGTGAGGTGGTGCGGTCGATCATGGATGACTCCTTCGTCGGAGTGCGGCGGTGCCGCCGTCGTCGTTGACTCATGAGACCGGCGCTGTGCCGGAAGGGAGCGGGGGAGACCGGAGCGGTCTCCCCCGCGGGGGATCAGGCCGGGACGGCGACGGCACCGAGCTCGGCGGCGCGGAACGCCGCGGCGATCTCGCCCGACGCGCCGTCCGGCAGCGGCAGGAGCGGCTCCCGCACGGTCGCGTGGTCCAGGATGCCGCGATTGACCAGTCCCCACTTGAGGGCGACGGTGCCTTCCATGTGCGAACCGCGGTGGTACACGGCCTTCGTCACGGGAAGAAGGCGGGTGTGGATGTCGTGCGCACGCGCGTAGTCGCGTGCTTTGCCTGCCTCGATGAGGTCGACGAGGAGCTCGGGGGCGATGTTCCCGTATCCGACCAGGAGGCCGTCGACATCGAACATCGTCGGGAGGAGATACTCGTCGTGACACGACAGGACCTGGAGGTCGGGGTAGGCCGCGCGCAGGGCAGGGATCTCGGTGTACCACCGGCGCATGTTCCGCACGCCGTTCTTGGTGTGGTTCACCCCCTCCTGGCCCGCAATCTCCAGCTGTGTGTCGAGGTCGTACGAGGCCTTGGTGTTGTCCGGGTACTGGAACAGGATCTCCTCGAGTCCGGACTCCTCCCAGATGGCGCGGTAGCGGGTCTGCGGCGCCCCCTGTTGGAAGCCGAAACGCAGCCAGCCGTGGGACGGGTAGACCAGGGCGCCCTTCGCGCCGGCGTCGGCTGCGTCCTTGGCCTCCAGCGCAGCGGTGATGTTTCCCTCCTTCGTGATGCCGGCGATGATCGGCAGGCGATCCTCGACGGAGTCGCGGAAAGCGCGGATGACGTCCTGCTGTTCCTTCTCCGTGAGGAAGGTTCCCTCCCCGGCGTGGCCGAGGACGACGAGGCTCTTCACTCCCTCGATGGACCCGAGCCAGCTGCCGAGGCGCTGGATGGCGGCGAAGTCGACCTCGCCGTTCTCGGTGAAGGGAGTGACAGGGGCGGGGTTGAGGCCACGTAGATCCAGGACCACGGCGATTCTCCTTTGAGTGTCGGGATGCCATCGTAGGAACGATTGCAGGAACGTTTGCAGAGTAGAACGCCGACAGCGGCCTGTCAAGGGATCGATTGCAGGAACGTTCTGCATCGAGCCTCCGTCGCGGACTACACTCCGGGAGGGAGAGGGGACCATGGAGCCTGAGCAGAGCGACCGTCGGATCGTGACGTTGAAGGACGTCGCGCGGAACGCGGGGGTCAGCATCTCCACCGCGAGTCGGGTGCTGGACGAGCGGCTCGGGACCTCGCAGTCCGACACCGCCCGCCGGGTCCGCGCCGCCGCAGACGAACTCGGCTACCGCCGCAACGTCTCCGCGGCCAGTCTCCGGCGCGGTGCGACCTCGACGATCGGGGTGCTGGTGCCCAGGCTCACCGACGCGGTGATGGCGCTCGCCTTCGAGGCTGTCGAGCGGAGTGCACGCCGGCACGGCTCCTTCGCGGTGGTGGCCACGTGCGGGGATGATCCCGATGAGGAGCGTCGAGCCACCGAGATCCTCCTCGACCGCAATGTCGACGGTCTGATCCTCGCCACCGCCCGCATCGACGACGCCCTCCCGGCATCGCTCCGGGCCCGGACGATTCCGCATGTGCTGATGCTGCGTACCGACGATGTGAGCCCGTCATCGCTGGGCGATGATGAGACCGGTGGCTACCTGGCGGCCCGACATCTGCTGGATCTCGGGCATCGTCGCATCGCGGTCCTCACCGGTCCCGACTTCACCTCGAGCGGCCGCGACCGTCTTCGAGGTGCGCAGCGCGCGCTCGCCGAGGCGGGTGTCTCCCTCCCGTCGCACCACGCCGTCCACACCGGCTACGGGGTGGAGGCCGGCGCCGCGGCGGGACACAGGCTTCTCGCCGCCGACGATGCGCCGACCGCCGTGTTCGCCGCGAACGACAACCTCGCCATCGGCGTGATCGCGTCCGCCCGGAATCTGGGTCTCACCCCCGGACGGGACGTATCACTCGTGGGATACAACGACATCCCGCTCGCGGCACAGCTGCCGACGCCGCTGACGTCGGTCGCGACTCCGTTCGAGCAGATCGCGACGACCGCCCTCGATCTCCTGCGCGACCGCGACGCCGTGCCGGGGACGATGCGTCGCGCGCTCCCCACCCTCATTCCGCGCGCGTCGACGGGACCGGTCCTCGACCGCGTTCCACGGGAGTGACGCGCCGCCGCCCGCTCAGGCGTGGGTGGGGATCACCCGCAGCCAGACGAAGCCGTGCGCCGGCAGGGCGAGACCCTGGGCGAGGTCGCGCATCTCCAGGCCGATGAGGTCCCACGCCTCCGGTAGGAAACCGCTCAGGGTCTCCGGGTCGACGAGGGCGAGGTCGTCGCCGACGTTGGCGAGCACGAGGACGATCGATGCACCCTCCTCCTCGCCGCTGCGCTGGAAGCCGAGCACCGACGGCAGATGGGTGTCGAAGCCGATCAGGGCGTTGCCGGCGAGCTCCGGGGTGGCGGCGCGGACCCGGATGAGCTCGGCGAGACGCGAGAACACCTTCCCCGCGGTCGTCGTCGGGTCGGCGCTCTCGGCGTAGCGGTCGGCGGGGTACGGCGGACGATTCACCCAGCGGCTGTCGTCTGCGGTCTCGGGATCGTCGCGGAAGCCGTAGTCGTTCAGCTGGGCGACCTCGTCGCCGAGGTAGAGCAGCGGGATCCCCCCGGTCGACATGGCGATCGCGTGCGCCAGGATGACGCGGTCGATTCCGCCGGCGTCGCCCGCCTCGATCCCGGCGAGGGAGGCGGTCGTCCCGGTGACGCGGGCGTCTCCGGTCTTGGGGTTCTCCTGGAAGGGCACGCCCCGGGCGAAGGTCCCCGGGAAGCGGCCGACGTAGAAGTCGTTGAGGAAGCGCCGGTGTCCGAAGCCGTCGATGCCGAGCTCCGCGGCGTCCTCGTCGGCGAAGGTCCAGCCGATGTCGTCGTGGCTGCGGACGTAGTTGACCCACGCGGTCCCGTCCGGAAGCGCGTGGCGCCGCTCCAGCGCCTGCTGCAGGAGTCGGGCGTCCCGGGTCGCAAGCGCCTCCCACGTCAGCGCCATCTGGAGCGGGTTGTACGAGATCTGACATTCGCCGGGAGAGATGTACTGGATCACCTCATCGGGGTGGACGATCGCCTCGGACTTGAAGAGCAGACTCGGTGCCGCCATCCGCAGCACCTCGTTGAAGGCCTGGAGGAGCAGGTGCGCCTCGGGCAGTGACTCGCAGGTCGTCCCGAGCTGCTTCCAGATGAAGGCGACGGCATCCATGCGCAGGATCTCCACGCCCCGGTTGGCGAGGAAGAGCATCTCGCCGGCCATCGCGCGGAACACCGCGGGGTTGGCGTAGTTGAGGTCCCACTGGAAGTGGTAGAACGTCGCCCAGATCCACCGGCCGTCCTCCAGCTGGACGAACGCCCCGGGGTGGTCGTCGGGAAAGATCTCGCGGACGGTCTGCTCGTACGCGTCGGGCATCGTGCGGTCGGGGAAGATGAGGTAGAAGTCCTCGAACCCGGACTCGCCCGCCACCGCCTTCCGTGCCCACTCGTGCTCGTTCGAGGTGTGATTGAAGATGAAGTCGACGACGAGCGAGATGCCCGCGAGTCGCAGCTCGGCGGCGAGCTCGGTGAGCTCGTCCATCGTGCCGAGCGCGGGGTTCACGCGCCGGTAGCTCGAGACCGCGTACCCGCCGTCGCTGTTGCCCTCGGGGCTCTCGAACAGCGGCATCAGGTGAAGGTAGGTGAGCCCCAGCTCCTGGAAGTAGGGGATCTTCTCACGGATGCCGGCGAGCGACCCCGCGTACCGGTCGACGTAGCAGACGCCGCCGAGCATGCGCTCGGACTGGAACCACTCGGGGTCCTCCTCCCGCCGCTCGTCGAGCGCTTTCAGCTCGAGCGGGCGCGCGCTCCACGACGCGGCCGCTTCCGCCACCACGGCGCTCAGCTGCTCCTGTGCGTCGGGCCGCGCGCCGTAGAGGCGGCGGAACAGCCCGTGGAGGGTCGGGAAGTGCGCGTCGAAGCGTCGGCGGAACACCGGATCGAGGGTGCCGGCGACGCCCTCCGCAACGGCGAGGGCGGCGGTGCGGTCGACGTCGACGTCGGGGGCGAGGTGGGTCATGGTTCTCCTGTCGCCGCGATGCTAGCGCGACGACGCGGTCAGGGGGGCGGAGGCGAAGGCGAGGAGGTGGGCGCGGGCGGACTCCGTCGCGGCGGCGACGGCGCCGATCGCGACGACGTCGGCCCCGAGGGGGGAGGCGACGAGCTCCGGCGCCGGGAGGTCCATCTCGTCCTGCAGCATCGCGCGCGCGGGGACGAGCGCCGACTCGATGCTGTCGGCGATGGCGCCGCAGAAGATGATCCGCTCCGGGTCGAAGAAGCCGCCGAAGACCGCCGCCACACGCGTGATCACCCGCGCCGAGCGGGCGATGATGTCGGCGGCGTCCGGGTCGCCGGCCTGGGCGGCGTGGAAGACGACGGGGGCGGTCAGCTCTTCGGCCGTGAGCCCGGCGAGGCGGCTGCGCGCGCCGATGCGTCCCCGCGCGGCGGCTTCCCGCGCCCAGGTCGCGACGTGGACGCCGATGCCGTCGGCGCTGCCGACGCCCGTGACGTGATCGAACGGGATCAGCTCGCCGGCACCGCCGTGCGCGCCGCGCAGGAGGCGGCCGTCGATGACGACGCCGGATCCGAGCCGGTCGCCGGCGAGCACGGCGATGAAGTTCCGGCATCCTGTCGCCGCGCCGTGCGCGCTCTCCGCCACGGCGGCGAGGGACGCATCGTTCTCGACCCGGACCAGGGGCGCCCAGGGCGCGGCGGTGTCGACGAGGTCGGGGTTCATGCGACGCCAGAACTCGTTGTGGCGGACGGGGGAGCGCCCTGCGCTGTCGACCGGCGCGGGCACTCCCACGCACACCGCGACGACACCGTCACGCGTGATCCGCGCCTCGGCGAGAGCCGCGTCGATGGCTGCCGCGACGACCTCTTGACGCCGCAGCGCGTCATCGAGGTCGGTCGTCAGCTCGCGCGATATCCGCGCGAGGGGTCTTCCGCGGAGGTCGGCGACCGTGGCGATCACGTGCGTCCGGCCCGCATCCACCCCGACGACGGATGCCGCGTCCGGACGGAAGGCGAAGCGACGCGCGGGCCGCCCCTTGCGGTAATCGCCCCCGGCCCGGGCGTTCGGCAGCTCCTCGACGACCCCGAAGCGGATCAGCTCGTCGATCGCCTCGATCGTGGTCGATCGGGTGAGGCCGACCCGCGGCATCACGTCGTTGCTGGTGAACATCTCGTCGTCCCAGACGGCGGCGAGGACCGTCTCGACGGAGGCGCGGGCGCCGCGCGGGATGGCCGTCGCATCGATGTCGGACATGCTCTTGACCTCCCCGTCCTCCTGTTGCATTATGGTCCACGTCAGATTGATTCGGCGAAAAAATATAGTAACCGCATCAACAAGACCCTCGGAAGGACAACGACGTGCTCGACCGATCTCACCGATCTCTCCGCTCCCGGATGCGGCGCACGGCCACGGCGGCTCTCGCCGCCGCTGTCGCCGGAGTCCTGCTCGCCGGATGCGCGGGAGGCTCCGGGCCCGAGGTGGTGCGCTTCCACCTCAGCAAGCCCGAAGCGATCCCGTATTTCCGCGACCTCATCCGCGAGTACAACGCCTCGCAGAACGAGGTCGAGGTGGTGCTGGACAGCTCCAGCAATCTCCAGGCCGGGTTCCTCCGCGGCAACCCGCCGGATCTCGGGCTGCTGAACTACAACATGGAGATGGCGCGCTTCATGGAGCGCGGCGCCCTCAGCGACCTGTCCGACATGCCCGAGGCGCAGCGCATCCTGCCCGAGGTCCAGGACCTCGTGGATCAGTACGCGACCTACCCCGGGCGCACGAGCGTCCTCCCGTACTCGGTGATGGCGGCATCCGTCATCTACAACAAGGAGATCTTCGAGGAGCAGGGCCTGGAGGTCCCGCAGACGTGGGACGAGTTCATCGCCGTCTGCGATGCCCTGACCGAGGCCGGCATCACCCCCATCTACGGCACCTTCAAGGATCCGTGGACCGTCGCGCAGGGGGCGTTCGACTACACCGTCGGCGGGTCGGTCGACGTCGCGGAGTTCTACGACGCGCTGGACGCCGAGGGCACCGACGTCGGTCCCGACTCGGACGTGTCGTTCCAGAGGACGCTCCTCGACCCCGTCGAGCGGATGACCCTCCTCGCCGACGAGTACACGAATGCGGATGCCGCCAGCCGGGGCTACGGCGACGGCAACCTCGCCTTCGCCCAGGGGCAGGCCGCGATGTACTTCCAGGGTCCCTGGGCCTTCGGGGAGATCGCCAAGACCTCGCCGGATCTGGAGCTGGGAACCTTCCCGCTTCCGATGACCGATGACCCCGAGGACCTCGAGGTGCGGGTCAACATCGACCTGGCCGCGTGGATCCCCGAGGCCTCGCGCAATCAGGAGGGGGCGCGGGAGTTCCTCGCCTACCTCTTCCAGCCCGAGGTGATGGACGCCTACAACGCCTCCCAGCTCGGCTACGGCACCACCGTGGACGCCGCCCCCGTCACCGACCCGCGCATCCTCGGCATGAGGGAGTACTTCGACGAGGCGCGCTTCTACCAGGGCGCCTCGAAGGCGATCCCGCTCACGATCCCCGCCGAGAACTACCTGCAGGGAATCGTCCTCGGCGCGAACCCGGAGACGACCCTCGCCACCATCGACGCCGACTGGGCGCGACTGGCGCTGCGGCAGTAGACGGCCTTACCAGACGAAGGAGTCGACATCTCATGGCCACCACCACCGCCACCGTCACGGCGCCACCCGCGGGCCGCGGCGACGCCGTCCCCCGCCGATCACGGCGCCGGGTCGAGCCGATCTACTACCTCTTCCTGCTGCCGAGCCTGGTCATCTTCACGCTGGCGATCACCCTGCCGGCGATCATCGGGATCTTCTTCAGCTTCACCAACTCCATCGGGTTCGGCGAGTGGGAGTTCATCGGGCTGATCAACTACATCGCGCTGTTCTCCGACCCCGCGGTGCTGCAGAGCTACCTCTTCACCTTCGGCTTCGCCGCGGTGACGGTGCTCGTGGTCAACGTCGTCGCGTTCCTCCTCGCCGTGGGACTGACCGCGAAGATCCGGCTGAAGACGGGCCTGCGCACGATCTTCGTCATCCCGATGGTCGTCTCCGGCATCATCATCGCCTACGTCTTCAACTTCCTGTTCTCGACATCGGTGCCCTCCGCGGGTCAGGCTCTCGGCATCCCATGGCTGAGCGAGAGCATCCTCGCCAACGCCGATCTCGCGTGGGTCGGGGTCGTCCTCGTGACGGCCTGGCAGGCCATTCCCGGCACCCTGCTGATCTACATCGCCGGCCTCCTGTCGATCCCCGGCGATGTGTACGAGGCCGCCGACATCGATGGGGCCTCCAAACGCCAGCAGCTGCTGCGGATCACCCTCCCGCTCGTCGCCGGATACGTCGTGATCAACGTCATCCTCGGCTTCAAGAACTTCCTCAACGCCTACGACATCATCGTGGGCCTCACCAACGGCGGCCCGGGCACGGCCACCCGTTCGATCGCCATGACGATCGTCACCGGATTCACCGGGGGCGACTACGCCTACCAGATGGCCAACGCGGCCTTCTTCTTCGTCATCATCATCGTCATCTCCCTGGTGCAGCTGCGCATCGCCCGTGGAAGGAACGCCCTCTGATGTCCGTCATGCAACCCGCCCTCGTCGCCGAAGACGTCGACGCCACCCGGGTCCTCGAGGGCGACAGCCCCCGTCGATCCCGTCGAAGCAGCGGAGGTCGCGAACGCGGCAGCTGGCCGCTCACGATCGTGCTGATCCTCTGCGCCATCACGGTCGTCATCCCGCTGTACGTCACGGTCTCGATGGCGTTCAAGACCCAGAGTCAGGCGGTGGACGGCAACGCCTTCGCGCTCCCCGCCCCCTTCAGCCTCGACGGGTTCATCTCCGCCTGGACGCTGACGAACTATCCGGCCGCGTTCACGGTGTCGGCGCTCATCACCGCGTTCACCGTCGCCGGCACCATCGTCCTCGCCGCGTGGGCCTCCTTCGCCATTTCGCGCAACTGGGACAAGCGGCTCTTCCGCTGGTCGTTCTTCTACCTGCTCGCGGCGATGTTCATCCCCTTCCCGGTCCTGGCGCTCCCGCAGATCCAGCTGACGGGACTCGCGGGGCTCGACAACCCGGTCGGGGTGACCGTCCTCCACATCATGTTCCAGCTCAGCTTCAGCATCCTGCTGTTCACCGCGTTCCTGCGCTCGATCCCGGCCGAGCTCGAGGAGGCCGCCCGGATCGACGGCGCCTCGACGTGGCAGACGTTCTGGCGCCTGACCTTCCCGCTGCTCGCGCCGATGAGTGCGACGGTCGGCATCTTCGCCTTCCTCGCCTCGTGGAACGACTTCATGATGCCGTCGCTGATCATCTCCGACCCGGCGATCCAGACCCTGCCGGTGGTGCAGAGCATCTTCCAGACCCAGTTCAGCAACAACTACAACGTCTCCTTCGCCTCCTATCTCATGGCGATGGCGCCCGCCATCATCGTGTACCTCTTCACCCAGCGCTGGGTGATGGAGGGCGTCACCCAGGGTGCCGTGAAGGGCTGACCGACCCCGCTGCACCCCATCCACCCCCTCGCACCGCTCAACCGAAAGGCACTCCTCCCCTCGTGAACACGCTCGCTCCTGCCCACTCCCGCATCGCTGCCGACGAGACCGAGACCTGGTGGCGTCAGGCCGTGGTCTATCAGGTCTACCCGCGCAGCTTCGCCGACTCGGACGGCGACGGCATCGGCGACCTCCCCGGGGTCATCGCCCGGGTCGACCACCTGGCCGAGCTCGGCATCGACGCGGTCTGGCTGAGCCCGTTCTACCCGTCCGAGCTCGCCGACGGCGGCTACGACGTCGCCGATTACCGCGACGTCGACCGACGACTCGGCACCCTCGACGACTTCGACGCGATGGTGGACGCCCTCCACTCCCGCGGCATCCGGGTCATCGTCGACATCGTTCCGAACCACAGCTCCGACCAGCACGCGTGGTTCCAGGAGGCTCTCGCCGCCGGTCGCGGGTCGGCCGCGCGGGAGCGGTACATCTTCCGCGACGGGAAGGGGCCGGACGGAGCGGAGCCGCCGACCGACTGGGAGTCGGTGTTCGGCGGGCCGGCGTGGCATCGCGTGGCCGACGGTCAGTGGTACTTCCACAACTTCGCACCCGAGCAGCCCGACTTCAACTGGGACCACCCGGACGTGCGGGAGGACTTCCTGCGCACGCTGCGGTTCTGGTCGGACCGCGGCGTCGACGGTTTCCGCGTGGATGTCGCGCACATGCTGACCAAGGATCTCCGTGAGCCGCTTCCCACGCGCGCCGAACTGGAGGCCCTGCCCTTCGACGGCCACCACCCCCTGATCGATCGCGACGACGTGCAGGAGATCTACGCCGAATGGCGTGCGGTGTTCAACGAGTACGACCCTCCGCGCACCGCCGTGGCCGAGGCGTGGGTGGACGCCGCCCGCGTCCCGCGCTACGCCAACCCGCAGAGTCTCGGGCAGGCGTTCAATTTCCAGCTGCTGCAGGCCGACTTCGACGCCGCCGAGTTCCGCCGCGTCGTCACGCACAACCTGGAGCTCGCCGCGGCCTCCGGATCGTCCAGCACGTGGGTGCTGTCGAACCACGACGTGGTCCGTCACGCCACGCGCTACGGACTGCCGCCGCTCGGCCAGGAGCACCGCGGACGCGGAGCCGAGAAGCACGGTTCGGCGTGGCTGCGGCGCGGTGCCGATGAGGCCGAGCTGGACCGGACCGGCGGTCTCCGCCGCGCCCAGGCGGCGACGCTGTTCATGCTGGGCCTTCCCGGATCGGCTTACCTGTACCAGGGGGAGGAGCTCGGACTCCACGAGGTCGGCGACATCCCCGCGGACTCACGCCAGGACCCGACGTTCTTCCGGACCCGGGGTGAGGAGATCGGCCGCGACGGATGCCGCGTCCCCCTGCCGTGGTCGGCCGAGGGGTCGTCCTACGGATTCGGTGAGGGCTCCGCTCACCTGCCGCAGCCCGCGTGGTTCGCCGACGCGGCCGCCGACCGGCAGGCCGAGGACGAGCACTCGACCCTCACGCTCTACCGCCGGGCGCTCGGTCTTCGGCGGGAGCTGCAGGATGCCGAAGAACTGACGTGGATCGACACCGGCCGCGACGACGTGCTGCGTGTCCGCCGGCCGGGCGGATGGGAGATCGTCACCGTCTTCGGCACGGAGCCCTACGACCTCGGCGACGCCGGCCGAATCGTGCTCGCGAGCGTCGACCCCGACGGTCGCCGCGCCGCGGGGGAGAGCACCGTCTGGCTCGTGGTCGACTGAGGACGGCTGTGCGGGGTCCCGCCCGCTGGGGGGCGCGGAATCCCGGGACCCCGCATAGCCTGGAGCGATGAGCGCCTACATCTCGGCGTTCGAGCTGTTCTCCATCGGTGTAGGACCCTCGAGCTCCCATACGGTCGGCCCGTTGCGTGCCGCCGGCGACTTCGTCTCGCGACTCGGCGACGCCGGCGTGCTCGATCGCGTGGACCGCGTCACGTGCGAGCTCTACGGCTCCCTCGGAGCGACGGGCATCGGTCACGGCACCCCGGATGCGGTCGTGGCGGGCCTGCAGGGTCACGTGCCCGAGACCGTCGATCCCGCGGTCGTGCGCCGTGCGTGGACCGGGTGGCCGGAGGGCGCGGAACTGTCGCTCGGCGGAAGGCGCGGCATCCGATTCTCGAAGGCGGACATCGTGCTCTCGCCGCGGACCCGGTTGCCCGGTCATCCGAACGCGATGACACTGCGTGCGACGGATGCCGAGGACGCGGTTCTCGGCGAGGAGACGTACTACTCGATCGGCGGCGGGTTCATCCGGCGCGACGGCGAACCGCCCGCGGTCCGCGCGGCGCAGTTCCCGCTCGACTTCGCCAGCGCGGAGGAGCTGCTGGCGGTGTGCGACGAGCGCGGGATCAGCATCGCGGAGGCGGCGCGCCTCAACGAACAGGCGCTCCGCAGCGAAGAGGAGCTAGCCGCGGGCCTCGACGCGATCTGGGCCGCGATGGCGTCGTGCGTGGAGGCGGGGCTGCGCGCGGACGGGGTGCTGCCCGGCATGCTGCGGGTCCGGCGGCGCGCGGCGGCCATCCGCGCGCAGCTGGAGGATGCCGAAGCCGGTGGACACCGCGAGCTCCCGGGGGAGTGGCTCGGTGCGTTCGCGCTCGCCGTCAACGAAGAGAACGCCGCCGGAGGGCGGGTCGTGACGGCGCCGACCAACGGCGCCGCCGGGATCCTCCCCGCGGTGGCGATGTACTGGTGGCGTTTCCTGGCCGATTCGGGACTCGGGGCGGGGAACGCGGTGACCCCCTACGGCGAGCTCGTCGGCAGTGCGCTCCTCGGGTTCGGCGCGCACGGCGGTGGTCGGCCGGGCGAGGGAGAGGGGCGGGACGATGACGCGGTGGCCGACGCGAACCGGCGGCGCGGCATCCGTCGATTCCTGCTGACGGCGACGGCGCTGGGCTCGCTGTTCAAGGCGAACGCGTCGATCTCGGGCGCGGAGGGCGGGTGTCAGGCGGAGGTCGGGTCGGCCTGCGCGATGGCGGCGGGCGGGCTGACCGCGGTCATGGGCGGGACGAACCGGCAGATCGAGAACGCCGCCGAGATCGCGATGGAGCACCACCTCGGACTCACGTGCGATCCGGTGGGCGGGCTCGTGCAGATCCCGTGCATCGAGCGGAACGCCATCGCGGCGTCGACCGCCGTGACCGCCGCGCGGCTCGCGCTCCGGGGTGACGGGAGCCACTACGTCTCGCTGGACGCCGTCGTGGAGACCATGCGACAGACCGGGATCGACATGTCGACGAAGTACAAGGAGACGAGCGAGGGCGGCCTCGCGGTCAACGTCATCGAGTGCTGATCCGGCGCGGCCGCGCCGCGGGTGGCCTCATGTGGCAGTCGCCGCCCCCTCCCCGCGCGGGAGGCGGCGCGAAGTGACACGCGAACGCGGATCATCGCGTTCGCGCGCCGTCCCAGCCCCGGCGCCGTAGAACGTCGTCGACGATCGCGACCGCGGTGCGGCGGTGGCGGACGTGCCGCGCGGTGAGGCGGACCACCTCCCAGCCCGATGCCGAGTAGTCCGCATACTTCTCGATGTCGCGGTCCCACTGCGAGCGTCGGCGCAGGAGAACGCGGCGCCGAGGGTATCGGGGAGGGGACGCGGCGCGACGGGCATCGCCTCACCCTTGCGGATGGCCTTCGGTCCACGGCGCGCCCCGCGCCACATGTGGACGACGCGGGCCTCGCGGCATCGGCCCGCGCCCTGGGGAGGAGAGCCGAGCGGCGTTCCGGCTGTCCTCCGGGTGGAAGTCGTGGCCGCCTCTCAGCGTGTGAGGGGGCGACACCCGCCACCTGGAGGCATTGCGTGCCGTCCGTGTTCGCCGAGGGCGAACGCGCACCGATCTGGCACTCGGCACTCGAGAGTGCTAATCTCAACGTAGTTGAGTCGCATCGACTCAACTCTTGAATTCACTCGAGAGGAGAACACCATGGCCACGTACGACCCCTTCCGTGACCTCGACCGCCTCGCCACGAGCCTCTTCGACACGCGCCGCGGCCCGCGCCGCATGCCGATGGACCTCTACCGCGACGGCGACCACTACGTCCTGAGCGCCGACCTCCCGGGGATCGACCCGGGCTCGGTCGACATCGACGTCGACGGCCAGCTGCTCACCATCCGCGCGGAGCGCACGCTTCCCTCCGGCGACGGCGTGAAGTGGATCACGCGCGAGCGCGAGGCGGCGAGCTTCCTCCGTCAGCTCAACCTCGGCCAGGGCATCGACACCGAGCGCATCTCGGCCAACTACAGCAACGGGGTGCTGAGCGTCACCATCCCCGTCAGCGAGAAGGCCAAGCCGCGCAAGATCGAGGTGATGGCGGACGGCGCGTCACCCGTCATCCAGGCGCACGAGAGCGCCGACGGTCCGCAGCCCGTCGAGCAGTGATCGTCCCGCCGACTCCCTGAGTGAGCCCGTCCGCACTCCGCGGGCGGGCTCACTCGCGTGCGAGCCGGTCACTCCGACACGGACCGCCCGCGGAGTTTCGCGGTCAGGTCGCGCAGCAGCGCGAGCTCGGCATCGTCCAGCGGCGACATGCGCTCGGCGATCGCCTTGCCATGCGCCGAGGCGACGCGGCGGAACACCGCGGCTCCGGCATCCGTCGCCGTGACGAGCGACCCGCGCCGATCGTCCGGATCGGCGCACTTCGTCAGCAGCCCGCGCGACACCATGCGGTCGACCAGACGCGAGACGCTCGGCTGGCTGATGAGCATGTTGGCCGTGACATCGCGCAGGCGCGCGGTCATGTTCGGTCCGCGGGTGACGGTCAGAAGGACGTCGTACTCGGCCTGGCCCAGCTCGTCGTCGAAGTCGCTGCTGATCTCGTGGAACACCTCGTGCTGAGCCCGGAAGAGGCTTTCCCACGCGTCGATGGCGAGCCGGCGATCAGTCATGCAGACCAGGGTACGGCCGAGAAGGCCTCGCCGTAGGCTGGCCGCATGGCGACGCGCACAGTTCGGTCACTTTTCGGCGCTCGAGCGGCCTGGACGGCGGCGATCGCGGCGGCTGTGACGGCGGCGACCCTCGCGCTGGGCGCCGGTGCGGCAGCCGCCGGTGCGACGAGCGCGGTGTCGACGGACGTCGACGACTTCACTTTCGACAGCATGGATGTCGAATACTCCATCGGTCGCGGCGACGACGGTGCGAGCGCCCTCACGGTCGAGGAGACCTTCGTCGCCCGCTTCCCCGAGTACGACCAGAATCGCGGCATGCGCCGGATCGTTCCGGACTCCTACCTCGGCGCGCCACTCAACCCGCGTCTGATCTCGATCACGGATGCCGAGGGCAACCCCCGCGCGAGCGAGACCGACAGCGACGACGGTGCCTACGCGATGACCTCGCGCGCCGACGACTATGTCCGCGGGGAGCAGTCGTACGTCTTCTCCTACACGCTCGACAACGTGGTGCGCTTCTTCGAGGACACCGGTGTGCAGGAGCTCTATTGGGACGTCAACGGCGTCGACTGGCCACAGCCCTTCGGTGAGGTGAACGCGACCCTGCGGGTGCCTGCGGAGCTGGCCGGCGCCCTCACCGGTGACCAGGCCTGTTACGTCGGCTCGCAGGGGTCGACCCAGACGTGCGACATCTCGGTGCAGCCGGGGCAGCTCGGCGCGGTCCTCATCGAAGCCTCCGCGCAGGACCTCGCTCCTCACGAGACGATGACGATCGCGGTGGGCTTCGCCCCCGAGACGTTCACCCCGTTTGACGGCAATTACGCCGCCTCGCCGCTCGGGTGGCTGCAGGCGATCTTCGGCGCCCTCGGCCTCGGCGCGCTCGGCTGGGCCGTCGCGGTACGCCGCCGGCACCTCCGCGACGCTCCGGGGCGCCCGACGATCATCGCGGAGTACGCGCCGCCCGCGAACATCGACGCCCTCGAGAGCGCGGTCCTGCTCGGCAAGACCGCCAAGGCGATACCCGCCGAGGTGCTCGAGCAGGCCGTCGTCGGCAGCATCCGCATCGAGGAAGCCGGCAAGAAGATGTTCGGCGGGGTGAAGCTCAAGGCGGTGCTCGTCGATCCGTCTCGCGCGGACGGCGACGGACGGATGCTGCTCGACGGACTCTTCCCGCGGCTGGTGCCGGGGGAGGAATACGAGTTCGGCTCGTCGGACACCCGGTTCTCCACCGCAGCCCGGAAGATCCTGAGCCGCGCCGACAAGGAGCTGACGACGCGGGGGCTCCGGCGACCGGTGCCCGCCGGAAAGCGGGCGTGGCCGATGATCCTCTCGATCGTCGCGGCGATCGGAGCGACCCTCTTCGGCGTGCTCGCGCTCGACGCGTTCCTGACCCCGGCCGTGACCGTTCCCATCCTCATCGGGTCGTTCATCCTGGTGTTCATCGTCGCCGGTCTCATCTCGCGGCGGCCCCTCACGTCGGCCGGCGCGGAGACGCGGGATCGCCTGGCGGGGCTGAAGACGTTCATCGAGTGGGCCGAGGCGGATCGGATCCGGATGCTGCAGTCACCCCGGGGTGCGGAGCGTCGCGCGGTGGATGCTGCGGGGAGCGCGATCGATCCGGAGAATCCTGCGCAGATGCTGGTGCTCTACGAGACGCTTCTGCCGTACGCGGTCGTGTTCGGTCAGGAGAAGGAGTGGGCCGAGCGGCTGGCCGTGCTGTACGACCGGACCGGGACGCCCGGCTGGTACATCGGGACCACGGGGTTCAACGCGGCCGCATTCTCGTCGGGCATCTCCACCCTCTCCACCACCGCGAGCGCGTCCACCTCCGGAGGATCGAGTGGGGGCGGTTCCGCCGGTGGAGGCGGCGGAGGCGGGGGCGGCGGCGGCGTCTGACGTGGCGATCACCCCGGTCCGGCGGTCACCAGGGCAAGAGTAAGGGCCGGTCGGAGAGGCGTCCGACCGGCCCTTGTCCCTGCACCAAGAGTGTCCTGCAATCACATGTCGGCAGCTGCCACAGCAAAACAACTACCGTGCAAGCACTCTATAACGGTGAGGTAACGGAGGCAAGGGGTCTCGTTATCTTTCCGTGACTTTCCGGCTCGCGGCGGCGTACCGCTCTGCGAGTGTCGTGAACGCGGTCTCGAGTTCCGGGGGTTCGACGACTTCCATCGCCGCATCGAACAGCGCGAAGGACACGGCGAGCGACACCCATGACCACGATCCCGTCTCGAGGGTGCAGGATTCGTCGTCGATGGGAACGACGGTGCCTTCTCCGGCGAACGGGAGGACGTCGCGCGCGGGGAGGTGGAGGAGCACGGTACCCCGGCACGGCCAGGCGTCGACGGCGGCGCCTTTGAAGCGAGCGGACACGAATGCGTCGACGTCTCCACCGGGCACGGAGCGAGAAATGAACGAGGCGCCGTGCGGCGCGCGGGGCCGGACGCGATCAACGCGATACAGGCGCCAGTCCTCGCGGTCGAGATCCCAGCAGACGAGGTACCACCGACCGTGGGAGCTGACGAGATGATGGGGCTCCACGCGGCGCGGCGGGACGAGCGCGCGGGTGGTGGTGGCGCCGGTGGCGGGGAGGTAGTCGAACCGGAGGGTCTGACGGTCTCGGATGGTCTGAGCGAGCGTGACGAGCACGTCGAGGTCTGTGGTCGGGGCGGGGGCTTCGTTCGGGCGGCGGACGATGGTGACATCGAGGGTGTCGAGGCGATGGCGCACCCGTGAGGGCATTACCTGCCGGAGGGTTC
This sequence comes from Microbacterium aurantiacum, assembly GCF_040532595.1. Lineage (GTDB taxonomy): Bacteria > Actinomycetota > Actinomycetes > Actinomycetales > Microbacteriaceae > Microbacterium > Microbacterium chocolatum_B. The sequence continues at coordinate 759,492 of NZ_JBEVYX010000001.1, read as the reverse complement.
CGAGAGCGCGAAGGGCCGCCTCGCCGATCTCGGCACCTACCGCAGGAGCGGTGCGCAGGGCGACGGCGACGGCGAGTGCCTGGTCGTCGTCGAACAAGAGGGGCGGCAGCTCGTCCCCGGAATCGAGCCGGTAGCCGCCATCGGGTCCCATCGATGCGCGGATGCGGTAGCCCATCTCGCGGAGACGATCGATGTCACGACGCACGGTCCGGTCGCTGACGCCGAGGCGAGAGGCCAGGAGCGACCCCGGCCAGTCGCGGCGGGTCTGGAGCAGCGACAACAGGGTAAGCAACCGAGAAGTCGTCGTCATGCACCCAGGGTAGATGTCGTCTAGGACAGAAACAGACCTACTTGACTGAGACGGTTGTTCCATCGAGCCGATCGGCCGATTCCCTTGAAGGAGCAGAGATGACCGTCCAGATAACCACCCACCTCAACTTCCGCGGTGACGCCCGCCAGGCACTGGAGTTCTACCAGTCCGTCTTCGGCGGCCACCTCGTCATCAACACCTACGCCGACTTCGGGATGCCGGCCGAGATCCCTGGCTCCGACGCGGTCGTGTTCGGTCTCGTCGAAGGGGAGAACGGGTTCCGCTTGATGGGGTACGACATCCCGGGACGGAGCGAGGGTGGAATCGTCGGCGGTGGTTCCACCCATCGCGAGAACAACACCACGATCACTGATCAGGGGGTCTTCGTCTCCATCGGTGCGGACTCCCTTTCTGAGCTCCAGGGGTACTGGGATTCGCTCGCCGTCGGCGCGAACGTGGTCGAGCCGCTGGCCGCCTCCGCGTGGAGCCCGGGTTTCGGTATGCTCACCGATCGGTTCAGTGTGACGTGGAGTATGAGCGTCACTCCCGCGTGAACGACACTCGGGGCACGGATCGGTGAGATCCGCGCCCCGAGTCGGCACGGTGACGCGCCGGTCCATTCGTCAGTGAGTGGGCATGCCGCCCGTGACGGCGATGGTCTCGCCGATGACGTAGCTGGACTCCTGCGAGGCGAGGAAGACGAACGCGGGGGCGAGTTCCACCGGCTGCCCCGCACGACCGATCGGGGTCTGCGAGCCGAACTCCTCGATCTTCTCGTTCGGCACGAACGCCGGCTGCAGCGGCGTCCAGATGGGGCCGGGAGCCACGCCGTTCACGCGGATGCCGCGCTCGATGAGCTGCTGGGCCAGCGCGCGCGTCCAGTTGGCGATGCCGGCCTTCGAGACCGCATACTCGGCGAGCGACGGTGAGGGGACGAAGCCCTGGATGCTCGAGGTCGTGATGATCGCGGCGCCCGGCTTGAGGTGCGGGGACGCAGCCTTCGTGAGCCAGAACAGCGGGTAGATGTTCGCCTTCACGACGTGATCGAGCGTCTTGGTCTCGAAGTCGTCGATGCTGTCGACGGTCGGCATCGTACCGGCGTTGATGACGAGGATGTCGAGGCCTCCGAGACCCTCGACGGCCTTGGCGACGACCTCGTTGTTGGTGGACTCCTCCTGGAGGTCGCCGGGCAGAAGGACCGCGACGCGACCCTCCTTCTCGATGAGGGCGGCGACCTCTTCGGCCTGCCCCTGCTCTTCGGGAAGATAGCTGAGCGCGACGTCTGCTCCCTCGCGTGCGTACGCGATCGCCACGGCACGCCCGATGCCCGAGTCGGCGCCGGTGACGAGGGCCTTGCGACCCGGGAGCCGTCCGAGGCCGACGTAGGAGGTCTCGCCGTGATCGGGGGCCGGATCCATCTTGTGGATGTCTCCCGGGCCCTTCTGCTGCTGCGGCGGGAAGGGCGGACGCGGGAACTGGGTGGTGGGGTCCTGGGGCGTGTACATGTTCGGCATGCCGGCCACGCTAAGCCCGTGAGCGGATGCCGCCACCCCGGGTTGCGCGTAGCCCCGACGCGCGCTACGCGCGTGACGGGTCGCTGTTCAGAGCTGTGGGGTGTCAGAAGGGTGCGGGGTCGGGCGGCGGTGCGCCGCCGCTCCCGTCCGGGGGCGGTGCTCCACCTCCCGAGGGCATGAATCTCACCAGGGGTGCCGGGGGATGGTCGATGTAGACGCGCCCGGTGGGGGATGTCCATTCGAGGACCCCGCCGCCGAGTTGTCGGACGCCCCAGGAGGTGAATTGCTTCATCGAGTGGTGTCTCTGGCAGAGGTGGCAGAGGTTTCGGATGTCCGTCCGCCCGCCGAGGGCGTAGTCGAAGGTGTGGTCGAGTTCGCAGCGGATCGCGGGCCGGCGGCATCCGGGGAACCGGCAGTGCCGGTCCCGGGCCTTCAGGAATCGCGCCATCGACGCCGTCCGCCGGTACGAATCGGTGCACAACACCTGTCCCGACACCGGGTGGACGACGAGACGTTCCCACGACGCGACGGCGCCAGCGAGTGCGCGGGCGGTGGCGGGGTCGATCGGTGCGGACCCGACGAGGTCGGCGGTGGTGGTGTCGTTCGCGGGATCGTCGTCTTTCCCCAAGAGAGCGAGGGCGGGGACGACGACCTGCACTTTCGCGCGAATCATCCCCAGCGTCCCGTTTCCGTCCCCGTCGATCGTCGGGTCCACGAGCGGTGAGGCAGTCAGGAGCATGTCGCAGAACACGTCCGCGCGGATCTGGTCGCGTGTGCGGCAATCCGGCTCCGCGTCGCCAGCGTCCGCGTCGGCCCCGTCGTCGCCGGGTGTGTTGCGGGCGTCGATGATCGATGCGGCCTGTTCGTTGAGCCGGTCGCTGATCCCTTCCGCCAACAGGGTGGGAAGGGTCGCGACGAGTTCGGACATCCCATCCCGCAACGGCGTGACACTCACCCGCCGTTCCTCGCGGGCCTTCGCGTGCCGCTCCGCCAACGTGCGGGGGTGCAGCTCCTGCGCGAGGTGGTCGAGGCGATCCTTCACCCGCCCGACCGATTGACCCACACACATCTCGGCGGCCTGGGCGTCGAACTCTGCCCGCGCATCGCGGGGCAGCACGGTCCCGCACCGCAACACCGCGGTCGCGTGCCCGCGGGTGATCCGGCCCGCCTCCCACGCCGCCAACGTGGCGGGGTAGCACTCGACCCACTCCACCGCCTGATTGATCTGCACCTGCATCGACCGGTCGGTGGTGAACGTCACACCGGCAAGTTCCGCGGCGACGGAGCGGTAGACCATCTCCTGCGACCGCACCGACGCCGACTGACGCCGAGCGACCCGCTCCGCGATCGCGCCCGCACGCGCCTGGTTCCGGACGTTCTTGACCTCCATCGCCCCCAGCGCGGGGGTGATCCGCTCGGCCGCGGACGCGACCTCATCCAGCTCCGCGAGCTCTTCCTCGCTGAACTCGACCAACCGGCTCGTATTCATGTTCGAATACTAGCGACGGGCTCCGACGCTCAGGACGAATATCCTACCTATGTAGAAAACTTCCCAAACGAACCCCCTTCGCTGCTCGTACCCCTCCCCGTCCCCCCGCGCAAGCCACCCCTCGTCCTCCCCGCGATCTCTAGCCTGAACCCGTGGCTCCCGCATCCCCTTCGCACAGCGACCTGCGCGATTACGCGCCCATCGGCGACGGCCGGACGATCGCGTTGATCGGCCTCCGGGGGCAGATCGATTGGCTCCCGTTGCCCAATCTCGACTCTCCGCCGGTGTTCGCACGCATTCTCGACAACGACACCGGGGGGTGTATCGGGCTCGAGCCCGTCGGTGAGTACGCCGTCCGCCGACGGTACGTCGCGCGCACGAACGTGCTGCAGACGACCTTCACCACACCGACCGGTCGCGCGCGCGTCATCGACGCGCTGGTCACCGGCGTCGCCGGGCGCCTCCCGTGGGCCGAGCTCGCGCGCCGGGTCGAAGGCATCGAGGGCTCGGTCGAGTTCCAGTGGGTGGTGCAGCCCGGGTCGCGCCTCCAGACCGCGGCACCCTGGATCGAGCAGCACGCCGGGGCCGCCATCCTGCGCGTCGGCGGGATCTCCCTCGCCGTCGTCGGCAGCGATCACGGACCCGATGCGCCCGACCCCGACGGCCCGCGGGGCCCGCTCCTGCGCGGCCGGTTCACGACATCCGCCGAGTCCCGCCATCTCCTCGTCGTCGTCGCCACGGACGGGGAGCCCCTCCACCTCCCGGACCCGGCGAACGTCGATCGGAGCGTGGACCGCACCATCGACGGCTGGCGCGCCTGGTCGCGCGAGTTCTCCTACGACGGGCCGTGGGCGGATGCCGTGCAGCGCAGCGCCCTGGCGCTGAAGCTCCTCGTCTACTCACCGACCGGGGCGATCGCCGCGGCGGCGACCACCTCGCTCCCGGAGAACCCCCGCGGGGGAAAGAACTGGGACTACCGCTTCGCATGGGTGCGTGACCTCGCATACACCGCGCATGCACTCGTCCGCTTCGGACTCCGGGAGGAGACGCACGCCGCGATCTCCTGGCTGCTGCGGACGATCCGCGAGAACGGCCCCGAGCTGCATGTCCTCTATTCGCTGCGCGGTGAGGTGACGGCCGGCGTCGAGGAGTTCGACGTCGACGGGTGGAAGGGCATCGGCCCGGTGGTGTCCGGAAACCCCGCTCGCGACCAGTTGCAGCTCGGCGTCTACGGTGATCTCTTCGCCATCTGCCGCACCTACGTCGATGCGGGCAACATCCTGGATGTCGCCACCGGCCGGATGCTCGCCGACATGGCCGACCGTACGTGCGACCTGTGGCGCAATCCTGATTCCGGGATGTGGGAGCTCCCCGAGATCCGCCACTACACCTCATCGAAGATGGGGTGCTGGCAGGCGCTCAACGACGCCGCGTGGCTCGCCGATGAGGGCGCGATCCCCGGCAATGCCGACCGGTGGCGCGCCGAGCGCGAGCGCATCGCCGAGTGGGTGCGCGAGTTCGGCTGGTCCGACGACGCCGGCAGCTACGTCATGTACCCCGGCTCCTCGGATCTCGACACCTCGGTGCTCCTCCACGCCGAGAGCGGTTTCGACCGCGGAGAACGGATGTCGGCGACCATCGACGCCCTCATCCGCGAGCTCGGCGCCGAGAACGGTCTGCTTTACCGCTACACCGGGATGGATGCCGAAGAGCACACCTTCGTGGCATCCGCGTTCTGGTGCGCGGGTGCGCTCGCCTGCGTCGGACGCCACGAAGAGGCCATCGCTGCGATGGACGCGCTCGTGGCCACGGCGAACGACGTCGGAATCTACGCGGAGATGATCTCCGCCGATGACGGCTCGTTCTGGGGCAACACCCCGCAGGCGCTCAGCCACCTCGCGCTGGTGAGCGCGGCGCTGACGATCCGCGAGCTGGTTCCCGCGAAGACCCTCGGAGAACGCTGACCGCTGACCGCGACCGATCAGGCCGCCCGCGAGGCCAGCATCCGATCCGCCGTCCGCAGCGACAGGGCCATCTGCGCGAGGCAGGGGTTCGCCGACAGGGCGCTCGGGAAGGTCGAGTTGTCGCACACCCACAGGTTCGGGATGTCGTGGCTGCGCCCGTCCGCGTCGACGACGCCGTCCGCGGGGTCGGCGCTCATGCGGCACGTGCCGAGGGTGTGCGCGGTGCGGGCGAGCACACGCGTCTCGCGGGCGCCGGCTGCTTCGAGGATGCCCGTGAGCGTCCGCGCAGCGTGGCGGTCCAGCGCCTCCTCGTTCGCGCCCGGAGATAAGGTGATCTCCGCGCGGGGGACGCCGAACTCGTCGATCTCGTCGGTCAGGACGAGGCGGTTCTGGGCGGACGGCAGGCACTCGCCGTTGATCCCGACGCCGACGGAGTACTGCCACGCGTCGAGGGCATCCATGAGCTCTTGTCCCCACAGGCCGCCGCCGCGCACGAGGGTGGTGGCGTAGGTGACCGGCATGACCCCGAGGCTCTGGATCAGATAGCCACCGGCGAAATCGACGCCCGCGGGGCGGACGAAGTCCTCGCTGATGAGCGACGACGGGTAGCCGCGGTAGCCGCGGATCTGCGCGTCGAAGCGACCCCACACCTGCAGCGCTCCGTGCGCGAGGAAGTTCCGACCCACGGCGCCGCTCGAGTTCGCCAGCCCGGTGTGCAGGAGGAGTCGCGGGGTCTCCACGCCCCCCGCGGCGAGGACGAGGATCGCGCAGCGCTGCCGCACCTCACGCCCGTCGCGGGTGTAGACCACGGCGGACACGTGCCCGCGTGCGTCGAGTTCGACCCCGTGCACGGTGCTGTCGGGGCGGATCTCGGCGCCGGCGGCGACCGCGGCAGGCAGGTAGGTGTTCGCCGTGGTGGCTTTGGCGTCGCTCCGATCCCCCTGATGGATGCTGCCGAAATTGAGGTTCCCCGACCGGCGACCGTAGTGCGGCTGATCGTGGTCGCGGGTGAGGATCGCGGCGGGCGCCGTCGCCGTGCGGATGCCCTCGCGTGCGCACCCGTCCGCGACGACGTCTGCCGGCGCATTCCGCTCGACGGCCGGCCAGTGATAATCCCGGCCGACATCCCAGGGGTAGGGCGTCGGGCCGGAGACGCCGACGGTGCGTTCGACCTCTTCGATGTAACGCGTGAGCTCCTCGGGATCGATTGGCCAGTCGGCGCCGACGCCGAACTCCGACCGCAGCCGCAGGTCGCGCGCGTCAGGCCGAGGCGTGAACGCTCCCCAGTGCAGCGTGCCGCCGCCGACGCCGCGTCCGCTGTTGTTGGGGCCGAACGCGGTCGGGGCGTCGCCGCCGCTGATCCGCTCCGACATCCAGTTCACCCGCGTGCCCTCGAGCTCGTCGGGGACGAAGTCGCGCACGTCGAAGTTCGGACCCGCCTCGAGCGCGACGACCCGCAGGCCCGCTTGCGCGAGCCGAGCGAGCAGGGGGCCGCCGCCGGCGCCCGTGCCCACCACGACGACGTCGACGATCTCGTCGGTCGGGTACGTGCGCATGTCGGTGAGGTTCATGAGGGGTCTTCCATGGACGAGAGGATGCCGAGAGGGGTGGGCTCCCAGGCTTCGCGCCGGTCGGCGCGCAGCTCCGAGAAGCCGGGATGCGGGGATCCGACGCCGGTGACGAAGCCGTCGAAGGCGATGCGCGCCGAGGAGGCCGGATGCGAGATCCAGGCCTGCGCGAGATCGACGCGGACGTCTTCGAACCAGCGGCGGGTGGTGTCGGCATCCCACGGCGATCCGTGGAACCCGTCGCCGGCGATGATCCGCCCGATGAGCGCATCCTGCGCGGCGGCGGAGTCGGGCCAGACCGCGGCCAGGGCGTCGAGGCCGGCTCGGTAGGCCTCGGCATCCCTCGGCAGTCCCGGCGGGCGCCAGCCGTCTCCGCGGCCGGCAGCGAGATCATGGTCGATGCGGCGTGCGAGGTCGAAGCGGTCGTCCGTCGCGCGGGGGACGAGGCGTCCGGCCAGAATGTGCAGCGTCGACAGCTGCGCCGCGGTGAGTGCGCGGGGCTCGGCACCGACGTCGTCGGCCAAGGCGCGACGGGAGAGGATGCCGCGGGTCTCGGGATCGGTGCGGTCGGATGCGATGACGCGGCCCCACTCCGCGGGGACGGGCGCGGACGCCGCGGTGATGCGCTCCCACAGCTCGGCGATCGCGGTGGCGACCTCGCGTGGCCGCTCGTACGGGAGCAGATGCCCGGTGACGGGAAGTGCGATCACCGCCGCGCGGGGGAGGAGGTCCGCGACGAGACCCGGCTGCGCGTCGGCTCCGAGGTCGTCGTCGTCATCGCCGGCGAGGACGACGGCGGGAAGCTCCCCGATGTCGAGTCCGTCGCGCACGTCCTCCCGGCTTCCGGTCTCGAGCCACCGGCGCCACGCGAGGGGCGACATCCGCTGCACCTGCGCGATCGCTGTCGCCTTCGCGTCGGGGTCGAGCGGCGCGGCGACGTTCTCGGTGACGAATTCGAGGGCGTTCGGCTCGGAAATCGGGCCGTCCGCCACCCACGCGAGCATGCGCGCGCGGCGTTCCTCGTCCATGGGTTCCGGCGTGGTCGGCGAGGGGGCGAGGAGGACGAGCCCGGTGAGCCCGAACAAGGGGGCATGGCCGCGCAGGACGCGGTCGGCGACCACGGCGGCGATCTTGCCGCCCATGCTGTGGGCGCAGAGGATCCACGGACCACCCGTCGCGTGAGCTGCGATCGCGGCGACGACCGCGTCGGCGAGGGCCGAGACCCCGGCGCCGACGCCGTCGGGAGTGCCCCCGTGCCCGGGGAGGTCGATGCCGATGACATCGAAACCGTCGGGCAGGTGCGCAGCGATCGGCGCGGCCGCCTCGGCGGAGAGGCCGAGGCCGGGAAGCACGAAGACCGTGCAGACGGGTCTCACGGGGTGATCATCCCGCCGTTGACGTTGATGGTCGCACCCGAGACGTAGCTCGACTCCGACGAGGCGAGGAAGACGTACGCGGGCGCGAGCTCGGCAGGCTGGCCGGAGCGCTGGTAGGTGTTCTCGTCGTCGAAGGCCCGCATCTGCTCGTCCGAGACGCCGTCCGAGACCTGCAGGGCCGTCCAGACCGGCCCGGGAGCCACGACATTCACACGGATGCCGCGATCGGCGAGCTGCACGGCAAGACCCTTCGAGAGATTGTTGATCGCCGCTTTCGTCGCGGCGTAGTCCAGTCGGTCCGGAGCGGGTTTGTACGCCTCGAGGGACGCGGTGTTGATGATGCTCGAACCGGCCGGAAGATGGGCGAGCGCGGCCTTGGTGAGCCAGAACGGCGCGAAGAGGTTCGTGCGGAAGGTCAGTTCGAACTGCTCGTCGCTGAGGTCCTCCACGCGATCCACCGCGATCTGCCGGCCCGCGTTGTTGACGAGGATGTCGAGGCCGCCGAGCATCCCCACCGCCTCGTCGATGACCTCGCGGCACCGCGCGGCGTCGGCGATGTCGGCGACGATCGCGTGACCCTGGGCTCCGGCATCCGCGATGAGCTCGAGGATGTGCGCGGCGTCCTCGGTCTCGTCGGGGAGGTGCACGATCACGACGTCGGCACCCTCGCGGGCGAACGCGATGGCGACCGCGCCGCCGATGCCGGAGTCGCCGCCCGTGATGAGCGCCTTGCGACCGGTCAGTCGTCCGGTTCCGCGATACGACTTCTCGCCGAGGTCGGGAACCGGCTTCATCCGCGCCTGCACGCCCGGTTCGGGCTGGTGCTGCAGCGGCGGCTCGACCCGGGCGTAACGGCGTACCGGGTCATCGAACGTGTACTGGTCCGAAGTGCTCATGCCGTCACGATAGGTCTGCCTTCCCGTTCGACCTCGGGGTTGCGGAAATGTCGCCTATGCGCAATCAGGGGCGGGGAGCCGAGTGCGGACCTGCGTCATCCCTCGTCGTCGTCGTCGTGACGGGCGGTGCGCAGCGGGGACACGATGATCACGGCGGCCGCGACGGCGAACACCACCGCGCCGACCATGAGCGTCTGTGCGAAGCCGAGGATGGTCATGAGCGCCCCGGCTGCGAGGGCGCCGACGAAGAACACCGCGCGGTTGACCGTGCGGATCGTCGCGTTCATCCGTCCCTGGATGGCGTCCGGCGCGACCGCCTGCCGATAGGAGATGTCGTTGGCGTCCTCGATCCCCATCGCCCCGCCGTAGAGGAGCTGAGACGCCGCGACGACAGAGAGCGTCAGCACGACGGACGTGTCGCTGTTCAGCGGCGCGATCCCCAGTACTAGCCAGGGGACCACGACGAGCGCGCGGCCGAACAGGATCGCGCGCCCGGCCCCCCACCGTGCGCCGAGCGCGGGCGCGATGAGCGCACCCGCGAAGCCGCCGACCCCGGTGGCCGCCAGTGCGACGCCGAAGGCCCATGCCGGCAGAGCGAGCTCGCGCAACACGTACACCGCGAAGACCGTCATGACGATGCTGTTGCCGAGGAACCACACGTGAACCGACACTGCGAGCGGGCGCAGGGTCGGATGCCGGTAAGTGAAGCGCATCCCGTCGGCGATGTCGTGACCGACGTTCCGTCCGGCGGGACGAGGCGGGACGGGAGGTTCGACGACGCGGATGCGCGACTGGAGGATCGCCGCGACGGTGTTGATCAGAGCCTCGAGGACGAACAGCACCGGCGCGCCGAGCGCGGTGAACAGCGCCCCGCCGAGTGCGGGCCCGGCGGTCGTGGCGACGGTGCCGCTCTGCCCGAGCCGGGCGTTCGCCTGCACGAGGGAGCGGCGGGGCACGATCCGCGGGAGGAGGGGCTGGGCGGCGGAGTCGGCGAAGAGCGTCAGCACACCGAGGGCGAGGATGACGCACGCGAGCGTGCCGAACGTCAGCGTGTCGGTGAGGAGCAGGACGGGCACGGCTGCGAGCGCGAGTGCGCGTCCGATACTGGTCATGACGAGGGTGCGCTGGCGTCGCCACCGATCCATGAGCGCGCCGACGAGGAAGCCGAGCACGAGGTAGGGCGCGACGCTCAGAGCGCTGAGCACGCTGATCTGGGCCGGGGTGGCGTCGAGCACCGAGACGATCAGGATCTGGAAGGCGACGCCCGCGATCGCACCGCCGAAGGCGCGCAGGGTCGTCGCGCTCCAGAAGAAGGCGAAGGCGGGAAGGCGCAGGATCTCCCGCGGCGCGGGCGACGGCATCCGCTCTCCGTCGGGATCCTTCGCGTCGTCGCGCACCCGCCCCACGCTACCCATACGTGCCGCCCGGCCCGCGGGACACGGGCGTGGGGGAGGATGAGGGCATGTTCACGGTTGCCGAGAAGATCCTGATCGAGCGCGACCTCGAGGCGGTCTTCGCGTACCTGACCGATCCGGCGAACCGGTCGCGGTGGGACACCTCGGTGATCTCGGAGGAGCTCACCTCCCCTCCGCCCGTGCAGCCCGGGACGACGTTGCGCACGCGTATGCGGGTGATGGGACGCGAGGTCGAGTACGACTGGCAGGTGACGCACTTCGAGCCGCCGATCGTGATGGCCGCGCGCAGCAGCGCCGGGATCATGCCGACGACGCTGCGGTTCGACTTCTCCCCGCGCGGGGAGGCATGTCACGTCCGCGCCGAGATCGAGGCGAGCCCCGGCGGGATGCTGCGCTTGGTCGAGCCGGTTGTCGCCGACACCGTGCGGTCGACCCTCGCGCAGGGCCTCGCGCGCGCGAAGGCGCAGCTCGAGGCGTAGAGCGGACGGCTCGTCAGCAGTGCTTCGGGTGGCAGCTATGGCCACCTCACGCCCGAGAAGGCGGCCCCGGGCGCCACTCGAAAGACCGCTACTCGCGGGCGCCGACGGCGATCTGCGCCTCGGAGATCTCCCACACGCGCCGGGCGTCGTCCATCGAGCGCAACGGCGCCCACAGCTCCACCCGGGTCGGCGGCCCGGCGATGACGCGCTTCGGTCCGTAGAACTCGTCGCCCGCGGCATCCGTCGCCGTCGCCGCGCGGAGAGCCGGAAGCGCGGCCGACCGCGGGGTGCCGGTCACGCCGATGCGGGAGAGAGCCCCGATGACCCGGCGCTCGGGGGTCACGCGGGTGCGGCCCATCCCGGGCTGGGCGGCGAGGAGGTTGGTCGGAGAGACGCCCGGGTGAGACAGATTGCTCGAGATGCCCCACTCGCCCGCGCGGCTGCGCGCATCGAGCTCGCGGGCGAAGAGTCCGACCGCGATCTTCGACGCCGAGTACGCCCGCATCGCGTCGTACTCCCGCTCGCTGTCGACGTCGTTCCAGGGGATCGATCCCGACCGGGCGGCGATGCTCGTCTGGTGCGTGACGCGGGCGCGCCCGGCGCGCAGCAGCGGCAGCAGGCCGAGGGTCAGGGCGACGTGGCCCAGGTGGTTGGTGCCCCACTGCAGCTCGAACCCGTCGGCGGTCTCCGTCCGCTGCGGCGGGCGCATGACGCCCGCATTGTTGATGAGGATGCCGATCGGCCGCCCCTCGGCGGAAAGGTGGGTGACGAGCCCGCGGACCGAGGCGAGGGACGACAGGTCCAGCGTCGGGACGCTCACGCGCGCACCCGGCGCGGCCTCGCGGATCCGGGCCGCGGCGCGTTCGCCCTTCTCGGCCGATCGTGCGGGCAGGATCAGGTCGGCGCCGGCGGCGGCGAGGCGGGTGGCGATGACGAGCCCGATGCCGTCGGTGGCGCCGGTGACGACGGCGAGGGTTCCGGTCTGGTCGGGGATGTCGAGTGCGCGGGTCATGGGATTCTCCTTCGTCGCGGGTCGTCGTTCGGTCCGCCTGTGTCCATGCTCGCCGCGCTCTCCGGGGCGTTCCAGGGACTGTCGATCCACGGCTGCGCAGTCAGCGGCACCCGGGACCGCGGCATCCTCAGCGCTGCAGATCCGCCCCGACGACGGCGAGGAGGCGGAGCTTCTCGTCGCTCTCGCTGCCGGGGACCGCGGTGTACACCAGGAGCCTGTGCGACTGGTCGGGGTCTAGGAGAGTCTGGCAGTGCAGCTCGAGGTCGCCGACGACAGGGTGGGCGAACCGCTTGAGCTCCGTCGGACGGATGCCGATCTCCTGCGCGTCCCACACGCGGCGGAACTCGGCATCGCCCTCGAGCGCGGCCACCATCTCGGCGGCTCGCGACCGCGGACCGCGCAGGGCGAGGAGCTCGCGGAGTCCCGCGGCGTACACGCGGGAGAGCTGCTCCCGTTCCTCGAGCGGATACGGCGCGCGCACCCGCGGATCGGTGAACCAGCGGTACCCGACGCTCCGCTCCGGTCCGCGCCGCGCGGACGCGTCGCCGGTGAGGGCGACGCCGAGCGGCGTCTGGCGGAGCGTCTCGCCGAGCTCGGTGATGATCTCCGCGGGGGTGTCCGCGAGTCGGTCGAGGATGCGCAGCAGCCCGGGCGCGACGAAATCGCTCGCCGAGCCGCGGGCGGGAGGGCGGTGACCGGCGAGTCGGAACAGGTGGTCGCGCTCGTCGAGGCTGAGGTGCAGACCCTGCGCGATGGCGGCGATCATCTGCTCGGACGGATGCGGTCCCGTGCCGCGTTCGAGACGGGCGTAGTAGTCGGTGGACATGTGGCTGAGGGCTGCGACCTCTTCGCGTCGGAGCCCGCCGGTGCGCCGCCGCGGGCCGCGCGGGAGCCCGACGTCCTCCGGCTGCAGCGCCTCGCGGCGATGTCGGAGGAACGCAGCCAGGGCGGGGCGATCGATCACGTGCGCGCCTTCCTCGAGGGGTCTTCCTTTCTACCCCGGGGTGGCGCGCGGAGCCACGGCCCGCCGATCCACCCCTCCGGGGTCGATCACACGTGTCGGGTGGCGGGTGTGGCCGCCTCGCGCGGGAGGAGGCGGCCACACCCGCCACATGAGCGGCCCGATCACCCGCGCCGGAACCAGACCACCCCTGCACCGGCGGAGTGACGTCCGCGGTGCAGGGGTGGCGGGGTGCCCTCGCGGCGGAGGCCCGGAGCCGCCGCGAGGGCCGCTCGCTAGCTCAGACCGGCCCGCGAGCGTCGGATGCCGCGGACGACGAACGCGCCGCTGGCAGCCAGAATCGCGCCGCCCACGAGGAGCGGAAGGAGGAACGAGCCCGCGAGACCGGTGACGGCGAGCCCACCGTCGGTGTCACCGCCACCCGTTCCGCCGGATGCCGCGTCGTCACCGTCGGGTCCGCCGTCACCGGGAACCGGTGCGGGGGTCGTCGGCTCCGGGTCCGGGGTCGGCTCCGGTGCGGGCGTCGTCGGCTCCGGGTCCGGGGTCGGCTCCGGGGTCGGTGCCACGTCTCCCTCGTCGACCGCGAGCTGGATGACTCCCCACCGGGAGGTGTTGTTCCAGCTCGACCCCGTCGGGTCGGCCCAGTTGCGGACGCCCACCCGGGCGCCGTCGCGGGCGTCGTTGACCTGCACGTCGAAGCCGTGCAGCGACTCGGCGCCCCCGGCATCCAGGAGGCTGATGGCCGCCTCGACGACGTAGCCGCCGTCGACGACCTCGACCGCCGACGTCACGCGGGCCTGCTGGGCCGCGGCATCGCCCGAGCCGAAGCTCACCTCGTTCGCGGCGTTGATGCGCAGCTGCATGTCGGTGGGCAGGTAGGTGCCGTTCTTCCGGTTGCCGAGGTCGAGGAAGACCTCGATCGAGTCCCGCTCGTGGGCGGCGCCGGCGGAGGTGTCGATCACGTCGTCCTGCACCTCCGCGAGGACGAACAGCGTGTCGCCGTCGCCGCTCCAGGCGAGGCGGACATCGGCGGATGCCGAGGCCGTGCCGTTGATCTGCTTGCCCGTGGTGACGCTCACCGCGTCGGCCCACGCCGCGTCGATGTCGCCGTCGATCGCGGGAGCGTCCGCGATCTCGGAGACCGCGGCGAAGGACAGGGGCTCACGGAGGGTGACCTCGCCCAGCACGCCGGTGTCGTTCCATCCGAGCTCGCCCGCGCCGTCGTCGACGGCGACGTCGAAGCGGAGGATGTCGCCTTCCGCCAGCCCTTCGGCGGGGACGTGGGCGACGAGGCGCCAGCCCCCGTCGGTCTCGCCCACGACGGCGTCGATGTCACCGCTGCCGTCGCGCCCCACCGTGTAGGTGGCGTCGCCGAGAGCGAAGGTGACGGCATCCGTCGCGTCGGTGTCGGCATCGGTGACGTCGACGAGCGCGGTGACGTGGTCCGGCGACCAGCGCAGCCCGAAGGCGTGGCGGTCGGCGATCGGGGTGGGAGCGAGCTGCTCCCAGGCGACGTCGGTGACGGCGTCCTCGGTGAGTTCGACGGTGCCGCCGAATGCGTTCATCGCCCGAGGCTCGGCCGGGACGGACAGCCCTGCGGCGCCGCGGTACGCCCACTTGCCGTTGAAGTAGTCGTCGAACAGCAGGGGGGCACCGTCGTAGTACCGCCACGATCCCATGTCGCGCAGGCCCCACACCGTGACCGAGTACATGGTCTCGGGGCCCGCGTGGAACTCCTTGAAGATGTCGAACGCCTGGCCGGTGATGTGACCCTGACGGATCAGGTTCCGCTCGGTGACCGTGCCGATCGCGATGTCGAACTCGGTGACGGCGTGCACGAGGCCGAGCCCCGCGAACTTCTCCAGTGCCGCTTCCATGTTCGCCAGGTTCAGCGACGCCATCGTGGTGTGGAACTGGTGCCCGACACCGGTGATCGGGACGTCGCGCTCGAGCAGGCGCACGACGAGGTCGTAGTAGCGCTGCAGCTTCGACGTCGCGCTCGCGCCGCCCTCGGTGCCGTACTCGTTGATGAAGAGTTCGACGGGGCGGTCCACGCCGTCCGCGGCGTAGGTGTCGTTGAAGCTCTCGTCGGCCGCGTGGAACGCGATGTCGATGAACTCCTCGCCGAGGATCTGGAAGAAGCGCGAGTTGCGCAGCTGCGGGTTCTGACCGTCGTTGATGACCTCGTTCACGACCTCCCAGGCCTTCATGGGGTTGCCGGCGCTTCCGTAGGGTCCGTACCGGTCGGCGAAGTACTCCGCGACGTTGTCGATGTGCGTGCGGATGCGCTCGGTGAGGATCGCCTTGTCCGCGTCGGAGTTCGTCAGTTCGCGCGAGCTGTTGTCGCCCGCGGTCTCGCGGAAGAACCACGCGGGGATCTGGCTGTGCCACAGCAGGACATGGCCGAACACGCGACCGTCGTTCTCGACCGCCCAGTCGGCGAGGGAGTCCGCCTGCGGGTTGGAGGAGACGAACGATCCGTCCGCGTTGTACCAGGCCTCGGGCTTCATGTGATTCTCCGCCGAGACGGAGTCGAAGTGGGTGGAGAGCGTCGGCTCGCCGGAGCCCGCGGCGATGCGGGAGTCGCCCGCCGCACCGATCGGGAAGGGCAGCGTCGACTTCAACGGAGTCGAGTCGTCGATGACGACCGTCCGCGGGGCGTACCCGGTGAGCAGGGTGTCGTCGACCCAGAATCCGGCATCCGCGGCGTCTGCGGTGATGAGGAGGCGACCGAGGTCGGCGCCGGCGGCGGGGGTGTAGTCGCCGACGATCTCGATCCAGCCGTCGGCGGTCGCAGCGCCCGACGCCACCGGGGTCACGGTGCCGCCCTGCTCGACGCCGACCCGCACGGTCGTGGCGGGGGTGCCCGGGTGCAGCCTGGTCCACACCGAGATGGTGGAACGCTCGCCCGGGGTGAGGTAGTCGGCCAGGGGGAGCGCGGCACCCTCGCCGGTGGCGGCGCGCCCGGCGACTCGCATCGAGGTTGCGTGACTGAGGCCGATACTTTCGGGGATGGTCTGGCGTTCCACCGTGACGGAGCCGCCGCTCGGCGCCCACGGCGCCAGGCGACCGGACTCGAAGTTGTTGAACCAGATGGTGTACGGACTCAGGTCTTCCTCCGCGGCGGATGCGGCGGACGGTGCCGCGGCGCCGAGGAGGAGGGCGACCGTGGCGAGGACGGCGCCGAGGCGCTTCCCGCTTCTCGGGCGCAGGCCGGACGTTCGCATAATGCTCCTTTGCACTTCACTGACGCGCCACCCGGCGACGGGGGCGCGCGCGCCCGGGGGATCTCCATGCGATGACGGATGCAGGCGCGGCGACGGCCACGCTTCCACAGAATGATGCCGCTAACAACAAATTTCGAAAGGTTTCCGTGTTGGCGCGTTTGCGCACGTGTTCAAGTGGCAGTCGCGGCCGCCTCGGGCGCGAGGAGGGGGCCGCGACTGCCACCCGAGCCGCGCACGCGACGACGGATGCGGCGGACCCGTGCCGCTGTCAGGCCCTGCACGGGCGCGGCGTCCTACGCTGAACGGGTGACGAACAGCGACGCTCCCGCATCCGGATCCCCCCTCAGCGACCGTCCGTGGCTCTCGGCGTACGCCGAGGGGGTGCCGCACGAGATCGAGCCGGTGCACGACACCCTCGTGGAGATGCTGGAGAGCGCCGTCGCGCGCTTCGGCGACCACGTCGCGCTGGAGTTCTTCGGGGCGGAGACGACGTACGCCGAGCTCGAGGATCAGGTGCTGCGCGCCGCGAGCGCGCTGCGCAAGCTCGGGGTGAAGGCGGGCGACCGGGTCGCACTCATCCTGCCCAACTGCCCCCAGCACGTCGTCGCGTTCTACGCCGCCCTCCGCATCGGAGCCATCGTCGTCGAGCACAACCCGCTGTACACGGCGCGCGAGCTCCGTCACCAGTTCGAGGTGCACGAGGCCGTGGTCGCGATCGTGTGGGACAAGGTCGCCGACATCGTCGCCGACTTCCCGAGCGACATCGCGCCGCGCGCGATCGTCGCCGTCCGCCTCCCGGATGCCCTGCCCTGGCTCAAGCGGGTGGCGTTGCGTCTGCCGGTTCCCGCGGCGCGGGCCTCGCGCGAGGCGATGACCGCGAAGCCGTCGTCGCGCGGCATCCGTTCGTGGAAGAGCTGGGTGAACGAGCGGAGACTGCCCAAGAAGTGGCCGGCTCCCACCCTCGACGACACGGCCCTCCTCCAGCTGACGAGCGGCACGACCGGGACTCCCAAGGCGGCGATCCTGTCGCACCGGAATCTGCGCTCGAACGCCGCACAGGGGCGCGCGTGGGTGCCGGGGCTCCGTGAGGGAGAGGAGACGTTCTACGCGGTGCTGCCCATGTTCCACGCGTACGGACTGACGCTCTGCCTCACCTTCGCCGTCTCGATCGGCGCGCGGGTCGTGCTCTTCCCGAAGTTCGATGTCGACATGGTCGTCTCGGCGGCGAAGTCGTCGCCCCCGACGTTCCTTCCGGGCGTCCCCCCGATCTACGACGCGCTCGCCCGCGCGACCTCGCGGAAGGGCGTCGACCTGTCGACGATCCGCTTCGCCATCTCGGGAGCGATGAGTCTCCCCGTGGCGACCGTCGCCCGCTGGGAGGAAGCGACCGGCGGCCTCCTCGTTGAGGGCTACGGCATGACCGAGACCTCCCCGGTCGCGCTCGGCAACCCGATCGGTCACACCCGGCGACCCGGCACCGTCGGCGTGCCGTTCCCCAGCACCGAGATCCGCGTCGTCGACCCCGAGGACCCCGCGAGCGATCGGGCGATCGGCGAGGCGGGCGAGCTGCTGATCCGCGGGCCCCAGGTCTTCGGCGGATACTGGCGGCGCCCCGATGAGACGGCCGCGGTCATGCTCGAGGGCGGGTGGCTGCGCACCGGCGACATCGTCACCGTCTCGGAGGACGGCTTCGTCACGGTCATCGACCGCGTGAAGGAACTGATCATCACCGGCGGCTTCAACGTCAGCCCGAGCGAGGTCGAGCAGGTGCTCATCCAGCATCCCGATGTCGCCGATGCCGCCGTCGTCGGGCTCCCGCGTCCTTCCGGAGGGGAGGATGTCGTGGCCGCCGTGGTGATGGCGGACGGTGCGTCCTTCGACGCGAACGCGCTCCGGGACTTCTGCCGGTCGCACCTCACCGCCTACAAGGTGCCGCGCCGCGTGGTGCAGGTCGACGACCTGCCGCGCTCGCAGATCGGCAAGGTCCTGCGCCGCCGCGTCCGCGAGCAGCTGCTCGAGGACTGACCCTCGTCACGCCGTCGTGAGGGCTGTCACAGCCAGCGTTTTGACCGGAACACCCCGTAGAGGGTCGCGCTCGTAGCCACCATGAGGGCGAGCGCGAGCGGGTAGCCGAAGACCCAATCGAGCTCGGGCATGTACCGGAAGTTCATCCCGTACACGGTGCCGACCAGCGTGGGACCGAAGAGGATCGCCGCCCAGCCGGAGATCTTCTTCACCTGTTCGCTCTGGATCAGCGCCGTCTCGGTCTGGCGTTCGCTGACCAGCGTGGCATTGACGGTGAGAGCGTTGTCGAGGAGAGATCGGAACGTGGAGATCCGTTCGGTGAGGCGCAGGGCGTGATCGTGGACGTCGCGCAGGGATCGCTGCAGCTCGATGTCCACGTGGTACTTCTCCGCGCCGCGCAGGAGGCGATCCAGCATGTCCGGCAGCGGCTGTGTCGCGCGCTGCAGCGCGAGGACCTCCCGCGAGAGCTCGTAGATCCGCTGCGACGGGGATCCCGTCCCGCCGAACAGCGCGTCCTCGATCTCGTCGATGTCGTTCTCGACGCCCAGCACGACCGGATGGAATTCGTCCACCACCTCGTCGAGGATCGCGTACAGCACCGCCTCCGGCCCGAGGGCGAGCAGCTGCGGCTGGCCCTCCAGTCGCCGACGTACTCGAGCCAGGTCCGGCGACTCCGCGTGGCGGACCGTGACCACGAAGTGCGGGCCGACGAACACGTGCAGCTCCCCGACATCGACCGTCTCGGTGGCGTCGATGTATCGCGCGGGGCGCAGGACGGCGAAGAGGATGTCGCCGTACCTCTCCAGCTTCGCGCGCTGGTGACCGCTCAGCGCATCCTCCACGGCGAGGGGATGGAGCGCGAACTCCGTCGCCACACGGTTGAGCTCGTCCGGCGTCGGGCGCAGCAACCCGATCCAGGCCATGCCGCCCTGCGAGCTCATGTACTCGAACGTCTCCGCCAAGCTCGCGGGGTTCTCGATGCGATGGCCGGAGACGTACACGGCGTTGTCGACGATGGGCACGTGACGATTGTGCACCCCGGAGACGGTGAAGGCCGGTCGGAGAGGCATCCGACCGGCCCGCAACCCTTGCACCGAGAGTAATCACATGTCCGGTTCCCGCCACAGCAAACGGTTACCGTGCGAGCACTCTATAACGGTGGGGTAACGGAAGGGAAGACCTTTTCCGGACGGATTCCGGGCGGATGGTCGGCTGCTCTCGCACCTGGCAGGAAATCGTCGCGTCGTGCCCGAAGGACGACGGCGGCAGGGGGCGTCGCACGGCGATAGTGGAGTGTGCAGATCGCCGACTTCCCCGTTCCCGAGAGTCCCGCGGCGCGGGGTGCCCTCGAGATGGCCCAGACCTATCAGTCACCCGCCATCACCGCGCACGCGTTGCGGTCCTGGCTCTGGGCGGAGGCCTTCGCGCGCGTCGACGGGATCGACGACGTCGATCACGAGCTGCTGTACGTCGCCGCCGTCCTGCACGACGTCGGGACGGCGATCGAGTACGACAATCACACGCTCTCGTACGAGCACGCCGGCGGCCATGTCGCCGTCGCACTCACCGCCGGCGCGGGCTGGCCGGCATCTCGGCGTGCGCGCGTGCTCGAGGTCATCGTGCGGCACAACTGGCCGTCGGTGGACCGGACGATGGACGCGGAGGGGTACCTGCTCGAGGCCGCCACCGGCCTCGACATCTCCGGCGCTCGGCCGGATGATCTTCCCGAGTCCTATCGGCGCGAGGTGATCGCGGCGCACCCCCGAGGAGCGCTCGCGGTCGAGTTCAGCGCCTGCATCGCCGATCAGGCCGCCCGGAAGCCCGCCACCGCGGCGCGGCGCCTGCACGAGGGCGGAATCGCCAGGAAGCTCGCCGAGAATCCGCTCGAGCTGCTCGGCTGAGTCGACGTCGGTACCCGCGACTATCGTTCCCTCGTGGCGATCGTCGGAGGGATGCCGGGGCCGTGCGCTCTGTGCGGCAGTGACGCCGGCCTTCGCGCGGTGGACGGGTGGCGGTGCGCCGACTGCGGGTGGCGTGTCGGCGACGCCCCCGATCACGACCTGCCGATGCCGACGGTCGAGGTCGTCTACTACCTGCGATTCGCCGAGCGCATCAAGATCGGCACCTCCCGGCATCCGCGCCGGAGGGTGTCGGCGATCTGGCACGACGAACTCCTCGGGTTCGAGCGGGGTGGACGCGCGCTCGAGCAACGACGCCACCGCGAGTTCGCGACCCTGCGCGAGGGTGGGGAGTGGTTTCGCGACACCCCCGAGCTGCGAGCGCACATCGACACCGTCACCGGAGGCGTTCCGCCGTGGCAGGCGTACGCGCGCTGGGTGGCGGAGGCGCTCGCGAGCTGAGCCCTCGTCTGCACGCCGCATCGGCCGAAGCGCACCACCCGCCCGAGAACCGGTTCGAACTTTTTTGTGACGAACTGTGCCGCGAGCGCCTCCTATTCGCGAAGGCGGTTCTCCGGACCCCCTCACCCAGACAGATCCACCGAGAGAAGGGACGCCTCATGGGCCTCGACGACAAGATCAAGAACGCCGCTCAGGACCTCACCGGAAAGGCGAAGGAAGCGATCGGCAACGCGACCGACAACGACAAGCTCGTCGCGGAGGGCAAGGCCGACCAGGCCAAGGCCGACGCGAAGAAGGCCGGCGAGAACGTGAAGGACACCTTCAAGTAAGCCGCTCACGACGAAGGGCGCGCCGCGGAGGGGCGCCCTTCGTCGTATTCAGCGGCGGTCAGCGGCGGTCAGCGCTCAGCGGTCAGCGCTCCGCGGCGGCGAGCTTCTCGCGCAGCTGGTCGGCCGTCAAGCGGATGCCGTATCCCGGCTGGTCGCGCTCGATCCGCCAGCTCTCGTCGACCTCCAGCGCGACGGTGTCGAAGCCGAGCTCGTCGTACAGCGCGGTGAGGAACGCCGTCGCCTCGGGGTGGTCGCTCGCCGCGACCAGGGCGCGGCGGTCCGGGGCGCCGGCCTCGGCGGCATCCGAGAGGATCTCCGCCGACGGGATGTGGTTGAAGCCCTTGACGACCTTCGCACCGGCGAAGTGGTCCTGCACCAGCTGCGTCGTGGTCGTCTGCTTCTCTTCGAGCACGGCGATGCGGCCGTCGCGCTCCCAGTAGTAGTTGTTCGTGTCGACGACGATCTTCCCCGCCAGCGGCGCCGCGGGGATGTCGGCGACGTTCTTCAGCGGCACGGTGACGACGACCCACTCGCCGGCCTCCGCCGCCTCGTCCGCGGTGGCGGCGCGCACGCGGTCGCCGAGACGCTCCACGAGCGGGGCGAGGGTCTCCGGGCCGCGCGAATTGCTGATCACCACGTCATAGCCGTGGGCGGAGAGCGCCTCCGCGAGGGTGCTGCCGATGTGTCCTGCTCCGATGATTCCTACCGTGGTCATGTGAGGCCCAACGCAGCGCGGCCGGGTGGGAATTCCCATCCGGCCGCGCTGATGTCTCGGGGCTCAGCCCCGGTGCGTGCGGTAGTACTCCAGGAGTGCCTGCGTCGAGGCATCCTGCGCGGCGATCGCGTCCTCGTCGCCCTCGATCGCGGGCGCGATCTGCAGCGCGAGCTGCTTGCCGAGCTCGACGCCCCACTGGTCGAAGGAATTGATGCCCCACACCGTGCCCTGCGTGAAGGTGATGTGCTCGTACAGGGCGATGAGCTCGCCGAGCACGCGGGGGGTCAGCGCCGGAGCGAAGATCGACGTCGTCGGGCGGTTGCCCGCGAACGTGCGCGCGGCGACGAGCGGGCCGGTGGTGCCCTCGGCCTCGACCTCCTCGGCGGTCTTGCCGAAGGCCAGCGCCTTGGTCTGGGCGAGGAAGTTCGACAGGAACAGTCCGTGCACGTCGCGGCCGCCGTCCTCGAGGGGGTAGGCGGGGTTCACGAACGCGATGAAGTCTGCCGGGATCAGGCGCGTGCCCTGGTGGATGAGCTGGTAGAACGCGTGCTGCCCGTTCGTCCCCGGCTCGCCCCAGAAGACCTCACCGGTGTCAGTGGTGACGGGGGAACCGTCCCAGCGCACCGACTTGCCGTTGGACTCCATCGTCAGCTGCTGGAGGTACGCGGGGAAGCGGCTCAGCTGCTGGGCGTAGGGGAGGACGGCGTGCGACTGTGCGCCGAGGAAGTTCACGTACCAGACGTTCAGCAGACCCATGAGGACCGGCACGTTCTCGGCGGGCGGCGTGGAGCCGACGTGCTCGTCGACCGCGTGGAAGCCTGCGAGGAGATCGCGGAAGACCTCCGGTCCGAACTCGATCACGAGCGACAGACCGATCGCCGAGTCCACCGAGTAGCGCCCGCCGACCCAGTCCCAGAAGCCGAAGGCGTTCACCGGATCGATGCCGAACTCGGCGACCTTCTCGAGCGCCGTCGAGACGGCGACGAAGTGGTGGGCCACGGCATCCGTCCGGGCGTCGTCCGAGTCGTCGATCGCGCCGGCGGCGACGAGACCCGCCCACAGCCAGTCGCGGGCGAGACGGGCGTTGGTCAGCGTCTCGAGCGTCGTGAAGGTCTTCGACGCGACGATGAACAGCGTCGTCTCGGGATCGAGGTCGGAGGTCTTCTGCGCGAGGTCGGTCGGGTCGATGTTCGAGACGAACCGGGCCTGGATGCCGGCATCCGCGTACGGCTGGAGGGCGGTGGAGATCATCACCGGACCGAGGTCGGAGCCGCCGATGCCGATGTTGACGACATGCGTGACCTTCTTGCCCGTCACCCCCTGCCACTCGCCGGAGCGCACACGCTCCGCGAAGACCGACATCGCCTCGAGCACCGACTGCACGTCGGCGTCGACGTCCTGCCCGTCCACGACGAGCGCCGGCGACGCCCCCGCGGGGCGACGGAGGGCAGTGTGCAGCACGGCGCGGTCCTCGGTGGTGTTGATGTGCGCGCCCGCCCGCATCGCGGCGTAGCGCTCGGCGACGCCGGTCTCCTCGGCGAGGCGCACGAGGGCGGCGACGATCTCGGCGTCGACGAGGTTCTTCGACAGGTCCACGCGAAGATCGTCGAGGTCGAACGTCAGCGCGCTCACGCGGTCGGGGTCTGCGGCGAACCAGGCGCGCAGATCGGGGGTGAAGCCGTCGCGGAGGCGTGCGAGCTCCGCCCAGGCGGACGTGCCGGTGGGGTCGATGGGTGCAGTCACACCGCTACCGTAGCGGCCCCGCCCGCGGGCGGCATCCGCGCGGTGTGCGACGCTGGAGGGCGTGACCTTCCCCGAAGACCTGCGCCTGATCGCCGTCGACATGGACGGCACGCTGCTGGATGCCGACGGCCGGGTCCCGGACGCGCTGTGGCCGCTGCTCGAGGAGCTCCGCGTGCGCGACATCCACTTCGCGCCCGCCAGCGGTCGCCAGCTCGCGACGCTCCAGGAGGCGTTTCCCGACCACCGGGACGAGCTGGTCTTCATCGCCGAGAACGGCGGCTACGTCGTGCGGGCCGGCGAGGAGGTCAGTTCGGTGACGATGGACCGCGCGTTCGTCGACGCGCTGCTGTCGCGCCTGACCGACCTCGCCGCGCGCGAGGACCTCGGCGTGGTGCTGTGCGGCAAGGCGTCCGCCTACATCGAGCGGACGGATGCCGCCTTCGCCGACGAGGCGGCGAAGTACTACGCGCGGCTCGCGCACGTCTCCGCGCTCGCCGACGTGGACGACCAGATCCTCAAGGTCGCGGTCTACGCCTTCTCGGACGGCGAACGGGTCGCCGCCGCGCTCGCCGATGTGCGCGAGACCCACCAGGTCGTGGTCTCGGGCGCCCACTGGGTCGACGTGATGAACCCCGGTGTGAACAAGGGCGTCGCCCTCGCCGCGCTGCAGCGCGCCCTCGGGGTGGGGCCGGAGAACACCGCCGCGTTCGGGGACTACCTCAACGACCTCGAGATGCTGGACGCCGCGCACCTGTCCTTCGCGATGGCCGGCGCCCACCCCGACGTGGTCGATCGCGCCCGGTTCCGTGCGCCCTCGCACACCGAGGAGGGGGTCATCACGACGATCCGCGGATTGCTGGACGCGAAGGATCCGGCATCCTTCGCGTGAGCGGCCGGTACCCGCGCCGCGCGGGAGTCTGACAGGCTGGAGGATGCCCGCCGGCCCGCGGACTCGCGTGTGAGCCCGGCGTCGAGCGGCTCGGAGAGGAGGCGCGACATGCGCACCACCATCGAGCGGATCCGCGCGATGCGCGATGCGGGGGAGCGGTTCACCATGGTGACCGCGTACGACTACACCTCCGCCCGCCTGGTCGAACGCAGCGCCGTCGACACGATCCTCGTCGGCGACTCGGTCGGGATGGTCGTGCAGGGGCACGACAGCACCCTCCCGGTCACGCTGGACGACATGATCTACCACACGCGGATGGTCGCCCGCGGGGCGTCGCGCCCGCTGATCGTCGCCGACCTGCCCTTCGGCACCTACGCGATCGAGGACGACGCCGTCCGAGCCGCCACCCGCCTCATGGCCGAGGGCGGCTGCCAGTCGGTCAAGCTCGAGGGCGGGGTCGCGCAGGCGGGAACGATCCGCCGCCTGGTCGAGATCGGCATCCCCGTCCTCGCGCACATCGGATTCACACCGCAGTCGGTGCACGCGCTGGGACTGCGCGTCCAGGGGCGCGGCCGCGATCAGGCGCGGCGCGTGCTGCGCGATGCGCTCGCGGTGCAGGCGGCCGGAGCCTGGGGCGTCGTCCTCGAGCTCGTGCCCGCCGAGCTCGCTGCAGCCATCACCGAACGGCTCGACATCCCCACCGTCGGGATCGGCGCCGGCGCGGGGTGCGACGGCCAGGTCCAGGTGTGGCACGACCTCCTCGGTCTGTATGAGGATTTCGTCCCGCGTCACGCGCGGCGGTTCCGCTCCCTCGGGGGCGAGACGGTCGCCGCCCTCGACGAGTACGCCGCCGCCGTCCGCGACGGCTCGTTCCCGGCCGCGTCGAACGCGTCGTCGTGGGATGCCGGGGAGGTCGCCGAGGCTCTCCGCGGCGTCGACGACCTCGACGAAGACGGCGCGCCCGAGGACCACGGGTGAGCATCCCCGTCGACGACGGCGCGGTCCGCCCGCGGAGCCTCGCCGGTCGCACGGCCCTCGTCACGGGAGGCCGGATCGGCATCGGGCGCGCCGTCGTGGCGGCGCTGAGCGACCGCGGCGCCCGCGTGCTCGTCGGCGGGCGGGATGCCGCGACCCTCGCCCCGCGGATCTCCGAGCTCCGTGCGCGCGGCATAGACGCGCACGCGTTCGCGGCGGACGTCACCGACTCCGCGTCGCTGGACGCCGCCTTCGCCGCGATCGGCGAGGCGGGGCTCGTGCCCGACATCCTGGTCAACAACGTCGGCCTGCGGGATCGCCGGGGCGTGCGCGACCTTGACACGGGCGCCTTCTCCGCCCTCGTGGGCGCGGACCTCGTCGCGGTCTATGACGTCATCCGCCGGTGCCTGGCCGCGGCCGAGGCCGCCGGTTCGACGCTCCGCTCGATCGTGACGGTGTCGTCGGTGGCGGCGCTCCGCGGACGCGCGGGCGACCCCGGGTACGCCGCGGCCAAGGCGGGCCTCGACGGTCTCACGCGGTCGCTGGCTTCCGAGCTCGGACCCCTCGGATGCCGCGTCAACTCCGTTGCACCCGGGACCATCGTCACCGACTCCAACGCCGACCTCCTCGTCGACGAGCGGATCGCGGACGTCGTGGCGACCCGCACCGCACTCGGCCGCTGGGGAACCCCCGCCGAGGTCGGAGCGCTGGTGGCGTTCCTCGCGTCGGACGAGGCGTCCTACCTCACCGGGCAGACGGTCGTCGTCGACGGCGGGCTCTCGACACTGTTCTGAGCCCGAGGGCATCAGGCGCGCAGCAGCTCGTTGTCGATGAGGCGCACCGCGCCGACGGGGGCGGCGACGATCGCCAGAGCATCGCCCGTGAGCCGGTCCAGCGGTGCGAACGAGTCCGGGTCGACGACCGCCCAGTACTCCGGCTCGATCCCCGCCGCGCGCAATGACGCGATCGCCCGTGCGGTGAGGGAAGCGGCATCCGTCTCCCCGTCGGCGACGGCCGCTCGTGCCGCGGCGAGCGAGCGGGGGATCGCGAGGGCCTGCGCGCGGTCGGCGGCGCTCAGGCGGACGTTCCGACTCGACAGCGCGAGCCCGTCGACGTCGCGGACGGTCGGGACGGCGTGGATCTCGATCGGGATGTTCAGATCGCGCACGAGCCGACGGACCACGGCGACCTGCTGCGCATCCTTCCGACCGAACCAGGCGGCGTCGGCCCCCACCATGAGGAAGAGCTTGGTGACCACCAGCGCGACCCCGTCGAAGTGCGCGGCACCGCGCGCGGCACCCTCCCACGGCTCGCTCACTCCTCCGACGCGGATGCCGGTGGAGAACCCCGCGGGATACACCTCGTCGGCAATCGGGGTGAAGACCACGGTCGCTCCCGCGGAGGCCGCCATCGCGGCATCCGTCTCGGGATCGCGCGGGTAGGCGGCGAGGTCGGCGGCATCGGTGAACTGGGTCGGGTTGACGAAGACCGACACGACGACCTCGTCCGACACCCGCGCGGCCTCGCGGATGAGGGTCAGGTGCCCCTCGTGCAGGGCGCCCATCGTGGGGACGAGGCCGATGCGACCCCCGCGGCGGCGGACGGGGTCGAGGGCGGCCCGCAGCGGCGCCACGGAATCGATCACGCGCATCCGCCGAGCGTACTTCGTCCGGGCGGTCGAGGTGTCAGCCGACCGCCCCCGCGCCGCGGCTCTCGGGCATCATGGGGGGATGCTGACGATTCCTGCGGTCACCCTCAACGACGGTCACTCCTTCGCCGAACTCGGGCTCGGGACCTACAACCTGAGGGGCGAGGAGGGGATCGAGGCGATCGTGTCCGCGATCGCCTCCGGCTACCGTCTGCTCGACACCGCCGTGAACTACGAGAACGAGCGCGAGGTGGGCGAGGCGATCCGCCGAGCGGATGTCGACCGCGACGCGCTCATCGTCACCTCCAAGATCCCCGGCCGCCACCACGGCCGTACCGAGGCCGCCGACAGCATCCGCGGATCGCTCGATCGGCTCGGTCTCGAGCGCATCGACCTCCAGCTGATCCACTGGCCGAACCCGAGCGTGGGCAAGTACCTCGAGACGTGGCGCGGCATGATCGATGCCCGCGAGGAGGGACTCGTCCGCTCGATCGGCGTGTCGAACTTCACCGAGGCGATGCTCACCGAGCTGATCGACGCGACCGGTGTCGTCCCGGCGGTGAACCAGGTCGAGCTGCACCCGTACTTCCCCCAGGGGCCGTTGCGGGCGTTCCACGCCGAGCACGGCATCCGCACCGAGAGCTGGAGCCCCCTCGCCCGCCGCAGCGACCTGCTCGCCGAGCAGCTCATCACGGAGCTCGCCGTCGTCCACGACGTGACCCCGACGCAGGTCGTCGTGCGGTGGCACACCCAGCTGCAGAGCACGCCCATCCCGAAGTCCGCCGACGCGGATCGCCAGCGCGAGAACGCCGACGTGTTCGGATTCTCCCTCACCGAGGAGCAGATCGCGGCGATCGCAGCCCTCGAGCGCGGTCGGCTGTGGGACGGCGACCCCGACACCCACGAGGAGATGTGACCGTCAGATCTGCAGCACCGCGCGGGCGATGAGGAAGTAGATCACGAGCCCCGTCGCGTCGACGAACGTCGTGATGAACGGGTTCGAGAAGACAGCCGGGTCGACCCGGATCGCCCGGGCGAGGAGCGGCATGACCCCGCCGACGGATGCCGCGACCGTGCAGATCGACAGCAGTGTGAGTCCGATCACGACGCCCACCTGCAGGTCGAACACGACGCTGGTGATCGCGAATCCGAGGACGCCGAGCAGCAGTCCGAGGAGTGCGCCGACACGGACCTCGCGGGAGAGCACCCGCAATACGTCGCGGGTGCGCACCTCGCTCAGCGCGAGTGCGCGCGTCACCGTGGTCGCGGCCTGGTTGCCCGTGTTCCCGCCCGTTCCGATGAGCAGCGGTACGAAGAGGGCGAGCACGGTGAGCTGGGCCAGGGTGTCCTCGAACACCGACAGCACCTGCACCGTCAGCGTCGCCCCGACCGCGAGGACGAACAGCCAGACGACGCGCGAGCGGACGATGCGCAGGATCGGCGTCGACAGGTACGGGCGGCGGAGCGGTTCGACGCCTCCCTGGCGGGCGGCGTCCTCGCTCTCCTCCTGCTCCAGGATGCGGACCGCGTCGTCGATCGTGAGGATGCCGACGAGGCGCCCCTCGCTGTCGACGATCGGGAGTGCGAGCACGCCGAGGTCGGCGCAGAGCCGCGCGGCGTCCTCGGCGTCGTCGGTGGCGGTCGCGGTGTGCGGTTCGCTCATCAGCGCGCCGACGGTGTCGTCGTCGGATCCGCCCAGGAGATCGCGCAGACTGATGACGCCGACGACCGTCCGCGCGTCGTCGATCACCGGGATCGTGTACACCGTCTCGGCGTCGCGCACCCGGGCCCGCACGCGGGCCAACGCGTCGGCGACGCGGACGGCGGGGCGGAGCGTGACGTACTCGGGGCTCATGCGGCGCCCGATCGAGTCCTGCGGGTAGCCGAGCACCGTCGCGGTGAGCGCACGCTCGTCGACGGGAAGACCACGCAGAAGACGCGGAGCGACGGAGGCCGGGAGCTCGTCGAGCAGACGTACACGGTCGTCCGGATCGAGGTCGGCGAACACCGCCGCGACCTCGGAGTCCTGCAGCGCGTCGACCAGGTCGCCCTGCAGTGAGGCGGGAAGGTCTTCGAACACGTCGAGCGCGCGCTGCTTCGACAGCAGACGGTAGACGACCGCACGGCGGCGGGCGTCCAATCGCTCGATCACGGCCACCACCTCGTGGGTGGGTGCCTCGGCGATCAGCGACGACGTCGCGCGCAGATCATCGGCACCCAGGGCCTGTTCGATCGCGAGAACGCGGTCATCGACGTCACGGGTCTGCTCGGGGGTCATGAGGGATCTCACTCCTGTCGCGCGCGAACGGCTCGCGCGAGGGCGAACGGATGCCGGATGCCGACGGCGACGGCATCCGGATGATCGCCGGACGCGCGGGGGTCGCGCTCAGGAGGAGAGTGCGCGAGGGTGCGCGGCGTCCGGCCGAGGACTGCAACTGTCACTGGGCATCAGGATCACCTCGCTCTCACGGTTCGGTTCGGGCGCGGAGCGCCCCCGGCCACCGTAGTCGGCGCGGTCGATGCGCGGCAAGACGGCTTAGGGGTTGTTCAGGCGACGCTCATCGCGCTGCGCGCGTCTCGTCGAGCCATTCGGCGAAGGTCTGCTCGCCGAGCATCGCATCGGGACCGGGGAGCGCCGACCCGTCGCGCTGCCAACGCCCGAATGCTCCCGGCAGTGAGACGGCGGGGACGCGCCAGCGCGTCGCCGGGCGTCCGATCGCCCGGCCGTAGGCGCGGACCATCGTGACGAGGCTCTCCTCGTGCGGTCCGGCGAGATCCCGGGCGCGCCCGCGCGGACGGCCCTCGGCGAGGTCGACGAGGCGGGAGGCGACCTCTCGGGCCGCGATCGGCTGCGTGCGCATGCGGGGTGCCAGGTGGATGGGGCCGACGGCCGCGGTCTCCCAGATCTGCGCGGCGAACTCGTGGAACTGGGTGGTGCGCAGGAGCGTCCAGGGGACGGGCCCCGCCTGCACCCCTGCCTCCTGCGCGAGCTTGCCCGCGTAGTAGCCGGATGTCTGGCCGTCGATGCCGACGATCGACAGGGCGACGTGGTGCCGCACGCCCGCTCGAACCTCGGCGTCGAGCAGAGTGGTCGTGACCGACGTGAAGAAGTCCACCGACCGGCGGGTGTGACGCGTATCCCGGTTGGTCACGTCGATGACCACGTCCACGCCGCCGAGCGCGGCCTCCACGCCGGCGCCGGTGACGAGGTCGACACCGTCCGCCCGGGTCAGCGCGACGACGTCGTGGCCGCGTGCACGGGCGATCTCGCCGGTCGGCACGCCGACGCGTCCCGACGCCCCCGCGATCGCGATGCGCATGGTTCCGGTCCCCGACGCGGCCGCTAGAGCTGGGCTCCGTCGTCGTCGCGGTTCTCGAGCCCGACGTTGCGTCCGCGCCAGGATTCGTACGCGATGAGCCAGCCGATGGAGACGGCGGCGGCGATCACGATGCCCAGCAGCAGGTTCTCCCAGATCAGACCGAACATGATGCCGAGCGCGAACAGGAGGGCGGTGCCGAGAGCCCAGCCGGAGCGGCCGCGCGTCCAGCGCGAACGAGGGGTTGTCATGCGCTCAGCCTAGGGGGCGGCATCCGTCCGCGCCGGACGCTGCGGCGCGCGGGACGCCCAGATCATCGCCTTGTCCTTCGCGGACGTCCGGAAGATCTGCAGTTCGCACGGGAAGAGGAAGGCGATCGCATGGATGATCTCGGCCACGGCGGTGTGGTCCGTGATGAGCGCGATCCGCCCCCAGGCGCTCGCCGGCTTGCTCTCGAGGCGCGCATCCTGCCACAGCGCGCCGAACGAATAGCCGTCGAAGTCATCGCCGAAGACGAGGACGAGGTTCACGGTGTCGCCGGCGGCGATCACGCGATCGATCGCAGGGTCGAGGACCGTGCGGTAGTCGTCGGCATGGACGGAACCCACGGCGCGGAACGCGAGCACGTTCGCGGGTGCATCGGGCAAGGTGGCGAGCATTCGGGTACTCCTCCGGGGGTCGCGGCATCGCGATCCTTTGCGCGTTCAGAATAGCGCGCACCCGCGCTGTGTGGCAGAGCTCGGACACGCCGGCTCGTCCGACCCCTGTGCGTCAGCGGCTGCGGTGGTCCTCGGGATGCAGTCGGGGTCCCCGACGCGGTTCGCGGACTCCGCTCGCGGCGAGCAGGCGGATCACGCGCTGCCGCTGGCCGTTCCAGGGCTCGAGGAGCGCCAGCATCCCGTCGTCGTCGGTGCGAGCCCCCGCGAGGGCGTACCCGACCTCGTGCGCGAGGTGGAAGTCGCCGACGCTCACCGCGTCCGGGTCGCCGAGCGCGCGGATGCGCGTCTCGGCCGAGGTCCACGGTCCGATCCCCGGCTGCGAGACGAGGACCCGATCGACCGCTTCGCCGTCGGCCGCCGCCTCGACGGCCCGGACGATCGAGCGGCCCCGCCGTGCGGCCCGCACCACGGTCTTCGACTGCGGCGGCTCCAGCCCCGCCCGATGCCACGCCCACGACGGGATGTCGCGCCAGCCGTCGATGTCAGGCGGTGCCGCCATCGCTCGCGGCGTGGGGCCCGGAGCCGTCTCGCCGAAGCCGGAGACGATCCGGCGCCACGCGGCGAAGGCCTGCATGCCGGTGACCTTCTGCTCGAAGATCGCGCACGCGAGGGCGTCGAACACCCCGTCGGTGCGGCTGAGGCGGAGCCCCGGCATCCGTCGGGAGGCCTCGGCGACCAGCGGATGCCGCTCGGCGGCGAATCCGTGCGGATCGTCGCGTGCGCCGCACAGGTCGGGGACGTGGGCGATCGCCCACTCGCGCCCCGGGCCCCAGGCTGCCGCGCGGATCACGCCGGATCCGGCATCCGTCAGCGCGAGCGTCGCGACGCCGGCGGGGGTGCGGCTCGCGCGCCAGATGACGGCGCCCGACATCGTCATCGTCGGGTCGTTCGCACCGCGACGCTGGAACATGACCGTGCGTCGGAGGTCGAGCGGGTGCCGCGGCCGGTACTCGGTCTGCAGCGGTGCCTCGGGTCGCGGCGGTGCGGTCTGGGGGGACGGTGCCGTCGGACGTGCGCGAAACTGCTCTCGCGTGCGCTCGGCGATCGTCATGCCCTCGACCCTACGTCGCGGCGCCGACGTCGCCGGCGCACACGATCCCTGCGCACGCATTCGCGTGTCGCTTGTGGCCCGGTCGAACTCCGTGAGGCGGTCTCGACTGCCACGCGACGTCGCGGTGGGTGCCGGGCGACCGGCGTCGCAGAGAGGTCAGAAGCGGTCGGGCGAGGGCGTGCCGTGGCCGTAGTGGATCACGACGTCGGCGTGCCGATCGAAGCGGTAGCCGACGCCGCGGACGGTGCGGACGATGTCCTCGTAGCGACCGAGCTTCGCGCGCAGGCGCCGCACGTGGACGTCGATCGTCCGCTCGCCGGGTGCCTCCTCGTCGCTGGCGGCCTGCCAGAGGGAGGTGACGAGTTCCGTGCGCTCGATGGTGCGACCCTCGCGGAGCACCAGGTACTGCAGGAGCTCGAACTCCTTGAATGTGAAGGCCGCCGACTCGCCGTCGATCAGCACACGCTTGCGCGAGATGTCGACCACGACGCCACCGGCGACGGCATCCTCTTCGAGGGGCTCGTCCTGCTTCGTGCGCGCGACCGCGGACGGCTCGTGGAGGGCGAGGCGGACGACGTCGACGTCCCGCCCGCCCGCACCGACGGGGGCGAGGGCGACGGTGGCGTAGGTCTCGGCCGAGGGGGCGAGGTCGGCGAGCGTGCGGCGGAGCGCGTCGACGAGCACGCCGAGGCTCACACCGGATGCCGCGGCCTTGGCCTCGTCGATGCCGACGTACAGTGCGAAGCCGCGCGGAGCGGTGCCGGGCGGGAGGCTCCGCGCCGCGGCGGCGCCCGCAGCCGCGGGTGCGGGCGCCGGTGCGGGCGCGGCCGCAGGAGACGGCTCGACCGCGGAGGTCGGCTCGCTCACGGGGCGGAGGTGGCGGACGGGGGCGGCGGGACGCTCGAGGAGTGCGGTGTTCGACATGATGATGGTCCTTGAAGGAGGTGAACCCCGGGAGTTCGTCGGCGGCGGTGGCCGGAAGAGGGTTCTGCGTTTCGATCGCTCGGAAGCGACGGGTGCCCGGTCGGGGCGGTGTGCGAGGACTCCGACGGCGCGTGATCGACGCGTCCGCGCGGCGTCTCGGGGGATCCGTGGCGCGTCGAAGGCTCGCTCCAACGGGCGGATCCGGCGGGGATCACCGTGCTAGTGGCACATTCGACAACACAGCGCCACGCGGCCGGCCATCATCATGCCGGCAGTCCCGTTCGCCTCCCAGGCGGACAGAGAGCGTGCGTTGTCAGTCATGCCGTGATTATGACCGAGTGTTTCCGCGACGGTCAAATCACCGAAAAGGTGCCCCGCGACGTGTGACGAAATGTGACAGATCGCCCACGCGGATGCCGGTGCGCTGGGCAATCGGGGTGCGCTGAACTTTTTTGTTGCGTTTCCCCTCAAACCTCTTGCGGGTGCCGCGTCGGTGCCGTACCTTCGTCATCGAAGCGCTTAGCGAAGCGTTTCGATGATCCACACCGACAGACGACGAGGTCGACATGGCGAACATCACCGAGGTGGCTGCGGCCGCCGGCGTGTCGATCAGCACGGTCTCGTACGCGCTGAGCGGCAAGCGCCCGGTGGCGCCCGACACCCGTCGCCGGATCGAGATGGCCGTCCGCGACCTCGGTTACAGCCCCAATGCCGGGGCGCGCATGCTCGCGGGGCGTCGGACGCAGATCTTCGCGCTCACCGAGCCCCTGCGCCGCGACACCCACGCTCCCACGCACATGTCGTTCGTCCTGGCGACGGCGGTCGCCGCTCGACGCCACGATTACGACATCCTGCTCCTCACGGACGAGCAGGCGCAGGCTGGGATGCGGAGGGTCGCGGCGAACGGACTCGTCGATGCGATCCTCGTCCTCGATGTCGCCCCCGACGACCCGCGAGTCGAACTGGCGCGTCAGATCGACACGCCCACGGTGTTCATCGGCGTCCCCGATGACAATGAGGGGCTGGTGTGCGTCGACCTCGATTTCGAAGCGGCGGCCGCTGAAGCCGTCTCGGTCCTTGCGGATGCCGGCCACCATCGGATCGGCTTCATCGGACAGGCGGATGCCGCCTATGAGACGTCGAACTTCCCGCCCCGTGTGCGGCGCAGCGTGCGGGAGGAGGCGGAGCGCTGCGGCATGGAGCTCCTGCTGGCAACCACCGGCACCACGCGAACCACGCGCGAGGCAGCCCGGCGGGCGGCGGCGGATCTCCTCGATGCCGGTGTCACCGCCTTCGTGCTCCACTGCCTCGACGAGGCCCACGCGTCGGTCCTCGCCGAGGTCGACGAGCGAGGGCTCTCGGTGCCGGAAGACGTATCGATCATCTCGGTCGGCGCCTCCTTCGACACCGGCTCGCTCGCGACGCCGATCGATTCCCTCCCGCTCGTCCCCGAGGCATCCTGTGACCTCGCGGTCGAGCTCGCGCTCGAAGCGCTGGGCGACCAGCGCCCCGAGCCGGGGCTGCGCCTGCTCGCCCCGACCCGTGTCGTGCACGGTTCCGTATCGACGCCGCCCGCCGGTCGTACGGGCACCGTCTGACGCTCCCGCCCGTCCGTCTGCTCTTCTGTTTACCCCGAGTCGAAACGCTTCGACTTTCTTTGCCTGAACCGACCAACGACGGTCCCTGAGAAAGGAATGCCACCGATGGCACCCATCACCCGCTCCACCGCGCGCCGGTCTTCGACCGCTGTCGCCGCCCTATCCGCCGGCGTCCTCGCCCTGTCCGCCTGTTCGGGCGGCGGGGGTGGAGAACAGGACTCCGACACGCTGGTCCTCTGGCACTACGAGGGCCCTGACAGCGCCATGGCGAAGGCCTGGGACGAGGCCATCGCGATCTTCGAGGAGGAGACCGGCGCCACGGTCGAGTTCGAGGAGAAGTCCTTCGAGCAGATCCAGTCCACAGCCAGCCAGGTGCTCGACTCCAATGCGGCGCCCGACCTGATGGAGTTCAACAAGGGGAACGCCACCGCCGGCTTCCTCGCCAGCACCGGACTGATCGCCGACATCAGTGACGCCGTCGCTGAGTACGGCTGGGACGAGATGCTGGCGCCGTCGCTGCAGACGACCGCGAAGTACACCCCCGAGGGCGTCATGGGAGGTGACACCTGGTACGGCATCCCGAACTACGGCGAGTTCGTCGGGGTGTACCACAACCTCGACATGTTTGAGGCGGCAGGCCTCGAGGTGCCGACCACCTACGACGAGTTCATCGACGTGCTCGACGCGTTCGTCGCCGAGGGCACCACACCGCTCGCCGAGGCCGGCGCCGAATACCCGCTCGGTCAGCTGTGGTACCAGCTCGCATTGAGCCAGGCCGACCGTCAGTGGGTCGACGACTACCAGCTCTACGAGAACGCCGTCGACTGGGCGGGCCCCGAGGTGACCTACGCCAGCGAGACTCTTCTGGACTACCTCGACGCCGGCTACATCGCCTCGGATGTGTCCTCGGTCAAGGCCGAGGATGCGGGCGTGGGCTTCATCAACGGCACCTACCCGATCTTCGTATCGGGCTCCTGGTGGTACGGCCGCTTCATCGCGGAGGCGACCGACTTCGACTGGACGATGCAGGCCTTCCCCGAGACCACGCTGTCGCTCGGCAGCTCGGGCAATCTGTGGGTCGTTCCGGAGAATGCGGCGAACAAGGACCTCGCCTACGAATTCATCGACATCACGATGCGCCCGGAGATCCAGGCGATCATCGGGAACAACGGCGGGGTGCCGGTCGCGGCAGACCCCGCGGACATCACCGACCCGAAGAGCCAGGAGCTCATCGCGACCTTCAACGGCGTGCTCGACGACGACGGGCTGTCCTTCTACCCGGACTGGCCGGCTCCGGGCTTCTACGACGTGATCGTGCAGCAGCTGCAGGGGCTCGTCACCGGTGTGCAGGACCCTGCGACCACCAACGCGAACCTCGGGTCCGCGTACGACGAGGGAACCGCCGAGTTCCGTTGATCCGTCATGCGGGGGCGGATCCCCTCCGCCCCCGCACCGACCTGGAGTCCCCGCGATGACCGTCACATCCCCGCGTCCCCGACGGGCGACGCTTCCTCCGGATCAGCCCCTGATCCCACAGCGCAAGGGGGGAACAGCCGGCTACTGGCTGTACCTCCTGCCCGGCACGATCCTCCTCCTCCTGATCATCGTGATCCCCTTGGTCTGGAACGTGTACCTGACCTTCACGCGCTGGCGCGGCGTAGGAACGCCGGAATTCATCGGCCTCGAGAACTGGACGCGGATCTTCACCGATGATGACTTCTGGACATCGTTCTCGAACTCGGTGTGGATGATCCTCGCGATGGTCGTGGTCCCGACACTGCTCGGGCTCGTCATCGCCGCTCTTCTCTTCGACGTCGTCGGCCGCAAGTTCGGCGGCAGGGTCGGCAGCTTCCTCCGGGCGACCTACTACCTTCCCCAGCTCCTGCCGATCGCCGTGGCAGGCATCGTGATCGGGTGGATCGTGCGTCCCGGTGCGGACGGTGCGGCCAACCAGATCCTGGCGTCCCTCGGCCTCGGCCCGGTGGACTGGCTCGGGCAGATGCCGTCCGCACTGATCGTGCTGATGGTCGTGTTGATCTGGGTCCAGATCGGCTACCCGGTGGTCATCTTCATGGCGGCCCTCCAGCGCGTCGATCCCGAGCTGTACGAGGCAGCCGAGCTCGACGGTGCGAACTGGTTCCAGCGCTTCTCCGCGATCACGGTCAGCATCATCCGGCCGGAGATCTTCGTCGTCGCCCTCACCTGCACCATCGCGGCACTCAAAGTCTTCGGCCCCGTCTACGTGATCACCCGCGGAGGGCCGGCCGGCGCGACCCTCGTGCCCGCGTACTACGCGTACACCGAGTTCTTCACGAAGCGGAACATCGGGTACGGCGCGACGATCGCGACGGTTCTGACGATCCTCGTCGTCATCGTCTCGGTCATCTTCATCCGGGTGCAGACCGCGCTCGAGCGCAAGGAAAGGGCGGGGCTCTGATGACCGCGATCCTCACGTCCTCCGAGGCCGCCACGGTGCGCAGCGGACGTCGGCGCCCGCCCCGCTCCCGCGGCGGGATGACCAGGCGCGGCCCCGTCGACTGGCTGATGCTGGTCTTCGTGGTGATCGGCGCCCTGGTGGTGATCGCCCCGTTCTATCTCGTGCTGGTCAACTCGTTCAAATCGCCGGTCGACTACGCGACGTCGGGGCCGCTCGCTCTGCCGACGGCGCTCGACTTCACCGGGATCACGCGGTTCTGGGAGAGGGTGAACTTCCCGCAGAAGCTGTGGAACTCGCTGTTCATATCCGCCACGGTGGCGGTCCTGGCGGTGCTGGTCTCGCTGGTCAGCGCATTCGCCATCGGCATCGGTCGCGTGCGGGGTCGCACCTGGATCGTCCTGCTGTTCCTCCTCGCGAACCTGCTGCCGCAGGAAGCGCTGCTGTACCCGCTGTACTTCATGTTCAAGGAGGTGGGTCTCTACGACAGCGTGTGGTCGGTCATCATCGTGTTCGTCGTGATCCAGGCGGCCTTCGGCACCTACCTGCTGTCCTCGGTGCTCGGGACCTTCCCGAAGGAGGTTCTGGAGGCGGCATCCATCGACGGGGCCTCGCGCTGGCAGATCCTGTGGCGGGTGGTGCTGCCCATCAGTCGCCCGATCCTGTCCGTCCTGTTGATCTTCTTCTTCATCTGGACGTGGAACGAGTTCCTGCTCCCGCTCACCTTCCTGCCGTCGAACGCCAATCAGACGGTGCCGGTGGCGATCAGCGTGCTCCAGGGCGACCGTCTGATGGATGTCACGACCACGAGTGCCTCGGCGCTGCTCGGCATCATCCCCACCCTCCTCTTCTTCCTCATCTTCCAGCGCACCCTCACGCGCGGCATCACCGCAGGAGCAGTCAAGTAATGAAGTTCACCGATGGTTTCTGGCAGCTGCGTCCCGGCGTCACGGCCCTGTATGCCCAGGAGGCCTACGACATCGAGACGACGGATGCCGCGACCGACGGAGCCGGCGTCGTCGTGACGGCTCCGACCAAGGTCATCGAGCGCCGCGGCGACACGCTCAACCGCCCCATCCTGACGGTGACGCTCTCCTCTCCGCTGGAGGGAGTGGTGCGCGTACGCATCACGCACCACGAGGGCGGGCACGACCACGGCGGATTCGACCTCGTCGGCGCGGTCGCGGGCGGCGCGGGTGCGGCATCCGTCATCGACGGCGCGGGAGTGCTCGAGACCGGCAGTCTGCGCGCGACGATCGCCCCCGGCGCGCCGTGGGACCTGTCGTTCGAGGTCGACGGGCAGCGCGTCACCGGCAGCGGCCCGCGCTCGACCGGGTACGTCCACGTGGCGCCCGGAGCGGAGGTCGACCGCGGCATCGTGGCGAACGCCCGCGGCGGCGGCGGCTTCCCTCCGATGTCGACGTTCATCCACGAGCAGCTCGATCTCGGGGTGGGCGAGCTCATCTACGGTCTCGGCGAACGCTTCGGGCCCCTGGTCAAGAACGGGCAGAGCGTCGAGATCTGGAACGCCGACGGCGGGACCTCCAGCGAGCAGGCCTACAAGAACGTCCCGTTCTACCTCTCCAGTGCCGGTTACGG
This sequence comes from Microbacterium aurantiacum, assembly GCF_040532595.1. GTDB lineage: Bacteria > Actinomycetota > Actinomycetes > Actinomycetales > Microbacteriaceae > Microbacterium > Microbacterium chocolatum_B. The sequence continues at coordinate 720,955 of NZ_JBEVYX010000001.1, read as the reverse complement.
GGTACTGGTGAACGACCCCGGCCATGTCTCGTTCGAGGTCGGTTCCGAGGCGGTCGAGCGCGTGCAGTTCTCGGTCTCGGGCGAGACCCTCGAGTACTTCGTCTTCGCCGGCCCCACTCCGAAGGACGTCCTGGCGCGATACACCGCACTCACCGGGCGCCCGCCGATCGTCCCGGCATGGTCCTACGGGCTGTGGCTGTCCACGTCGTTCACCACCGACTACGACGAGGCGACGGTGTCCTCCTTCATCGACGAGATGGCCCGGCGCGAACTGCCTGTCTCGGTGTTCCACTTCGACTGCTTCTGGATGCGGGAGTTCAACTGGACCGACTTCGCCTGGGATCCGCGCGTCTTCCCAGATCCGGACGGGATGCTCGAGCGCCTGCATGCCAAGGATCTCCGGGTGAGCGTCTGGATCAACCCCTACATCGCCCAGCGCTCGCCGCTGTTCCGCGAGGCCGCCGACCGAGGGTTCCTCGTCCGCCGAGCGGACGGAACGGTGTGGCAGTGGGACCTCTGGCAGGCCGGGATGGCGCTCGTCGACTTCACGAACCCCGACGCCACCCGGTGGTACCAGGACAAGCTGCGCGCGCTCGTCGCGCAGGGCGTGGACTGCTTCAAGACCGACTTCGGCGAGCGGATCCCGCTCGAGGTCGCCTGGGCGAACGGCGAAGATCCCGAGCGCATGCACAACCGATACGCGCAGCTGTACAACCGCGCGGTGCACGACGTCCTCGTCGAGGCGCGCGGTGAGGGCGACGCGGTGCTCTTCGCGCGCTCGGCGACGACCGGCGGCCAGAGCATGCCCGTGCACTGGGGCGGCGACAGCACCTCGACCTTCGTGTCGATGGCCGAGACCCTCCGCGGCGGACTGTCGCTCGCGCTCAGCGGCTTCGCGTTCTGGAGTCACGACATCGGAGGCTTCGAAGGGACTCCGGATGCCGAGGTCTTCAAGCGCTGGACGGCGTTCGGTCTTCTCGGCAGCCACTCCCGCTTCCACGGTTCCAGCTCGTACCGCGTGCCGTGGCAGTTCGACGAGGAGGCGGTCGAGGTCACGCGTCGGTTCACGCGGCTGAAGATGCGGCTCATGCCCTACCTCTTCGGCCTCGGCACGGAGGCCGCGGCATCCGGTGTGCCGCTCATGCGTCCGATGGTGCTCGAGTTCCCGGACGACCCGGCTGCGACCTACCTCGATCGCCAGTACATGCTCGGCCCCGATCTCCTGGTGGCGCCGGTGTTCCGCGCCGACGGGCGGGTGTCGTTCTACCTCCCCGCGGGGGAGTGGACCCACCTGCTCACCGGAGCGCGGGTGACGGGAGGACGCTGGATCGAGGAGACCCACGACGTCTTCAGTCTGCCGCTCTACGCGCGTCCGGGGGCCGTCCTGCCGTGGGGTGCGCGCGACGACCGCCCCGACTACGACTATCTCGAGGGCCTCACGTGGCGGATCTATCCCGGTGGGAGCGGTACCATCGAGCGTCGGATCGCGACGCCCGACGGTCGCACCGCCTCCTTCACCATCGACCGCACGGGAGTGACCGAATGACCGCGACCACCGGCCGTACCGATTACCGCGACAGCGGCCTGGTCTTTCCCGAGGGCTTCACCTTCGGGTCGGCGACCGCCGCCTACCAGGTGGAGGGCGCGTTCGACGAAGACGGTCGTGGACCCTCGATCTGGGACACCTTCTCCAAAACCCCGGGCAAGGTCTGGAACGGCGACACCGGCGACGTCGCGTGCGATCACTATCACCGGGTCGAGAGCGACCTCAACCTCATGGCCGACCTCGGCCTCGGCGCCTACCGCTTCTCCATCGCGTGGCCCCGCATCATGCCCGCCGGCGTCGGCGAGGTGAACCAGGCGGGCATCGACTTCTACGCGCGCCTGGTCGACGGGCTGCTCGAGCGCGGCATCCGTCCCGTGGCGACCCTGTACCACTGGGATCTGCCGCAGGCGCTGGAAGATGCCGGCGGCTGGCCCGTCCGCGCGACCGCCGACGCGTTCGAGCGCTATGCCGAGGTCATGGGCGCGGCGCTCGGCGACCGCGTGCACACCTGGACCACGCTCAACGAGCCGTGGTGTTCGGCCTACCTCGGCTACGGACAGGGCGGTCATGCGCCCGGTCGACACGAACCGGATGCCGCGCTCGCCGCCGTCCACCACCTGAACCTCGCGCACGGCCGGGCCGTCCAGGCGCTGCGCGCGACCTCGACCGGCGATCCGGAGTACTCGGTGACCCTGAACTTCCACGCTCTGCGCGGGGAGGGGGACGGCGCGGCCGAGGCGATGCGGCGCATCGACGCCCTGGCGAACCGGGCCTTCACGGGCCCGATGCTGCACGGCGCCTACCCCGAGGACCTCCTCGTCGACACGCGCGAGGTCACCGACTGGTCGTTCGTCCGCGACGGCGACCTCGCCGACATCCGTCAGCCGATCGACGTGCTGGGTGTCAACTACTACTCCACCGCCACGGTCCGGATGTGGGACGGCGTCTCGCCGAAGCAGACGAACGACGGCCACAAGGGCGTTCCGGGCGCGACGGCATGGCCGGGCAGCGACCGCGTCGTGGAGTTCGTCGAGCAGCCGGGACCGTACACGGCGATGGGGTGGAACATCGCTCCCGAAGGGCTCGAGGAGCTCCTCGTGGCGCTGGGGGAGGAGTTCCCCGATCAGCCGCTCATGGTGACGGAGAACGGTGCCGCCTTCGACGACGTCGTCGCCGCGGACGGATCGGTCCCGGACCCCGAGCGCGTGGACTACCTGCGCCGTCACTTCACCGCCGCGCACCGCGCGATGGAGCAAGGGGTCGATCTCCGCGGGTACTTCGTGTGGTCGCTTCTCGACAACTTCGAGTGGGGCTACGGCTACGCCAAGCGCTTCGGCATCGTCCGTGTCGATTTCGACACCCTCGCGCGTACGGTGAAGGACTCCGGGCGCTGGTACGCCGAGCTCGCGCGCACCGCCGTCACGCCCTGAGCCTCATCCGAGACGGGCGAGGAGTCGCCGCAGCCAATCGGTGCGCGCGCGGAGCGACGCACGGCTGAGCTGCGCCTCCGGCACGAGCGCGTCGAATCCGTGGGCCCCGCCCGGCCAGACGTGCAGCTCGGCGTCGCCCCCGGCCGCCCAGATGCGTCGCGCGTAGTCGACATCCTCGTCGCGGAACGTCTCGGCGGACCCGACGTCGACGAACGTCGGAGGCAACCCCGAGAGGTCGTCGGCGCGCGCCGGGGCGGCGTAGGCGGGGACGGGGTCGATCCCGGCGAGGTAGGCACGCCACGCCGTGGCGTTGGCGCCGCGGTCCCACGCGCCGATCCCCGCCATCTGCAGTGACGATGCGGATTCGTTGCGGTCGTCGAGCATCGGACAGAGGAGCATCTGACCGGCGGGTACGGGGCCGCGCCGGTCACGGCTGAGCAGCGTCACAGCCGCGGCGAGGCCTCCGCCCGCGCTGACGCCGCCGACGACGATGCGCTGTGGATCGAGTCCGAGGGAGGGGGCCTCGCCGGCGAGCCACACCAGCCCCGTGTAGACGTCCTCGACCGCCGCCGGGTACGGGTGCTCGGGCGCGAGGCGGTAGTCGACCGCTGCGACGGCGAAGCCCGCGGCGGACGCCCACCGAGCCACCGCCGGCAGATCGTCGTAGGGGGTTCCGACGACCAGGCCGCCCCCGTGCACGTGATAGAGCACGGGGACGGGGGCGGCGGCCTCGGTGGGGCGCAGCAGGACGATCTCCACCGACTCCCGTCCGGTGAGATCGGCGCGGAGGACCCGCACCTCGAGCTCGCCGTCGAGGCTCAGGGCCTCGGCATCCGGGCGTATGCTGCGCGTGCGCAGCGCCGGGATCTCATCGTCGGCGAGCCCGGTCACGACGTCGTCGCGCGTGGCGAGAGCGTATCCGACCTCCGGGTCGAACGGCGGTGGGGTGGGCATGTCAGCCTTTCAGGGAGCCCTGCAGCAGCGCCGAGACGAACTGCCGCTGGAAGATCAGGAAGACGATGAGGGTCGGGGTGAGAATCAGCAGCGAGCCCGCGCACAGGAGCGGGATGTCGGTGCCCCACTGGCCCTGGAAGGCGCCGAGCGCGCCGGCCATGGTCCGCTTCGTCGGGTCGTCGACGAGGACGATCGCGAGGAGGAACTGGTTCCACGTCCACAGGAACAGCAGGATGCTGAGCGAGGACAGCGCCGGCAGCGACAGCGGCACGTGGATCTTCCAGAACAGCTGCCATGTCGTCGCGCCGTCCATGCGCGCGGCCTCGGAGAGGTCGTTCGGCATGTTGATGAAGTGCGCGCGCATCCAGGTGACCGCGAACGGCATGAACAGCCCGATGAGCGGCAGGATGATGGCCCAGCGGGTGTTGAGGAGCCCCATGTCGCGGATCTGGTAGTACAGCGGCACGATGATGCCCTCGAAGGGGAGGGTGAGCCCGAGGATGAACACGACGAACACGACGCGTCCGCCGGCGGGCTTGAGGTGCCCCAGCGCGAAGCCGGCGAGGGTGGCGATCAGGACAGCGATCGGGACGACGCCGAGCTCGATCAACACGCTCGACCAGAGCAGCGCCGGCATGTTCGCAGACTGGAACGCGAGGAGGAAGTTCTCCCAGTGCGGCCGCTCGGGCAGGCTCAGCCCGTTGGGGTACGTGCCCGGCTCGTGCAGGGCGGTGATGAACAGGCTCACGAACGGGACGATCGTGACCAGCATGAAGACGATGATGAGAACCCGTCCGAGGACGCGCTCCCGTGTGGAGACGATCATCCTTCCCTCGCTCGGAGAAGGCGCTGCAGCGGGAGCACGACGATGAGGACGAGCACCATCAGCGTGATGCCGAGAGCGGAGGCCGTCCCGATGTCGCGCTGGAAGAACGCGAGGTAGTAGATCTGCAGACCGGGGACGAGCGTGCTGTCGCCGGGCCCGCCCTGGGTGGAGATGTAGATGATGTCGAAGCTCGCGAGTGCCGAGATGACGGTGATCGTCACGGCGACCGCGATCTCCTGGCGGAGGCTCGGGAGAGTGATGGACACGAACTCGCGGACGGGACCCGCGCCGTCGATGCGTGCGGCCTCGTAGAGGTTCGGGTCGATCTTCGTCATCCCTGCGAGGAGCAGAAGGAGGCAGAAGCCGAACTGCACCCACGCCCCGATGACGCCGACCGCGGGGAGGGCGGTGGAGAAGTCGCCGAGCCACGCACGGGTCACTCCCTCGAGGTCGATGAGGCGCAGGAGCTGGTTCACCATGCCGTTGGAAGACAGCAGCCAGGTCCACATGATGCCCGCCGCGACCAGCGGAATCACCTGGGGGAGGAACAGGACGGTGCGCGAGACGCCCGCGAGCTTCGTTGCCGCGATCGCGCGGATGATGTTCGCCGCGAACAGTGCGAGGGTCACCGGGATGATGCTGAAGTACAGGATCAGCTCGAAGGCGTTGAGGATCGAGCCGGTGAGCTTCGGGTCGGTGAAGACCTGGACGTAGTTGGACAGCCCGGCCCACGTGGCGGGGGTGATGCCGTCCCAGTCGTACAGGGAGTACTGCGCCGTGCGCCCGATGGGGAGCAGGACGAACGCGGCGTAGAAGACGGCGGCGGGGAGTACGAGGAGGTACACTCCCGCCGCCGTCCGCAGCCGCCGGGACCGGCGACCGCCCGCCACGCGTCCGGGGGTCGTGGGGGCTGCGTTTCGGGCCGCAGCCCCCCGCGTGGAGGTTGTCATTCGTCAGTCGCCGATTTCCTGCTCGTAGTCGGCCTGGACGTTGCTGAGCACGGTCGCGGCGTCTTCTTCGCCGGCGGCCAGGCGCTGGACGTTGGGGGTCCAGCTCTGCGCGTAGATCGCACCGGTGGCGTTGGCGATGAAGTCCATCGCACCGTTGACCTCGTTGATCGTGTTGCCGGCGGCGAGGGTCGCCGCGGTAACCGACTCGGGGTCGACCTCGGGCATGAAGGCGTCAGCCGGGCCCATCGGGTGGCTGCCGCCGACCTCGACGGTGATGGTGCGGGCCTCTTCGTCGGTGGCGATCCAGTCGAGGAAGAAGGCCGCGCAGTCGGGGTTCTCCGCGCCGGCGGCGATCCCGTAGGTGAGCGGTGCCGACATGGCGCCCATCTGCTCGCTGCCCTCGAGCGGCGGGACCAGGAAGAAGCCGGCGTTTCCGGGCATCTGCGCGTCGAGGTTGCCCGACTCCCAGTCGCCGCTGAAGACGAAGAGGCTTTCGCCGCCGATGAAGCGGCTCATCATCTGCGAGTAGTCCAGGGAGTTGATGTCGTCCGCGAAGTAGCCGGCGTCGATCCAGCCCTGGAGGTGCTCGGCGGCCGCGAGGGTCTCCGGCGTGTCGATCGTCGCGCCGGGCGCCTGGAAGATCCACTCGTTGATCGGGGCGGTCGGACCGTAGGAGGCCATGAGGCCCTGCAGCGGGAACAGCAGGCCGCCGGTCGCACCGCCGTTGAACTGCGCGATCGGGGTGATCCCGGCATCCTTCGCCGCCTGCAGGTAGCCGTCGAACTCCTCGAGCGTGGCGGGCGCCTCGGTCATGCCGATCTGCTCGGCGAGCTCCTTGTTGTAGAAGACGCCGGTCATCGAGAAGTTCAGCCCCATGCCGTAGAGGGGTCCGCTTCCTCGGCGGCCCTCGTCGTCGACGCGCAGCTGCTCCAGCTGCGACTCGGGCCACTCGGTCCATCCGTACGCCTCGGCGTAGGGATCGAGGTCGAGCAGGAGCCCGCCTTCGGTGAGCGCCGACATCTGCGGCAGACGCATGAGGTCCGGCGGCGAATCCTGCAGCACGCGCGGGGCGTTCTGCGTGATCACGGCGAACTGGTCTTCGCGGATGTCGAAGGTGACGTTGGGGTACTGCGCCGTGAACGCGGTGGCGAGCTCTTTCGGCAGCGGGAAGCCGGTCTCGATGTACATGTCGAGGACGACGTCCTCCGTGCCGCATCCGGCGGTCGGGTCGATGTCGGCCGAGCCGGTCGGTGCGCTCTGGCCGCCTCCGGGAGGGGCGCAGGCGGTGAGGGCGAGGAGGGCGCCGACGCCGACGGCGGAGAGGGACAGCATGCGGCGGTGCGGGATTCGAGACATCGATGTCTCCCTTTCGAGCTGTGGGGACGGTGTTCGGGTGTGTGCTGCAGTGATTGCTAAATCGCGTTAGCAAAGTCATCTTGCGCCGCTCGCGGCTGATTGTCAACTCCTTTCGGATGAATGGATCGTCGCGCCCTGTCGCTAGGATTCTCGCGACAGGGAGGGGCGTGGATGCACAAGCGGGTCACGCTCGCCGACGTGGCGAACGCCGCGGGAGTCTCGCGGACGACCGCCTCCCTCGTGCTGTCGGACCGCGGCGACGAGCTGCGGATCTCGGAGGCGTCGCAGCAGCGGGTACGGCGGGTCGCTGCCGAACTCGGCTATCGGCCCAACGTCATCTCCACCAACCTCCGCAGCGGATCGAGTCAGACGATCGGGTTCATCTCCGACACCGTGGCGACCTCGCAGCTCGCCGGGGACATGATCAAGGGGGCCCTGGAGCACGCGCACCGCAACGGCTACATGCTGTTCATCGGTGAGACCGAGGGCGACCTCGACGAAGAGCGTCGTCTCGTGCAGGCGATGGTCGACCGACAGGTGGACGGGCTCATCGTCGCGTCGATGTTCACACTCGAGCGCTCGGTTCCCGCCGGTATCGACCCCGGCGCTGTCGTTCTGCTGAACGCCCTTCCCGAGGCGCCGGCGGATGCCGTGATCCCCGACGAGTACGCCGCCGGGCGAGCAGCGGTCGAGACGCTTCTCGCACGCGGGCACACCAGGGTGCATCTTCTCGGGGCCGGGCCCGGGCGCACCGATGTCCCCGGTCAGACCGTCGCGGGGAGCGAGCGTCTGGGCGGCATCCTCGACGCGCTGTCGGATGCCGGGTTGGAGCCCGCGAGTGGACGCCTGGCCCGGGTCTGGCTCCCCGAGGACGGCTTCGCGGCGATGCGGGACCTCCTCGACACCGGAGTCCGCGGGGAGGCGGTGATCGCGTTCAACGACCGTCTCGCCTTCGGCGCGTATCAAGCCGTGCAGGAGGCCGGGCTGCGGATTCCGGACGACTTCTCGATCATCTCCTTCGACGATCATCAGCTCGCCGGGTGGCTGCATCCGGCGCTCACCACATTCGCGCTGCCGCACTACGACCTGGGCAGGCGTGCCGTGGAGATCCTGCTCGCGCGCGCCGATACCCGCCGGGAGCCCGCGGTCGAGCGGTTGCCCATGCCCCTGCGCGTGCGCGGATCGGTGGCCGCGCCGCGGGCGTAGCCTGGTGGGGTGACCGATCTGCGCTTCTCCCACGAGACCGACGCGTCGCGCTACACCCTCCATCGCGGTGGCGACCTCGTCAGCGTCCTGGATTACCGCGACGACGGACGCACCGTCGCCCTGACGCGCGCGTACACCGTTCCTACCTTCCGCGGCCACGGGTACGCCGCCGAGGTCGTCGACCGAGCGGTGGCCGAGATCGAGGGTCTCGGCGACCGTCGGGTCTCTCCGGTGTGCTGGTATGTCGCCGACTGGTTCGCCGCCCACCCGGAGCGAGCGGCCATCCTGGCCGACCGGCGCTCGGCCTGACGCTCGGTCCGTCGCTGTTCGCGCCCTATGCTGGCGGCGTGAACCTGGAAGAGGTCTTCGTCGCGGTCGCCATCGCGTTCGAACTCATCGGCGCGACGGCCATGGTGATCGGGTTCGTCGTCGCCCTCGTGCTCGGCATCCGTACCCTCGCCCGGGGTGACGGCGGGCAGGCGGCCTTCATGACCCTGCGCACGACCCTCGGCGGAGCGATCCTCCTCGGGCTCGAGGTGCTGGTCGCCGCCGACCTCATCCGCACCATCACCTCCAAGCCGTCGATGGAGGATGCACTGATCCTGGGGATCATCGTCCTCATCCGAACGGTGCTGTCGATGTCGATCCAGATTGAGATCGAAGGCACTTTGCCCTGGCGTCGCGCGCTCCTCACCTCGGGCGCGGCGGTCGTCGGCCGCGAGATCGCTCGTGACCGCGATCAGGCGGCGATGAAGCGCGATGCGCCGGAGCGCACCTGAGGGGTGTTGTCAAGCCCGTGGATCGTCGACGCCGCGGTGTGAGGCTGGTGCGCAGACGAGAGGAGTGCGCCATGAGCACGACAGGCAACGAGTTCGAACAGCCGGGAGTGAACTACCCCGACCGCAACGACGCCGACGGCGCCGAGGAGACCCCGGGGGCCGCCGACGCAGAGCGCGACGCAAGCCCCACCGACATCGGAGACGACGGCGCGAGCCACGAGGCCGTCGGGATCGGTGTCGTCGGCGGTGCCGATCACCACGGACAGGATGCCGACCGTGACACGCTCACCGTCGGTGAGGCGCAACGGAAGAACGGCTTGGGCGATGCCGCCGAGCAGAGGTTGCCGGCGATGTCGCAGAACAACGCCGACGACGTGGCGAAGGTCTCCGGGATCGTCGCGCAGACCCGATCCGACATCGGCACCGGCTCGTTCGACGAGATCCGGCACGTGCTCGCGCAGCGGCTGGAGCAGACCGGCATCGCGCTTCCGGACGACGAGGTGGATGAGCTCGTCCGTCAGATCTCCACCGGGGACGCCGCGGCCCCCGACCGTCCCTGACGGAGGACTCAGGCGGCGCCGCGCGACCCGTAGAGGCCGACACGGTCCGGGATGTCGAAGTGGACCGCCGGAAGCCACGACGCCGGGTCGGGCCATGGGCGGGAGGCCGGAAGGCTGCGGAGTCGCCGACGGAGCGCGGCCGCCGACCCCTCGATGGGCAGCACGCGCGCCGGGGCCCGATGGGCGAGTGCTCCGAGCCACCAGTGCTTCCACTCGCCCTCGACGGAACCGGGGGAGGCGACGACGTAGTAGTCGGGCATGAACGCCGTGCCCGCGTCGAACAGGGCCAGAAGCGCCTCCACCTCGACTTCGAGCGTGCCCAGGGTGGCACGCTCCTGGAACAGTTCCACCCACGCGGCGGCGACATGCTCGAGCGGATCGGCATCGTGGACGACGTAGGGCTGGGGTCTGGTCGCGATCGCGAGGGCCGCGTCGGATGGATCCTGCCCGCGAAGGGAGAGCGCGGCAACGGCGGGGAGATCGGAGATCCCCTCGAGAAGCTCGTTGCGGTCGCATCCGACGACGGCGACGACGGTGGACCGGGCTGCGGAGTCGGAAGAAGGCGCCATGGTCCACGATAGGACGCCGGGTGTTTCGCCCGGGTATCGACTCGGCGACGATCCGCGGAGTGATCGCCGGGGCGTCGGGTGCGACGGTGCGGCAGTCGTCCGGCGTGGGGGAGTCCGGCCCCGCCTCCATCCCAGCGGGATAGCGTTGAGCGAGTGACGCTGAACCATATCCGACGGGGAGAGGGCAGCCCACTGCTCCTCGTGCATGGCCTGGGCGCAGGGTGGCGATCCTGGGCCCCGCTCCTCGATCGGCTGGCCGAGCACCGTGAGATCATCGCGGTCGACCTGCCGGGCTTCGGCGAGACCCCACGCGGGGCCGGCGAGGTCTCGATCGCCACGCTCGCCGACTCCGTCGCGGACTTCATCCACGACCAGGGGCTGGACGGGGTCTCCACCGCCGGTCAGTCGATGGGCGGCCGGATCGTGCTCGAGCTCGCGCGGCGTGGGGTCGGCGGCGACACCGTGGCGTTGGATCCGGGCGGCTTCTGGAACCATCGCGAGCTCGTCGTCTTCGGAGCAACTTTACGGCCGTCGATCGCTCTGGTCCGAGCGATGCGCGGGATGCTGCCAGCCCTCCTGGGCAACCCCGTCGGCAGGACTCTGCTGCTGGCGCAGTTGTCGGCGCGGCCCTGGGCGCTCTCGCCCGAGACCGTGCTGCCGGACGTGCGCGGACTGGCCGATTCGCCGGCGACCGGTGACGCCCTGAACGCCCTCACGAAAGGACCCGTGCAAGAGGGCGCGCCTGCCGGGACGGTCCCCGGCCGAGTCACGATCGGGTGGGGGAGGCGCGATCTGGTGACCGTTCCCCGCCAGGCCTCTCGGGCTGCGGAACTGTTCCCCGATGCCGTGCTGCACTGGTTCGAGGGCTGCGGCCATTTTCCGCAGTGGGACGCCCCCGACGAGGCGACGAGACTCATTCTCGACCGCACCCGCTAGGGCGTCTGGGTGTCTGCCCGGCGATCGAGATGGTCGAGGCAGGCAGATTCGTTTACGGTCGGCTGCATGACCGGTTCGACCGCTGAATGGAATGATTCCGGGTGGCACACCGCGGCTCGTGACTTCGTTCCCGCGTCACATCGCCATCTGCCCATGCTGCGCGTCTATCTGCCCTTCATCGACCGCGACGGCAACGTCGTGCGATGGTCCGAGTACGTCGACGTCGAGGAGCACTCCGCATCGCTCGACTGGTTCGAAGCGACCCGTCACCTCTTGGGCGACAACCCGGGCATCAGCGACCTGGACTCATGCAAGGGCGAATTGGACGCGCCGACCGCGCAGGCGCTTCGCGATGCCATCGGCGATCTGCCGCTGCGATGCCTTCGGTGGGTTGGATATGGCGAGGTGCCCACTTCCCCCACGGTTCGCGTGTTCGGGGAGGACTATTTCGAAGCCGATCTCCTGGCCGTCGACGTGAAAGCCGAGCGCCGCATCCCGGAGTTCGCCTGGGATCCCGACGGGAGGCTGGCGTGGGGCGGCCGACTCTACCCCGATTCCCTCATCGTCGCCGCTGAGCTGTCCACCTTCCGGCAGCTCCGTAACGACCCGCGCTTGGACTCCGTGTCGGTTCGTGCCGATCGAGATGAGCTGCCCGCCAGCGCGGGAGATTGAGACGTCACGAGCATCGTCATGGCCCACGGGAGAGTCGACGCCGCGTCCGACGAAGAGCGGGATGGCCGGCGGCAGGCGTGAGAGGACCTCGCGGCGGCGACCGCGGGTGGTCGAGGGCTACTCGTACCAGAGTTCGTCCGACTCGAGCCAGCTCTCGAATTCGCCGTCGGTCCAGGCCTCGCCCGATTCGACGGCGATTCTGACGAGATCTCCGGACTCGTCTGCGATCACGCAGTGCTGTTCGCCGTTCCGGAGGGCTTCGAACGTCATCGGCACGCTCACGAGCCATGTCCCATCCGATCGCTGTGCGACGCGGGCGTGGGACACGTCGGCTGCAACGGTCCCGATCTCGGCGTCGCCGACGCATTCCTCGGCGAGCTCCTCTTGCGGGGTGGCTGAGATCTGGCTGCCAACGGTCGCCGACGGGGAGGGGGAGGGTAAGCCCACCGCATCGTCTGTAGGCACGCAACCGCTCAGGGACAGCGCCCCGACAACGGCGAGTGCGACCTTCGTGCCGACTCGGATCCGTGAGAGCGCGCTCTGGATTACCTCGACGTGATCCACACCGCGATCCTATGAGCGACCAGGGTCCGCCTGCGTGAGCCTCAGTCGCGGAGAATGCGAATTGCGAACGGATGGTGTCGCGTTGAGCGGTCTTCTTGCGGGCTCCGCCCGAAAGGTCTTTAATTCACTTGAAGATTCGGACTTGAATGTCGGAGGTCGTCGCTAGTATTCGAACATGAATACGAGCCGGTTGATCGAGTTCAGCGAGGAAGAGCTCGCGGAGCTCGACGAGGTCGCGCAGTACGCGGAGGCGATGACCCCGGCGCTGGGGGCGATGGAGGTCGGCAACGTCCGCAATCAGGCCCGGGCGGGTGCGATCGCGGAGCGGGCGGCGCGGCGTCAGTCGGCGTCGGTGCGGTCGCAGGAGATGGTGTACCGCTCGGTCGCAGCGGAGCTTGCCGGGGTGACCTTCACTACCGACCGGTCGATGCAGGCGCAGATCAACCAGGCGATGGAGTGGGTCGAGTGCTACCCCGCGACGCTTTCGGCGTGGGAGGCGGGGCGGATCACCCGCGGCCACGCGACGGCGGTGTTGCGGTGCGGGACGGTTCTGCCGCGGGATGCGCGGGCGGAGTTCGACGCCGCTGCGGCGGAATTGTGTGTGGGGCAGAGCGTCGGGAGGGTGAAGGACCGTCTCGACCACCTCGCGCAGGAGCTGCACCCCCGCACGTTGGCGGAGCGGCACCGGGACGCGCGATGCGAACGCCGTGTCGGGTCGATCCCCGTCGGCGATGGAATGTCGGATGTCATCGCCCGCGTCCCCGCGATCCTCGCCGCAGCGATCGATGACCGGCTCAACGAGCAGGCCTCCACCATCATCGACGCCGACCCCGACGGCAGAACCCGCGACCAGATCCGCGCGGACATTCTCTGCGACATGCTCCTCACCGGCTCACCCCTCGCCGACCCCACCATCGATGGAGACGGCAACGGCACCCTGGGGATGATCCGCGCGAAAGTACAGGTCGTCGTGCCGGCATTGACGCTCCTTGGGAAAGACGACGATCCCGCGAACGACACCACCACCGCCGATCTTGTCGGGTCGGCACCGATCGACCCGGCCACCGCCCGCGCACTCGCCGGCGCCGTCGCGACCTGGGAGCGTCTCGTGGTGCACCCGGTGTCGGGGCAGGTGCTGTGCACCGACTCCTACCGTCGAACCGCGTCGATGGCCAGGTTCCTGAAGGCCCGGGACCGGCACTGCCGATTCCCCGGATGCCGCCGGCCCGCGATCCGCTGCGAACTCGACCACACCTTCGACTTCGCCCTCGGCGGGCCCACAGACATCCGAAACCTCTGCCACCTGTGTCAACGACACCACTCGATGAAGCAATTCACCTCGTGGGGTGTCCGACAACTCGGCGGCGGGGTCCTCGAATGGACCTCCCCCACCGGGAGGGTCTACATCGACGCCCCACCGGCGCCACTCGTGCGATTCATGCCGTCGGGAGGTGGAGCACCACCCCCGGACGGGAGCGGCGGCGCCCCACCGCCCGACCCCGCACCCTTCTGACGCAGACCGTCCGGTTACCGAACGATCGCGCAGGTGCCTCAAGGCCCCCAGAGTGAGACACGGACGTTCGGCGCGCCGTAGATCGCTGTCGTCGCTATCAGCGGTGCACGTCGGTGACCCCAGGTCGATGACCACCGCGCGGCCGCCCGGGCCGTCATGGACGGCAATTTACCGCAGGCTGATGTGTGTTGATTTGCCTAACCGGCAGTACCAATGTGGCATCCGTCGGCTTCACTTCTGATCGCATGGATAGAACGCCTGCTACTTGGCATGCAGAGGTAGGCCGAGCAGAGGAGACCTCCGATGGAAGATGAGGGAGGTCAGATCGAGTGGAATAGCTCAGGGGTGGGGCGTGCCCTGACTCTTCCTTCTTGGACGCGTGCTTGGGGCAGGATGCCGACCATGCGGTCTACCGAGGGCGACGGCGCGGGCGTGTCGACCGGACGCGGGGCCGGAACCACCCCCACGTGAGGGACAGAGCCGTGACTCCCATGAGCGAGAAGAAGACCGTCGTCGCCCAAACTCCTGACAGCGCCGCGACAACAGCTGCAGAGAGCATTACGACTCCGGCAAGCATCAGCGCCCACATAGCGATTCGCGGGACCATGGTTCTCAGCATGCCAGTGTGATCGATGCGATCCGCCCGGCGCGGGGGCGGGCGTCCAAGCTCGACGATCGGCGGCCTGGGTCGGGCAGATCCGCGGTAGTCCGCGTCTGTTAGCGTCGCGGGATGCGGCCCTGGAGGAACTCCGTCATCTACTGGGCGGGACCGCCTTTCCCGTTGCTCGTGATGCAGCTGGTGCTGTGGCTCGCCCTGGGCGGGGTCTGGACATGGGCGGCCGTGCACAACCCCGACGCTTGGCGAGTCGTCCTGAGCGTCGGGTCCATCGGACTGGCGGTGTTGTGGTCGATCACGACCGTCGCGGTGATTCGCTATCGGAAGAAATGGCGTGCGCGATAGGTGCGAGGCGACCCGTCGGTGAGTTGCAGCAGCCGGGCGGCATCCGATCCCCTCCCCGTCGAACGGGTCTAGGTTGGACCCGATGTCCACATCCGCCTCCACCGCCCCTTCGACCCTGTCGATTCCGCTGACGAACCCCCAGCGGTGGCGGGCGTTCTGGGTGTGCGTGTCGGTCGCGGCCATCACGATCCTCGATCTCACCAAGGTCAACGTCGCGGTTCCATCGATCGAAGCCTCTCTCGGCGCCGACCCCACCGCGCTGCAGCTCGTCGTCTCGGGCTACGTGCTGACCTTCGGCCTCGCGCTCGTGCCGTTCGGCCGGATCGGCGACCAGTGGTCGCGGCGCGGCCTGTTCATCATCGGTCTGGCGCTGTTCACGCTCGCGAGCGCGGTGTGCGCCCTCGCGCCCGATCCGACGACGCTCATGATCGGACGTCTCGTGCAGGGCATCGCCGCCGGCATCCAGATGCCGCAGGTGATCGGAACGATCCAGCAGCTCTTCCAGGGCAAAGAGCGCGGGCGGGCGTTCGGTCTCTTCGGTGCGACCATCGGCATCTCCACGGCCTTCGGGCCGACCCTCGGCGGACTCCTCATCGCCCTCGGCGGCCCCGAAGACGGCTGGCGCTGGATCTTCTGGATGAACGTGCCGCTCTGCCTCGCCGCGATCGGTCTGGCGATCTGGGTGCTCCCGAGCGTCCGCAAACGCGACGGCACGCGCATCGAGCTCGACCCCGTGGGGGTGTTCCTCTTCGCCATCGTCGTCATCTCACTGATGTGGCCGTTCCTCTTCACGACCGGCTCGCCCGACGACAACCCGGCGCGATGGTGGGCGCTCGCCCTCTTCGCCGTTTTCGGGGTGCTCTTTTTCCTCTGGGAGCGCCGGTATGCCGCGAGCGGGCGCGCGCCGCTCGTGCCGTTCGGTCTCTTCCGCATCGCGTCCTACCGGAACGGCACGCTCATCGCCGCGTCGTACTTCACCGCTGCGCCCGCGCTGTTCCTGCTCACCACACTGTTCCTCCAGCTCGGCCTCGGGCTCGAGCCGGTCTTCGCCGGCATGGTCGGCATCGGCTTCGCGGTCATCAGTGCGGTCGGATCGTGGGTCGGCGGCAATCTCGTCAACCGCTTCGGACGCCCGCTGGTCGTCATCGGCCTCGCGATCATCCTGGTCGCGGTGATCGCGCTCGCCGTCGTGGCGTTCTTCCTGCCGCCCGAGATCGCGCCGTACGCGATGGCCGGGGTGATGGCTGTCGGCGGTCTCGGCGGCGGTCTGGTCATCGCCCCGAACCAGACGCTCGCGCTCGCCGACATCCCGGTCCGCGACGGCGGCCTCGCCGGATCGGTCGGCCAGCTCGGCCAGCGCATCGGGTCGGCGGTGGGCACCGCGGTCGGACTGTCGCTGTTCTACTCGACGATCTACCGCGAGGTCGGCAACGGCACCCCGACCCTGTCGACCTACCACGACGCCTACGCGTTCGGCATGGGCGCGGTGGTGCTGTTCCTCCTGATCGCCCTCGTGCTCGGCATCCTCGACATCTTCTCGCGCCGTCGCGAGCCGGATGCCGAGCCCGCCGCGTCCGCGAAGACCGAGTCCGCCGGCGTGGAGGGAACCTCCCGCTGAGCGGTTCATCGACGGGCGCGGCCTGCCGAACGAGTGATGTCGGAGGACGCGTCTACCGTGGAAACATGCGCATCCTGCACACCTCCGACTGGCACATCGGGCGCTCGTTCCACGGGCACTCGACGCTGGAGGCGTTGCGCGGCGTGCTCGAGCGTCTGGTCGCGCAGGTGCGCGATAACGACGTCGACCTCGTGCTCGTCGCCGGCGACGTGTTCGATTCGGCAGCGCCGTCCGCGGCCTGCTACCCGATCCTGAGCGACACGCTCCTCGCCCTCCGCGAGACGGGTGCAACGGTCGTCGTGACCAGTGGCAACCATGACTCGGCCGCGCGGCTGGGCTTCCAGTCCGCCCTCCTGCGCGACGGCATCCACGTCCTGACCGATCCGGCCGCGGTCGGCACCCCGATCACGGTCAGCGACGCTGCCGGTCCGGTCCACGTGTACGGCATTCCCTACCTCGAGCCGGCGCTCGTGCGCCATGTGTGGTCCGGGGTTCCGATGCGCTCCCAACACGATGCGCTCACCCACGCGATGGCGCTGATCCGAGCCGATCACGCCGCGCGCGGCGGCCGTGCGGTCGTGATGTCGCACTGCTTCGCGGCCGGCGTCGAGGCGACGCCCGGTGTCGAGCGCGAGATCCGCCAGGGAAGCCTCGATGTGGTCCCGGTGTCAGTCTTCGACGACGTCGACTACGTCGCACTCGGGCACATCCACGGTCGTCAGACGCTCGCCGATCGCGTGCGATACGCCGGTGCGCCCCTGCACTACAGCTTCGGCGAGCAGGACAAGCCGCGTGGCTCGTGGCTCGTCGACCTCGACGACGGCGGATTCTCGACGGCAGAATGGCTCGAGCTGCCGATCCCGCGCCGTCTGGTCACGGTGCGCGGTCCGCTCGACGAACTCCTCACCGATGAGCGGTTCGCGGATGCCGAGAACGCCTGGGTCTGCGCGCAGTACACCGACCAGACGCCGCAGATCGACCCGATGCGGCGGCTGCAACAGCGCTTCCCGCATTGCGCGACCGTGATGCACACCCCTGACGTCCCGCGGGTCAGCGACGAGCGCTCCTACGCGCAGCGGGTGCGGCACGCCCGGTCGGATGCCGAGCTCATCGACGCCTTCCTGGTCCACGTGCGCGAGGGCGAAGGGGCCGACGAGCGCGAGCGCGAACTCATCCGCGAGGTCCTCGACGACCACGCCCTCACCGAGGCACGGTCGTGAAGCTCCACCGGCTCGAGCTCACCGGGTTCGGTCCGTTCCGCGACACCCAGATCGTCGACTTCGACGCGTTCGAGACCGACGGGATCTTCCTCATCGCCGGCCGCACCGGCGCGGGCAAGTCGAGTGTGCTCGACGGCGTGTGCTTCGGGCTCTACGGCGGTGTCCCGCGGTACGAGGGCTCCGAGCGGCGCCTGCGCAGCGACCACTGCGACCCCGCCGACCCCACCCGTGTGGTGGTGGAGTTCACCGCGGGTGACACCCGTTGGCGCGTGACGCGCTCGCCCGAGTACGACCGGCCGAAGCAGCGCGGCACGGGGATGACCACCGAGCCGCACCGCGCCCAGCTCGAGGAGTGGATCGACGGCGAATGGATCGGCCGCGCCGCCCGCCCCGTCGACGTCGCGCGCGACCTCGATGAGATCCTGGGGCTCAGCCAGCAGCAGTTCCTCCAGGTGATCCTCCTGGCGCAGAACCGATTCGCCGAGTTCCTCCTCGCCAAGAACGACGACCGTCAGCGCCTCCTCCGGCGTCTGTTCGGCACGCGCACCTACGAGGGCTACCAGTCCGCGCTCGACGAGCGTCGGCGCGCCGCCGAGGCGCACGTCACATCCGCCGGCGAGGGTGTGCAGATGCTCCTCGCCGAAGCAGAGGCGATGCTCGCCACCGATGGTCTCGAGGGGGCCGATGGTGAGGCGAGTGACCCGGACGGAGCGCGAGCGGAGATCGGGGAAGGGGCGCCGCTCGAGTCTCGCATCGCCGCCGTCGGGCGCGGCGTCGACCGCGCGGCCTACCGGGCCGAGAGCCTCCGGCGGGAGAGCGACGCGGCCGAGGAGGCGCACCGCTCCGCCGACCGTGCGCACACCGATCTCGTCGCCCTGCGAGATGCGCAGGGCGAGCGCGCTCGGGCCCGCGCGGCGCTCGCGGCGCGCGAAGCCGAGTGCTCCGCGATCGACGCGGACCGCGCGGTGCTCGCCGCCGCGCGTGAGGCGGAGGAACTGCGTCCCGTGCTCGAGGCGGAAGCCGCCGCCGAGGTGGCGCTGGCCACGGCGCACCGGGCGGAGGATGAGGCCCTCACGCAGTGGCGGGTGACCGCCGAAGCGGACGACGCCGATCATCCACGGAATCCCGCAGTGGACGAGCTCGCGGCCATCATCGACGCGGCGACGGCCGCGGCCGCCGTCGCCGATGCCGCCCGCGGTGTCGAGCGCGATCTCGAGCGGTGGCGCGCCGAGCTCGACGGCATCTCGGCGCGGGTTAGGGCCGGCGAGGTCGCGCAGGCGGACCTGGAGGCGCAGGCCGCTGCGCTTCCGCTCGAACTCGCAGCGCTCGACCACGACCTCGCCGTGGCGCGGGACGCGGCCGGAGGGCGGGATGCCGCGCGGCAGCGGGTGGCCGATCTCGAGTCGCGGCGGATGGCCGCGCAGGAGGTCGTCCGAGAGGAGGTGCTGCTTCGCGACGCCGAGGCGGCATACCTCGCGCGGACGACGGCGCACGACAGCGCACGGACGGCGGTGACCGCGCTGCTCCAGCGTCGACTGGCCGGCTACGCCGGCGAACTCGCGAACGCGCTCACACCGGGTGAGCCGTGCGGTGTCTGCGGATCGATCGAGCACCCCTCGCCCGCGCGCCACGACGGCGAACCCGTCACTGATGACGAGATGCATGCGGCGGAGAGCGCGCGCGATGCCGCAGCCGCCGCCGAGCAGGAGGCGGCGCGACTCGCGACCGCCGCGCGCGAGCGTGTCGCTGCGGCGCGCGAGCGCGCGGGCGGCGAGTCCGAAGAGGCCCTGACCGCCACGCTGACCGCGGCCCGCTCCATAGCCGCAGACGCGGATGCGGCGGCCGTACGCCGCGAAGAACTCGTCGAGCGTCGTGCCCAGCTGGCGGCGAAGGTCACTGACGTCGCCGCGGAGCGCGACCAGGTGCGGCTGCGCCTGTCGGCGGAGCGCGAGCGTGCGGCATCCGTCCGCGCAGAGATCGGTGCCGCCGAGCAAACAGTCGATCGAGCCCGCGGAGGCTACGCGACCGTCGCCGCCTGCCAGGAGGCCGCCGAGACCCGCCGGGGGGCGGCGGAGGCGCTGCGGCGCGCACGAGAGGAGACCGCGCGGGCCCGCGCGGCACGGGAGCAGGCCACCGCGCACACCGCCACGGCGCTGGAGCCGACACGGTTCGCAGACCCTCTCGACGCGGCCGGCGCCCTGCGTGACCGCGCGACGCGCGGACAGCTCGAGACCCGCATCACCGACCACGACGTGGCGCTCCGCACCGAACGCGACCGCGTCCGCGAATGGGAGCTGAAGCTCGCCGGCGTCGACGACGAGCCGGTCGACGTCGAGGCCGCCGCCGTGGCGGCCGCCGCCGCGCGCGACGCGTGGAGCGCGGCGGTGGAGGCCGCAGCGAGGGCCGCGCAGCGCGCCGCGCACCTCGGCGAGCTGGCCACCCGTGCCGGTGACGCGCAGCGGAAGATCGGCGACCTCGCGGCGGAGGCCGCGGCGGTGACGCGCCTCGCCCACACCGTCGCCGGGCGAGCACCGAACACGCATCGGATGACTCTCGAGTCCTTCGTCCTCGCCGCCGAGCTCGAGGAGATCGTCGCCGCAGCCAACCTCCGTCTCGACGAGATGTCCGCCGGTCGGTACCGCCTCCAGCACAGCGACGCCCTCGCGGCGCGGGGTGCGGCATCCGGACTCGGCCTGCAGATCCTTGACGCGCACACGGGACGCCCGCGCCCGGCATCCTCGCTGTCCGGCGGTGAGACCTTCCTCGCGTCCCTCGCGCTCGCGCTCGGGCTCGCCGAGGTCGTCACCGCGCGCGCCGGCGGCGTGCGGCTCGACACCCTCTTCATCGACGAGGGCTTCGGGTCGCTCGACGACGAGACGCTCGACCTCGCGATGCGCACCCTCGATGGACTCCGCCAGGGCGGACGCACCGTCGGCCTCATCAGTCACGTCGCCGCGATGAAGGAGCAGATTCCCGCCCAGCTGCTCGTCGAAGCCACGGCGCAGGGCCCGAGCGTCATCCGCCAAGACGTCGCCGTTCCGGCCCCGGGCTAAGCTCGAACCCATGAACAAGAGCACGCTGTGGACGATCCTCGGGGTCATCGTGGCCGTCATCATCGCGTGGGTGCTCGTCGACGTGCTCTTCTCGGTGCTGTGGTTCATCGGCAAGCTCGTTATCGTCGCCATCGTCGCGGCGATCGTCTTCTTCATCATCCGCGGCGCCTTCTCCCGCCGCGAGTGACGTCGCGCGCTCGCTCGCGGGTGCCGAGCGCAGCCAGTCGCCGCGTCACGAGGTGAGCTCGCACCGCCGGATCTGCGGTAAGGCCGATCGCGATATCGAGACAACGGTTCCGGTCGTCCTGGTCGCCTCGTCTGATTGCCAGATCGGCTCGGCAGACCCAGTATGGCTGGTGTTGTCGGACGGCGACCTCCGGTAACCCGCCCAGCAGTTCACCGGCCTCGGCGACCAGCCCCGCGCGCAGCATCGCTCCTGCAGCCCCGATCGTGGCCCCGAGCGACGGAGCGGAGTGGAGCAGCCCCCGGTACAGGGTGAGGATGGCGTCGATGTCTACGGGTACTTCGTCGGCGCGCGAGGAATGTATGGCACTGATGGCCGCCTCCAGCTGAAACCGTCCGGGGCGTCCGGCCGCGGACGCGCGCCGTAGACACTCGTCGGCTCGTCGACGGAGGGGTGTCGACCACAGCGCGATGTCCTGATCCTCCAGAGGGATGAAGACACCCGCGACGAGGCGTGCCGGGCGCCTGCTCTCGGTGTGGAGAAGGAGGGCGAGGAGGCCCCACACTTCCGGCTCACCGGGTATCGCCTCGGCGAGCACCTCAGCAAGACGGATCGCCTCGCCCCGGAGAGCATCGTCGCGCTCGTCCCCGGTCGCCCACACTGCGTCGCCGGCGCCGTACGCCGCGTAGACCGCCTGGAGCACCGCGTTCAGGCGGCGCGGCAGATCCTCGGGGTCGGGGTGGTGGTATCGGATACCCGCGTCGCGGATCTTCGCCTTGGCTCGGCTCAGTCGCTGCCCCATCGTCGACGGGGGAACGAGGTAGACGCTCGCGATGCGAGCGGCGTCGAGCCCGAGCACAGCCTGCAGCATCAGCGGTGCGTGCAGGCGGGCGTCGATCGCCGGGTGTGCGCACACCAGGAGAAGCGTCAACCGATCGTCGACCTGCGGCTCTGGAGTGGCCTCGGCAGCCTCGAGATCGGTGAACTCCTCGGGGTCCACGACTATGGTGCGGGTCGCACGGGTGAGGGCGGTACGGGCGTTGTTGCGGGCGGCGACGCGCAACCACGCCTCCGGTGACGAGGGAACGCCTCGATCTCGCCACGCGGAGACGGCGGCCAGGAAAGCCGCCGCCACCGCGTCTTCGGCGAGTTGCAGGTCTCCCGTCATCCGGAACACCCAGCCGACGAGCCGCCCGAAGAAGGCGCGATGGGCCTCGTCGAGCGCGGCGTCAGCGGATGCGCGACTCATTCCATGGGAGGGATCAGCGGGCGCACCTCGACCGTGCCGCGCACCGCGGCGGGGCAGCGGGCGGCCCAGTCCATCGCGCTGTCGAGGTCCGGCACATCGATCAAGAAGATGCCCCCCAGCGACTCTTTCACGTCGGCGAACGGGCCGTCCTGAACGTGCACCGTGCCCCCACGAAGTGTCAGCGTCGTCGATGTCTCTGGGGGCTGGAGACCTGCGGCGGCGCTCATCACCCCGCTCTCGCGCAACGCGGTGACATAGCCGGACCACGACGCCCAGTAACGCGCGGCGCGGTCCGGATCGGTGCGGTCTGCGAAGTCCTCAGCGGACTCATTGGCAAGAATCGCGTACTGCATCGTTGCTCCCTGCATCGTCTTCCTGGTGGTCGCATCAGTGACTGGGTGCGGGCACCAGAGGAGAGCCAGTCTCCAGCATCGTCTTCAATCCCGACAGGATCAGCGCCCATCCGCGCTCGATGTCGCGGGCGGTCTCCGTGTCGGGCAGGCCGTCATGCCGCAGAGTGAGGTGAGTGAGCCCGGGAACACCCATGGCAGCGGGGCTGAGCTCGTACGTCACGACACTCTCGGGAAGCAGGGCGACATCGTCGTTCCAGCGGCCGCGGAACGTCATGCTCAAGCGCGTGTTCTCGACCACGTCGCGCAGCTCCCCGGTGATGACAGATGCCTCGCCGAGGCGGTACTCGTACGAGGCGCCGGGACTCAGCTCGTCGAAGTGCGCCGCGAAGCCGAAGTAGTAGCCCGAGCTGGAATCGCGCGCGGTGAGCGCCTCCCACACCTGTTCCGGCGTCGCGGCGATGACGGTCTGAAGCTTCTGAATCGACATGGTGGTCTCCTTCTCTGGTGGCACGAACCGCTCGTGTCACCAGAGAGACCATCGGCCTTCCACCGTTTCGACATTCGGAGGAGAACATCGTCAGGTCATGCGGTAGCCGACGCCGCGAACGGTCTCGATGACGTCGCTGCCGAGCTTCTGGCGAAGATACCCGACGTACACGTCGGCGACGTTGGAGCCCGGATCGAAGTCGTACCCCCACACCCGACTGAGGAGCTGCTCGCGGCTGAGCACCTGACCGGCGTGCCGCACGAACTCCTCCGCGAGGGCGAACTCGCGCGCCGACAGCTCGACCGACTGGCCCGCGACATGCGCCCGGCGGGTACGGATGTCGAGGGCGATGTCGCCGTGCACGAGCTCGTCCTTCGGGGCGGCGTCGTCCCGGCGCATGCGCAGGCGGATCCGCGCGACCAGTTCGTCGAAACGGAAGGGCTTGCCGAGATAGTCGTCGGCGCCTCCCTCGAGCCCCGCAACGGTGTCTTCGAGCTCGACGCGCGCGGTCAGCATGATCACCGGCATCCGGGAGCCGGACCCGCGGAGGTTCTCGAGCACCGCGAAGCCATCCATGCCGGGCAGATTCACGTCGAGGACGAGGAGATCGAACTCACCGGTCAGGGCCAGTTCGAGTGCGTCCGTGCCGGTCGCGGCGACGCGGGTGGCGAAGCCGGCGGAACGCAGGCCTTTGTCGATGAAGCCCGAGATCCGGGCCTCGTCTTCGGCGATGAGAATCGATGCCATGGCTGTTCTTTCAGGGGGCGGTCGGGGCGGAGACGGAAGCGGGCGGCGTCGACGACGGTGTGGACGGGGGAGGGGGCGGAAGGTCGGGGCGGGGGGGGATCACGAGCCCTTCAGGCACGCTGAGGCGACTGCTCGACAGGGGGACCGAGATGATGAAGACCGCCCCTCCGTCGGGGGCATCGGTCACCCGCGCCGCGCCGCTGTGGGCGCGCGCGATGACCTGGACGATGTTCAGCCCGAGGCCGCTGCCCGCGGCATCCGTATCGGACCCTCGGTGGAAGCGGTCGAACACGCGCTCCTTCTCGTCGTCGGCGACACCCGGCCCGAAATCGCGTACCGACAGCTCCCAGCGGTCGTCGACGACGGCGCTGGAGATGACGAGGCGACCCCCGCCGTGTGTGACGGCATTCTGTGCAAGCTGCAGCGCCGCCTGGGTGATCCGGGCGGGATCGAGCGCGGTGACGACCTCGGCGATCGGTCCCGACTCGACCTCGGCGCCGGTGATGCCCTCGCTCTTGCGGATGATCTGCCGCACGAGATCGGCGGCATCGACCTCCTCGGACTTCACGGGCGCGGGCCCGTGGAGGGCGGCGGAGGCCGCGAGATCCTGCACGAGCCGCGCCATGCGCTCGAGCTCGTCGACGACGAGGTCTCGCGTCTCGCGCACATCCCGGGGGTCATCGGGATCGAGCACCTCGAGGTTGCCGCGCACGATCGTCAGCGGGGTCTTCAGCTCGTGCCCGACGTCGCTGAGCAGTCGCCGCTGTGACTCGAGGGCATCGTCGATGCGGTCGAGCATGTCGTTCATCGTCTCGGCGAGCTCGGAGACGTCGTCTCGTCCGTGGATCGGGATGCGTTCGGTCACCGACTGCCCCGACACGCGTTCGGCGGTGTCGCGCATCTGGCGGATCGGGCGCAGCAGCCGAGTGGTCACGAGCGCGGCCGCGCCGGCGATGACCGCGATGGTGATGGCGGACGCGATCACCCAGACCTGCGCCGACTGCTGGACCTCCGCGAGCTCGGCGGTGAGGTCGTAGGCGAGCACGAACGTCCCGTCGTCGCCGTCCCCGACGGAGATCGGGGTCGCGAGGTATCGCCAGAGGACGTCGTTCTCGGCGTAGGTGCCGATCACGGGATCACCGGCGGCCGTTACCTCCGCGACGTGGAGGATGAACCCGGGCTGTGTCAGCAGGTCGACATCGAGCGCGACGCCGGGGACCAGCCGCGGGGCGCCGTTGATGAGGCCGACGGTGCCGGTGTTGTCGTCCGGCGCGGTGCGCTGTACGACGGCCGCCAGTGCCTCCGACGTCGAGGCCCAGGTACCCGCCCGGGGGTCGCCCTGCTCGACGAGGAACCGGGCGGTGTCGAGACCGCCCTGCAGGAGCGCGTCGACCTGCTGGAGGGTGCGCGCGCGTTCCTGCAGGAACACCGCGAACCCCACGGCGGTCACACCCAGCGCGGCGACGATCGTGATGACGGCGATGAGGCGCGTGCGCACCGAGAACGCCGGAAGGCCCCGGCGGCGTGCGGTTCTCGTGCGCGTCACGCGTTTCAGTATGGAGCCGCACGCGCTCGCGCCGGGTGAGCCTAAGAGAGGTCTCATCCCATCGGGCCGGCTCACGTGCTGGAATCGAGAGGTGTCCGCCCCGCTTCCCGATGAGCTGCTCCTGCGCGAGGCCCTGGAGATTCCGGATGCCGTGCCCGTCGCCCTCCGCACCCGTGAACCGCTCGGCGCGGGGACCGTGACCGGCTTCGAGGTGGTGGGCGCCGACGGACACCCGGCGACGTACTTCGTCGACACCTCGGGGCGCCGGGTCGCTCAGGAGACGGGACTCGCCACCGGAACGCCGGATGCCCCGGGCGAGCGCATCTGGCTCCACCCGCAGGATCCTCACCTTCCCGCGCTCGCCCCGGTCGCGTTCGGCGACGCCGCGCGCACCCTCCTCCGTCGCATCGGCCGCGATGCCATCGAGGCTCCCGAGCTCGTCGCCTACCGCCCCGGGCGGCGCGCGGTGTTCCGGGTCCTCTGCGGCGACGGCGTCCGCTGGGTCAAGGTGATCCGGCCCGAGCGGGTGGAACGGATCGTGGGGCTCCACGCCCTCCTCGCGGATGCCGCGCTGCACGTTCCGCAGATCGAAGCGTGGGCGGACGCCGGACTCCTGGTGCTCCCGCAGGCGCCGGGCCGGCCGGCCGTCGAGGTCGCTCCGCCGGCATCCGGTCTCCTCGACGAAGTCGACCGTTGGCGGGCGGCGATGGCGGGTGCTCCGCTCGAGAACCGTGCCCGGTCGGAGCTGCCCGAACGCGCCGCGTGGTACACCGCGCGCCTCGCGCAGCGCCTCACCCCGGACGCGGCGGAGCGCCTTCGGACCCACGCGGCCCGTGTGGCGCCGCTCGTCGGAGACGGAGGCGAGCGAACGGTCATCCACGGCGACCTGCACTTCGGACAGCTCTTCCTCGACGACGCCGGACGGATGTCGGGGGTCATCGACGTCGACACCGCCGGACGCGGTGCGGCCGCGGACGACAGTGCGGCCCTCATCTCGCACGCTCTCGCCAGCGCGGCGCTCGATCCCGGTGCACGCGGCGGATGGGCGTACGCGGTCGGAGTCGCCGCGCTCGCGCGCTGGGACGACGCCGCCGCCCACGTGCGGGAGCGCGTCGCTGTGCATCTGTGGGGGCACGCGCTCGGTGCCGACGGCATCGGCGACGTCGCGCGACGCGATGTGCTGCTGACGGTCGCGAAGGCGCTGCTGGCAGGTGAGGACGTCCCTAAGGACGGTCTCATGGACGCCTTCGATACGCCTTAGCGAAGACCCTCAGAGTGGAATCACCGCCGGTTCCCCCCGGACTGCGGCAGAGAGAGGACAGCATCATGAACACCAAGAAGAAGTGGATCGCCTACGGCGTCGCCGGCGCCCTGGGACTCACGATCGCCGGCGGTGCGGCCGCCGCCACCGCCGCCAACATGACCATGCGCACCACCGACGGGACCGTCGTCCCCGGCGGCTCGATCGAGGGCAACTCCGGTCAGCTCGGTGACACCGTGCAGATCCGGGCGACGCTCACGTCGGCGTCGATCCAGTCGTCGCCCTCGCCGACCCCGTCACCGACGATGAGCGCACCGTCGGTGCAGAGCTCGCCCTCCCCGGTGACGCCGCCCAGCGTTCCGTCGCCCGTGACGCCCCCGTCGCCCGTCACGCCCCCGTCGCCGGTGTCGCCGCCCTCGCCGGTGACGCCGCCCAGCCCGGCATCCGTCCCGTCGCCGGCCTCGGCGCCGTCGGCCGCGTCGAACTGACGCGCACCTGACCCCCACCGGAGACCCCGGAGTCCTGCAGGCTCCGGGGTCTCCGGTTGTCCGGGGGAGGTGGTGTCACACCTCGGACGTGGCTAATGCGGGTGCGTCTCGCTGAGGTGGGAGTACAGCTGGGCGCTGCACGCGGTCACCGCGGTGCGCCAGTCGGTGATCGCGTCGTCCTGCGCACGGTCCGAGACCGCCTTGAAGATGCGGATCGGCACGTCGAAGTGCCCCGCGACCCAGATGTAGGCGTAGGTCTCCATGTCGACCAGGCCCGCACCGAGCGGCCGGATCACCCCTACTGCTTCGACATCGTCGACGAAGTGGTCGCCGGTGGCGATGACCGCGTCGCCGCCCGCGGTCTCCAGGCGCTGGGGGAGCGAGACGTGCTGGCCCACGATCCCGTCGATGTCGGTGACGTCGTGCTGGACGGCGGCGGAGATCTCGTACACGCCGTAGTCGATGCGCGGATCGATCGCGCCGGCCGTGCCGACGACGACGATCTCGTCGTAGTCTCCTGCGTCCAGGGCCCGGGTGAGCGCGTAGGTGGCCTGCAGCTTTCCGGGGCCGGTGACGAGCCGGTCGAACCCGGGGATCTCGTCGGGGAAGGCGGACAGTTCGGCTTCGAGTGCGGCAACGAGCAGTTTCACCCCCCTATTGTCCTCCGCCGCATCGCGCTTCTGGGGCAGGATGGGCGCGAGGAGGAATGCTCATGCCGTCAGTCGCCCTGGATGCCCCCGCGGGAATCGACGCCCGTCTCGGGTGGGACCCGAAGGTCGAAGCCCACGATCGCAAGCGGGCACTCGCCCGCGAGATCGTCGCCGAACGACTGGGGGTGCACGAGAGGGACGTCCTCATCGTCCGCGAGGCGCCGGGGTCGTTCGGTTTCCACACCCAGCTCATCGCCGAGATCGACGGCGAGGTCCTGCCGCTCACGATCCGCAACATCAGCTTCCGCGCGGCGACCGTCGTAGCCGTCGGCGACGCGGGCCGGGTCTTCGGGCTCGACCTCCGCGACGCCCAGCCCGACCCGGACACGCTGGCCGAGATGCGGCGCCACTCGCACCTGTTCAACGAGGACGACACCGCCGCTCTCGTCCGGCACTGGACCCGCGTGCAGGCCGTGCGCGACGCGGACGGGCGCGGCACCCGGGTCGCAGCCGAGCACGTCCGACTGGATGCCGGGGGCCGACGGGGCTGGATCCCCGACCGTCGGGCGCGCTACGACGTGGTCGACCTGTCACGGGACGGGTGGGTCATCACCCTCGCGGCGGCTCGACCGGCATCCTACGAAGCCTGAGTTCGAGCGGCGCCGCCCCCGGGTCAGTCTTCGACCAGGTCGGGGAGCGCGGAGCGGAGCTCGTCGAGCCACGCGCGCGCGTTGCCGTCGGACGGCGCGCGCCAGTCCCCGCGCGGTGAGAGCGACCCGGCGGGGGAGACCTTCGGCCCGTTCGGGATCGCCGAGCGCTTGAACTGCGCGAACGCGAAGTACCGGCGGAGGAACACCTGCAGCCACCGTACGATCTCGGGCAGGTCGTACGCGTAGCGGTCGGTGTCGGGGAAGCCGGGCGGCCAGCCCCCGGCATCCGCATCCCGCCAGGCGTGCCACGCGACGAACGCGATCTTCGACGGGCGGAAGCCGAAGCGCAGCACGTGGAAGAGCGTCAGATCGTGCAGCGCGTACGGACCGATGCGGTCTTCGGTGGACTGGATCTTCCCGTCCTGCCCGGCGGGCACGAGCTCGGGCGAGATCTCGGTGTCGAGGACCGACTGCAGGACCTCTCGAGCGCGCTCGCTGAGTTCGGCCGCGCCGTCGCTCCCGCCGCGATGGGCGATCACCCAGCGGATCAGGTGCTGGATGAGCGTCTTCGGCACACCGGGGTTCACGGCGTAGTGGCTCATCTGGTCGCCGACGCCGTAGGTCGCCCAGCCGAGCGCGAGCTCGGAGAGATCGGACGTGCCGATCACGATGCCGTTCTTCTGATTCGCGAGCCGGAACAGGAAGTCGGTGCGGATGCCGGCCTGCACGTTCTCGAACGTCACGTCGTACAGCGGCTCGCCGCCCGCGAACGGGTGGTCGATGCCGCGGAGGATCTCGGTCGCCGCCGGACGGATGTCGATCGTCTCGATCGAGGCGCCGATGGCCTCGGCGAGGGCGATGGCGTTCGACTTCGTGTGGTCGCTCGTTGCGAAGCCCGGCATCGTGTAGGCGAGGATGTCGCGGCGCGGCCGCCCGAGGCGGTCCATCGCGCGCGCGACGACGAGGAGGGCGTGCGTGGAGTCGAGCCCGCCGCTGACGCCGATCACCGGGCGCGGGTTGCCGATCGCCTGCAGACGCTGGACGAGACCCGAGACCTGGATGTTGAACGCCTCGTAGCAGTCCTGCGCGAGGCGCGCGGGGTCGTCGGGGACGAAGGGGAAGCGGTCGAGCGGACGCCGGAGCCCGATGTCGGTCGCGGGCGGGTCGAGGGTGAACGGGATCGAGCGGTGGGGCGCGGCATCCGTCATCGTCCGCCGGTTGTCGTCGAACGTGCCCTGCCGCACGCGGTCCTGACGCAGGCGGTCGAGGTCGACATCCGCGATCGAGAGCCGCGGCCCGTCGGGGAAGCGCTCGGTCTCGGCGAGGAGCGTCCCCGCCTCGTAGATCATCGTCTGGCCGTCCCACGACACGTCGTTCGTCGACTCGCCCTGACCCGCCGCCGCATACGCGTAGGCAGCCAGGCACCGCAGCGACTGCGACTGGCAGAGGTCTTTCCGGTCGTCTGCGCGCGCAATGGTGATCGGACTGCCGGAGAGGTTCACGAGCACGCTTGCGCCCTCGAGGGCGGCGAGCGACGACGGCGGGACGGGGACCCACACGTCTTCGCAAACCTCGGCGTGGACGACGAGCCCGGGCACGTCCGTCGCCGGGAAGAGGAGGTCGGGCCCGAAGGGGGACTCGAGCGAACCGACCCGGATCAGCTGTCCGCGCTGGTCGTCGCCCGGTGCGTACCAGCGGCGTTCGTAGAATTCGCGGTAGGTCGGCAGATACGACTTGGGAGCGACGCCGAGCAGGCGCCCGCGGTGGATGACGACCGCGCAGTTGTAGAGGCGGTTGCGGTGCCGGAGAGGCGCGCCGACGACGAGCATCGGCATCATGTCGGCGGATGCCGCCACGAGACGTTCGATCGCGGAGACGACGGCGTCGAGGAGGGCGTCCTGCATCACGAGGTCTTCGATCGAATATCCCGTGAGGCAGAGCTCCGGGAACACGGCGACCGCGACGGACTCGTCGTGGCAGCGGCGGGCGGCGTCGAGGACGGCGTCGGCGTTGGTCGCGGGGTCGGCGATCGCCACGGGCAGCGTGCAGGCGGCGATGCGGGCGAACCCGTGCCGGTAGGCGCTCTCGAACGGCAGGCTCATGGATCCCAGTCTGTCAGGGAGGGTCCGCCGGGCGCGCGCCTGTCGCGGCGATGCGCAGCTCAGTCGCTGCGGGTGAGGCCGGCTTGGATCGCCTGGCGGATTCGCCAGATCGGGAAGCCGCTGAGTTCTTCAATGAGGTCGACGTCGAATCCGTGCACGAAGTACGCCTCGCGTATCGCGCGGATGCGGGTCGGGGTGTCTCCGAGGGCCAGGGCGAACTCGGTCGCGTAGCGCTCCCAGACGCCGGCCTCGAACTGCGGTGTGGTCACGGCGCAGTCACCTCCTCTCGATGGACAGGAATCGGTTCGGGAAGCTCAGAATAGAGCCGCCTGAACGGATGGTATTCCTCTGGCGTTACAACAAAGCGACGTGTAGATTCCGATGCCCTTTCGGCGCCGGGCGCCTCGCAGGTCGTCGATAGGGTCGAACGATGCGACAGCGGCGCCAGACCTTCATGATCGGCGGCATCGGACTCGTCCTGTGCGGTGTGCTCGGGATGCTGCAATACGCCGCACCCGGCCTTGGCCCGGTCGTCGGACTCCTCGTCGATCTGGTCTTCGCGGCCGCGGTCCTGCTGTTCGCGATCGGTCTGTCTCGCGCGGCCAGCGTCGTGGCGCGAAGGCCGCTCGGCGTAGCCGCGCTCACCGTCGTCGCCGTGTTGCCCCTCGTGATGCGGGCAGTCCAGCCGCTGCTGCCGACCATGGACGCCGCGACGTTCGACGCGGGCCTCGACGCGTATCGGGAGGTCGAGACCATCCTGACCGCCGTGTTCTCCGTGAACCTTCTGGTCTCCCTCGTTGCGTGCCTGCTGGCGTCCGTGCAGATCGCGCGCGCCGCCGTGGTTCCGGCGCCGTGGAACTGGGCGCCGCTCTGGGTATTCGCCGTGTCGGTCATAGCCGCGGTCATTCCACAACTGCTCTTCGCTGCCGCCGGCTCCTCGGGGGCGCAGGCCTTGGCCGAGGCGGCGATCCTGCTCGGCGCGATCGGATTCCTCGCCCGAACCCTCGGCCTGGGCATCCTCGCCCTGGTGCTCGCGGCTCGCCTCCGCAACGACAGCGTGGACGTCTACCGCTCGACCTGAACGACCGCGGACGTCGCCACCCTCGAGTGCTACCGTGGGCCGAGCCGGAGGGAGGAGCCACGCGATGTTCGACGCCGTGATGTCCTTCTTCTCCGTGCTCTTGTCGCTGTCGGGGGCGATCGCGCTGAGTCCGTCCGACTCCGCGGCGGTCTGGGCGCTGGTGGCGGCATCCGTCCTTCTCGTCGCTCTGCTGCTGACGACCACCGCGCACCCGCCGCGCGGTCCGTCGCTCGACGGAGCCGCCCGCGCCATCGACGTCTCCGTCGTGGTGGCGCAGAGCGATCCGGATGCTGCGGGGCACCCCCGTTCGCGTGCACCGGGTGTCGCGGCTTCGGCCGCGTAGCACTCGACGCCCTTCACCCGTCCTCGGGTGATCCCTGTCGTCGTCGATGACCGTCGTGGCCGTTCCGCGACCCCTCATCATCGACGAACGGACCTCACTGTGGACCTCCTCTCCTTCCCTCCCCTCGCGGCCGTCCTCGACGCGGCGTACACGCTGCTCATGGGACTCGCCGACCTCCTCCAGCCACTCGCCGGCTCGGCATCCGCGGCGCTCGCCGTCATCGTGCTGACGCTGCTGGTGCGCACGATTCTCATCCCCGCCGGCATCGCGCAGGCCAGAGCCGAACAAGCACGGGCGCGGCTCGCGCCGAAGCTGCAGGCGCTGCAGCGCCGGTACAAGAACGACCGCGAACGGATGTCGCGCGAGACGATGAAGCTCTACGCCGACGAGAAGTCCTCGCCGCTCGCAGGGTGCGTGCCGGTGCTGATCCAGGCGCCGATTGTCGGGGTCGTCTACGCGCTGTTCCTGTATCCGGTGATCGCCGGGCATACGAACGCGCTGTTGGAGGATCAGCTCCTCGGCGTCCCGCTCGGCGCGAGCCTTGTCGGCACGATCGCGGGCGGAACCGCGACCGCATCGACGGCGTTGGTGTTCGGCATCCTGCTGCTGGCGATCGTCGTGGTCGCAGAGGTGACACGACGCGTGTTCCGGCCGGTCGACGGCGGTGCGACCGACGCGGCGCCGGGCGCGGAGACGGTCGCGCGGATGGCGGGCTTCCTGCAGTTCGGGACGGCCGTGGTCGCGATCTTCGTGCCCCTCGCCGCCGCGCTCTACCTCGTGGTCACCGTGGCGTGGACACTCGTGCAGCGGATCGTGCTGCGGCGGCGGTTCCCGGTGGTCCCGGCCGATGGATGACGGGCTACACGTCGGACGGCAGCTCCGTGGCGTAGTCCCTGGCCGCGCGGCCGTACATCGGCAGGTGGGCTGAGAGCGCCGTCAGGGCGATCCGCAGGGCCTCATTCGGTCGGCCGGCGCTGTGCAGCGCGAGAGCGAGGAACGCCGCGGGCGCATCCCCGAGCTCGGGTGCGTCAAGGTGCTCGAGCAACTCGATCGCCTCATCGACGTGACCCACGTTCCGCAACGTGCTCGCCAATTGGAGTGTGACCCGATGCTGCTCCTCCGTGTTGAGGCCCGCGGCCAGAGCGCGGCGGTACGGGGCCACGGCTTCGGCGCCGAGATCGAGTGCATCGTGGACGCCGCCCCACTCGGCCAGCGCTCGCGCATCGCCCTCAGGCCGCTCGTCGACGAGCGCCCGCATGCTCGCGAGCATCTCTTGCGGCTTGCTGTCATCGAAAGACTTCCAGAATGCCGCGACCCGGGCGTTCCACTCGGCATCCGCTTTCATGTGTGGACCCCGTCCAGCCTGTCGTGCATGGACGCGGTCAGATCGAGTACCGCTGCACGCGTGCGGGCGTGATCACGAGGCGTACGAGATCGGCGTCGCGCCACTCGTCCAGCACAGCGAGCTTCCCCGGCTCGCCCGCGTAGTACAGCCGAGCGAGCCGGTCGGCCAGCTCGAACGCGCCATCGTCGTGCACGGCCACGGATCCTTCGATCGAGACCCACTGCTCGGGCTCGCCCACGGGCGCGGAGACGACGATCGACGCACGGGGAGTCTCCCGCACCCGCGCCACCCGCGGCGTGGAGGCGAACGAGAAGAGCTGGATCTCGTCGGCGTCCGTCAGCTCGAACCATACGGGCCGAGGCGCCGGCCAGCGGCCGCCCGTCGGCGCCACGGTGATCATCGCCTGGAGGGGCCGAGAAAGCAGCTGTCGATCGGATGCCGTGAAGTGGGTCACGGGCGACAGTCTCGCATCCGGGCGGGCTCTCGACCAGCACATCACCGCCTCGCGGTGGGTACCCTTTCGGGGTGGCAGGCTTCGACTTTACGGTTCCCCGCGACGTGGTCGTCCAGTGGACGCGCGACCGGTTCAACGAGGGCGAGGAAGCCGACGAGCGAGTGGAGGAGCGGCCGTGGGGGTTCACGGTCTCCACGCAGTCTCGCGAGTTCCTCGACACCGGTGACGAGCTGACCATGCTGGTGGGGGGCGGCCCTTACATCATCGATGGCGAATCGGGAGAGGTGTGGGCGACGAGCTCGTCACCCATCGCGTACTACGGCGCAGCCGAGGACCCCGGGTGGAGTGCCCTCGACGACATCGAGACCTTCGAGCGGTGGCGAACGCGTCGACTCGCCGGCGACGCCAACGTCTTCGACATCACGGATCCCGGCGGTGCCGATGACCGGCTGCTGCAGCGTCACGCGCGGTCACAGTGGATGCTGCTTCCGTTCGCCCGGGAGGGCGCCATCGGCTGGTCGGACATGGAGGTCGGTTATCTCGTAGAGCCGCGCGGCGAGGGATGGGTGTACCGGTGGTGGAATCGCGGGACCTTTCGCGACGAGGCGGTCTTCAGTCACGAGGATGACGCGAGGAAGATGCTCCTCATCCAGCTCGTGCGGCGCCCGTATCCCGGCGCGTACGAGCCGCGGCATCCGCTGAGCGACGTGAAGTCCTTCGAGGTCGACGGTCATCCCGCCCTCCGCTGGGATGGTCGCGAAGCGGTCTTCCTGCGGCGCGGAGATCGCGAGCGGTTCCTGCCGTTCGTCCGCGCTTCGCTCGCCGACATCGACGCGTCGTTCTCGTCGCCCGCGGGGACGCCTCTCATTAGATACGACGCGCTGCAGTGACCCGCGCGCCGGGTCAGAAGTCCGCCCGGAGCGGTTCGCTGTCGCAGGGTGCGAGTCCGTAACCGCCCAGATAGTGGAGGGTGACGACCATTCCCGGCTCGAGCTCCTGCATGTAGGCGAAGAAGCGGCCGTCGCTCCGCACCTCCGTCGTTGCGGTGCGCTGGGCGCTGACGTCCTCGTCCTCCCACCGGGCCGTCATCACGACCGTTCCGTGGTCAGCCGGGGTTCCGTCGGGCTTCATCACCAGACCTGCTGCTCCGGGCTCTTGGAAGAATTCGATTCCCTTGAACGCGGTCCTGCGCCCCGAGTTGGTCTCGAGAGATGCACCGCCGGTGCACTGCGGAGCGCACACCCCCGACACCCACCCGGAGATCTCGAGGATGTTGGTCACCTCCCACATCTCGCTGCGACGCTCGTCGATGAACTCCTGCCAGACCGGGTCGCCGTCGAGGGATTCCGTCATGACACCGATCTCGCGGGACTGCAGCGGCGGGAGGAGCACCCAGCTGTGCTCGAGATAGGTCCGGTAGAACGGGGTGGTCTGACGGACCCGCGGGTACACGATCGCCGGCGCCTCGGTCGGGTTCTCCAGCTTGATCGTGAAGCGCTTGCGCTGAGACGGCGAGGCGCTCTCAGACCAGAACTTGTCATAGTTCGACTGGGCGAGGTTGTCGCGGTCGCTGCTCTCGTGGATGGCGGGGTCGGAAGGATCCTCGTACAGCGGGATGTCGACCGTGATGCAGTAGTGGCCACTCGTCGGGGCGACCCATGGCACCTCGAGTTCACGCACTTGCCCCGCGGGGATCGTCACCGGCGCCGAGAGTCCGAGGGGTTCGAGTGCGGCCGCCGGCCTGTCGTCGGCGTTCGTCGTGAGGTTCTTGATGGAGAAGGAGGCTCGGACGTCCCTCGCCTCGACGCCGCCGCGGTTGCGGACCTTCGCCACGACGCGATTGGGGCTTCCAGCCCACGGGACATTGAGCCATCGCGGGTCGGCGTCGCTCTTGGCGTTCCGCACCTCGATGTCAGGGCTCTGCCACTGCTTGTCGCCGTTCGGCCACGTGCGGATCGACAGCTCGGGCCTCGCCTCGGAGTCGTATCGGATCTGCAGCTCCGCGCTGTCAGGTGTCGTCGTCAGCACCCGAGCGACGAAGTCCTTCGGCGCCCCCTCCGAAAAGTCTTTCTCCCTGTAATCGTCGCCGGCCTCGAGAAAGGCGCCCTCGGTGAGTACCGAGTCGGTGTCGTCCACGGCATCCGGATCGTCGTAGAGCCGCAGCGCCATAGGGCGGCTGTCATAGTTCTGGCCGCCCTTCGGTGAGACGACGTCGACACCCATCACGACCTGCGACATCGGCAGCGAGCCGTCGCCGATCGAGACACCCTGCCGGTTGCGGTACTCGAAGTAGTAGTTGCGGCCGTCGGCGATCCGCACCTCCACCCCGCGGAACGAGCCGCCCGGCACGGTGGTAGCCGCCAGCGCGTGAAGCCTCACCGTCTCGAGGACGGGCGCGCCCCCGTTCGCGGCGAAGTTGTAGCACTTGAGCTGGTCTTTCGTCACCCATCCGAGAGCCATCCGCATCGCCAGGCTGAGGTGCGGCACGTTGCGGTCGCGGTGCATGAGATCCCAGTCCCGCAGCTGGCGGTTCGCGAGGCCTTGGTTGTGCCAGGGGTAGAGATACAGATCCGGCAGCTGGAGCGAATGGCCGATCTCATGCGCGAGGGTCTCGTAGACCTGTCGGCCATCGATCGCCGTCCAGTCCTCGGGCATCATCATCATCGGCAGGGTGCGGTCGCTTCCGTTCAGCTTGACCGTCTGCGTCGACTGCTGCGGCCACACGAATCGGCCGATGCTCTCCGCGGTCGCCGGCGTCACCGCGGGGTCGGGCCGGTTCACGGTGCGCACCACGAAGGCGAGGGCATCCACCTGCGAAAGATCGAGGATCGGCGGGCGCGCCGGCTGCGCGCCGGTCTCGGCGGCGTTGGCCTGCTCGAGCGCCGACACGAGTGCCTTCCAGGCGTCGGGCCGCGGGTTCCAGCGGCGCGGACGCGTCGATCCCGGATTCGCGGGATCGGGTTCGGTCTCGACCTCGAAGTAGGTGTTCCAGTCCTGCGCGGCGTGGACGGGTCCGGCGACGGCGTTGCCCGCGAGGCTCATCGTCATCTTCCCGTAGGAGACCTCCGCGAAGTAGGAGGCGACCGACCGGGTGACGCCGCCGACCGTGACCCCGCCGATCATGGCGTCGCGCCAACCATCCCGGATGGCTCCGATGTCGGCGGCGGCGGTCGGGTAAAGGTTCGAGGTGGTGTCGATGAGCACGATCCCCATGCGCCACGCAGCGGGCGCCTTGTACACGTCGATGTTCTGCGGACCGGAACCCCCGCCACCCCACGCGGGCCGCACGATCGGGGCGTCGCATCTGCCGGTGACGGAGAAGGACGGCCCGAGCCGGTCGTTCTGCCAGACATCCGTCACTTCGAAGCTCGCGCGACCCATCACCTCGCCGGTGCCGACACGCTTCGCGGTCACGACGCCGGTGCCGGTGCGCCACCCTCCGGTCAGGAGCAGATGAGGGGCGGATGCGTCGAAGCTGTCATCGCGCGAGGGCGACACGGCTCCGAGATCGGCGTCGTCGACGGAAAGCTCAAGGTCGTCGAAGGTCACTCCGCTGCCGGTTGTGTCGACCCGCACGGGCGCGTACCCCCCGACGAAGAGCGGCGCGGGATCGAGCGTGAGGAGCACCGGATCTGCGATGCCGATGGGGAGGGCGGTCGCAACGACCTGACTGCCGGCCGCGAGCAGGACACGCCCGTCGACGACCGTCGCAGCGGTGACGGGTTCGCTCGAGATGTTCGGGATGACGCGGGTCACCCCGTCGCTCACAGCAGCGAGCTCGCCGGCGGGACCAGTGATCAACGCCCAGTCGGGGGTGAGTGACACGATCCGCCCGGCGAAGGGCAGCGGCGCCGGTGTGACCTGTGTGACGGTCGCGGTGGTGAGATCGCTTCGCTGCACGATGGTGCCGGCGGGGGTCGCGGCGAGCACATGGATCACGGCGCCAGCTCCTGCGGGCACAGCCTCCAGGGCACCCGGGAGGGAAGGGAGGAGATCCACGACCGTCGTGCCGGGGGAGGGGTCGAGGTTGTAGCGAACGAGGCGAGGCGCGGGCAGTGCGTCGAGCACCGCGAGGCCTTGTGGCACGGCCGGGTCGGTGAGGACCAGGAGGGCCCGCACGGCTCCGGGCTGCGCGGCGAACGCGGTCGCGTCCGCGCGATCGGCGCGGTTGAGTCTGGCGAGCCAGAGACCATCCCGGTCGGCGACGACGATGCGCCCCTTCGCGGAGTCGATGGCGAGATGGGTCGGCTCGACGTACCCCGCGCCGATCTCACGGCTCTCGTACATGCCATCGACCTCTCGCAGGAGGTCGAGCAGGGTGAGCCGTCCGGACCGCTCCGCCACTACGACGATGTTGCGGGACGGTGAGTGCGCCAGCGCCACGATGTCGGTGAAACCCTCGGCCACGACGGTCGATGCCATGATGAGCTCCTTCGATCGAGGCGGCGTCTCGAGCCTCGACGAGAACCCGGCGCCGACAAAGGAGAAGAGGGCACACGGTTCGCTCTGATACAGGCGGCTCGAGTTCTCGTCGCAGCTCCACACGGCGATCGCGGTCGAAGATGATCAGCGCATCAGTTCGCGTCCGGGTCGGGAATGTCGTGAGGCGGCGCAGGTGCGGGCGCAGCGACGGGTGTCGTGTGCGATTCCGGGTCGCCGTCCGGGCGGCCTCGTCGAATGGCCATCATGGTCACCTCCCTTCGATGATCTCGATGCGAGTTGGGGACTCTTCCTGGGGAGTCAGGAGCGCGTATGTGGTCGATGATGCCGACGCCACCCAAGCGGCGAGGAGGAGGGCGAAGCCGATGACGAGCAGATGGTGCCGCTGGTTGACCTGGCTCCGCGCGACGGCGTGAGCGTCGATGCGACTCAGCATGAGCGATCGACGCAGGGTGATGGTGCTGTAGCCGTAGTACCTCGGGACCATGACCTCGAGGTGCGGCTCGAGCATCAGCCTCGACCGGGTGGCGAGGAGGCCGAAGATCGCCGCCAGCAGGTACAGCACGAGGCTGAGCGTGCTGAGCC
Source organism: Microbacterium aurantiacum (assembly GCF_040532595.1). Classification (GTDB taxonomy): domain Bacteria; phylum Actinomycetota; class Actinomycetes; order Actinomycetales; family Microbacteriaceae; genus Microbacterium; species Microbacterium chocolatum_B. The sequence continues at coordinate 682,277 of NZ_JBEVYX010000001.1, read as the reverse complement.
AGGGCAACCCGGATGCGGTCACCAGCTCCGTCCCGCTCAACACGGCGCTGGCGCCGATCAGGATCGCTGCGCGCGTCGACGCGGCAGACATCCGATCCTTCATGTGGTCTTCTTGGCGCTCCATCTGGTCTTCGAGAAGCGCGAGTTGATCGTCGTCGAGTTCACGCATGCCCTCGAGCACCATGGGCCGATGTTGCTTTCCCCGAAGCATCATGGCGCGAACCTATCGATGCGTCCGCGGTTTGTCTACGACCGCACGCGCTCGCCTGATACCGGGCATTCCGTCGCCTCGACATCACTCTGCCGGTGCGGATGTCGGAGACGCCGCTCCGTGAGGGCATACGCGTCGACAGGCGGCTGCGGCTCGGTCCGCTGAACGCGGAGAGGATCGCTTCGCTCGCCCGCCGCTTCCAGGCGCACATGACCCGCCGCTACCTGGACGCGCTCGCCGTCTGACCTGCGCCGCCGTGGGGAGTTCCGCTGATCAACCGTGTCATGGTGGATGACATGGACACGTCTGCCGGCGCCTGGGGCGACCACTGCCTCGCCACGGTTCGGGGAACGGAGTTTGCGGTCTCGCGATACTCATCGCCGACGATGACACGCGAGGCTGTGTCGCTGCTTCCGAGCCATGCGCACATCGCCGACCTAGCGTGGGTCGGCGAGCTTCTCGACGAGAACCGTCGCATCACCGTTGAGCACGCCGCCATCACACGCCTTCGACGGGTCGACGCGTACTGCTGGTACGCGGGCGAGGGCCCGTTCGGCGTCGAATTCTCCGATCGGGATCGAGACCGGATCCGTGAGCCTCGTTCCCTCGAGTCCGGCGAGGCTGATCTCGCCTATGGGGGCGCGCCGGAGTCGGATGCGCGAGTCGCGGCGCTGCCCGGTCTCGCGAACAATCCCTGGCTCGGCCGCGTCGTCGGGCGCGTGCCCATTGCTACGATCACGGACTACCACCAGGCGTTCGTCGAACTCGATGTCACGCAGTGGCCCATCCCCATCGTCTACGCGAGGGTGCCGAAGCGGGGATAGGGCGGGACTCGTGACGGGCCCGGTCGAGGCGCGTCATACACATCGGGTCGATCCGATTCGGAATGGCCGCACAGAGTGCGTCGTGTCATGATCTCGACGTGCCTGAAACTCATGCGCCCCGCGTGCGAGGCGCCGTGACGTACGCGGCGCGTCTCGCCGCGCAGCCGCGCCTGCTTCTCGCCGTCAAGACCGCGGTCGCCGCTGTACTCGCCTGGTACCTGGCGCCGCTGATCCCGTTCGCCGAGGACCAGTACTCCTACTACGGGGCTCTCGGTGCCCTCGTGACGATGCACCCGACCGTGGCGCGGTCGGCGCGCGTCGGCGGGGAGGTGCTGATGGGCCTCGCGCTCGGCATCGCCCTCAGCCTGTGTGGTGTCGCGGCTCTCCGTGCCGGCGTCCCGGGAGGACTCGTGCTGGGCGTCGTGATCGGCGTCGCGGTCCTGCTCGGCGGGTGGCGGTTCTTGGGACTGGGCGGCGATTGGGTCGCCCTCGCCGGTCTGTTCGTCCTCTTGGCGGCGGGCGGCGATCCCGAGGGATTCTCCGTCTCGTACCTCGGGACGGTCGCGTTCGGCGTCATCGTCGGGATCGCGGTGAACCTGCTCGTGGTTCCGCCGCTGTACATCCGGCGCGCGGGCGAGAGACTGTCGCTCCTGCGGGATGAGCTGACGACTCTCCTCGACGAAGCGGCCGACGCTCTGGCGCGCGGCGATGTCGATCGCGAAGGACTCGCCCCGGCGCTGGCTCGTGTCGACGAGGTCAGCGTCACCGTCAGGGAGGAGGTCAGGGAGGCGGAGGAGAGCGCGCGCGCCAATCCGCGTCGGCGGCGACACGTCGATGAGCGGGACGAGAACGCGCGGCGGATGGCGGCGATGGAGCGATTGGGCTACCTCGGGCACGAGCTGGTCGATCTCCTCGTCGATGTGCAGGCCGCCGATCCGGCGCTCGGGCCGTCGGAACGGCAGGCCCTCGCGGAGGCGATCGCGCGGGTGTCGGACCTCGTGGCGACGCCGGTGGGACACCCTGACGCGCCGTCGCGCTTGACGGCGGCCTCCCGCGCCCTCGACGCCTACGAAGCCGGCATCGTCGTGCCCGACTCGGGCCTCTTCCGGGAGACGGCCGCGGCCGCCGCGATCGATCTGTGCCTTCGACGGATCATCGACGCGGCGCGCCCCTTCGTCTGAACGCGGAGGCAGCTACTCAGGTGCTTCCTTGGGGCGGGTGGGGCGGAGGACGAACGCCGCGAGAGCACCCCCGATCGCGCCGAAGAGGTGCGCTTGCCACGAGATACCCTCCGCGGCGCGGAAGATCCCGGCCAGCATGCTCCCGCCGTGCACGACGACGACCGCCACGGCGATGAGCGCATACAGGATGCCGTGGCCGAGGGACCGGGCGACGAACGCCCGCGCGAAGATGTAGCCGAAGTAGCCGAAGACCAGGCCGGACGCCCCCACCGTGACCGTGCCGGGAGCGTTGAAGACCCAGGTGCCGATGCCCGCGATCACCCCGACGATGCCGGTCACCGCCCAGAACCTCCCGATGCCGTCGAGGGCGACGATGATCCCGAGGACCAGGAAGGGGATCGTGTTGGCGAGCAGGTGCGGCCACCCGGTGTGCAGGCCGTGGGAGAGCACGATGCCGTCAAGGCCATCGACGACCCACGACTGGATGCCGAAGGCAGTGACCCAGCTGCCGGGCAGCACCGCGTCCAGCGCTCTGATGAGCCACATCGCACCCAGGAGGATCAGCGGCTGGAGGACGCGCAGGCCCCAGCCGCGTGATCGCGATCGGGTCGGGGGCGTGGTCATTCTCACATCGTCGCATCTGCACTCCGACCCCGGGCGACGTCGGCGCCCCCGGTTAGGGTCAGGGGGACGGTCCGAGCGGCGGGCGGTCGGGAAGGGCACGTTGCGGTACATCGAGGACGAGGGCCGGATCGTCTGGAGCGCGAGCGACCTGAAGGCGGCCGCGGAGTGCGAGTTCGCGTGGCTGCGGGCGATCGACGCGAAGCTCGGTCGCGTCGCCCCCGTCGACGAGCCCGACGACCCGACGCTGCGCCGGGCGGGGGAGCTCGGCGGTGAGCACGAGCTCCGTGTGCTCGCCCGCTACCGCGAGCAGTACGGCGACGGGGTCGTCGAGATCCCCGAGACCCGATCCTCCGACGCTGTCGCGCTCGCGGAGGCGGTCCGGTTGACCGACGCGGCGCTGAACTCCGACGCCGATGTCATCTATCAGGCGACCTTCGCCACGCACGACTTCGTCGGATTCGCCGACTTCCTCGTCCGAGACGACACGGGAACGTGGGTCGTGCAGGACACGAAGCTCGCCCGGCACGCGCGCGTCACCGCGCTCATGCAGCTCGCGGCGTATGTGGTCCAGCTCGACCGGCTCGGCATCCCGCGCTCCGACCGGGTCGAGCTGCTCCTCGGCGACGGCACCACCAGCACGCATGAGGTCAACGACCTCCTCCCGGTCTTCCAGCTGCGCCGCGACCGCCTGCAGGCCCTCATCGCCGACCGCCGGCTCGACCTCGGCGCCGCGGGCGACCCCCTCGCGTGGGGCGACCCGCGCGGCGACCTCGGCGTCGTCGCCTGCGGACGCTGCGCCACCTGCGATCTCGAGGTCGTCGCCTCTGGCGACCTCCTCCTCGTCGCGGGCATGCGACCGGTCCAGCGCGCGCGCCTGCGCGCCGCCGGCGTCGAGACCATCGACGACCTCGCGCGGCTCGAGACACCTCCCACGGGGATGAACCCCGACACCGTCGCACTGCTGCGCACCCAGGCGACGCTGCAGCTGAGCTCGCCCCCCGACATCCCGAACTACGAAGTCGTCCAGCCGCAGGCGCTCGGCGCCCTCCCGCGCCCCAGCCAGGGCGACCTCTTCTTCGACTTCGAAGGCGACCCGCTCTACACCGAAGGAGAGGGCACGACCTGGGGCATCGACTACCTCTTCGGCTGGGTCGACCTGGACGAGCAGTACTCGGCGCTGTGGGCGCACTCCTTCGCCGAGGAGAAGGAGGCGCTCGAACGGTTCCTCGACATGATCGCCCTGCGCCGTCAGACCCACCCCGACCTGCACATCTACCACTACGCCCCGTACGAACCCACGCACCTGCTCGCCATGGCCGCCCGCTACGGCGTCCGCGAAGCCGACGTCGACCAGCTCCTGCGCGACGGCGTCTTCGTCGACCTCTATCCGATCGTGCGGCGAGCCCTGCGCGTCGGGTCTCGTTCCTATTCGATCAAGAAGCTCGAACCCCTCTACATGGGCGAGGAGGTGCGCACCAGCGACGTCCAGAAGGGCGATGATTCGATCGTCAAGTACGTGCAGGCGCGCGCTCTCCAGCAGGACGGACCGGATGCGGTCGCCGAAGCCGCCCGCATCCTCGACGACCTCGCCGACTACAACCGGTACGACTGCGTCTCGACCCTGCGCCTGCGCGACTGGCTCGTCGACCGCGCCCGCGAGGCGCAGCTGCGCCCCACCCCGAATCCCGATCCGGACGAGAACGGATACACGCCGTCGGAACGGGCCGATCGGCTGGGCGCCCTCGCCGCTCACCGCGATCCCGACTCCGCCGAGGCGCGTGCGCTCCGCCTCGGCGCGGCAGCGATCGACTACTACCCCCGCGAGGCGAAATCGTTCTGGGCCACGCACTTCCTGCGTCTGCGCGAACCCGCCTCGCTATGGGAGGAGACGCGCGACGTCGTCACGCTGGACTCCTCCCGCTGTCGCGTGGTCGCCGACTGGCACGCGGAGGAGGGTAAGCGCGCGCTCCGGCGCCGTCTCGAGCTGCGCGGCGAGCTCGCGCCGGGCACCCGCATCAGCGAGGGGAGCGATCCGTTCGCGCTCTACGAGCTGCCGGTGTCTTTCCCGTTCGCCGACAAGCCCCGCTGGATTCACGCGGATCACCGTGTCACCGTGATCGAAACCCTCGATGACGGGGCGATCGTCGAAGAGACCGCCATCGACGGTGAGACCTGGCCCGAGCTGCCGATCGCCCTGACACCGGCCGCGCCACCGCGGGCGATGAACCAGCAGACCGCGATCGATGCGTGGGCCGACGCCCTGGTTGCCGCCGCGCCGGAGCTGCCGTGCGACCCGGCGACCGACATCCTGCTGCGCCGCCCGCCACGGACCCGGTCGGGCGCCCTTCCGCCGCAGACCGGCGACGACATCGAGGACATCACCGCCGCGCTCCTCGACCTCGACCGCAGCTACCTCGCCGTGCAAGGCCCTCCGGGAACGGGCAAGACCTTCGTCGGGTCGCATGTCATCGCGCGGCTCGTCGCCGACCACGGCTACAAGGTCGGTGTCGTCGCCCAATCGCACGCGGTCGTCGAGCACATGCTCGACCGCATCGTGGCCGCCGGCGTCCCGCCGCAGCAGGTGGGAAAGGCCCTGAAGAAGCCCGAGGACGCCGAGCGGGTGCGCTTCACGCCCATCCCGAAGAACGGCGTCGCCGCCTTCGCGGGCGAGCACGCGGCATCCGGATTCGTCGTCGGCGGCACCGCGTGGGACTTCGCCCACGAAGGCCGTATCCCGCGGGGGAGTCTCGATCTCCTCGTCATCGACGAGGCCGGACAGTTCTCGCTCGCCTCCACCATCGCCGTCTCGCTCGCGTCGTCGCGCCTGCTGCTCCTCGGCGACCCGCAGCAGCTGCCGCAGGTGAGTCAGGGAACCCACCCCGAACCCGTCGACACCTCCGCGCTCGGCTGGGTGATGGACGGCGCCGACGTCATACCGCCCGCCTTCGGCTTCTTCCTCGCCCGGTCGTGGCGTATGCACCCCGCCGTCGCGCGATCGGTGTCGGAGCTGTCGTACCGGGGCGAGCTCGCCGCGCAGCCGGCCACCGCGATGCGTGCGCTCGCGGGCGTCGAACCGGGCCTCCACCCGGTGCCGCTCCGCCACACCGGCAACGCCACCCGCTCGCCCGAAGAAGCCGCACGAGTCGTGGAGATCGTCCGCGACCTCGTCGGGCGCTCCTGGACCGGCATCGACATCGACGATTCCGGCGGAGCGATCCCCACGGCGCCGCGCGCGCTCAGGGCCGAGGACATCATCGTCGTCACCCCCTACAACGCCCAGCAAGTCCTCGTCGAGGAGGCCCTCGCCGACGCGGGGTTCGACGACATCCCCGTCGGCACCGTCGACAAGTTCCAGGGGCAGGAGGCGGCGGTCGCGATCGTCTCGCTCGCGGCATCCTCCGGGCGAGACGCACCGCGCGGACTGGAGTTCCTCCTCCTCCGCAACCGCCTCAACGTCGCGATCTCGCGCGCGATGCACACCGCGTACCTCGTCTATTCGCCGGGGCTGCTCGACGACCTCCCGCGCACCCCCGACGGTGTCGCTCGCCTCAGCGGATTCGCCCGACTGGTCGGCGTCGCATGACCCGCGCGTAGACTCGCGCGAGACGACACCGAGGGGGCGGCATGGCGGAAGAAGCACCGAAGCAGTTCGAGATCGACCTGCCGCAGGAACTGATCGGCGGCGCCTTCGCCGACTTCGCCAACGTCTGGCACACGCCGAACGTCTTCGTCATGGATTTCCTCACCCTCGCGCAACCTCCGCGAGACGAGATCCACCCCGACACCGGGGAGGCGATGACGGTGGTTCCGGCGCGCGTGGTCAGCCGCATCCGCATTCCTCCGGAGCAGGTGTTCGAGCTCGCCAAAGCCCTCACGCAGCAGCTGGAATTCTGGGAGCGCGAGACCGGTCGGCGGATGCCGCCCTCCGGCGATCTCCCCACCGCGTGAGCGCTGTCGACTAGCCTTCCGACGGGCTCCGTGTCAACCCCGTTCTACGCGCCAGAAGCCCTGCGTACTCTGACGAAGCGCCTTCACGGCGCAAGTGCGGCATCCGTTCGGCGAGGGGCGGATGCCGCACGTCGTGTCTGCGGCGCACGCGCGTCGACTCGGCCCGTTCGAGTGGCAGCTATGGCCGCCTCCGTGCGCGTGAGGGGCCACAGGCGACACCCGTAGCGGTCGTCCCGCGCGAGCGGGTGCTCGCGTGGCAGAAAAAGCCGCCTCGGCCCGGGCGAGAGGGCCCGGAGTGACACCTGAACGCAGGTGCCGACAGCGCCGGTTCGGGTCAGACGGTGCCGTAGAGGCGGTCTCCGGCGTCGCCGAGCCCGGGGACGATGTAGCCGTTCTCGTCGAGACGCTCATCCATCGCGCCGAGAACGAGGGTCACGTCGCGTCCGTCGACCTGCTTCTCGATCGCGGCGACACCCTCGGGGGCGCCGAGAAGGCAGATCGCGGTGATGTCCTTCGCTCCGCGCTGGAAGAGGAAGTCGATGGCGGCGCCCAGCGATCCACCGGTGGCGAGCATCGGGTCGAGCACGAAGCACTGCCGGTCGCTGAGGTCGTCGGGAAGACGCTCGGCGTAGGTCGAGGGCTCGAGGGTCTCTTCGTTGCGGACCATCCCGAGGAACCCGACCTCGGCGGTCGGGATGAGCTTCACCATGCCCTCGAGCATGCCGAGACCGGCGCGCAGGATCGGCACGACGAGCGGACGGGGGTCATCGATCTTGACGCCGACGGTGGTGGTCACCGGGGTCTGGATCTCGAGCGGTGCGACGCGGACGTTGCGGGTCGCCTCGTACGCGAGAAGCGTCACGAGCTCCTCGGTCAGCTGCCGGAACACCGGCGACGGGGTCGCGGAGTCCCGCAGAACCGTGAGCTTGTGGGTGATGAGCGGGTGGTCCGCGACGTGCAGGCGCATAGTCCCCAGGGTAATGCGTCGAGCGCCGCCGCCGAGGCTCGATCGGCGCGGACGCCGCCGCCGCGTATCCTCGGGGCATGATCGTCGCCGAGACCGACCGCGTCGCCATGCGGCGGGCGCGCGAACTCGCCGCCGAGGCAGCCGGTCACGACGACGTCCCCGTCGGCGCGGTGGTGACGGATGCCGCGGGGGTGGTCATCGGCGAGGGACGCAACCTCCGCGAAGCCACGGGCGACCCGACCGCCCATGCCGAGATCGTCGCGCTCCGCGCCGCCGCCGCGGCGATCGGGTCGTGGAACCTCGCCGACTGCACGCTGGTCGTCACCCTCGAGCCCTGCCTCATGTGCGCGGGGGCGATCCTTCAGGCCCGCGTCCCTCGCGTGGTCTACGGCGCGTGGGACGACAAAGCCGGCGCGGCCGGCTCGGTCTACGACGTGCTCCGTGACCGCCGTCTTCCGCATCGGGTCGAAGTCGTCGCCGGTGTCGAGGCCGACGAGGCGTCCGCCCAGCTCCGCGTCTTCTTCGACGCCCAGCGCTGAGTCTGCGCCGACATCAGCCCCGCTGACCCTCAGCGCGGCAGGTGAGGGAGCACCTCGGCACCGAGGTAGTGGACGTGGTCGACGTCCTGCAGGTCGAGCAGCTGGAAGTACACGCGTTCGATCCCGAACGATCGGTAGACCGCGATCCGCTCGGCGATCTCATCCGGCCCACCGACGATGTTCACGCCGTCGCGCACCTGCTCCAGCGTCCGGTCGATCCGCGCCGCCCGCCGCGCGACGGTCGCATCGTCGGGGCCGGCGATCGTCGACATCGCGATCGAGAGCTTCACCGTGCCCGGGTCGCGCCCGGCCCGCTCGCACGCCGCGTGCAGGTTCGCGATGCGCGGGGCGATCTCGTGGTCCTCCGGGAAGCCGAGGTTGTACTCCGACGCGTACCGCGCGACCAGGTCGGGCGTCCGGCGAGGCCCGCCGCCGCCGACGATGATCGGCACGGCATCCTGCGCCGGCTTCGGCAGCGCCGGGGCATCGACCAGGCGATACTCGCCGCCGTCGAATCCGTACGGCTCGCCCACCGGGGTGCGCCACAGGCCGGTCACGATCTCGAGCTGCGCCTCGAGCAGGTCGAACCTCCGGGACGGGAACGGGATGCCGTAGGCCTCGTGCTCACGGGCGAACCAGCCGGCACCCAGCCCGAGTTCGACGCGCCCGCCCGACATCCGGTCCACCTGCGCGACCTGGATCGCGAGCGGGCCCGGAAGGCGGAAGGTGACCGGCGACACCAGTGTGCCGAGCCGGATCGCCGACGTCTCGCGCGCGAGTCCGGCCAGCGTGATCCACGCGTCGGTCGGTCCGGGCAGCCCGTCCCGGTCGCCGCCGGCGAGGTAGTGATCCGATCGGAAGAATCCGGTGAACCCGTGCTCCTCCGCGGCGCGGGCGTACTCGAGCTGGTCGTCGTAGGTGGCGCCGAGGTGGGGCTCGGTGAAGACGCAGTACTCCATGCGTCTACTCTGCCCGCACCGGTGGGGTCGCCGAGGCCGATCGCCCGCCCGACGGGTCAGTCGGCGGAGCGGATGATGATCGCCTCGGTGGGCGGGGCGGGGTCGGCCGCTGCGCCCACGTAGCCGATGATCTCGAGCAGCGCGTGACGGAAGACCGCGGGGCGCTCCAGGTGCGCGGAGTGGCCCGCGCCCTCGACCGCGACCTCGGTGACGGTCCCGCCGCCGGCGGCGTACCGGCCGAGGACGTCCCGCGTCTGCGAGACCATCTCCTGTGCCGGCGCGACGTCCGCGCCCGGCCAGCCGGGCACGATGCCGAGCTGTCCGAGGTAGTTCAGGTCGTAGAACGACGCATCCGAGACGATCGCGTCGGCGGTGCCGTGGATCCACAGGATGGGCGGCTTCTCGGCGAGGTCGACGATCCCGGAGACGTCGAAGTACTGCGGGACCATCGTGTTGAGCACACCGTGGCGGCCGGCGGCGAAGCCCGGCCAGTTCTCGCTCGGAACCGCATCCCCGGGGTAGTTGCCGTCGGCTGTGGAGGTCGTGAGCATCGAGGCGACCCACACGTCCTCGTGCTCGGTCGTGTAGTCCGAGGCGACGTAGCCGGCGCGGAAGACACTGCGGGGCGACGTCTGCGCGTCGGCGGAGGTGTCGTGGTCGATGAGGCGCTGGACGAAGTCCGGGTTGGCACCCCCGCCGCCGCAGCCGGCGTCGTCGTCGGTGAGCCGCGAGCCGTCGCGGCGGGTGCCGCCGAATCCGTAGGGCGACACCGGCGACTGGAGGGTGAGGCTCAGGACGGGGTGGTCGAGCGCGTACTGCAGGACGACGCCCCCGCCCATCGACCAGCCGACGAGGTGCGCGGTCGGGATCTGCAGGGCGTCGAGGGTCGCGTGCACGTCGTCGCTGAAGTCGCGGACCCCGCGCGTTGCGTCGACGGGCGCGTGCTCGGTGCCGCCGAAGCCGCGCAGGTCGATCGCGATGGCCCGCAGGTCGCTCGGCAGATCCTGCATGATCTCCTGCCAGAACAGCGACGAGGAGACATTCCCGTGCACGAATACGACGGTGCGGTCGGGCGGGGTCTGCGGGTCGTCGCCCGCACGCTCCAGGATGTTCACGGTCAGTCGGTCGGTGTCGACGATGCGAGACGTGATGCCGTCGAACAGGGTCATGCGAACCTCCGGTCTGCCGCGCCGGGCGTCGACGCCGCGGCGTTTTCGACTATAACCCTCGGCGCCTGTGCCCGCAGTGTGCCCGCCGCATGGCCGCCGTGTGCCCGCCGTGTGGCCGGCGGTCGTCGCGCGGTGGTGAGGGGATGCCGCCCTCCTACGATGAGGGGATGGCTGATTCCCTTCCCTCGATCGCGATCCTCGGTGCCGGCTCGATGGGGGGTGCGATCCTGCAGGGTCTGCTCGCTTCGGGGCGGGCCTCCCGAGTGGTCGTCACCAACCGCACGCGGGCGAAGGCCGACGCGCTGGCGGATGCCGCGGCAACGGCATCCGCGGATCTCGAGAGCATCGCGCTCGAGACCGACCCCGACGGCAACGCCCGGGCCGCGGCATCCGCCGACATCGTCCTCATCGGGGTGAAGCCGGGGATGGTGCCGGGCCTCCTGGACGAGATCGCGCCGCACCTCCGCCCCGGAGCCCGTGTCGTGAGCCTGGCGGCCGGTGTCACGATCGCGACGTTCGAGGCGCACCTGCCCTCCGGTGCCGTCGTGCTGCGGTCGATGCCGAACACCCCCGCGGTCGTCGGGAAGGCCGTGACCGGACTCGCGCCGGGGTCGTCGGCGACACCCGCGGACGTCGCGAGCGTGCGCGCGGTCTTCGACACGTGCGGCGCGGTCATCGAGGTCGTCGAGGAGCAGATCGACGCGCTGTCGACCATCTCGGGGTCGGGTCCCGCCTACGTCTTCCTCCTCGTCGAGGAGCTGACCAAAGCCGCGGTGGCAAAGGGATTCGACGAGGCCGATGCCCGCCTCATGGCCGAGCAGACCTTCGTCGGCGCCGCGGCCCTCCTCGACGCCACCGGGGAGGACCCCGCCGAGCTCCGCCGCCGCGTCACGAGCCCGAAGGGCACCACCGAGCGCGCCGTCGCGGTGCTGCAGGACGCCGACCTCGCCGAGGTCTTCGGACGGGCGACGGATGCCGCGCTCGCGCGGGCGAAGGAGCTCGCCGCCGGGGCGTGATCTCTCCGCCTCGAGGCCGCTGAACAGCGCAACGGCCGCCGACGCGAGTGCGTCGACGGCCGTTGCGCTGTGTGGGGGGATCAGTCGGGTGTCACCCGATGGTCAGCCGCAGGAGCGTGCTCCGACACTCACCTCCTCGGTCGCGCTGACGCCGTCACCGTCCGTCGCCGTCACCGTGACCGTGGTCGGCTCGACGTTGCCCACGCGGGTGGTGAAGGCGTGCGACGACGCCTTTCCGGCCGCGAGGGTCAGTGTCTTGGAACCGAAAGCGGTCTGGATCCGCACCGCGACGGGCTCGGTCTCGCCGCTGGTGACCTTCACGGTGACCAGCACCTTGCCGGCGAGGCAGCGCGTGCCCACTTCGGTGTCCACCTCGGGGCCGGCCGGCGGCACCGTCTGCGGGTCGACGCTCTCGAGGGTCGGGATGACCTTCTTCATCAGCCCGTTCTCGTCGAACTCGAGCTTGTCGATCGTCGTCTCGCGGTTGTTGCCGTTGCCGCCGGGCATCGCGAACCGGTGGTAGGCGATGTACCAGTCGTCGGTGCCGGGGACGTTGATGATCGAGCTGTGGCCCGGTCCCTTGATGCCGAGGGACAGATCCTTCTCCAGGATCACGCCGCGGTAGGTCCACGGGCCGTTCATGCTCGTGGCGGTGGCATAGCCGACGCGGTAGTTCTCCGACCCGGTGTCATCGATCGCGTAGGTCAGGTGGTACAGACCGTTGCGGTAGTTGAAGAACACCCCTTCGCGGAAGTCGGTCAGACCGTTGATGCGCTGGTAGGTCCCGGGCTTGATCGACACCATGTCGTCGTTCAGCTCGGCGAGGACCGGGCTGCCGTTGCCCCAGCCGAGATACCACTTACCGGTCACCGGGTCGTGGAACGCGGCCGGGTCGATCGCCTGGCCCGAGGTCACGGCCTCGTTGTTGACGATCATCGGCAACGGCTGTGCGACGAACGGGCCCTCCGGGCTGTCCGCGACGGCGACACCGAGCGTCTTGCGGTTGTAGGTCGGGTTGTGACCCGAGAAGTAGAAGTAGTACTTCCCGTCCCGCTCGATGATCGTGGGCGCCCACGCGTTGCCGGTTGCCCACGGCACGTTGCCGTTCTCCCCGTCGAGGGTCAGGAACGGCTCCTCCGAGCGTTCCCAGTCCACGAGGTTCTTCGACTTCCAGACGTAGAACTCCTTTCCGCCCCAGCCGGGGAAGCCGTCGGAGGTCGCGTAGATGTAGTACGTGTCGCCGAACACCGCGATGTTCGGGTCGGCGTACAGGCCCGGAAGGATCGGGCTCTTCATCTCGCGTGCCTCGATGGTCCACGTCACCGTCTCACCGTCTCCGGTGGTGAGGGTGTACGTGACGGGCGAGGAGAGGTCCACAGTCGTGCCGCTGGCGGGCGCCACCGTCACGCCCTCCACCGTGGTGAAGGTCGGCGCGAGCGCGGTGAGGTCGGTGCCCCGGTTGACGGGGAGCACGACCGAACGCGCGGTGCTGTCGGTGATGGGGGCGATCTTCAGCGCCGACGGGTCGCTCAGCGACACGTCGATGAGCTGGTCGTCGACCCCGGCGTTGCCGAGGATCTCGGTGGCCGACAGCGCCCGGTTGTACACCCGGATGTTGTCGTACCACCCCTGGAAGAACGCGTCGCCCTCGTAGAAGGATCGTCCGAGGTAGCCGAGCAGGTCGTCGCCGAGTCCGCCGACCGTGGTGCTGAGCGAGGCGTTCTCGCCCACCTTCACGCCGTCGATGTACAGGGTCATCTTGTTGCCCTCGAACACCACGTCGTAGCGGTGCCACTGACCCGAGACGGTGGTGCCGGTGACGGCCGACTCGTTCTGCCACGACTCGGTGGTGATGGCGCTGCGCACATCGCCGCCGCGGACCCGGAGGAAGTAGTAGTCGATGTTGCTCTTCCCGAAGGCGAACGTGAAGAAGTTCCCGCTCGTCCGCTCGGAACGGATGTCCATCGACACCGTCATGGTGCTCCTGCCGTCGAAGAACCCGGTCGGGAACGACGCATAGCCGCCGGATGCCCCGGTCATACGCAGTGCGCTGCCCTTCGTGGCGTCCGTGCCGACCGCTGCCGCACCGTGCGCGGTGAGGTCGGCATCCCCGACGGAGTCCGTCAGGGTCCCGTCGTCGAAGGTGTACTCCGCGATCGGTCCCTGCTGGGGCTCTTCGGGCTCCTCCGGGTCGACGGGGGAGTCGCCGTAGGCGGCGAGAAGGCGCTCCTCCTCGGCAGCCGAAAGGCGCAGAACCGAGCCGTGGCGGAAGCGCTGGTCGAACGAGTACTGGTCGGGGCCGGTGCCCACGCTCAGCTGACGGAACTCCAGGCTCTCCAGGGTGTCGGCGATGTGGCCGTAGTAGCCGCCGTCGTCGCCCATGATCGCCCAGCGGCCGTCGGGCAGCTGGTAGACCGTGTGGCCCTCCATGCGGGTGCGGAGGCCGAAGTCTCCCGCCTCGTCGCGCGCGACGACCGTGGTCCACGGTCCGTCGAGGCTCGGGGCGGTGTCGATGACCGTCCACCAGTCCGACGTGGAGAAGCGGTAGTAGGTGTCACCCTCCTTCGCGATCGAGGAGTCGATGATGTTCGGACCGGTCTGCCCGTCGCCCTGGGCGTTGAGGGATGCCCAGACCTCGGGCTCGGTGAAAGTGACGAAGTCGCGTGTCTTGGTGAGGTACACCCGCAGTGCCCAGTCGGGCGTGTTGTTCTCGCGGCGGTCGCGGGCCGACCAGTACACGTAGTACTCGCCGGTCTCCTCGTTGTAGATCGCCTCCGGCGCCCACACGTTCCCGGCGTGCTCGAAGCCCGCGAAGACGATGCGCTGATCGCTCCAGTTCACCAGATCGGTCGATTCCCACACCACGAGGTTCTTGCTCGCGTTCAGCTGGTCCCATCCGGAACCGCCGGGGCCGCCGCCTTCGGCGTGCAGGTCGGTGCCGATGATCCAGTACTTGTCGCCCTCGGGGGAGCGGATGAGGTGCGGGTCGCGCACACCGAGGTCGCCGCCGAGGTTCGCGAGGATGGGCTCGTTGTCGTTGAGCTTCGACCATTGCAGGCCGTCTTCGCTGTGTCCGAAGAAGATCTTCTCGTATCCGCCTTCGGCCGCGAAGTGCGTCCACAGGTACCCAGCCGTGTAGTCGGTGTCGAGACCCTCGGGGGCGGCGACGACGGTGATCGGGATCTGGCGCGTGGCATTGGTGTTCGCCACGGTCGCGGTGAGGGTCACCGTGGTGTCCTCGGCCCCGCGCGTCACGACACCGGCGGCCTTGCCGTCCTGGGCGGCGGTGGTCACCACGCCCGACGGGGAGGCCGACCACGTGATCGACGTGCCGTTGACCGACCCGGTCGAGGGGAGCGTGATGTTCCCGCGGATGTCGTCGGCGTTCGGGATCTCGATCGCGTCGAGGTCCTCCTGCGCGAGCGCGTCGTCACCCGGCATGGCGCGCACCGTCACGTCGAAGGACCGTGTCTCCGTCGCGCCGCCCCGGGTGAGGGTCGCCGTCAGAGTCGCCGTGGCGTTCGGCTGGCCGCTCGCGGGGCGCGTGATGACGCCGGTCGCGCTGACGATTCCGGCGTCGCTGGTGGACCAGGCGATGCTGGCGCCGTTCACCCCGGTCGTGGGCAGGGAGAGGTTCGTGGTCAGGCCGGAGACGTCGCCGAGCGAGATCGCCGCGGCATCCCGCGCCAGCTTGGTGGCGTCATCGGGGTGGAGGGCGGCGACATCCGTCGCGCTCAGCGCGCTGTCGTAGATGCGGAAGTCGCGGACGCTGCCCGCGAGGCGCCGGTCGGCGTCGTAGTTCGAGCGGCCGATGTAGTTGGCGGTCGTCACGCCACCCCCGAGCGACCCGGGCGTGATCGTGACGTTGGTGTTCTGCGCCACCTGCACGCCGTCGAGGTACAGACGCGCCGTGTTGGTGGCGTCGTCCAGGGTGTAGGTCAGGGTCTTCCACACGCCGCGCTGCAGGTTCTGACCGCTCGTCGTGTTCTGCTCGCCCTGCCAGTTGTTGGGCGAGATGGTGCCGCGGTAGGCGTTGCCCGTGGTGAACAGGTAGCCGTTGCCCGAGTTCGAGGTCGCGGGGGTGCCGAGGCCCCAGATGAAGTACGGGGTCGCCTGGTCCTGCCGGATGAGGACTTCGGCGCTGACGGTGATCGAGTTCAGCCCCGCGAGGATGTTGTTCGGCAGGCGGACGTGGTCGTCGCTGCCGTCGAGCCGGACGCCCTCGGCGCCCGTGAGGGTGGGTCCGCCGACGTAGGTGCCGTCGTTTCCGTTCCCCGAGGCGTCCACCGCGGTCGTCCCCGTGGCGTCGTTCAGGGCGTAGTGCAGCACCAGTCCGTCGTCCGGCGCCGCGGCCGCGGGCTGGGCCGCCACCACCGCTCCGGTCAGGCTGAGTGCGATCGCGGTGATACCCGCGAACGTTCTTCTCCAGCGTGGTTGCGTCATCGCATGTCCTTCCGCATCCGACCCCCGGGCGGGCGTCAGCGGCCGTCGTTGGCCGGTCGCTGGCGATGTTATCGCTCACAGTCAGAGCGTCGCAAGAGTTGTTACCGCGCACGCACGACGTCGGGACATTGCCTCTTGCGCGCGGCGCAAACAGGCGTAGTGTTCTCGTTCGTGCTTCCTCGCGTCGTCGCCGGCACGCGCCGGCGGCGCGTTCTCCGACTGCATCCCGCCCAGGCCGTCGTCTTCGGCTTCGCCTCCGCCGTCCTCGTCGGGACCGCGCTCCTCGCCCTTCCGATATCCGCCGCCGACCGTCGACCCACCGACCTCGTCGACGCGCTGTTCACCGCGGTCTCGGCCGTCTGCGTGACGGGCCTGGTGACGCTCGACACCGCCACCCACTGGAGCGGCTTCGGTCTCGCCGTGATCCTCATCCTCATCCAGCTGGGCGGCCTGGGCATCATGGTGTTCGCGACGCTCATCGGCCTCGTGATCGTGCGCCGGGTCAGCGTCCGGTCGCGACTGAACACCGCGGCGGAGACGGATGCCGTCGGGTCGGCCGATGTCCGCCGTGTGGTGCGCGGCATCCTGATCAGTTCCCTCCTGATCGAGGCCGTCGTCGCCGTGGTGCTCACCGCGCGGTTCGCGTGGGGCTACGGGTTCGACCCGCTGCGGGCCGCATGGAACGGCCTCTTCCACGCCGTGTCGTCCTTCAACAACGCCGGGTTCGCCCTGTTCAGCGACAACCTGATCCCTTTCGCCGCCGACCCGTGGATCTGCCTCCCCATCTGCGCGGCCGTGATCCTCGGCGGTCTCGGCTTCCCGGTCATCATGCAGCTGCGCAGCGAGTGGCGCGTCCCGCGTCGGTGGACGATGAACACCCGCCTCGTCCTCGTGATGACGGTGATGCTCCTGCTGGGTGGGTCGGTCTACATCACGGTGCTCGAGTGGGAGAACCCCGCCACCCTCGGCGCCTACGACCCGGCATCCCGCCTCCTCATCGGCTTCTTCCACTCGGTGCAGACCCGCACCGCCGGGTTCAACTCGGTCGACATCGGCCAGATGCGCGACGAGACCTGGGTCGGCATGGACGTGCTGATGTTCATCGGCGGAGGCCCGGCCGGCACCGCGGGCGGCATCAAGGTCACCACCTTCGCGGTGCTGCTGTTCATCCTCCTCACCGAGCTCCGCGGCGAGGGCGCCGTGAACATCTTCGGCAAGCGCCTGTCGCGCGCCGTGCACCGCCAGGCCATCGCCGTCGTGCTGATGGCCATGGGGGCCGTCATGGCCGCCACGATCGCCCTCATGCTCGTCACCGGATACCCCTTCGACCGGGTGCTCTTCGAGGCGGTGTCGGCGTTCGGCACCGTCGGGCTGTCGACCGGCATCACCTACGAGCTGCCGCCGGCCGCGGAGATCATCCTCTCCGCGCTCATGTTCCTCGGCCGGATCGGCCCCCTCACGCTCGGCTCCGCGCTCGCCCTCCGCCCGCGCCGCATCCTGTACGAACTCCCGAAGGAGAGGCCCGCCATTGGCTAAGTTCCCCCTGTTCTCCGAGAAGTCCCGGCGCATCGCCGAGGCCGACTCCGTCGCCGTGATCGGTCTCGGGCGCTTCGGCAGCGCGCTCGCCGAAGAGCTCATGGCCTCCGGCACCGAGGTGCTCGGCATCGATGCGAGCGAGGAGATCGTGCAGTCGTTCAACGGGACGCTGACGCAGGTGGTGCGCGCGGACGCCACGAAGGAGGAGGTGCTGCGCCAGCTCGCCGTCGACCAGTTCGATCGCGTCGTCGTGGCGATCGGCGACGACGTCCAGGCATCGATCCTCACGGCCTCGGTCCTTCTTCACCTGAACGTTCCGGTGGTGTGGGCCAAGGCCATCAGCGAGCAGCACGGACGCATCCTCGAGCAGCTGGGCGTGCACCACGTGATCTTCCCGGAGAAGGACATGGGACGCCGCGTGGCACACCTCGTCCGCGGTGCCGCGATGGACTACCTCGAGGTCGAACGGGGCTATGCGATGGCGAAGATCGCACCCCCGCAGGTCATCCGCGGCATCCCGCTCGGACAGACCGGCATCCGCAAGTCGCACGGCATCACCGTCACCGCCTACAAGACACTCGAGGAGCAGTGGCGCAACGCCGACAACCAGACCGTCGTGAACGAGGGCGACACGATCCTCATCGTGGGCCCCACGGCGCAGGTGGAGGCCTTCGCGCAGCTGCGCTGACGCCCACCGCGCTGACGGCCGCGGCCGTCAGCGGTCGAGGGCGGCGAAGCGCTCGATGTCGGAGTTCGTCCCCGACACGATGATGAGGTCGTGGTTGGTGACCACGGTGTTCGCCTCCGCGTAGCGGAACGGGCGACCGGGACTCTTCACCCCGACGACGGTGACGTGGTACTTGGTGCGAACGCCGGACTCGTTGAGGCCCACACCGCGGATGAACTTCGGCGGATACATCTTGGCCAGCACGAAGTCGTCGTCGAACCGGATGAAGTCCAGCATCCGTCCGCTCACGAGGTGCGCGACGCGCTCGCCGGCCTCGCGCTCGGGGTAGATGACGTGGTTCGCGCCCACGCGCGCGAGGATCTTGCCGTGCGACTGCGAGACGGCCTTCGCCCAGATCTGCGGGACCTTCAGGTCGACGAGGTTGGCGGTGATGAGGACGGATGCCTCGATCGACGACCCGACGGCGACGACGGCCACCTGGAAGTCCTGGGCGCCGACTTGCTTGAGCGCATCGATGTTGCGCGCATCCGCTTGGACCGTGTGGGTGACCCGCTCGGACCACTTCTGCACGAGGTCGAGGTTGTCGTCGATCGCGAGCACCTCGCGGTCGAGCCGGTCCAGCTCGCCGGCGCAGGCGGCGCCGAAACGCCCCAGCCCGATCACCAGGACGGGGGCGTCGCTTCTGATCCGCTCAACCAACGATGGGCCTTTCCACGGGCAGCGAGTACAGCTGCGATCGGCTGGTCGCGGCCACCGCCGCGGCGAGTGTCACTGTACCAATGCGACCCATGAAGATGGTCGCGGCCAGGACGTACTGGGCGGCTTCCGGTGCGGATGCGGTAAGGCCCGTCGACAGGCCCACGGTGCCGAAGGCGGAGATGACGTCGAAGAGGACGTCGGAGACCGGCTCCTGACTGATCTGGGCCACGATGATCGTCGACAGAGCCACGATCGTGGCGCCCCACGCGACGACCGACAGGGCGACCCTCTGGACGTCGCTGGGGATGCGTCGGCCGAAGGCCTGCACCGAGGGACGTCCCTTCGCCTCCGACAGCACGGCGAGGGCGAGGACGGCGAGGGTCGTCACCTTGATGCCGCCGGCGGTGGAGGCCGACCCGCCGCCGACGAACATCAGCATGCTGCCGACGATCAGCGACGAGCCGTAGAGCTCGCCGACTTCGACGACCGAGAATCCCCCCGACCTCGTCATGGCGGAGAGGAAGAACGCCTGGAACGTCGTGTCGCCTGCGTTCATCGAGCCGAACGTGGCGGGGTTGTTGTACTCCAGGGCGAGGAACGCGCCGGCGCCGGCGAAGAACAGCGCGACGGTCGTGATGAGGGTGAGCTTCGTGTGCAGCGGCCACAGGCGCACGTGCCAGACGTTCTTCCACAGCGCGTAGATGACGGGGAATCCGATGCTGCCGAGGAAGACGCCGGCCATGAGCACCGTGAGGAGGAAGTAATCGTCGGCGAAGGGCACCAGGCCGCCGGGATTCGGGGTGAAGCCGGTGTTGGTGAACGCCATCGCCGCGTAGAACGGCGCCTCCCACAGCGCCTCCAGCGGCGCGATCCCCGCGAAGATCAGCGACGGGTAGAGCAGGATCGCGAGGATGAGCTCGATGAGGAGCGTGGACAGCGCGACCGTCCGCAGGAGCTGACCCACTTCGCCCAGGCGCACCGTCTGCCCCTCGTTCACGGGCCCGCCGTGCGTGCGCAGCGGATTGCTGTCGCTCGCGGCGATGAGCTTCGCGCGAAGTCCCAGGCGCTTCGAGATCACCAGGCCCAGGATCGACGCCAGGGTCAGCACGCCCATGCCGCCGATGTTGACGCCGATGAAGATGAAGACCTTTCCGAGCGGGGAGAAGAACGTCGCGACGTCGACCGTGGCGAGTCCCGTCACGCAGATCGTGGAGACCGCCATGAAGACGGCGTCGACGAGTGGCGCCGGCTGCCCGCTCGACGTCGCGGCCGGAAGCGAGAGGAGGCCCGTGAAGAGCAGGATCAGGGAGGCGAAGACGAGCACGGCGAACCGCGACGGCGAGGAGGTCGTCAGGTGGCGGAAGTCGTCCCACAGGCGACGGAGGGTCAGCGGCGTCCGGGTGCTGTCGGAGCCCGACGATTCCCTCGCCATCCACCGCCCCTTCCGACGTTCGGCCGTGCGTCATGGTACTCCGCCCCGGGGCGCGACTACGCTGGGGTCATGGCGGACATCTTCGACGTGATCGCGGACGGCACGCGCCGCGACATCCTGCGGATTCTGCTCGATCGGTCCGCCGCGGGCGAGCGCGGGACGAGCGTGTCGCAGATCGTGCACGAGCTCGGCGCCAGCCAGCCGACGGTGTCCAAGCACCTCAAGGTGCTGCGCGAGGCGCACCTGGTCTCGGTCCGAGAAGAGGGCCAGCACCGCTTCTACAGCCTGTCGGCGGGGCCGCTCGACGAGGTCGACGAGTGGCTCGTGCCGTTTCTCGACGACGTCGCCGCGGCCGACGAGGAGACCGTCGCGGGGCTGCCGGAATCGGCCGCGCATGCCGCTGACGTGGTCGGTCGTGCCGCGGCATCCGCCAAGCACGCGTGGGAGAACGCGTGGCGGAAACTTCCCGGTCGCTGAGGGTTCTCCCCGCCCCTGCGGCCACACGAGTCACACAGGTTTACACGTGTCCCGCGCAGCCCCTAGAGTGTGGTGAACAATCCTGGGGAAAGGGAATCGGTGATGGCGGACATGCCCGACGTGCGCTTCCTCACCGTCGCCGAAGTCGCGGACATCATGCGCGTATCGAAGATGACGGTGTATCGACTCGTCCACGCGGGCGAGCTGCCCGCCGTGCGTTTCGGTCGTTCGTATCGCGTGCCGGAGGCCGCGGTCACAGAGGCCTTGCAGCGGCCGATCGCCGACGTCGGCTAGACTGATCTGAGGCATTTTTCCATCTGCCCGTTCCCGGACGTGATCGACACACGTCCAGACCCCTGACTTAGTGAGGTTTCCCGTGGGTTCAGTCATCAAGAAGCGCCGCAAGCGCATGGCGAAGAAGAAGCACCGCAAGCTGCTTCGGAAGACTCGCCACCAGCGCCGCAACAAGAAGTAAGCGGCATCGCACCAAGCGCCCCCGATCGGCATCCGCCATCAGTGGGGCGCTTCGTGTCTGTCCCCCCGGGCCTTCGGCCACGTCACCGTCACTTCGGGAGCACACGATGAAGTCCATCACCGTCCAGCAGCTGCGCGAGCGGACCGGCATCCCGCTCATCGATGTCCGCGAGACCGACGAGTACGCCGCGGGCCACGTCCCCGGCGCCGTCAACCTGCCGATGTCGACGATCGGCGACCACCTCGACGAGCTGCCCGACGGCCCGTTCGACGTCATCTGCGCGATGGGCGGACGCTCCGCGCGGGTCGTGGAGGCGCTGGAGGCGCGCGGCCACGACGCGACGAATGTCGACGGCGGTACCAACGGGTGGGCCGCCGAGGGCTACCCGCTCGACCGCCCGTGACCACGCTCACCCTCATCGGCAAGCCCGGATGCCACCTCTGCGACGTCGCCCGGGAGGTGGTCGAGACCGTCGTCTCCGACCTCGATGAGAGCGACATCGAGATCGTCGAGCTGTCGATCCATGACGACCCCGCGCTCTACGCCCTGTGGTGGGAGAAGATCCCCGTGGTGCTGATCGACGACAGGCTGCACGCCCACTGGCGCGTTTCGCCGGACCGCTTGCGCGCCGCGCTCGACGCGGCCGACTGACCCGGCGCCGGCCTCATCGGACACAGGCGATCCGCCGGAAACAGGACGATCCCCCCGGAACGTCCTGTTTCGGGGGGATCGCCTGTTTTCGTGCAGACGCGGCGGTGATCAGGGCGTATCGAGGTCGGCGCGGATGCGGTCGGCCATGGAATCGAGGACCTCGACCAGCTCCGCGCGCTCGTCCTCTCCGAGTTCCGCAGACGCGCGGGAGAGAAGGCCGTTGAACTGCCGGTGCATGCATCGCAGGTGCTCGTGTCCGCGTTCGCTCAGTTCGAGCAGGATGCTGCGTCCGTCGGTGGGATGCGTCTGTCGCTGGACGAGCCCGCGCTGGTCGAGGGACCGCGTCAGCTGCGTCATCGCCGCCGTGGAGACCCCGATCCGGTCGGCGATCTCTTTGGGCGTCGTCGGGCTGTGGAGCGCGACCTGGAAGAGCACGCGGAGTTCGGTCTGCGTCAATCCCGCCTCGGCGGCGAGTCGTTCACGATTGCCCTCCAGTGCGCGCGCGAACCGAACGGCCGCTGCCGCCAGCGGAGGGAGCTCGTACGAGTCTCCTCCCGTCCCTGCTCCGCCGATCTCCATGACATAGATCTTCGTCGATTCCGCCTCTGCGGTGATAGCTAACGAATAAAGTTAGCTATATTCCCCGCCGACGGAGGCGGAGACCGATCCAAGGAGGCATCGTGATTCCGGAGGTCTTGACCGCGGGGCAGTTCGCCACGGTCTACAACGCACTCTCGCTCGTCATCGCCGCTCAGCTCTTCACGGCGATCTTCCTCGTCATCGCCCTTCCGCGCGTGCTCCCGCGGTACCGCACGGCCCTGACGATTGCCGCGATCGTCTGCGGAATCGCGGCGTATCACTACTTCCGCATCTTCGCCTCGTTCACCGAGGCCTTCGAGACGGAGACGCCGGGCGGACTGGGCGACTTCTCCCAGGCGATCGGCGTCGGCTTCAACGAGGGCTACAGGTACGTCGACTGGCTTCTGACCGTTCCGCTTCTGCTGGTGGAACTCGTCGCCGTGCTCGCTCTGACGCGCAAGGCGCAGAACCGACTGTTGTGGATGCTGGTCCCCGCCTCGATCCTCATGATCGCGTTCGGCTACCCCGGTGAGATCAGCTCCGACCCGGTCGCGAGGACGATATGGGGCATTCTCTCCACGATCCCGTTCCTGGTGATCCTCTACGTCCTGTTCGTCGAGCTGACGAAGTCGCTGGCTGTCCAGCCCGTCCGGGTGCGGCGCACGCTCAGCAACCTCCGCTGGCTGCTGCTGTTGAGCTGGGGCGTGTATCCCATCGCGTATCTGCTCCCGTCCTTTGACATCGGAGCGGACGGCTGGGTCTACAAGCAGGTGGGGTACTCGATCGCCGACATCATCGCCAAGGCCGTCTACGCCATCGTCATCTACCAGGTGGCTCGCACCAAGTCCTTCATCGAGGATCCGTCGTTCGCGCGGGCCGAAGAGGGGCACGCGGGCGAAACCGCGCCCGCCGCGGCGCGACGCTGAGTCCACCCAGCTGGCGAGTACAGGCGATCCGCCGGAAACAGGACGATCCCCGCCGGAACGTCCTGTTCCGGGGGGATCGCCTGTTCTCGTGCAGACGCGCTACTCAGGGAGCGAGGCGCGTGGGTCCACGGAAGAGGTAGGTCACCTCGCGGATCGAGTCCTGGCCGAGCAGAAGCATCAGCAGGCGTGCGAGGCCCATGCCGAACCCGCCGTGGGGCGGGGCTCCGTAGCGGAAGAAGTCGAGGTAGAAGTCGAGGTGCTCGGGGTCGAGACCCTTCTCCTTGGCCTGCTCGATGAGGACGTCCACGCGGTGCTCGCGCTGCGCGCCCGTGGTGATCTCGACGCCGTTGAAGAGCAGGTCGTACGACTTCGTCAGCCCGGTCCCCTCGTCGCGCATGTGGTAGAACGCGCGGATCTCGGGGTGATAGTCGGTGATGAAGACGAACTGGTGGCCGAAAGCCTCCTGCACGTGGGCGGCGATCTGACGCTCGCCTTCGGGGTCGAGGTCGCCGTCGGTGCGCGGGATGTCGTACCCGCGGGCCGCGACGATCTCGCGCGCCTCGGCGAGGGGGATCCGCGGGAACGGGACTTCGGGCACGACGACCTCGAGGCCGAAGAGCTCCTGGATCTCGTCGCCGTGCTTGTCCTTGACCGCACGGATCGCCGTCTGCAGGAGCTCCTCCTGCATGCGCGCGACGTCCTCGTGGGACTCGACCCAGCTGATCTCGGCATCGACGGAGGTGAACTCCGTCGCGTGGCGCGAGGTGAACGAGGGGTCGGCGCGGAAGGCGGGGGCGATCTCGAAGATCTTCCCGAAGCCGGCCACCTGCGCCATCTGCTTGAAGAACTGCGGGCTCTGCGCGAGGTAGGCCGTGTTCTCCTCGAAGTAGGGCACCTCGAACAGCTCGGCGTTGGACTCCGAGGGGCTCGCCATGAGCTTGGGGGAGTGCACCTCGATGTAGTCGCGCTCGATCCAGTAGGTGCGCATGGCGTGCTCAAGCGTCGTCTGCACGCGGAAGATGAGGTTGTTGCGGCGCTGGCGCAGGTCGAGGAATCGCCAGTCCATGCGCTTGTCCAGCCCCGAGTCCGCCGCGATCGGGGTCTCGGGAAGAGCCGCCGCCGCGATGTCGAGGCCGCCGATCTTGATCTCCACTCCGCCGAGCTTCACGCGCTCGTCGTGCTTCAACTCGCCCTGCACGGTCAGGAACGTGCCCGTCGCGAGGTTCGAGATCGTGTCGGTGAGGGCGAGGGCCGCGGCATCCTGCTCGGACCCGTCCTCGGTGGGGCGCGTGGCGGGGTTCACCAGCTGCACGGCGCCCGTCTCATCGCGCAGGATGACGAACTGCACCTTCTTCTGGTCGCGGACGGTCTCGACCCATCCCGACACGGACACCGGGCCATCGGCCCGCGACTGCAGCTGCTTGACCAGAACGCGTTCACTCACGAGGCCACAGTCTACGTGTGCGGGTTCCCCGCCCCCGCGCGGCGCCTTCTGCGGATACTCCCAGCTGCCGGCAACGTGCGGTCAGGGATCGGTAACCTGCGCCCGCTAACGTCGCACGCCGTGACCACTCCTGCCCCCGACGGCTCCTGGCTGAGCGCCCTCGCCGACTGGACCGTGTCGCTGATGGACATCGTCGGGCCCGCCGGTGCGGGCCTTGCGGTCGCGCTGGAGAACCTCTTCCCCCCGCTCCCGAGCGAAGTGATCCTTCCCATGGCGGGCCTTGCGGCCAGTCGCGGCAGCTTCACCCTCTTCGAGGCGCTGGCGTGGACGACGGCGGGGTCCGTCGTCGGAGCGTTCGCGCTGTATTTCCTCGGCGCCGCGCTCGGGGTCGCCCGGCTTCGCGCCCTCGCGTCGCGCATCCCGCTCATGAGCCCGGGCGACATCGACCAGACGGTCGGGTGGTTCCAGCGTCACGGGTCGAAAGCGGTGTTCTTCGGCCGTATGCTCCCGATCTTCCGCAGCCTCATCTCCATCCCCGCGGGAGTCGTGCGGATGCCGTGGTGGAAGTTCGGGCTGCTCACCCTCGCCGGGAGCCTGATCTGGAACGGCATCTTCGTGATGTCCGGGTTCCTCCTCGGGGAGGCATGGCCGATCGTGGAGGAGTACGCCTCGATCCTCCAGTACGTCGTCATCGCCGCCGTCGCGGTCGCCGTCGCCTGGTTCCTCGTCTCGCGCATCCGCGGGGTGGTGCGCCGCCGACGGGGCGGGGCCGCCGATGCGAGGACCGCGGATGCCGCGGCCGCGGCCCGCACGGACGCGCCGTCTACGCTGGACGCATGACGACGCCTGCCGCGACGCCGCCTCGAACCTCGCCCTCCTTCCTGGTCGCCCTCCCCACGGTCCTGCTGAATGCCCTCCGTGGGGCGCTCATCGGCATGGCGGAGCTGATCCCGGGGATCTCCGGCGGAACCGTCGCCCTCATCACCGGCGTCTACGAGCGCCTCATCGACGCCGCCGCGCACGTGGTGTCGGCGGTGAAGCGTCTGGTCTTCGGGCCCGACCGTCGCGCCGGCTTCGTCGCGGAGATCCGCGCGGTCGACCTGTGGCTGATCATCCCCGTCGTCGGCGGCATGGCGGCGATGGTGCTGACCTTCGCCGGATTCGTCGAGGCTTTCGTCTCGGGCAACGCGGAGCTCTCCCGCGGTCTCTTCTTCGGCCTCGTCGCGGCGAGCATCGTCGTGCCGCTGCAGCTGATCCCGCGGGTTCGGCGCACGGTCGCCTCGCACGCCCGCGGCGCGATAGTCTTCCTCGGCTCCGCCTTCATCGCGTACGCCTCGATCGACCTCGCCGGCGGCGGACTCGTCGTCGATCCCCCGATCTGGCTGGTGTTCATCGCCGCCGCGATCGCGGTGTGCGCGCTCGTCGTCCCCGGCGTCTCGGGATCTTTCTTCCTCCTCGCGATCGGCCTTTACTCGCCGACGCTCCGTGCCGTCGCCGACCGCGACTGGGGCTACCTCGCCGTCTTCGCCCTCGGCGCGCTGGTGGGTCTGGTCACGATCGTCCGCGTCATGAAGTGGATGCTGGAGAACTACCGCCGCTTCACGCTGCTCGCGATGGCCGGCCTCATGCTCGGCTCGCTCCGGGCGCTGTGGCCCTGGCAGGCGCTCCCCCCGGGGGAGGACCACGGCGTCGGCGAACTCGTCGCCCCGTACGACCCGGTCGCAGGGCCCATCCTTCTCGCTCTCGTGGGCGCGGCGGCGGTCGTCGTGCTGCTCTTCGTCGAGCGGGGACTGCAGAGGCGTGCGGATGCCGTCCGCTCAGACGACCCCCAGAACCCGCCGACGTAGACTGGATAGGTGCCCGCCGAACGCCTCCATCTCGTCCGCCACGGGGAGGTCTTCAATCCCGGGCGCGTGCTCTACGGCCGCCTCCCCGGATTCGGGCTGAGCGAAGACGGGCGCCGGATGGCGGCGGATGCCGCGGCCTGGGTGAAGGAACTCGACCGGCCCGTGACCACTCTCGTGTGCTCGCCGCTGCAGCGGACGCGCGAGTCGGCGGAGCCGTTCACCGCGACGTTCGGACTCGACCCGCGCATCGACGAGCGCGTGATCGAGCCGACCAACGTCTTCGAGGGCCGTCGTATGAAGCGGGCGATGATGAACCCGCTGAACTGGCGTCACCTCAGCCGCCCCGCGCTGCCGTCGTGGGGCGAGCCGTACGCGCAGGTCATCTCCCGCATGGACGCGGCGATGACGGATGCCTGGAACGACGCCGACGGCGGCGACGTGGTCATCGTGTCGCACCAGCTGCCGATCTGGATCACCCACCTGTGGGTGGAGGGCGAGCCGCTGCGGCATGATCCGCGGCGTCGTCGGTGCGCGCTGTCGAGCGTGACGAGTTTCGAAGGCGGTCCCGGACAGTGGACCGAGGTGTCGTACGCCGAGCCCGCGTCCACCGCGGGCGCGGTCGATGTGGGAGCGGTGTGATGACGACGAACCGACGGCGCCGGGTGGCGGCATCCGTCCTCGCCCTGGCGCTCGCGGCGGGACTCACCGCCTGCACGAGCGATCCCCTGGCCGAGCAGTACCGCGAGGGTGACAACAAGGGCTTCATCGCCGCCGACGGCTTCCGCGTCGTCGAGATCCCCGAGGCCGATCGCACCAACCCGATCGAGTTCGAGGCGGTGCTCGACAACGGCGAGACCGCGACGAGCGCCGACTACGCCGGAGAGGTGCTGGTCGTGAACTTCTGGTACGCCGCCTGCGCGCCGTGCCGGGTCGAGGCCCCCGAGCTCGCCGAGGTGCACGAGAGCTTCCGCGACGACGGTGTCGACTTCCTCGGAGTGAACCTCTACGACGGCGCCGAAGCGTCCCAGGCCTTCGCCGAGACCTACGGCATCGAGTACCCGAGCGCGCTCACCACCGTCGACGGCTCGATCAAACTCGCGTTCGCGGGCGAGACGCCGCTGAACGCGGTGCCGGTCACCCTCGTCCTCGACCGCGACGGCCGGGTCGCCGCGCGCCTCATCGGACAGATCAGCGACGCGTCGATCCTCGAGACCCTCGTCCGCGACACCCGGGACGAAGCGTGAACATCGCCGCGATCGTCGCCGACGGCACACTGCTCCTCGCGATCCCGATCGCCGTCCTCGCGGGGCTCGTCTCGTTCCTCTCGCCGTGCGTCCTTCCCCTCGTGCCCGGATACCTCGGCTTCCTCGGCGGGGCCGTCGCCCCGCGTCCGCGGGCCCGGGTCGCCGTCGGCACCTCCCAGAGCTCGGCAGGAGGAGTGACGGATGCCGCGCCCGACGCCGGAGCGCCCTCGCCCCGCAGCGACATCGCCCCCGAGCCCGACGGCTCGCGCGGCCGGCTCCTGTGGGGGGTCGTGCTCTTCATCGCCGGGTTCACCCTGGTCTTCGTCAGCATCGCGATGCTCGGCGGGACGCTCGGGCGCTTCCTCATCGAGTATCAGGACGTCATCACCCGCATCCTGGGTGTCGTCATCATCGCCCTCGGGCTCGTCTTCATCGGCGTCTTCGGGATGGCCCAGCGCACCCTCCGACCCCAGGTGCGCGGGGGAGTGGGACTCGCCGGAGCACCCCTCCTCGGTATCGCGCTCGGGATCGGCTGGACGCCGTGCATCGGGCCCACCCTCGCAGTCATCCTCGGGATGTCGTTCGACTCCGGCTCGGTCGCCCGCGGTGCTGTCCTCGGCCTCGCCTACTCGCTCGGTCTCGGCATCCCGTTCGTCCTCCTCGCCCTCGGCTTCGGCTGGGCGACACGGTCGGTGTCGTTCCTCCGCCGCCACATCCGCACCGTGAACCTCCTCGGCGGCGGTCTGCTCATCGTCCTCGGCCTCCTCATGGTGACCGGGGTCTGGACGGCGCTCATGGCGCAGCTACAGGGGGTGTTCCTCAGTGTCCCGCTCCCGATCTGACCTCGACGGGGTCCGCGCAGACGCCGACGCCGACGGGCGTCGCGAGACGCTCGAGGGTCGCCCGTCCGATCACGCCGACAGTGCGGCATCCGGCGACGACGACATCACCCAGCCGCGTCTCGGCGTCGTCGGGTGGCTCCGCTGGGGCTGGCGTCAGCTCACGTCGATGCGGACGGCGCTGCTCCTTCTCCTCCTCCTCGCCATCGCGGCGGTGCCGGGGTCCCTCGTCCCGCAGCGCGGTGCCGACCCGAACGGCGTCACGCAGTACTTCGCCGACAACCCGGATCTCGCCCCGATCCTGGACGACCTGAGCCTGTTCGACGTGTACACGTCGCCGTGGTTCTCGGCGATCTACATCCTGCTGTTCATCTCGCTCATCGGCTGCGTGATCCCGCGCACGAAGCACCACTGGAAAGCGCTCCGTTCGCGTCCGCCGCGCACGCCCGCACGCCTCGAGCGTCTGGCGGCCTTCCGGTCGGAGACCCTCGAGGTCCCCTCGGGAGCGGATGCCGCAGCCCGAGCCGAAGCGGCCGTCGACAGCGCCGCGCGCCAGCTGCGGCGCGCGGGCTACCGCGTCGAGCGATACGACGGGCGGGGGAGCGTGTCGGTCTCGGCCGAGCGCGGCTACCTGCGAGAAACCGGCAACCTCGTGTTCCACGGCGCGCTCGTGGGCGTGCTCATCGCGGTCGGCCTCGGCGGGGGGTTCACCTACACCGGGCAGACGGTGATCATCGAGGGGCGTTCGTTCGTCAACACCCTCCTCGACTACACCTCCTTCAACCCGGGGCGCTTCGTCGACGAGGAGGCCCTCGCCCCGTACGCGCTGACGCTCGACCGATTCGACGTCACCTACCAGCCCGTCGGCGAGCCGGGAGCCGGCCAGGCGGGTGACTTCGTCGCGAACCTCACCACGGAGCGTCCGGGCGAGGCCACGCAGCCCGCGGAGGTGCGCGTCAACGAACCGCTCGACATCGACGGCGACCGGATCTACCTCATGGGCAACGGCTACGCGCCGACCATCACGATCCGCGACGGCGAGGGCGACGTCGTCTTCTCCGAGCCGGTGCCGTTCCTTCCGCAGGACAGCTTTATGACCTCGCTCGGGGTCATCAAGGTGCCCGACGGGATGCCGGAGCAGCTCGGCATGGTCGGCTTCTTCTACCCGACCCAGGGTCAGCTGGCCTCGGGGGCCTTCACCTCGATCTACCCGGCGCTGATCAATCCGGTCGTGACGCTCGAGGTGTATGAGGGCGACCTCGGCATCGATGACGGAACCCCTCGCTCGGTCTACACCCTCGACCCGTCCGACATGACCCCGATCGCGGGCCGCGACGCCGAGGCGGAGGCCCCGACGCTCGAGCTCGCGCCCGGGCAGACCGCGGAGCTCCCCGGCGGTCGCGGGTCGGTCACCTTCGAGTCGGAGGCGCCCGAGGGTGCCCAGGGATACGACGAATCCGTCAAGCGCTACGTGTCGCTCTCGATCCACCGGGACGCCGCGGCCACGTGGGTGCTCCTGTTCGCGATGCTCGCCACCGGCGGGCTGCTCGCCGCCCTGTTCGTCCCGCGTCGGCGCATGTGGGTCAAGGCGACCGCCGACGGCGACCGCGTCACCGTGCAGTACGCCGGTCTCGCCCGCGGCGAAGACCCCGGTCTGAACCAGGCCGTGGACCAGTTCGCCGACACCCACGGCCAGTCCCTCTCCGCCGGAGAGGGTGCTCCGACCCGCACGTAGACTGGGAACCATGCCCGACGCCCTCGCTCTCGACTCGATCTCGGTGCTCCTCGTGTGGACGGCGATCGCCGTCTACGCCCTGGCCTTCATCGCCTACGCGATCGACCTCGCGCGCCGCTCCGCGGTCGCGATCGAGATGCAGGACGCCCGGGTCCGCGAGAGCGAGCGAGAGCTCGTCGGCGTCGGTGTCTCGGCAGGAGCCGCGGGCGCGGCATCCGGCGGGGAGACCCTTGCGCAGGTCCGCGAGAGTCAGCAGGCTGCCGAGAAGGCACTGAACGCTCCGGTCTCGGCGCGGACCAAGCAGCTGTGGGCCCGCCTCGGGACCGTGCTCACCGTCATCGGCTTCCTCTTCCACCTCGCCGCCACGATCGGGCGCGGAGTGGCGGCGGAGCGCGTGCCGTGGTCGAACATGTACGAGTTCGCCCTGACCGGCACGCTCCTCATCGTCGCGGTGTACCTCGCCGTCCTCTTCCGTTTCGACCTGCGCTTCCTCGGCTCCCTCATCACAGGAATGACGGTTCTGCTCCTGGGTGGCGCGACGCTGTCGTTCTACGTCGAGGTCGTGCCCCTCGCCGATCCGCTCAAGAGCGTGTGGCTCGTCATCCACGTCTTCGTCGCGACCCTCGCGACCGCCCTGTTCGCCCTGGCGTTCGGGCTGTCGGTGCTGCAGCTCATGCAGGGCCGCCGCGAGCGGCGCGCGATCGCCGCCGTGGGCGCGGTGGGGTCTGACGGGGCCGTGTCGACCGGGCCCCGATTCCTTCGCACCCTTCCGAGCGCGGACGCGCTGGAGTCCCTCGCCTACCGCTTCGCGATCGTCGGGTTCATCTTCTGGACCTTCACGCTGATCGCCGGGTCTATCTGGGCGAACGACGCATGGGGCCGATACTGGGGCTTCGACACCAAGGAAGTGTGGACCTTCGTCATCTGGGTGCTCTACGCCGGCTACATCCACGCCCGCGCGACGCGCGGCTGGCGCGGCTCGCGGTCGGCGTGGCTGTCGATCATCGGCTTCACCGCGGTGCTGTTCAACTTCACCATCGTGAATATGTTCTTCAAGGGCCTGCACGCCTACTCCGGCCTCAGCTGAGCGGCCTCAGACGCTCCGCCTGCGCGCCAGCAGGATCGCTTGGCTGTGCGCCTCGGTCGCCCGCGGAGCGCGGACCAGACTCGTCTCCGGCACGAGGTCGACGCTCGCGAGTGCCGACTCCACGTCGGACGGCGTGTGGAGGTGGGCGGTGAGCGCCACCTCGCGACCGTAGGCCCGTCGCACGGTCCGCGGGCCCGACCCCACCTGGAACGCGACGAGGACCGCCGCGCCCGGACTCGACACCCTCGCGATCTCCCGGAGGATCTCGGCCAGACCGTCGGTCGGCGTGTGGATCACCGAGTACCAGGCGATCACGGCGTCGAAGCGAGCATCGTCGAACGGCAGGGTGGCGAGATCAGCGCGGACGAGCTCGGCGTCGTGGGCCGCGCGCGAGGCCTCCTCGAGCATCCCGTCCGAGAGGTCGACGCCGACGAGGCGGAGCGACGGGCGCTGAGCGTGGACGTGCGCGAGGAGCCGGCCCGTGCCGCACCCGGCGTCGAGGACCGACGCCCCTTCCGGAAGTTCCCGCACGACCTCGTCGATCATCGCGCGATCGAGCGGGGCTTCGTGGGAGAGGTCGGGAAGGGCCGCCGCATAGGCGGCCGCCACGGTGTCGTAGGCAATGCGCGTCGCCTTCCCGCGTTCATCCATCGTCGGAGCCTACGGGGAGAGCAGGACGCGAAGGGGCCCCGGGCATGACGCCCGGGGCCCCTTCGTCGCGCGCGTGGGTCAGGCCTCTGCGAGGACCGCGCGTGCGGAGACGGTGCGCTTGCGGACCACCGCCAGGGTGCTGGCGATGAAGGCGAGGATCGCCCAGATGACCAGGCCCGCGATCCCGGCGCCGAGGCCCTCGGCGGGGGTGAGCGCCGAGAGCATCGCCGCGTAGGCGGGAGCTGTCGGGAGGAGGCTTGCGACATCCGCCAGCACGCCGGGGATCGTCGAGACGATTCCGGTGGCGACGGCCAGAACCCCCACGAGCGCGGCGACCCAGCGGCCGGCGCCCCCGAGGACGGCGACGAACGCCTGGTTCACCGCGGCGAAGGCGACACCGGCGACGACGCAGACGCCCGCGAACACCGCCCACTCGCCCCACGTGTACGACGCGGCGGTCTGCACGACCGCGGCGACCAGGAAGCCCTGCACCGCACCGATCCCCGCGGCGGGAAGGAACTGGCGTCCGGCGAGGACCGCCGACGGTGCGCGCGAGGTCAGCGCGCGGCGCGACACCGCCTGCAGAGCGATGAACGTGCCGACACCGCCGAACCACAGGGCGAGGGTCGCCAGGAGCGGCACCGCGGCGGCACCGAAGAGCGACGTGCCCGTGCCCTCGGCGCTGACGGGGTCGGCGACGACGGACGCCAGGTCGGTCGCCTCGCTGTCGGTGTAGCTGGGCAGGGCGTCGGCGGCCTCGGCGAGGCCAGAGGCGAGCGTGTCGGTGCCGTCCGCGAGCTGACCGATGCCGTCTCCGAGATCACCCGCTCCGGTCGCCGCCGTTCGCGCGCCCGCGGCCCACGTCTGCGCGCCGTACGCCCACTCGTTCGCGCCGGAGGCGAAGGTGTTCGCCCCCGAGGCGAGCGCACCGGCGCCGGCGGACAGGTCGTTCGCGCCGCCGGAGAGCTGCTGCAACCCGCCCGCGGCGTCGTTCGCGCCGGCGGCGAGCTCGGTGATGCCGCCGGTGATCGCGCCGTAGCCGCCGGCGATCTGCTGCAGGCTCGCCCCGACCTGGGGGAGCGCGGCGATGCCCTCGACGCCGGCGGCGATCTGGTCGGACTGCCCGAGGATCGCGATCGCCTCGGGGAGCGCCTCCTGCGCGCGGAGGGAGGCCTGGTCCAGCGCCGCGCAGATCTCCGGCGCGGTTCCGGATGCCGCGCAGTCGGCCGCTGCCTGCTCCAGCTCCGCGACGCTCGCCTCGAGGGTCTGCTGGATGGAGGCGCTGTTGGCGGCGAGGGCGTTCGCGGCGTCGACGACCTCGGCGGGCAGCTGCGGAGACGCGGCGATCCCGTCGGCGATCTGCGTCAGGCCGTTGTTCAGCGGGATCATTCCGGCGGCGAGGTCGCTCGCGCCGGTGGACAGCTCCTGCAGGCCGGATGCCGAGAGCGCGGCGCCGTTCGCGAGCTGTCCCGCACCGTCGGCGAGGCCGCCGGCGCCGGTGGCGATCTCGGAGGCCCCGCCACCGATCTGGTTCGCAGCCCCCGCCAGCTGGCCGGCGCCGTTCGCGAGCTCATCGATGCCGTCGGCGAGGGAGACCGCGCCGTCAGCGGCGTCGCCCGCTCCGTCCGCCAGCTCCCCGGCGCCGTCGGCGGCGTCGCCCAGCTGATCCCCGAGCGTGGTGAAGCCGAGGAAGACGTTCTCGAGATAGATCTCGGACAGTTCCTGCCCGGTCGCGGACGCGGCGGCCCGGGCGACCTGCGCGGTGATCGCATCGTCGACGAGACGGCTGTCCGGCGGCGTCTGCACCTCGATCACCGCACGCTCCGGGGTCTCGCCCGGCCGGGTCGAGGTCGCGGCGGCGGAGAAGTTGTCGGGGATCGTGATGACCGCGGCATACTCGCCATCGGCGAGCCCCGTCGCGGCATCCTCGTCGTTGGTGATGATCCACGTGAGGTTGCTGTCGAGTTCATCGGAGCCCTCGACGAGCCCCGATGTCAGCTGACGACCGAGCGGCACGAGCTGGTCGTCGATGGTCACCGGCTCGTCGTCGTTGACGACGGCGGCGGTGATCGCATCAAGCCGCTCGGTGGGGTTGTAGAGCGCGGCGACGAGGATGCCGCCGATCACGACCGGCAGCAGCAGCACGCCGAGGACGGTCAGCCAGGTGACGGGCCGGCGCGAGCGGGCGCGTTCGATGGGCAGGGTCATGCGAGGACTCCGTTCAGGTCGCGCGGCGCCGTGCGGGCGGCGGAGCCGGCGGACGAGAGGTCGAGGATCGTGGCCCCGCGGCGACCGGCGTCGTCGAGGAGCGCCGTGGCGAAGCGGGTGTCGCGCGCGGAGATCACGAAGGAGGTTCCGGCGGCGTCGCGCAGGAGCGCGGCGACCCGGTCGAGGTGCGGGCCCGGAGGGAGGGCGTCGAGGCCGTCGATGACGACCACGGAGGTGCGTCCCCGCAGGGCGCGGGCGATCTCGCCCACCGGATCCTCCGCGTCGCGGAGGAGGGCGACGCCCACGTGGGCGCGGACCCACGCCGCCCGCTCGGGGAGGAGGTGACCGGCCACCCGGAGGCGCCCGTCGGTCGGGGCGAGGCGTCCGGCGACGGTCAAGAGCAGCGCGCGAGAGGTGATCGGGGCCTCCGCGGTCACGACGAGGTCCTCACCGGGCTCGAGGCGGAAGGTCGCGCCGGCGAAGACGGAGCGTCCGTCGTCGGTGACGCCGAGCCCGTCGGCGACCACCGTGGCCGTCGTGTCGCGCTCCGGCCAATCGGTGAGCGAGAGCTCCCGCTCGACGGCCTCGCCCTCGATGTCGAAGTGCGGGAGGATGCGGTCGAGCCAGCGCGGCATCCACCACGCCTTGTCGCCGAGGAGGGTCATGAGCGCGGGGATGAGCGTCATCCGCACCACGAACGCGTCGAGCGCGATGCCCGCGGCGAGTCCCAGGGCGATGGGCTTGATGGACGAGTCGCCTTCGGGGACGAACGCGGCGAAGACGGCGAACATGATCAGAGCCGCGGCGGTCACCACGCGCGCGGAGGCGGTGAAGCCGGAGCGCACCGCGCCGATCGCGGTCTCGCGGGGCGCGCGGCCGCGGCGGGCACGGAGGGCGTGGACGTAGTCCTCCCGCATCCGCGAGACGAGGAAGACCTGGTAGTCCATGGCGAGCCCGAACAGCACGCCCATGAGGATGATCGGCATGAAGCTGATGACAGGGCCGACCCGGCCGACGTGGAGGAGGTCGGCGAACCAGCCCCACTCGAACACCGCCGCGACGATGCCGAACGCGGCGACCACCGACAGCAGGTAGCCGAGGGCGGCCGTGAGCGGCACCGCGATCGAGCGGAACACGATCATCAGCAGGATGAACGACAGCCCGACCACGAAGATCCCGAAGGGGAGGAGCGCAGCCCCGAGGCGGTCGGAGATGTCGATCGCGACGGCGGTGAAGCCGGTGACGACGAGGTCGACACCGTACTCGTCGGCGAGTTCAGGCGCGAGGTCACGGAGAGCACGCACCAGGTCGGCGGTCTCAGGATCGTCCGGGGCGGTCGTGGGGACGATCTGGATGATGCCGGTGTCGGCGGTCGCGTTCGGGGTCGCGAGGGCGACCTCCTTCACGCCGGGGACCTTCTCGACCTCCGCGGCGAGGTCCTCCATCAGTCCCAGCGGGTCGGTGGAGGTCACGATGGTCCCGGTCATGATGAGCGGGCCGTTGAAGCCGGGGCCGAACTCCTCCGCGGCGAGGTCGTAGCTCTCGCGGACGGCGGTGCCCTCCGGCTGGACGCCGCCGTTCGGGAGGGCGAGCGCGAGGCTCGTCGACGGGATGGCGAGGATGCCGAGCCCCAGGACCACCGCGATCGTCGTGATGAGCGGATGCCGGGTGACGGTCATCACCCAGCGGTTGGTCTTGTGCACGCGGCGCGTGCGGCGCGGCGTCCGTCGCTTCCAGCCGACGACCCGCCCGCGCACGAAGCCGAGGAGGGCGGGGGTGAGGGTGATGGCGACCGCGACGGCGATGGCGACGGCGACGGATGCCGCGATGCCCATCGTCGTGAGGAAGGGGATGTTGGCGAACGACAGGCCGATGAGGGCGATCAGCACCGTGACGCCGGCGAAGACGACGGCGGAGCCGGCGGTTCCCGTGGCGCGGGCGACGGACTCCTCCGGATCCATGCCGGCGCGCACCTGGTCTTGGTGCCGGGCGACGATGAACAGGGCGTAGTCGATGCCGACCGCGAGGCCCAGCATGAGGGCCAGCAGCGGGGTGGTCGACGACACGGTCGCGACGAGGGTCGCGAGGAGGATCAGGGCCATCGAGATGCCGACCCCGATGATCGCGGTGGCCAGCGGCAGGCCCGCGACGAGGAACGAACGGAACGTCACCATCAGTACCAGGAGCGCGATGACGACGCCGACGACCTCGGTGATGGTGAGTCCGGGGACGGAGGTGGCGAACAGGTCGCCGCCGAGCGCGACCTGCGAGCCGTCGGGGAGGGCGGCGGCGAGATCGTCGGAGATCTGCTGGAGGGCGGCGGTCGACTCGTCCGAGACCTCCGTCGCCTGGCCCTCGAACTGGAGCCGGACGATGGCCGCGGTCTCGTCCTCGTTCACCAGGCCGGTGACCAGTTCGTCGTAGGGGTCGGTGACCCCCAGCACGCCGTCCAGATCGCCGAGCTCGGTCACGGCATCCTCGATCGCGCCGCGGTAGGGCTCGTCCACGATCGACTCGCCCTCGGTGGCGACCACGACGATCTGCGCGCTCGTGCCGCTCACCTCCGGGAAGGTGCGGTTGAGCTGCTCGAGACCGGCCTCGGCCTCGGTGCCCGGGATCGAGAAGGAGTTGTCGGTGCCCTGATTGAACAGGACCGCGCCGCCGCCGCTGAGGACGAGGATCAGGAGCCAGCCGACGAGGACGCGCCACGGGTGACGGTACGACCAGCGCCCGAGGGCGTACAGAACGGTGGACACAGCGCCTCCGGCTCAGGGATCAGGTTTCGGGTTCGGTGTTCGGGGTGAAGCTCGGGATGTCGATACAGCGCTGTATCGGATACATGAGTGTATCGTAGAGCGCTGCACCCCGGGCCAACCTGAGTGCCCCGTGTGAGATCGAGACCGGAGGAACCATGACGGACGTCGCCGCCACCTCTCCCCGCCGTGAAGCCACCCGGCAGAAGCTCCGCGACGCCGCCGCCCAGACGTTCGCCGAGGTGGGTCTGGACGCGGCATCCGTCGAGGCGATCTGCGAACGCGCGGGCTTCACGCGGGGCGCCTTCTACTCGAACTACGAGACGAAAGAGGAGCTCTTCCTCGATCTCGCCGGCGAGGTGGCGCGCGAGCGGGTGGGCGTGGTGCGCGACCGCGTCGCCGAACTGCAGCGCGAGGGCGTGCTCGCAGAGGCATCGGGGCGGGCCATCGACCTGGTCGGGCAGATCGTCGACACGTCCCTCGAGGACCGCGCCGGTGTGCTGCTGATGAGCGAGATCCGCATCCACGCGCTGCGCTCGCCGGCGCTGGCCGCCGCCTACCTCGCGCAGGAGGACGAGATGGTCGCCGGTGTCGCGCAGATCATCGCCGAGATCGCCGACGGTGACACGCTCCGCTTCCGCCTCGCGCCGGAGCACGCGGCGCGGATGCTGATCACGGCCTGGGAGAGCGCGTCGGTGCGCGCGGTGATGTCCGGGGCCGACCAGGGCGAGCTCTGCCGTCGCTCGAACGAAGAGGTCGCGCGGGTCGCGCAGCTCCTTCTGGAGGAGGGGCCCGCGGTCTGAGCCGGCTCAGGCTTGCGCGAGGTTACGAGGTCTGCGCGAGGACGGCGTGGGCCCGGGTGAGCCGCGCACGCCACCAGGCGGTGCGCTCGGGCGAGGCAGCGTGACGCGCGAGCAGGGCCGGATCGGCGGCGACGCGGGCGACGGGGATCACGCCGCCGCGCGGGCGGAGAGGTGTGGTCGCGACATCCGCAGTGAGCAGCGAGGCGGTGCCGAGACCGCAGTCGAAGTCGAGGTCGGGCAGGGCCGCGGCCAGCGCCGCACCCATCGACAGGCCGACGGACGTGTCGAGGGCGCTGGAGACCACTGCGGGGAGGCCCGCCTCCGCGATCACCGCGAGTGCGCGCCGGATGCCGCCGAGAGGCTGGGCCTTCACCACGACGATGTCGGCCGCACCCGCACGCGCGACGGCCACGGGATCCTCCGCCTTCCGAACGCTCTCGTCGGCGGCGATCGGGATCCCCATGTAGCGGATGCGGCGCCGCAGCTCCGCGAGTTCGTCGACGCTCGCGCAGGGCTGCTCGACGTACTCCAGATCGAACTCGGCGAGCGCGTGGACGGCGTGCTCGGCCTCGTCGACGTTCCAGCCGGCGTTCGCGTCGATGCGGATGCGGCCCTCCGGACCGAGCGCCTCCCGCACGGCGCGCACTCGCGCGACGTCGTCGCTCAGGCGCTGACCCGCCTCGGCGACCTTGACCTTCGCGGTGCGGCATCCGTCGAAGCGGGCGAGGACATCGGCCACCCGCTCGGCAGGGACGGCCGGGACCGTGGCGTTCACGGGGATGTCGGTGCGGAGAGCCGGGGGAGCCGGCATCCATCCGAAGTCGATCGCACCCGCGAGCCAGTGCGCGGCCTCGACGTCGTCGTACTCGGCGAAGGGCGAGAACTCCGTCCAGCCTTCGGGGCCCTCGAGGAGCACGGCCTCGCGCACCTCGATTCCGCGGAAGCGCGTCGCCAGCGGGAGGGCGACGACGTGCGCAGTGGCGAGGAGCTCCGCGAGGGGAGGCAGAGGGGCGGCGGGCAGAAACGGGGCATCGGTGCGCACGCGTCCATCCTGGTCCCCGTCGGGGCGGATCCGGCGCAGGCGCCAGGACGTAGGGTCTTCTCATGCCTCAGCTCGACACCCCCGTACGCCTCGGCGTCCAGCTCCAGCCCCAGCACGTCTCCTACGCGCAGCTCCGCGACGCCGTGGCGCGGCTGGAGGAGATGGGGGTCGACATCCTGTTCAACTGGGATCACTTCTTCCCGCTGTTCGGGGAGCCCGACGGTGCGCACTTCGAGTCGTGGACGATGCTCGCCGCGTGGGCCGAGCAGACCAAGCGGGTCGAGTTCGGAGCCCTGGTGAACTGCAACTCGTACCGGAACCCCGACCTGCAGGCCGACATGGCCCGCACGATCGACCACATCTCCGCCCGTGGCACCGGGACCGGGCGCTTCATCTTCGGCACGGGCTCGGGATGGTTCGCGCGCGACTAC
The DNA here is from genome assembly GCF_040532595.1 of Microbacterium aurantiacum. GTDB lineage: Bacteria > Actinomycetota > Actinomycetes > Actinomycetales > Microbacteriaceae > Microbacterium > Microbacterium chocolatum_B. The sequence continues at coordinate 642,849 of NZ_JBEVYX010000001.1, read as the reverse complement.
GAGGAGTACGGGTACGAGTTCGGCACCGCGGGGTCGCGGCTGGACGACCTCGCCGACGGCCTCGCGCGCATCGAGAAGCGATGGGCTGCGCTGAACCCCGCCCCGACGCGGGAGATCCCGGTCATGATCGGTGGGAAGGGCGAGCAGAAGACCCTCCGGCTCGTCGCCCGGCACGCGGACATCTGGCACAGCTTCGTCGCGCCCGACGAGGTCGCCCACAAGCTCGACGTCATCGCCCGGTGGTCCGAGACGGAGGGGCGCGACACCTCCGACCTCGTCGTGTCGAACGAGCTGCGCGACCGGAGCGAGGCCGACGCCGACGCTCTGTACACCGCGGGGACGCGCCTGTTCACCCTGGGCTTCTCGGGTCCGGAGTGGGACTACGACGTCGTGCGCTCCTGGCTCCGCTGGCGGGACGCGAAGAACGCCTGACCCCGGAGCGCCGGGCGCGGTGCGCGGGGCTCGGTGCGCCGCGTGAAAAACGCGGGCGATATCGCCCCGAACGGGCCCCGCGAGCCCCGACACGCCGCGAATCTCCCCGGCCTTTGACGGCGGGTGTTCGGCATCCGCCCGGTTCGCTTGTCGCCTCTTGCGGGTCGGACGCCGCCGCACCCGCGCCACGCGACAAGTGAACGGTCAGGTCAGGCGGGCGAACGCCAGGGCGGGGATCCAGGCGGAGGTGAAGAGGGCGTAGCCCGCGGTCGCCGAGGTGAGCACGAGGCCGATGCCGGCGATGGTGCGGGCCGTGCCGGGGCGCGATCGCGCCACGGCCAGCGCCAGCGCGACCGGGATGATCGTGCCGATCGCGACGAGGGCCGTGCCGACCTGCGCGGCGGAAACACGGTCGCTCGGGAAGCAGTTCCTCGGGCCGGGCATGCTCAGTGCGCAGGCCTCGGGGCCTGTCGGCACCACCACCAGCCACAGGATGCCGAGCCCGACCGCGGCGATGACGATGACCGCGCCGACCATTGCGCGCAGCCGGCGGTCTGTCTCGGCCGCGACCCGCAAGGTCGGGGAGCTCATGCAGCCGACTCTAGCCGCGCGGTTCCGCGGGCCCCGCGTGAAAGACGCGGGAGAAAACGGCCCGAAAGGCTCTGGCGAAGGCCGACACGCCGCGAATCTCCCCAGGGTTTCACCGGGCAGCCCCCGGGTGCCCGGGGCTCGGTCACGTGTCGCGTCCCGCGGGTCCGCGCGTTGCGCCGGCAAGTAGCGAGTCCGAGACATCGGCTCGGTACCCGCGCGGGCGGATCGTCGCTTACCGTGGAGAGCGCGCTCGGCCCCGGGAGCGTAGAGCGGAAGGCACTCATGAAGATCGTCGCATCGGCCGACTGGCGAGACGGACTCGAGTACGACATTCCGGTCCTCGTCTCCGATGTCATCCCCGGAGAGCCGACCAAGTGCTTCGCGTGCGGGACGGACTCTCCGCTGCGCGAGCGTGATGAGCTGTGGGCGGTGAAGCACCGGCATCCGAAGAACCACGACGGGTTCGTGCGCTTCTACTGCGTCACGCACGTTCCGCCGCTGCCGGTGAAGGCTCCCGCGCCCGCCGCGGCCGCCCCCGCCCGCGCGCGCCGCGCCCCCGCCGCCCCTCGCCCCGAGCGCACGGTCGCCCCGCGGCGCACGCAGGATTTCGATCGCGTCCGCCAGATGTGCCCGAACTGCTTCGTCGAAGTCTCCGCGGCCGGCGAATGCGGCATGTGCGGCTGGTCGGCTGCGTGAATCGATCCGTCATCCGATGACGCGAGAGTGAACCGGTGAGCGACGTCGAACTCGCGCGCATCCCCGCCGGATCCGTCGACCTCGCCGCCGCCCGGGGGCGTCCTCGGCGTCGCGTCCTCCTCGAGGCGTTCGAACTCGGCGTGTACCCCGTCACCGAGGAGCAGCTCGCCGAGGTGATCGGCGAGACCGCCGTGCACCCCCGGCGCCCCGCGGTCCGGGTGAGCTGGCTGCGCGCGATCCGTTTCTGCAATGCCCTCTCGGAGTGGGAGGGTCTCGACGGGGCCTACGCATTCGACGGCGAGGACGTCACCTGGCACGTCGATTCCGACGGCTACCGGCTCCCCACCGAGGCCGAGTGGGAGTACGCCTGCCGCGCCGGATCCACGGGGGCGCACTACGGGCCTCTTCGGGACGTCGCGTGGACGGCCGCCGATGGCGTGAGTTCTCCGCAGGACGTCGGAGCGCGGCATCCGAATCTCTTCGGTCTCTTCGACACGCTCGGGAACGTCTGGGAATGGTGCTGGGATCTCTTCGACCCGGCGCAGCATCGCGCGGTGCGGGTCCTCCGCGGCGGATCGTTCGTCGACGACAGCGCGAGCGCACGCGCAGCGACCCGCCGTGGCGACGCCCCTCGCGAGGGATACGCGGATGTCGGGTTCCGTGTCGCCCGCGGCGGGTTCGACGCGATCGACGCGGCCCAGGGATGGTCGGCGCGAGCGGACCGCGACCGCGCGCTGGAGTGACACCGACGCGCGACACCGACGCGCGACCGCGCCCGACCGGGCGCTTCGGGGCGCGCGTAGTCTGGGCGGGTGAGCGTATCGGGCCTGTTCGACGAGAGTTCCTGGATGCCGGCCCCCGGCGCCCCCGACGGCGGTTACACCGACATCACGTCGCATGTGTCGCTCGACGGGCGCATCGCGCGGATCGCCTTCGACCGGCCCGAGGTGCGCAACGCTTTTCGCCCGCACACCGTCGATGAGCTGTTCCGGGCCCTCGACATCGCCCGGCAGGACCCGCGGATCGGCGTCGTCCTGCTCACCGGCAACGGTCCGAGCCCGAAGGACGGCGGCTGGGCCTTTTGCTCGGGCGGTGACCAGAGGATCCGCGGCCGCGACGGCTACACCTACGCCGCCGACGATGCGGTGGCGCCGGATGCCGCCCGCGCCGGCCGCCTGCACATCCTCGAGGTGCAGCGGCTCATCCGATTCATGCCCAAGGTCGTCATCGCCGTGATCCCCGGGTGGGCGGCCGGGGGAGGACATTCGCTGCACGTCGTCTGCGACATGTCGATCGCGAGCGCCGAGCACGGACGCTTCAAGCAGACGGATGCCGACGTCGGATCGTTCGACGCCGGATACGGCTCCGCCTACTTCGCCCGCCAGATCGGGCAGAAGTTCGCCCGTGAGGTCTTCTTCCTCGCCGAGGAGTACTCCGCGCAGCGCGCCTACGAGATGGGCGCCGTCAACCGGGTCGTCCCGCACGCCGAGCTCGAGCGGGAGGCGATCGCGATGGCGCGGACGATCCTGACGAAGTCGCCGACGGCGATCCGCATGCTGAAGTTCGCCTTCAACGCCGTCGACGACGGGATGGTGGGGCAGCAGGTGTTCGCCGGAGAGGCGACCCGCCTGGCCTACGGCACCGACGAGGCCGTCGAGGGCCGCGACTCGTTCCTGCAGAAGCGCGATCCGGACTGGTCGCCCTACCCCTGGCACTACTGATGCACGCCGGATGCCGGCCGGGCGCGGCGGGCCGAACTCCTCCGATCCGGGGCCGCCGGAGCGGCACGCGTGGCGTGTCGGGCGGTTCCGGCGCGGAATGGAGGAGTTCGGTACGGGCGGGTAGCGCGATAGCACCCCCGCGGCAGGCGACGGCAGCACCCCTGGCAGGACTGATGCACGCCGGATGCCGGCCGGGCGCGGCGGGCCGAACTCCTCCGATCCGGGGCTGCCGGAGCGGCACGCGTGGCGTGTCGGGCGGTTCCGGCGCGGAATGGAGGAGTTCGGTACGGCCCGGCGGCGGCAGTTCGGTGCGGCGCGGCGGCGCGACGTCGGTCGCCGGCGGCCGGGCGGCGCGGCCATGAGGCTCGAGACGGCCGCGGGGGATGACCCGCGCGACATCCTCCGGGCTCTGAAAGCCGCGATCCACGGCCCGGGGCCGGCCCTCGGGGTGGGGCTCGTCGGCGATGTGCCCGACGAGGTCCCGGCGGGCACGGCCGTGGTCGTCACCACGTCGGGGTCGACAGGCGTTCCGAAGAGCGTCGTCCTCGGTCGCGACGCGCTCATCTCCTCAGCCCTCGCGACCGCCGACCGCATCGGCGAGGGCGCGTGGCTGCTGGCCCTCCCGGCCACCTACGTCGCCGGCATCCAGGTCCTGGTGCGTTCGATCGTCGCCGGGCGCGAGCCCGCCGTGCTCTCGGGCTCCTTCTCGCCGCAGGCGTTCGCCGCCGCGGCGCTGATGATGGCGTCATCCGAGAACGGCGTCCGCACCCCGACCTTCACCTCGCTGGTCCCGGCTCAGCTCCAGCGCCTCCTCGACGCCGCGGTCGACGATCACGCCGTCGCCGCCGCCCTCGGGTCGTTCGAGCGGATCCTCATCGGCGGACAGGCCCTTCCCGCCGCCCTCCGCGAACGTGCGGAAGCCGCCGGGGTCCGCATCGTCCGCACCTACGGATCGACCGAGACCAGCGGCGGGTGCGTGTACGACGGACGCCCGCTCCGCGGGGTCGCGATGCGCATCGACGACGGTGAAGTCCAGCTCAGCGGGCCGGTCCTCGCGTCGGGCTACCTGGGTGAACCCGACCGCACGCGCGCGGTCTTCGTGCACGACGCCGACGGCACCCGCTGGTACCGCACGGGGGACGCCGGCGTCATCGACGACGGGGTCCTGCGCATCCAGGGCCGCATCGACAACGTGATCGTGTCGGGCGGGGTCAACATCTCCCTCGACCGCGTCGAGCATGCCGTGCGCACGGTCATGGGGCTGCAGGATGCCGTCGTGGTGGGCGTCCCCGACGACCGGTGGGGCGAGGCCTCGGTCATCGTTGTTCCGCGGGGCGAAGCCCTCCGGCGCAGCGAGGCGGATCAGCTCGCGCGGGCCCGCGAGGTCGTCGCCGCCGAGGTCGGTCGCCACGCGCGCCCGGCGCGTCTGGTCCTGGTCGACGAGATCGCCGAACTCCCGTCCGGGAAGCCCGACCGCGAGGCGATCCGCCGCGCCGTCCTCGCCCTGCACTGACGCTCGACCACGCACACCGACGCCGCCCGCCGGCGCCCCGTCCCCCGTGCCATCGCCCGTGCTCGTAAGATGTGCACTCGTGGCACGCACCTCCGGCAAGAAGCGCTCGCACCCGTCCAAGAACCGGCGGGGTTCCCGCGGCAACCCGCAGAAGGTCACGCCCCTCGTGCGCGAACCGGTGACCCCGGCGGGACCCCGCGACTGGATCGGCGCCGCTCGCCTGCGGACCCTGCCCCTCGCCGTGGCCCCCGTCCTCATCGGCACGGGCGCGGCGATGCTCGTGCTCGACTCGCTCCGCTGGGTCATCGCGCTCCTGTGCCTCGTCGTCGCCGTCGCGCTGCAGATCGGCGTGAACTACGCCAACGACTACAGCGACGGCATCCGCGGCACCGACGACGTCCGGGTGGGTCCCGCACGCCTCACCGGCGCCGGGAAGGCGAAGCCGCGCACGGTCCTCACCGTCGCCCTCGTCTTCTTCGGCATCGCCGCGGTGGCGGGGCTCGCGATCACCATCCGCACCGAGCAGTGGTGGCTGCTCGCCGTCGGCGTCGCCGCCATCGCCGCCGCGTGGTTCTACACCGGCGGGAAGCGTCCCTACGGCTACGCCGGGCTCGGCGAGCTCTTCGTCTTCGTCTTCTTCGGCCTCGTCGCGACGCTCGGGACGACGTGGGTGCAGGCCCTCGCCCTGCCGCAGGAAGCCTGGTTCGGAGCAATCGCCGCGGGCTTCCTCGCGTGCGCGGTGCTGCTGGCGAACAACCTGCGCGACCTCGACCAGGACCGTGCGGCGGGCAAGCGCACTCTGTCGGTGCGCATCGGCCGCACCGCCACACGCTGGCTCTTCACGGTCTTCGTGCTGATCCCGTTCGTGATCGCGGTGTTCCTCGCGCTGTTCTACCCGATCGCCTGGCTGACGCTGCTGGTGCTGCTGGCGGCCCTGCCGGCGATCCTCATCGTCTGGACCTACCGCGACCCCCGGGAGCTGGTCGTCGCGCTCGGGCTGTGCTCACTGACCTCGGTCGCGTACGCCGGGTTCCTCTTCTGGGCCTTCGTCGGCTGACACCGGAGTGGATGCCGCAGCCGCCGGCCCCGACCCGCGCTCGGCCGCGGCATCCTCGGCCTCCTCGTCGCTGACGCGCTCGCGCGATCGGGCGCGGCGCGCGGCGATGCCGGCGGTGACGTCCTCGAGCGGACGGCGGAGGAAGAGGAGCGAGAGGCTCAGGCCGATGAGGGCGGCGAAGATCGCCGCCAGCAGGTAGTACTGGCGCATGATCGGGAAGAGCATGAAGATGCCGAACGGCACCAGGAACGCCGCCAGCCGCAGCACGGTGTAGAGGATCACAGAGCGCGCTTTCACCCTGCCATCCTACGGTTCGGTCACGACGCCGCCCCCGCCTCCGGCGGGACGCCTAGGATGGAGGGATGACGAGGGTACTCCTCATCGGAGCGCTGGTGGCCACGCTGTTCTGGGTGTACAGCATCGTCGACTGCGCCCTCCAGCCGCCCACCCGCCACCGCGGGGTGAGCAAGCCGATCTGGATCCTCATCGTCGTGATCATCCCGGTCCTCGGCGGCATCCTGTGGTTCATCGTCGGTCGCGCCCGACCCTCGAGCGCGCGCCCGTCGCGGGCACCCGACGACGACCCCGACTTCCTGGGACGCATCGGCTCGATCAGCGACCAGGACGAGCGCATCCGCCGGCTCGAAGAGGAACTCGCCCAGCTCGACGCCGAGGACGACGATCCGCGCTGGCAGCGGCCGGGAACGGATGCCGGCACAACCGGGGCCGCAGGGGCCACCGGCGCGACCGCTGCGGGAGCCACCGACGCCGCTCTCCCGGACGCGCCGCCGCCCGCCGACGGCGACGACGACGCCCGCGGTCAGCGCGGCGCCCACGGCTGACGTGGGCGACGATCCCCGGGAGGCGGCCTCTCCGGCCACGGACGCGGCCGCCGCGCTCGTCCAGCGTCTCGTCGAACGCGGCGTGACGCACATCGTCCTGAGCCCCGGGTCGCGCTCGCAGTCCCTCGCCCTCGTCGCCGCCGCGCTGGAGCGCGACGGCCGCATCGCCCTGCACGTCCGCATCGACGAGCGCGTCGCGGGCTTCACCGCCCTCGGCATCGGCCGCGAGACCGGCACCCCCGCCGCGGTCGTCTGCACCTCCGGCACCGCCGTCGCGAACCTTCTCCCGGCCGCCCTGGAAGCCCACCATGCCGGCATTCCGATGCTGCTGCTCACCGCCGACCGCCCGCCGGAGCTGCGCGGGGTCGGCGCGAACCAGACCACCCGTCAGCCGGGGATGTTCGCCCCGAGCGTGCGCCTCGAGACCGACGTCCCGACGCCGGACGAGACGGATCCGACCGGCGACGGCCCGCAGACGCTCATGCTCCGCCGGCTCGCCGACGAGGCCATGGACGCCGCCCTCGGCGCCGGGCTCCGGTCCGCCGGGCCGGTCCATCTGAACCTGCCGTATCGCGAGCCCCTCGCCGGGACGCTCCCCGCGTGGCTCGCCCTCGACGTCGCGGCGTCCGGTTCCGACACCGGGCCGTCGACCGACCACGACGACGACACCGACCACGACGACACCGGCGTCGCCGTCGACCCCGACGGTTCGGGGGCGCTGTACCAGGGCGGCGGGGGGATCGGCGTCTCCGACCTCCCCGGCGACCCCGACGACGCCCCGCTCATGCTGGCGCGCGGACCGCGGACCCTGGTGATCGCCGGCGCGGACGCGGGACCGGATGCCGAGCATCTCGCGCACCTCGGCGGCTGGCCGCTGGTGGCGGAGGTCGTCAGCGGTGCGCGGTTCGGGCGGAACCTCGTCCACGCGTACCGCGCCCTTCTGTCGGACCCCGAACTCGGCGGTCGCGTCGAGCGCGCGGTCGTCCTCGGGCATCCGACCCTCAGCCGCGAGGTCGCCCGGCTCCTCGCCGATCCCGACATCGAGGTCGTCGCCCTCCGCGGCCCCGGGGAGCCGCTCAACCTCAACGGCGCGACGGTCGCGGCGGATGCCGTGGCCGTGGCCGCCGGAGAGATCGACCGCACGTGGCTCGGGGCGTGGGTCCGCGCCTCCCGCGACGCCGCCGTCGATCTCGCGCCGCCCGCCCCCGACGCGGACGCCCTCGCCTCGGCGGTCCCCGCCGAGCGCCTCGGCGCGCTGTCGGCCGAGCTCGCCGTCGCCCGCCGCCGCGTGGACCGCGAGATCCTCGTCGACGCCGTCTGGCGGGCATCGTGGCCGCACGATCGCCTCGTGTTCGGCTCGTCGCGCCTCGTGCGCGTGGCCGACACGGTCCTCGGCGGCAAGAAGGTCGTCGTGCACGCCAACCGCGGCCTGGCCGGGATCGACGGCACGATCGCCACCGCCTTCGGCGTGGCCGCCGCCAGTCAGCGCGGCGGTGCGCCCGGGGTCACCCGCGTCCTGCTCGGCGACCTCGCCGCCCTCCACGACGTCGGCGCACTGCTCCTCCCGCCCGCCGAGGACGAGCCGCGGCTCCAGGTGATCGTGGGGAACGACGCCGGGGGTACCATCTTCGACTCGCTCGAGGTGGCCGCCCTCGCCGACGCCGACGCGATGGACCGCGTGCTCTACACCCCGCACACGGTCCGCTTCGAGCAGCTCGCGCTCGCCTACGGGTGGGAGTACCGGCGGGTCACCACGCGCGCCGAGCTGGACCAGGTGCTCACCTCTCCGGTGGGCGGGCGGCAGATCATCGAGGTTCCGCTCGAGCGCTGAACCGGACAGGATGGGGCGATGACGGCGAAGAGTCAGACACACAGCCAGGGCGACCTCGCGGAGCTCCTCCGCGTGCGGGAGGGCTTCGTCCTGACGGACGTCGACACCCGATCCACCCCGGGCTACGGCCAGACGAAGTCCGACGCGCAGGACGACCTCGCCGCCGGGGCGGAGGAGTTCGACGACCTGCAGGAGCGGCTCTACGCCCAGAGCCGCGAGAATCCGGATTCGCCCGCGGTGCTCCTGGTCCTCCAGGCAATGGACACCGCCGGCAAGGGCGGGATCGTGCGACATGTCATCGGCGCGACCGACCCCCAGGGCATCCACCTGAAGGCTTTCAAGAAGCCGACGCCCGAAGAGCTCGAGCGCGACTTCCTGTGGCGCATCGAGCGCGAAGTGCCCCGGCCGGGCTACATCGGCGTCTTCGACCGCTCGCACTACGAGGACGTCCTCATCGGGCGGGTGCGCGCCCTCGCGACGCCCGATGAGATCGAGCGACGCTACGACGCGATCAACGACTTCGAGCGCCGCCTCACGGACGCCGGCATCCACCTCGTGAAGGTCATGCTCCACATCTCGAAGGACGAGCAGCGGGAGCGTCTCGCCGCGCGCCTCGACCGACCCGACAAGCACTGGAAGTTCAACCCCGGCGACATCGACGAGCGACAGCTGTGGGACGACTACATGGGGGCCTATCAGGTCGTCCTCGACCGCACGTCCACCCCGCACGCGCCCTGGCACGTCGTACCCGCCGACCGGAAGTGGTACGCGCGCCTGGCCGTCCAGGCGCTGCTCCTCGACGTGCTGGAGCGCATCGATCCGCAGTGGCCTGTGGCGTCCTTCGACGTCGAGGCCGAGAAGGCACGGCTCGCCGCGAGCTGACCCGCACCCGGCGTCACGGCCGACGTTTCGTAGGCTGAGTCGGTGCCCCAGCCCCCTCAGCCTCCCCACCCGGATCCGGTCCACCGGATCGCCGACGCCTACGTCGTCGAGCTCGCCCGCCACGAGCCGGATGCCGCGCAGGCGCTCGGCCGGGACGACGGCCCCGCGCTCCCCGACCTGTCGCCGGCCTGGCTGCGGCGTCGATACGACCTCCAGGGCGAGGTCCTGGAGAGCCTCGACGCCCTCCCGGCGGATGCCGGCGATCCCGCGCTCCGCGCCGCCCTGCGCGAGCGTCTCGAACGCGAGCGACTGCTGTTCGACACCGGATTCACCCCGCGCCTCGTCGCGGGGCTCGCGACGCCGGTACACCTCGTCCGCTACGCCGTGGAGGGGCTCACGCTGACATCGGATGCCGCGGGTCAGGCCCTCCTCGCGCGCCTCGAGGCTGCGCCGGCAGCGGTCCGGGAGTATCTCGCGAGCCTCCGCTGGGCGCGCGAGAACGCCGACCGCTTCACCGGGAGCGGCGTCGCCCCCTTCCGGCAGCTCGACACCCTCGCCGCCCAGCTGGAACGCTGGATCGAGGCGGACTGGTTCGGGAGCGTCCCGGTCGCCCCGGCCGTCGACGAGGGCATCCGCGCGCGCGTCCGCCGCGCCGCGGATGAGACGAACCGCGCGCTCGCCGATCTGGTCGCCGCCCTTCGCGGCGACCTCCGGGACGCCGCGCCGACGGAGGACGGGGTGGGTGAGGACGTCTACCCGGACCTCGCCGCCGCGATGCTCGGCGCGCGGATTGACCTCGTCGACACCTATGCGTACGGCTGGACGGAGCTCGCCCGTCTCACCGACGAGGCCAGCGCGCTCGCCCGGGATCTCGGGGGCGCCGGCGACGACCCGGTCCGCGCGGCCGCGGCTCTCCTCGACGACGACCCGCGCTACCGGCTCGAGGGCGTCGAGGCCATCCGCGGGTGGCTCACCCGGCGGGTGGATGAGACGACGACGGCGCTGTCGGATGCCTTCTCCCTCCCGGCCGGCATCCGTCGCGTGGAGTGCGTCGTCGCCGAGGCGGCGGACGGCGTCGTCTACTACACGCCCGCGCCGCCGGACGGCTCCGCGCCCAGCCGCATCGTCTGGACGATCCCGAGCGGGGTGCCGGTGGCCGCGTCCTGGCAGGAGGTGACGAGCGTCCACCACGAGGGGCTCCCCGGCCACCACCTGCAGTTCGTCGTCACCGCCTCCGACCCCCATCTGCACCCGTGGCAGCGACACCTCTGCCACATCCACGGGTACGCCGAGGGGTGGGCGCACTACGCCGAGCAGCTGTCGGACGAGCTGGGTCTCGTCCGCGACCCGGCCGAGCGTCTCGGGCTCGTGCTGGGGCAGATCTGGCGTTCTGTGCGGATCGTGGCCGACATCGGCCTCCACACCGGGTGGGCGGTGCCCGAGGGTGCGGTCGTCCCGCCCCAGGCGTGGACACCCGACCTCGCCCGGCGGATGCTGGTGGACCTTGCGCTGGTCGAGCCGCATCTCGCCGGCTTCGAGGTCGACCGCTACCTCGGGTGGCCGGGGCAGGCGCTCGCGTTCAAGGTGGGCGCACGGCTGTGGGCCGAGGCCCGCGCTGCACGCGAAGCCGCGGACGGCGCGGACTTCTCGCTCCGCGACTTCCACCGCGACGCGCTCGGCCTCGGGCCGATGGGCCTCGAGCCGCTTCGCGAGCGCCTCCTGGGCTGACGGAGCCGACGTCGGGGGCCGGGAGCGTCACCCCCGAAGCCGCGGGAGCACCTCCCGCCCGAGCAGCGTGATGCCCTCGGCGGGGATGCGCGCGTGCGGCGTCCCGAACTCGATCCGGTCCACGCCGGCATCCATCAGCAGTCGCGCTTGGTCGGCGATGTCGTCGGGGGTCCCGGAGAACGCGAAGAGATCGAGCACGTCGCGGGGGACCAGCCTTCCCGCACCCTCTTCGTCGCCGTCCGCGAGGCGGGAACGGATGCCGGGCAGCAGGTCGTCGGGGAGCTCCACGGTCGGATCGAGCGCGGCGATCACGTCGAGGTACATCGCCACCTCGCGCCGGGCGAGGGCCCGCGCGGCGGCACCGTCCCGGTCGACGACGGTCACCGCACCGACGACGACCGCGACCGCCTCGGAGGGACGGCCCGCGCGACGGAGACCGCGTTCCAGGCGCCGGCGGACGACGCCGACCATGGCGGGGTTCGCTGTGCCGCCGATCTTGATCTCGTCGGCGATCTCTCCGGCGAGGGCCATGCCCTGCGGACCCCACGACCCGATCAGGATCGGCGCGCGCTCGCGGACGACGGAGTAGCGCAGGCGCACCCCGGGCTCCAGTCGGAAGACGTCGCCGGCGTACCCCTCGCCGGATCCCGACAGCAGGGCCTGGATCACCCCGGTCGCGTCGCGGAGCGCCGCGATCGGACGCTCGGCCTCCACCCCGATCGCCTCCAGCCACGAGCCGCGGGCGAGACCGAGGTACGCGCGACCGGCGGAGGCGGCATCCACCGCGGCGAACTGCCCGGCGATCTCGTACGGATGCAGGGTGAACGGGTTCCAGCAGGCGCAGCCGAGCCGGATCCGCGCGGTGGCGTGCGCCATCTCGAGCAGGGCCGCGATCGGCGGCTGGTACAGGAGGTCGGAGAAGACGCTCACGCCGTCGAAGTCGAGCTCCTCGGCGAGGCGCGCGAGGGCGGCGTACTCACCCGGTGCCTTGTCGGTCTGCAGGCCCAGGGAGAACCGCACGGGACCGCGGCGATCGTCGGCGGCGCTCACGTGAGGTCGTCGGTGGGGATCGAACGGATGCCGGTGCGCTCGATCCGCATGATGAGGCGTTCCTCCGGGTCGGGGCACGCGACGAGGTCGTCGCGCTCGAGCCAGTCGCCCGGCGGGAGGCGGCGCTGCTTCGCGGGAAGCAGCGGCAGAACGGCCTGCAGGGCGTAGAGGCAGAAGTGCCCGCCGTCGGGGAGGCGCAGCCGACTGCTCTCGACCAGGTCGATGTGGTCGCCGACCCTCATGCCGCACACCGACCGGCCTTCGATGCGATCCACCACGACCCGGAGGTCGTAGAGCTCGGTGCGCGCACCGGTGTCATCGGCGCTCTCGGCGTCGAGGGTCGGGTCGTCGTGCGCCGCGCTCATCGTGTGCGTCCCTCGTCATCGCGGACGACGACGCCTCCGCGCATCACCAGGTCGATCCCGCGGAGCGCGGAGACGTCTGTCGTCGGGTCGGCCGGCATCGCGATGAGGTCGGCCCACGCGCCCGGCGTGAGCGTGCCCAGGTCGTCGGCGCCGAGCCAGCGCGCGGGGGCGGAGGTCGCGGCGCGGACGACATCGGCGGCGGGAAGTCCGCCGGCCTGCATGTGCTCGAGCTCGCGGACGACCGCGCTCGTGCCCTCGAAGCCCCAGAACGGCGGCATGTCGCTGCCGAGGAGCACGTCGACTCCGGCATCCAGGGCGAAGCGGAACGAGTCCAGGTGGCGGGGACCGGCGTCGAGCGAGCGCCGCTGCATCCACTCCGGGACGCCGAGGTCATCGAAGAACGCCTGGGCGCGGGTGACGACCAGGGTCGGCACGAGCGCCGTTCCGTGGGCAGCCATGAGGGCCGCGACCTCCGGGGTCAGCTCGTAGCCGTGTTCGACGCAGTCCAGCCCCAGCTCCACGGCTTCGGCGATGATCGCCGCGGGACCGGCATGCGCGGTGACTTTCCGTCCCCAGGCGTGCGCCGTCGAGATCGCCGCGGCCATCTCGTCCCGCGTGAGCTGCGGGGTGGTGATCTGCTCGTTCTCGCCGGCGATCCCGCCCGAGATCATCAGCTTGATGAGGTCGGCTCCCGCGGCGATCTGGCTGCGGACGCCCCGGGTGACGGCATCCGCGCCGTCGCACTCGAGGGTGTCGTCGGTGTCGTGCCCGTGACCTCCCGTGCAGCACAGGCCCCGCCCGGCGGTGAAGATGCGCGGACCCGCGACGTGGCCGGCGTCGATCGCTCGGCGGAGGGCGAAGTCGGCTCCGCCCTTCTCGGACACGCAGCGGACGGTCGTGACGCCGGAGAGGAGGGTGCGCCGCGCGCCGTCCGCCATGTACAGCGCCAGTTCGTGCGGATCGAGTGCGCTCACCGCGTCGCCGCCGGGCCCCGGGAGAGACAGGGAGAAGTGCGTGTGCATGTTGATCAGGCCCGGCATCACCACCGCGCCACCGAGGTCGTGCGTGGGCGCCGCTTCCTCCGCCGTGCGTCCCGTGTCGGGCTCGATGCGCGTGATGCGACCCGCCTCGATCACGATGGCGAGTCCGTCCTGCGGCGTGGGGCGGATGCCGTCCACCAGGCGCAGGTTCGTCAGCACCGCGTCGCCGCGGGTCGCGAGGGAGGGGACAGGCCCGCTCATGCCGGAACGCCCGACGGGGGAGGAGGAGGACAGTGCACCGTGCCAGGCTAGGCGCTCTCAGCCTTCGCGGACGAGCCGGTACCCCATGCCGGACTCGGTGAGGAGGTGACGCGGGTGCGCGGGATCGGGCTCGAGCTTCTTCCGCAGCTGCGACATGTACAGGCGCAGGTACCCGGAGTCGCTCACCTGGTCGCTGGCCCAGATCTCCTTGAGCAGCGTCTGCCGCGTGACCAGGGCGCCGGGGTTCCGCGCCAGGAACTCCAGCATCCGCCACTCCGTCGGGGTCAGGTGCACGCGCCGGCCGGCCCGGGTCACCGACTTGGTGGCCAGGTCGATCGTGACGTCCCCGAAGGTCACCTGGGGCGCGTCCGGCCCTGCGCCCGTCCGGCGGCTGAGGGCACGCAGGCGCGCCAGGAGCTCGTCGATCTGGAACGGCTTCGTGACGTAGTCGTCGGCGCCGGCATCGAGGGCCTCGACCTTGTCCGCCGATCCTGTCCGCCCGGATACGACGATGATCGGCGCGGAGGTCCAGCCGCGGAGGGCGTGGATGACCTCGACGCCGTCGAGGCGCGGCATCCCGAGGTCGAGGAGCACGATGTCGGGATGGGCCTGGGCGGCCAGCGTCACCGCCGCTGCACCGTCGGCGGCAGCCACGACGTCGTACCCGTGCGCGGAGAGGGTGATCCGCAGCGCCCGCACCAGCTGCGGATCGTCGTCGGCGACCAGGATCTTCATCGGATCATCCCCGAGGAGGGGTCGGCGGGCGCCGCGGCGACGGGGAGCGCGACGACCATCGTCAGCCCGCCACCGGGGGTGTCCTCGGGACGCAGCGTGCCGCCCATTCCGCGGGTGAATCCGCGGGAGAGGGCCAGTCCCAATCCGAGTCCGGTCGTGTTGTCGACGTCGCCGAGCCGCTGGAACGGCGCGAAGATGTCATCCAGCCGCTCGGGCGAGACGCCCGAGCCCTGATCGACGATGCGGATCTCCGAGGTGCCGCCCAGGTGGCTCGTGCTCACACGCACGCGACGACCGGGTGGGGAGTGGCGCAGCGCGTTCGAGAGGAGGTTCACGACCACACGCTGAAGGAGGACCGCGTCGGCGCTGATCAGCGGGAGCTCCGGGTCCAGGGCGAGCTCGACCCGGCCGGGACCGGCGCCGAGTTCGTCGATGGCGGCGAGGATCACATCGGCGGCATCCACCGGCCGCAGCGACACGGCGAGGACTCCGGCTTCGACACGGCTGACGTCCAGGAGGTCGGTGACGAGCGCGGAGAGGGTCGCGAGGGACTCGTCGGCGGTGGCGAGCAGGTCGCGTCGGTCCTCCGCGCTGAGGGTCACCCCGGCCGCGCGGAGTCCGCCCACGGCGGCGACGGCCGCCGCGAGCGGGCGTCGCAGATCATGGCTCACGGCGGACAGCAGTGCCGTGCGCACCTCGTCCGTCTCGGCCAAGGCGTCGGCTTCGCGGGCGGTCTCGGCGAGGTCGCTGTGCTCGAGAGCTGCGCCGAGCTGGGCCACGATCACCTCCAGCAGACGTCGCTCGGAGCTCCGCAGCTCGCCGCCGTGCAGCTCCAGATGGGCCCGGGGATGCTCGCTCCCTCCGACGGGGAGGCGCAGGACGCGGCCGTCGGGCACCGGTTCGCCGTCCGTGGCGAGGACGTCGCCGTTCGAGGCGACCAGGCGGGCGCCCGTCATGCCGAAGGCCTCTCTGGCCCGCGTCACCAGTGCGACGACCGCGTTCTCGCCGCGCAGGATGCTGCCCGCCACGGTCGCGAGCAGCTCGGCCTCGGCGGCGGCGCGCCGCGCGACCCGCGCGCGTCGCGCGGCCTGGTCGACGATGTAGCTGACCAGGGCGGCGATGACGACGTACAGCGACAGTGCCCACAGGTGGAGGGGGTCGGCGATCTGCACCGTGAACTGCGGGGCGACGAAGAAGAAGTCGAGGGTGAGCCCCGACAGGACGGCGGCGAAGAGGGCGGGCCAGATCCCGCCGACGAGCGCGACGACGACGACGAGGAGCTGGAACGCCAGGACGTCGGACGTGATGGACTCGGGGCTGCGGGACGAGTACAGCAGCCAGGTCATCAGGGGCCCCGCCACCAGTGCGATGACGAACCCGAGGATGACCCGCCGTCGGCTCAGCGCACCGCCGGAGAGCGACGGGAGCGCGAGGCGCCCGCCCGCGGCGGCGTGCGTGACGATGTGCACGTCGATGTCGCCGGACTCGCGGATGACCGTCGCGCCGATGCCGGGGCCGGCGAGCGCCGCCTGCAGGCGACTGCGGCGACTCACTCCGATGACGAGCTGCGTGGCATCCACGGAGCGGGCGAACTCGACCAGCGCCCGCGGCGTGTCGTCTCCGACGACCTGGTGGTAGGTGCCGCCGAGGGACTCCACGAGCGTGCGCTGCGCGGCGAGCGCACCGGGTGCCGACGCGCGCAGGCCGTCCTGCGCCGAGACGTGGACGGCCACCACCTCGCCTCCGGAGGATCGCGCTGCGATGCGGGCGCCGCGTCGGATGAGCGTCTCGCCCTCCGGGCCTCCGGTGAGGGCGACCACCACGCGCTCGCGGGCGGGCCACGTGCCCTCGATCTTGTGCTCGGTGCGGTACAGCTTCAGCGCGCTGTCGACCTCGTCGGCCAGCCACAGGAGGGCGATCTCGCGGAGTGCGGTGAGGTTGCCCAGGCGGAAGTAGTTGGACAGGGCCGCGTCGATGCGCTCGGCGGGATAGACCAGCCCCGCGGAGAGGCGCTCGCGCAGGGACGGCGGGGCGATGTCCACCACCTCGATCTGATCCGCGCCTCGGACCACGGCGTCGGGGATCGTCTCGCGCTGCGAGGTGCCGGTGATCTGCTCGACGACATCGCGCAGCGACTCGATGTGCTGGACGTTGACGGTCGTGATGACGTCGATTCCGGCATCCAGGATCTCCTCGACGTCCTGCCAGCGCTTGGGGTGGCGGGCACCCGGCGCGTTGGTGTGGGCCAGTTCGTCGATGAGGGCGACCTGCGGTCGACGCTCGAGGAGACCCTCGACGTCGAGCTCGCTGAGTTCGACGCCCCGGTGCGCGTGGACGGCCCGGGGAAGGGCCGGCAGACCCTCCGCCTGCGCGGCGGTGGCCGCCCGCCCGTGGGTCTCCAGGATGCCGATCACGACGTCCTTGCCCTGCTCCTGCAGCCGACGCCCTTCCTGCAGCATCTCGTAGGTCTTGCCGACGCCGGGTGCGGCGCCGAGCAGGACCCGCAGCTGCCCCCGCTTCATCGTCGCCTCACTCCTCGATCGCGTCCAGCGCCAGGTTGAGCTCGAGGACGTTGACCCGGGGCTCACCGAGGAACCCCAGGTCTCTGGAGTGAATCCTAGACTCGACCAGGGCGCCGACTTCGGACACCGGGAGGTCTCGAGCAGCCGCCACGCGCGGCACCTGCAGGCGGGCGTAGTCGGGGCTGATGTGGGGGTCGAGTCCCGAGGCGGACGCCGTGAGTGCTTCGGCCGGGATCTCGTCGGGATCGACGCCTTCGAACGCCGCGATGGCGGTGCGACGCTCCTCGATGGACGAGACGAGGTCGGCGTTCTCCGGGCCGAGGTTCGACCCCGAGGAGGCGCCGCCGTCGTACCCGTCGCCGGCGGCCGACGGCCGGGACTGGAAGTACTCCGGAAGGGGGAGGCCGTCGGCATCCGTGAAGGATTGGCCGATCAGAGCTGAGCCGACGGTGTCGCCTGCGTCGTCACGGATCAGCGAGCCGTTCGCCTGAGCGGGAAAGAAGATCTGGCCGATGCCCGTGATCAGGAGCGTGTACCCGAGGCCGAGGACGACCGTGAAGACGATCATGGCGCGCACGGCGACGCCGAGCGAACGCAGGAGGGGATTGCGCATGGGAATGCTGTCCTTTCCGGCTCAGAAGCCAGGGATGAGGCTCACGAGGAGGTCGATGAGCTTGATGCCGATGAAGGGGGCGATGACGCCGCCGAGGCCGTAGACGAGGAGGTTGCGGCTGAGGATGCGGGAGGCGCTCGCCGGTCGATAGGCCACCCCGCGGAGGGCGAGGGGGATCAGGACGACGATCACCAGGGCGTTGAAGATGATCGCGCTCGTCACCGCGGATGCCGGCGAGCTGAGCTGCATGATGTTCAGCGCGGCGAGCCCGGGGAAGACCCCGAGGAACATCGCCGGGATGATCGCGAAGTACTTGGCGATGTCGTTCGCCAGGGAGAAGGTCGTGAGGGCCCCGCGCGTGATCAGCAGCTGCTTCCCGATGCGCACGATGTCGATGAGCTTCGTCGGGTCGCTGTCCAGGTCCACCATGTTCCCGGCCTCCTTGGCTGCGGAGGTGCCGGTGTTCATGGCGACCCCGACGTCGGCCTGCGCCAGAGCGGGCGCATCGTTCGTCCCGTCCCCGGTCATCGCGACGAGATTGCCGCCCTGCTGCTCGCGCGTGATGAGCGCGAGCTTGTCCTCCGGTGTCGCCTCGGCGAGATAGTCGTCCACGCCCGCCTCGGCGGCGATGGCCTTCGCGGTGAGCGGGTTGTCCCCGGTGATCATGACGGTCCGGATGCCCATCTCCCGCAGCTCCTGGAAGCGTTCGCGCAGACCCTCCTTCACGACGTCCTTCAGGTGGATCACGCCGAGGATGCGACCCACGCCCCGGGGCGAGAGGGTCGCGACGACGAGCGGCGTCCCGCCGGCACCGGCGATCGCGTCCGTGAGGGAGAGCAGCTGGGCGCGTGTCCGCGTGGCGACCTGGACGCCGCCGGCTTCGAGCCACGCGAGCACCGCGGACCCGGCGCCCTTGCGCACGAGGGTGCCGTCGGGGAGGTCGAGACCGCTCATCCGCGTCTGCGCCGTGAAGGGCTCGAACACGGCATCCGGGATGCGCTCCGGCACGACACCGCGTGCGGCGGCCAGTTCCACCACCGAGGTGCCCTCGGGCGTGGGATCGGCCAGCGACGACAGGGCCGCGAACGTCGTGAGCTCGTCCTGATCGACGCCCTCGAGGCGGACGAAGTCGGTGGCGCGGCGGTTGCCGTACGTGATGGTGCCGGTCTTGTCGAGCAGGAGCGTCGTGACATCGCCCGCCGCCTCCACCGCGCGTCCCGACATGGCCAGGACGTTGCGCTGCACGAGGCGATCCATCCCCGCGATGCCGATCGCCGAGAGCAGCGCCCCGATCGTGGTGGGGATGAGGCAGATGAGCAGCGCGATCAGAACGGGGATGCTCACGGGCGCCGCCGCGTAGGACGCGATCGGATTGAGCGTCAGGACGACCACCACGAAGACGATCGACAGGCTCGCCAGCAGGATCCCGAGGGCGATCTCATTCGGCGTCTTCTGCCGGCTCGCCCCCTCGACCAGCGCGATCATGCGGTCGACGAAGGTCTGACCGGGTTGCGAGGTGATGCGCACCACGATCCGGTCGCTGAGCACGCGGGTACCGCCGGTGACCGCGCTGCGATCGCCGCCGGACTCCCGGACCACCGGGGCGGACTCTCCGGTGATCGCCGATTCGTCGACGGTCGCGATGCCCCACACGATGTCGCCGTCTCCCGGGATCAGCTCACCGGCGGTGACGACGACCACGTCTCCGAGCTGGAGCTCGGAGGAGGGCACCAGCGCGGTCGCTGCGCGTTCGGCCGCGGCATCCGTGGCGGCGTCGTAGGACCCCACCCGGGCGGCCATAGTGCTCGTCCGGGTCTTCCGCAGGCTCGCCGCCTGCGCCTTCCCGCGGCCTTCGGCGACGGATTCGGCCAGATTCGCGAACAGCACGGTCAGCCACAGCCAGAGGGCGATGCCCCCCGTGAAGCCGGGCGGAACGGCGCTGCCCGCGGACGACTCGGGCCCACCGAGGAACGGCTCGGCCACGGCGATCGCGGTCGTGAGGGCCGCGCCGACCCACACCAGGAGCATGACGGGGTTGCGCCACAGTGCCGCGGGATTGAGCTTTCGCAGCGCGCCGGGCATCGCCGCGCGCAGCTGCGCCGCGTCGAATGCGCGCGCCGTGCGCGGGGACGACGACGCGTCGGGGGAGGTGTCGGTGAGGGAGGAGGATGACATGACTAGACGAGCCCTTCCGCCAGGGGACCCAGCGCGAGAACGGGGAAATAGGTGAGTGCGGTGACGATGACCGTCACGCCCACGAGGAGGCCGGTGAACTGCGGCCGGTTCGTGGGGAGCGTGCCCGCCGTGACGGAAGCGGCCTGCTGGCGCGCCAGCGATCCGGCCAGGGCCAGCACGAGGACCATGGGCAGGAAGCGGCCGAGCACCATCGCCACGCCGAGCGCGGTGTTCAGCCACGGGGTGTTCGCGGTGAGCCCCGCGAAGGCCGAGCCGTTGTTGTTCGATGCCGAGGTGAAGGCGTAGAGCACCTCGGTCATCCCGTGCACCCCGGGGTTCCAGATCGACACCGCCTCGACGTCGGCGGCGATCGCGGGGATCCCGAAGCTCAGCGCCGTGCCGACGAGCACGAGCGTCGGGGTGACGAGGATGGAGAGGCTCGCGAGCGTGATCTCCCGGGGCGTGATCCGCTTGCCGAGGTACTCGGGGCTGCGGCCGACGAGCAGACCGCCGACGAACACCGCCAGCACCGCCAGGATCAGCATCCCGTAGAGGCCGGATCCCACGCCGCCGGGAGCGACCTCCCCGAGCATCATGTTGAGCAGCGGGACCATGCCGCCGAGCGCGGTGTAACTGTCGTGCATGGAGTTGACGGCCCCGGTCGAGGTGAGCGTGGTCGCCCCGGCGTAGAGGGTGGATCCGAGGATGCCGAACCGCACCTCCTTCCCCTCGAGCGGGCCGCCGGCGAGCTGGGGCGCCGTTCCCGCGCCGAGCGCCTCCAGCCACGAACCGGCCGCCAGGGAGACGACGGCGATGGTCGCCATGGCGCCGAGGATGGCGTATCCCTGGCGGTCGTCGCCGACCATGCGTCCGAAGGCACGGGGGAGCGCCACCGGGATGGCCAGGAGCAGGAGGACCTGCAGGACGCTCGTCCACGGTGCGGGGTTCTCGAACGGGTGGGACGAGTTGGCGTTGAAGAAGCCGCCGCCGTTGGTCCCGAGCTCCTTGATCGCCTCCTGCGAGGCCACCGGCCCGCCCGGCAGCGTCTGAGGAGCACCGCCGAGGGTCGTGACCTCCACGAAGCCGTTCATGTTCTGCACGACGCCGCCGATCAGCAGCGCGATCGCCGCGACGATCGACAGCGGGAGCAGCAGGCGTGTGACGCCGCGGACGAGGTCGACCCAGAAGTTGCCGATCAGGCCCGTCCCGCGCGCGGCGAATCCGCGCACCAGGGCGACGGCCACGGCGATGCCGACAGCGGCGGAGACGAAGTTCTGCACGGCCAGGCCCGCCAGCTGGACGGTGTAGCCCAGGGTGAGTTCGGGGGAGTACGACTGCCAGTTCGTGTTCGTCACGAACGACACCGCGGTGTTGAAGGACAGCCCCTCCGGAACGGCCGGGAGGCCGAGGGAGTACGGCAGGACGCTCTGCACGCGCTGGAGCGTGTAGACGACGAGCACACCGATGGCGGAGAAGACGAGCACACCGCGCAGGTAGGCCTGCCAGGTCTGCTCGGCACGGGGCTCCACGCCGATGATGCGATACACGCCCCGCTCGGCGGCGAGGTCCTTCGAGGACGTGTAGACGTGCGCGATGTAGTCGCCGAGCGGACGGTAGACGAGCGCGAGGACGAGCAGGACGGTGGCGGCCTGGAGGACGCCGAACCAGATGGTCTCGGCGGTCATGTCAGAACCACTCCGGCTTCACCAGGGCGAGAACGAGGTAGACGATCGCGGCGACGGCGAGGATCGCGGCGATGGCGGAGAAGGCGATCACAGTCGCTCGACCCCTTTCGCGACCAGGCCGATAAGCGCGAACAGCGCGATCGTGAGCGAGATGTAGAGGACGTCGAGCACGGGTACTCTCCTGCGGCTGGTGCGGCACCCCGTGGAGAAGCGGGATGCATGCCGATGCGGCACGGAAGACGACACAACACCGCTCCCGTGCGCCGCTGCGGGTCCCTTACGGTTTCCCTACGGCCGCGCCGGGGATGCCTACGGATGCCGAACGCTCGGTCGGCGGACACTCCGGGCGGTGCGTCCGTCTCGGCCCCGTCAGGCCAGCGCGTCCACGATGGGACGGAACTTCACGCGTGTCTCGAGCATCTCGGTCTCGGGGTCGCTCCCCGCGACGATGCCGGCGCCGGCGTGCGCGGTCACCGGCATCGTGTCGCTGTACTCGGCGAAGCGGCGCGCAGGTTCGGACCCGATCTGCGCGCACCGGAGGGCGATCGCCCATTCGCCGTCGCCGTTGCCGTCGACCCATCCGACGGGTCCGGCGTAGCGGCCGCGGTCGAAGGGCTCCAGGCGCCGGATGAGGTCGACCGCGGCATCCGTCGGGGTGCCGGCGACCGCCGCGGTCGGGTGCAGCGCCGCGACGAGGTCGAGGGCGGATGCCGATCCGCGGACGTCGCCGGAGATGTCGGTGGCGAGGTGCCACACGTTCGGCAGCTCCAGGGTGAAGGGCCCGGCGCCGGCATCGACGTCGCGCGTGAACGGGTCGATCGCGGCGAGGACGCTCTGGACGGCGAATCGGTGCTCGTCCCGGTCCTTCGTGCTCGCCGCGAGCGCGGCCACCGCGCAGGCGTCCGCGTCGGCATCCGCTCCGCGCGCCGCGGTGCCCGCGAGCACGCGCGCGGTCATCCGACCACGGGAGACCGTGACGAGGGTCTCGGGGCTCGCGCCGACGAGGCCGTCGACCGCGAACGCCCACGTGTCGGGGTAGCTTCCGGCGAGAGCCCGGACGAGCCGGCGGAGGTCGGCGCCGGCGGGGACGGTGCCGACGAGGTCGCGCGCGAGCACGACCTTCTCGACGGTCCCCGCGTCGATGGCGGCGAGGGCGTGGCGCACGGCCTCCTGATAGGCGACGGGGTTCATCGCGCCCGGGCCGAGCGTCGCCGACCAGTACGGGCCGTACGGGCGCGGCGTGAGGAGGTCCGCCTCATCGGCGCGGTCGGCTCGGCCGCTCCGGACGCGGGTGACCCACGCGCGGCCGTCACGACGCCCGACGATCGCACGCGGGACGATCAGACGACTCGTGAACGCGGAGCGAGGGTCGAACGCGAGAGCGCCGAAGGCCACGAGGCCGGTGCCGGGGATGCCGAGCGGATCGTCGATCTCGCTGTGGGCGACGATTTCGCGCCAGGCGTCGGCGGGCGTGGGGCGGTCGGCCGGCTCCGGGCGACCGAAAGGAATGCCGGCACCGGCCTCGTACCCGGCGACCATCCCGCCGATCCCGACTATCCCGTCGCCGCGGCGGAGCCACGCCAGAGGGGAGGCCGGGTCGGCGAAGAGGAGGGGATCGTCGATCGGGTCGATCTCCTGCGTCTGCGCCACGAACCGCGGCGCACCGGAGGTTTCGATCACCCATCCAGCCTATGGCCCGCCGCGCCCCGCGGATCCGCGCCGGGAGCCCGCGGCTTAGACTCTGCGGGTGACCGAGAACACCGTGCCGGACCGACCGCCCGTGGGCGCGCGCATCCTCTTCCGGTGGCGCAAGTGGGACGGCGGCGAGCACTGGGTGCACGACTGCGTCTACCTCGGCAGCGACCGCTGGGGCGATTGGGTCGGTCAGCGTGCCGGCTGGCGCAGCTTCCGCCCGGGGCGCGACAACCGCACCGAGTTCGACAACGTCACACTGCTGCCGCCGTCGGCCGACTACGCCTTCACGCGCAACGCGCGACCCGACCGCACCCACACGTACATCGACCTCGGGTGGGACGTGACGTTCCGAGGCGGCGAGCCGACCGGCATCGACATGGACCTCGACGTGGTCGATCGGGCGGTGGGCGGCATCTACATCGACGATCGCGACGAGTGGGACGAGCACCGCGTCCATTACGGCTACCCGGCCCACATCGTCGCGCACCTGGAGGCGCTCGCCGTCGACCTCGAGCAGAAGGTGCGCGCGGCCGAGTCGCCCTTCGACGAGGACACCGCCGGCGCCTGGCTCGAGCGGCTCGCCACCCTGCACCCGGCTTAGACTCGACGGGTGACCGACACCCCCGCGAACCCGCCCCGCCGCGCCGATCTGGGCAAGGACCCGGCGAGCGTCAGCGGAATGTTCGACGGTGTCGCGCGCGGGTACGACCGCACCAACACCGTGCTCAGCATGGGCAACGACCGGCTGTGGCGGGTCGCCACGACCCGCGCGGTGTCGCCGCGTCCGGGCGAGCGCATCCTCGATCTCGCCGCCGGCACCGGGGCCTCCTCGGTCTCCCTCGCCCGCAGCGGCGCGGAGGTCGTCGCCGCCGACTTCTCGCCGGGGATGATCGCCGAGGGACGACGCCGGCACGGACCGGAGGCGCCGGGAGGCGGCATCCGGAATCTGTCCTTCGTCCACGCCGACGCGACCGATCTGCCGTTCGCCGACGAAGAGTTCGACGCGGTCACCATGTCGTTCGGTCTGCGCAACGTCAACGACCCGAAGAAGGCGCTCGGCGAGCTGCTGCGGGTGACGAGGCCCGGCGGGCGGATCGTCGTGTGCGAGTTCTCGCACCCGCCGTCGCGGGCCTTCTCCGGTGTCTACCGCTTCTACAACGACCGGGTCCTCCCGGTGGTCGCCAAGGCGGTCAGCTCGAACGCCGACGCCTACGACTATCTCAACGAGTCCATCCGCGACTGGCCCGACCAGCCGACCCTGGCGGCATGGATGCGTGCCGCGGGATGGGCGGATGTCGCCTACCGCAACCTGTCCTTCGGCATCGTCGCGCTCCACCGCGGCGTCAAGCCCGCCGAGGGCACCCTCGCACCCCGATAGGCTGAACAGGTGACCCCCTCCGCGTCCGATTCGCGTCTCGGCAAGCTGGGCCTCACCGACCGCATCTTCGCCGGCGCCCGTTCGCGTCGGCTCCTCGCCACGGTCGATGAAGGCATGCTCCGCGTCGACGCCGCCCTCGGCGACGAGCTGCGCATGGCGCAGCCGGTCGTCGACGCCGTCAGTCGCTACCTCTACGAGGCCGGGGGCAAACGGGTGCGGCCCATGCTGGCGCTGCTCACCGCACAGCTCGGCGAGGGGACGACGGATGCCGTCGTCGAAGGCGCCGCCGCCCTCGAACTCACCCACCTCGGCTCGCTGTACCACGACGACGTCATGGACGACGCGGACAAACGGCGCGGGGTCCCGGCCGCGCACGAGGTGTGGGGCAACAGCGTCGCGATCCTCGCGGGCGACCTGCTCTTCGCCCGCGCGAGCCAGATCATGGCGCGGTACGGCGAGCGCGCCATCCGCATCCAGGCCGACACGTTCGAGCGCCTGGTCCTCGGCCAGATGCGCGAGACGGTCGGACCCGCCGAGGGCGACGACCCGGTGCAGTTCTCCCTCGACGTCCTCGCCGACAAGACGGGGTCCCTCATCGCGGCATCCGCTCAGGTGGGCAACATCTTCGCCAACGGTCCCGAGGAGTTCGAGCAGCCGCTCGCGGTCTTCGGTGAGAAGGCGGGCGTCGCCTTCCAGCTGCTCGACGACGTGATCGATCTGGCCGCCGACCCGGCCGAGACCGGGAAGGTGCCCGGCACGGACCTGCGCGCGGGCGTCCCCACCATGCCGTACCTCGTGCTCACCCGCCGCACCGACGCCGACTCGGTGGGCCTGCGCGAAGAGATCGACGAGGGTGTCGCCCGGATCGCCGACGGCGCCGATCCGGCGATCCTCGACCACGCCCTCGCGCGCCTCCGCGACCACGAGGCCACCCAGGCCACCCGCGACCTCGCGGGCTCGTACTCGCAGGAGGCCATCGACGCCCTCGAGCCGCTGCCGGACGGCGCGGTGCGCGAGGCCCTCACCCGGTTCGCGCGCGCCGTCGCCGACCGCTCCCGTTGATCCCAGGAGGACATTCCTTGACCAAGCTCAGGCTGGCCATCGTCGGGGCGGGCCCCGCAGGCATCTACGCCGCCGACATCATCCTGAAGGCCGAGCGCACGTTCGACGTGTCGATCGACCTGTTCGACCACCTTCCCGCCCCGTACGGCCTGGTCCGCTACGGCGTCGCGCCCGACCACCCGCGCATCAAGGGCATCATCACGGCGCTGCGCGAAGTGCTCGACCGTGGCGACATCCGCATCTTCGGCAACGTGCGCTTCGGCGAGGACCTCACCCTCGACGACCTGAAGAAGCACTACAACGCCGTCATCTTCGCCACCGGCGCGGTCCGCGACGCCGATCTCGACATCCCGGGGATCGAGGCGAAGGGCTCCTACGGGGCCGCGGACTTCGTCAGCTGGTTCGACGGGCACCCCGACGTGCCTCGTGAATGGCCCCTCGAGGCGCAGTCCGTCGCCGTCATCGGCAACGGCAACGTCGCCCTCGACGTCTCGCGCATGCTCGCCAAGCACGCCGACGACCTCCTGCCCACCGAGATCCCCGACAACGTCTACGAGGGCCTGAAGGCCAGCCCCGTGACGGACGTGCACGTGTTCGGCCGTCGCGGACCCGCGCAGGTCAAGTTCACGCCGCTCGAGCTGCGCGAGCTCGGCGAGCTCCGCGACGTCGACATGGTCGTCTACGACGAGGACTTCGACTACGACGAAGCCTCCAAGGTCGCCATCGCCAGCAACAAGCAGGTCATGGTCATTGACCGGGTGCTGCAGCAGTGGCGCACCCGCGACTCGGCCAACAACGCCGGCGGCACGGCATCCCGGCGCCTGCACCTGCACTTCTGGGCCAAGCCCGTCGAGGTGAAGACGGATGCCGACGGCACCGTCACCGCATTCGTGTACGAGCGCACGCGTCCCGACGGCGAGGGCGGCGTGGTCGGGACCGGCGAGCTGCGCGAGGTGCCGATCCAGGCGATCTACCGCGCGGTGGGCTACTTCGGCTCGCCCCTCCCGGGCGTGCCGTTCGACAAGCGCCACGGCGTCATCCCGAACCACGAGGGCCAGGTCCTGCACAAGGACTCGAACGAGCGGGTGCCGGGCGTCTACGCGACCGGCTGGATCAAGCGCGGACCCGTGGGTCTCATCGGCCACACGAAGTCCGACGCGATGGAGACGGTCCGCCACATCATCAACGACCAGGCGTCGTGGTGGCAGCCGGCCGACCCCTCGGACGAGGCGATTCCCGCGCTCCTCGCCGAGCGGGGAGTGGCCTGGACCGACCTCGACGGGTGGCACCGCCTCGACCAGCACGAGATGGCGCTGGGCGAGCCGCACGGCCGCGCGCGCATCAAGGTGGTCGCGCGCGACGAGATGGTCTCCGTCTCCCGCGGAGAGTAGCCTTCGGCGATGACCGACGCGTGGGGGCCCGACATCCTCGGGCCTCCGTTCGCGCAGCGGACCCTCCCGCTGGGGTCGGATTCCGAGGGGGAGGTCGTCGCGACCGTGGTGCGACGGGAACCGTCGACCTGGGCGGCGCTGGTCGGGCCGCTGCGCGGCGTGGACGTCCTCTACGTCCATGGCTGGTCGGACTGCTTCTTTCAGGTCGAGCTCGCCCGATTCTGGTGCGACCTCGGTGCGCGCTTCCACGCGCTCGATCTGCGGAAGTACGGCCGGAGCCTCCGCGACAGGCAGACCCCCGGGTACGTCACCGACCTCGCCGTCTACGACGAGGACATCGCTGCGGCGCTTACCGCGATCGGACACGACCCGGCGTCGGACGCCGCGTCCCGCCGCCGGCTCGTCCTCCTCGGGCACTCGACCGGCGGCCTGACCCTCACCCTGTGGGCCGCGCGGCACCCGGGTGTCGCCGACGCCCTCGTGCTGAACAGCCCGTGGCTCGAACTGCAGACGGGGCCGTTCGCACGCCAAGCGCTGCTGCCCCTCATCGAGGCGCGGGCGCGCTGGGATCCGCTGGGGGCGCATCCGGAGGTCGATCTGGGCTTCTACACCCGAGCGCAGCGGGAGACCGGCTCTTTGCCGGGGGAGGGGATTCCCGCCGACTGGAGACCCGAGCGGGGCTTCCCGACACATCCCGGATGGCTCCGGGCGGTGGTGCGCGGGCACGCCACTGTCGCCGCCGGCATCGAGACCGGGTGCCCGACGCTCGTTCTGCTCTCGGCGCGCTCGAGCTCGCCGCTGTCATGGTCCGAGCAGGCGCTGACATCCGACTCGGTCCTCGTGGTCGACGAGATCGCCCGGGCGGCGATCCGTGTCGGCAGCGATGTCACCCTCCGCCGGGTGGACGGCGCTCTCCACGACGTCTTCCTCTCGGCCGCACCCGCGAGGGCGTCGGCCTACCGCGCCCTCCGGGACTGGCTCGTCGAGGGGGCGGTCCGACGGGACGCACGGCAGGGGAGCGCCAACGCCCCGCACTAGGCTGACCGCGTGGACGAGTGGGACGAGATGGCGCAGTGGCTCGAGAAGGCCACGAAGGATCCGATGGCCGACGCCGTGCGTGGTCGGGTGACCGTCGTCGCGGTGTCCGAGCCCCAGGGTCGTGCCCGCTACCAGGAGTGCCGCGTGGAGCTCCGCGCCGAGGCCCCCGGCGTCCCGACCCGCACGGTGTCGACCGCGGCGGTGTTCCCGAAGAACCGGTGGCCGCAGCCGGGTGACGTGCACATCGCGCGCGTCTCCCCTTCGCACGACGATGCGATCGAGGTCGACTGGGAGGCGGCGGCGCGCTGACGCGCCGAGGAGACTCGGGGTCAGATCGCGTCGAGCTGACGGAGGAACTCGTCGGCCATGCCGACCTTCGTCTCGAGCTGCGCCTTCCGCTCCGTCGCCTCGGTGCGGATCTCGTCCAAGCGGGTCCGGGCGGTGCCGTCGGCGGCATCCGCGGCGAGGCGATCCAGCACCCCGAGCACCTCGCGCATCTCCTCCAGCGAGTAGCCGAGCGGCTTCATGCGTCGTACGACCATGATCCGGGCGACATCCTCGTCGGTGTACAGACGGAAGCCGCCCTCGGTGCGCGCCGACGGGACGATCAGCCCGATCTCGTCGTAATGACGGAGCGTCCGCAGCGACAGCGCGGTCTCCTCGGCGACGTCGCCGATGTGGCGGTGCTCGGCATCCATGGGGCTCCTCGTCCGACTCGCTGCAAACCTCACGTTACGGTAGAGTCTTCGGGTGCCGCGTCCTGCGGCATCCCTCCATTCTTCCCGACCGCACGCGCGGTCCCGGCGCATCGGTGCGTCCTTCCCCGATCGCCCCGGCGGTCTCCCTCTCCCCTGGAGTGCTCATGACCCGTGTCGTGCCCGTCCCCGATCCGCCCGGCCGCTACCGCATCGAACCCACGGTGCTGCAGGCGCTGCGGAGCCCGCGCCTGCTCACCCGCGAGGCGCTCGCCGGTCTCGTCGTGGCGATCGCCCTCATCCCCGAGGCCATCGCGTTCTCCATCATCGCCGGCGTCGACCCGCGCCTCGGCCTGTTCTCGTCGTTCGTGATGGCCGTGGCCATCTCGTTCCTCGGTGGCCGTCCCGCGATGATCACCGCCGCGACCGGCGCCATCGCGCTCGTGATCGCCCCCGTCGCACGCGAGTACGGGGTGGACTACCTCATCGCCACCGTCATCCTCGGTGGCCTCATCCAGGTCGTGATGGCGGCGCTCGGGATCGCGAAGCTCATGCGCTTCATCCCCCGCAGCGTCATGGTCGGCTTCGTCAACGCGCTGGCGATCCTCATCTTCACCTCGCAGTTCCCGCAGCTCATCGGTGTCCCTTGGCTGGTGTATCCGATGGTCGCGGCGGGCCTGCTCATCATGTACCTGATGCCGCGATGGACGAAGGTCGTCCCTGCCCCGCTCGTGGCGATCGTGCTGCTCACCGCGGCCGCCGTCGTCTTCGCGATGAACATCCCGACCGTCGGCGACCAGGGGGATCTCCCGGAGAACCTGCCGTTCCTGTTCCTCCCGAACGTCCCGCTCACCCTGGAGACGCTGCAGATCATCGCACCGTACGCGCTCGCGGTTGCCGTCGTCGGACTCCTCGAGTCGCTCATGACCGCCAAGCTCGTCGACGACATCACCGACACCCACTCCCGGAAGACGCGGGAGGCGTTCGGTCAGGGCGGCGCCAACATCCTCTCCGGCCTGTTCGGCGGCATGGGCGGGTGCGCGATGATCGGCCAGACGATGATCAACGTCACGGCGTCCGGGGCGCGCACCCGCATCTCGACCTTCCTCGCCGGCGTCTTCCTGCTGGTCCTCGTGCTCGTCCTCGGCGACATCGTCGCGATCATCCCGATGGCGGCGCTCGTGGCGGTGATGATCGTGGTGTCGGTGGCCACCTTCGACTGGCACAGCGTGCGGATGTCCACGCTCCGGCGGATGCCGAAGAGCGAGACCGCCGTGATGGTCATCACCGTCGTCTTCACGGTCTGGACGCACAATCTCGCCATCGGCGTCGGTGTCGGAGTCCTGGCCGCCATGGTCCTGTTCGCCCGTCGCGTGGCCCACTTCGTCCGCGTGCGTCGGACGGTGGACGACTCCGCGGCCGAGCCGATCGTGCGGTACGAGGTCGAGGGAGAGCTCTTCTTCGCCTCCAGCAACGACCTCACGACGCTCTTCGACTACGCCGGCGACCCCGACACGGTGGTCGTCGACATGTCACGCTCGCACGTGTGGGACGCCTCCACGGTCGCGGCTCTGGATGCCGTCGTGACGAAGTACCGTCAACGGGGCAAGGAGGTCGTCCTGGAGGGGATGAACGACGCCACCGCCCGGCTGCACACGCGTCTGTCCGGCGGGCTCGGCGCCGGTCACTGAGCGGACGCGGCTCCGTCGACCACGGTGTCGGCATCCGCCGTGTGATCCTCCAGGAGCGGAAGGGTCACCCAGACCGCAGCGCCGCCGGTGGGGGAGGCGTCGATGCCGAGGCGCCCACCGTGCTCCTGAGCGATGCGGCGGCACACGGACAGGCCGAGACCGAGCCCCTCCACGCCCTGCGCCGCCGCGCCCCGCTCCATCAGGCCGACGACCCGCCCGCGCTCGGCTTCGGGAATGCCGGGACCGTTGTCCGCGACGCGGATGACCAGGGCGTTGTCGGTGCGCGTCGTGCTCACCTCGACCATCGGCGGGGTTCCGGCGGCGGCGGTGAACTTCACGGCATTGGCGATGAGGTTCTGCAGGACGAGGCGGATGAGGGTCGCGTCGCCGAACGCGGTGCCGTCCACATCGAGGCTCACTCGGGCCCCGCGTTCGCGCAGCGCCGCATCCAGGTCGTCGACGGCGGCCACGGCGGCCTCGCGGATCGAGACCGGTCCGAAGTGGCGCGCGGCGCCGCCGATCCGGGCGTAGGAGAGCAGGTCGCCCACGAGGTCGGTCATGCGGCCGGCCGCGGCCTCCGCGCGAGCGAGGGAGGCCACGGCCTGCGCGGCTTCGTCGACCTCGAGGCTGTCGCTGGCGAGTTCGATGTAGCCCACGAGCGCCGTGAGCGGGTTGCGCAGATCATGGCTGACCTGTCCCGCGAACGTGCTCAGCCGGTCGTTCGAGGAGCGCAGCTCGCGACCGGCCCGCCGCAGTTCGAGGACGTCGACGACCTGGCCGGCGAGGATGTCCATCGTCGACCGCTGAGCGGCATCCAGCTCCGCGACATCCTCATCGAAGACGCAGAGCGTGCCGATGATGACGCCGTCCGGGGTGCGCAGCGGGCTCGACGCGTAGAAGCGCACGCGGCCGAGTTCGCCCGTGACGAAGGGGTTCTCGGCGAACCGCTCATCCTCGCGGGCATCGGGCAGGACCACCGGCTGGCCGGAGAGGTACACCGCGGCGCACATCGAATCCTCCCGCGTGCAGACCGCGGCGTCGAAACCGTAGGCGGCGATCTGGTGCTGGAAGCGCTCGTCGATGATGTTGATGACCGCCTTGTCGACGCGGCAGACGCTCGCCGCGATCCGGAGCAGGCCCTCGAGGCTCGACACCGGCGCTTCGCCGATCACACCGTAGTCTGCGATCGCCTCGCGCCGGATCGCCTCGTCCACTGCAGTCATCGGCATCCCTCCCCTCGGGCCGATGCTGACGAATATACGGGGCGACGAGCGACGCCGGGTTTCAGCGGTAGTTGAGGAACTGCAGGTCGACGTCGAGGTCGGCCGCCTTGAGGAGGCGGATGACCTCCTGCAGGTCGTCGCGGCTCTTGGACTGCACGCGGAGCTCGTCGCCCTGGATCTGCGACTTGACCGACTTCGGTCCCTCGTCGCGGATGATCTTCCCGATCTTCTTGGCGTTCTCCTGCGAGATGCCTTCCTTCAGCGTCGACACAATGCGGTACTCGCGGCCGCTCGCGACGGGCTCCCCCGACTCGAGGCTCTTGAGGGAGATGCCGCGCTTGATGAGCTTGGTCTGGAAGACGTCGAGGACGGCCTGGGCGCGCTCCTCGCTGTTGGCCTTGATGAGGATCGACTCGCCGCTCCACGCGATCGACGCGTCGGTGCCCTTGAAGTCGTAGCGCTGCTCGACCTCCTTGCGTGCCTGGTTGAGGGCGTTGTCCGCCTCTTGGCGGTCCACTTTGGAGACGATGTCGAACGAGGAATCAGCCATGCCGGGGAGTCTACCGGGGGAGGGGGCGTCCGCAGCGGGGGTGGCTTGTCCCGCAGAAGTGAGCGCGCACATGTGACACCGCGTGTCATCTGCAAGCGGTTCCAGTCCACTCCGCAGATCACGGCGAGATATCGATCCGAAATCCGCGGTTGCATGATCGTGAGTCGCGGGTCACAATGTAAGCGCTTGCATCACAGCGAGCGGAAGAACGGTCTTCTCGGTGCTCCGCGCCGGCAGAGGCCGGCTCTCCACGGATCAGCACTTCAAGAGAGGCACACCGATGAAGGTGAACAGGAAGAGCGTGCTCGCACTCGGCGCGCTGGTGGCGAGCGGTGCGCTCGTGCTCAGCGGCTGCGCGGGCGGCGGCGGCGACACGGCCGAGGGCGGCGACACCGGTGAGGGCAGCGGCGACGCGAACGCCATCACCGTCTGGGTCGACATCGAGCGCAAGCCCGCACTGGAGGGTGTCGCGGCATCCTTCACCGAGGACACCGGCATCGAGGTCGAGCTGGTGACGAAGGACTTCGCCACCGTCGATCAGGACTTCATCTCGCAGGTCCCCACCGGCAAGGGCCCCGACGTCATCGTCAGCCCCCACGACAAGCTCGGCGCCTACGTCGCCGCCGGAGTCGTGGCACCGCTCGAGCTCGGCGACGTCGCCGCAGGCTTCGCGGAGTCGGCCATCCAGGCCATGACCTACGACGGCAACGTCTACGGCGTCCCGTACTCGATCGAGAACGTCGCGCTCGTGCGCAACGCCGATCTCGTCGCGGAGCCGAGCGAGACCTTCGACGAGGTCATCGCCAAGGGCCGCGAGGCCGGCACCACCTACCCGTTCCTCGTGGGCCTGTCGCCCGAGCAGGGTGACCCGTACCACCTCTACCCGCTGCAGACCTCGTTCGGTTCGCAGGTGTTCGCCCAGAACGCCGACGGCAGCTACGACTCCTCCAACCTCGTCCTCGGTGACGAGGCGGGCGTCGAGTTCGCGACCGCGCTGAAGCAGTGGGGCGCGGAGGGCATCCTCAACGCCAACATCGACGGAGACCGCGCTCGCGAGTTCTTCCTCGCCGGCGAGTCGCCCTACTACCTCACGGGCCCGTGGAACACCCCCGCGATCGCCGAGGCCGGCATCAACTACGTCATCGACCCGCTGCCCAGCGCCGGTGGCGAGGAGGCCCGTCCGTTCATCGGCGTCAACGGCTTCTTCCTTTCCAGCAAGTCCGCCAACGCGCTGGCCGCGACGAACTTCATCGTCAACTACCTCAGCACCGAAGAGGCGCAGCTCGCGCTGTTCGAGGTCGGCGGACGCCCGCCGGCACTGACCGCCGCATACGAGAGCGCCGCGGCATCCGACCCGGACGTCGCCGCCTTCGGTGCCATCGGCCAGACCGGTGCCCCGATGCCCGCGATCCCCGAGATGGGCGCCGTGTGGTCGGACTGGGGCAACGCCGAGCTCCAGCTGATCAAGGGCGAGGGTGAGCCGCAGGAGGTCTGGGAGACCGCCGCGACGAACATCCAGACCAAGATCGACGGCTGAGTCCAGCCGACACAGGGCGGGTGGGGTTCTGCTCGAACCCCACCCGCCCCTACTCTGTAGCCCGACACTGCGATGAAGGAGCGTCCATCGATGGTCGACGCCAAGCCCGCCACGACCGCCCGCCGGTCCGGCTCCCCGTCCTCCGGACAGTGGGGTGACAACCCGTTCCACACCCCGTCGCGCCGACTCACCTCGGGCGGCATCCTCGCCCTGGTGGTGAAGGTCGTCCTCCTCGGCGTCATCGACGCCCTCACGGTCTTCGCCGTCTGGGTCCTCATCGCCACCGGCGACTGGGTGGCCGCGGGTGTCCTGACGCTCGTCGTCATCGCGGTGAACGTCATCTACCTGCGTCCGGGACTCCTTCCCGGCAAGTACCTCACGCCGGGCCTCGCCTTCCTCGCGATCTTCCAGGTGTTCGTGATCTTCTACACCGGCTACATCGCCTTCACCAACGCCGGCGACCAGCACAACAGCACCAAGGACGACGCGGTCGCGCAGATCATCAGCACGTCGCAGGCGCGCGTGCCCGATTCGCCCGAGTACACCGTGCAGGTCTTCCGTCAGGCCGACCAGTTCGGTCTCCTCGTCGCCGAGCCCGGCGGCACGCTCGCCTTCGGGACGAACGAGCAGCCGCTCGAGGACGTCACCGCCGCCCCCTCCGGCTGGGATGAGCTGAACCTCAACCAGGTCATCCGATTCCAGGACGAGGTCCTGGCCCTGAACGTCCCGGTCTCGGACGACATCAACGATGGGACGCTGCGCACCTCCGACGGTCAGCGCGCGTTCATCTTCACCTCGAACCTCGAGTACGACGAGGTCGCCGACACGTTCACCAACACCGACACCGGGCTCGTCTACGTCGACGACGGCGAGGGCAATTTCCGCGCCGAGGACGGTTCGATCCTCACCCCCGGCTGGCGCGTGGTGATCGGCTGGGACAACTTCGCCTACGCCTTCACCAACGATCAGATCCGCGATCCGCTCCTGCGCGTGACGATCTGGACGTTCGTCTTCGCCGCGGGCTCGACCTTCCTCTGCTTCGCGCTCGGCCTGTTCCTCGCCGTGGCGCTGAACCATCCGACCCTCAAGGGCAAGAAGTACTACCGGATCCTGGTCATCCTCCCGTACGCGTTCCCCGCCTACCTCACGGGTCTCGTCTGGGCGGGCATGCTCAATCAGGAGTTCGGCTTCATCAACCAGATCCTGCTGGGCGGCGCGTCGATACCCTGGCTCGCCGATCCCTGGCTGGCGAGACTCAGCGTGCTCATCGTCAACATGTGGCTCGGCTACGGGTACATGTTCCTCGTGAGCACGGGCGCCCTGCAGTCCCTTCCCGAAGACATCGTCGAGGCCGGCAAGATGGACGGCGCCGGCGCGTGGCGGATCTTCCGCTCGGTGAAGCTGCCGCTCCTGTTCGTCGCCGTCGCGCCGCTGCTGATCGCCACCTTCGCGTACAACTTCAACAACTTCGGCGTGATCTACATGCTCACGCGAGGAAACCCCCGCTTCACCGACACGACGCTGGACATCGGTGCGACGGACATCATGATCACGATGGTCTACAAGGTCGCCTTCGGCGGCGGCGGAGGCCGTGATCTCGGTCTCGCGTCGGCGCTGTCGATCCTGATCTTCATCATCGTCACCGTCGTCGCCGTGATCAGCTTCCGGCAGACCAAGGCACTGGAGGACCTGAACTGATGAGCGAGCGCATCGACCAGTCCGTTCCCGACGCCGCCCGCGTCGGGGTCGTCAGCCGCATCGGCGGCGTCGCCGGCCTCCCCGCCGACGACCAGCCGCCGATCCCGACGCATCGGCGTCAGTCGTTCCGCCGGTGGTTCGCCGACAAGGGGTGGCGTCACGTGGTGGCGTGGATCGCGATCGCCTTCGCGCTCTTCCCGCTGCTGTACATCGTCTCGGCATCCCTCAACCCGATCGGCACACTGACCGGGTCGAACCAGCTCTTCTCCGCGATCTCGCCCCGCAACTACGAGCGGCTGTTCACCGACCCGGCGATCCCGTACGGCACGTGGTACGTCAACTCGCTGATCATCGCCATCGTCACCAGCGTCGTCACCGTGCTCCTGTGCGCCCTCGGTGCTTACGCGTTCTCGCGCATGCGCTTCCGCGGACGCCGGTTCGGGCTCATGACGCTGCTGGTGCTGCAGATGTTCCCGCAGCTCCTGGCGATCACCGCGATCTTCCTCCTGATGATCCAGATCAGCGACGTCTTCCCGGCGATCGGACTCGGCACCCACGCGGGCCTCATCATGGTGTACCTCGGCGGTGCCCTCGGTGTGAACACGTTCCTCATGTACGGGTTCTTCAACACCGTCCCGGCGGCCATCGATGAGGCGGCGAAGATCGACGGCGCCGGTCATGCGCGGGTGTTCTTCACCATCATGCTGCCGCTGGTCACCCCGATCCTCATCGTCGTCGGGCTCCTGACCTTCATCGGCATCATCGGCGAGTTCGCCATAGCGAGCGTCATCCTCACCGACCCGGCCACGCAGACGGTCGCGATCGGCCTGTTCCAGCTCGTGTCGGGCTTCCAGTCGCAGAACTGGGGCGTCTTCTCGGCGGGTGCGATCCTCGCCGCCCTCCCGGTGATGGTGCTGTTCCTCCTGTCGCAGCGCTACATCGCGGGCGGGCTGGTCTCCGGCAGCGTCAAGTGACGCATGCCGCACCCCGGCTGATCCCGCACCACGACGGGTCGCCGCTGCACGTGTCGACCCTCGCGCCGACGCTCGGAGAAACCGTGCGGGTGCGGGTGCGGATCCCGCACGCGTGGGGGCGGGCCGAGGTCGTCCGCTCACGGTCCAACCCCGACCACGAGCCGGCGTGGACGGATGCCGTCCTCCTCGGCGCCGAAGACGGGTGGGACTGGTGGGAGGCGGAGGTCGTCGTGGCGAACCCGCGTCACGGCTACCGCTTCATGATCCGTCGTGACGACGGTCGCGTGTTCTGGCTGAACCAGGCCGGCCTCGACGAGATCGAGACCGTGGATGCCGAGGACTTCGCGCTCGTCGCGCACCCCGCACCCCCGGAGTGGCTGTACGACGCGGTGATGTATCAGGTCTTCCCCGACCGGTTCGCGCGGTCCGCCGAGGCCGACACCCACCCGACGCCGGACTGGGCGATCCCGGCGTCCTGGGACGATCCGGTGGACGTCCTCGCCCCGGGACGGTCGCAGCAGCTCTACGGCGGCGACCTCCCCGGGATCATCGACAAGCTCGACCACCTCGTTCACCTCGGCGTGAATCTGCTCTACCTCACGCCGGTCTTCCCGGCCGCATCCAACCACCGCTACGACGCGTCGAGCTTCCTGACCGTCGACCCCCTCCTCGGCGGGGACGACGCGTACGCCCGCCTCATCGCGGAGGCCCATGCCCGCGGCATCCGTGTCATCGGCGATCTGACCAGCAACCATTCCGGCGACCGGCACGAGTGGTTCCTGTCGGCCTACGGCACCCCCGCGGCGCCCGCGGAGGAGTTCTACTACTTCACCGACGAGGGGAACACCGAGTACATCTCCTGGCTCGGATATCCGACACTGCCGAAGTTCAACTGGGCGTCGGAGAAGCTCCGGGAGCGCTTCATCTCCGGCCCCGACTCGGTCGTCGCGATGTGGCTCAAGCCCCCCTTCAACGCCGACGGATGGCGGATCGACGTCGCGAACATGACCGGGCGGCTCGGCGACATCGACCTCAACGCCGAGGTGCGGCAGCTTCTGCGCGAGACGATGATCGCCATCAACCCGGACACCCTCCTCCTGGGTGAATCCACGAACGATGCCGTCAGCGACCTGCAGGGCGACGGGTGGCACGGCGCGATGACCTATCCCTCCTTCACGCGGCCGCTGTGGGCGTGGCTGAGCGATCCGCAGTCGACCAGCTACCGGAACGCCGAGGGCGACGAGGTCAGCGAGCCGTGGTTCTTCGGCCAGCCGATCGGGGGCATCCCGCGCTACACCGCGGCCCAGTTCGTCGACTCGGTCTCCCGGTTCGCGGCCGGCGTCCCGTGGCGCGTGCGGCTCGGGACCATGCAGCCCCTCGACACGCACGACACCGCCCGCTTCGCCACTCACGCGGGGGAGGGGACGATTCCGCTCGCGGTCGGGCTGTCGATGACCTTGCCGGGCCTCCCGGTCGTCTACGCCGGCGACGAGTTCGGCGCCGTCGGAGTGGACGGCGAGGCCAGCCGGACTCCGATGCCGTGGGGCACCGAGGGCGAGCCCGCGGTCGCCGAGCGCATCGCGCTGTACCGCGACCTCGTGCACCTCCGTCGCGCCCACCCCGCGCTCGCCGGCGGCGGGCTGCGGTGGGTGCACGTGGACGAGGACGCCGTGCTCTTCGTCCGGGAGGCTGCGGAGGAGAGCATCCTCGTCCTCGCCGCGCGCGGCGACGTGGAGGTGACCGTGGCGGCGGACGCGATCCCGGGCGCCGGGGCTGCGCAGACGCTGTACGGCGCTGCTCGGGTGGAGGCGGCATCCGGTGTCGTGACGGTCTCGGCACCCGGTCCGGTCTTCGCCGCGTGGGCTCTGCCCGGAGTGCGGGTGCCGTGAACCCGGACGCGTTCGACGCGCTCAGCGCCGACCTCGCCGAGGGCGTCCGCGCCGATGACCGCCTCCTCGGTCTGGTGCTGCTCGGATCGGCCTCCGAATCGGGACGCATGCGTCGCGATGAGTGGTCCGATCACGACTTCTTCGCGCTCGTCCACCGTGGACGAGGGGCTGAGGCCCGGGAGAGTCTCGACTGGCTCCCGAGTCCCTCTTCCCGCGTGCTCCTCGCGCGGGAGGGGGACATCGGCTTCGCCGTACTCTTCGCGGACGGACACCTGCTCGAATTCGCGCTCGCCGAGATCGATGAGCTGTCCGGGGCGGTCGCCGGCGACGCGTCCGTCGTCGTCGACGACGAGGCCGGATCGGCGGCCGGCCTCATCGGGGGCGCACAGCGGCGGGCCGAGGCATCCGACCGCTTCGACCCGGCGAACGACGCGGCGCTCTTCCTGGTCAAGCTGCTGGTCGGAGTCGGACGCGTCCGACGCGGCGAACGCCTGAACGGCGGTCAGTTCGTCCGTCAGTGGGCGGTGCAGCATCTCGTGCGCGCCGTGCGGGGGCGTTTCGCGGCGGCATCGACGTCCCGACGGGACATCATCGACCCGTTGCGGCGCTTCGAAGACGACTTCCCCGCGGAGGGCGCGCGCCTCGCGGAGATCCTGGACAGCCCCGTCGAGGAGGCAGCGCGTGGACTGTTCGATCTGGCCCGCGAGATGCTCGAGCCGGGCTGGGGGCAGTTCCCCGCGGCGGCTGCGGACGCGGTCGCTGCGCGCCTCGCATGGGGACCGGACGCCGCCGAGCGGAGAGCTTCGTAGACTGGGTCGGGCGAGGAGGTGCCATGCGCCCACTGACCGAAGACGACGTGCGTTCCCATTTCGTCAACGCCACCCCCGATGAGCTGCGGATCGTCGCCCTGCCGACCGACTTCGTGCTGCTCGACTGGTTCCACCTGGACTTCCTGGCGTGGCGCGACCCGCGCACCCGCGGTCGGGGCTACCTCTTCGTCGAGATCGACGACGAGCCGCGCGGCATCGTGCTGCGGGCCGCCGAGGGCAGCTCGCACGCGCGCTCGGCGATGTGCAACCTCTGCCACACGATGCAGCCGGCCGATCAGGTCGTGATGTTCTCCGCGCGACGCGCCGGTGCTGCCGGCGAACGCGGCGACAGTGTGGGAACGTACATGTGCGCCGACCTGTCGTGTCACGAGAACGTGCGGCTGGCCGCGCCGCTCGCGCCGAGCGAGATGCGCGCGAGCGTGGACATGCGCATCGACGGAACGCGTCGGCGCACCGAGACCTTCGTCGGTCGAGTGCTGGAGAGTGTGGGGAGCAGGGCATGACGGAACGGATCGTCGTCGTCGGAGACGCGCTGATCGATGAGCTGCGCGACGACACGGGTGTGCGCGAGTTCGTCGGAGGCGCGGCGCTGAACGTGGCCGTCGGGCTGTCGCGCCTCGGCGTGCCCACGACGCTGCTCGCGATGGTCGGAGACGACGAGCCCGGCTCGCGGATCCGCGCCTACCTCGCCGACTACGGCGTCGAGCTCGTCGCGACGGCGTCGCCGCTCGGCACCGCCCGCGCCGTCAGCACGCGATCCGGTGGGGGCGAGCCCACCTACGTCTTCAACGAGGCGTCGCAGAAGCGCCGCATCCGCTTCGGTGATGCCGAGCGTGCGGCGATGGCGGATGCCGCTCTCGTGGCCGTCAGCTGCTTCGCGTTCGACGACACCGAGCAGACCCGGGAGTTCGCGGCCGCGGTCGCGGCATCCGGCACTCCTCTGGCGATCGATCCGAATCCGCGCGAGGGCATGATGCACGACCGTGCGGAGTTCGTCCGCGGCTTCGAGGCGCTCGCCGCCGATGCGGCGCTCGTGAAGGTGGGTGAGGACGACGCGACCCTGCTGTACGGCGAGCCGCTGGACGCCCTGCGGGCCCGGCTGCGGGGTCTGGGGGCGCGTGCGGTCCTGGCGACGCAGGGTGCCGCGGGCGCCTCGGTCGAGGCGGCGGGGGTCACCGCGACGCGGCCGATCTCGAGCCTGCCCGGTCCGATCGTCGACACGATGGGAGCGGGCGACGCCGCGTTCGCGTCGACCCTCGCCTCGCTCGCGCAGGGGCAGCCGCAGTCCGAGGAGGAGTGGGGCGACGTGCTCGAGAACGCGATGGATGCCGCCGCGGCGACCTGCCGGTTCGAGGGCGCTCTGCTGCGTCTGCCGTCGGCGCTCGAGGACACCGACCTCGACGCCATCGGCACCTGATCCTCGCACCGCATCCGATTTCTCGAGAGCGGCCTCGGGAGAGTAGGATCGGTGATCGCGCCTCCGGTCGACTGCACAAGCCGGGCGGGTGCGCACCTGGCGAGTTACCCAAGCGGCCAAAGGGATCTGACTGTAAATCAGACTGCTCAGCATTCGGGGGTTCGAATCCCTCACTCGCCACCACCGGGAAGGGCTCCGCATCGCGGGGCCCTTCGTCGTTCCTCCCCGGCGTTCTCGAGCGAACGGCTTTTCGGTGGCGCCGTGAGGCGGGTGTGCGCGCCCATGACCCGCGAGAAGGCGCCACCGAACCGCGGGTGCGGCGGCGTCCGAACGGGTCAGGGGGTGGGCGCCTCGCGGCGGCCGCGACGGAGGCCCACCTCGTAGGCCGTCACCGCGATGAGCGTCACCGCGAGGAGCGGCAGCACGAAGAAGAGCATCACGATCGAGAAGCCGCGAAGCGCGTCGTGCTCGACCGCGGCGAGGATCAGGTACACCGTGTACGCGACGTAGAGGGCGACGAACACCCCGCCCTCCCACCGGGCGATCGCGAAGCCCGTGAACGCGATCGGCACGAGGGCGATCGCGGCGGCGATCATCAGCGGGATGTCGAGTGAGATCGCGGCATCCGGAACGGGGATGCCGGCGGGGAAGAAGATCGCCGGGAGCCCCAGCACGACGCCGATGTTGAAGATGTTGCTGCCGACGATGTTGCCGACGGCGAGGTCGCGCTCGCCGCGGCGGACCGCCGCGATGGACGTGGCGAGCTCGGGCAGGGAGGTGCCGATCGCGACGACGGTGAGTCCGATCACGAGGCTCGAGACGCCGAACCCGGTCGCGATCGCGACGGCTCCGGTCACGAGCTGGTCCGCGCCGAACACGAGCAGACCGATTCCGGCGAGGATGAGCACCGCGGGGACCACGAACGACAGGACTCCGGATGCCGGTGCCCGGCGCGTCCGCACCGCACCCGTCGACGCAGCCGGGGCGGCGGCGGGCGCGGCATCCGGATCCTTCTTGCTCAGCGTGAAGCTCAGCACGATGTGGGCGACGGCGGCGAGGAAGAGGATGACACCGTCGATCTGCGTGATCTCGCCGTCGAGGGCGAGGACGAGAAGCACGATGCTGATGCCGACCATCACCGGGAGGTCGAACTTCACCAGGCGACGCTTGACGGCCAGAGGCAGGAAGAGCGCCGAGAGGCCGAGGATCAGCAGGACGTTGGCGATGTTGCTGCCGACGACGTTGCCGACGGCGAGGCCCGGCTCCTCATCGATGACGGAGCCGATCGTCACCGCCAGCTCGGGGGCGCTGGTCGCCGCCGACACGATGACGAGTCCCACGACCAGCGGGGGGATTCCGAGCTTGGTCGCGAGGGCCGAGGCTCCGCGCACGAGCACCTCGCCGCCGCCGATGAGCAGGACCAGCCCGAGCAGGACCCGGCCGATGTCGAGGAGCTCCACGTCGCGATTCTAGGGGCGAAGAGACCGGGTCGCCGCCGAGAACCGCGCATGTCAGGATGGGACGGCGGGTCCATCCCGCCGACGAGAGGACGGACCATGTCGCAGCCCGATCAGCAGGCGCTCGAGCCCTCGCGCGCTGATGCGCAGACCTCCCCGCTGCTGCGTGCGGCGATCTGGGTCGCCATCGGCGCCCTCATCGCGGCGGCGCTCGTGTGCGTCGTGTGGGTCCTGATCGGCGAGCAGAACGGCATCGTCGGCCGTGCATTCCTCACGATCCTGCTCTTGGCGGGCTTCGCCGGCGTCGCGATCCTCGACGCCCACCTCGCTCCGCGCCGTCCCGCCTGGTTCGCCCTCGCGAGCATGGGCACGTGGATCGCCTCGCTCCTCATCGGCGCCGTGATGATCTGGATGCCCGAGCGCTACCCGTGGAGCGGCTTCGGCCGGTTCCTCCAGTTCCTCTTCATCGTGCTGATCCTGCAGCTCGCGCTGCTCCACGTGCGCCTGTACATGAAGGCGCTCCAGCGCTACGTGACGCGCTTCACGCAGATCGTCGCCTTCACGACCATCGGGCTCGTCGCGCTTCTGGCGATCCTGCTGATCATCCCGCTCATGCTGTCGGAATGGTTCGACTTCGCCGACATCTACTGGCGCATCGTGGTCGCCACGGCGATCCTCGCGGCCGTCGGCACCGCCCTCCTGCCGCTCGTAAACGCCCTGTTCGCACCGCGCAAGCCGCGTCCGGTCGCTCCCCCAGCGCCCGCGCCCGGCTACCCCGGGGGTCCCGCGTACGGCGCGTCGTACGGTTCGGCGGGGGGCTATGGGCTCCCGGCCGCGCCCGCGGCGTACCCGGGCGCGCAGGCAGCGCCCGGCTCCGGCTTCCCGCCGCCCTCGTCGCAGCTCCCCGCGGCCCCCGAGCCCTACCGTGGGCCGGCCGGCGCCGTGCCGGTCCACCAGGCCGCGGGAGCGGATGCCGCACCGCCGGCACCCCAGGGCGAGCAGCCGCATCCGGCCCGCTCGGTCGTGACCCACGCCGCGGTGCAGCAGGCCCAGGCCGGGGCCGGCCAGGAGCCGGCATCGGAGCACCGGCCGGCATCCGAGCCGTCCCCGGACCGCGCGCCGTCCCCGGACCGGGCGTCGTCTCCGGATCAGGCGCCCGCCCCCGATCAGGCGCCCGCCCCCGCGGCATCCGCGGAGCAGGAGCTGCTGCCGTGGCCGATGTTCGCGGACGGGGTCACGCCGCTGCCGATGATGCCCGACGGTTCG
Source organism: Microbacterium aurantiacum (assembly GCF_040532595.1). GTDB lineage: Bacteria > Actinomycetota > Actinomycetes > Actinomycetales > Microbacteriaceae > Microbacterium > Microbacterium chocolatum_B. Next base: position 599,379 of record NZ_JBEVYX010000001.1, on the reverse strand, counting down.
CCCGATTTCGCGGCCTACCAGACCGGCTACCCGAGCCCGGGCGCGCACGTGTTCGCGCCCGTCGCCCCCGCTGCGGAGGCGCCCGCCCCGGATGCCCCCGCGCAGCCCGCGCCGCCGGCTCCCGGCTACGACGGCTTCCCGCCGCCGCCCCCGCTGCCGCCCCGCGGCTGACGTCTGCGGCGTGCGCGGGGCGGCACCGGGGCGACGAGAGCCCTCCGGGCGCCGCTCACAACGTGCCCGGCGCGTCGCTCAGTGGCCCGCGAGGATCTCCAGGGCCGCGTGCGCCGCGCTGTGACCACCGAGTCCGCTGACGGCCCCGCCGCGACGCGATGCCGAACCGCACACCAGGATGCGCTCATGCGCGGTGGCGACGCCCCAGCGCTCGGCGGGGGTGTCCAGCGGTTCGTCCTCCTCGACCCACGGCCAGGACAGATCTCCGTGGAAGATGTCCCCGCCGGTCATGCCGAGACCCGCCTCGAGGTCCGCGGTCGTCTTCGCCTCGACGCAGGGCGATCCGTCCGGGGCCTCGAAGATGCAGTCCGCGATCGGCTCGGCGAGCACAGAGTCGAGCGAGCGCTCCGCCGCGTCCAGGAGCTCGCGCCGCGCGGCGTCGCGGTCGCGTCCGGCCACCAGCCGATGCGGCACGTGCAGGCCGAAGAGGGTGAGCGTCTGCGCACCCGAGGAGCGCAGCTCCGGGCCGAGGATCGACGGATCCGTGAGCGAGTGGCAGTAGATCTCCGCGGGGAGCGGATCCGGGATCTCTCCGCCGACAGCGCGCGCGTGCGCGGCATCGAGCTGACTCAGCGCCTCGTTGATGTGGAAGGTGCCCGCGAACGCGGCCTCGGGGGCGACGGTCTCGTCCCGCAGCCGCGGAAGGCGCCGCAGCAGCATGTTCACCTTCACCTGCGCGCCTTCCGGGTCCGGTCGTGAAGCGGCATCCGTCGACGACGTCCCGCCGGCGCGGAGCAGTGCCGCCAGGACGCTCGGGCCGACGCCGCTGAGCACCAGGCGGCCGCGCACGGTACTCGGATGCGCGCCGGCGATCTCGACCTCGCCGTCGGGGGTGAGGGACACCACCTCGGCGCGCGTGCGGATCTCGGCACCCGCCGCGCGGGCCGCGCGCTCCAGCGCACCGGTGACCTGGCCCATCCCGCCCACGGGCACGTCCCAGTCCCCGGTTCCGCCGCCGATCACGTGATAGAGGAAGCACCGGTTCTGACGCAGGCTCGGATCGTCGGATGCCGCGAACGTGCCGATGAGCCCGTCGGTCAGGGCGATCCCGCGTGCGATGTCGCTGTCGTACGACGCCCGCAGCAGCTCGCCGAGCGGACGTTCCACGACTCCCTCCCACAGCGCGGCATCCGTCACAAGAGACTGGACCTCGGAGCGCCGCCGCAGGGGCTCGGTCATGGTCGGGAAGACGGATGCCGCGAGCGGCGCGAGCCGCGCCCCGAAACGCGCGTGACGGGAGGCCTCGGCCGCTGACCCCGTCACGCGAGCGAAGGACGCGGCGGTGGCGGCGGCGTCCTGCGTGTCGATGAGGATGCCGCACCCCGGATCCTCCGGATCCGGGGTGTAGGACGAGTAGCGCCGACGCTTCAGCGTCAGGGCGAGGCCCAGGTCGTCGACGATCTTCCGGGGGAGGAGGCTCACGAGGTACGAGTACCGCGACAGCCGCGCGTCGACGCCGGCCCAGGGCTGCTCCGAGACCGCGGCGCCGCCGGCGTGCGCGAGCCGTTCGAGCACCACCACGCTGTGCCCCGCGCGGGCGAGGTAGGCCGCGGCCGTCAGTGCGTTGTGGCCACCGCCGACGATGACGACGTCGTGGGTGCAGGCGGGTTCCGCAGTCATGGACCCACGCTAGCGCCGAGGCCCCCGCCCACCCGCAGTAGCGTGGACGCATGGCATCCGATCGCGACCTGCACGACCTCGCCCTCGACATCGCGCGGGAGGCGGGTGCTCTCGCCCTCCGGCGCCGGACCGAGGGGGTGGCGATCGCCGCGACCAAGTCGGCGCTCGCCGACATCGTCACCGAGGCCGATCGCGAGGTGGAAGCCCTCGTCCGCGACCGGCTGGCGGCCGAAGCCCCGCGCGACGGATTCCTCGGCGAGGAGACGGGTGCCGAGGTCGGCGAGAGCGGCCTGACCTGGGTGGTCGATCCGATCGACGGCACCGTGAACTACGCCTACGGGATGCCGCAGTACGCCGTGAGTATCGCCGTGGTCTCGGGCGATCCCGATCCGGACCGCTGGGAGGCCGTGGCCGCCGCGGTGTACGCGCCCGCCGTGGATGAGATGTTCCACGCCGTCCGGCAGGACGGGGCGTACCTCGACGGTGCGCGCCTGCGGGTGGCGGAGGTGACGGATGCCGGCGGCCTCATCGCCACCGGATTCGACTACGATCCGTCCACCCACGCCGGCGACCTCGCCGCCGTCGGACGCGTCCTGCCCCTCGCGCGCGACCTGCGGCGTGCGGGCGCGGCATCCCTCGATCTGTCGTACGTCGCCGCCGGGCGGCTCGACGGGTATTTCGAGCGCGGGCTCCAGCCGTGGGACCACGCCGCCGGCGCGCTGATCGTCCGCGAAGCCGGGGGGCGCTTCGGTCGCGGCGACGCGGACGCGGCGGGACGCGTGCTCAACGTCGCGGCCACGCCGGACCTCTACGACCGCTTGTTCGCCGCCGCGCTGCAGCCGTGACGCGGCGGGCGGCCGGGCGTGTGTACATCGCATTCCCAGGCCGTCCGGGGTAGTGTTTACCCGATCGTTATCTTTCCGTGCCCGTGCGGAACCGACGACATCCCCCCTGACTGAGATGACCTCCGTCGCGCGTGCGACACGACTGAGAGCCTTTTCGTTTGCCCCTCGATTCACCCCAGGCCGAGCCCGCGCCCACGCGGCGCTCCCGCCGACTCCCCACGTCACCTGCGGCCCCCGACGCGGCCGTGCCGGCCCTCTCCCGGGCACAGCGTCGCCGCGCCGTGGCCGTCGAGTCCACGGCATCCGTCACCCTCCCCGGTGATGCGGTGCTCATCGAGCTCGACCTCGCCCCGATCGACGACCTCGCCCCGATCGCGGCGGAATCCGCCGGTGCCGTCCAGGACGAGCCCGCGACGCCCGCGCCCGAGCGCCGGGCCGAACCCGCTCTGACGCGCCGCGCGCGTCGTGCCCGCCAGGCATCCGAGCCCGTCGTGGAGCACCTCGTCGTCGACGAGATCCCCGCGCCCGCCGCCGATACCATCGCGCACGACCCCGCCGCCGTCGAGCCGGAGCTCCTGGAGAGCGTCGTGGATTCGCCCGCGGCCGAGTCGCTCGTCGACGCGGACGCTGCGGATGCCCCGGTGGAGGACGAGTTCGAGCGGGCCGCGCGTCTGTTCTGCTTCACCGGCGAGACCCCGGTCGCCACCGCGGCCGCCTCGGCCGCCGGGTCGGCTCCGCTCACCATCACCGGGGCCCACGTCGTGCCGCCTCGAGGCCGTCGCTCCGGACGGTCGGCGTTCACACGCGTGGCGACGGCATCCTTCTCCGTCGGCGTGTTCGGCATCGTCGGACTGATGGCGGTCGGGATGACCACCCCGGCCGAGGCGGTCGCCGCAGCGTCGACTTCGACCTCCGCGGTCGCCCCGGCGAACATGACGGTGGCGTCGAGCGAGATCGACCGCGACGAGATCCAGGCCTACGTCGCGCCCTCGACCGCCCAGAACGACACGCTGCAGCGCACGGAGAGCTACTCCACCCAGACGATGGCGGAGCTGGCGTCCGAATCCGGCATCCAGAACTTCTCGAACTTCTTCTACAACGATCCCAACGGCGAGATCCAGTGGCCCTTCCCCGTCGGCGTCTCGATCAGCTACGGCTTCGGAATGCGCTCGGGAAGCATGCACGAGGGTCTGGACTTCGTCCCGGGTGACGGTGCGCCCATCCAGGCCATCACCGACGGCGTCGTCCGCGTGGCCAGCAGCGCCGGCGGCGCCTACGGGGTGCACGTCATCATCGACCACGAGATCGACGGGCAGCTGGTCTCGAGCCACTACGCGCACATGCAGTACGACTCGCTCCAGGTCGAGGTCGGAGACACCGTCACGGCGGGCACGATCATCGGCCTGACGGGCAACACCGGGCGTTCGTTCGGCGCACACCTGCACTTCGAGATCCTCATGAACGGCACGACCGCGATCGATCCGCTGCCCTGGCTGCGCGAGCACGCGGGAGGCTGAGCCGATTCAGCAGGATGCCGTGATTCTGGTATCCTCGTGGAGTTGCCTGCGCGCAGGTGACATGCCCCGATAGCTCAGTGGCAGAGCACTTCCATGGTAAGGAAGGGGTCGTCAGTTCAATCCTGACTCGGGGCTCGCAGCATCTCGTCCGACCGGCGGAATGCGTCGCGGCGGGGTAGCTCAGTTGGTGAGAGCGCACGACTCATAATCGTGAGGTCGCGGGTTCAAGCCCCGCTCCCGCTACCAAAGTACTCATACTCGAACAAATGACCTCAAGATGAAGGTTTGCCTGTTCTGAAGAAGAGGCGTCGGAGATCTCTCCGGCGCTTCTTTTGTTGTGTGCGGGCTGGAGGGCCGCGTTGCGGGTAGCCGCGACGCGTGGCTGCAAGTCGTGAGTGAGGCTCATGAGGTGTCCGTCGTCGTCGACCCAGATTCGTCGAAAGAAGGCGGCGAGGAGCTTTCGCTTTACAGCGCCGGTGGCGGAGGCGAAAAGAGCGTCCGGGCGTGCCATGAGATCGAGATAGCTCAGTACCATCTGGGTGTGTTGTTCGAGGGACTCGGTGGTCGTCTCTAGTCCGCTGTGAACTTCGTGCTTCTTGATCTGCAGAGCCCGCAGGCGTGAGCGGAGTTTGTCGGTAGGGAGCGTCCCATCCGCGGCGAGGTCAACGAGGCGTTCCTCTTGAACGTCGAGCTTCTTGAGCTCCGTTGGAACGCGAGCGCGCTGCGTCGCCTGGCTTGCGAGGACATGTTGAAGTGCCGAGGAGACTTCACCCTTGGCCCCATCGATCGCTTCGACGGCGTGGGTCGGGTGATTTCGAGATTGACCAAGCATTTTGAAACGATGTCTCGAGGGTCGCTCCTCCTTAGGACGCCAGTCCCGCCAATAGCGCCACGTGCGTGGTCGCGCTTTCCTACCTCGACTGCGGGCATACGGGCGACTAACCCGGCGGGCGCCTTCGGACTGATGGGTGTGGGAATCACCAACCGGGTGGAGAATGTGACCGCGGCCTATAGCCCACCCGTGAAGAGGCGCGGGTCCGGATCGACGAGAGTGTATGCGGTGTGATGGCAACGAGGGGGAGGCTGCGACGCAACCAGAGTGGCTGCGTTGTCCGGGCGTTCGGCAGCTATCTGAGGCAGACGAGAGCTGACGTTGCAATCGGTCTTCCCACGGTGTTCATCCTCCTCTTTGCCCTTTGCCCTTTGCCCTTTGCCCTTTGCCCTTTGCCCTTTGCCCTTTGGCCAGCAGCAGGGTGGAGTGCGTTGATCCTGCTGGGGGTGGGGACGGTCACCATGATTTGGAGGTTCAGTATCGCGTGGCGTCGAGAACGCCTCGCCCGCGAGCGGCCCACCGATGCTGGTGGCGGGGGACGTCGGAGTCGTAGAGGTCGCTGAGTGGGCAATGGGAGCCTGACCCGTGTGAGCATGTCACGGCTTCTGTACGGTGTGACCCGCCGAGGCTCCCAATCTGAAATGGATGTTGATGATCGGAAACGTCGCAGAGAGCTCACCCCAGTATCCGGAAGCACTGAGACGAACTCTCACTGTGGTGGGCGAGGGGCTCGCGAAACTCGGTGTGCCGAAGTACGCATACACCGCTCGACTTGTCCGCACGGATCCAGGCCTGAGTTCGGTGCTTCTCGAACCCAGGCCGATGCCAGCAGAGCCAACTGTTCTGCAGCTTGACGTACTCGCGGCGGGTGGCGTCTTTCTGTCATTGCCAACGTGGGCTGAGCCAATTGCTCAAGGAACGTGGTCGGATTCTGAGGCTGTCAACGACGACCTCGAAGACATCCTCCAAGTGATCGCGTGCGCGGCGCATCATGGTGTGATTTGGCAAGGAGCTCGGCCTTGGCGTCAAAGAAGGTTTCTCTGGCAGCCGACTGTTCCAACCACACACGGCGATATGGATCGACTTCGCGATGAAGGGTACGTCAAACTCACAGCCCCCTGGATCTGAGATGCGTCCGGTACGAAACCCGCCTTGTATGGGCTGGGGGGAGCCTGCCCCGCTTTCCCGGACACCGGGTCATGACCAGACCCCCGTTGACATCGAACAGGCGTACTACGCTGACCTGGAATCAACCCAAACGGCACATGCCGGACAAGGCACCCGATAGGAACGAAAGTCAGGCCGATTCATCCCGCCCGAGCCCGTGGGTGCCGACAGGCTACCGCGCGAGGGGTGTCACAATGAATGCCTCCGCCGCCTGGCAGCCTTCCGGCAGCTCAACCTGAGCCACGGGCACAAACCCGCCGGCGATCTCAACGTAGTCTCCGAGATGCACCTCGGTGTTGCCGCCCCAGCTAAGCGCGCCCGAGCTATCCACTTCGGTCCAGCCAATCGGGAACGATGGAACGACCACCGTCCCATCGTCCATGAGAACCACCACGCACCCATCCTGGGCGTCGAGCGTGCCGACGAGGAGCCCAGAGTCTCCACCAGCGTCGGGACCCTCACTCTCGTGACCGACCAGGGTCGCACCCAACGACACGCTCACATCGGTGAGATCAGGCGCAGAGCACCCCGTGAGGCATAGCCCGGAAATGAGTGCTGCGAGGCCAACGGTAATCACGCGAATCTCAGCCATAGAAGACCGCGACGCCGAGACTGCCGAAGTAGTTGGTCGAAGTGTGAACCGAGTAGCTGCTACTGCCGCCCTTCTGAATGCCGTATCCAGCGCTTGCGTTGAACCATGGGCCTCCGCTGTCACCTCCCGAGGTCCCCGCGCTTACCCTGACAAAGACTGCATTGCATGTCGTATTTGGGCATGCGCCGCTCCAGGTCGGCTGGTACGAAATGCTCGTGACATCGCCACATCGGTAACCCGACGTCTTCCCGCGTGAGCAGACATAGTCACCGCCCTGGTTTGCGCGTGGCACAACCGACGTGAGCGCCCGGCTCGACGATGTCGAGTTCGCATGGAACCGTCCTTCCTCGGCTGCGGCAGTGGTGTGCCACTGCAGATCCGCATTGGCCGACCGCAACTCATTCTGGTACGTCATCGAGTACCAGGTGGACGACCCGTGGAGCTGGTAGGACTGGGAGTTACCGCAGTGCCCAGCTGTAATGATGCCCCTCGTGCCGCTACTGTTCTGGACACCGAATCCCGTAGTGCAGGAGGACATGTGGAGTCCCCCTCGACGCGTGTCACCCACAGGACCTTCCGACACCTCGACGAGAACGCTCTCGAGATCAACGCCCACCTGAGCCACTCTCGACATCACGATGTCCTCGGCGGCAACAGAGCCTGGTCGTTCTGCGCTGACGTCAACCTGGATGTTCCCGGTCGAGCCGTCTACGCCGATTCCAACCACACCTTCGAGTCCAACGAGCGCCGATGCAACGGCCTCCAGATTTCGTGCGGCGGACTCGTCTGACCCAGACGAGACAACGACCAATGGGGACAGCTCGCTCAAGGCCTTCACAAGCTTCACATCATCGGTACCCTCCTTGAGGCGAACCTCAAGCACGGGCACCTCACCGTGGTGAGTCCAGGTTGAAGATAGTGCGTCTCCCGAAATCCGCGAGATGCGAGCTTCAAGAACACCGAAGGCTGCCTGTATCGCAAGGTTTCGTGTGGCGGTCGATGCATCCACTCCGTGATCGGACATGTACACATCCACAGCTCCGACCTCGACATCCTCGGATGGCACGGAACTGGCAAGAGTATCTAGGTATTCTGCAGTTGCCTCGTTGGAAACGGCATCCGATGAGGTTTCCGGCGCCACTACACCCGACGCGGCAGTCGCGGACGGAACTTGGTTCGCAACGAGGATTGACGCCATGGCAAAATCAATCAGCAATACCCGAAAACGTGCAAGACGAAGAGGCATCATTCAGGTTCCCTTCTCGTTCACCCGATTTCCCTAGAAGCTGAGTGGGCAGCCCAATCGAATGGGACATTTGCTGATTCAGATTGCAGCAACGGCGCCCTTCGGCGAGAAGCTACTACATGGCGACATCAAAGTAACGGACTCATCCCAATTCAGGGTGTAGGGCGGGTTTAAATCCGCCGATCTCGAGTGGGGATCTGGCGATGTAATTGGTGAGGTTGCGGAAGCCGCGGAGGTGCTCGAGCCGGCCGTTGATCGCCTCGGTTGGGCCGTTGCTGGTGCCGGGTCGGTCGAAGAACGCGAGGACATCGGTGGCTCGTTGCTTCAGCGTTCGGCCGAGGCGACGAACCTCGGTGAGGGCGGCGGGGACGCCGTTGCTGACGGCGTCGATCACGGCTCGCATCATCTGTTTGCCCGTGTTCTTGTTGGGTTCGCGGTAGGCCGCGACGAGCCGCTGGTAGATGCCCCGGCCACTCGCCAGTTGCCCTTCGCGCTGCAATCCCGCTCGGCGATGTCGCACTACTTTCCTCTCTCGTTTGAAAGCTCAGTTAGTGGATCGCGCAGCTCGAAGAGGCTTCGGCGTCAGCTACAGCGGTGTCCGTCAGGCCTTCGTCCGAGCTGGCATCCAGAGTCGTCCGCGGGGTGGAAAGCGTGGCCCAACCAATTCCTCGTCGCGGCACCCAGTGCCAATCGGTGCACCTGTGAGGAGAACTCATGCGTTGCCGTCATCCTCGAAGTGAAATGCAGGTCTGGCCTCCCATGGAAGAGCGAATGAATCATGAATACTTCGCGGCCGATTCGGTTTAGCGCGCCCCTGCTTCCCAGAAGCTGATCGCGTCGTTCCTGTCAGCGGGCTTCCTCGTTCGTGTCGCTGGAATTCCCTCAAGTAGCGCATCGAACATTCACTACCGCAACAGGCGGGCCCGGCGTATGCGCATCTACGGGCGATCGAAGCCCAGCTCGCAAAGCTGCCACCCCGCCCGCCTGTCACCAAGGACGGCAAGCGCCGGAACCGCCGTGCGAAAGATCTCATCGTCGAGGTGCGTACACTCGTTCATCTCACCATCGACTACGAGAAGATCGCATCGGCGCTGCGGGAGCACGCACGAAACGAGCTACGACATCAGGTCGACGAGGACTCGAAGGCCGCCTAGGCCCGACTACCACCCCGAGGTCGGCGCTCAATACCTTCTCGAACGAAGGCTTGACGGACACCGTTGTAGCTCACATCGAAGTGGGCCGCGATAGCCGCGAGCGACTTGCCGTTCTTATAGAGCACAGCTGCTTGACGGACTTGCTCACCACTGAGCGGCTGACAGCGGAGCTGGACGCCTTCGTCGCGCAGCAGCTTCAGCAAGCCGCCCTTCGAGAGGTTGTAGTGGTCACAAAGAGACGGCGTCGAGTCGCCAGACTGGTACTTCTCGACGATCTCGGCGATGAGGGCTGGCTCGAGCCGACGACGCAAGGGCCGAGGCGCCTGCCCGAAGGACGAGTTTGAGGTAGTCCGATTTGGCGTAAGACCGGCCAATTTCTGCAGTTCCAGCAGGGGCGGCGGGAACAGCGCCGATTTATTCGAGTTGCGGTGTACTGGGCCTACAGGAAAAGCGCCCCCCCGAGGGGCGCTTCTTTCGTTTCGGCGGCGTCCGCGACCCGCCGCCCGCGTACCGAACTCCTCAGATTCGCGCGACGCCGGCCGGTTTCCGGTGCGCGGGGGCGGTTGCGCGCGGTTTCTGCGGAGTTCGCTACAGCACCCGGGCGGCGCGGCCCGGTTTTGAGGAGTTCGCTACAGCACCCGGGCGGCGCGGGCCGGCCGGGCGAGACGCGCGGGCGCGGCTACGCGAACATGTGGCGAAGGACGTCGAGCCGGCCGAGGTCGAGCGCGCGGGCGATGACGTTCGCGTGGTCCGGGTTCGGGAACAGGCCCGCGAGGTCGTTCTCGAAGATGGTCCGCATCGCGTCGAGGTCGCCGGCCTGCGCGGCCGCGCTCATCGACTCCACCGCATTCTGATAAGGGATCTGCTGATATCCAGCGGGGGCGTCGGGTGGGCTGTAGTACGGAATCCACGGCAGGGACTTGTTCGGTCGGAGGAGGAGCACATCCCCGGGTTGGATCATCCGCGTGTGATTGAGGGTGTCGATGGCGTGCGGGTTCGCGATGCAGAACCGGTCGCTGATGGCGTAGAGCGCGTCGCCGGGCGCGACGGTGTACGTCACGACCCGCCCCTCGGCGTCGAGCCCGGCCTCGCCGGCGGCGAACTCCCGGACGCCCTGGTCCGGGATGTCCCCGTGCAGCCACGCATTCATCTCACCCATGTGGATCCAGGCGGCTTCCTCGCAGTCGCCCGGGCCGCCCGCGGGGATCGCGGTGCCGTTCCCCACGTTCACGTACCCCTCAGGCAAGCCCGTGGGCCCTGCGTCGTCCTTGCCGAGCGATTCGGGTGCAGGGGAGGGAGACGCCGTCGGCTCGACCGCAGCGGGAGCGACGCGGGCAGCAGCCCACCCCACGGCACCGATGACGGGCGGGGCGGCGAGCACGACGAGGCCCGCGACCACCACCGCCGAGACGGCGATCGTGATCTTCTGCGCCCGGTTCATCGGACCGAGCCTCCCACGGATGCCGCTTTCCCGCCAGGAGCGATCAGCCGACGGCCGGCTGCTGCTGCGTGATGCAGTGGATGCCGCCGCCACGGTCGAAGAGCGGACGCGCGTCGACGGTCACGACGCGGCGACCGGGGTAGGCGGCGGAAAGGATGTCGCGGGCGCGCGCGTCGGCGCCCTCCTCGCCGAAACCGCACGCGATGACGCCGCCGTTCACCGCGAGGTGGTTGACGTAGCTCCAGTCGACCCATCCCGTCTCGTCCCGCAGGGTCGCCGGGGTGGGGAGTCCGGTGATGGTGACATCCCGCCCGCGGGAGGCGAACGCCGCCTCCAGCTCGCCGCGGATCTGCCGCGACACGGCGAAGTCGGGGTGGTCGGGGTCCTGCTGCTCGTGGAGCAGCACGTGCTCGGGCGAGGTGAAGGTGGCGACGATGTCGACGTGACCGTTCGTGCCCATGTCGTCGTAGTCCCGGGTGAGCCCCCGCGACAGCCAGATCGCGTCGGTCGCGCCGATCGTCCGGGCCATCTCGGACTCGACCCGTGCCCTGTCGGCGAAGGGGTTCCGGCGCGGGTCGAGCTGCACCGTCTCGGTCAGGAGCACGGTGCCGCTCCCGTCGACGTGCAGGCCGCCGCCCTCGTTCACCAGAAGCGAGTCGATGACCTCGACGCCGAGGTGCTCGCCGACGAAACGGCCGATGAGGGCGGACTTCTGCCACTCGGCCCAGTCCGGCGCCCCCCAGCCGTTGAAGACCCAGTCGACGGCGGCGAGCGTCCCGGGGTGCGCGTCGTCGACGACGAACGTCGGGCCCATGTCGCGCATCCAGAACTCGTCGATCGGCGCTTCGACGATCTCGACGTCGCCGCTCAGCATCCGCCGGGCACGGCTGATCTCGGTCGGGTCGACCACCATGGTCACCGGTTCGAACTCGACGATCGCGTGCGCGACGGCCGCCCACGCGGCGTAGCCCTCCTCGCGCTCCTGCGCGCCTTCGCCGAGCGTGAACCCCTCACGGGGGAAGGCCATCCACGTCCGCTCGTGCGGGTCGGTCTCGGCCGGCATCCGCCAACGGGGGGTGTCGAGGGGGCGCGAGGTCACCATCCGGTCTCCAATGTTCTGGCCAGCGCATCAGCGAAGTAGTCGACGGATTCCTTCGTCACGCACAGCGGGGGTTTGATCTTCAACACGTTCTGGTGGTCGCCGGTGGGCTGCATGATCACACCCAGCTCGAGCAGGCGGTCGCAGATGGCGGCGGTCTCGGCCGTCGCGGGCTCTCGCGTCTGGCGGTCCCGCACGAACTCGACGCCGAGATACAGGCCGGATCCGTGGACACGACCGATGATCGGATGCCGCGTCCCCAGCTCTTCCAGGCGTGCCACGAGGTGCGCGCCGACGACCCGGGCGTTCTCCTGCAGGTCCTCCTGCCGGATCACGTCGAGCACGGCGCTGCCGATGGCGGCGGAGACGGGTGATCCCCCGGTGGAGGAGAAGAAGTAGCCCTGCGTGCGGTAGCGGTCCGCGATCTCGCGGCGGGTGATGACCGCGCCGAGCGGGTGTCCGCCGCCGATCGATTTCGCCACCGCGACGATGTCGGGGATCACCCCCTGCTCCTGGAAGCCCCAGAACCACCGGCCCAGCCGTCCGAAGCCCACCTGGACCTCGTCCGCGATGGCGAGGCCGCCGTGCCGCCGCACGGCCGCGTACACCTCCTCGAGGTAGCCCGGGGGGAGGGCGACGCCCCCGGCATTGCCGAAGTACGTCTCGCAGATGAAGCCGGCCGGGGGCGTGCCGTCCGCGACCAGCCGGTCGATGTCGGCGACGGCCTCGGGTGCGTATCGCACGGCATCCGCATCGCGGTGGTCGCCGCGGTACGAGTTCGCCGCCGCGACCGTGTGCACCCAGTCGGGACGCGTCTCGAGCGCGAACGGATTGTCGGCGATCGAGGTCGAGACCGCATCGCTGGCGAACGTCCACCCGTGGTAGGCCTCCCGCATCGCGACGATGTCGGTCCGGCCGGTGGCGGCCATCGCGAGTCGCAGAGCCAGGTCCACCGCCTCGGAGCCGGAGTTGACGAAGAAGACGGTGTCGAGCTCATCGGGCAGGGTCGCGGCGATCTTCTCGCCGTACTCGGTGATGCCGCCGTAGTGGAACCGCGAGTTGGTGTTGAGCAGGTGCATCTGCCGCGTCGCCGCGTCGACCACCCGGGGGTGGGCGTGCCCCACCGACGCGACGTTGTTCACCATGTCGAGGTAGACCCGGCCGTCGACGTCCATGAGGTACTCGCGCCACCCTCGTTCGATCTGCGGGGGCGCGGTGTAGTAGTGCTCCTGCACGTCGGCGACGACGCGGTGTCGGCGTTCGAGCAGATCGTCGGACGGATGCCGCGGCTCGCGGCTCGCGGGAAGACCCAGTGCCGGCGCGACATCGCCGACGACCGTCCGCCAGGCGGGCGCGAGCGCGGCGGTGACCCGCACCGGGGGCGGCGGGCCGTCGGAACGGAATCGCCGCACGAACAGTCGAGTGCGTGCGGGGAGTTCGATCGCCGTCGCGTCGGGCGGGAGGCCGGAGATCGTCACCGTCTCGCGCCCGTCGGTCCAGGTGAGCGCGCCGTCGGCGACGGTCGCGCCCGCTGCCGCGGCGGCGGTGAGCGGCGTCGGCTCGGCCAGCCAGATCGTCGCCCCGGTCGGCACGGTCGCGGGGGCCGAGGGGGTCCGGTGCGGAGCGCCGGTGAGCACCGCGTCCCACGCCGGCAGCACGCTGCACGCCGCGCCCCGGTCGAGCGCGTCGGCCGCTGCGCGGTCCAGCCTGGCGTCCTCCTGCCAGGCGCCCTCGTCGTTCAGCTCCGACACCGTCCCGGCGTCGAGGACGGCGATCTCGCCGGTGAGCGACACCAGCGGCGCAGCCCGCCACGGGAGGTGGTCGATGTCTGCGTCGTCCCCGACGGCAGCGCGGATCGCCGCGGTCGTGACGGATATCGGCACGGCCGTCGCGGTCTCGAAGATCCGGTACTCGCGATCGAGCGCGCTCGCCGCGTAGTCGTTGCCGTCGTCGATGCGCACCTGCGCCCGCCCGCTCAGGACGAGGACGACGCCGCGGAGGACCACGAGAGGCCACAGCGCCGTGACCTCGTCGCCGGTGAGCGGGCGTCGGGCGTGGAACGCCTGGATGGCCGGCAGGGCCGACAGTGCGTCCGCGCCGTCGTGGTGGAGGACCGAGGACACCGTGGTGGCGATCTCGCCGACCCGCCACGATGCGGTGACGTCGCCGAAGTCGATGACCGCGTCCGGCAGCGCGCCCGGCTCCGGGCGCAGGACGTTGTCGTCGGTGATGTCGAAGTGTCCCGCCTGCACCGGCAGGCGCTCCGCGACGGGGGCCAGCGCCGACGCGGCATCCGCCGTCGCCGTCCGCAGGGCGTCCTGCACCGCCTCGTCGGTCTCGCCGGGGAGGAGCGCGTCGATGACGCGGAGGGCGTGTCGCGCGTCCCACTGCAGCACCCGGGCCGAGGCGGGGTGGGTGAAGCCGTCGAGGGCGACGCTCACCCGCGCGGCCAGGTCGCCCAGACGGGCGACGACGGCCGGGGAGAGGTAGCCCGAGCCCATCAGCGTCGAGCCCGAGATGTTCTCCAGCACCCGGGCGTGGACGCGGCCGCTCGAAGAGTCCCACCACGCGCTCATCGGTCCGCGGGGACCCGGCACGATCCGGGGGACGCGCAGCGTCGGATCGTGGTCGGCGACGCGCGCCGCGGCGCGATCCTGCATCTCGATCTCGGCCTCGCTGAAGGCGGGGTTGCTGATCTTGAGTACGCCCAGCGGCTCATCGGACCCCCGTGCGAAGACGCGGAAGTTCTGGTCCTGCTGACTCCCGAGGGAACGCAGGTCGATCTCGACGCCGAAGGTCGACGCGAACAGATGCCGGACCTCGTCGTCACCCAGGGAGGGGGTGGGCAGCTCGACGTGGGCGAAGTAGTCGAAGGGCGCGGCGGCGGAGGTCGGGTGCATGTCGGTCACAGCGGGGATCCTTCCGTCGAGCCGAACGCGCCGCACACCGCACCGTCCGCATCGCGGGCGACGATCACGACGAGAGGGCCGAAGGGTGCCAGCCACTCGCTGAACGGCGTCGTGTGCGCGTCGGGGTCGAGGGGATGCGAGCCGGTGATGCGCGTGCCGTCGCGCTCGACGGCGGTGCGGATGCCGTCGACATACGCGACCACGTCGGCGACGGCGGCGCCGCTCAACGTGGCCGAGAAACTCACGGTCACGGCGTCGACGTCGCGCTCGACGCGGATCTGGTCGATGTGCACCTCGATCCCACCCGCGGCGACCGCCCGCGCCGTCGGGAAGACGATCTCGTCCGGGAGCGCCGGCGTGCGCGGCGGCGTGACCCGGCGGTCTCCGAGCGCCGCGACGGCGGACGCGATCTGCATCAGGCGGGCGTCGGCGTAGGCGGGGCCGGCGAGGGTGACGCCGACCGGCATCCGAGTGTCCGTCATGATTCCCATCGGCAGGGTCACGGTCGGGATGCCCAGGTGGCGGGGGACCAGGTTGCCGTTGGAGACCCAGACGCCGTTCCGCCACGCGAGGTCGGCGGATTCCTCGTTCACATCGGCATCGGCGGGACCGACGTCGGACTGGGTCGGGAAGATCACCGCGTCGAACCCCTCCGCCGCCATCCACTCCTCGAGGTCGACCGCGCGCGTGCGCTCGAGACCGCGGAGACCGGGTCCGACCGAGGGGATCTCCGTCGGCACCCGGACTCCGGTCTGCGCGACATCCACGTATTCGGCCAGGTCGTAGGCGATGTCGAAGGGGAAGATCCCGTAGCGGTCGGGGAGGGCGCCGGCGGGGTGGGGGAAGATCTTCGTCGCGTCGACGTCGGCGAGCCGGTTCAGGCGAGGATCGCCGTTGAGGCGGAGGAAGGCGTCGAAGGCCCACACCGAGAGCGCGCCGACCTCGTCGGCGAGGAACTCGCGGGGCACGAAGCCCCGATCGACCATGTCGCGGCTGTGGGTGTGCAGCTTCTCGTAGTTGTCCACCGCGGGGAAGTCGGCCTCGATGACCTCGGCGCCGGCGTCCTGCAGATCCTGACGCAGGCGTTCCCAGAGGACCATGACCGAGGGGCGGGTGTCGATGGGGTGGGCGCTGTCGGCGTCGGCGTTGACATAGATGCGGGGGACGGCGAGACGGATGCCGGAGAGATCGGCGGCGGGAAGGGCGGCGAAAGACGCGGGCCGCACCTCCGAGGGGCGAGGGAGCGGGATCCACGGCTGCGATCGCCACAGGTCGCCGTCGGTGACCGGATCGTCCACGACCACGGCGTCGAGGATGTGCGCGAGGTCCTCGAGCGTGCGGGCGTGCGGGACGACCACGTCCATCGTGGGCACGAGCGGCCAGTTGCCGCGCACGGAGATTATGCCGCGGGACGGGGTGTACGCCGTCAGTGCGTTGTGCGAGGCGGGGGCGCGCCCCGACGACCAGGTCTCCTCGCCCAGGCCGAACGCGGCGAAGCTCGCGGCCGTGGCCGTGCCCGACCCGTTGGACGACCCCGAGCCGAAGGCGGAGGTGAGGTAGTCGGCGCTGTAGGGCGATTCCGCGCGACCGTAGAGACCGCGCTGCATGCCGCCCGCGGCCATCGGGGGCATGTTCGTGAGCCCCAGGAACACGGCGCCCGCGTCGCGGAGGCGTGCGATAGCGAACGCGTCGTCCTGCGCGATGAGGTCGGCGAAGGCGGGGGAGCCGGAGGCGACCGGGAGGCCCGACACGCAGAAGCTGTCCTTCGCGGTGAAGGGGATGCCGTCGAGCACGCCCCGGGTCTCGCCGCGTGCGCGACGCTCGTCGGCGGCCCGCGCCTCGGCGAAGGCCTCGGGGTTCAGGACGATCACGGAGGTCAGCGCGATGCCCGAGCGGTCGTAGAAGGCGATCCGGTTGAGGTAGCGGGCGACGAGTTCGACGCTCGTGATCGCGCCGTCGTGCAGGGCGCGGCTCAGTTCGGCGATGGGCGCGTCGACGACCGTCGGCAGAGGTGCGGTCATGGACAGAAACATACACCGTATGTTTTACTCGTCGCCACACCTTTCTTCGAGACGCCGCGTAAGCTCGGCCGCGACCTGAGGAGTCCGTCATCGCCAGACCGCCGCGCCCGCTGCTCAGCCGCGAGCTCATCGCGCAGACGGCCCTCGCGCTCGTGGATCGCCACGGCGCCGAAGGGGCGAGCATCCGCCGCGTGGCGACGAAGCTCGGTGTGAACCCCACGTCCCTCTACAACCATGTGCCGAATCTCGCCGCCATGATCGAGGACGTGCGCTCGCTGGTGTCGGCCCGGATCGACTCGCGGCCGCTGCGCGAGATGGCGTGGGAGGAGGGCCTCCGGGAGTGGGCGCGCTCCTACCGGCGGGCGTTCGCCGGGCATCCGCGGGTCGTCCCGCTGCTGATGACCAACGCGGTGAAGGCGCCGGTGCTGCTCGCGGAGTACGAGGACTTCGCCGTCGCGGCGCGCGCGGTGGGGTGGGCCGATCGCGACATCCTCCCCCTGCTCACGGCGTTCGAGTCGTTCATCCTCGGGAGCGTGCTGGACATGTCCGGTCCCGCGATCGTGTTCGATCCCCGGGGCCAGGAAGCAGAGCTCCCCACGTTCTCCGCCGCCTTCGCGACGCTCGCCGACGAGGATCCCGCGGATCCCATCGCGACGCGCGCGTTCGAGATGGGCCTGCGGATGCTGATCGCCTCGGCGCGACCGGAGGAGCACCCCGGCAGCTGACCGCGCTTCGTCGCCGCGGGTGGCAGACTGGAGGCATGCGTCCGTCCCGAGCGTCCCGAGTCGCTCGCGGACTGCTCGCCGCGGGTGTTTCGACGTTCGTCGCCCTGCTCTCGCACGTCGCCGCCGGCGGTGCGATGCCCGGGTGGCTCGGCATCCTCCTGCCGCTGATCCTCGCCGCCGCGGCCAGCACGCTGCTCGTCGGTCGACGTCTGTCGGTGTCGCGGCTGGGCCTCGCGGTGGTGCTGAGCCAAGCCCTCTTCCACGTCCTCTTCGTGCTCGGCGCGGGCCCCGCTGCGGGTACGGATGCCGTGCTCCACGCACACGCACACGCACACGCACACGGGCACCAGCACGGCGCCCTGACTTCGGCCGTATCGGGTGCCGAGCCCGCCGTCACCGCAGCGTCGCTGCACGGCGACGCGGTCATGTGGGCGCTGCACGCGCTCGCCGCCGTCGTCACCGTCGTCGCGCTGCACCGCGGCGAGCGCGCGTGCGCCATCCTCCGCCAGACCGCGGCGGATGTGGCCCGGTGGGCGCGTCGCCTCGTCCTCGTCGCCCTGGTCTTCGTGCCCGTCGGCCCGACGCGCACGCCCGTGATCGCCGCCGCAGCCCCACTCGGCGCCGTCGCGGACGTCGTCCTCTCCGCGGTCCGTCGTCGCGGGCCCCCCGTCGCCACCGTGCTCTGACACCACCGCGTTCCGCCGGAGCGCCGGTGCGACCGCGTGCCCGTGGCGCGCGTGTCGATGTTCTGCGCACCCGACGGGTGCATGTGCGAAAGGTTTCCCCGTGTCATCGGTGACGACGACGCGGTTGCGCGCGGCAGCGCTCGGGATGGCGACGGCCCTCGTCGTCCTCCTCGCTCCGGCCGCGCCCGCAGCCGCCCACGATCAACTCATCGGCAGCGATCCCGCCGCCGGAGAGCGCCTCGACAGCGCTCCGACCACCCTCACCCTGGAGTATTCCGCCGAGGTGATGGAGCTCGGCGCGATGATCATCGTCGCCGACGCCACCCGCGAGGACTGGGTCGACGAGGAGCCGGTGGTCGAGGGGACCGTCGTCTCGGTCGCGCTCCCCGAGGGGATGCCCGTCGGCGGATACGAGATCCGCTGGCGCGTCGTGTCCTCCGACGGGCACCCCATCTCGGGGGTCATCCCGTTCACCGTGGGTGACGCCGAACCGTACGAACGGGTGCCGTCCGCGGCGCCCTCGAGTACGCCGGGGACGCAGGACGCACGATCCGCGCAGGACAGTCAGGGCACACAGGACAGCGGAGGGGTCGCGCGCGTCGCCCTCCTCGGTGGCGGGGGTGCGGCCGCAGCCGTCGCCCTCTTCGCCGGCATCCACTTCCTCCGTCGGCGGAGAGACACCGCCGACACTCCTGAAAGGCACACCCTGTGAACACCCGCACCACCCGCGTCCGCGTCGGCGCACTCCTCACCGTCTCCCTCCTCGCCCTGGCCGGCTGCGCCTCGACCCCCGCGGAATCGCCCGCGGAGTCGTCGCTCCCCGCGGCCGAGGCGGTCTCGATCAGCGACGCCTGGGTCAAGTCCGCCGAGTCCGGGATGTCCGCCGCCTTCGGCGAGCTGACGAACGACTCGGATGCCGACATCACCGTCGTCTCGGTCTCCTCGCCCGCCTCGTCGATGCTCGAACTCCACGAGACCGTCGAGAACGAGAGCGGTCAGATGGTCATGCGCGAGATCGAAGGCGGGTTCGTCATCCCCGCCGACGGGAGTCTCCTGCTCACCCGGCGGCGACCACATCATGCTGATGGACCTCACCGACCCTCTGACGGCCGGGGCCGAGACGACCTTCACCCTCACGTTCTCGGACGACAGCACGTTCGAGTTCGCAGCCCCGGTCAAGGACTACGCCGGCGCGAACGAGAACTACGAGGGCGACATGGACATGGACATGGACATGGACATGGACATGGACGAGCACTCGGACATGGACCACTGATGACGCCGCGCGATCGGCGGCAACGACCCGATCGCAGCGGCGCCACCCGGCGACAGTTCCTCCTCGGAGGAGCTGTCGCCGGCGTGGGCGCCGCCACAGCGATCGGCGTCGACGCGGCGCTCGGCGCCACGCGCGCCCCCGCCCCCGCCCCCGCGGCATCCGTCCCGCTGAACGGCGACGTGACGGTGCCCTTCCACGGTGTGCATCAGGCCGGCATCGACACGGATGCCCAGGCTCACGGCGTCTTCCTCGCCCTCGACCTTCGCCCCGAGATCGACCGGGAGGCGCTCACCCGCATGATGCGCATTTTGAGCGACGACGCGGCGCGCATGACGCAGGGGCAGCCGGCCCTCGCCGATTCCGAGCCCGAGCTCGCGGTGGCGCCTGCTCGGTTGACGGTGACCTTCGGCTTCGGTCCGGAGCTCGTGCGTCGCGCAGGAGGGGCCGCGCCCGGGTGGCTCGCTCCGCTTCCGGCGTTCGGGATCGATCGGCTCGAGTCCGCGTACAGCGACGGCGACCTGCTGATCCAGGTCGCCGCCGACGATCCGCTGACCGTCGCGCACGCGTCGCGCATGCTGCTGAAGGATGCCCGCACCTTCGCCGAGCTGCGGTGGACCCAGCAGGGCTTCCGGCGCGCGCACGGCTCGGTGCGGGCCGGCACCACGATGCGGAACCTGTTCGGTCAGGTGGACGGCACCTCCAACCCGCAACCGGGGACGGCTGACTTCGACGAGGTCGTCTGGACCCGCGGGCAGGGCTGGCTCGACGGTGGCACCGGGCTCGTCGTCCGGCGCATCGCCATGGACCTCGACACCTGGGATCGGCTCGATCGTCCCGGGCGGGACCAGTCCCTCGGGCGGTTCCAATCCACCGGTGCGCCGCTGACGGGGACCGACGAGTTCGACGAACCGGACTTCGAGGCCACCACGGCGATCGGGTTCCCGGTGATCCCGGAGTTCTCGCACGTGCGGCGCTCACGCAGCGACGACCCGCGTGAGCGGATCTTCCGGCGCGCCTACAACTACGATGACACCCCCGTGTCCGGTGCGATCTCCAACGCGGGCCTCGTCTTCGTCTCCTTCCAAGCCGACGTCGGGGCGCAGTTCGTCCCCCTCCAGCGGCGCCTCGACGAACTCGACCTCCTCAACGAGTGGACCACGCCGATCGGATCCGCGGTCTTCGCGGTGCCCCCGGGCTGCTCCGAGGGCGGGTTCATCGGCGACACACTTCTCATCGGAAAGACCTCATGACCTCCATCGTCGACGGACCGCCTCGTCCCGTGGCGGCGCCCCGACCGCGCACCCGCGCTGGCTGGTTCGGCCAGCTGCTCCTGCGTCTGCATTTCTACGCCGGCGTCCTCGTCGGCCCGTTCATCCTCATCGCAGCGCTCAGCGGAGCGCTCTACGCGCTGTCGCCGACGATCGAGCAGGCCGTCTACGCGCGCGAGCTGCGCGCACCGGTGACCGCCACGACCGTGCCGCTCGCGGCGCAGATCGAGGCGGCCGAGGCCCACCTCGCCGCGAGCGGCGACGGTGACGGCGCGGTCCTCTCCGCCGTCCGTCCCGCACCCGAACCCGGCGACACCACACGGGTGATGTTCACCCAGGAAGGGCTGGGCGCGAGCGAGTCCCGCGCGGTGTTCGTCGACCCCGGCACCGCCGAGGTCCGCGGTGACCAGATCGTCTACGGAACGAGCGGCTCCCTGCCGCTGCGCACGTGGATCAGCAACACCCACCGCAGCCTTCACCTGGGGGACGCCGGACGCCTGTACAGCGAACTCGCCGCTTCGTGGCTCGGTGTCGTGGTGCTGGCGGGGGTGGGTCTGTGGGTCATCCGCGCGCTCCGGTCGCGTTCGCGGCGCGACATGCTGCGTCCGAACACGCGCGCGAAGGGCTACCGGCGTCTGTTCAGCTGGCACACCTCGATCGGCATCTGGATCGCCGTCGGGGCGCTGTTCCTCGCGGCGACCGGGATCACCTGGTCGACGTACGGCGGGGCGAACGTCTCGCAGGTGCGGACGGCGCTGGACTGGGGGACGCCGAGCGTGAACACCGCGCTCGACGCAGACGGCGAGGGCTCACACGCGGGTGATCACGCCGGCCACGCCGGTCACGACGGTACGGCCGCCACGCCGACGGGCGAGGCGAACCCGGCGACGTTCGATGCGGTCCTCGCCATCGCCCAGCGGGTGAACGTCGACACGGGGCTCGTGCAGATCACGCCGCCCTCCGAGCCGGGTACCGCGTGGACCGTGCGGGAGATCCAGCGCGGGTACCCGACGCAGGTGGACTCCGTCGCGATCGATGGGACCACGATGGAGGTCGTCGACCGGGTCGACTTCGCCGATTACTCGCTCGCCGCCAAGCTCGCGACGTGGGGGATCGCGATCCACATGGGCACGATGTTCGGCCTCGCGAATCAGATCGTGATGTTCGCCCTGGCCCTCGGCATCGCCGCCCTCGTCGTCCTCGGCTACGCGATGTGGTGGAAGCGCCGGCCGACGCGGCGGGACGCCCTCGTCGGGGTGCCGCCCGCCCGCGGCGCCCTTCGGGGTGCGCCGTGGTGGGGCATCGCGGCGGTCGGGCTCGCGGCGCTGGCGATCGGCCTGTGGCTGCCCGCGATCGGCGTCACCCTGGCGGTGTTCGTCGTGCTCGACGCGGTGATCGGAGTCCTGCGGGCCCGGCGGGAGCGGCGCGCTGGGGCTACTTCGCCAGACGCGCCAGCATCCCGTCCATGAGCACGTCGGGGAGCAGACGGCGAATCCCGACGATCGCCTTTGCGGAGACGGGAGTGGCGTAGCGCGAGCGCGGATAGCGCACGGTGACGGCCTTCACGATCGTGCGGGCGACGCCTTCGGCGGTGCCGGACAGCGGGGACGAATCGACGTTCTCGTAGTTCGCCACCAGGGCGGCGGCCTGCGCGGCGTAGGGGCCGTCACCGGAGCGCTCCAGCGCGCTCTCGCGTGAGATGGCGTTCCACTCGGTCCGGATGGGCCCGGGCTGGATGATGACGACATCGATGCCGTGCGGGGCGAGCTCCAGGCGCAGCGAGTCGGAGAGTCCCTCGACGGCGAACTTGGTCGCGTGGTACCAGCTGCCGATCGGCTCGTAGATGCGCCCGCCGATCGACGAGATGTTGACGATCCGTCCGCGTCCGAGTGCGCGCATCGTCGGGAGCACCAGCTGCGTCAGACGCGCCAGGCCGAAGACGTTCACCTCGAACTGGCGGCGCGCCTCCTCGATCGGGACGTCCTCGAGGGCACCGTACGAGCCGTACCCGGCGTTGTTGACGAGCACGTCGATGCGCCCCTGCTGGTGAACGATCCGCTCCACGCCCGCCCGCATCGAGGCGTCGTCGGTGACGTCCATCTCCAGGACCTCGCACCCGGATGCCGCGAGGTGCGCCATCCGGTCGACCCGGCGGGCGGCGGCGTACACGACCCAGCCGCGTGCGATCAGGGCGAGCGCCGTGGCGTGGCCGATACCGGACGAGGCGCCGGTGATGAGGGCGACGGGGCGGGTCTTGTCTGACATCGCCCTAGTCCATCACGGAATCCCAGGGGTGGGAGCGGGTGGGGGCGAGGGCGGCTGAGGGATAGGGTTGCGAGCATGACTGCGACCCCTCCCGGCTGGTACGACGACGGACACGGCGCGCTGCGCTGGTGGGACGGCACGCAGTGGACCACCCACGTCGCCGAGCCCGATGCCGAGGGTGCGGTGGACGGCGCCGCTCCGCCCGCTCCCGATGCCGCGACCCCCGTCCCGGCCGACGCGACCGATGCGTCGCTGCAGACCGTCGGATTCGACCCGCAGCCCGTCGACGGCGTCGCGCCGCCGGAGGGGTACACCGGCGAAGGCGGCGGATTCTCGGCGGCGACGCAGCCGAAGTCGAAGCTCTGGATCCTGTGGGTCGTCCTCGGCGTCGTGATGCTCGGCGTGGTCATCGCCGCGGCGGTCCTGATCCCCCTGCTCCTGGTCAACGCCGCGACGTCGGGCTCCTCCGGCGGATCCGGCGGCAGCGGCGCGCCGGCCGGTGATGACGAGCAGGCCGCCGTCGACGTCGTCATGGACTACGACGACGCGTGGCAGAACGTCGATTGCGACCTGTTCCTCGCCAGCACCACCGAGTCGTTCCGCACCGCCGGCGGCCTGGGGGACTGCGCCGCGTTCGAGGCGACGGCCAGCGAGTTCTCGGCATCCGTCGAGGACTACCGCATCGAGGTCACCTCCGTCGAGGGCGACGCCGAGCAGATTCTCGTCACCACCACCGAGACCTTCGAGAGCTTCTTCGACGAAGAGGGCAACCCGCTCGACGAGGCGGTCACGTACGACAACGTCTTCCTCTACACGCTCGTGCCCGCCGACGGCGGCTGGGCGATCGACTTCCTCGAGTAACCGGTGGCGGAGGAGATGACGCGCGCTCGCGGGGCGCGCTACGTGCTCACGTGCGTCGGGGTCGGACTGCTCGCCGGCCTCATGTCGGGGCTCTTCGGCGTCGGCGGAGGCACGGTCATCGTGCCGCTGCTCGTCCTCGTCCTCGGGTTCGATCAGAGGCTCGCCGCGGGCACCTCCCTCGGAGCCATCGTGCCGACCGCATCGGTGGGGGTCGTCTCCTACGCCCTCAACGACTCGGTCGCGTGGATCCCCGCGCTCATCCTCGCCGGCGGTGCGGTCATCGGCGCGCAGATCGGCACCGCGCTCCTCGCCCGGCTGTCGCAGACCGTCCTGCGGTGGGGCTTCGTCGGCTTCCTCGGCGTCGTCATCGTGATGCTGTTCATCGTCATCCCCTCGCGGGATGCCGTTCTCGAGCTCACCTGGTGGACGGGTCTCGGGCTGATCGCCCTGGGGCTCGTGACCGGCGTCCTCGCAGGACTCCTCGGCGTGGGTGGCGGGATCATCGTCGTGCCGGCGCTGATCTTCCTCTTCGGCACGAGCGATCTCGTCGCCAAGGGCACGTCCCTGCTCATGATGATCCCGACCGCCATCTCCGGCACGATCGGCAACATCCGCCGACACAACATCGACCTCGTCGCCGCCGGGATCGTCGGTCTCGCGGCGATCACGACCACCGCTCTCGGCGCGTGGATCGCCGTGCGCGTCGACCCTCAGGTCGGCAACATCCTCTTCGCCGCGTTCCTGGTCTTCATCGCCGTGCAGATGGCGATGAAGGCGATCCGGGGTCGCAAGAGGGCACGCTGACGCCGTCGATAGGATGATCGGGTGCCAGTGAACCCCGAGCTCGTCGGTCGCGCGTTCCCCGCGACCGCTCCCTACCTGGTCGGTCGTGAGAAGGTGCGCGAGTTCGCCCGCGCGGTGTTCTCCGCCTCCGACGCGCATCACGACCCGGAGGCCGCGCGCGCCCTCGGCTACGCCGACGTGGTCGCGCCCCCGACCTTCGCGATGGTCCTCCAGGACCAGACGCTGCAGCAGCTCCTCGCCGAGCCGGACGCGGGCATCGAGCTCTCGCGGGTTCTGCACGCCGAGCAGCGGTTCCGCTACACCCGTCCGATCGTGGCCGGCGACGAGCTCGTCGCGCGGCTGTCGGTGACGGGTCTGCGCGCGATGGGCGCGGCGACCATGGTGACCAGCGAGGCGGAGATCACCGATCTCCAGGGTGCGCACGTCGTCACGGCGACATCGGTCCTGGTCGTGGGGGAGGAGCAGGCATGAACGCGACCGTGAACGTCGGCGACGTCGTCGCCGAGCGGACCGTCCACCTCGATCGGGCGGCGCTCGTGCGCTACGCCGGAGCCTCGGGCGACTTCAACCCCATCCACTACCGCGATGACGTCGCCGCCGCGGTGGGACTCCCCGGCGTTCTCGCGCACGGGATGCTGACGATGGGTCTGGCGGTCCAGACCATCGAGGAGTGGGTCGGAGACCCCGGTCGCATCCTCGAGTACGGGGTGCGGTTCACCCGCCCGGTCGTGGTCGACCCCGAGCTCGGAGCCGACGTCACGGTGCGGGCCGTCGTCGGACAGGTGGCCGACGACGTCGCGCGCATCGACCTCACCGTCACCTTCGACGGCGCGACCGTCCTCGGCAAAGCCCAGGTCCGAGTCCGGGTCGCCTGAGCGGATGCCGGAGATCACCCCGCTCCCTCTCGCGCAGCTCACCACGCTGCGTACCGGCGGCGTCCCCGAGCGGATGATCGACGCCGTCACGACGGACGAGCTCGTCGCGGCGCTCCGCGAGGTATGGGCCGCGGGTGGGGAGTGGCTCGTCCTGGGCGGCGGATCGAACCTGTTCGTGGGCGACGACCCCTTCGACGGCATCGTCGTGCGTGTCCTCACCCGGGGGATCGAGCGCCTCGCCTCTCCGCGGGACGGCTTCGTCCGCCTGCGCGTGGCCGCCGGGCACGACTGGGACGATCTCGTCAAAGTCTCGGTCTCGGAGGGGCTCGCGGGTCTCGAGGCGATGTCCGGCATCCCCGGAACCGTCGGTGCCGCGCCCGTGCAGAACATCGGCGCGTACGGACAGGAGACCGTCCAGACCCTCGTCGAGGTGGAGCTGATCGACGAGTCCACCGGCGAGGTCGAGACCGTCCCCGCCGCCGACCTCGGACTCGGGTTCCGCACCTCGGTCCTCAAGCACCACTACGGCTCGGTGCCGGCACGGCGGGCTGTCATCCTCTCGGCGACCTTCGAGCTCGCGGATGTCGGACACGGCGAACGCAGGATCGCCGGAGCGCAGCTGCGCGGGGCCCTGGGGCTCACGGAGGACGACACCGTGAGCCTCGCCTGGGTGCGCGAGCACGTGCTCGCCACGCGCGCCCGGAAGGGCATGGTGCTCGACGACGCCGACGTCGACACGCACAGTGCGGGCTCGTTCTTCCAGAACGCCGTGGTGTCGGCATCCTTCGCCCGGACCCTGCCCGACGCGTGCCCGCGCTGGCCGGTGGCCCCGGACCTCGACCCTGTCGTGGTGATCCCGCTCGCCGCCTACGACGGGCGGGTGCCGGCGCCCGTGAGTCAGGAGTCTGACGTGAAGGTCAGCGCGGGGTGGCTCATCGAGAACGCGGGGCTGCGGAAGGGGTTCCGCTTCCCGCGCTCACGGGCGGGCCTGTCGACCAAGCACGCGCTTGCTCTCACCAACCGTGGAGGCGCCACCGCGGCGGAGCTCGCCGAACTCGCCCGCTACATCCAGAGCCGGGTCGCCGCGGAATTCGGACTCGTCCTGCAGCCGGAGCCCGTCCTCGTCGGCGTCGAGCTGTAGAGCTGCGGGGCTTCTCCGACGGCCCTTTTCAGTCCGAAGTGGAGAAGAGCTCCTGCAGGCGCGAGACGCCCTCGAGGAGTGCGTCATCGCCGAGCGCGTAGGACAGGCGGAGGTACCCGGAAGGACCGAACGCCTCGCCCGGGACGACGGCGACCTCGGCGCGCTCGAGGATGAGGTCGGCCAGCTCGAGGGACGTCTGCGGAGTGACCCCGCCCCACGTGCGACCGAGAAGGCCGCGGACGTCGGGGTAGACGTAGAAGGCGCCGAGTGGATTGGGGACGACGACACCGTCGATCTTCGACAGCTCCTCGACGATCAGTCGGCGGCGACGGTCGAACGCGACCCGGAATTCCTCCGCCTCGTCCTGCGGGCCCGTCAGAGCCGCCAGCGCCGCGCGCTGGGCGATGTTGTTGACGTTGGAGCTGAGGTGCGACTGCAGGTTGCCGGCGACCTTGATCGCGTCGGCGGGACCGACCATCCAGCCCACGCGCCAGCCGGTCATCGCGTAGGTCTTTGCGACGCCGTTGACGAGGATCGTCTGTCCGGCGACCTCGGGAACCGCCTCGACGATGGACACCGCGCGCGTGCCCTCGTAGACGAGGTTCTGGTAGATCTCGTCCGAGATGATCCAGATCCCGTGTTCCAGAGCCCACTCGCCGATCGCGCGGGTCTCCTCGGCGGTGTAGACGGCGCCGGTCGGATTCGACGGCGAGACGAAGACGAGCACAGTGGTGCGGTCGGTGCGGGCCGCCTCGAGCTGCTCGACGGTGACCTTGTACTCCTGGTCCGCACCCGCGAAGACCTCGACCGGGACGCCGTCGGCGAGGGCGATCGCCTCCGGGTAGGTCGTCCAGTACGGCGCGGGGAGGAGGACCTCGTCGCCGGGGTTCACCACGGCCTGGAACGCCTGGTAGACCGCCTGCTTGCCGCCGTTGGTGACGATCACCTGCGAGGGCGCGACATCCAGTCCCGAATCGCGTGCGGTCTTCGCGGCGATCGCCTCGCGGAGCACCGGGAGCCCCGCGGCGGGGGTGTAGCGGAAGTTGGCGGGGTCGTGCAGCGCCTCCGCGGCCGCGTCGACGACGAACGCGGGCGTGGCGAAATCGGGCTCGCCCGCGGCATAGCTGATCACGGGACGGCCGGCGGCCTGAAGGGCCTTGGCCTTGGCGTCGACCTTGAGCGTGGCCGACTCGGCGATGGCGGAGAGCTTGCGGGAGAGCGGAGCGCGATGTGTCACGGGGCCAGCGTAGTCGCCCGGGCGTGTCCGCCGGGAGCCACGGGGCGCGCGGCGCGGGTCAGAGGTCCAGTGGCCACGCGGGACGCAGCTCGATGATGCCCGACGTCGCCATCGGATGCCGGGAGGCGACGGCGACGGCCTCGTCCAGATCGGCGCATTCCAGGATGTCGAACCCGGCGATCTCGACCTGCGCGGGCGCGGCCGGGCCGTCGGCGACGCGGACCTCTCCCTCGCGACGACGGATCGTCTTGGCCTCGGACGACGGGCGGAGCCGGTCGCCGTCGAGGGCCTTGCCGGAGCCGTAGACCTCGTCGACCCACTGCTCGATCGAGACGGGGGGCTCCTCGTCGGAGGACCGATCGGGGTCGGAGAGGACGAGCATGAGGAACTTCATCGGTCTTCCTTTCGCCGGGCCGGCGCGCGGCGGTGCGGGCCGGGGATTCCCCTCCGGCCCGCACCGCCCCGGACGTCAGCCGAATTGGTTCATCGTATTGTGCGCGCCCCCGGCCTTCAGCGCCGCATCCCCGGCGAAGTACTCCTTGTGGTTGTCGCCGATGTCGCTGCCCGCCATGTTCTGGTGCTTGACCGTGGCGATGCCTTCGCGGATCTCGCGACGCTGCACCCCTCGGACGTAGGCGAGCATCCCCTCGTCTCCGAAGTAGCCCTTCGCGAGGTCATCGGTCGACAGGGCCGCCGTGTGGTAGGTCGGCAGGGTGATCAGGTGATGGAAGATCCCGGCGCGGGCCGAGCCGTCCTTCTGGAACGAGCGGATCTTCTCGTCCGCCAGGCGACCGAGCTCGGTGTCGTCGTAGTCGGGGCTCATCAGCTCGGCCCGGTCGTACGCGGAGACATCGGCCCCCTCCGCTGCGAGCAGGTCGTAGGCCTGCTGGCGGAAGTTCAGCGTCCAGTTGAACGAGGGGCTGTTGTTGTAGACGAGCTTCGCGTTCGGGATCACCTCGCGGATGCGGTCCATCATCCCCGCGATCTGCTCGACGTGCGGCTTCTCGGTCTCGATCCACAGCAGGTCGGCGCCGTTGCGGAGCGAGGTGATGCAGTCCAGGACGCAGCGATCCTCTCCGGTCCCGGGGCGGAACCGGTACAGGTTGCTCGGCAGCCGCTTCGGTCGGACGAGTGTGCCGTCGCGCGTGATGACGACATCCCCGTTGCCGAGCTGGTCCGCGGAGATCTCCTCGACGTCCAGGAACGCGTTGTACCGGTCGCCCAGGTCGCCGGGCTCGCGGGTGACCGCGAGCTTCTGCGTCAGCCCCGCGCCGAGCGAGTCGGTGCGGGCGACGATCACGCCGTCGTCGATGCCGAGCTCGAGGAATGCGTAGCGGACGGCGGTGATCTTGGCGAGGAAGTCCTCGTGCGGGACGGTGACCTTCCCGTCCTGGTGGCCGCACTGCTTCTCGTCCGACACCTGGTTCTCGATCTGGATCGCGCAGGCGCCCGCCTCGATCATCTTCTTCGCCAGCAGGTACGTCGCCTCGGGGTTGCCGAAGCCGGCGTCGATGTCGGCGATGATCGGCACCACGTGGGTCTCGTACGTGTCGATCTGGGTCTGGATGAACTCCGCCGCCGTCTCGTCGCCCGCAGCCCGCGCGGCATCCAGCTTCGTGAACAGCAGGTCGAGCTCCCGAGCGTCGGCCTGACGGAGGAACGTGTAGAGCTCCTCGATGAGCGCGGGGACCGCGGTCTTCTCGTGCATGGACTGGTCGGGCAGCGGCCCGAACTCCGAGCGGAGCGCGGCGATCATCCATCCGGAGAGGTAGAGGTAGCGCTTGTTCGTGCTCTTGAGGTGCTTCTTGATCGAGATCAGCTTCTGCTGCCCGATGAAGCCGTGCCACACCCCGAGCGACTGGGTGAACACCGAGGAGTCCGCGTCGTACTCGGCCATGTCGCGCCGCATGATCTCGGCGGTGTAGCGGGCGATGTCCAGGCCCGTCCGGAACCGGTTCTGCGCCCGCATCCGGGCCACCGACTCGGGATCGATGGCGTTCCAGCCGGCGCCGTGGCGGTCCTTGAAGGAGCGGATGGCGGCGATGTCGTCCTGGTAGAGGGTCATGTCGTGTCCTTTGCGGGAGAGAGGTCGGTCACGCGGTCTCGTCGACGTCGACGAGGAACTTCGCGTAGGCGGGAAGCGTCAGGAAGGCGGGGAACTCGCGGCCGAGGGCGACGTCGCGGAAGATCGTGGCGGCATCGTCGAACCGGTCGCCGTCGCGGCGCGGGGTCTCCTCCAGTACGCGCGAGATGAGCGCCTCGACGTACTCGCGCGTGATGAGGTCGCCCTCGGCGGTCGAGCGGTCCTGATGGATCCACTGCCACACCTGCGACCGCGAGATCTCGGCGGTGGCGGCATCCTCCATCAGGTTGTCGATCGCGACCGCGCCGAGGCCCCGCAGCCACGCCTCGATGTAGCGGATCGCCACCGACACGTTCGCGTGCACGCCCTCGGCCGTCACCGGGCGGCCGATGTGGACATCGAGCAGATCGGATGCCGTCACCGCGACGTCCTCGCGCTGCCGGTCGACCTGGTTGGGGCGGTCGCCGAGGACGGCGTCGAACTCGGCCATCGCGGTGGGGATCAGGTCGGGATGCGCCACCCACGTTCCGTCGAAGCCGTCGCCGGCCTCGCGCTTCTTGTCGGCGGCGACCTTCTCGAAGGCCCGCGCCGTGACCTCGGGGTCACGACGGTTCGGGATGAACGCGCTCATGCCGCCGATCGCGAAGGCGCCCCGCTTGTGGCAGGTCTTCACGAGCAGTTCCGTGTACGCGCGCATGAAGGGCACCGTCATGGTGACCTCGCTCCGGTCCGGCAGGACGAAGCGGGCACCGCGGCCGCGGTAGTTCTTGATGATCGAGAAGATGTAGTCCCAGCGTCCGGCGTTGAGCCCCGCGCAGTGGTCGCGCAGCTCGAAGAGGATCTCCTCCATCTCGAAGGCCGCCGGCAACGTCTCGATCAGCACGGTCGCCCGGATCGTCCCGTGCGCCAGACCCGCATACCGCTCGCTGAAGGTGAAGACGTCGTCCCAGAGCTTCGCCTCCTCGCTCGATTCGAGCTTGGCGATGTAGAAGTACGGGCCGCGGCCGCTGTCGATGAGGCGCTGCGCGTTGTGGAAGAAGTACAGGCCGAAGTCGACCAGGGAACCGGAGGCCGCCATCTCTCGGCCCGCGCGGTCGGTGAACCGCAGGTGCGCCTCGCTCAGGTGCCATCCGCGGGGGCGCATCACGATGGTGGGGGTGCGCTCGGCGGTGACCTCGTACGTCTTGCCTTCGGGGCTGGTGAAGGTCAGCTCGCCGCGGATCGCGTCGCGCAGCGACAGCTGGCCCTCGATCACGTTCTTCCATGTGGGGCTGGTCGCATCCTCCTGGTCGGCCAGCCACACCCGCGCGCCCGAGTTCAGCGCGTTGATCGTCATCTTCGGGTCGGTGGGCCCGGTGATCTCCACCCGGCGGTCCTCCAGGCCCGGCCCCGCCCCGGCGACCCGCCACTCCGCGTCCTCGCGGATGTGCGCGGTGTCGTCGCGGAACCGCGGGTCGTGGCCGTTGCCGATCTCGAAGCGGCGGCGCATGCGGTCGGCGAGGCGGTCGTGCCGCCGACCGCCGAACCGCTGATGCAGCTCGGCGAGGAAGTCCAGTGCCTCGGGGGTGAGGATCTCGTCGTAGCGGGGGCCCATCCGGCCGAGGACCTGGACGGCCGGCGCCGGCGCCGTGGTGGGGGCGGTCAGTGTGGCGGTTGCAGGTGTCATGTCTGTGTCCTCCTGTGAGCGGATCCGCGGTGAGGGTTCCGCGGTGACTCCACTGTGCGGTGAATATCCACCCTGAACATGACGAATCCGGGTGTGAACTTTTCCGAATATTCGACAAACGTGACAGAATCCCGCCATGTCGATCATCCAGAGCCGGGATGTCGGGCCCGACGCCACCGACGATGAAGAGGTGGACTCCCTCACCATCGGCCGCCGCATCCGACAGCTGCGGACCGCACGCGGCATGACGCTGGACGACCTCGCCGCCGCGGTCGAGCGCGTCCCGAGTCAGCTCTCGATGATCGAGAACGGCCGGCGCGAGCCGAAGCTGACGCTCCTGCGGCAGATCGCGCGCGCGCTGGGGACGACCCTCGACGCGCTCCTCGAATCCGAGCCCCTCGACGAGCGGGCGACGATGGAGATCGCCCTCGAGCGCGCCATGAGGGGGCAGACGTTCCAGGCGCTGGGGATCGAGCCGTTCCGCATCGGCAAGACCGTCCCCGACGACGCCCTCCGCGCCATGCTCGCGCTGCAGGGCGAGATCGAACGGCTGCGCGACGAACGGGCGGCCACCCCCGAGGAGGCCCGCCGTGCGAACGTCGCGCTCCGCCGTCTCATGCGCACCCAGAACAACCACTTTCCGGATCTGGAGGAGCAGGCGCTCGCGATCCTGGCGGCGGTCGGACACCCCGGCGGGCCGCTGACCCAGCGGACGGCATCCGACATCGCCGCGCACCTCGGATTCACGCTGCACTACGTGCCGGATCTGCCGCAGACGACCCGCAGCGTCGCCGACATCAAGAACGGTCGGCTCTACCTCTCCAGCCGCCTGGCCTCGAAGGGCGACCCGCGGACCGCGGTGCTGCAGGCGCTCTCCAGCCGCATCCTCGGGCACACCGAACCCACGAGCTACGCGGAGTTCCTCCGCCAGCGGGTCGAGACGAACTACCTCACCGGGGCCCTGCTGATCCCCGAGGATCACGCCGTCCCGTTCCTCCTCGAGGCCAAGGGGCGCCGGGCGGTGTCCATCGAGGACCTCCGTGACGCGTACTCGGTGTCGTACGAGACCGCCGCGCACCGGTTCACGAACCTCGCGACCGTGCACCTCGGCATCCCGGTGCACTTCCTGAAGGTGCACGAGTCGGGCACGATCACGAAGGCGTACGAGAACGACGACGTCAACTTCCCCACCGATCGCCTCGGGTCGATCGAGGGGCAGATGTGCTGCCGCAAGTGGACCTCACGCGTCGTCTTCGACGAGGACGACCACTTCAACCCGTACTACCAGTACACCGACACGGGGAACGGGACGTACTGGTGCACCGCCCGTGTCGAGCTCTCCAGCGAGGGCGCGCACTCGGTGTCGGTGGGGGTCCGCTTCGACGATACGAAGTGGTTCCTCGGCCGCGACACCCCGCACCGCGGAGTCTCGAAGCACTCGGTCGAGGTCTGCTGTCGCCGCGCCCCCGCGGATCTCGAGGCGTCGTGGCGCGAATACGCGTGGCCGAACGTCCGTACCCCGCGGACGCTCCTGGCGACCCTCCCCACCGGCGCGTTCCCCGGCGTGGACACCACCGACGTCTACGAGTTCCTGGAGGCCCACGCCCCGCGCGGGTGAGGCGCGCGCCTCGCCGGAACAGGTGAGTCGGCGAGAACAGGAGGATGCGGGCGCATCCGTCCTGTTCGCGGCTGATCGCCTGTCTCCGGATGCCGTCGCTCAGCGTCCGGCGATCAGGTCCGCGACCCGCGCCGGCCATGCCGTGCGCGCGGAGCCTTCGGCCTCCATCCGATCAGCGCTCCGGTAGGCGGCGTAGATCGCGTGGACCGCGAGGAACCGCAGCGGCTCGAGCTCCCAGCGTCGCGCCCGGTGCCCCACCCACGGCAGACGGGTGAGATCGGTGTCGCGGCCGAGCACGAGGTCGGCGAGCGTCCGGCCGGCGAGGTTCGTGGCGGTGACGCCGGTGCCGACGTACCCTCCCGCCCAGCCGAGGCCGGTGCTCCGGTCGTGGCCGACGGTCGCGGCCCAGTCGCGCGGGACCCCCAGCACGCCCGACCACGCGTGCGCGACGGGCACGTCCGCCGCGACGGGGAAGAAGTCGCGCAGCAGCGCGGTGAGCGAGGCGATGGTGCGCTCCTGCGTCGACCCGTCGGTGTCGACACGCGAACCGAAGCGGTAGGGCACGCCCCGACCGCCGAAGGCGATGCGGTCATCGGCGGTGCGCTGGGCGTACATGTACACGTGCGCGAAGTCGCCGAGCGTCTCGCGCCCCGCCCAGCCGATCTCCGCCCAGGCGGAGGCGGGGAGCGGCTCCGTGACGATCATCGAGGAATTCATCGGCAGCCACGTCCGGTGCTCGCCGCGGAGGTCGGCGGTGAACCCCTCCGTGGCGCGGAGCACGTGCGCGGCGCGCACCGTCCCGCGGTCGGTGACCGCGCGGCCGGGGGCGATCTCGCGCACGCGGGTGTCCTCGTGGATGGTCACCCCGAGGCGCTCCACCGTCGCCGCGAGTCCGCGCACGAGCTTCACCGGGTGCACCCGCGCGCAGTGCGGATGCCGGATCGCCCCGAGCGTCCCGGCCACGCCGATCCGGGCCGTCGCGGATGCGGCATCCAGCTCCTCGACATCGGTGTCCGGCCAGTCCTGTTCGGCGCGCGCGGCGGCGCGGAGACGGGCGAGCTGGGCGGGGGTGCGCGCGACCTCGAACTCGCCGCCGCGGACGATGTCTGCGTCGATCCCCTCGCGCTCGGCGACGTCGATCACCTCGTCGACCGCGGCGTTCAGGGCCCGCTGCTGTGCGGTGCCGGGCCCTCGCCCGTAGCGCGCGCGACCGCCGGTGACGCTGTTCGTGAGCCACCCGCCGTTCCGGCCGGACGCGCCGAAGCCGGCGAAGCGCTGCTCGAGCACGGCGACCCGGAGGTCTGGCTGCAGGGTCTTGAGGTAGTAGGCCGCCCACAGTCCCGTGTACCCGGCGCCGACCACGGCGACGTCCACGTCGATGTCCCCCGCGAGTGCGGGTCGCGGCGCGGGTGAGCCGCCGACCGAACGCCACCACCACGACACGTCCCCGTTGGGCACACCGCCGTCCGCCACGCCGCCGGTCCTCGTCGCGCTGCTCATGCGGTCATCATGTCCTCAGCCCTCCGCCGCGCGCAACGCGGCGTACAGCTCGGCGCGCACGGGGAAGGACCCGAGGTCGAGCCCGAGCACACGCTCGATGTGCGCGAGCCGGGTGCGGACGGTGTGCCGGTGGACTCCGAGGGCCCGGGCGCAGGCCTCGTGCGAGCAGTCCGCCTCGAGCCACGCCCGGAGGGTCGCCCGCAGCGCGGTCCCCTGATCGCGGTCGTAGTCGACGAGGGGGCGCAGCTGTGCGTCCGCGAGGGCGCGGGCGTCCGCGGACAGGGCGGAGAGGACGCCCGCCCGACCGATCTCGGTGAACTCCGTGACGGATGCCGTGCCCCGGTCGCGGGCGACGCGCGCCTGATCGAGGGCGGCCGCGACGCCGTCGTAGCCCGTCGGCTCGGAGACGCCGATCCGGATCTCGAACCGCTCGGCGATCTCCTCGATCACCGCGCGCTCGCCGGCGTGGACGACGAGAACGAGCGCCCCCTCGACGCGGCCGAAGAAGAGCGTGCCGCGTCGCTCATCGCCGCGCAGCTCGAGGAGCTCGGTGATGGCATCCAGGCGCGCGCGGGCGCTCGCCGTCGCCCGCGCGCCGTCCCCCGCGAGGACCTCGGTGACGGCGACGTCGACGGGCGACGCGGGGAGCGCCCCCCACATCTCGCGTGCGATCCTGCGCGCGAGCGAGGGGTCGCCGGTGAGGAGGGACTGGATGAGGCCGGCGCGCAGCGCGCTGCGGGCCCGGCTGAGGCCCTGCTGCTGCTCGAGCGCGAGGCCTGCCATGGCGATGACGGCCGTGACGACACCGCGGCCCTCCTGATCGAGATCGCCCGCCGCGATCGCGATCACCCCGCGGAGATGTCCGCCTCGCCCGAGGGTCTGCAGCGAGAACGGTCCCTCGCCGATGCGCAGCGCCGAGCCCGCGCGCGCCCCGCGGCGGAGCACCCCGCCCACCTCGTCGCGCAGGGACGCGGCCGTCACGGCGTCCAGCGCGCCGACCGGGTGCTCCCGGACCAGCTCGCCGGCGGCGTCGAACATGCCCACCCACGTGTCGAGCTGTCGGGCGAGCTCTGCGACGGTCGCTCCGAGCCCATCGGGGCGGAGGGCGGCCAGGGCGATGGCCCGCTGCGCGGCGAGGGCCCAGCTGCGGCGGGCGTAGGCCTGCGCGGCGATGGCCTCGGCGTTGGCCCGTGCCACGGCGATGAACGGCGTCCGGTACGGCACCTCGAACAGCGGCATGCCCGCTGTCGTGCACGCCTCCTCGAGAGCGGGAGGGATGCCGTCGCGGACGACCTCCGTGCCGAACCCCAGGCCGACGACGCCGCGCGCGGACAGCCGCTGGACGTAGTCCCGGTAGGGCGCGCGTTCGTCACCCGCGCCGTCGAACTGGGTGCCGGTGGTCAGCAGCACGAGCCCCTCGGAGAGGAACGGGGTCGGGTCGTCCAGATCGGAGCTGTGAACCCACCGGACCGGCCGGTCGAGGGCGTCACCGCGCGTGTCGCCGGCCAGGCGCAGCTGGAGGTCCGGTCGACTCAGCAGCGCCCGCAGGGTCGGGGCGTCGGCATCCGTGGTCATGGCCCTCCGTCGATCGCACGGCTGTACGGGGCGTACAGCAGGTAGGGAAAAATGTACATCCGGTCAGGTGTGCGCCGTGCACCCACCCCCGTACGCTCGCCGACATGACCGCGATCGACACCGTTGCCGCCCCGGTGGGCGGGCCCTCTCTGCCCCAGGAACGCCGCCTCGTCACCGAGATCCCGGGTCCCCGCTCCCAGGAGCTCCTCGCGCGCAAGGCCGCCGCCGTGGCGTCCGGGGTCGGACACACCGCGCCGATCGAAGCGGTCGCGGCCGGCGGAGGTGTCGTCGTCGACGCCGACGGCAACTCCCTCATCGACCTCGGGTCCGGGATCGCCGTCACCACGGTCGGCAACGCCCACCCCCGCGTCGTCGAGGCCGTCACCGCGCAGGTCGCGCAGTTCACGCACACGTGCTTCATGGTCTCGCCGTACGAGTCGTACGTCTCCGTCGCCGAGGCCCTCAACCGCGTCACCCCGGGCGACCACGAGAAGAAGTCGGCGCTGTTCAACTCGGGCGCCGAGGCCGTGGAGAACGCGATCAAGATCGCGCGCAAGTTCACCAAGAAGCACGCCGTCGTCGCCTTCGACCACGGCTACCACGGGCGCACGAACCTCACGATGGCCCTGACGGCGAAGTCGATGCCGTACAAGAGCGGCTTCGGCCCGTTCGCCTCCGAGATCTACCGTGCGCCGATGTCGTACCCGTTCCGCGACGGCAACCTCAGCGGTGCGGATGCCGCACGCAAGGCCATCTCGGTCATCGAGAAGCAGGTCGGCGCCGAGAACCTCGCCGCGATCATCATCGAGCCCATCCAGGGCGAGGGCGGGTTCATCGTCCCGGCCGACGGATTCCTCGAGCACCTCCTCCGCTGGTGCCGCAGCAACGACGTCGTCTTCATCGCCGACGAGATCCAGACCGGCTTCGGTCGGACCGGCGCGATGTTCGCGTCCGAGCTGTTCGGCATCGTCCCCGACCTCATCACCACCGCCAAGGGCATCGCGGCGGGACTCCCGCTCGCGGCCGTCACGGGGCGCGCGGAGATCATGGACGCCGCGCACACCGGCGGGCTCGGCGGCACCTACGGCGGGAACCCGATCGCCTGCGCCGCGGCGCTCGCGGCGATCGAGGTGTTCGAGAGCGAAGACCTGCCCGCCCGCGCGCGGGAGATCGAGACCGTGCTCACCGGGCGCCTGCGCGAGCTGCAGGCCTCCGACCCGCGCATCGGCGACATCCGCGGGCGCGGCGCCATGGTCGCGGTCGAGTTCGTCGTGCCCGAAACCGGCGATCCCGACGGCACCCTCACCTCGGCGATCGCCAAGGCCTGCATCGCGCAGGGCGTGATCGTGCTCACCTGCGGCACCTACGGGAACGTGATCCGTTTCCTCCCGCCGCTGAGCATCCCCGACGACCTGCTCCACGAGGGCCTGGACGTCATCGCCGCCGCCCTCGCGGCGCACTGATCGGCCCTTTTCCCACCCACTGCCCCCGCATCGTCGCGAGAGCGTTCCGTCTCCGCACGATCGACCCCCCGCATCCGCGGGAGAGCTGAGGAGACGAACATGAACGAGGTGACGCGCGACGTCGTGATCGTCGGCGCCGGCGCCGCCGGTCTCACCGCCGCCCACGAACTGCGCAAAGCAGGGCTGTCGGTGGCGGTGCTCGAGGCCCGCGAGCGGGTCGGCGGGCGCCTGTGGACCGACGTCATCGAGGGCGCGATGCTCGAGATCGGCGGACAGTGGGTCTCGCCCGACCAGGAGGCGCTCAAAGAGACCATCGCCGAGCTCGGGCTGGAGACCTACTCCCGGTACCGCGAGGGCGAATCGGTCTACATCAACTCCGCCGGTGAGCGCACGCTCTTCACCGGGGAGATCTTCCCGGTGAAGCCGGAGACCGAGAAGGAGCTCGTCCGCCTCATCGACAAGCTCGACGCGATGGTCGCCGAGACCGACCCGGACCGCCCGTGGGACCGTCCGGACGCCGAGGAGCTCGACCGCATCTCGTTCGAGGCCTGGCTGGAGCAGGAGACCGACGACCAGGAGGCGCGCGACAACATCGCCCTCTTCATCGCCGGCGCCATGCTCACCAAGCCCGCCTACGCCTTCTCGGCCCTGCAGGCGCTGCTGATGGCCGCGAGCGCGGGGAGCTTCTCCCACCTCGTGGACGCCGACTACATCCTCGACGAGCGCGTCGTCGGGGGCCTCCAGCAGGTCCCCCTCCTCCTCGCCGAGCGCCTCGGCGACGACGTCTTCCTCGAGCAGCCCGTCACCGAGGTCAAGACGTCCGGCGACGGCGTCACGATCGTCACCGACAACGGCATGGTCGTCCGCGCGCGCTACGTCATCCTCGCCCACGCGCCGATCCTGTACCCCTGGATCGAGTTCGACCCGCCGCTGCCCCGCCTGAAGCAGCAGCTGCACCAGCACATCTCGATGGGCTTCGTCATCAAGGTGCACGCCGTCTACGACCGCCCGTTCTGGCGGGACAAGGGCCTGTCGGGCACCGCGTTCAGCCCCTACGAGCTCTCGCACGAGGCCTACGACAACACCAACCACGGCGACGAGCGCGGCACCCTCGTCGGCTTCGTCTCCGACCGCAACGCCGACGACCTCTTCCGCGTCTCGGCCGAGGAGCGCAAGGAGCGGATCCTGGCGTCGCTGGCGAACTACTTCGGCCCGGAGGCGAAGGATCCCCTCGTGTACTACGAGAGCGACTGGGGTGCCGAGGAGTGGACCCGCGGAGCGTACGCGGCGAGCTTCGACCTCGGCGGACTCACCCGCTATGGTGCGGACCTGCGGACCCCCGTCGGTCCCATCCACTTCGCCTGCAGCGACATGGCCGGCGCCGGGTACCAGCACGTGGACGGAGCCATCCGCATGGGGCGCCTGGTCGCGCAGAACATCCTCGACGAGGCCCGCCGATGACCGGGCGGCTGCGCCTGGTCGTCGGCTACACCGCGACCAAGGCCGGGAAGGATGCCGTCGCCTTCGCATCGCGGTTCGCCGCGGCATCCGGTGCCGACGTCCACCTCGTGCAGATCCTGCCGGCGGAGGGCCGGAGCGTCATCACGCCGCCCAACGCCGCGTACGACCGCTACCTGGAGGGCCAGGCGCGCGAGTGGCTCGCCGAGGCGGCATCCGCGGTCCCGGACGGGGTGGAGCACGCCGAGCACGTCCGCTACGCCGAGTCCTTCGGCGAAGGGCTCCTGGAGACGGCCGAGGAGCTGTCGGCCACGCACATCGTCGTCGGCGCCGCCGACGGCGGACGCCGCGGCCGGCATCGCCTGGGCACCACGACGAACGAACTGCTGCACGTCTCCGACATCCCCGTCATCCTCGTTCCCAAGGGCGCGCGCAAGGCGCCGGCGGATGCCGGCGTCCCGCGGCTGACCGTGGCGGTCGGCACCCGCCCGGGCGCGGACGCCCTCATCGAGGAGGCCGCGTCCCTCGCCGCCGCCACCGGAGCGTCGGTGCGGCTGCTCTCGCTCGTGACGGTCGACCTCCCGGCATCCGTCGACACCGGCGTCATCCGCATCGCCGGCGCCGCGCACGCCGATCAGGTCCTCCAGACCGCGCAGGCCGCCCTCCGCGCCGAGAGCGCCAGCGAGGTCGTCGTGGCCCGCGGGGAGAGCATCGAGGACGCCGTCTCGCACCTCGAATGGGAACCCGGCGAGATCGTCCTGGTCGGCTCGAGCCGACTCGCGCAGCCCAAGCGCCTGTTCCTCGGCTCGACCGCGGCGAAGATGCTCCACGAACTCCCCGTCCCCATGATGGTCGTGCCCCGCACGCGCAAGGAAGAGGGTCAGAAGTGAGCGCACCCGAGAAGCCGCTGGCGGGCGAGGCCGCCCCGACCGGCGGACTGTCGAGCAAGGGGCTCGGTGCCGGCACCGTCGGCCTCATCGGCGCCGTCATCATCGGCATCTCCTGCATCGCGCCGGCGTACACCCTGACCGCGGCGCTCGGCCCCACGGTCTCGGCGGTCGGCGTGCAGGTGCCGGGCATCATCCTGCTCGGGTTCATCCCGATGCTCCTGGTCGCCTTCGGCTATCGCGAACTCAACCGCGCCATGCCGGATGCCGGCACGTCGTTCACCTGGGGCGCCCGCGCCTTCGGCCCGTGGGTCGGCTGGATGGCCGGCTGGGGGCTGATCGCCGCGACCATCCTCGTGCTCTCGAACCTCGCGGGCATCGCGGTGGAGTTCCTCTTCCTCTTGATCGCGCAGATCACCGGACAGCCCGGGATCGCCGATCTCGCGTTCAACCCGTTCATCAACGTCGCCGTCTGTCTGCTGTTCGTCCTGGGGGCGACGCTGGTGTCGTACCGCGACATGCAGACCACCCAGAAGCTGCAGTACTTCCTGGTCGGCTTCCAGGTGCTGGTGCTCCTGGTCTTCGCGATCGCGGCCATCGTCGAAATGCTCACCGGCAACGCCTTCGACGCCACACCCTTCGACTTCTCCTGGTTCAACCCGTTCGCCGTCGGCGACTTCTCAGCGATCGTGGCGGGTCTGTCGCTGTCGATCTTCATCTTCTGGGGATGGGACGTCACCCTCACGATGAACGAGGAGACGAAGGACCCCGAGAAGACGCCCGGCCGGGCGGCGACCCTGACGGTCCTCATCATCGTCTCGCTGTACCTGCTCCTCGCCGTCTCGCTCATCATGTTCGCCGGCGTCGGCACGGGGGAGTACGGGCTCGGGAACGAGGACATCCAGAGCAACGTCTTCTTCGCGCTGTCGGGTCAGGTGCTCGGGCCGCTGGCCTTTTTGGTGTCGCTGGCGGTGCTCACCTCCTCGGCGTCGTCGCTGCAGTCCACGTTCGTCTCGCCCGCCCGCACGCTCCTGTCGATGGGGCACTACGGCGCCCTCCCGGCATCCTTCGCCCGGGTGAGCCCCCGCTTCTTCACCCCGGGCTACGCCACGATCGTCTCGGCGATCGTCGCCTCCGGGTTCTACGCGGTGATGCGCTTCATCAGCGAGAACGTGCTGTGGGACACCATCACCGCGCTGGGCATGATGATCTGCTTCTACTACGGCATCACCGCGTTCGCGTGCGTGTGGTACTTCCGCAAGCAGTGGTTCGACTCGGTCCGCGGGATCTTCTTCACTCTGCTGTTCCCGCTCGTGGGCGGCGTGATCCTGCTGGTGCTGTTCGTGCAGACCCTCGTGGACTCGATGGACCCCGACTACGGCAGCGGCTCGAACATCGGCGGGGTGGGCCTGGTGTTCATCCTCGGCGTCACCGTGATCCTGCTCGGCGTGGTCATCATGATCTGGCAGGCCATCAAGCGCCCGGCGTTCTTCCGCGGCGAGACCCTGACGATGGACGCCCCCGAGAGCCTGCGCCGCACGCGCCGGTGACGGCAGACTGTACCGAAACGATCGGAGAGAACAACATGAGTGACTACGCCGTCGTCAACCCCGCCACGGGCGAGACCCTGGCCACCTATCCGACCATCAGCGACGCCGACCTCGAGGCGGCGATCGCCGCCGCGGACAGCGCCTACCGTCGGTGGCGCGAGGTTCCGGTGGCGGAGCGCGCCGCCGGCATCCGCCGCGTCGCCGAGCTCCATCGCGAGCGCCGCGACGAGCTCGCCGCGATCATCGTCCGGGAGATGGGCAAGCCGCTCGCCGCGGCGGAGGGCGAGGTCGACTTCGCCGCCGACATCACCGAGTACTACGCCGACCAGGCCGAGAAGATCACCGGCGACCAGCCGCTGGACATCGAGGGCGAGGGTCCCGCGTTCATCCGCCGGTCGCCGCTCGGCGTGCTCCTCGGGATCATGCCGTGGAACTTCCCCTACTACCAGGTGGCCCGGTTCGCCGCCCCCAACATCGTGGTGGGCAACACGATCCTCCTCAAGCACGCGCCGCAGTGCCCGGAGTCCTCCGCCGCGATCCAGAAGATCTACGAGGATGCGGGCCTGGAGGGCGTGTACATCAACCTCTACGCCACCAACGACCAGGCCGCGACCGTCATCGCCGACCGCCGCGTCCAGGGCGTCTCGGTCACCGGATCGGAGCGTGCGGGATCGGCGGTGGCGGAGCTGGCCGGACGGCACCTGAAGAAGGTCGCGCTCGAGCTCGGCGGATCCGACCCGTTCATCCTGCTCTCCACCGACGACCTCGACGCCACCGTCCAGGCCGCGGTCGACGCGCGCCTGGACAACAACGGCCAGTCCTGCAACGCCGCCAAGCGCTTCATCGTCATCGACGAGCTGTACGAGGCGTTCCTGGAGAAGTTCACCGCGGCGATGTCCGGTGCCCGGGTCGGCGACCCCTTCGCCGAGGACACGGTGCTCGGGCCCCTGTCGTCGCTGGCCGCGGCCGAGCGCCTCGCCGAGCAGGTCGACCGCGCCGTGGCCCAGGGGGCGCGCCTGGTCACCGGCGGCACCCGCACCGACGCCTTCTACCCGGGAACGGTCCTCACCGACGTCACCCCCGAGATGGACGTCTACCGCGAGGAGCTCTTCGGTCCGGTGGGCGTGGTCTACCGCGTGTCCTCCGAGGAGGAGGC
Source organism: Microbacterium aurantiacum (assembly GCF_040532595.1). Lineage (GTDB taxonomy): Bacteria > Actinomycetota > Actinomycetes > Actinomycetales > Microbacteriaceae > Microbacterium > Microbacterium chocolatum_B. The sequence goes on along the minus strand of NZ_JBEVYX010000001.1, from coordinate 556,611 downwards.
GGTGCAGATCGCCAACGACACCAGCTACGGCCTCGGCTCCTACGTCTTCACCACGGATGCCGCGCAGGCCGCGCGGATCGCCGACCGGATCGACGCGGGCATGGTCTACATCAACCTCGTCCTCGCCGACGAGCCGGCGCTGCCCTTCGGCGGCGTAAAGCGCTCCGGCACCTCGCGGGAGATGGGGCTCCTCGCGGCCGACGAGTTCGTCAACAAGAAGCTCATCCGCGCGGCGAGCTGACCGACCGGCCCGGCTCGCGGCATCCGTCGAGCCGGGCCGAAGGTCCCTGGCGCGATCCCACCGCAGCCGGGACCATGGGGTCATGGAAGGCGTCTATGACCCCGTGACCGTCCTCGACGACGAGGCGTGCTGGGAGCGGCTGCGCGCGGCCGAGCTCGGACGGCTCGTCACGCGTGTGGGGGAGGTGCTGGACATCTTCCCCGTGAACTACGTCGTGGACGGGGAGAGCATCCTCTTCCGCACGGCGCAGGGGTCGAAGCTGTTCGAGCTGACGGTCAACGACGAGGTCCTGTTCGAAGTGGACCATCACACCGAGGAGCACGCGTGGAGCGTCGTCGTGCGCGGCCACGCGCAGGCGCTCGACGACAGCGCGTCCGTCGAGCGCGCGGACGGCCTGGGACTCCGGCCCTGGATCCCGACGCTGAAGTACACCTACGTCCGCGTCATGCCGCGGGTCGTGACCGGGCGCGCCTTCGACCGGGGCCCCGAACCCGACCGGTACGGCATCCAGCAGTACTAGCCGCGGACCCTCCCGCGCCCCGCCGCCCCGGTTCGGAGGTCGCGGAGGCATGCCGTACACTGGTGCGTGCAGTAGAAGTCTGCAATCTTCGCCGTGCCCGCCGTGGATCCGTCCGCGGTCGCGGAGAAGACGCCGACTTCACCCGAGGCCTCCGGGTCTCTAGGGCGGTAGCTCAATTGGCAGAGCAGCGGTCTCCAAAACCGCAGGTTGCAGGTTCGATTCCTGTCCGCCCTGCGCGTCAGCGGAAGCTGACACACGGAAGGTAATCAGGTGGCATCGATGGTTCAGGACGACCCGAACGGCGAGCTCGTCCCCGCGGGCGGCAGCACTTCCCAGGGGAAGAAGCTGAACGTGTTCGCGCGGATCGCGCTGTTCATCCGTCAGGTCTTCGCCGAGCTCCGCAAGGTGGTCACGCCCACCCGCAAGGAGCTGGTGAAGTACACCGGGGTCGTTCTTGGCTTCGTCGTGGTCATGATGGCCATCGTCTACGGCCTGGACGTGCTGTTCGTGGCGATCACGCAGTACGTGTTCGGGATCCCCGGCGGCGCCTGAGCCCACGCACACGCCCGCGATCTCGCGGGCCTCGACGCGAGGGGCGGCGACGCCCGCGCGGACGGATGGAGATGGAACGCACGTGACGGAACGATATGTCGACGACGCCGACTGGGCGACCGCGGCCGAGCAGTCCTCCGAGGATGACGAGGCCCAGGAGGGCAACCAGCTCGCGGCCGAAGAGCTCGCGGTGACCCCCGCCGAGCACGTCGCCATCCACGTCGTGGAGGACCAGCCCGAAGAGGATCTGTCCGACCTCGACGACATCGAGATCGCCGACCCGGAGGCCGACGCCATCGTGAACGACGCCCTGCACATCGACGAGGCCGCCGAGGCCGAGGCCGCGGCCGAGGTCCTCAACGACTCCATCGCGGAGGAGGCCGAGGAGTACGCGGCCGAGCACGCCGACGACGTGACCCCATACGACGGGCCCGACGTGAACGGCGACGATGAGGGCGGGGCATCCGACGAGGACGAGGCCTCCGACGAGGACGAGGACCCCTACGAGGCGTTCCGCACCGAGCTGCGGATGCTCCCGGGCAAGTGGTACGTCATCCACTCCTACGCCGGCTTCGAGCGCAAGGTGAAGGCCAACATCGAGCAGCGGAAGTCCACCCTCGAGGTCGAGGAGGACATCTACCAGATCGAGGTCCCCATGGAGGACGTCGTCGAGATCAAGAACGGGCAGCGCAAGATGGTCACGCGCGTCCGGATCCCCGGCTACGTGCTCGTGCGCATGGAGCTGAACGAGGACACCTGGTCGGTCGTGCGCCACACGCCGGGCGTGACCGGGTTCGTCGGCAACGCCCACAACCCGACCCCGCTGCGCTTCGAAGAGGCCTTCACCATGCTGAAGTCGCTCGTCGAGGTCAAGGACGTCGCTCCCGCCAAGGGCGCCGCGACCAAGCCGGGTCAGCAGGCCGCGTCCCGCGTCCTTCCCGCCGAGGTCGACTTCGAGGTCGGCGAGACCATCACCATCAAGGAGGGCTCGTTCGCGGGTCTTCCCGGCACGATCAGCGAGATCAAGCCCGAGAGCGGCAAGCTCACGGTCCTCGTCTCCCTCTTCGAGCGCGAGACCCCCGTCGAGCTCTCGTTCGACCAGGTCACCAAGCTGTGACGCGTCGCGGATCAATGCTGCGAAGCGGCGTTGATCCGCGATCGGGTCAAGGTTGAGTAGCGGCGCGGCCGCGTATCGAAACCCGATTCCTCTTCATTTCGCGAAAGCGCCTCGTCGCCGACGGGGCGCTTTCGCTTGTGTGCGGCATCCGCTCGTGCCTGTTGACGGACATGCGCACGATGACGGATGCCGCGCCCGCGAGGTGTCCGTCATCGTGCACATGTCCGTGTTCTCGCTAGGGCCGATCCTCCTCCCCAGGCGCGGATGCGCCGTGGGCTGTCCCCAGGACGGGGGCGACGCGGTTGGGGGACGCCCTCGTACGCGAGGCTCACGGGTATGGACGAGGTGACGGACGCCGTGGCCGAGGCCGGCGGCGTGATGCGTGTGTCCGCCCTCCGGGCACGCGGGTGGTCGCGCCGGACGATCGAGGGCCGAGTCGCCGCGCGGGTGCTGGTGCGTCCGCGGGACGGGTGGGTCGCGCTCCCGGGTGCGGACCCGCTGCTCGTGGCTGCGGCGCGCGCCGGAGTCGTGCTCTCGTGTGTCACGCAGGCCGAGCGGCTCGGGCTCTGGGTGCAGGGTGACGGCTGCGTCCATGTGGCGGCGCCGCCGAAGAGGCACATCGGCGAGGTGAGCGACGGGACCCGGGTGCACTGGGCGCGCCCGCTCGTGCCCCGCCATCCGGACGTCCTGGTCGATCCCGTCGAGAACGTCCTGGCGGTCATCGCCCGCTGTCGCCCGCACGAGCAGGCGCTCGCCGTGTGGGAGTCGGCCCTCCGGCAGGGGCTCGTGGTGCGGGAGTCCCTCCGGCTCCTGCCGCTGGCACCGTACGCCCGCGCGCTGCTGGAGGAGTGCTCGCTCCTGTCCGATTCGGGCCTCGAGACCGTCATCCCCGTGCGTCTGCGGTTCCTCCGCCTGCCGATCCGTCAGCAGGTGTGGCTCGCGGGTCACGCCGCCGACTTCCTCATCGGCGATCGCCTCGTCCTGCAGGTCGACGGCGGCCACCACGTCGGTGCGCAGCGGCGGAGCGACATCGCGCACGACGCGCGGCTGAAGCTCCTGGGGTACCACGTCATCCGCATCGACTTCGTGCAGATCATGACCCGTTGGACCGAGGTGCACGACGTGATCGTGCGCGCGGTGGCGCAGGGACTCCACCGCGCCGCATGACGGACACGCGCACGATCACGGACCACCTCGGGCCCCGGCGTCCGTCATCGTGCGCATGTCCGTCATCCTGCGCGGGGAGGGCGGGTTCGGGCGAGGGCGCCGGATGCGGTATTCTTGGGTGGTTTGCGCCTTGCGCGCGACGCACCGCGCTCGGGAACGGCCCGAGAGGCGGGAGAACCGGATGCCGCGGCACCCGGTTCGAGGAAAGGACAAGGATATGGCACCCAAGAAGAAGGTGACCGGCCTGATCAAGCTCCAGATCAAGGCCGGCGCTGCCAACCCGGCGCCGCCGATCGGCCCCGCGCTCGGTCAGCACGGCGTCAACATCATGGAGTTCTGCAAGGCGTACAACGCCGCGACCGAGTCGCAGCGCGGCAACGTCATCCCCGTGGAGATCACGGTCTACGAGGACCGCAGCTTCACGTTCATCCTGAAGACGCCCCCGGCCGCCGAGCTGATCAAGAAGGCCGCCGGCCTCCAGAAGGGCTCTTCCACGCCGCACACCGTCAAGGTCGGCAAGCTCACGAAGGACCAGGTCCGCGAGATCGCCGAGGCCAAGCAGCCCGACCTGAACGCGAACGACATCGACGCTGCCTCGAAGATCATCGCCGGCACCGCCCGCTCCATGGGCATCACGGTCGAGGACTGAGGGGGATAGGAAACATGGCTACTAAGTCCAAGGCCTTCCAGGCCGCTGCCGCCAAGATCGAGGCGGACAAGTTCTACACCCCGACCGAGGCCGTCGCCCTCGCGAAGGAGACCGGTTCGGCGAAGTTCGACTCCACCGTCGAGGTCGCCCTCAAGCTCTCGGTCGACCCCCGCAAGGCGGACCAGATGGTGCGCGGCACCGTCATCCTGCCCCACGGCACCGGTAAGACCGCCCGCGTCATCGTCTTCGCCACCGGCCCCGCGGCCGAGGCCGCCATCGCGGCCGGTGCGGACGAGGTCGGCGGCGCCGAGCTCATCGAGAAGGTGGCCGGCGGATACACCGCGTTCGACGCCGCCGTCTCGACCCCGGAGCTCATGGGCCAGGTCGGTCGTCTGGGTAAGGTGCTCGGCCCCCGCGGCCTCATGCCCAACCCCAAGACCGGCACCGTGACCCCGAACCCGGCCAAGGCCGTCGAGGAGATCAAGGGCGGAAAGATCGAGTTCCGCGTCGACAAGCACGCCAACGTGCACTTCGTCGTGGGCAAGGCGTCCTTCTCCGCCGAGCAGCTGGACGAGAACCTCTCGGCCGCGCTCGAGGAGATCGTGCGTCTGAAGCCGTCGAGCTCGAAGGGCCGCTACATCCAGAAGGGTGCGGTGTCGACCACGTTCGGCCCCGGCATCCCGCTGGACGTCAACGCCATCTGACCTCGCGTCCGCGTCACGAGGGCCTCACGCCGCACGGGTGGGGCCCTCGTCGTTTCGCGGGCGGCTTCGCCCTCCGCCCGCGCGCGCGTCACGCGGGCGGCGTGGCGCGCGTCACGCGAGCGGCAGGACCAGGCTGACCGCCAGAGCGATCATGACGAGCCCGATGGCGACGTCGAGGATCCGCCAGGCCCGCGGTGTTCCGAGCCACCTCCCGAGGTACCGCGCGCCGAAGCCCAGCGCGAAGAACCACACGATGCTCGCGGCCATCGCGCCCGCGGCGAACGTCCAGCGCGCGTCCCCGTGGGTGGCCGCGACCGAGCCCAGCAGGAACACGGTGTCGAGGTACACGTGGGGGTTCAGCCACGTCAGGGCGAGGCAGGTGGCGAGCACCGGCGCCAGGCGCGCGCGCGTGGCGACGCCGACGGGGACGGATGCCGTCCCCCCACGGTCGTCCCGAGCGTCCTCCTCGACGCGCAGCACCGCGGCCGGGCGCCACGCTCGTCGGAGCGCGAGGATCCCGTAGAACGTGAGGAACGCCGCCCCTGCCCACCGGATCACATCGATCAGTCCCGGGAGAGCGGTCAGCGCGAGACCCGCGCCGGACACGCCGAGGGCGATGAGCGCCGCATCCGACACGGCGCACACGGTCGCCACCGCGAGGACGTGTTCGCGGCGGAGCCCCTGTCGCAGCACGAACAGGTTCTGGGCCCCGATGGCGACGATGAGGGAGAGACCGAGACCGAAGCCGGCGAGCAGGACGGGAAGCACCCCCTCACGCTAAGCGGGTCGTCTGCATAAGCCCAGTTCAGGAAACTTCATCTGCGTAAGCTCAGCTTATGCGTATCCCCTTCGACCTGGCCGAGACCGTGGCGTTCGTCGTGGAGGAGGGGACCTTCGACGCCGCCGCCGCGCGACTGCACATCACACCGTCCGCCGTCAGCCAGCGCGTCCGTACCCTCGAGGACCTCGTGGGGCAGGTGCTCCTCGTCCGGTCCAAGCCCACGCGGGCGACCGCCGCGGGCGAGGCGATCGTCCGCCTCGCCCGACAGGCCGTGCAGCTGGAGAGCGACGCGCGCGCGGCGCTCGGCATCGGCGTCGAGGAGACGGCATCCGTCGCCCTCGCCGTCAACGCCGATTCGCTCGCGACGTGGTTCCTCCCTCCCCTCGCGCGACTGAGCGCACGACACGGCGTGGTGTTCGAGGTCCACCGGGACGACCAGGACTTCACGGCGGGTCTGCTCGAGACCGGCGCGGTCCTGGGTGCGGTGACCTCGCAGCGCCGCCCCGTCGCCGGGTGCCGTGTCACGGCGCTCGGGTCCATGCGCTACCGAGCCGTGGCGGCACCGTCGTTCTTGGCGCGGTGGATGCCGGAGGGGCCCGACGCCGCCGCCCTCGAGCGCGCGCCGGCCGTCGACTTCGACCGGCGCGACGAGCTGCAGCGCATGTGGCTGCGCTCTCGCGATGTCGCCGTGGAGCCCCCGCGCCACCTCGTGCCGGCGTCGCACGACTTCGCCACGGCCGTCCTGCTCGGGCTGGGGTGGGCTCTGCTCCCCACCTTCCAGGCGGACGATGCCCTCACCCGGGGCGACCTCGTCGCACTCGGGGGTGAGGATGTCGAGGTGCCGCTGTACTGGCAGCAGTGGAATCTGCGGTCGCCGCTGCTGGATGCGGTGGCGGAGGAGATCATCGGCGAGGCTCGGCGGGCGCTGGACCCGCCGTCGTCGGATGCGCTCAGTCGTCGCTGACGCGCAGGACCACCTTCCCGCGCGTATGGCCCTCTTCGATGAGGGTGTGCGCGCGTGCGGCGTCGTCGAGGTCGACGACCTGATCGATGTAGACCTGGATCGAACCGGAGTCGAGCAGGCGTCCGATCGTCGCCAGCGCGCCCCCGTCGGGGATGACCTTGTAGGAGGTCGAGCGCACCCCGGCGGATGCCGCGGCCTCGGTGAACCCGGGCCACGATCCGGTCGGTACGAGCACGTAGAGACCACCCGGTCGGAGCACGGCCAGCGAGCGCGTCCCCGTGTCGTCGTGGACGTTGCCGACGAGGTCGATGACGACGTCCACGTCGGCGACCACCTCGTCGAACCGCATCGTGGTGTAGTCGATGACGGTGGAGGCGCCGAGCTCGCGCAGCCACACGGCGTTGCGCCCCGAGGTGGTGGCCGTGACGTGGGCACCGAAGTACGCCGCCAGCTGCACGGCGAAGTGGCCGACCCCGCCGCTGCCGGCGTGGATAAGGATCCGCTGCCCCTCGTGCGCGTGCGCGGTCTCGACCACCAGGCCCCACGCGGTGAGGGCGGCCAGGGGCACGCCCGCGGCTTCGACGTGGGAGAGGGAGGCGGGCTTGCGGGCGACCGAGAGGGTGGGGGCGACGACGTACTCGGCGTAGGAGCCGCCGGTGCGGGGGAACGACGCCATCCCGTAGACCGGAGTGCCCGGCGGGAAGGCGTGCGCCTCGTAGGGTGCGCGCACGACGATGCCGCTGAAGTCGAAGCCCAGGACGCTGGGGAAGTCGGTGATCGCACCCGACACCCCCGCGCCCCGCCGCGTCTTGGCGTCGATGGGATTCACTCCGGCTGCGACGACACGGACGAGGACTTCGCTGAGGACGGCGTCCGGAGTGGGGACCTCGGTCGTCCGCAGGGTCGAGGGTTCTCCCGCGGCCGACATGACCGCGGCGCGCATCGTCGGCGGCACCTCGGCGGACGGCTCGGACGAAGGGGCGGGGTGTGCGATCGGGGTGGAGCCTGAGCGCAGCGGCCGGAATCTCATCGGTCGCTCCTTCCGGTGCCTGTCGTCGTCGGCAGCACGCGTGTCGATGGGTGTGTGGAGACCCCAGTCAAGCGCCCGATTGTCTCGCCCGTGTTACGTCGGTGCTACCGCGTGGAGAAGGGTCGTCGCCGGGCGTGCGACCGGTCGTCAGCGCGTGCAGCAGTCGCGCGAGCGAGCGGATGTCGTCCACCGACCATTCCGCGAGCGCGTCGACGAGGAGACCCTCCTGCGGGGCACGCGCGGCCGACAGCCGATCGAGCCCTTCGGGGGTGGGGGAGAGCAGGTGCGAGCGGCCGTCGTTCGGATCCGGCGTGCGCTGGATCAGCGAGAGCGACTCGAGCTCGCGCACGGTGCGGCTGATCTGCCCCTTGTCGGCCATCAGGGTCTCGGCCAGGGCCGACAGCGTCAGGGGGCCGCGCCGCACGATCGTGGTGAACACCTTGTACGGTCCCGGAAGGAGGCCGGGGGAGACCCGATCGGCGTTCTCGGCGATGATGCGGCGGAACCGTCCGATCAGCTCCCCGAACTCCGCCTCCAGCGCCCGGACGGCGTCGGCCCGATCGGCGGCGGTGTCGTGGTCGCTCATCGCGTTCGACCCTACTCGGCGCCGCGTCCGACCGCGCGCGGTGCCGCGGGGACGACCGCCGTGTCGACGCTGACGGTGGCGAGGTCCGCCTCGAGCGCGTGCGCGCGTTCGCGGGTCGTCATGCGGTTCAGCGGCACGTTCGGGAGGAACGCGATGGCGAGGATGGCGAGGACGGCGACGGGGACCGCCAGCAGGAACGAGTGCGAGATCGCCTGGGCGTAGACGTCCTCGATGATCACGCGGACGCCCTCGGGAAGCGCCGACACCTGGGGCACCGTGCCGGACTGCAGCTGCGCCGCGACCTCCGCGCCGCGCGCGCCGAGTCCCTCGATGGCGCCGGCGAGGTCAGCGCGGCGATCGGCGAGAAGCCCGGAGGCGGAACTCGCGAGCGCCGCGCCCATCACCGAGACGCCGACGGTTCCGCCGAGGCTCCGGAAGAAGGTGACGCCGGAGCTGGCGACCCCCATGCGCCGCGGGTCGGCGGTGTTCTGGACGATGAGGACGAGGTTCTGCATCGTCATCCCCACTCCCGCGCCGAGCAGCACCATGTAGAGCGACACCAGGGCGAAGTTCGTGTCGTACTCGATGGTGGACAGGGCGAAGGTCCCGGCCGTGAGGAGGAGCGCGCCGGCCACCAGGTACGGCTTCCACCGCCCGAACCGGCTGATGAGCGCGCCGACCACGACCGAGGCGACCAGGAGCCCGGCGATCATGGGGATGGTCATGAGGCCGGCCTCGGTGGGTGTGGCTCCCCGCGCCATCTGCATGTACTGGCTGAGGAACACCGACGTGCCGAACATCGCGATGCCGGTCGAGATCGAGGCGACGGTCGCGAGCGCGAACGTGCGATCGCGGAACAGGTCCAGCGGGACCAGGGGCTCGCTCGCCCGCAGCTCGACGATGACGAAGAGGATGCCGGCCACGACCGCCCCGCCCGCCATGAGCAGGGTCTCGATGCCCCACCAGTCGAAGGTGGTGCCGGCGCCGGTGATCCAGACGAGGAGGAGCGACACGGCCGTGGACAGCAGGACGATGCCGAGGTAGTCGATGCGGACGCGTCGGGCGGGCTGCGCGGGGAGATGGAGGGTGCGCTGCTGGATCACGAGAGCGGCGAGCGCGAAGGGGAGGGCGACGAAGAAGTTCCACCGCCACCCGAGCGTGTCGGTGATGAGGCCGCCGAGGAGCGGCCCGCCGACGGTGGCGACGGCCATGACGGCGCCGAACAGGCCCATGTAGCGGCCGCGCTCGCGCGGGCTGATGATGTCGGCCATGATGACCTGGCTGAGGGCGGCGAGCCCGCCCGCGCCGATCCCCTGCACGGCGCGGAAGGCGATCAGCATTTCGGGGGTCTGGGAGAACCCCGCGGCGGCGGTCGCCAGGACGAAGATCACGATGGCGATCTGGATGAGGAGCTTCCGGGGGAAGAGGTCGGCGAGCTTCCCCCAGATCGGGGTGGAGATCGCCGTGGTCAGCAGCGTGGCGGTGACCACCCAGGTGAAGGCGGACTGATCCCCGTCCAGATCGTGGAGGATCACCGGGAGCGAGGTCGATACCACGGTCGAGGCGAGCATCGACACGAACATGCCGAGCAGCAGCCCCGAGAGGGGACGCAGGACGGAGGGGGTGGGGTGGGTGGTGACGGTGGCCATGGGCATCCTTTGTTGATCTGAGTCAACTGTTGATTGAAGTCAACGATAAGGAAGTGCTTGACGTGTGTCAACTATTCCCTGTCCGTCCGCCCGCTGCGGGCGGGGGAGGGGGATCAGTCCGCGAGGGCGAGGGCGCGGTAGGGCTCGCGTGCAACGCGGCGACGCTCCGCCGCCGCCTGGGTCGCCGCCACCGCGCTCCGGCCGTGCGTCGTGCGGTGATAGAGCTCGTCGATGAGGGCGGTGGCCAGCCGCACGAGCCCGGCGATCTCCGCGTCGTCGCGATCCACCCACGCGCAGCGGGGTTCGTCGTCGATCGGCACGAAGCCGTCGTGCTGCTCCCAGGCGACGAGGGTCCGCTCGGCCCCGAGCACATGCTGCTGCCACCACACCTGCCGGAGGTAGGTCCGCGGAATGGAGCGCCAGGACTTGTTGGTCGTCTTGATCTCGGCGAGGACGACGCGTCCCCGGGCGTCGAGACCGACGCCGTCCGGGGTGGCGAGGTGCCGCTTCTCCACCACCGCGTGGAACAGCGCGGAAGAGGGCTGGATGCCGTGCGTCGCCGCCACCCACGCGGCGATCTCGGGCTCGCGCGCCCGCCCGTGCGCGGTGTAGGCGTTGCCCGAGAAGCCGGAGCCGAGGAGCTTGGCGTCCGCGGCGCGGGCGATCGAGCGCTCGGAGGTGAGGGAGGCGACATCCGTCGCGGTGATCCCGCGCGAACGCGCACGGACCCAGGCGACCCGATCGCGGGAGTCCGCGACGATGCGGGCGGCGAGTTCCGGAGTCACCGTTCGAGGCTAACCCGGGCCGACCGCGGGCACCGCCCGCGACACCCGGTCCGCCCGGGTGCGCCGCTCACTCGGGCGCGTCGCGCGCGAGGGGCGCGGCGGCGCCGCGCACGGAGACGGCGGCTCGCTCGCCGGGGATCAGGGCGGCATCGGGCCCGACGCGGACCGTCAGATCCGTCCCGGCATCCAGGCGGAGGTCCACGAGCGCATCGTGGCCGAAGTACCGGATGCGGGTCACCTCGCCCGCGCCGGCATGGTCGGTCGCCGCGTGCAGGCGGATCTGCTCGGGGCGGAGGACGATCGACACCGCGCCCCGGGCGGGTGCGGACAGCGCGACCTCTCCGAGTCCGCACGTCGCGCGGTCGCCGTGCGCCTGGGCGGGGAGGATCAGGGCCTCGCCGAGGAAACGCGCGGTCCAGGCATCCGCCGGCGCCGTGTAGACCGTCCGCGGGCTACCGACCTGCACGATGCGACCTGCCCGCAGGACGGCGACGCGGTCGCCGAGCGAGAGGGCCTCTTCCTGGTCGTGGGTGATCAGGGCGACTCCCACGCCGCGATCGCGCAGGATCTGGGCGACGTCGTCGCGGACCTGCTGCCGAAGCCCGGCGTCGAGAGCGCTGAAGGGCTCGTCCATGAGTACCAGGCGTGGCTCGTGCGCAAGCGCGCGGGCCACGGCGACCCGCTGCCGCTGCCCGCCCGAGAGCTCGTGGGGGCGGCGTCGGGTGAGGTCTCCGAGGCCGACGACGTCCGCGAGATCGCGGACGCGCGCGTCGCGATGCGCGCTGCGCAGTCGGAGACCACGGATGCCGTACCCGATGTTCGCCGCGACGTCGAGGTGCGGGAAGAGCGCCCCCTCCTGGGGGACGAGACCGATCCCGCGAGCCTCCGGGGGGAGGCGCGTGACATCCTCGCCGTCGATGACGATGCGCCCCGAGCGGAGAGGGTGAAGGCCCGCGATCACGCGCAGGAGCGTGGATTTGCCGCTGCCGGACGGCCCCAGGACGCTCACGCGTTCGCCGGCGCCGATCTCGAGGTCGACGTCGTGGAGGACGTCGTGGTCCGCGTACGCCGCGCGGGCCCGCTCGACTCGGGTGGTCACGGATCCATTCTCCCGGATAGGACCGTCGCTCCGGCCGTGGTGCGCCGGCGCTCGAGGCCGCGGGCGAGGAAGAGCGCGGGGGCGATGCCGGCGACGATGAGGAGCACCCCGATGGGGGCGGCGGCGCCGTAGGCCCCGAGCGAGGTCTTGCTCCACAGTTCGGTGGCGAGCGTCTCGAAGCCGATGGGGCGGAGCATGAGGGTGGCGGGGAGCTCCTTGGCGACCGCGGTGGCCACGAGTACCCAGCCGGCGAGGATGCCGGGGAGCGCACCGGGCAGGGTGACCCGCAGCCACGTGCGCACAGGTCCCCGGCCGAGCGTGCGGGATGTCTCCTCGAGCTCCTCCGGGACCTGGGCGATCGCCGCACGGGACGCGCCGATCGACTTCGGGAGGAACAGGATGCCGTACGCGACGAGGAGCACCAGGATGCTCTGGTACGCGCCGGGGAAGAACTGCAGGGACAGGGTCACCAGCGCCAGGGCGACGACCACGCCGGGCAGGGCGTGACCGAGGTAGGACACCGATTCCAGGCCGGTCGCGAGGGCGCCCCGGTACCGGGCGGCGAGGATGCTGACCGGCAGGGCGACGGCGACCGCCACCGTCGCGGCGAGGGCGGAGACGCCCACGGTCGTCCCCAGCGCTTCGGCGAGGTCGACGGGGGCGGACGCGTAGCGGTCGCTCCGCAGCATCCGCAGTCCCAGGGCGACGACCGGGAAGAGGACTCCCGCCGCGGAGACGGCCGCGATCGCCGCCGCGGTCGCGGCGGTCCCTGCGCGTCCGAGCTCCGCCGCGGGACGGGCGGACGCCGTGCTCCGGGTGCGCGCCTCGCGGGGGCGGAGGAGGCGTTCGCCGGCCACGCAGAGGACGGCCACGGCGGCGAGGAGCAGGGCCGTGGTGGCGGCCAGGGTGCGGTCGAATCCGCTGCTGAACTGCGCGTACACGCCCGTCGTGAGCGTCTCGTACCGCAGGATCGCCGGAGCACCGAAGTCCGACAGCGCATAGAGGGCCACGAGGAGCGCCCCCGCCCCTGCCGCGGGGAGGACGTGGGGGAGCACCACCGTCGTGTACACCCGCACGCGCCCGCGCCCGAGGGTGCGCGCGACATCCACCAGACCGTCGTCGAGCGTGGACAGCGCGGCCATCGCCGGGAGCGTCACGTACGGGACGGTGCAGAGGGTGAGGACGATCACGAGCGGCCAGAAGCCGTCCACCGTCGGCCACGTGGCGGTCCACGCGAAGGCGCCGACGTAGCTCGGCACCGCGAGCGGGAGGCACAGCGCGATCCACCACAGCCGGCGACCGGGCAGCCGCACCCGGACGGCGGCCGTCGCGAGGCCGATCCCGAGAGCCAGGGTGAGGACGCTCACCGTTGCGGTCAGGGCAAGGGTGTTCGCGAGGAGGTCCGCGGTCCGTGGACGCAGCAGCGCGGATGCCGCGGCCTCCGCGCCGCCGGCGGACACCCGTGTCAGGAGCTGGATCAGGGGTGCGGCCGCCGCCGCGGCGACCAGGGCGGCCGCGAGCACCAGCAGCGCGGGAGCGCGCCGCGAGGGCGCGCTCCCGCGCTCGGCGGAGCGCCGCGGGGGCGAGAGCGTGGTGGTCAGAGCAGTCCCGCCGCGGTGATCATGGCCACGGTCTCCTCGAGCGAGGAGAGATCGGACAGGTCGATGTCGGGTCCGCCGAGCTCGTCGCGGGCGGGGACGCCCTCGGGGCCTGCGAGGTCGCCCACGAGCGGGTACTCGAAGGTCTCCTCGAGGAAGTACGTCTGCGCCTCCTCGGAGACGAGGAACTCCACGAACTCGGCCGCTTCCGTCGAATCGGCGGCGCCGGTGAGGATGCCGGCTCCCGTGACGTTGACGAGGGCGGAGATCGAGCCGGGGTCGCCGAACTTCAGTTGCGCGCGCAGGGTCGTGGGGTCCTGCTCGGAGCGCGCCCAGTAGTAGTGGTTGATGAGTCCGAGGTCCACCGCGCCGGCGTTGACCGCCTCGAGCAGCTCACCGTTCCGCGCGTACACGGGGGAGTCGTTCGCGACGAGACCCTCGAGCCACGCCTGTGCGGCCTCCTCGCCCTCGCTCACGCGGAGGGCCGTGACGAACGCCTGGAAGGAGGCGTTGCTCGGAACGATCCCGACCTTCCCCGCCCATTCCGGTTCCGTCAGCTCGAGGACGTCTCCCGGCACCTGGTCGGCGGTGTACTTCTCGCTGTCGTAGGCGATGACGCGCGCACGGCCGGTCAGGCCCACCCACGAGTCGTCCTTGGAGGTGTACTCGGCGGGGACGAGGTCGGTCACCTCGTCCGGGAGGGTGGTGAACATCCCGGCCTCGGCCACGGCGCCGAGCGCCCCGGCATCCTGCGACAGGAAGACCTGCGCGGGCGTGCGGTCACCCTCTTCGAGCAGCTGTGCGGCGAGCTCGGTGGTGCCGGCGTAACGGACTTCGACGTCGATCCCGGACCGGTCCTCGAACATCTCGATGAGCGGGTCGACGAGCTCGGCGTCGCGGCCCGAGTAGACGGTCAGCGTGCGGGGGCCGTCGGCGGCGTCGTCGGTCGCCTCGGCCGGGGCATCCGTCCCGGCGCAGGCGGTCAGGGCGAGTGCGGCGACGCCGAGCAGAGCGACAGGGAGCAGGGGGGAACGGCGAGAGGGCATGGAGCATCGTCCTTCGTGAGGGGCGGGGGCTGACGCCGGGGGCGCCATAGTTAGGTTAGCCTAACCATCGGTCGGTGATGCCGGATTTGGCGGAGTCCCCGTGCTGTCGTAGGCTGTGTGCAACCGAAGACCGCCGGTCATCGTCGTGCGTGAAAGCGTCAGGCGATCGAAGCTCTGGAAACAGGGGCCCGCGCAGGTGTCACGAACCGGACTTCCGTCCCCAGCTCCGTGCGCTTGCGCCGGAGCTTTTCTGTTTTCCCGGGTTGGGAGACACCGGATGCCGTCGGCCGGCGCTTCGCCATCGCGAAGTGTCTCGCATACACAAGGAGTGGCCATGGCGCAGAAGGAAGCATCGGTCGCCGAGCTCACGAAGAACTTCGAGGACTCGACCGCCGTTCTGCTGACCGAGTACCGCGGCTTGACGGTTGCCGAGCTCAAGGAGCTTCGCAACACCATCCGTCAGGACGCGGAATACGCCGTGGTGAAGAACACGCTGACCAAGATCGCCGCGAACAACGCGGGGATCACGTCGCTGGACGACGACCTCAAGGGTCCGTCGGCCGTGGCGTTCGTGCACGGTGACCCGGTCGCCGTCGCGAAGGGTCTGCGCGCCTTCGCCAAGGCACACCCTCTTCTGGTCATCAAGGGCGGTTTCTTCGACGGAAACCCCCTGACCGCGGAAGAGGTCAACAAGCTCGCCGATCTCGAGACCCGTGAAGTCCTGCTGGCGAAGCTCGCCGGTGCGATGAAGGCCTCGCTGACCAAGGCGGCCTACGTCTTCAACGCACTGCCGTCGAAGGCCGTTCGCACGGTCGACGCGCTGCGTGAGAAGCAGGAGTCCGCGGCCTGAGACAGGCCCGGCTGACAAACCCACCCAACAAGGAGAATCATCATGGCAAAGCTCAGCACTGAGGAGCTGCTCGACGCGTTCAAGGAGCTCACGCTCATCGAGCTCAGCGAGTTCGTCAAGGCGTTCGAGGAGACCTTCGACGTCACCGCCGCCGCCCCGGTCGCGGTCGCCGCTGCCGGCGCCCCCGCCGGTGGAGCCGGTGACGCCGCCGCCGAGGAGGAGAAGGACTCGTTCGACGTCGTCCTCGAGGCCGCCGGCGACAAGAAGATCCAGGTCATCAAGGTCGTCCGCGAGCTCACCTCGCTCGGCCTCGGCGAGGCCAAGGCCGTCGTCGACGGTGCCCCCAAGGCCGTCCTCGAGGGCGCCAACAAGGAGACCGCCGAGAAGGCCAAGGCTTCGCTCGAAGAGGCCGGCGCGACCGTCACCCTCAAGTGATCCGAGGCGGATCAATGCTGCGCAGCGGCGTTGATGCGCCGAATCTTCACTGACAGAAGCCCCGGATGCTCAGGCATCCGGGGCTTCTGTCATGCCCGGGCGTCGGTGACGGCCGCGGAGCGGTCGGGGGCGAGGGGCGCGGTCGAGCTGCGCACCACCATCGTCGCGCGCTGCCGCAGGATCGAGTGCGGGCGATGCGGGTCCTGCAGGTGCGCGAGGACCAGGTCGACCGCCGCGCGCCCCTGCGCGCGCGGGTCCTGCTTCAGCGTCGTGAGGGAGAACATCTCCGCGTACTCGTGGTCGTCGATCCCGATGACCGACAGGGCGCTCGGCACCTGCACGCCGAGGCGTCGTGCGGCGATGATGGCGCCGATGGCGACCTCGTCGCACGTGGCGACGATCGCCGTCGGGCGCTCCCTGAGGTCGCCCAGGACGTTGACGGCGGCGGCGTATCCGCCGGGGAGCGTCACATCCGAATGGATGTGACGGATGGCGCCGCCAAGGCCTGCGTCCTCCATCGCCGAGGTGTACCCGCCGAGGCGCCGGCGATCGACCTGCGCCCAATGCCGATCGGGGCGCCCGCCGAGGAAGGCGATCCGCTCGTGCCCGAGGGCGAGGAGGTGCTCGGTGGCCCGCCGGGCGGCATCCTCCTCGTCGATGGCGACGAGGGTGGTCGTCTCGCCGGAGCCGACGACGCTGACCATGGGGCGCCCGATCGCGACCAGCCGCTCCAGCTCGCGATGGTCGGGCTCCAGCCCGACCGCGATGAGCCCGTCGAATCGCTTGCGCGCGAGGTAGTCGTCGAAGATCCGCGCCCGGCCCTCGCTCCCCGGATTGGCGTCGTACAGCGTGAGATCGAGTCCGTGCTCGAGGAGGGCCTCCTGGATGCCCTCGAGGACCTCGGCGAAGAACCAGCGGTTCAGGTACGGCATGATCACGCCGATGTTCTTCGTGCGCCCGGTGGCCAGGCTCACGGCGCTGGTGGAGGGCACGTAGCCGAGCTCGGCGGCGGCGCGGGCGACGCGCTCGCGGGTGTCTTCGGAGACATAGCCCGTGCTGCCGAGAGCGCGGCTGGCGGTCGATTTCGACACGCCTGCGCGCCGTGCGACTTCCGAGATACCGCTCACCGTCGAGTCCGTCCTTTCCGACGCCACCATGCGTTCGTTGGGGGACAGCATAGCGAAGGCGTCGCGAAAGTGGGAGCGGTTCCCGACGGGGGTTGGTTCGCTGATCCGCGTTATTCCGGGCCTTTATCGTTTTGTGATTGTTCGCGGTTGTGCGCGCGGCGCACTTTCGTCTACCGTGTGTGGGAACGGTTCCCGACACGGGGCCGTTGCGCAGAACGTGACTCGAGGAGGAGCATCACATGGGAATGTCACAGCACCGGCGGATCCTGGTGCCGGTCGTCGGCTTGGGGGTCGTCGGCATGGCTCTGGCCGCCTGTTCGGGCGGCGGCGGAGGCGACAACGGGGGCGGCGGCGACAGTCAGACCGTCTCCATCATGGGCGCGTTCACCGACGCTCAGGCCGCCGCTTTCCAGGCCGACCTGGACGCATGGTCGGAGACCAGCGGCATCACCGTCACCTACGACGGCAACACCGACTTCCAGACCGCCGTGGTCGCCCGTGCGACCGCCGGCAACCCGCCGGACATCGCCATCTACCCGCAGCCGGGCGTGCTGAAGAGCCAGACGAACACCCTCTACCCGCTGGAGGAGCTCGGGCTCGACGTGGAGGCGATCACCGCCGACCAGGCCAACGGCCTCGGCCAGATCGCCCAGGTCGACGGCGAGACCTACGGTCTGCCCTACTCGATCAACGTCAAGTCGCTCGTCTGGTACAACCCGGCGGCCTTCGAGGCGGCGGGGCTGGAGGTCCCCACCACCGACGAGGAGATGACGGCACTCCAGCAGCAGATCATCGACGAAGGCCTCGGCTACCCGTGGTGCGTGGGCCTGGAATCGGGTGCCGCCACCGGGTGGCCGGCCACGGACTGGCTCGAGGAGTACGTGCTCCGCTACGGCGGCCTCGACGAGTACAACGCCTGGATCGCCGGCGACGTGCTCTTCGACAGCCCGCTGGTCAACGAGGCCGGCGACAAGGTCGCGACCGAGCTGCTCGAGGAGGGCAAGATCAACGGCGGCGGACCCGCGGCGGCGACCACGTCGTTCCAGACCGCCGGCAACCAGCTGTTCGTCGAGGGCATCGACAATGGCCAGTGCTTCATGATGCGTCAGGGATCGTTCATCGCGGACTTCTTCCCCGAGGACATCAAGGCCCAGATCGCCGACGGCGACCTGTCGAACATCGACTTCTTCCAGCTGCCGTCGCCCGACGGCACCCCGACGGCGATGCTCGGCGGTGGCGACCTGGTCGGAGCCTTCACCAACAACGAGGCCACCGCCGCGGTGGTCGAGTACATCACCAGTGCCGAGTTCGGGACGAACGGATACGCCAGCCAGGCGATCTTCCTCTCGCCCCACAACGACTTCGACACGTCGTTCTACACCACGGAGTTCCAGGTCAAGGCCCAGGAGCTGCTCGCCGCATCGGAGCTGTTCGGCTTCGACGCGTCGGACCAGATGCCCGGTGAAGTCGGCTCCGGCACGGAGTGGACCGAGCTCACCAGCTGGTTCGCCGGTCAGCAGTCCATGGAGCAGGCGTTCCAGAACATCGACGCCTCCTGGCCCCGGTAATCCATCGCACCACCTCACCGAGTGATTCAGCGGGGAGCGGTGCCGGCTCTCGTCAACCGGCATCGCTCCCCGCTAGCATCTCCCTCACCCTCACAATGACGTCAGGCGGTATCGATGGCCATTCTCAGTGCTCTACTCTCCGTCGTCCTCGGACTGACGGTGTCGTTCCTGATCTTCTTCAGCCTCAACTGGCTCGTCGAACGCACGAATGACAAGTGGAAGGCGCGGCTCCTGCCGTACGTCTTCCTGTTCCCCGTGATCATCCTCGTCTCGGTGTTCCTGCTCTACCCGGCGATCCGCACCTTCGTGGAGAGCTTCATGGAGCAGAGTCAGCGACGCGGCGAAGGTGCCACGTTCGTCGGACTCGACAACTACATCGACCTGTTCACCAGCTCCAGCTTCCTCGGCATCCTGCTGAACAACCTGCTGTGGGTCCTCGTGGTGCCGGCGGGGGCCGTCCTCATCGGCCTCCTCGTCGCGGTCCTCACCGACAAGCTCGGCAAGAAGCGCGAGACGACCTTCAAGGCGATGATCTTCCTGCCGATGGCGATCTCGGGTGTCGCCGCCGCGGTGACGTGGCGCTTCATCTACTTCTACGCCCCTCCCGGCAACCCGCAGATCTATCTGCTGAACGCCATCTGGACCACGGTGACCGGCCAGGATCCGGTGCCGTGGCTCACCCTCGACGCGGGGCGGCTGAACAGCTTCCTCATCATGTTCATCGCGATCTGGCTGCAGGTCGGGTTCGCGATGGTGCTGCTCTCGGCGGCGATCAAGGGTGTGCCGGAGGAGACGATCGAAGCGGGGCGCCTCGACGGTGCGGGGGAGCGGAAGCTCTTCTTCAGCGTCATCGTCCCGCAGATTCGCGGCACGATCCTGGCGGTGTTCGTCACGATCACGATCTTCGTGATGAAGATCTTCGACATCATCTACGCGATGACGGGCGGTCAGTACAACACCAGCGTCCTGGCGGTGGACTTCTACAACCAGCTGTTCAGCTTCCAGAACCCGGGTAAGGCCGCGGCCGTCGTCGTGGTCCTGATGATCGCGGTCGTGCCCCTGATCGTCTACCAAGTCCGCAGCTACAAGTCGCAGGAGGAACTCCGATGAGCGCCGCCATCCCGACCCCGGTCGTCGACGACGACGGCCGTCGCGAGGTCGTCAACGTCGAGAAGGCGTCGCGCAAGCGCGAGCGCACGGGCGACAAGAAGAAGCCGCACGTCCTGATCACGATCATCATGGGCGTGATCGCCCTCGCCTGGCTGTTCCCGCTGGTGGGGCTGGCCGTCACGAGCCTCCGGCCGCGGTCGGAGGTCGAGGCGACGGGGTGGTGGTCGGCGCTGCTGAACCCGTTCCAGACGCAGTGGACGTTCGAGCCGTTCGCCCAGGCGTGGGAGGCCCTCAACGTCAGCCAGACGTTCTGGAACTCCGTCGCCGTCACCATCCCCGCCACGGTCCTGCCGATCATGGTCGCGGCGATGGCGGCGTACGGCTTCACCTTCTTCCAGTTCAAGTTCAAGGAGGTGTACTTCGCCATCGTGCTCGGCCTCATGGTCGTGCCGATCCAGCTGGCGATCATCCCGATCCTGCAGCTGTTCGTGTGGTTCGGGAACACCACCGGCATCCAGATCATCGGGCAGTATCCGGCGGCGTGGATCGTGCACTCGACCTTCGCGCTGCCCCTGGCGATCTACATCCTGCGCAACTACATGCAGACCCTGCCGGTGTCGCTCATCGAGGCGGCACGGGTGGACGGGGCGACGCACTTCCAGATCTTCTGGCGGCTCATCGTCCCGATGTCGGTCCCGGCGCTGGCGTCCTTCGCCATCTTCCAGTTCCTCTGGGTGTGGAACGACTTCCTCGTGGCGTACATCTTCATCCAGTCCGGGCCGAACCAGGTCCTGACCCAGGGGCTGTACACCCTCCTCGGCCAGTACGGACAGGGCTGGCAGCGCGTGGCGGCGGGATCGTTCATCACGCTCATCGTGCCGCTGGTGATCTTCTTCGCCCTGCAGCGCTACTTCGTCCGCGGCCTCACGGCCGGGTCGGTGAAGTAGGCGGCCTGCGCAGTCGAACGACGGGGGCCCGGCATCCACGTGGATGCCGGGCCCCCGTCGTTCGTGCCCGTCAGTCCGCCGCGTCCACGCGGTAGAGGACGACCTGGTCGGGGTGGACCCGCGGCGAGGCGACGCCGACGGCGTGCAGGACCTGGCCGCGGAAGACCGCCCCCGGGAAGGCGACGTCCACGCGCGGTGCGTGGTCCCAGTACTCCTGCGCCGCGTGGGCCTCGGCGTCGCTCGGCTCGCCCCACCACGCCGGTGCGATGAGGCCCGAGGGAAGCGTTCCCAGGAGGACGGGCGTCACCCGGTACCGACGCTCGGGGTCCAGACCCCGCAGGCGCAGGCGCGCCGGCGGGTCGGGGTGGACGGTGTCGAGCACCGCCGCGGAGAAGATCGCACGCGAGCGATCGGGCGCCACGACTCCCCGGACGACGATCCGCGGGTCGGGGGTGTCCACCCGCACGACGTCGCCGGCAAGCAGCAGTCCTCGGTGCGCGGTGTAGAAGTCGATCCACCCCCGGACGGCGGCGAGATCGGCATCCGTCGCCTCGGCGAGGTTCCACTCGATGCCGAAGTGCCCGAAGACGGCGGTCCCGCCGCGGAAGGCGAGGTCCATGTGGCGACCGGTGGTGTGCGAGCGGGGCGAGGCGATGTGCGCGCCCAGGAACTCCGGCGGGGCCAGCTGCAGCGTCCACTGCAGCATGCCCTGGCGGTCGTGGGGGTCGCTGTTGTCGGACACCCAGATCCGATCGGTCTGCTCCAGGACGCCGAGGTCGACGCGGCCGCCGCCGGACGAGCATGTCTCGATCTCGAGCGACGGATGGGCCCGACGGAGGTCGCCGAGCAGCCGGTAGAACGCCTCGGTCTGCGCGTGCACCCCCGCGTGTCCGCCGCGTGTGCGGTCGCCCGCCTCGATCAGGTCGCGGTTGTGATCCCACTTGATGTAGTCGATGCGGTACTCGTCGAGGATCGCGAGCATCTGATCGCGCACGTGCGCGTAGGCGCCGGGGATCCCGAGGTTCAGCACGTGCTGGAACCGCGATTCCACCGGCAGGTCCGCCCGCGCGGCCATGATCCACTCCGGATGCCGGCGGGCGAGGTCGCTATCGAGGTTGACCATCTCGGGCTCGAACCACAGGCCGAACTCCATCCCGAGCGCGTGCACGCGGTCGATGAGGGGGTGGAGTCCGTCGGGCCAGACGTCCGCGGAGACGGTCCAGTCGCCGAGCCCGGCCCGGTCGTGCCGCCGGTCGCCGAACCAGCCGTCGTCGAGCACGAAGCGCTCGACGCCGAGGTCGGCGGCCCGCTCGGCGAGGGCGATGAGCTCGTCGGCGTCGTGCCGGAAGTACACCGCCTCCCACACGTTCAGGGTGACCGGCCGGCGGCTGTCCGGGGCGCCCTCCCGCGCCCGCAGGTGCGCGTGGAAGCGGTGCGCGACGGCATCGAGGCCGGCGCCGAAGGCGAAGTACACCCACGGGGTGCGGTAGGACTCCTCCGCGGCGAGGGTGATCTCGCCGGGGAGCAGCACCTCCCCGCCGCCGAGGACCTGCTCACCGGAGAACACCCGCTCGGCGTAGTGGCGGTGGTTGCCGCTCCACGCGGTGTGGACGGCCCACACGGCGCCGGTCGCGAAGTCGAAGCCGGGGGTGCCGGCGTGGAGGAGGAAGGCGCTGTCGGCGGCGGTCCGGCCGCGGCGGTTCTCGCGCAGGTGGACGCCGTCGACGAGGGCCGACCGCTGCGGCATCCGCTCGCCGTTGTGCTGGCCGGTGAAGTCGAGGAGCTCGGTCGCCTCCGCCGGGATCGGGAGGGCCACGGTGAGGTCGTCGAGACGATAGGCGGCGTCGTGGCGGTTGGTGATCTCGGCGCGGGTGCGGACGAGGCCCTGCGGGGTGAGGTCGATCTCGAGGCGGAGCGCCAGGCGTCCGCTGTCGTCGACCGCGTCGACGGTCACGGTGCCGGCACCTCCCGTGCGGACGCCGTCCACCGCAGTGCCGTCGACGACGATCGCCGTCGTGACGAACCGGGGCGACCAGCCCGGACCGTCGAACGAGCCGGAAAGTCCCGGCCTCCCCGACCAGCCCGCGTGGTGCTCGGGGAGCACCGCCAGCCGGAGGGGCGTCTCGGGCGTATTCGATCCGATGACGGGCTCGACGGCGTCCGCGAGGACGGCGAGGTCGCCGGCGTCGAGGTCGGCGAGCTCCGGTCCCCAGTGGACCACGGAGGGAAGGGCGCCGTCGCGCGCATCGAGCACGAGCGAGACGCCGCCGGCGCGGAGGTGGAGCAGGGCGTGGGGCACGGGGGGCGAGGAGGTCACGACGAACAATTCTCCGACATCCTCGATTCTCACGCGAGCGCGTCGCCATACTGTGATGCATGGATGCCGCTCCCGCCGACGCCGTGGTGCCCGCCCCCGTCCGGGTGGAGGTCGATCCGGTCACCGGCCTGACCGCGGCCGAGGTCGCCGCGCGGATCGCCGACGGCCGGACGAACGCCTTCGCCGCCGACACCAGCCGGAGCGTGGCGACCATCGTCCGTGCGAACGTCTTCACGCTGTTCAACGGCATCATCTTCGCCTGCTTCTTCGTGCTGTTCGTGCTCGGACGCTGGCAGGACGCGCTGTTCGGCCTCGCCGCGTTCGCGAACTCGATCATCGGATGCTGGCAGGAGTTCCGCGCGAAGGCCGCGCTGGATCGGCTCGCGCTGCTGAACGCCCCGCGGGCCCGCGTCCGCCGCGACGGTGCGGACCTCGAGATCGTGCCCGCGGAGGTGGTGCAGGACGACATCCTCGTCCTCCGCGCCGGCGATCAGATCCCGGCCGACGCGGTCGTCGTCACCGCCCGCGCCCTCCAGGTCGACGAGTCGATGCTGACCGGCGAGTCGGACGCCGTGGACAAGCGCCCGGGCGACGACGCGCTGTCCGGGTCGATCGTCGTGTCGGGCGAGGGGCTCGCGCAGGCGACGCGCGTGGGCGCCGATTCGTACGCCAACACCTTCGCGTCGGAGGCCAAGCGCTTCTCCCTCGTCGCCTCCGAGGTCCGCTCTTCGATCAACCGCGTGTTGAAGTGGATGAGCTGGATCATCGGACCGGTCGGCCTCCTCGTCGTCAACGCCCAGATGGTGGCGCTCGGCGGGTGGGCGCAGGCGTGGGAGTCGGGGGAGTGGGTGCAGGCCGTCGTCAACGCGATCGCCGCGATCACCGCGATGATCCCGCTCGGGCTCGTCCTCATCTCCTCCATCACCTTCGCCGTCGGCGCGGCGAAGCTCGCGAACCGTCAGGTCCTCGTCAACGAGCTGCCCGCGGTGGAGGGCCTCGCGCGCGTCGACATGATCTGCCTGGACAAGACCGGCACCATCACCGCGGGCGACATCGCCTTCGACGACGGGCACATCCTTTCCGCGGTCGACGGCTACGAGGACGCCCTGGCCTGGTACGGCGCCGCCCCCGAGGCCAACGCCACCGCCCGGTGCCTCGCCGACGCCTACCCGGTGCGGGGCGAGGCGGCCCCGGACGCGGTCATCCCGTTCTCCTCCGCCCGCAAATGGAGCGCGGCGTCCTTCACCGACGGGCCCGCCGGGACCTGGGTGCTCGGAGCCCCGGAGATGGTGTTCGGAGACGAGGCCAGCGACCCGGGCACGCCGCTCGGGGCGAGCGTCGTCTCGCTCGCCTCCACCGGCCGCCGGACTCTCGTCCTCGCCCACTCCGCGCTCCTCCTCGATGACGCCGATGTCGAGGCCGAGCGTCTCGTCGGGGAACTGACCGCGGTGGCGGTGCTCACCTTCCGTGAGCAGGTGCGACCGGATGCTGCGCAGACGCTGTCGTACTTCTCCGCGCAGGGGGTCGGCATCCGTGTCATCTCGGGCGACAACCCGCGGACGGTGGCCGCGATCGCGCGCGAAGTGGGACTCGACGTCGCCGAGGGGTTCGATGCACGTCACCTCCCCGAGGACGACGCGGCGCTGTCGGACGTCCTGGAGGCGCACCAGGTCTTCGGGAGGGTGACCCCCGAGCAGAAGAAGCGGATGGTCGTGGCCCTCCAGGGCCGCGGACACGTGGTCGCCATGACCGGCGACGGTGTGAACGACGCGCTGGCGATCAAGACCGCCGACATCGGCATCGCGATGAACTCGGGGTCGGCGGCGACGAAGGCGGTGGCGAGGCTCGTGCTGCTCGACGGGCGGTTCTCCCACCTTCCCGATGTCGTCGCCGAGGGGCGCCAGGTGATCGCCAACATCGAGCGGGTGTCGATGCTGTTCCTCACCAAGACCGCCTACGCGACGGCCCTCGCCCTGGCGTTCGGCATCATGATGCTGGAGTTCCCGTTCCTCCCGCGCCAGCTCTCCATCACCGACGGACTGACGATCGGCATCCCGGCGTTCTTCCTCGCGCTCCTGCCGAACACCCAGCGCTACGTGCCCGGCTTCCTCCGTCGATCCCTGAGCTTCGCCATCCCCTCGGGCCTCATCATCGCCGCAGCCCTCGTGGGCTACACCCTCGGCGCCATGGCGCTGGACGTGCCGGAGGCGGAGCTGCGCACGGGGACGACGATCATCCTCGCCGTCGTCGGGATCTGGGTGCTGACCGTGCTCTCCCGCCCTGTCACGCGCTTCAAGGCACTCGTCATCGGGACGATGTTCGTCGCCCTGCTCATCATCTTCACGGTGCCGCTGCTGACGGCGTTCTTCCAGCTCGTGGATCCGGGAGAGGAGGCGGCGTGGCTGCTCGTCGTCGTGACGATCGTGGCGATCGGCGGGATCGAAGTGGTCCGCTTCTTCCACCGCCGGTATGTCGAGAGGGTGATCCGCGCGGCGTCAGGCGACGTCGAGCCGCGCGAAGTGGCGTGAGCCCGGCGGGGTCCAGACCAGCACGATCACCGCGGCCTGCAGAGCCATCTGGATCACGGACGACCAGTCCCACCCGTCGGTCGTGACGATGTTCAGCGCGTGCAGGACGATCAGGGCGCCGAAGTAGAGGGTGATCCCGAGGCGTGCGAGCCGGCTTCCGCGGGCGAGACCCGATGCGAGGCCCAATGTGAGCAGGCCGAGCAGGATGATCGCCGCCCCGAGGAGCGACACCCAGAGCACCTCGGATGCGTCGACCTGGTAGCGGCTCAGCATCACCAGGATGCCGAGCCCGACGTTGAGGAATGCGGCGACGTACACGACGACGACCGCGGCGGTCACCGTCGCGGGGCGCCGACGCGCGGGTGCCTGGGTCGTCACGCCCCCACAGTAGCGGCGGAGCGGTCGCGGGGCGAGGGGCGGGCGCCGGGTCAGTCGCAGCCGAGTCGCTGCTGCAGGGACGCCATGGCGTCCAGTTCCGCGCTCTGGCCGGCGCGGATCGTGGCGGCGAGCTGGAGGGCCCGGGGCTCGGAACCGAGCTCGAGGAGGGCGTCGGCCATGGGGAGGGCACCCTCGTGGTGACGGATCATGAGCTCGAGGAACAGGCAGTCGGCCGCGCGTCCCTCCGCGGCACGCAGCTCCTCCAGCTCGGCCCCCGAGGCCATCCCCATCAGCTCCATCGCCTCGTCCTGAGCCAGGGGAGCGGCGTCCGCCGGCACACCGTGATCGTGGCCGGCCTCGGATGCCGACATCCACGCCATCATCTCGCCCCCGCCCTGGGGTACACCCCACTGGACGAGCCAGTCGAACATCTCCCCGCGCTGCGCAGACTGGCCGGTGGCGATGTCGTAGGAGAGGACGCGGACCTCGGGGTCCTCCGTCTTGCGGTAGATCTCCATCGCCATCTCGACGGCCTGCGCGTGGTGCACCTGCATGTCGCGCGAGAAGCCGACCTCCGCCGATGTCTCGCCCGGAGGCAGGGGTCCGCTGTTGCCGAACATCGAGAACCGCCCGATGGCGAACGCCAGCCCTGCCACCCCGAGGAGCGCGAGGGCGATCACCCACCAGGGTCGCCGCGTCGGAGTAACGGGGTCCGGCGAGTCGGGGCTCGCTGTGTCGGAGAGGGTCATGGGAGGGTCAGGACTGCTTCCCCGGGGCGTCCAGGGCGCCCGAGCAGGCGGCGTTCGGCTCCGGAGCGGAAGTGCTGCGCCAGTACGCGGCGAGGAACTCCCCGATGCGCTCGTCGTCGACCCCGTCGACGGCGAGCTGCGCGTCCCAGGCGCTCAGGACGACGGGCGACTCGAGGCCCGCGTACGGCGAGAGGATCGTGTAGGTCGCGGGGAGCTGCGCGCGGAGGGCGTCGACGTCTTCGGCCGACAGGGTATCGGCGTCGTACGTGACCCACACCGCGCCGTGCTCGAGCGAGTGCACCGCGTTCTCGTTCGGCACCGGCTCGGAGTACACACCGCAGTTGAGCCAGAACGCGTTGTGGTCGCCCCCGGCGGGTGGGCTCTGCGGGTAATCGACGGTGCCCTCGACGTGGTTGGCGGTGTTCGAGAACGTCTCGACGCCCGAGATGGCGCTGCCGTCGCCGTCGCCGCGGGCGAGGGTGGGCGCGGGCGCAGGGGAGAAGACGATCGAGGCCACGATGCCGGCGATGACCGCGACGGCGGCGACCGAGCCGACGGTCCACCAGACGACCTTGCCGCGGCGACGCTTGGCGAGGTCCTTCTGATACTGCGCGAGCTTCTCCTGGCGCTTCTGCTCGCGCTGCTGCTTGACGGTGAGGTTGATCTCGGCCTGCTTGGCGGGGTTGCCGCTCTTGCGCGGCTCGGACGGGGATGTCGGGGTCATGTGCTGATCTCGGCTCGGCGCCCGGGCGGGCTGGCGGACAGGAAACGCTCCGCACATCTTATTCGAGCGCATGCGCCGCGGGCCTGGGAGGGGCCCGACAGTGGGCGGACGCACTGTTTCGGGAGATGCCGCGTTTCCGGTATCATGGGTCCTCGAATCGATTCGATGCGCCGCTCCATGCGCCACGTGCAGCCCCGCATCCGATTCCTTCCCCCTGAGCGCCTGAGCCGGTACACCGGCGTCGACGCCTCCGCCTCGTCGCCGAAACGATTGCTGTGCCCCACACATCCTCCGTCCCCACCGCCCCGCAGACCGGCTCGAACCCCACGGCCACCCACCGGACCGGGAGCGATCGCTCCACCGGCGCCATCCGTACCCTCGGGTCGAATCCCGCCACGGCGCCGATCATGCTCCACCCGGGGGACTCCATCCCCCCGCGCCGCCGAGTGCTGTACATCATCCTCCTCGGTGCGCTGACGGCGCTCGGTCCGTTCACGATCGACCTGTATCTGCCCGCCTTCCCCGTGCTGGAGGCCGATTTCCAGACCACGGCGGCCGCGATCCAGCTGACGCTCACCGGGACCATGCTCGGCTTCGCCCTGGGCCAGCTGATCGTCGGTCCGCTCAGCGACAAGGTCGGGCGCCGCATCCCGCTCCTCGCGGTGACGGCTCTGCACGTCGTCGCGAGCGTCGCGGCGGCGATCGCGCCGACGCTCGAGCTGCTGTCGATCACCCGCGTCTTCCAGGGCGCCGGTGCGGCGGCCGGCGGCGTCGTCGCCGCGGCGATCGTGCGCGACCTGTTCGGTGGACGTCGCCTCGTGGTGATGCTGTCGCGCCTGGCGCTCGTCACGGGCGCGGCCCCGGTCATCGCCCCGCTCCTCGGGTCGGTCCTCCTCCTGGTCATGCCGTGGCGCGGCATCTTCCTCGTCCTGGCGATCTACGGCGCGATCATGCTCGTCTCGGCGTTCTTCTTCATCCCCGAGACGCTGCCTCCGGCTCGCCGCCACGCGCAGGGCTCCACCACCATCTGGCAGCGGTACCGGTCCGTCTTCAGCGACCGCGTCTTCATCGGCGTCCTGATCATCGGAGCGATGGCGTTCAGCGGTCTGTTCTCCTACCTCTCCGCCTCGCCGTTCCTCTTCCAGGGCGAGTACGCCTTCACCCCTCAGCAGTACGGCATCCTGTTCGCCGTCAACTCCATCGGTCTCGTCGTCGGCGTCCAGATCGCTTCCCGCCTGGCCGCCCGATACGGGCCGCAGTGGGTGCTGGCGTGGTCGACCGGGGCCCTCGCGGTCTCGGCGGTCCTCATCATCGTCGGCGACCAGCTCGGCCTCGGGATGTGGGGCACGATCGTGCCCCTGTTCCTCTTCATGACCTCGTGCGGATTCACCTTCCCCTGCGCGCAGGTGCTCGCCCTCGACCGCCACGGCAAGGCCGCGGGGACCGCGCAGTCCATCATCGGCGCGGCGAACTTCGGCGTCGCCGGCGTCGTCTCCCCGCTGGTCGGTGCGCTGGCCGTCGGCACCGGCATCACCGCCACGACGATGGCCACGGTGATGGTCGGCTGCGCGGTGATCGGCGTCGTGGCGCTGTGGGCGATCGTCCAGCCTCGCCGTGTCGAGCAGCTCACCCCCTGATCCGGGGCAGAATGGCCCGATGAGCAACGGGTCGAAGGACGGCGACGTCAACGTCGAGGCGGAGCGCGTCGCGGCGCGGGCGCGGGTGAGCTGGATCGTCCTCGGCATCCTGTCGATCGCCGCCGCGGTCGGACTCGGCGCGTGGACCTACGCGCGCGGGAACGCGCCGTTCGCCGTCGACCTGTGGTGGAACGACCTCCTCGTCGCCCTCGCCTCCCCGGTCTTCGTCGCGGTCTCTCAGGCGATGGACTTCCTCGGCGGCGGCTGGTTCGGAGTCTTCGTGGTGCCCATCGGCGGCACCGTGGCGCTGTGGTTCTTCGGTCGACGCTGGGGCGCGGTGTTCTTCCTCGCCGCGTCCGTCCTCTCAGCCGGAGCCGTCCAGCTGCTGAAGCAGACGTTCGGGCGCGAGCGACCCGAGCAGATCCTGGTGGTGGCCGACTACGGGTCGTTCCCCTCCGGGCACGTCGCCAACGCCGCGACGATCGCCGCCGTCGCGCTCGTGCTCTTCCCGCGCCTGTGGGTCATCATCGTCAGCGCGGCGTGGGTCCTGCTGATGGCGTTCAGCCGCACGGCCGTCCACGCGCACTGGCTGTCGGACACCCTTGCCGGCATCCTCGTGGGCGTCGGCGTCGTGCTGGTCCTCGCCGGGTCGATGGCGCGACTGCTGGCGCGCGAGCTTCCGGACGACGAGCCGGATGCCGGGCCCGATGCGCCGGTCGGGGGCGGGGTGGAGCGCGCTCGCTAGGCTGAGCGCCATGACCGCGCCCGATCCGTCCGACGCCGCCCTCGCCGAGGCCGAACTCGCCCGTCTGCGCGCCGAGGCGGAGGCCGCGGAGGCCGCGGCGAGAGCGGCCGCGGCGCGCGCGGCGCTGGCTGCCGCGGAGGTCGAGGCCGCCCGGGCACGGGCGGGTGTCGTGCCGGCTGCGGAGGCCGACGCATCCGAGCCCCCGGTGGCACGTGCGGAACCCGCGGCGCCGGAACCTGCGGCGCCGGAACCTGCGGCGCCGGAACCCGCGGCGCCCGAACCCGCGGCGCCCGAACCCGCGGTGCCGGCGGATCCCGTGAACCCGTCGGCGGACACGGAGACGAGTGGCGAGCCCGTGCCGACCGGGCCCCTCACGGACGACGAGGTCGCGGCGATCGCTCGCGGGTACACATTCGACGGGCCGACGATCGCCGTCGGCGCACTCGTCAACGGCGATCCCGTCCCGGAGGCGCAGGTGCGCATCCCGCTCGCGATGATGAACCGGCACGGCCTGGTCGCCGGGGCGACGGGCACCGGCAAGACCCGGACGCTTCAAGGCTTGGCCGAACAGCTCGCCGCCCACGGAGTCCCCGTCTTCGCCGCCGACATCAAGGGCGATCTCACCGGTGTCGCCACCCCGGGCGAGGCGAGCGAGAAGCTCCTCGCCCGCACACGCGGCATCGGCCAGGACTGGCAGCCCGCGGCATCCGTCACCGAGTACTTCGCCCTCGGCGGCATCGGGCACGGCGTCCCGGTCCGCGCGACGGTGTCGGGGTTCGGGCCGCTCCTGCTCAGCAAGGTGCTCGGCCTCAACGCCACGCAGGAGTCCAGCCTCGGGCTGGTCTTCCACTACGCCGACCGCGAGGGTCTCGCGCTCGTCGATCTCTCCGACCTCCGCGCCGTGCTCACCTTCCTCACCGGCGAGGAGGGCAAGAGCGAACTGAAGGCGCTGGGCGGGCTGTCGGCCGCGACGGCCGGGGTGATCCTGCGGCAGCTCATCACGTTCGCCGACCAGGGCGCGGACGTGTTCTTCGGCGAACCCGAGCTGGACGTGCGCGAGTTCCTCCGGACCGCCGCAGACGGCCGCGGCATCATCAGCCTGCTCGAGGTGCCCGGCGTCATCGACAAACCGGCGCTGTTCTCGACGTTCCTCATGTACCTGCTCGCCGAGCTGTTCGAGGTGCTGCCCGAGGTCGGCGACATCGAGAAGCCGAAGCTGGTGTTCTTCTTCGACGAGGCGCACCTGCTCTTCCGCGAGGCGTCCAAGGACTTCCTCGCCGCGATCGTCCAGACCGTGCGCCTGATCCGCTCGAAGGGCGTCGGGGTGTTCTTCGTCACGCAGACGCCGAAGGACGTCCCCGCCGACGTCCTGGCGCAGCTCGGCTCGCGCGTGCAGCACGCGCTGCGCGCCTTCACCCCGGACGACGCCAAGGCGCTGCGCGCGACCGTGGGCACCTACCCCACGTCGGGCTACGACCTCGAGCGGGTACTCCAGGAGCTCGGCACCGGGGAGGCGATCGTCACCGTCATGAACGAGAAGGGTGCTCCGTCGCCGGTGGCCTGGACCCGGCTGCAGGCTCCGCAGGGCCTCATGGCGCCGACGCCCGAACCGCAGATCCTCGCGGCCGTCGCCGCCTCCCCCCTCCTCGCCACCTACGGCACGGCCGTGGACCGGGAATCGGCGCGGGAGATCCTGGCGGCGAAGATGCAGGCCGCCGATGCCCGCGCCGCCGCGGACGAGGCGGCCCGCGAGCAGGCGAAGACGGAGGCCGAGCTCGCCCGCCGGCGGGTCGCGATCGAGAAGGCCGAGGCCGCCGACCGAAAGAAGGCGGAGGATGCCGAGAGGAAGGCGCAGCGGGAGTACGAGCGCCTGCTGAAGAAGACCGCCGGGACGTCGCGGACGACCCGGCGGACGACCCGGTCGTCCTCGCCGCTCGAGGAGATCCTCGGGTCGCCGGCGACCGGGAAGATCCTCGACGGCGTCATCCGCGGCGTGTTCGGCATCGGCCGCCGCTGAGTCCGTCCGCCGGTGCCCGGCGTCAGGTGTCGGCGACCGGCGGGCGCGGGAGTGCGCGCAGGCGGTTCTCGTCCACCGCGTCGGCCAGATCCAGGGCCCGGCGGCCGAGGACGAACCCGGACACCTCGTCCGTCCGCATCAGATAGCCGTCGCGGGCGAGGGCGTTGACCACGCGGTACACCGTGGCGCGGGCGGCTCGCACGTGCCGGGCGATCTCCGCCGCGCTGAGACCGCCGTCGCTGCGGGCGACCTGCTCGAGGATGTCCAGCGCCAACCCGAGTCCTCGCTCGGGGAGACGTTCGACGGCTGCTGCGCTCATCGCGTCCTCCAATTGCGCGCCGTCGGGGGCCGGCGCGAACACGCGTGACGTTACCGGTACCGGATTGCCCCGGGCCTTCTCCTGTGTTTCGAATCTGTGACGCCGCGTGAGACGCACCCGCAGGCGCGGTTACGAGCCGGGCGGCTAGCCTGGGGCGATGGCGACGAAGGCACCGCGGGAGAACATCGACGAGTCCGAGCTCACCGTCGGCGCTCCGAAGACCGTGGCCGTCGGAGTGCCCGCCGTCGTCCACGCGCTGCAGATCGCGCAGGAGCAGATGGGCGTGGCGCGGACCGCGCGGACGCTGCTGCGTGTCAACCAGAAGGACGGCTTCGACTGCCCCGGGTGCGCCTGGCCGGAGGAGGACAAGCGGCACGTCGCGGAGTTCTGCGAGAACGGCGCCAAGGCCGTGGCCGAGGAGGCGACCCTCCGTCGCGTGGGACCGGACTTCTTCGCGCGGCACAGCGTCGCCGATCTGTCCGCCCACGACGACTGGTGGCTCGGGCAGCAGGGGCGTCTCACCCACCCCGTCATCCTCGACGAGGGGGCCTCGCACTATCGTCCGATCGCGTGGGACGACGCGCTCCGGGAGATCGCCGAGGCGCTGTCCGCCCTCGACGATCCGAATGAGGCGGTGTTCTACACCTCGGGACGCACCTCCAACGAGGCGGCGTTCCTCTACCAGCTGCTCGTGCGGGGGCTCGGAACGAACAACCTCCCCGACTGCTCCAACATGTGCCACGAATCCAGTGGGGCCGCTCTGTCCGAGACCATCGGCATCGGCAAGGGAACGGTGTCGATCGAGGACATCCACGCCGCGGATCTGCTCATCGTCGCTGGGCAGAACCCCGGGACGAACCACCCCCGCATGCTCTCGGCGCTCGAGAAGGCGAAGCAGCGCGGCGCGCGGATCATCGCGGTCAACCCGCTCCCGGAGGCCGGGCTCCTCCGCTTCGAGAACCCGCAGACGCCCCGCGGCATCGCCTTCGGCGGCACCGCGCTGGCCGACGACTTCGTCCAGATCCGTCTGGGCGGCGACCAGGCGCTCTTCCAGGGGGTCGGCAAGCACCTCCTCGAACGGGCCGCGACGGATGCCGCGATCCTCGACACCGCGTTCATCGAGACCTTCACCAGCGGATTCGCCGCCTACCGCGACGCGCTCTCGACGCTCGCGTGGGACGACCTCGTCACCGCCACGGGCCTCGCCGAGGAGCGGATCCGGGACCTCGGCGATGCGGTGGCGGCGTCCTCGGCCACGATCGTCTGCTGGGCGATGGGGCTGACCCAGCACAAGCACTCCGTGCCCACACTCCGCGAGGTCGTCAACGTGCTGCTGCTCCGCGGCGACATCGGG
The DNA here is from genome assembly GCF_040532595.1 of Microbacterium aurantiacum. Lineage (GTDB taxonomy): Bacteria > Actinomycetota > Actinomycetes > Actinomycetales > Microbacteriaceae > Microbacterium > Microbacterium chocolatum_B. The sequence goes on along the minus strand of NZ_JBEVYX010000001.1, from coordinate 523,318 downwards.
CGTCCGGGCGCGGGCGTCTGCCCCGTGCGCGGCCACTCCAACGTCCAGGGAGACCGCACCGTCGGCATCTACGAGAAGCCCTCGGCGAGGTTCCTCGACGCGCTCGCCGAGGAGTTCTCCTTCGCACCGCCGCGCGCGCACGGATTCGACACCGTTCAGGCGATCCGGGCGATGCGCGACGGCGCGGTGCGGGTGTTCTTCGGGATGGGCGGCAATTTCGTCTCGGCCACACCCGACACCGCGGTCGTGGAGGCGTCCATGGCGCGCGTCGGGCTGAGCGTGCAGGTGTCGACGAAGCTCAACCGCTCGCACGTCGTGACCGGGCGGCGGGCGATCATCCTCCCCACCCTCGGACGGACCGATCGCGACCGGCGGGGCGGAGCCGAGCAGCGCGTGACGGTCGAGGATTCGATGGGGGCCGTTCACGCGTCGCGAGGGCGCCTCGCGCCGCCCGAGGAGGGACTCCTCAGCGAGGTGGCGATCGTCGCGCGCCTGTGCGCGCTGCTCTTCGACGGCGACACCGGTCCCCGTGCGGACTGGCGTGCACTCGAGGGCGACTATGCCGGCATCCGTCAGCACATCTCCCGGGTGGTGCCGGGGTTCGAGGACTACGAGCAGCGCATCGCGAAGGGGCGCACCTTCTTCCTGCCCAACCCGCCGCGCGACGAGCGTCGGTTCGACACCGCCGACGGCCGCGCGCGATTCACGGTCAACGCGCTCGAGTACCCCCGCATCCCCGAGGGGCGCCTTCTCCTGCAGACCCTCCGCTCGCACGATCAGTACAACACCACGATCTACGGGAAGGACGATCGATACCGGGGCATCCGCGGGGGTCGTCGCGTCGTCCTCGCCCACATCGACGACATCCGCGAGCAGGGGTTCGCCGACGGGGATCTGGTCGATCTCGTCTCGGAGTGGTCGGGGCCCGACGGGCTGCAGGAGCGCCGGGCGCCGTCGTTCCGCCTCGTTGCGTACGACACCCCGCGCCGGAACGCGGCGGCCTACTATCCGGAGACGAACGTCCTGGTGCCCTTGGACTCGGTCGCCGACGTCTCGGGAACCCCGACGTCGAAGTCCGTGGTGATCCGCCTCGAGCCGGCGGCGGGCTGAACGCGCACGCGGGCGGGGCTCAGGCGCTGATCGGGCTGCGAAGCCGCGCCGCGACCTGACGCTCGACGAGGACGGGGATGAAGTCCCGAACGTGGGCGGTCTCGAAGGTCTGGAACTGCTCGGCGGTGAGCTGCCGCAGCTCCGCCTCGCCGCACTCCGGGAAGCGGGCGTGCAAACGGTCGACGACGTGCATCAACGCTTCGTACTCGTTCTCCGGGTCGAGGGCGCTCATCATCATGACTCCCATGATGCGACCGCCGCGCGGGCCTGTCCAGGCCTAGGCTGAGGGGATGATCCGCGCAGCCGTTCTGACGGTGTCCGACCGATCCGCCGCCGGCACGCGCGAGGACCGCAGCGGTCCGGTCGCCGTAGCGGCGCTCCGCGAAGCGGGCTTCTCCTGCGACGAGGCGCTGGTCATCCCGGACGGCGCGGACAGTGTGGAGCGCGCGCTCACGGCGCAGATCCTCGCCGGAGTGCGGCTCATCGTCACGACCGGAGGCACCGGTCTCGGTCCGCGCGACGAGACTCCCGAGGGAACCGCCCGCGTCCTCACCCGCCAGATCCCGGGGATCGCGGAGGAGCTCCGGCGGATCGGCACCGCCCAGATGCCGACCGGGATGATCTCCCGCGCGGTCGCGGGCGTCGTCGACCCGCACGGGGCGCTCGTCGTCAACCTCCCGGGGTCGCCCGGCGGCGTCCGCGACGGCATGCCGGTCATCCTCTCCGTCGCGGCCCACGTCATCGACCAGGTCGCCGGCGGGGACCACTGATGGCCGTCGTCGTCCTCGCGGAGGTCAGCGCCGAGCCTCTCGACCTGGCGGCGCACCTGGCAGCCGTCGCCGATCCGGCGATGGGTGCCGAAACCACCTTCGTCGGTCGGGTCCGCGATCACGATCCGGATGCCGCGCGGGAGGTCGCGGCGCTGGAGTACTCCGCGCACCCCGACGCCCCCGCGGCCCTCGCGCGCATCGCCGTCGCGGCGGCGGGGGACACCGAGGCCCGGGTGGCCGTGAGCCACCGGGTCGGAACCCTCGGGGTCGGAGACGTCGCCGTCGTCATCGCGGTCGCGAGCCCGCACCGGGCCACGGCGTTCCAGGTCTGCCGCGCGCTGATCGAGTCGATCAAGACCGATCTTCCGGTCTGGAAGAAGCAGGTCGAGATCGACGGCACCGCCACGTGGCTCGGGCTCGGCGGCTGAACCTCACCCGCCCGCGAAGGGCGGCAGCACGTCGACGGTCTGCGCGTCGGTGAGCGGCGCGTCGTCATCCGCGCGCGCGCCGTCGACGAGCACCGCGCACCGGGGGAGGATGCCGGCCAGCGCGGGGTGCGCGGCGGTGAGCTCGGCACGGAGCGCGCCGAGCGTCGACACGTCGTAGTCCGCCGCGTCGGCGCCGGCTGCCTCCTGGGCGGCGGCGAAGAACCGGACGCGCGTCACGGGGCCCCTCCCGCGGCGCCCTGCGCGTGCGCGCGGGCGAGCGCGGTGATCTCCGCGACGGCGGCGGCGATGTCGCCGGCCGACCCGCCCGCGCGTCCGGCGACGAGACCCGCCACGAAGGCGCTGAGGGGAGCGGCGGGGCGCGCCACGTCATGGGCGACGTCGCGCGCGAGGTCCAGCACCGTCGAGACCGGGACGTCGTCGGGCGCGAGGTCGAAGTGCTCGCGAAGCACCCTCGCCCACGCGTCCAGCGCCTCGGGGGGAAGGGTGCGTTCGGTCATCGCGGCGCCTCCTCGGCGTGGGGGTCGTGCGGCCCGGCGGCGAACCGCCGTCGCGCCCGCTGAAGATCCTCCCACGTGTCGACGTCGTCGGTCACGTGCGCGGGGGCCCGGAGCACCGCGACGGCGAGGTCGTCGACGAGGGCCCGGACGGCGGCGTCGCGGCCTCGATCCGGGAGGGCGGATGCCGCGTCCCGGAGGGCCCGGGTCCGGTAGACCGCGGTGAGCCACTGCGGTCGCCCGGCCGCGTCGGCGAGACACACACCGTCGGTGTCGGCGGGGAACAGGTCCAGATCGGCGACGAGCAGCCCCGCGGCCTCCGCCGCGTGCGGGAGGTCGCTCGCGAGGACGAGGGTCCACTCGGGCGCGTCGACGCCGTCGGTCGCGGCGAGGGCCGCGACGATCGCGGCGGCGGGACCGGCGAAGGGCGGATCCTCCCGGACCCAGAGGGTGGGGATCCCCACGCCCTCCAAGGGCGACTCGGGACCCGCGACGGTGAGACGGCAGGCGCCGGCCGAGACCGCGGCATCCGCTGCCCGGGCGAGCAGCGACCGGCCGCCGACGTCCAGGAGCGGCTTGACCGCACCGCCCAGGCGCGTCGCCCGGCCGCCGGCGAGGAGGACGGCGCCGAGTCGTCTCACCCTGTCGTGCACCCCGTCCCCGGCTGTCACGAATCCTCGGATCGGACCCAGTCGCCGCTCTTCCCACCGGTCTTGCGGGTGATGCGCACCGATTCGAGCGACGTGCCCTTGTCGAGGGCCTTGACCATGTCGATGACCGCGAGCCCGGCGACCGTCACGGCGGTGAGGGCCTCCATCTCGACGCCCGTGCGATCTGCGGTACGGACCGTGGCCTCGATCTCGACACCGGCGTCGGTGATCTCCAGGTCCACCGTCGCCCCGTGGACGCCGATGACGTGCGCGAGGGGGAGCAGCTCCGGGGTGCGCTTGGCGGCCTGGATACCCGAGATCCGGGCGACGGCGAGGACGTCGCCCTTGGGGACCGTGCCGTCGCGGAGGGCGGCGACGACGTCGACCCCGCACCGCACGAGACCGCGCGCGGTCGCGGAGCGGACGGTGGGGACCTTCTCGGTCACATCGACCATGCGGGCGTGCCCGGCGGCATCCAGGTGGGTGAAGCTCATGGGATCAGCATGACATCGACGAGGTCTCCGGCCTCGACGGCGCTCATGTCAGCGGAGACCATCGCGTAGGCCTCGGCGCGGGCGAGGCCCCCCGCGAGGTGAGATCCGCCGCTCGTGGCCGGGACCGCGCGCCACTGCGCCGGGTCGCTCCGATCGATCCGGACCGGGAGGAACTGCGCGCGTCCCGGCGGCGTCCGCCACCCGCGGGCGGCGGGGAGCGTCACCACCGGGCGCGCCAGGTCGCGACGCCCCTGCATCGCGAGGAGCGCCGGGCGGACGAAGACCTCGAACGACACCGCTGAGCTCACGGGGTTGCCGGGAAGGCCGAACAGGAGCGTCCCGGCGGGCGACACCCCGAACCCCTGCGGTTTTCCGGGCTGCATCCGCACTTTGGAGAAGGTCATCCACGCGCCGAGCGTTGATTTGACCACCTCGTATGCGCCCGCGCTGACCCCGCCGGAGAAGACCACCACGTCCGCACCCGCCTCCTCGGCGCGCGCGATCGCTCCGAGGGGACCGCCCACGGTGTCGTCGACGACCTCGCGGGCGACGACATCGGCGCCGGCGTCGCGCGCGAGCATCTCGAGCAGGATGCCGTTGGACTCGGGGATCTCACCGCGGCGGAGCGGCGTCCCGGGTGCGACCAGCTCGGCGCCGGTGGACACCACCGCCACGCGCGGGCGGCGGGAGACCGTCACCGTGGCGACGCCCGCCGCCGCGGCGGAGGAGAGCTGCAGCGGGCCGAGCGGTGTCCCGACGGCGAGCACCTCGGCGCCGGCGACGCAGTCCTCGCCTCGACGGCGCACGTGGACGCCCGGCGCGGGGGCGGCGGTGACGATCACCTCGTCGAGAGAGTCCGCGAGCCCGCCGGCGGTGCTCTCGAACGGGACGATCGTGTCGGCTCCGCTCGGCATCGGCGCGCCCGTCATGATGCGGGCCGCCTCCCCCGGGCCGAGCGGCGGGTCCTCGCCGGATCCGGCGGGGATGTCGGCGACGACGCGCAGTCGGACGGGGCCGTCACCGGCCACGCCGGCGACGTCCTCACCGCGGACGGCGAAACCGTCCATCGCGGAGTTGTCGAAGACGGGGAGGTCGACGGCCGCGCGCACGGGGTCGCGGAGCGTCCGCCCGAGGGCCGCCGCAAGCGGCAGGGTCTCCGGGGAGAGCGCACGCACGGCCGAGAGGACGGTCGCGCGGTGGGCGTCGAGGTCGATCAGGTCGTCATTCACGCGGGGCGCTCCGTGTCCGTCGTCGTCGGTTCGTCGGTGGGATCCGTCGCGTGCGGCCACGTGGAGAGGCCGCCCGCGAGCACCGCGGCATCTACCCCGCGGGCGCGCAGCGCGTCGGCGGCGCGACGGGCGCGGGCGCCGCTGTGGCAGACCACTACGACCGACCCCGCCGACACCGAGCCGGGCTCCGCGAGGAGCGCGCCGAGGGGAACCGTCACGGAGCCGGGGATCGTCCCGGTCGCCGTCTCGGCGGGTTCGCGGACGTCGAGGAGCAGAGCGCCGCCGCGGTGGGCGGCGAGGGCGGCCTCGAGGTCCACCTCGGGAGCGGGAGCGGGAGCGGGATCGGGCGCGGAGGACGCCGTCGGCGAGGGCGCGGGAGAGGCGGCGCGGCTGGGTCGGAGCGGCACCTCCGTCGTCCGGCCGCGGAGGGCGTCCACCACCAGGACGCGCCCGAGGAGCGGCTCGCCGATCCCCGTCACGAGCTTGATGGCCTCGGTGGCGAGGATCCCGCCGACCTGGATGCAGAGCGAGCCGAGCACCCCGACCGCGGCGCACGTGGGAACGTCGCCCTCGCTCCCATCCGGGTAGAGGTCGGAGAGCCGAACGGCCGGGAGAGCGGCATCCGACGGCGTCCAGAAGATCGTCACCTGCGCATGGAACTCCTGCACCACTCCCCAGACGAGCGGGATGCCGAGCCTTTCGCAGGCGTCCGCGACCGCGCGTCGCGTGGCGAAGGTGTCGCTGCCGTCGATCACGATGTCGGCACCGGTGAGGAGCGCGGCGGCGTTCGACGGATCGATCCGCTCGTCCACCGGGTCGACACGGGTCCCGGGGGAGAGGTCGGCCGCCGCTCGAACGGCCGACGCGGTCTTGGGGCGGCCGGCGTCCTCGTGGCGGTGCATCACCTGCCGCTGCAGGTTGGAGATCTCCACGACGTCGTCGTCGATCACGGTGAGGCGACCGACGCCGGCCGCGGCGAGGGCGAGGATCACGGGGGATCCGAGGCCGCCCGCACCGATCACCGCGACGTGGGCGGCGGCGAGGCGGCGCTGACCGATCTCGCCGAATCCCGCGAGCACCGCGTGGCGGGCCGTCCGGGAGACCTCGGCGGGATCGAGGGCGGCCACGGGCGCGACCAGCGGGGGAAGGGGCACCCCCTCAGGCTACGACGGGAGTGCGAAGGGGGCACCGGCATCCGCACTAGCGGAGAAAAGGCGGGTCTCGGCCCGCGTATGCGGTGATACTGTGGCGCGGTGACCGCCTACAAGATCGCCGACGCCGCGCGCCTCCTCGGCGTGAGCGATGACACCGTGCGGCGGTGGGTGGAGGCGGGGACGCTTCCGACCACGGGAGCGACGCCCGCGGAGATCCCCGGGACGGCTCTCGCCGAACGCGCGGTGGCCCTCGCGGCAAGGCCCGAGGACCCCACGGACGTCCTCTCCAGCGCCCGCAACCGCTTCACGGGACTCGTCACCCGCATCGTGCGGGACACCGTGATGGCGCAGGTCGACATCCAGTCCGGCCCGCATCGGGTGGTGTCGCTGATGTCCGCCGAGGCGGTGGACGCTCTGGGCCTCGAGGTCGGATCGCTCGCCGTGGCGGTCGTCAAGGCCACCACCGTCATCGTCGAGACGCCGAAGGACTGACGTGCGGTTCGCCGGGTCGCACGGCAGGACCCTCCTGGTGCTGGGTGCCTGCGCGCTCCTGCTCGCCGGGTGCACGTCGAGCCACGTGGGCGACTCCCCGGCGGCGGGGGAGGGAGCGCTGACCGGCGAGGTCACGGTCTTCGCCGCGGCCTCCCTCGCCTCGGCCTTCGACGAGATCGCCGCGCAGTTCGAACAGGCCCATCCGGGCGTGGACGTCCGACCGATCTCGTACGACGGATCGAGCATCCTCGCCACCCAGATCGTCGAGGGCGCACCGGCGGACGTCTTCGCCTCGGCCGACGAGGACACGATGGCGACCGTCGTGGATGCCGGGCTCGCCGCGGAACCGTCGCTGTTCGCCACCAACACCCTGGTCATAGCGGTGCCGGCCGGGAACCCCGCGGGGATCGAGAGCCTCGCCGGTCTCTCCGATGCGTCCACCCGCACCGTCCTGTGCGCGCCCGAGGTGCCGTGCGGCCGGGCGACCCGGGCCCTGCTCGAGGATCAGGGCGTGCGCGTGACGCCGGCCAGCTCCGAGCAGAACGTCACCGCGGTGCTGACGAAGGTGGCGGCGGGCGAGGCCGATGGGGGCCTCGTCTACGCCACCGACGTCGCGGGGCGCGACGACGTCGAGGTGATCGTCCCGGAAGGCGCCGAGGACGTCGTCAACCGCTACCCGATCGCGGCGCTCGCCGACGCCGCCGATCCGGACGTCGCCGCCGCGTTCGTCGCGTTCGTCCTCGGAGCGGACGGTCGGGCCGTGCTCGCCGACCGCGGGTTCGGCGCATCGTGAGAACCCGCCGACAGCCCGCGGGCTTCGTCCCGCGGATCCTCCTGATCCCCGCCGTCGCCGGGCTCGCCCTCCTCCTCGTCCCCCTCGTCGCCCTCCTCGCCCGGGCGGAGTGGTCGACGCTCCTCGCGGACGTCACGTCCCCGCAGGCGCTGTCGGCTCTCGGGCTCTCCCTCTCGACCGGCATCGTGGCCACGGGCGTGTGCGCGCTCCTCGGCATTCCGCTCGCGATCGTCATCGCGCGCAGCTCCGCGCGCACCGCGGGACTCCTCCGCGCGCTCGTCACGGTGCCCCTCGTCCTGCCCCCGATGGTGGGCGGCGTCGCGCTCCTGTACCTGTTCGGCCGCACGGGCTGGCTCGGAGGCGCGCTCGCCGATATCGGCATCCGTCTGCCCTTCTCGACACCCGCGGTCGTCATCGCGCAGACCTTCGTCGCCCTTCCCTTCCTCGTCCTCGCCGTCGAGGGGTCGCTCCGCGCGACGGGCGTCGGCTACGAGCAGGCCGCCGCCGGGCTCGGTGCCGGACGCTGGACGATCCTCCGCCGCATCACCCTCCCGCTCGCGGCTCCCGGCATCGTCGCCGGTGTCGTCCTCTGCTTCGCGCGGGCGATCGGGGAGTTCGGGGCGACGGCGCTGTTCGCGGGGAACGCGCCCGGTGTCACGCAGACCATGCCGCTCGCGATCTACACCGCATTCAACGGCGCAGGGGTGACGCAGGGCACGGCGATCGCCCTGTCCCTGCTGCTGCTGTTCACCGCCGTCGGGGTGCTCCTCCTCGTGCGCGCGTGGCGTCCGACGGGACAGGCGGTGGCGCGATGACGGCGGCGGCGCTGGAGGCGCACATCGTCGTCTCGCGGAGCCGATTCACCGTGGACGTGGACCTCGCGGTGCCCGCCGGCGGCACCCTCGCGATCATGGGTCCGAGCGGTGCCGGCAAGTCCACGCTCCTCCGGGCCCTCGCCGGCCTCGTCCGGCTGGATGCCGGGGCGATCCGCCTCGGTGAGGATGTCGTCTCGCGCGCGCGGCCGCCCGTGCACCGCGATCCCGCAGAGCGCGGGATCGCCCTCCTCGGCCAGGATCCCCACCTCTTCCCGCACCTGAGCGTGCGGGAGAACATCGCCTTCGGACCGCGGGCGCGCGGCGTGGCGGTGCGCGCGGCCCGGTCGACCGCGGAGGCCTGGCTCGAGCGGGTGGGGCTGGCAGGGACCGGCGACCTCGCCCCGGCGGCGCTGTCGGGCGGGCAGCAGCAGCGGGTGGCGCTCGCGCGGGCGCTCGCCGTCGAGCCGCGCCTCCTGCTCCTGGATGAGCCGCTGACCTCCCTCGACGTCGCCACCGCCGCCGAGATCCGCGTGCTCCTCGGCGCCGAACTGGCCAGGACCGGGGTGACCGCCGTCGTCGTGTCGCACGATGCCGCGGACACCGTCGGGATCGCCGAGCGCCTCGTGATCGTCGAGGACGGCGCGCTCGTGCAGGAGGGTGGCGTCGAGGAGGTGCTCACCTCCCCGCGTTCCCGGTTCGCCGCCGCCGTCGCCGCCGCCCATCGCTTCGGGGGCGACGCGGATTCGACTCAAACGGGTCCGCGGGACCGGCCGCGCGCGTAGCCTTCCGTCATGGACGATCTCTCCACGCCGACCGGACGAGAACCGGCCCTTCGCGCCGTCGCCGCCGAGGACGGCACGCCCCCGCGCGTCCTCGTGCTCGGCGCCACCGGCTACATCGGCGGCCGCCTCGTTCCGCGCCTCCTCGCTGCGGGCTACCGCGTGCGGGTCCTCGCGCGGGACACGGCCCGCCTCGGGGCGTTCACCTGGGGCGCCGAGGTCGAGGCGGTGCAGGGCGACGCGACGGATGCCGCCGCCATGGCCGAGGCGACGGCGGACGTCGACGTCCTCTACTACCTCGTGCACTCGATGTCGGCGGGCGCGGCGTTCGAGGACGCCGACCGTCGTGCCGCGCGCACCGTCGCCGACGCGGCCGCGGCCGCGGGCGTGTCGCGCATCGTCTACCTCGGCGGCCTCCATCCCGAGGACGCGCCGCTGTCGGCGCACCTCCGCTCCCGCGTCGAGGTCGGCGAGGTCTTCCTCGCGTCGGGCGTTCCCACACTCGTGCTCCAGGCGGGTGTCGTCATCGGGTCGGGCTCGGCGTCCTTCGAGATGGTCCGCCACCTCACGGAGGTGCTGCCGTACATGCCGGCGCCGCGCTGGGTGCGCAACCACATCCAGCCCATCGCGGTCCGCGACGTCCTGCACTACCTCCTGGGCGCGGCGAAGATCGCCCCGAACGTCAACCGGGCGGTCGACATCGGCGGACCGGACGTCCTGCGCTACGGGCAGATGATGAACGGCTACGCCGTCGTCGCCGGCCTGCCGCAGCGGGCGATCGCCGCGCTCCCCGTCCTGACCCCGCGACTGGCGTCCCACTGGGTCAATCTTGTGACACCGATCCCGCGGTCGATCGCGCGGCCTCTGGTGGAGTCGCTCCAGAACGAGTGCGTGATGAAGGACCACGACATCGACGATCTGATCCCGCCGCCCGAGGACGGTCTCACCGGCTACCGGCACGCCGTCCGCCTCGCGCTCGGACGCGAGCAGGAGGACCGTGTGGAGACCAGCTGGCTGGACGCCGAAGTGCTCGGCGTTCCGAGTGATCCTCTGCCGAGCGACCCCGACTGGGCCGGACGCACCGTGTTCGTCGATGCCCGATCCGCCCACACCTCCGCGCCGCAGGAGGCGCTGTGGCGCGTGATCGAGGGGATCGGCGGCGCCAACGGGTGGTATTCCTCCCCGATCCTCTGGGCGATCCGCGGCTGGATGGATCGGCTCGTGGGCGGCATCGGCCTGGCGCGCGGTCGCCGCAGCCGGGAGCGGCTGCAGGTCGGCGACGCGCTGGACTTCTGGCGGGTGGAGGCCCTCGAGCCGGGATCGTTCCTCCGGCTGCGTGCCGAGATGAAGGTGCCGGGCCTCGCGTGGCTCGAACTCCGCGCCGTGGCGGAGGAGAACGGCTCCCGCTACGAGCAGCGTGCGGTGTTCTTCCCGCTGGGCCTCGCCGGCCGCCTCTACTGGCTGGCGGTGCTGCCCTTCCACGGCTTCATCTTCTCGGGGATGGCCAATCGCATCGCCGCGACCGCCGAGATGGATGCCGACGCCTCCGCGCAGCCGGTGACGGTCACGCGCTGACGAGCGTTCCCGATCGCACATGCACGGTGCGGTCGATGAGTCCCTCGGGCACCGTCACGTGCGAGATGAGCACCACTGCCTGATCTTCGCCGACCGCCTCCAGCAGGTCGCGGAGGAGCGCGTCGGACGCGGCGGGATCCACACCGGCGGTCGGTTCGTCCAGAACCAGCACGGGAAAGCCGCGCAGCAGTGCCCGCGCGAGCGCGAGCCGCTGCGCCTGCCCGCCGGAGACGAGGGCTCCGCGCTCGCCGACACGCGCGTCCAGGCCCCCGCGCTCGCGGAGCCAGGGCCCGAGACCCACGCGCGCGAGGACGGCCTCGAGATCGGCATCCGTGGCGGTGTCGCGGGCGAACAGGAGATTCTGCCGGATGTCCTCGTCGAAGAGCATCGGGCTCTGCTCGCAGAGGCCCACGGTGCGACGGACGTCGTCGGTGGACAGCGCCTGCACCGGGACGCCCCCGATCGTGTACTCGCCGGAGACGTCGAGGAAGCGCACCAGGACATGGGCGAGGGTCGACTTGCCCGCCCCGCTGGATCCCACCACAAGGAGGCGCTCGCCCGGCGCGACGTGCAGGTCGACGTCGTGCAGGGCGGGGGCGGAGGCGCCGGGCCAGTGGGCCGAGACGCCACTCAGGCGGATGCCGTCGCCGAGCGCGGGACCGAGTCCGGTCGGTTCCGGATCTTCGGCGACGAGTCCCGCCGGGACATCCGCGGGGACCGCATCCGCGACGCGTTCGGCGCTCGCGCGCACCTGGCGCCACGCCGCGGCCGCGAGCGGGACGGCGGCGAACACCTCGAAGACGGCCATCGGGACGAGGATCACCACGGCCAGGGCCGGGGCCGAGACGATGCCGGCGGCGACGGGCCCGGCGGTCACGAGGACCGCGGCGAGGCTGGCGGCGCCCGCGAGGAGCGACACGACGGCCGCGGTGCCGGCCTGCGCGCCCGCGCGGCGGAGGATCGCGCGACGGAGCGCACGGTCCGCGCGGGCGATACGGTCGCGCCCGGCCGCTTCCGCACCGTAGGCGGAGAGGACGTCGAGGCTGCCGAGCTGGTCGAGGACGGCATCCGACAGCTCCGCGCGCAGCGGCGCGATCGCGCGCTCCGCTCGAGCTCCGGAGGCCCATCCCCACGCCGTGGCGGCCGCGCCCGCGGCGAGGAGGCAGGCCAGAAGGGTAAGCCCCGCGGGCCACCAGACGATGCTCACGAGGATCACGGCGCCGAGGGCGACGGTGGCGGACGCGACGAGCGGCTGGATCACGCGCAGCGGAAGATTCTGGAGCTCGTCGACGTCGTCGACGAGCGCGCCGAGCATCGAGCCGCGGCGCGACCGGGTGAGCCCGTCGGGGGCGAGCGGTACGAGACGCCGGACGAGCGAGGAGCGCGTCGCCGCGAGCTGGCGGAGGGCGGCGTCGTGGCCGGTGAGACGCTCGAGGTAGCGGAAGACCGCGCGCGAGATCGCGAAGAACCGCACCCCGACGACGGCTGCGGTGAGGAAGAGCACCGGCGGCTGCTCGCTCGCGCGAACGATCAGCCACGCACTGACGGCGAGGAGCGCCACGGCCGAGGCTTCGGAGGCGAATCCGGAGGCGAGTGCGGGTACGAGGCGCGGTGCGGGCGGGACGGCACCGCGGAGGACGTCGGCGGAGGTGCGCGTCTGCGCGGGGACACGGGCGCGCGCGGTCATGCCGTCACCTGCCGGGCGGGGACGACGGCGCGCAGCGGAACCACCTGGTCGGCGATCGGGTGGGCCGAGGTGCGGTGGGAGATGAGCAGGACGCACGCGCCGTCGTCCGCCAGACCGCGGAGGGCGGTCCACAGGCGCGCCTCCGTCTCGGCGTCCAGTGCCGCACTCGGCTCGTCCAGCGCGAGGACGCACGCGCGCCCGCGGAGGAGGCGGTAGACGGCCCGGGCGACGGCGACCCGCTGCGCCTGGCCGCCGGAGAGCCCCGCGCCCTGGACCCCCAGCATCCGTTCCGGGACGATGTCGTCGGCGCACGCCAGGGCGAGCGCGAGCGCGACGACCGCGGGATCGGGATCGTCGTCGCCGAGCGCGACGTTCGCGGCGACGCTGCCGCCGACGAGACCCGGCTGCTGCCCGGCCCACGCCAGCCACCGGGCCGGGGCGAGGGTGCGGACGTCGGTGTCGCCGAGTCGGGCGGAACCCTCGAATGCGACGGTTCCGCGAAGGGCGGCGAACACGCTGGACTTGCCGACGCCGCTGGGTCCCGACAGCACGGTGATCGTGCCCGGCGCGGCTCGGAAGGTCACCGGCGGCAGCAGGCGCTCCCCGTGACGGACGGCGACGTCGTCGAGCACCAGTTCGCCCTCGACGGCGGCATCCGCCTCCGCCCCCGCGGCAGCGCTCCCGGTGCGTTCGAGGGGGAGGGCGCGGGCGGCGTCAAGCACGGTGAAGACGTCGTCCGTCGCGGCGACACCCTCGGCGGCGGCGTGGAACTGCACGCCGACCTGGCGGACCGGCAGGTATGCCTCGGGGGCGAGGAGGAGGACGAAGAGTCCGACCGACAGCAGGAGCGAGCCGTCGATGAGGCGGAAGCCGATGGTGACGGCGATGACGGCGACCGAGAGGGAGGCGAGGAACTCCAGGGCGAAGCCGGAGAGGAACGACACGCGCAGCACCCGCATCGTCTCGCGCCGGTAGTCCTCCGTCACCCGTTCGATCGAGGATGCCGCACGGTGCTGGCGTCCGAACACCTTCAGCGTCGACAGCCCCTGGACGGTGTCGGAGAAGCGCGCGGCGAGGCGGCCGAGCGTCGCCCACTGCTTCCGCTGCACGCTCCGCGTGGCCAGGCCGATCAGCACCATGAAGATCGGGATCAGGGGGAGGGTGAGGACGACGGTGAGTCCCGAGATCCAGTCCTGCCACCACATCACCGCGATGATGAGCGGCGTCGCGATGACGGTCTGCACGAGCTGCGGCAGATAGCGCCCGAAATAGGCCTCGAGGGCGTCGAGGCCGCGGCCGGCGGTCACCGCGAGCGCCGCGGAGTTGCGACCGGCGAGCCATCCGGGTCCGAGCCGTCCGACCGCGGTGAGCAGACCGTCGCGCAGCTGTGACTGGACGCGCGCCGCGGCGTGCGCGGCGACCCGTTCGCGGACGGCGAGGAGTCCGGCGCGCACGGCGACCACGGCGGCCAGGAGCGCGAGGGTGCGGGTGAGGTCGGCGACGGGAACACCCTCGATGACACCCACGACCGCACGCGAGAGCAGCCACGCGAACGCCACGATGACGGCGGTCTGCGCGAGGGAGAGGACGCCGAGGGCGACGAAGAACCCCCGCGACGCGGCCGCGTAGCGCAGGAGCCGCGGATCCACGGGCGGTCCTCCCGCGCGGGTGGGGCCCTCGGCATCCGTCTCGTTCATACCGCTGTCGACACTAGCCGCCCCGCGCCCCGGCCGCTTCGTGCCGTGCCTCGCCGCGTCGTGCTCAGTGCACCTCCGCGGCGGCGCGCTCGATGGTCGCACGGGTGACCCGCTTGCGGAACACCCAGTAGGTCCACCCCTGGTAGAGCACGATCATCGGCAGGAAGATCAGGGCCGCCCACGACATGATCGTCAGCGTGTAGTCGGTGCTGGAAGCGTTCTCGATGGTCAGGCTGTAGGCCGGATCGGTCGAGGAGGGCATGACGTAGGGGAACAGGGCGAAGAAGAGGCTCAGCACGGCGGTGACGATCGTGGCGGCGCCGAAGCCGAAGGCCCAGCCCTCGCGGTCGCGTGCGTTGAAGAACACCGACATCACCAGGCTGACCGCGGCGATCGCGGCGGCGGCGATCATGAAGACCAGCAGCGGCGCCTCGCGTCCGGCGGCGATGAACACCGTCCAGACGAGGAATGCGGCGGCGACGACGATCGTGAGCATCCCCGCGCGGCCGGCGAGTCGGCGAGCGTCCCCGCGCACCGGGTCGTCCGTCTTGAGGGCGATGAAGTAGAGCCCGTGCGTGAAGAAGAGCAGGAGGGTGGTGAGGCCCCCGAGCAGGCCGTAGGGGTTCAGGAGCGTCAGGAGGGTCCCGGTGAACTCCATGTCGGCGTCGATCGGCACGCCCTGGACGATGTTGGCGAAGGCCACGCCCCACAGCAGCGACGGCACCGCCGAGCCGACCACGATCATCGTGTCGAAGCGACGCTTCCACTGCAGCGAGTCGCGCTGGTGCCGGTACTCGAACGACACGCCGCGCACGATGAGGGCGAGCAGGATCAGCAGCAGGGGCAGATAGAACCCGCTGAAGAGGGTGGCGTACCAGTTGGGGAAGGCCGCGAACAGCACGGCGCCGGCGACGATGACCCACGTCTCGTTGAGGTCCCACACCGGGCCGATGGTGTTGATGATCTGGCGCCGCGAGACGTCGTTCTTCCCGAGGAAGGGCAGCGACATCCCCACGCCGAAGTCGAACCCGTCCAGGACGAAGTAGCCGATGAAGAAGATGCCGACGATCCAGAACCAGAGGTAGGCGAGATCCATGATGTGCTCCGGGTGCTCAGTAGACCGTGGTCGGGGTGTCTTCGACCGCGCGGTCGCGCGGGTCGGGGTCGTCCGGGCCCGGCATCGGGTCCGGTCCCTTCTGGGCGGCCTTGACGATGAGGCCGAACTCCACCACCGCGAGGATCGCGTAGATCGCGGTGAATGACAGGAGCGAGATCAGCACCGTCCATCCGGGGACGCTCGGTGACACCCCGTCCTCGGTGAGCATGAGGCTGAACACGATCCAGGGCTGGCGGCCCATCTCGGTGAAGACCCACCCGACGAGGCTGCCGAGGAGGGGGAGGGGGGCCGACCAGATGGCGACCTTCCACATCCAGCCGGCGACCGGGCGGGTGGCCTTCTTCCGCGTGACCCAGAGGCCCGCGATCGCGACGAGGGCCGCCGCCCCGCCGAGGGCGATCATCCAGCGGAACGACCAGTAGGTGACCCAGACGATGGGCATGTAGTCCACGCCCGCGCCGAACTGCTCGGTGTACTGCGCCTGGAGGTCGTTGAGGCCCTCGACGCAGCCGTCGAGACTGTGCGTGGACAGCAGCGACAGCAGGTACGGCACGCGCAGCGACCAGATCTCCTCCGACCCGTCGGGTGTGCCGAGCGAGAAGAGCGAGAACGAGGCATCCGCTCCGCACGCGGTGTCCCACATGGCTTCGGCGGCCGCCATCTTCATGGGCTGGGTCGCCACCATCACCAGGCTCAGCTGGTCACCGGAGATCGCCACGCCGACGAAGGAGACCACGACGGCCCACAGACCGAACCGGAGCGAGGTGCGCATCGTCTCGATGTGCTGGTTGCGCGCGAGGTGCCACGCCGAGACCGCGACGACGACGGCGGCGGCGAACATCCACGCGGAGAAGATCGTGTGCGGGAAGGCGGCGAGGACGACCGGGTTGGTGAGGACGGCGAAGAAGTCGACCAGCTCCGCGCGGCTGCCGTCGGCGGCCATCTGGTAGCCGACCGGGTTCTGCATGAACGCATTGGCGGCGAGGATGAAGTACGCCGACAGGGTCGATCCGAACACGACCATCCAGGCCGAGAAGAGGTGGAGGGCGCGGGGGAGCCGGTTCCAGCCGAAGATCCACAGCCCGATGAAGGTGGCCTCGAAGAAGAAGGCCATGAGGCCCTCGAAGGCGAGCGGGGCGCCGAAGACATCCCCGACGAAGCGCGAGTACGCCGACCAGTTCATCCCGAACTGGAACTCCTGGACGATGCCGGTGACCACGCCCATGGCGAAGTTGATGAGGAAGATCTTCCCGAACAGGCGCGTCAGGTGCAGGTACTTCACCTGACCGGTGCGGTGCCACACGGTCTGGAAGATCGCGACGACGAGCGCCATGCCGAGCGTCAGGGGGACGAAGAGGTAGTGGTACAGCGTCGTGAGACCGAACTGCCAGCGCGCCAGCAGCAGGGGGTCCAGGAATTCCACGATGCGCTCTCCGATCGTCTGGGTCGGCCTGAGTGGTCTGACCACAGAATAGCATGTGGTCTGACCATACGGGGAGGGGCATCTTCCCCTCCCATCGAGATCAGGATGCTCCTCCCCAGGCGCCCTCCGCAGTCGCGCGAGCCGTGAATATCCCGCGGCGAAGCGCGCGCCGCGCGGGTGGCGTCTAGGCTCGGACAATGGCTACGCCGGTGATGATCGGGATGCCGCGTCCCGCGGCATCCGGCACGGACGAGCACGCGCACGATCCCCGGGCGCCGCTGGTGGACCGGTTCGGTCGGGTGCACCGGGATCTGCGGATCTCCCTCACCGATCGCTGCTCTCTCCGCTGCACGTACTGCATGCCCGAGCAGGGCAACGAGTGGCTGGCCAAGACGAGCATCCTCACGCTCGACGAGATCGAACGCGTCGCGCGCGTCGCCGCCGACGCCGGGGTGTCGACGTTCCGTCTCACCGGGGGTGAGCCGCTCCTCCGCCCCGACATCGTCGAGGTCGTGCGGCGCCTCGCCGCGATCCGGCGACCGGACGGCACCGGGGTGGAGCTGGCGATGACGACAAACGGCATCCGTCTCGACGAGGTCCTCCCGGATCTCGTCGCCGCGGGCCTGTCGCGCCTGAACATCTCGATCGACACGATCCGCCGCGAGCGCTTCCACGCGCTGACCCGACGCGATCGCCTCCCCGACGTGCTGCGCGGCATCGCCGCCGCCGCCTCCTCGCCGCTGCGGCCCCTGAAGCTCAACGCCGTCGCGATGCGCGGGGTCAACGACGACGAGCTGGTCGAGCTCGTCGCCTTCGCGCGGGAGCAGGGTGCGCAGATGCGCTTCATCGAGCAGATGCCTCTGGATGCCGGGCACACGTGGGACCGGGAGCAGATGGTCACGCGCGAGGAGATCCTGGCCGCGCTGTCGGCGCGGTGGACCCTCGACCCGATCCCGGGGCGCGGCGGGGCGCCGGCCGAACGCTGGTCGATCGACGGAACCGCCGACACCGTCGGGATCATCGCATCGGTCACGGCGCCGTTCTGCGGCGACTGCGACCGTCTGCGGCTGACTGCGGACGGACAGCTGCGCAACTGCCTGTTCTCCACGTCCGAGTACGACCTGCTGCCGGTGCTCCGAGCCACCTCCGACGAGGACGGAGCCGTCGCGATCGGCGCCGTGCTCCGTGCCTGCGTCGCCGGGAAGCTCCCCGGTCACGCCATCGACGACCCTTCCTTCCTTCAGCCGGCCCGCGGCATGAACGCGATCGGCGGCTGACATGGGGCGTCTGACGGCGCGGCGACCCGTGCTGACGGTGAACATCGAGACGGATGCCGCACGCACCCGGCGGCGCCCCGACACCCTCGCGGTGGAGGAGCCGCTGGAGATCCGGGTCGGCGGTGACCCGCTCGCGGTGACGATGCGCACTCCCGGGCACGACGTGGAGCTCGCCGCGGGCTTCCTCGTCTCCGAGGCGGTCATCGCGCACGGCGGACAGTTCCGCTCGGCGATCCACTGCGGCGGTCCCGGGACGGGCGCAGGTGCGGGTGCGGCCGGTGCGACCGAGAACACCTACAACGTGCTGGACGTCGCTCTCGCGGCGGGTGTCGCGCTCCCCGCGGCGGACGCGGCCCGGCGGTTCTACACGACCAGTTCGTGCGGGGTGTGCGGCAAGGCGTCGATCGACGCGGTCGAGACGGTGTCTGCCCACGACGTGGCGGGGGACGACCTCGAGGTGGACGCGGCATTCCTCCTCTCGCTTCCCGAGCGGCTGCGCGACGCGCAGGCCGTCTTCGCCAAGACGGGAGGCCTGCACGCCGCCGCGCTGTTCGACGGCCGGAGCGGAGAGCTCCTCGTCGCGCGCGAAGACGTCGGGCGTCACAACGCCGTCGACAAGGTCGTCGGCTGGGCGGTCCTGGCCGACCGCCTGCCGCTGTCCGGCACCGTCCTGCAGGTCTCGGGGCGCGCGAGCTTCGAGCTCGTCCAGAAGGCGGCGATGGCGGGGATCCCCGTCCTCTCGGCCGTGTCGGCTCCGTCGTCGCTCGCCGTCGAGCTCGCCGAAGCGCGCGGACTGACGCTCGCCGGCTTCGTCCGCGGGACCTCGCTGAACGTCTACGCCGGTGCGCAGAGGGTCCGGGTCCCGGTCGAGGCGTGAGGCCTCCGCGCCTCGGATGCCGCCGCGTCGGCGCGGAGCCGGATGACGCAGCGGCGTCCGCCGCACCCGCCCGCGTCGGCCACGGCGTCATCACCCACGGTGAGAGGGCCGCCCGCCTCGGCGAGGAGGTTCCTCAGCAGCCCGAGGTGCACCCGGCAGACGGCGGCGCGCTCGGTGCGATCCTCGTCCGTTCCCTCCGGAAGCCGGCGCGGGCAGGGGCCGAGGTCGAGGGTCAGATCGCGCTCGTCCACGACGGGGTCGAAGCCGGCATCCGCGAGATCCTCGACGATCGCGTCGAGCTGGTGGACGGCGTCGATGCCGAGGCCCGCCGGCGCGGGCACGGCGTACAGCCGACGGAGGAGATCGCCGCGCCGGGCTGCCTCGTCGGCACGGCGACGGCCGATGGGGTGCGGCGCCGGGACGTCGGAGGAGGCCGAGTAGAGCACGCGCGGACGTCCGCGCCGGGTGCGGTGCTCGGTGCGCTCGACGACGTACCCCGCCGTGATCAGGCGCTGCAGATGCTCGCGCACGGTGTTCGGATGTTTTCCCGTCGCCGAGACGAGGTCGGCGATGGGGCGGTCGGGCTGCTCCTGGAGGAGGCGGAGGATCTCGACACGGCTGTCGCTGGAGACCGCGGAGAACGTCGAGAGGGCGCCGGGGACGAACGTCATGCGCCCAGTCAAGGGGAGGGGCGAGGCGACGGGAGAGGTCGAAGGTCCCGTCCGGCCCGCGCACACGAGAGGCCCGGGACGCGCATCGCATCCCGGGCCTCTCGGTGAAGAATTACTCGCCGGTCACGGCGTCCTTGACGTCCTGACCGACCTTCTTGGCGTCGGCCTTGGTCTTGTCGGCCTTGCCCTCCGCAACCATCTCGTCGTTGCCGGTGGCCTTGCCGAGACCTTCCTTGGCCGAACCCTTGGCGCTCTCAGCGTTGTGCTTGATGTCGTCTCCGAGTCCCATGAGGGTCTCCTTCCGTCGTTCGCCGGTGGTGATGTGTGCCACGCTACGCAGGGCGCGCGCGACGCGCGGGGGCTTGACAGTGCCGCCGGGGGTGTCTACGCGAGCGCACGTGCGGGAGGATCGACACATGTACATGCCCCCTCCCGCCGGCGCCGAATCCGAGATCGGCGGCCCCGACGGCTTCTCGTACGGTGCTGTTCTGGTCGCGGCGGACGCCGCGGCGACGGCGCGGATCGAGGCGGTCCTCATGGCGGTGCGGTTCAGCGGCTGGATCGCTCCGGCGGAGGACGGCGTGAGCGTCGTCGTCGGAGATCCGGGCGAGGGCATCGTGGCCGCGGGGCGTCGCGGAATCATCGAGGTGGGCGCCGATCTCGCCGCGGCGACCGGGGCGCGGGCGCTCGCCGCGCGGGTTCGGCGCGACCGGCAGCTCGGCCTCGTCGCCTTCTCCGGACCGGACGAGATCGCCCGCTACGACAGCGACCCCTCCACCGAGCCGGATGCCGATCGGGACGTCATCGGCGACCCCGTGGGCGCGGAGCAGGCTCCCCTGATCGCGGACCTGTTCGGTCGCGCGGACGCCGCGGAGCGCCTGGAGGAGATCCTCGACGACGAACTCGACCCGGACAGCACCTTCGAGTCCGAGCGCCTCCGGGACGTCCTCCGCGTCCTCGGACTGCCGGAGTGGGTGGTGGGGGCCGCTCATCTCCCCAAGGTCGTGCCGACGGGACCGTCGGTGTCGAGTCTCATCCGCCTGCGCGCCGGGCGCCGGGGCGCGCTCGCGGCGGTGACGACGTGGCCGATCCGGCGCCTGCGCGCGCGGTGGAATCCCGCCCCCATCCTCGCCGACCCGCCGCGGGGGTCATCCGGTGACGAGTGGATGTTTCTGTGACGGGAGCGCTCGTGCGCCGGTGCAGCGCGCCGCGCGTCAGTCGGCGAACGGCTGAAGCAGGGGCTCCATCTCGAGCGTCAGGTCGATGAGCTGACGCAGGAGAGCGCCCATCGAGGTCGACTGCAAGAGCGTGAAGCGGTCGAACTCGCCGAGAGGCGCGATGGCGGCGAGCTGCCACGCCGCCTCGACCGGGTCGTCGGAGATCTCGGTGTCGGCATCCCACGCGGTCGGACCGACCTGCGCGGCTCGGCCGAGGACGCGGCGGACGATCCGCTCGGCCTCCGTGTGCAACGGGGTGAGGGCATCGTCCCACGTCAGTCGGGGGAGGGTGCTCACGCGCGCGGCCGGGTGCGGGTCGTCCTCGAGCCACTCCTCGACGAGCACGCGATCACCGCCGACGGCGACGATCTGGAGGTCTTCGGCGCCGGCCTGCACCTGCATGAGTCGGGCCATCGTCCCGATGCCGCTGCGCTGATCCCCGCCCCCGGCCTCGTGGCCGCGTTCGATGAGGACGACCCCGAACTGCGGATCCTCCTCGTCGAGGAGTCGACCGACCATCGTGAGATATCGCGGCTCGAACACGCGGAGGACGAGGGGCGTGTGCGGGAAGAGCACCGACCCCAGGGGGAACATCGCCACGTCGGCCATGTCCCTCAGTCAACCAGCGTTCGCCGGGTCGCGGGGTCGGTGCTCGTGAATCTCGTCGGTTCAGGCGCCCGCGGCGGCGGAGACGCGATCGAGCTCGGCCAGCTCGTCGGTGGAGAGCTCCAGACGCCCGCCCTCGAGGAGGGACGCGACCTGGTCGAGGCGCGATGCGCTCGCGATCGGGGCGGCGACGGTCGGCTGCGTCCGCAGCCACGCGAGCGCCGTCGAGGCGACGGAGGCTCCGTGGGCGTCGCCGATGCGCGCGAGGGCGTCGATCACGGCGAGGCCGGCGTCGGTGGCGTACTCCGCGGCGGCGGCGGCCCGCGGGGTGTCGTGGGCTGCGGCATCCGTCGAGCGGTACTTGCCGGAGAGGAAGCCCTTGGCGAGGGCGAAGTACGGCACGAGGCTGAGGTTCTCGCGTTCGGCGAGGGGCACGAGATCGGCCTCGACCTCGCTGCGGTGCATCAGGTTGTAGTGCGGCTGGATCGCGACGGGACGGGCGACGCCCAGGTCGTCGGCGATCCGGAGCCACTCCGCGATGCGGGCCGGGGTGTAGTTCGAGACCGCCACGTGACGGACGAGGCCGTCGGTGACGAGGTCGCCGAACGCCTGCACGGTCTCCTCGAGCGGGGTGTCCGCGTCGTCGAAGTGGGCGTAGTAGAGGTCGATGGTCTCGGCGCCCAGACGCTGCAGGGAAGCCTCGGCGGCCGCTCGCACGGTGGTGGCCGAGAGGCCGCGGAAGTCGGGATGCTGGCTGACCTTGGTGGCCACGACGACGTCACGGGTGCCGCGCGCGGCGCGCCACTCGCCGATCAGCCGCTCGCTCTCGCCGCCGGTGTGGCCGGGCACCCACGCGCTGTACGCATCGGCGGTGTCGATGAAGTCGCCGCCGCCCTCGACGAAGGCGTCGAGGATCGCGAACGAGGCATCGCGGTCGGCCGTCCAGCCGAAGACGTTGCCGCCGAGGGCGAGGGGGAACACGGACAGGTCGCTGGTGCCGAGTGTCGTCATGCCTCGGTCCAAGCCCGGGTGGGCGGTGTCTATTCCGGATGCCGCGCCCGGCGCCGGCCCACCACGAGGGTCGCGACGCCGCGCCAGCCGACCAGCAGCAGGCCCAGCGTGAGCGTCGCCACGATGACGAAGGCGAGGGCGGTTCCCTGTCCGGACACGGCCCGCAGCAGCATTCCGGCGACGACGGTGGTGACCCAGATCGGGATGCCGGTGCGGATCGGCGTGAGCGGTCGGCGCCAGCCGAACGCGATGAGCCAGCCGAGCGCGAGGGCGACCAGGAACGGCCACGCGGTGATCGCCAGGCCCTCGAGCACCGCTTCGCCGTGGCTGGCGCGTCCGGTGGCGGCGAACGCGATCACGGCGACGACGTCGAGGAGCGCGGCGACGGCGATGGTCCGGGTGTTCAGTCGAGGAGGCACCGTGGCATTCTCGCAGGGACGGCAGCGCCGGCCGCGGCGGGGAGAATGGTCGGGTGAGCAGTTCTTCCTCCCCGTCGTCGTCCACCTCCTCCGATCGCTACGTCGTCGCCACTGACGGTGCGTGCAAGGGCAATCCGGGGCCCGCCGGCTGGGCGTGGGTCGGGGAGGACGGCCACTGGGCGGCGGGTTCGATTCCGAAGGGGACGAACAACATCGGCGAGCTGCTGGGGCTGCTGTACGCGATCACCGATCATGCGGGAGTGCGTGAGCTGGTGGTGCAGGCCGACTCGAAGTACGCCATCGACACGTACGCATCGTGGATGGACGGCCACCGCCGGCGCGGGTGGGTGACGAGTGCCAAGAAGCCGGTCGCCAATCGCGACATCCTCGAGCGCCTCATCGAGGCGCGCGATGCGCGTCGCGCGGCCGGGCTTCCCGATGTGGTCCTCGAGCACGTGCGCGGCCACAGCGGACACGTGCTGAACTCGTGGGCCGACGAGCGCGCGGTGCGCGCCTCGACGCACGCGGCGAAGGGCGAAGAGCTCATCTGGACCTCGCTCCGTGGACTCGAGCGCCTCGACGTGGCGGCGGCGCCGCCACGGTCCGCGGGGGACAAGGCCGGTCGCTGACGGCGGGCGGGTTCAGGCGGGGCAGCTCGGAATGCCGGGCTCGTCCCCCTCGGCTACCGGTGCGGTGACGGCGGCGACGACCTGGACGGCGCGGTCCCAGTAGCGCGCGTAGTGGTTCGGGTCGTCGTTCACCTGGACGCGATGGGCGACGGCGGTCGGGGTGAGCTCTTCGCGGTCGGGTGCATGCTCGGCGAGGGCGGCGTAGAAGAGGGTCGCGGCCGTATACGGGTCGAGGCGCTGGTCGCGGGTGCCCCAGCCATCCTGCTGCTGGAAGAGGCCGATGGAGGTCGTCGGTGTGCCGTCGGGGTTGCGGACGCCGTTCGTCTCCCAATCGCCGTAGGGCAGGTTCCGCAAGGATGATTCGCCCATCGCGGTCATGACGGCGATGGTCTGGTCGCGCTCGCCGAAGCCGAGGTCGCGGCCGGCGCCGATGATGGTGCAGGCGTTGCCGAGCTGTTCGGCGCCGTATCCCGCGACGCGTCGGTCATCGTCGCGCGGGGCGAAGGCGTCGATCGCTGCCGCGGCGAGGAAGAGGCATCCGCTGAGGAGTGCCACCGGGACGAGGATCAGGGCGAGGATGCCGGCGACTCGACGGGCGCGGGGGCGGCCGCGACGGCGTCGCTTCGCGGAGCGGCTCTTGGCCGGGCTCTTCGAGCGGCTGGTCGGGGTGCGGCCCACGGTGTCGTCCTCCTCTCCGCGCGTCGGCGCCTCGCCCAGCGTAGGCGGCGGGTGTGCGCCTCGGCTGTGGATGCGGCGGATCTGTGGAGGGCCTGGGGCGGATTCTCGGCCCGTAGGCTTCGGGTCATGCGTCGTGTGCTCGGAACCGTCACCCTCGCCGCCCTCTGCGCGGGGGTTCTCGCCGCGTGTGCTTCTCGGGAGGTCGACTGGGCGGATGCGGCGGCGCGGGCGGAAGCGTTCCAGGAAGAGCGCACGGGGGATGCGTCGCTCGGCGTGGCGACCACGAATATCGGATCGACGGAGTCCGGTTCGGAGGACGAGACTGTGGTGCGAATGGAGTTCCCCGAGCCCGTTCGTGTCGACGGCTTCACGGTCGTGTGTTTCGGCGATCCGGGGTCGGTGGTGTTCTTCGGGTACACCGTGCGGCAGGGCTCGTCGTGGGTGGGCGGCGCTGCGGCGGAGCTGAACTGCGACGGCGCGGAGACGCGCGTGGCACCGGCGACGCCGTCCGAGCGCGTGGATGCCGTGAGCGTGACCGGTCAGCGGACCGCGGGCAGCGGTGGTGTGCTCGTCGTCCTGATCGACGGCGAGGATTCGGGCGGGGAGTAGCCCGCCGAGGGGTGTCAGAAGGGCGCGGGGTCGGGTGGCGGTGCGCCGCCACCTTCGTCCGGGGGTGGTGCTCCACCTCCGGACGGCATGAATCGCACGAGTGGTGCGGGTGGGTGGTCGATGTAGACCCTGCCGGTGGGGGAGGTCCACTCGAGGACCCCGCCGCCGAGTTGTCGGACGCCCCAGGAGGTGAATTGCTTCATCGAGTGGTGTCTCTGGCAGAGGTGGCAGAGGTTTCGGATGTCCGTCCGCCCGCCGAGGGCGTAGTCGAAGGTGTGGTCGAGTTCGCAGCGGATCGCGGGCCGGCGGCATCCGGGGAACCGGCAGTGCCGGTCCCGGGCCTTCAGGAATCGCGCCATCGACGCCGTCCGCCGGTACGAATCGGTGCACAACACCTGTCCCGACACCGGGTGCACCACGAGACGTTCCCACGACGCGACAGCGCCGGCCAAGGCTCGGGCGGTGGCCGGGTCGATCGGTGCGGACCCGACGAGGTCGGCGGTGGTGGTGTCGTTCGCCGGGCCGTCGTCTTTCCCGAGCAGCGCGAGGGCGGGGACGACGACCTGCACTTTCGCGCGGATCATCCCGAGGGTGCCGTTTCCGTCGCCGTCGATGGTGGGGTCGACCAGGGGTGAGGCGGTGAGGAGCATGTCGCAGAACACGTCCGCGCGGATCTGATCCCGTGTGCGGCAATCCGGCTCCGCTTCGCCAGCGTCCGCGTCGGCCCCGTCGTCGCCGGGTGTGTTGCGGGCGTCGATGATCGACGACGCCTGCTCGTTCAGCCGGTCGCTGATCCCCTCCGCCAGAAGGGTCGGAAGGGTTGCGACGAGTTCCGACATCCCATCGCGCAACGGCGTGACACTCACCCGACGCTCCTCGCGGGCCTTCGCGTGCCGCTCCGCCAACGTGCGGGGGTGCAGCTCCTGCGCGAGGTGGTCGAGACGGTCCTTCACCCTCCCGACGCTCTGCCCCACGCACAACTCCGCCGCAGCCGCGTCGAACTCCGCCCGCGCACCCCGCGGCAACACCGTCCCGCACCGCAACACCGCCGTCGCATGCCCGCGGGTGATCCGGCCCGCCTCCCATGCGGCGAGGGTCGCCGGATAGCACTCGACCCACTCCACCGCCTGGTTGATCTGGACCTGCATCGACCGGTCGGTGGTGAACGTCACCCCGGCAAGCTCGGCAGCGACGGAGCGGTAGACCATCTCCTGCGACCGCACCGACGCCGACTGCCGCTGCGCCACCCGCTCCGCGATCGCCCCCGCCCGCGCCTGGTTCCGGACGTTGCCGACTTCCATCGCGCCCAGCGCCGGGGTCATCGCCTCCGCGTACTGCGCGACCTCATCCAGCTCCGCGAGTTCCTCCTCGCTGAACTCGATAAAGCCGCTCGTATTTATGTTCGAATACTAGCGACGGGCTCCGACATTGACCTAGAACTCTTCACCGAGACTGCATCCTCCCGACGAGACTGCACCTTTCGCTCACAAGCGCCGCTATCTCTCGCCCACAAGCGCGGCTGGCACTCGCCGATGCGTGTGGCGTCAGGTGCCCGCCGGGTCCCATCGGACCGGGGTCGTCTCGCCCGACTCCCAGTCACGGCGCAGCACGCTGTAGGCCACGGAGGCGACCGGGTCTCCGCCCTCGACCGGCCATCCCTCGCGGTAATAAGCCTCCTGCACCCATCCCGCGCGGCGGAACGCCCGCCGCATCGCGACGTTGTCCTCGCGGGTCTGGCCCTCGAACCGGCGGACCTCCGGCATCGTGGAGAAGACATGGTCCGCGCCCAGCGCGAGGATCGTCGCGGCGAGCCCCTTCCCGCGCGCTCGGTCGGCCAGCCGGAGGTCGAACAGGGGCGCCTGGTCGGTCAGATCTTCGAAGCGTAGGAATCCGACCCGCCCCTGCTCGGCGTGGTCGATCCAGTAGGAGTCGTTGTCGTCGTCGCGGAACCGTCCCGCAGCGATCGCCTCGTCCACCCGCTCGCGCGTCGGCTGGGGATCGACGTGGAACGGGAAGCGGTTCGAGGTGAAGAAGTCGACGAGCGCCTCGCGATCGGTGCCCGTCGGATCGATGCGGGTGAGGGAAAGAGCCATCGGACGAGCCTACCGACGCGACGCTGCAGCCGACCATTCCGGCCGACGTAGGCTCGAGGGATGATCACCGCCGACGATGACACGATCGCCGCCTTCTGGACCGAATGCCGTGCGGTGGTCGACGGGCTGCCGGATGCCGCACCCGAGGCGTGGGCGTTCGGCGCGACGCCGGAGCACGCCGATCAGCTCCTCGCCCTCGTCCTGTCGGGAACCAAGACGGCGACCTCGTCGGCGCTGTGGGATTTCGAGGCGGACGGGGAGGACATCCCCGAGGTTGGGAGCTGGAACATCATCCTGGACGGAAGCGGCCGGCCGGCGGCCCTCGTGCAGACCGTCGGCATCACCATCGTGCCGTTCGAGGACGTCACGGCCGCGCACGCTCACGCCGAGGGTGAGGACGACCGGTCGCTCGCGTCGTGGCGCGAGGAGCACGAGCGCTATTGGCGTCGCTACTCCACCAGCAGGAAGGCGTTCGACCGACGGATGCCGATCGTGTGCGAAGACCTGCGCCTGGTCCACGCCCGAGGCGCTCGGGGCATTGACCCCGTGCCGCAGCCCGCCTGACGGGCCGCGACCCGCCTCAGCGACGCACCCCTCAGGCCTGCGCGCCCGCCCGTGTCCCGACCCAGCCGAGCGAGGGCGCGACGTACTTCGCGAACGACTCGACGATCCGCATGTTGAACTCCACGCCCAGCTGGCTGGGGATGGTGATCATGAGGGTGTCGGCGGAGGCGATCGCGGCATCCTGCAGCAGCTGCTCGACGAGGACGTCGGGCTCGGCGGCATAGGACTTGCCGAACGTCGAGGTCATCCCGTCGATCATGCCGATCTGGTCGCCGTCCTGGCGGCCGCCGAAGTACATGTGCTCCTCGGCAGTCGTGATCGGGATGATGGAGCGGCTCACCGACACGCGCGGTTCGCCCGCGTGACCGGCCTCGCGCCAGGCGGCGCGGAACGCGTCGATCTGCTCGGCCTGCAGGATGTCGAACGGACGGCCGTCCGCGGAGGTCAGCAGGGTCGACGACATGAGGTTCACGCCGGTGCGCCCGGCCCACTCCGCCGAATCGCGGTTGCCCGCACCCCACCAGACGCGCGAGCGAAGCCCGGGGGAGTGCGGCTCGATGCGCTGCATGCCGGTCGCGCCGCGGCTGAACGGGCTTGCGGGATCGCGCTCGGCGAGCCCCTCGCCGTCGATCGCGCGGAGGAAGAGGTCCATGTGCGCACGCGCGAGGTCCGCCCCGCGCGGATCGGTCGAGCCGGTGTACCCGAAGGTCTCGTACCCGCGCACGACGGTCTCGGGTGACCCCCGGCTCACGCCGAGCGCGAGGCGCCCGCCGGAGATGAGGTCGACCGCCGCCGCTTCCTCGGCGAGATACAGCGGGTTCTCGTACCGCATATCGATGACACCGGTGCCGACCTCGATGCGCTCGGTCCGGGCGGCGATGGCCGACAGGAGGGGCATGGGCGCCGCCTGCTGCCGCGCGAAGTGATGGACGCGGAAGTACGCGCCGTCGACCCCCAGGTCATCCATCCCCTGCGCGAGGTCGATGGCCTGGAGCATGGAGTCCCCGGCGGTGAGGATGCGTCCGCCGCCGAGCGGGCCGTAGTGGCCGAACGAGAGGGTGCCGAATCGCTGCATGCTCGTCCGAACGTCGCCGACGCGGCATCCATTCCCGTGAATGGGAAGCGCCCCCGCACTGTTCGGGAATGCGTACCATCGGCGGGTGGATCACCGAACGCACCCCCGCCCGACCGCGATCACCCTGCGCCCGATGGCCCTCGCGTACCGCCTGGTCGCGCTCGGCCTGATCGCCACCGGCGTCATCCGGCTCCTCGACCTCTTCACCGCCGACCCCAGCTGGAAGACCCTGCTGTACTTCACGGCCCTCAGCAACGTCGCCGCGACGGTCTGGATGCTGATCCTCGTCGTCGCGACCGTCCGCGACCTCGTCCGGCGGGGCGTGCGCGGCACGACCGAGCCCGCGTCGCGGATCCAGGGTGCGGTGATGATGGCGCTCGTCGTGACGATGCTCGTCTACACCGTCGTGCTGGTCCCGAGCCTCACCCAGGACCCCGCCTACGAGGCCTACACGCTCACCGACTCCCTGGTGCACGTCATCTCGCCCCTCCTCATCGTCGGCGAATGGCTGCTGCTGCGCACCAAGGGACGGATGCGGTGGCTCGACCCGCTCTTCTGGGCCCTCTTCCCCCTCGCCTACCTCGCCTTCGCGTTCACCTACGGCGCACTCGGCGGCGAGTTCGAGCCCGGGGTGAACCACCCCTATCCCTTCATGGACGTCGGCGCGCTCGGCGTCGGTGGGGTGGCGCTGTGGATCCTCGCCCTCGTGGTCGTCCTCGAGGCGTTCGGGTTCCTGCTCGTGGCCATCGACCGGGGGCTCGGTACCCTCGCGGGCAGGCGCACGCAAGAGGTCGCTCCCCTGCGCGCGGAGGGCTAGCGTGTGCCCATGGACACCTCCGCATACGACCTGATCGTCATCGGCGCCGGCCCCGTGGGGGAGAACGTCGCCGACCGCGCCGTCGCCGGGGGGCTCTCCGCCGTCATCGTCGAGTCCGAACTCGTCGGCGGGGAGTGCTCGTACTGGGCGTGCACGCCGTCGAAGGCGCTCCTGCGGCCGATCGCGGCGCTGCGGGCTGCGCGCGGCGTTGACGGCGCGAAGCAGGCGATCACCGGCGAGCTCGACGTCGCGGCCGTGCTCCGCCGCCGCGACCACGCGGTCCACGACTTCAACGACAGCGGGCAGGTCGAGTGGCTGCAGGGTGCGGGGATCGACCTCGTGCGCGGGCACGGTCGCCTCACCGGCGACAAGCAGGTGGAGGTGACGGATGCCGCGGGCGAGGTCGTCGCGACACTCCACGCCCGGCACGCCGTCGCCGTCTGCACCGGCACCTCGGCGGCGATCCCCGACATCCCGGGTCTCGCGGAGGCCGCCCCGTGGACGTCGCGCGAGGCCACCGCGGTGCAGGAGGTCCCCGACTCCCTCGTCGTCATCGGCGGAGGGGTGGTGGCGTGCGAGATGGCGACGGTTTTCGCCGCGCTCGGCAGCACGGTGACGGTGCTCTCGCGCTCGCGGCTGCTCGGAAAGGTCGAACCCTTCGCCTCGGATGCCGTCGCCGAGGGCCTGCGCGACGCCGGCGTCGACATCCGCCTGGGCGCGACCCCCGTGCGGGTCTCGCGTGCGGATGGCGGCGGCGTGATCGTGACCCTCGAGGGCGGCGACGAGGTCCGGGCGGCGGAGGTCCTCGTGGCGACCGGCCGCACGCCGAACACCCGAGGCCTCGGGCTCGAGACCGTCGGCCTCGCCCCGGGAGAGTGGATCGAGGTCGACGACACCCTCCGCGTCGCCGGATCCGAGTGGCTGTACGCCGTCGGCGATGTCAACCACCGCGCGCTGCTGACCCACCAGGGCAAGTACCAGGCGCGGGCGGCGGGCGACGTCATCGCCGCGCGCGCCAAGGGCGCCCCGGTCGACGACGCACCGTGGGGAGCGCATGTCGCGACCGCCGACCACGACGCGGTCCCTCAGGTGACCTTCACCGAGCCGGAGGTCGCCTCCGTCGGGCTCACGGAGCAGGCCGCGCGGGAGGCGGGTCTCGACATCCGCGTCCTCGACTACGACCTGTCGTGGGTGGCAGGCGCCTCTGCGCACGCCGACGCGTACTCGGGAGCCGCACGCGCGATCGTGGACTCGACACGGAACGTCCTCGTGGGAGCGACGTTCGTGGGTCCCGACGTCGCCGAGCTCCTCCAGGCCGCCACGATCGCCGTCGTCGGCGAGGTGCCGATCGACCGCCTGTGGCACGCGGTGCCCGCCTACCCGACGGTCAGCGAGGTCTGGCTGCGCCTCCTCGAGCAATTCGGGCGCCCCGGGTCCTGACCCGCTCACGGCGCTCTAGCCTCGATCCATGAGCAGGCACCCCGTTCCCGATCCCATCGGCCCCGGCGAGGAGTCCGTGTGGGACTACCCCCGTCCTCCGCGTCTGGAGCGCGTCGACGGGCGCGTGACGATCGAGCTCGGCGGCGAGGTCATCCTCGCGACCGACGACGTGGTGCGCGTGCTGGAGACGAGCCACCCACCGACCTACTATCTGCCCGAGGCCGACTTCATCCACGGAGCGCTGACGCCCGCGGCAGGATCCTCCTTCTGCGAGTTCAAGGGCGCGGCCCGCTACTTCGACGTGCACGGCGGCGGGGGAGTCACCCGCGAGCGCGTCGCGTGGTGCTACCCCGATCCGTCGCCCGGATTCGGGGAGCTTCTGGGCCGCGTCGCGGTGTACGCCGGCCCGATGGACCGGTGCACCCTGAACGGCATCGAGGTCGAGCCGCAGCCCGGCGGCTTCTACGGCGGATGGGTGACCCCCGGCATCCGCGGTCCCTTCAAAGGCGGACCCGGCACCCTCGGATGGTGAGGATGCCGGGCCGGCGGCGCTGCTGAGGGGCGCGCGTCAGGCGGTGGCCTCTGAGCGCTTCGGAAGGACCCATCCGGCGCGCGGGAAGTGGCACGTGTACCCGTTCGGGTAGGTGATCAGGTAGTCCTGGTGCTCGGGCTCCGCCTCCCAGAAGGGGCCCGCCTCCTCGATCGTGGTCACGGCCTTGCCGGGCCACAGGCCCGATGCGTCGACGTCGGCGATCGTCTCACGCGCGACGCGCTCCTGCTCGGCATCCAGCGGGAAGATCGCCGAGCGGTAGCTCGAGCCGATGTCGTTGCCCTGGCGGTTGAGCGTCGACGGGTCGTGGATCTGGAAGAAGAACGCGAGGATGTCGCGGTACGTCGTCTGCGTGGGATCGAAGACGATCTCCACCGCCTCGGCGTGGCCGGGGTGGCGACGGTAGGTGGCGTGGTCGTTCTCGCCGCCGGTGTACCCGACGCGGGTGTCGAGGACGCCGGGCTGGCGGCGGATGAGATCCTCCATGCCCCAGAAGCAGCCTCCGGCGAGGACCGCCGTCTCGGTGCCGGGGGTGCGGGTGATCTCTCCGGTGTCGGTGGGTCCGCTGGTCATCGGATTCTCCTTCTTCTCTCTCGGTCGATTCTCTCGCGTGCGACGCCGCAGTGGGCGCTGTCAGGGTCAACGACGGATGCCGTTCATTTGGTCCCGCGAAGCTGGACGTGCGGTGTGAGTTCGGATGCTGGAGACTCGCGCGTCGGTCGGGTAGCGTGCGAGGACACGGGCTGGGGGAGCACGTGCGGAGCGAGACCTGGGGGCACTTCGACGATGACGGCGCAGAACACCCGCACCGCGGCAGATCCGGCCGCGGCGGCGAAACGCAGGAGGCGGCAGGCGCTGCGGAACGTCGCCGTCGCGATGGGCTCGACGGTGCTCGTCGCCGGGTTCCTCGTCGGCGTCTTCTTCGCCTTCGGCGAGGCCGGTGACGTGATCGCCGCGACCCCGGAGGCGACGGCATCCGCCGAGATCGGCGATGCATCGGTGGTCGTGGAGGTCAGCGGAGACCGCATCCGCGTCGGCGCGCCCGAGGCGGCCACCACGATGGCGATCTGGGAGGACTTCGCCTGCGGGCACTGCCGCGAGTACGAGACGCAGATCGGGCCCACGGTGCAGGAGCTGGTGGGCGCCGGAACGCTCGCGGTGGAGTATCACCTGCTGGACTTCATCTCGGACTACAGTGCGGTCGCCGGGAGCGCTGCGGCGTGCGTGGCGACCGAGCAGCCGGATGTGTTCTTCACCGTTCACGCGACGCTCTTCGCCATCCGCGAGAACGCCGAGGACGAGTACACGGCCGACCAGCTCGAGTCCTACCTGGAGACCGCCGGCGTCACCGACGAGGGAGCCCTCGAGTGCATCGGGCAGGCTCGCTACGGCGACTGGGTGGCGCAGAACGCCGGCGCGGCGCGCGACGCCGGTATCACCTCCACACCGACGGTGCGGATCAACGGCGAGGACGTCGGCCGGGTCGACGCGGCGCAGCTCCGGGATCTCGTCGCGCAGGGCGCCGGCTGAGCGTTCCCTCCGAGTCTGCCGGAGCCGCCCGGGCGGCGAGTGGGCGATATATCGTTATGTGTCGTCGGGGTGTCGTTCGGCATCCGTCTCACGCCAGGAGGTCGTCATGAGTGATTCGTTCATGGGTGCAGGATTCGGCGGTTCGCGCGGATTCGGTCCGATGCAGCCCGGAGGTCAGCTGTGGGAGGCGATGGATCAGCTCCGCTCGGCATTCGAGCAGCGTGTCGGCGGCGGTTCGTCGCGGATGGGTCGTGGCGACGTCCGCGCGGCGGTGCTCGCTCTGCTCGCTGAGGCCCCGATGCACGGCTACCAGATCATCCGCGAGATCGAAGAGCGCAGCCACGGGTCGTGGAAGCCGAGTGCCGGGTCGGTCTATCCGACCCTCCAGCTCCTCACCGACGAGGGACTCGTCGTCGCCGAGGAGTCCGGTGGGCGCAAGACCTACGCGCTGACGGATGCCGGGCGCCTCGAGGCCGAGTCGGCCGACCGATCCGCACCGTGGGAGTCGGGTTCGCGCGAGCGCAAGGACCTCACGGCCCTGCCCAAGGCCGGGCTCGAGCTCGCCCAGGCGGCGGCCCAGGTGGGCCGATCGGGCACCGCCGCCCAGCAGGCGGAAGCCGTCGCCGTCCTCGAGGACGCGCGCCGTAAGCTCTACTCGATCCTCGCTCAGGACTGAGCCGGGTGCCGCCGGCGCCCGGGCGCCCGCGTCGGGATCGGGGAGGCCTGATGCCCGACGCCGCCGACATGCGCGCCCGCTATCGCCGCATCCTGCGGTTCGCCCTGCGCTACATGGTGCAGTCGTGGTGGTACGAGCTGTTCCTGCCGCGCTTCGGTCTCTCTGCGATCGCCACGCGCACCCGCGCGCGACGCATGCAGCGGATCGCGCGACAGTTCCACGGGCTCGCCGTCGACCTCGGCGGGCTCATGATCAAGGTCGGGCAGTTCATGTCCTCGCGTCTGGACGTGCTCCCGCCCGAGATCACGAAGGAGCTCGAGGGGCTGCAGGACGAGGTGCCCCCGGTTCCGTTCGCGCAGATCCGCGCGCTCGCCGAGGCCGAGCTCGGGGTCAGCCTCGAGCACGCGTACGCCGCGTTCGACCCGACCCCCGTGGCCGCGGCATCCCTCGGTCAGGCGTATCGGGCGCGGCTGGCGCCCGAGGACGCGGCCCAGACCGGCCTCGACGCCGTCGTGGTCAAGGTCCAGCGCCCCGGGATCGAGCAGATCGTCGCGGTCGACCTCGCGGCGCTGCGGAAGGTCGCCGGGTGGCTCGACCGCGTCCGGTTCGTGTCCGACCACGTCGACCTGCCCACGATCGTCGAGGAGTTCGCCGTCACGAGCGAGGAGGAGATCGACTACCTCCACGAAGCGCAGAACGGGGAGCGATTCGGTGAGATGTTCGCCGGCGACGCCCGCGTCGGTCTTCCCGAGGTGGCGTGGGAGCGCTCGACGCGGCGCGTGCTGACCCTGCAGGACGTCACGGCGATCAAGATCAACGACCTCGACGGGCTCCGCGCCGCCGGGATCGATCCGACGCAGGTGGCCGAGCGCTTCGCCGCGGTCATGTTCGACCAGCTCTTCGGCAACGGGTTCTTCCACGCCGACCCGCACCCCGGCAACATCTTCGTCACGCCCCTCGCCGACGGCGAGTGGGAGCTGACCTTCATCGACTTCGGGATGATGGGCCAGGTGCCCCCGACGCTGCGGCGCGGGCTCCGACGTCTCCTGATCGCGGTGGCCTCACGCGACGGTCGCGGCCTGGTCGACAGCATCCGCGATGTGGGTGTGCTCCTCCCCTCGGCTGAGACCGCCGAGCTCGAGCGGGCCATGAGCACCCTATTCGCGCGCTTCGGCGGGATGGGCGTGTCCGAGCTCGCCGAGGTCGACGAGCGGGAGCTCCGCCGCTTCGCGATCGAGTTCGGCGAGGTCGTGCGGTCGCTGCCGTTCCAGCTCCCGGAGAACTTCCTCCTCATCATCCGCGCGCTCTCGCTCGTATCGGGGATGTGCAGCGCGCTCGACCCCGATTTCAACATCTGGGACTCGGTCGAGCCGTATGCCGCGCAGCTGCTGCGCGAGGAGCGCGGCAACGTGGTGCAGGGGTTCGCACAGGATGCCGTGACCTCGGTGCGGATCGCCGCGCGGCTGCCGCGTCGCATCGACGACCTCGTCGATCGGGCGCAGGAGGGGCGGCTGTCCTTCGAGACGCCGCGGCTCGACCGCCGTGTCGGCGCCGTCGAGCGGGCCGTCCGGCGAGTGGTCTCGGCAGTCGTCTTCGTGGGCCTGTTCATCGGGGGCCTCGTCCTCCGCGCGGACGACCTGGTGTGGGGAACGATCATCGTGCTCGCGTCCGTGCCGCCGCTCCTGCACGCGACGTTCGCGGGGCTCGCGGCACGCAGCCGCGGCCTCGAGTGAGCGGGGGAGGGGCGGCGTACGCTGAGCGGATGCCGCCCGTATCGCCCTCGCCCGCGCGGGCCGAGCTGGCGGCGCTGGCCGCCGGTGCCCGCGACGGATCGCTCGACGCGGCGCTGGTCGATCTGCCGTCGGCTCCGAATCCGCGACCGGCATCCGTGCTCATGCTCTTCGGTGTGCTCGACGCCGTGATGAGCGATCACGCGGCGGCCGACGCGGCCGTCTCGCGCGACCTCGATGTGCTGCTGCTGTCGCGCGCCGAGACGCTCCGCTCGCACCCGGGGCAGATCGCCTTCCCCGGCGGACGACAGGATGCCGGGGATGACGGCCCGGTCGCCGCGGCCCTCCGCGAGGCGCAAGAGGAGACCGGCCTCGACGTCTCGGGCGTCGAGGTCCTCGGCGCTCTGTCGCCGGTGCCGCTCGCCTACTCGCGACACGTCGTGACACCGGTGCTGGCGTGGTGGCGGCATCCGTCGCTCGTGCGCGTGATGGACGAGGCGGAGTCGGCGGAGGTCTTCCGGGCGCCGGTGGCCGACCTGCTCGACCCGGCGCATCGCGGGGTCACGGTCATCCGGCGCGACGGCGGCGAGTGGCGCGGGCCCGCGTTTTTGCTGCCCGGCGCGGACCGCGAGCGTCTCGTGTGGGGATTCACCGGCATGCTGCTGGACGCCCTCTTCGACCGGCTCGGCTGGACGGAGCCGTGGGACGATGATCGCGAGCTGCCGCTGGTGCTGCCGCCCGAGGCGTCCGGCTGAAGGAGGGTAGTTGGCGGGAGTCCTTCGCGCGGGCGATCAGCTCAGCGACTTCCAGTAACAGACGCCTGGATCCATCTCGATAGCGAGGTCGATGAACGCTCGGTCGTCAAGGTCGAGAAAGTCAAGGTGGTTCAGAAACACCAGTCCGCGCTCGAACGCCGCGGCGAACGTCTCAAAGAGCAACGCAAGGCTGGAAAATTCGACCGGATGAGTCGTGTCATCGATCCAGAAATGGCGGATTGGCTGCCCTGTACCGCTGGCGAGATCAATGATGTAGAAGTCTCCTCCGCCGTTTGCCAGAAACGGCAGCCAATCAGGGGACCATCGTGGATCGCTCACAAACGCGCGGTAGTTGGCTACGGCGTCCTCGAGCGACAAGAGATAGAACCCGGGGAAGAGTGCGAGGTCCCCAAGGGATGCATCCCCCAACGACGTGCCATTGCGCCACCCGTATAGGGCTTCGAGCTCGCCGTTCGCCTGCAATCCGATGGTCCTGAGCTCTTCGGAGACCTTGCGTGCTGCTATGCCTGTCTGCAGATGTGCGAGTGCGATGTGCCGATTCAGCAGGCGGAGACGATCCCCGATCGTCCTCAGCGCCTCAGTGAGGCGGGCACTCGTCATGGTTCTGACAGTAGACGCAGCCTGACTCGACATCTTCCGATAGACGCGAAAGATTCGTGCCTTTTCGTCTATTCCACTTCGAAGCAGAAGTATCTCGGCCTGCTGGACGAGAACAAGGTCGAGTCACGTCACGCAATCGACGCGGTGGATGACATCTATCAGCACGCTGAGGGAATTCGCGAGGCGGTACGACGGTACATGTGATCGAGGTCACGACGCCGGTCGGAGCTCACGCACCAGGTTCTTCAGCTCGGCGATCTCGTCTCGGAGAGCCTCAACCTGCGCTTCGGTTGCCGCTGCCGTAGAGGCGCTTTGGTCGGAGACCCGCTCGACGATCCACGACGCCAACGTGGCCGTGACGACTCCGATCAGCGCGATGCCGCCGATCATGAGGCCGAGCGCGACTGCGCGGCCCGCGGCGGTCACGGGTGACAGATCGCCGTATCCGACGGTCGTGATGGTGACGAACGCCCACCAGATGGCATCCCCGAACGTTGTGATGGCGCCGCCGTCCTGCTCCGCGTCGAGCACAGCGAGCCCCGCGATGAGGACGGTCAGTGCGGTGGCGCCGACCGTGTAGAGGACGACTTTTCCGCGAAGCATGTTCCCGGTGTTGCGACTGATGAGCGCGATCACGGTGAGGAACCGCATCAGCCGCAGGGGGCGGAGCATCGGCAGGATCACGATGGCGAGATCGAGGAGATGGCGAGAGAACCAGCGCCAGCGATTCTCGGTGATCCAGAGGCGGGTCACGTAGTCGATCGCGAACAGAGCCCACGTGGTGATCAGCACGATCTCGCAGATGAGGGCGATGACACCATCGGGGCGCGCGACGATCTGTGTGGCGTACGCCACGAGGAACAAGATGGCTGCGATCGTGAGTGGCCACTCGACCGCGCGGTCCCATTTCTGGATTCGCTGTCCGTACATCGGGCGATTATCCCAGCAGGGCTGAGTGAGCCGCATGCCGCAGCCGGTCAGGGAATGGGGACGGCCGCACCGGAGACGAT
The DNA here is from genome assembly GCF_040532595.1 of Microbacterium aurantiacum. Taxonomy (GTDB): domain Bacteria; phylum Actinomycetota; class Actinomycetes; order Actinomycetales; family Microbacteriaceae; genus Microbacterium; species Microbacterium chocolatum_B. The sequence continues at coordinate 485,735 of NZ_JBEVYX010000001.1, read as the reverse complement.
GATCCCCCCGGATGCGGGGATGTCGACGGTGAGGAGGCCGGGTCGGCCGACGTGTGCGCCCTGGTGCACCTCGACCCGGGAGGGGACGGGCACGGCGCCGAGCTCTCGCAGGTAGCCGCCCAGCGCCGCGGCGGCAGAGCCCGTGGCGGGGTCCTCGGTGATGCGGCCGACCGGGAAGATGTTCCGCGCGGCGAACGCGCTGTCGCCGGGGCGGTGCACGACGGTGATCGTCGCCGGCCAGCCGCGGGCATCCATCAGCGTGCGCGCTGCGACCGGGTCGAACGCGAACCGGTCGAAGACCTCGAGATCGGCGATCACGAGAAGTGGATGCGGGTTCCCGGCGTCGGCGATGCGGGGCGGGAGTGCGGGATCCAGGTCATCGGCGGCGAGGCCGAGCAGGTCGAGGATCGCGTCGAGGTCGGCCTCGGGGAGGGGCGTGATCACCGGCGGCCTGCTGGTGAACGCCGCCCGCACGCCGCCGGGCCCGCGCGTCACCGTGATCGGGATATCCCCGACCGGGGTGGCGAACCGGATCGTCGTCGGCAGCGGGCCGAGCGTGTCGCCATCCTCGGCGAGCGCGATGGCCGTGGCGATCGTCGCGTGGCCGCAGAAGGGCACCTCCGCGATCGGGGAGAAGTACCGGATCGCCCGGGCTCCGGCATCCGTCATCCCGGTGAGGAACGCGGTCTCGGCGTAGTCGACCTCAGCGGCGATGCGCTGCATCGTCTCGGGGGAGAGGTCTCGCGCATCGAGGACGACCCCCGCGGGGTTCCCGCCGTCGGCGGACGACGCGAACGCGGCGTAGCGGAGGATGCGCGGGTCGCTCATTCCGCCAGCGTAGGCCGAGTGGCGGGCTCGCGGACGGCCAGGCGCGTGCCCCAGAGGAGCAGCCAGGCGATGACGACGCCGAACCACAGCCACGCCGCGATCCCGCCGATGGTCCCCGTGAGGAACAGCCCGGTCGCGATCGACACCACGAGGCTCACGCCGCCGAGCACGATGACGCCGAGCATCAGCGTCAGAGCCCTCCACGGATGCCGCCGCACGACGCCGAAGCCCGCGAGCGCCCCCGCACGCCCGGCCGCAGCCGCCGGCAGGATGAAGGTCGCCGCGATGGCGGCGAGCAACCCTGCCGGAGCGAACAGCGCCGACAGGACCGCGCCGATCAGCACGAGCACCGCGGCCCAAGCGAGGGCGAGTCCGGCGTGTGCACGGGCGTCCGGGACGACGATCCGCCGCGCCGCCCACGCGGTCGCCGCGAGCTGCAGCGCGAGCGCCAGAGCGGATGCCGCGGCGACGGCCAGAAAGGCCAGAAACGGCATCCGACCGAGGCCGGGATCTGCGGAGAAGCCCTGCGCGAGCGCACCGAGCACGACGGCGGCGCCGAGCACCACCCCGCCGAAGGACCGCGCGCTCATCCGCTCGACCCCCGATCCAGAACGTCGAGAAGCGACCCGTCGTAGAGGGTGCGGTCGCCGACCGTGACGACGACGTCGTCCTGGGCCTCGGCGGTGGACTCGACGCGGATGACCTCGCCGTCCATCGTCTCCCCCTCGCAGGTCACGGCGATCTCGTCCGGACTCGTGCAGACAGGCGCCGTGAGGATGTCGATCCCTTCCTCGAGCAGCACGTCGTTCGCGGCATACCGCACCTCGGCCAGCCGGTCGCCGCCCACGGGGGCGATCGCGGCGACCTGCGAGCATCCGGCCAGGGCGAGCGTGACGGATGCCGCACCCAGGGCGGCGACGACGCGGCGCGTCCGCACGCCCCGCGTCACGAGGCCGCCCTCCGCTCGTGCGCGAGGATGCGCGAACGCTCGGTCATGCGCTGGGCCTCGAGGGCGGCATCCGTGATCGTCTCCAGGTCGAAGGGGGCGGGGAGGAGCAGCTCGGTGTTGCGGTCGAGAGGGGAGCCGCGTCGCATGATCGGCGTCTCCGCCCAGTCGTTCGCGGCGAGCTCCCGCGCCTGCGAGGCGAGGTCGGCGGTACTGCCGGACGCCCCCGGCGTCACCGGCGAGGCGTGGTCGAGCACCGTGGTGAACAGCGACAGGGTGCCGTCACGGTTGTCGACGATCTCGATCACCTGCTGCTGGTGGGGGAAGTCGATGCACGAGGCGGTCGTGATCTCCCAGAACCCGCCGCGATCGCCGGCGCCCGCGGGTCGGGGGTGGGCGAGGATCTGATTCAGGTGCGTATGCCCGTTCAGCCATGCGACGGCGACCGGGAACTCCAGCAGCAGATCGATGACCTCCTGGCCGTGGCGGAGGATCTCGTCCTGACCGGGCCGCTGGGCGGTGTTCTCCATCGTGAGGCTGTTGTGGTGGCTGAGCACCACGACCAGCTTCTGCTCGGTCTCGGCGCGAGTCAGCTCTTCGCGCAGCCACTGGAACTGGACGTCGGGGAGCGCTCCGTCGGGGCCCGCGACGGCGTTGCACGTGTCGAGTCCGAGGGCGCGCACGTGCGGGCTGAGGTCGGCCTTCCACCACGTCTCGCCAGTACGGAGGTTGTCGCGCGTGAAGCCGTGCCCGACCGGACCGGGCTCGGGTTCGGTGACGAAGTGCTCCGCCATGAACTCGCGGGTCTCGAAGATGCGACGCTCGGGGTTCGCCGTCACCGCGCGGAACCCGGGACGACCGAAGGCGAGCCCCGCGGCATCCACGGCCTGCTGGATGGCGCTCGTGCTCGCGCCCCATCCGCCGAGGAACGAGGATGTCGTCGCGGCCAGGGTGTACGCCTTCTGACCGCCGACGGCGAGGGCGTGCAGCGACGGGCTGAGCTCGAACGTGCCGAGGAGGAGCGTGTCGTGGTTGCCGTAGACGGCGTACCAGGGTGCGGGGAGCCCCGGGGAGCGGACGGGCGCGGCGATCGCATCGGCGAGGAGTGTCGGAAGCGTCGGGAAGCCGTAGTCGCCGAACGCCCCACCGGCGGGGTCTCCGGGTCGGTACGCCCACTCGGCATCCGCCCAGGCCTGCACGCCCTGATACTCGCGCCCGGAGGATGCCGGGTCCACGGCGACGCCGTCCATGAGGTCGATGTACCAGCGCAGCTCCAGGTGGGAGTGCATGTCGGCGCTGTCGCCGGTGACGACCGCGGCCCCCATCGGCGCTCCGGTGAGAGGGCTGTACCGGGCATCGGCGAAGGCCTGCACCATCGCCGCGGTCGTGTGCGGGCTGAGCGGATCGTGCGGGTGGAACGCCGACCCCCACGCGGAGTGGTCCTGCACGATCATCGGCTCGATCCGCCCGGGGGACTGCGCGTCGATGACGTGGAGGTCCGAGAGGTGGCCGAGGTACAGGAGCGAGCGCCGACGCGCGGAGCGACCGGCATCCGGCGTCCGCCTCAGGACGTCGAGGCGCGGGATGTACGGTTCGCCGGGGCCGGCGATGAGGCGCCGGTAGCTGCCCTTCTGCACGCCGCCGTAGAGGATCGTCTGCTGCAGCGTGGAGGGGATGTCGGCGACACCGGCCGGGGCGGTCGCGAGCACGCGGGCGAGGTCGTCGACATCGACGCCGAGCGCTGCGGCGAGGACGGCGGCACGGGTGAGGAACTGACGTCGCGAGAGTGAACCCATCGGCGCCTTTCGGGCAGGCGGAGCAGGATGACACACATCATGGCAGACCCGGCACCCGCGAGGGCGAGGGTCAGCCGGCGGCGCGGCGGACGAGGTCGCGGAGGGTCTGCTCCACCTCGTCGGTGACCTCCAGCACGGCGAAGGAGGTCGGCCAGAAGACGCCGTCGTCGAGCAGGGCGTCCTCGTTGAAGCCGATCGATCCGTACCGCGTGTCGAACTTCGAGGCCGGCTGGTAGAAGACGACGACTTTGCCGTCGCGCGCGTACGACGGGAAGCCGTACCAGGTCTTCGGGTCCAGGTGCGGGGCCTCCTCGCGGACGATCTCGTGCAGCCGTTCGGCGATGCCGCGGTCGCGGCCGGTCAGCTCGGCGATGGCGTCGACGCACGCCTGCGCCTCGCGCTTCTTCTTCGCCGATCCGGTCCCGCCCGCGCGTGCCTCGCGCAGCTCCGCCGCGCGCTGCGCCATCGCGGCGCGCTCGGCGTCGCTCCAGGTCCCGTCCTCGCTCTTCGCGTCCTCGTTCGCGCCCATCGTCGTCCTCCTCGTCGTGATCGTTCGGGCCGCGTCGCTGCGCGCCCCGGTTCGCTCGTCTCCTCGTGCGTGTGCAGCATCCGCACACCCGCATCACGGGACAAGTGAACCGGGTTCGTCGGTCAGGCGACACCCCCGGAGCGTGCGAAAGTGGTCCCATGCCGCAGTTCCCGATCGGCCGGCGCATCGCCGCGCGTGGTGTCGCCGCGCGCCGCACCCCCGCGCGCCGCATCCCTGCGAACGGGGTCCGCGCGTGAGCCTCCTCCGCGAGTACGCCGCCGCGCAGGCGCAGCCGACCCTCGCCTTCGGCGCCGACACCGGACCGGGCGTCCGGTTCGACGAGGTCGTCGCGCCCGACGGCACCCTCCGTGCCGCCTGGAAGGGCATGGCCGCCGCGGCCGACCTCACCGCCCTCGACCTCGCGCGCGTGGACGCCGAGATCGCCACCCTCCTCGCCGACGACGGCGTCGGGTACGAGCACTCCGTCCGCGGATCGGTGCCCTGGCGGCTCGATCCCCTGCCCCTGGTGATGGATGCCGCCACCTGGGCGCGACTCGACGTCGGCCTCGCGCAGCGGGCCGAGCTGCTGGGCGCCCTCCTCGGTGATCTCTACGGCCCGCAGCGCACCCTCGCCGAGGGGCTGATCCCGGCCGAGACGGTCTTCGCGCACGCCGGGTACACCCGCCCCCTCGCGCGCGCCTCCGCGCTCGACGCGCACCCCCTGATCCTCACCGGCACCGATCTCGGACGCGACGCGACGGGGGAGTGGCACGTCCTCGCCGATCGGGTGCAGGCCCCTGCGGGTCTCGGCTACGCGCTGGAGAACCGCCGCGTGCTCTCCAGCGTCCTGCCCGAGCTCTACCAGGGCGCGGGGCTGCACCGGCTCGAGCCGTACTTCGGCAGCGTCCGCGCGGCGCTCCTCCAGGCGGCCCCCGCGGGCGTCACCGACCCCCGCATCGTGGTCCTGACCCCCGGAACCTACTCCGAAACCGCGTTCGACCAGGCCTTCCTCGCCAACCTCCTCGGGTTTCCGCTCGTGCAAGGGGAGGACCTCGTCGTGCGCGGCGGCGCGGTGTGGATGAAACCCGCGGGGTTCCCGAGCAACGCGCCGCACGAGAGGGTAGACGTCATCCTCCGCCGCGTCGACGCCGACTGGTGCGATCCGCTGGAGCTGCGCGCCGGCAGCCGCCTCGGGGTCGCCGGTCTCACGGAGGCGGTCCGCCGCGGCACCGTGCGCCTGGTGAACGGCCTCGGCGCCGGCGTGCTCGAGAACCCGGGGCTCATGCCCTTCCTCCCCGTCCTGTGCGATCGGCTCCTCGGCGAGCAGCTGCGCCTGCCCTCGGTGCCGACGTGGTGGTGCGGCGAGGTGGAGGGCCGGGATGCCGTCCTCACCGCCCTCGAGGAGGCCCCCGACTCCGTCATCGTCCGCACCATCGACGGGCGCGCGAGCGAGTTCGACGACCTCGATCCCGCCGACCTCCGCCGCCGTATCCTCGACACGCCCTACCGCTACGTCGGCCAGCAGCGCCTTCCGCTGTCGCACGCGCCCGGCTGGGCGCCGGATGAGAGCGGGGCGATCGAGACCGCGATCGGGGCGCTCCCCGTCACCCTCCGCGCCTTCACCGTGCGTGACGGCGGCGCCTACCGCGCGCTCGTGGGCGGCCTCGCCACGCACGTCGGCGGTGACCCCACCCAGGCGCCGGTGACGAAGGACGTCTGGGTGCTGAAGGCCGCGGAGGACGACCCCGATCAGGGCGTGGCCGCGCCGTCCTTCCTCCCCATCGGGCGTGCGACGCCGATGCTCTCGCCGCGCGCGGTCGAGGACATGTATTGGGCAGGCCGCTACTCCGAGCGCGCCGAGGACCTCGTGCGCCTCGTCCTCACCGCCCGGAGCTACGCCGAACAGCTCGACTTCGGGTCGTCGAGGGACGGGGCGGCGACGCTCTCGGCCCTCATTGCGGCGCTGCAGCGCCTCTGCGGTCACCGGCACGACGACCCGACCGCCGAGCTCCGGTCTCTCCTGACGGATGCCGATCGTCCGGGGAGCGCGGCGCACTCGCTCGGTCATCTCCGAGAGGCCCTGGAGGGTGTCCGCGACCAGCTCTCCGGCGACACATGGCGCGCGTTCGCGGTGACCGACCGTGCCGCGGCGAGCCTGCGAGCGACCCCGCGGGCACGGCAGATCGCGGAGTCGGCGGGACGCATGCTCACCGGCATCCTGTCGCTCCAAGGGGTGACCGCGAGCATGATCCGCGACGACGGATGGCACGCGATCGAAGCGGGCCGCTACCTTGAGCGCGCGGTGCAGCTGTGCGTGCTGCTGGATGCCACCGTGACCACGACCGCGGCGCGACGGGGAGTGGACCGCGCCGTCATGGGCGGCGTCCTCCTCGCCGCCGAGAGCGCGGTGACCCACCGCCGTCGCTACCGCGGCGACCTCGCCGAGGCGGGGGTGCTCGAACTCCTCATCGCGGACGAGGAGAATCCGCGCTCGCTCGCGTTCGCGTTCGCGCGCGTGCGGGAGCACATCGCGAGCCTCTCGGCGTCCACCGGATCCACGCGCCCCGAGCGGATGATCGAGGAGCTCGAGCAGACCCTCGCCACCACCGACGTCGTCGCGCTCGCGCGCGTGGAGGGCGAGCGCCGGGAGGAGCTGGACCGCTTCCTGTCGGAGACCCGCGCGCAGCTGCATCAGATCAGCGAGGCGATCGCGCTCCTGCACTTCTCCGCCGGCCCGCAGCCGCAGGCGCTGTCGGCACTGTCGACCACCGAGCTCGTGGGGGTGGGACCGTGAGATACCGGGTGATCCACCGGACGTCGTACGAGTACGACGCCGACGTCAGCGACAGCTTCGGCATCGCCCACGTCGTGCCCCGCGAGCTCCCCTGGCAGCAGGTGCACTCCCGGGGCGTGGCGATCGAGCCGGTCCCGGCCGACACCGCCGACGATCTCGACGGCTACGGCAACCTCTCGACCTACTACCACGTGACCGAACCGCACCGCCGGCTGCGGGTGGATGCCGAGAGCGAGGTGACGGTCCTCGCGCCGGCCTACGATCCCGCCGCGCTCGCGCAGCCGTGGGAGGCGGCGCGCCCGATGGTGCACCGCGACCTCTCCGACGCGTGGGCGGCGGCGGAGTTCGCGGTCGAGTCGCCGAAGGCGCAGCACGCGTCGGCCGCGCGGGAGTATGCCGCGGCATCCTTCCTCCCCGGGCGAGCGATCGGCGACGCGGTGATCGACCTGACGCACCGGATCTTCCGGGACTTCCGCTACGACGGCAAGGCGACCACGGTCACCAGCACCGTCGCCGACGTTCTCGACGCCCGCGCGGGCGTGTGCCAGGACTTCGCGCACCTCGCCCTGGCGTGCGTGCGCAGCCACGGCCTCGCCGCCCGCTACGTCAGCGGCTACCTCGCCACCCAGCCCCCGCCCGGCAAGGAGCGCGTCTTCGGCGCGGACGCGTCGCACGCGTGGCTCGCAGTGTGGCTGCCGCTGTCGGGGGAGTGGCTCGCGGTCGACCCCACGAACGACCAGGTCGTCGGCGACCGCCACGTCACGACCGCGTGGGGGCGCGATTACGGCGATGTCGCGCCGGTGAAGGGCGTCATCTTCACCGAGGCGAAGCGGTCGACGCTCCGCGTCGCCGTCGACGTCGCACCGCTGGAGGGTGCGGTCGTCTGACGCGAGGCCGGGCGGAGTTCCTCGCGAGCTCAGCCGAGGATGCCGCGGGCGGCCCGAAGGCCCGAGGTCAGCGCCCCCTGGATCGACGGGGTGGAGCGGTGATCGCCCGCGACGTGCAGCCCGGTGCCGATGCGCGAGGGCATCCGGCGACGCATCGGCGGCGGCAGGGCCGGCAGCGCCGCGGGGATGTCGTCGCGGCGGAGGAGGTCCCACCCCTCGGCCACCGGGCCCCACACGTGCCGCAGCTGGGCGCGCACCTCGCGCTCGGTGGCCGCGGGGCGGGCACCGTACAGCACCGTCGCTGCGATCAGGTGTCGGCCCGCGGGGGCGTACGAGGGTGCGGTGCGCGACATCACGACGGTGTTCACGAGCGGACCCGACCGCGTGCCGTCGACCGACAGCAGAGCGGATGCCGGAGCCTCGGCGCCGGCGAACCACCACGTCTGGAGCCCGCGCACCGCGGGCGCGGGGAGTCCCGTGAACGCCTCGACGGCTCCGGGATCGACCGCCACGACGACCTCCTGTGCGCGGACGACGTCGGCGCCGGCGACGTTCAGCTCCCATACGCCGCGGTGCCGCCGGAGGCGCCGTACCGGGTGCGAGAGCCGGATGTCGGCGCCCGCGCGCCCGGCGATCTCAGCGAGCTGCGCGGGGAGGTCGGCGATCCCCCCGGCGGGGAGTCCCGGCCGCCCGAGCGCGAAGAGACGGAGGAGGAGGCGCACGTAGTTCTGACTCGTGCGCCCGTCGTCATCGGCGATGACCCCGGCGAGGAACGGCTCGAGCACCTCCCGCCGGAGCGGTCCGCGCACCCCCGCGGCATCCCATCCGGCGAAGAGTGCGGCGTCGGGCGCGTCGGCGAAGGCGCGCGCCGTGCGTGCCGGGGCGAGCCAGCGCACAAGTGCGGCGATCTCCGAAACCGAGAGCAGTCCGCTCGAGAGGGTGGCCGCCAGATGCTGCGGATGCCGGAGCGGGTGGGCGACGGTCGCGACGCCGGCCGCGCGGCGGACGCGCGCTCCCACGGGGAAGGGTCGCAGCCGGAGGGCGTCGAGGTCGACGACGCCGCGGAGGGCCGGGTACGCGGGGTTGAGCACCTGGAACCCACGATCGAGGAGGAACCCGTCGACCTCGTCCGTGCGCTGTCGGCCGCCGACCCGGTCGGCCGCCTCGAGGACGACGACCTCCCGGCCGGCGCGGGCGAGTTCGAGGGCGCAGCGGAGTCCGGCGAGTCCCGCCCCGATGACGACCACGTCGTGCGCGCGCATGATGCGAGCATAGGAGCCCGCGCGCATTCGCCGATCGAAACCTGGGGGTCTCATCCTCGATGAGCCTATGAGCCGGGTACGTCCTAGGCGGCAGACGGATCCCATCCACGAGTGGCCCCGAGCACTGGCGCATAGCGGCCCGCCGCGGCAGGCTACGACTGTGTCCGCCACTCCCACCGACCGCGCGATACCGAATCTGCCGTCGCGGAATCTCGAGAGCACCGAGGCGTTCTACGCGCGCCTCGGCTTCATCACCGTGTTTCGTGACGACGGGTGGATGATTCTTCACCGCGGCTCGGTGCAGCTCGAGTTCTTCTTGTGGGCCGACCTCGACCCCACGCGGAGCGCAGCGCGCTGCACGGTCCGGGTGGGGGACGTGGATGAACTCGCTGCGACGATCATCGCCGCGGGGATCACGATCACGGACCGGGGATTCCCCCGCTTCCACGAGGTGAGCCACCAACCCTGGGGACTTCGCGCAGGCCACCTCGTCGACCCCGACGGCAACCTCCTCACGCTGATCGAGGAACGCTAGACCGGCGCTCCCGACGATCGACGGGTCGGACGCCCGCCAGGCGCGCGCTCGACGCCTCCTCCGACTCCGTGGCCCTTCGCCAAACGCGGCCCTCATCGTCGCCCAGCGTCGGTACGCTGACGGCACGGGCCGCCCCGACCCCATCGAACCTGAACGAGCGGAGAACGCCGTGGACCCGACCGCACCCGCCTCGCCCTCGCCCGACTCGGAGCCTGGCGCCCCCCTCACCGCGGTGGCGACCGTCGTCGTATCGGATGCCGTGACCAAGGTGGACGCCCTCCAGGTCCTGTCGGTGCTCGCCGGCGCCCGGATCGTGGGGGAGCGGACCGCCTCCCCGCGGGTGCCGCTCGCCGACGGAGCGTGGGCGGAGATCGAGATCCCGAAGTTCGGCGAGGCTCCGCCGCTCGCGATCGACGTCCACGCCGCCGACGAGGCAGTCGCCCGTGCCCAGGCGCGCGCGGTCATCGCCCTGCTCCGCGACGGCGCGGGCTGGTCGGTGCACGGGATGTTCCCCGACGCCTGACCTGTGGACTGAGCCCCGCGACGCGCCCGGGACGCACCACCGGTTTGCCTGCCGCGATGATGGTTAGGTTAGCCTTACCTTCATGAACGTCCGCCTTTCTCGCCGCCCCCGTCTGCTCCTCCCCGCCGCGTCGCTCGCCGCCCTCGCGCTGGTCGCCACCGGATGCGCCTCGCCGGCCGCCGACGCCGCCCCGGAGGCATCCGCCGACGTCGCCACGATCGTCGTGGAGGACGCCCGCCCCACCCTCCTGCAGCTCGAGGAGGGCGGCGAGACGTACTACGAGGAGGACACCGAGATTCCGCGCGAAGCCGTGGAGATCGCCGCGTCCCCCGACGCCGTCGTCACCTTCGACATCGCGACCCTCGACACCCTCGACGCCATCGGCGCCGGGGACGCCGTCGTCGGCATCCCCGACATCGCGCTGCCGGATTACCTCTCGGAGTACGCAGACCTGCCGAAGGTGGGCACGCTCTTCGAGCCGGACTTCGAAGCCGTCGCGGGCCTGGAGCCCGACCTCATCGTCACGGCGGCCCGCAGCACCGGACAGTACGACGCGCTCGCCGAGATCGCCCCCACGATCGACCTCACGGGTACCTACGGGGGCACGTTCGACCCCGCCGCAGGCCTGCGTCGCGCGGCCCAGCTCGGCGAGATCTTCGGCGCCGAGGAGGCGGTCGATGCGGCGACGGCACGCATCGAAGAGCTCGAGTCGGCGATCGAGGACCGGGTCGATGCCACCGCGCTCGTCCTGTCGGTCTCGGGCGGCGAGTACGGCGCCTTCGGCGAGGGATCGCGCTTCGGCTACTTCTTCGACACCCTCGGCTTCACCCCGGCCGTCCCTGCCCTCGAGCTCCCGGGTGCGGAGGCCTCGCCGCACGGCGACACCGTCACGAACGAGTTCCTCCTCGAGACCAACCCCGACTGGATCATCGCGTTCGACCGCGGCGCCGCCACGGGCGAGGGATCGACCGCGGCCGAGACCCTCGACAACGAGCTCGTGCAGCAGACCACCGCCGGCGCCGAGGGTCACATCATCCTCCTGCCCGCGAGCGAGCTGTACATCGTCATCAACGGCCTCACCGCCATCGAGAACGTCCTGACCACGATCGACGCCGCGCTCGCCGCGTGATCCGCGGGAGCGCCGAGTCCTGAAACGTCCCTCTCCCACCGCGCTCATCGTCGCGGGGGTGGTGATCGTCACCGCCCTCGCGACGGTGTCGCTGTTCATCGGTGTCGCCCGCCTCGACGGGTTCGTCTTCTTCGCCAGCAGACTGCCGCGCACCCTCGCGCTGATCCTCGCCGGCGCCGCGTTCGCCATCACCGGGCTGATCATGCAGCTGCTGACCCGGAACCGCTTCGTCGAACCGGGAACGACGGGCGCGACGGATGCCGCGAGCCTCGCCCTCCTGGTCGTGCTGCTGACGACCCCCGGCCTGCCGCTGTGGCTGAAGGCGGTCGCGGCGACCGCCGGTGCCCTTGCGGGCGTCTTCGGCTTCCTCGCGCTCGTGCGTCGCATCCCGTCGCGCTCGAGCGTGCTCGTCCCGATCGTCGGGATCCTCTACGGCGGGGTGATCGGGTCGGTGACGACCTTCTTCGCCTACCGCTCCGATGCCCTGCAGGAGCTGCTGAGCTGGGGGATCGGCGACTTCTCCGGCATCCTCCGAGGACGCTACGAGATGCTCTACCTCGCCGCGGCGGCGGCGCTGGTGGCCTGGATCGCCGCCGACCGGTTCACCGTCGCCGGCCTCGGCGACGACGCCGCGCGCGGACTCGGGCTCGACACCCGCGGCGTCCGGACCCTCGGTGTCGGCATCATCGCGGTCGTCACCGGCGTGATGATGGTCGTCACCGGGGCGATCCCCTTCCTCGGCCTCATCGCCCCGAACGTCGTCAGCCGTCTGATCGGCGACAACATGCGCCGTGCGGTGCCGCTCGTCGCGCTCCTCGGCGCCGCGCTGGTGCTCCTCAGCGACATCATCGGACGGGTCGTGCGCTTCCCGTTCGAGCTGCCGATCTCGGTCGTGATGGGGGTGATCGGCGGGGTGGTCTTCCTCTGGATCCTCCTGCGCACCGCCCGTCCCGCCGACGGCGCCCGACGACCGGCGGCGCGGCGGCGGAAAGCGCGGGTGGACGCATGACGGCCCTCGCTCCGCGCCTGCCCGCCCTCGCCCCTCTGCGGTCGCCACGGCTCCGCCTGACTCTCCTCGCTCTCCTCGCGCTCTCGGCCGTCGCCCTGTACCTCCTCATCGACCTTCCTGCGGCGTGGGAGTACGTCGTGGGCCTCCGCTCCCGCACGGTGATCGGCATGATCCTCGCCGCGGCGGCGGTCGGCGTCTCGACCGTGCTGTTCCAGACGATCACCGCCAATCGCATCCTCACCCCGGGGATCATGGGCTTCGACGCGGTCTACATGGCCATCCAGGTCGTGACCGCGTTCGCGATCGGTCCGGCGCTGCTCGTCGCCGCCCCGCCCCTGGCATCGTGGGGTGTCCAGCTCGTGCTCATGGCGGGCGCCGTCACGGCGCTGTACCTGTGGCTGTTCGTCCGCCTCCGGCTCGACCTGCACGTGATCGTGCTCACCGGCCTTGTCCTCGGCGTCCTCTTCCGATCGGTCACCGCATTCCTCCAGCGGCTGCTGGATCCCGACACGTTCGCCATCGTGCAGAACCTGCTCTTCGCGAGTTTCACCTCCGTCGACCGGGAGCTCCTCCTCCCCGCCGGCATCGTCATCGCCGTCGCGATCGCGTCGCTCTGGCCGATCCGCCGCGCCCTCGACGTGATGTCGCTCGGCGAGACCCGGGCGATCTCGCTCGGCGTCGACCACCGGGCGACCTCCGTGCACGTGATCCTCGTGGTCTCCGCGCTCGTGGCCGCCTCCACGGCGCTCGTCGGTCCCGTCGCGTTCCTCGGGCTCCTCGTGGCCAACCTCGCTTACAGCCTCGTCGGGCACCGCCACGTCCTCAGCATCCCCGCCGCGATCCTGATCGGGGTGCTCACCCTCGTGGGCGGGCAGCTGCTCCTGCAGCACGTCCTCGGCTTCGCCACCGAGCTCCCCGTGGTGATCGAGTTCGCCGGCGGACTCTTCTTCCTCCTCCTCGTCCTGACCGGAAGGGCCCGCTGACATGATCACGATCGACGCCGTCACCAAGAGCCACGGTGCGCTACTCGCCGTCGACGACGTCACCCTCGACATCCGTCCGGGGGTGACGGCCATCATCGGCCCGAACGGCGCGGGTAAGTCCACCCTGCTCGCCGCCGTCGGGCGGCTGGTGGGAACGGATGCCGGAGCGATCGCCGTCGACGGGCGGGACGTCGCGCGCAGCCGCACGCGCGAGATCGCCCGGCTCCTGGCGATCCTCCGCCAGGACAACCACCTGGCGATCCGGCTGAGCGTCGAGGACCTCGTCGCCTACGGACGGTTCCCCCACGGCGGGTCGGGCCGCACCCCCGAGGATCGCGCGCACGTCGAGCGCGCGATCGCCCTCCTCGACCTGGAGGCGGTGCGCACGCGATTCCTCGACGAGCTGTCCGGCGGACAGCGTCAGCGCGCGTTCGTGGCGATGGCGATCGCGCAGGACACACCGCACCTCCTCCTCGACGAGCCGCTGAACAACCTCGATCCCCGGCACGCCGTCGGGCTCCTCCGGCTCGTGCGGGAGCTCGCCGCAGAGCGGGGGCTCACCGTCGTGGTCGTGCTCCACGACATCAACGTCGCCGCGCAGTTCGCCGACGACGTCATCGCCATGCGCGACGGCCGGGTCGTCCACCACGGCCCCGTCGCCGAGGTGGTGACGGCGGAGAATCTCTCCGCGCTCTACGAGACGCCCGCACGCGTGATCGACGTCGAGGGGCGCCGCGTCGTCCTGTGGGAATGAGCCGGGCGCGCTTGGTGCGCCCTCGTGAACGGCATGTGACCGGTACCTGAAAGAGACCTGGGAGAGGCGGGCATCGCCAAACCGGTTCCGGGGGTCGCCCCGAACCTTGCCCGTGACCATCGCCGCATCCCCCCGTCTGCAGCACCTCGGCCACGCCCTCCGCGGCGCCGGTGCGCGCGTGCGCGCGCTCCTGCCCGAAGTGAGCGTCTTCGGCCTCGTCGGGCTCCTCGCCTTCGTCGTGGACGTCGGCGGCTACAACCTGCTGCGAGTGACCGTCCTCCCCGACGGCGTGATCGCGGCGAAGGTCGTCTCGGTCTCGGTCGCCACCATGGTCGCCTGGATCGGCCACCGCACCCTCACCTTCCGTGCCCGCGGCGGCCGCGCGCCGCTGAGCGAACTGGTCCTCTTCGTCTTCGCCAACGCGGGCGGTCTCGCGATCGCGGCCCTGTGCCTGTTCGTCTCCCACGAGGTGCTGGGGTTCACCTCCACGCTCGCCGACAACATCGCCGGCAACGTCGTCGGCCTCGCGCTCGGCACGGCGTTCCGCTACGCCGCGTACCGCCTCATCGTCTTCCGTCCGTCCGTGTCCGCCTCGAAGGAGTAAACCCGTGTCTTCCTTCTCGCTCGCCCTCTCCGGGCTGCTGCCCGCCGATCCTCTCCTCCCGCCCGCACCCGACGAGGCGCCCGCCCTCCCGTCTCCGAACCGCGGCACGCCGGCGGACATCGCCCCCGTCGACACCGCGGCCGCCGTCGACTGGCTCGCCGTGGCGGGGTGGTCGGCGCTGCTGGCCCTCGCCGTCGGGCTCACCGTCGTCGCCGTGACGACGCTGTGGTGGATGCTCTACGCGTGGCGCACGACCGGAACCCTCCGGGGAACCGGCTTCTCCGACGACCCTCTCCCGCCCGCGCACACCTTCACCCTTCTCGTCCCCGGGCGTCACGAGGAGGAGGTGATGGGGCAGACCCTCGACCGGCTCGCCGAGCAGACCCACCCGCACGTGCAGATCATCGCGATCGTCGGGCACGACGACCCCGGCACGGAGGCCGTCGTCCGCGCCGCCGCCGAGCGGCATCCGCACCGCATCGAGGTCGTCGTCGACGACAGCGTGCCCAAGAACAAGCCGAAGGCCCTCAACCGCGCCTTGCCGATCGCGACGGGCGACATCGTCGGGGTCTTCGACGCAGAGGACGAGGTGCACCCCGAGCTCCTCCGTCACATCGATTCGCGCTTCAGCGAGACCGGCGCCGAGGTCGTACAGGGCGGCGTGCAGCTGATGAACTTCCAGACCTCCTGGTGGTCGCTGCGCAACGTCCTGGAGTACTACTTCTGGTTCCGCTCGCGCCTGCACTTCCACGCCGAGTCCCGCTTCATCCCCCTCGGCGGCAACACCGTCTTCGTTCGTCGGGACGCGCTCCTGCGCAACGACGGATGGGATGCCGAGTGCCTCGCCGAGGACTGCGAGCTGGGGGTACGCCTCTCCAGCCAGGGTGCCAAGGTCGTCGTGGCCTACAGCCCCGAGTACGTCACCCGCGAGGAGACCCCGGGCTCGCTCGGATCGCTGTACAAGCAGCGCACGCGCTGGAACCAGGGCTTCCTCCAGGTGCTGAAGAAGGGCGAGTGGCGCAAGCTCCCCACCGCCCGCCAGCGGATGTTCGCGCGGTACCTGTTGGCGATGCCGTTCCTGCAGGCGGCCACCGGGCTCCTCATCCCGCTCTCGGTGCTCCTCATCCTCTTCGCCAAGGTCCCGACCGTCGTGGCGCTGCTCACCTTCATCCCCCTCGCCCCGACCCTCGTGACGGTGGCGGTCGAGATCGCCGGCCTGAACGAGTTCGGTCGGGCCTACGGGCAGAAGGTCCGCGTCCGCGACTACGCGCGCCTCATCCTCGGCACCATCCCGTTCCAGGTCTTCCTCGCCCTGGCGGCGATGCGCGCGGTCGTGCGGGAGCTCCGCGGCGACAACAGCTGGGAGAAGACCGCCCACACCGGAGCGCACCGTGACGACAGCGGAGACACGCCCGCTGCGGTCACCGTCGCGGCACCCGCCGAGGGCGAGCTCGTCGGAGCGGGGGTCGACCGATGACCGTCATCGCCCCCCGTCGCTTCGGCGCTCCGGCGATCGCCGACGGCGTGCGCTCGTCTGCGGATGCCGTCTCCCTGTGGCTCGTCCGGCACCGTGCCGACATTGCCTGGCTGACCCCCGTCCTCCTCATCGCCGCGGCGGTGTCGTTCATCAACATCGGCGGCGCTCCCCAACGCATCGACGACGAGGGCACGTACACCGCACAGGCGTGGGCCGTGCTGAACTTCGGCGAACTCGCCCACTACACCTACTGGTACGACCACCCGCCGCTCGGCTGGCTGCAGATCGCGGGGTACGCCCAGCTCACCGGCGCCTTCGCGCGATGGGACATCGCGGTGCTCGCCGGCCGTGAGGCCGTCATCGTCGCCTCGCTGATCGGGGCGCTGCTCCTCTGGCTCCTCGCCCGGCGGGTGGGGCTCTCCCGGGCCGCCGCGTCGGTGGCCGCCGTGATCTTCTCGCTGTCGCCGCTGGCCCTCCAGTTCCACCGCACGGTGTACCTCGACAACATCGCGGTGCCCTGGCTGCTGCTGGCATTCCTCCTCGCCAGCGAGCGTCGCGCGCAGCTCGCCGCCTTCGCCGGTGCTGCCGTCGCCTTCGGCATCGCCGTGCTGACGAAGGAGACCTTCCTCCTCGCCCTGCCGTTCCTCGCCTGGGTGATGCTGCGCACGTCGCACCGCAGCACCCGGCGCTACACCGTCTCGGTGGCCGCCAGCATCCTCGTCCTCATCGGCGGGAGCTATCTGCTGCTCGCGGCGATCAAGGGCGAGCTCTTCTCGTCGCCCGAGCGCGTGAGCCTCATGGACGGCGTGCTGTTCCAGCTCGTCAACCGCGACGCCAGCGGATCCCTCTTCGACGCCGGGTCTCTGTCGGCGCGGACGCTCGGGATGTGGTGGCAGCTGGACCCGGTGTTCATCGTCACCGCGCTGGTCGCCGCGGCCCTCGCGCTCACCCAGCGGCGCCTCCGGCCCTATGCGGTCCTCGTGCTCGCCCTCACCGCCTTCATGCTCCGCCCGGGCGGCTACCTCCCGGTTCCCTACGTGATCATGCTGATTCCGTTCGGGGCGCTGCTGATCGCCGGCGTCGTCGAGCGGGCGGTGCGCACCCTGTCGCGGAAGACCCGGGACCGGATGCCGCGGGGTCGCCGGATCGTTGCCGGGGCGGTCGTCGCCGCCTTCGCCGCCGCCGCGATCGCCGCGGGACCGCTGTGGTTCGCCCAGCTGCGCGGTTTCGTCCTGTCCGACCTCGACGAGCCGATGCGGGATGCGCAGACCTGGCTCGGCGAGAACGTGGCGAGGGAGGACCGTCTGATCATCGACGACGCCATGTGGGTCGACCTCGTGCAGGCCGGATGGGACCGCGAGAACGTCGTCTGGTACTACAAGCTCGACACCGACCCCGCCGTGGCGGCCCAGTCGCCCAACGGGTGGCGCGACGCCGACTACATCATCACCACCGACTCGATGCGGACGTTCCCCTCGAGCTTCCCGCAGGTGAAGCAGGCGATCGACAACTCCGTCGTCGTCGCGGCATTCGGTTCCGGCCCGCAGGCGGTCGAGGTGCGGCGCGTCGTCCTGGACGGGCCGGGCGCGGCGACCGCCTCCGTCGACGCCGCGGTCCAGACCAACGCCGCACTCGGTGCGCAGGTGGCCGAGAACCCCCGGGTCGCGCTCTCCGACGCCGACCGCGACCTCCTCCGCTCCGGTGCCGTCGACGCGCGCATCTCGGCGCTCCTCGGCTCGCTCGCGGGCGGGGGAGAGGTGGCCGTGGCGGGGCTCCCCGCCGTCGGCGGCGAGGGGGAGGACGCCGTGGGCACCGGCATCCGTCAGGTCGCTCTGTCGGCGGTCGCAGGTTCGGCCGCCGTCGTCGACGGGCGCCCGAGCGCGGAGGCGCAGCTGCTCCTCGACGGCCTCCAGGGGCGGTTCGCCCCGACCGAGGTCGAGGTCGCCGGCGATGCGCTCCTCCTCCGCTTCCCGTTCGCCCTCCAGGCGGTGGTGTCCTGAGCGCCCCGGCGACACGAGACCCCCGCCCCCGACCCGCACCGATGTCCCTCCACCCGAAGAAGGAGAATCCCATGACGAAGTCCCGTTCCCCCCGCCGCTCCGCGCGCACGATCGCCCTGTCCGCCGCGGCCGCCGTCGTCGCCTCGCTCGCCCTCGCCGCGCCCGCCCAGGCCGCCACTGCGGAGACGGACGGCGCCGGGTGGCTGCGGCTCGGTCACCTGTCGCCCGACACGAAGTCCGTCGACGTGCGCGTGTCCGCGCTCGCCGGCGGGTCGACGGAGTTCGAACTCGAGTCCGTCGGGTACGGCGACGTCTCCGACTACACCGAGCTTCCGGCCGGCTCGTACGCGGTGAGCATGGTGCCCGCCGGCGCCGACGAGACCACGGTTCCGGTCCTGTCGTCGACCGTGACCGTGTCGGACGGCGAGGCCGCCACGGTCGCGGCCTACGGTCCGTCCGACGATCTGCAGATCAAGGCCTTCGCGGACGACCTCTCCACTCCCGCCGCGGGCAACGCCCGGATCCGGCTGATCCAGGCGTCGACCCTGACGCCGACCGTCGACGTGGAGACCACCACCGGTGAGCCGATCGCGCGCGACGCGCGGACGGGGACGGCGACCGGCTACGCCGAGATCCCCGCGGGTGCCTGGGAGCTGGCCCTCACCGGCACCGAGGCCTCGGGCATGGCCGACGTCGAGGTCGGAGCGGGGAGCGTCACGACGCTGTTCGTCCTCGACACGGCCGACGGAGGCCTGACCCTGATGCCGGTCCTCGACTCGTCCGCGGTCGGCGACATCCCCGTCGGCGGGGTGCAGACCGGCGGCGGCGGCCTCGCCGCGCTGTTCTCGGCAGCCGCGCCGGCGTCCGCGTTCGCGCTCGGCGCCGGCTTCCCCGTGGCGAAGGCCGTCTGATGCGCCGGGCCACCCTCGCCGTCGTCGCCGTGTCGGCGGTGGCGGTCGTCGCCACGATCGCCGTGCTCGCCGTCGGCAGCGGCGGTGGCCTCCGCGAGGCCGTGACGGCCTCGCCGGAGCCTCCCTCGTCGTCCGCGCCCGTCAGCCCCGAGGAGACTTCTCCGGTATCGGGGACGGATGCCGTCGCCCACGCGGAGGCGTTCCTCGCCGACTGGGTCGATGAGGGGCGTGTCGTCCGCCGCGACGAGGGCGGCGACACCGTCAGCGAAGGCCAGGCCTACGGGCTGCTCGCCGCGGTGGTCGCGCGGGACGAGGCGACCTTCGACGAGATCTGGGACTGGACGCGCGCTGAGCTCGTCCGCCCGGACGCACTGCTCGCGTGGCGCTGGGACAACGGGGCGATCGTCGACGACGAGCCGGCCTCCGACGCCGATCTCGACGCCGCCCGGGCTCTGGTCCAGGCGGGAAGCCTCTTCGGTCGCGACGACCTCACCGCCGACGGTGTGGAGCTCGCCACGGCGCTCCTCGACGAGCTCACCGCCGGCACCGCCTTCGGCACGGTGCTGCTGCCGGGGCTGTGGGCCGCCGATCGCGACCCGGTGCCGTACAACCCCAGCTACGCCTCGCCGGCGGCCTACCCGATCCTCGCCGAGGCGACGGGGGACCCGCGGTGGCAGGAGCTCGCGGAGGGCAGTGCCGCGGTCACCACCGCGGTGCTCGAGACCGCGCCCCTTCCTGCCGACTGGGTGCAGCTGACCGCGGACGGCGCCGTCGAGCCCATGCCGGGCCCCTTCGGCGGCGGCGCGGGCGTGGAGTACGGGTATGACGCGGCGCGTTTCGCGCTCCGCTACGCCGAGTCGTGCGCGGCATCCGATCTCGCGCTGGCCGGGCAGATCCTGCCGACGTTGTCGTACGAGGAGGCCCCGGCCGCCCGCATGGACCTCGGCGGCGGCGCACTGACCGAGGAGACGTCCCCTCTCGCCCTCGCCGCCCGCGCCGCCTCGGCCGCGGCCATCGGCGATGCGTCCGCCGCGCGGACCGATCTCGCCGCCGCCGCGGCTTTCGCGGACGAATACCCCACCTACTACGGCCGTGCGTGGGCGATGCTCGCCGCGGCGATGCTCGGTGACACGCCGATCGGCGGATGCGGCGCCGAGCGGGGCGTGTCGTGAGCGCCGTGCTGACGCGAGCGCGGATCGTCTGGGCGGTCATCGCCGTGGCGATCGTCGCCGTCGTCGCCGGCACCGTCGCGATCGTGTCGGCGACCTCCGCCGGACGCGCCGACGCGGCGCCGACGGCCGTCGTCTCCGAGGAGGAGAATCCGTTCGCCGCCGGTGGCCTCCAGGATCCCGCAGCGGCGACACCGGATGCCGATCGCGGCGTCCCCGTCCGCATCACGGTCCCTTCGATCGGCGTCTCATCCTCTCTCGAGGATCTCGTCCTGGGCGCCGGCGGCGAGCTCACCGACCCCGAGGACTACGACCTCGCGGGCTGGTACACCGACGGCGTCGTCCCGGGGGAGGTGGGGCCGGCCATCATCGCCGGACACATCGACTCACCGACCGGTCCCGCCGTCTTCACGGACCTCCCCGCCGTCGCCGACGGCGCCGAGGTCGTCGTGGAGATGTCGGACGGCTCCGAGGTGCGCTTCGTCGTCAGCGGGCGGATGCAGTCCGAGAAGGCCACGTTCCCCACCGATGCGGTGTACCGGAACGTCCCGACTCCGCAGCTGCGCCTGATCACGTGCGCCGGGTCGTTCGACCCCGCCACCGGCCACTACACCGACAACCTCATCCTGTTCGCCTCGCTCGCCCCCTGACCGCGCGGCCTCACCCGAAGGAGCCCGAACCGTGCTGAACACCCTGGTCGTCATACCGACCTACAACGAGATCGACAACCTCGAGCCGATCGTGGCGCGCGTCCTCGCCGCGAACGCCCACACCGACGTCCTGATCGTCGACGACTCCTCGCCGGACGGCACCGGGGAGCTCGCCGACGCGCTCGCCGAACGGCATCCGGAGGTCCACGTCCTCCACCGGACCGTCAAGGACGGACTCGGCGGCGCGTACCTCGCGGGGTTCGCGTGGGGACTCGCCCGCGGCTACTGGGCACTGGTGGAGATGGACGCCGACGGCTCGCACCGCCCCGAGGACCTCCCGCGCATGGTCGATCAGCTCGTTGAGCACGATCTGGTGCTGGGGTCGCGCTGGGTCCCGGGCGGTCGCGTGGTGAACTGGCCCCGCCGGCGCGAGCTGCTCAGCCGGGGCGGGAACGCCTACGCGCGCACGGTCCTCGCGATCGACGTGCGCGACGCCACGGGCGGGTATCGGGTTTTCCGCGCCGATGCGCTCCGCCGCCTCGATCTCGCCGATGTGGCGTCCCAGGGCTACTGCTTCCAGGTCGATCTCGTCTGGCGTGCGCTGCAGCGGGGGCTGCGGGTCGTGGAGGTGCCGATCGTCTTCGTCGAGCGCGAGCACGGCGAGTCCAAGATGAGCGGGGCGATCGTGGGCGAGTCCCTCATCCGGGTGACGGTCTGGGGACTGCGCCGCGCGGTGCAGAACGCCGTGCGCGTCATCCGCGGCCGGGGCGCACTGCCCTCGGTGCGCGCGGTGTCGCACCGCGTGCTGCCGCGCTGAGAGCGCCGCACGGAAACGCGCATGAGGGTCGGGGCTCCGCGCCCCGACCCTCACGCGCGTTCGGCGAAGACGATGCGGTTGTCGGTGTAGGAGGCCGCGGCGGTGTCGAAGAGCCCGCCGCACGTGATGAGCCGCAGCGTGTCGGCCGCGGTGGCGCCGAAGACCTCGGCCGTGGGGAACGCGTTCTTCGCGACATCCCTGACCTCGGTCACGACGTACTCGTGCACCGAGCCATCGGCCGCGGTCACGGTCACCGCGTCACCCGGGACGAGCTCGTGCAGGCGGAGGAAGACCGCGGGGCCGGTCGGCGAATCCACGTGGCCGGCGATGACGACGGGCCCGCGCCCACCCGGGCGGCCGCCGGGGGTGTACCAGCCGACGTCGTCGAAGTCGACGGGCACCTCCATCGACCCGTCCGCCTGGAGCCCCAGGTCGATGAGCGGCTCGGCGAGATCGATCGCGGGGATCGTCACCTGCGCCGGCGGAGGCTGCTCCACGCTCGGCGACGGCGCGGGCGCCGGGGTGGCGGGCGACGCCGGGGCGGGGGAGGCGGATGCCGTCGCGGGCGGGGCGGGTGCGGCATCCGTCGTGTCCCCGGTCGTGCACGACGTCAGGATGATCGGTAGAAGCACCGCCGCCGCGAGAGCGGCGCCGCGGGCACGACCGCGCCGGGACGCTCCGCGCGTGTGCGCGGAACGCCCCGGCGATGAGGGGGATGCGGTCACGAGGTGGTCGTGCGGCGACGCCACACGACGACACCCGCCGCAGCGGCGAAGACGAGCCCGCCCACGGCGACGCCGGTGACGAGGCCCGTCGACGACGAGGCCGCGGCGGTGCCGCCGGCGCCGGTGTCGACGCCCCCGACCGGGATCGCCGTCAGCTGGCCGCGGACGACGCCCGCGGGGAAGTCGGCCGTGTGCGAGTCGGCGGAGAATCCGGCGGGGTTGGCCTCGATCTCGGCGAGCGAGAAGCCCTCGCCGGTGTCGACGCCGTCGTTCTCGATACCGGTGGTGAAGGGTCCCTGCATGCAGCCGGACGCGGTGCGGGGTCCGTCGCCGACGGGCTCGGGGTTCGGGAACGCGATGCGCGGGGGCCCGGGCTGGCCGGCGTCGGCCTGGTGGATGTGGGTCGCGGTGCGCGCGGGGCTCTCGTAGTCACCGGACACGCCCTCGAGACGGATGTCGTAGCAGATGATCTCCTCGTCGGAGTTGATGCGGAACGTGAAGGTCCCGCTCGCCCCCTCCTCGCCCGGAGCAGCCTCGCCGTCGTTGTTGACGACGTTGCCGGGGGTGGCCATCACGGTGAAGGCGCTCGTGAACGACGAGGGCTCGTCGACCTCGGTGTCGGCGTGCGCGGCGGGACCGGTGAGGAGCAGACCGGCGGCGGCCGCGACTCCGATCGTGACGGCCAGCGGCGATGTCTTCTTCAGCATGTCCTGAACCTTTCGACGGGATGCCGGATGCATCCGTTGCGGGGACATACGCCGCGGATGCGGCATCCGTTCATCGTGTGCCTACGAATTTCACAGTGAACGCTTCGCCGGGAACCGACGTATCCCCCGGGGAGCGGATCGAGAGGAGCACCGTATGCACGCCCCGCGACGACGGACGCCGCCGACCCCCGCGGTCGACGGCGCGGACGCCGACGGTCCCGGGCGCACGCGCCCCGACGCCGCGTTCGACACCGCCGCCGCGTTCGACGCGCACGCCGGGGCGCTCCTCGGGTTCGCGGTGAACGCCGTCCGCGACCGCAGCGTCGCGGAGGACTGCGTGCAGGAGGTGTTCCTGCGGGCATGGCGGGCGCGTGAGCGCTTCGACGCCGATCGGGCGAGCGAGCGCACCTGGCTCTTCGCCATCGCGCGGAACGTCATCGCCGACGCGCTGCGCCAGCGCGCCCGCATGCCGCGCATCGGGTCGGATGCCGACCTCGAAGAGGTCGCCGCGGGGGACGCCGACCCGCTCGAGCGGCTCGCGCTCGTCGAGGCGCTGGCTCGCCTGTCGGACGCGCACCGGGAGGCGGTCGTCGCCGTCCACCTCCACGGACGCACATACCGCGAACTGGCTGAGGCGACCGGAATCCCGGTCGCGACGTGGCGCACCCGCGCGTACCATGCGCTGCGAGCGCTCAGAGGACACCTGGAGCAGACGGAGGGACACGATGCGCGCGCGTGACGAACGGATCGAAGAACTGATCGCCGCCGCGGTGGCGGACGACCTCACGCCGGTCGAGAGGGCCGAGCTCGACGACCTGCGTGCGGTGCACCCCTGGATCGACGACGAGATCGCATCGCTGTCGCGGGTGGCCGCACGGGCGGCGGCCGAGGGGTCCGGCTGGCGCGACCTGCCGGTGAGCGCGGCGCTGCGCGAGCGGGTGCTCGGCTCGGCGTCGGCGGTGACCGCCGCCGGACGTTCGGTCTCCGTCGCGCCGCGTCGCTGGTTCGCGCCGGCGCTCGCCGCCGCCTGCCTCGTGGTCGGGATCGTCACCGGGTTCGGCGTCGCCTCGCTCACCGCCATCGATCCCGAGCCGTCCCTCGCTGAGCCCGCCCCGACGGGTCCGGTCGGCACCCTCGGGGCGGTCGAGCCCGTGGCGATGCGCGCCGATCCGGGCATCGACGTCGACGCCGACGTGATCGCCCACACGTGGGGCACCGAGGCGCTGCTGGAGGTCGAGGGTCTCGCCGTCGGCGAGACCTACGCCGTGGTCTTCGTCGGCGAGGACGGCAGGGAGTACTCCGCCGGTGAGATGCTCGGGTCCGAGGTGCCGATCGTGTGCCGGCTCAACGCGGCGCTCCTCCGCGAAGACGCGGTGCGCATGGAGATCCGGGATGCCGGCTCCGACGTCGTCGCCGGGGCGGAGCTGCCCTCGGCCTGAGTGCGCGGCGGCGGCTCGAGCCCCCCGCCCGAGGGAGGCATCTCCGACGCCCGGGGGAGGTGACGCCCCGGGCGAACCGGCAGGCTGGGGACATGTCCACTCCCCGGCATCCGTCCCCTCGTTCCACCCGCGTCCTCGTCGGCGCCGCGCTCGCCGCGGCCGCCCTCGCGCTCGGCGCCTGTGCACCGGCGGGAGGGGGCGGCGACCCGACCCCGACCGCGGTGACGATCCCCGACACCCCGGTCGGCGCGCAGACGCAGTGGGTGATCGATGAGATCAACGCGGGCGAGGCGAGCAGCGCCGGTGAGGTCGAGGCGCGCTTCGACGAGACCGCGCTCGCCGAGCTCTCGGCCGACGACCTCCTCGCGGTGTTCGGCGAGCTCCGCGCCCTCGGCCCCTGGACGGCGACGTCCTACGAGGGCGATGACGCGCAGGCCGTCGCGGGCATCTCGGCGGGGACGACCGCCCTCGACATGTCCGTCGCGGTCAGCGCCGCCGGGCGCATGACCGGGCTGTTCTTCGCCGAGCCCGCGCCCGAGCGCACGCCCGCGGCCGATCTCGACGACCTGAGGACCCAGGTCGAGGACGCGGGGTCGGTCTCGCTCACGGTCGCCGAGCTCGGCGCAGACGCCCCGGCGCTCGAGATCGGGCCGGGAGGGGCCCACCCCATCGGCTCGGTGTTCAAGCTCTGGGTGCTCCTGGCCGTCGTCGACGCCGTCGAGGCCGGAGCGCTGACGTGGGAGGACACCGTGACGATCGACGCCGAGGTGCGGAGCCTCCCGAGCGGCGAGCTGCAGAACCTCCCCGACGGCACCGAGGTGTCGGTGCGCGAAGCGGCGGAGAAGATGATCGCCATCAGCGACAACACCGCCACGGATGCCCTCATGCGCGCGGTCGGCACGGATGCCGTCACCGCCGCCCTGGCCGAGACCGATTACTCGCGGCTCGCCACCGACGCGCCCTTCCCGACCACGCGAGCCCTCTTCTGGCTCGGCTGGGGAGACGAGGCGCTCGCGGAACGCTGGAGCGCGGCATCCGGTCCGGTGGAACGGGCTGCCGTGTTGGACGACCTCCCGGCCGGGGTGCCGCCCGTGACGGCGGTGGATCCGACGCAGGCGGCCTGGACCGGCGGCGCCGACTGGTTCGCCACCCACGCCGACGTCATCGCCGTTCATGCGGCGCTGCAGGACCGGGCGGCGACCGACGCCGGTGCGCCGCTGCGCGGCATCCTGTCGACGAATCCGGGAATCGAGTTCGCATCCGAATGGGACGTCGCCGCGTACAAGGGTGGGAGCTCGGTCGGCGTACTGGCCGGATCGTGGGTCCTGGAGTCCCCCGGGCGACCCGCGACCGTCGTGGTGGTGACGGCGGCCTCGGAGGACCCGGGCGACCTTCCTGCCCTCCCGACGGTGTTCGGCTTCGCGCAGGACGCCGCCGCCCTGCTGGGCGACGGCGCCACCGGGTGATCCGCGGTCAGTCCTTCGCGGGGAGCTTCCGCAGACCCGCGCGCTGGTGGGCGGCCTTCTTGCCGCTCTTCTCGGACTCGACGATGTAGGCCGGTTCCTTCTCAGTGGCGATGAAATCCTGGTCGGCGAAGGTGAAGTCCGACGTGCGCTTCTCAACGATGCGGCCCTGCGTGCGGCCCTGCGGGGTGTTCCAGCTCACGCGGTCGCCCTTCTGGAGGGCCTTCGGCGCGCTCACGGCTGAACCTCGTCCACATCGTCGCCCTCGTCGACCATGGCGGGCGCGTCTTCGGGGTCGAGGTCGTCGTCCACGTGCACCGACTGGGCGGCGGTGGAGGTGTCCGGTTCGGGACCGGGGGTGCGAGGCGGGATCGAAGCGTCGGTCATGGCGGTAGTCCACCAAATCCGCGTGTCCGGCCGAAGGGGGTTGACGAGCGGGCCTCTCCCTCGGTAAGCGCGATCCGTGCGCGGATCTCAGCGCCGGCGGAGCAGGAGGACACCGTCTCGCAGGGTCACCGCATCGCCGTCGGGCGAGGTTGCGGTGCGCTCGCGGAGCTCCTCGATCTCGACCTCCCACCGCGCCGGATCCAGGGCGAGCGCCGCCCGGTCCTCGCTCGGCGTCGACATCGGCGCGTGACGACCGTAATGGCCCGCCCACGGCGGAGGTTCGGCGTGCCCGATGACCAGCAGGCGACCGCCGGGGACCACCGCGGCCGCCGCACGCCGGAGGATCTCCGTGCGGGGGAGGTCCACCGTGGAGTGCAGGAAGCTCGCCAGCACGAGGTCGGCGGGTTCGAACGCGGCGACCTCGGCGAGGTCGGTCGCGACGAAGCGAGTGCTCTCGCCCACTCCGGCGCCGTCGGCGGCATGGCGTGCCCGCTCCACCGCGGTGGGGGAGATGTCCAAGCCCGTGACCTGCCAGCCGGCGCGCGCCAGCCACACCGCGTCTCCGCCTTCGCCGCAGCCGAGATCGAGCGCGCGACCGGGTGGGAGCGGGGCGACCACGTCGGCGAGGGCCGCGTTGACCCGACCCGACCAGATCGCCGGCCGCTCGGCGTAGCGCGCTTCCCAGTGCGTCGCCGGATCGGTCGGGTCCGCGGCATCCGTTCCGAGGGCGGCGCGGATCTCGTCCTCGACGAGCGTCATATTCGCCCCGGCACCCGCCATCGATCCCTGTCCGAGCGACAGCGGCACGTTCGCGAACGCCGACCCGACGTTGCCGGCGATCCACACGCGCGGGTGCGCGGTGCGGCCCATCGGATCGGCGGCGATCGGGCGGCCCGGTGCCTCGTCGTCGCGGGGGAGGTCGAGGGCGTCCAGATAGGCGTCGCGCGGGCGCGGGATCGCGGCGACGAAGAGCGCGTCGAGCGGGACGGTCGTGCCGTCCGCGAGGGTTACGCCGGTGAGGGGCCCGGGCGCGCCCGTGAGGGCGGTGACCGGGGAAGCCACGATGCGGGTGCCCCGCGCCTCGAGACGACGGCGCGCCTCGTCGTCGAGCGCGAGGCCCTGGCTGAACACGGTCAGATCAGCGCTCCACTGCCGCACCAGATCCGCCTGGTGGATGCCGAGGGGTGAGGTGAGCAGCACGCCGAGTCGCTCGTCCCGCACCTCCCACCCGTGGCAGTACGGGCAGTGCAGGACGCGGGTTCCCCAGTGCTCCGCAAGGCCCGGGATCGCCGGGAGCTCGTCGACGATGCCGCTCGCGGCGATCAGGACGCGGGTCGTGAGCGTGTCGCCGCCGGTGATCGTCACCCGGAGTCCGGCATCCCGATCCGCGGTCGTGTCGGCGACGCCTGTGACCCGAGCGCTCCGGAATTCGACCCCGTAGCGCTCGGCCTCCGCGCGTCCGCGCGCGGTGAGGTCTGCCGGCGGAGCACCATCGAAGCCGACGACCGCGTGCATGTGGGCCGCGAAGCGGTTACGCGGCAGATCGTCGTCCACGACGAGGACCCGGCGACGGGCGCGGCCGAGCATGAGGGCTGCGGCGAGGCCCGCGGGTCCGGATCCGACGATGAGGGCATCCCAGGTGTGCATAGGCCCATCGTGCGAGGAGAAGTGCGATGATGGCAAGCCGATATGCGAAATCAGCAAGAGGAGAACGGGATGGACGAACTCGACCGACTCGGACCGCGCCTGCGCGAGGCCCGTCGTGCCCGTGACTGGACGCTGGAGGACCTGTCGCGCGCGGCCGGAATCTCGCCTAGCACCCTGTCGCGGCTGGAGTCCGGCAAACGCCAGGCGAGCCTCGAGCTCCTGCTGCCGGTGACGCGGGCCCTCGGCATCCGCATCGACGACCTCCTCGTCGAACCCGCACGGGACCCGCGCGTGCGCCGGCCCGCACGACGGGTCGAAGGCATGGTCATCGCGCCGCTCACGGCCGAGCAGTCGCCCGTGCAGGCGTTCAAGATCGTCTACGAGCCCCGCAGCGACGCGCCCGAACCGCGGGTGCACGACGGCTGGGAGTGGCTCTACGTCCTCTCGGGCCGACTGCGCCTGCGTCTCGGCGACGAGGAACTCGACCTCGGGCGCGGCGAGGCGGCGCAGTTCGACACCCGCGAGCCGCACGCGATGTGGGCGCCCGGTCCGCGGCGGACGGAGGTGCTGAGCATCTTCAACGCCGAGGGGGAGCGGCTGCACACGCGCACGTCCGAGGGCTGACGCGGCCGGGGTGCGGGGTGCGGGGCGAACGCGCGGGGTCGGGTTGAGGCGGTCGGCGTCAGGCGGTCGGGTTCAGGCGGTCGGCGCGCGGAGCTCGCGGCCGATCGCGACCCACGCGCGAAGGAATTCCGGCTCGTCGAGGCGGCGGCGCCGCATCCAGCCGGTCACCTCGGCGTTGCATTTGGAGGCGTTGCACGAGCGGCAGGCCGGCACGACGTTCTCGAGCGTGTACCGGCCGCCGCGGGAGATCGGTTGCACGCAGTCCCGCTGCAGGGCCACGCCGTCCGCGCCGCAATAGGCACAGCGACGCCACGCGTCGAGGATGCGCTGCCACTCGGCATCCGTCAGATCGCTCCCGGATGCCGCCACCCGGCGTGTGCGCCGCCGCGCCGCCCGCGCGCGTCGGGATGCGGGAGCGGCCATGCGTCCACGCTACGCCGGGCTTTCGGCGGTTAACGGGACCTACGCCGGGAAACGCCGTTTCGGGGCGTCTCCCGGCGCAGGCCGCGGGGGATCGACGAGGGGTCGAGGCCGGGGTCAGTACCAGCCGACCGCCTGCGAGTGCTGCCACGCGCCGCACGGCGATCCGTAGCGGCCGGCGATGTAGCCGAGGCCCCACGAGATCTGGGTGGCGGCGTTGGTCTCCCAGTCCGCGCCGGCGGAGGCCATCTTGCTGCCGGGCAGCGCCTGCGGGATGCCGTACGCACCGCTGGAGGCGTTGTAGGCCTGCGAGTTCCAGCCGGACTCCTTGTTCCACAGCTCCACGAGGCAGCCGAACTGGTCGTCGCCCCAGCCGTAGCCGCCGAGCATCCCGTACGCGATCGACTGCGCGTCGCCGGCGGGGGTGTAGACACCCGCCGGGCGCGCGGGCGCGGCGGATGCGGCCGAAGAACCGGTCGACGTCGCAGCTTCGGCCGCCGCGGCGGCCTCGGCCTCGGCGGCGGCTGCGGCAGCGGCCTCCTCCTCGGCGAGGCGCTTGGCCTCCTCTTCGGCGGCGATGCGCTCGGCCTCGGCCTTCTGGGCGGCCTCGAGACCGTCGCGGACGGCATCCACGCGCTTCTCGACGGCCGAGACGGCGTCGGCGACCTGCTCGGCGATGCCCGGAAGAAGCGGGGCGGGGAGATCCAGCGACGCGGTCAGGCGCTCGGCGGCATCCTCGAGCTCCGCGGTGTCGATGTCGGTTTCAGTGTCTCCGAGATCGAGGCCGGAGGCGTCCACCGCGGAGGAGACGTCGTCGGATGCCTCGAGGGCGGCATCCGCGTCCGCCAGGGCGGCCCGCACGGCGGTGGAGATCTCGTCGGTGCCCGTGAGGCTCACCACGGGGGTCGGCTCGACGGTGGTGGAGAACGAGGCGAGCGTGATGTCGCCGAAGGAGGAGGTCGAGGCCTCGGCCTCCGAGGTCGGGAGGGCCGTCACGCCGGCGACGGCGATGAGGCTGAACGCCGCCGCGGCGGCGACGATCCCGGCCCGGCGCTGAGCGCGGCGCTGGGCCCGGCGGGAGCGGCGAGTGAGGGCATCTGCAGACATGGAGCGCATAGAAAAGAACCGAATCCGTGGGAATGTCCGCGCCGCGAAATCCGACGCACGGTGCCCTCGGGCGGGCACAAGTCCCCGAGTCTGCCCACCCCGTCTGGGCGCTTCCCGTGTGTTTGCTGGACGCGGCACTCAGAAAGGCGGCCCCTAGGATGGCGCTCGTGCACCGGATCTTCAGCGACAGCGTCGCCTCCGTGTACCCCCTCTACGTCGCCAAACTCGCGCGGAAGGGGCGGACACAGGCCGAGCTCGACGCCGTCATCACATGGCTCACCGGGTACGACGCCGACGATCTCGCGCGCATCCTCGCCGAGGGCGTGACCTTCCGCGACTTCTTCGCCGATGCCCGGATGAACCCGAACGTCGCCCTGATCACCGGGGTGGTCTGCGGCATCCGTGTGGAGGAGATCGAGGACCCGCTGATGCAGCAGATCCGGTACCTCGACAAGCTGGTCGACGAGCTGGCGCGCGGGAAGGCCCTCGAGAAGGTGCTGCGCGGATGACGACGATCGCGTCGTTCCCCTACCTCGGCATCGGGTTCGCTCTGCTGTCCGCGGCGCTGCTCACCGTCGGCAATCACCTGCAGTCGCTCGGCGTGGCCGCGCGGGTGCGCGCGGACCCGGGGGCGGGCGCGGCGGCGCTGTGGTCCCTCGCCCGCCAGCCGCTCTGGGTGATCGGATCGGCGCTGTTCGGGCTCGCGATCCTCGCGCAGCTCGCCGCGCTCGCCTTCGCGCCGCTGATGGTCGTGCAGCCGGTGGGGGTCGCCGCCCTGGTGTTCTCCTCACTCTTGACGGCCGTGATCACCCGTACGCCGCCGCGCCTCGGCGAGATCGGCGCGATCGCGCTGAGCGTCGTCAGCCTCGGGGTCTTCGTGACGGTCGCGGCGGCGGTGAGCACGCAGGCCACGATCACCGACGCGCAGCTCATCGCGGTGCTCGCGGTCCTCGGAGTGGTGCTCGCGCTGACCGGGGCGGCGTTGGTGATGCGCCGCGGACGCGGGCTGCGCGCGGGCGGATACGTGATCCTCGGCGGACTGTTCTCGGGATTCGTCGCCACGCTCGGGAAGACGGTGATCCTCCGCGTGCAGACGGCGGTGGCCGACGCGGACTATCGACTGGACGAGAACAACCTCCTGACCCTCGCGTGCCTGCTCGCCATCGTCGTCGCCGGTGCGCTGTCGATC
Organism: Microbacterium aurantiacum; assembly: GCF_040532595.1. Taxonomy (GTDB): domain Bacteria; phylum Actinomycetota; class Actinomycetes; order Actinomycetales; family Microbacteriaceae; genus Microbacterium; species Microbacterium chocolatum_B. Next base: position 454,424 of record NZ_JBEVYX010000001.1, on the reverse strand, counting down.
ACGTTCGTGCAGATCGCCCATACCGTCGCTTCACCACAGCTCGTCGTGGCGGGCCTGACGGTCGTCGACCCGTTCGTGGCGGTGGTCATGGGCATCACCGTGCTGGGCGAGGCCGCCGGTGCGCCCGCCTGGAGCTTCGCGGTGTTCGTCCTCGCCGGGGCGGGTGCCCTCGCCGGGGTGTGGCTCCTCGCCCGCTCCGGCGGAGCGACCGACGCCGCCGTCGACGCCACGTCCGCCCGCGTGACCTGACCCGCGGGGCGCGGGCGTACCGAACTCCTCAAGAACGCGGGCGGGGCGGCCTGCGGGCGGGGTTTTCGGGCGCCTGGGCCGTGGATCGGAGGAGTTCGGTACGCGTGTGGTGCGCGCCCGCGCGGTGTGGCTCGGGGCGGGGTGGGTGCGGCTAAACCCGCTGGCGGTGCGGGGTGGGTGCGGCTGAACCCGGGGTGGGTGCGCGGGCGGGGCGTACCGAACTCCTCAAGAACGCGGGCGGGGCGGCCTGAGGGCGGGGTTTCCCGCGGTCGGGCCGCGGATCAGAGGAGTTCGGTAGGAGGCTGGGCCGGGAACGGGAGCCGCGGCGCAGGGTCAGAGGGGCGTGCCGGTGACCGCCTCGTAGGCGCGGTGCGGGCCGGGCGTGCGGCGCTGACCCTCCGCGATCTCGGCGAGCGTCGCCCGCCCGCCGAAGTCCTCGGCGCACAGCGCCTCGAGGGCGGCGCGCAGCTCTGCCGGATCCGCCGCGTTCGGATCGGCGGCGATCCCCGTTCCTGTGCGCTCGAGAGCCGCGGCGCCCGCGAACTGATCGGTCGACATCGGCAGGACGAGCAGCGGCACCCCCTGGCCCACCGCCTCGGTGACGGAGTTGTTGCCGCCGTGGGTGACGGCCGCCCTCGCGCGGGCGAGCAGACGCACCTGCGGGAGGTACTCGCGGACCAGCCAGCCTCCGGGGATCGGTCCGAGCCGATCGATCGGCGTGCTGCCCGTCGCGATCGCGGCGCGTATGCCGGTTGCGGCATGCAGGGTGCGCAGTGCCTCGGCGATGCGCGCGAGGACGTCGTCCCGCACCGACAGGAAGCTGCCGAGGCTCACGTACACGAACGGCTCGTCCGCTGTCAGCCAGACGTCGACCTCGTCGTCCCGCGGTTCGACACGCTGCGCAGACCCGAGGAAGACGTGCGGCGGCAGCTTCCGGCCATCGCCCGCCGTGAGCTCGCCGGGATAGTTGTAGAGGACGGTCTCGCCGTGCAGACGGAAGGCATCCGCCACCGGTGCGGCGTCGGGATCGAGCTCGGCGGCCGCGCTGTTCCACTGGGCGGTGAACCGAGTCGACACCTCGTCGCAGATCGCGCGGAGCGCCGTGAGGCTCGCGTCGTCGGCGGGGAGCGCGGCCGGCCACGACTGCGGATAGCCGTACACCTCGTCGCCCACCGGGAGGGCGGTCGGGTGGCCGAGCACGACATCGGCGTACGGGATGCCGGCCGTGTGGAGGGCTAGGCGCGCGCTGAAGGCGAGGTGGTCGACGAGGATCGCGCTGGGTGCGACCTGTTCCACGACCCGCAGAGTCTCGCGTGCCCGACCCACCGGGTCCCACATGAGGTCGGTGAGACGCTCGCGCGCCTGATACGTCAGCGTCTCGACCATCCCGCGCCGCGTCGCGGCGAAGAAGCCCGCGAGGGAGTCGGCCTCCTCGGCGACCTGGTCCTCGGCGCGGATCACGCCCGCGTTCGCGCCGCGGCCGAGCGGGAGATCGACCCGCCGGAACCCGAAGCGGTGCACCAGGGGCTCCGTCGCGGGCCCTGTGGCGACCACCACGTTCTCCGCGGCATCCGTCCACGCCGTGGCGAGGGTCGCCAGCGGAAGGAGGTGGGAGGCGTAGTCCGGGCTGATGACCAGCAGCGTCATGCCGGGATCCCGGTCGCGGCGCGCACGATCTCCTCTTCCGCCGCGGCGACACCGCGGTAGACGGGGGCGAGGGCTCGCGCCATGGCCTGGATCGTGAAGCGGTCGGCCACGATGCGGCGTGCGCGGCGGGCGAGGTCGTCCTCGGAATCCGCCGCGGCGTCGGCGGCACGGTCGAGCGCTGCGCCCACGGCTTCCGCGAGGCGCGCGGAGTCCCAGGTCGCGGTGAGGAATCCGGTGTCGCCGTCGAGGACGTAGGTCGCGGGTCCGCCGCCGTCCGGGGCGACCACGACGAGCCCCGCGGCCATCGCCTCCAGCAGCGCGAGTCCGAACTCCTCCTTCATGCTCGCGCAGACGTAGGCGCCGCCGGGGGCGGCCCGCCCCGGCATCCCTAGGCGCGCTGCCGCGAGCCACCGGGCGGTGACGTCGTTCGGGCGGTGACCGGCGATGACCAGGCCGCGCGCGGCCCACTCGTCCTCGGGGACGGCATCCGCGATGAGGTCCAGCTGCTCGCGCTCGTCCGGGGAGGGGGTCTCCAGGTCGCCGCCGACGATGAGGAGGTTCGCGCGCGCGGACAGCGCGGAGCCGGCCCACGTCGACACCAGCGTCGCCATCCCCTTGACCTTGTGAAGGCGTCCGACCGAGATGAGCAGCGGGAGGCGCCGACGCTCGGCGGGAAGGGCATCCAGCATCTCGGCGAGGTCGGGACTCGCCCCGGGGTAGGCCGCGGCCGCGACGGCACGGTCGATCACGTCGAGGTCGACGCCCTCGGCGACGACCGTGCGCCGGTCGGCGTGCTCGTCGAGGTCGATCCCGACGAGCTCGCGCATGTCGCGGGCGAGTTCGGGGCGGGGGAAGAAGACGGTGTGGGATGCGGAGGCGGCGAGACCCTGCACGAGCCGTGTGCGGAACCAGAAGTGCTCCCGCTGGTCCACCGCGCCGAATCCGGATCGGGTGAGGGCGCCGGAGCGATCCATCGAGGCGATCACGCTGTGGGGATCGGGGGCGACGGTGAACACGGTCGGGATGCCGAGCTCGCGCGCGACGTCGGCGGCGGCGAGCGATCCGACGTCCGCCATCCGCAGGTGCAGGACGTCGACACGTCCCGCCGCGCGCAGAAGCCGTCGGATGCCGCGGCGAGCCGAGACCCGCAGGGGCCACGCCGCGGCCGACCCGGTCGAGGCCGGACCGAGCGGAACGCGACCGTACACGTGACCCGAGGCCGTGCCGGCGACGGCGAGGAGATCGCCGCCGGCGGCCTGCACGGACCCGCGCGAGAGGGTCAGGACCCGCGTGACCCCGGCACCGCCGAGCCCGGCACCGGCGTCGTCCGCCGGACCGTCCTCGGCCGACAGCAGGGCGTCGCCCAGGCGGACGAGCAGGGTCGCGATTCCGCCGTTGTCGCCCGCGCCCGCGGACGACAGGCTCGGGTCGATGTCGGCGTGGAGGAAGAGCTGCGCCACCGTGAGCCCCTCGCGCGGTGCGGCGGCCGGCGGGGGATCGAGGTCGATCAGCGCGAGACGCGCGACGTCGCCCAGGCGTCCGCCCGCGTCGACGAGGGCGTCCAGCTGTCGTTCGAGCTCGCTCTGGCCGCGGGCGTCGGCGCGCTGCCCGAGAGCGGCGATGGCGGCCTCGCGGACGCCGTCCGTCTCGGCCCCGTCGAACGCGAACCGCCGCAGCGGTGCGTCGGCGGACGGATGCCGCACCAGACCGAGGGTCTCGACCAGGCGTGTGCGCGCGGCGTCGTCCCAGCCGCCGAGGAGCGCGGCCTCGAGCGCGATGACGAGGGTCTCGCCGGCCGGGGACGACCACTTCTCCAGCGTCTGCTGGGCGAGCATCCCGGTGAATCCCCCGTCGGAGACGAGGCGGGCCAGAGCGGCGATCGCGTGCGTCTGCGGCATCGACTGGCCGAGTGCCCACGCGGCGTGCTCGCGCACCCACGGACGCGGGTCGCGCAGCAGCTCGCACAGGAGCACGCCGGCATCCGCGTCCTGCATCTCGGCGAGCGCGTGGACGGCGGCGAGGACGATGATGTCGTCGTCGCCCGCGAGGGCCGCGGTGAGGAGGCGGAGGGTGCGCACCCCGGGGTCGCGGCCGGCTTCCACCGCGAGCTCCTCCGCCGCACGGAGGGCCGAGACGATGGTCGGCGCCTGGGCGATGCGATCGATCGCCATCTGGGTTCCCATGGCGTGAGCGTATCCACTGCCGGAGGGGGTGAGGGTCGCTTGACAACAATGGGCCCCCGTGCTCGCGGCGGGTGTCAGGATGGCCTGGTGAAGGCGGCCCTGATCCTCGGAACGCAGCAGTTCGACGCGCATCCCGCCGTCGTCGACGACGACATCGACGTCTTCATCTTCGTGGAGTCTCCGGCGGTGTTCGAGCGACGCCCGCACCACGCGCACAAGATGGTGCTGATCCTCTCGGCGATGCGCCACACCGCCGCTGCTCTCGAGGCCGCGGGACGACGGGTCGAACGGGTTCCGCTGGCGGAGGGCCGGGGGTTCGCCGACGGCGTCCGGCACCTCGTCCGGACGCACGGCGTCGAGGGTCTCGCCTGGATGAGCGCGACCGACCGTGGGGTGGATGCCCGGCTGCGGCGCCTCTGCGCAGGAGAGGGACTGCGCACGCGGGTGTACCCCGACGGGCTCTTCCTCACCCCCGCCGCCGAGCTCGACGGGTGGTTCGCGGGGCATGCGAGCGCGCGCATGGAGGACTTCTACCGCTGGCAGCGCCGGCGCACCGGCATCCTCATGGACGGGGCGAAGCCCGTCGCGGGGCGATGGAACTTCGACGCCGACAACCGGGAGCCGCTGCCGAAGGGCGGGATCGACATCCCTCCCCTTCCGCCGCTTGCGCACGATGAGATCACCCGGACGGCGATCGCCGAGATCGCCGAGCGGTTCCCCGACCACCCGGGCGACCCCGCACGGTTCTGGCTCCCCGTGACACCGGAGGAGGCGCGCGGCTGGCTCGCCGACTTCGTCGCGCGCCGGCTCGCGCAGTTCGGCCCGTACGAGGACGCGATGGCAGCGGACGAGCCGTTCCTCTTCCACTCGATCCTGAGCCCCGCCCTGAACATCGGGCTGCTGACGGTCGACGAGGTGATCGAGGCGGTGACGGACGCCGAGGGGGTGCCCCTGAACTCCCTCGAGGGATTCGTGCGACAGGTCATCGGCTGGCGCGAATACATGCGCGGCGCCTACCGTGCCTGGCCGCACCTGCGCGACGCCAACCACTTCGCGCTGCGGCGCGAGCTGGAACCGTGGTGGTACGACGGGGACGGAATACCGGATGACCTGCCGGTGCCGGTCCGGACGGTCCTGGAGCGGGTGCTCGAGACCGGGTACGCGCATCACATCGAGCGGCTCATGGTGCTCGGCAACTGGTTCCTGCTGCAGGGATACGCGCCCCGCGCGGTGTACGAGTGGTTCAGCGCCCTCTTCGTCGACGCGTACGAGTGGGTGATGGTCCCCAACGTCCAGGGCATGAGCCAGTACGCGGACGGCGGCGGCGTGGCCACGAAGCCGTACATCTCCGGCGGGGCCTACCTGCAGCGGATGGGATCGTGGTGGCCCTCGCAGAAGGCGGCCCGCGAGTCGAGCTTCACCACCGCGTACTGGGACTTCCTCGCGGCGCACGAGGAGCGTCTGGCGGAGAACCACCGCATGGCCGTGCCGCTCGCGCAGATGCGCAAGCGGCACGGGGAGTGAGGGAAAGACCCCTCAGCGCTTCGGCGTACGGTTCTCCGCGCTGACCATCCAGGACAGCTGCTCGAGGCGGCCGAGGATCTCGTGCAGCAGGTCGGCGCTGGTCGGGTCCTCCTCGTCGATGCCGTCGTGCACCTCGCGGCACGTCGTGCAGACGGCGTCGAGGCGCTCGGTGATGAGGTCGACGACCTCGGTCGTGTCGATCTCGCCCTGCGGGAACTCCGGCAGGGTGGTGGTCTCGGCGACGACGTCGCTGCGGCCGTCCGGAAGGGCGTGCAGTGAGCGCATGCGCTCGGCGATGGTGTCGGCGAACTCGCGTGCGGCATCGATGATCTCGTCGAGCTGGAGGTGCGTGTCGCGGAAGTTGCGGCCGACGACGTTCCAGTGGGCCTGCTTGCCCTGCAGCGACAGCTCGATGAGGTCCACGAGGACCTTCTGCATGCTCTCGCTCAGCTGCTCGGAGGCCTGGAACCCCTGCTCGGCGTTCTGCTCGGCGGTCAGTTCTGCGCCCCGACGCGAGGGGCGGCGCTTGTTGGTCTTGGTCGTGTTCGTGGTCACGAGGACGACGGTAGACCCGACCCGGCGGGCCGTGCGAGGGATTGTCGGAGTGCCGATCACGTGCTAGCGGGGATGCTGCCGCGGCCGCGGGTCACGGGGTTCGGCGGTACAGCACTTCGGGACGCCCCCGCGCGCCGAAGCGGTGGGAGACGGTCGCGCCGCCGGTCGAGGCGAGATGGTCGAGGTAGCGACGGACGGTCGCGCGAGAGGCGCCGAGCGCCTCGGCGAGGCTCCGCGCGCTCACCGGAACCGTGGTGTCGAGCGCCTCGACCACGCGAGCGAGCGTCGACGCCGACAGCCCCTTGGGGAGGGGCGTCGACAGGGGATCGGATGCCGCGACGGGGGGTGCCGCTCCGGGAGGCGTCACGAGCCCGTCGATCTGACCCTGCCCGAGCCCCACCGCCGTCTCCGAGGGGCGGGCGGGGCGTCGGTCGGCGTACTCGGCGAGCCGCGCCGCGAACGCCTCCCTCGTGAAGGGCTTCACGAGGTAGCCCGCCACGTGCGCGGCCAGCGCCTGGCGCACGGTGAAGGTGTCGCGCGCCGAACTGATGACGATGACGTCGACGTCCCATTCCCGGACGAGCCGGAGACGGTGCAGCACCTCGATGCCGCTGAAGTCGGGGAGGTTCATGTCCAGCAGCACGAGATCGACGGCGCGGTCGGCGGCAAGTCGCGCCGCGGCGGCGCCCGTCCGTGCGGTTCCGATGAGGCGGAAGCGCGGCAGCGCGGAGAGATAGGCGGTGTGCAGGCGCACCACTGCCGGGTCGTCGTCGACGATGAGGGTGCGGATCGCCGGCACGCTCGCCCGCGACTCGTCGTCCGCCGTCGTCCCCCCGCTCACCGACGCACCCCCGCGGGGACGGCGGGCATGTCCACGGTGAAGCGGGCGCCGCCCCACGCGGATCGCCCCACCTCGACGGTCCCCGCCCGCGCGGCGATCTCGCGGCGGACGATGTCGAGGCCCACGCCGCGATCCGGCGAGGCCGCCGTGCCCTCCGCCGGCTTCGTGGTCACCCCGCGCTCGAAGATGCGCAGGCGTGCGTCGTCGGGGATGCCGGGCCCGTCGTCGTCGACGACGATGTGCAGGGCGTGCGCATCGGCGACGACCAGCAGCCGGACGCGACCCGCAGCGGCGGCGTGCGCGCTCGCGGCTTCGATCGCGTTGCGGCAGAGGTTCGCGATCACCACGAGATCGGCATCCGCCAGCACCTGCGGCGTCACGGTCGTGAGGGGGTCGAGCTCGAACGCCACCGAGGCGTGCGCGGCGTCGTCGGCGAGACCGGCGACGAGGGCACGGAGGGCCGGATCGGCGACGTCCGGGGCATCCCGGCCGGGCGTCGAGACGGGGGCGATGCCGTCGACGTACTGCAGCGCCGCGTCGGCGTCCCCTTCTGCCACGAGTCCGCGGATGACGTGCAGGCGGGTCCGGAACTCGTGCGTGGCGTCGCGCAGCGCCCCCGCGATCCGCCGCTGCGTCTCGGCTTCGCGCGCGCGTTCCTCCAATCGCCGCACCCGCGCCCGCAGCGCGATCACCAGGGCGGCGCTGATGGCGCATCCGGCCACCACCGATCCGAGCACCCACGGCAGCAGAGCGCCGACCGCCTGATCGAAGTCGGCGGCGATCTCGCTCTCGAGGATGCCGACCGAGGCCGTTCCGACGACGGTCCCGTCCACGATCACGGGCACCTTCGCGCGGAGCGTCGGGCCGAGCGTCCCCGTCTCGGTTCCGACGAACGTCTCGCCCGCGAGGACGTCGGCGGGATCGGTGGATACCTCGAGGCCGCGCTGCGAGGGCGTGGGGTGGGTGAGTCGGATCCCGTCGGCGTCGGTGATCACGACGTAGTCGACACCGGCGGCCTGCTCGATGAGGTCGGCGAGCGGCTGGAGCTCGGACATCGCGGCGGCGCGGTCGCCGGTCACCGCCGCCCTCACCTGATCGAGCGCGGCGAGGCTCTCTGAGACGTCGAGGACCCGTTCGGTCGTCGCCTGCCGCAGGGTCCGCTCCTGCACGGAGGTCGCCACCAGGGTCGTGATCGCCACGCAGGCGAGGACGACGAGGCACTGGACGACGAGCATCGGCAGCAGGCGCAGACGGCGGGTGCCGGTCGAGGTCGTCATCGGCTCCTCCGTCGCGTGCGGCCCGCGCCGCCCCGGGCGTCGTCGCCATGAGCATCAATGAGCGAAAGTCGTCTCGGCTCCCTGCCGGGGGGCGCGCGGTGCGAGTCTACCTCCCACATTCGCGGCCACGACGGCGTCCGCGAGGGAGGCGAAGATGCGTCGGAGAATCACCGGAACGATCGTGGGAGTGCTCGCCGGAGCGCTCTTCCTCACCGCGGCGGTGCACGCCGCCGGAACGGGAGGTGCGGCCAGCCCCCGCACCAAGGTGACCCTCGTGGCCCCCGCGGCCCCCGGCGGGGGGTGGGACGCGTTCGCCCGCGAGGCGCAGCAGGTCATGCGCGCCGACAACATCGCCCAGGGTGTGCAGGTCGTGAACGTCCCGGGGGCCTCCGGCACGATCGGGCTCGCCCAGGTGGCCGAGATGGGTGACCGGCACGACCTGATGATGGTCACCGGCGGCGTCATGGTCGGCGGCATCCTCATCAACGACTCGCAGGTGAGTCTCGAGGACGTCGTCCCCGTGGCACGCCTCGCCGACGACTTCAACGTCCTCGTCGTCCCGGCCGACTCGCCCTACGAGACGCTCGCCGACTTCGCGGAGGACCTCGCTGCGAACCCCGGCGGCACGGCGATCGCCGGCGGGTCCCTGGGCGGCATCGACCACCTCCTCGCCGGGATGCTGGCGAAGGAGGCCGGCGCGGATCCCGCCGCGGTCAACTACCTCGCCTATCCGGGCGGCGGCGAGGTGGTCACGTCGCTCCTGTCGAACACCGCCAAGGCGGGGCTCTCGGGCTACAACGAGTTCCGCGACCAGATCGCCTCCGGCAACCTCCGCGCGCTCGGGATGTCGGCCGAGGAGCCGGTCCCCGGCATCGACGTCCCCACCTTCCGCGAGGAGGGCGTCGATGTGGCCATGTCGAACTGGCGCGGCTACGTCGCCCCGCCCGGGGTGTCCGACGAGGTGCGCGACGAGCTGGTGGCGATGCTCACCGAGCTCCGCGAGACCGAGGCGTGGACCGAGGTGCTCGAGCGGAACGGCTGGGTGGACAGCTTCATGGTGGGCGATGAGTTCGCCGACTTCATCTCCGAGGAAAGCCGCCGCACGGCGCAGATCATCGAGGAGCTCGGACTGTGAGCGCAGGAATCGACCTCGGGCCGGGGAACGACCCGGCCCCGCCCACCACCGGAACCCTGCGGGTGCAGCGGATGCCGCGCTGGTACACCGGCCGGAGCGAGCTGATCGTCGTCGCCGGCGTGATCGCGCTCGCGGTCGCCCTCACCGCCGGCATCGTCACGATGGAGATCCCCGAGGGGACGGCCTTCCCCGGTCCCACGTTCTTCCCGATCATCGTCGCGGTGTTCCTCTACGTCGTGGGGGTCGCCCTCGCGATCGACGTCCTCCGCGCGCCGCGGCGTCCGCACGTCGCGGATGACCCGGTGGAGATCTCGGACGAGATGCTGCGCGACCTCGGCGGCATCGACGCCACGAGCGAGATCCGCGTGGTCTCGCCCGAGGACTCCGCTCCCGGCGCCGGTGCGTCCGCCCGCGGCGCCGTCGACGTGAAGACCGTGGTGATCACGATCGGCGCGCTCGCCGGATTCATCCTCGTCCTCCCGATCGTGGGCTGGCTGCTGTCGGCGGCGGCGCTGTTCTGGGTGATCGCATGGGCCTTCGGCAGTCGCCGCCCGCTCATGGACATCGCCATCGGCGTGATCATGTCGGCATCCGTGCAATTGGCGTTCGGCGCCGGACTCGGGCTGTCGCTGCCCGCCGGCTTCCTGGAAGGAATCCTCTGATGGATCAGCTCGGCAACCTCATGGAGGGGTTCGCGGTCGCCTTCACCCCGCAGAACCTCCTCTTCCTCGTGATCGGCGCGATCCTCGGCACGGCCGTCGGCGTGCTCCCTGGCCTCGGTTCTGCGATGGCCGTGGCGCTCCTCCTCCCGGTCACGTTCAGCCTCGATCCGACCGGTGCCTTCATCATGTTCGCCAGCATCTATTTCGGCGGGCTCTTCGGCGACTCGACGTCCGGCATCCTGCTGAACACACCCGGGAACTCCTCCGCGATCGCGACGACCTTCGAAGGCCATCGCATGGCGAAGGACGGCAGGGCCGCGAAGGCACTCGGCACTTCGGCGATCGGCGCCTTCATCGGCGGCACGATCGCGTGCGTCCTGGTCGTCTTCTTCTCCCCGTACATCGTCCAGCTCGCGACCGTCTTCGGTCCCGCCGAGTACTTCGCCCTCGCGGTGTTCGCGTTCGTGGCGATCTCCGCCGTGGTCGCCGACTCCATCGTCCGCGGCCTGGTCGCCCTCGGGCTCGGCTTCGCGCTCGCGCTGGTGGGGATCGACGGGATGAGCGGCACCGAGCGGTTCACGCTCGGAAGCCCGGTCCTCTTCGACGGCATCTCGATCATCGTGGTGACCGTCGGACTCCTCGCCCTCGGCGAGGTGATCCACGTCGCCTCCCACATCCGTCGCGGCGACGGCCCCGCGCGCCTCGTGAAGCCGACGGGCTCCCCGCTGCTGTCGTGGCGCGAGTGGAGGGCGACGTTCCCGGCGTTCCTCCGCGGCACGGCGTACGGCGTGCCGTTCGGCGCGATCCCCGTCGGCGGATCCGAGGTGCCCACCTTCCTCGCCTACGGCACCGAGAAGAGACTGGCCCGTCGCCGCGGCGACACCGACTTCGGAACGCGCGGCGCGATCCAGGGCGTCGCGGCGCCCGAGGCGGCCGGCAACGCCACGGCGGGCTCGGCGATGGGCGCGCTCCTCGGGCTCGGTCTTCCGACGTCCGCCACCGCGGCCATGATGATCGCGGCCTTCCAGCAGTACGGCATGCAGCCCGGGCCGCTCCTGTTCGAGCGGAGCGGCGACCTGGTCTGGCCACTGCTGGCGAGCCTCTTCCTCGGTCTGATCATCCTGCTGATCATCAACCTGCCCTTCGCGGCGGTGTGGGCGAAGCTCCTCCTCATCCCTCGCCACTACCTCTACGCGGGGATCACGGTCGTCGCGATGCTCGGCATCTACGCCATCGCCTCGCGCCCGGTCGACCTGTGGATGGCACTCGGGATCGGCGTCATCGGCTTCGCGATGCGGCACTTCTCCATCCCGCTCGCTCCCGTGCTCATCGCCGCGATCCTCGGACCCCTCGCCGAGACGCAGCTGCGTCGTGCGCTGGCGGTGTCCGAAGGCGATCCGGCGGTCCTCGTCGCCTCGCCGATCACGATCGTGCTCTACGCCCTCCTCGCGGTGACGGTGGCGCTCAGCGTGATCCAGCACTCCCGCCATGCCGCTCGGGCGCGGGCCGCCGCAAGGGCGGAGCGCATCCCGGTCAGTCGGTGAAGCCGAGGAGCCCTTCGACGTGGAGGGCGCCGTACCCGAGGCCCGCGGCGGCGACGAGGACGAACAGCGAAACCCACAGTCCGCGCACCGCGGCGGCGGCGCGCACCTGCCGACGGAGTGACGCGAAGGCCTCGGCATCCGGAGGTCGGGTGAGGTCGGCCTCCGGCACCGGAGCGCGGCGACCGGTCAGCACGAGCGGAACGGATGCCGCGGCGGCGAGGCGGTCGACCACGATGGCGCGCGCGACCCCCTCCAGGACCGGGCGCCGGCGGCGGAGCCACCGGGTGAGGTCACGGTCGCGCAGCACGACGACATCGGGCGGCGGGTCGACCGATTCGACATGGCGGGCTCCGACCACCACGACGAGGGGGGTGACGGCGACGGCGGGAGCCGGCGGCGCGGGGTGTCCGGTTCGCGGCACCGGGGGCGGGGCCGACAGCACGGTGCGGACGCGCGCGGCCTCCTCTCGCGCGGTGCGGACATAAGGCATCCGCGACCCGTCGACCAGGAGACGGAGGCTCCCGACCCGGACGCGCGCGTCCTGGAGGAACTTCGTGGTGACCGTGTAGACGCCACCCGGGCCGACGAGGACGAGCTCGACGGGCGGACCGTGATCGTCGAGGCGGATCTCGGCGGCGGAGACCCAGTCGGGACCGAGCCGGCGCAGCCGTGCGGCGACGGCGCGTTCCGCCACCGCCCCGACGTACCACGGCAGGGCGTCCTCGCAGACGGGGCTCCGTCCGACCAGACGCGCCCACGCCGTCCGGGGTCGAGCGCGCTCCTGCACCGCCAGACATCGGGCCATGGCCGAGGCGCCGGGCTCGCGCAGGGTGTCGGGGGACATGGCCCGACCTTAGCCATCCCGAGGCCCCGGGGGCAGGGGGAGGAACCCCGGCGTCGTCCTCCCGGGGCCCGGGATCGGCGGCGGCCGGGCCCGGGGCGCGTCCGCCGTCGTAACACGGCGACGCGGGAAGTTGGGCCGCAGCGGAGGGCGGCCCCAAGATGCTCTGACGGAGCGCGCGGGCGGAAACGCGCCGCCGGGGAGGGACGGAACGATGGCGCACGCGGGATTCTCTACGCGACAGGTGCACGGTGCACGAGCGCGCGCGGCCGATCCCCGCGCCACACCCATCTACCTCACGGCGGGGTTCCGCTTCGAGGGCTTCGACGACGCGGCGGCGCTCTTCGGCGGCGCCGACGGATTCGCGTACACGAGGGTCGGAAATCCGACGGTCGACCAGGTCGAGCGCACGCTGGCGGATCTGGAGGGCGGGACTCGGGCGCTGCTCGTCGCCTCCGGACAGGCAGCGACCACGATCGCCCTCCTCAGCCTCGTGTCCGCCGGGGGACACATCCTCGCCTCGACCCACATCTACGAGGGCACGCGAGGACTCCTGCGCGACAACCTCGAGCGGTTCGGCATCGAGGTCGACTTCGTCGACGACATCGACGATCCCCTCGCCTGGGAAGCCGGCATCCGTCCGCACACGCGCGCGCTCTTCGCCGAGTCGATCTCGAACGCCGCGGGTCGCGTGCTCGACGTGGCCGCCGTGGCGGCTGTGGGCCGCCGCCACGGGATCGCCGTCGTCGTGGACAGCACCTTCGCCACGCCCTACCTCCTCCGCCCCATCGAGCACGGCGCCGATGTCGTGGTGCACTCGGCGAGCAAGTTCCTCGCCGGACACGGCAGCGTGCTCGGCGGAGTGATCGTCGACAGCGGACGGTTCGATCCGGTCGCGGCGGCGGAGCACTACCCGCACCTGGTGACCCGCGGCCGGGACGGACGGCCGAGCGCGGCCGAGCGCGCCGGCGGCGACGCGCGCATCGCCTACGCCCGCGACGAGCTCGCGCCGCGGTTCGGACCGACCCCGTCGCCGCTGAATGCGTTCCTCATCGGGCAGGGGCTCGAGACGCTGAGCCTGCGCGTGGAGCGCCAGAGCGCCACAGCCCTCACCGTCGCCCGATGGCTCGCCGCGCACCCGTCGGTCGAGCGCGTCGATCATCCCGGGCTCCCCGATCACCCCTCGCATGATCTCGCCCGCCGCTACCTGCCGGACGGGGCGGGGTCGGTCTTCACGGTGACCCTCGCCGCCGACGACGGCGTCGCAGCGGCGCGCCGCTTCATCGAGGCGCTCGGGCTCATCACACACATGACGCACCTCGGCGATGTGCGCTCGCTGGCTCTGCACCCCGCGTCCACCAGCCACGCCCACCTGACCGACGGCGAGCGCGCCGCCGTCGGGGTGCATCCCGGCACCGTGCGCCTGTCGATCGGCATCGAGGACGTCGACGACCTGATCGCCGACCTCTCCCGTGCGCTGTCAGCGGCGGCGGAGGCGGACCCCGTGCACGGAGGTCCGACGGCGCTCGAGCGGATGCCGGCGGACCGGGTGCCGGCGGATCGGGTGCCGGCGTGAGTCGCCTGCAGCACTTCGGCTGGTTCCTCGCCCGCGGGTTCGGTCCTCACGGCTGGGGCCACCCGTATCTCGACTGGGACTGGCGCTGGACCGCTCCCGAGCTGTACCAGCAGTCCGCGCGCGAACTCGAGCGGGCGGGGTTCGACTTCCTCCTGATCGAGGATGCCCCGTCCCTGGGCTCACCCGAGACGATCGACCTGCGCGTCCGTCACGCGTTCGGCGGACCCAAGCACGATCCGCTGCTCCTCGCTCCCTACCTCTTCCAGGCGACGCAGCACCTCGGGGTGATCCCCACCGTCAACCCCGCCGCGACGCTGCCCTACACCGCCGCGCGCCAGTTCGCGACGCTCCAGCACCTCAGCGATCACCGGCTGGGACTCAACGTCGTCACCGACACCGGCAGTGCGCGGCACTTCGGGGACGCCCCGCCGCTCGCACACGACGCCGCGTACGATCGCGCCGAGGAGTGGCTCGGCGCCTTGCGCGCGCTCTGGCGCAGCTGGCAGGACGGCGCGCTCGTGACAGACCCGGTCTCCGGCGTCTACGCGGACGGCCATCGGATGGAGGCGGTCCGCCACCGCGGGGAGTACTACTCGTTCGACGGGCCGCTCAACGCGCTGCCCTTCGACCGCGGCGACCCGGTGATCGCCTCGCCGGGCGGCTCCGGACGCGGACTCGCTTTCGCGGGGGCGAACTCCGACATCCAGCTCGCGCTCGCGCCGCTCACCGAGGCGAGCGTCCGCGACTACCGTGCGCGCATCCACCGCGCCGCGGCGGAACGCGGACGGGCGGCATCCGACATCCGCATCCTCTTCGCGATCCAGCCGGTGCTCGTGGCGAGTGCGGGGGAGGCCGACCGGCTCGTCGCGGCCTCCGCGCACTCCGACGACGCGGCGCTGCACGAGATCGCACGCCGACAGTCCAGCGACCTCGAGACGGATCTGACGGCCCTCGATCTGGAGGCGCCCCTGCCCGCCGGGATATTCGGGGAGCACGTCTCGCAGGGCAGCGTCCGTCGCCTCGTCGGCGATCGCGACGTCGCCACCGCACCGCTGCGCGCACACCTGACTGCGCTGTCGACCCTGGGGCGCATCTCCGACCGGTCCGGCTTCGTCGGCACCGCCGACGAGTTCGCCGACCTCGTCGAAGAGCTCGGCGAGTGGGGCAACGACGGCATCCTCCTGTGGGGGGATCTGCACCCGGTCACCGTGCATCGGATGCTGGACGAGCTCGTGCCGATCCTCCGGCGTCGCGGCATCCTGCGTCGGGAGTTCGTCCCGGGCGGGCTGCACGCGAACCTCCGGGCCTTCTGAGGTCGACGCGCCCGGGCGGGTGGAGGATGCCGAACGCCCCCGGCGCGCTGTGCGCGGGCCGGGGGCGTTCGGACCTCTCCGAGGAGGTCGGTGTCAGACGAGACCGTTCTCCGACAGCCACGCGGCAGCGATGTCGGGCGTCGATTCCTGGTCCTCGGTGCTCTGGACGTTCAGGGCGACGAGGCCTTCGGGGGTCAGCGCCGCGCTCACCTCGTTGAGGATCTCGGCCGCACCGTCGGGCAGCTCACCGCTGACGACCGGGACGACGTTCGAGGCCAGGAACAGGCCCTCGGGGTCCTCGAGCACGACGAGGTCGCCGGTCTGGATGCGCGGGTCGGCGGTGAAGATGTTCGCGACCTGGATCGTGTTCGCCTCGAGCGCCTCGAAAGTGGTGTCGGCGGTGGGGGAGAACTCCACCGTCACGCCGTAGACCTCCTCGAGTCCGGCCGGGCCGTACGGGCGCTCGGCGAGCTCCGGCGGTCCGCCCAGGGTGATCGGGCCGGCTGCATCGGCGAGGTCGCCGATCTCGACCAGTCCGTTCTCCTCCGCGAAGGCGGCGGTCACGGTGTAGGAGTCCTGATCGGTCGCCGTGGACTGGTCGAGGACGCTCAGGCCCTCCGGGAGGGCGTCGGGGAGCGCCGCGTAGACCTCGTCCGCGGTGCGCGCCTCGGTCTCGGGGTCGAAGTACTGCAGGAGGTTGCCCGAGTACTCCGGGAACAGCGTGATCTCACCCGACTCCAGGGCTGAGATGTACGCGTCGCGCTGGCCCGAGTTGAAGGCGTCGCGCGACACCTCGAACCCGCCGTTCTCCAGCGCCTGAGCATAGATCTCGGCGATGATCTCGTTGGAGTAGTAGGCCTGGGAGCCGATGACGATCGTCTCGCTGGTCTCGCCTCCGGCGCCGGAGTCGTCGGTCTCGGGGGCGAGCGGGTCGCTGGACGCGCACCCGGCAGCGACGAGCGACACACCGGTCAGGAGCGCCGCCGCCAGGGCGAGACGGGACTTCTTTGCTGTGAACATGTGATTTTCCTCTGTTGTGTGATGGTGCGGGGAAGGGGACGATCAGGCGGTCGCGGCGCGGCGGGCCGAGCGCGCGGGACCGGAATGGTGGCGGGTGGCGGCGCGGATGCCGGCGGGCGTGGCCACGCGCTGCCACAGGGCGAAGAGCCCGTCGAGCACGAGCGCGAGGGCGGCGACGAGGATCGCACCGCCGAGGACGATGTCGAAGCGGCGGAGCGGGATGCCGGCGATGATGTACTGCCCGAGCCCGCCGAGGTTGACGTAGGCGGCGATGGTGACGGTCGCCACGACCTGGAGGGTCGCCGCGCGCAGTCCCGCCACGAGGAGGGGGAGCCCGAGCGGCACCTCCACGCGCCACAGCACCTGCCACGGCGTCATCCCCATCGCGCGGGCAGCGTCGATGACCTTCCGGTCGATCGCCTCGAACCCGGCGTAGGCCCCGGCGAGGATCGAGGGGATCGCGAGCAGGACGAACGTGATGACCGCCGCCTCGGCGCTCCGCAGCACGCCCAGGAGGAGGACGAGGAGGATCAGCAGGCCGAATGACGGGATCGCCCGGGCGGCCCCCGAGATCGCCACGGCGATGTCGCGCCCCTTGCCGGTATGGCCGATGGCCCACCCGGCCGGAACGGCGATCAGGGCGGCGACGAGCACCGAGATCACGGTGAACCACAGATGTTCGCCCAGGGCGACCGGGATCGGGGCGAGTCCGCGGCCCGGGTCGCCGGAGAAGATCCAGGCGAAGGCCTCGAGGATGAGGTTCACGCGACGCTCACCTCCAGGGGCACGGCACCGCGACGCGCCCGGCGACGCTGCGCGCGTGTCCACGGCATCGTCACGCGTCCGGCGGCGACGAGCACGAGGTCGATGACCACCGCGATGAGGACCACCGCGACGATTCCGGCGACGACCTCCGCGATGATGCGACGCTGCAGGCCGTTGGTGAAGAGGTAGCCGAGGTTGGTGATGCCCACGAGCGCGCCCACGGTCGCGACGGCGATCGTGCTGACCGCCGTGACGCGCAGGCCCGCGAGGATCACCGGCCCGGCGAGGGGGAAGTCGACCGCGAAGAAGCGTCGCACCGTGCCGTAGCCCATCGCCGTCGCCGACAGCCGGACCGCCGGGTCGACGGCGTCCAGGCCGTCAGCGACGGAGCGGACCATCAGCGCGACGGCGTAGATGGTCAGCGCGAAGATGAGGTTCAACTCCGACCGGTAGAGCGTCCCGAGCACGACGGGCAGGATCGGCAGCAGCGCGAGGGAGGGGATCGTGTAGAGCAGGCCGGTGACGGTCAGGATGCCGCCGCGAAGCCGGGTGAACCGCCACGCGACCCACCCGATCGGCACCGCGACGAGAAACCCCAGGACGATGGCGATCAGCGACTGACGGAGGTGCACCACCGTCAGCTCCCAGATGAGGTCCAGGTTGTTCAGGACCCAGGTCATGGGAGGTCTCCCACGATCGCTCCCTGCGTGCGTCCGGCGCTGTCGACCACCACCGTTCCGCGATCGGTCTTCTTCAGCGTCAGCGCGCGCGATCCGCGGTCGACGCCGATGAAGCTCGCGACGAAGTCCGTCGCCGGATTCTCGATGATCTCGCTGGGGGATCCGACCTGGGCGATCTTCGCGCCCTTCTCGAGGATCACGACCTGATCTCCCAGGAGGAAGGCTTCGTCGATGTCGTGGGTGACGAACACGACGGTCTTCCCCAGTTCGCTCTGCAGGCGGATGAGCTCCTGCTGCAGGTCGGTGCGGACGATGGGGTCCACCGCGCCGAACGGCTCGTCCATCAGAAGGATGTTCGGGTCGGCGGCGAGCCCCCGTGCCACGCCGACGCGCTGCTGCTGGCCCCCGGAAAGCTGGCTCGGGTACCGATCGGCGAGCGCGCGGTCGAGGCCCACGGTGTCCATGAGCTCCAGGGCGCGCTCCCGCGCCCTCTTCCGAGGCGTCCCCTCGAGGACGGGGACGGTCGTGATGTTCTCCACGACGGTGAAGTGGGGCATGAGGCCGGAGTTCTGCATCACGTACCCGATGCTGCGGCGGAGCCGCACGGCATCCTTGTCCAGCACGCTCTCGTCGTCGATGGCGATGTCGCCGCCGGAGGGATCGACCATGCGGTTGATCATGCGCAGCAGCGTGGTCTTGCCGCACCCCGAGGAGCCGACGAAGACGGTGGTCTTGTGGGCGGGGATGACGAGGTCGAAGGCGTCGACGGCGACGGTGCCATCGGGGAATCTCTTGGTGACGGAGCGGAACTCGATCGACATACGGGCCCTTTCCGGAGCGTGGGGACAGCAAACCACACGGGACGGACACCCCGCCCCCCTTGACACAACACAGCGTCATACGCCAGGCCCGGAGCGGACGGAATCGCCGCAGCTAGGCTCGGACCACCCTCGGAAGGAGTCCCCATGTCTCGCGTCCTGCTCATCGGCGGCCACGGAAAGATCGCCCTGCTGCTCGAACCCCTGCTCGCCGACCGCGGCGACACCGTCACCGCCGTCATCCGCAATCCCGATCACGAGAGCGACGTCGCCGCGACCGGCGCGACGCCCCTCGTGGCCGACGTGCAGTCCTTCGACCTCGACCAGCTGACCAACCTGGTCAGCGGCAACGATGCGGTCGTCTGGGCCGCCGGTGCCGGTGGGGGCGACCCCGAGCGCACGCGCGCGGTGGACCGGGATGCCGCGATCCGCTCCATCGACGCCGCCGTGGCCGCGGGGGTCCGCCGCTACGTGATGGTGTCGTACTTCGGAGCGGGCCCCGACCACGGCGTCCCCGAGGACAACGACTTCTACGCCTACGCCGAGGCCAAGGCCGCGGCCGACACGCATCTGAGGGGCAGCGGACTCGACTACACGATCGTCGCGCCCAGCGCCCTCACCCTCGACGAGCCCACGGGGCGCATCGACGTCCGCGCCCAGGACTCCGGCTCCGTCGCGCGCGCCGACGTGGCCGCGGTGATCGCCGCCGTCCTCGCGGACGACCGGACGATCGGGTACACGATCTCGTTCAACACCGGCGACCAGCCGATCGCCGATGCGGTCGCCGACGCCGCATCGTGACCGGGCGGGTCCTCGCGGACGGCGCGATCGTCCGCGCCGCGGTACCGGACGATGCTCCCGGCATCCTGACCTGCATCCAGGCGCTCGCGGTGTACGAGCGGGAGCCGGATGCCGTGGAGAACACCGTCGAGGCGCTGACCGAGACGCTCTTCGGCGCGGACCCGCGTGCGTTCGCGCACGTGGTCGAGCGGGACGGCGAGGTCAAGGGCATCGCGGTCTGGTTCCTCACCTACTCCACGTGGACCGGCCGTCACGGCATCTGGCTCGAGGACCTCTTCGTGCACGAGTCCGAGCGCGGACGCGGGTACGGCAAGAGCCTCCTCGCCGCGCTCGCCGCGGTCTGCGCCGAGCGCGGCTACCCGCGACTGGAGTGGACGGTGCTGGACTGGAATACTCCGGCCGTGGAGTTCTACCGCGCGATCGGCGCCGAGCCGATGAGCGAGTGGACCACGCAGCGGATGACCGGGGACCGGCTCGCCGCCCTCGCGGCGGTGAACGGCTCCCGCGACTGAGAGGAAGCGATCGCATGGTGCAGGTCCGCGTGGCGGGGGTCGCCCTCGATGCCGCCCAACAGCACGTCATCCTCCTGAAGCCCCTCGACGACCTTCCGGGGGAGGGGCGCATCCTGCCGATCTGGATCGGGGCGCAGGAGGCGACCTCGATCCTCGTCGCCGTGGAGGGTGCGCCGGTGCCGCGTCCCCTCGCGCACGATCTCATGCGCGAGATCCTCGACACCCTCGGGGCGACGGTCGATCATGTCGAGGTGACGCGCATCGACGAGGGCACGTACTACGCCGACGTGGTCCTCGACACCCCGGTGGGCTCCCGCGTGGTCGATGCCCGACCGTCGGATGCCGTGGCTCTCGCCTCCCGGACCGGAGCGTCGATCTTCGTGGCCGACGAGGTGCTGGCCGAGGCCGGGGTGATCGACACGGTCACGGGCGAGGACGAGGACGGCGTGCCGCTCGACGCGGAGGAGAGCGTCGACGAGTTCAAGCGCTTCCTGGAGGACGTCGACCCCGACGACTTCCGGGGCTGATCCGGTTCATGTGCGCGGCGGTCACGGCCGCAGGAAACCGGCGGCGCGGATGAGGGCGTCCGGCTCCACCCGGTAGTACGCCCAGCGTCCTCTCTGCTCCCGTGACACGAGGCCGGCCTCGCCCAAGAGGCGCATGTGGTGGGAGACGGTCGGCTGCGACAGGCCCACCGGGGCGGTCAGGTCGCAGATGCACGCCTCCCCGTCCTCGGAGGCGGCGATGAGCGAGATCAGCCGCACCCGGGTGGGATCGCCGAGCGCCTTGAAGATGCGCGCGATCGGCTCGGCATCCGTGGCGGAGAGGGCGTCGGCGCTCGGCGTGGCGCACGATGCGCGGTCGAGGGGCACGAGAGGGAGAGCGGAGGCCATACCTGATGGTGACATATCTATTGACATCTGTCGATGTATCGATGATCCTCGATGCATGGTTGACGCTCGATACGCCCACCCGCACCCCTCCCCCCTCCCGGTCGTCGTGATCGGCGCGGGACCCCAGGGGCTCGCCGCCGCCGCTCATCTCACCGAGCGCGGCGTGCCGTTCCTCCTGCTCGAGGCGGGCGCGGGCCCCGCGTCCGCCGTCGCGGAGTGGGAGCACGTGCGCCTCTTCTCCGCGTGGCCGGAGCTGATCGATGCGGCTGCCGCGCGCCATCTGACCGCACGGGGCTGGGAGGCGCCGACCTCCGGCTACCCCACGGGGGCGCAGTGGATCTCGGGCTACCTCGCGCCGCTCGCGGACGCACTGTCCGCCCGCATCCGCTACGACGCGCGCGTCACCGGTGTCTCCCGCCTCGGCCGAGATCGGCTGGTCGACGCCGGTCGCGGCGACCAGCCGTTCGTCGTCCACACGGTGTCCGCAGACGGGGCCGAGGAGAGGATCCTCGCCCGCGCGGTCGTCGATGCCTCCGGGACGTGGTCATCGCCCAGTCCCGCGGGTGCGGACGGTCTGCCGGCGATCGGCGAGGCGGCCGCCGCCGACCTCCTGTCGTACCGGATCCCGGATTTCCGCGATCGCATCGGTTTCGAAGGGCGGCACACCGTGGTGATCGGGTCCGGTCACTCCGCCATCACCGCCGTCCTCGCCCTTTCGCGGATGGCGCGCCGAGACCCCGGTACGCGTGTGACCTGGGCGCTGCGCCGCGCCGACGCGGGCGGCGCGTACGGCGGTGGCGCCGGTGACGAGCTCCCGGCCCGCGGAGCGCTCGGCGAGCGTGCGCGCGACGCCGTCGGCGCCGGGCTCGTCGATCTGGTCACGGCGTTCCGTGTCGAACGCATCGGGCGCGACGGTGAGCGGGCAGTGCTCATCGCCGAGGACGGACGTACGCTCACCGCCGACCGGGTCGTCGTGCTGACCGGGTTCCGACCCGATCTGTCGTTTCTCGGCGAGCTGCGCCTGGATCTCGACCCCACGCTCCAGGCGCCGCGCCGCATCGCGACCGAGATCGACCCCAACGTCCACTCCTGCGGCTCGGTCGCCGCCACCGGCGCGGCCGATCTCGCTCAGCCCGAACCCGATTTCTACCTCGTCGGGGCGAAGTCGTACGGTCGGGCGCCGACGTTCCTCGCGCTCACCGGCTATGAGCAGGTGCGCAGCGTCGTCGCCGAACTCGCGGGCGATCGCGCGGCTGCCCGGCGCGTGGACCTCGTCCTCCCCGACACCGGCGTGTGCGGCGGGGCAGGGCTGTTCGATGCTCCGGCGGCAACGGCGGAGGGGGGCGGCGGATGCTGCTCGGTGCCGGCTGCAGCGGCATCAGGTGTGCTCCAGATCGGGCGCGCACCCGCGCAGGTGTGAGCGGCCCGCGGGCTCAGTGCGACAGGATCTCCGCGCCGATGCGTGCTCGGACCGCCTCGCGAAGGGGGCGAACGGCATCGAGATCCCACGCCTCCGGGTTGGGGAAGCTCCACTCGAGCAGCTCTCCGCGCACCGGTGCGGGCAAGCTCAGCCCCGGCTTCATCAGCACCACGACGTCGGCATCCTCGAGGTCCTGAGCCGTGACGGCGCGCGGCATGCGATCCGTGATGTCGAGGCCGAGCTCGGCCACGCTCGCCGCGACAGCGGCATTGACCTCGCCCGCGGGGGACAGCCCGGCCGAGACAGCGGTGAACTGCTCGCCGCCGTCGAGCTCGAGGAGGGCCGCGCCGAGCTGGGAGCGGCCGGCGTTGTGCTGGCAGATGAACAGGACGACGGGTGTGCGGCTCATGACCGGGTGGCTTCCGTTTCGGCGGATGGGGCCGTCACCGGGGACGGTGCGGCGACGGGGAAGAGCAGGCGCACGACGAGCAGTCCGACGGCGGCGCCGACCACCTGCGCCCCGATGAACGCCGGAGCGGACGCGGGTGCGATGCCGGCGAACGTGTCGCTGAACATGCGCCCGATCGTGATGGCCGGGTTGGCGAAGCTCGTCGACGACGTGAAGAAGTACGCACCGCCGATGTAGGCGCCGACCGCAGGCGCAGCCCACGCCGAGCGTCCCGTGCGCACGAGCGCGAAGATGACGGTGATGAGGCCGGCGGTCGCCACGACCTCCGACAGCAGGAGGTTCACCGCGGAGCGGTCGGTCGTGCTCCACGCGATCGCGGGCACGTCGAACAGGAGGTTCGCCAGCACCGCGCCGGTGATGCAGCCGACGATCTGCGCGGGGAGGTAGCCCGCCGCCGTCGCCCACGACCGGCGGTGCAGCAGGATGTCGACCAGGGTCACGACCGGGTTGAAGTGCGCGCCGGACACCGGGGCGAAGACGAGGATGAGCACGGTGAGTCCGAACGCCGTCGCGAGGGCGTTCTCGAGCAGCTGCAGGCCGGTGTCGCCCGGGGAGAGGCTCTGGGCGGCGATCCCGGAACCGATGACGACGACGGCGAGTCCGGCGCTGCCGAGGAACTCGCCGATCAGGGCGCGGACGGAGGGCGTCATGCGAGGACGCGGAACGGATGATCGGGCACGCATAGACCATAGTCGATGTTTCCGGCGCGGATAGACTGCCGTCTATGGATTCCGTCGAGCAGGTGCGCGCGCTCGGCGATCCGACGCGCATGCGCATCCTCGCCCTGATCCGGACCGCGCCCGACGGGCGTGCGCTCGTCGGCGATCTCGCCCGTGCGCTCGACCTCCGGCAGCCCACCGTCAGTCATCACATGAAGGCCCTGGCCTCCGCGGGCATCGTGCGCCGCGCGCCGGACGGACGGCGCGTCTGGTACTCCATCGCGCCGGAGGTCGCGGATCGAGTCGACGCGCTCCTCGGGGCGGACGGGGTGGCCGAGGGTGCCCCGGTGCCCGATCTGGACCGCATCGCGAGCGATCTCGACACGCGCTTCCGGGGGGTGTTCGCGCCCGAGACGGTGCGCGCCGTGGTCGCTGAGAGCTACGATCTGCTCGCCGCCGCGGGGTCTCGGCCACTCCTCGCCAGCCGATCGGCGTCCTTCGCCGCATCACGGCTGGAGGCGCTCGCTCGAGTCGGCGACGCCGTCGACGGGAACGCGGATGACGTTCCGACGGTGCTCTTCGTGTGCGTCCAGAACGCGGGCCGTTCGCAGATGGCCGGGGCGATCCTCCGGCGGCTGGCGGGGGACGCCGTGCGTGTCCGGACCGCCGGCTCCCGTCCTTCCGGAGAGGTGCGATCGGCGATCGCGATGACGCTGGATGAGATCGGGGTGGCGCTGGAGGGCGAGTTCCCCAAGCCTCTCACCGATGAGGCGGTGCGCGCCGCCGATGTCGTCATCACTATGGGATGCGGCGACGCCTGCCCGGTCTACCCGGGGCGCCGATACCTGGACTGGGACCTCGAAGACCCCGTGGGGGCATCTCCGGCGCGCATCCGCGCGATCCGCGACGACATCGAGGAGCGGGTGCGGGGGCTCGTGCGCGAGCTCCTCTCCGATCGTTCTCCCGCCGTTCACCCAATTGATAGATGACGGTCTATGCTTTTCTCGAGAGAAAGCGAGACCTCATGACCGCCACCCCCACCGTCCTCTTCGTCTGCGTCCACAACGCCGGACGCTCCCAGATGGCTGCCGGCTACCTGCGCGAGCTCGGGCGCGGTGAGATCGAGGTCCTGTCCGCCGGTTCTGCGCCGAAGGACGCGATCAACCCCGTCGCCGTCGAGGTCATGGCGGAGGAGGGCATCGACATCGCCGCGAACACGCCCAAGGTTCTGACGGTCGAGGCCGTCAAGGAGTCCGACGTCGTCATCACGATGGGGTGCGGCGACGCGTGCCCGATCTTCCCCGGCAAGCGCTACGAGGACTGGGAGCTCGACGACCCGGCCGGTCAGGGCATCGACGCCGTCCGGCCCATCCGCGACGAGATCCGGCGCCGCGTCGAGGCGCTCGTGGCCGACCTCCTCCCCGCTCGGACCGCCTGATGAACGCCGGGCCCGGGCAGGCGCCGCTCCTGTCTCCGGATGCCGTCCTCCACCGCGCGGCGGAGCGCCTGGCCCATCAGTTCGCCGGGATGGTCAGCGAGGAGACCGTCGAGCGCGTCGTCTACGAGTCGTACACGGCCCTCGGGCGCACCGCGCGGGTCTCGACCCATCTCGCCGCGCTCGCGGAGAAGTTCGCGCGCGACCGGCTCACCGCTCTCGCGCAGTCCCGCGGGCTGATCGTCACGACGGTTCCCGAGGTGCTGTACGTCTGCGTGCAGAACTCCGGACGCTCGCAGATGGCCGCGGCGCTCACGCGCCACATCGCGGGAGACCGGGTGCACGTCCGCTCGGCGGGCTCGCAGCCGGGGGAGGGGATCCTCCCGACCGTCGTAGAGGCGCTCGCCGAGATCGGCATCGACGTCTCCGAGGAGTTCCCGAAGCCCCTCACCGACGACGTGGTGCGCGCCGCCGACGCGGTCGTGACGATGGGCTGCGGAGACGCGTGTCCCGTGTATCCGGGCAAGCGGTACCTGGATTGGGAGCTGACCGACCCCGCCGGCCTCTCGCTCGCGGAGGTCCGCGTCGTCCGCGACGACATCCGCGCGCGGATCGTGACGCTGCTCGACGAACTCGGCGCTCCGGGAGAGGTCGCCGCGGGCGTCTGATCGGAGCTGTCGTCCAGCGTGCTCCGGTAAGATGGCGCGGTGCGATTCCTGCGTGTGACGACGACCCCGGCCCCCGCGCCGGCGTTCTCGGTTCCGCTGCACACGGGCACCAACGGCTACATCTCCCGCTGGGGCGCGAACCTGTCCGGCAGCGCGCCGGCATCCCGCCTCCGGTAGGCGCCGGCTCGGGGTCATCGCACGCGTGGCGAGATGGCCGCATCCCGACCGGTGAAGTCATGACGGATGAGGTACGCGGATGCTGTGGGCATCTCTGATTCTTGTCGGCGCCACGTGCGCCGTCGCCGCCCCTGTCGCGCGCGTCGCGGGCCGGGCCGCCGGATGGTGGCTCGCACTTCCCCTGATCGCCGCGGCCGCGATGCTGGCGACGCTCGGGTCCGGAACGGTGTGGGTGCCGTGGATGCCGACCCTCGGGGTCGGGTTCGGCCTGCGCCTGGACGGGCTGTCGCTGCTGTTCTCGCTGATCGTGCTGGTGATCGGCGCACTGGTGCTGATCTATTCGGCCCGCTATCTGCCGAAGGGCCCGAACGCGTCGTTCTTCGTGCTGATGACCGGCTTCGCCGCCGCGATGCTGCTCCTCGTCCTCGCCGACGACCTCGTGCTGATGTTCGTGGCGTGGGAGGCGACGACCCTCTGCTCGTTCTTCCTCATCGCCCGCTCCGGCAGGGACGCGCGTGAACCGGCGATCCGCACGCTTCTCGTCACCGCCGCCGGGGGCCTGAGCCTCCTCGCCGCGGTCGTGGTGATGTGGGTGGGGACGGGCACGACCCGGATCACCGACGTCCTCGTCTCCGACGCCTGGGCACAGCCGGGCTTCGCCATTCCGGTGGCGCTGCTCCTGGCCGGCGCGGTCTTCACCAAGTCCGCCCAGTTCCCGTTCCAGGCGTGGCTGCCCGACTCCATGGTCGCCATCACCCCGGTCTCGGCGTACCTGCACGCCGCGGCGATGGTCAAGGCCGGCATCTACCTCGCCCTGCTGTTCTCCCCGGCCCTCGCCGGGGAGCTCGTCTGGTCGGCGCTCCTCATCACCTCGGGTCTCATCACGGCCGTCTTCGGCGCCGTCACCGCCCTCCGCCAGACCGATCTGAAGGCGCTCCTCGCCTACTCCACGATCAGTCAGCTGGGGCTCCTCGTCGCCATGATCGGCGTCGGCACCCCCGAAGCCCTCACCGCCGCCGTCGTCCACACCGTCGCCCACGCCCTGTTCAAGGCGGCGCTCTTCATGCTCATCGGGGTCATCGACCACGAGGCCGGCACCCGCGACATCCGCGAGCTGGCGAACCTCCGAATCCGGATGCCGATCACCATCGGCGCGCTCGCCCTCGCCGCGGCGTCCATGGCCGGCATCCCGCCGCTGCTCGGGTTCGTCAGCAAGGAGTCGATGTTCGCGGCCTTCATCGAGGCGCCGGGGCCCGTGTGGTTCCCGGTGGTGCTCACGATCGTCGGAGCCCTCACCGCGGTGTTCACCTTCGCGTACTCCGGCCGCATCGTCCTCGGAGCCCTCGGCGGGCGCACCGCCCCCCGCGCCATCCCCGAAGCTCCGGCGCTCTTCTGGGGCGCTCCCGGACTCCTCGCCGCCGCCGGTCTCGTCCTGGGGATCCTGCCCTTCCTGCTCGACGACCTCGTCGCCGCAGGCGCGACCTCGTCGGTCGGGGCTCCCGTGGATGCGTATCTCGAGCTCTGGCACGGGTTCAACCTCCCGCTCGCCGTATCGGCCGCCGTCATCGCGCTCGGAACGGCGATGGTCGTCGGCCGCGCGCGCGTGGAGCGCGTGACCGATCGCCTGCGCTCGCCGGTCTCGGGGCTGGCCGCCGTCGACGCCACGCGCGCGGGCATCATCCGCTTCGGCGGGCTGGTGGGACGCACGACCGGCACGACGAAGCCCGCGCTGCACCTCGGCATCCCCGTCGCCGTCCTCATCGTGATCGCCGCGGTCGGCGTCTTCACGATCCCGCGACTGCCCGAGGTGGTCGGCGACCCGACCGAGCCGATCGACTGGCTACTGCTCGCCCTCGTCGCGGCGGGGACGATCGCCGCGGTCCGCGCCCGCACGCGGATCGCCGCGGTCGTGGTGACCGGTGTGGTGGGGACCAGCATGACGGTGTGGTTCTTCGTCCTCGGGGCCGCCGACGTCGCGATGACCCAGCTGCTCGTCGAGATCCTCACCGTCTGCGTCATGGTGCTGCTGCTGCGCCGCCTCCCGCGCGAATTCGCGCCGTCGCGGGCGAAGCGCCGTCGGATCCTCCCCGCAGCCCTCGCCCTCGGTGCGGGAGCCGCCACGACCCTGGGTGTCTGGGCGCTCACCGGGCGTCGCGAGATGTCGCCGGCGGCGGAGTTCTACCTCAGCGAGGGGGAGACGCTCACCGGCGGGGCGAACATCGTCAACACGATCCTGGTGGACTTCCGCGCGTTCGACACCCTCGGCGAGCTCACGGTGCTCGGGGCCGCGGGCATCGCCATCGCCGCGCTGCTCTACTCGCGCCGGCCGACCCCCGTGCGGTCGTCCCGGCTCCTGCGCGGCACCCCGCTGTCGGATGCCGCGCACAACAGCGTCTTCGTCCGCACCGTCGCGCGCGTCCTGGTGCCGGCGATCGTGCTCCTCTCCGTCATCCTCCTCGTCCGGGGCCACCAGGAGCCGGGCGGCGGGTTCATCGCCGCCCTGATCGGCGGTGCCGGATTCGCGCTGCTCTACCTCGCCGCCCCGAGCGAGTCGGCCGCGCGGATCCGCTGGCCGTTCCTCGCCCTCATCGGGGCGGGCATCGTGATCGGCACGGGAACGGGTCTGCTCGGGTACTTCGACGGCTCATTCCTCCGGCCGCTGAGCGTCGACATCCTCGGGACGAAGCTGACCACCGCGCTCGTGTTCGACGTGGGCGTCTACCTCGCCGTCGTCGGCGTCGTGCTGACCGCGCTGAACCTCCTCGGTCGACAGCACCACACCGAGCGTGAGGAGGGCGGATCCGACTCCGATCCGAGACCCGGTGATGCTGTGAAACCCGACCGCGACTCGAGAAAGGTGGCCTCGCGATGACCGTCGCCCTCACCGCCGGCATCCTCGTCGCCGGCGCCGTCTACCTCTTCCTGCAGCGCGAGATGCTGCGGGTGATCCTCGGCTTCATCCTGCTCGGCAACGCCGCGAACCTCGTCCTGCTGGCCGCGGGCGGCACCGCGCGTCGCGGCGAGCCGTTCGGCACCCCGGCGGACCCGAGCACGATCGCCGATCCGCTGCCGCAGGCGTTCGTGCTGACCGCGATCGTGATCGCGTTCTCCATCACGATCTTCATGCTCGTCCTCGCCGTCACCGGTCGGAACGACGACGACACCTCCGACGGCACCGAGCCGGACGAGGATGGCGACTCCGTGGCGGAGGACGACGGCGTGCACCCGGACGAGGTCGTCGCCGCCGAGAAGGGGATCACCTCGTGAGCGCCGCCCTTCTTCCGCTTTTCGCCGGCCTGCCGATGATCATCGCCGGCGTCCTCGCCTTCACCCCGACCCGTCGTCACATCCACGTCATCGTGATGATGGTGACGATCGCCGCCTCGACGGCGGGCGGCATCCTGCTCATCCTCGACTTCCTCGACGGCGGCGCGATCGCGCACGGTGTCGGCGGATGGGTCGCGGGAATCGCGATCCCCTTCGCCGCCGACATGTTCACGGCCCTCATGCTCACCGTCACCGGCATCCTGTCGCTCACGTGCGCGTGGTTCGCCGTCGCGTCCGGCCGCGCGCAGTCGCGATTCTTCGCTCCGATGCTGCTGGTGCTCCTCGCCGGTGTGAACGGCGCGCTGCTGACGGCTGACCTGTTCAACCTCTTCGTCTTCATCGAGGTCATGCTCCTGCCCTCGTACGGGCTGTTCCTGCTGGCGGCGCCCGACCGCGCGCCGATCCGTCGGATCGCCGGCGCGCGCCTGTACGTGACGATCAACCTGCTCACCTCGACCGTGTTCCTCATCGGCGTCGGGTTCCTGTACGGCACCGCCGGCACCGTGAACATCGCGGAGCTGTCGGGCATGGCCGCCGCCGACGAGACCGTCGCCATCGCCACCGCCGTGTGTCTGTTCGCGCTCGGGATCAAGGCCGCCGTAGTGCCGGTGCACGGTTGGCTCGCCCGCGCCTACCCCACGACCTCGCCGGCGATCACCGCCCTCTTCTCGGGGCTGCACACCAAGGTCGCGATCTTCGCCATCTACCGCGTGTACGCGGTCGTCTTCGACGGCGACCCGCGATTCCTCTGGATCGGGATCGCGGTGTTCGCCGTGACCATGGTCGTCGGCGTGCTCGGGGCGGTGGGGGAGAACACCAGTCGGTCGATCCTGGCGTTCCACATGGTCAGTCAGATCGGCTACATCCTCCTCGGGGTCGCGCTGTTCACCCCGCTCGGTCTCGTCGCGGGCATCTTCTACCTCCTGCACCACATGATCGTGAAGGCGTCGCTGTTCCTCTCGACCGGCGCGGTGGAGGTCCGCTACGGCACCGACAAGCTCGGCGCGTTCCGGGGCGTGGCCAAGACCGAGCCGCTCATCGCCGCGGCGTTCTTCGTCGCTGCTCTGTCGCTGGCGGGGCTCCCGCCCTTCTCCGGGTTCGTCGCGAAGCTCTCCCTCATCGTCGCCGCGCAGGATGCCGGCGAGATCGTGGCGGTCGTCGTGATGATCCTCGTGAGCCTGGTGACCCTCCTGTCCATGCTGAAGATCTGGTCGGGGATGTTCTGGGGCTCGCGCGCCAAGGAGGCCGACGCGTCGATCGACGCGGCTCCGGATGCCACGGCATCCGCGTCCGGTGGGGGCGTCGACACACGCACCCGTACCCGGCCCCGCATCGGCGCGTCGCTCGCGGCTCCGGCCATCGTGCTCGCCGTCATCACCCTCGGACTCGGGCTCGGAGCGGAACTGCTCCTCGGGCTCGCGCAGATCGCCGCGGACGGCCTGCTCGACACCTCCTCCTACGTCGAGGCGGTGCTCGGATCATGACGCAGCTCACCACCTGGCTCACGTGGCCCTTCCGCCTCCTCGGATTCGTGGCGTGGTTCACCAAGGAGGTCATCGTCGCCAACATCGCCGTCCTCCGCGACAACCTGACGCCCGGGCAGGATTCCGCGCCGGGCATCGCGCGGGTTCCCACGCGGTGCGCCACCGACGTCGAGCTCACCGCGCTGGCGGCGCTGGTCACCCTGACCCCCGGCACCCTCACCCTCGGCACGACGATCGAGCCCCGCACCCACGCGCGCGTGCTCTTCGTGCACGGAATGTACTCCGACGGCCCGGACGCCCTGCGCGCCGAGGTCGGTCGGATCGAGGATCACCTCCTGCGCGCCCTCCGTCGGAAGGGGGACCCCCGATGATCGGCCTCGACATCGCCATCGGCATCCTGGCCCTGTCCATGCTCGTGACGACGTACCGGATGCTGACCGGTCCCGACGACGCGGACCGCGTCGTCGCCGCCGACCTTCTGCTCTTCGGCGCCGTCGGGCTGATCGCGGTCATCGGCGTACGGGTGGCGGCCACGTACGCGTTCGACATCGTGCTCGTAGCGACGGTGGTCGGCTTCCTCGCCGCCCTCTCGCTCGCCCGGGCGCTGACGAGGGGGAAGCGATGAGCGAGATCCTGGCCGTTCTCGGCAACGTCTTCGTCGTCCTCGGAGCCCTCGTCTTCGCCACGGCGGCGCTCGGCGTCATGCGCTTTCCGGACGCCTTCACGCGGGTCTCGGCTGTCGGCACCGCCGGGGGGCTCGGCATCGCGCTCGTGGTGGGCGGGGCCTTCCTCGTGCAGCCGTCGGTGCCCGACCTCGTGAAGGTCGTCCTCGCGATCGCGATGCAGCTCACCACCTCCGCGGTCGGGAGCATCGCCATCGCACGGGCGGCGTACCTCTCGCGCTCGCCGCGCCGGCGGCTCGGCTACGACGAGCTCACGCCGGACGAGGACGCGACCGACGGGAGCGGCGCGCCGAGATGATCGCGGTGCGGGATGCCGCTCGACGGGTCCGCGTGCTCCTGGTGGGACGCCACCGCTGGGGGTACGCGACCTCGCGCTTCTCCCGCTACGGCGCCCACACGGTCGAGGTGCACATCTATCCGCCGAGCACCCCGCCGCTCGTGCGCGGGTTCCTGCACGTCGCCCGGCACTGGATCGCCTTCGGGCTGGTGGCGGCGGCGCTGACCGGCCTGCTCACGGCATCCGTGGTGCCGATGAGCTGGCCCGCGGTGTTCGCGATCAAGCTCGTCGCGGTCGTCGTCGCCGCTGCCACCCTGCGGGCGATCACCGCCGACGTGCGCGCGCGGACCAAGACCCTCGCCGGCACGCGGCGGCCGCGCGACGCCGAACCCGACCCGCGGTACGTGCGCACCCTCGAGTGCTGGGTGCGTCTGCGCGAGGGGGAGGAGCGCCTCGATGCCGGGGCGATCTCACCGCGCCAGTTCGCCGCGCGCTGGGCCGCCGAGTACGCCTGACCTCGGCCCGCTTCGACCCCGCCCCGCGGGCCGAACTCCTCAGTTTCGGGGGTCGGGAGGGCCGGTGCGGGGTGGGGAGCGCTCCCGCGACCCGTTTCTGAGGAGTTCGGCCCGCGCTGTCCCGGGTGACCCGGGCCGTAGCCGCTGCGTCGGGGGGCACGCGGGACCGAACCGAACTCCTCAGTTTCGGGGGTCGGGAGGGCCGGTGCGGGGTGGGGTGCGCTCCCGCAACGCGTTTCTGAGGAGTTCGGCCCGCGCGCAACGCGCACTGAGCTGTGCGAGCGTTCGGTGGAGGACGACTCAACAGCGGGGAATGTGGCGGAGGATAGGGGATTCGAACCCCTGAGGGCTTGCACCCAACACGCTTTCCAAGCGTGCGCCATAGGCCACTAGGCGAATCCTCCAGGGCCCCGGAGGGCCGTCGTCCATCCTACCGTGCCGCGAGGGGGTCCTTCGACCGCGGGGGCGCGTAGGCGCTTCCCGGCCGCACGAGCAGCGAGCGCGGCACGACCGCGGCGAGCACCCTTCGCGCCGGCGACGCCGACGCCCGCACCGCGCGCCGCACGTCGTCCGCGGCCCGCACCGCGATCGCTCCCGCACCGGGGTTCCGCGTCCCCGGCGGCGCGTAGCTGGCCCGCTCCATCTCCGTCGCGAGTGCGGTGGTCGCGTCGGCCGGCGCGCCGTGCGCGTCCCGCAGGCGCGCGGCGAACGACCGAGGACTCTCGCTCGTCGGGATGCCGATGCCGACGTCGATCGCGGCATCCTGCACCATCGCCCATGCCGCCGAGACGTCGCCGCCCTCGGCGAGTGCACGCTGCCGGCCGAGTCGCACGCGGTGCACGAGGGCGGGCAGGGCGAGGAACCCGAGGACCAGCAGCACGGCGCCGATCGTGGGAAGCGGGTTCTCACCGGCATCACCGGCTGCGGTGCCGGGAAAGAGGGCATCCGACTCGGCCGGATCGTCGACGTCCACGGGAGCGCCCGGTGTCGCGTCCGGAGCCTGCGGATCGGTGTCGGCCTGATTCTCGGTGACAGATCCGGGGATGCCGGTGCCCGAGGAGAACCCCGTCGGGACGCCGAGGCTCGCCGTCGGCTCGAAGGGGATCCAGCCGATCCCCTCGAAGTGGACCTCCGGCCAGGCATGCAGCTGGTTGCTCGTCACGGAGTACACCGTCTGCGCGTCGATGACGTCGCCGTTCGCCGTGCCGGGGAGGTACCCGATGACGATACGGCTGGGCATGTCCATCGTCCGGGCCATGAGGGCGAAGGCCGACGCGAAGTGCACGCAGTAGCCCTCGCGCTGCTCGAGGAACTCGGCCACGGCCTCGGCGCCGCTGCCGTCGAATCCCTCCTCCACGGGGGCATCCAGCGAGTAGGCGAAGTCGCCGCCGCGGAACCAGCGCTGCAGCGCGATGAGACGGTCGTAGTCGGTGGCGGCCTCGGCGGTGACCTCCTGCGCGAGCGCCGAGATGATCTCGGGGATGTCGGCGGGGAGGGCGCGGAGCTCCTCGTCCTCGGTGCCGGCGGCGGGGACGGCCCGGGCCTGCTCAAGGGTCGGGCGGGGCACATCGGCGAGCACCGTGTACTCCTGCCCCTGCGATCCGCCTGACTGGGCGATCACCGTGCGGTTGGCGGGAGCGGCCGCCCAGTCGCCGTCGAGACCCTCGACCCCGACCGCGGGCCACGGAACGGGGAGCCAGACCGAGTTCAGGTTCACGACGTCCACGGTGGTCGCGGTGGAGGCGAGCGCGACATCCTCCGCCACGGACACCGCGCCGAGCGCCCCCTCCTCCTCGAGGGGGACGGTGCGCACCCGGTCCGGCTCCCATTCGTCGCCTTCGAACGTCGACAGGGTCGTGGCCCGGAGATACGGCGGCACGGACGCGTCGCTGCGCACCTGCAGGACCTCGACGTCGGCGGGACGGCGCAGGTCGTCGCCGAGGGCGAGAGTGGCGTCGATGCCGGGCCCGAACCCGCTCCCGGTGGCCACGGCGGCCCGCGGCTGCGGGAGGAGGGGGGTCGCCGCCACCGCCACGACGAGTCCGACCGCGGCGATGCCGAGCGCCGTCGCGGGGACCCCCGCACGACGTTCGGAGGCGCGGACGAGCGGAAGCTCGCGCGCGCGGGTCTCGGCGCGGAGGAGGAAGAGGATCATCGCGGCCAGGACGACGAATGCCGTGACGTCGACGCGGCCGGGGACGGCGATCGCCGGGATGAGCGAGACGGCGACGATCCCGATCGAGGCGAGGAGCGGCATCCGCGCGGTGAGCACGACGTGGTCGGTGATGAGGGCGAGGAGTCCCATCGCGCCGACGATCACGAACGACAGCGCGAACGTGGCGTTCAGCGGAGCGGAGCCGCGGACGATCTCGTCCATCGCGGCGGGGATCACGAGAGCCGCGGCATCGATCGTGGCCGGCGTCGGGATCACCCAGAGCAGTGCCGTGTCGCCGAGGAAGACGCCCGTGAGGAACATCACCCACACGACCGCGCCCGCGAGACTCGCCCACGCGGGGGCGATCCCGGTGCGCCGCACGAGGACTCCGGTGCCCAGGATGCCGGCGGCGAGGGCGGCCGCGCCCAGGAACCACGCGCCCATCTCGACGACCCGGAGTACGGGGATGAGCGCGGCGACGAGGGTGCCGAGGGCCGCAAGTCCCAGTGTGATGAGGCCCGGGCGCCGGCGTCGGCGGTCGGCGACCCGCCCCCGCGGCGACTCCGCCTGCCCGCCCGTCGTCGGAGCCGGCCGCTCCGCCGTCTCAGTGCGCGACATGGCGCGTCCCCCTTCGACCGGCGTCCGCCCACGCCGCGGCGACGTCGCCGTCGTGCCCGATGACCCCGACACGCCAGCCGGCGGATGCCGCGTGCTCGACCGCGTCGCCGAACGGCTCGGTGCACAGGAGCAGCGGCAGGGCGCTGCGCGACGCGAGCGGCGCGAGCGCGGCGGCATCCCCGGGGCCCAGGCGACCGGTGATGACCACCACCGGTCCGGTCGACGTGTTCGCGAACTGCCGGGTGAGAGCGGCGAGCGCGGAATCGCGGTGCGCGGTGATGAGCGCGAGACGGGTGCGCAGCTCCTCCACCTCCGCGCTGTCGCCGCTGTCGATGCGCTCGGCGAGGATTCCGCCCTCCTCATCGACGACCTCCACGGCGTACCCGTCGCGGACGAGGCGCGCGGTGGCCGAGACGCATGCCGACACGGCGGCGTCGAACGCGGCATCCTCTCCGGCGAGATCCTGCGCCGCCACGCTCCACCGCGGGGCGCCGCGGTCGAGCACGACGGAGGCTTCCGGAGTGGACTCGCTCTCCTCCTGGCGGACCATGAGCTGGTCGCGGTGGGCGGTCGCCCGCCAGTGGATGCGGCGCATCGAGTCGCCCGGCGCGTAGGGCCGTGCGACGAGATTGTCCGCGCCCTGCCCCAGACGGTCGGTCGTGGCGTGCAGGGTGCCGCCGGATTCGCCCGGCGCATCGGTGAGCCCGGTGAGGTCGACGATCGCGGGGGCGACCGTCACCTCGGTGCGGGAGGCGAAGCGCACGCGCCGACGCACCAGCCCGAACGGGTCGGTGAGGGTCACCGTGAGCGGCCCGAGCTCGTGCACGCCGCGGCGGCTGCCGGTGACGGTGTAGACGAAGTCGATCGCCCGCTCTTCCGAGGTGCTGCCCCGAAGGCCCGACGCGAAGGCCGGGAGGACGCCGGCGGCCGTGCCGTCGAGACCGTCGCCGAGGTCGTCGGACCACGTTCCGGGAGGCACGGGCAGGAGGCTCCGCATCCCCACCCGCACGCGCACGCGACTCGGACGCCCCACCGTGACCGTCTCGGGGTCGACGACCCGCCGCGCGGGCTCGGTGCGCCGCACGAGGAGCAGGGACAGGAAGCCGAGCGCCGGCATCGCACCGAGCAGGATGCCGAAGTAGAGCAGTTCCACGATCCCCGATTCGTGCGCGAGCACGATGCACGCGACGGCGAGGACGACCGCCCCCGTTCCGCGGACGGTCAGCGGCCACGCCCGCCGCGCGCGGGCCGGGACGACGGATGCCGCGGGGAGCACCATCAGGCGCGGGCGGCGATCGGCACCCGCACGCTCGCCGCGATCCGGTCGAGGATGGCGGCCACCGCGTCGGCCGCGCCGCTCGCCCGCGCACCGCCGGCCGCCCGGGTCGGGAGGAGCCGGTGGGCGAAGACCGGACCGAGGAGCGCGGTGATGTCGTCCGGGATCACGAAGTCGCGGCCGTCGAGGGCCGCCCAGACCTTCGCGGCGCGCACGAGCTGGAGCGTCGCGCGGGGGCTCGCCCCCAGGCGCAGGTCGCCGTGGCTGCGGGTCGCCTGCGCGAGGGCGACCGCGTAGTCCTCGAGGGCCGGGGCGACGTGCACCGCGCGCGCCGCGGCGATGAGGCCCTCGACCTGCCGCGACGTCACGACGGGGGTCAGCGCATCCAGCGGGTTGGTGGTCTCGCGCTGGCGGAGCATGAGCGCTTCGGCCCGGGCATCCGGGTACCCCATGGAGATGCGCATCATGAAACGGTCGCGCTGCGCCTCGGGGAGGGCGTAGGTGCCCTCCATCTCGAGCGGATTCTGCGTCGCGACGACGAGGAAGGGGGAGGGGAGGCGGTGCGTGCGTCCGTCGACGGTGACCTGCTGCTCCTCCATCGCCTCGAGGAGCGCCGACTGCGTCTTCGGCGACGAGCGGTTGATCTCGTCGGCGATGACGATGTTGGCGAAGATCGCGCCGGACTTGAACTCGAACTCCCGCTCGACCGGGTTGAACACGCTCACGCCGGTCACGTCGCCGGGAAGGAGGTCGGGGGTGAACTGGATGCGGCGCACGCTCGCGTCGACCGATGCGCCGAGCGCGCGGGCGAGCATCGTCTTCCCGACGCCCGGCACGTCCTCGATGAGGAGGTGCCCCTCGGCGAGGAGGCACACCAGAGCACTGCGGATCGCGTCGGGCTTGCCGTCGATGACCGAGCCGATGGAGGTCAGCACGGCGCCGGTGAGGGCCGCGAAGTCGGGGGCGTCCTCTCCGCGGCGCCGCGTGGGAGCGGGGGCGATGTCGGTCACGGAGGGCCTCCTAGCGCGCCGTTCGGGCGGCGGATCGGGCGGACGCGGGCGTCCTCACCCACCCCTCGATGGTAACAACCAGATCACGGTGCGGGGCCTGGGAGATGCCTGCATCGGATGCCGCGCAGGACGCGCGTTCGGCGTCGGGAGGTGTCGGGGGTAGACTGTCCGAAGCTCTCCGCGAGGCGGCATCCAGGCCAACTCCCCCAGGACGGAAACGTAGCAAGGGTAACCAGGCTCTGCCGGGTTCGCGGAGAGTCTTACTTTTCCCGGCGTTCTCAGGAACCGCTCCCCGTCGGCCCCATAGGCTGGAACGCGTGGCGCAGAGCATCTACATCACGTCCGCAGAAGGTCATTCCGGCAAGTCGACGGTCGCCCTCGGCGTCCTCGACGCCCTGAGCCGCGCGACCTCCCGTGTCGGGGTGTTCCGCGCGATCGCGCGGTCGACGCGCGAGCGCGACTACGTGCTGGAGATGCTGCTCGACCACGACGGCGTCGACCTCGCGTACGAGGAGTGCGTCGGGGTCACCTACGACGATGTGCGCGAGGATCCGGATGCCGCGCTCTCGACGATCGTGGAGCGGTACAAGGCCGTCGAGGCCCAGTGCGACGCCGTCGTCATCGTCGGCAGCGACTACACCGACGTCGGGAGTCCCGCGGAGCTGGCGTACAACGCCCGGATCGCGGCGAACCTCGGCGCTCCCGTCCTCCTCGTCCTCGGCGGTCGCGCCGCGCAGGGCCAGGCGGAGCAGCTCGGCGCGACGCTCCCGCGCACCCCGGCCGAGATGGGCCAGATCGCCGATCTCGCCCTCGCCGAGCTCGTCCACGGCCGCGCGCAGCTGTTCGCCGTCATCGCCAACCGCGTCGAGGTGGACGATCAGGACGAGGTCGTCGCCGCCGTCCGCGCCTCGCTCACGTCGGAGCGGAGTCTGGACGCCGCGAACGTGCCCGTGTGGGCGATCCCCGAGGACCGCTTCCTCGTCGCGCCGTCGATGCGCGGCATCCTGCGCGCGGTCGACGGCGAGCTGATCGCCGGCGACCCGGAGCTGCTCACCCGCGAGGCGCTCGGTGTCGTCGTGGCGGCGATGTCGATGGTCAACGTCCTCCCGCGTCTTCTGGAGGGTGCGGTGGTGGTGATCCCCGCCGACCGCTCCGAGGTCCTCCTGGCTGCGCTGCTCGCCAACGCCTCCGGTACCTTCCCGTCCATCTCGGGCATCGTCCTCAACGGCGGGTTCGATCTGCCCGAGCCGGTGCGCCGGCTCATCGACGGACTCGGATCCAACGTCCCGATCATCTCCACCGAGCTCGGCACCTACGACACCGCGGTCCGCGTGATGAACACCCGCGGCCGCCTCGCCGCCGACTCGCAGCGTCGCTACGACACGGCGCTGTCGCTGTTCGAGACCAGCGTGGACACCGAGGAGCTGCTGCGCGCGTTCGGCATGGCGCGGGCCACCGTCGTCACGCCGCTCATGTTCGAGTTCCAGCTGATCGACCGGGCCCGCGCATCGCGCAAGCGCATCGTCCTCCCCGAGGGCGACGACGACCGGGTGCTCCGCGCCGCCGCCACCGTGCTCAAGCGCGGCATCGCCGACCTCGTGATCCTGGGGGAGCCCTTCGAGGTGCGCGCTCGGGCCATCGAGCTCGGCATCGACATCCAGGATGCCGAGGTCCTCTCGCCCTTCGACGCCGTCCACGTCAGCCGGTTCGCCGAGGAGTACGCGCGGCTGCGCGCCCACAAGGGCGTCACCGCCGCGCAGGCGGCCGACACGGTGACGGACGTGTCGTACTTCGGAACGATGATGGTGCACACCGGTCTCGCCGACGGCATGGTCTCGGGGGCGGCGCACACGACCGCGCACACGATTCGTCCGGCCTTCGAGATCATCAAGACCAAGCCCGGGGTCTCGGTGGTCTCCAGCGTCTTCCTGATGGCGCTCGCCGACCGCGTGCTCGTCTACGGCGACTGCGCGGTGATCCCCGACCCGACGGCGCCGCAGCTCGCCGACATCGCCGTGTCCTCCGCCGCCACGGCGGCCCAGTTCGGCATCGAGCCGCGTGTGGCCATGCTCTCCTATTCGACCGGCGAGTCCGGATCGGGAGCCGACGTGGAGAAGGTGCGCGAGGCGACCGCGCTGGTGCGCGAGCGCGCCCCCGAGCTCCTGGTGGAGGGGCCGATCCAGTACGACGCGGCGGCCGACGTCGCTGTGGCTGCGGCGAAGATGCCGGGTTCGCAGGTCGCGGGGCGGGCGACGGTGTTCGTCTTCCCGGACCTCAACACCGGCAACAACACCTACAAGGCCGTGCAGCGCTCGGCGGGTGCGGTGGCGATCGGGCCGGTCCTGCAGGGGCTCAACAAGCCCATCAACGACCTCTCCCGGGGCGCGCTGGTCGAGGACATCGTCAACACGATCGCGATCACCGCGATCCAGGCCCAGGCCGAAGACGCCGACTCCGCGCAGGGAGGGGCCCGATGAGCATCGTCCTCGTCGTCAACAGCGGATCGTCGTCGTTCAAGTACCAGCTCCTGGACGCGGATGCCGAGCGCGTGCTCGCGTCGGGTCTCGTCGAGCGCATCGGCGCCGACGTCGGGCAGGCGCGGCACACCGTCCACGCCGCGCGCACCGATGGCCCCGCCGCCACGATGCACAGCGCCACGTCCACCCGTGAACTGCCGATCCCCGACCACACCGCCGGGTTCCAGGTGATGCTGGACGCGTTCGCCGTCGACGGACCGTCGCTGGCGGAGAACCCGCCGGTCGCGGTCGGCCACCGCGTCGTCCACGGGGGCGCGCGCTTCTTCGCGCCGACGCTCGTCACGCCGCAGGTGCGGTCCGACATCGAGGATCTCGCGGTCCTGGCGCCGCTGCACAACCCGGCTAACCTCGCGGGGATCGTCGCCGCCCAGAGCGCCTTCGGCGACGTCCCCCACGTCGCGGTGTTCGACACCGCCTTCCACCAGACGCTGTCCCCGGCGGCCTACACCTACGCGATCGACCGGGATCTCGCCGCGAAGCACCGCATCCGCCGCTACGGATTTCACGGCACCTCGCACAAGTTCGTCTCGGAGGAGGCCGCCCGGTTCCTCGATCGTGCGCTCTCCGACCTGCGCCAGATCGTCTTCCACCTCGGCAACGGCGCGTCGGTGACCGCGATCGACGGCGGACGCTCGGTGGAGACCTCCATGGGGTTCACACCGCTCGAGGGCCTGGTGATGGGGACGCGTTCGGGCGATCTCGACCCGGCCGTGCTGTTCCAGCTCGCCCGTCGGGAGGGCCTGTCCGTGGACGACCTGGACGATCTCCTCAACAAGCGCAGCGGCATGCTCGGCCTCGCCGGCGCCTCGGATCAGCGCGACATCAAGGACGCCATCGATCGAGGAGATGAGGCGGCCATCCTCGCCTTCGAGGTGTACGTCCACCGCCTCCGCGCCTACGCCGGGGCGTATCTCGCGCAGCTCGGCGGCGCCGACGTGATCTCC
Organism: Microbacterium aurantiacum; assembly: GCF_040532595.1. GTDB lineage: Bacteria > Actinomycetota > Actinomycetes > Actinomycetales > Microbacteriaceae > Microbacterium > Microbacterium chocolatum_B. Next base: position 413,934 of record NZ_JBEVYX010000001.1, on the reverse strand, counting down.
TTCACCGCCGGCGTGGGCGAGAACGCGCCGCTGGTGCGAGCGCGCGCGCTGGAGACGCTCGGCTTCGCGGGTGTGGAGATCGACCCCGACCGCAACACCGCGCCGGAGCGCGGCATCCGTCGGATCTCCTCGGATGCCTCGCGCGTGACCGTCCTCGTCGTGCCCACCGACGAGGAGCTCGAGATCGCCCGCCAGACCCTGTCGGTCGCGCGCGGCTGAGAACTCCCGCTGTCGCCGCGACAGCGGGGGCATTACGCTGAGTCGACGGCCTGATGAGGCGCCGCTCGCTGTTGTCCCGTCCCCTCGCCCGAAGGTGTCGCCGTGCCCCCCCACGACCTGCCCGACCTCCTGTCCTACGACGCCGTCCTGTTCGATCTGGACGGTGTGCTGACTCCGACCGCCGAAGTGCACATGCACGCCTGGCAGACCATGTTCGAAGAGCTCTTCGCGGCGTGGGAGATCAGCCCCGCCTACACCGAGCGGGACTACTTCGACCACCTCGACGGGAAGAAGCGCTACGACGGCGTCGCCGCGCTCCTGCGCTCCCGCGACATCGAGGTGCCGTGGGGCGACCCCTCCGATGCGCCGAGCAGCGACACCGTCTGCGGCATCGGCAACCGCAAGAACGCCGTCTTCGAGCGCGTGCTGCGCGCCGACGGCATCGCGCCCTACCCCGGGTCTCTCCGCCTCCTGGACCGGCTCGTCGCGCACGGGATGCCGGTGGCCGTGGTCTCCAGTTCGAAGAACGCGGAGGAGGTGCTGGCCGCGGCCGGCATCCGCGACCGGTTCGAGGTGGTGATGGACGGTGTGATCGCCGAGCGCGACCACCTGGCGTCCAAGCCCGCGCCGGACGTCTTCGTCGAAGCCGCCCGGATGCTCGGCGTCGATCCTGCCCGCAGCGCCGCCGTCGAAGACGCCATCAGCGGCGTCCGCTCGGCTGCCGCCGGCGGCTTCGCGCTCGTCGTCGGCGTGGACCGCGGGGTCGGGGCGGACGACCTCCGCGCCGCCGGAGCCGACGTCGTGGTGACCGACCTCGAGGAGTTCGTCGCATGATCGACCGCGATCGCTTCCCCGTCGACCCGTGGCGCCTGGTCGAGACCTCCTTCCGGCTCGACGACGTCGGCGTCACCGAGACCCTGTTCGCCCTCGGCAACGGCTACCTCGGGATGCGCGGCAACCACCCCGAGGGGCGCTTCGCGCAGGAGCACGGGACCTTCATCAACGGCTTCCACGAGACGTTCCCCATCCGCCACGCCGAGCAGGCGTACGGCTTCGCCGAGGTAGGGCAGACGATCATCAACGCCCCCGACGCCAAGGTGCTCCGGGTGTATGTCGACGACGAGCCGCTGTCGCTGGACGTGGCGGACGTCCGTGATTACGAGCGCGTCCTCGACATGCGCGACGGCATCCTGACGCGTCGCATCCGGTGGATGACGCCCTCCGGCAAGGACGTCCTGATCGACTTCGAGCGGCTCATCTCGTTCGCGGAGAAGCACCTCGCGCTCATGAGTGTCGAAGTCACCGTCCTCAACGCCGACGCACCCGTGACCGTGAGCAGTCAGCTCATCAACCGGCAGGACGGCGAGGACGTCTACGGCGGGACGCCGTCGGCGCCGAAGAAGGCCGGGTTCGATCCGCGCAAGGCCGAGCGCATCAGCGAGCGCGTCCTCCAGCCGCAGGAGTACTGGCAGGACGGCCACCGATCCGCGCTCGCGTACGAGGCGACCGAGTCGGGCATGACGATCTCCGTGGTCGCCGACCACGTGGTGGAGACCGAGAACGACGTCGAAGCACGACACCTCGTCGAACCGGATATCGCCAAGAACGTCTTCCGGGTGGACGCGAAGGCGGGCGTCCCCACGCGGGTGACCAAGCTCGTAGCGTACCACACGTCCCGCGGCGTCCCCGCGCGCGAGCTCGTCGACCGCGGCCGTCGCACGATCGACCGGGCCCTGCGCGTCGGGATCGCGGCGATCGTGGCGGAGCAGCGCGCCTGGATGGAGGCGTTCTGGGAACGCTCGGACGTGCGCATCGGCGGACACGACGACCTGCAGCAGGCCACGCGCTGGTGCCTCTTCCAGCTCGCCCAGGCCTCGGCGCGCGCCGACGGTCAGGGCGTGCCCGCGAAGGGCATGACCGGGTCGGGGTACTCCGGTCACTACTTCTGGGACACCGAGATCTACGTGCTCCCCTTCCTCGCCTACACGACGCCGCAGTGGGCGCGGAACGCGCTGCGGATGCGCTACCTGATGCTGCCGGCGGCGCGCAAGCGCGCCTACCAGCTCAACGAAGCGGGAGCCCTCTTCCCGTGGCGCACCATCAACGGCGAGGAGGCCTCCGCCTACTACGCCGCCGGCACCGCGCAGTACCACATCAACGCCGACGTCAGCTTCGCCCTGGCCAAGTACGTCCGCGCCACCGGGGACGAGGAGTTCCTGCACCGCGAGGGCGTCGACATCGCGGTGGAGACCGCGCGGCTGTGGACCACGCTCGGCTTCTGGCGCCGTGACGACACGGGCGAGGAGAGCTTCCACATCCACGGGGTGACCGGCCCGGACGAGTACACGACGGTCGTCAACGACAACCTCTTCACCAACGTCATGGCGCGCTTCAACCTCCGCTTCGCCGCCCGCACGGTGCGGGAGATGGCCGAGCGCGACGGCGAGGTCTACCGCGTGATGGTCGACCGGCTCGGGCTCGAGCCGGGGGAGGAGGACGACTGGGAGCGCGCGGCCGAGGCCATGCACATCCCCTTCAGCCCCGCCCTCGGCATCCATCCGCAGGATCACGTGTTCCTGGAGCGCGAGATCTGGGACCTGGAGAACACGCCGCCCGAGAAGCGTCCGCTGCTGCTGCACTTCCACCCGCTCGTGATCTACCGCTACCAGGTGCTGAAGCAGGCCGACGTGGTGCTCGCCCTGTTCCTGCAGGGAAACCACTTCTCGCCCGAGGACAAGCTGGCCGACTTCGAGTACTACGACCCGCTGACCACCGGCGACTCGACGCTGTCGGCCGTGGTGCAGTCGATCCTCGCGGCCGAGGTCGGCTACCAGGAGCTCGCGCTGGAGTACTTCCGGCAGTCGATCTTCGTCGACCTCGCCGACCTCCATCACAACGCCGCGGACGGGGTGCACGTCGCCTCGGCGGGCGGGGTGTGGACGGCGCTGGTGAGCGGATTCGGCGGCATGCGCGATCACTTCGGCGAGCTGTCCTTCGATCCGCGTCTGCCCGCCGACTGGCCCGAGCTCGCCTTCACCCTGCACTGGCACGGCACCCGGCTGGAGGTCGTCCTCACGCGGGATGCCCTGCGCCTGCGCGCCGGTGACGGCGATCCGCTCGGGTTCAGCGTGCGCGGCGTCGGCTACGTCATCGGCCCGAACGACGAGGTCGTGGTGCCGCTCGATGACCAGGGGCCGGTGATCCCGGGGCGGCCGTCGCTGAAGGAGCTCGCGGACGCGCGACGCGAGGACGGCAGCATCCTCTCGGCGTCCGTGCCGACGGTGACCACCTCGATCCCGGTCATCGATGCGGCCGGTGAGGTCCCCATCGGGTTGGACGCCTGATCCCGATGGCGATGTCGCAGGCACGCCGTAGGCTGGGGGAGTGACCACCGCCCTCTACCGCCGCTACCGCCCCGAAGCGTTCGGCGAGATGATCGGGCAGTCCCAGGTGACCGACCCGCTCATGACCGCGCTGCGCGGCGACCGCGTCGGGCACGCGTATCTCTTCTCCGGTCCGCGCGGGTGCGGCAAGACGACCTCCGCCCGCATCCTCGCGCGCTGCCTCAACTGCGCCGAGGGGCCCACCGACACCCCGTGCGGCACGTGCGACAGCTGCGTGGAACTCGGCCGCGGCGGCGGCGGGTCGCTCGACGTCGTCGAGATCGACGCGGCCTCCCACAACGGCGTCGACGATGCGCGCGACCTGCGCGAGCGCGCGGTGTTCGCCCCCGCGCGCGACCGGTTCAAGATCTTCATCCTCGACGAGGCCCACATGGTGACCCCGCAGGGGTTCAACGCGCTGCTGAAGCTCGTCGAAGAGCCGCCCGATCACGTCAAGTTCATCTTCGCCACGACCGAACCCGAGAAGGTCATCGGCACGATCCGGTCCCGGACGCACCACTATCCCTTCCGTCTCGTGCCGCCGGCCGCGATGCTCGCGTACGTCGAGGATCTCTGTGCGCAGGAGGGTGTCCGCGTCGACCCGGGCGTGCTGCCCCTCGTGGTCCGCGCCGGCGGCGGCTCGCCGCGCGACACCCTCTCGCTCCTGGACCAGCTCATCGCCGGATCGGATGCCGAGCACGTCGCCTACGCGCGGGCGGTCGCGCTGCTCGGATACACCCACGCGGAGCTCCTCGACGAGGTGGTCGACGCGTTCGCCCTGCAGGACGCCGCCGCGGCCTTCGCCGCGGTCGACCGCGTCGTGCAGACCGGTCAGGATCCGCGTCGCTTCGTCGACGACCTCCTGGAGAGGCTGCGCGACCTCATCGTCGTCGCCGCCACCGGCGAGGGCGCCGCAGCCGTTCTGCGCGGCATCTCCGAGGACGACCTCGCCCGCATGACGAAGCAGGCGGGGTCCTTCGGGACGGCGCGGCTGTCGGCGGTCGCCGACCTCGTCATCGCGACCCTCGACGACATGACAGGCGCGACCTCGCCGCGCCTGCAGCTCGAGCTCATGGTCGCCCGCGTCCTCGCCCGAGGCGGCGGGGCGACGGCGCCCGCCGAGACGGCCGCCGCTGTCCCGGCATCCGCTCCCGCCGTGCGGACGACGACACCGGCGTCCGAGACGCCGCGCCCGGCGCCGGAGTCCGCCCCTGCACCGGTGGCGGCCCCTGCACCGGAGTCCGCGCCCGCATCCGGGTCGGCGGCCGCCCCGCCGACCCCGATGCCGACGGCCGCACCCTCGGCTGCCGCGCCGCCGAGGGCGGAGCCCGAACCCGCCCCGCCCGCGGGGCCGGTGACGCTCGAGCGCGTCCGGGCGGTGTGGCCCGACGTCCTCGGCCGGCTCGAGAAGATCAGCCGCTCGTCCTGGCTGCTCGCCGCGGGCGCCACGGTGCTGGCATACGCGGACGACGTCCTCAGCCTCTCGTTCACCAGCGCGGGCGATGTGGCGAAGTTCAAGCAGCTGCAGGCGGGCAAGGGGCCGAGCGAAGATCTGCGGCAGGCGATCCTCGCCGTCCTCGGTGTCCGCGTGAAGTACCTCGCCCGGCACGACGCCGCGGCGTCCGACACTCCCACGCCCGGGACAGGCGACGGTTCCCCGGCCAAGGGCGGACCGAGCGGCGGGCGAGACGCCGGCACTCCGCCGCGCGGCGCCGGTGCGCCCGCCTCCGCGGGAGCGCGAGTGAGCGCCCCCGCCGCGGCGGCACCGGTGACCGACTGGGCCGTCGCGCCGATCCCCTCCGACGACGATGCGCCGCCGCCCGATCCCGGACCGAGCGCGTCCGTCCCTCCGGCCCAGTTCCCCGTCGATGACGAGCCCGAGGACGTCGACGCGCATCGTGCCCCGGCGCGTGTCGCGACCCTCGCCCCGGCGCCGGCCGGTGTCGCCGACGCCTCCGGTCCGGTGACCGACGCGCCCCCGGAGGAGGACGACGACCTCGACGCGCCCGCGGACGCCGACCTTCCGCCGGTCATCGTCCCGCCCGCGCCGACCGTGACCCCGCGGGCCGCGTCGCGCCAAGACGGCGTCGAGCGGTACGGGGAGGCCGTGGTCCGTCAGGTCCTCGGCGCGACCTTCGTCCGAGAAGAGCCGTACGAGCCGCCCACGAGGTTCAGCTGATGTACGAGGGGATCGTCCAGGACCTCATCGACGAGTTCGGCCGGCTTCCGGGGATCGGGCCGAAGTCGGCCCAGCGCATCGCCTTCCACATCCTCCAGACGCCGCAGTTCGACGTCTCCCACCTCGCCCAGCTCCTCGTCGACGTGCGCGAGCGCGTCCGCTTCTGCGACATCTGCGGCAACGTCTCCGAGCAGCCGCGCTGTGCGATCTGCCGCGACCCCCGGCGCAACCAGACGCTCATCTGCGTGGTGGAGGACGCCAAGGACGTCGCGGCCATCGAGCGCACGCGCGAGTTCCGCGGGCTGTATCACGTCCTCGGTGGCGCGATCAGCCCGATCGCCGGGATCGGACCGGACGACCTGCGCATCGCGCCCCTCATGCAGCGCCTCGCCGACGGCACGGTGCAGGAGGTGATCCTCGCCACCAACCCCAACCTCGAGGGCGAGGCGACGGCGACGTACCTGTCGCGGCTGCTGCACACGCTCGAGATCCGCGTGACCCGGCTGGCGTCGGGTCTCCCTGTCGGCGGTGACCTCGAGTACGCCGATGAGGTCACGCTGGGCCGGGCCTTCGAGGGCCGTCGTTCGGTCTAGTCCGGCTTCCGCCACCCTCGGACGTGGGCGCGCGCCCGCGCGACGCTCGACAGCGACTCGCGCACCGGCTGCCCGATGTAGATGCCGAGCGATGCCCCGACGGCCAGGCTGATACCCACCGTCGCCGCCAGCGCGAGCGTGCTGAACCCCTGCAGCAGGAGCTCGGCGGACCCTCCCGATTCGACGATGCTGAGCAGACCCCGGAAGACCGCCGCCCCCGGCACCATGGGGAGGATCGCGGCGGTCGTGATCGCGACGGACGGGACGTGCAGACGGTAGGCGAGCACGATCCCGACGAAGCTCCCGACGAAGGCACCGATGCCGCTCGCTGCGGCGACATCGAGACCCGCGGACGACGCGATCAGGTAGCCGAGCCAGGCGACGAGGCTGAGAAGGGCGCTCACCGTGATGATGCGGAGCCCGGCGCCGTTGTACACCGCCACCGCGATCGCGATGAGGGCGGCCCCGAAGAACTGCAGGGGCACGGGACCGAACGGGAGGACGTCGTCGGGCGGATCCACCCCGAGCCCCAGCACGCGAGCGGCCTCGAGGCCGGCGAGGATGCCGACGACGACGCCGAGGGTCTGGATCGTGAGCTCCAGGATCCGCCCGGTGGCGGTGAGCGCGAAGCCGTCGATCGCGTCCTGGGCCGCGCCCACCACGGTGAGGCCGGCGAGCATCAGCACCACCCCGGAGGCGACGATGACCGATGGGCGCAGTCCCGCCGCGGCATCCCATCCGGTCATCTCGAGGAGCGGCGACAGAGCCGCGACCAGCGTGAGCACGAACGCGCCCGCGATCTGACTGAAGAAGAACGGCACGCTCGCCTTCGTCAGCAGGTGCTGGGTGAGGGCCGCCACCGCGGCGGCGAGGAAGGCCAGGGCGATCACGAGCCAGTTGACGCCGAACATCACCGCGACCCCGACCGCCAGCAGAGCCTGCGCAGCGATCACGATGAGAGGGCGATAGGCGAAAGGCGTGCGGCGGATCTCGCGGTAGCGCGCCACGGCCGCGTCGAGGTCGAGTCCGGTCCGCACCTCGGTGACGAGAGCCTGCAGGCGCTGCAGCTTCTCATGATCCGGGACGGCCCCGCGGACCACGCGGAGGATCGTGATCGGTCGGGGAGCGCCGCTGCGGTGATACGCCGCGGTGATCGAGTTGTAGGTGACATCCACGTGCACGGGGTCGAGTCCGTACGTCTTGCCGACCCTCACGATCGTGAGGGTGACGTCGCTCGCCGTCGCGCCGGTGACGAGCATCGTCTCGCCGATGCGCACGGCGAGGTCGAGGATCCGCACCGCCAGGGCGTCGTCGATGACGGGGATCGTCTCGGTGAGATCGGACGTCGATCCCGTCGATCTCATCAGGTGTCCGAGTGAGGGCAGCGCCCTCCGCCGACGTCGTTCCATCGCCTCCACGCTTCCCGGGGTCGGCCGTGCTCGGCGGACCTCCTCGATGGTAGTCGTGCCGGTGGACGGCGACCCGCGGGCTCCCGTCACATGCCGGACCGCGCATCGGCGGGTTCCGTAAGATGGACCGTCGGGCGCGGCATCCGTCTGCGCCCGGATCGCACCCGTGCCGCTTCGCGGCGTCCCCAGGAGTTACACCGTGGCCTTGATCGTGCAGAAGTACGGCGGCTCCTCCGTCGCCGACGCGGAGAGCATCAAGCGGGTCGCCAAGCGCATCGTCGACGCCCGCCGCGCCGGTCACGACGTCGTCGTGGCGGTCAGCGCGATGGGCGACACCACGGATGAGCTCCTCGAACTCGCCGCCGAGGTCGCCCCCATCCCGGCCCCGCGCGAGCTCGACATGCTCCTCTCCAGCGGAGAGCGCATCTCGATGGCGCTCCTGGCGATGGCGATTCACTCGATGGGCTTCGAGGCCCGCTCCTTCACGGGATCGCAGGCCGGGATGATCACGACCGCCGACCACGGGTCGGCGCGCATCGTGGACGTCACCCCGATCCGCCTGCGCGAAGCGCTGGACGAGGGCGCCGTCGTCATCGTCGCCGGCTTCCAGGGCTTCAACCGCGACACCCGCGACATCACCACGCTCGGTCGTGGCGGCTCCGACACCACAGCGGTGGCGCTCGCGGCCGCCCTCGAGGCGGACGTCTGCGAGATCTACAGTGACGTCGACGGCATCTTCACAGCGGATCCGCGCGTCGTGCCGAAGGCGCGGAAGCTGCCCGTCGTCTCGGCTGAGGAGATGCTGGAGCTCGCGGCGAACGGGGCGAAGGTGCTCTACATCCGCGCCGTGGAGTACGCGCGCCGTCACGGCGTGCTCATCCACGCACGATCGACGTTCAGCTCCAGCACCGGAACCTACGTGCTGGGCGCCGGGATGAGCATCCCCGACGGGGAAGAGGGAGAGAAGATGGAAGAGCCGATCGTCGCGGGGGTCGCCACCGACCTCAGCCAGGCCAAGATCACCGTCATCGGGGTCCCCGACGTCCCCGGCAAGGCGGCGGAGATCTTCAAGGTCGTCGCGCGCTCGGGCGCCAACGTCGACATGATCGTCCAGAACGTCTCCGCCGCGGCGACCGGACGCACGGACATCTCGTTCACCCTGCCCAAATCGGACTCGGCGGCGGCGCTGAAGGCGCTGGATGCGGTCCGGTCCGAGATCGGATTCGGCAGCCTCGTCCACGACGACCAGATCGGCAAGCTCTCCGTCGTCGGCGCCGGCATGCGCACCCACTCCGGCGTCTCGGCGACCCTCTTCGAGGCGCTCAGCGTCTCCGGCGTCAACATCGAGATGATCTCGACGTCCGAGATCCGCATCTCCGTCGTCGTGCGCGGCGACGACCTCGCCGAGGCGGCGCGCGTCGTGCACACCGCTTACGGCCTGGACGGCGACGTCGACGCCACCGTCTACGCCGGCACCGGCCGCTGACGATCCCGCAGACACCCGCCGACAGTCGCCGCTAGGCTGTGGGCTCCGCTCCGACATACCCGAGGTACCCGTCATGACCCGCATCGCAGACTCAGGACTCTCCGTCGCCGTCGTCGGCGCCACCGGCCAGGTCGGCACGGTGATGCGGGAGATCCTCGCCGAGCGCAACTTCCCCGTCGGCGAGCTGCGCCTGTTCGCCACCGCCCGCTCCGCCGGCACCTCCGTCGACTTCGCCGGTCACACGATCGTGATCGAGGACGTCGCCACCGCCGACCCCGCAGGGATCGACATCGCCCTCTTCTCCGCCGGGGCCACGGGCAGTCGTGCGCACGCGCCGCGGTTCGCGGAAGCAGGCGCGGTCGTCATCGACAACTCCAGCGCCTGGCGCATGGACCCGGACGTTCCTCTCGTGGTCAGCGAGGTCAACCCGCACGCGATCGACGAGGCGCGCAAGGGCATCATCGCCAACCCGAACTGCACCACCATGGCCGCGATGCCCGTGCTGAAGGTCCTCGACGAGGCGGCGGGTCTCGAGCGCCTCGTCGTCTCCACCTATCAGGCGGTGTCCGGCTCCGGACTCGCCGGGGCCCAGGAGCTCCTCGGTCAGGTCGAGGGCGTACTGGCCCAGGGCGACACGCTGCGTCTGGTGCACGACGGCTCCGCCGTCGACTTCCCGCAGCCGGAGAAGTACGTCGCCCCGATCGCGTTCGACGTCATCCCGCTGGCGGGCTCGATCGTCGACGACGGGTGGGAGGAGACCGACGAAGAGAAGAAGCTCCGCAACGAGAGCCGCAAGATCCTCGAGCGCCCGGAGCTGCGCGTCTCGGGCACGTGCGTGCGCGTTCCGGTCTTCACCGGTCACTCGCTGTCGATCAACGCGGAGTTCGCGCGGGAGATCACTCCCGAGCGCGCACGCGAGATCCTCGCCGACGCGCCCGGCGTCTCCCTCGCCGACGTCCCCACCCCGCTCCACGCTGCGGGGAAGGACCCGAGCTTCGTCGGCCGGATCCGCGCCGACCAGGCGGCGCCCGAGGGACGCGGACTGGCGTTGTTCATCTCGAACGACAACCTCCGCAAGGGGGCGGCCCTCAACGCCGTGCAGATCGCGGAGGTCGTCGCGGCGCGGCTCGGCGCGCGCGCCTAGAATCGAACGGTGACCGAAACGCCCTCCGACGCTCTGCCCCATCCCGACGACAGCACCCTGCCCGCGGGCACGGTCGATGTCCTGCTGATCGGCGGCGGGATCATGAGCGCGACCCTCGGCACCATGCTGGCGCGTCTGCAGCCCACGTGGAAGATCGCGGTCTTCGAGCGTCTCCACGACGTCGCCCTGGAGAGCTCCAACGCGTGGAACAACGCCGGCACCGGGCACGCCGCCCTCTGCGAGCTGAACTACATGCCCGAGGCGCCGGACGGGTCGATGGACCCGGCCAAGGCGATCTCCATCAACGAGCAGTTCCAGCAGAGCCGTCAGTTCTGGTCGTCCCTCGTCGACGACGGCGTGCTCGACGCGCCCTCGACGTTCATCAACGCCACCCCGCACATGACCTTCGTCCGGGGGGAGAAGGATGTCGCGTTCCTCCGCAAGCGCTACGAGGTGCTGAAGAAGGAGCCGCTGTTCGCCGGGATCGAGTACTCGGAGGATTCGCGCGTCATCAACCAGTGGGCGCCGCTGCTGATGCACAAGCGTCGCGCCGGGGAGCCGTTCGCCGCGACACGCGTCCCGGCCGGCACGGATGTCGATTTCGGCGCGCTCACCCGCCAGCTCTTCGCGGCCCTCGCCGAGAACGGCGCGGACGTGCGGACCAACACGGAGGTCCGCAAGCTCAAGCGGCTGAAGGACGGGACCTGGCGGGTCGGATACCGCCGTGCGGTCGGACGCACTCCGGGCGAGATCCGCGCGCGCTTCGTCTTCGTCGGCGCGGGCGGATGGGCGCTGAAACTTCTCCAGCGCTCCGGCATCCCCGAGATCTCCGGCTACGGCGTCTTCCCGATCGGCGGGCAGTGGCTGAAGACGGACAACCCCGACCTCGTCGCGAAGCACAAGGCGAAGGTCTATTCCCAGGCATCCGTCGGCGCCCCGCCGATGTCGGTGCCGCACCTGGACACGCGGGTGGTGGACGGCAAGGCCTCCCTGCTGTTCGGCCCGTTCGCGACGTTCAGCCCGAAGTTCCTGAAGAACGGCTCGATGCTCGACATCGTCACGCAGGTGCGTGCGGGGAACATCCTCCCGATGCTGAAGGTGGCCGTCGACAATCCCGGTCTCATCAAGTACCTCGTCAGCGAGCTGCTGAAGGATCACGGCCAGAAGGTCGACAGCCTCCGCGACTTCATGCCCTCGGCCAAGGACGAGGACTGGGAGCTCCTGGATGCCGGGCAGCGCGCACAGGTGATGAAGAAGGACCCGAAGAAGATCGGCGTCCTCCAGTTCGGCACGGAGGTCGTCACGGGCGCCGACGGTTCGATCGCCGGACTCCTGGGGGCGTCCCCGGGCGCCTCGACTGCGGTGTCGATCATGCTGGGGCTGCTGAAGACCTGCTTCCCGGACCGGATCGCCGAGTGGGAGCCGCAGCTGCGCGCCCTGATCCCGAGCTACGGGTCGACTCTCAACACGCGACCGGATGCCGCGGCCGACGTCCTCGAGGAAACCGCGCAGACCCTCGCGCTGCGCGCCTGATCGTCGTCCTCGTCGTCACGTCTTGACGGCGCGGTGGACTCTCTGGCAGAGTTTCATCCGCCCGATTGTTCCCGCTAACAGAAGTGGGAGCCCAGACGCCCACGTCGCTGACGACGTGAGGAAGGAAGTCGCGATGACGCGCACGCGTCGGTTGAAGAGGACATCGATGCTGGCGGCCGCCGGCACGCTCCTCGCCGCGCTCGTGGTGCCGGTGTCCGGTGCCCACGCCGATGTCGGATCAGACCCGATCATCCACTACACCTTCGATGCCGCGAGCGGCGGAGTCGTCTCCGACGTCTCCGGCAACGGCAACGACGCGACGCTGCGTCAGAGCGGCGGCGAGGTGCGTGACGGCATCCTCAGCCTCCCCGGCGGGTCGCGCTCGACGTCGGCATATCTGGAGATCCCGACCGCCGCGCTCGTCGGCAAGAAGGACCTCACGATCTCGACGTGGCTCTCGCCGCGCTCCGGACCCGGTAACGTCGCGGCGGCGTTCATCGGTGCGCCGGTCGCCCAGGGGGCATCGTTCTCGAGCGGCTACTGGCTGCTGAATCCCAGCAACCCCAACGGCTACGTCAAGTCCGTCGTCACCAACGCCGTCAACGCCGGCGCACCCTGGTCCACCGAGATCGGCGCGGGCTCGACAGCCGCCCCCAGCTCCGGGGTCCGCACGCCCCAGGGGATGAGCCTGTACACCACCGTGATCGACGGCACCTCGGGGCAGCTGCGCAGCTACCTCAACGGGCAGCCCGTTCTCACGAGCACGATCGCCCGGGATGTTTCGTCCTTCGGCAGCCAGCTCGTGGCCTACCTCGCCCGATCGACCTACAACGACCCGCACTGGGCCGGCGACGTCGACGACTTCGCCGTCTACGGCACCGCCCTGAGCGCGACCGATGTCGCCGCGATGTTCCAGTCCGATGCCGTCGACCGCGCCGTCGCCGCGGTGTCGGTTCCGGAGCGCGCGGAGGCGGACTTCACCGTGCCGACCACGTCCTACGGCATCGCGGTGGCGTGGGCGTCGGACAGCCCCGCGGTGGCGGTCTCCGGCGGAACGGCCACCGTGACCCGACCGGCTGCGGGCTCGCCTGACGCCCAGGTGACACTGACCGCGACCTTCGGCTCCGGCCCGGATGCCCCGACCCGCACGTACGCCGTGACGGTGCCGGCGCAGCTGTCGGACCAGCAGAAGGCCGATGCCGATCTCGCTGCGGTGTCGATCGCCCAGCCCGACGACATCCGGACCAACTTCTCGGTGTCCACGCGAGGCGCACTCGGATCGACGATCTCCTGGACCATCGCCGAGGGCGGGGACTATGCCGCTCTCCGCACCGGCGTCCGCGACACCGCCGCCACCGTGGAGGTCTCGCGTCCCGCTGCCGGTGCGGACGCGGTCGAGGTCGTCCTCGTCGCGACCGCGAGCTCCGGCTCGGCATCCGCGACGCGTGAGTTCCGTGTCCGCGTGCAGCCGATGCCCGCGGCGGGAGACGCGAACGAAGCCTACGTGTGGGCCTTCTTCACCGGCGAGGGCGCCGGTGCCGAGCAGATCAGCCTCGCGGCCTCGCGCGGCAACGACGCGCTGGCATGGAACACGCTCAACGACGGAGAGCCCCTGTTCTCCTCGACGCTCGGCACCCAGGGGCTGCGCGACCCGTTCATCATCCGCTCTCCCGAGGGCGACCGGTTCTACATGCTGGCCACCGATCTCAAGATCGACGGGCTCCCCGGGGGCTTCCGCACGGCGCAGATCTCCGGATCGACGCACATCGAGGTGTGGGAGTCGAACGACCTGGTGAACTGGTCCGAGCAGCGCCACGTGAAGGTGTCGTCGGACTTCGCCGGCAACACGTGGGCGCCGGAGGCGTACTGGGACGAGGATCTCGACACCTACGTGGTGTTCTGGGCCTCGAACATGTACCCGACCGCGAACCCCGCCGACCGTTCCGACGTCACCTACAACCAGATGATGTACGCCACGACCGACGACTTCGTGACCTTCTCGGAGGCGAAGCCCTGGATCAACGTCCGCCGCGGCAACGGCCTCGGCATGATCGACTCCACGGTCGCGCAGATCGGTGACACCTACTACCGCTTCACGAAGGACGAGGCGTCGATGACGATCCGCCTGGAGAAGTCGACGAAGCTCACGTCCTCCGTCTCCGGCAGCCTCCCCGGCACCACGGGATCCGCGGACCAGTGGACTCTCATCAAGGAGCGGGTGGCCTCGGGCCTTCCGAACGGGGAGCCGGGCGGTACGTACAACCAGGGCGAGGGGCCGAGCATCTTCCCGTCGAATCCCGGTGACGTGAACGGCTTCGACTGGTTCCTCTTCATCGACCAGCCCTCGTACCACGGCGGTCCGAACTACTACATCCCGTTCGGTTCCGACGACCTCACCGACGGAAACTCCTGGCAGCCCCTGGGGTCGAAGCTGCGCGCGAACCTCCCGCAGAACAGCGACGGCGGCAAGCCCCGGCACGGCACGATCATCCCGGTCACCCGCGCGGAGTACCAGAAGGTGCTCGAGGAGTACGCGCCGGACATCGCGGTCGCGTCGGTCGAGGCGATCGCGGTGGAGACGGAGGCGGGAACCGCTCCTGTGCTTCCGCAGGCGTCGCTGAACAAGGCGGACGGCTCCACCGAGACGGTCGCCGTCGAGTGGGAGACCGTCGACCCCGCCGACTACGCCGACGCCGGGTCGTTCACCGTACGCGGTGTGGCGCAGGACGCGTCGCGGATGCCGGTCGAGGCGACCGTCACCGTCACCGCGTCCACCGCGCTCGAGGTCACCGTGGGGACCCGATGCCTCCAGGCCAAGGTGCTCGTCACCGCGACGCTGCGCAACGTCTCCGACACCGCGGTGACCGCGGACGTGTCCACGTCGTACGGAACGCGGACGGTGACGATCGCCCCCGGAAAGGCGGGGTCGTACGCCTTCACCACCCGCCAGGCCGCGATTCCGGCGGGGGAGATCCGCGTCACCGTCGACGGTGAGACGGCCGCGACGGCCTACGGCGCGCATTCCTGCACAGCAGCGCGCTGATCGACCTACCCGGCCGAAGGCCCCCGTCTCCGCTCCGGCGGCGGCGGGGGCCTTCGGTGTGCGGACCATAGACTTCTCCGGTGGCCAAGCTCTACTTCCGCTACGGAGCGATGAACTCCGGCAAGTCGACCTCCCTGCTGCAGGCGGCCTACAACTACGAGGAGCGCGGACAGCACGTCCTCCTGGCCAAGCCCGAGATCGACACCAAGGCGGCCGACCAGATCTCCAGCCGGCTCGGCGTGAGCCGGACCGTCGACTTCCTCATCCGCCCGAACGATGATCTGCGCGCGCTGTTCCGTGAGCATCGCGCGCGGGTGCGGACGCGTCTCGAGGACGCCCTCATCCCGGAGTCCGCCGCCACAGGCGCCACGCCCGACGTGGCGTGCCTCCTCATCGACGAGGCGCAGTTCCTCACGCGCGAGCAGGTGGACGACCTCCTGCGGATCGTCGTGGAGGACGGAGTGCCGGTGCTGGCCTACGGCATCCGCACCGACTTCCAGACGCAGGCCTTCCCCGGGTCGCGGCGGCTCCTCGAGCTCGCGCACACCCTCGAGGAGCTGAAGACCATCTGCCGCTGCGGGAGCAAGGCGCTCTTCAACGCGCGGCTGGTCGGCGGGCGGTTCGTGTTCGACGGCGATCAGGTCGCGATCGACGAGCTGTCCGCCGATCGCGTCACGTACGAGTCGATGTGCGCAGACTGCTACCTGCGGGAGTCCGGAGGACACCTGGGCTGAGAGCCCGCGATCGCTAGGGTGGAGCTATGCGTGTTCTCCTCGCCGGCGGCGCCGGCTACGTCGGTGCCCACACGGCCGTCGCCCTCCTGGATGCCGGTCATGACGCCGTCCTCCTGGACGATCTCTCCAACACCTCCGCCGTCGCGGCGGACCGGATCGCGCAGATCACCGGCAGGACGGCCCCGCTCGTCGTCGGCGACGCGTCCGACGACGAGGTCGTGGCGGGCGTGTTCGACGCCCACGGCCCCTTCGACGCCATCGTGCACCTGGCCGCCTACAAGGCGGTGGGGGAGTCCACGCAGAAGCCGCTGGACTACTACGCCAACAACCTCGACACGACCTTCGCGCTCCTGCGGGTGGGGCTTGCGCGCGGCATCCGCTCCTTCGTGTTCTCGAGCACCGGCACCGTCTACTCCGACCCCGCCGACCTGCCGTTCACCGAGGAGTCGACCACGAGCGTGGACCTCTCCAACCCCTACAGCAAGTCCAAGCGCATGAACGAGGTCGTCCTGGAGGATCTCGCGCGCGTGCAGCCCGACCTCGCGGTCACGGTGCTGCGCTACTTCAATCCGGTCGGAGCCCACCCCAGCGGTCTCATCGGCGAGGACCCCGCGGGCATCCCCAACAACCTGATGCCCTACGTGCAGCGGGTCGCCATCGGCGAGCTCGAGCGCGTCGGGATCTTCGGCGACGACTACGACACCCCGGACGGCACGGGTCTGCGCGACTACATCCACATCGTCGACCTCGCCGCGGGGCATGTCGCGGCGCTGGAGCAGGCCCGGCCGGGCTACGAGGTGTTCAACCTCGGCACCGGCACGCCGGTGAGCGTCTACCAGCTCGTCGCCGCATTCGAGAAGGCCGCGGGGCGAGAACTCCCGAAGGCGGTGCTCCCGCGCCGCCCGGGCGACGTCGCCGCGACCTACTGCGACCCGGCGAAGGCGCGGACCGTGCTCGGCTGGCGGGCGGAGCACGGCATCGACGACGCCGCGCGCGACGCGTGGCGCTGGCAGTCGCAGAACCCGCGGGGCTTCGCCTCGGCCTGATCCCGGGCAGCGGATTCCTCCGGGGGCTTGCTCTGTGGTCTGACCACCTTGTACTGTGGTCCGACCACAACACGGAGGAGCAAGGATGCCGCCTGCGTCACCCGCACGCGCGTGGCAGGTCGTTCTCGAGTCGATCGAGACGGACCTGCTGGAGCAGCGCCTGAAGCCCGGAGACCATCTCCCGCCGGAGCGCGAGCTCGCCTCGACCCTCGGCGTCGGCAGGTCCAGCGTCCGCGAAGCGCTGCGCGTACTCGAGGTCATGGGTCTCATCCGCACCGGCACCGGCTCCGGGCCGAACTCGGGCGCCATCATCATCGCCACTCCCCGGGGAGGGATGTCCGCCCTTCTCCGCCTGCAGGTGGCAGCGCAAGGCTTCCCCCTCGACGACGTCGTGACGACGCGTCTGGTCCTGGAGACCGCGGTCGTCACCGCGCTCGCGGTCGCCCCGGCATCCGACACGTCCGCCGCGCACGCCGTCGTCGCCGCGATGGAGGATCCGAGTCTCAGCGTGGAGGATTTCCTGGCACTCGACGCCCAGCTCCACCTGGCGATGGCCGAGGCCTCCGGCAACGTCGTGATCACGGCGATGATGGCGGGCCTGCGTACGGCGATCGAGTCCTACGTGCAGGCCGGGGCCTCGCGGATCGCCGACTGGGACGCCGCCGCCCGGCGGCTGCGAGCCGAGCACCGCGCGATCCTCTCAGCGGTCGACGACGGCGACGCCGACGCCGCACGCACGCTCATCCACGACCACATCACCGGGTACTACGCCCAGGCTGCGCTCTCGCGTCCGTCCGCGTGACGACGAGCCTCGCACCGCACATCTCCGAGAATCGAAGGAACGAGAATGGTCCGCCGTCAACTGCCCCAGCCCGCGGAGCTCCTCGAGCTCATGCAGTTCAAGAAGCCCGAGCTGAACGCGAAGAAGCGCCGCTTGGAGGCGGCGCTCACCATCGCCGATCTCCGGGTGATCGCCCAGCGCCGCACCCCGAAGGCCGCCTTCGACTACACCGATGGCGCCGCCGAGGGCGAGCTCTCGCTCGGGCGGGCCCGACAGGCCTTCCAGGACGTGGAGTTCCACCCCGACATCCTGCGGCCGGCGGCCGTTGTCGACACCTCCACAGAGATCCTCGGGGGCCGCAGCTCCCTGCCCTTCGGGATCGCCCCGACGGGCTTCACCCGCCTCATGCAGACGGAGGGCGAGTCCGCCGGCGCCGGAGCGGCCGGAGCAGCCGGCATCCCGTTCACCCTCTCGACGCTCGGGACGACCTCGATCGAAGATGTGAAACGTGCCAATCCGCACGGGCGCAACTGGTTCCAGCTCTACGTCATGCGTGACCGCGACGTCTCCTACGGGCTCGTCCGCCGCGCCGCGGAGGCCGGCTTCGACACCCTGCAGTTCACCGTCGACACCCCCATCGCGGGCGCCCGTCTGCGCGACAAGCGCAACGGCTTCTCGATCCCGCCGCAGCTGACGGTCGGGACGATCATCAACGCCCTGCCGCGCCCGTGGTGGTGGATCGACTTCCTCACCACCCCCAAGCTCGAGTTCGCATCGCTCTCCACCACGGGCGGCACCGTCGGGGAGCTCCTCAACGCGGCGATGGACCCGACGATCAGCTACGACGACCTCGACGTCATCCGCGAGATGTGGCCGGGGAAGATCGTCGTCAAGGGTGTGCAGAACGTGGAGGACTCGCGCCGGCTCATCGATCGGGGCGTGGACGGCATCGTCCTGTCCAATCACGGAGGGCGCCAGCTCGATCGTGCCCCGATCCCGTTCCACCTGCTCCCGGAGGTCGTCCGGGAGGTCGGGCGGGATGCGACGGTCATGGTCGACACCGGGATCATGAACGGCGCCGACATCGTCGCGTCGATCGCCCTCGGGGCGAAGTTCACCCTGATCGGACGGGCGTACCTCTACGGACTGATGGCCGGAGGACGCGCGGGGGTCGATCGGACGATCGAGATCCTCCGCAGCGAGATCGAGCGGACGATGACGCTGCTCGGGGTGTCGTCGCTGGAGGAGCTGGAGCCGCGCCACGTGACGCAGCTCACCCGCCTGGTGCCGCGCGGGACGACGGCGGCCGTGGAGGCGTGAGGACGCGCGTCAGCGGACGGGCAGTGTCGGGATGAGCTGCTCGAGATAAGCCGCGGTGTCCTGCCACCCCTCGACGGCGTGGCAGGACACGCCCATCGCGAGCACGGGGTAGTCGTTGCCCTCCGGATCGAGGCGGTCGCCGAGGAAGAGCATGTCGTCGAGGGGGATTCCGGTCTGCTCGGACAAGCGCGTCATGCCGTACGACTTGTCGATACCCCGCTCGGTGATGTCGACGGACGTCGAGCCGCCGGAGCGGACCTCGAGGTCGGGGAGGAGCTCGGCCACGGCCGCGCGCAGGGTGTTCTTCTTCTCGCCCGTCGGATCCCACGCCGCCTTCGCGTCGACGGGTGCTTTCTGCCCGAGCGCGGAGAACGTGATCTGCGAGCCGCGGTCCTCGAGGATGTCGCCCCACGTCTCGCTCTCCCACAGTCCGAGACGGCGCGCCTGCTCCTCGACCGCGCGGAGGGCGCGCTCCTTCTGGTCGTCGGTGAGGGTGCGTGCGTACACGGTCGTCACCTCGCCGTTCTCGAGCCGGTAGTACTGCGTGCCGCAGGTGGGGAGGAGGTGCATCCGCGCGAGGACGTCGGGCGAGGTCTCGGGGAGGCGGTCCACGACCTGCGCGGTGAACTGGGCGAGCTGCCCCCCGGAGATGATCGCGACCTCTACGCGCTCGGCGAGGGCGATGAGCAGGTCGCCGATCCGCGGGTCGATGGCGCTCTTGCTGGGGGCGAGGGTGTCGTCGAGATCGAACGCGACGAGGCGGGGCGCGAGGGTCATGAGGCTTCCGTCCGGTTCGTGATACGCAAGGAGGCTCCGCCCCTCTTCCGTGTGGAGAAGGGGCGGAGCCTCACTGCTGTCGAAGACAGTGTATGTCGGGGTGACAGGATTTGAACCTGCGGCCTCGTCGTCCCGAACGACGCGCGCTACCAAGCTGCGCCACACCCCGTGGCAACCCCCCTAGCCTACCTGATCGAGACCGCATCTCCGAACCGGCGTCGGTGCACGAGGGTCGCGGCGGTGAGTCCGGCGGTGAGGAGGATGACCGACATCCCGGCGATCCCGCGGAGCCCCTGACGGTCGGTGCCGGTCTCGGCGAGCTGCGCCGACGCATGCGGGGCGGCCGGTTCCGCGGGCGTGTCGGGCGCGGCCGGTGCCTCGGTCTCGATCGGCGGCGGCGGAGTCTCCACGCGGGTGATCTGCGTCGGGGAGGCGAAGGCCTCTGTGAAGGCGAAGGCCGAGGCGAGATGCGCGGCGACCACGGGGGACTGCGCCTCGCGGGTGATGCTCCACACCGCCACGTACCACCCGGGCGAGTCCATCGTCCAGCCCGACACCACATGCACCGGCCCGTCGCCCTGCGTCTCCAGGCTCAACTCGCCGACGAGGACCGCTCCGGCGGGGATGTCGGGCGACGGCTCGCCCGGCTCCGCGTCCAGACGGTACACCGCCGCGTGCGCCCGCACGGGCAGACGGTCGCCGTCCGGGGTGCGCGGCCAGTGGGTGAGGTCGCCCTCGACCGTGACGTCGTCGATGAATCTCTCTCCGGGAAGGGCGGTGGACAGCGCCACCGTCGAGATCGTGGGGGAGAAGAGCGGATGCCGCACCTCGTCGTCGCCGGCGACCTCGAACTCGACCGGTCCCGCGGGGCCCGCGGTGTCCTGGCCGCCCGGGGTGGTGAAGTACCGCACGGCCGCCACGGTATCGATGCGGAACCGCCCGTGCGCGGAGACCTCCACGGGGCGGCCCGGAGACGCCTCGGCCGCCGGGGCGACGCTGATCCGGTACTCCTCGCCGGGGACGACGTCGCCGCGCTCGGCTGCGCCGCTGTCGGCGAAGACGGCGCCGACGAGGGTCAGGGTGCCGCGGGCCTCCGCGGCGGAGGTATCCACGCGGACCGCGCCGCCGAGGGGATCGGCGTCGTCGCGGAGGAACACGACCGTCCCCGCGGCATCCGTGACTCCGGGCGTGGCGACGCTGCCCTCGGCGTAGTAGGCGAGCGCCAGCTCCTGCACGCGGGCGTTGTGTGTCGGAGCGAGCCGTGAGAAGGTCCAGTCGATGGCGCCGGCGAGGGAGTCCCCGCGGTAGCCGAAGGTGCGCAGCGTCGTCTCCCAGTCGGCGATCGCCTTGACCGCCCAGCCGACGGCGGCCGCCTGCACCGGGTCCTCGGTCTGGCCGTATCGGGTGACGAGGAAGTTGATGCCGGTGAGCTGCTGCGGGCTGAGGCCGGCGGCGTCGGCACGGACGCCGTGGTCGGTGCTGGTCCCCGTGGGGAGGGGGATGCCGGGCAGGATGCAGTAGGTGTGGACGTCGCCGACGCGCATCGACCCGTGCCAGCCGTGCGTCGAGGTCGGCTGCCACGACCCGAACCCTGCGCCCTGCGTCGCGGCGGTGGCCGCGTGGGCGGGGGCGAGGACCAGGGCGGTGGCGGCGAGGGCGGTCGCGACGCTCAGGGCGAGCATCCGGAGCGCGCGGCGGAGCGGGGAGGCGAGCATGGGGTGCCTTTCGATCGGTTCGTGCTCCCGATCGTGGGCCGCGCCGACCGCCCGCGTCGGCCGCGAGGGCGCAGCCGGGGATAACCCCTCAGCGACCGTGCGGCGTGCGTGGCTGGGGAGGAGGGGCGCTCAGCCGCCCGCGGTGAGGACGATCAGGCTCGCCTCCGGCCGACACGCGAACCGCACGGGGGCGTAGATCGAGTGCCCGAGGCCGGCGCTGACGTTGAGCGGCACCGCGCGGCCGCCGTGCTCCCACGCGCTGAGACCGCGGGCCTGCCGCAGGGGGATGTCGCAGTTGGCGACGAGGGCTCCGTAGCCGGGGACGCGCACCTGCCCGCCGTGGGTGTGGCCCGCGAAGATCGCGTCGGCGCCGAGGTCGATGAAGCCGTCGAGCACACGCCGATAGGGGGCGTGCGTCACCCCCACGCGCAGGGCGGCATCCGTGCTCTGCGTCGCGGCGATCGCCGCGGGCAGGGAGTCCAGGCGGTCCCACCGCCGGTGCGCGTCGCTCACGCCGAAGCCCGCGACGCGCAGGCCCGCGGCCCCGACGACGCCCGCGGCGTTGTTCAGGTCGGTCCACCCGAGGTCGTCCACGAGGAAGGCGTCGAGGGCGTCGGCGTCGATCGCCTGCGCCCTGGGCTGCTGGCGGGACGGCCCGGTGAAGTACTTCAGCGGGTTCCGGGGGGAGGGGGCGACGTGGTCGTTGGACCCGTGGACGAAGAACCCGGGGATGCCGCGGAGCGGGGCGAAGGCCCGGCGGATGCCGACGAGACCCTCGGCGTGACCGAGGTTGTCCCCGGTGTTGATGACGAGGTCGGGGTGCAGATCGACCAGGGCGGCCATCCACCGCTGCTTCCGGTGCTGCCACGGCGCCATGTGGGCATCCGAGACGTGGAGGATGCGGAGGTCGGGTGAGCCTGCGGGGAGGATCGGCAGGGTGTGCTCGCGGACGATGAAGAGGTAGCGCTCGACGGCGACACCCCAGACGGCGGTGGCGACGCCGACGGCCCCCACCGCCCCGAAGGCGGTGAGGGCCGTCCGCGTGACGGTGTGCGTCACTTATCCGTCGCTGTCGGAGTCGGGCGCGGGGCTCTCGCCGCCGCCACCGCCGCCACCGCAGTTGCGGCTGACGTAGTCGACGCTGATCGCGGTGTTCCGGTTGACGAGGGTGCCCGCGGCCGGGTTGGTGCCCGTCGCCTGCTCGCCGCCGCCGGCGTTCTCGTCCTGCTGGCAGCTGCCCGGGCTGACGTTGCCGAACCCGGCGCCCCGCAGTGCCGAGATGGCGGCGCTGAGCGATCCCGAGACCGCCGGCACGGAGATGCCCTGTCCGTTGGAGGGGTTGATCGTGACCGACGTGCCGCCGGCGACGCGCCCGGCACCGGGGCTCTGCGCCGCGACGACGCCCTCGGGCTCGGAGGAGTCGACCGCCTCGCCGACGGTGACGCTGAATCCGGCGTTGCGGAGCGTCGCGGTCGCCTGGTCGATCGACTGGCCGACGACGTTCGGCAGGTCGCGGAGGACCTGACGGGTCAGGTTGTTGTCGGGCGCGGGGAACGGGTTCCCGCCGAAGAGGGAGTTCGCCGCCCCCTGGACGTCACGGGCGATGAAGTAGCGGAGGTTGGAGAGCTGGATGCCGTTGTGCCAGTTGCGGAACATGTCGCCGCCGCCCTCGATGTTGCCCGCCCACACCGCGGTAGAGACGTTGGTCGAGGACTCCACGAGCCACGTCTGCAGCTCTTCGTGGGTACCGGTCTTGCCGATGAGGGGCGTGCCGTCGAAGGGGTTGCCCTGCGCGCCGGTTCCGCCGCCGACCATGACGCCCTCGAGGGCGAAGGCGGCGGTCGCCGCGACACCCGGCTCGAGCACCTGCTCGCACGTGCGCTCGGGGAGCGGCACGTCGTTGCCGTCCGAGTCGGTGACGCTCTCGATGACGCGCGGCTGGCAGTAGACGCCGTTGTTGGCGACGGTGCCGTAGGCGCCCGCCATCGCGATCGGCGAGATGTTGTCATCGCCGATGACCTTGTTGGCCACGCCCATCGTGATGGGCTCGCCGTCTCCGGTGGTGACGCCCATCTTCGTCGCGACGTTGGCGATGTCGCACAGGTCGAGCTCGGAGGCCATCGCGAGGTAGCCCGAGTTCAGCGAGGCCGCGGTGAACTGCAGAGGCGTGCCGACGTACCCGGGGACGCGACCGAAGTTCCCGATCGTGGTGTTCTCCGTGTTGACCCAATCGCCGGTGCACGAATTCGTCATGCGCGGGAACGCGCGGTTGACCCCGTTCAGCACCTCCCGCACGGACTTCCCCTGCTCCAGCCAGTCCACCAGCGTGAAGAGCTTGAACGTCGAGCCCGCGGCGAATCCGCGGGAGCCGCCGTAGGTGCGGTCTCCGGCGAAGACGATGGAGCTGAAGTTGTTGTCGCCGGTGATCGTCTCGTCGAAGCGCGTGTTCTGCGACATCGCGAGGATCTTGCCCGTGGTGTTGTCGATGCTCACGGCGGTCGAGCCGAACTTCATCCCCTCCACCGAGGTGGGGGCGTAGGTCGACATCGAGGCGTTCGCGGCGTTCTGCAGGCGCCAGTCGATCGTCGTGTAGACGTTCAGACCGCCGCGGCGGAGGGCCTCGCGACGCTCCTCGTCGGTCTCGCCGAACGCGGGATCGTTCTCGATGACGCTGCGGACGTACTGGCAGAAGTACTCGCCGCCGGCGGCGGCGGTGCAGCCGGTGCGCGGCGTCGTGACGTTCGGCTCGATCGGTGCGTCGAAGAGCTCGTCGTACTGCTCCTGCGTGATCTTGCCGTCGTCCAGGAGTCGGGAGAGCACGTACTGCTGTCGCTGCTTGGTCAGCGCGTAGCCGTTGTCGGCCCCGTTGCGCTCGTTGCCCGGCTGATCGATGCGGTAGGTGTTCGGGTTCTGCACGATGCCGGCGAGGGTGGTCGCCTGAGCGAGGTTCAGCTCGCCCGCCGTGACACCGAAGTAGCGCTTGGCCGCGGCGTCGATTCCGTAGGTCGTGCCGCCGAAGTTGGCGATGTTGAGGTACCCGAGCATGATTTCGTTCTTCGAGTACCGCTGCTCGAGGGCGATGGCGTAGCGCATCTCCTGGAGCTTGCGCTGGATGCCCTCGGTGCCCGCGGCGGTGGTCGCCTCGAACCAGCACGCCTGCTTCTCCTCCTCGGTCTCGGCGGTGGCTTCGCACCGCTGGACGAGGATGTTCTTCACGTACTGCTGGCTGATCGTCGATCCGCCCTGCGTCTCGCCGCCGCCCTGGACGTTCGAGAGCACGGCGCGTGTCGTGCCGATGAGGTCCACGCCGCCGTGCTGGTAGTACCGGGGGTCCTCACTGGAGAGGATCGCGTCGTACATGACGGGCGCGACCTCGTCGAACTCGACGGGGGAGCGGTTCTGGTCGTAGAACTGCGTCCACTCCTCCCACTCGCCGGAGTCCTGGTTCTTCGTGTACAGCGTCGTCGGCAGCATGAGCTTGTCGATCTCGAGGACGCTGGGGAGATTGTCGAACATCGTGATCGCGCTGGAGGCCGCGTAACCCGACACCGCGATCGCGGGGGTCACCGTGGCGGTGATGAGAACGCCGGCCACGGCGCTGAGGCCGACCAGTCCTGCGAGGCCTCCGAGCACACCGGTGGCCGTGCGTTTGGTATCAGGCATAGGCTTGATCGTAAGGGAGATACCTGGGCGATCCCTCGACAGGCATGCCCTGTGCGCGATCCCCGATCTTCCGCTTCTTTCCGCCGAACACGCCAGGAGTCGCGATGACGACGTGGGAGTACCTCACCACGCCCCTGCTGATCCACAACACCGCCGCCATCCTCAACAACTGGGGCAAGCAGGGCTGGGAGCTCGTGCAGGTGATCTCCGGCCCCGAGGGGGGCCTGGTCGCCTACTTCAAGCGCCCCGTCGGCGGCGGCGACGCCAACGCCGGGCTGGATGCCGCGGCCCAGGCCGCGCGGCAGTTCGAGGGCTGAGCCGGTGCGCGTCTCCGATCGGCTCGCCGAGCTCGGCATCCGTCTTCCCGCGGTGGTGCCCCCGGTCGCCGCGTACATCCCGGCCACCGTCCACGGCGACCTGGTCTACACGTCCGGCCAGCTGCCGATGCGCGAGGGCGTCCTTCCCGAGACGGGCAAGGTCGGCGAGGGCGACGGTCTCGTCGACCCCGCCGCGGCGAAGGACTACGCCCGGACGTGCGCGCTGAACGCGATCGCCGCCGCTGCGGACGTCGCCGGGGGAGTGGACCGCCTCGCCCGCGTGGTGAAGGTCGTCGGGTTCGTGTCGTCGGTCCCCGAGTTCACCGGTCAGCCCGGGGTCATCAATGGCGCCAGCGAGGTCCTCGGCGAGATCTTCGGCGAGGCCGGCCGGCACGCCCGATCCGCGGTGGGGGTTCCGGTTCTGCCGCTCGACTCGCCCGTCGAGGTCGAGGTCGTCTTCGCGCTCGGATAGCTCGCCTCGAGGTCCCGTTCGTGAGGGCCGGCATCCGCTCCTCGTATCGGATGCCGGCCCTCACGTCTGCCGTCACTTCGTGGTGATCTTGGCCTGGATCGTGCTCATGACCATCGTGTCGGCCAGCGTCGTGGTGTCGCCGACCTCGCGTCCCTCCGCGACGTCGCGGAGGAGGCGCCGCATGATCTTCCCGGAGCGCGTCTTGGGGAGCTCGCCCACGATGTAGATGTCGCGTGGCCGGGCGATCGGGCCGATCTGCTCGCCGACCCAGGCGCGGAGCGCGCTCGCCAGGCCCTCCGCGGAGTGCCGATCGAGGTAGCTCTGCTTGAGGATCACGAAGGCCACCACCGCCTGACCGGTCGTCTCGTCGGCGGCGCCGACGACCGCGGCCTCCGCGGTCGCCTCGTGAGCGACGAGCGCCGACTCGATCTCGGCCGTGGAGAGGCGGTGACCGGAGACGTTCATGACGTCGTCGACGCGGCCGAGGAGCCAGATGTCGCCGTCCTCGTCCAGTCGCGCGCCGTCGCCGGCGAAGTAGAAGCCGCGGTCGGCGAACTTCTCCCAGTAGGTCTCCACGAACCGCTCCGGGTCGCCCCAGATGCCGCGGAGCATGCTCGGCCAGGGCTCCGTGACCACGAGCAGGCCCCCGTTCCCGGTGCCCACGTGCTCGCCGGCGTCGTCGACGACGTCGATCGAGATGCCGGGCAGCGGGACCTGTGCCGCGCCGGGCTTGGTCTCGGTGACACCGGGGAGGGCGGAGATCATCATCGCGCCGGTCTCGGTCTGCCACCAGGTGTCGACGATCGGCGTGCGCTCCGCGCCGATGATGTCGCGGTACCAGACCCACGCCTCCGGGTTGATCGGCTCGCCGACCGAGCCGAGGACGCGCAGCGTCGACAGGTCGAAGCCCTGCGGCACCTGGCGGCCGATCTTCATGAACGATCGGATGGCCGTGGGGGCGGTGTAGAACACGGTCACGCCGTACTTCTGGATGATCTCCCACCATCGTCCGGGGTGCGGCGCATCCGGCGTCCCTTCGTAGAGAACCTGTGTCGCGCCGTTGGCCAGGGGGCCGTAGGTGACGTAGGTGTGGCCGGTGATCCATCCGACGTCCGCCGTGCACCAGTACACGTCCGTCTCGGGGTGGATGTCGTGCACGACGCGATTCGTGAAGGCCGCCTGGGTCAGGTAGCCGCCGGAGGTGTGCAGGATGCCCTTCGGCTTTCCCGTCGTCCCCGAAGTGTAGAGGATGAACAGCGGCGTCTCGGCGGGGAAGGCGCGGGCGCCGTGCGTCGCCGACGCCGCCGGCACGACGTCGTGCCACCACAGGTC
Organism: Microbacterium aurantiacum; assembly: GCF_040532595.1. Classification (GTDB taxonomy): domain Bacteria; phylum Actinomycetota; class Actinomycetes; order Actinomycetales; family Microbacteriaceae; genus Microbacterium; species Microbacterium chocolatum_B. Next base: position 386,788 of record NZ_JBEVYX010000001.1, on the reverse strand, counting down.
GCGTCCCGGGGTCCAGTCGACGTCGTTGCCGCCGCGGCGGACGACGATGACGTGCTCGACGGTCTCCTGGATGCCGGAGCCGTTGCGGTCGGCGAGGGCCATGTCCACGGCGGGCTTGAGGGCTGAGACCTTCCCCTTGCGGTAGCCGCCGTCGGCGGTGATGACGACCTTCGCGCCCGCGTCGTCGATGCGCGAGCGGAGGCTGTCGGCCGAGAATCCGCCGAACACGACGGAGTGGATCGCGCCGATGCGGGCCACGGCGAGCATCGCGGCGACCGCCTCCGGGATCATCGGCAGGTAGATCGCGACGCGGTCGCCTTCGCCCACGCCGAGGCCCTCGAGCACGTTCGCGAGCCGGGAGACCTCGGCGGTCAGCTCGGCGTACGTGATCGCGCGCGAGTCGCCGGGCTCTCCCTCCCACAGGAGGGCGACGCGGTCACCGTGTCCCGCCTCGACGTGCCGGTCCAGGCAGTTGTAGGCGACGTTGAGTTCACCGTCGCCGAACCAGCGGGCGAAGGGCGGCGTCGACCAGTCGAGCACTTCGGTGAACGGCGTCTCCCAGTGCAGCTCCCGCGCCTGGTCCGCCCAGAACGCCTCGCGATCCTCGGCGGCGCGCGCGTACAGGTCGGCGGACCCCACGGCCTGGTCGGCGAATCCCTCCGGCGGGGCGAAGCGTCGGGTCTCGTTCAGAAGGTGGTCGATCTGCGGGCTCATCGCGCGCTCCTTTGCGGCCTGAGGTCGGATGCCGGCATCCGGCGAGTCTTCGTCGAAGGCTAGCGACGCTGCGATGCGCGCACTACCTCCGATAGTGGGGAGCGGGATGCGGACGGGGCATCGGTGAGAGGACGGTGAGAATCGCCGGAGCGGCGTTTGGCCGCCCTCGGCGCGTCGCATAAGCTGTCCTACGGCCGAACATCGATTCTGGCATCGGCGACACCCGACCCACCCCCCGAAGTGCGGTGTCGCCCGAGGCGGCATCCCATTCCCCCCATGGGATGCCGCCCCTCTTTTTCCCGGCGGAGTGAGCCGCCCCTCCTCCCCAGTCGCGGGCGGGAGCCCATTCTCCACGGATGACGCGAGGGCCCGCGGCGCCGCGCGTCCCCGCTCCTAACGTCATCGGCATGACCGAGCGCTTCGTCCCCCGCAGGCAGGAACCCGCCCGCGACCCACTGGCGTGGCTGGACGGGTCGGCGCCCCGGGCGACGTGGTGGCAGATCCCCGCGTCGGCTCCGGTCGACTCCGGCGACGTCGGCAGCACGTCGCCGGGGGTCATCCCGCGGATCCCCGACTTCGCTCCGGCCGTCGTGGAGGACGCGCCCGCGGATGAGGCGCCGCCGCTGCCGATCGTGCACCACGCGGCGTGGGAGGAGCTGTCGCACCATCTGCGAGACGGCGCGGTGACGGATCTCTTCGTCAACGGCGCACAGGGCCTGTTCGTCGACCGCGGACACGGAGCCGAACCGGTGCCCGGATGGAGCCTGCACGAGGACGACGTGCGCGATCTGGCGGTGGCCCTCATCGGCGCGGGTGGCCGGCACATCGACGACGCGTCTCCGTGCGTGGATGTGCGCGTGGGCGGGCACCTCCGCGTGCACGCGGTGCTCCCTCCGGTCTCCGGCGGCGGCACGGCCCTGTCCATCCGCGTCGGTCGACGCACGCGCGCCGACCTCGGCGCGCTGCAGGCCGCCGGGATGTTCGATGCGGCCGGTCGCGCACGGCTGGAGGAGATCGTGCGTCGACGGGAGAACGTCCTGGTCTCGGGGGCAGCCGGGGCCGGGAAGACCACGCTCCTCGCGGCGCTCCTCGGGACGGCATCCGCGCGCGAGCGCATCGTCACCATCGAGGACGTCGCCGAGCTCTCCTTCGCCCACCCGCACCATGTGCGGCTCGAGGCGCGCCAGCCGAACCTGGAGGGGGCCGGGGGTATCGGCCTCGCGCGCCTCGTGCGCGAGGCCCTGCGCATGCGCCCCGATCGACTCGTCGTCGGAGAGTGCCGCGGAGAGGAGGTGCGCGAGCTGCTGAGCGCCCTGAACACCGGACACGACGGCGGCGCGGGCACCGTGCACGCGAACGGCCTGGCCGATGTCGCGGCGCGGCTCGAGGCGCTCGGCGCGCTCGCGGGGATGAGCGACCAGGCTCTCGCGCGGCAGGTGGCGAGCGCCCTGCACTGGATCCTGCACGTCGAGCGGGATGCCGCGGGGACCCGACGGCTGCTGAGCATCGGGCGCCCCCGCGTCGGACCCGACGGCCGGCTCGAGATCGAGGAGACCCCGTGGTCCCCGCCGTGACCCCCCGCCCGATGGCGGCGGGAGAGGCGGTGCCCGCGGCGGAGAGCGTCCTCCAGCTCGCCGTCCTGCTCCGCGCCGGAATCGCTCCGCGCCGCGCGTGGGAGTACCTCGCCGGGACCGGGGACCCCGGCGCCGCCCGGGTCGTGGCGGCGGTCGCGGCGGGATCTCCCCTCCCGCACGCGATCCGCGAGGCGGGGGTCTCCGCCGGCGGCACGGGTCGACGGCGCGGCCACCGGAGGCGCCGCCGGGGGACCGAGGCGGGGGAGTGGCGCGAGGTCGGGGCCGCGTGGCAGGTGGCCACCGTCGTCGGGGCGCCTCTGGCGGAGAGCCTCCGCGGTCTCGCCGACGCGCTGCGGGACGCGCGAGCCGCCGCGGACGATGTGCGCATCGCCTTGGCCGAGCCCGCGGGGACCGCCCGGCTCCTGGCGTGGCTCCCGATCGTCGCGGTCGTCCTCGGCGCCCTGCTCGGATTCGACACGCTCGGCATCCTGTTCTCCCACCCCCTGGGGGTCGCCTGCCTCGTCCTCGGAGGACTGCTCATCGTGCTCGCGCATCGGTGGACGATGCGGCTCGTCCGCGCGGCCACCGGGGACGACGCGATTCCCGGGCACCGTGCCGAGCTCCTCGCCATCGCACTGAGCGGCGGCGTCTCGATCGATCGCGCGCTGACGCTCGTCGCCCGGGCGCGGCCCGAGCCGCCGGAGGACGCCGCGCAGGGGCCGAGCGCGCCGCCGCGCGACGACATCGACGCGGTCCTCGCGCTCTCGCGCACGGCCGGCGTCCCCGCCGTGGACCTGCTGCGGGCGTGGGCCGTGCTCGCCCGTCACCGCGCGCGCGTGGACGGACGCCTGCGCGCGGCGCGTCTGTCCACGCGTCTGCTCCTTCCGCTCGGGGTGTGCACACTCCCCGCCTTCCTCCTCCTCGGCGTCGCCCCGATGCTCCTGAGCGTCGTCCGCACGATGCCCTTCACCCTGTGACCTTTCCGTCTGCGATCCGCCACCCGAATAAAGGAGAATCCATGTCCCGGTCCGACGCCCCCATCCCCCTGCTCACCCGTCGGCGCGCTGAGCGCCTGTACCGACCGGCTGCGCGCGGGTTCGCCGACGACGAGGGCGCCGCCACCGCGGAGTACGCCATCGCCACGATGGCTGCGGTCGCCTTCGCCGGACTCCTCGTCGTCATCATGCGCAGCGACGAGGTCCGCGGGATCCTCACCGATCTCATCCGGCGCGCGCTGACCGTGGCGTGATGCGTCCTCGACGACGGATGCCGCACGTCGGCGGTGCGCGCGCGGCATCCGCTCCGCCCGGCCGGGACGATGGGGGCTCGGTCGTGGCCGAGTTCGCCGTCGCCCTCCCGGCGGTGCTGCTGGTCCTCGTCCTCGGAGTCGGCGCGCTGGGGGCGGCGTCCCGCGCCGTGCGGCTGCAGGACGCGGTCGGCGACGCCGCGCGCCTCGCCGCGCGCGGCGAGCCCGATGAACGCGTGCACGCGGCGGTAATCGCCGCCGTCGGCGATGCGTCCGCCACGATCGAGCATCGGGGCGACATCGTGTGCGTCACCGCACGGGCGCCGGCGGCCGTGCGCACCCTCACCGCGACCGGCTGCGCCCTGGCGGGCGGCGGCTGATGCCGTCGACGGTCGCGATGGTCGGCGTCGTGGCCGCGGGCGCGACGCTCGTCGCAGGGCTCGCCGCGGCGGGCTCGGCCGCCGTGCACTCGCAGCGCCTGGCCGGCGCGGCGGACTCCGCCGCCCTTGCCGCCGCCGACACCCTCACGGGTCTGGCGACGGGCGATCCGTGCGTCCGGGCGGGGGATCTCGCGGCGACGGCGGGCGCGGTCGTCGCCGGGTGCGTCATCGACGGATTCGTCGTGACCGTGACCGTGACCGCCCCGTTCGGGGTCTTTCCGGCCGCCGCGACCGCCCGCGCGGGACCCCCTCCCGGCTGAACCCGGCGCCCGCCGCGACGGCGGCTCACAGCATCCGCCCCACCCCACCCCGTGTATGGTGTGCGACGAAGAAAGGACGCCCCCCTTGGCACAAGGCAAGAAGCTCGTCATCGTCGAGTCTCCGACGAAGATGAGGTCGATCCAGGGGTATCTCGGTGACGATTACGAGGTACTCAGCTCCGTCGGACACATCCGCGATCTCGCGGACAAGAAGGACATCCCCGCCGACAAGAAGCAGGCGTACGGCAAGTACTCGATCGACATCGACAACGACTTCGACCCTTACTACGTCGAGAGCGATCGCGGCAAGAAGACCGTCACCGAACTCAAGCGTGCGCTGAAGGGGGCGGACGAGCTCCTGCTCGCCACCGATGAGGATCGCGAAGGCGAAGCCATCGCGTGGCACCTGCTCGAGACGCTGAAGCCGAAGGTGCCCGTCAAGCGGATGGTCTTCCACGAGATCACCAAGGACGCCATCCGCGCCGCCGTCGACAACACCCGCGAGCTCGATCTCGCCCTCGTCGACGCGCAGGAGACCCGCCGCATCCTCGACCGCCTGTACGGCTGGGACGTCAGCCCCGTCCTGTGGTTCAAAGTGCAGCAGGGGACGTCGGCCGGCCGCGTCCAGTCCGCCGCCACGCGTCTGGTCGTCGATCGCGAGCGCGAGCGCATGGCGTTCGTCTCGGCGTCCTACTGGGACATCGCCACCCTCGCCACAGCCGAGGCCGGCGGCTCCTTCTCCGCCCGGCTCGCCCGCGTCGACGGTGCGGCCCTCGCCCGGGGAACCGACTTCGATGACACCGGGGCACTGCGCAAGGCCGTCGTCGTCCTCGACGAGCAGGCCGCGCGCGACCTCTCCGCCGCCATCGAGGCCGCCGGAACGGCATCCGTCGCCTCGGTCGAGGCGAAGCCCGGCACCCGGAGCCCCAAGCCCCCGTTCACCACCTCCACCCTCCAGCAGGAGGCGGGGCGCAAGCTCTCGATGAGCGCGAAGCATGCGATGAGCGTGGCCCAGCGCCTGTACGAGAAGGGCTTCATCACCTACATGCGCACCGACTCCACGGCGCTGGGCACCCAGGCCGTGCAGGCCGCCCGCGCCCAGGCCGTGCAGATGTACGGGGACGCGTCCGTGCCGGCGAACCCCCGCACCTACCGGAACAACGCCAAGAACGCCCAGGAGGCGCACGAGGCGATCCGTCCCTCGGGCGAGACGTTCCGCACCCCCGCGGAGGTGGGCGGCGAGCTCGATCGCGACGAACAGCGTCTGTACGACCTGATCTGGAAGCGGACGATGGCCAGCCAGATGTCCGACGCCAAGTACGAGACGACGACCGTCACGCTGGCCGTCGACGCGGACGGACGGCGCGCGGAGTTCACCGCCTCGGGCACCGTCTACACCTTCAAGGGCTTCCTCGAGGCCTACGAGGAGGGACGCGACGAGAAGCGCAACGAGTCCGACGCGCAGGACGACCAGTCCCTCCCGGCGCTGTCGGTCGGCGACATCCTCGCGCTCTCCGACGTCGAGCCGAAGGGGCACGCCACGAGCCCCAAGCCCCGCTACACCGAGGCGAGCCTGGTCAAGGCGCTCGAGGAGAAGGGCATCGGCCGCCCCTCGACCTTCGCCAGCATCATCGACGTCATCATCAATCGCGGCTATGTCGCCAAGCGCGGTCAGGCCCTGATCCCGAGCTGGTTGGCGTTCAGTGTGGTGCGTCTGCTCGAGCAGCACTTCCCCGACCTGGTCGACTACGACTTCACCGCGGCCCTCGAGGACGACCTCGACGCCATCGCCCGCGGCGAGCAGAGCCGTGTGGCGTGGCTGAAGGAGTTCTACTTCGGCTCCGAGGCGCACGTGGGGCTGCGGAACATCGTCGACAATCTCGGCGAGATCGACGCGCGCGCACTGAACTCGACGCCGATCGGGGATGTCGCCGTGCTCCGCTTCGGGAAGTACGGCCCGTACCTCGAGGTCGCCGACCCGGAGAAGCCGGAGGGCGAGCCCCGACGGGTGAACATCCCCGAGGATCTGGCTCCCGACGAGCTCACCCCGGCCAAGGCGCAGGAGCTCATCGACGCACCGGTCGCGGGCGACCGGGTCCTCGGAGAGAATCCGGCCAACGGAAAGCTGATCATCGTCAAGGACGGTCGCTTCGGGCCCTACGTGCAGGAGATCGACCCGCCCGCCGAGGAGGAGGTCGATCCCGAGACCGGAGAGGTCCGCGAGGTCGTCGCCGAGACCCCGGCGCCGAAGAAGCGCGGTGCGAAGAAGGACGTCGCGCCGAAGCCGCGGACGGCGTCGCTGTTCAAGTCGATGTCGGTCGACGAGATCGACCTCGACACGGCGCTGCGCCTGCTCGAGCTGCCCCGCGAGGTCGGGGTCGACCCCGAGTCCGAGCAGATGATCACCGCCCAGAACGGCCGGTACGGTCCGTACCTGAAGAAGGGCACCGATTCGCGCACACTCACCAGCGAGCAGCAGATCTTCGACATCACGCTCGAGGAGGCGCTCGCGGTCTACGCCCAGCCCAAATACGGCGCCCGCGCGGCATCCAGCGCTCTGAAGGAGTTCGACGCTGACCCGACCAGCGGCAAGCCCATCAAGCTGAAGGACGGCCGCTTCGGGCCGTACGTCACCGACGGGGAGGTCAACGCGACCGTTCCGCGGGGCGAGGATGCGATGGAGATCACCTTCGAGCGCGCCGTGCAGCTGCTCGCGGACAAGCGCGCGAAGGGGCCCGCCCCCAAGCGCGCGACGCGACGGACGACGACGAAGAAGGCCCCGGCGAAGAAGTGAGCGTCCCCGCGCACCCGGCGGACCAGCCGCACGCGGGACTCTTCGTCACCTTCGAGGGCGGCGACGGCGCGGGCAAGACCACGCAGTCCGTGCTCCTGCAGGAGTGGCTCGAGCGTTCCGGTCGCACGGTGGTCCGCACGCGCGAGCCGGGCGGCACGGAGGTCGGCGTGCTGGTGCGCGACATCGTCCTGCACCATCGCGGGGACATCGCGCCCCGCGCCGAGGCGCTCCTCTACGCGGCGGATCGGGCTCACCACATCGCCGCCGTCGTCCGGCCCGCCCTCGCCCGCGGCGAGGTGGTGATCCAGGACCGGTACCTCGATTCGTCCGTGGCGTACCAGGGGGCGGGGCGCGTCCTCGGACGCGACGAAGTGCGCGACCTGTCGCTCTGGGCGACCGAGGGTCTCCTTCCCGACCTCACCGTGCTCCTCGACCTCGACCCGAGAGTGGCTCGGGGACGCCTCGACGCCGACGACAAACCGTTCGATCGGCTCGAAGCCGAGCGAGAGGGCTTCCACGCGCGCGTGCGGGCGGAGTTCCTCGCGCTGGCGGAGGCGGAGCCCGCGCGCTTCCTCGTGCTCGACGCGACGCGACCGGCGGCGGATCTCGCCGCGGCCGTCCGTGCGAGGGTCGGCGACATGCTCCGCCGCTTCCCCGAGGCCCGCGAGGGCGTCGGGGACCGCGGATAGGCTGATGCCCATGGATGCGCCGAGCCTCGATGCGGCCCCTGCGCCGTGGAGCGAGGTGTGGGGCCAGCCCGACGCCGTCGCCACGCTGCGCGAGGCCGTCGACGATCCCTCCGCGATGACGCACGCGTGGCTCATCACGGGTCCGCCGGGCTCGGGCCGATCCACCCTCGCGCACGCATTCGCGGCGGCGCTCATCGCCGAACCGGGCGACGACCATGCGCAGCGACAGGTCCTCGCCGGGACGCACCCCGACCTGACCGCGCTGCGCACCGAAGGCGTCATCATCTCGATCAAGGACGCGCGCTCCCTCGTGGAGCGCTCGTACTTCTCGCCCTCGCTCGGCCGCTTCCGCGTCATCATCATGGAGGATGCCGATCGCATGGCCGAGCGCACCTCCAACGTGCTCTTGAAGGCTCTCGAAGAGCCGCCGGAGCGCACGGTGTGGATCCTGTGCGCACCGAGCGACGCGGACCTCCTCCCCACGATCCGCTCGCGGGTGCGCACGCTGCGCCTGCCCGAACCGGACGTCGCCGACGTCGCCCGTCTCATCTCCGTCCGCACCGGAGCAGACCCGGAGATCGCCGAGCGCTCCGCGCGTCACGCCCAGCGCCACATCGGCATGGCTCAGCGTCTGGCCACCGACGAGGCGGCGCGCGATCGCCGCGATCGGACGCTGCGGGCGGTCCTCGCCGTCCGGGGGGTCGGCGACGCCGTCGAGGTCGCAGGGCGGATCGTGCAGGCCGCCACCGAGGACGCCACCTCCCTCACCGCCGAACGCGACGAGGCCGAGCGCGCGTCGCTCCTGCGCACCCTCGGCGTCCCCGAGGGCGGACCGGTGCCCCCGGCGGTGCGCTCCCAGGTGACCGCTCTGCAGGACGAGCAGAAGCGCCGCGCCACGCGCAGCCTCCGCGACGGCATCGATCGGGTCCTCACCGATCTCGAGTCGATGTTCCGGGACGTGGTCATGCTCCAGTTCGGCCGCGACGATCTCATCAACCGGGAGATGGATGCCGAACTCCGCCACCTCGCCGAGATCTGGTCTCCCGAGCGGACGCTGATCGTCCTCGACGCCATCGGACGAACACGTGAGAACCTGGAGATGAACGCCGCCCCCGCCCTCGCGCTCGAGAGCATGCTGATCACCGTCGCCAGCGGAAGGACCCCGTGAACACCCTCTCTCCCCGTCGTCGCGCGCCCCGGCTCCTCGCCGTCATCGCGGGCCTCGCCGTCTCGACGCTCGCGCTGAGCGGATGCCTGTACGCGATGATCCCCGAGGAGCGGCCGGTCGCCACCTCCAGCGCCTCGCCGGACAGCACCGGCGTCCCCGAGGAGCTCCGCCCCTTCTACGAGCAGACGCTGGAGTGGACGGCGTGCGGAGACGGCATGGAGTGCACGATGGTGCGCGCGCCCCTCGACTACGCCGACCCCGGTGCGGGCGAGATCGAGCTGTCGGTCATCCGCAACCGCGCCGAGGGGGGCGAGGCGATCGGCTCCCTCCTGACCAACCCCGGCGGTCCCGGCGCGAGCGGCGTCGGCTTCATCCGCGACTCGCTCGGGTTCGCCGTGGGGCAGGCGCTCCGCGACAGCTACGACGTCGTCGGCTTCGACCCGCGCGGCGTCGGCGAGTCCACGGCGGTCCGCTGCTTCGACGCCGCCGATATGGATTCCTACCTCTTCGACGTCCCCGAGAACCCCCGCGGCTCCGCCGAGTGGGACGCGGAGCTGACGGCCCGCAACGCGGCGTTCGCCGAGGCCTGCGAGGCGAACAGCGACGGCATCCTGCCGTACATCACCACCGAGAACTCCGCGCGCGACATGGATCTTCTGCGCGGCGTGCTGGGGGACACCGAGCTCAACTACATCGGCTTCTCGTACGGCACCTTCCTCGGGGCGACGTATGCGGAGCTGTTCCCCGAGCGGGCCGGCCGGCTCGTCCTTGACGGGGCGCTCGACCCGTCCGTTCCGGTGACGGAGGTCTCCACCACCCAGGGCGTCGGGTTCGAGTCCGCTCTCCGCGCCTACATGGCCGACTGCCTCACCCAGGATGCGTGCCCGTTCCGGGGTTCCGTCGATGACGCGATGGCCGATCTCGCGACCCTGCTGGCGACCGTCGATGCAGCGCCGCTGGAGAACGTCGACGGACGCCTCCTCGGCGCCGATTCCCTCATGACCGGCATCGTGGCGGCGCTGTACTCGCAGGACAGCTGGAGCTTCCTCACCCAGGGCCTCACCGGTGTCCTGGCCGGCGACCCCGAGGTGGCGTTCATCCTCGCGGACTTCTACTACAACCGTGTCGGCGGCGAGTACCTCGACAACTCGACCGAGGCGTTCCGCGCGTACAACTGCATGGACTACCCGGCGGGCGTGACGGCGGAGGAGGAGGCGGCGGCCGCGGCGGAGCTCGCGGAGCGGGCGCCGACGGTGGCTCCGTACTGGTCCGGGCCCGACACCTGTGCCGATTGGCCCTACCCGCCTTCGGGTACGCGCGACGCCATCGCCGCCGAGGGAGCGCCGCCGATCGTCGTCGTGGGAACGACGAACGACCCCGCCACGCCGTACGAGTGGTCCGAGGCGCTGGCTGCGCAGCTGTCATCGGGCGTCCTCGTGACCCGCGTGGGCGAGGGGCACACGGGCTACAACAAGGGCAACGCGTGCGTGGACGCCGCGGTGGAGGGCTTCTTGATCGACGGGGTGGCGCCCGAGGACGGCCTGCGTTGCGAGTGACGCGCCCGGGGGCGGGCGCCGCGTTCGCGGAGGCATCTCGGACCCTGTAAGATCGGTGATCGTGCATCGCGCGAGCGACGCGCGCCACCTTAGCTCAGACGGCAGAGCGATTCACTCGTAATGAATAGGTCAAGGGTTCGATTCCCTTAGGTGGCTCCATATGGATCAGACGATCGAGGCGATCTTCGAGATCTTCTCGTGGGTCGGCATCGGCCTCGGTGCTCTCCTGCTCGGTCTCGCCCTCATCCTCTATCTCGCTGACGGGACCTGGCTGCCCGTGCGCGCCGTCATCGACGAGGTCGAGGGTGGTCGCGTGGCGCGCTGGCACGACGACGAGGTCGGGGGCGTGAACGAAGCGATCCTCACGGCGGAGCAGGATGCCGGGATCGGCGACGCCGACATGGCGGACCTGTTCTACCGGCGTGGTGTGCGGGGCCGGGTGCGGCTGACGCCGGGGTCTCCCGTGGTTCGCGGCGTGGTCCGTCTGGGCGGAGGGCTCTTCGCGCTCGGGGTCGTCGCGATGATCGCGTCACTGATCCTGCTGTTCGCGCGGGGCTGAGCCGCAGGCGGCGTCGGCGTACTCTCGGAGGATGACCAAGGCGCTGTTCATCGTCGATGTCCAAAACGATTTCACCGAGGGTGGTGCTCTCGCCGTTTCGGGCGGCGACGAGATCGCCCGGCGGATCACCGATCACCTGCGCGCCCATGCCGGTGACTACGCGGTGATCGTCGCCTCCCGCGACTGGCACGACGCCGACCACGACAACGGCGGCCACTTCCATCCGGAGCCCGACTTCGTCGAGACCTGGCCGGTGCACTGCGTCAGCGGTTCGGTCGGAGCCGAGTACGATCCCGAGCTCGACACCCGCGCCGTGACGCACCACGTGAAGAAGGGGCAGGGGATTCCCGCCTACTCGCTCTTCGAGGGCACCACCGACGACGGAGTCCGGGTGTCGGAGCTGCTCGATCGGCATGGCATCGTCGACGTCGACGTCGCGGGTCTCGCCACCGACTACTGCGTCCGCGCCTCGGCTCTGGACGCCCTCGCGCACGGTCGGCGGGTGCGGATCCTGAGTGATCTGGTCGCGGGCGTCGACGCGACCTCGAGCGCCGCGGCGCTCGTCGAGCTGCAACGCGCCGGCGCCGACGTGGCGGAGTCCGCGCCGTGAGCGGCATCCGTCCGCTCCGTGCCGCGGACCGGGACGCATGGCTTCCGCTCTGGAACGCCTACCTCGAGTTCTATCGCGAGGCGCTGTCGTCCGAGCAGACTGCGCTCACCTTCGACCGGCTGATCGACTCCGAGTCGGGCATGCGCGGCGCGATCGCCACCGATGCCGACGATCAGGCGATCGGGTTCGTCCACTGGCTGCCGCACGCCAGCACGTGGAGCCGTGCGGATGTCTGCTACCTCGAGGATCTGTTCGTCGATCCGACCGCGCGGGGCGAGGGCGTCGGGCGCGCGCTCATCAGGCACGTCGAGGAATGGGCGAGGACCGCCGGATGCGCGCACGTGTACTGGCTGACGCAGGCCGGCAACGCCGCCGCGCGCGGCCTCTACGACCGCCTCGCCGAGGACACCGGCTTCGTCCAGTACGTCCTCCGTCCCGAGGAGGCCTGACCACCCGATGGAACGCCGAAGGGCGCCGCCTGAGCGACGCCCTTCCCTGTGCGTGGGCCCCGTGGGGCTCGAACCCACGACCCGCGGATTAAAAGTCCGATGCTCTACCGACTGAGCTAGAGGCCCGCACCGTCCAGCCTACTTCGCGACGCGGGGTGCGATGCGCGTCTACCGCCCGTCGTCGACGGGGACCTCCGCCGTGACGGAGACGCTGGGCGGCGGGCCCTCGCCGCCTCCCACGGTCACCGGGGCGTCATCGCCGTCCCACACCCCGGGCTCGGGGAGTGACGCAGCCCACAGCACCGTCACGACGGCGATGAGCAGCGCGGCGATCCCCGCGATCGTCACCCAGACCAGTCGGCCGATCTGTCGGTCCCCGTGGTACTTCGCCGCGGGATTCGTGCCGGTCTGGACGGATGCGGCCGCCGGCGCCGCTGCGGCGGCCGCTGCCGCTCCCACGAGGGTGACCGGGATCTGATCGGTGACCGGACGCGCGGGAACGGGCGCGGCGTCGAGCTCGGCGACGTCGACCGGGGCGGTGGATTCGTCGATGATCGGCGCGGGCTGAGCCGCCTGGGCGTAGCCGGCCGCGACGACGGCGACCTCGAGAGCACTCGGGCGCTCCTCGGGCCGCAGAGAGGTCATCCGACGCAGCAGGCGCCGCCACCCGGCATCCAGTGTGCGAGGGATGTCGGGCGCGGCCGTCATGCGGGCGACGACCGCGCCGACGCCCTCGACGTCGCCGTAGGGCCGTACCCCCGTCAGGGCCTCGATAAGCAGGAGGCCGAAGGCGTAGATGTCGGCGGGAGGCGCCGGAGGGGCGCCGCGGGCCTGCTCCGGGGCGATGTACGCCGCGGTTCCCATGATCGGGCCCGCGACCGCCTCCTCCGCGTCGAGCAGGTGGGCGATCCCGAAGTCGGCGAGCTTGGCGCGCCAGTCGCGGCTCGGCACGGGCGAGCGCCACAGGAGGACATTCGACGGCTTGAGATCGCGGTGCACGATGCCCGCTTCGTGGGCGACGTACAGGGCCTCGGCGAGATCGGTCGCGATGCCGGCGAGGACGACGGGAGCGACCGGACCCTCGGAGATGAGGTCGCGGAGGGTGATGCCGGAGACGTACTCCATGACGAGATAGCTGATGCCCTCGTCGTCGATGTGCGCATCGAACAGGGTGACCAGGCTGTGGTGGTTCAGCGAGGCGAGGGATGTCGTCTCGGCGCGGACGCGATCGGCGGTCAGGGCGTCGTGGACCGGCCCCCGCATGATCTTGATCGCGACGGGACGGTCCAGGTAGGTGTCGTGGGCGCGGAACACCCGCGCCATCCCCCCCTCGCCGATGCGCTCGAGGAGGCGGTACCGGCGCGCGACGATGTCACCGGTGACCGGTGTCGTCGACCCGCGCAGATCCGTCATGCCATCCCTCCCCGAACCGGGACCCCCGCGGGGGAGGGGAAGCGAGGGCCCCGGTGGTCTTCAAAATCTAGAACCCGGCACGGATACCGATCGGAGGCTTGACGGCGGCCACGTGCGTATGCAACCGCGCCGCCCTGAAGTCTCGGGAAAGTGCGACGCGGCCGCCGGCTCCGTCTCGCACGGTGCCGACGGCCGCGCCGCCCCATTCACCGGCCAGGCACCGGTGAAAAGTGGATCACTGAGCCGGGGGCATCAGGACCGAGTCGATGAGGTAGACCGTGGCGTTGGCGGTCTGCACACCACCACAGATGACGTTGGCGTCGTTGACCATGAACGCGTCACCCGAGCCGGTCACCTCGACCTCGGCGCCCTGCACGGTGGCGTGGGTGCCGGCGATGTCATCCGGGGAGATCTGACCGGGGACGACGTGGTAGGTGAGGATGCTGGTAAGCGTCTCGGTGTCGGTCTGCAGCGACTCGATGACCGCGGGGTCGATGGCGGCGAACGCGTCGTCCACCGGGGCGAAGACGGTGAACTCGCCGCCGTTGAGCGTGTCGACCAGGTCGACCTCGGGGTTGAGCTGGCCGGAGACCGCGGCGGTCAGCGTGGTCAGCAGCGGGTTGTTGGAGGCCGCGGTGGCGACCGGGTCGAGCGCCATGCCCTCGACCGAGCCGGCGCCGTCCGGAACGGCCTCGGCGTAGTCGGCGCAGCCGGGGCCGACGAGCATCGCGGCCGGGTCCATCTCCATGGGCTCTTCGGTCTCCATGGGGGCGGTGGTGGGCTCCATCGGCTCCTCGGTGGTTCCGGCGGTGGTGCCGGCTCCCGAGCAGGCCGTCAGTGCGAACGTCGCCGCGACCGCGAGGGCGAAGCCCGACGAGACACGCTTCGTGGTGATGCTGGACATGACTTCCTCCTGAATGTGATCCGTGTGTGGACCGCTGTGTGTGGTGATTGCACAACCCCTGGGGAGGGGTTCCGCCGGTTGGCGTACACAGGGTCTTCGGCACCCCGGGGGGATCGGATGGGAAGTTTTTTCACGATTGCCTCACGGATGCCGTCTGAGACCCCGCGGATACCGGGCAGAACGGCGTGATGAGGCATGCTTGAACCCATGGTCATCGACGGTGTGGAAGTCCCCGAAGACGGCGCACCCGTCGATCACGTCGGAGAGCTGCTCGTGCGTGTCGCGGCGGGCGACCAGGGCGCGTTCGCGCGCGTGTACGACATGCTCTCGCCCCGGGCCTTCGGGCTCATCCTCCGCGTCCTCGTCGACCGTTCGCAGAGTGAAGAAGTGCTGCAGGAAGTCTTCCTCGAGGTGTGGCAATCCGCCGGGCGCTTCGTTCCGAACAAGGGGCAAGGGAGAACGTGGGTTCTCACGATCGCTCACCGTCGGGCGGTTGATCGCGTGCGAGCGTCGCAGGCGAGCACCGACCGGGATGTGCGCGTGGGGTTCCGCGATCTCGACGTCGCGTACGACGGGGTGGCCGAGCAGGCGCAGCTGCGCATCGAAGGCCTCCAGGTCGCCACGGCGTTGAAGACCCTCCCCGACCCGCAGCGCGAGGCCCTCACCCTTGCGTACTACGGGGGATACAGCCAAAGCGAGATCGCGGCGCTGGTGGGAGCGCCGCTGGGGACGATCAAGACCAGAATGCGCGACGGATTGACGCGCCTACGGGCGGAGATGGGGGTGACGGTGTGAACGAGCAGGAATTCTTCGAGCTCGCGGCGGGCTACGCGCTGAACGCGCTGACGCCTCGTGACCGCGCAGCGTTCGAGCACGCGCTGCAGCAGCATCCCGAGTGGGTGGAGCGGGTGGACGCCGACGTCGCGGCCGCCGCATCCCTCGCCGAGACGGTGCGTGAGGAGGTGCCGCCCCTGACGGCGCGTTCCACGCTGCTGGCGCGCATCGCCGCGACGCCGCAGTCCGCGACGGGACCCGATGCCGGCGCCTTCGGCCATCACGCCTTCGCGGAGATCGTTCCTCCGCGTCCGCCGCTTCCCGATGCGGATGCCGCGCCCGCACGTCGCGACCCGACCCCGTCGACGTCGGTCGTGCAGACCGTGTCGCGACGGAACTGGACGAAGGGACTGTTCGCGCTCGCGGCCTCCCTGGTCCTCCTCGTGACCCTGGGCTGGGGGGCGGCATCCGTCAACGAGTTCGTCAACCGCCCACCGGCGGTCGTGGCCCTCGCCGAGATCGAGTCCGCGCCGGACGCGCAGTCCATCACCGCGGAGGTGACGGGCGGCGGCATCGCGACCGCGCACTGGTCGGCATCCCTCGAGAAGGCCGTCCTGGTCTCGAGCAACCTCCCGGGCATCAGCGCCGATGAGGCGTTCGAGATGTGGGTCGTCGACGCCGACGGTGCAGTCTCCGCGGGCACATTCGCCCCCGAGGACGGGCAGACCACCGTGCTTCTGGACGCGGCGGTCGCCGAGGGTGACGTCATCGCGCTCACTGTCGAGGCGGCGGGCGGCTCGGCGACGGGTCAGCCGACGTCGGATCCGATCGTGGCAATCCCGACGGCCTGAGTCGTTCCCGCGGTCTCTCGAGGCTCCCGCGATCCGGACCGGGTTCGCGGCCGCGGAGTAGCCTTGATCCGATGACTGACGACGCGCGAGGATTCCACAAGCCCGTCCGGCGACCCGCCGAGCTCTTCGACCGCCTGTTCGCGGCTGAGGACCCCGCCGAGGTCTCCCGCGTGGCCCACTCGACGGCACGCGCGCTCGTCTCCCGCGTCCGGGAGGAGCCCGACGCGGGCGTCGTCGAGCGTCTCGTCGCCTTCACCGACCGGAACGGGATCGACGACATCGCCGAGCTCTGGTCGCGGTCCCCGGCGAAGTCGCTCCCCGGAACGCTGTGGCGCCTGTATCTGCTGCAGCTCATGGTGCACGACGACCCGCAGACGGCCGCGGTGACCTATGAGCGCGGTCGGGTCGAGCTCCGCTCGGCCGACCCGGTCGTGGCCGGGGCGCCGACTCCCGCGGGTCCCGAGGAACTGGTCGGTTTGGTCGACATGATCCTGCGCGGTGTGTTCGTCGGCGACTTCGCAGTCGCGCTGGAGCGGGCCGCGGCGTTCTGCCGCGTCCAGGCGTCGGGCGCGAGCCACCTCGCGGACGACTACGAGGGCACGGAGTCGGATCGGGCGTCGGCGTTCACGACGCGCGCGCTGCGGCTTTCCGACTATGCCGGCGATCTCACGGCTTCCGCTGCCCTCTGGCGGCGCGACGCGCTCGTCTAGGGCCGCTCGGACACAGAAGTGCCGGGCCGCAGAACGCCTCTCGGCGCGAGGCCGCTCGCAGCGGCAGAAGATGGAGCCCGGGGTTACTGCGGCCCGGCTGTTCCAGTGTAACGCCAGCCCCACCGCCCGGCATTCCCGCCGATGGTGATCGGCGTCGTACGCTCGTCGAATGGCACTGCGTCACGCCCTCGCGTTCGATCCGATCGCCGTCGACGATCCACGGTCCGATCTCGCCGGAACGATGCGGTCGTTCGATCCGAGAAGTCCCATCGTGCAGATCGGCGACCTGAGCGCGCAGCGCGGGGACGGCGTCTTCGAATCCCTGGGGATGGTCGGGCGCCACGCGCAGGAGGTGTCCGCCCACCTCGCGCGCCTCGCGCATTCGGCGGCGCTCTGCGACCTCCCGGAGCCGAATCTCGCGCAGTGGCGGGAGGCGATCTCCCGTGTCGTCGTTCACGCTCCCGAGACGGGGGAGAGCGTGCTCAAGCTCATCCTCAGCCGCGGGGTCGACGGCGCGGGTGCGCCGACCGCGTGGGTGACGCTCGCCGATGCGCCCGACAGCACAGCGGCGCGGGAACACGGCATCCGGGTGGTGACCCTCGACCGGGGATACACGGCGGATGTCCCCGAGCGGGCGCCCTGGCTGCTCCTCGGCGCCAAGACGCTGTCCTATGCGGTGAACATGGCGGCGATCCGCGAAGCGCGGCGTCGGGGTGCGGATGACGCGGTGTTCCTGTCGTCGGACGGGTACGTCCTCGAGGCCCCCACCGCGTCGGTGATCCTGCGGCGCGACGGCCGCTACCTCACCCCGGAGCCCGCGGCGGGGATCCTCCACGGCACCACCCAGCGGAGCATCTTCTCCTACCTCGGCTCCCTCGGCGTCGACACCGCGTACGCGCGGATCACCCGCGACGAGCTCCGGAGCGCTGACGCCGCGTGGGTGGTCTCGAGCATTCGACTGGCGGCGCCGATCGTTCAGATCGACGGCGAAGAGACGGCGAGGGATGCCGCGATGACGGCATCCCTCAACCGGTACCTGCTCAGCCCTCGCGACTGAGCAGGAAGCTCATCCGAAGCGGCCGGAGACGTAGTCCTCGGTTGCCTGCACGGAGGGTGTCGTGAAGATCGTCGTCGTGTCGTCGTACTCGATGAGCTTGCCGGGCTTGCCGGTGCCGGCGATGTTGAAGAACGCCGTCTTGTCGCTCACACGGGATGCCTGCTGCATGTTGTGCGTGACGATGACGACGGTGTAGTCGTTCTTCAGTTCGCCGATGAGCTCCTCGATCGCGTAGGTCGAGATCGGGTCGAGGGCCGAGCAAGGCTCGTCCATCAGGATGACCTCGGGCGACACCGCGATGGCGCGCGCGATGCACAGACGCTGCTGCTGACCGCCGGACAGACCCGAGCCGGGCTTGTCGAGGCGGTCCTTCACCTCGTTCCAGAGGTTCGCCCCCTGCAGGGACTTCTCCACGAGGGCATCGGCGTCGGACTTGGAGAGCTTCTTGTTGTTGAGCTTCACGCCCGCCAGGACGTTCTCCTTGATCGACATGGTGGGGAAGGGGTTCGGGCGCTGGAAGACCATGCCCACCTGACGGCGGACGAGCACGGGGTCGACGGAAGGACCGTACAGGTTCATGCCGTCGAGCATGACCTCTCCCTCCACGCGGGCCCCGGGAATGACCTCGTGCATGCGGTTGAGGGTCCGCAGGAAGGTGGACTTGCCGCACCCGGACGGGCCGATGAAGGCGGTGACGCTGCGCGGCTCGATGTCGAGCGTGACGCCCTCGACGGCCAGGAAGTCGCCGTAGTAGACGTTCAGGTCGTTGACTTCGATGCTCTTGGACACGTTGTTCCTCTGGATTCGGGTATTCGGGCCGCGCGGACTCAGCGGCCGAGCTTGGGGGCGAAGATGCGCGCGACGAGTCGCGCGATGAGGTTGAGCGCCATGACGATGACGATGAGCACGAGGGCGGCGCCCCAGGCCCGGTCGATGAAGGCGGAGGCGGGGATGCCCTGGTTCATGTACTGCGAGTAGGCGAAGACCGGCAGGGTCGCCATGCGGCCGTCGAAGAGGTTGTAGTTCATCGACGCGGTGATGCCGGCGGTGAGCAGCAGCGGGGCGGTCTCGCCGATGACCCGCGCGACGGCCAGCATCACGCCGGTGGTGATGCCGGCGATCGAGGTGGGGATGACGACCTTGACGATCGTGAGCCACTTGGGCACACCGAGCGCGTACGAGGCTTCGCGCAGCTCGTTGGGGACGAGGCGCAGCATCTCTTCCGTGGCCCGGACGACCACGGGGATCATCAGGACGGCCAGCGCGACCGAGCCCATGATCCCCATGCGGATGCCGGGTCCGAGGAACAGCGCGAACAGGGCGTAGGCGAACAGGCCGGCGACGATCGACGGGATGCCGGTCATGACGTCGACGAGGAACGTGATGCCGCGCGCCAGACGGTTGCCGGCGCCGTACTCCACGAGGTAGATCGCGGTGAACAGTCCGATCGGGATGGAGATGACGGCCGCGGCGAGGGTGATCAGGAGCGTCCCGACGATGGCGTGCAGAATCCCGCCGCCTTCGCCGACGACGTTGCGCATCGAGTTGGTGAAGAACTCCGCGGACAGTGCCGCAACGCCGTTGACGATGACGGTTGTGGCGACCGAGACCAGCGGCAGCATCGCGATGAGGAACGCGATGGTCACGACACCCGTCACGAGCCGGTCGATGCCCTTGCGTCGGCCTTCGACGACGGCCGACACGGTGAAAACGGTCGCGAGGTACAGCAGGGCGCTGACGACCAGCCAGCCGGGGACGTTGAAGTCCCCCGAGGCCAGCGAGACGACGAAGAAGATGAGGGCGGAGGCGCCCGCGGCAAGACCGAGGAGCGCCCACGGCGCCCAGGTGGGGAGCTTGCCGCTGGTGATGCGGCGACTGTCCTCGACCGGAGTGGAGCTCGCGGGGTTCGGCGGCGCGATGGTGGTGGCGCTCATGTCAGTTGGCTCCCGAGAACTCTTTGCGCCGGCTGATCACCCAGCGGGCGACGGCGTTGACGGCGAAGGTGACGATGAACAGGATCAGGCCGGTCGCGATCAGCACGTTGATGTTCGCGCCGTAGGCCTCGGGGAACGTGAGGGCGATGTTCGCCGGGATGGTGGAGGGATTCTCGGACGTGAAGAGCTGGAAGGTCACGACGCCGGTAGCGGAGAGCACGAGGGCGACCGCCATCGTCTCTCCGAGTGCGCGCCCGAGCCCGAGCATCGAGGCCGAGATGATGCCGCTGCGGCCGAAGGGGAAGACGGCCATGGTGATCATCTCCCAGCGCGTGGCGCCGAGGGCGAGCGCTGCCTCCTCGTGGAGCGTCGGCGTCTGCAGGAAGACCTCGCGGCAGATGGCGGTGATGATGGGGGTGACCATCACGGCGAGCACGATCGCCGCGGTGAAGATCGTGCGACCCGTCGCCGATGCGGTCCCGCCGAACAGCGGGAACCAGCCCATGTTCGTGGTGAGCCACACGTACAGGGGCTGCACGGCCGGAGCGAGGACGAGGATGCCCCAGAGGCCGAAGACGACCGAGGGGACGGCCGCGAGGAGGTCGATGATGTATCCGAGGGTCTGCGCGAGCCGGCGGGGCGCGTAGTGCGAGATGAACAGGGCGATGCCCACCGACAGGGGAACGGCCATGAGGAGCGCGAGGAACGACGCCCACACCGTGCCGAAGACGAGCGGCCAGACGTAGCCCCAGAAGTCTGTGCGAAGCAGCGAGGCCGACTCCGGTGTCGCCGTGAGGCCGGGAATCGACTGGATGATGAGGAAGATCGCGACGGCGGCGAGGGTGACGAGGATCATCGATCCCGCGGCCAGCGCGGTGCCCGAGAACCAGCGGTCACCGGGCCGCTGTTTGGCCTTGATGGCCGGGGCTGTCGTGGTCATGGCTTCCTGTTCTCGGGTGTGTGTTCGTGGGAATGGCCGGCCCGTCGCGGTGCGACGGGCCGGCCACACGGTATCAGTCGACGACGATCAGGTCGATCGCGGCGTTGACCTGCTCGCGCAGGGTGTCCGAGATGGGCGCGCTGCCGGCGGCGGCGGCGGCCTCGTCCTGGCCCTCGGGGCTGGCGACGTACTGCAGGTAGCCCTTCACCAGCGGCGCGGCGGCGGTGTCGGTGTACTCCTGGCACGCGATCATGTAGCTGATGAGGACGATCGGGTACACGCCCTCCGCGGTCGACGTGCGGTCGAGCGCGATCGCGAGGTCACCCTCGGTGCGACCCTCTTCGAACGGTGAGGCGTCCACGATGGCCGCGGCGGCCTCGGGCGAGTACTCCACGAACGCGTCGCCGACCTGGACGGCGGCGGTGGACAGGCCCTCTTCGGCGGCGCGCGAGGCGTCCGCGTAGCCGATGGTGCCGTTGCCGCCGGCGACAGCCGAGACGACACCCGAGGTGCCCTGCGCGGCCTCGCCGCTGTTGAACGGCCAGACGCCGTCGGGCTCTTCGGTCCAGACCGAGGGAGCCGCTTCGAAGAGGTAGGCGGTGAAGTTCTCGGTGGTGCCCGAGTCGTCGGCACGGTGGACGGGGGTCACGGCGAGGTCGGGGAGCTCCACGCCCTCGTTCAGTTCGGCGATGGCCGGGTCGTTCCAGTTCGTGATGGTTCCGGCGAACAGGCCCGCGATCACGTCGGCCGACAGGTTCAGCGAGTCGACGCCCTCGAGGTTGAAGATGACGGCGATCGGGGAGATGTAGGTCGGCAGCTCGACGATGCCGGAGCCCTCGACGCAGCCGTCGAAGGGGCCCTCGGCGATCTCGTCCATGGTGAACGCGCGGTCCGAGCCGGCGAACTGGAAGGCGCCCGCTTGGAACGACTCGCGGCCCGCACCGGAGCCGGCCGGGTCGTAGTTGACGGTCACGTCGGCGTTCGCGGTCTGGAAACCGGCGGTCCAGGTCTGGACGGCGACCTCCTGCGAGGAGGCGCCGCCACCCGAGAGGGTGCCGGAGAGGCTCGAGCCGGTGTCGGTGTCGGTACCGGCGTCGGTGGAGCCGCCACCCTCGTTCGCGGCGCAGCCGGCGAGGGCGAGGGAGGCGACGGCGGCGAGGGCGCCGACCTGGGCGAAGCGGGAGATCTTCACTGTGTGAATCCTTCACATGTCAGAGAAACGAAACCCGATCGGGTTTCGGGTTGAGGCCCGGTGCAGGGCACGACCTGACGGTAAGCACGGACTCTTAAGAGCGTGCGCTGTGCGGGTGAACGGAAGGTGAACGACCGGCCGCGAACCGCATTGACTCCTGGCAGCGCCCGGAATCAGACCTTGGGCGCGTGCGTCTCGATCGCGACGATGCCCGATCCGGGGTTCTGCACCGACAGGTGCACGACGGAGAACGCCCCCGGCTCCAGCGCGGACGCGCTGCCGAGGTACGACCCGCGCAGGGTCCCCGTCGCCAGCGCGAGTTCGGCGAGGATGTCGGGGAGGACCGGGCCGTGCGAGCAGAGGATCGTCGGCTTCCGTGCCCGCACGCGCGCGCCGATGACCGATCGCGCGTCGGAGCGGCCCTCCTCCCACGCGTCCTGGCTGATCAGCGGGGTGGTCTCGATCTTCTTCCCCGTCGCCGCCGCCAGGGGGACGACCGTCTTGTGACAGCGGACGGCGGGGGAGGAGATGATCTTCCGCGCGCCGAAAGCCAGGAGCGGCCCGACGATGGACTGCGACTGCTTCTTGCCTCGTGGGGCCAGCGGCCGTGCCGAGTCATCGCCTTCCCACTCCTCCCGAGAGAGCGCCTTGGCGTGGCGGAGGGCGATGATGGGGAAGGTCTGCAGGATGCCCTCGTCGACGAGGCGTGCGAAGTTCTCCAGGATCTCCACGTCGACGGGATAGCTGAGCCGGGTGCGGGCCTTCTTCAGGCTCACCCACTCCAGCGCGGCGATCTCCTTGTTCGGGACGAACGCCGACGCGCGGATCGCCGGCTCGGTGGCCTCGGCGGACCAGTAGTGGACGATCTTCGTGCGCTTGCTGGGCAGGCGATAGCGGGAGACGCCGATCGGCACCCCGAGATTCACCCGGATGCCGGTCTCCTCGTGGATCTCGCGCGCGGCGGTCTCGGCCAGCATCTCGCCGGGATCGACCTTGCCCTTGGGCAGGGTGACGTCCCGGTACTTGGTCCGGTGGATCAGCAGCACGCGGAGCTTGCCGTCCACCACCCGCCAGACCACGCCGCCGGCCGCGTAGATCGCGGTCTCCGTCATCGCACCGCCCGGGCCCGGCGGCGGCGCTGCACCGCCGACATGGAGCGGTCCTGCATGTCGACGAGGAGCTTGCCCTCGGCATCCGTGCTGTGGCGGATCCACTCGCCGTCGGCACCGAGGTGCCACGAGATGGTCTTGTCGCTCATGGCGAGGTCGAACAGCGCGGTGAGCTCCTTCACGTGCCCCGGATCGACGACGCGCACGAGGGCTTCGACGCGACGGTCGAGGTTCCGGTGCATCATGTCGGCGCTGCCGATGTAGACCTGCGGGTCGCCGTCGTTGTCGAACGCGAAGATGCGCGAGTGCTCGAGGTACCGGCCGAGGATGCTGCGGACGGTGATGTTCTCGCTCATCCCGGGCACACCGGGCTTGAGCGAGCAGATGCCGCGCACCCACACCTCGACCGTCACACCGGCCTGGCTCGCCCGGTAGAGCGCGTCGATGATCTGCTCGTCCACCATCGAGTTGACCTTGATGCGCACGCGCGCGGGCTTGCCGTCCTGCGCGTTGTGACGCTCCCTGTCGATGAGGCGCAGGAGGCCTTTCCGCAGGTGGAGGGGGGCGACGAGGAGGCGCTTGAACTTCTTCTCGATGGCGTAGCCCGAGAGCTCGTTGAACAGACGGGTGAGGTCTCGTCCGACCTGGTCGTCGACGGTGAAGAGGCCGAAGTCCTCGTAGATGCGGCTCGTCTTGGGGTTGTAGTTGCCCGTGCCGACGTGGCTGTAGCTGCGGAGCACCCCGTTCTCCTCGCGGATCACGAGCGCGAGCTTGCAGTGGGTCTTCAGGCCCACCAGGCCGTACACGACGTGCACGCCCGCCTTCTCGAGCTTCCGCGCCCAGAGGATGTTGTTCGCCTCGTCAAACCGGGCCTTGATCTCGACCAGCGCCAGCACCTGCTTGCCCGCTTCGGCGGCGTCGATGAGCGCCTGCACGATCGGGCTGTCACCCGAGGTGCGGTACAGGGTCTGCTTGATCGCGAGGACGTGCGGATCCTTCGCCGCCTGCTCGAGGAAGGCCTGGACGCTGGTCGCGAAGGACTCGTACGGATGGTGGACGAGGACGTCGCCCTTGCGGATGGAGGCGAAGATGTCGGCGCGCTCGTTGTTGTCGCCCGGCTGGAAGGCCACGGGGGTCGTCGGCAGGTGGGGCTTGTAGTGCAGGTCCGGCCGATCGATGCGCGCGAGGTCGAACAGGCCGCGCAGGTCGAGGGGGCCGGGGAGGCGGTAGACCTCCTGCGCGGTGATGTCGAGTTCCTTCAGGAGCAGGTCGAGGGTGAGCTCGTCCATGTCGTCGGTGATCTCGAGCCGGATCGGCGGGCCGAAGCGGCGGCGCAGCAGCTCCGCCTCAAGAGCCTGGATGAGATTCTCGGTCTCGTCCTCCTCGATCACGACGTCCTCGTTGCGGGTGAGGCGGAACGCGTGGTGATCGAGCACCTCCATCCCCGGGAACAGATCGTCCAGGTGGTTGGAGATGAGCTCCTCCAGCGGAAGGTAGCGGACGACGCCGTCCTGCGGCTCGAGCTCGACGAAGCGGGGGAGCATCGGCGGCACCTTGAGGCGGGCGAACTCCTGGCGACCGGTGCGGGCGTTGCGGATGCGGATGGCCAGGTTCAGCGACAGCCCGGAGATGTAGGGGAACGGGTGCGCCGGGTCGACGGCGAGCGGCATGAGGACCGGGAACACCTGGGAGTGGAAGTAGTCGTACATCCGCTCGCGGTCGTCCTCGCCGAGGGTGTCCCACGCGACGACCTGGATGCCGGCGTCCGCGAGCGCGGGCTTGACCGCCGAGGTCCACGCCTCGGCGTGCCGGAGCTGCAGGCGGTGCGCCTCGGCGGAGATGTCGGCGAGGACGTCCGCGGGGGAGCGCCCGACGTTGGTCGGGACCGCGAGGCCGGTGACGATGCGCCGCTTGAGCCCGGCGACGCGGACCATGAAGAACTCGTCCAGGTTGCTGGCGAAGATGGCCAGGAAGTTCGCCCGCTCGAGCACGGGCAGGTTCACGTCCTCGGCGAGCTCGAGCACCCGCTGATTGAACGAGAGCCAGCTCACCTCGCGGTCCAGGTAGCGATGCTCGGGGAGGAGGGCGTCGGCCTCTTCGGAGACGTCGAAGTCGTCGTCGTCCGCGTCGATTCCGGGGTCGAGAACCTCTTGTTCGATCACCCCCACATCATGTCAGGGTCGGGTGACGAATGTGTGAACGGATGCCGCCTCAGGCGCCGGTGGTCTCGCGCGGTGCGGGGAGCTGATCCTCTTCGTACACGTTGAAGCGGTACCCGACGTTCCGGACCGTGCCGATGAGCTGCTCCAGGTCGCCGAGCTTCGCGCGCAGGCGTCGCACGTGGACGTCGACGGTGCGCGTGCCGCCGAAGTAGTCGTAGCCCCAGACCTCGCTCAGCAGTTGCTCGCGCGTGAAGACGCGTGAGGGGTGCGTGGCGAAGAAGTGGAGGAGCTGGAACTCCTTGTAGGTCAGGTCCAGGGGCTTCCCGTGCACCTTGGCGGAGTAGGAGGACTCGTCGATGGTGATGCCCGAGGTCTGGATGCGGGTCGACACCTGCTCGGAGTTCTGCCGGCCCACGGCGAGGCGCACCCGCGCGTCGACCTCCGCGGGCCCGGCGGTGACGAGGATGACGTCGTCGACGCCCCAGTCGGGCGAGACCGCGGTGAGGCCGCCCTCGGTGACGATGAGGATGAGCGGGGCGTCCAGGCCCGTGGTGTTGAGGATCTTGCACAGCGACTTCGCGCCGACGAGGTCCACGCGCGCGTCGACGAAGATGATGTCCGCGCTCGGGGCGTTCACCAGCTGCGCGGGCTCGGCGGGGATCTGTCGCACCCGGTGGCTGAGCAGCTCGAGCGCGGGCAGGGCGGGGCCGACTCCGTGCGCGGAGCTCAGGACGAGCAGCTGGGCCAAAAGTCGCCTTCCGGACTCTTCGGGGAATGCGTCGTGCGGGATCAGTCTAGAGCGTTCCCGCGCACGCTCCCGCGCCGGATGCGGTCGGGGGTGGGCGCGCGGGGCGTCCTGGGAGACAATAGCGGGATGACCGTGTCCGACATCATCCCGCGCCGTTCGCGTGCCGGCATCCTCTCGGTGTGGATCGTCGCGGCGATCGCGGGGCTCGCGATCGGCCTCTTCGTGCCGACGGACCTCCGCGCCCCGTGGCTGGCGGTCGCCCTCGGGGCGTGCCTCCTGCTCGGCTTCGCCGTCCAGCTCGCCGGCGGTCGTTCGCACGGCTTCACCGTCCGGGTCGCCGCGAGCGTCGTCGGCGCCCTCGCCGTGCTCGGCATCGTCAGTCTCGGATTCGGGCTGGCGGCGGTCGTCCCGGGCTAAAGTAGCGACATGGACCTTCTCGCGCTCGAAATCTTCTTCCTGGGGCTTCTGGGCCTGGCATCGGTGGGGATCGTGTTCGTCTCCGGTGTGGTGGTGAAGAACCTCTACCGCGGTCAGCGCTGAGCGGGACGCCGTGATCGATCTCCCCACCGACCTCCCCGCCGATCTCGTCCCCCTCTCCTGGCTCATCGGAGTGTGGGAGGGCAGCGGCGTCATCGACTACGCGGGAGGCGATCTGTCGGGCGAGTTCACGCACCGCGTGAGCTTCAGCCACGACGGCGGCGACTACCTGAACTATGCGGCGTCCGCGTGGATCGACCGCGAGGACGGCGGCCGGACGCCGCTGGTGTCGGAGGTCGGGTACTGGCGTCTGACGCGGAACGCCGGGGATGCGGACGCGGGCCCCGCGCTCCTTCCGCCGACGGCGTCCGCGGAACCCCGGACCGTCGAAGACGTCGAGCGGCTGCGCAACGACGCCGACGGGTTCGACATCGAGGCGGCGATCGTGCACTCGGACGGTATCAGCGAGCTGTACCTCGGCCAGATCCGCGGTCCGCGGATCGATCTGGCCACCGACGCCGTCGTCCGGCCCGCGACGGCCAAGGCCTACGCCGCCGCGACCCGCATGTACGGGCTGGTCGACGGACACCTGCTCTGGGCGTGGGACATCGCCGCCCTCGGCCACGAACTCGCCTCCCACGCCTCCGCGCGCCTCGCGAAGGTCGCCTGATGGCCCACGCCGCCGCCTTCTCCGCCGTGCCCGGCGCGGTGATCGTCGACGACGTCCTCCAGCACGTCGGCAACCCGCTGGGCGAGCAGCGCGCCCTCGCCCGCGGCACCGCGCTGGCACCGTTGGGTGATCGCGCGGTGATCGCCGTGGACGGCGAGGACCGGCTCACCTGGCTCGACTCCCTGACCTCTCAGGCGCTCGCTCGACTCGCACCGGGGGAGTCCACCGAACTGCTCGTGCTCGACCCGCAGGGTCGCATCGAGCACGTCGCAGCCGTGGTGGACGACGGATCGACCGCGTGGCTCATCGTCGACCGCGCCGATGCCGAGGGCCTCCTCGCGTGGCTCACCCGGATGCGCTTCCGTCTGCGCGTCCAGCCGAGATCGGCGGATGCCGAGGTCGCCGTCGTCGGCGGCGCCCCCGACGCGCTCTCCCAGGTGGCCCCCGCCGCGCCCGCCGGCACGCCCCTGGTCTGGCACGATCCGTGGCCCGCGATCACCCCGGGAGGACACGGATACGCCGCGGTGGATCCGCACCCGGGCTCCGAGCGGCGCTGGGCCGAGGCCCTGGTCTCGATCGAGGAGCTCGATCGGATCGCCGGTGACGCGGCATCCGGTGCCGTCGACCTCGCGGGCGTCGTCGCCGCCGATGCTCTGCGGGTGGCGGCGTGGCGACCGCGCTGGTCCGGAGAGGTGGACGAGCGCGCGATCCCGCACGAGTCCGACTGGATGCGCACCGCGGTGCACCTGTCCAAGGGCTGCTACCGGGGGCAGGAGACGGTGGCGAAGGTGCACAATCTCGGGCACCCGCCCCGCCGCATGGTCGCTCTGCAGCTCGACGGGAGCGACGCCGCCCTTCCCGAGCACGGCGCGGTCGTCCGTCGCGACGACGACGAGGTCGGAATCGTCACGTCGGCGGCGCGTCACTTCGAAGAGGGTCCCATCGCCCTCGCGGTGCTCCGGCGCGGGGTGCCGGTGGACGCGGCGTTGACCGTCGACGTCGAGGGCATGCGGATCGCGGCGGCCCAGGAGGTCATCGTGCCCCCGGATGCCGGAGCCACGGCGAACGTGCCGCGGATCACCCGGCTGTCGCGTCGCGCACGGGCGACGTGAGCCCGCGGCGCGGTTCCGGACGCGGCCCCGGTGCTGCCGATGCCGATCCGCAGGGCCCCGCCCCGGTGACGCTGCCGATCCGCACGGGCTGGCAGGCGCGTCTGGACCCGACGCCGGCGCTCCGCCGCGTGCGGGACTCCGCGATCCCGATCGTGCAGATCGTGGTCGCCGCCACGGCCGCGTATGCGGTCGCCGCCTACGTCTTCGGTCACCCCGCGCCGCTCCTGGCCGCGACCGTGACGGTGTCGAGCCTCGGGCTCGTACGCGACGCGCGACCGCGCCGCGTCCTCGAGACCGTCATCGGGATGCTCGTGGGCATCATCGTCGCCGAACTGCTCCTTCTTGTGGCGGGGTCGGGGTGGTGGCAGCTCGCCCTCGCCCTCGGCGTGACCCTCGTCGTCGCGCGCTTCCTCTCCGCGCAGGCCTCGTTCGCGATCGCGGCCGCCATCCAGTCGCTCATCGTCATGATCGTCCCCGCGAACGCGCCCTTCCTGCGGCTCGTGGACGGTCTCATCGGCGGTGTGGCGGCGCTGCTCGCGACCGCTCTCATCCCGCGTGACACGGTGCGCATCGAGGTGCGCGATGCGCGGGCCGTGCTGGGGGCGATCGAGGGGGCCGGGACCGCGCTCGTCCAGGCCCTGCGCCGCGGCGACCGGCGCCGCGCCGAACGCGGTCTCGAGAAGGCGCGGGCGATCCAGCCGATCGCCGACGGGTGGCGGGCGTCTGTCGAGTCCGGCCTCGCGATCGCGCGGATCTCCCCGTTCCTGCGTCGTCAGCGCTCGGAGCTCGTGCGCCACGAGTGCGTGCGGGAGGCGGTGGAGCTGGCCGGAAGGAACCTCCGCGTCATCGCCCGGCGCGTGGTCTATCTCTGCGACGACGGCACCCCGCGCCCCGTGGCCGCCGACATCCTCGCCGAGACGCTCCGCGCCGTCCGGGTCCTGACCGACGCCCTCGACGACATCTCGCTCGAGCCGGTCGCGCGGTCGCAGCTCGCGGCCGTCGCCGCCCACCTGGACCCGGCCGAAGTGACACCCGGCGCCTCCCTCGGGGATCAGAACCTCATCGCCGCGATCCGGCCCTTCGTGGTCGACCTCCTGGTCGCCACCGGGATGCCGCCGGGGGAGGCCCGTGCTGCGGTCCCGCGCATCTGATCCCGGGCGGTCGACCGTCAGCCGGGCGCGACCGCGTCCCACGCGACGGTGATCTCGCCGAGTCGGGCGCGGCGGCGCTCGTGCACCGGCCAGCCGTGTGCCGCGACGGCGTTCGCGGTCGCGACCCATCGCTGCCTCGGTCCGAAGGCGCCGAGGCCCGCGGCGCGCTCCCACTCGGCGTCGAGGGCGGCGAGGAAGCGGTGCACGCCCTCGCCCGGCACGTTGCGATGGATGAGCGCCTTCGGCAGTCGCTCCGCCGCCACGAGGGGGGAATCCAGCTCCTCCAGGCGGAGGGAGAACGTCAGGGTGCGGGGGAGGGCGTCGGGCCCCACCGCGATCCACGTGCATACGCGCCCGCGCTCGTCGCACGTCCCCTCCACGAGCAGTCCGTCCGGTGCGAGTCGTCCGGCCATCTGCGACCACGCCGCCGCGACATCCGTCTCGTCGTACTGGCGCAGCACGTTCATCGCGCGGATGACTCCGGCCGCGCGGCCGTCGGGAAGCGGCACCTCGAAGCCGCCGCGCGCGAAGTCCACGCGGGCGTCCGGGGCGAACGCCGTCCCGCCGGCCCGTACCTCGGCGAGCTGGCCCCGGGCGCGCTTCACCCGCTCCGGATCGATCTCGAGTCCGAGCACCTCGACGTCCGGCCGTGTGCGGGCCAGACGCGCGTGCAGCTCGAAAGCGGTCACGCCGCTGGCGCCGTAGCCGAGGTCGACCACGAGCGGATCGGCGAGGCGGCGCAGCTCGGCGCGCGTGGCGATCCAGCGATCGATGCGGCGAAGCCGATTGGTGTGGGTCGTCCCGCGCGTGATGCGGCCCACGGGACCGCGAGCGGGAGCCATCCTTCCATCATGTCAGCGGGGAACCGGTGGCGATGTCGGCGGCCGGGAGGCGACGGATGCGCCCGATATCATGGGGCCCATGACTGCGCCTCACACGCTGATCCTCCTCCGCCACGGCCAGAGCGAGTGGAACGAGCTCAACCTCTTCACCGGGTGGGTCGACGTCCGCCTGACCGAGCAGGGCAAGGCCGAGGCCGCCCGCGGCGGCTCGCTGCTCGCCGAGGCGGGCCTCCTTCCCGACATCCTCCACACCTCCCTCCTGAGCCGCGCGATCCAGACCGCGAACATCGCCCTGGATGCCGCCGATCGCCTCTGGATCCCGGTGACCCGCTCGTGGCGCCTGAACGAGCGTCACTACGGCGCCCTGCAAGGCAAGGACAAGGCGCAGACGCTCGAAGAGTTCGGTCAGGAGCAGTTCATGCTCTGGCGCCGCTCGTTCGACGTGCCGCCGCCCGAGCTCGCCGACGACAGCGAGTGGAGCCAGGTGGGCGACCCGCGTTATGCGGGAATCGACGGGGACGTGCCCCGCACCGAGTCGCTCAAGCTCGTGATCGACCGGCTGCTCCCGTACTGGGACGAGGCGATCGCGCCTGACCTGCGCTCCGGGAAGACCGTGCTCGTCACCGCGCACGGCAACTCGCTGCGCGGACTCGTGAAGCACCTCGAGGGCATCAGCGACGCCGACATCGCCGAGCTGAACATCCCCACCGGCATCCCGCTGGTCTACCGCCTGGACGAGAACCTCGTCCCCCTCGCTCCGGGCGAGTACCTCGACCCCGAGGCTGCGGCGGCGGGAGCTGCGGCTGTGGCCAACCAGGGCAAGAACTGACCTGACGAACGACGGAGCCGGATGCCTCTTCCCGAGGCATCCGGCTCCGTCGTTCGTGCGTGCGGTCAGGCGAGACCGGTCACGGTCTCCGTCGCGATGTCGAGGGCGCCTGTGGGAGCGGTCCAGTCGCCGGTGGAGAGGTAGGCGACCTTCTTCGCCACCGAGACCGCGTGATCGGCGAAGCGCTCGTGGTAGCGGCTCGCGAGGGTGGCGTCGACGGTCGCGGCCGCCTCCCCCTGCCAGCTGTCGCTGAGGACCTTCTCGAAGACGGCGACATGCAGGTCGTCGAGATCGTCGTCGGCGTTGCGGATCTCCTCGACGAGGGCGAGTTCCTGCGTGCGCAGCAGCTCCGTGAGGCGGCGGGCCACCTCGACGTCCAGCTCGCCCATCTTCAGGAACGTCGACTTCAGGCCCTTGGGGATGGCCCGCTCCGGGAAGCGCATGCGGGTGAGCTGGGCGATGTGCTCGGCGATGTCGCCCATGCGCTCGAGGGACGCCGACATCCGCAGGGCGCTCACGACGATGCGCAGGTCGCGGGCCACGGGCTGCTGGCGGGCGAGGATCTCGATGGCCATCTCGTCGAGGGCGAGGGCCTTCTCGTCGATGACGGCGTCCGCGTCGATGACCTCTTCGGCCAGCGCGACGTCGCTCGTGCCGAACGCGCGGGTGGCCTTGTCGATGGCGATGGTGACGAGCTCGGAGATCTCGACGAGGCGGTTCTGCACGTCCTCGAGGGACTGGTGGAAGACTTCGCGCATCCGTGGGACCTTTCTGGATTCCGGGCAGGCGATCGCCTGGCGACGCTGGCGATGATCACCGGCGAAGGTTAACGGGCGGTGCCTGCCCGGTGAATAGTACCCGCACCCCCGGACGGCGGCCGAGACGCCGTCCGCGCGGAGCGCGCCGACACCCTTACGCTGTCACCATGGATTCGCTGCAGCTCGCGCTGCTCGCCCTCCTCGCCGGCATCGTGATCGGGGGCTCCCTTGCCGCACTCGTCGTGACCTCGCTCCGGATCAGGGACCGGGCGCGGGCCGAGACGTCCCGCGAGATCCCCGAGGGGGTCCGCGAGGTCCTCCAGGGGATGGACGACGCCGCCCTGGTCGTCGACGCCTCCTTCACGGTCCTCGCGCTGTCGCCGACCGCCGCCCCGTTCCATTTCGCGCTCGGCGGATCCCTGGCCAGCGAGGAACTGCGCGACGCGATCCGCGTCATCCGCGGCGGCCAGTCGTCCTGGTCCGGCTCCCTCCGCCTCCAGCGCGGCGCTCCGCCCGCCGAACCCCGCCTCGTCGCCGCCCGGGCGACCCGCATCTCGCCGCGGCTTACCCTGCTCGTGCTGCACGACATCACCGAGCGCGAGCGGGTGGAGCAGATGCGGCGCGATTTCGTGGCGAACACGAGTCACGAGCTGAAGACGCCCGTCGGGGCGGTGAGTCTTCTCGCCGAGGCGATCGAGTCGGCCGCCGACGACCCGCCGCAGGTGCGGATCTTCGCCACGCGCCTCTCCGCCGAGGCATCGCGCCTCGCTCAGCTCACGTCCCGCATCCTGAACCTCTCCCGGCTGCAGGCGTCGGACGAGCTCACCGATGAGCGCGACGTCCCCATCGACGAGGTCGTCGCGTCCGCCGTCGACGCCAACGCGATCCTCGCCGACTCGGCCGGCGTCAGCGTCGTACGGGGCGGGGAGCGCGGGCTCTACGTACGCGGCGACGCCCAGGTCCTCGGCGAAGCCGTCGGGAACCTCGTGGCGAACGCCATCGCCTACTCGCCGCGGGGGTCCAAGGTCGGCGTCGGCGTCAGCCTGACGGACGCGATCGTCGAGATCGCGGTCACCGATCGCGGCATCGGCATCGCCGAGGGCGACCAGGAGCGCGTCTTCGAGCGGTTCTACCGTGCCGACCCCGCCCGCGCCCGGCGGACGGGGGGCACGGGACTCGGCCTCGCCATCGTCAAGCACGCCGTCCAGCGTCACGGAGGCGAAGTCCGCCTGTGGTCGCGTCCGGGACGCGGCTCCACCTTCACCATCCGACTGCCCGCCGCCGACGCCCCCGCCGACCATAGCCCCGAGCGCTCCGAGCGCCGCCGCAAGCGCGCGCGCAAGGTCGCCACACCCGTGCCCGCGGCCCTGCCGACGCGCACCGAGAACGGAGACACCGCATGACCGCCGTCCTGATCGTGGAGGACGAGCCCGACCTCGCCGACCCGCTCGCCTACCTCCTGCGGCGCGAGGGATACGAGGTCGAGATCGCCGAGGACGGCCCTGCCGCCCTCACCGCCTTCCGCGAGCGCGGGGCGGACATCGTGCTGCTCGACCTCATGCTGCCCGGCATGCCCGGAACGGAGGTGTGCCGCCAGATCCGATCCAGCTCCACCGTGCCCATCGTGATGCTCACCGCCAAGGATTCCGAGGTCGACATCGTGGTGGGCCTGGAACTCGGCGCCGACGATTACGTCACGAAGCCCTACTCCTCCCGGGAGCTTCTCGCGCGGATGCGGGCAGTGCTCCGGCGCTTCTCCCAGCGGGAGGCCGAACTCGACGAGCGTGTGCTCGAGGGGGGACGCGTCGTCCTCGACATCGACCGCCACACGGTGGCCGTCGACGGGCGCGAGATCAACATGCCCCTGAAGGAGTTCGAGCTTCTCGAAGTTCTGATGCGTAACGCCGGCCGCGTGCTGACCCGCGGTCAGCTGATCGACCGCGTGTGGGGCAGCGACTACTTCGGCGACACCAAGACGCTGGACGTGCACATCAAGCGCATCCGCTCGCGGATCGAGGAGAACCCCGGATCCCCGACGATGCTCGTCACCGTGCGCGGGCTCGGGTATCGCTTCGAGGGCTGACGTCGCCCGGAACGACGAAGGGGCCGGCATCCGAGCGGATGCCGGCCCCCTCGTGTACCCGGGTCACTCCTGCGGGACGAGAGGAGCGAGGTAGTCGAGTTCGCCGTCGAGGACCGGGACGGCCAGGAGCATGCCCTCGGCGTCACCGGACTGGAAGTACCCCGGGATGTTCGCGCCGGGGGGAGTGTCGAGCCCCTCCACCAGGAGCGGCTCCTCGCCGTCGGCGCCGAGGCTGATGGTGGTGCGCGCCGGGACGCGCAGCTCGAGGTCGATGGTCGATCCTTCGCCCAGCTCGACCACGAGGGTGTGCGCGGTGTCGGTCGGGTTGACCACGGCCGCCACGAAGTTGCCGACCGCGCCGGTCTCGTCGGCCACGATGAAGGCGTTGCGGACCTCGAGGGGACCGGAGTCGAAGACGTTGACCCCCTCTGCCGCCGAGTACTGGATCGTGGTGGACTGCGGCGTGAGGAAGGTGCATCCGGTAGCTCCGAGGACCACGGCGGCACCCAGAGCCGCCGACGCGATCAGGCGCGGGCTCCTGGCGGGGCGTCCTTCGCCGATGCGGCGGCGTGTCGAGATCACGGATCCTCCTGATGTGGGGGTTGCGGCTTCCCCATGCATTCTAGGGGCTGGATCCTCGCGCCCGCGTGGCACGCCCGGCCCGGGGGCGGAGAACCTTAGCGTATAAACGCTGTGGTAGTCTGGAGTTTGCCGAAAGGACATAACTCCATGCTTTTTGAGGTTGGCGAGACCGTTGTCTACCCGCACCACGGGGCGGCGACGATCATCGAGGTCAAAGACCGGATTATCCGGGGCGAGACCAAGAAGTACCTGAAGCTCAACGTCACCCAGGGAGACCTCGTCATCGAGGTCCCTGCCGAGAACGTCGATCTGGTCGGCGTCCGCGACGTCATCGGCAAGGAGGGCCTGGACCGCGTTTTCGAGGTCCTGCGCGCCCCCTTCACCGAGGAGCCGACCAACTGGTCGCGCCGGTACAAGGCGAACCTCGAGAAGCTCGCGTCCGGCGACGTCATCAAGGTCAGCGAGGTCGTCCGCGACCTGTGGCGCCGCGATCAGGACCGCGGTCTGTCCGCGGGAGAGAAGCGGATGCTCGCCAAGGCGAAGCAGATCCTCATCTCCGAGCTCGCCCTGGCGGAGAAGACCGACGAGGAGCGCGCGAGCGTCATCCTCGACGAGGTCCTCGCTTCCTGACCACGCCGGTGACCGCGCGCCGGTAGCGTGACGGTGTGAGCATCGCACCCGTCCCGCGTCTGGCCGTCATCGTCGTCGCCGCCGGTTCCGGCACCCGCCTGGCGGCGGGAGCCCCGAAGGCCTTTGTCGGCATCGACGATCGCTCCATCCTGCATCACGCGCTGCGCGGAGTCTTCGCCGCGCCCGAAGCGCAGGTCGTCGTCGTTGCGCCGGCCGGTCGAGAGGGCGACGCGCTCACCGAAGTCGCCGCGACCGCGGGGGACCGCGCGGACCGCGTGACGGTCGTCGTGGGCGGGGAGACCCGCCAGGCATCCGTCGCCGCGGGCCTCGCGGCGCTCTGGGCCGATGTCGAGGTCGTGCTCGTCCACGATGCGGCGCGCGCGCTCACCCCGCCGGAGGTCTTCTCGCGGGTCGCCGAGGCCGTCGATGCGGGCGCGGCGGCCGCCGTCCCGGCCCTGCCCGTCGTCGACACCGTCAAGCGTGTGGCCGCGGGACGTGTGGCGGAATCGGTCGATCGGTCCGATCTGGTCGCCGCGCAGACGCCGCAGGGATTCCGACGTGACGTCCTGGCCTCGGCGTATGCCGCCGCGGAGGCGGACTTCACCGACGACGCGGGGCTCGTCGCCGATCGGGGGGAGACGGTCGTCGTCGTCGCGGGCGATGATCGTGCCTTCAAGATCACGACTCCGGCCGACCTGCTCCGCGCACGCGCCCTCCTCGACGACGCGGCGCCGCAGACGCGATCGGGCGCATCGATCGAGCCCCCGTCGGTCGCGACCCCGCGGGTCGGATTCGGCAGCGACGTGCACGCGTTCGGCGGCGGGGGCGATCTGTGGCTGGCCGGGCTGCACTGGCCGGGGGAGGCCGCGCTCTCCGGGCATTCCGACGGGGACGCCATCGCTCACGCGATCGTCGACGCCCTCCTGTCCGCCGCGGGTCTCGGCGACATCGGCACGCACTTCGGCACCGACAAGCCCGAGTACGCCGGCGCCCACGCGGACGCGTTCCTCGGCCGGACCCGCGCGCTCCTCGCCGAGGCGGGGTGGCGGATCGGGAACGTCTCCGTCCAGGTCCAGGCACGCCGTCCGCGCTTCGCCGCGCGTCGGGTCGAGGCCGAGCGCACGCTGTCCGCGGCTCTCGGGGGCGCCCCGGTGTCGGTCTCGGCCACCACGACGGACGGACTCGGATTCACGGGACGCGGGGACGGGGTCTCCGCGTTCGCCGTGGCCCTCGTGCTCCCGGCCTGACCCGGTCAGATCAGCAGGCCCCCATCGTCGAGACGGCGGGTGAAGTAGGCCGAGAGCGGGTCGGCGACGTAGTCGTCGAAGGGCGCGCACGCGGTGAAGCCTTCGCTGAGATACAGCGTCCGCGCGGCGAGGAACTCCGGGCCGGACCCGGTCTCGAGCCAGAGGCTCCGCAGCCCGCGATCCCGGGCCGACGTCATGATCTGCCGCAGGAGCGCACGTCCGACACCGCGACCGAGGAAGCGCTCCTCCACACGCATCGACTTCACCTCGCCGCGCTCGGCGTCCAAGATCTTCAGGGCGCCGACGCCGGCGAGTTCGTCGTCCACGTACGCGGTCCAGACGGTGACCGAGGGCTGGCGGAGGGCCTCTGCATCCAAGACGTGACAGCTGTCCTCGGGAGTCTGCGCCCGCATCTCCGCCTGGTGACGGGCGACGAGGTCCCGTGATGCGGGGGAGGTCAGGTCATCCACGACGATCGTCGGTGCCGGCATGGGTTCAGGGTGCCACAGCACTGTTTCGCCCGCGTGACGCGCGAACGACGGTGACGGCGTCGATCCGCTATCCCTCGACGGCGAAGGGTGCCGCGTCCCTCGGCGTCCGAGAGCCCCACGCGAGGAGCGCGAGACCTGCTCCGAGCACGGCGAGGCCGATGATCGCGAGGATCGACAGCCGCTCGTCGAGGACGACGATGCCGAGGACCGCGGCGGTCAGCGGTTCGCCGAGCGTCAGTGTCGCCGCGGTCGCCGCCGTCAGTCCGCTGAGGCCCCATGTGAACAGCACGTAGGCGACCGAGATCGTCGCAAGGCCCAGCCACAGCGCCATCACGAGGCCCGCGGGTGTCTGCATCCACGCCAGATCGACGAACGGCACCGCCAGGACGCTCACGGCCGCCGAGCTCGCTCCCATCGCGCCGACGACGGTGAACGGGTCCCACCCCGCATCCAGCAGTCGGCGCTGGGCGTTGGCGATGACCGCGAACGACGCGCCCGCTCCGAGGGAGCCGAGGAGACCGATGCCGTCGGTGCCGCCCGTTCCTCCCGCAGATCCGCCGAAGCCGAGGAGGACGACGCCGGCGGTGGCGAGCGCGGTCGCGGCCATCCACGTCGCGCTCGGCATCCGACGCGTCAACGCCCACTCGAGGAGGCCCGCCAGGATCGGCGCGGACCCGAGGGCGACGACCGTGCCGACGGCGACGCCGTTGCGCTCGGTGCCGAGGAAGAACAGCGGCTGGTACAGCGCCAGGCACAGGCCGGTGAGGACCATGAGGGAGAGCGGACGGATGCCGAACGCCGCGCGCGGGCCGTCGGAGCGCCGCGCGTGCCGGGCCGCGAGGAGGAAGGCGAGGAGCGCGAGACCCGTGCCGCCGATCACCATTCGCATCACCCCGATCGACAGGGGAGTGGTCCCGGACGGACCCAGCGCCTGGGACGTTCCGGTGGTTCCGAAGAGCATCGCGGCGGCGAGGATGGCGATCACATGCACCGCTCCTTTCTACTGCCCCCACGGCGTCGCCACCGCCGCCGGTAGAGTGGTTCGGTGAACGTCCGACTCCACGACAGCAGCACGCAGAGCGTGCGCGCCTTCGTTCCGGCCGATCCGCGACACGTGACGATGTACGTGTGCGGGCCGACCGTGCAGTCCGGACCCCACATCGGGCACCTTCGCGGCGCCCTCGCGTTCGACCTCCTGCGACGCTGGCTGACCCACCGGTTCGGTCGGGTGACGTATGTGCGCAACGTCACCGACATCGATGACAAGGTCCTCCAGAACGCCACAGCCGACGAGCCGTGGTGGGCGCTGGCCTACCGCGTCGAGCGGGAGTTCACCGCCGCGTACGAGGCCATCGGCATCCTTCCGCCGACCTACGAGCCGCGCGCCACCGCATCGATCCCGCAGATGATCGAGCTCATCGGGCGCCTCATCGCGCGCGGGCACGCCTACCCGGCCGAGGGCAGCGTCTACTTCGACGTTCGCTCGTGGCCCGAGTACGGGGTCCTGACCAATCAGCGTCCCGACGCGATGGACTCCTCGCCCGACACCGACGCGGGCAAGCGCGATCCGCTGGACTTCGCGCTCTGGAAGGCAGCCAAGCCCGGTGAGCCCGACGACGCCCGCTGGGACTCGCCGTGGGGAGCGGGGCGGCCGGGCTGGCACATCGAGTGCTCGGCCATGTCGCGCCGCTACGTCGGGCCCGAGTTCGACCTGCACGGCGGCGGGCTCGACCTGCGCTTCCCGCACCACGAGAACGAGCGCGCGCAGTCCACCGCGGCCGGCGACGGCTTCGCCCGGTACTGGGTGCACAACGGCCTGGTGACGGTCGAGGGCCAGAAGATGTCGAAGTCCATCGGCAACGTCATCCTGGCCGCCGACCTCCTCGCCGAGCGCGA
The DNA here is from genome assembly GCF_040532595.1 of Microbacterium aurantiacum. Classification (GTDB taxonomy): domain Bacteria; phylum Actinomycetota; class Actinomycetes; order Actinomycetales; family Microbacteriaceae; genus Microbacterium; species Microbacterium chocolatum_B. The sequence continues at coordinate 348,167 of NZ_JBEVYX010000001.1, read as the reverse complement.
CCCGCTGGTCGTCCGCTACGCCCTCGCGGCGGCGCACTACCGGTCGAACCTCGACGTCTCGGCCAAGGGACTCGACGAGGCGGAGGCGGCGCTCGGGCGGATCCGCGGGTTCGTCGAGCGCGCGTCCCGGCTCGCTGACGGGCGGGGATCGGATGCCGCACCCTCGCTGCCGGACGCCTTCATCGCGGCGCTGGACGACGACCTCGGGGTGCCGCAAGCGCTCGCCGTCGTGCACGACGCCGTCCGCGCCGGCAACGCGGCCATCGACGCGGACGACGCGGACGGGGCGCGAGAGGCGCTCGGACAGGTGAGCGCCATGATCGGCGTCCTCGGCCTCGACCCCCGCGACCCGCAGTGGCGGACCGCCGACACCTCCGTCGAACAGGCGGCGCTCGACGCGCTCGTGCAGACGATGATCGACCAGCGCGCCCGTGCGCGCGCAGACAAGGACTGGGCGAGCGCCGATCGGATCCGCGATGCCATCGCGGCTGCCGGCATCGCCCTCGAAGACGGTCCCGCCGGGACCCATTGGAGTGTAGGACATGGTTAAGCCAGGGCGCCCCGGCGCGAGCAAGGGCAAGAAGAAGGGCCCCACGAAGGGCACGGGCGGACTCGGGCGGAAGTCCCTCGAGGGCAAGGGACCGACGCCGAAGGCCGAAGACCGCGCCTGGCACGTCGCCGGCAAGCGGAAGGCCGCCGCCGAGCGCTACGCCGCCGCCGGGGGCAAGGGCAAGCCGGGCGCGAAGCCGGGTGGGCAGGGCCCGCGCGGGCAGAAGGCCAAGAGCGCGGACGACACCGAGACGGTGACCGGTCGCAACTCCGTCCTCGAGGCGCTCCGCGCGAAGATCCCCGCGACGGCGTTCTACATCGCGCAGCGCGTGGAGATGGACGACCGCGTCAAGGAGATGCTGTCCATCGCCACGCACCGCGGCATCCCTGTGCTCGAGGTCACGCGGCCCGAGCTCGACCGGATGGCCGGCTTCGACGGCGTGCACCAGGGCGTGGCCCTGAAGGTGCCGCCCTACGAGTACGCCCACCCCCAGGACCTTCTCGAGAAGGTGATCCACTCGAACCGCACGCCGCTCTTCGTCGCACTCGACGGCGTCACCGATCCGCGCAACCTGGGCGCGATCATCCGCTCCACCGGTGCCTTCGGCGGCCACGGTGTCATCCTGCCGCAGCGCCGCTCGGCGAGTGTGAACAGCGCCGCGTGGAAGACCAGCGCCGGTGCCGCCGCCCGCATCCCCGTCGCGCTGGCGGCCAACCTCACCGCGACGCTGAAGGACTTCAAGAAGCAGGGCGTGTTCGTGCTCGGTCTCGCCGGCGACGGCGACGTCTCCCTGCCGGCCCTGGAGCTCGCCGACCGCCCGGTGGTCATCGTCGTCGGGTCCGAGGGCAAGGGTCTGTCACGACTCGTCGCCGAGACGTGCGATCAGATCGTGTCGATCCCGATCGACGCGGCGACCGAGTCCCTCAACGCCGGCATCGCGGCATCCGTCGCGCTGTACCAGGTGTCGACGCTGCGGGCGGCGCCGCGGGAGAGCTGACGCCGCCCGCGCCGCGTCACTCGCCCTTCTTGTACTGGTAGGGGTTGTAGAGGACCTCGAACTCGGGGATCTCGGGGTGCTGCCCGGCGATCCAGTCGTCTCCGACCTCGCGCTCGAGGTACGACACCGTGTCTTCGAGCTTGGCCTTGACGCCGGAGAGGTCTCCCGCCACCAGGCGTCCCTCGCTCTTGACGATCTCGCCTCCCACGAGGACGGTGTGCACGTCACCGCGCTGCGCCTGGTAGACGATCTGGCCCCAGGGGTTGATCAGGGGCGCCCAGGTGGCCGAGTGCTCGTTCTTCAGGAGCACGACGTCGCCGAGCTTGCCCTTCTCGAGCGACCCGATCAGGTGGTCCTTGCCGATCGCCTTCGCGCCGCCGCGGGTGGCCATGTCCACCACCTCCTCGGCGCGGAGCTTCACGTGCGTGACGGTCTCGGCCGGTTCCTTGAGGTGCGCGGTGTAGTGCTCGAGGGCCCGATCGGCGTTGACCGTCGCCCGCATCGCCGAGAACAGGTCGGCGCTGAACCAGACGCTGGTGTCCACCGACAGGGACGCGGGGATGCCGTACCGTCGGAGCTGGTGCACGGGGGGATACCCCTGGCCGCAGGTGTCCTCCGACTCCGTCGCGAGCGACACGTTGCCGCCCGTCGCGGCGATCTTCTGGTACGACTCGGCCGAGAGGGAGGCGGCGTGGACGTAGGTGTACCCCTCCTTCATCACCCCCGCGGAGTAGGCGTTCTTGATCCCCCAGTCGTTCGTCGCGCCCCAGACCCCCGCGTGCGTGGTGACGGGGAGCCCCAGCTCCTCGGCGACGCGGTAGGCGGCGAGCTCCGGGAACTGCTCGTCCTGGTTCGGGACGTCGAAGGCGATCTGCGTCCCGAACATCCGCGAATCGTCGCGTGAGCGGACGAGGAGATCCTGGATGGCCGGGTCCGCGGTCCACTCCCAGGGGCTCTGAGCGAGGTTCCCGTAGGCCAGGACGAACCGCCCGGGCGAGGTCGCGAGGGCCTCGTACGCGGCTTCGCCGTGGTCGAGGGTCCGCAGGCCGTGCGACCAGTCCACGCTCGTGGTCACACCGGACTCGACGGCGTCGAGCGCGGAGATGAGGTTGCCGGCGGCGACGTCTTCGGGGCGGAACTTCGCTCCGTGCTGCAGGTAGTACCAGACGAAGTACTGCGTGAGGGTCCAGTCGGCGCCGTAGGCGCGCATGGCGGTCTGCCACATGTGCCTGTGGGTGTCGACCATGCCGGGCATGACGATGCCCCCGGTGGCGTCGATCTCGAAGGTGCCGTCCGGCACGGTGAGATCGACGCCGACATCGGCGATGGTCCCGTCGACGACCAGCACGTCGCCGCGCGGCAGGACGGTGTGCGCATCGTCCATCGTGAGGACGATGCCGCCCCGCAGGACGACGGGCTGACCTCGGGTGGGCAGCGGTGTTTCGGACATGGACGCTCATCCTCCTTGATTCGCGATGGGTGGGGTGTGTCGGTCAGGGATGCTCCGGAACGAGGGGCAGGTCGCGTCGGGTGACCTCCGCGATCGCCGACCAGTCGAGGTCTGCCAGCGCCGGGTCGGCCAGAGCGGTGTCGAAGACCCGCATCAGAACGGGAAGGGTCGGCGGATGCACGTCCCCGGCGGCGGCGACGGCGGCGGCCAGCTCGAGGTCCTTCCGGCCCAGGGAGATGTGGAACCCGGGCGGATCGTAGGCACCGGAGGCGATGATCGATCCGTAGCCGGTGTAGACCACTCCGCCGAAGAGCGTCTGGGAGAGCAGGGTGGTGAACAGCTCCGGGTCCACGCCCCAGCGCTCTGTCATCGCGACGGACTCGCCGATGGCCTGCATCGCGTGGATGATGTTGTAGTTCACGGCGGCCTTCACCGCGTGCGCGACGGCCGCGCGCTCGGCCACACGCCACACCCGTACCCCGAGCACCTCGAGGAGCGGGCTGACCGCGTCGACCGCCTCGACCGGTCCGGCGGTCATGATGTTCAGCTTCCCGTCGGCGGCGGCGGCGGGTCGTCCGAGCACGGGAGCGGCGATGTACGTCCCCCCGGATGCGGCGACGCGCTCGGTGAGCGATGCGCTCAGGTCGGGGGAGATGGATGCCGTCATGACGACGGTCCGCCCGCGGGTGGCCGCCAGCGCTCGGGCGTCGAGCACCGCCTCCACGGCACGGTCGTCCGCGAGCATGCAGATCGCGACATCCGAGGACAGCGCCTCCGCCGGTGTCGCGGCCGCGCGCCCCCCTCGGGCGACGAGCGGCTCGACGGCGCCGGCGGACCTGTTCCACAGGACGACGTCGTGGCCGGCGTCGATGAGGCGGCCCGCCATGGCCGAGCCCATCGCGCCGAGCCCGAGGAATCCGACGGTGCTCATTCCTCGCCCCGACCCCACGTGGTGTTGCGGTGGGACTGCGCGTCGCGGTTGACGTTCAGCGGACCGTCGACGGTGTAGTACCGCCGCCCGGCGACGATGAGCTCCTCCGCCGGAAACTTCGTGATGACCTCGCAGCCGTCGGCGGTGACGACGACCTCCTCCTCGATGCGCGCTGCGCCCCAGCCGTCGGAGGAGGGCCAGTAGGTCTCGAGGGCGAACACCATGCCCTCCTCGAGCACTTCGGGGTGGTCGAAGGACGTCAGTCGCGAGAAGATCGGCTTCTCCCAGATCGACAGCCCGACGCCGTGGCCGTACTGCAGCGCGAAGGCGGCCATCTCGTCCGGGAACCCGAACTCCTCGGCGCGAGGCCACACCGCGGCGATGTCGGCCGTCGTCGCTCCGGGCCGGACCAGGGCGATGGCCCTGTCCATGTATTCGCGGGCGCGGGTGTAGGCATCGCGCTGCGCCGTGCTGGCGGAGCCGACCGCGAACGTCCGGTAGTAGCAGGTGCGGTAGCCGTTGAAGCTGTGCAGGATGTCGAAGAACGCCGGGTCGCCGGGGCGGATCAGGCGGTCGCTGAAGACGTGGGGGTGCGGGGAGCAGCGCTCGCCGGAGATGGCGTTCACCCCCTCGACGTACTCGGAGCCGAGGTCGTAGAGGGTCTTGGCGACGACGCCGACCGCCTCGTTCTCCCGCACGCCCGGACGCAGGAACCGGTGGAGCTCCTCGTAGGCGGCGTCGACCATGCCCGCCGCCTGGGTGAGGAGGCGGATCTCGTCGCCCGTCTTGATCCGGCGCGCCTCCATGAACACCTGCTGGCCGTCGACGACCTCGATGCCCTCGCGCTGGAGAGCGATGAGCACCGGCATCTCCACCACGTCCACCCCCAGGGGCTCCCCGGCGAGGCCGAATCTCTCCAGTTCGCGCTTGATCTTGCGGGCGACGTCGCCGGCGAGGTCGGCGTCGGGCGGGAACGCCCCCCGCAGCGTCGAGATCCCCGCGCGTGCGCCGCTCTCGAGGCGCGGGCGCTTCGCGCCCTCGTGGGGGGAGTGCGGGTCGGCGTCGGCCTCGGCGGTGGTGACGTCGAGCCAGGGGTTGTAGAGCGCGTGATGCTTGGCGGCGGAGCCGAAGTCCCACACGATCGGATCGGTCTTGCGGGTGAGGAGGGCGAAGCGGATCAGCTTGTCCATCGCCCAGGTCCCGATGTGGGTGCCGCTCATGTAGCGGATGTTCGAGAAGTCGAAGGCGAGGACGGCGCCCAGGTGCGACCGGTCGAGCTCGGCGTGCAGCCGCGCCAGCCGCTCGTCGCGAAGACGCTCGAAATCGACGCGTGCCTCCCAGTCGACCGCGGCGGTCCCCGTGGTTCCGGTGTTCTTCATCGAATCCTCCTCACGCGCCGAGGGCTTGACGTCGTCGCGCCCGTCGGGTTGACTCCAGTAAAGCTGTACTGGACATGCCTGTCCAGCCCTACTTGTTTCTCGAGGAGGAGAAGTGAGCGCACGCACCATCGTCATCGTCGGGGGGACCTCGGGGATCGGCCTCGAACTCGCGCGCGACTGCATCGCCCGCGGCGAGCGGGTGGTCCTCACCGGCCGGGATGCCGAACGCGCCCGGGCGGTCGCGGCGGATCTCGGCGAGGCGGCCACCGGCATGGCGCTCGACATCTCCCAGCCGCACGGCGTCGCTGCGAGCCTCGCGGGCGTCGGGCCGGTGCACGGTCTGGTCCTCGCGGCCATCGAGCGCGACGCGAACACGGTGCGCGAGTACGACGTCGACCGGGCGATGCGGCTCGTGACGCTCAAGCTGGTCGGATACACCGCCGTCGTCCGTGCGCTCCTGGATCGAATGGAAGACTCCGTCGACACGGGCATCGTGCTGTTCGGCGGCCGGGCGAAGGATCTGCCCTACCCGGGCTCGACGACCGTATCGACCATCAACGGCGGGGTGACCGGGCTCGTGAACACGCTCGCGCTGGAACTCGCCCCCATCCGGGTCAACGCCGTGCATCCGGGAATCATCGGCGACAGCCCGTTCTGGGCGACCAAACCGGCGGGCGTCCTCGAGCAGTACGAGCGGCACACTCCGGGCGGGAGGCTGGCCACGATGGCGGATGTCGTGGACGCGACGCAGTTCCTGCTGCGCAACAGGGGCGTCTCGGCGGTCAACCTGCACGTCGATCGCGGAACCGCACTGCTGTAGGCGACGCGCCTCCCGGGGAGCGTGAAGTGCTGCTCTACAATGACGGGACCCGCGCCGCCCGGCTGCGGTCGGAAGGCGAGGCATCGTGAGCGACAGTCTCGGAGCGCGCCTGCGCGAGGTGCGAACGGCCCGTGGCCTGAGCCTGCGCTCGGTGGCCCAGGCCCTCGGCGTCTCGGCATCGCTCCTCTCGCAGGTCGAGATCGGGCGCACGCAGCCGTCGGTCTCGACGCTGTTCGCCCTCGCCGCGCACCTCGGGGTCTCCCTCGACGATCTCGTCGGTCGCGATTCCGGGGTCCCCGGCGCCGCGGATGCCGCATCCGCCGCGCCGGTCGCCGGAGGCCCCGCGGCGACCACCGTCCAGCGGTCGAGCGAGTACCCCGTCATCGAGATGGAGAACGGCGTCCGCTGGGAGAAGCTCGCGGCCACCGCCGACGGGCCTGCGGACGCGCTGCTGGTGACCTATCAGCCGGGGGCGAGCAGCTCGATCGAGGGCAAGCTCATGCGGCATGCGGGCGTGGAGTACGCCTACCTCCTCGAGGGCGAGCTGACGCTGCAGCTGGAGTTCGACACGTTCACTCTGGGCGCCGGCGACTCGCTCAGCTTCGACTCGATGCGGCCGCACATGTTCTCGAACCTCTCGGACCGCCCGGCGAGAGGTGTCTGGTTCGTGTTCGGGCGACGCGCGCACAACCTCGCCGCGCCCGCCGCACCCGGTGTCCTCGTCGAGCCTGCGGTCCCGGCATCGGCCGTCGACGTCCTCCGCGCGATGGAGCGGATGGACTGATCGCCGGCGGGGTGACACCCCGTCTCAGACGGTCGCCGCAGCGGTGCCGGTCGGCGCGCCGTGCCGTGCCGGGCGACGCTCCGTCGCCCGCGGATCGATCAGGGTCTTGATCTGCGTGCGACCTCCCTCGAGCAGTGGACGGAGCGCGCCGTCGACGAGGTCGTCGAGCGGGAGCACCGTCGCCGCGACGTCGGACCAGTCCCCGCGCGCGGCGAGCAGCCGCACCGCCTCCGGGACGTCGGTGGCGAAGACGTGGGCGACCGTGCCGACGATCGTGTACTCGCGGAGCGTCCACGAGCCGAGGGGGAGCGACGGCTCTCCGCGCTGGATCCCGACCGGAACGATCGTCGCTCCCGGCGTCGCGGCGGAGAGGATCGAGTGAAGACCCGCCGCGGACCCGGACACCTCGAAGAACACCTCCGGATCGAACCCGCGCTCGGCGAGGACGTCGGCGAGCGGGGCGGACCCGGCGACCATCGTCTCGGCGGCGCCGAGGGATCGGGCGAGGTCCCGGCGCGCAGGAGTGGTGTCCACGACCAGCACCCGGGCGCCGGTCGCCGCCGCTGCGTGCACGATGAACGCGCCGATGCCGCCGGCGCCCACCACCACCGCGTCCTGCCCGGCGCGCAAGCCGCTGCGCCGCACGGCGTGCACGGCGATCGCCATGGGCTGCGTGAGCCCGAGGGTGTCGGGGGGAAGGCCCGAAGAGCCGACATCGAGGACGACGGATGCCGGGGCGACGACGAACTCGGCGAGGCCTCCGTCCAGGCCGAAGCCGAGGGTGAGATACGACCGGCAGAGGTTCGTCCGTCCGGTCCGGCAGGGCCGGCACTCACCGCACGACACGCCCGCGCCGCAGACGACCGGCGTCCCGGGCGGGAGGCCGGAGACACCGGGCCCCGTCTCCTCGATCGTCCCGGCGAACTCGTGCCCGAGGATCACCGGGGGGCGTGCGAGCACCCGTCCGCGACCGAACTCGGTCGCATCCGACCCGCAGACCCCGGTCACGGCGACGCGGATCAGCACCTCGCCGGCGGAGGGCGTCGGCCTCGGCACCTCCTCGATGCGGAGGTCCCCGACGTCGTGGAGGACCGCGGCCCTCATGGTCCTCACCGCAGCGTGCCGTCGGTGAGCGGCAGCTGCGCGGCGGCCCGCTCGGCGAGCATCTCCGACAGGTGCGCGTCGTACACCGCGAGATGCGCGGGGTGATCGAGGTAGGTGTCCAGATCCTCGGGACGCGCGACGACCGCCGCGACGGCGTAATCCATGCCCCCGGGTCGCAGGTGCAGGTTGGGACCGGCGACATAGGAGAGCAGCTCCGGAATGCCGGCCGCCATCTCGCGCAGCGCCGCGGTGAGGCGATCCACGTCCGCGTCGGTGACACCCTCGCGGAAGCGGAAGGAGACGAGGTGGAGGATCATGCGGGCCCGCTCTCTTCGTCGACGTCGACGAACGTGTCCAGTCACAGTTGACACTGGTCAGCGTAGCTCGCAGAATCCCGGGTGATCAAGCGCGTCGTGTACATCCATGCTGTATCGTGCGGGGAGTCGCACACGTTCACCTCGAGGAAGAGGGAGCTCATGTCCCCCCGCATCGCGATCCTCGGCGCCGGAGCGAACGGCGCCGCCCTCGGCGCCGATCTCATCGCCGCAGGGCTCGACGTCACCCTGATCGAGCAGTGGCCCGCTCACGTGGAGGCGATGCGTGCGGACGGCCTCCGCGTGTTCTCGCCGGACGGCGACCTGCACGTCCATCCCCGCGTCCTGCACCTGTGCGAGGTGGCGGAGCTCACGCAGCCGTTCGACGTCGTGCTGATGCTCATGAAGGCCTACGACACGCCGTGGGCGACGCGCCTCATCGAGCCCTACCTCGCCGGCACCGGTCTTCTCGTCGGCGTGCAGAACGGGATGACCGCGCCCGAGATCGCCGAGGTCGTGGGAGCCGAGCGCACCCTCGGGTGCGTCATCGAGTGCTCGTCGACGATGTCGGAGCCGGGAGTGATCCATCGGCACACCGGTGTGAGCCGCTCGTGGTTCGCGCTCGGCGCCCTCCGCGGCGGCCCGGTGGACCGGGTGGAGGAGATCCGGCGGATCCTCGCCCACGCCGGCACCGTCGCTGTCACTTCGAAGATCGCCGCGGCGAAGTGGATGAAGCTGGTGAGCAACTGCACCCTGCTCGTCCCCTCCGCCCTCCTGGGGCTGCCGATGCTCGACGCGCTCCACGTTCCCGGCTTCCGTCGGGTGATGGTCGCGGCGGGGGAGGAGGCGCTCGCGGTCGGGGAGGCGCTCGGACACGAGACGCTGCCCATCTTCGGCCTCGACGAGGACGACCTGCGCGACCCGCGCGGCGTGGTGGAGGTGATGACGGACCGACTGTTCTCCGGCTTCGTCGTCCCCGGGGCCACCACCACCGTGCTCCAGGACTGGACCAAGGGCCGGCACAGCGAGGTCGACGACCTCAACGGCGAGGTGGTCACCCACGGCGTGCTGTGCGGCATCCCGACCCCGGTCAACGCCGCGATCGTCCGCCTCGCCCTCGAGGTGGAGCAGGGGCGACGGATGCCGTCTCCCGGGCTCATCGACGAGATGCTGGCCGCGGTCGATCACGTCACGCGGTGATCCCCCGCGCCGTCGAAGATCTCCGGCGTCCGCGCGAGGTGACGGCGCGTCCGTCGGATGTGCCCGGCGAGGATCCGCTCGGCCTCGGCGGTGTCGCCGTCGCGGAGCGAGGCGATCATGAGGTGGTGCTCCTCGTGGGCGATCCGGCGGGCATCCGCCGACCAGGACGACACGTAGGCGCGCCGGTAGGGAGCCGTGGAGTTCCACAGGCGCCCGACGAGATCGCCCAGCTGCGCGGTGCGCGCACCGGCGTAGCTGGCGAAGTGGAACGCGGTGTCCAGCGCGAGGAAGGCGTCGGTGTCGTCGCCGGTGGCCGTGATCTGCTCGGCGAGCGTGTGCAGTTCGTCGATGTCGGTCGTGCCGAGATGCGGCGCCGAGTACTGCAGGAGGAGGGGCTCGAGGCGCTCCCGCATGCGGTAGATCTCCTCGCACTCGGCGAGGGTGAGGCGCACCACCCACGCGCCGGCGTTCGGGACCACCGTCACGAGCCCCTCGTACTCCAGCTGCCGGATCGCCTCGCGCACGGGCACGCGACTTGCACCGTACTGCGCGGCGAGATCCTCCTGCCGGATGCGGGCGCCCGGCGGATGGGTGCCGGAGATGATGCCGGCGCGCACGCCGTCGGCGATCCGGATGCCCGCATCGCCGTCACGCGTGCGGGGCGATGCGTCGCTCATTCGGCGGGCCGTGCGGGGTGCCAGAGCCGGGTGCCGCCCTCGCGCTCGTAGGCCTTGCCGTCGGGGAAGCTGACGAGCTCGAACTGCATGCCCCAGGGGCTCCGGAAGTAGAGCCAGTGCTGACCGGCCGAGGCGCCGGCGCTGGCGACGGGAACACCCATGATCTCGACGTCGTGCGCGCGCAGATGCGCGACCGCGGCATCCATGTCGTCGACGTAGAGGGCGAGATGGTGTCCGCCGATGTCGCTGTTGCGGGGCGCGGGGGCCTGGCCGTCCGCGCTGTCGTAGGCGAAGAGCTCCACGTTCGTGCCGTGCCCGAGACGGAAGAAGCGGATCTCGCGGATCTCCGTGCGCGGATGGACGCCGAGCTGGACGCGCATCCACTCGTCGTCGGCACGCTTCGGGCCGAGGGTGTAGATCCGCTCGGCGCCGAGCACGTCCACGAAGAACGCTTCGGCCTCATCGAGGTCGGGGACGGTGAACCCGACGTGGTCCGCACCCCGCATGCCGGGAATCCCCATGGCGACCTCCTCGTGCTCGGTGTCCGAATTGTATCCAGAGGTCGCAGCGGAGTGCCATCCCGTCCCGCCTTCGTTCCTCCGCATGCTTGCGATTGGATGCAATCCGGCGTACCGTTCGATCCACCTACTCGCATGCGCATCGACGGAGACGACATGCCCGAGCACCACCCGCTGCACACCGGCGTCCCCTGGACGGAGCTGCGCACCACCCCGGAGGACTGGGCGGCTGCCGACCCTGCGCTGCTGGCGACCATGCTCGGCCAGCTGCATCTCATCCGCGCGTTCGAGGAGTCCGTGCTCGACCTCGCCGCGCAGGGCCTCGTCCACGGACCGGCGCACTCGAGCATCGGACAGGAGGGCGGCGCGGTCGGCTCGATCGCAGGGCTTCGATCCACGGATGCCGTCAACGGCTCGCATCGCGGGCACCACCAGTTCCTTGCGAAGGCGATCGCGCACGTCTCGGGCGGCGCGCTGCGTCTCGACGGTCTTGTCACCCCTGACCTCCGGGCTCTCCTGCAGCGCACGCTCGCCGAGATCCTCGGGCTCGCTCAGGGCTTCTCGGGCGGACGCGGCGGGTCCATGCATCTGCAGTGGCTGGACGCCGGCGCGCTCGGGACGAACGCGATCGTCGGCGGTGGCGCCCCGATCGCGACGGGCAACGCCTGGGCGCAGAAGCACGCGGGCACCACCGATCTGTCGATCAACTACTTCGGGGACGGTGCCGCGCAGATCGGGTCGATCCTGGAGTCGATGAACCTCGCGGCGGTGTGGAAGCTGCCGGTGATGTACTTCATCGAGAACAACCTGTATGCGGTGTCGACCCATGCCGACGAGGCCAGCGCCGATCCGCGCTTCTCGGTCCGTGGTCAGGGCTTCGCCATCCCGTCGTGGCGCGTGGACGGGATGGACCCGCTCGCGGTCCATCTCGCCTGCCAGGAGGCATTCGCGCGGATGCGGGCGGGGGAGGGGCCGGCGATCGTCGAGGCCGAGGTCTACCGCTACTTCCACCAGAACGGTCCCTACCCGGGAAGCGCCTTCGGCTATCGATCGAAGCAGGAGGAGGGCTCCTGGCGGGCGCGGGACCCGATCGAGCGCGTCGCCACGGAGATGACCCGGCTCGGGCTGCTGACCGAGGATGGCGGCCGAGCGGTGCGGGAGCAGGCCGTTTCCGCGATGGCGGACGCTGTGGCCGCCCTCGTCGAGGAGGACCCCGACAACGCCGGGCGGAACCGCATCCGCCCGTCGCTGTGGCCCGATCCCGCGAACGTGGATCGGGGCGTCCGCGGGGATGCGTCGGAACTCGCAACCCTCGAGGCGCGAGAACCCGCCCCCGGCGAGGGCGAGTGGCGCGAGACGAGGTTCGTCGACGCGGTCGCGGCGGTCATGGACCGGCGGATGTCGACGGACGAGCGCATCATCGTGCTGGGGGAGGACGTGCACCGCCTCAACGGCGGCACCAACGGCGCGACCAAGGGCCTGGCGAAGACCTACGGCCCGGAACGCGTGATCGGCACGCCGATCAGCGAGAACGCGTTCTTCGGGCTCGCCGGCGGCATCGCCCTGGACGGGCGCTTCCGCCCGGTCGTGGAGTTCATGTACCCCGACTTCCTCTGGGTCGCCGCCGACCAGGTGTTCAACCAGGTCGGGAAGGCCCGTCACATGTTCGGCGACAACAACACCCTGCCGCTCGTGCTGCGGACGAAGGTCGCCCTGGGGTCGGGGTACGGGTCGCAGCACCTGATGGACCCGGCGGGGATCTTCGCGACGAGCCCCGGCTGGCGGATCGTCGCAGCATCCTCCGCCGCCGACTACGTCGGGCTCATGAACGCCGCGCTCGCCCTGGAGGACCCGGTGCTGGTCATCGAGCATGTCGACCTGTACGGCGTGACCGACCGGGTGCCCGCCGACGATCTCGACTACGTGATCCCGCCGGGCTCCGCCGCCGTCCGGCGCCGCGGGGCCGAGGTCACGGTGCTGACCTACCTCTCCATGGTCGGGCACGCGCTCGACGCGGTCGAACAGACCGGGGTGGATGCCGAGGTGATCGACCTCCGGTGGCTCGACCGCGCGTCGCTCGACTGGGAGACGATCGGCGAGAGCATCCGGAAGACCAACAACGTCCTGATCGTGGAGCAGGGGGCTCGGGGCACCTCCTACGGCGCCTGGCTCGCCGACGAGCTCCAGCGCCGGTTCTTCGATTGGCTCGACCAGCCGATCGAGCGCGTCACCGGCGGGGAGGCGAGCCCCAGCATCTCGAAGGTGCTCGAGCGCGCCGCGATCGCGCGGACCGAAGAGGTCGTCGCCGGCCTCGAGCGGGTGCGCGAGGGCTGGGGAGGCCGGTCGTGAGCATCACCGTGCGGATGCCGGCGCTCGCCGCCGGAGCCACCGAGGCGGCCGTGCAGACCTGGCTCGTCGCGGTCGGCGACACCGTCAGCGCCGGGCAGCCGCTCGCGGAGATCGAGACCGAGAAGGCGATCGTCGAGTACGAAGCCGAGGAGGCGGGGACCGTCGCCGCGCTCCTGGTCGAGCCGGGGACCTCCGTCGCCGTCGGCGATCCGATCGCCGTGCTCGCCGGGGAGGGGGAGCCGGCTGAGGCACCTCCCGTCCCGGTCTCGACGGTGGCCGCGGCGGCGCCGACGCCCTCGCGGCTGTTCGCGAGCCCCCTGGTGCGCCGCCTCGCACGGGAACGCGGCATCGATCTCACCACCGTCCGCGGGTCGGGTCCGCACGGGCGGATCGTGCGGCGGGACCTCGACGTCCCCGGCGCGGGGGAGTCGTCCGGGACCGCTGCACCGGTCCCGCAGCACGCCCCGGAGCCGCGGGCGACGACACCACCGTCGTCCGCGCCCCGTCCGGCGCCGGCGACCGTGTCCGCGCCGGCGTTCCGCGACGAGTCGCACACGGCCATGCGCCGCGCCATCGCGCGACGGCTGACGGAGAGCGTCACCACCGTGCCGCACTTCTTCCTCACCGCCGACTGCCGCGTCGACGAGCTGGTCGACCTCCGCACCCGCATCAACGCCCGCACCGCCGTGAAGGTGTCCGTGAACGACATCGTGCTGAAAGCGGTGGCGGCGGCGATGACGGATGTCGCCGACGCCAACGCGATCTGGACGCCCGACGCGATCCGACGCTTCGACGCCGTCGACATCGGCGTGGCCGTCTCGATCCCAGGCGGGCTCGTCACGCCCGTGGTGCATGACGTTCGGACGAAGACCCTCGGGGTGATCGCGGCGGAAGTGCGGGACCTCGCCGAGCGCGCCCGCGCCGGACGTCTGAAGCAGCACGAACTGGAGGGCGGGTCGTTCGCCGTGTCGAACCTCGGCATGTACGGCACGACGGAGTTCTCGGCGATCATCAACCCACCGCACGCCGGCATCCTGGCCGTCGGGGCGGCGTCCCCGCGCCCGGTCGTGTCCGCGGAGGGGACCCTCGAGGTCGCCACGGTCATGACGGTGACGCTGTCCGCCGACCATCGGGTCATGGACGGAGCCGTGGCCGCGCAGTGGCTCGCGGCGTTCGTGGGGCACGTGGAGAATCCGCTCGGCCTGCTCCTCTGAGGGAATGCCCTCCCGCCCGCGGCGGTTTCACGACGCGATCCCTCTGACGATCCTTCAGGAAAGGACCTCTCCATGGCACGCATCGCCGTCATCGGTGGCACCGGATACGCGGGAAGCCACATCGTGGCCGAAGCCGTCCGACGCGGTCACACCGTCGTCTCCGTCGCACGCACCCTCCCCGCCGAGCGCGTCGCGGGGGCCACGTACGTCGAGGGCACGATCCTCGACGTCCCGAGCCTGGTCGCCGAGCTCGAGGGCGTCGACGTCGTCGTGTCCACCGTCGCCGCGCGCGGGGACATGCTCGGCAACGTCCGGCGGAACGTCGCCGCCCTGGTCGACCTCCTTCCCGACACCGTCCGGATCGGCGTCATCGGCGGCGCCGGCGGAAGCCTCGTCTCCCCGGGGGGCGAGCGGCTCATCGACCAGCCGTCCTTCACCGAGGAGTACAAGCCCGAGGCGCTCGAGGCCATCGGCATCCTCGAGGACCTCCAGGCCGACGACCGCGGCCACGACTGGTTCTACGTCCACCCCGCGGGCGGATTCGGGGCCTGGAACCCGGGCGAGCGCACCGGGACATACCGCGACGGCGGAGATGTCCTGGTGACGGATGCCGACGGCGAGTCCTTCATCTCCGGCGCCGACCTCGCCGTCGCCGTCGTCGACGAGATCGAGAACCCCCGCCACTCCCGCGAGCGTTTCACCGTCGGCTACTGAGGTCGCGTCAGACGAGGTCGCGCCAGTCGATGTCGTCGTCCTCGTCGACCACGGGGACGGCGGAAGTGACGACCGGGAGCGACATCGTCTCGGTCGATGGGCCCATGAGGGTCGCTTCGTCCCGGCGGTGGCGCAGGACGTCGTCGATGTAGCTCGTCAGCACCTCGGCGAGCGGGACGGAGCGCCCTCGGGTCTGCGACATGTACCAGCGGTGCTCGAGCACCTGGTGGAACACTTCGGCGGGCTCGAGCTTCGCGCGCAGATCGAACGGGATCGCCAGCACCACCGGCTCGAAGACGCGGGTCAGCCACTCGTGCGCCGCCATCTCCTCGTCGGCGCCGAGCCGGGAGATGCGCGCGCGGAACTCGTCGAGGTCGTTCAGCAGGCGCCGAGCCTGGTTCTCCTCGACGTCCAGGCCGGTGAGGCGCAGCAGGCGTCGCTGGTGGTGTCCGGCGTCGACGACCTTGGGCTGGATCGACACGCGTGTGCCGTCGGGGGTCGTCGTGATCGACATCTCGCCGATGTCGAAGCCGATCGCGTTCAGCTTCTGCACGCGCTCGGTCAGACGCCACGCCTCGTCCGAGCCGAAGGTCTCGGTGTCGGTGAGCGCGGCCCACAGCGAGTGGTACGACGACATGATGCCGTCGGCGATCGCGACGGCGTCGACGCCGCCCTCCAGGCGCCCGCCCGCCTCGAGGTCCATGATCTCGCCGGCGATGTTCGTCCGGGCGACGTCGAGGTCGTGGGCGCGCTGTCCGTCGGTCAGACCGGTCTCGTGCAGCTCACCGGTCTCGGCGTCGACGAGGTAGGCGGCGAAGGCGCCGGCGTCGCGGCGGAAGAGGGTGTTCGACAGGGAGACGTCGCCCCAGAAGAATCCGACGTTGTGCAGACGCACGAGGAGCACCGCCAGGGCGTCGACGAGGCGGGTCGCGGTGTCAGGGCGCAGGATCTGCGTGAACAGTGCCCGGTAGGGGAGCGAGAACTTCAGGTGCGCCGTCACGAGTGCCGCCGGGAGCGGTGAGCCCTCGGCATCCGTCCGTCCCGCGATCACCGCGACGCGTTCCACGCACGGCGCGTCGAGGCGGGAGAGGTTCCCGAGCATGTCGTACTCGCGGCGCGCCATCTCCTCGGTCGTCTCCTTGATGGCCACCACGCGCCCGGAGAGGTTCGCGAAGCGCACGAGGTGACGGGAGAGGCCCTTGGGGAGGAAGACGATGTGGTGCGACGGCCAGTCGGCCAGCGGTGTCGACCAGGGGAGGGCGAGCAGGCCCGGATCCACCGAGCTCGCGGTGATGCGCAGTGCGTCGGACATCGGACTCCCGGGGGGCGAGACGGGCGGAAACGGCTGCGGCGCGGAGGGCCGGTAGGACCCTCCGCGCCGCGGTGGTGAGTTTAGTTGCCCGAGATCACCGGAGCGTCGTTGAGGCGCTCGCCGGTCTCCATGTCGAACGCGTGCACGTGGCCCGCGGTCGCGGCGAGGGTGACGGTGTCGCCCGCGTTGGGGTGACGCCGGCCGTCGACACGCGCGACGATGTCGGTGCGCTTGCCGTCGATGTCGGTGTGGCCGTACAGGTAGCCGTCGGCGCCGAGCTCCTCGACGAGGTCGACGGTGACCGAGAGGCCCTTGCCGTCGGCGGGGCCGACGACGATGTCCTCGGGACGGACACCCACGGTGACCTGGCTGCCGTGGGCACGGCCGACGGTGTCGCGGTCGAGCGGGACGACCTCGGAGCCGAACTGCACGCCGCCCTCGGCGAGGTTCGACGGGAACAGGTTCATCGCGGGCGAGCCGATGAAGCCGGCGACGAACACGTTGTTCGGGCGCTCGTAGAGGTCGCGAGGGCTGCCGACCTGCTGGAGGATGCCGTCCTTGAGCACCGCGATGCGGTCGCCCATGGTGAGGGCCTCGGTCTGGTCGTGGGTGACGTAGACGGTCGTGACGCCCAGGCGGCGCTGGAGCGAGGCGATCTGCGTACGCGTCTGGACGCGGAGCTTGGCGTCGAGGTTCGACAGCGGCTCGTCCATGAGGAACACCTGGGGCTGACGCACGATCGCGCGACCCATGGCCACGCGCTGACGCTGACCACCCGAGAGGGCCTTCGGCTTGCGCGTGAGGTACTGCTCGAGGTCGAGGAGCTTGGCGGCCTCGAGGACGCGGGAGGCGCGCTCCTCCTTGCCGACGCCGGCGATCTTCAGGGCGAAGCCCATGTTCTCGGCCACGGTCATGTGGGGGTACAGCGCGTAGTTCTGGAAGACCATCGCGATGTCGCGGTCCTTCGGGGGCACGTCGGTGACGTCGCGGTCGCCGATGAGGATGCGGCCCGAGTTGACCTCTTCGAGGCCGGCGAGCATGCGCAGCGACGTGGACTTGCCGCAGCCGGAGGGGCCGACCAGGACGAGGAACTCGCCGTCGCCCACCTCGAGGTTGAGCTTGTCGACGGCGGCGCGGGTGCCTCCGGGGTACAAGCGGGTTGCGTTGTCGAACGTGACGGACGCCATTGTTCTCTTCTCCTTCACCGGCAGGTACGTGCCGGACGATCCGTAGTGATGGAATGAGCGGGGCTTGACCCGCGCGCCCTTCGTCGGACGCTCCGCTCAGTATGCCACGGACCGCCCGGAGCCGGTACGGCGGACGTGGATGGGGTGTCTGGCCATTTCCCAGAATGGATCGTTAGCATCTTCCTCGGCCGCGAAACGCCCCCGTTCGCCGCCTGCCGGAGGCCCGGCCACACGTCTTGCGAGAGGTTCCATGTCGAGCGACGAAACCCCGAACGCTCCTGCGCCCCGCGACCGCCGAGATGCGGTGCGCGAGAAGGCCCAGCAGGTGCGGGTCCGCCAATCCCGAGCGCGCATCGCGCGATCGGTGGCCCTGGCGTCGGTGGTCGTCGCGGTGGTGGCCGCGGGTGCGGTCGGTGTGACCTACGCGGTGTCGTCGTCGGCGTCCAAGCCCACGCTCAGCCCGGAGAACGTCTCGGGTGACGGCTTCACCGTCTCGGCGGTCGCCGGGGTGAGTATGGTGGCGGAGGACGCCGGCGTGGCCGACGCCCTCGCCGGTGCGGCGACCGCGACCCCGACCCCCGAGGCCGATGCGGAGGAGACCGTCGAGCCGACGCCCGAAGCGACGGCGCGCCCCGCCGTGGACATCCGCGTGTACGTCGACTACCTCTCGACCGGTTCGCGCGAATTCCAGCTGGCCAATGTCCAGCAGCTGTCGCAGTGGGTGGAGGACGGTGCCGCCGAGCTCACCTACTACCCGGTCGCGATGCTCACCGCCAAGTCCAACGGCACCAAGTACTCCCTGCGCGCGGCGGGCGCCGCCGCCTGCGTCGCGACCCACTCGCCGGACGCCTTCTTCGCGTTCAACCAGACGCTGCTGAACCAGCAGCCGAACGTGGAAGAGGACGGGTACACCGACGACGAGCTCGCCGTCATCGCGCAGGCCTCGGGGGTCGAGCGTCCCTCGGTCGTGCGCGAGTGCATCGAAGAGCAGTCCTTCGTCTCCTGGGCGAACTCCGCGACCGAGCGCGCCCTGGAGGGCCTCCCCGACACCGACGGCGTCGCGCTGACGGGAACCCCCACGATCCTCGTCAACGGCACCCCGTACGTGGGCGCGCTGACGGACCCGAAGGAGTTCTCGCAGTTCGTGCTGACGGTCGCGAGCGACACCTACTACCGCGAGGCGGCGACTCCCAGCCCGACGCCGACGTCGTCGGGCACCCCCACGCCCTGACGCGGACCGTGTCGCGGGCGCCGCTAGACTGGGCGCTCTGCCGACGTGGCGCAATTGGTAGCGCACCCGACTTGTAATCGGGCGGTTACGGGTTCAAGTCCCGTCGTCGGCTCGATGACCGCGCGGATGCCGGACCCGGCTGTGTCACGGCTCGCCGGTGCTCTCGCCCTCGGCGGAGCCGTGCTCGTGGGCGTGCTCACCGCCCTCCAGGCGCGGGTGAACGGGCAGCTGGGCGTCCGGCTCGAGGACGGCTTCGTCGCCGCCGCGGTGTCGTTCTCCTCCGGGCTCGTCCTCGTCCTCGCGGTGTGCCTGCTCTCTCCGGCGGGCCGTGCGGGCCTGCGGCGGCTCGCGACCGCCGTGCGCGCGCACGCCGTGCCGTGGTGGATGTGCGCCGGGGGCGCCGCGGGCGCCTTCTCCGTGGCGACCCAGGGACTGACCGTCGGCATCATCGGGGTGGCGCTGTACACGGTGGGGTCCGTCGCCGGCGGGACGGTCGCGGGACTCGTGCTGGACCGCGTCGGCTACGCCCCGGGCGGAGTCCTGGCGGTGACCGTGCCGCGTCTGATCGGCGGGGCGCTCGCGGTGACCGCGGTGGCGCTGGCACTGACCGGCCCCGGTCTGCGCGACATCCCCTGGTGGATGCCGGTGCTGCCGTTCTTCGTCGGCGCGGGAATCGCGTGGCAGCAGGCGACGAACGGTCGGCTGCGGCAGCGCATCGACTCGGCACTGGTGGCGACGCTGGTGAACTTCGCCGGCGGGACGGTCCTGCTCCTCGCCGTGGCCGCTCTCCACGTGATCCTCACCGGCCCGCCCGCACCGGCGCCGACCGACGGCTGGGTCTACCTCGGCGGCGCGCTCGGGGTCGCGTATATCTTCCTGTCGGCGGCGATCGTGCAGAAGACCGGCGTGCTGCTCCTGGGGCTCGGCGTCGTGGTCGGGCAGCTCGTGTCGTCGCTGCTGATCGATCTGGCGTGGCCGGCCCCGGGAACCCCCGGCCCGGCCGAGGGGGCGCTCATGATCGCCCTCGCCCTGGCCTCGGTCGCCGTGGCGGCGGCGCGCCCGCGGCGACGTCGGCGCTGACGGTCAGCGCGCGCCCGGCATCCGTCCGACGAACGCCGTGGGATCGATGGTCTTCCGGTGCGAGGAGCGCTCCTTCGCCGGCTTCCCGCCCACGTAGAGCCAGCCGAGGAGCTCCTCGTTCTTGCGGAGCCCGTGGGCCTTGGCGACCTTCTTCGCGCGGGTGTGCTCGCCGGTGCGCCAGAACACGCCCCACCCGGCGTCGTCCAGCAGCAGGCTGAGCATGTGGGCGACGCCGGTTCCGACGGCCTCCTGCTCCCAGCGCGGCACCTTGCTCTTGCGGTAGCTGGCGACGACCGCGATCACGAGCGGTGCCCGGAGCGCCTTCGAAGACACGCCCTTCTTGCCGTCGGCCTTGTTCAGTGCGCGCCCGAGGAGCAGTCGATCGTCGCCGCGCATCTCGATGAGCCGCCACGGACGGAGCGACGAGTGATCGGCGACCCGCCCCGCCGCGGTGACGAGATCGAGCAGCTCCGGGGGCTCGGGCGCGGCGTCGGTGACCTTGGAGCAGGAGCGGCGCGCGAGCGCCGCCTCGCGGACTCCGGTCATGCGGAGGGTTCGGGCGTGAAGTTCAGCGAGATGGAGTTCATGCAGTAGCGGTCGCCGGTCGGCGTGCCGAAGCCGTCGGGGAAGACGTGCCCCAGGTGCGAGCCGCACGCGGCGCAGCGGACCTCGGTGCGCACCATGCCGTGGCTCCGGTCCTCGATGAGCTCGACCGCTTCGGGACGGATCGACTCGTAGAAGCTCGGCCATCCGCAGTGGGAGTCGAACTTGGTGCCGCTCTTGAACAGTTCGGCGTTGCAGGCCGCGCACGTGTAGAGCCCGGCGCGGCTCTCGTCGAGGAGTTCACCGGTCCACGGACGCTCGGTGCCCGCCTCGCGCAGCACGGCGTACTGCTCGGGGGTCAGTTCGGCGCGCCACTGGTCGTCGTTCTTGTCTACGGCGTAGCTCATGGGTCCTCCGTGCCTCTCCGCGGCACTAGGAACGGCCGCGGTCGTTCCTATTCAACCGTGCGTCGGGGGTCGGTGTTCCCGTGTGACTGGACGTCCGCCGGGAGAATGGGGGGATGGATGCCGCACCCGCCGCCGCGCCCGAGGACGTCGAGGCCGTCCGCGCACGCTACGCGCGGTTCGCCCGCGACGAGGCGCCGGGACGGTCGGCGCTGTACGCCGAGTGGGCGACCGGGGTGGCCGAGGATCCTGAGATCGCCGGGATCCTCGCGCGGATCCCCGCCGTCCGGCGTCAGCCGCCCCTGGTGTTCGCCGTGTCCCGTCTGCTCGGTGCTCCGCTCGAGGGATTCCCCGCGTGGGCGGTGTGGGGGCGTGCGCACGCGGAGGCGCTCATCGTCGAGACCGCCCGGCGCAGCCTGCAGACCAACGAGCCCCTGCGATGCGCGGCCCTTCTTCCGGCGCTGTCCCTCATCGACGGACCCGTCGCCCTGCTCGAGCTCGGCGCCAGCGCGGGCCTGTGCCTCTACCCCGACCGATACTCCTATCGGTTCGACCGCGGCGGGCAGACGCACGCCCTCGATCCCGCCGCGGGCGCGTCGCGCGTCGTCCTCCGCGCGGAGCTGCGGGGACACCCGAGACTGCGGATGCCGCGCATCGGCTGGCGCGGAGGCATCGACCTCGAGCCGCGCGATGCCGCCGACCCCGACGACCGACGGTTCCTCGAGACGCTCGCGTGGCCGGGGGAGGAGGGGCGCGCGGACCGCATCCGTGCCGCTCTGGACATCGCGCGCGACGCTCCGCCGGTGCTCGTGCGCGGGGACGCGTCCGATCCCGCCGTGCTCTCCCGTGCGGCATCCGTCGTCCCCGAGGAGCTGACCCTCGTGGTGACGACCCCGGGCGTCCTCCCGCACATCCCGCGCGCCGGGCGCGAGCGCGTCGTGGAACTCCTCGCCGGCGGCGAGATCGCGGGCCGACCGGTGCGGTGGATCACCGTCGACCCGCCCTCGCTGCACGACGCGTGGCGGGGGCCGGTGCCCGCGGACGCGGAGGGGTTCGTCCTCGCCCTCGACGCGGAACCGCTCGCCGTGGTCGACCCGCTCGGCGCCCGCGTGGTGTGGCGCCACGGATCCGACCGGCCCCGGCGTTAGCGTGAGCGGGTGCCCCTCTCCGACGCCGACCGCGCCCTTCTCGACTTCGAGGCGCAGTGGCACCGTCACGGCGGCGCCAAGGAAGAGGCGATCCGCGCCGAGCTCGCGCTGACGCCGGCGCGGTACTACCAGCTGCTCGGCCGTCTCATCGACACCGCCGAGGCCCAGGCCCACGACCCGATGCTCGTCAAGCGGCTCCGGCGCCTGCGCGACGAGCGCCTGCGCGACCGCGCCGCCCGGGTCCGGCTCGGGTGACCGTCGCTTCGGGGCTCGCGGAGTCGGGCCGGTAGCATCGTCAGGTGCCGAAGAACCGATACCCGAAGGATCGCTTCGACGACGTCCCCGCTCATGGGCGCGTCGGCGCCCACCGCGCCGAGAACCCGCGCATGCGCGCTGGAGCCGTCCTGCTGTGGTCGGCGGTCGCGACGGTCATCCTGATCGTCCTCGGCATCTTCGGGAGTCTCCTGCTCTCCGGCCGCATCGAGCTGTTCCCCGCCGAGGCGGAACCCGCACCGACGGCGACGGCCCCCGCGGTGACGCCCGTCGTCGACACGGCGTACCAGGTGCTCATCCTCAACGCCACGGATGCCGCGGGCCTTGCCACGCAGACGAAGGACGCCGTGGTAGCCGCCGGCTGGGCGGCCGACGACGTGCTCGCCAGCGAAGCCGGCTCGACCGACTTCCCCGAGACCACCGTGTACTACGTCGCCCCCGAGGACGAGGCGGCCGCCGCGGGGCTCGCGGACGTCATCGGCGGTGCGCGCATCGAGCAGAGCGATGCCTACCCCTCGGCGGATCCCGAACGCTCGCAGCTCACGATCGTGCTGGGCGTGGATCGCACCGACGGCGGGGAACCGGCCCCCGACGCCCCCTGATCGGACCCGGTGTTTCGGCGCGGTAAACACTTCGGTTCGGCCGTGTCAACAAGTGCCCTTCGGCCCCGTTCCGGGCCCCGCCGCATGCATACGATGACGCTGTCCCACCAGCAGCAGGAGAGATCAGCATGACCCAGGGCACCGTCAAATGGTTCAACGCCGAGAAGGGCTTCGGCTTCATCACGGTCACGGATGGCCAGGACGTCTTCGTCCACTACTCCAACATCGACATGACCGGCTTCCGCGTCCTCGAGGAGGGGCAGACCGTCGAGTTCACCGTCGGCTCGGGTCAGAAGGGCCCGCAGGCGGAGTCCGTGCGCGTCGTCGCCTGATCCCGTCCACCGCGGCATCCGGCCCGCGTCGTCCTGTGACGCCGTGTGGCGACGCCCGGACCGGTGGCTTGCACTCGAGGGGGTCGAGTGCCAGAATGATTTAGCACTCCGCTTCGTTGAGTGCTAAATCCGTAAGCCACCGTCCTGGGAGGACGAAACCCACATGGCAAAGATCATCGCTTTCGATGAGGAGGCCCGTCGTGGCCTCGAGCGCGGCCTGAACATCCTGGCCGACGCGGTCAAGGTCACCCTGGGCCCCCGCGGCCGCAACGTCGTTCTCGAGAAGAAGTGGGGCGCCCCCACGATCACGAACGACGGCGTCTCGATCGCCAAGGAGATCGAGCTGGACGACCCGTACGAGAAGATCGGCGCGGAGCTCGTCAAGGAGGTCGCCAAGAAGACCGACGACGTCGCCGGTGACGGAACCACCACCGCCACGGTGCTCGCTCAGGCGCTGGTCCGCGAGGGCCTGCGCAACGTCGCCGCCGGCGCCGACCCCATCAGCCTCAAGCGCGGCATCGAGAAGGCCGTCGCGGCCATCACCGCCGAGCTTCTCGACGGCGCCAAGGAGGTCGAGTCGAAGGAGCAGATCGCCGCTACCGCGTCGATCTCCGCCGCCGACCCCGAGATCGGCCAGCTCATCGCCGAGGCGATCGACAAGGTCGGCAAGGAGGGTGTCGTCACCGTCGAGGAGTCCAACACCTTCGGCACCGAGCTCGAGCTCACCGAGGGCATGCGCTTCGACAAGGGCTACCTGAACCCCTACTTCGTCACCGACCCCGAGCGCCAGGAAGCGGTCTTCGAAGACCCCTACATCCTGATCGCCAACCAGAAGATCTCGAACATCAAGGACCTTCTGCCGATCGTCGACAAGGTGATCCAGGACGGCAAGGAGCTCCTCATCATCGCCGAGGACGTCGAGGGCGAAGCCCTCGCGACCCTGGTGCTGAACAAGATCCGCGGCATCTTCAAGTCGGCGGCCGTCAAGGCCCCCGGCTTCGGCGACCGTCGCAAGGCGCAGCTGCAGGACATCGCGATCCTCACCGGCGGCCAGGTCATCACCGAAGAGGTCGGCCTCAAGCTCGAGAACGCGACGCTGGACCTCCTCGGTCGTGCCCGCAAGGTCATCATCACCAAGGACGAGACCACCATCGTCGAGGGGGCCGGCGACGCCGGCCAGATCGAGGGTCGTGTCACCCAGATCCGCCGCGAGATCGACAACACCGACAGCGACTACGACCGCGAGAAGCTCCAGGAGCGCCTCGCGAAGCTCGCCGGCGGCGTCGCCGTCATCAAGGCCGGGGCTGCGACCGAGGTCGAGCTCAAGGAGCGCAAGCACCGCATCGAGGACGCCGTCCGCAACGCGAAGGCGGCCGTCGAAGAGGGCATCGTCCCCGGTGGTGGCGTCGCGCTCATCCAGTCGGGCAAGAAGGCGCTGGACAGCCTCGAGCTGACCGGTGACGAGGCGACCGGCGCGAACATCGTGCGCGTCGCGATCGAGGCCCCGCTCAAGCAGATCGCGCTGAACGCCGGTCTCGAGCCCGGTGTCGTGGCCAACAAGGTCGCGGACCTGCCGGCTGGCCACGGCCTGAACGCCGCCACGGGCGAGTACGGTGACCTGTTCGCACAGGGCATCATCGACCCGGCCAAGGTCACCCGCTCGGCGCTGCAGAACGCCGCGTCCATCGCCGGCCTGTTCCTCACCACCGAGGCCGTCGTCGCCGACAAGCCGGAGAAGGTCGCCGCTCCCGCGGGCGACCCGACCGGTGGGATGGACTTCTGATCCAGCTTCGCTGAATCAGAACGCTATAGCCGTCTGACAGAAGCGCCCCTCCTTCGGGAGGGGCGCTTCTGCGTGTCAGCGGAACAGGCCGGCCGTCGCCATCTCGGTCTCGGCGTACTGCCGACCCGCGGCGCCGAGCGCGGCGCTGATGCCCGCGAGCGCCTCTTCGACGTGGCGCTGGGTGACCCGCCACTGCTCGGCGGCGCCGTGGAAGGCGACGGCGGCGGATCCGGTCCACGTGGACTGCAGGTTCGTCAGCTGCGCCATCATGGCGGTCGACTCCGCCTGGAGGCGTTCGATGGTGCCGCGCACGGCGGCGGACTGGGCGATGACGGCGTCGCTGTCGACGGCGAAGACGGCCATGGAGTTCTCCTTCTGTCGTGGGAAGAGCCTCAGGCTAGGTCGGCCCGCACGCCGCGCGCGGAGCGTTCCCTCACCTGTGCAGAGGGCGCCGGCGTCCGCCGTCTGGGGAGGAGGGGCGAGCGTTCGCGCGCGCGGATACGATCGGCGTCATGGCCTTCGACGGACTGGACCCCGACGCCCCGCGCTTCTATGACGAGCTCGCGGCCGACAACACCCGCGAGTGGTGGCTCGCGCACAAGGCGCGCTACGACGCGGTCGTCCGCGGTCCGTTCGAGGCGCTCGCGGCCGAGCTCGAGCCGGAGTTCGGGCAGCTGAAGATCTTCCGGCCGAACCGCGACGTCCGCTTCAGCGCCGACAAGTCGCCGTACAAGCTCCACATCGGCATGGTGTCCCTCGCGCCGGTCGCGTTCTACCTGCAGCTCTCGGCGTCCGGGATGCTCGTCGGCGGGGGTGCGTACGACGTCCCGCCCGCGGCGCTGGCCCGCTTCCGCGAGCTCGTCGACGACGACCGCCGCGGCCCCGAGGTGGAGGGGCTGCTCGCCGCACTCGCCGAGGACGACCTCGTGCCGATGAGCGAGGACGCCCTGCGCACGGCCCCGCGGGGGTATCCGGTCGACCACCCGCGGATCGGCCTGCTGCGGCTGAAGCACCTCGCGGTCGGACGCACCGAGCCGCTCGCGGACTGGATGTGGGGCCCGGAGGTGTTCGACATCGTCAGCGACGCCTGGCGCGGGGTGGGCATGTGGAACGGATGGCTCGCCCAGAACCTCGGGGACCTGCTCATCCGACCCGACCGCGAGCGCCCCGGTCGACGCGGATGATCAGGCGCCGTCGAGGAGCGCCAGGACCCGTGTCGTGGTGTTCCAGTTCCGGATCGTGAGGCGCGTGTAGATCGGCATCCCGATGATCCGCGTGAGCCGCGAGGAACTCGCGCGGGCCGCCACACGGGAGAAGTAGAGCACCCCGGGCCCGGGTGAGACCCGATCGACCTCGGGGTCCAACTCGGGGATCGCGGCGAGAAGATCCGGCACGGCCGCCGGATCCTTCAGAAACAGCACGTCGCTGCGCAGGTCGGGGTCACCGTGTCCCGCCGGGGCGGCGTCGACGATGGCGGCGAGTTCGTCGCGCGAGCGGACGACGGCCAGGATCGCGTTGCCGAAGCGCTCCTCCAGGACGCGCTCCACGCCGTCCTCGAGCGCGGCGCCGGCGACGGCGTCCGTGGCGAAGAGCACGTTGCCGCTCTGAATGTACGTGCGCACGTCGAGGTAGCCCGCGTCGCGGAACGCGGCCTGCAGCTCCGGCATCCGGATGAGGTTCCTGCCGCCGACGTTGATTCCGCGCAGCAGGGCGACCGCGCCGGCCATCAGAGGAGGTTCGGGATCTTCTGCTCCTCGGCGAGATTCGCGCGGCGGAACCACAGGGTGACGAACGTGGACACGATCACGATGAACAGCGAGTACAGCGCAGGGACGATGAGGATCAGCCCGATGTCAGGGCTGCCCGCGAACGTCAGCAGGACGATCGCGATCGCCAGAGGCCCGTTCTGGATGCCG
This sequence comes from Microbacterium aurantiacum, assembly GCF_040532595.1. Classification (GTDB taxonomy): domain Bacteria; phylum Actinomycetota; class Actinomycetes; order Actinomycetales; family Microbacteriaceae; genus Microbacterium; species Microbacterium chocolatum_B. The sequence continues at coordinate 321,355 of NZ_JBEVYX010000001.1, read as the reverse complement.
GTCTCCAGGCCGATCGTGCGGGCGTTGCTCGGGTGCAGACGGATGGCGCGTGCGAGCCCATAGGCGATCGCGATGCCGAAGAGCCCCAGGCCGATCGCCACGAGGTAGGTCTGCCAGGGTGTCGCCGTGAGGAGCGCCCAGTTGCGGGGAACCCACGTGGCCATGAGGAACACGATGAAGAACAGCCCGAAGAACCCGCCGAGGAGCTCGAGCACCGCGCCGATGTTCGCGCTGAACCGCCGCACGAGCATGCCCGCCACAACCGGGATCAGCAGCGTCGCGAGCGTCACGACGATGTTCGTGATCGGGATCTGGAGGTCGGCGCCCTCGGTGAAGATGAACGACCCGTAGAGCGCGAGCATCAGCGGGGTGAGGATCAGCGCCCACAGCGTCGAATTGGTCGTCATGATGACGCTGAGGGCGAGGTTGCCCTTGGAGAAGTAGGTGAAGATGTTGGACGTCGTCCCCGCCGGCACGCACCCCATCAGCAGCGCCCCGATCGCGACCGGGATCGCGTACTCGCGGGGGAGCTGGAAGAGCACCAGCACGACGAGCAGGTAGGCCAGCAGCGGCATGATGCCGAACTGCGTCACGAGTCCGATGATGAGGCCGTAGGGGCGGCGGAGGGCGAGCTTGAAGTCGCGCGGAGTGAGGCCCGCGCCCAGGCCGAACATGATCACGAAGACGAGGCCGACCAGCAGCACCTGCTCGAAGGGGGTGACGACGTCCTGCTCGTTCACGGCGGGCGGCGTCGTGGACGCCAGGACCAGGAGCGCGTTCATGACCGGTCCTCCGGCTGGGAGCGGATCGTGGCGGTGACGGAATCGCGGAGCTCCCGGCGGAGGATCTTCCCGATCGGGCTCTTGGGGAGCTCGTCGACGAACCGCACCGACTTCGGCACCTTGTAGCCGGCGAGCGTCTGCCGGCAGTGCGCGATGACCTCGGCATCCGTCGGTGGGGGATTCTCGGCGACGATGTAGGCGCGGACGGCTTCGCCGGTGGTGTCGTCGAGGATCCCGACCACGCCGACCTCGGTGACGCCGGGCATCGCGGCGATGCACTCCTCGATCTCGTTCGGGTACACGTTGAACCCGCTGACGAGGATCATGTCCTTCTTGCGGTCGACGACGGAGAAGTAGCCCTCGTCGTCCATCTGGGCGATGTCGCCGGTGCGGAGCCACCCGTCGGTGAGGGTCGCGGCCGTCTCATCGGGGCGCTGCCAATAGCCGAGCATGATCTGCGGCCCCCGCGCGAGCAGCTCACCGGGTGTGCCGACGGCCGCCTCGACGCCGTTCTCGTCGACGCAGCGGACGTCGGTGGACGGGACCGGGATGCCGATGGAGCCGTCCTTGCCCTGTCCGCCCAGCGGGTTGAACGTCAGGACCGGGGACGACTCGGTGAGGCCGTAGCCCTCGACGATCGGGGTGCCCGTGGCCTCCCGCCACCGGACGGCCACCGATTCGTGCAGCGCCATGCCGCCCGCGGCCGAGGCGCGCAGGTGCCGGGGCGGGCTGTCGACGAACCAGCGCTCGTTGAGGAGGGCGTTGAAGAGGGTGTTGACCCCGGTCAGCCACGTGATCCTGTAGTTCTCGAACGCGCGTTTGAGGTTGCTGGGCGGGCGCGGCGAGGGGACGAGGATGTTGCGGGCGCCGAGGTGGTAGAAGCCGAGCAGATTCACCGTGAAGGCGAACACGTGGTACAGCGGGAGCGCGGTGAGGACCACCTCGACGCCGGCGCGCATGTGCGTGCCGCACATCGTGACCATCTGCAGGGTGTTGGCGACGAGGTTGCCGTGCGAGAGCATCGCGCCCTTGGCGACCCCGGTCGTTCCGCCGGTGTACTGGAGGGCCGCGAGCGAGTCCGGGCCGATGCCGGCGAGGTATCCCGCTGCTGCGCTGTCACTCTTGCGCTTCCGCCCTTCCGCGAGCGCGGTCTGGAGCCCGGTGTGCGCGACGGTGACGGGCGGCAGCGAGCGGTTCCAGACCTTCTGCACCATGCGGATGACGCCGGCGATGATCGGCGGGAAGAACTCCGCGATCCGCACCGTCACGACCGTCTCGATGCCGGTGGCCGGGATGACCTCGGGAAGACGATCGGCGAACATGTCGATCACGACGAGCGCCTTCGCGCCGGAGTCGGCGAACTGCTTCGTCATCTCGGATGCCGTGTACAGCGGGTTGGTGTTGACCAGGACGCAGCCGGCCTTGAACACCCCGAACGCCACCACCGGGTAGCTCAGGCAGTTCGGCATCTGCACGGCGACGCGGTCGCCCTGGGCGAGGCCCACGACCTCGCGGAGATACGCGGCGAAGTCGTCGGAGAGGGCCTCGACCTGGGCGTAGCTGAGCGAGCCGTTCATGCCGTTGGGCATGCACTGGGTGAATGCCGTGGTGGCGGCGTACTCGGACGCGGCGTGACGGACCATCGCCGGGAGGTGGTCGAAGGCGAGGGCGCCGAGATCGGCCGCGACGCCCTCCGGATAGTGCTCGAGCCAGGGACGGGAAGTCATCTCGGAATCCTTCGGGCGAGGACGACGGCCGACATCCGTCGACCCGCACACCGACGCTGGTGTGTGGGGTTCAGCTTAGTCGGACGCCCGCGGAGGGTGGAGGGATCGTCTCCGGCAGGGGATCGATCGGCTGCGTGTCGCGGTCGAGCTGCTCGGCGGCATCCCGCTTCTGCGACAGCGGGAACCCGACCCGGAACGTCGCGCCGCCCCCGGGCGTGTCGCGGACGTCCACGGATCCGTGGAACGCCTCCACGATCGACGCGACGATGGACAGGCCCAGACCGCTGCCGCCGGTCTCGCGGGTGCGAGAGGTGTCGGCGCGCCAGAAGCGCTGGAAGATCTTGTCCTTGATCTGGTCGGGGATGCCCTCGCCGTGGTCGATGATCTCGATCCAGCCGAGATCGCGCTCGGCGTCCACCCCGAGGCGCAGCTCGATGGGGGAGGTCTCGGGGGTGAAGCGGCGGGCGTTGCCGAGGAGGTTCGTCACGACCTGACGGATCTTGTTCTCGTCGCCGCGGACGACGGGGGCGATGCCGGCGGCGGGGGCGTGGGTGAGCTCTTCCGCGGGCGAGGCGGATGCCGCGGCGTTCGGCTTCGGTCGGCGACGCAGGCGCGAGAGGGCGCCCGTCCGCGCCGGTGCGTCGATCCCGCGCTTGCCGGTGTCGGTCTCGAGCACGGGCCGGGTGATGGGCGCCGTCGGGGGCGCCTCCACGGTGGTGTCGAGCACCGCGATCGGTCGCGACGGGGCGGCCGCGCGGACGTCGAGCGCGGCATCCCGGGCGATCGGGCGGAGGTCGACGTCGGTGATGACCACGTCGCGGCGCTCGTCCAGGCGCGCGAGGGCGAGGAGATCCTCGACGAGGAGACCCATGCGGATCGCCTCCTTCTCGATCCGCTCCATCGACTGCGCGATGTCCTCGTCGCCGCGGATCGCGCCCATGCGGTAGAGCTCCGCGTAGCCGCGGACCGTCACCAGCGGCGTCCGCAGCTCGTGGCTGGCGTCGCCGATGAACCGACGCATCTGCTGCACCGTCGAGTCGCGCTGCGCCAGGGCCCCGTCCACGCGGCTCAGCATCGCGTTGAGGGCGGCCTTGAGGCGCCCGACCTCGGTCGTGCGCGGTTCGACGTCGGTCATGCGGAGGCTGAGGTCTCCCGCGGCGATCGCGTCGGCGGTGGCTTCGACCTGCCCGAGGCTGCGGAACGTGAGGGTCACGAGGGCGCGGGTGAGCACCGCGCCGCCGATGATGATGATGAAGGCGAGGATGCTGTAGATCGCGACGTAGTTGGCCACGACCGCGTTCGTCGGCGCGAGGGGCTGCACGACCATCTGGGTGTAGCTGTCGCGGACGCCGCTGATCTCGATGAACCCGACGCCGGCGAGGTAGGACGGGCCGCCGTCGGTGTTCTTCAGTGTGAAGGGCTCGGAGAGGTTCCGGTAGGTGTCGTCGAGGGTGAATTCGCTCGGGAAGTCCGGCTCGACCAGGCCGCCCCCGCCGGCGGTGGACTGCAGCACGCCGTCGGCGTCGTAGATCGCCACGAAATAGGTCGTGGCCGCCGGCGTCGCCGCGCGCCGCGTGAACGTGGGGACGCCGTCCTCCACCGTGATCTGGAACAGCGGGCTGGTGACGTCGGTGGCCGCCAGCTGGGTCAGCTGCGTCTTCACGCTCGTGACGAGGCTCTCCCGGAGGAAGGCCATCGTGCCGATCCCGGCGGCGAAGAGCCCGACGACGAGCAGGGCGACGGTGACTCCCGTGACCTTCGCGCGGAGGCTCGTGCCGCGCCACCAGCGGGTGACGGCATCCGGGTGGCTGGACAGGGGGTTCCTTCGAGGGGGGAGCGGGCGGACGGCGCGGCGGCGGGGCTCAGGCCGCCTTGCCGGCCTTCAGCATGTAGCCGAAGCCGCGCTTGGTCTGGATGAGCGGCTCGGACGAGTGCGGGTCGATCTTGCGGCGCAGGTAGGAGATGTAGCTCTCCACGATGCCGGCGTCGCCGTTGAAGTCGTACTCCCACACGTGGTCGAGGATCTGCGCCTTGCTGAGCACACGGTTGGGGTTCAGCATCAGATAGCGCAGCAGCTTGAACTCGGTGGGGCTGAGGTCGATGCTGACCTCGCCGACCTGCACATCGTGGGTGTCCTGATCCATGGTCAGCTCGCCCGCGCGGATGACCGACTCCTCGTCGGCCTGCATCGTGCGGCGGAGGATCGCCTGGATGCGCGCGACGATCTCGTCGAGGCTGAAGGGCTTGGTGACGTAGTCGTCGCCGCCGGCGTTGAGGCCGGTGATCTTGTCCTCGGTCTCGTCCTTGGCGGTGAGGAACAGGATCGGTGCGGTGTATCCGGCGCCGCGGAGGCGCTTGGTCACGCTGAACCCATTCATGTCGGGCAGCATGACGTCGAGGACGATGAGGTCGGGTTCCTCCTCCAGGACGGCCGAGATCGTCTGGGCGCCGTTGCCGACGGCCCTGACCTGGTACCCCGCGAAGCGGAGGCTCTGGATGAGCAGGTCGCGGATGTTCGGCTCGTCGTCCACGACGAGGATGCGCGGTGCGGTCATACGGCCCATTATTGTCAGGCTTTGCCCGTCGTGTCTGGATATCGGCCGGTACGGCGCCTCGCGCATAGCGAACGCCGATGATCCGCTCAGGTGGGGCGGATGCCGGATTCAGGCGGCGCTGAGGGTCTCGGCGTCAATGATCGTGTACGCGTAGCCCTGCTCGGCGAGGAAGCGCTGGCGGTTCTGCGCGTAGTCCTGATCGACCGTGTCGCGCGCGATGAGCGTGTAGAAGCTGGCGGTGTGCCCGGACTGCTTCGGGCGCAGCAGCCGGCCCAGACGCTGGGCCTCCTCCTGGCGCGACCCGAACGATCCGGACACCTGGATGGCGACGGATGCCTCGGGGAGGTCGATCGAGAAGTTCGCGACCTTGCTGACCACGAGGGCCGAGATCTCGCCCTCGCGGAACGCCTGGTAGAGCTCCGACCGCTCGTCGACGGGGGTCTGGCCGGTGATCTTCGGGGCGTTCAGCGCCTCGGCGAGGACGTCGATCTGGTCGAGGTACTGCCCGATGATGAGGATGCGCTCGCCGGCGTGGCGGTCGACGAGGCTGCGCACGACGTCGATCTTCGCGGGCGCGGTCGCGGCGAGGCGGTAGCGCTCCTCGTCGGCGGACGCGGCGTACTCGAGCCGGTCGTCGACCGGCAGGTCCACGCGCACCTCGTAGCAGACGGCGGGGGAGATGAAACCCTGCGCCTCGATCTCCTTCCACGGGGCGTCGAAGCGCTTGGGGCCGATGAGGCTGAACACGTCGCCCTCGCGCCCGTCCTCGCGCACGAGCGTCGCGGTGAGGCCCAGGCGGCGGCGCGCTTGCAGATCGGCGGTGAGCTTGAACACCGGGGCGGGGAGGAGGTGCACCTCGTCGTAGACGATGAGGCCCCAGTCCAGCGCGTCGAGGAGGGCGAGGTGGGCGTACTCGCCCTTCCGCTTCGCGGTGAGGATCTGGTACGTCGCGATGGTGACCGGCTTGATCTCCTTCGACGCCCCGGAGTACTCCCCGATCTCCTCGGGGGTGAGACTCGTGCGCTTGAGGAGCTCGTCGCGCCACTGCCGGGCGCTGACGGTGTTGGTGACGAGGATGAGGGTGGTCGTCTTCGTCTCGGCCATCGCGCCGGCGCCGACGAGGGTCTTCCCGGCGCCGCAGGGGAGGACCACGACGCCCGAGCCGCCCTCGCGGAAGGTGTCCACGGCGTGGCGCTGGTAGGGCCGCAGCTCCCACCCCGTCTCGGCGAGGTCGATGGGGTGCGGGGTGCCGGGGGTGTAGCCGGCGAGATCCTCGGCGGGCCAGCCGATCTTCAGAAGCTCCTGCTTGATCTGCCCGCGCGCCCACGCGTCGACGAGGAACGAGTCCGGGGTCGGGTGGCCGATCAGCAGCGGCTGGATGCGCTTGTTCTTCGACACCTCGGCCAGCACCGCGGCATCCGTCGAGCGGAGGACGAGATCGCCGCCCGAGCCGTCCTCGGCCACCGGGGTGCGCTCGATGACGAGCCGGCCGTATCGGCCGACGGTCTCGCGGATGTCGATCGACACCGACGGCGGCACGGGGAAGCGCGAGAACCTGTCGAGGGTCGCGAGCATGTCGTCGGCCTCGTGACCGGCGGCGCGGGCGTTCCACAGGCCCAGGCGCGTGATGCGGTAGGTGTGGATGTGCTCGGGTGCGCGCTCGAGCTCGGCGAAGATCGCGAGTTCGTGCCGCGCCGTCTCGGCGTCGGGGTGCGCCACTTCCAGCAGCACGGTGCGATCGCTCTGCACGATGAGGGGTCCGTCAGCCATAACGTGCCAGTCTACCGGCGGTGAGGCGGTGCGCCTCCGCGCCGCGGACGGATGCCGCGTCAGCGGCGACCGGAGGGCACGGCGTCGGTGGGGACGGCGGCGACGATGCTCGAGATCGGCAGCGTCCGCTCGATGTCGGCGGCGCGGTCGAGGCCCCGCAGGCGTCCCCCGCCGAGACCGGACGCCTCCAGGGTGAAGGTGCGCTCGCTGGAATCGGGGAGGCGGACGGTCACCAGCAGCGTCGCCTTGGCGCGGACGGCCTGGTCGAGCTCGCGCTCGAGCCACGCGCCCTCGCCGGTGTCGGAGTGGCGGGCGCGGAGCGTGGCGATCAGGGGCGCGTAGGCCGTGTGCGGGGCGACGGTCACGGCGGACCGCACGGGCGCGGCCCGGCGGTGCAGCGACTCGGGGGAGCCGTGGGCGTCGACGGCGACGACGGGGTATCGGGCGTCCGCGAGCGCCCAGAAGACCACGTTCCGCTCGGCGCGGGAGCGCAGGGCGCTGCCGTCCGCGACGAGGCCGAGCGGGCGGAGGGCCTGGTCGACCGAGATCGCGTCGACGAGCGCCGCGTCGACGCTCTCGACGCGGGTGAGGCCCGCGGCATCCGTCGACACGCGGACGAGCCCGTGTCGATCGGCGGTCGACTGCACCAGGTAGTCCAACGGCTGCGGGATGCCGGTGAGCGACATCTCCGCGAGGAACGCGCGGATCGACTCCGCCGTCTCGCCCTCGGTGAGGCCCGCCGCCAGGCTCTCCGGGGTGAAGCGATAAGTGGAGGCCTGCGCGCGCGACTCGCGGACCGCGATGCGGCGCAGGCGCATGTCGAGGGCCGGGGCGAGCGGCCCCGGCGCGATGGCGGTGAGGTCGGCCTGGAGATAGAGGCGGTCGATCTCGGCGGGAAGGTGCGGGGCGATCGCCGTGGTGGAGGTCTCCCCGCCCGCGAGGATCGGCGCCGTCCACTCCGGCATCCCGCCGTCGTCGGAGAGAAGCCCCCAGCGGACGGCGATCCGGCGGCTCTGCGCGGCGCGGGCGGGCCAGTCGCGGTCGAGCGGGTACGCCCCCGCCCAGTGCGCGGGCGGCAGGATGTCGCCGGCCTCGGTCGCGAGCCCGGCGGGGAGGCGCGCGCGCCAGCCCTCGACCACTGCGGTCCAGCGCGTCAGGGTCGGCGACTCCAGCCAGCGCTCGCCCGCGCCGGTGATCGTGAAGGCGCGGCCGTCCGAGGCCACGAGGTCGGCGTCCTCGGCGGCGGCGAGCAGGTCGTCGAGCTCCTCGGCGGATCCGACGATGTCGGCCTCGAGGAGCCGTCGCCGATCCAGGGCGCTGACGGGGCCCGCGCCCGTGCGGGAGATCGGGGCGCGACGTGCGGTCACGAGGATCTCGGCGAGGGCGCCCGCCGCGGTGAAGGCGCGCTCGGCCGCTTCCGCCTCGCCGCCCGAGACCGGGGGCGCGGCATCCGGAAGCGCAGTGAAGGCCTCCGGCGTCGTCTCGGCGAGGACGGCCACGCGGGCGGTCACCGACGGGAAGACGGATCCGCTGTCGCCGCGGAGGGCGAGCGTCTCGGAGAGAGCGGGGGTCTCGGGAGCGCCCGCGGGATCGGCGAGGGCGAGCAGGGCCGAGCGGGGGAGCTTCGTCAGCGCGCGATCGATGGAGATCGGGTCAAGGAGACCGTCGGCGGCGTCGAAGAAGTCGCGCCACCCGGCGGCGGGGGAGACGCCGCGTGCGGCGAGGATGACGGCGAGATCGTCGTCACTGCGGGCGGCCAGCCACGTCGCCAGGGCCCGTTCGTCGGAGACCACTCAGTCGCCTCTGTTGGCCCGGGCTCTCCGCACGAAGCTCATGATGAGCACGGCGAGAAGGAGGAGGAAGGCGATCGGCAGGCCGAAGAGCGGGACGAAGGCGACGGCGGGCCAGACGCCGGACTGCATGTCGGCGCCCGAGGAGGAGCCGATCATGATCGCGAAGAAGCACACGACCGACAGGATCAGCAGTCCCAGCGACATGAACGACAGAAGTCGGTCGATCGGACGGATCGGGACATCGTTCCCGGGTGTGCGCGTGCTCATCGGTTTCACCCTACTCCTGTGGACGGACGGTCCTGTCGCGCGGCGGGCGGTGCCGTAGGCTGAAGGGTGGGGTCGACCGGCCCCGCTTTCACGTGTTCTCTCGTGCCCGCACGCCGGGCACCGATTCAGCGAGGTCTCGATGCCCACCGGCAAGGTCAGGTTCTACGACGACGAGAAGGGGTTCGGCTTCATCACCACCGATGACGGCCAGGACGTCTTCCTGCACGCCTCGGCCCTTCCCGCCGGTTCCCCGTCGCCGAAGCAGGGCACCCGCCTCGAGTTCGGCGTCGCCGACGGCAAGCGCGGCCTGCAGGCGCTCTCGGTACGCGTGCTCGAGGCGCCGGTGAGCCTGTCGAAGCGGTCGCGCAAGCCCGCCGACGACATGGCCGTCATCGTCGAAGACCTCGTGAAGCTGCTCGACGGCATCGGCGGTGACCTCCGTCGCGGCCGCTACCCCAGCGGTGCCCACGCCAAGAAGATCGCCGCGGTGCTGCGTAAGGTCGCCGATGACTTCGACGCCTGAGATCCCGTTCGACCCCTCGCTCCTGGACGCACGGGAGCTGGCGCTCGCCGCACTGGCGGAGATCACCCCGGAATCCACCGTCGGTGACGCCGCGGGGTACCGCGCCGAGGGCGACGGTATCGTCTCGCTCCGCTTCGACAACCGGCTCGCCGGGTACCCCGGCTGGTTCTGGACGGTCACCATCGCCCGGGTCGAGGATGCCGAGCCCACCGTGCTCGAGGTCGAACTGCTCCCGGGCGACGGCGCGCTGCTCGCGCCGGAGTGGGTGCCGTGGGCCGAGCGTCTTGCGGAATACCAGGCGGCGCAGGAAGCCGCGGCGCAGGCCGCGGCGGAGGCCGGCGACGACGAGTCGGACGACGACGAGGAGGACGAGGACGATCTCGACGACGTCGACGACCTCGACGCCGCGGACTTCGATGACGACGGCTCGCCCATCCTTCACGCGGGCGACGTCGACGGCGTCGACATCGACGAACTCGCGGACGACGACGAGGACTCGGACGACGAGGACTCGGACGACGAGGACTCGGACGACGAGGACGAAGACGAGTCTGACGACGAGGACGAAGACGAGTCCGACGAGGACTGACCCACGGTCCTCGCCGGTCCGGGGCTCAGCCCCGTCCGGTCAGAGACGCTCGATCGTGTAGTCGATGCAGCGGATGAGCTGACGGACGTCCTCGGGCTCGATCGAGACGAACGTCGCGACCCGCAGCTGGTTGCGACCGAGCTTGCGGTACGGCTCGGTGTCGACGATGCCGTTCTGGCGAAGGCTGGAGGCGATCGCTGAGGCATCCACCGTCGGGTCGAAGTCGATGGTGACGACCACGGGCGAGCGGTCGGCGGCATCCGTCACGAACGGGGTCGCGACCGAGGAGGCCTCGGCCCACTCGTAGAGAGCCGACGACGACTCGCGGGTGCGGGCGTCGGCCCACTGCAGGCCCCCGTTGTCGAGGATCCACGACACCTGCTGCTCGAGCAGGAACAGCGTCGTGAGCGCCGGGGTGTTCAGCGTCTGGTTCAGCCGGGAGTTGTCGAGGGCGTTCTTCAGGCTCAGGAACTCGGGGATGTACCGGCCGGATGCGGCGATCCGCTCGATCCGTTCGATGGCGGCGGGGGAGACCACCGCCATCCACAGGCCGCCGTCCGAGCCGAGGTTCTTCTGGGGGGCGAAGTAGTAGACGTCCGCCTCGTGCATCGACAGATCGATGCCGCCGGCGGCGCTCGTCGCGTCGATGACGGTGAGCGCTCCGCTGTCGCCCTGCACGCGCTGGACGGGTGCGCTGACGCCGGTCGAGGTCTCGTTGTGGGGCCATGCGTAGACGTCGACGCCTTCGACGGCCTCGGGCAGGATGCGGGTGCCCGGGTCGGCTTTGCGGACGTCCGGCGCCTCGAGCCACGGGGTCTTCGCCGCGGCGGCGAACTTGCCGCCGAACTCGCCGAAGACGAGGTTCTGGCTGCGGGTGTCGATCAGGCCGAACGCGGCGGCATCCCAGAATGCGGTCGATCCGCCGTTGCCGAGGATGACCTCGTATCCCTCGGGGGCGCGGAAGAGCTCGCGCAGCCCCGAGCGGACGCGCCCGACGAGGTCCTTCACGGGGGCCTGGCGGTGCGAGGTGCCCAGCAGCGCGGCGCCGGGGCCGACCAGGGCCTCCAGCTGCGCGCCGCGCACCTTGGCCGGACCGCATCCGAAGCGGCCGTCGGTGGGCAGGATCTCGCGAGGGAGCACGACGTGGGGCATGGGTCGATTCTAGGGTGGATAGGCTGTCCTCACCGGCTCGGACGGCGAAGGATGCCCCACATATGACCGATCTCATCGACACCACCGAGATGTATCTGCGCACCATCCTCGAACTCGAGGAGGAGAACATCGTTCCTCTGCGCGCGCGCATCTCCGAACGCCTCGGGCACTCCGGTCCGACGGTGTCGCAGACCATCGGACGCATGGAGCGCGACGGCCTCGTCGTCGTCACCGACACCCGCAGCCTCGAGCTCACCGACGCGGGCCGTCAGAAGGCCGTGGACGTCATGCGCAAGCACCGCCTCGCGGAGCGGCTTCTGTCGGACGTGATCGGCCTCGACTGGGCGTTCGTCCACGAGGAGGCCTGCCGGTGGGAGCACGTGATGAGCGAGCAGGTCGAGCGGCGCCTCGTCGAGCTCCTCGGGCACCCGACCGAGTCGCCGTACGGGAACCCCATCCCGGGCCTCGACCAGCTCGGCGACCTCCCGGCGAAGAACTTCGAGCAGGGCGTCGTCGGGCTCGTCAAGCGCATGAACGAGGCGGGGGAGCCGATCACCGGCACGGTCCGCCGGCTCGCCGAGCCCGCGCAGGTCGACCCCGAGCTGCTGCAGCAGCTGAAGGGCGCCGGTGTGATGCCCGGCGCGCAGGGGTCGTTCCGCTTCAACGAGGGCTACGTGCTGGTCGAGATGGACGGGTCCGACGAGGGCCTGGAGCTTCCCGTCGAGGTCGCGTCGCACATCTTCCTCGTCGCCGACCCCGCCTGACTGTTTTCCGTTCGCATCAACCCGCATCACTCTCACCAGCGTCTTCGTCGACGATCAGGCGAAGGCGCTGGACTTCTACACCGACAAGCTCGGCTTCGTCGTGAAGAACGATGTCCCGCTCGGTGAGCACCGGTGGCTGACGCTCGTGGGGCCCGGGCAGCCGGACGGCCCGGAGCTGCTTCTCGAGCCGGATGAGCATCCTGCGGCGAAGGCGTACACGGCTGCTCTGGCGGACGACGGCATCCCCGCGGCATCCTTCACCGTCGACGATGTCACGGCCGTCTTCGAGGACCTGTCGAACCGCGGCGTCTCCTTCACCCAGAAGCCCACGTCGATGGGGCCCGTGGTGACCGTGGTCCTCGATGACACCTGCGGCAACCTCATCCAGCTGTCGAGTATCGCCTGATGTCCCGCAGGGCGGGGAGATGTCGCTCACCTGGGAATCGTCTCGGACCACCGTCTGAACGTGACTTATTCGTTACCTTCGGGTAGCCTCGGACCGTCCACAGGCGACAAGCCCGCCGTCGGACTCCTCGGAAATTGCCTCCCTGGCTCGTCGTTTCCGAGGCCCCTGACCCGCACGCTGTGCCCCGACACCGAGTGCTGACGAGCCAGCGCCCCCCGGCGCAGAGGCGCCGGAGGAACTATTGGCTGAAGAGAATTCCTCGCCCGAGGGCGAGAACCCAACCGAGGCGACGCCCCCCACTCGTCGTTCCCGCAGGGCCGAGACCCCTGCCGCCCGTCGCACCGCCGCTGTCGCACAGCGGAAGTCCGCCGTCGCCCAGCGCAAGGCCGCCGCGGTCGCCGCGCGCAAGGCCGCTGCGACCGCACCAGTCCGCACGACGCCCAAGGCCCCGAGCCGCGTGACGAAGCCGCTGCGCTCGATGGTGATCCTCAGCATGGTGGGCGGACTTGTCGCCACCGCCGCGATCCCCGCCTTCGCCGCCATGCCGCAGAGTGAGGAGGCGGTCACGCAGCACCAGATCGCCGCCGACAACGCCCAGTCGCTGCTCGTCGCCTCCGACGCCAGCGCCTCGCAGATCCAGCGCGAGAGCTACTCGGCCACCACGCAGGAGGAGATCGACGAGAAGAAGGCGAAGGAAGCGGCCGAGGCCGCCGCCGTCGCCCGCGCCGAGGCCGCCGCCGCTGCGGCCGCCGCCGCGGCATCCTCGTCGACGTCCTCCGTGCCGATGAACATCAGCCTCACCTCGCCCGGAACCGGCGAGGTCCGCTGGCCGCTCCTCACCTTCACCAAGGGTCGCGGCCTCGGGGACTCCGGCTACCACCAGGGCGTCGACCTCCTCGCCGACGGCGGGACCCCCATCTACGCCGCCGCCGCGGGTGTGGTCCGCGTCTCGAGCGAGAGCCACTACGGCTACGGCGTCGCCGTCACCATCGACCACGTCGTGGGCGGCCAGCAGGTCAACACCGTCTACGGTCACATGACCTACGGCAGCCGTCAGGTGCAGGCCGGGCAGTACGTCGAGGCCGGTCAGCTGATCGGACTCGTCGGCAGCACCGGGCGCTCCACCGCCAACCACCTCCACTTCGAGGTGCACATCAACGGGTCGGTCGTCGACCCGTGGGCGTGGCTGCAGGTCAACGCCGGCTGACGGCATCCGTCAGCGTTCGTCGACACGCCACGACGCGTTCACCGGCCTCTGCGCCGGCGCGTCGTGGCGTGGGTTACCCTGAAACCCGACGCTCCACGAAGCGGAGGGGAAGCCGATGGACCGCACACCACGCATCCGCACCATGGATGCGCTCGGACGCCACGTCCTCCGGCATTGCATGAACGGATTCCGCGGCACTGCCGTGGCGCCAAGGCGCTGTCTCTGAGACAGCGCCTTTTTTCATGCCCGTGCGCATCGGGAACGTCGACAGGTCGAATCACCGGGAAGCCGTCCCGGACGTTCGAGAGGATGACGAATGCGCACACTGGTGTTGAACGCCGGATACGAGCCGCTCGCGGTGGTGTCCTTCAAGAGAGCCCTCGTGCTCGTGATGAACGACAAGGCGACCGTGGTCGAACGCCTGGAGGGTGAACCGGTGTGGGCGGCGTCCGGCTCGTACGAACGCCCGGCGGTGATCATCCTCACCCGCTACGTGCGCGTCCCGGGCAGCACCCACGTGCCCGTCACGCGCCGCGGCGTGCTGCGCCGCGACGCCCAGCGCTGCGGGTACTGCGAGAAGAGCGCCACGACGATCGACCACATCCTGCCGCGCTCGCGCGGGGGAGCGGACTCGTGGGAGAACCTCGTCGCCTGCTGCCTGCGCTGCAACAACGTCAAGGGCGACCGGACGCCGCAGGAGATGGGGTGGGAGCTGCGGGTCGTGCCGCGCCCGCCGCGCGGACCGCAGTGGATGGTGCGCGGCACCGACCGTTCGGACCCCCGCTGGGAGCCGTACCTGGCCCTCGCCGCCTGACCTTTCGCCTGCCTGTGCGGCGCAGGCGTCATCCGCGCGTTCGTGTGGCGCTCGCGGCCCCCTCGCGCGCGCAGAGGCGGCGACGAGCGCCACCTGAAGGGCTCCGGAGACGGATGCCGCGGCCGTGCGCGTGTGCGATCAGTCGGCGTCCAGGATCCGCAGCCAGCGGGTGAGGATGAGTTCCAACGCACGCGCATCGTCGGCGCCGAGCTCGTCGAGGAGGCGGTGCTCGTTTGCGAGGTGCTGCGTGATCGCGTCGTCGATGAGCGCGAGGCCCTCGGGGGTCAGCCGCACCATCCGTCGGCGTCCGTCGCCGGGTTCGATGCGACGGTCGACGAGTCCTCGGGCGGCGAGGCGATCCACGCGCTTGGTGAGACCGCCCGTCGTGACCATCGTGTGCGCGGCGAGCTCACCCGCGGGGCGTTCATAGGGGGCGCCGGCGCGGCGGAGCGTGGCGAGCAGGTCGAACTCCGGCTCGGTGAGGTCGAACCGCGCGTAGACCTCGACCAGACGATCGGTCAGTGCGAGTGCGACGCGATGCAGGCGCCCGATGACGCCCTGGGGCGACGGGTCGAGGTCGGGGCGCTCCCGTCGCCAGTCGGCCTGGATGGCGGAGACGTGATCTTCGGCGTCCATCCGCCCATGTTATCTTCCCGGGAAGCTATTGTATCTTCCATGGAAGACAAAACGTGGCGGTGGGTCCTGCTGACGGCGATCGCGCCTGTCGCGTGGGGGAGCACGTATGTCGTCACCCGGAACCTGCTGCCCGCGGAGTCCCCGCTCTGGGGCGGGGTGTTCCGCGCCCTTCCCGCCGGTCTCGTCGTCCTCCTGATCGCTCGCACACTGCCACGGGGGCAGTGGTGGTGGCGCGCGGTGGTGCTCGGCATCCTGAACGTCGGCGGGTTCTTCGTGCTCATCTACGTGGCGGGACAGCGCCTGCCGTCGAGCCTGGCCGCGACGTTGATGTCGACCTCGGCGGCGTGCATGATGCTCTTCGCGTGGCTGCTGCTGAGGCGCCGCCCCGCGCCGGCGGCGGCCCTGGGGGCTCTCGTCGGGCTGGTCGGGGTCGCGATCATGCTGGGTGCCGATCCGGGGTCGGCGGACCCGTGGGGCATCGCGGCGTCCCTCGGGGCGATGGTGGCCTCCTCGATCGGGTTTGTCCTCACGGTGCGATGGGGCGGCGACATCCCGGCTCTGCACATGACGGCGTGGCAGCTCGTCGCGGGCTCCAGCGTGCTGCTGCCGGCGGCGATCCTCGTCGAGGGGCCGCCGCCCCCGCTCGATGCGACGACGGTGCTCGCCTTCGCGTACGTCTCGCTCATCGCCACCGCTCTCGCGTTCGCGGCGTGGTTCACGGGGCTCCGCCACCTCCCGCCGGGCACGGTCGGCGTGGTGGGGCTGCTCAATCCCGTCACCGGCGTCGTCCTCGGGGTCGCGCTGGCGGGCGAGGCCTTCGGCGTGCCCCAGGCCGTCGGTGTCGCGCTGGTGGGCGGTGGCATCCTGCTGGCCGCACAGCCGGCGCGCGCCGCGACCCGTGCCCCGTGAGGCGGGGTGGGTGATCCGCGCGCTCGGGTGGCGCTCGCGGCCGCCTCGCGCGCGCGGAGGCGGCCATTTCTGCCACCTGAAGCGTGCGGACCGATGCGCGCGCGTTCGGGTGGCGCTTGAGGCCGCCTCGCGCTGAAGGCAGCGAGCGGCGGCCGCGGCGGCGATGTCGGAGGGCAGAGATACGTTCGAGATCGACGTAGAGATACGTAGAACATGCGTTCTACACTGGAGAGATGAGGGCGATCGTGCAGGCTACCGCGATGTCGTCCCGCGACGCCGGCACCGGTGCGCGGGCGGACGTGGCGGCGCTGCGCGCGCAGATGGAGCGGATGCAGGGGCGTCGGCTCGACGCTCCGGTGCTGCCGGTGCACCCCGCGCTCGCCTCGCTCCTGCCCGGGGGAGGGCTCCGCCCGGGCGCGGCGTACTCGCTCCCGCGGTCGATGTCGCTGCTGATGGCGCTGCTGGCGACCCCGTCGAGTTCGGGATCGTGGTGCGCGGCGGTCGGGATGCCGCGCTTCGGCGCCGAAGCCGCCGAGGCGCTCGGGGTCGATCTGTCGAAACTCGTGCTGATTCCCGAGCCCGGCCCGCGGTGGCTCGCGGTGACCGCGACGATCGCCGACGTGCTCCCCGTGGTGGCGGTGCGCCCGGCCGGACGCGTGCCCGACGGCGAGATCTCGCGCCTGGCCGGGCGGCTGCGCGAGCGCGGCGCCGTGCTGCTGGTGCAGGGGCCCTGGCCGCAGGCGGAGGCGGCGATCGAGATCGACCAGCCCGATTGGGAGGGACTCGGCCGCGGCCACGGTTACCTCTCCCGCCGCGAGGTGACGCTGCGTGCGTCGAGCAGGCGGTGGCCGAATCAGCGCCGCGCGCGGGTGCTCCTGCCCGACCCGCAGGGCGGGATCTCGTCGGCGCCCGAGCCGCTGGCGACGCTCGAACCGCAGCGCGGGGGCGCGGCATCCGTTCGCGGTGGTGACAGCGGGAGCGAACGCTCTGCGCCCCCGATGCGGGCGGTCGGCTGATGACCGCGCGGGCGCCCGAGCGCAGCATGGTGCTGTGGTTTCCGGACTGGCCGGTCACCGCGCTCCTCCGCGACGGTGAGGGGATGCCGCCGGGAGCGGAGGGACGGCCGATCGCCGTCGTCGAACACAACGCCGTCGTGGCGTGCTCGGCCGACGCCCGCGCCGACGGGGTGCGCCGGGGGCAGCGCCGCCGCGATGCGCAGTCGCGGTGCCCGGGCCTCGTGATCGTCCCCGCCGACGCGATCCGCGACCACCGCGCGTTCTCGCCGGTCGTCTCGGCGGTCGAGGAGCGCGCGCCGGGGGTGCAGGTGCTCCGGGCGGGACTGTGCGCGCTGCGCGCGAAGGGGCCGGCGCGGTACTACGGCGGCGAGGGGGAGGCGGCGCGCGTGCTGCTCGCCGCGCTCGCCGAGCTCGGCCTCGCCGACGTGCGCGCGGGCATCGCCGACGGGCCCTTCACCGCCGAGCAGGCCGCGCGCGCGGCGACCACCCGCGCCGAGCCGGTCTTCTCGGTCCCGGCCGGGGGCGCTGCGGGCTTCCTCGCGCCGCTGTCGGTGTCG
Organism: Microbacterium aurantiacum; assembly: GCF_040532595.1. Classification (GTDB taxonomy): domain Bacteria; phylum Actinomycetota; class Actinomycetes; order Actinomycetales; family Microbacteriaceae; genus Microbacterium; species Microbacterium chocolatum_B. Next base: position 303,888 of record NZ_JBEVYX010000001.1, on the reverse strand, counting down.
GTGCTCGCCGACGCGACGCCGGGCGAACCCGCCCGCGCCGCCGACGACCTGCCCGGACTCCTCGCGCGGCTCGGGGTGCAGACCCTGGGCGGGTTCGCGGCGATGACCCCCGACCGGGTACGCGAGCGGTTCGGCGAGCGCGGCATCCGCCTGCACGCCCTGTCAGCGGGGTGGGACTCGCGCCCGGTCGAGCCCCGCATCCCGCCGCCGGAGCTGCACCGCGAGGTCGGGTTCGAGCCGCCGCTCGAGATCGCCGACCAGGTCGCGTTCGGCATGCGCGTGGCGGCGGAGGAGTTCACCACGCGGCTCGGGGCGATCGACCTGGTATGCACCGAGCTGCGGGTCGAGCTCTTCGGCGACCGCGGCGAGCACAGTCACCGCGTGTGGCTGCATCCGCGCTCCTTCGACGCCGCCGCGATCGTCGACCGGGTGCGCTGGCAGCTCGCCGAGGATCAGGAGGGCCTCCGCAGCGGGGTGACGCGCGTGCGGATCGAACCGGCGGCGGTGGATGCGGCGTCCCATCATGCCCCGGCCCTCTTCGGCGGCGGGCCGGAGGAGCGGGTGCACCACGCCCTCTCGCGCGTGCAGGCGATGCTCGGGCATCGCGGCGTGCTCACCCCCGAGATCGGCGGCGGGCGCTGGCTCGCCGAGCGGCAGGTGCTCGTGCCGTGGGGCGATCGGGTGGGGGCGCAGGCGGCCGTGCGCGCCCGCCCGTGGCCGGGGAGTCTTCCCGAACCGCATCCGGCGACGGTGTTCCTCGAGCCGGTGCCCGCCGACGTCCGCGCGCTCGGCGGCGAGGTGATCGACGTCGACGAGCGGGGGAGCGTCTCGGCGGTGCCGGCCTTCCTCGCCGAGAGCGGGCGGAGCCGCGAGATCACCGCGTGGGCGGGGCCGTGGCCCGTCGTCGAACGCGGATGGGATGCCGCCCGCGCGCGCCGCGCGCACCGCTTCCAGGTCGTCGACGCCGAGGGGGCGGCGTGGCTGCTGGTGTGCGAGGGCGACGCCTGGTGGGTCGAGGGGGCGTACGACTGATGGGCTTCAACAACCCCGGCGTCCCGTGGTCCGAGATGGAGCGGGTGCTGAGCGGTCGACGACGTCCCGGCACGCGGCCGCCCGGCGCCGACGGCGGTGACAGCCCCGCGTGGTCCCACAAGCGCGATTCGTACGTCGCGCAGGGCATCGAGCGACCGACCGAGACCATCCCGTACGCCGAGCTGCACGCGCACTCGTCGTTCTCGTTCCTCGACGGCGCCTCCTCACCCGAGGAGCTCGCCGAGGAGGCCGAGCGCCTGGGGCTCCACGCGCTCGCCGTCACCGACCACGACGGCTTCTACGGCATCGTGCGGTTCGCCGAGGCCGCCGAGACCCTGCAGCTGAAGACGGTGTTCGGATCCGAGCTGTCGCTCGGGCTCCCCGGCCCCCAGAACGGGCAGCCCGACCCCACCGGGCGACATCTCCTCGTCCTCGCCCGCGGGGAGGAGGGCTACCACCGGCTCGCGTCGGCGATCACCCACGCGCAGCTGCGCGGCGGCGAGAAGGGGCGCCCCGCGTACGACCTCGACGAGCTCTCCGCGCTCTGCCGCGAGGGGGACGGCGCGCACTTCGCCGTCCTCACCGGATGCCGGAAGGGCACCGTCCGCCACGCGCTCGCCGAGGAGGGTCCCGCCGGGGCGGCGCGCGCCCTCGACGACCTCGTCGCCCTGTTCGGTCGCGACAGCGTCCACGTCGAACTCACCGATCACGGGAACCCCCGTGACACCCGCGACAACGACGTGCTCGCCGGCCTCGCGCGCGAGCGCGGGCTGCCGCTGCTGGTGACCAACAACGTCCACTACGCGGTCCCGCAGCGCCAGCTCCTCGCCGCCGCGGTCGCCGCCGTCCGCGCCAACCGGGGGCTCGACGAGATCGACGGGTGGCTCCCCGCCCACGCCGGCGCACACCTGCGGTCGGGGCTGGAGATGAGCGAGCGTTTCGTCCGGTATCCCGACGCCGTCGCCCGCACGGTCACCCTCGCCGACGAGCTGGCGTTTCCGCTGCGTCGCGCGAAGCCCGCGCTGCCGAAGCTCCCCGTCCCCGAGGGGCACACCCCCATGTCGTGGCTGCGGCACCTGGTGTGGGAGGCGGTGCCGCGGAAGTACCCCGACCTTCCCGCCGAGGATGCCGCCCGCATCGACCGCGAGCTCGCCGTGATCGAGACGAAAGACTTCCCCGGCTACTTCCTGATCGTCTACGGCATCGTGCAGGAGGCCCGACGCCGCGGCATCCTGTGCCAGGGGAGGGGGTCAGCGGCCAACAGTGCCGTCTGCTACCTGCTCGACATCACCGCCGTCGATGCGATCGCCTACCGACTGCCGTTCGAGCGGTTCCTCTCGAGCCTCCGCGACGAGGAGCCCGACATCGACGTCGACTTCGACTCGGACCGGCGCGAGGAGATCATCCAGTGGGTCTACGGCACGTACGGACGCGACCGTGCGGCGCAGGTGGCGAACGTCATCCAGTACCGGCCGAAGAACGCCGTGCGCGACATGGCCAAGGCGCTGGGGCACTCGCCCGGGCAGCAGGACGCCTGGTCGAAGCAGGTCGAGCGGTGGGGTGCGTCGCTCGAGTCGACGCAGGGGCACGACATCCCGGATCAGGTCATCGAGTTCGCCGGCGAGCTGCTGAAGGCGCCGCGGCACATGGGCATCCACTCCGGCGGCATGGTGCTCACCGACCGGCCCGTGGGCGAGGTCGTGCCGATCGAGCACGCCCGCATGGAGAACCGCACGGTGATCCAGTGGGACAAGGACGACGCCGCGTGGATGGGCCTGGTGAAGTTCGACCTCCTCGGGCTCGGGATGCTCGCAGCGTTGCAGTACTGCTTCGACATGATCCGCGAGTCGACGGGGGAGGTGTGGGAGCTGTCGACGCTGCCGAAGGAAGAGGCGGCGGTGTACGACATGCTGTGCCGCGCCGATTCCATCGGGGTGTTCCAGGTCGAGTCGCGCGCCCAGATGGGGCTGCTGCCGCGCCTGCAGCCGCGGCAGTTCTACGACCTCGTGATCGAGATCGCGCTCATCCGTCCGGGGCCCATCCAGGGCGGCGCGGTGCACCCGTTCGTCCGCCGGAAGCTCGGGATGGAGGAGGTGACCTACCCCCACGAGAAGCTGAAGCCGGTGCTGGAGCGCACCCTCGGCATCCCGGTGTTCCAGGAGCAGCTGATGCAGATGGGCATGGCCGTCGGCGGGCTCACCGGAGAGGATGCCGACCTCCTCCGCCGCGCGATGGGGTCCAAGCGCGGGGTGGAGCGCATCGAGTCGCTGCGGGAGAAGCTGTACGAGGGGATGGCGTCGCACGGCCTCGTCGGCGATGCGGCGGATGAGATCTACACGAAGATCCAGGCGTTCGCGAACTTCGGGTTCGCCGAATCGCACTCGCTGTCGTTCGGGCTGCTGGTGTACGCGTCGTCGTGGATCAAGCTGCACTACCCGGCGGCGTTCCTCGCCGGGCTCCTGCGCGCCCAGCCGATGGGGTTCTACTCGCCGGCCTCCCTCGTCGCCGATGCCCGCCGCCACGGGGTGGAGGTGCGCCGCCCCGACCTCCACGCCTCCCGGGTGACCGCGGTGCTGGAGCCCGTCGTCGACCCGCCGCCCGTCGCGGTCGCGCCCCAGGACGTCACCGTCGCGCCGACCGGCCGGGACTCCTGCACCCACCGCGTGCAGCCGCCGGTGGCGAAGTTCGACCCGAAGGCCCCGGACGAGTACGAGGCGCACCGGCGCGACGGCAACCTCGCCGTGCGCCTGGGCCTGGCCGGAGTGAAGGGCATCGGCGCCGCCGTGGCCGAGCGGATCGTCGCCGCGCGCGACGCGGAGGGCCCCTTCCGCGACCTCCGCGACGTCGTCCGCCGCACCGGGATCACCGCCGCCCAGGTCGAAGCGCTCGCCACCGCGGGGGCGTTCGAGTGCCTCGGCATCACCCGGCGCGAGGCGATCTGGATGGCGGGCTCGGCCGCGCAGGACCGCGCCGAGTACCTCCCGGACTCGATGGTGTCGGTGCAGCCGCCGCTGTTCGCCGATCAGTCGAGCTACGACATCCTCGCCGCCGACCTGTGGGCGACCGGCATCTCCACCGACGACCATCCGCTCGCGCACTACCGGTCGGCGCTGGATGCCCGCGGGGTGCTCACCTCCCGCGAGATGCGCACCCACGAGACCGGTCGGCGGGTCGAGGTCGCGGGGCTCGTCACGCACCGGCAGCGTCCGGCGACGGCATCCGGCGTCACCTTCCTGAACCTCGAGGACGAGCACGGCGTGGTCAACGTCATCTGCTCGGTCGGGGTCTGGAACCGTCATCGCCGTGTCGCCCGCGATGCACCCGCGCTGATCGTGCGGGGGATGCTGGAGCGCTCGCCGGAGGGCGTGACGAACCTCCTCGCCGACCGGTTCGAAGACCTGCGGGTGGGGGTGGTGCACGCCTCGCGCGACTTCCGGTGACCGGTCGCCCCCGACCCCGCACCCAGCCGCCTCGGCCCCGCCGCGGCTCGGCGAGAATGACAGGCATGACCGATCCCCGCATCGACCCGTTCTCCGTCGATCTCGAGGGCACGACCCTGCGTGGCAGCGTCTTCCGAGCGGATGTTGCACACCCGGGCCCCCGCCCCGTCGCCGTGTTCTTCCACGGGTTCGGCGGGACGCGGGTCGAGGCCTCGCGCATGTTCGTCACGCAGGCGCGCCGGCTCACCGCCGCAGGGATCACGGTCGTCACCTACGACCGCGCCGGTCACGGCGAGAGCGACGGGGAGTTCTTCGACACCACCGTCTCGGGCGACATCCGCACCGCGCATCGGGTGCTGGATGTCGTCCGCGCTCTCCCCGGTGTCGACGGCGACGACCTGCACCTCCTCGGTATGAGTCTCGGCGCCGTCATCGCCTCGGTCGTCGCGGCCGAGCAGCAGCCGACCCGGCCGGTCCGGTCGCTGACGATGTGGTCGACCGCGGCGGTGTTCGTCGACGAGATCCGCTCGGGACGGATCCAGGGGATGCCGCTTCACACCCTCGACACCCTCGGCTGGTTCGACTTCCACGGCATGCGGATGGGACCCGCGATGCGCGCCGACGCCGTCGCCTTCGACCCGTACGGACGCGCCGCCGGCTACGAAGGCCCGGCGCTCCTCCTCCACGGCACGGACGATTTCGTCCCCCACACCTACGCCGAGCGCTATGCGACCCCCGAGGTGTTCGGCGACCGTGCCGAGGTCGTCGTCGTCGAGGGCGCCGACCACGGATGGGAGCAGCTCCCGCAGCGCGACGAGCTCCACGACCGCACCACCGCGTTCGTCACCGCCCACGCCGAGTGACCGGCGACGCGCGCGAGCTCAGCCCGCGAGCTGGGCGACGATCTCGGCGCGATCGGTCGTCCCGGCGACCTCGGTGATGCGCCCGCCCTGCACGCGGTAGAAGACGTATTCCGCGACGTTCACGTGACGGCGGGTGGCGGCGATCCCGCGGAAGATCCCGGTGTGCGTTCCCGTGCCCCGCAGGTGCACGGCGATGCGGTCGTCCTCGATGACCACGAGGATGCGGCGCCACTGCCAGTCGGGGAACCCGTGGAACAGGTCGGCGAGATCGTCCACGAACGCGTCCGCACCGCCCGGCAGGTGCGCCCGGCGCACCGCGGGATCGACGAAGGAGCGGATGTCGTCCAGGTCGTGCCGGTTGCAGGTGTCGAGGAAGTCGGCGTACCACTCCCGCAGCTCCCACGACTCCATCGGGCCATTATCCCCGGCGGCCCACGCGGCCCCGGCCCCGGAAGGCCCAGGCCCCCCGGGCTCCCCGGCTGGGTCGGGCGACTCCGTCGGGGCGCTATCGTGATCCGGTGAGTGCGTTCCCGGGTCATGCGCCCGGGGATCGCGACTACCGCCGCCTGGTGATCGGGCTCTTCTTCGCCGGTGTCGCCACCTTCGCGCAGCTCTATTCGCCGCAGGCGGTGCTGCCGCTCATCGCCGTCGAGTTCGCGGTCAGTCCGTCGGTGGCGGCCCTCGCGGTGTCGGTGTCGACCCTCGGGCTCGCCCTCGCGGTGCTCCCGTGGTCGATGGCGGCGGATCGGTGGGGACGCGTCCCGGCGATGGCGGTCGGCATCACCGTCGCCACGGCGATCGGCATCCTCGCGACCTTCGCGCCGACGATCGAGCTGTTCCTCCTCGCCCGATTCCTCGAGGGGGTCGGCCTCGGCGCGATGCCCGCGATCGCGCTGACGTACCTCACCGAGGAGGTCAGTGTCGCGCATACGGTCCGCGTGGCCGGAAGCTACATCGCGGGCACGAGCGTGGGCGGCCTGGTCGGACGGATCGTGGCCGGACCCGTCGCCGACCTCGACATGTGGCGGACCGGTGTGCTCGCGGTCGCGGTCCTCTGCGCGATCAGCGCGGTGGCGTTCCTTCGGCTCACGCCGCGGTCGCGGGGATTCGTCCCCGGCGGGGGAGCACCCGGCGGGGGAGCACCCGGGTTCCGCGCGCTCCGGCGCGGCCTCGCGGTCAATCTCCGCTCGGGTCCGCAGTGGGCGCTCTACGCCCAGGCGTTCCTCCTCATGGGCGGGTTCGTCGCGATCTACAACTACCTGGGCTTCCGTTTGATCGCCGAGCCGTTCGCGCTGCCCCCGGGGCAGGTCAGCCTTCTTTTCGTCGCCTACCTCGCCGGCACCGTGGCGTCCCCGCGTGCGGGCGCGCTCGCGGCGCGGATCGGGCGGCTCCGCGTCTTGGTCGCATCGACTGCCGTGATGGCGCTCGGGGTCGTGGCGACGGCGGGCGGGAGCGTGGTGGTCGTGCTCCTCGGGCTCGTGGTGTTCACCGCGGGTTTCTTCGCCGCGCACGCGATCGCCTCGGGCTGGGCGCCGGTCCTTGCGAACTCCCACGCGCGGGCGCAGGCATCGTCGTTGTACTACCTCGCCTACTACGGCGGGTCGAGCCTGCTCGGCTGGGCCCTCGGCTACGTGCTGAGCGCCTTCGCCTGGCCAGGGGTCGTCGCGGTCGTCGTCGGCATGTGCGCGGTCGCGGCCGTCTGGGCGCTGATCGCCCTGCGCGGCAGCGAGCCGCCGGTCACTCCGCGATCGCCGAGATGAGTGCCCTGCGCCGCGCCGCCCGGTCGCCGGTGATCTCGACCACGCCCGTCGTGGCAGGAATGAGCTCGGCGTCGTCAAGGAGATCGAGCAGCGCGGCATCCGTCGCCTCCCTGAGTTCGAGGTCTTCATCCTCTCCCGGGCGGATGCCGTCGCCCTCGGCGAGCGGAAGGATCGCGAGCAGGTCCACCGCGCGCAGCGCGCTCGCCGTCATCTCCCGCGCACGCGCGATTGCCTCGTCGGATGCCGCGCCCCGGCCGAGCTCGTCGAGCGCGGCGAGATACGCGAGGAAGTCGAGCGGGCCGCGTTCGGCGATGAGGTCGGCGGGCGGATCGTCCTCGAGCCGATCGGCGGCGACGCGCAGCTGCTGCAGGAACATCGCCGGGCCCGGCTGGTCGAACCGTTCGTCGATCAGCTCGAACGGGTCCGGCAGCACCGTGTACGACGGCAGGGCGGCGACGACGTCGCCGATGAGGGTGCTCTTGCCGCTGGCGTGCGTTCCCGAGACCACGATGCGCATGCCGCACTGTAGCGCGGGGACACGGCGACTCCCGGAGTGCGCGGGAGCCCCCTCGTCAAGACCCCTCCCCGCGGCATCCGGCGGGCGTAGCGTCACCCCTATGACCGAGCAGCAGCCGTACACCGTCGTCCGCGAAGAGAGCGAGTGGGAGCTGCGCAGCTACCCGCCGCACGTGATCGCCGAGACCACGGTGACCGGGGTGTCGTTCGAAGACGCCGGCAACCGCGCGTTCGGGCGCCTCGTCGGCTACATCAAGGGCGACAACGTCTCGCGGCAGTCGATCGCGATGACCGCGCCGGTCGTGCAGGGGCGCTCGCCGCAGACGTCCGAGAAGATCGCGATGACGGCACCGGTGGTCCAGACCGGCGACGATGACGAGGGCTTCGTCGTCGCGTTCGTCCTTCCCGCCGAGATTAAGGAAGCGGATGCCCCGGTCCCGACCGATTCGCGCGTGACGATCCGGACCGTCCCCGAGCGACTCGTCGCCGCCACTACCTTCTCGGGTCGCTGGACGGAGGAGTCGTACGCCGAGCACCGCGACGACCTATTCGCCCACGTCCGCGAGGCGGGCTTCGAACCGGTCGGCGAGCCGCAGTTCGCGCGCTTCAACGCCCCATTCATCCCGTGGTTCCTCCGCCGCAACGAGGTGCTGATCGACGTCGCCCCCGCCGGCTGAGGCGGGCGGCTATGTGATCTCGACCGGGTGGAAGTTCACCGGGCCGGGACAGAACCCGTCCGAGGTCGGGGTGTAGGGAATCTCCCACAGGCCATCCCTGACGATCGTGCCCGCACTGTCCGTGATGAGCACACGAACCTCGTTGCCCGGCTCGAGGCCGATCGCCTCCTCACCCGTGTACGGCGGCTCCTGCGGGAGCAGCCATCGTCCGACGCCGTCGGCCGGCACGTCGACCGGCTGGCAGCCGGCCGGAAGGCAGGCGGCGACGGTGCCGTCGCTGACCAGATCGGGGTCGATCTCGAGTTCGACGGGCGCGGTGTAGGCGAAGCCGATCGCCGGACACGCGACGCCGGGCGGCACACACGCGGTCACCATCGTCGTCGCCGCGATGAGCGCGGCTGCTCCCGCGGTGCGTCTCCACATGTTCGGCAACCTATCGCGGATGCCGGGCAACCCGCAGAACGGCCGGTTGGCATCCGTGATGATGAGACAGGATGACGGAATGAGCTCCTATGTCCGCCCTTCGATCGAAGCAACGGTGTTCCTCGATGCCGACGGTGCCGTGGTCGATTACGGAAATCGGTGGCACGGCTCACCTCCGGAGGACACCTATTCGGTCGACACGCACCCCGAGAGGTTCGCACCGATCCACGCTGTCGCTGACGCCCTGATCGCGCACCTCGGAGAGACGTACGACGTCGAGATCGACGAGACTGCGGAGACAGTGGGCGATCTGATGCGTCCCGCATTCCATGACGTGGTGCGCGCCGTACGGATACGGCCTCGTGATGCGACGTGCGCGCCCCTGACGTTCGTCTTCACCGCCTATCCGGGGATCTACATGCATGCGGGTCTGCTGCACGACTTCCACTACCCGATCTGCGGTTGCGATGCATGCGATTCGAACTGGGAGGCCGAAGCGGATGAGCTCGAGCGGCAGGTGTTCGCGGTCGTCAGCGGCAGCTATCGGGAGACCATGACGCGCGGACTTCGATCCTGGGTCGGCTATGCCTTCACCTACCCCGGCGGTACGAGCACCGGGGGACAGTCTCGCTCCCGGGACCTTCCTGCCGAGCGCCTCAGAGCCGCCACACCCATCCTCCGCGAGCTTCCGCACGGATGGGATCCCTGGCCGCACTCGGTCTCGAACTCGTGATCGAGACGCCACGATCGTCGGGGCGAGGGCGAACTTTCGCGAACGCGGGGACTTCTCCGACCATGCTTCGACCCTGACGGTGTGCCCCGCTGATCTCCACCCGTTGACAGGACCCACGCGCCGCACTATCCGTAGGGCGAGCTTCTCGAATCGTAGGCTGGCCCGATGCAGGTGACGATCCGACCCGTCGAGGCGCGAGACGAAGCTCGGTGGTGCGCGCTGTACGCCGGGTACCGCGCGTTCTGCCGTCTTCCCGCAGACAACCATGCCGTCGCAACGACGTGGACCTGGATACGCGACGGCGCGCACGAGCTGTTCGGTCTCGTCGCTGTCGATGACGAGGATCACCCCGTGGGGTTGGCGAACCTGCGATGGTTCGCCCGTCCGTCGACGGCCACCCGAGGGCTCTATCTCGACGATCTCTTCACGGCTCCTGAGGCTCGCGGCTTCGGAGCGGCGACAGCCCTTCTCACTCGCGCCGCACAGATCGCCCACGAGCAGGGCGCCAGCGTCGTGCGCTGGATCACCGCGGCCGACAACACCGCTGCACGCTCGGTATACGACGCGCACGCATCGGCGACTCCCTGGGTCACCTACGACATGACCCCCGCCGGCTGATCGGCGTCTCCACGGCATCCCAACCCTCGCCTTGCATACACCGACGCCCCGCTCGTAGGCTCGAGGCGTGCATTTGTACTTCCTGTGACGGCTGACTGAGGCCCACCGCGCTCGTTGAGTGATCCGAGCTCGCGGCGGCCGCTCGTCATCGACCGCGTACGGGTCGCCGTTCTGTGCGCGCTCGCGCGACTCGCGCAGCGCCGCACATCATCGCCGAGGAATACGAATGCCCACCCTGACCACCCCTCTTCCCGCGCGCCATCGCGCGCAGCTCATCGCCTCCGACATCTCCGTCATCCGCGGAGCCACACCCGTCCTCGCCCACCTCGACCTCACGGTCACGCCGACGTCGCGCGTCGCGATCGTGGGGGAGAACGGGCGCGGCAAGTCCACGCTCCTGCACGTCCTCGCGGGTGCGCTCACGCCCGACGGGGGATCGGTCCAGCAGCTCGGCACGCTCGGTGTCGCCGAGCAGGAGATGCCGGCGGGAGACGACCGCACCGTCGGTGACGCGGTCGCCGAGGCGATCGCCGCGCCGCTCGCGGCACTCGATGCCCTCGATGACGCCGCGGCCGCCCTCGCGGCGGGGGACGCCGACGCCGACGACCGTTACGCCGCAGCTCTCGAGCACGCGGAGGGCCTCGACGCGTGGGACGCGCAGCGCCGCGTCGAGATCGCGCTCGAAGCACTGGACGCAGAAACCGACGCGACCGTCCGCCTCGACGGTCTCTCCGTCGGCCAGCGCTATCGGGTGCGCCTGGCGTGCCTCCTCGGCGCGGACGACGACTTCCTGCTGCTCGACGAGCCGACGAACCATCTCGACCGGAGCGGGCTGGAGTTCCTGACGGCGAAGCTGCGCTCGCGGACCGGGGGTGTGGTCGTCGTCACGCACGACCGCGCCCTCCTGTCCGATGTCGCCGACACCATCGTCGACCTCGACCCGACCCCCGACGGCCGGGCGCGGGTATACGGCGACGGCTACGAAGGCTACCGCGAGGGCCGTCGTGCCGAGCGCGAGCGCTGGGAGCAGGACTACGAGCGGCAACAAGCCGAGATGGCCCGGCTGCAGGACGACCTCAGTGCCGCGCAGAACCGGCTCGTCTCCGGCTGGCGTCCGGACAAGGGCACGAACAAGCACGGTCGCGCTACGCGTGCGGGCGGGCTGGTGCAGAGCGTCCGGCGGCGGCAGGAACAGGTGGATGCGCACCGCATCACGGTTCCCGAACCGCCGTTGCAGCTGCGGTTCCCTCACCTCGCCACGCGCACGGGTGCCGCGCTTCTGACGGTCGAAGCCGTGTCCGTCGCCCACCGTCTGCCGCATCCGGTGAGCTTCGCCCTGTCGCACCGCGGACGTCTCGTGGTGACTGGACCCAACGGCGCGGGGAAGTCCACCCTGCTCGCCGTGGTGGCCGGCGATCTCGCGACGGATGCCGGGACCGTCCGTCGTCCCACCGGCGTACGCCTCGGGTTCCTCCGGCAGGAGACCGCGCTCGCACCCGACGCCCGCGTCAGCGATCTCTTCACCGACCATGTCGATGCGCTCGTCGCGAGCGGGGTCATTCCGGCGAACGCCGCGCTCGGGCTCTCACAGCTCGGGCTTCTGCACGCCCGCGAGACGGGCAAACGTGTCGGGGAGCTGTCGATGGGGCAGCAGCGCCGGCTCGAGCTGGCGCTCGTCCTCGCCGGTCGGCCACATGTCCTGCTGCTCGACGAGCCGACGAACCACCTGTCGATCGCGTTGGTCGATGAGCTGACCGACGCCCTTCAGGCGACGGATGCCGCGGTCATCGTCTCGAGCCACGATCGGCAGCTCCTCCGCGACGTCGCCGACTGGCCGGCGCTGCGGCTGGGCGACGCGACGTGACCTGGTGACGGGCGGGGCCGCTCACGCCCGCGCGAGGGGCCCCGCCACCCACGCCCGCACCTCGCGCGGGCTCCGCAGCCGCACGATCGCGAGGTCGGGCCGCTCTTCCGCGAGCCGCAGCGGCAGTGCGTCGTACTTCTTCCTCGTCCGCACCGCCCACCGCACGATGTGGTCACGCTCAGTGAAGATCGAGCGCAGCGGGGGTTCGACGTTGCCGTTCCAGAGCTCCTCGCGCCGCATCCGTCGTCTCGCGGTGCGGCGCACCACGCGGGGGAGCGTCACCGTGAAGAACGGCAGATCGAGCCAGACGAGCAGGTCGGCGTGCGCGGTGAGCGTGGGGCGTGCTGCCCGGTACTGCCACTCGGTCACCCACGCCGGGGTCTGAACCAGCGCGCGGACGTCGTCGAGGAACGCCTCGCGCGGCACCCAGTTCGGGCCGTGGTAGAGCCCGTCGATCTCGGTGTGCGGCGCGTCGATGGCCGCGGCGATCTGCCGGGCGAGGGTGGTCTTCCCCGCACCGGAGACACCCGCGACCAGCACGCGACGGGGCCGGGACGGCAGGGGATCGTCGAACGCCAACACGCCCTCGATCCTACGAACCGCCCGCACACCGCCCGCCGGGCGCGGGTCACAGCTGAGACAGAAGCTCCCGCATCGTCGCGATCTCTTCGGTCTGCGAGGCGATGATGTCGTTCGCGAGGGCGATGGCATCCGCGTTCTGGCCGTCGTCGACCTCGTCCTGCGCCATGTCGATGGCGCCCTCGTGGTGCTCGATCATCTGCTCGAGGAACAGCCGCGCAGCCTGTATGCCGGTCGCGGCCTCGAGCGCCTCCATGTCGTCTTCGCTCATCATCCCGCCGCCGTGGTGCATGTCGTCCATGTCGGGCATGTCGGCGCCCCAGGCGTCGAGCCACTCCTCCATCTGCTCGATCTCGGGCTGCTGGGCGGCCTTGATCTGCTCGGCGAGCGCGGTGACCTCGGGGTCGATGTCGCTCTTCGCGAGGAGCATGTCCGACATCTCGATGGCCTGCTCGTGGTGGGGGATCATCATCTGCGCGAACATGACGTCCGCACTGTTGGCATCGACCGCCTCAGCCGACGAGGACGAGTGGTCGCCGTGATCCATGCCGGGCATGGTCGGGGCATCACTCGCGCAGCCCGTCAGCGCAAGGGCCGCGGCGAGGGTGACCGCGGCGATCGTCGCAGGGCGCATCGTCTTCGTCATGGGAGTCTCCGTTCGGACGAGGTCTTCCGATTCGTGGCCTTCGGGAATACCCTTGGGGGGTATCCGGGTTCGAGCATACGCCCACCGCCGAGAAACCGCACCCATGGGGAGTGAATCGATGTCCGATCCGCACGCACACCACCGGAGCTCGTCGACGACGGATGCCGCCCTCGGCGATCGGGAAAACCGCGAGGGTCATTCGGCCCACGTAGATCACTCGGCCCACGGCTCGCCGGCGGCCCACAGCAACCACGCGGGCCACAGCGACCACGCCGACGACGCCTCGCACGCCGGCCATTCCGGCCACGCCGGTCACGCCGGACACGCCGACCACGTCGGCCAGTTCCGCCGCCTGTTCTGGATCAACCTGCTCATCGGCATCCCCGTTGTGGCTTTCTCGCCGATGTTCGGGATGCTGCTCGGCTACGACGTCCCCGGATGGGCGATGTGGATCGCGCCCGCGCTCGGCACCGTGATGTACGTCTGGGGCGGGTGGCCGTTCCTCACCGGCGCGGTCAGCGAGCTGCGTTCGCGGGCGCCCGGGATGATGCTGCTGATCGGGCTCGCGATCACCGTGGCGTTCTTCGCCTCCTGGGGTGCGACCCTCGGCATCCTCGATCACGAGCTGGAGTTCTGGTGGGAGCTCGCGCTGCTCATCGTCATCATGCTGCTCGGTCACTGGATCGAGATGCGATCGCTCGCGCAGACCAGTTCCGCGCTCGACTCGCTCGCCGCGCTGATCCCCGATGAGGCGGAGCGCGTCGAGGGAGACGAGGTCGTCACCGTCGCCCCCGCCGACCTGCGGGTGGGGGACGTCGTGGTGGTCCGCCCGGGAGGCAGCGTCCCCGCCGACGGGAAGATCGTCGACGGAAGCGCCGACATGGACGAGTCGATGGTCACAGGCGAATCCCGCCCGGTCGCGCGCACGACCGGCGACTTCGTCACGGCCGGCACCGTCGCCACCGACTCCGGACTTCGGGTCGAGGTCACCGCAACGGGGGATGAGACTACTCTCGCCGGCATCCAGAGGCTGGTCACCGAGGCGCAGACCTCGTCCTCGCGCGCGCAGCGGATCGCCGATCGCGCCGCAGCGCTGCTGTTCTGGTTCGCGCTCGGCGCCGCCGTCGTCACCGCCGTGGTTTGGACGCTCGTCGGCTCTCCCGACGACGCCGTCATCCGCACGATCACCGTCCTGGTCATCGCCTGCCCCCACGCCCTGGGCCTCGCGATCCCGCTGGTCGTCTCCATCGCCACCGAGCGTGCCGCCCGCGGCGGCGTGCTGGTGAAGGACCGGCTCGCGCTCGAGAGCATGCGCACCGTCGACACCGTCCTGTTCGACAAGACCGGCACCCTCACCAAGGGCGAGCCCACCGTCTCGGCTGTCGAGACGGTCGGAGACGTCGATGCGGATGCCGTCCTCGCGCTCGCCGCAGCCGCGGAGTCCGACAGCGAACACCCGCTGGCGAAGGCGATCGTCCGCGCGGCGAAGGAGAAGGACCTCCGCTTGGCGCAGGCGACCGGCTTCACCTCGTCGCCCGCGGTCGGCGTCACCGCCACCGTCGACGGAGCCGAGATCCGCGTCGGCGGGCCGCGCCTCCTCGAGGAGGTCGGCGCAGGCGAGGTTCCGACCGCCGATGAGTGGCGGCAGGACGGCGCGATCATCCTTCACGTCGTCCGCGACGGCGCCGTGATCGGCGGGCTGAAGCTCGCCGACGAGATCCGCCCCGAGTCGCGTGATGCCGTCGACGCGCTGCACGCTCTCGGCGTCCAGGTCGTCATGATCACGGGAGACGCGGATGCCGTGGCGGATGCCGTCGGCGCCGAGCTCGGGATCGATCGGGTGTTCGCGCACGTGCGGCCGGAGGACAAGGCCGACAAGGTCGCGGAGCTGCAGAGGGAGGGTCGGAAGGTCGCGATGGTCGGCGACGGCGTGAACGATGCGCCCGCTCTCGCCCAGGCCGACGTCGGCATCGCGATCGGTGCGGGGACGGATGTCGCGATCGCCTCGGCCGGGGTGATCCTCGCCAGCTCTGACCCGCGCTCGGTGCTGTCGGTGATCGAGCTCTCGCGTGCGACGTATCGGAAGATGAAGCAGAACCTGTGGTGGGCCGCCGGGTACAACTTGCTGTCGGTTCCGCTCGCCGCGGGTGTGCTGGCGCCGATCGGGTTCGTGCTGCCGATGTCGATCGGCGCGATCCTCATGTCGCTGTCGACGGTGGTCGTCGCGCTGAACGCGCAGCTGCTCCGCCGCATCGATCTGACCCCCGAGGCGAGCACCCGCGCGGTGCTGGACCGCCGCGACGCCTGACCGGGGTATCTCCGCTCGGCGCTCGCTCTCGGACGATGTCTCGGTCTACCAATCGCCGAAGAGCGCGTCGTCTCCATCGCGGAGGCGCAGGTAGCTGAGATGTTCCTGCTCGAGTTGCCGCTCCGCACGGCCCGCGTCTGGGGAACCGGCGTGCGGTAGGACCCGGGTGCCGGTGAGATCCAGGGTGGTGGGCGGCGTATCCGCCGAGTAGCCGGTAGGGAGTTCTCCGGGGTCATCCATCAGCTCGATTCCTCGAAGGTCACGGCTCGTGAGGCACGCTCCGGCTGAGTACCCAGCGAAGATCATCCCTGGGGCACGCGTGAGCGCGTGCCCCAGCCTCGCTCGTTCGGCTGCGCGCGCCAGGACGAATGCGTTTCCGCCGACCGCCCAAATCAGGTCGGCAGCGGACAGGACAGCGGGAAGTTTGTGGGAATCCGCGTCCCAATAGTCGCGCAAGTCCAGCTCCGTGACGTCGTATCCGAGTGCATTCAGGTCCAGGACTTCTCGCTCCCAGTTCGCCAGTCTTTCCGGATAAGCGTCGGCGGCGTTCATGATGATCAACGCGCGCTGACGGCCGCGACTACGCAATCGCGCGGCGTTTCTGCCCAATCGGTAGGAACTGCAGTACACCCGCACGCGATCACCCCTTCACTCGCACGACCGCCACCCGGACACTGCTCGATGCTGTTGTGCGAAGTGTCACCATGTCAGAGGCGGCAGGTCATCTCGAGTTCCCGCTGCGTCGGGTTGAGGTTGTACGGCTCACTGCGGCCGGTCTCTTCGAACCCCCGACGCCGGTAGAACCGTCTGGCGCGCCAGTTCTCCTCGTGAACGAAGAGAGTTAGGGTCTCGCCTCGGCTGGCAGCCCAGGCCTGGACGGCATCGAGAATCTGGTCGGCGACTCCTTTCGCGCCGCCTCGGAAGGGTGGGCGCACATACACCGCCGCAAGGACCGGAGCAGTTCCGCCGGCTGGAACGTACGCGCTCATCGTCCCCGCCCAGGTGCCGTCATCCGCGATCGCCGCAACCGTGATGTTGTTCTCTCCGTTGCTGCGACGCACCCGTGCACGCCAGCCTTCCTCGTTCAGCGCGAGTGCATCCTCAACGCGCTCGTTGAAGGCCGTCGGCGCGTCCTGCAGCATCTCGATTCGGATCGACCGCACTTCCGCCCAGTCGGCTTCACGGGCCTCACGAATCTCCACCGGCGCTCCCGCGAAATCCATGTCCCGAGGCTCTCACGCTCGCTGCGCGATGTCAGCCCGCTCGACCGGGTCGGTGTCGTCCCACGCGCGGACGCGATGGATCGTCGCCGACTTCGGGTACGTCCCGCCCGCCCCGCCGATCTCGAACAGGTCGATGAGGAGGAACATCGGATACTCCGGCGCCTGCGCGATCCGCCGCACCACCGCGCCCTCGCAACCGATGACGGTCTCCCCGTTGCCCCAGATCACGGTCCAGGTATGCGCCAGTGACGCGTCGACCGGGATCGGCACCTCGGCCATGTCGGTGACGAGCGATGGATCGTGATGGGCCTTGATCCCGGTCCTCGCTCGGGCCGTCGCACCGACCGCGTCCGCGTCGATCTCGAACAGACAGATCTCTCCCGACTCGTCGGGGCTGCGGTGCTCGGTGCCGACGAGCCACGCGGCGACCATGGTGCCGGCATCCGTCCCTGCGGAGAGCGTCACCTCGACGCGGCCGCGAGACGGCGCGAACAGCAGACGTTCCGGAGTCTCCGTTCGCACTCGTAGACCGTCGCGGTGGCGGTGTGTGCCGCGCTCCGAGCCCACGGGGCCCGAGAACGTGCCCGTCTGCAGGTTCGAGACGCGCAGCGGCGCGTCCTCGGGCCGCCAGTCGGGCTGATCGGCGTCGATCCGCAGCTCCAGTCCCGCATCGACTACGCCGTATCGCGCACGTGCGCGGTCAGGCGTCGTCCACTGCGGCAGGTACTCCGCGACCCACAGCGCGGGATCGAGGCCGTCACGGAAGTCTTCGTCGACGTCGGGAGCGCGCGTCGGTTCGGGAAGGCGATCGGATGCCGTCATGATCGGCGATGCTCGCACACACCCCCGACAGGCGCCCGGTGGCGGCGATCGGCCTGCACCCGCAGCCGCCTCAGGACGGTGACGACACGCGCCGAGCGTGCTCCTCGATCGCCGCGGCGACCGCGTGCGGGTTCTCCCACGCTGTGAAGTGCCCACCCGATTCCAGCCGCTCGAAGGAACGGATGTCGGTGTAGCTCTTCTCGGCGAGCGACCGGGGATAACCGCGCTCGTGGGTGTTGATGAGAATGGATGCCGGAGCGGTGACGATCGGATGATCGTCGAAGTCGTCGGGCTCGGAGTAGCTCCGGAAGCTCGTTCCGATCGATCTCGTGTGCCAGTACAGCGCGACGAGATCGATGACGTCGTCGTCGCTCAGTCGGGAGAACTCCGTCGCAACGCCGCCGTCGCTCCACGCCGCGACCTTCTCGGCGATCCAGGCGAGCAGGCCCACGGGTGAGTCCTGCAGCGCCACGGCGAGGGTGTCCGGTCGCGTGCCCTGCTGGTGTGCGTACCCGCTCTCGGCAGGGTCGCGCGCGGTGGTGAGGTAGGCGCGCTCGGCATCCGTCAGCTCGACGCCTTCCCGCGCTTGCGCGGAATAGGAGGGGTGACTCGCGATGATGCCCGCGACAGCGTGTGGGTAGAGCCCCGCGATCCAGTCGGCCACCGGAGCTCCGATGTCCTCGCCGTAGACGAGGTATCGGGCGTGCCCGGCGTCGTCGGTCATGACGCGGTGGAGGGCTTCGGCGATGCGCCGCGCGCTGAAGGGTTCCGAGGCGGCCGGGGAATGGCCGAACCCCGGAAGGGAGGGCGCCACCAGAGTGCGTCTTCCGTCGATCGCATCGGCGAGCGGCACGAACTGGGCGTAGGAGTAGGGCCACCCGTGGATCGCCAGCACGGGGAGCGCGGTCTCGTCACCCGCGCAATGCATCGCATGGAGGGTGCCGATGTCGGTGGCGTGGAACGTGTGGGTCTCGGCGTTGATGCGACGCTCAAGGGCCCTCCCGTCGTGTCGCTCCACCCAGTGCGTCCGCAACCGCTCCAGCACACGGAGCGGGATGCCGCGGGACCACTCCGGTCCCGGCGATGGGGTCGGCAGTGCCGCGGCGCGCAGCCGCTCCCGAAGGGTGTCCATCTCGGAATCGGTGATGCGCAGCACGCGATGGTCCATCGGTGGCGTCGTCATCGGGCCGTCGTCTTTTCCGCGCGATGGCGGCGCACTCGTGCGCGGGTGGCGCATCGGGCACAGCAGTACTCGCGCCCGCCCTGGGCGGTGTCGATGAACGGGGTGACGCAGGGGTCGCTGGCGCACCGCCGCACTCGCCCCCGCACCCCTGCCGCGAGTGCAGCGAGCAGGGGGCCCGCGATCTCCGCCCAGACGGCGCTGACCGTATCAGTCCGGGATGACCGGTAGCGGATGCCGGAACCGTCGACCACCGGAGTCACCCCGTGCTGCGCCATGGTCTCGTTCGCGAGCGCGAAGGCGCCGGCATCCGAGCCGTCGAGGAGGAGGGCAGCCACCGTGTCGCGGAGCGAACGCGCGTCGGAGATGTCTCTCACATCGACCGCGGACGGAGCGGTCTCGAGGAGGAGGGCCCGGAAGCGGTCCAGGTCGAGCTCCTCGGGCCAGGGGGCTTCGGGGCGGGTGGCGGCCAACGCGACGAGCGGCGTGATGCGGCGGTCTGACATGGCGCCACGGTAGCAGATGTAACGGACACTACCCGTCTATGTCCGTTACGCGGGATCACGGTTCTCGGACAGGGCGCGCGCGGTGAGCGCCGTGCCGCGGTCGTCGTCGTCGCGCAGCGCCAGGAGCAGACGCGTGGCGGCGTCCCCGGGGATCTCGCCGAGCGCCGCGGCCAGGCGCCGCCGTGCCGGGACGGCGCCCTCGGCCAGCTCCCGCGCGATCGCGGCGACCGCCGACGATGCCGCACCGGTCTGAGTAACGAGCTCGCGGAGGGCGTCGGATGCGTCGACGTCGTCCTGCCCGCGGCTGATCATCGCGACCAGGTCATCGATGACCTCGGTGTCGCCGCGTCGTGCGCGGAAGAGAGCCGCGCGACCACGAATGCGGGGATCGGTGTGGGTGGTCGAGCGTGCGATCGCGTTCACGGCCGCGGGCGTCCCGATCTTCTCGAGGGTGTCGAGCGCGCGGCGTCGCGTCATCTCGGCCGGCGAGGCGAGCGCGTCGATCAGGCGGGGCAGCGCGGCGTCTCCTCCCTGAGCGACCTGCCACTGCAGCGCTCCCGCGACGTCGTTGTTGGCCTCCTGCAAGAGCGCCTCGATCAGCACCTGCAGCTCCCCGTCGGTCGACGTGCGTGCCCGGATCACCGCCTGTTGGCGCTGCGACGGGGTGGCACCGTCGAGGCCGCGGAGCAATTCCACCGTCCGCGAGACATCCGACCAGGTCGACGGCTGACTCGCCTGCACCGCCTCGAGTCGGCGGATGAGCTCCGACGAGCGTGCGATCTGGTCGCGCGCGCGGTCGATCAGGTCGGACATCACCTGGTCGGGAGGATAGGAGTCGTCCGAGATGACCGCCGAGATCTGCGCGAGGCTCAGCCCCAGAGAGCGGAGCCCCTCGATGTGCAGGAGCGTCACCAGGTCCGCCTCTTCGTGCTCGCGGTATCCGCTCGCCGTACGCCCCGTCGGGCGCAGGATCCCGACACGGTCGTAGTGTCGCAGCATGCGGGTGCTGATGCCGGTCTGCTGTGCCACGTCGCCGATGAGCATCATGCCTCCGGTCGGGGTGCCGCGCGAAGGGCGACGACGCGCTTCGCTTCGGCCACCGCCTCATCGAACGAGTCGTCGGGGGAATCCATGAGCGCGAGAGTGGCCACCGCGTGTGCGCGCGCTCGGTCGTCGCCCGTCTCGACGGCCCTGTCGAGGGCCGGCCGCGATGGTGCGCCGACGGCGACGAACGCGCGGCTGAGACTCCGTTGCGTGTCATGGGCGCCCCGCCCGAGCTCGGCGACCAGCTCCGCAGCGAGGCGAGGGGCGTCGTCCGGAGGGACGAGGCCCGACGCTGCTCGCCAGGCGGTGCGCGAGACCTCGGCGTCGTCGTCGTGCAGAAGCGCAGCGGTCACCGCGGGCCAGGTCTCGGGGTCGGCGATCTTGGAGAGGGTGTGGAGCGCCTGACTCCGCGCCTGCGGGAGGGGCGAGCGCAGCTCCCGGAGCACGGCGCCCGTGGTGAGGGAGCGGTCTTGCCGGATGAGCGCCCAGGTCAGCATGTCGCGGACCGGGAAGTCGGGCTCGACCGCGCAACGAGCGAGAAGCACGTCGATGAACCCGGTGTCGGGGTGGGTGCCCGCGGTCATGGCGGCCTGCAGGCGGGTGGACGGGCTCGCGTGCGAGAGCGCCGTACCCAGCCGTTCCGCCGCGGTTCGTGTGTGCGATTCATTCATTGGTGGAACCTCCGCACCCCAGTGCACAGCTTGTCACTGTGACAAGGTCAAGCGCGATGACAAGGTTCCACCCACGACTGCCCTCAGCCGCCGGGACCGACGGAGTTGTCCGGCGCCCCGTCGCCGTTCTCGGGAAGGTCGCCGCGCTCGACGGGCTCGCCCGTCGGCATCCGTGGCGCATCCGAGAAGAGCACCTCCAGCTCCGACACCGTCGGCACGTGCACGTTCTGCGCGGCGGTGCGGAGGTCGTCGGTGCTCCCGCCGTTGCCGATGAGGCGCACCAGTGCGCCGTCGCGGACCGCGATGAACTCTTCTGCGGCGTCCACCTGCCGGTACCAGATGCCGTCGGGCTCTTCGGTGCAGGTCACCTCGCCGCTCGGACCGTTCCAGAGGGGGAGTGCCGCGCAACTCTCGGCGTCGAGATCGCCCGACTCCGTGCGGAGCTCGACCATCGCGGCCGACCGCGCGTTGAACCACACCGCTGACATCCCGGTCTCGGCGCTGCCGCCGACCGACTGCGGCTCGAGGTCGTAGCCGTCGACCTTCGTCGTGTAGACGAGGGACGGATCGATGGTCAGCCCTCCCATGCTCGCGGCGATCTGGCCGGCGCTCGCTGTCTCGGCACCCTCGGCACCACCGCCTGCTTCGCTCGCGCACCCGCTAACCACAAGGACGACGGATGCCGCCACCACCGCCGCCGCAATCCCGCGCCCGTGTACCCGCATCCGCTCAGCTCTCCGGGTCGTACATGAACGCCCGCACCTCTTGCGGGCACCGGCACGCCGCGGCGAACTTCGCCGCCCACCGTGTCGCCTCCTCGGGAGTCGGCAGTTCGAGCACCGCGTATCCGCCCTCGATCCGCGCCGTCTCGGGGTACGTGCCCTCGGTCACCGTGCCGTCCGCGTCGACCATCACCGGCGGGATGCTCTCGTCGATGCCGCCGCCGAAGACCCAGACTCCGGCATCCTTCGCCTGGCGAAGCACCTCGTGCGCCGCGTCGGCGACGGCCGGCAGCTCGGCATCCGACACCACCATGGCCGAGCTGGGGAACGAGATCAGGTACTTCGTCATCGGATGCCTCCTCCATACGCGACACGCTTCACTCCATCCTTGCCAGGGATCGGGGTCGCGTCGAGGGGGTGGCCGGGCCGCGACGCCCTCAGCGCAGTACTTCTACGAGCGCGACCCACGAGACGATCACCGCGCTCACGATCGCGAGCAGCGTGCCGGCTGCGACGATGCCGGCGCCGACCGCGAGCCCCGCGAGGAGCGCGGATCCGCCGACGAGGTAGGCGACGGTCGGGAGCCACGCGAGCACGATGTTGACGACGCGCCGCGCGTTCCCCTGTGTGGCGGGGTTGGCGGCGAGGCGAGCCGTTGCGGCCACTTGGAAGATCGCCGAGAACGCCGCGACAACGATCACCCCGATGCCGAACCCGGGAAGAGAGAGGTCAGGCCAGAGGGCGATGGCGGACGCGGTCAGGCCCATCAGCAAGCTGGCGATGCCGGCAGCGAGGCGAGCGGTCAGCGTCGCGGCCTTGATGATCGCGGTGATGTTGACGCTCGCGGCGACGATGACGAGCCCCGCCAGGGCCGAGGTCGCCCCGACCATCGCGACGTTGAAGTCGTGCCACGCGTCGAGGGTCTCCATCAGCGCCTCCCGGTGTCACGCCAGCCGATGGCCGAACTCGGGAACGAGATCAGGTACTTCGTCATCGGATGCCTCCTCCACACGCAACGCGACCCCGCTCATCCTTGCCGGAGAACGGGGTCGCGTCGAGGCGTGATCAGGCGATGCGCGAGCGGTCGTAGGTGTTGCTGGAGTAGCTGAGGATGAAGTAGCCGATGAGGGCGAACAGCCACAGCAGGAAGACCGAGAAGACCGCTCCGTGGCCGAAGCCCTTGCCGAGGCGGAGGGCGACGATGATCGCGAAGACGATGTTCACGATCGGGACGATGTAGAGCAGGGTCCACCAGGCCGAGAGGCCGGCGGCGCGGACGATGAAGAAGGCGGCGACGATCGGGATGAGCGCGGTCCAGCCGGGCTGACCGGCCTTGTTGAGGAAGGGCCACACGGCGGCGACGAAGAGGACGTATCCGATGAAGCCACCGATGAGTCCGCCCGCACCCGCGCCGGAGTTGCCGAGGTTGTCGGAGGTCATCAGGGGAAGAAGCTCGAGAGCGATATGCATGCGCGCGAGCCTAGGGCGGAACCTGTGTGCCGCGTGTGAACACTCCGAAAAGCTGCCGGGGTCCGCGCGTTAACGGGCCTCGCGGGTTGCGATGTTACGCCCGACGACGGGCTCCGACGCGGATGCCGGTGAGGAACGCCACTCCGACGAGCCCGCCGACGAAGAGGGTGAACCCGACCGCGGTGACCGGGGCGATGGCCATCCCGGGGTTTCCGGCCAGGTACGCGAAATCCGTCGCCGGCGCGTAGGCGACCCACCCGCCCGACGCGCTCACCGGAGTCGCAATCCCGACGAGGATCAGCACGAACCCGGCGACGAGCGCGACGGCGGAGACAACCCACCCGATGATCTCGCCGCGACGGCGTGCGGTGTTCATCGTCCGCCCTCCTCTGAGAGCGAGGTCTGCGCAGATCGCTCGCGGTGGATCCGCAACGCCCGCCCGCCCCAGATCGCGAGGGGAATCGCGAACGGCCCCATGACCACGCCGACCAAGCGCCACCCGAACTCGTCCGCAAAGAGGAGAAGGCCCGAGCCGCAGAGATACACGATGATCGCAACGACGATCAGCAAGATCGCCGCGCGCATACTCATGAGAGGCCTCGTGGTCGGCTGACTTGAGACGTTCTCCGCTTCGCTCATCGTCCGACCCTACCCACCCCTCGCCACCCACCCCCGTACACACGACGGCGGGCCCCCGCGTCGAAACGCGAGGGCCCGCAAATCCGGCGGTGCCGGAAGACGTCAGATCACGCCTGGGAGCCGAGGGCGAAGCGAACGGATCCGTCCTGCCCGAGCTCGGCGTCCAGCACGCGGTCGTCGAGTGCCGTGTTGGCGGCCTCGTCGAGGAAGACACGTGCGCCGTCGGTGACGACGACGGTGTCCTGCGGCTCCGGTGCGGGAGCGACGCTGAGCTCGAAGCCGTTCTGGGCGCCGGTGTCGCGGATGCGGACTCCTCCGTCGCCGGCCTCGGGGACGCGCGCGATGATCGTCTTGACGGCCTCGGCCGCGGTGTCGGTCATAGTAAGCATTGAGTGCTCCTTTCCTTCCTGCGGTCAACGAGGTGGCCACGATTCCGAGAATCCGCGCCGCCCGCAACCCGTACCGCCGTATGGGCGTCGACTCACACCGGATACGGAGGTTCGTCCTCCACAAGCGGATTGCGCCGACGCGGAGAGCGGATGCCGAGCAGCGGCCACGTCAACATCGCTACCGTGCCGACCACGACGAACCCGCCGAATTGTCGCTCATACGGACCCCTCGATGACGGATATCGGGGGAGTGCGCATGCCCTCCACCCTCCTACGTGCCCGCGGTTGTGTTGGGTCGTCGCGACCGCGATCCCGTCCCGGAACGCTCGGCTAAACTTGCCGGGCCAGCCTCTGTAGCTCAATGGAAGAGCAGTTGCGTCCTAAGCAAACGGTTGGGGGTTCGAGTCCCTCCAGGGGCACGATCTTTTTCGCGGTTCGGCGAGCGCACTCCTGTGGTGGTGGCGGCTAAGGGGGGCAAGAACGTGGATCGGTCCAATCGCGAGCGGGCGCTTATCGCCGTCTTCGCCAACCCGGACACCCGTCGCGTCGCCGCGCGCATGATGTTGGGGGAGAGCCTGCAGCTGTGTCTCGCGGATGTCGCGCCGTCAAAGAGTCGGCGAATCACGTCGGCGCTCAGCAATAGCGGCCTCATCGACCGAAGCGACCACGCCTTCCGTCCCGAGGTGTTCCGCGAGGTTCTCGAAGCGACACCGGTCACCAAACGCGTCGGACTCGAGCGTTTCCTCGACGGCACCCGGATCCGGCAGTACCCGGCGAGCCTTGCCGAGCGCGGCGAGCTCTTGAAATGGGTCGCCCGCCGCGCCTTGAATCCAGGCGAGGTGGTGCCCGAGCGCGAAGTCAACGATCGACTGCGCGAGTATTCGGACGACGTCGCCGTGCTGCGGCGATACCTCGTGGACTTCGCGTTCATCGAGCGGCGGACCGACGGTAGTGAGTACGCGCTGAGTTCCAGGCTCGCCCGTGACCCGATCGATTGACCGGCTCGCCGCAATCGGAGTCGACAGCCTCTGCTACTCATCTGCCTTCAAGTTAAGAGGGCGAACGCCCGCCAGCGTCAGTGCGAGCGCCCAAGGTCCGGGTCCGAGCTTGATGATCTCCCGGCGCAACCGCTCCTCATGGCAGAGGAAGAGCTGCATCTGATCTTGGGGCCGTAGGTCCTGTTTCGCACCGATCCAGACCGAGCGGACACCCGCTTCGCGGTATGCGCTGAGTTCGGCTGGGCGAGTGCGAATGCGGCGGTCTCTCGTCAGCACGATGAGGCCTTGTGCGCCTACGACCGGCATCCACTCGAGGTCGGGAGTCCCGAGCGGTACTTGAAGAAGGTGTGGGTGACCGGGGTAAAGGATGTCGTCCCGGCCGCTCCGTTGGAGGAGCTTTCCCAGTCCGAGCGCGTTCTCGTCGGTGAAGTACACCGGCGTGAACCCGGGGGACATCAGGCCACGCGCTCGCTGCTGGCGATCAATTCGAAGCGGATGGCATCGTCGACTTGCTGGGCGCTCAGATTGTAGAGGTCAGCGAGCTCTTCCCTCGAGGTCCCAGCCCGGAACGCTTCAGCCAGCGCTTCGGTGCGAACACTCCGAACCGCCGGCTGGCCGAAAGCGCGCGTGGGGTCCATGAGCACGTTCGGCGCTGCGAGGCCGCTAGGGTTCAAAGTCGCGACGACTCCGCCTTCGTATTGAACCGAGTCGTTGAACCGCTGCGTTGCCTGCGCAAGCATCGTCTGACCGTTTCGGACAACAACGAGTTGAAGTGAGCGATCCACGCCCACTTCGTCTTGAACAGCCCGGACGAGCTCGCGACCTTCGACGTCGAGGAAGGGGCGCGCGTGCGCCAGCGGATAGGCGCCGAACTCTTCGCGCAAGCGCACGATGGCGGGCCGGAGTTTCTGAACGGTGACCTGTTTGCTGCGGAACTCCGCCAGCAATCGAGCCTCAACCATCTCGCCCCAGGTCACGACATCATGCCCGGTCGGCTCTTCACGGAGCACCGGATCATAGAACCGGCCGGATCGGGTGTATCCATCGAGCCACCGCCGGGCCGTGCCGGTGTGAAGGCCGACGAGTCGGTCGACGTCGGCATACGAGTAGATCGCACGATCGAGCAGTGAGGCCGGCACATCGACCATGATCGCACTCCACCTTTCGCTCGACGATCGGACGCGACGACGGATGGAGAACTCGTCACGCGGCTGGTTGGAATCACATCGCGGCGACCCTGGTCCCGCGATGTCACACGAGGGTACGGCGCGGCAGCGACACCGACCAGGCGCGGATCTCAACAGAATCGGCTCTGTCAGGCCGGGAATGTTCTGCATTTATATGCGGTTGAATGGAAACAGTGCGTGAATGACCACTACGACGCCTCGCACCCCACATGACCATCGACGGGAGAACCCCATGAATGTCGCACCCTCGGGACTGCACCACGTCACCGCGCTCGCCGGTGACCCGCAGAAGAACATCGACTTCTACGTCCGCGGGCTCGGCCTGCGGCTGGTGAAGAAGACGGTCAACTTCGACGACCCCGGCACGTATCACCTCTACTACGGCGATGAGTCCGGACGGCCCGGTAGCCTCATGACCTTCTTCCCGTGGCGGAACATCGCCCCGGGACGCATCGGCGCCGGGCAGTCGACCTCGACCGCGTTCAGCGTGCCCGCCGGATCGCTCGGCTGGTGGCACGAGCACTTCACCTCCCTCGGCGCCGAACCGCATATCACCTCGTCCTCCAGCAGCGAGGAGCGCCTCATGGTCGCCGACCCCGACGGGCTCCGCATCGAGCTCGTCGCCACCAACACCGACGACCCGCGCGACCCATGGGACTCCGCGAGCGTTCCTGCCGAGTACGCCGTGCGCGGGCAGCACTCCAGCGTCCTCACGGTGCGTGACCCCGAGGGCACCGTCGGGCTCCTCGTCAACGACCTCGGTATGCGCGTCCTCGAGCAGGCCGGCAACCGCACCCGCCTCGCCGCGGGCGACGGTCTCCCGGGCGCCATCGTCGACGTCGTCAGCTCCGGTCTCACCCCGACGGGTCTCACCGCGGGCGGAACGGTCCATCACATCGCCTTCCGCGTGCCCGACCAGGAGACGCAGCAGCAGTGGCGCGACGAGCTCGTCTCGCGCGGACACCAGGTGACCGAGATCCTCGACCGCCAGTACTTCACGAGCATCTACTTCCGTGAGCCGGGCGGCGTGCTCTTCGAGATCGCCACCGACACCCCCGGCTTCGACATCGACGAGCCGCTCCTCGAACTCGGCCGCGCCCTCAAGCTGCCGCCGTGGCTCGAGCCCTCCCGCGAGGCGATCGAGGCCGCCGTCGTTCCCGTGCATCTTCCGGCCGAGAACAACCCGGGAGCGGCGGCATGAGCGCGGTCTCGATCGAGGCGTGGCCGCACCTCGTCACGCCGGGGGAGGCGGATGCCCCAGTGCTCCTCACGCTGCACGGCACCGGCGGAAACGAACAGGAGATCACCGGCATCGTCTCCCACCTCTGGCCCGGGGCCGGAGTGCTCTCGCCGCGCGGACGCGTGACCGAGAGTGGAATGAACCGCTGGTTCCGGCGGCTCCGGGAGGGTGTGTTCGACGTCGACGACGTGATCCAGCGTGCTGGCGAGCTGGCCGAATTCGTCACCGCCGCGCGCGAGCACTACGACCTCGCGGACCGCCGCGTCATCGCCGTCGGCTTCTCCAACGGAGCGAACATCGGTCTGGCGACGGCGCTCCTGCACCCCGAGGTGCTCGACCGCGTGGTGGCGTTCAGCGGGATGTTCCCGTTCGCCGACCGCGACCCGATCGGCGACGTCTCCGCCGTCGAGGTGGTGCTGCTGAACGGCGTCGCCGACCCCATGGCTCCCTCGGCCTCGGTCGACCGGCTCGAGGAGGTCGCCGCATCCCACGGCGCGAAGGTGACGCGTCACACCCGCCCCGGCGGCCACGGTCTCGCGCAGAGCGACATCGACGCCGCGCGGGAGTGGCTCGCGGGACGCTGAGATCGGCATCCGTGGGGCTGGTCAGTCGCCGGCCTCACGGCCCATCTCACAGCTGGGCGCGAAACAATAGACGGATGCACCCGAACCCGAAGCGTCGATTCGAACCGATCTACTCGATGGCGGTCGGCGCGGGCCGCGTGTTCTTCGGGGGAGTGCTGCAGCTGCGGCCGAAGATCACCGGCGCCGAGGCGATCCCGAAGTCCGGGCCCGCTGTGCTCGCGATCACCCACTTCGGATACATGGACTTCGCCCTCGTCGAGTGGGTCGCGTGGCTGCGGACCCGCCGTCGGGTTCGGTACATGGTGACCAAGCGCGCCGCTGACAAGCCCGTGGTCGGCTGGCTCCTGGGCCAGATGCGACACATTCCAGTCGACATGTCCGCCGGGCGGGACGCCTACACGAACGCGGTCGCGGCGCTGAAGCGCGGCGAGGTGCTCGGTGTCTTCCCGGAGGCGGGCGTGAGCGCGTCGTTCACGGTGCGCGAGCTGAAGACGGGTGCCGTCCGGATGGCGGCTGCCGCCGACGTTCCCGTCATCCCGGTGGTTGTGTGGGGCGGACAGCTCCTTAGGACGAAGAACCATCGTGCGAGCTTCCGCGAGGCGTTCCGGGCTCCGATCCGGGTCTCGATCGGGGAGCCGATGCACGTGAGCGAGTCCGACGATCCGGTTGAGGCCACGGCCGCGTTGCGCACGGAGCTCGAGACTCTGCTCGCAGATGCGCAGGCGACCTACCCGCGGTCCGGCGAGGGGCAGTGGTGGCAGCCGGCGCATCTCGGCGGATCGGCGCCGACCCCCGAGGTTGCGGCCGAGATGGAAGCAGAGCGTCAGCGAAAGAGGGCTGCCGAGAAGCGCTGAATGGGGGAGGATGCTCAGCATGGCCGAGGTGCTGATCTTCCACCACATCCAAGGGCTCACTGACGGGGTGCGGGCGTTCGCCGATGACCTCCGACGCGCGGGGCACGTCGTGCGCACTCCCGACCTGTTCGACGGGCGCACCTTCGCCACCATCGATGACGGGTTCGCGTTCGCGCAGGAGGCCGGATTCGATGCCCTGCGCGAGAGAGGAGTGACGCTCGCCGACGAGTACGGCACCGACCTCGTGTACGCCGGGTTCTCGTTCGGCGTGATGATCGCGCAGCAGCTGGCGCAGACGAGGCCCGGTGCGCGCGGAGCGCTCCTCATGTACTCCTGCATCCCGGTCTCGGAGTTCGGTGAGGCGTGGCCCGCCGGACTCCCCGCGCAGATCCACGGCAAGGAGAACGATGAGTTCTTCCAGGAGGACCTGCCCGCGGCCCGCGCGCTCGCCGACTCGTCGCCGTCGGTCGAGCTGTTCCTCTACCCCGGCGCGCAGCACCTGTTCGCCGACCCGTCTCTCGACGCCTTCGACCCTGAGGCGGCCGCGTTGCTGCTGGAGCGCGTGAAGGGGTTCCTCGCGACGGTCTGAACCGATGCCGGGGGAGCGGCACCGATTCGCGGTGGGGCGGATTGTGAACGTACCCGCTACTCTGCATCCCGCCCGTGGACTGGGGTGGGGCCTCTAGTTGAATTGCGGCAGACGTCCTAGCGGCCGGCACCTTCATCGAAAGGCGGTTAGCGTAGAGCGGTTGCGTGTGCGTCGGGAGGCAATGTGGTCACGGGTGAACTAAAACGTCAGGTCGACAAGGTGTGGGACGCCTTCTGGTCGGGCGGAATCGCGAACCCGGTCGAGGTGATCGAGCAGATCACCTACCTGCTGTTCATCAAGCGCCTCGACGATCTGCAGCTGCTCGCCGAGAAGAAGGCCGCGCGATTCGGCGAAGAGGTCGAGAACCCGGTCTACCCCAACGGCTACGACAGCGACGCGCCCGGACGCCGTCCGTACGCCGACCTGCGCTGGAGTCGGTTCACGAACTTCGCGCCGGCCGAGATGTTCGAGGTCGTCTCCGATCACGTCTTCCCTTGGTTGCGCCGCCTCGGCGCCGAGGGCTCGAGCTACGCCCGCAACATGCGCGACGCCCGGTTCACGATTCCGACCCCGGCGCTGCTGACCAAGGTCGTCGACCTGCTCGCCGAGATTCCGATGGGAGACCGCGACACCAAGGGCGACATCTACGAGTACATGCTCATGAAGCTGTCGACGAGCGGCACGAACGGGCAGTTCCGCACCGCGCGGCACATCATCCAGCTCATGGTCGACCTCACCGAGCCCCGACCCGACGATCGCATCATCGACCCCGCGGTCGGCACGGCCGGCTTCCTCGTGACCGCCGAGGAATATCTTCGCGAGCACCACCCCGAGATCTGGTCGGATGCCGCCACCCGCGCCCATTTCAACGGCCCGATGTTCACGGGCTACGACTCCGATGCGGCGATGGCCCGCATCGCGAGCATGAACATGCTGCTGCACGGCGTCGAGAACCCCACGATCGAGCGGGCCGATTCGCTGACCGAGGGCCACCCCGGCGACGACAGCTACACGCTCGTGCTCGCCAATCCCCCGTTCGCGGGGTCGCTCGACGACGAGACGGTCGCGAAGGATCTGCAGAAGGTCGTCAAGACCCGCAAGACCGAACTGCTCTTCCTCGTTCTCATGATCCGGATGCTGCGCAACGGCGGCCGGGCCGCCGCCATCGTGCCCGAGGGCGTGCTGTTCGGGTCGAGCAACGCCCACAAGGCGGTGCGCAAACTGCTCGTCGAGGATCACAAGCTGGATGCCGTCATCAAGCTGCCGAGTGGAACATTCAAGCCCTACACCGGGGTCTCGACCGCGATTCTGCTGTTCACGAAGACCTCGTCGGGCGGCACCGATCAGGTCTGGTTCTACGACGTGCGCGCCGACGGCATGACCCTCGACGACAAGCGCACCCCGATGGAGGCGAACGACCTCCCAGATGTGCTCTCCCGCTGGCGGAATAGGGACGCCGAGGCAGAGCGTGCCCGCACCGACCAGAGCTTCCTCGTGTCGAAGCAGGAGATCGTCGATAACGGCTACGACCTCAGTTTGAACCGGTACAAGGAGATCGAGATCGAGGAGGTCGAGCACCGCTCGCCGACGGAGATCCTCGACGAGCTCGATGCTCTGGAGGTCGAGATCCAGGACGGCCTGAACCGCCTGCGGGAGATGCTCGCGTGACGTGGGAGACCGTTCCGCTCGGTGAGGTCTCATGGCTAAATCCGCGAGGCGACTCGAGCATCGAACCGGGAACATTCTTGGGGATGGCAGACGTGTCCGAAAACGGCACGACCACGACGGGCACAGGCGTCGAGCCTGGCGATCTCAAGGCGGGTTACACGCCGTTTCGAGACCGCGATCTCCTGGTTGCAAAGATCACCCCCTGCTTCGAGAACGGAAAGATCGCACAGGCCTCTCTGCCTACGAAACTCGGCTGGGGTTCGACTGAGTTCCATGTTGTTCGGCCGAACGCTGAGTTACTCCACGATCGCTACGCCTTGCACTACCTCCGAACCCCGTCGGTCCGAGCCAACGGCACGATCCGCATGACGGGTAGTGCTGGGCAACGGCGCGTGCCCTTGTCCTATCTGCAGTCGCTGGAGATTCCGCTTCCACCCCTCCCCGAGCAGCGCCGGATCGCCGCGATCCTCGACGAGGCCGACGCGCTCCGCGTAAAGCGCGCAGTCTCGCTTGAGAAGCTCGCTGACGCGGCGGACGCTCTATTCGCTATGCAAGCGAGCGAGGAGTGGGCGCTAACAACGGTGGACACGGTCGCTGATCTGCAGGGCGGGTTGACAATCAACGGCCGCCGCCAGCAGCTTGAGCAGCAAGTCGGTTACCTGCGCGTCGCGAACGTGATGCGAGGTCGGGTCGATTTTGACGAAGTGAAGACTCTCGGCGTCACCGCGGCGGAGGTCAACCGCACTGCCCTTAAACCTGACGATGTCGTAGTGGTCGAGGGCCATGGAAATCTCGATGAGGTGGGCAGAGCCGCGCGCATTCCCGACATCGGCACCACCGTGCTCACACACCAAAACCACCTGTTCCGACTGAGGCCCCGGGCAAGCGTCATCACCGGCACATTTCTGGAACGGGCGATGAACTCCGCCACCAGCCGGGAGCACCTTCGCCGAGTAGCGAATACTACTTCAGGGCTAAACACGCTCAACGCCACAAGTGTGCGAAGCACACCAATCCGCGTGCCACCGATCTCCGTTCAAGAGTCGCTTGACCGCGATCTCGGCCGCGTGGACGAGCAATTGGCCCGTGCACAACGCTCACATTCCGGGCTCGAATCGCTTTTCGCATCCCTCCAGCACCGCGCCTTCCGAGGAGAACTATGACCGACTCCGGCCCCCAGGCCCGCGTCTCGACCATGCCGCGCTGGTTCGAGTTCTTCCGCCCCCTCCTCGAGGTTCTCGACGACGGTCGCACGTGGCAGAAGCGCGACATGGAGCGCGCAATCATCAAACGCGTGGGTCTGTCGCAGGCCGAGATCGAGGAGACGCTGGGGTCCGGGCAACCGCGTGCGCTGAATCGGATCGGCTGGGCCACATCCGCCCTTCGCCGCGCCAAGGCGATCGAGTCGCCGGCGAGGGCGCACTTCCGGATCACCGACACGGGCCGGCAGCTGCTCGCTCTGCATCCGGGTCCCATTCCTGAACCGGCGGTCTACGCCATTCCCGCCTACAGCGAATACGTGCCCATCAAGGGTCGTCGGGCCGCGCACGCCGACGTCACGACGCCTGACCTCGACGATGCGGATCCCGATGAGCTGATCAGCTCAGGAGTGCAGCTGGTCGCCCAGGAGACGAGCGCGACCCTCCTCCAGAGACTCAAGGAGAGCGACCCGTACGACTTCGAGCGCGTGGTGCGCACGCTGCTCGTGCGCATGGGCTACGGCAAAGACGGCAAGATGACGCCGCTGACCGGCTCGGGCGACGGCGGCCTCGACGGTGTGATTGATCGCGACGAGCTCGGTCTCAGCAAGATCTACGTGCAGGCCAAGCGCTACGCCGAGGCGACCATCGGGCGCCCGAAGATCCAGGAGTTTGTCGGAGCCCTGGCTACTCGCGGCGCGAACGTCGGCGTGTTTTTCACGACGAGCAGCTTCACCGCCGAGGCCGTCGACGCGGCCACGCGCGTGCCCCAGGAGATCGCGCTCGTCGACGGCGCGCGACTGACCGCCCTCATGATGCGGCACAAAGTCGGCGTGCAGGTCGCGCGCACGATAGAACTCCTCAAGGTCGACGAGGACTTCTTCGCGGGCGAGTGACTGCTACTTGGTTTGGTTTGGGTGGCGGGTATGCACCTGCTCGAGGTGCACGACGCGGTCCTCGACGTAGAACCAAATGCGAGCATTGCCGTGGAGTGTGGGCTTGTGCTGCCATCTCTCGTGCGTCGCTCCATCACGTGTGACGAACTGCAGCTGGCCTCTCAGCGGGTAGTTCGTGGGCGTTTTTTCCAGTGGAGACCGCGTCAGGAAATCCCACGTGTCGGCGAGCGGACCACGAATGGTGGCGACGAGATCGACCCATCCGCGGCGCGCTGAGCCCGAGGCGAAGCGGATCTCGTATTCGCTCTTCTTCGTCGGCCGCTCGACCTTCGAGCCCTTCGCCACGATTACGGCCGCTCGACCTTCTCGTCTTCGTCAAGCCATTCGACGGGCGCCGCGTGTAGGCCCGCGGCGATTGCGGTCGCGGTTTCCTGCCACGCGATCATCTCGGCGACCGCCAGGTGAGCTTCGCCGGTCGCGAAGGAGGCGCGCGCCGATTCGAGCAGATCGCGGGCGCAGGTCTGTCGATCATCCGCGCTGAGCGCAAGCATCCAGGGGAATCGGTCCGCCATACGATCGGCCAATGACCCCCTGTCGTCGGTGGCGACAGCGATCAGCTGGGCTGCGAACTGCATGAGCTGGTCGCGGGATTCTGCCTCGCGCTTCGACATAAGCACCAGGTCTTCTCCGTCGCGCCGAGTCACGTCCACCGGGTGCTCCTCAGCAGCCGCGAAAACTTTAGGCGCGTTGCGGCTGAGCTCAGAGGACCGGAAGCTACGCGCGGGAAGGAGGGAAGCAGACATACACCCCATCGTACTTCAGAATGAGTTCAGAACGGGCGTCGATTGCTCAGCCGCGCGGCGGCCGCCACACGATGTGACGACCGCCCTCCCCGCTCAGTAACCGATTGCAGCGAGGTCGAACTGGATCTCAGCGTCGGTGAAGCCCTCGAACTCGAGCTGCTCGATCGGACCCGTGCGGGAGAACCCGGCGAACAAGAGGTAGGACTTGGCCTTCGCGATCGCGTTCTCCTGTACGAGGGTGTACGCCGGCTTGGGCGCTTCGGCGGTGACGAGCACCTCGGTGCCGGCATCCGCCTGGCGCCCCTCGCTG
The DNA here is from genome assembly GCF_040532595.1 of Microbacterium aurantiacum. GTDB lineage: Bacteria > Actinomycetota > Actinomycetes > Actinomycetales > Microbacteriaceae > Microbacterium > Microbacterium chocolatum_B. The sequence goes on along the minus strand of NZ_JBEVYX010000001.1, from coordinate 269,435 downwards.
AGCGTCTGCGTGGCCACGACCCAGTCATCGCCGGTGCCATCAGGCGTCGCGATCACGAACCCGGCCTCCTCGAGGGCCGCCCGCGCCTCGGCGACGGTGAGCCCGACGAGAGCCGGAACCTCTTCGCGGTCATCGATCGGCTCGGGCTCTTCGGCCGGCACCTCCTCCGCGACCTCGGCGACCGTCGCCGGGTCATCCCCTTCGGCATCGTCGGCCGAGCCTCCGCTGATGGCGCTCGCGATCATGCTGATGAGCACGAGCGCGGCCAGCGCGATGAGCGCCCACTGCCACCACTTCAGCTTCCGCAACCCGCGGCGCGGCGCCACGGCGACCGATCCGCCGGCAGCGGACACGGTCGCGGCGGGGGTCGCCGTCGCGGGGGTCGTCGCCGCGGTTGCCGCATCTGCGGATGTCGGCGCAGTGTGCGAGGTCCACTGCGCGCCGTCCCAGTAGCGCTGCGCGCCGGAGTCGTGCGGATCGGGATACCATGCGGCGGGCGGGAGCTGCGGCTCACCGCTCCCGTCGGCGCTCTGGTCGGTGTTGTTGTTGCTGTTGTCGGACATGACGAACCTTCTGGTCGTTCGAGGCGCACACCCCCAGGCGTGCACCACCGGCCGACGGCCAGTCGTTCAGGACACACCAGACCTCCGACATCGCGGTCCGGCGGGCCAACCGGGGACGCGTCGGCGCTTGTGGATAGCATGGCGAAAGGCGGGGGCCGAGCCTGCCGCAGGGAGCCGCGCGTTGGGGAACTTCGACTTCATCCGGGATGGCTGGCCGAAAGTCTGGGAGGCCGCATCCCGCGCTGAGTCGTACCTGCGCAGCGACCCGCGCGCGTCAGCGACGTACGCCCGCCGGGCCGGCGAGATGTTCACGGAGTGGATCTACGCCGCCGAGGCGCTCGCTCGCCCTTATGACGATTCGTTGGCGAACCTCACCGCCCAGAGCGATTTCCGGGCGACCGTTGGGCCCAACGTCGCGGGCAGCCTCCGCATCGTGCGGACGATCGGCAACGACGCCGTCCACAAGGAAGAGGCGATGCCTCTCGGTCGTGCCCGGGGATCGCTCGAACAGCTGCACACGATCTGCCGATGGCTCGACCACGGCTACGGCGATCCGGATGCCCCCGGGCCGCCGCCTTTCGACTTCGCCGAGGTTCCGCCGGCGCCAGCCGCCGTGATCCAGCGCACCCGCGCCGAACTCGAACGCGCCCAGGAAGACTTCGATCAGGCACGCCGCGCTCTCGCCGAAGAGCGCGAGCGCAACGCGGCCCTGCAGCAGGAGCTCGAGCGGCTGCAGGCCGAAGCCGCCGCGGCGAAGGCAGCGAACGAGGCCGTGAACGCCGCCCGCGGCATCCCCGATCCGACGCTCGCCAGCGAAGCCGAAACGCGCCGCGACCTGATCGATCTGCAGCTTCGCGAAGCGGGCTGGCCGCTCGCCGACGCGCGCGATCGTGAGTGGCCGGTCACCGGCATCCCGAGCCCGTCGGGCGCAGGCAACGTCGACTACGTACTGTGGGGCGACGACGGCAAGCCGCTCGCCGTCGTCGAGGCCAAGCGGACGACGAAGAGCGCCAAGGAGGGCAGGCTCCAGGCCGAAATCTACGCCGACGCCCTCCAGCGCGACTTCGGCCAGCGGCCGCTGATCTACTACACGAACGGCTTCGAGACGTGGCTGTGGGACGACCAGCGCTACCCGCCCCGCACCGTCGCCGGCTATATGACGAAGGACCAGCTCGCCCTCGCGATCCAGCGCCGCGCCTCGCTGAAACCGCTCGCCACGACATCCGCCGATCGATCGATTGTCGAGCGCCCGTATCAGCTGCGCGCGATCCGCGCGGTGACAGAAGCGTTCGAGCACCAGCGGCGCCGCGCCCTGCTCGTCATGGCCACCGGCACGGGCAAGACGCGGACGGTGATCGCGCTGGTCGACGTGCTGCAGAAGGCGAACTGGGTCAAGCGGGTGCTGTTCCTGGCCGATCGCACGGCGCTCGTCACCCAGGCCGTCGGCGCGTTCAAGACCCACCTGCCCGACATTGCGCCGGTCAACCTCGTGACCGACCGCGACAGCGACGGGCGCGTGTTCGTCTCGACGTATCAGACCGTGATGGGCCTGATCGATACGGGCGGCGACGAGCTGCGCCCCTTCGGCCCCGGGTACTTCGACCTCATCGTCGTCGACGAAGCACACCGCTCGATCTACAACCGCTACGGCGAGATCTTCTCGTACTTCGACGCTCTCGTCGTCGGTCTCACCGCAACCCCGCGGGCCGACGTCGACCACAACACCTACCGCCTGTTCGAGCTCGACGACGGGGTGCCGACCGATGCGTTCGAGCTCGACGATGCGATCGCGGGCGGCTACCTCGTACCTCCGGTGGCGCGGCCGATCGATCTCGGCTTCATGACGCGCGGCATCCGCTATGCCGACCTGAGCGAGGCCGAACGCGAGCGGTGGGACGAGCTGGAGTGGCAGGACGGCGAGATTCCCGACGCGATCGACGCCGCCGCGATGAACCGCTGGCTCTTCAACGCCGACACCGTCGACAAGGTGCTCGACGTGCTCGTGACCGAAGGACGTCGCGTGAGCGGCGGCGATGTGCTCGGCAAGACGATCGTGTTCGCGAAGAATCAGCGGCACGCGGAGTTCATCGAGTCGCGGTGGGACGCGAACTTCCCCGAGCTTCGGGGCGAGTTCGCGCGTGTGATCACCTACGCGGCGGGACCGTACGCGCAGACGCTCATCGACGCGTTCTCGACCCCGGCGAAGCTTCCGCAGATCGCGGTCTCGGTCGACATGCTCGACACCGGCATCGACGTGCCCGACGTCGTGAATCTCGTCTTCTTCAAGCCGGTAAACTCGCACACCAAGTTCTGGCAGATGGTCGGACGCGGCACGCGCCTGCGCCCCGACCTCTACGGTCCAGGCGACGACAAGCGGGACTTCGTGATCTTCGACGTCTGCGGCAACATCGACTTCTTCAACCAGGAGCTGTCCGAAGCGCCGACGACACGCTCGCTGTCGCTCTCCGAGCGCACGTTCCTCCAGCGCACACGCCTGCTCGCGGCCCTGCGCGATGTCGACGAGACGGATGCCGCCGCCCTCCGCGCGGCGATCGCCGGGCGCCTGCACACCGCGGTCGCCGGCATGAACCGCGATAACTTCCTGGTGCGGCGCCACTTGCGCGCGATGGAGCGGTTCGGGGACCCGCGCGCGTGGGAGACGTTCGACGCCGATGACGTCGAGGCCGCCGCGGAACTCGCGGGCCTGCCCTCGGCGGCCGAGCACGACACCGACGAAGCCGCCAAACGGTTCGACGCGCTCGTGCTCGACGCTCAGGTCGCGGTGGCGAGCGGCGAGCCCGTGCCCGCGGGGGTCGTCTCGCGCATCGTCGGGATCGCTCAGGCGCTCGGCGATCAGCGCAGCATCCCGGCGGTCGCCGCGCAGGCGCAGTTCATCGACGCTCTCGTCGACCCGACCTGGTGGGACAACCTCGACGTCGTGAGGCTCGAGCGGGTGCGGGTCAAGCTCCGCGAGCTCATGCGCCTCATCGGACGCGAGAATCAGGCGATCGTCTACTCGGACTTCGAGGACACCCTCGATCCTGCGCGCGAGGCCGTGCTCACGCGCGTCGTTCCGGGCCTGAATCGCCGCGCGTTCCGCGAGAAGCTCTTCGGCTTCCTCTCGGGCCGGTCGGACGTGGCCCTGCACAAGCTGCGCACCGGGCGACCCCTCACCGCCGTCGACCTCGCTCAGCTCGAGGAGGCGCTCACCTCCGCCGGTGTCGTCGACGGGGCGCAGCTGCACGACGAGGCAACGGGCGCGGGTGGTCTCGGCCGGCTCATCCGCTCGATCGTCGGCATGGAACGCTCCGCGGTCGAGGAGGCACTCGCCGACTTCGTCTCGGCGCCGGGCTTCACTCACCGCCAGCACGCGTTCGTCGACCTCGTCGTGCAGCAGCTCACGATCGCCGGCTATATCGATCCTCGCCGGTTGTACGAGGATCCCTTTGATGGCGTCGCGCCGGGCGGCCCGGACGAACTCTTCAGCGATGCTCAGGTGACGGATTTGATTGCACGGCTGCGGCAGCTTGACGAGTCGGCTGAGCCGAGGGAATCGGCTAGTGCGTAGAAGAGTGAAGGCGTTCCCCGCCACGGTCTGGCGATCGGGTCGGCGGGGACGGTTACGCCCGGGTGCTCTAGAGCCTCGATAAACGCCGCCCGGCGAACGTCGCCGGGTCAGCCGTCCTTCGCGCAGTTCACGCGTCCCCGACGGCGGCCGCGCCGGACGTGCGGCGGCTCATCGCTCGCCCTCGATCACCGCGGCGAGGCGCCGGAAGAGCTGGTCTGCGGGGTGTGCCTTCGGCGTGTAGTCGGACAGGTTGAAGAACACCGCGATGGTCGCCCCGGTCTCGTTGTCGTGGAAGGTCGCGGCGGTGTAGCCGAGCCCCTCGCCGTTGTGCCCCCACCATCCGTCGGTCTCACCCATGCCGAGCGCGTAGATGTCGTAGGGCGGGCCGGCGTCGAGCGGGGCGCCCTGCTGACGCTCGGCCTGGGTCGCGGCATCCAGCAGCGTCCCTTCGGCGAGGATCTCTCCCCACACGCGCGCGTCGTCGAGGGTGGTGACCATCGACCCGGCAGGACCGAGCACCGAGAAGTTCTTGATCTGCTCCTCCCACCCGGTGCCGTCCTCGGCGCGGGAGTAGCCGACCGCGTGCGGCTCGGACCACGTGGAGACATCGAGGAGGTAGCGGGTGCCGGTCTGCCCGAGCGGTTCGAGGATGCGCTCGTTCAACGCCTCGGCGAAGTCCTGCCCGGTGGCGACCTCGACGACCTTGCCGAGGAGGTTGGTGTTCGCGTTCGTGTAGACCCGCTCGGTGCCCGGGGCGAACTGCGCCGGCTGGTCGACGACGTAGCCGTTCAGCTCGTCGAGGGTGAACAGCCGCTCGGGGTCGTCGATGAAGAAGTCCTGGATGAACGCGTCGGTGAGGTAGTCAGAGTTGCCGCTGGACATATCGGCGAGCTGACGCAGGGTGATCTCGTCGCCGTCGGTGATGCCGTCGACGTACTGGTCGATCGTGTCGTCGAGACCGATGACACCCTCGTCGACGAGCTGCAGGATGAGCGTCACCGTGTACGACTTGGTGATGCTGCGGATGGGCCACTGCATGTCGGCCGTCACCGGCTCGTCGGTCTCGACATCCGCGACGCCGGCGACGGCGGTCCACGAGCCTTCGCCCGGAATCCACACGCCCACCGCCCCGCCGGGCACGTCGTACTCGGCCATCGTGTCGTCGAGCGTCTGCTGCAGCGCTGACACCAGCTCGGGGGAGAGCTCGCCCTCGGGTGCAGCGGGTCGCGAGATCGCAGGAGTCGTCTCGGTCGGGGTGATCACGGGCGCGGCGGCCGGTGCGGCGCATGCCGTGAGGACGACGGATGCCGCGGCCGTGAGTGCAAGGGCGAGCGTCGCCCGGTGGGGGCGTGGGGTGCGGGAGGTGCTGTGGGCCGGGTGGGTGCTGTGGGTGCGGCGGGTCATGGTCTGCCTCTCGCGGTGATCGGGCACGGGCGACCCCAGCCTCACGATCGGGTACGTGGGCGGACGGGGGCGAAACGAGCTCGGGTCGCGGTCAGGTCCCCAGGGGTGTCGTCTTGAGGCTATCGGGGTCAAGACGACGCCGTCCGGGAGATGACGGGGGAACCGGGGTGGTCGCCGATGGTGTCGCGGCGGGCGTGGTTCACGCGGGCGGGGATTCGGAGCCGAGTGTTACCGTTCGTGACTGCGTTTCGGGCGGTTTCGCCCTGACCCGGCATCCGCTCCGAATAATCGGAAACACCCGACTCCGCCACGTCTCACCGCCGGCGGACTTCCGAGACAGGAGCCCTCATGACCACCTCGAACACCATCGCCGCTGAGGTTGCCGGCTTCGTCCCCGGCTTCTCGAACGCCGTCGGCCCGACGCTCACCGCCGTCTTCGACGAGGAGCAGAGCGACCTGCGTGCCGGCGGAGTGCCGGACGGGGCTGTGTCGGTGGGTGACACGCTGCCCGCGGCGACCGTCGTCGACGTGCGTGGCGAGTCGCACGACCTCGAGTCGCTCCTCGGTGAGGGCCCGGCGGTGCTGGTGTTCTACCGCGGCGCGTGGTGTCCGTTCTGCAACATCACCCTCGCGCACTACCAGCGCACCCTCGCACCCGAGCTCGACGAGCGCGGTGTGCGCCTGATCGCGATCAGCCCGCAGTCGCCGGACGGCACGGCATCCGCTGTCGAGAAGGGCGAGCTCGGCTACACCGTCGTCTCCGACCCCGGTAACGCGCTCGCCGGCGCGCTCGGGATCGTCACCGCTCCGAGCGGCGCCGCGCAGGACGCGCACACGCAGCTCGGCTTCGCGGTGAAGGACAGCAACGCCGACGACACCCCCGCGATCCCGTTCCCGTCGGTGATCGTCGTCGATGCCGCGCGGACGGTGGCGTTCGCGGACATCAAGGTCGACTACACCCAGCGCACGGAGACGGTGGAGATCCTCGCGGCGGTGGATGCGCTGTAGAGCGGGGCGCAGCTATTCGGCTCAGGAGGCCGAACCCCAGTCAAGGCAGATGCCGATCAGGCGTCTGCCTTGACTGCGTGACCGTTGCTGCGCTTCCGAACCTCCCGGAGCACCATCTGCTCAGGGCAAACAGCGGACAGGAAGTCGCCGACGGACAGGGCCAGGCGTTCACCGACGAGTGAGTACAGGATGCGGTTCGCATCTCGTCGCTCGGTGACGAGACCCGCTTGCCGCAACACCGAGAGGTGCCTGGAGATCGTCGGGCCGGTGGCATTGAAGCGCGCCGCGATTTCCCCGGCTGCGAGCTCGCCGTCCTTGAGGTCTTGGAGGATCTGCCGCCGCGTGGGATGCGCAAGTGCCGCGAAGATGTCTGACACCGAATCTGTCACTGTTGCAATATAGCACTGATGCTAACTAGCATTTAGCTCCATTGCTAATAAGCGAAGGAGCATCGTTATGCGAGTAGCCATCACCGGGGGCACGGGCTTTGTCGGCCGTCACCTCGCGGAGAAGCTCGACCCGACCGACACCGTCGTCATCTCCCGCCGAACCGGCGTCCACGTCGACGATATCGACGCCCTGGCGACAGCGTTCGAGGGGTGCGAGGCGGTCGCGCACTGCGCCGGGATCAACCGTGAACTGGGGGATCAGACCTTCGATCGGGTCCACGTGGAGGGCACCCGTTCCGTGGTCGAAGCCGCTCGTCGGGCTGGTGTGAAGCGCATCGTGATGGTGAGCTTCTTACGGGCTCGACCCAATTGCGGTTCGGGCTACCACGAGACCAAATGGGCGGCCGAGGAGCTAATCCGTGCATCGGGCATCGAGTACACGATCCTCAAGTTCGGAATGATCTACGGCCCCGGAGACCACATGGTCGACCACGTCGCCAAGGCGGTGCGGACGTTGCCCGTCTTCGGCACGGTCGGGTATCGCGAGAAAAGGGTGCGCCCGGTGCCCGTCGAAGACGCGGTGGATGTGTTGGTCGCGGCAGTTGGCGGGCGCGTGCCCAACCAGACGTACGCCGTAATGGGGGTTGAGGAGCTGGAGCTCGGTCAGGCAGTCCGACGGATCGCGGGCGTTGCGGCTCGCCAGCCTGTGTACGTGCGACTTCCGGTGTGGGTGATTCGCGCGATCGCGCAGCTGACCGAGTGGTCGATGGTGACCCCGCTTGTCGCGAAAGCCCAGGCCAGGATGCTTGCCGAAGGGGTCAGTGAAGCCGCTCCGCCGGCACCGGAACTTCCGGCGGATCTTCGTCCTCGCCTGCCGTTCGATGAGGCTCGTATCCGCGCCGCGCTACCGCGCGGGCGGTTCACCTCCGACGATCTACGGGTGGTGCGGTGGATCCGGCGTCGCCGCTCGGGTGCATGACCGGGGCGCTGAAGAATCAGACAGGACTGCTGAGAATGGGAAGCAACCGGCGGTGTCCTACCAGGGGGTTCCACGCAGATCGACGTCGCCTTCCGGCCAGTCTCCGAGCTTGGCGTGTACCGGCCGAATCAATATCGGAGTGTTCGCCGAGATCTCGACAGTCGTCTGATCTTCCCTGGAGATGCAGCGCTCCACGACCTCCACACGGGACCAGCCGACGCTTTCGTAGAAGGGGACCACTTCCTCGCGGCAACCGAGGTAACCGAACCGTGCATCGGTCCCCCCGAGCATGCTTTCATGGCAGGCCCACATGAGCTGGCGGCCGAGACCGCATGAACGGTGCTCGGGGTGCACGAGTACGCCGCCCACTCCGGCGATGAGTATGTTCCCCCGACCGATCCTGATCCAGCGAGTCTGGAACCCGACGTGGCCGATGACGCGCCCTGCGTCGGTCGCGATGACGTGCACGTCGGCGGGTGAGTAACCGTAGGGGCGGTCAGGGTCCCACTCCCCGTGACTCGAGCGGTACTCGCGGTCGAAAAGGTCTCTGAGGGAAGTGAGTTGGGCGCGGGTCAGATCCCGGTGTCGTACGCTCGCGATGCCCTCGGCCACAAGACGACCGTACCCCTGCCGACGGATGAGCTCCTCAGGTCGATCCGACCCTCGGCCAGCCTGCGACGCTAGTGATCCCGCGAGCAACGCTGCGCGTCAGGGACGTGTGATGCTGGGGCGGTGAACCTGGTTCTCCCCGACTCCCTCGTCCCAGTCCTGCTGCGGCTGATGCGTGCGAACCGCACGTTCGTCACCGCGGAGGGGGCGCGCCGGCGGATTCGGGAGCGGGAGTTGCGGCCGGTGCCGTACGGACCTCCGGGACGGCTGCGCAGCGGCATCCGCGTGGACGTGGAACAGGTCGACGGGTGGCCGGTGTACACGATCCTGCCGCCGGAGGTGCGCGGAGCCGTCGTCTACGTTCACGGTGGGGGATGGGTCAACGAGATCGCCGCCCAGCACTGGCATCTCGCCGCCCGAATCGCGGCGGAGGCGTCGGTGGCGGTCGTGGTTCCGATCTATCCGCTGGTGCCGTTCGGCACGGCGCGGGAGGTGCGGGACGGCGTCGTCGCTCTCGTGCGGGGGAGCTTCGAGACGTACGGGGCGACGTGCCTCGCGGGGGACTCTGCGGGCGGTCAGATCGCCCTGTCGGCCGCGCTCGCCCTGCGCGACGGGGGTGTGGTGCTGGCGCGAACGATCCTCATCTCGCCTGCGCTCGACCTGTCGTGGAGCAACCCACGCATCCCGATCGTGCAGCCGACCGACCCGTGGCTCGGCACTCCGGGAGGGCGGGTGCTCGCCGAGCACTGGCGGGGCGAGCTGGACTTGCTCGATCCGGTAGTGAGTCCTCTGTTCGGAGACCTCGCCGGGCTCGGCCCGATCACCGTCTTCACCGGGACGCGGGACGTTCTCAATCCCGACGCGCACGTGCTCGCCCAGAAGGCGCGCGCGGCGGGGGTGTCGTTCGAGCTCCGCGAGGAGGTCGGGCAGGTGCACGTGTATCCGCTGGTGCCGACGCGGGCCGGGCGTGAGGCGCTGGAGCAGATCGTCGAGGCGGTGCGGGTGGGCGTCGCGGGGTAGGCGAGGCTTCGGGTACCGGTGGGTGCGCTTCGAAGTTGAATGAAATGGGCCGGCCGTGCTGACGTCAGGCCGCCCGGCGGGACAGGGTGAGGGATGTGGCGCCCAGGGCGATGCTGGCAACTCCGCCGAGCACACTCATTGTCGGCCATAGCGGAACGATGGAAAGAGCGGTTTCGCCGGTCGACCGGGCTAGGTACGAGCACTGCGCCCCGAAGGGGAACAGGGAGATCATCTCGCCGGTCGCCGTGATGTCCTCTTGGTACCTCGCCGTGAAGTCCGCCGGAGGTTGGATGTTGTAGACGCACGCCGACGCGTCTCGCGTCATCAATGGCGCCAGAGCTCCGATGACGCCGGCCAGGATCAGGATTCCGCCGATGACGAGGCTGGCGATAGCGGCGCGAGACCGCCGTGACGCGACAAGGCGCTTCGCGTCTCGCTCCATCTCAGCAGTATGACGCTGACTTCGGCGCCCCTTGTGGAGCGTCAGCGGGAGGTCGTGCACGGGCGGATCTGAGGCGGATGCCTCAGCGGACGGGGTCCTGCTTGCCGGCGTCGGGGCCGTGCGCGGTCTCGAACGCGATGCGATTGCGTCGGGCGGTGAGGAAAGACGCGGCGCCCGTCGCGATGATCGCCACGGCGCAGAACACGCCGAGTGCCGCGAACCAACTGGCGTGGGTGATCAGCAGGGTGGCGGTGGACACCGTGGACGCACATCCCCAGATCAGCATCCACCGGGCCTGAGTGCGCTGGCGGTCGAGCGCCATGCGTTGTTGGATCAGGGACGGCATCCGGCGCTCTCCTCTTTCCGCGTCGTGGTCTCGTCGACGCTCTCAGCGTTCATGGCAGGTGTCAACGCGCCGCGCCTGACCGGTCGCACCGCCGCGCGTCCGATACGACCAAAACACGACGTGGCCGCGGCATCCCGTCCAGGATCGTGCACACGGCAACCGCCGGTGTAGACGACGAAGCACACCTGGAGGCGACGATGACTCCCGCGACGCAGACCAAACCGCCCGCAGCACTCACCGGGCAGGTGAGTACCAAGAAAGCCAGACCGCCGGCGAAGATCTGGTTCTTCCGCCTCCTCGGGGTGGCGCTCGGCCTCCTGACCTGGCTCCTCCTCGGCACCACGACCGTCAGCGACGACGCGCGGATCGTCGGCGGCCTGGCGATCCTCATGGCGGTGTGGTGGACGACCGAGGCGGTGCCGCTTCCGGTCACGTCGCTGCTCCCGATCGTCATCCTGCCGCTCTTGACGGCACGGACGGTCCCCGAAGCCACCACCCCGTACGCGAACCCGATCGTGTTCCTCTTCGTCGGCGGGTTCCTCATCGCCATCGCAATGCAGAAATGGAACCTCCACCGCCGCATCGCCCTCCTCACCCTCCGCCGCGTCGGAACGCACCCGCGACGCATCGTGCTCGGCATGATGATCGCGACGGCGTTCCTGTCGATGTGGGTGTCGAACACCGCCACGACGCTGATGATGCTGCCCATCGGCCTCAGCGTCCTCGCCCTGGTCGTGGAGAACAGCGACCGCATTGGCGGACGCGAGAGCGCCGGATCGATGACCGAGCAGATCCGCAACGGCACCCCCATCAGTGAGGTCATCCGCGTTCCCGACGTACGCAAGTTCGGCGTCGGCCTCGTTCTCGCCATTGCCTGGTCGGCGACCATCGGCGGCCTCGGCACGCTCCTCGGCAGCCCGCCGAACGCCATCGTCGCCGGCTACATCAGCGACGAACTCGGCCGCAAGATCGGCTTCCTCGAGTGGATGATGCTCGGCGTCCCGATCGTCATCGTCTTCACCTTCCTCGCGTGGGTGCTGATCGTGCGGGTGCTGTTCCGCTTCCAGCTCGACGAGGTTCCGGGCGGCAAGCAGCTGATCAACGACGAGATCGCCAAGCTCGGCCCCACCAGCCAGGGCGAGAAGACCGTGCTCGCGGTGTTCCTCCTCGCTGCGTTCTTCTGGATCGTGCCGGGGCTCCTCTCGGGCATCGGAGACCTCGGAGAGCGGATGCCGTGGCTCGGCATCTTCGACGACACCGTCGTCGCCATCGGCGCCGGCATCCTGCTCTTCCTCCTTCCGGGCGACAAGAAGGGCACCATGACGCTGGAGTGGAAGGACGCCGAAAAGGGCCTCCCGTGGGGTGTGCTCCTCCTCTTCGGCGGTGGTCTCTCGCTCGCCGGCGCGGTCGCCGCCACCGGTCTCGACGCCTGGTTCGGCGAGCAGGTCAGCGGACTCGGAGCGCTGCCGATCGTCCTGCTGATCGGTGTGGTCGTGGTGCTGGTGCTGTTCCTCACCGAGATCACGAGCAACACCGCCACCGCGGCGACGTTCATCCCGATTCTGGGCGGAGTCGCGATCGGGGTCGGCGTCGACCCGATGACGCTGCTGATCCCCGCGGCTCTGGCTGCGACGTGCGCGTTCATGCTCCCCGTCGGCACCCCGCCCAACGCGATCGTCTTCGCGTCGGGACAGGTGAAGATCATCGAGATGGTCCGCGGCGGACTGGTGCTGAACATCGTCGGCGCGATCCTCATCACCATCTTCACGGTGCTCATCGGGCCGTGGGCTCTGGGGTTGGTGATCTAGGGGCGGCGTTACGTGGAGCGGTGCCCGGCGCGGGGAGGTTCGCGCCGGGCACTGCCGCGTGTGCGGGGCGGGTCTTGGTCGGGCGGGTGGCATCCGTCCCGGGGGAGTGCGTGAGCTCTGGGATGCCAGAGGGCGTGGCGAGTAGTCTGCGACGGTGCATGCTCCGCTCGAGCCGTTCGCGACCGGCAGGCTCCGGCGCCCGGGCGGCGTCGAGCTGTACTGGGAGACCTCGGGCAACCGGCAGGGCAAGCCCGCGATCTACCTGCACGGTGGGCCCGGCAGCGGGCTGGGGCAGGGCGGATACCGGCGTCGCTTCGACCCCGCCGCGCACCTCATCGTCGGTCTCGATCAGCGGGGGTGCGGGCGGAGTACCCCGTGGGCGATCGATGATCTCGACGGCCTCGATGAGAACACGACGCAGACGCTGCTGGAGGACCTCGAGGCCCTGCGGGAACACCTCGGCATCGACGCGTGGCTGCTGCACGGGGTGTCGTGGGGGTCGACGCTCGCGCTGGCCTACGCGCTCGCGCACCCCTCGCGGGTGACGGAGATCGTGCTGACCGCCGTGGCCACCGGCGCCCGGTCCGAGATCGACTGGATCACGGAGGGCGTCGGAGCGATCTTCCCCGAGGCGTGGGAGGAGTTCGCGGGCGACGTTCCTCCCGGCATCCGTGTCGTGGAGCACTACGCGCAGCTGATGCGCCGCGCGGATGCCGCCCCCCGCGCCGCCGCGGCGGATCGCTGGGATCGATGGGAGTCCACACACGTTTCGCTCGACCCCGCGTGGCAGCCCGGCCCGCTGCACGAGGATGCCCGCACCCGCGAGAACTTCGCGACCCTCGTCACGCACTACTGGGCGAACGACTGCTTCCTGCGTGGAGCGGATGCCGTGCTCGATCGGGCCGGGGAGCTTACCGGCATCCCGGGGGTGCTCATCCACGGACGTCGCGACGTGAGCGGACCGGCCATCACCCCGTGGCGCCTGCACCGTGCGTGGCCCGGGAGCCGGATCGAGATCGTCGAGAGCGAGGGGCACGGCGGCCCGCTCGAGATGGAGCTCACGCGAGAGGCGATCGACGGGTTCCTGTAGCGCGGCGGTTGTCGGGTTGCGGGTCGGCGCATGAGGGCGCGCTTGCGGGGCGGGTCGGCGGATGGGGGTGCGCTGGTGGCGCGTGCGAGCATGAAGGCATGGCTCTTCATGTAGTGACCGGCGCCGGCTCGGGAATCGGCGCAGCCCTCGCGACGCGGCTGCGCGATCGGGGCGATGACCTCGTTCTCATCGCGCGGAGTGCCGAGCGTGCCCGCGAGCTCGAGGATCAGCATCCGGGATCCGTCGCGGTCGTGGCCGACCTCGCTGACCCGGGTGCGCTCGCCGACGCCGTATCGGGGGTGGTGGCAGACGGACGGATGCCGGAACGCACCGACTCGCTCATCCATGCCGCGGGGGTCGTCGACCTCGGGTCGGTGGGGGAGCTGCCGGTGTCGTCGTGGGAGTGGCAGCTGAACGTCAACCTCGTCGGGCCCGCCGAGCTCACGCGCCTGCTGCTGCCGGCGCTGCGTGCGGCGAAGGGACAGGTGCTGTTCGTGAACTCCGGCGCCGGGCTGCGGGCGTCTCCGGAATGGTCGGCGTACGCGGCATCCAAGCACGGACTCAAGGCGCTCGCCGACGCGCTGCGTCAGGAGGAGGCGGCGCACGGTGTGCGGGTGTCGTCGGTGTTCCCCGGCCGGACCGCGACGCCGATGCAGGAGCGCGTGCACGAGCAGGAGGGTGCGGCGTACGAACCGGAGGCGTTCATCGATCCGGAGTCGGTCGTCACCGCGATGCTGACGGTGCTCGACGTGCCGCGCGATGCGCAGATCCCTGAGCTGATGATCCGCCCGGGGGTGTGAGGTCGAGGGCGCGCGGACGATCGGTGTTTCATGGGGGTCTGACAGACTCGGCGTGTGCTCGACTCTGACGCCGCGGTGCCGGTCGGCCAGCGCGTCGCGATGCGGCGGCAGCGTCGCCAGCTACGCGTCGGACCCGGCATCCGCTGGTCCTTCCTCCGGTATGCCGCGATGTGGGGCGCTCGCCGTTCGGCCTGGGCATTTCCCGGATACGTGGGACTTGGTGCAGCGGGGCTGCTCATGGTGGGCGAGACCGCTTCGTCGTCAGGGCGCCCGGGGCACATCGGGATCGCGGGGCTGTTCGCTGCGCTGTTCGCAGCGAGCATCGTCGCGTTCTGGGTGGTCGCGCTCCTGGTGTCGGTGCGCACGCACCGCATGTGGAGGGCGCTCGCGGCTTCTGCTGCGCAGCTGGGTGCGGATTTCCATCCTTTCGCACGCGGCTGGCAGCCGGGCGAGGTGCTGGCCTCCCGAGGGTCGCGCGGGCGCGCTCGGTCGATGCTCGTGCTCCCCGACGGGTCGCGCATCGGCGAGTGGGAGTACATCCGGCCGTACGCGCCGCTGCGCGCGAACACCGCGCACGTGTGGAGCTTCGTGTCGCTCCCGGCGGCGGTGGAGTTTCCGCACATTGTCCTCGACGCGACGGCCAACCGACGCTGGCATTCGCTCGACGCGGGCGCTTCTCTGAGTCGGGCGCAGCGTGTGCGCCTCGAGGGCGACTTCGATTCGCACTTCCACGCCTATGCGCCCGCCGGGTACGGCACCGATGCCCTCTACTTCCTGACCCCCGATGTCATGGCCGATCTGATCGATTCGGCTGCGGACTGGGATCTGGAGCTCATCGGCACGGATGCCGTCTTCTTCCGCCCCGGACCCATGATGGCGGCGGGGGAGCACGCACTCGAAGAACGCATGGGGTTCCTGCGTCGGTGGCGCACACGGTTCGCGCGCTGGACCCACTGGCGCGATGACCGACTTGGCGTCAGCCCGCGCTTCAGTCCCGACGGGAGCCTGCGGGTGCCGCCGGTCGGCGTGCACCGCGACGGGCAGCGGCTGGACGACACGCGAGGCAGCCGCGCGTTGCTCGCCTACGTCGTTGCCCTCATCGCGCTTCCGTACCTGGTTGTTGTGTGGCACATGCTGCTGGACTGATCGGTCGGGGCGGGCGGAGGATCCGCGGTCGCTCGTTCGCGCGTGATCTGCACGCTCCGGAGGAGGTCTGCCAGACTCGGGCTGTGCAGGACACGGATGCCGTCGGACCGTTGCCGGCCCCGATCGCAACCCGACGCGGTGATCGCCCGCCGAGGTTCGGTCCCGGCATCCGTGGATCGGTCGTCCGTTACGCGTGGGAGTGGGGCATGCGACGAACGGCATGGGTGATCCCGGCCGTGATTCCCGCAGTGCTGCTGGGCCTGCTCCTCGTCTCGATCAACGTGCCTGAGGGGGAGCGGGCGATGATGGGGGCTGCTTTGACGCTCCTCCTCGCCTGGCTGATCGGGTTCTGGCTCGCCGCGGTGGCGGCTTCTCTCGCGCTCCATCGGCGATGGCGCCGACTGCTGCCCCTTGCAGACACCGTCGGGGCAGAGCTGCGCCCCGTCTCCTGGGAGTGGTTCCCGATGGGCGTGCTGGGCTCGCGGGGAACCCGAGGGTGGGCGCCGACGGTGCTGGCGTTCCCGGATGGGACCCGTATCGGCGAGTGGGAGTACGTGCGCACCTTTTCCGGAGCGAGGGCGCATACGGCGCACGTGTGGGGGTTCATCTCCCTGCCCGCTGCAGTGATCTTTCCGCATCTCGTGCTCGATGCGACGGCCAACGTGGGTCTGCATAGTCTGCGCGCCGGCGCGGCACTCGATCAGTCTCAGCGGCTGCGGCTCGAGGGAGACTTCGGCGAGCACTTCCACGCCTACGCGCCCCTCGGGTACGAGACCGCGGCGCTGTACTTCTTGACCCCCGACGTGATGGTCGATCTGCTCGATGGCGCAGCGGGCTGGGACGTTGAGTTCATCGGTTCGCGGGTGCTCTTCTTCCGGCCCGGGCACCTGCTCTCGCTCCGCCCCGGCGTGATCGAGGGGCTCATCTCGTTTCAGCAAGGCTGGGCGTCGAAGATTGCGAGGTGGACGCGGTGGACGTGGTGGCGCGACGATCGGTTGACGACGGGCGTGGTCGTGCATCCGGACGGACGGATCACCGTGCCCCCGGTCGGTGTGGACGTCGGCGGGAGGCGCGTGACGGACGAACGCGGAGGGCGCATCGGTCTCGCGGTGTACGTCGTATGTCTCCTCGCGCCGCCGGTCGCGCTTGTCGTGGTGGCAGGGGTGCTGACGTCGTTCGGGTAGCGAGTCGCCGTTGGGGTGCTGCGCGAGCTGCGGGGCTGTTGGGTCGCGCCGGCCGGCGTGATGCAGTGCAGGAATCGGAGTACCGCGATGTCCCGACCGGATCTTTTTCCACACTGTTGAAAGCTTCGTCTTGAATGTCGGAGGTCGCCGATAGTATTCGAACATGAATACGAGCCGGTTGGTCGAGTTCAGCGAGGAAGAGCTCGCTGAACTGGATGAGGTCGCGTGCGCCGCTGAGCGGATCACCCCGGCGCTCGGTGCGATGGAGGTTGAGAACGTCCGGAACCAGGCTCGGGCGGGTGCGATCGCGGAGCGGGTGGCGCGGCGGCAGTTGGCGTCGGTGCGGTCGCAGGAGATGGTCTACCGCTCGGTCGCAGCGGAGCTTGCCGGGGTGACCTTCACCACCGACCGGTCGATGCAGGTCCAGATCAACCAGGCGGTGGAGTGGGTCGAGTGCTACCCCGCCACGCTTTCGGCGTGGGAGGCGGGGCGGATCACCCGCGGCCACGCCACCGCGGTGTTGCGGTGCGGGACGGTGCTGCCGCGGGATGCGCGGGCGGAGTTCGATGCCCAGGCCGCGGAGATGTGTGTCGGGCAGAGCGTGGGGCGGGTGAAGGATCGCCTCGACCATCTCGCGCAGGAGCTGCACCCGCGGACCCTGGCCGAGCGTCACATCGAGGCCCGGAAGGAGCGTCGGGTCGGGCGACAGTCCATCGGGGACGGGATGTCTGCTCTCATCGCCTGCGTCCCCGAGATCCTCGCCGCGGCGATCGATGACCGGTTGAACGAGCAAGCGTCGACGATCATCGACGCCGACCCCGACGGCAGAACCCGCGACCAGATCCGCGCGGACATCCTCTGCGACATGCTCCTCACCGGCTCACCCCTCGCCGACCCCACCATCGACGGGGACGGCAACGGCACCCTCGGGATGATCCGCGCGAAGGTACAGGTCGTCGTCCCCGCCCTCACATTGCTCGGGAAAGATGACGACCCGGCGAACGACACCACCACCGCCGACCTCGTCGGGTCCGCGCCGATCGACCCGGCCACCGCGCGGGCTTTGGCGGGCGCTGTCGCGTCGTGGGAGCGTCTGGTGGTGCACCCGGTGTCGGGGCAGGTGCTGTGCACCGACTCCTACCGGCGGACGGCGTCGATGGCCAGGTTCTTGAAGGCCCGGGACCGGCACTGCCGGTTCCCCGGCTGCCGCCGGCCCGCGATCCGCTGCGAGCTGGACCACACCTTCGATTTCGCCCTCGGTGGGCGGACGGACATCCGGAATCTCTGCCACCTGTGTCAGAGACACCACTCGATGAAGCAATTCACCTCCTGGGGTGTCCGACAACTCGGCGGCGGGGTCCTCGAATGGACATCCCCCACCGGGCGGATCTACATCGACCACCCACCGGCGCCCCTGGTGACATTCATGCCCTCGGGAGGTGGGGCACCACCCCGGGACGGGAGCGGCGGCGCACCGCCGCCCGACCCCGCACCGTTCTAGGCCGGAATCGGCTTCGAATCTCTTCTTATTCGTACGGCAGGCGTGTTCAGTTCGCGCTCAACCGCGCGGCCGAAACGGACGCGGCATCCGTCGCCACCAACTCGACCTTGAAGCGCTCAGCGTCTTCTATGAACGCGGCGTAGTGACCCTCCCCACCGGCGAAAGGATGCCGGTCCGCATAGAGGTGCGTCCAGCCATGCGACGGAGCCAGCCGCCAGAGCCTCTCGACCGACGCCGTCGAACCCGCGTGGAAGGCCAGATGGCTGAGCCCCGGCATCCGCCGATCATGGGAACCCTCGCGAGGCGCCCGCGCCACCACAATGTACGTGGCGCCCAGTCTCCAGCTGCGCCCGCCCTCCCACCGCCGGAACGGCTCATACCCGAGCTCGCCGAGCAGCCACTCCCACCCGGGGATCGCGCGCTCAAGGTCCGCCACCTGCACCTCGACGTGATGGAGAGCCCCGAACGAGGTCACGTCCGCATCCGGCGGACGTCCACGACCGTCGCCGCTCACGTGTTCTCGGCGAAGTCCGCCTCGGTCCAGATTCGCGCGATACGCATCCCTCCGGGGACGACCGCCTCGGGGAACCGCGCCGCGATCTCCGCCGCCCGCGCCTCATCGACCACGTCCACGAGGTAGTAGCCCGACACGACTTCCGCCACCTCCGGCCGCGGCGCATCCGTCATCACTGCACCGTCCGCGCCGCGCATCACCGCCTTCTGCGCGTCGGTGTCGAGCGCCGACGAATCGACGAGCTCGCCGCTCGCCTGCAGATCGGCCTCGACATCCCAGTAAACCCGAAACGCCGCCGACCGCTCCTCGTCGCTCATCCCGGCGAACAGCTCGATCACCGCGGGACTGTTGTGGATCAGAATCAGATACTTCATCGGAGCTCTCCTCTGCCCGCGCGCTCGACGTGCGCGACCTCACCAGCGTGTCGGAGCAGCCCACGCATTTCGAGATCTCCGTCGCGCGGGGGAGGCGCCGCGCGCCGCGGCATCCGTAACGTGGCCCCTTCAGGAGGTACCGACATGAACGACACGCCCGCACCCCCGCCGCCACCGCACCAGCCGGGTCCGCCGCAGCCGCAGCCGCCCGCAGAACCGCCCCAGCAGCTCGCGGTCTGGTACTTCATCGCCGCGACCTTCATCTTCGCCCTGCCCGGACTCATGTTCCCGGATGCCGCAGCCTGGGTTCGCATCCTGCTCTTCGTGGCCGGCCTTCTCGTGATCGCCGCGGGCGGTATCCAGCTGGGCAAGGAGATCCGCGAACGACGCAACCCGCCCCCGCCGCCGACTTCGCCGCCCTCGCCGCCGACGGCATAGCAGGCGCAAGCCAACGAAAGCAACCCCCAGACGGGTTTCGTTCGAGCGGGGTCATGATGCGACCGTGCCCCTCTCCGCCGCCCGCACGCGGGCAACTTCACGCCTTCCCGCCGCGCTCTTCCCGGGCGACGACGCCGAGCCCTCGGTCGTCGACGCCATCGACGCCGCCCGCCAGACCCCAGGATTCGGCACGGACGTCGTCGCGACCCTCACGTGGGCGCGTGACGCGACGCGCGAGACCGGGGCGGCCACGGCATCCGTCGACGCCGTGTGGCAGCTCCTCGCCTCCACCGCCGCCCTCGACGTGGCGGCCGGACGCATCCTCGAACCGCACCTCGACGCGCAGCGTATTCTCGCCGAGGCATGGGACGACGGCATCGCCCCCGACCTCCGCCCCCTCGCCGCCGACGCCTCCGCGACCTGGGGCGTGTTCGCCGCCGAAGGCCCGGGTGCGCGCCTCACCGCCAGCCGCACCGCCACCCAGACCGCGACGGGCTGGACGCTCACCGGCACCAAACCCTGGTGCTCCCTCGCCGCCCACCTCACCCACGCCCTCGTCACCGCGTGGACCGACGATGAGAGCCGTGGCCTCTTCGCCATCGCCCTTCGCAGCCCCGAGGTGCACGTGCACGACGGACCCTGGCACGCCCGCGGTCTCCCGCACATCGTCAGCGCACCGATCGACCTCGACACCGCCCCGGCGGTTGCCGTCGGCGACCCCGGCTGGTACCTCTCCCGCCCCGGCTTCGCCACCGGCGGTATGGGCGTCGCCGCCACCTGGTGGGGCGGAGCCACCGGCATCCTCGACGCCCTCGCCGACGCCGCCTCCACCGACCGCGCCGACCAACTCGCCCGCGTCCACCTCGGACGAGCGGATGCCGCCCTCTGGGCCGCCCGCGCCACCCTCGCCGACGCCGCCGCCCGCGCGGCCGACGGCGACCCGATCGACCGCGTGATCCTCGCCGCCCGGGTCCGCGCCATCGTCGCCGACGCCGCGGAAGCGGTCCTGCGCACCGCGGATCACGCGCTCGGTCCCGCACCGCTCGTCACCGACGACGCCCACGCCCGCCGCGTCGCCGACCTGCACCTGTACCTCCGCCAGCACCACGCCGAGCGGGACCTCGCTCGCCTCGGCCGCGACCTCGTCAGCCACCGAGCCCAGATCCTCGCGGCATCCGCAGGGGAGTCCGGGTGGTGACCTTCGATCACCGTGACCCCGGAACCCCCGAATCCGCGTGGCGCACCGCCCTCGCCGTGCGCGCCCTGCCGGAGGTCTCCCTCGACATCGACGCGCTCCTCGTCGTCGCCGCCCACCCCGACGATGAGTCCCTCGGTGTGGCCGGTCTCGTGCACACCCTCGCCCAGCGCGGCATCCCGATCCGCGTCATCATCGCCACCGACGGCGAGAACTCCCACCCCGAGTCACTCACCCACACACCGGCAGACCTCGCTGCGCGACGCCAAGCCGAAGTGCGCGATGCCCTGGGTGTCGTCGCGCCCGACGCGACCCTCCGACTGCTCCACCTCCCCGACGGCGCGATCGGCGACCACGAGAACGCACTCGCCGCCGCCGTCCGCGACGAGATCGACTCCCTGATCCGGCAAACGGATGCCGCACCCGACCGCATCCTGCTCGTCGCGCCCTGGACCGGCGACGGCCATCGCGACCACCGGATCGTCGGTGCGCGCGCCGAGCGCGTCGCGACGGAAGCCGGCGTGACCGTGCGCGGCTACCCGATCTGGCTCTGGCACTGGGGCACCCCCGCGGACGTCCCGTGGGAGCGCGCGGAATCCGTCGCGCTCGACGGCGCCGCGCACGACGCGAAACTCCGGGCGCTGGCCGTGCACGACAGCCAGCTGCGGCCCCTCTCGAACGCGCCCGGCGACGCCGCGATCGTCCACGAGCGGATGCAGGAGCACTTCACCCGCGCCCAGGAGATCCTGCTCCGCCCCGAGGTATCCGAACCCGGCAGCGCCGCGTCGACCTCCACCGCCTCCGCGTCCACTCCCACGGCGTCGACGCCGCGCGCGCACTTCGAGCAGTTCTTCGCCACGCACGACGACCCGTGGGGCTTCCGCTCGAGCTGGTACGAGCGGCGCAAGCGCGACCTTCTGCTCGCCACCCTTCCGCGAGCGACCTACGAGGCAGGCCTCGAGCTCGGCTGCGCCACCGGCATCCTCACCGCCCGTCTCGCCGAACGGTGCGCGCATCTCGTCGCGGTCGACTTCGCGGCTGAGGCCCTCGCGGCCGCCGCACGAGAACTCGCCGGTCACGACAACGTGACCCTGCAGACCGCCGCGCTCCCGCAGCGATGGCCGGAGGGGCGGTACGACCTCATCGTGCTCTCCGAGATCGGCTACTTCTGGAACACCGCCGACCTCGACACGGCCGTCGACCGCATCACGCAGAGCCTCACGCCGGCGGGGCACCTGATCGCATGCCACTGGCGGCATCCGATGCCCGAGAATCCGACCGGAGGCGACGACGTCCATGGGCGTCTGCGCGCGAACAGCCGGTGGCAGAGCATCGCGGTGCATTTCGAGAAGGACTTCGTGCTCGAGGTCTTCGGTCCGTATCCCGCCCCGTCGGTGGCGCAAGAGACCGGAATGCTCCCGTGATCGCGACCTCCGTCCACGTCGTCGTCCCCGTCCACAACGAGGAAGACCTCCTGCAGTCGTGCCTGGACGCGATCCAGTGCGCGACCGCCACTGCGCGCGACATCGGCATCGACGTCCGCACCGTCGTCGTCCTCGACGCGTGCACCGATCGCTCGGCGCTCATCGCGCAGCGCTACCCCGTCGAGATCGTCGAGATCGACGCCGGTCGCGTGGGTGTCGCGCGGCGGGTCGGAACGGATGCCGCCCTTCGCCGCCTCGACGACGAGTCGCGCGCGTGGGTCGCCCACACCGATGCCGACTCGATCGTCCCCGGCAACTGGATCACTCACCAGGTGGCCCTCTCGGCCGGGGGATCCGACGTCATGATCGGCACCGTCCGTCCGGACTTCGCCGACCTGACCCTCCGACACGTCCAGCACTGGCATGCGACGCACACGCCGGGACGCCCCAACGGTCACGTCCACGGCGCGAACCTCGGCTTCCGCGCCGGCGTCTACCGCCGCGTCGGCGGCTTCGCCGAGGTGCCCGAGCACGAAGACGTGGCCTTCGCCGCCGCCGCGCAAGCCGCGGGGTTCGTCCTGACCGCCTCCGACGTCGCCGAGGTCATGACATCCGGTCGCTTCATCGGGCGCACGCCCGGCGGCTACGCCGGCTACCTCGCCGCCCAGGAGGCGATGCTCGAGTCCGGCGTCGCCTGACGCGAATCACGACCGGCCCTAGGCTGTGCTCGTGAACGACGCGATCCCCGTCATCGTCTCCTACGCGAGCGACACTCCGCGGCACGACGCCGCGTTCGCCGACGAGCTGCGCGCCCTCGCGGAGGGGGCCGCCACCGTCATCGCCGCAACGGGCCTCGATGCGCGCTGGGTCAATGCGGCCGCGCCTCACGCGGCTGCCCGCGACCTCGTCGCCACCGCGCGGGGCGTGATCGTGCTCGGCGGCGCCGACGTCGATCCGGCCCTGTACGGCGCCACCCCGAACGGCACGTGGATGGAGTCCGCCGATGCCGCGGCGGACGCGTTCGAGGCCGCCCTCATGCGCGCGGCGATCGAGCGGGACCTGCCGCTGTTCACCATCTGCCGCGGCACCCAGCTGCTGAATGTGGTGCGCGGCGGGACCCTCGTCCAAGACCTCGGCGCGGGCATTCACCGCGAGCCGAACCAGGACATGGTGACCCACCCCGTCGAGGTCCATCCCGGCACTCGTCTGGCCGCCGTGCTCGGGCCCGGCATCCGCGACGTGCGCTCGGGTCACCATCAGGCCGTCGACGCACTCGGCGCGGGCCTCGTCGTCAGTGCGACCGCCCCCGACGGCGTCATCGAGGCGATCGAGAGCGAGGATGACCGGTGGATCCTCGGCGTGCAGTGGCATCCCGAGGACGCGGGGAGCGATCCGGCCCAGCTGCAGCGGCTGATCGCCGACTTCGCGACCGCCGCACGCGCCACCCTCCCCGTCGGAGACGACCCGATCACCGCGCCGGCGGCGTAGCGCCCGGACGCGAGCCGAAACCCATCCGGGGACCCGCGCGCTCCGAAGAACTTCCGAAGCCACAAGCCGAAGGAGACCCTCATGGGTGCACGCAGAACCCGACCCCGCTTCCTGCTCTGGGCGGCGCTGGCCGGGCTCGTCTCGGGAGCGGTGTTCCTCGCCGCCGCCGAGCTGGTCGCGCTCCTCGCGGCGCGCTCGGCGAGCCCGATCCTCGCCGTCGGATCCTTCGTCATCGACATCGTGCCGCAGCCCGTGAAGGAGTTCGCGATCGCCGCCTTCGGTGCGGCCGACAAGATCGTGCTCCTCGGCAGCCTCGGGCTCGCCGTCGCCATCGCGTCGGCCATCGCGGGCATCCTGCAGTACGTGCGGCCGCACCTCGGCGTGGCCGCACTCGTGCTCGCCGGCGTGCTGTCCGGCGCCGCCATCGTCACGCGGGCGTCGGCGCAGGCGCTGTCGTTCCTGCCGCCGCTCGCCGGCACCATCGCGGGGTCGGTCATCCTGATCCTGCTCGTCCGCCGACTTCGCGCGTGGCGCGACGAGGTCGCCGGAACGGATGCCGCCGCCTCGGCATCCGGCGGCGAGCCGGCCGAGAAGAAGGGGCTCGACCGTCGCGCCTTCTTCCTCACCAGCGCCATCGCCGGTGCCTCCGCCGTCATCGCCGGCGTCGCCGCCCGTGCGGTCAGCGCCGCGACCTCGTCCGTGGACGCGATCCGCGGCGCCCTTCGCATCCCCGAACCGCGCTCGCGCGTGACGATCCCCGAGGGGGCTGAGCTCGACGTCGACGGCATCTCGTCGCTGTACACGCCGAACGACCAGTTCTACCGCGTCGACACCGCCCTCACCGTCCCGACGATCGATCCCGCGACCTGGCGCCTCGTCGTCGACGGCATGGTCGACCGGCGCATCGAGCTGAGCTTCGACGACCTCATCGCCCGCGGGCTCGACGAGTACTCCATCACCCTCACGTGCGTGTCGAACGAGGTGGGCGGCAACCTCGTCGGCAGCGCCCGCTGGCTCGGGGTGCCGGTGCGCGACATCCTCGCGCTCGCCGGCGTCCAGTCCGGCGCCGACATGGTGCTCTCCCGCAGCGTCGACGGGTACACCGCCAGCACGCCGCTCGCCTCGCTGACCGACGAGGGCACCGACGCGATCCTCGCCGTCGCCATGAACGGCGAGCCCCTGCCCCTCGAGCACGGCTTCCCCGTCCGCATGGTCGTCCCGGGCCTCTACGGCTACGTGTCGGCGACGAAGTGGCTCACCGAGCTGAAGGTCACGACCTTCGCGCAGGACGAGGCCTACTGGACCCCGCGCGGCTACGACGCCGAGGCGCCGATCAAGTTCTCCTCGCGCGTGGACACCCCGAAGGCCGGCGCGCCGGTTGCCGCGGGGACGGTCGCCATCGGCGGCGTCGCGTGGGCCCAGACCGTCGGCATCGACCGCGTCGAGGTGCAGATCGACGACGGTGACTGGCAGGAGGCGACGCTGTCGACCGCCGTCAACGTCGACACCTGGGTGCAGTGGTTCCTCGAGTGGGAGGCCGAGCCCGGCACCCACTACGTCACCGTGCGTGCCGTCAACCGCGACGGCGAGGTGCAGGAGCAGGAGCGCGCCCCGATCGCCCCGAACGGCTCATCGGGCTGGCAGCGCACCCTCGTCACCGTGACGGGCTGATCGCAGCCGCCGCACCCCCAGCCGGAAGGCGGGCTCCCCGGAATTGGTCCTCCTGGAGCCCGCCTTCTCTTCTCGCCGGGTGCCTCTAGCGGGCGCGCCGGTCGTCGGTCTCGAACCCCGGTCGCGTGCGCCGCTGCTCGAGCGACTCGGTCTCCTGGAAGAACGTCACCTGCCACCCCGCGGGGCCCTGCACGCGGGCGTTCACCGTCCGGAACGGGGTCTCCGTCGAGTCGGCGATGATCTCCACGCCGGCCTCACGGCTCGCCGTCACAGCCGCCGGGGTGTCGGCGACTTCGAGCGCCAGCCGCAGGGCCGGGCCCTCGGATGCCGGGACGTTCTCGATGATGTCGATGTTCCGCGCATGGGTGGGCGTGGCGATCTCGATCGTCGCGTCGCCGACTTCGAGGATCGCGACCCGATCGTCACCCTCGGTGGCGAACGCGGGACGCTCGGTCAGGCCGAGGACGTCGCGATAGAACGCCACCGTCCGATCGAAGTCGTCGGTCTCGATGATGAGGCGGAGCTGCGTCGGCGGTGTCGCGAGTGTCATGCGGGCGTCAACCTCCGCGGGGGCCGCCCTGTTCCGGATCAGCGCTGTTCCGGATCAGCGCTCGTGTCGATCAGTGCTGTTCCGCGAGAGCCTCGGCGACCAGGCGCATCGCCTCGTCGTAACGCTCGGGGGAGGGACCGGCGTAGTTGACGCGCACGTAGGGGCCGGGCGTCTCCGCCGGAAACCACTCGCGCCCGTCGGCGATCAGCACATCGCGCGCCGCGGCCGCGCGGACGAGGGCCGCGACATCCGTTCCATCCGGCAGGCGGACCCACAGGTTGAGGCCCCCGGCGGGCACGAGCGCCACGGTGCACTCCGGCAGATGCTCGCGGATGCCGCCGAGCAGCGCATCGCGCCGCGCCCGGAGCGTCGGCCGCTGCGCGCGGAGGTGACGCCGCCATGCGGGCTGGGTGACGACATCCAGCGCCGCCGCCTGCAGGACGCCGCTGACGTACATCGCATCCGCGGTGCGATCCGCCGCGATCCGCTCCCGCGCCGGCCCCCGCGCGACGACGGCCGCGACCCGGAGGGCGGGGGAGACGCTCTTGGTGAGCGACCGGACGTAGATGACATTCCCGTCCTGGTCGAGCCGCGCCACGGGTGCGGGGTCGGTGTCGATCGCGAGATCGTGCGCCCAGTCGTCCTCGATGAGGAACGCGCCGCGCCGGCGCACGACCCCGAGCACCGCGCGCACCCGCTCCTCGCTCCACTGTGCGCCGTGCGGATTGGCGTAGGTGGGCTGAGCGTAGAACGCCCGCGCCCCCGATGCGACCAGGGCTCGATCGACGTCATCGGGATCCGGGCCCTCCGGCCCGGACGCCACCGGAACGAGCGTGACCCCGGCCTGGGCAGCGGCGACCATCGCGCCCCAGTACGTGGGCGACTCCACCACGAGCGGACGGCCCTCGCCGACCACCGCGCGGAAGATCGACGCGAGTCCGCTCTGACTCCCCGGCACGATCACGACGTCCCGCGCCGCCATGGGCGACACCTCCGGAGCGGTCACGGCGGCGAGCTCCGCCGCGAACCACTCCCGGAGCTCCGCGAGGCCGTCCGCGGGAGCGCGCCGGACCGCGGCATCCGATCGCGCCGCCCGGGCGAGGGCCGCGCGCACGAGGCCACCCGGCAGGAGATCCGGCGCCGGGTACCCCGAGTGCAGCGCGATCGCATCCGGCGCACCCGGTCGCTGGGTGACGGACAGATCCGGATGCCGACCCTGCGGTGCGCCGAGCGCCGCCGTCTGCCAGCCGAAGTCCGCGGGCGGACGCGGGCGAGAGCCGCGCACGAACGTCCCGACCCCGGGCTTGGCGTCGATGAGTCCCTGCGCAGTGAGCCGGTGCAGCGCCTTCTGCACCGTCACCGGGCTCGCGCCGTGCTCAGCGCTCAGCCGGCGACTCGACGGCAGCTGCGTCCCCGGGGGTGCGGTCGCGATCCACGCGCGCAGCGCGGCGACGATCCGCTCGGTGCTATCGTGTGCCATGTCAGGGAACAATAGCGCTACTCTCGTCGCGCCGACAGTGCTATCACCGCTCGCGGGCGCGTGGTGGGGACTTCTGGGCGTCGTCGCCTTCTCGTTCACGGTGCCGTTCACCCGCGTGGCCGTCGAGGCGCTCCACCCCGTGTTCATCGGCGCCGGGCGGGCCGTGGTCGCCGCCGCGCTCGCTGCAGCAGCCCTCGCCGTGACCCGACAGCGCCTGCCGCGCGGCACGCAGTGGGGGCGCCTCGTCATCGTCGCGGGCGGCGTCGTCCTCGGGTTCCCGCTGCTCACCTCCTTCGCGATGGCCACCGTCCCCGCCAGTCACGGCGCGGTCGTCATCGGCCTCCTCCCCGCGGCGACGGCGGTCGCGGTCGTGCTGCGCACCCACGAGCGGCCCGCGCGGTCGTTCTGGGTCTTCGCCGCGCTCGGCGCGGTCGCCGCCGTGATCTTCGCCGCGCTGTCCTCCGGCGGGTTCGGGCGCCTGACGTGGGCGGACCTCCTCCTCTTCGGCGCCGTCATCGCCGCCGCGATCGGCTACGCCGAGGGAGGGCTGCTCGCCCGTGAACTCGGCGCGTGGCAGACGGTCTCGTGGGCGCTCGTGGTGGCCGCGCCCGTCACCATCGTGGTCAGCGCGCTCTCGTTCGCGGCGGCGCCGCCCGCGGCATCCGTCGTCCACTGGCTCGCCTTCGCCTATCTCGCCGTCGTCAGCATGTACCTCGGCTTCTTCGCCTGGTACCGCGGGCTCGCGATCGGGCCCATGGCGCAGGTCAGTCAGATCCAGCTCGTCCAGCCGGTCCTGACGATCGCATGGGCGACGCTGCTCCTCGGTGAATCGCTCGGATGGGCCACGATTCTCGGCGCTGTCGCGGTCATCGGCTTCGCCGCGCTTTCCGTGCGCACGCGCCTTCGGGGAACGTTATAGACAGGGAGTCCCATTGCCGCGGGAAAAGAAAAGCGGATTCCCTCGAGGACGAGGGAATCCGCTTTTCGGCGAGGGTCAGTGGGCGGCTTCGTACGCCTCCAGAACGGATGCCGGAACCCGGCCGCGCTCGGAGACCTGGTGGCCGTTCTGCTTGGCCCATTCCCGCACGGCGCTGTAATCCTGCTGTCCGCCGCGGCGGCGCTTGCGCGAGGAGGAACCGCCCGTGGCAGCCGAACGCGATGCGGAGATCGAGCGGGCGGCGGAGACATACGGGTCGAGCGCCGCCCGGAATGCGGCGGCATTGTCGTCGGTCAGGTCGATTTCGTACGCGATGCCGTCGAGGGAGAAAAGAACGGTCTCTCCGGAGCCGACTTCGAGGACGGTGCCGTCGAGGTCATCGACGAGCTGGTGCACAATTCTGCGGGTCATGCGGAAGAGAATACGCGTCTTTCCATTCCCGCGAGACTTTCAGGGCAGAATTCCCGCGCGGCGCGCTTTTGTCACGGCCGCATGACGCGTCGAGGCGTCGAGTTTGCCCATCGCCGTCTGCAAATAGGATTTCACCGTTCCCTCCCGCAATCCGAGGGACGCGGCGATCTCGGCGTTCGTCGAACCGAGCGCCGCGCACGCGAGCACATCGAGTTCGCGGGGCGACAGGTGGATGTCCAGCGGCTCGATAGGCTCCGCGCCGCCGCCGGTGAGTCCCGCCAGCCGCTCTTCGATCGCCGAGAGCCGGGCCCGGAGGCTCGCGTCGTCGACGCTCGCGACGATGCTGCGCAGCTCCGCGTAGCTGGCGCGCAGCTCCTCGCGCTGCACGGCATCCGTCGTCGTCTCGGGGGGCGCGATCGGGATCGGTCCCGTCGCTGGCCGGAGAGCCGCCACGCGCCGCTCGACCTCGTCGCGGATCCGGAGCTCCGTCGCGACCTCCTGCGCGACGCGGAACGCCGGAGCGGCCACGACGTCGCCGACGCTCGACTCGGCCCACGCGCCGCCGTAGAGCACGCCGCGCACGGTGGATCCGACGACGACCGGGACGGCGAGGAGCGTCGACAGGCCCTCGCCGAGCACGTGTCCGTCGTAGTCGTGGGTGATCTGCCGCGACGAGCGGTAGTCGGGCGTCATGCGCGGACGGAGCTCGGTGATCGCCCGTCCGCCGAGGCCGCGCTCGGGCTTGACGACGAGGCCGTCGAGACTGCGGGTGCGGTTGCCGAGCACGGTGTTCACCCGGACGCTGCCGTCCTGGACGTACCCGCCGAACACCACGGGGAAGTGCGTGTGCGCGGCGAGGTCCTTCAGGGCCCGCGTCATCAGCTGCCCGTCTTGTGCGCCCCGCGGCGACTGCTCGTCCCGGGCGCGTCGCTGCATCCGTCCACCTGGGGAGGTCCACTGCGTCGTGGTCACGAAACACTCGCTCTCGCCGCCGAATCGTATCGACGACGGTAACACTACGCCGCGAAGACGTGCAGCCCCAGATCTCGACTGAGCATCTCGCTCGCGAGGTGTCCGCGCACGCTCGTGCCCTGCTCATCCAGCGGCGGGCTGATCACCGCCGCCCCGAGCTTCCCCGGCGCCGAGAGCACGATCGCCCCCGAGACGCTCGACTTCGCCGGGACGCCGACCGCCCGCATCCAGCGCCCTGATCCGTCGTAGACGCCGCAGGTCGCCATGACCGCGACGACATCGCGGGCGACGGATGCCGGCACCACCCGCTGGCCCGTCACCGGGTTCACGCCTCCGAGCGCGAGCGTCGCGCCCATCACCGCGAGCGTCTTCGCGTCGACGAGCACGGCGCACGCCCGCACGTACGCCTCGACGGCGTCGTCGGCGCCGACCGCGAGGGTGCCCTCCGCGCGCATGAGGTGGGCGAGGGCATGGTTGCGGTCACCGAGGAGGTGTTCGTTTCGCGCGACCGATTCGTCGACGTCCAGCTCGCGTCCGGCGAACGCCGACAGGCCGCGGTGCGCGCGTGCGACCCGGGCTGCGACGTCGTCCCCGTCGACGAGGGAGGCCGTGAGGAGCGCGCCGGCGTTCACCATCGGGTTCGGCGGACGCCCCGTGCCGGACTCGAGCTTGATCGCGTCAAATGCCTCGCCCGTGGGCTCGATGCCGATCCGGTCCAGCGCCTCGCCATCGGTGTCGACGAGCGCGAGGGCGAAGAGGAACGGCTTCACCGCCGACTGGATGCTGAAGGAGGCGTCGCTGCCGACACTGCCGCGCACCTCGCCGTCGGGAAGGGCGAGGGCGATGCCGCACAGGCCGGGATCGGCGTCGGCGAGCTCGGGGATGCTGTCGTCGACCTCGCCTTCGGTGTGCGGGAGCACCCGCTCCCGGAGCGCGTCGAGGTCGTACGAGCGGGCGTCGGGGGAGGGAGGCATCCTCCCACCCTGCCAGGGGTACCCACTTTCGGGGGTGACGGGAGACGGATCCGTTTTCGTACCGTCATCCGTACTCGGATCAGGCAAGGAGGCCTCATGACCGAACCACGACCGGATGCCGCATCGGCGCGTGTCATCGACTACATCGCCGTGGAGGACTCTCCTCGGTTCCGTCAGCTCAAGAAGACGCAGCGGAGCTTCGTCTTCCCGCTGTCGCTGGCGTTCCTCGCCTGGTACTTCGCCTACGTGCTGCTGAGCTCGTTCGCCCCGGAGTTCATGGCCCAGCGCGTGTGGGGGGCCATCACCGTCGGGCTCCTCCTCGGGCTCGGACAGTTCGTGACGACCTTCGCGATCACGATGGGCTACGTCGCCTTCGCCAACCGCCGGCTCGACCCCATCTCGGCCGAGATCCGCGAGGACCTCGAGAAGATCGAGCGGGGTGACGCGTGAACCTCTCTGTTCTGGCCTCAGCCTCGACCGCGGAGAACAACCCGGTCCTGAACATCTCGATCTTCGGCGCGTTCGTTGCCGTGACGCTCTTCATCGTCATCCGCGCGAGCCGCAACAACCGCACCGCCGCGGACTACTACGCCGCGGGCCGGTCGTTCACGGGCCCGCAGAACGGCTTCGCGATCGCCGGCGACTACCTCTCGGCGGCATCCTTCCTCGGCATCGTCGGGGCGATCGCGATCAACGGCTACGACGGGTTCCTCTACTCCATCGGCTTCCTCGTCGCGTGGCTCGTGGCCCTCCTCCTCGTCGCCGAGCTCATGCGCAACACCGGCAAGTTCACGATGGCCGACGTGCTGTCCTTCCGGCTGCGGCAGCGGCCGGTCCGGATGGCCGCCGCGATCTCGACCCTCGCGGTCTGCCTGTTCTACCTGCTTGCGCAGATGGCGGGCGCCGGCGGCCTCGTCTCGCTCCTCCTCGGCATCAACGAGCGCATCGGCCAGTCGATCGTCGTCGCCGTCGTCGGCATCCTGATGATCGTGTACG
Organism: Microbacterium aurantiacum; assembly: GCF_040532595.1. Taxonomy (GTDB): domain Bacteria; phylum Actinomycetota; class Actinomycetes; order Actinomycetales; family Microbacteriaceae; genus Microbacterium; species Microbacterium chocolatum_B. The sequence continues at coordinate 238,154 of NZ_JBEVYX010000001.1, read as the reverse complement.
TCCTCATCGGCGGCATGAAGGGAACCACGTGGGTGCAGATCGTCAAGGCGTTCCTCCTCATCGGCGGTGCGGTCCTCATGACGATCTGGGTACTCGCGATCAACGGCTTCAGCCTCGATCGGCTGCTGGAGTCCGCGGTCGCCGCCTCCACCACCACTCCCGCCGACGCGATCCTCGGGCCGGGCCTGCAGTACGGCGCGAACCCGTGGGACTTCATCTCGCTCGCCGTCGCGCTGGTCCTCGGCACCGCGGGGCTCCCGCACGTGCTGATGCGCTTCTACACCGTGCCGACGGCGAAGGAGGCCCGTCGGTCGGTGGTGTGGGCGATCTGGCTGATCGGCCTGTTCTACCTGCTCACCCTCGTGCTCGGCTATGGCGCCGGCGCCCTGGTCGGACCGGAGACGATCCGCAACGCACCGGGCGGCGTGAACTCCGCAGCCCCCCTCCTCGCCCTCGAGCTCGGCGGACCGCTCCTCCTCGGCTTCATCTCCGCGGTCGCGTTCGCGACGATCCTCGCGGTCGTGGCGGGACTCACGATCACCGCCGCGGCCTCCTTCGCCCACGACATCTACGCGAACGTCGTGAAGAAGGGCGAGGTCCCGCCGGACGGCGAGGTCAAGGTCGCCCGCCGCACCGTCGTGGTCATCGGTATCCTCGCCATCGTCGGTGGCATCGGCGTCCAGGGGCAGAACATCGCGTTCCTCGTCGCCCTCGCCTTCGCCGTGGCGGCATCGGCCAACCTCCCGACGATCATCTACTCGCTGTTCTGGCGGCGCTTCACCACCCGCGGCGCGGTATGGAGCATGTACGGCGGGCTCATCGCGGCGGTCGGGCTGATCCTCCTCTCCCCGGTGTTCTGGGGGACCGAGACGAGCGTCTTCCCGAACGTCGGCGTGGCCCTGTGGCCGCTGAACAACCCGGGCATCGTCTCGATCCCCGTCGGGTTCTTCCTCGGCTGGCTGGGCTCCGTCGTCTCCCGCCGGAGCGAGGATCCCGAGAAGGCCGCCGAGATGGAGGTGCGCTCGCTCACCGGGTTCGGCGCCGAGAAGGCCGTCGACCACTGACGACGGCGACGGCTTCGCGACGCGCAGCCGGAACGCCCAGGCGGGCGCGGGGTGGCCTACACACCCCGCGCCCGCCGCGGTGTCACGCTCGGGTCCGCGACACCTCGAGGTCGAGCAGCGCCCGCTTGACCTCGGGTCTTCCCCCGTACTCGCCGATGGATCCGTCGGCGCGCACCACCCGGTGCACCGGGACGAGGATCGAGAACGGCGTCCGCGCGCACGCCGTCCCCACCGCCCGCGCCGCACCCGGGCTCCCGGCGAGCACGGCCACCTCGCCGTAGCTCGCCGTCTCGCCGTAGGGGATCGTGCAGACCGCTTCGAGGGCCGCGCGGGTGAAGCCGTGGACGCCCGTCCAGTCCCACGGCAGGTCGAGCGGATGCCGCGCGCCGGCGCCGCCGTCGTGCTCCGCGTCGTCGAAGTACTCCTCCAGGGCGTCCGCCGCCCGCTCGGCGATCGCCGACGGGGATCCCTCCGGGTGCGGGGCGGACCCGTTCACCGGCGTCGGGATCATCCCGGTCCGCAGCGCCACCCGCTCGAGCGCGATCGAGAGGGGCACCTCGATCGGATGCAGCTCCACGATCCCGCTCACCGCCGCGACGATCAGCACGTCGCCAACGGGGGAGGGCTGGACGAGGAAGCGGGGCGGCTCGTGCGAGGTCATGGCCCGATCCTGCCGCGTCCTGCCCGCACCCGATGCGTCCGAAACGAAACCGGGGACAACCCTCGGCGACGCCAGGCGGCATCCGTCCTGGGGAGGAGGGGACGCGCCGGGCCAATACCGCGAAACCGGGCGTGGATGCAAGCTCTCCGGCGCGCCGCCGCTTAGGGTGTCACTCGTGTGGCGAGCAGAAGGCAACGCCGTGGTCGGCGACAGGGAGAGCATGTCCGGACCCTCGGTGACCCCCGGTGATCTCGGGCTCGCCGAACCCGGGGTGACGGTGGTGCACGTGGCCGAACCCGAACGCGAGCGCATCCGCCGTCAGTCCGCGCGGCTCGGCGGCCGTTCGACGCTGCTGCACTACTCCGACGCGACCGACGCCGCGATCGAGATCACCAAGGCCCACCCGGGAAGCCTGCCGCAGTTCATCACCGGCCGCTCCACCCTGCTGTCGAACCTCTTCCGCGACGAGGTCGCGGTGCGCAACGCCCGCCTCGCCGCCCAGCGGATCACGACGAAGAACGTCGAGCTGCGCACCGCCCGGGGCATCGACGCCGTGCACCTCGCCGTGGGTCTCGCCTCCTGGCGACTCGGCGGTCTGAACTGCACCGCCCCGGTTCTCCTCCGACCGCTCGCGATCCGCCGCCATCACGGCGACTTCGAGCTCAAGCTCCACGGCGCCTTCCAGGTCAACCCCGAGCTCCTGCGGGCCCTGCGCACCCACTTCGGCATCGAGGTCGATGGCCGGGCGCTCTCGGCCCTCGCCTACGACCAGGGCATCTTCAAGCCGCAGCCGGTCATCGACCACCTGCGCGCCCTCGCCCACCGCTTCGACTCGTTCACCGTCACCCCGCGCCTCATCGTCTCGACCTTCGCCGACGTCGGCAGCGCCATGTCGCGCGACGGGGGCGACCTCGACCACCCCGTGCTGAACGCGCTGGCCGGCCACCCCGACGACCGCGCGCGGCTCGTCGCGCGCCGCGAGGGGGGAGCGGCCACCAACCCCGACGAGCGGTCGCCCGCCGCCGACACGCTCCTCCTCGACGCCGACTCCGAGCAGGAGCGCGTCCTGGCCCGCATCCAGGCGGGGCAGTCGATGGTGGTCCACACCCTGCCCGGCACCGGCGGGACGCAGACGATCATCAACGCCCTCGGCGGACTCGTCCGCGACGGCAAGCGCGTCCTCGTCGTCAGCGCCCGCCGCTCCACCCTCGACGGCATCCGTCATCGCCTCGCCGGCATCGCCCTGCCGGGCCTGGCGATCTCGCCCCGCCACCTGCAGCGCGACCTCATCCGCGCGATCGGGCGGAACGAGAAGGCCGAGCAGCCGAAGGTCGCCGACGTCGACGAGGCCCTCGTGCGCCTGCGCCGCGTGCTCCGCGACTACCGCGGCGCCGTCACGACCACCCACGTCGACCTCCGTGTGTCGGTGCTCGAGGTGCTCCGCGAACTCGCGCGCCTGGCGTCCCTCGATCCCGCCCCTTCGACGACCGCGCGCCTCGGCGTCGCCGCGCTCCAGCGCCTCGCCGTCGGCCGCGACGAGGCCGCGCGCGACCTCGCCGCGGCGGCGCGACTGGGCGAATTCCGCTTCGGTCCGTCCGACTCGCCCTGGTACGGCGTGAGCTTCGCCTCACCCGAGGCGGCGGCCTCCGCCCACGCCCTGGCCGGGAAGCTGCACCGGCAGGACGTCCCGGCGCTCCTCGAGCGGGGCTACTCCCTCATCTCGCAGACCGGCATGCGGCCCTTCCAGACCATCGCCGACCTCGGCGAGTACCTCACGCTCATGCGCGGCATCCGCGACTCGCTCGACCGCTTCAGCCTCACCGTCTTCGAGCGCCCGCTCGGCGAGCTCATCGAGGCACACAGCGGGCGCCGGGACTCGACGATGAGCTCGGCCAACCGCCGTCGACTCAAGCGCCTGTCGAAGGAGTACGTCCGTCCGGGCGTCCACGTCCCCGACATGCACGAGGCGCTCGTCCGCGTCCAGCAGCAGCGCACCGAATGGCAGCGCCACGTCGACGCCGGCGTCGCCCCGCAGGTGCCGCTCGGGCTCGGCGACGTCCACGTCGCGTGGCAGCGGGTCGACGCGGAGCTCGCCGAACTGGATGCCGTGCTCGGCCGCTCCGGCGCCGACCGCCTCGCCGCGCTCCCGGTCAAGACGCTCGTCCGCACCCTCGCGCAGCTCGCGGCGGAGTCCGACGTCTTCGACAACCTGCGCGAGCGCGCGGAGCTGCGCGGGAAGCTCGCCTCGTTCGGTCTCGAGCCCCTCCTCGCCGACCTGTCGGTCCGGCACGTTCCCGAGGGCGAGGTCGCCGCCGAGCTCGAGTACGCGTGGTGGCAGTCCGCCCTCGAGCACCTCCTGCGGGTCGACCGCGGGCTCCTCGGCGCCAACACCGCCGTCGTCGATCGGCTCGAGCGCGACTTCCGCCTCGTCGACGAGGCCCACGCCGCGGCATCCGGACCCCTCCTCGCCGCCCACCTGGCCACGCAGTGGCGCATCGGCATCGTCGACCGCGCGGGCGAGGCGCAGCAGCTGCGGCGCGCCTTGAAGGACGGCGGGGCCACCGCCGCGCAGCTGGACGCCGTCGCCCCGCACCTGATGGCGCAGCTCGCGCCGGTGTGGCTCGCGACCCCCTACGACGTCCCCGAGATCCCCGAGTCCACCGCGTTCGACGTCGTGATCATCGCCGACGCGGGCGCGCTGTGCCTCGCCGAGGCGACGCCGGCGCTCCGGCGCGGGGGACAGGTCGTCGCCTTCGGCGACCCCGTCACGCAGAAGCCGACGCCCTTCGAGGTCGTCTCGCGCGTCTCGCCCGAGCGGGAGGAGGACGACGAGGTCGAGCAGGTCCCCTTCGACGGCGTCAGCATCTTCGAGCGCCTCGCCGAGCTCCTCCCCATCGAGACCCTCACCCGCAGCTACCGCGCCGGCGGGGAGGACCTCGCCGAACTCGTCAACGACGCCTTCTACGGCGGCGAGATCGTCTCCCTGCCGTGGGCGGGCTCCTACCTCGGCCGCGGCAGCCTCAGCGTCGACTACGTCGAGGGCGGCACCGGGGCGCCGGATCCGATCTCGGGAGCCGTGGAGAGCCCAGACGCCGAGGTGCGGCGCGTGGTGACCCTCGTCGTCGAGCACGCGGTGAACCGCGGCTCGGAGTCGCTCATGGTCGTCACCGCGAGCGCGAAGCACGCCGAGCGCGTGCGCGCCGCCGTGGAGGCCGCGTTCGCCGGCCGCGCCGACGTCGCCGACTTCCTCTCGCGCGACACCTCCGAGCCCTTCGCGGTGCTCACCCTGGAGGAGTCCGTCGCCGAGAGCCGCGACCGGGTCGTCTTCTCGCTCGGCTTCGGCCTCACCCGGCACGGCCGCGTCCTCAGCGACTTCGGCGACCTGTCGACGCCCGACGGCGAGCGACTGCTGACCGTCGGCATGACCCGCGCGCGCCGCTCGATGGTGATCGTGTCGTCGATCCGCCCGTCGGCCTTCGATGAGGGACGCCTCGAGCACGGCGCCGCCACCATCATGTCGATCCTCGGCAGCGTCGCCGACCGCGCCCGCCAGGCGCGGCTGGAAGACCTCGCCGACCCGCTGACGCTCCGTCTCGCGCGGGAGCTGCGGCGCCTGGGCCTCTCCGTCGACGTGCACTACCGCGGACTCCTGCCGCTCGTCGCGCAGTACGGCGGCAAGGCCGTCGTCGTCGAAAGCGACCCCGAGACGATCGGGGAGTCGCTCCGCGAGTCGTTGCGTCTGCGGCCCCAGATCCTCCGGCGCCTGGGCTGGCACTACGTGCGCGTGCACTCCTTCGACGTCTACAGCGACGCCCCCGCCGTCGCCCAGCGGATCGCGGCGCTCCTCGGGGTGCCGCCCGAGACCCCGCGCGTCGACAACGACACCGAGCCGTTCGACCCCGAGCCGTTCCATGGCGGACGCTGAGCGCCAGCGCGTCGAGCGGGTCCCCGGTGCGCGGCGCGCGCGCCTGACGCCCGCCCCCGACACGACGGCCGAGCCCGTGCCGGGCGACGAGACGACGGATGCCGCCTCCCGGGGGGAAGCGGCATCCGTGGGTGGATCGGGTCCCAACGACGAGCGCCTGCGGCGCGACGTCCCGCCGCACTACTGACGCGCGGACGCGACGTCCGCGACGGGCGGCAGGGCTCAGATCTTCGGCGTCTGCTTCTGCTGCTCGAGCAGGTCGCGGATCTGCATCAGCAGCTCCTGCTCGGTGGGGAGCTTCTCCTCGGCGTTCTCGACGACGCCGAGCTTGGCTGCCTGGCGCTCCTTCCAGCGGTTCATCGGCATCACGAAGATGAAGTAGACGACGATCGCCACGGCGAAGAAGCTGACGATCGCCGTGATGAGGTCGCCGACGGGGAAGGTGACGGTGCCGCCGTAGAGGTCAGGGACCTGGATGCCGGGGACGCCCTCGGCATCGGCCTTCCAGAAGATGGCGATGAGCGGTGTGATGATCGAGGCGACGATCGCGTTGACCACCGCGGTGAACGCGGCGCCGATGACGACGGCGACGGCGAGGTCGATGACGTTGCCGCGCATGATGAATTCTTTGAAGCCTTGGATCACGGCGTCACTTCCTCTGGTCTCGTCGGCTCGCGCCGGTCAGGATCCCGCGGGTGCGGGAGAGCTCTTCTTCGTCTCGGAGGACGATGATGCCGAACTCCCGCCCCCGTCGCCACCGGACGCGCCCGAACCCGACGAACCGGAGCCCGAGCCCGAACCCTTGTTCGCGCCGGCGCGGGAGTCGGTGCGGTAGAAGCCGGAGCCGTTGAAGGTGACGCCGATCGACCCGTACTCCTTGCGGAGTACCCCGCCGCACTCGGGGCACTCGGTCAGCGCGGGGTCGGCGAAGGACTGCACCTGTTCGAAGCGGTGCGCGCACTGCTTGCAGGCATAGGCGTATTTGGGCATGGTGTCTCCGGCGGGTCAGCGCCCGGTGGGCGCGAGGGTGAGGGTCTGCGTGGGCGTGACGATGCCCGTCACGGGCTGGTCGTGGACGTCACGGGGGATGTCGTCGATGATCTCGGAATCGAAGACCACCGCGTACACCGGTGGGCACTTCTCCATCGAGCCGATCGTCTTGTCGTAATGGCCGCGGCCCCAGCCGAGGCGCATCCCGTCGGGATTCACGGCCGCGGCGGGGATCACCAGCACGTCGACGTCGTTCACCGCGATCGGGCCGAGGAGCTCGCCCACCGGCTCGGGCAGACCGAACAGGCCCTCCGCGATCTCTCCGTCCGGGGTGGCCACCGCCCAGTCGAGCAGACCGTCGGCACGGGTGACGGGGAGGAGCACCCGGATGCCGCGGGCTGCGGCATCCGCCACGAAGGCGTGGGTGTCGGGCTCGGTCGTGGTGGAGAGGAAGCAGGCCATCGTCCGGACGCCGTGCGCGGCGACGAGGGCGTTCAGCTGCGCGTGCAGGCCCTCGGCCGCGGCGGCGCGGGCGGCGGGGGACATCGCGTGGCGGCGCTCGCGCAACTCCGCGCGCAGTGCGCGCTTCGCATCGGCGATGGCGTCGGACATGCTCCCGATTGTAGGCGGCGCCTTGAGGTACGACGCGCTCGCCGGTGACGGGCATGACATGCGCCGTTCACATGCCTGGGTAGAGTTGCCGCATGACCCAGAAGCCCTTCAAGGCCGTGATCCCCGCGGCCGGACTCGGCACGCGCTTTCTCCCCGCGACCAAGGCCATGCCCAAAGAGATGCTCCCCGTCGTCGACAAGCCGGCGATCCAGTACGTCGTCGAGGAGGCCACCGCGGCCGGCATCGAGGACGTGCTCATCATCATCGGGCGCAACAAGAACAACCTCTCCAACCACTTCGACTCCGTCCCCGAGCTCGAGAGCAACCTGCTGAAGAAGGGCGACCAGGACAAGCTCGCCAAGGTGCAGCGCTCCAGCGACCTCGCCGACATCCACTTCGTCCGTCAGGGCGAGCCCCGCGGACTCGGGCACGCGGTGCTGCGCGCCCGCGCGCACGTGGGCGACCACCCCTTCGCCGTCCTCCTCGGCGACGACCTCATCGACGAGCGCGATCCGCTGCTGACCACGATGCTCGAGGAGCACCGCCGGACCGGTGCCGCGATCGTCGCCCTCATGGAGGTCGACCCCGACAGCATCCACATGTACGGCGCGGCGGCCGTGGAGGCCACCGGCACCGACGGCGTGGTGAAGGTCACCGGCCTCGTCGAGAAGCCGAAGAAGGAGGACGCCCCCTCCAACCTCGCCATCATCGGCCGCTACGTCCTGAGCCCCGACGTGTTCGAGATCCTCGAGCGCACCGAGCCCGGAAAGGGCGGCGAGATCCAGCTCACCGACGCGCTGCAGGAGATGGCGGCCGACACCGACGGCCCCGGCGTGTTGGGTGTCGTCTTCGGCGGCCGCCGCTACGACACCGGCGATAGGGTGGACTACATCAAGGCCATCGTGCAGCTGGCCGCGGATCGTGACGATCTCGGACCCGAGCTGCGTCCCTGGTTCAAGGACTTCGCGGCGACACTCTGACGCCGCTCGACGGAGGGGGTCCGGGTGGATCTGGGAGCTCCCCGCGGTCACGGTCCGGTGTCGATCCGGCTCGTCAAGCAGCGCGACGCGCGCATCCTGCAGCACGAGCTCGCCGAGAACCGCGAGTGGCTTCAGCCATGGGAGGCGACGAGCCCCGACGGTCCGGTGTCGTTCGACATGCGCCTCGGTGTGCGGCGACTGCTGCAGCAGTACCGCGACGGCGCCGGCGTCCCCTACGTCATGGAGTACGCCGGCGAGGTCGCCGGTCAGCTGAACGTGTGGGGGATCGCGCGCGGCTCGCTCGCCTCGGCGACGATCGGCTACTGGGTCAGCCGGCGTTTCGCGGGGAGGGGGATCACGCCCACTGCGGTGGCGCTGGCGACCGACGCGTGCTTCACCGAATTGCGTCTGCACCGCATGGAGATCTGCATCCGTCCCGAGAACGCCGCGAGCCTGCGGATCGTGCAGAAGCTCGGCTTCCGGTACGAGGGGCTCCGGCGGCGCTACATCCACATCGACGGCGACTGGCGGGATCACTACGCCTTCGCGCTCGTGCGTGAAGAGGTCCCCGAGGGCGTCCTCGCGCGGTGGATCGCGGGCCGCGCGCCGCAGGACGCCGCGGCGATCCCGCCGGCCGACCGCCTGCACGCCTGAGTCTTCGGCCGGGTCTTCGCCGGATCCCCCCCCACGACACGCCACCGGATGCCGCGGTTCGCGGCATCCGGTCCCTAAAGTTGGTGACCATGGGCGGACAGGTGTGGGGCGGCGGGGTGATCGTCCTCGTATCGGTGCTTCTGTGGCTGGTGTACCTGCTGCCGTCGTGGCACAGCCGCCGGCAGTTCGACGCCGCCGAGCGCAACGCCGTCCGCCTGAACCAGGCTCTGCGGGTGCTCGCCGAGACGAGCGAGACGCCTGACGAGGTGCGGGTCGAGCTGAACACCCGTACCGCCCTCGCGCAGCAGAAGCTCGCCCGTCGCGCCCTCGCCGAGCGCGAGTCCGCGGCGCTCGAGCAGGCCCGCATCGACCTCGAGCGCGCGCGGGACGCCCGCGCCGCCGCGCGGCGCTCGCCCGAGGCGCGGCAGGCCCGTGCCCGACGCCGCACCCGTCTCGTCGCCACCGTCCTCACCCTCGCCGGTGCGGGCGTGGCCGTGTGGGGCGGTGTCACCGTCGTGCTGACCGGAGCGCAGCCGCTGCTGTGGACCGGCGTCGGCGTGGCCGTGGCCGGACTCCTGGTGCTGCAGCGGATGTCGCGGGTCGGCGCCCGTGCCGCCGCACGTGCGCAGCGCATCGGTGCGGCCGAGGCTGCCGCGGTCGTCCGCGAGGCCGCGGGCGCCGAGGTGCAGGACGTCGAGCTCGTCACCGCTGAGCGCCGCTGGCAGCCGCGCGATCTGCCGCGTCCGCTCACGGCATCCGCCGGATCCCGCGCCGCGGCGATGCTGGATGCCGAAGCCGCCCGCGAGGAGCTCCGTCGGGCCGCGCGGGAAGAGGCACTGCGTGAGCGCGTCGAGGCCGACGCGCCGCCGTCGATCGGTGCGGCCCGCGCCGCCCGCGAGAGCGAGTTCGCCCGGATGGGGCACGTCGACGACGCCGAGATCGAGGCGCACGTGCGGCGCCTCCTCGAGCGACGCGCATCGGGTCAGTGACGCCCGCGCGGTTCGGTCGGCTCCGGCGGGCGTGATAGTCTTTCGGAGGTTCTTGGGCCTGTGGCGCAGTTGGTAGCGCGCTTCGTTCGCAATGAAGAGGTCAGGGGTTCGAATCCCCTCAGGTCCACCAGAAAAGCCCGGCTCACGCCGGGCTTTTCCCGTTCCCGGGGTGGTTCCGGGGTGGGGTCGCTCGGTGGCGCCGTCGCGCGGGTCGCGGGGCGCGACACCCGCGGGAAGGCGCCACTGAGCGGATGCCGCGGGTGCGGCGGGGGTGCCGCCGGTGGGGCGCGGGACTCAGGGGCGCAGAGGGGAGCCGGCGGAGGTGAAGCGGAACCCGCCGAACTCGCCGGAGAGCATCGGGCGGGCCGTGGCGATCGCCGCCTGCACCTCTGGCAGCTCCAGCGACGCGCGGTGAGCTGCGGCGTCGTCCCACACCTCGACGACGTACACCGTGCCCGGGTCGTCATCGACGACACCGACCTCGTAAACACGGCATCCGATCTCCGCCAGCGCGTCGTTACGGGCGACGAGGATCTCGACCAGTTCATCACGTCGGCCCGGCTCGACCCCGAGGGTCCCTGCGTTCACGAACACCATGGCCCGACCGTACCGTGACGCGCTCGGTTCGGTGGCGCCGTCACGCGGGTCCTGCGGCGCGACACCCGCACGAAGGCGCCACCGAGTCCCGTTCACTTGTCTCCAGATGCGGGTGTGATGCCGCGACACCCGCACGTGGCGACAAGTGAACAGGGGAAGGGCGGGACGAGCCCGGGGGTGCCCCGCGGGTCTACCATCGGGTCATGACGACGACGTCAGGGGCGGACTGGGACGCCTACGCGCGGGATCTCGCCGCGCGGCTGGTCGAAGCGCGCGAACGGGCGGGCCTCACGCAGGATGCCGTGGCCCGTCGCGCCGGCATCGCCACCTTCACGTACCAGAAGCTCGAGAAGGGCGAATCGAACCCCGGCACGCCCGCCAACCCGCGCCTGCAGACCATCGTCGCGCTCGCGCGCGCCCTCGAGGTCGACGTGTGCGCCCTCGTCCCGCGTCAGAGCTGAGTCGTCACGGATTCGCGCGCCGCCGCAGCGGCGGATCGTCGGATGCCGCGGGCACGAAGACCTGGAGGTACTGGCAGAGCGACACCTGACGCGAACCGCGCCACCCGTCGCGCACCCGCGCCATGCTGAAGCCGCGCTCCATGAGGTCGCTGGCGCTCTCGGGAGTGAGCCTCACCCCGCGCTCAGCGGGCACCCACCCGCCGGCTCCGGTGTACAGCGACAGGATGCGCTTGTGGTGGGCGGCGCGGGACGGGTGGCGTGAGGCGGCCATGCAGACTCCGGGTGTGACTGGGATGGACGATGCCCCAGGTATACCACGCAGACATGGCGAACGTGTGTCGCGTGTCGAGACGTCAGGCGGCGGGATCCACTGCCGCGGCCGCCGCGCGCGCGGCGTGCGGGAGAGCCTCCAGGATCTGCGACACCGCGCCGTCGTCGTGGCTCGCCGAGACGAACCACGCCTCGAACACCGACGGCGGCAGCGAGACGCCGTGCTCGAGCATCGCGCGGAAGAACGGCGGGTAGCGGAACCCCTCCTGCGCCTTCACCGTGTCGTAGTCGTACGGTGCCTCCGCGGCGAACTGGAAGGAGAACAGCGACCCCGACCGCTGCAGGACGTGCGTGACGCCCTCGGCGCGGAGCGCGGCCGACGCGGCATCCGCGATCGCCGTCGAGGCCCGCTCGATCCGGGCGTACGCGGCGGCGTCGAGGTTCTCCAGCGTCGCCCGACCCGCAGCGACCGCGACCGGGTTCCCGCTGAGGGTGCCGGCCTGGTAGACCGGCCCGAGCGGCGCGAGGAGGTTCATGATGTCGGTGGACCCGCCGAGGGCCGCGAGCGGCAGGCCGCCGCCGATCACCTTCCCGAACGTCAGGAGGTCGGCCGCGAACGGGACCGGGTCCTCGCCGTACCAGCCGGCGGGACCCACCCGGAAGCCGGTGAGCACCTCGTCGACGATGAGGAGCGCGCCGTGGGAGTGGGCAATGTCGGCGAGGGCGGCGTTGAAGCCGTGCCGGGGCGGGACGATGCCCATGTTGGCGGGGGCGGCCTCGACGATCACCGCGGCGATATCGGCGCCGTGGACGGCGAAGACCTCGCGGACGGCGTCCAGGTCGTTGTAGGCGATGACGAGCGTCTGCGCGGCGATCGGCGCGGGGACGCCGGCCGAGCCGGGCATCGCGAGCGTCGCGACGCCGGATCCCGCCTCGGCGAGCAGCCCGTCGGAGTGCCCGTGGTAGTGCCCGGCGAACTTCACGATCAGGTCGCGCCCGGTCGCGCCGCGCGCGAGACGGATCGCGGTCATGGTCGCCTCGGTGCCGGTGGACACGAGGCGGAGCTTCTCGACCGGCCGCACGCCGTCGCGCACGATGCGCGCCTCGACGTGTTCCGCCAGCGCCGTCTCGCCGGGGGTGGACGCGCCGAACCCGAGCCCGTGCGTGGCGGCCTCCCGGACCGCTTCGACGACGGCGGGGTGGGCGTGCCCGAGGATCGCCGGGCCCCAGGACCCGACGAGGTCGACGTACTCGCGCCCCTCGACGTCGGTGACCCGCGGGCCCTTCGCCGAGACGTAGAACCGCGGGGTGGTGCCCACCGATCCGAAGGCGCGGACGGGGGAGTTCACCCCGCCGGGCATCGCGTGGCGTGCACGCTCGAACTCGCGCGCGTTGGTGGTCGGGGTCATCGTCATCGAATCCATCCTGCGAGCTCGGTCGCCCAATACGTCAGTACCGCGTCGGCGCCGGCTCGGCGGATGCCGAGCACCGACTCCTCGATCGCGCGGCGTCGATCGATCCAGCCGTGGGCGGCGGCGGCCTCGATCATCGCGTACTCGCCCGACACCTGGTACGCCCACACCGGCACGGGGCTGGCCGCGGCGGTGTCGGCGAGGACGTCGAGGTAGCTCATCGCGGGCTTCACCATGACGACGTCGGCGCCCTCGGCGACATCCAGCATCGCCTCGCGGACGCCCTCGCGGCGGTTGGCCGCATCGAGCTGATAGGTGCGGCGATCGCCCTGAAGCGAGGACTGGACGGCCTCGCGGAACGGACCGTAGAACGCCGAGGCGTACTTGCCCGAGTAGGCGAGCAGCGCGACATCCGAGCGTCCCGCGGTGTCGAGCGCGTCGCGGATCGCCGCGACCTGGCCGTCCATCATCCCGGACAGTCCCAGCAGGTGCGATCCGGCATCCGCCTGGGCGAGGGCCATGTCGCGGTAGCGGACGAGCGTCGCGTCGTTGTCGACGGCGCCGGCGGCGTCGAGCACGCCGCAGTGGCCGTGATCGGTGAACTCGTCCAGGCACAGGTCGGTCTGCACCACGAGCGCATCGCCCGCCTCGGCGACCGCGACCCGCGTGGCGAGGTTCAGGATGCCGTCCGGGTCGGTCGCGCCGGATCCTTCGGCGTCCTTGTGCTCGGGAACGCCGAAGAGCATGATCCCGCCGATGCCGGCGGCGGCGGCGTCGGCGACGGCGCCCTTGAGGGTCTCGGTGGTGTGCTGGACGACGCCCGGCATCGACGAGATGGGAACGGGAGCGCCGGCGCCCTCGCGGACGAACACCGGAAGGACGAGCTCGGCGGGGTGCAGCCGCGTCTCGGCGACGAGGCGGCGCAGCGCCGGGGTCGAGCGGAGGCGCCGCGGACGGACGGTGGGGAAACCGCTCACGGGCGTGCTCCCGTCAGGTCGGCGGCGCCGGCGTCGAGGAGCTCGCGGGCGACGCCCTCCGCGACGCGGAGGACGGCATCCTCGTCCGGCCAGTCGATCGCGTGGGCGGAGGAGAGCACGGTCTGGCCGTCGAGGCTGTAGACGCGCGCGGACAGCAGGAGCAGGCCCGCGTCGACGACGGCGTGGGCGCCCACGGGGGCCGAGCAGCCCGCCTCGAGCAGCGCCAGGACGTGGCGCTCGGCCTCGACCGCGGCGCGGGTCTCGGGGTGGTCCAGGCGGGCGACGAGCTCCTCGTCGCCCCGGCGCACCTCGATGGCGAGCGCACCCTGCCCGGGGGCGGTGGGCCACGGACCGAGCTCGAGGTGCTCGGTGATGACGTTCGCGCGCCCGAGGCGGTTCAGGCCCGCGGCGGCGAGGACGACGGCGTCCAGGTCGCCCTCGCGGACGCGCCCCAGGCGGGTGTCGACGTTTCCGCGGATGTCGACCACGTCGAGGTCCGGACGCTTCCGGCGCAACTGCGCCATGCGGCGGGGCGACCCGGTGCCCACCCGCGCCCCCTGCGGGAGCTCGGCGAGGGTCAAGCCGTCCCTGGCGCACAGGGCGTCGCGCGGATCCTCCCGGGCGGGGATCGCGGCGACGACGAGGTCGTCGTGCAGTGCGGTGGGGAGGTCCTTCAGCGAGTGGACGACGACGTCGCAGCGGTCGTCCTGCAGCGCGTCGCGCAGGGCGCCGGTGAACAGTCCCGTCCCGCCCGCGCGCGAGAGCGGCTCGCGCGAACGGTCGCCGTCGGTGGTGATCGTGACGATCTCGGTGGTGACTCCGGTCGCGTCGACGAGGTCGGACTCGACCGTCCCGGTCTGGGTGAGGGCGAGCGCGCTCCCGCGCGTGCCGATGCGGACGTGCGCGGTCACGCCAGGACCTCGTCGATCTCGTCGAGGCCGATGCGGCGCCCGGTGTAGAACGGCACCTCCTCGCGCACGTGGCGACGGGCCTCGGTCTGGCGCAGGTACCGCATGAGGTCGACGAGGTCGACGAGTTCGGGGGCCTCGAGGGCGAGGATCCATTCGTAGTCGCCGAGCGCGAAGGAGGCGACGGTGTTGCTCAGCACCTGCCGGTACTCCGAGCCCTTCCGGCCGTGCTCGGCGAGCATCTGGCGGCGCTCCTCGTCGGGGAGGATGTACCACTCGTACGAGCGGACGAACGGATAGACCGTGAGCCAGGTCTCGGGCGCCTTGCCGCGCATGAAGGCGGGCATGTGGCTGCGCGTGAACTCCGCGTCGCGATGCACGCCCATCGCGTTCCACTCCGGCAGGAGCGAGCGCAGGGGCTCGGCGCGGCGGAGGGTGCGCAGGGCCGCCTGGAGCGCCTCGGGGTCCTCCCCGTGCAGCCACAGCATGAGGTCGGCGTCGGCGCGGAGCCCCGAGACGTCGTAGACGCCGCGGAGGGTCACCCCGGCATCCTCGACCTCCGCCACCGCGGCGGCGAGGGCATCGGTTCCGGCGGGGGCAGGTCGGGCCGGATCACGGCGCAGCACCGCCCAGAGGGTGTAGCCGAGAACCTCGTTCTGGTCGGGGGTGGGGACCTGGTCGGGGGTGGGGACCGAGGAATCGCTCATGGATTCCATCCTTTCACCCCGGGCGGGGGTGGGGTTCACTTCGCCGCGAGAGCGGATGCCGCGGCCTCGGCGTGCGCGATGATGCCGGCGAGGCCCGACCCCGCCGCGGTCTCGCCGACGACGGTGACCCCCGGTGGCGCGACCGCGGCCGCGGGGCGGAACCACGTGACGTGCGCGGCGCCCTCGGGGTCGGGGAGCGCCACCCCGAGGAGGGCGGCGGCGTCCGCGCGGGCGGCGGCGACCGGGTCCGCCGGGAGGTCGTCGAACGACAGCCGGAGGACGTGGCGTCCGGCGGCGGCGTCGGCGAGCCACGCCCACTTCGCCGTGGCGTGGGTGAGGGCGCGGGCGGTCACCGGCGCTCCCGCGGCGACGAGGAGACCGCTTCCCCGCGGCGCGGCATCCAGCTCCGGCTGATCCACGACGAGGGTCACGAGGTCGATGCGGCGCGGCGGCGCGGCGGCGGGGAGGACGTCGGGCGCGGCGACCACCACAATGCCGCCGAGCCGCTCCAGCGCGGTGACGTCCACCGACGAGCGCAGACGGATGTCGCCCCCGTGCGCCGCGAGATCGTCGGCGAGGGCGGACACGAGGCGGTGGACGCCGCCCCGGAGCCCCGCGACGACCGATCCCGGGGGCGCGGCCGCGCGGAGGGCGCTCATCGCCCCCGACAGCGACCCGGTCTCGGCGAGGGCGGCGCGCAGCCGCGGGTGTACGCGCTCGAGGATGACGCCGTCGGGGTGGAGCGAGTGCACGCCGTGCACGACCGGTGCGACGAGGAGGTCGAGGACGGCATCGCCGTGGCGGGCGCGCACGAGCGGGCCGAGCCGGGCGCCGGCGGCGAGGAGCGGATCGTCGGCGGTCATCGGCGACGCATCGCGCGCGACCGCCTCCTCCGCGCCGGCGCGACCCACGATCGCGACGACATCGTCGGCGAGCGGGTCGCCCGGGATGCCGAGGAGCGCCGTCGCCGGGAGAGGGGCGGCCTCTCCGCGCGCCGGCTGCAGCCAGGCCGACACCGGCTCGGGGCGCACGAGGTCGCCCGCGAGTCCGAGCTCCTCGATCAGTGCGGTGACGGTCCCTCCGCGCGTGGCGAAGCTCTCCGCCCCGGCATCCATCACGATGCCCGCGATCTCGTGCGCGGCGACGGTGCCCCCGAGGCGATCGGATGCCTCGTGCACCACCACGTCCGCGCCGCCGCGCGCCAGACGCCGCGCGACGACGAGGCCGGCGACTCCGCCGCCGACGACGTGGACGTCAGGCATGGGTGTGGACGAACTCCACCAGGCGGGTCAGGACGTCGGGGTCGGTGGTCGGAGGCACGCCGTGCCCGAGGTTCAGCACGTGGGCGGGGGCGGCCTTGCCGCGGGCGAGGACGTCGCGCACGTGCGCCTCCAGCACCGGCCACGGGGCGGCGAGGAGCGCCGGGTCGACGTTGCCCTGGAGGGGCACGGCGTCGCCGAGTCGCCGCGACGCCTCATCGAGCGGCAGGCGCCAGTCGACGCCCATGACGTCGACGCCGATGCCGTGCATGGCGGCGAGGAGCTCGCCCGTGCCCACCCCGAAGTGCACGAGCGGCACCCCGAGCGCCCGGGCGGGCGCGATCGCGCGCTCGGAGAACGGCGCCACGTGCGCGGTGTAGTCGGCGAGACTCAGCGATCCCGCCCACGAGTCGAACAGCTGCCCGGCCGAGGCGCCCGCCTCGATCTGCGCGGCGACGAAGGCCCCGGTGATCTCGGCGCACCACGACAGCAGAGCCGCCCACGCGTCGGGATCGGAGTGCATCATCGCCCGCGTGAGCATCTGCTCCTTCGACGGCCCGCCCTCGACGAGGTACGACGCGAGGGTGTACGGGGCGCCGGCGAACCCGATGAGCGGGGTCGCGCCGAGCGCGTCCACGGTGAGCCCCACAGCCTCACGGATCGGGGCGAGGGCGTCGGGGTCGAGCGGGGGGAGGGCGGCGACATCCGCCGCCGAGCGCACGGGGTTCTCCAGCACCGGGCCGCGACCCGGGACGATGCGGACGTCCACGCCCGCCAGGCGCACCGGGATCACGATGTCGCTGAAGAAGATCGCGGCATCCACCCCGTGCCGGCGCACCGGCTGCAGCGTGATCTCGCTCGCCATCCCGGGGTTCAGGCACGCGTCGAGCATGTCGGTGCCCACGCGCAGCTCCCGGTACTCCGGAAGAGATCGCCCGGCCTGCCGCATGAACCACACGGGCGTGTTCTCACCGCGCTCGCCGCGGTAGGCGCGGACGAGCGCCGACGACGCGTTCCGGTCGATGAACGGCGGACGGGCTGAAGAGGTGCTCACACGGTTAACATTAGATACGTGCTCCTGTGCTTCACCGCGAATCATCGAAACGCCGACCTCGACCTCCTCGAGAAGCTCTCCGTCGGCGCACCCGCGGCCACCCGCACCCTCGTGGACGACGAGCTGTTCGTCGCCGGAGCCGTCGTCCTCGCCACCTGCAACCGGTTCGAGGCCTACCTCGACATCGATGAGCCGCTCACGGGCGGCGAGGTCGTCGCGGTCGAGTCCGTCGTCGAGACGATGGCCGAAGCCAGCGGCATCCCGGTCGATCGTCTTCGCGAGAGCGTCGCGGTGCACCGCGGGGAGGACGCCGCGGCCCACCTGTTCGCCGTGACGAGCGGCCTGGAGTCGATCGTCGTCGGCGAGGACGAGATCTCCGGCCAGGTCCGCCGAGCCCTCGACACCGCCCGCGTGGAGGGGACGACGAGCCGTGAGCTCGAGCGCCTCTTCCAGAAGGCCGCGCACACCAGTCGCGGCATCCGCAGCCGCACCTCCCTCGGCGGCAGCCACCGCTCGCTGGTCCGCTTCGCCCTCGAACTCGCCTCCAGTCGCATCGCGGACTGGTCGGATGTCGAGGTCCTCGTCGTCGGCACCGGCCGCTACGCGGCCACCACCGTCACGGCCCTGCGTGCCCGCGGCGCCGTCGACCTCCGCGTGTTCTCGCCCTCGGGCCGCGCCGCCGCCTTCGCCGCGCGCCACGGTCTCGAGGCCGAGCCGTCGTTCGCCGCGGCCGCCGCGCGCGCGGACGTGGTCATCACCTGCACCGCGGATGCCGTCGTGCACGAGGACGCCTTCACCCCCGGCCACCGGGTGATCGTGATCGACCTGGGTCTTCCCCGGAACGTCGACCCCGCCGTGGGAGCGGTCGACGGCGTCGAGCTGCTGGACCTGGAGACCATCCGCCTGCACGCGCCGCTGGAGGAGTTCAGCGCCCACGCCGACGCGCGCGCCCTCGTCGGCGACGCCGCGGCGGAGTTCGCGGCCGACCGTGCGGCCGGGCCTGCGATCACGAAGCTCCGCGGCGAGGTGCTCGGCCTCGTGGAGGCCGAGGTCGCGCGGGCGCGGGCGCGCGGCGCGGGCCCCGAGGTCGAGGAGGCCCTCCGCCACCTCGCCGGCGTGCTGCTGCACAAGCCGTCCGTCCGCATCCGCGAGCTCGCCGTGGAAGGACGTCTCGACGAGGCGCACCAGGCGCTGGAGACCCTGCACGGACTCGCGGTCGAGCCGTCGCTCCCCGCGATCGCTCGAGATGCGATCGTCGGCGGCCCGGTCCTCGGCGACACCACCGCGGGCTGCCCCCGGGGCGCGGCGAGCGCCTGACGCCCGCGCGCACCCCGGAGCACCGCGCGCGGGTCAGCTCGCCAGCGCGTGCTGCCGACCGCCGGCGAGACGTTCGGCGGCGAGCCCCTCGGCGGCGGCGAGCGGGGTGACCCCGCGCGTCTCGGCCTCGTCGTAGATGCGCCGCAGCGTGTCGCCGATGGCGCTCACCCGGGACATGATCTCGGGCCGGGTGCCGATCTTCTTCGCCTCCAGGTCGAGGTAGATGACCCCGCCCGCGTTGACGACGAAATCCGGAGCGTAGAGGATGCCGCGCTCGGCGAGGCGCTCGGCTCCGGCCCGCGCCGCGAGGGGGTTGTTGGCCGGTCCGCACACCGCACGGGCGTCGAGGGCGTCGATCACCTCGTCGGTGAGCACCCCGCCGATCCCCGCCGGGACGAAGACGTCGGCGGCGGTCAGGTGCTCTTCACCCGGCGGGCACCAGCGTGCGCCGAGCTCGGCGGCGAGGTGCTGCTTCGCCGGGTTCACGTCGGTGACGGTGAGCTCGGCGCCCTCGGCCGCGAGGCGCACGGCGAGGCGCGAGCCGACCTGGCCGAGCCCCGAGATCGTGATGCGCCGGTGGGCGATCTCGTCGGACCCGGTGACGCGCTCCAGCGTCGCCCGCAGGGACTCGTACACCCCGAGGCTCGTCGGCCCCGCGGGTTCGCCCGATCCGCCGACGGCATCGGGGAGGCCCACCACGTGATCGGTGCGCTCGCTCACGACGAGCATGTCCTCGGTGGTGGAGCCGACGTCTTCCGCCGTCCGGTACAGGCCGTGGAGCGACTCGACGGCGTCGCCGAGGTCGAGGAACGCCGCGCGCCGGCGCTCGGCATCCAGCACGGCGCCCTCCGGCAGCGCGATGACGGACTTGCCGCCGCCGGCGTCGAGGCCCGCGGCGGCGTTCTTCAGCGTCATCGCCGCCGACAGCCGCAGGGCGTCGCCGAGGGCGTCGCTCCAGTGCGGGTACGACCAGAGACGGGCGCCGCCCAGGGCGGAGCCGAGCACGGAGGAGTGCAGGGCGACCGCGAGGAACAGGCCGCTCCGCCGCCCCGTGATCACCTCCACACGTTCGTGGGTGAAATCGGGAAGGGGCAGGGTGTGCGTCATCGCGTTCCTCTTTCGGCCGGCCTTGTGGGCTCTGCGCTGCGGATGCTGCGGCTGTGCGGCATCCGCTCTCCATTGTGCCCGACCGGCTCGTCGGCGTCACGGGATCGACGCGCGGCGCCGGGCAGGGCGGCGGCGAGATCCCGCTGCGGGTCGCGACCGGTGAGAGCGCGAAGGGCGTACAGGATCGTGGCGAGGTCGACGAGCTCCTGCACGAGCGCCCCCGCCACGGCCGGGATGAGGCCGGTCGTCGCCACGAGCATGAGCCCGATGCTGAGCGCGATGCCGATGCCGATCGCGGAGAGCGCGACGCGCAGCGTGTCGCGGCCGATCGCGACGGCATCCACCACTCCGGCGAGGGAGTCCTTCAGGATCACCACGGATGCCGCCTCGCCCGCCGCCGTCGCCCCCTTCGCCCCCATCGCGATCCCGACGTCCGCGGCGGCGAGGACCGGGGCGTCGTTGACTCCGTCCCCGACCATGAGCACCGGCCGGGGCTGCAGCCCGGCCGCCAGCGCGACCTTGTCGGCGGGGAGGAGCTCGGCCCGCACCTCGTCGATCCCGATCGCCGCGGCGACGGCTCGGGCGGTCGGTTCGGCATCGCCGGTGAGCATGACCGCGCGCTCGACGCCGTGCGCGCGGAGCCACGCGACGACGGCCGCCGATTCCGCGCGCGGATCGTCGGCGAGGATCAGCGCGCCGGCGAAGGAGCCGTCGACCGCGACGTAGGCGGCGGCCTGTCCGGAGGCGATGTCCGCCGTCCGGGTGTCGGGAGCGAGCGAACGGACGTACCGGGGCTTGCCGACCACCACCGTCCGCCCGCCGATATCGGCGCGGACGCCGTTGGTCGCCGTCTCCCCGGCCGCCGTCGCCGTCGCGAGGGGGAGGCCCCGCTCCTCCGCCGCGCGGCGGATGCCGTCCGCCAGGACGTGGGTCGAGTACTGCTCCGCGGAGGCGGCCAGACGCAGGACCTCGTCGGCAGCCCACCCGTCCGCGGCGCGCACCTCGACGACGGTGGGCCGGCCGCGCGTCAGCGTGCCGGTCTTGTCGAACGCGGCCGTCCGCACGCGCGCAAGCTGCTCGATGACGGCGCCGCCCTTGATGATGACGCCCGCCCGTGCCGCCCGGGAGAGCCCGCCGAGGAACGCCACGGGGGCGGCGATGAGGAGCGGACAGGGCGTGGCGAGCACGAGGACCTCGGCGAAGCGCGTGGGATCTCCGGAGATCCCCCAGGCGGCGCCGGCGATCACGAGCGACACCGCGGTGAAGGGGATCGCGAAGCGGTCGGCGAGACGCACCACGGGCGCCCGCGACTCCTGCGCCTCCCGCACCAGCGCGACGATCTGCTGGTACTGGCTGTCGGCGCTGCGGCGCGCGGCGCGAAGCCGGATCGCCGCCGAGCCGTTCACCGACCCCGACAGCACCTCGTCGCCCTCGGCGCGCGGGACCGGCATGCTCTCCCCGGTGAGGGAGGACTCGTCGATGCTCGCGGCGGGGGAGAGGAGGATCCCGTCGACGGGCACGATCTCGGCGGGGCGGATGAGCAGCACGTCGCCGATCTCGATCTCGTCGGCGGGGACGTCGGTCACGGCATCCGTTCCGTCCGGCGCGGAGCGCACGCGGTGCGCGGTGCGGGGCGCGCGCTCCAGGAGCGCCGTGAGCTCGCGGTTCGCGCGGCGTCCGGCGACGTCCTCCAGCGCCTGACCGCCCGAGAGCATCAGCACGATGATCAGAGAGGCGGCGTATTCGCCGATGGCGAGGGTCGCCACCATCGCCACGACCGCGAGGATGTCCAGACCCACGTGCCCGCGGACGACGTCGCGGATCATCCCGATCAGGGTGAACGCGATGAACCCCGAGACGGAGAGGATGCTGACCCACTGCGCGGCATGCGGTCGCCCGATGAGGGCGAGGACGAGTGCGAGCGTGCCGACGACGACGGTCGCCGTGATGATCGGGTAGCGGGTGAGGGGACGCAGGTACCGGGGCACGGGGCCAGTCTCCGCCGCCGCGGCGGGGTGCGCCAGGGTCGTTGGGCCCGCGGGACTCTCCGTCGTCACACGGACCGCGGGCGCCGAGCGGGGAGGTTACGGTTTTCTCCATGAGCGTCGTCGACCCCTACACCCACGGGCATCACGGCAGCGTGCTGCGCGTGCACGAATGGCGTACCGCGGAGAACTCCGCCGCCTACCTCCTGCCGGAGCTCCGCCCCGGCATGTCTGTGCTGGACATCGGCTCGGGACCGGGGACGATCACCGCCGACCTCGCCGAGATCGTGGCACCGGGCCCCGTCCGCGGCCTCGACGTCTCCGCCGAGGTCGTCTCCCGCGCGGAGGAGCTCGCCGCCGCGCGGGGGCTGTCGAACCTCACCTTCGCGGTCGGAAACGCCTACGAGATCGATGCGCCGGACGGGAGCGCCGACGTCGTCCACGCCCACCAGGTGCTGCAGCACCTGTCTCGCCCGGTCGAGGCGCTCCGCGAGTTCGGGCGTGTTGCGGGTCCCGACGGCCTCGTCGCCGCGCGCGACGTCGACTACGAGGGTGCGTCGTGGTTCCCGCGGCTGCCGGCGCTGGACGAGTGGTTCACCGTGTACCTCGCCGTCCACCGAGCGGTCAGCGGAGCTCCCGACGCCGGGCGGCGCCTGAAGGCCTGGGCGCGGGAGGCCGGGTTCGCCGACATCCGCTCCTCGGCGGAGCTGTGGCTCTTCGAGTCCCCCGAAGACCGCGCGTGGTGGGGCGGTGCGTGGGCCGAGCGGGCGGTGCACTCCGACTTCGCCGATCACGCACGCCGGGTCGGGGCCGCCGACGACGCCGCGCTCCAGCGCATCGCCGACGGGTGGCACGAGTGGAGCACGCACCCCGACGGATGGCTGCTCATGCCGCACGGGACGCTCCTCGCGCGCGGCGCGGGGCCGGCCGGGATCGTAGGCTGAGCGCCGTGACCGAGACCCTCCACCCGCGCAGTCAGATCGTCGCCGACCGCCTCGCCGAGGCCGGCATCCCCGGGAGGATCGTCGTCCTTCCCGATGCCGCCTCCACCGCCGCGCTCGCGGCCGCCGCCCTCGGAATCGAGGTCGGCGCCATCGCCAACAGTCTGGTGTTCCTCGCCGACGGAAAGCCCCTCCTCGTCATGACGAGCGGCGCGCATCGCGTGGACACCGCCGCCCTCGCCGCCCGGATCGGGCGCGAGCGGATCGCCCGCGCGAGCGCCGACGACGTCCGCGCGGCGACCGGTCAGGCGATCGGCGGAGTCGCGCCCACCGGCCACCCCGCGCCGCTGGAGACCCTCGTGGACCGGGATCTGGCGGACTACGACGAGATCTGGGCCGCCGGCGGCACGCCGCACACCGTGTTCCCGCTGACCTTCGATCAGCTCGTCGCCCTCACCGGCGGAACGGTCGTCCAGGTCGACTGACGTCCGCGGGCAGGACTCCCGGGGCTGTCGCGTCAAGAACGCGTGAGATCGGCGGCTGTCGCCCCCGGGAGGGCGTCACGGCGCCGAGATCCCACGCGTTCTCGACGTGTTCGGATGCTGTCGCGGCTCAGGCGCCGAGGGGGAAGCGGAACGTCGCCGCCACCGGAGAATCGCCCACGAGGTCCTCGCGGCGGACGGCGCGCACACGCCCGCCGGTGCGGAGCACCCGGGCCGCGATCTCGTCGACCAGCGCGTACGTCGCGGCCCCGGCATCCGGTGCCGGCGTGATCGTGCCGAACTCGTCGATGTGGCCCTCGGCGGTGTCGTCCATGTCGAAGATCAGCTCGGCCACCGCCGCCGACGTGGCGGCACGGGCGACCTCGGCGAGGTCGGAGGAGCCGAGGCCCTCGGCCCGCTGGGTGCCGAGGTGCTCCCGCCACTCGGCGAGTTCGCGCGCGTGCTGCGCGTCGAGGATCCCGCGGACGGCCGCGGACAGCGTCTCGTCGTCGAGCGACTCGGGGTGGGCCGAGACGCCGTCCTCGAGGAGCAGGGGGTGGGTGTTCACCGCGCGGTAGGCGGGGACGAGGTCGGTGGCCGCCGCGAGGATCACGGGGACGTCATCCGGGACGATCGGGCGCACGAGCACCTCGACGGCCCGGGCGTAGCGCTCGCGCTCGATGCGATCGCCGGTGGCGCCGTCGGCGCGCGGCATGTCGGCTTGCCCGTCGGTCGCGGTCTTCTCGAGCATCGTCGCGTGGTCGTCGGGGAGGGCGAGCGCGTGCTCGCGCGGACGATGGTCGGGACCGATCTCGACCAGACGCGCCGATCCCTGAGAGAGCAGGACGACGAAGGCGCGGTTCGGGAACGCGACCGAGCGCAGGAGCGCGCCGGTGTCGAACCGATCGCCGACGGCGACATGATCGGTGACCGTGTTGGCGAGGCGATGCGCCCGCAGCCGTCCGGGGGACGCGAGGACCACGAGGGAGCGCGACTGCTGCTCCCAGAACTCCGGGTCGTCCAGCAGGCCGCGGAGATCCTCGACGACCCGCGCGGCCTCGATCGCCTCGGAGCGGGACAGCTCCAGGGTGGCGATCTGACGCTCGGCCTCGTCGATCGCATTGCGCAGGCCCAGGACGACGCGTTCGTGATCGCTCGGCAGCGGCGAGGACTCGAGCGTCAGGGTCACACTCACGGGGTGACGGTGGTCGATCAGCTCGAGGAGGTCGGCAGGGGTCGGGATGTCGGCGGTGAGCATGCCCCCACGGTAGGCACGCCACCGGGGGCTCTGCAGGGGGTTGCCGACCGCCGCCGGATCGTCTATCCGCGCGCGGCGCGTCGAGAGGTGGGCGCCGCGCGCGGCCGACGCGCGTGAAACCGTGGGGAGTTTCCGGCGGTTCGGGGGTCTTGCGGGGGTCAACCCGTCGAAATCTCCCCAGGGTTTCACGCGACGGACGACGACGAAGGCGGCGTCCGTCGCGTGCGCGGTGCCGTGGCCGTCACGCCGTCGCGCGCAGCACCTCGATCGTCGTGACGGCGGCCGCGGCCGACCAGGCCTGCGGGCGGCACGCGGCGGGATACGGCACCGGGATCTCCCCGGCGGCACCGGCGAAGCCCGCGTGCAGCTCGGGCACCCGATAGCCGAAGCCCTCGGCCGCGGCGAGCAGGTCGGAGGCGACGAGCGCCGCCTCCTCGGTCAGGCCCGCGCGCAGCATCCCGCGGGCGATGATGGCGGTGTCGTGGATCCAGACGCTGCCGCCGTGGTAGCTCAGCGGCCAGTATCCGCCGGCGTCGGAGGACATCGTGCGGATGCCGAATCCCGAGCGCATCGTCGGGCCCACGAGCAGGCGCGCGACGTCGCGCTCCTCGTCCGGATCGAGGATGCCGGTTCCCAGCAGGTGGCCGATGTTGCTGGTCAGCGTGTCGACCGCGCGGCCGTGCGTGTCCAGGGCGATCGCGGGATAGCGCCCCTCCGGGGTGGTCACCCAGAAGTGCGCGCGGAACCGGGTGCGGAGCGCATCGCCCCACGCGCGGAGATCGGCCGCGCCGGGTTCGCCGAACGCGTCCAGCAGGCGCGCGCCGGCGTGTGCGGCCTCGTACGCGTAGCCCTGCACCTCGGAGAGCGCGATCGGCCCCTCCGCGAGCGAGCCGTCCCGCCACTGGATCGAGTCTCCCGAGTCCTTCCAGCCCTGGTTGGCCAGGCCGTGCCCGGACCGGTCCAGGTACGACAGGAACGACTCGCCGTGACGGGTCAGCCACCCGAGCGCCTCCCGGAGGGACGGCAGCAGATCGCGGAGCTCCTCGACCGCGATGCCGTCCTCGAGCAGATCGCCGAACAGACACACCCACAGGGCGGTCGCGTCCACGGTGCCGAAGTATGCCGGGGGAAGCGAGACCTGTTCGCCGGGCACGTGGAAGGTGTCGGCGCGGAGTTCGTGGAGGATCTTCCCCGGCTCCTCGGCGGAGTCCACGTCGTCGGTGCGTCCCTGGAGGCGCGCGAGCACGCGCAGCGTGCTGACGGCGATCGCGGGATCGGCCGCCCGCGCGAGCCGCGCCGCCCACAGCGAGTCGCGACCGAACAGGGTGAAGAACCACGGTGCGCCGGCGGCGTAGAACTCGTCTTCCGAGCCGGGCAGGCGCAGCCGAAGCCGGTCGAGGTCGTCGAGCGCGACGCGCGCCCAGCGCTTTGCACGCGGGTCGAGGCCGGCGGTGTCGGGGGAGCGCAGACGCCGCGGACCGGTCGCCGGTCCGACGACCATGGCCTCGTCCGTGAGCGCCGCCGTCCACCGCGCCTCGACGATCCCGCGGGCGGGGACCTCGAGGTCCCACGCGAGCCGCACGCCCCCGGCATCCGTCGTCAGGGTGCCGTCGCCGGAGAGGAGAGCGGATGCCGCGCCCGCGCGCACCACCAGGCCGTCGGGCGCCTCCGCCGCCTCCCACGCCGCGGCGTCCGGGGCGCCGGCCTTGACCGTGTGCATCGTGGCGAACTCCGGCTCGAGGTCCACGTGCACGCGCACCCGCTGGGGGGCGTCGAGGTGCGCGCGCAGCCGGATGACCTCGGTCATCCCCGTTCCCGACACCTCCCGCTCCCGCTCGAGGACGAGCTTCGGGTCGGCCGCGTCGTCGTCGAGGTCGCGGACGAGCGCCGTGAAGCGCACGTGCGCCGCCGAGTCGGCGGACGTCGCGATCGGCTCGGTCCGCGCGCTGTCGACGGAGAGTCCGACGCGACGGAAGAACCGCGTGTCGCCGAGGTACACGCCGTCGATCGCGCCGCCGCCGACGTCGCCGTCGGGGCGCCCCCAGACCTGGGTCGGGGCGTGGATCACCACCGCGGCGTCGTGCAGCAGGGGCTGGCGGGCGGGGGAGGGGGAGGTGTCGTTCACTCTTTGACGGCTCCTTCGCTGGCGTTCATGATGCGCCGCTGGAAGATGAAGAACATCACGGCGACGGGGATCGTCATGATCGCCGCCGCGGCGAGCTTCAGCGGATACTGGGTGCCCTGACTGAGCTGACCGGAGGCGAGGGAGGCCACGCCCTTGGTCAGGGTGGTCAGTTCGGGGGATTGGGTGGCCACGATGAAGTGGGACAGCTCGTTCCACGACCCCTGGAAGGACAGGATCACGATCGTGATGAGCGCCGGCCGGGCCATCGGGAGGACGACCGACCAGAAGATGCGGAACGTACCCGCGCCGTCGATGCGCGCCTGCTCCTCCACCGAGGCGGGGATGGACTCGAAGAAGTTCTTCATGATGAAGACCCCGGCCGCGTCCACGAGGAGCGGCAGGATCATGCCGGCGTACGAGTCGTACAGGCCGAGCTGGTTCAGCACGAGGAACTTCGGGATGAGCAGCACGACGCTCGGGACGGCCATCACCGCGATCAGCGCAGCGAAGACCACGGTGCGCCCGCGGAACTGCAGTCGCGCCAGGGCGTAGCCGGCGAGCGAGACGAAGAAGACCCGGCCAAGGGTCACCATCACCGTCACAATGGCGGAGTTGGTGAACCACAGTGGGAAGTCGCTGCGCAGGAACAGACGCTCGTACGCCGCGAACGACCACACCTGCGGCACGAGCGACATCGGATCGGTCGCCGCTTCGGCATCCGTCTTGAACGAGGTCGACACCTGCACGAGGAACGGGAAGATGTAGATCGTCGCGAGCGCGATCAGCAGGGCGTACAGCGCGATCTTGCCGAGTCCGCGGCGCCCGATGCGGGGCGTCGAGCGCGGGCGCGAGTCACGGCCGACGGATGCCGGGGCGCCGACGACGGGGGTGGTCGTGGTCATCGTGAGCTCCTCTCCGCGGTCGCGGACGATCCGGTTGAAGACGTTCCCGTCGCCGACGACGGAGCCGCGGACGGCTGGTACGCGCGCGCCCGCCGCTTCGACACGGGGCGCTCACGGAGCACCCAGCGCTGGAGGAGCGTGAAGGCGACGATGATGACGAACAGCACGAAGGCGATGGCGGCGCCCTCGCCCCACCGCTGCCCGAGGAAGGCGGCGTCGTAGGAGAGGTAGGCCGGGGTGAGCGTCGTCTTCCCGGGACCGCCCTGGGTGCCGGTGTAAATCTGGTCGAAGACCTGCCAGCATCCGATGAGTCCGAGGGTGAGGACGGTGAAGAGGGCCGTGCGCAGCTGGGGGAGGGTCACCCGCCAGAAGCGCTGCCACGCGTTCGTTCCGTCCATCAGCGCAGCCTCATAGGTCTCGCCGCCGATGTTCTGCAGGGCGGCGAGGAAGATGAGCATGAACGTGCCGCTGGTGGTGAACACCGCCATCAGGACGAACGCGCTCATCGCCACCGAGGGTCCGCCGAGCCATTCCCACCAGGTGACGCCGAGCATCGATCCGTCGGCGAGGGCCGGAGGTGGCTGGGTGATCCCCACCGCCGCGAGGGCGTTGTGGACGACGCCGCTCGGATCGTTGAACCAGTTCGGTCCCGACAGGCCCACCCAGGACAGGACCGTGTTGACCACGCCGGTGGAGGAGAAGAGGAACAGCCACAGGATCGTGATCGCCACGGAGCTGGTGACGGAGGGGAAGTAGAAGGCGGTGCGGAAGAATCCGCGCCCGCGCAGCACCGCGCGGTTGACGAGGACGGCGAGGAAGAGCGACAGCGCCGTCTGCAGCGGGACGACCAGCAGCACGTACCAGGCGTTGTTGCGCAGGGCCAGGCCGAAGTCGCGGCGCGGGAGACCCTGCTCGGCGGTGATGGAGGCGTAGTTCTCCAGCCCGACGAAGTTCACGTCGGCGCCGAAGGGGCTGCCGCGTCCGCGCCAGTCCGAGAAGCTCACCCACAGCGCCATCAGCACCGGGACGAAGAGGAACAGCCCGAGGATGATGAGCATCGGCAGGGTGAAGGTCCACCCGGCCGCCGTCTCGTTCCGACGCAGACCCCGGCCCCGCCGGGCCCCGCCACGCGGCGGGGCTCCGGTCGGGGTCGTCGTCCCGTCGACCACGGAGGTTCCGACAGGGGACGCGGTCATGTCAGCCGACGATCGCTTGCAGGTTCGTCTGGACCGACGACAGGATGCCGGCGGGGTCGCCGGTCTCGAGCGACTCGAGCTGGGCGTTGAAGTCGCTGATCACCTGCGAGATCCCGGCATTGGTGGGGATGCCCACCGCGTAGGCCGACCCGTCGAGGAACGCGGCGAGGTCGGGGTTGGCGGCGGTCCAGTCCGCGGCGGCGGACTCGATGGACGGCATCGGGCCGAAGGCCTCCGAGAAGGCCAGCTGTGCGTCGGTGCTGGTCAGCGACTCGACGAGCTGGAGGGCGGCCTCCTGGTTCGGGCTGTCCGCGGCAATGCCCCAGCAGTTCGTGAACTGCATGGTCCCCTGCCCTGCGGGACCCGCGGGAAGCTCCGCCACGAGGTACTCCACGTCGGGGTAGTCGGCGTTCATCGCGCCGGTGATCCAGTTGCCTTCGATGGTCATCGCGGCCAGCTCCCGACCGAACGCCTCGCCGCCCCACCCGGCGCCGATGTCGGCGACATAGGCGAAGGACCCGGCCTGCAGCTGCTCCTGCGCGTAGGTGAGGCCGTCGACGTTCTCGGGGCTGTCGGCGACGGCCTCGGTGCCGTCGTCGGTGACGAGCGCTCCACCGGCCTGGGCCATGAAGACGCCGAGACGCTGGTACTCCGCACCGAACGCGAGCCCCACCCGGCCGTCCTGGGTCAGGGTGGCGGCGACGTCGGCGAGCTCCTCCCACGACGTGGGGACGTCGGCCTCGGTGAGTCCGGCATCCGCCCACAGTCCCTCGTTGATGATGAGGGCGAGCGTGGAGAAATCCTTGGGGGCGCAGTAGAACTCGTCCTCGTAGGTGAAGTTCTGCACGAGGCTCGGGTAGAAGTCGTCGGCGTTGCTGAGCTGCTCGCCGTAGGGGAGGAGCGCACCGCTGTCGGCGTAGCCGGCGAGGGCGTCGGTGGAGAGGTAGAAGACGTCCGGCGGGCTGCCGGCGGCGAACCCCTGAGCGAGCTGCTGGTTGAGGTCATTGGCCACCTGGACCGAGGCGTCGATGCCGGACTCGTCCGACCAAGCGGCGACGGCCTCCTCGACGGCGGCGGTCTCGGCCTCGCCGCTCGAGCCGATGAGGATCGTCAGGCCGTCGTCGGACGAGGTGAGTCCGCCGTCGCCGCCGTCCGCGGTGTCGTCGAATCCCGAGCCGCACCCGGCCAGGGCCAGGGCGGCGACGGCGATGAGTGCCGGCGCTGCGGTGCGGCGGATGAGGGGGCGCTGTGTCATGGGTCTCTCTCCTTCGATGAGTCCGTCGAGAACGCGGGTTCTAGATCGTTCAAACGTGCTGACGCGGAAACTTGATCGTTCAAAATCCCGTGTTCTCACACGTTAGGGATGACGAGCGGGTCGTGTCAAGATCGGCGAGGGCGCCCTAGGATAACGATTTGAACGTTCCGACCAGGGAGGGGATCGCCATGGCGAAAGCACCGACCGTCGAGGACGTCGCACGGGTGGCAGGGGTGTCCCGTCAGACGGTGTCCAACGTCCTGAACACCCCCGCGATCGTGCGGGACGGCACGCGCGAGCGCGTGGAACAGGCGATCCGCGACCTCGGCTATCGACCGCACACCGCCGCGCGGGCGCTGCGCACCCGGCGGAGCTCCACCATCGGCATCCATCTCGATCCCTACGCCGGAGGCATCTCGGGGGTCGTGCTGGACCGCTTCGTGCACGCCCTCACCGAGCGGGCGACCGACCGCGGCATGCGCGTGCTGCTGTACGCCGCGCGCACCGCCGACCAGGAGATCGCGCGCATGGGCGATCTCGTCGACGGCGGCGAGATCGACGCGGTCGTCATCACCGGCACCTTCCACGGAGACCCCCGCACCCGCTGGCTCACGTCGCGATCGGTGCCGTTCGTGGCGTTCGGCCGGCCGTGGGGCGTCGACGACGTCGAAGACCCCGCCCACCTCTGGGTGGATGTCGACGGGGCGGCGGGGACGGCGGCCGCCACGCGATTCGCGCTCGACGCCGGCGACCGTGTCGCCTTCCTCGGCTGGCCGACCGGTTCGGGCACCGGAGACGAGCGCGAGCGCGGCTGGCGCGAGACGATGCAGGCCGCGGGGCGCACGGGCCTCCGGCTCACCGTCCGCGACGACGTCGCCCTGGCCCGCGCGGCCGTGGCCGGGGCGCTCGAGCGCGGGGAGCCCATCGACGCCCTCGTCTGCGCGAGCGACTCCCTCGCGATCGGCGCGCACCTCGCGGCGGCGGATGCCGGGATGCCGCGTCTGCCGGTGATCGGCTTCGACAACACCCCGTCCGCCGAGGCTCTCGGGCTGTCGAGCATCGAGCAGCTTCCCGAGAAGGTCGCCGCCGGCGCCCTCGACCTCCTCATGGGGCCGTCGGGGAACGTCGTCGCGCCCCGCCCGACCACCGCGGGGGCCGCGCACGTCCTCGTCGAGCCGGAGCTCGTCGTCCGCACGCCCGCCGGCTGAGCGGTCGGCATCCGCTGCCCGCGTGAAACGCCGGGGAGATTCCGGCTGTCCGGACCCCCGGAGAGGGCCGAAGTGCCGAAATCGCCCCAGGCTTTGACGGTGGCGTTGACGGTGGTGTCGGTCGGGGCAGGGGCGTGACGGGGCGCGGGGGTCAGGGTGCGCCGTAGAGGCGCCGGGAGAGCTCCCGGGCGGCGCCTTCGACCTCGATCGCGAGGGCGGCGGGATCGCGGGGAAGGTCCTCGGGCCACGTCACCGCCACGGCCGCCGCGGGCCAGCCCGCGTGGTCGAGGACGGCGACGCCGACGGATCGGAGGCCGAGCGTCACTTCGCCGTCCTCGGTCGCGTATCCGCGGGTGCGGACCTCGCGCAGCACCTCGCGGAGCTCCGCGGGTCGCGCCGGGCCCCGCCCGGTCCGGTCCGCGAACGCCGCCGCATCCGGGAACTGCGCCCGCACCTGCGCGCGGGGGAGCGCGGCGAGCATCGCGCGCCCGCTCGCGGTGAGGTGCGCGGGAAGGCGGACGCCGACCTCGGTGACGAGCGCCGGCCGACGTGGCGCGCGCTCCTCCACCAGGTACAGCACGTCGCGTCCGGTCATGACGGCCAGGTGCGCGCTCTCGCCCGTCCGGTCGGCGAGGGCGGCGACCAGGGGGCGCCCGAGGTGGGCGAGGGGCTCCTGCCGGGCGAAGCCGCCGGCGAGCTCGAACGCGGCGGTGCCGAGCCCCCATCGACGCTCGGCGACCAGGTGCACCACGAACCCGTGTCCTTCGAGCGCCTTGAGCAGGTGGTAGACGCTCGACCGGGGGATGCCGAGGTGCGCGGCGATCGTCTGCGCCGCGATCGGTCCGCGCTGGCGCGCGAGCAGCGACAGGATCCGCAGCGTCTGATCGGCGGCCGGGACCTGCGGACGCCGCGTCGCGGGGCCGGGTGGGTCGGAGGACGTCATGGCGACACAGCTTGCCAGAAACTTCGCTGAGACCGTTGCGTGTCTATATAAAGCGCTATAAAGTATGTGCAGCCCACCCGAAGGGCGACGCGCCACCCGAAGGCGCCATCTCAGAAGGAGATCGTCATGCACCTCACCGTCAGCAGGGAACCGGACCTCATCGCCGTCACCGTCAGCGGACGATTCGACGCCCACCGCGTCGACGAGTTCGACCGACGGGTCGTCGGCCTCGTCGACGCGGACCGCCCTCACGTCTACCTCGACCTGTCCGAGGTCGAGTTCATGGACTCCAGCGCTCTGGCGGCGCTGGTCCGCACGCTCAAGGCGACCCTCGCCCACGCGGGGTCCATGACGATCGTGGAGGTGTCCGACGCCGTGCGGATCATCCTCGAACTCACGAGGCTGGACGAGGTGTTCCGCGTCGCCGGCGCGTCGCAGGCGGCACGCGGACGCGTCGCGGCACGAGTCTGACCATGTCCCTGGTCGTCGATCAGCGCCCCGCCCCGTCGGGTCGCGACGCGTTGTCGCACGCCGAGCGCGTGCAGCGCGCGCTCTCCACATCGTTCGGACTCGCGGTGGGCGGCGTGTCGGCGGCATGCGATGTCCGTGAGGCGCTCGGGATCGGTGGCGACATCGTCGATCTGCTGGAGATCGACGGGCACCTCCTCGCGGTCCTCGCCGACGTGTCCGGCAAAGGCAGCGCCGCATCGCTCGTGGCCGCCATGCTGCTGGCGAGTGTGCAGCACCACGCGCCGCAGGTCGGTGCTCGACCCGGTGCGCTCCTTCGTGCCGTGGACACCTCGATGCGCGGAGTGCTCGATCGCACCGGCACCCTCGTGACCCTCGCGATCGCCGCGGTCGACCCGCGTGCGCGCGTCGTCCGTCTCGCCTCCGCGGGCCACCACCCGGTGGTCCTGCACGCCGCGGGCCGAGCCACCTGCCTGATCCCGACGTGCCCGCCGATGGGCTCCGTCGCGGTGAGCTCGTCCGAGCGCGAGGTGGCCTTCCCGCCCGGTGCGGCGCTGACCCTCGCGAGCGACGGTGTGACCGATCAGCAGGACTGGCGCGGCCGCGAGTTCGGCATCGCGGGCCTGCAGCGCATCGTCGCGTCGGGCCCTCGGGAGCCGCGTCCGGCCGTCGACGCGATCCTGTCCGCGGTCGACCGTCACGCCGGCCTCGGCCCCGTCCTCGACGACCGCGCCGTCGTCGTCATCCGATCCGGAGATCCGCTGTGAGGACCCACGACTTCCTGGTCGGCGACGGCGTCGACTTCTCCCGCGTCGACGAGCGCATGAGCGGACTGCTCGACCGATCGGCCCGATGGCTCGGACACGAGGACGCCCATCGGGCCAGGCTGGGTCTTCACGAGCTCCTGGTCAACATCCGTCGCCACTCCTACCGGGGCGGAACCGGTCCCATCAGCGTGGCCATGACCGCCTCGCCCGCGGCGGTGACCGTGCTCGTCACCGATTGGGGGGGGAACGCTGCCCGACGGCGCGCTGCCCGACACCTCCGAGGCCGCGACACCACGCCTGGCGAGCGACGGCGGGTACGGTCTCGGGATCATCGACCAGGTGTTCAGCGACGTCGAGTATCGGCGGGCGTGCGGACGGAACGAGTGGGTGCTCTCCGTCGACGCCGCCGACGTCCCGGAACGGTGACGCTCCACGCACTCGCGCCCGATGCCCGGCGTGAGGATCAGCTGCGCGCCGCGCGTCGCATCACGTGGATCGTCTCCCTCGTCTACGTCGCGATCTCCTTCGTCGTGTTCCGCGACGTCCTCCTCGGCATCCCCGACGTCCTGGCGGGGCGGTCGGTGATCGTGGGCGATGAGCTGGTCCCCTTCTTCAACGTCGACAGCCAGCTGCTGGAACAGGCGGCCGGACAGTTCAACGAGCTGACGCACGGCTACGAGTTCCGCGTGCGATACGCCTTCCTCACCACCTGGGTGCGTCACTTCCAGGTGCTGCCGTTCGCCATCCTGCTCGTCATCCCGGGCATCGTCATCGTCGCCTACCGGGCGGTGGTCTGGTTCCTCACCGACGTCTTCCGCACGCTGTCGCCGGTCACCATCGCCCTGTCCGCCGCCCTTCCCGTGGCCCTCGTGTACGCGATCATGATCTACGCGAAGGTGACGCACTTCTACACGCTCGCTCTCGGGCTCGCGATGGTCACCGTCTCGATCCTGCTGATGCTGCACGCGCTGCTCTTCGCTCAGCGCCGCTGGATGCTGCGCGCCACGCTCGCCTCGGTCGTCGTCCTGCTGAACCCCGCGGTGCACTACCTCGTGCTCTTCGTCGTCTTCGTGGCCGTCGCCGGGACGACGCTTCTCCTCGGCGAGCTCGCGCGATGGATCCGCACCGGTGGTGTCCGACGGCTCCCCGGCCTGCCGGCGCGGATCGTCGCGGCCTTGCGGCCGCGCGGCGGGCCACGCCGCATCCGTCTCGCCGTGCGCCGATGGAGCCGGACGACGATCGGGCGCGGGGTGATCGTGGTGGCGATCTTCATCGTGGTGACGCTCATCCCCTACATGCTGTTCGTGAAGTTCGTCGCCCTGCGGGGAGTGGAGAACCTGTCCGAGACGGTGCCGGGCGACTACTACTTCATCCGCGACGCCTCCGTCTCGTGGCTGCACGTGCTCAGCTGGGATCTCGCGGGGATCATGGACAAGATCCTCTACGGCGACTACCTCGCGAAGGTGCCGCGCGTGAGCAACCTCGTGTACTCGGTGGTCTTCCTCGTGCCGTTCCTGGTCCCGCAGGTGCGTCGCGCCCTGCTCACGACCCGCGCGCACCGGCAGCTGTTCGGAGTTCTGGCCGTCGTCTCCGCGTTCGCGTTCTGGGCGACGATCGGGTACGCCGAGCCGCAGTGGTTCCCGAGCTTCCACCGCACGCTCTCCGCCGTCACGCGCACGCTCGCGGGCAACGACGGGCCGGTCGGCTCGATCAGCCTCTCGATCTCGTCCACGATCGTGCAGGTCCTGCGCTTCCCCCATCGATTCCAGCTCCTGCTGTTCGTCGTCGCGCCGCTGGTGATGTCCCTTGCGATCGCCTGGGCCGTCGATGCGGTCGTCCGTCGCTCGATGCGGCGAGCCCGGGCGGGGGATGCGTCCCTCCTCCGTGCCGCGGCTCTCGTGGCCATCGGCGCCGTGTTCTTCGCGCCGCTGTTCTCCAACGCCAACTACCGGTCGGTGTTCGGATCGGGGAACTTCGGCACCTTCCTCTCGCCCTACCCGGTGCACGACCTGAAGGAGCTGAAGGCCGAACTCCTCGATCTGGACGAGGGGAAGACCGTCGTCCTCCCACCGACCGAGACGGCCAAACTCGTCACCGACGACAACGGGATCGACCACAAGTTCATCGACAAGTTCTTCATCTACTACCTCGACCTGCCGAGCTACTACTACGGGCTGACCGGCGACAGCGAGAACAAGTTCGAGTTCTTCCTCCTCCTGCGCGGCCTCTACTACCAGCAGGACTGGTGGATCAACATCGCCCGCGACATCGATCTGCGCTACATGATCGTCAACAAGAAGCTGCGCGACAACCGCGGCGTCGGTGCGGAGTACCTCCCCGACGTGGAGACGTACATCGGTCCCGCCCTGCAGCGCCAGGAGGCGATGGGGTTCGTCGAGAACCGCTTCGAGAACGACACATTCATCCTCTACGAGCTCGTCGATCCTCCCGCGGACGACCGGCCGACGCTTCTGGTCGACACGAGCTGGAGCGAGTACCTCGCACTGCTGTGGAACCGGCTCGATCTCACCCGGTGCTACGACCTGGAGTACCTCCCGTACGCCGAGGAGACCGCGGATGCGCTCGTCTACACCGGTGCGTCCTCGGGCACGACCGCGGTCGATCTGTGGGTGCAGCGGCATCCGGAGGCGTTCGCCTCACCGTCCCCGAAGATCTTCCCGTTCAACTCCGACATCGTCGCGTCGAGCTACTACCTCTCGCCGATGTTCCGGGCGTTCCTTATGTTCTCGACGACGAAGTGGAACCGCACAGAGATGATCACCCCCGGCGTGTTCGGCACCCTCCGGGGCTCGTTCATCGCGGTACCCCGCGCCACCGGCTTCACCATCACCGCGACGGTGGACGCCCCCGGTCGCTATCGCATCCTTCTGCGGGGCGCCGCGACCGCCAACGCACTGACCGTCGATTCCGGAACCGTCGACCTCGACCGCGCGCTGGAGCTGCGCCCCGCCCCCGGCGCGGTGGACTTCTACACAGCAGAGACGGTGTACTCGTCCGATCGCTCACCGGTCGACACCGACGGCATCGCGGTCGGCGAGATGCAGGCGCGCCTGGACGACGGACTCGTCGCGGTCAATTCGCGATACGAGTACCACGACCTCGGGACGGCGGAGATGGATGCCGGGGCGCACACGCTGCGGATCGACAAGCTCGACGGCAACCCGCTCCTCGTCGAGGGCGTCGTCCTCGTCCCCGAGACGACCTATCGCGGGCTCACCCTCGCGGAGCCCGCGGGTCTGGTCACCTCTCCGGCCCAGCTGGACTGCACCGACACCTACGACGTCTTCGGCCCGGACAGCGAGGGCTACGTCGACGCCGCCGCCAACGACGCACACGCCGACCTCACGGAACAGGAGCTGCTCGACCTCGCGGCCGCGGGGGTCTCCTCGCTCGAGCCCGAAGACTCGGGCGGACTCGGCGCCGACGGTCTGGTTCTGCTCCTGGCCTCGCTCCTCGTCCTCGGAGCGGTTCTCACGATCCGCGCCCGCACGCGCCCCCGACCCGATGAGGCGACCACCCCCGACGATCACGGAGACCTCCATGACTGACACGCCGTTGCGCATCCTCCTGCTGGGCACCCACGGACAGCACAACATCGGAGACGAGCTCCTTCTCGAAACCTTCCTGAGTCAGCTCGGCGGCGAGCACTCCTATGCGATCAACACCTACGACCTCGCCGACACCACCGCCCGACTGGGCGCGCGGTACACGTACGAGCTCATCGACACGGCTCGGGACCGCGTGGCGCTGCTCGGCCACCTGCGGCGCGCCGACGTGCTCGTCTTCGCGGGCGGCAGCATCCTGAAAGAGCTGTCCCGCGCCACCGGGCGGGGCCGCTATGCGACGCTCCTGATGATCCTGGCGCTGGTGGTCGCGGCGCGGTGGTTCGGTGCGAAGCCGGTGGCGATGCTCAACATCGGAGTGGGGCCGATCCGGACTGCTCGGGGCCGGCGCCTCGCACGCCGCATCCTCGACCGAGCCGACCTCGTCACGGTGCGCGACGCGGCGTCCCGGCGTCTGTGCGATGACATCGGCACCTCGACGAGGGTGATCGCCTCGACCGACGCGGTCTTCGCGACGACTCCCGCCTGGCTCCGCGGCGACGAGGCCGCTGCGCCGCGTGACACGTCCGGCCCGCTGCGTATCGCGCTCAGCCTGAATCACGACATCGCCGTACCCGAGAACTGGAGCCACGTCCTCGAGACCGTCGGTGCGGCCCTGCGGACGGTGGGACGCGCGCGGGCGCTGGAGATCCACGCCCTGCCGATGCAGTCCCGCGGCAAGGATCACCATGACGCGGCCGTGCTCGATGAGTTCGCGGCTGGGAACCCCGGTCTGACCGTCATCGCGCATCGTCCGACGACCCA
Organism: Microbacterium aurantiacum; assembly: GCF_040532595.1. Lineage (GTDB taxonomy): Bacteria > Actinomycetota > Actinomycetes > Actinomycetales > Microbacteriaceae > Microbacterium > Microbacterium chocolatum_B. Next base: position 200,292 of record NZ_JBEVYX010000001.1, on the reverse strand, counting down.
CCGGGACGTCGCGCGGATCGTCGAGTCGTGCGACCTCGTCCTCGGCGAGCGCCTGCACGCCCTCATCACCGCGGCGAAGCTCGGGACCCCGGTCATCCCCCTCGTCTACGACGTCAAGGTCGCTGAGCTCGCCGAGGCCCTCGGGGTGTCGCACCTCGCCGTGGACCTCGGAGCGCCCTTCACCCGGGAGGACGTCGTCGGCGCGATCACCGAGGTCGCGGATGAGCCCGTCGCGACCCGGCGGGCTCTCGGCCGACACGTGGCCGATCTCACCGATCGCGCGCGCGTCGGATTCGACGGCGCCCGCTCGTGGATCCGGGAGCAGACGCGATGAGCGCCCCCGCTCCCGGCGCGCGCCGGATCCGCGTCTTCCTGACGGGAGCCGCCGTGCTGTCGCTCACCATGCTGCTGGTGAGCGGCGCGAACTACCTCCTGAACTTCGCGCTCGCGCGGATGCTCGATCCCGCCGGGTTCGGCGACGCCACCCTGGCGATCACCCTCGTGCTCTCGGCGGCGATCATCGCCGCCACCCTGCAGATGGTCGCGGCGCGGTCGGCGGCGGCGCAACCCGAGATCGGACCGGCACTGCGACGATCGCTCGTCCGAGCGGCGATCGTCATCGGGTTGGTCTCTGCCGTTCTTCTCGGCGGAGGAGCGTGGACCCTCGCCGCGGCGCTGCACACGACCACCCCCTGGATGTTCGTCATCATCGGGGTCGGCCTCCCCGTCTACTTCGCCCAGGCCGTGCACCGCGGACTCCTCCAGGGCGCGCTGCGTTTCCCTCGGCTCGCGGCGACGTACCTCGCCGAGGCGATCGTGCGGGTCGGCGTCGTCCTGGTGCTGGTGGCCGCGGGATGGGGCGTCATCGGGGCCTCGCTCGGCATCCTCCTGTCCTTCCTCGCCGCCGGCGCCGTCGCCTGGACACGCCCTGTTCGTCAGCGTCCGCGCGCGAAGATCCCCCGGCGGACCCTTCGCGCGACGATGGCGGGTGCGGTGGTCATGCTGATGGCGCAGACACTGCTGAACAACGCCGACCTCGTGCTCGCGAAGGCCGCCTTCGAGCCCGCCGCCGCCGGGGTCTACGCGGCGGCGGCGGTCCTGTGCCGATCCCTGTACTTCGTGTCCTGGTCGATCGTGCAAGCGGTCGTCCCCGTGCTCGCCGGAGAATCGACGACAGCGACGGAGCGCCGTCGGGCAGGGGTCCTCGCCTTCTCCCTGATCAGCGCCCTCGGAGCGGTCGCGATCCTGCTCGCGGCGACCGTCGGCGGCGCGGCGGTGGATCTCCTCTTCGGCCGCGAGTACGCCGCCGCCGTCCCCCTCCTCGTGCCGTACACCGCGGCGACGGCGCTGCTGTCGCTGTCGACGCTCCTCGCGGCGACGGACGTGGCCCGCGGACGACGGGTCGGTCCGCTCATCCTGATGGGCGGCGCGCTAGTCCAGGTCCTCGTCCTGCTCGCCGCCGGCCACACGCCCCCGTCGATGGCGTGGCTCCAGGTCGCCGCGACGGCCCTGACCCTCGCGGCGCTCGTGATCGTGTTCCTCGTCCGCGCGCCGCGTCTGCGTCCGACCCCCGTCCTCGTCCGCGCGCACCCCGAAACGACCCCCATCCCGACGGCCGTACCCGCCAGAGCAGAGCAGAGGAGCTCATGAACACCACCGCAGACACCTACGAGGCCTACGCCTCCTGGCGCGACATCCGCAACACCCGCCCCGTCGACCTCAGCGTCGTCGTGCCCGCGTACAACGAACAGGCCCGGATCGTCCCGACCATCGGAGCGTTCGCCGCACACCTCGCGCGCACGAACCTGACCTGGGAGCTGATCGTCTCCGACGACGGTTCGCGGGACGCCACACGGACGCTCATCGATCTGATCGACCACGCGAACGTCCGCGTCGTGCACGCACCGCGCAACGCCGGGAAGGGCGCAGCGGTGCGCCGGGGGTTCCAGCACGCCGAGGGGCGGATGGTCCTCTTCTCCGACGCCGACAACGCGACCCCCGCCCAAGAGGTGGCACGTCTCATCGCGGAGCTCGAGGCGGGTGCGGACGTCGCGATCGGATCGCGCGCCGCCGTGGGCGCGGACGTCGTGAACAGATCGCTGCTGCGTCGCGTGATGACGGCCGGACTCCGCGGCGTCGTGCGGGTGGGGCTCGGCATCGGCGTGGCGGACACCCAGTGCGGCTTCAAGCTGTTCACCGCGGAGGCGGCGGCGCGCATCGCCGCCGCGCAGACGGTGGACGGGTTCTCCTTCGACCTGGAGATGCTGCACCTGGCGCAGCGCTTCGGCTACCGGATCGCAGAGGTTCCGGTGCGCTGGTTCGATGCGCCCGGCTCGACCGTGCGCCCGGGGCGGGAGGCGCTGCGCTTCGTCTGGTCGATCGCGCGAATCCGGCGGAACGGCCTCACGGGGGTGTACCGGAATGCGTGAGACGACGATCGCCGTGGTCACGGCGCTCAGCCCCAGCCCCACCACGCTCGCCGAGTACGGCCTGCACTTCCTCTCCGCGCTCGGCCGGAAGAGCGGCATCCGGGTCGTCGCTCTGGTCGAGGACATCGCGGTCGAGTATCCGGTGATCGAGGGCGTCGCCATCCGCCGGACGTGGCGGTTCGGCTCGATCGGGAATCCGTGGCGGATCGCGCGCGCGGTCCGCGCAGAAGGGGCGGATGCCGTCATCATCAACGCCCACTTCACCAGCTTCGGCTCGTCGAAGGCCTCCGCCGCGCTGGGTCTGCTCACGCCGCTCGTTCTGCGCATGCTCGGGGTTCCGGTCATCACCCTGATGCACAACATCGTCGAAACGGTCGACCTGAGCACGGCCGGATTCCGCGCCGGCCGGGTCGCGGAGATCCTGCTGCGCGCGATCGGCACCGCCGTCACGTGGCTGGTGCTGCGCTCGCACATCGTCACCACCACGATGCCGAGGTACGTCGACGTCCTGCGCCGGAAGTACCGCGCGGGAAACGTCGCGCTGACTCCGCACGGTTCGTTCGGCAGCGTCCCCGCCGCGTCCCCGTCCGCTGCGGCACGGGGCGGAGCGACGGTGCTGACCTTCGGCAAGTTCGGCACCTACAAGCGGCTCGAAGTGCTCATCGACGCGGTTCGCTCGCTCGGCCGGCCCGACGTGCACGTGGTCATCGCGGGGACCGACAGTCCCAACTCGCCCGGATACCTGGCGAGCATGGAGGAACGCTACGGCGGCGCCGACCTGCACTTCCGGGGGTACGTCCCCGAGGACGAGGTGGAGGCGCTCTTCCGGTCGGCCACGGTGACGGTGTTCCCGTACGCGGGGACGACCGGCAGCTCCGGGGTCCTCCACCAGGCCGGGGCGTTCGGCTGCCCGCCGATCATGCCCCGCATCGGCGACCTCCAGGACCTGGTCGCCGAGGAGGGGTTCGCCGGTGCGTATTTCGAACCCGACGACGCCTCCGACCTCGCCCGTGCCATCGCGGAGCTCCTCGACGACGCCGACGCCCGCGCGCACATCGCCCGCGTGAACCACGCCGCCGCGACGGGGCTCTCCCTCGACGAGATCGCCGACTGGTACCTCGTCCACGTCGGGGCGCTGGTCCACCGCGATCCGGTCGCTCTGCTCTCGCGTCAGACACTCAAGACTTCATGAAGTTTTGTAAGATCAGCTCATGATCACCAGCGCGGACCTCGTCGCCCGCATCCGACAGGCCAACGGCGACACCCAGGAGGGCCTGGCGCGCCGTCTGGCCGTGTCGTATCCGACGATCAACGCGTGGGAGCGCGGGCGGAGCGAACCCACGCCGAAGCACCGCGCGACCCTGGAGGCCCTGGCGGCGGAGCTCGACATCGTCCACGAGTTCGTCGTGATGGTCATCGACGACGATCCCGTCACCGCCGCCCTCGTCGAGGCGGCGGCCACCGAGTTCGGCGGCGTGGTGTCGGTCCACTCGGCGCTCAACGGCTGGGAGGGGCTCGTGACCTGCGGGGCGGTCAGGCCGCGCCTGCTGTTCCTCGACATCATGATGCCGGGGATCGACGGTCTCGAAGTCGCTCGTCGCCTGCCCGCGATCCCCGGTCTCGACGACATGCGGGTGGTCTTCGTCACGGCCTCCCAGAGCCCGGAGATCCTCGACCGAGCGGCGGCGCTGGGCAACGCGGTCCTCGGGAAGCCGGTCGAACTCGACGCCCTGACCGACGTGATCCGCACGACGATGGAAGACGCGTCGCCGCGATGACGGGACAGCGGCCCGACGTCCTCGGCGACATCGTCTCCCGCCTGCCGGTGGCGATGTACCGGACGACGATCGAGGGCCGCTTCGTCGCCGGCAACGACGCCCTCGTGCGTCTTCTCGGGGCCGAGTCCTTCGCGGCGTTGACGTCGGTCCACGCGCGGGAGATCTACGCCGACCCGGATCGACGCGAGTGGCTCATCCGTCGTGCGCAGGCGGGGGAGCCGATCCCCGTGGAGGACCTCCAGATCCGAAGATTCGACGGAGGTCTTCGCTGGGTGCGCGTGAGCTCGCATCCGGTGCGAGGCGAGGACGGCGCGATTGCCTACTTCGAGGGGATGATCGAGGACGTCACCACCCTCCACGCCGTCGACGCGCAGCTGCAGCGGTCGAACGAGCTCCTCGACGCCCTCACCCGCATGCAGGGGCAGTACATGGCCGGCGGCGACGTGGGGGAGCTCTTCGACGGACTGCTCGAGGACCTGCTGGCGGTCACGGGCAGCGCGTACGGCTTCATCGCCCAGGTCCTGCACGACGCCGAGGGCCCCTTCCTGCGCAGCTGGGCGATGACGGACATCTCCTGGAACGACACCACGCGGGAGATGTACGCCCGATTCGGGCCTCGCGGCATGGAGTTCCACAACCTCGACACCCTCTTCGGCCGTGTGGTCACCGACGACGGGCCGGTGATCTCCAACGCCCCGCTCAGCGATCCGCGGGCATCGGGGCGGCCCGACGGGCACCCGCCGCTCGACTCGTTCCTCGGTGTGCCCATCCGACGGGGGGATGCCGTGGTCGGCGTCGTCGCGCTGGCCAACCGAGAGGGGGGCTTCGACGAGGAGTTCGTCCACTTCCTCGCCCCGCTCGCGGCCACGGTCGGCAGCCTCATGGAAGCCGCGACCGTCGACCGCGAGCGCATGGAGGCCGAGCGTCGACAGGCGCATCACAAGGAGCTGCATCGGCTGATCGTCGAGGAGGCCGCAGACGCCATCGTGACGTTCCGGACCGACGGGCGGATCGTGCTGGCCAACCGCGCCGCGCGCGAACTCGTCGGGGCTGGCGGCGGGGACCTCATCGGCACGCGCGCCTGGACGTACCTTCCCCCCGCGCAGGTCCGCTCCTACATCCGCCGCGCCGCCGATGCCCTGCAGACGGGATCGAGCATGGAGATGGAGGTCCGCGGACTCGACGGGGTCCTCCGGCCCGCGGAGGGCACGTTCGTACGCGGCCGGTACGACGGCGAGCCCGTGACGACGGTCATCGTCCGCGACATCGCCGCGCACAAGCAGACCGAAGAAGCCCTGCGACAGGCTCGGGACACGGCCGAGAGCGCCGCTCGCGCGAAGGACGAACTCCTCGCGGGTGTCAGCCACGAGCTGCGCTCCCCGCTGAACGCCGTCATCGGACTCAGCACCGTGCTGCAGCGCGAGATCTACGGACCGCTCACCGACCGGCAGCGGGCGTTCGTCGATCAGATCGGCGACAGCGGTCGCCACCTGCTCGAGGTCATCACCACCATCCTCGACTTCGCCAAGGCCGACGCGGGCAAGGTCGAGCCGGTGCTGTCGGACTGCGATGTCGCCGCCGTCATCGCGGAGGCGCGCGGGGTGATTAAGGATCTCGCGGTCCGTCAGGGCCTGGACATCCTCATCGACGCGCCCGCCGACCTTCCCCGCATCCCGCTGGATGCCGTGCGCTTCCGGGCCGCCCTGATCAACCTGCTCGCCAACGCGGTGAAGTTCACGCCCGCCGGGGGGTCCATCGGCGTGCGGGTCGATGACACCGGCGGGGCCGTGCGGATCGTGGTGTGGGACACCGGTGTGGGGATCGCCGCGAAGGACCTCGAGCGCATCTTCGAGCCGTTCGAGCAGGGGGACTCCTCCCTCTCCCGGCAGTACGAGGGCACGGGGCTCGGCCTCACCCTCAGCAGGCGACTGATCGAGGCGATGGGCGGCAGCCTCACTGCCACCAGCGAGGTGGGGCGCGGCTCCGAATTCACCATCGCCTTCGCACGCTAGTTCAGCGACGGGTGCCCGTGTCTGTCATCTCAGACACCGGCTGACCCGCAACGTCCCCGGAGGCGGGTCGCGTGCGGTGGGATCGACCCATGAGCACCGCCCTCGCCTCCCCGTCCGCGCGCACCGTCGAGGTCGGCGACGCGCCGCTCCGCCCCGCGGACGTCGTCGACGTCGCGCGCCACGGAGCCCCGGCCGCCCTCAGCGAGGCGGCGCGGTCGCGGATGACCGCCTCGCGCGCGGTCGTCGACGCGCTCGCCGAGGACACCCGCGCGCACTACGGCATCTCGACGGGATTCGGGGCTCTCGCGACGACCTTCATCCCCGCCGAGCGTCGCGTGGCCCTGCAGGCGAGCCTCATCCGCTCTCACGCCGCGGGCACGGGCCCCGAGGTCGAGCGCGAGGTCGTCCGTGCCCTGCAGCTCCTGCGCCTCCAGACCCTTGCGACCGGTCACACCGGTGTCCGCCCGGTCGTCGCGGAGACCTACGCGGCGATGCTCAACGCCGGCATCACCCCGATCGTCCGCGAGTACGGCTCGCTCGGCTGCTCGGGCGACCTCGCTCCGCTCTCGCACGTCGCGCTCGCCGCGACCGGAGAGGGCGAGGTCCGCGACGCCTCCGGCGCGCGGACGGATGCCGCGTCCGCCCTGGCCGCGGCCGGCATCCGTCCGCTGATCCTGGCGGAGAAGGAGGGGCTCGCGCTCATCAACGGCACCGACGGAATGCTCGGGATGCTGCTCCTCGCCCTCGCCGACCTCGAGGTGCTCCTGGACACGGCGGACATCGCCGCGGCGATGTCGGTGGAGAGTCAGCTCGGCACCGACGCGGTCTTCGCCGCCGACCTCATGGCCCTGCGGCCTCAGGACGGTCAGGCCCGATCGGCGGCGAACCTCCGCCTGCTCCTCGCGGAGTCCGCGATCGTCCGCTCGCATCGCGACCCGGCCGCGTGCACGCGCGTGCAGGACGCCTACTCCCTCCGCTGCGCGCCCCAGGTGCACGGGGCCGCGCGCGACACCGTCGACCACGCGCGCCGTGTCGCCGAGCGTGAGCTCGCCTCAGCCGTCGACAACCCGGTCCTCACCGATGACGGCCAGGTCCGCTCGAACGGCAACTTCCACGGCGCACCCGTCGCGTACGTGCTGGACTTCCTCGCCATCGCCGTCGCCGATCTCGCCTCGATCTCCGAGCGACGGACCGACCGCGCTCTCGACCCCGCCCGCAGCCACGGGCTCCCGCCGTTCCTCGCCCACGAGGCGGGCGTGGATTCGGGCCTCATGATCGCCCAGTACGCCGCGGCCGGGATCGTCTCCGAGCTGAAGCGTCTCGCGGTGCCGGCATCCGTGGACTCCATCCCCTCCTCGGCGATGCAGGAGGACCACGTGTCGATGGGGTGGGCGGCCGCCCGGAAGCTCCGCCGGGGGATCGACGGGCTCGCCCGGGTGCTGGGCATCGAGGTGCTCACCGCGGCCCGTGCGCTCGACCTGCGTTCTCCGCTCGCCCCCGCGCCGCGCACGGGGAGCGTCCGGGATCTGCTGCGGGATGCCGGCATCGACGGCCCGGGCACGGACCGGTTCCTCTCGCCCGACCTCGAACGGGTCGCCGCGCTCGCCGCCGACGGGGCGATCGCCCGCGCCGGTCTCCCCGAACCCACGAAGGAGTGAGATGACCATCGCATCCGAGACCGCTTCCCCCGAGGCGACCGCCCGCGTGATCCGCGCCCCGCGCGGGCCGGAGCGCACCGCGAAGAGCTGGGGCGCCGAGGCCGCCAAGCGCATGCTCATGAACAACCTCGACCCCGAGGTCGCCGAGCATCCCGAAGACCTGGTCGTCTACGGCGGGACGGGGCGTGCCGCGCGGTCCTGGGCCGCGTACGACGCGATCGTCCGGACCCTCGACGACCTCGAGCCCGACGAGACGCTGCTCGTGCAGTCCGGGAAGCCGGTGGGGGTCTTCCGCACCCACACGTGGGCGCCGCGGGTGCTGATCGCGAACGCGAACCTCGTCGGCGACTGGGCGACATGGCCGGAGTTCCGCCGCCTGGAGCAGCTGGGACTGACGATGTACGGGCAGATGACGGCCGGGTCCTGGATCTACATCGGCACGCAGGGGATCCTCCAGGGCACCTACGAGACCTTCGCCGCCGTCGCGCGCAGCCTCGGGCGGGAGGACCTCTCGGGCACCCTCACCCTCACCGGCGGATGCGGCGGCATGGGCGGCGCGCAGCCGCTCGCGGTCACGCTGAACGGCGGCGCCGTCCTCATCGTCGACGTCGACGAGTCCCGCCTCGCGCGCCGCGTGGAGCACGGCTACCTCCACGAGTACACCACCGACCTCGACGCCGCCGTCGCCCGCGTGCTCGCCGCGAAGGCCGCCGGCAACGCGCTGTCGGTGGGCGTCGTGGGGAACGCCGCGGAGGTCTTCCCGGCCCTGCTCGAGCGCGGCGTGGCGGTCGACGTCGTCACCGATCAGACGAGCGCCCACGACCCGCTCGCGTACCTCCCGGTGGGTGTGCCCGTCGCCGACTGGCGCGCGGAGGCCACCGCCGACCCGGACGGCTTCACCGCCCGCGCGCGCCGGTCCATGGCGGCGCAGGTGGCGGCCATGGTCGGATTCCAGGATGCCGGCGCCGCCGTGTTCGACTACGGCAACTCCCTCCGCGCCGAGGCCGAGCTCGGCGGGTGCGACCGCGCATTCGCCTTCCCCGGTTTCGTGCCCGCGTACATCCGTCCGCAGTTCGCCGAGGGCCGCGGGCCGTTCCGGTGGGTGGCGCTGTCGGGCGATCCCGACGACATCCGGAGGACCGACGCGGCCGTGAAGGCGCTGTTCCCCGAGAACGCCGCCCTCGTGCGCTGGTTGGAGAAGGCGGGTGAGACCGTGCACTTCGAGGGCCTTCCCGCGCGGATCTGCTGGCTCGGCTACCAGGAGCGGCACCTGGCGGGGCTGAGGTTCAACGAGATGGTGGCCTCGGGCGAGCTGTCCGCGCCGATCGTCATCGGACGCGACCACCTCGATGCGGGGTCGGTGGCGTCGCCGTATCGCGAGACGGAGGCGATGGCCGACGGCTCCGACGCCATCGCCGACTGGCCGCTGCTGAACGCGCTGCTGAACACCGCCTCCGGCGCCTCATGGGTGTCGATCCACCACGGCGGCGGCGTCGGCATCGGCCGCAGCATCCACGCGGGGCAGGTCGTCGTCGCCGATGGGACACCGGAGGCGGCCGAGAAGCTCGCGCGGGTGCTCGTGAACGATCCCGGTACGGGCGTCATGCGTCACGTGGATGCCGGCTATCCGCGCGCGGCGGAGGTGGCGCGTGAGCGCGGCCTCCGGGTGCCGATGTGGTGAGCGCCGATGTGGTGAGTGCCGATATGGTGCGTGCTGCGCCGGAGGCCGCCGACCTCCTCGTGACCGGTATCGGCGAGCTGACGACGAACGTCCCGGCGTCCGATGACCTCTGCGGCACGGTCCGCGACGCGGCCGTCCTCCTCCGTGCGGGCCGGATCGTCTGGACCGGACCCGCCGCCGAGATCCCCGATGCCGCCTCCGCGGTGCCGCGCCACGACGTCCGCGGCGCCGCCGTCATCCCGGGGTTCGTGGACAGCCATACCCACCTCGTCTTCGGCGGTGATCGGAGCGCGGAGTTCACCGCGCGGATGGCGGGGCGACCGTATGCGGCCGGCGGCATACGGTCCACGGTCGCGGCGACCCGCGCCGCCACCGACGACGCGTTGCGCGCGCGCCTCAGCGCGCTCGTCGCCGAACTCCACGCACAGGGGACCACGACGGTCGAGGTCAAGACCGGCTACGGGCTCACGGTCGCCGACGAGGAGCGCCTCGCCCGCCTCGCGCGGGAGGTGACGGAGGAGGTCACGTTCCTCGGCGCGCACGTCGTCCCCGCGGAGTTCCAGGACGACCCCGACGCGTACGTCGACCTCGTCGCCGGGCCCATGCTCGCGGCGGCCGCCCCGCACTGCCGGTGGGTCGACGTGTTCTGCGAGCGCGGCGCCTTCACCCCCGCGCAGGCGGAACGGGTGCTCGCGGCGGGAGCGGCCCGCGGGCTCGGGGTGCGCGTGCACGGCAACCAGCTCGGCCCCGGTGGGGGCGTGGGCCTCGCCGTCGCGCTCGGCGCGGCATCCGTCGACCACGGCACATACCTCGACGACCGCGACATCGCCGCCCTGGCTGCCGGTGACACCGTGCTGACGCTCCTACCGGGCGTGGAGTTCTCGACGCGCCAGCCCTACCCGGATGCCCGCGCGCTGTGGGATGCGGGCGTGCGCATCGCCCTGGCGAGCGACTGCAACCCCGGCTCGAGCTTCACGAGTTCGATGCCGCTGATGATCGCGCTCGCGGTCCGGGAGATGGGTCTCACGCCCGACGAGGCGGTCTGGGCCGCGACCGCGGGCGGCGCGGCGGCGCTGCGGCGCGAGGACGTGGGCGTCCTCCGGCCCGGGGCCCGGGCCGACCTCGTGGTGCTGCGCGCGCCGACGCGCGCGTACCTCGCCTACCGCCCCGGTGTCCCGCTCATCGAGAGCGTCCTCATCGGCGGGCGCGGCGTCGCCGGGAGCGCGCTCAGCGCGGCGCGTCGAAGCTGAACGACACCGGGTCCACGGCGTCCACGACATCCCAGGAGGTCTCCGCCCACGTGAAGACCGCGACGGCGCACGTCGGCATCCGGTCGATCCGATCGCGGGACAGGCGCGCGGCGAGCACCGTCAGGCCCGGGTCGTGGGCGACGAGGGCGACGCGCTGCAGCCCGCTCGCGGCCGCGACCGCGAGCAGTGTGGATGCCGATGCCGCATACAGCCGTTCCTCGAGGCGGAGCGGTGCGTCCAGCGCGTACGAGAACGCCTCGGCGGTCGTGCGGGCCCGCAGCGCCGTGCTGGAGATGACCGCCTCGGGCCAGAACCCGGTCTCGGCCAGCCGACGTGCCATGCGCGGGGCGTCGCGCTCACCGCGGTCGTTCAGCGGCCGGTCGTGATCGTCGAGGTCCGGATCCCCCCAGTCCGACTTCGCGTGTCGGACGAGGGCGAGCTGGATGCCGGGTGCAGGGGTCATGCGGATCCTCTCGGTCGCCGGGCGAGGCCCGCGAGCAGGTCGAGCACGCAGAGCGCGGCCAGCCGCACCGTCCGCGCATCGGGGGTGTCGGCTGCCGCGTCGACCTCGACGACGTCGGCGGAGCGGAGGCGCGGGTCGCGCGCGAAAGCGCGCACGAGCCGACGGAGGGCGTCGGCGGAGAGCCCCCCGGGGAGGGAGGCCGGGCACCCCGGGGCCACCGAGCGGTCGCAGACGTCGACGTCGATGTCGAGGTGGATGCGCCCGAGGTCGGCGTCCGCATCCGTGCCGCCGCCGGCGATCGACAGGGCTTCGGCGACGACGTCCGTCTCGGGTCGGGAGCGCAGCTCGTCCAGAGTGATGACGGTGATGCCGAGATCGGCGGCGCGCCGGGCGTAGGCCGCGGAGTTGGCGAAGTCGGCGATGCCGACCTGCACCACGCGGGTGGGGTCGAGCCCGCCCTCGATGAGGCGACGGACGGGGGAGCCGTTGGAGACGCCGTCGCGGAGGTCGAAGTGGGCGTCCAGCGTGATGAGGCCTCGCGCCCCGGCGCCTCGGGCGACCGGGACGGTCGCGGCGTTGTCGCCGCCGAGGGCGATGACGAGGTCGGCCGCGGAGGCGAGGTCGCCCACGCGCGCCGTGGCCGCCTCTTCGCCGACGGGGCCGTCGGGATCCGCGACGTCCCCGGCGTCGAGGATCCGCAGCGCCGCCGTGAGGTCCACCGGCGGCGGTCCGAGGAGCGTCGGACTGTAGCGTCGGAGCGCCTCGCGCACGGCGGCGGGGGTCGTGTGCGCTGACGTCGGCGAGAGCGAGGTGCGCCACGTGGGGACGCCGATGATCACCGCGGTCGCGGCATCCGTTCGCTCGTCCGCGCGCTCGGACCACGCCGGCCAGTCGCCGGCGCGCGGCCACAGCGGGTCGACGGCGAGCGCGCTCATCCCGCCACGATAGCCCCCCGGGGTACCCCGGCGTCAGTGGGCCACGTACGCCCAGGCGTGTCGGCCGCTGCGGAGCGTCACCCGGACGCGGCGGTAGAGCGGCGCCTGGTACTCGTCGCAGGCGTCGAGCTCGTCGGCGTCGACGGCGAGGACGGTGCCGGTGACGTTGTCCAGGTGCTGCCCCGTCTCGCGCAGCGCCGGCTGCACGGTGCGCGCGGACGCGGCCTCCGCGCGCGGATCGACGATCTCGACGTAGTCGACGGTGAACCCGCCCAGGACGTCGTCGCTGCCGGTGAGGCGCCGGCCGACCACGTCGAGCTGCACCTGCGGATCCTGCAGCGACCCGTACGTGAAGAGGAGGTGATCGGCGCCCACGAGGTCACCGTAGCCTGCGGAGCGGCCGTTGTCAGCGGGACGATCGCTGCGCCGTCACACGGCGCCGCGGAGGCGTCCGCGTGCGCTCAGCCGCCGAAGAGGGCGTGGGCGATCGTGTAGATGGTGAGGCCCGCGAGCGAGCCGATGATCGTGCCGTTCAGGCGGATGTACTGCAGGTCGCGTCCGACCATCAGCTCGATCTTGCGCGTGGTCTCCTTCGCGTCCCACTTCTCCACCGTGTCGGTGATGATCGAGGCGATGTCGTGGCGATAGCGGTCGACGAGGAAGACCGCGGCGTCGGTCACCCACGTGTCGACGCGGCGCTGCAGTGCGGCATCCGTCGTCAGTCGTGCACCGATCTCGGTGACCGCCGACAGCGCGCGCCGGCGCAGGCCGCTGTCGGGGGCGGCGAGCGCGGCGACCAGGCCCGTCTTCGCCGTCTCCCACGCCTGGGCGGCCAGCTCGCGGACGCGGGGGCTGTCGAACACCGTGACCTTCGCGTCCTCGAGGCGGCCGATCGTGGCGGGGTCGTGCTGCAGGTTGTCGGCCAGGCGCGCGAGGTAGCCGTCGATGGCCAGACGCGCCGGATGCTGCGGGTCGGCCTGGACGGCCGCAACGAACTTCAGCGCCTCGTTGTACACGGTGTCGTCCACGAGGCGCTGGGCGATGCTGGGAACCCAGGAGGGCAGGCGGCGCGAGACCAGGCCGGTGAAGGCGGCATGGTTCTCGGACAGCCACGTGCCGATGTTGTCCACGCCGAGGTCGACTACGCCGTGGTGCGCGCCCGCGTCGAGCACGCGGGACAGCCACGCGCCGACGCCCGGGCCCCACTCCGGAGAGATCAGGTGCTCCCGAGCCAGGGATTCGATGACGTCGCCCACCTCGTCGTCGCTCAGCGCCTGGAGGATTCCGGAGGCCATCGTGGAGGCCTCCGCGACCACCCGCTCGGCGTTCGCGGGGGCGGCCAGCCACTCGCCGAGGCGCGCGGCGATGGCCGTCGACTCCAGCTTCTGCCGCACCACGTCGCCACGGAGGAACTCGGTCTCGACGAACTCGCCGAGGGTGCGTCCGATCTCGTCCTTCCGTCTCGGGATGATCGCGGTGTGCGGAATGGGGATGCCCATCGGATGCCGGAACAGCGCCGTCACGGCGAACCAGTCCGCCAGCGCCCCCACCATGCCGCCCTCGGCCGCAGCGCGCACGTAGGCGAGCGCGGGGACGTCCTGCTGGAGGGGGAAGGAGACGAGGAAGACGACCGCCATGAACAGCAGGGCCCCGAGGGCCACGGCCTTCATGCGCCGGAGGCCCCGGCGGCGCTCCTCGTCGGCGGGGCTGAGGGCGACGACGCCGGTCGTCGCGGTGCCGGCGGTCGCGGAGCCGGTCGCTCCGGCCCGCGTCATCTCTCCACCGGACCGAGCCAGGCCGTCGCCGAGGTCGCGTGGGCGGACTCGGGGTCGGAGGGGTGGAACATCCCGGCCAGCACGTCGCGGTAGAGGCGTCCGAGCTCGCTCTGAGAGAAGTAGGACGAGCCTCCGGCGACGAGGATCGCCTCGTCGACGATCTGCTTCGCGGCGGTGACGGCGCGGTGCTTGAGCCCCGACAGTAGCGCGAACCAGCGCGCGCCATGGTCGGTCTGCGCGTCGATGTCGTGCGCGATCGCGGCCAGCTGCGGGGGCAGCGCGTCGTAGGCGATCCCCATTCCCGCCACCCGCCAGCGGATGTCGGGATCCTGGCTGTAGGTCGTACCGGTCTTCTTCGAGGTCCGGCGGTGGGCGGTCGCCACGGCGACCTCGATCGCGCGGCGGGCGATGCCGGTGTAGACGGAGGCGATCAGGAGCTCGAACACCGCGAAGATCCCGAACACCAGCGGGTCCGGCTGAGGGCCGGGCTCCAGGCGGCGGACGACCCGGTCGGCGGCGGCCCGAGCGGCGTGCAGCTCGGTGGTGCGCGACTGGGTGCCGCGCATCCCCACGGTGTCCCAGTCGTCGCGGATGCGGACCCGACCGGCATCCGCTTCGTCCCGCGCGAGGAAGGCGAAGACCATGCGCGGCGCATCCGGCGAGGTGGTGTCCAGGCCGTGCAGCCCGAGGTGCGTCCACACCGGGGAGAGGGTGGTGAAGATCTTCGTGCCGGTGAAGGTGTACCCGCCGTCGCCGGTGGGGACGGCATCGGTGTCGCTGCCGAAGAGCACGAGGTCGTTGCCGGCCTCGCTGATCCCGAAGGCGAACACCTCGCCCGCGGCGGCTCCGGTCTGCACGAACCGCAGGTCGTCGATCCCGCGGTCGGCGAGGAGCTTGGCGACCCCCGTCCAGATCAGGTGCATGTTGATCGCGAGCGCCGTGGCGGGCGCGGCGGTGGCCAGGCGCTGCTGCAGGACGGATGCCGCGGCCAGGTCGAGCCCCCCTCCGCCGAGGTCGGTCGGCACGAGGATCGCGAGGTATCCCCGCTCGCGGAGCTCGGCGAGGTCCGCCTCGGGGAAGGTGTTGTCGCGATCGTGGACGGCGGCCCGCGCGCGGAAGCGCTCCAGCAGGTCGTCGGGGAGGATCGCCGCGGGCTCGAAGGGCGCGGCGGTCGTGGCCGCTGTCGTGGGGGCGGTGGTCGGCGCGGTCATGAGAGGACCTCCAGAAGGGCCCGCACGCTGTCCTCGGGCCTGTCGCGGTGGGGGGAGTGGCCGGCGCCCGCGACGATCGTCATCGTCAGGCGCGGGTTCGCGCCGACGACGGCCTCGGCGGGCTTCCCGGCGAAGATCGAGTAGACCTCCGGGTCGGACGCGATGACGTGGGTGGGCACGGTGAGCGCGGTCGCGGCATCCGTCACGTCCCAATCCGGGTTCTGCGCGCTGGTCTGCTCGACGGCCCACCGGCTCGCCTGCTGGGCCGACAGGGCCTTCAGCTCGATGTCGTGCGGGTGCCAGGTCGGGTGGGCGGCGCGGACGGCGGCCGCGGACGGATCGGCGAAGGACTCCTCCTGGCTCGCGCGGACGATGCCGCGATCCCGCGGGGTGAGCGAGATCGCCGGATCGATGAGGACGAGGCGTCGCGCCCAGGTCGCGTCGGCGGCGGCGGTGAGGGTGGCGGCGGCACCGCCCAGGGAGTGGGCGACGACGAGGTCCCACGGGCCGCCCTCCTCGGGGCGGGTGTGCGCGAGATCGGCGGCGTAGGCGCCGAGGGTGTAGTCCAGCGCGCGGGGCGCGGTGCCGTGGCCGCGGAGGTCGACGGCATCGGCTCGCCACCCGGCATCGGCGAGGGCGACGCCGTACCGCCACATCAGCGCGCCGTTCGAGCCGAGGCCGTGGACGAGGAGTGCGCGGTGGGCGAGGCCCGGCGCGCCCCAGGAGCGGCGGGGGAGGACCACGGGGGAAACCATGCGATCAGCCTACGAGCGGCCCCGGCCGCCGGCATCCACGGGAAGATGGTTCGCATGATCTCGACAGAACGGGCGATCGACCTCCGCCAGGCGGGCCTGGTGTGGCATCCGCGCTCGGGCGACCGCTTCCAGCTGGACGAGCCGGAGTTCGAGGCGGACGTCTTCACGGTCAGCGAGATGACGGTCGAGCCGCGGGACTACCCGACGGGGAGCATCCTCGCCTTCAACGGCACGACGGAGTGGGCGCTGGATTCGGTCGCGCTCGAGGATGCGCTTTGGCTGCCGCACGAGCATCAGCTGCGCGAGATGCTGCGCGGGACCTTCCGGTCGCTCCGGCGCCTGGCCGACACGCACGAGGTCGAGATCGTCGTCGGCGAGGAGCGGCTGGTGTTCGAGCACCCCGAGCCCGCGGACGCCTACGCGCTCGCCGTGCGCGAGATGCTCCGCCGCATCGGCTGAGCGCCGCCTCCGCGGGGCCGATCGCGCCGACGTCAGGGGAGCTCGGCCGGACGCGGAGCGATGATGCGCGCGGCGGTGAGCGAGGCGAACGCGTCCAGGTAAAGCTCCGGTGCGCGCGGTGGAGGTTCGGCCAGCCACGCCTCGAGCAGGCCCACCGCGCCGCCCGCGATGAATCGGGCGGTGGCCTCCAGGCCGAAGGTGCCGTCGTGGCCGGTCGCGGTGACGGGGGAGGCGACGCGACCGGCGTCCTCGAGCATGCGGAGGCTGTCGCGGAAGTGGGTCGACAGCAGGGCGCGCACACTCCCCTCCGGCGAGCGGAGACCGCGCTGGTAGATCGGCTCGAACCGCTCGATGTGCGCGAGGACTGCGCGCGTGGTGGCGACGACGGCGTCGTCCAGGTCGACGGTGGGATCGTCGAGGTACCGGCGACGGATGCCGTCCAGGTCGGCGCGGAGCGCATCGACGAGCAGACCCGCGGGGGTCTCTGCGTGCTCGTAGAACGTCGATCGATGCACCCCCGCATGGCGCGCGATCTCGGTGGCGGTGAGCTGCTCGGGCGGGCGTTCGCGGGCCAGATCGAGGATCGCCGTGTGCAGGCGGGCGGGGGACCGCAGGGGAGCGGGCATGCGTCCACCTTCCTCGATCCGGAGCGTGCGGGGAAGAGTATCGTAACGAAAGCCGACAGATGTCGGATTATTCGGAAGGAGACCATCATGGCCACGTACGACGTTCAGGGGCGCTCGGCGCTCATCACGGGAGCCGGTTCCGGCATCGGCCGCGCGACCGCCCTCACCCTCGCCGCGAGCGGCGCGGCGATCCTGGTGTCCGACATCTCCGCCGACGCCGCCCATGCCGTCGTCAACGAGATCACCGCCGCCGGCGGGAGCGCGGCGGCGTTCGTCGCGGACGTCGCGGATCCGGATGCCGCGGTCGAGGCCGTCGCCAAGGCCGGCGAGCTCGCCCCGCTGCGCATCGCCGTGAACAACGCCGGCATCGGCGGCGCGGCCGCCCCCATCGCGGAGTACCCGATCGACAGCTGGCAGAAGGTCATCGAGGTCGACCTCAACGCCGTGTTCTACGGTCTGCGCGCGCAGATCCCCGCGATGGTCGCAGCCGGCGGTGGATCGATCATCAACATGGCCTCGGTGCTCGGCTCGGTCGGCATCCCGATGTCGTCCGCGTACGTGACGGCCAAGCACGGGCTCATCGGCCTGACCCGCAACGCCGCCCTCGAGTACGGCGCGGACAAGGTGCGCGTCAACGCTGTCGGACCGGGCTTCATCCGTACGCCGCTCGTGGACGCCAACCTCGACGCCGACGCCCAGGCGGGCCTCGCCGCGCAGCACGCACTCGGCCGGCTCGGCACCTCCGAGGAGGTCGCGGGTCTCGTCGCCTTCCTCGCGTCGGACGCGGCATCCTTCGTCACGGGCAGCTACCACCTGGTCGACGGCGGATACGCCGCCCGCTGATCGCGTCGTCCCCGGTGCGGGGTCGGCGGGCGCGACGCGTCCGCTCAGGTGATCGTCGCCACGGGCGCGGTGTCGGGCATGGGGCTCGCGTCGCGCCCGCGGAGGTCCGGGAAGCCGCGGACGAACACGACCGAGACGACCAGGCCCGCGGCCGCGAAGATCGTCGCCGCGAGGTACGCGCCGGTGGGCCCGACGCCGTCGATGAGGAAGCCGGCGACGGCGGACCCCGCGGCCGCGCCGATGAGCTGGCCGGTGCCGACCCAGCCGAAGGCCTCCGCGGTGTCGCTGAACTTGACGCTCGCGGACGTCATGGCGAACAGCACCGCCAGCGCCGGCGCGACGCCGAGGCCCGCGAGGACGAGCGTGCCGCCGAGCCACCAGACGTTCAGCGACACCATGGTGAGGGCGAGCCCCGCCGTGACGATGCCGAGGCGTCGGGCCATCGCCCAGCGCCCGATCGGGATGTGCCCGAATCCGAGACCGCCGGCGAGGCTGCCGACGGCGAAGACGGCCAGCACCAGGCCCGCCTCCAGCCCGTCGTGCCCGAACGTGGCGACGACTCCGGCTTCGACGGCCGCGCACGCGCCGATCAGGAGGAAGCCGACGACGGTGGCGAGGATGATCGGCGGCTTCGTCATGACCTTGCCGATGCTGCGCCGGCTCCGGGGGATCCGCACGCGTCCGACCTCGGGGGAGAGGATGAACCACGCCCCGCCCAGGATCAGGATCGCCACGATGAGCAGGAGGGCGGGAACGGTGCCGACCTGGGTGGCCACGACCGTGATGACCACGGGCGCGAGGATCCAGATGATCTCCTGCAACGAGGCGTCGAGCGAGAACAGCGGCGTCAGCTGTCGGCCGGTGACCATCTTCGGATAGATCGTGCGGACGGCCGGCTGCACCGGCGGCGTCGACAGGCCCGCGATGAGGCCGAGCGCCATGTAGGCGGGCAGGACCATGTCGACCAGCGCGATCGTGGTGATCGCCGTCGCGCAGATGATCAGGGTCAGGGTGAGGACCTTGCGCATGCCCCAGATGCCCATCCACCGGCTGGTGACGGGGCCGGCGATCGCCTGGCCGATCGACGTGGCGGCCAGGACGAGGCCGGCCGCGCCGTACGATCCCGTCTCCCGCTCGATGTAGAGCAGCAGTGCCAGGCTCGTCATCCCGTTGGGGAAGCGTGCGGTCAGCTGCGCCGCCATGATGCGCCCCACGCCCGGAGTGCGCAGAAGATCCCGATAGCCCGCCACCAGGACACGCTAGCGCGACACGCCCCGACACGCCGTCGGCGTCCATCCACAGGGAATCGGATGTCGGTGGCCCGGCGTAGCGTCCGATCTGTGGACAACGTCGGAGGCGTCGAAGGAAACCCGCGTCATCCGGCCGTTTTCCTCGTGTCCGACGGAGCGGTCGGTTGTGGATGAAACGGTGGACAACCTGTGTTGTACATGGGGATGACGGTGGAAAATCACACGGATGTAACTACTACCCCTTGTGGTGCTACCTGATGTCCGTACCCATATGTAGTATTGGACTCCCGGCGGGGGGCCAGCCCGAGAACTGACCGGAATCACCCGGACGACAACGACAGAAATGGATCGACATGGCGATCACGGTGTACACGAAGCCTTCCTGCGTGCAGTGCACGGCGACCTACCGCGCTCTGGACTCGAAGGGCATCGACTACGAGATCCTCGACCTCTCCGAGGACCCCTCGGCCCTCGAGCAGGTGAAGGCGCTCGGTTACATGCAGGCCCCCGTCGTCATCACCGACGAGGACCACTGGTCGGGCTTCCGTCCCGACAAGATCGACGAGCTCGCCTCGCGTCTGGCCTGATCCCATGGCAACCGCGATCGCGCAGCGACCCGCGGTTGCCGACTCGGCGACCGCGGGGCCGCTGCTGGTGTTCTTCTCCAGCATCTCGGGCAACACCGCCCGCTTCGTCGAGAAGGTCGTCGCCACCGGAGGCGTCCGGTCCCTCCGGATCCCTCTGCACGCGAACGAACCGCCCCTCGTCGTGGACGAGCCCTACATCTTGGTCACCCCGACGTACGGAGGCGGTCAGGGACGGGGCGTCGAGAAGGGCGCGGTTCCCAAGCAGGTCATCCGCTTCCTCAACGACGAGCGGAATCGGAACCTCATCCGCGGGGTCATCTCCGCGGGCAACACCAACTTCGGCGAGCACTTCTGCTTCGCCGGGGAGGTCATCAGCCGCAAGTGCCGTGTGCCGCACTTGTATCGGCTCGAAGTTTTCGGCACGCCGGAAGACGTGGATCGCGTGAGCGACGGATTGGAACGATGGTGGAAGCAGCAGTGAAGGATCAGGCGCCGTTCAAGATGGACGCGCGGTTCGAGGGTCTCGATTACCACGCGCTGAACGCGATGCTGAACCTGTACGACGCGGACGGGAAGATCCAGTTCGACGCCGACAAGCGTGCGGCGCGGGAGTACTTCCTGCAGCACGTGAACCAGAACACCGTCTTCTTCCACTCCCTCAAGGAGCGCCTGGACTACCTGGTCGAGAAGGAGTACTACGAGGGGTCCGTCCTCGAGAAGTACCCGTTCGAGTTCATCCAGGAGCTCAACGACCTCGCCTACTCGAAGAAGTTCCGCTTCGAGACCTTCCTCGGCGCGTTCAAGTACTACACCAGCTACACGCTGAAGACCTTCGACGGCAAGCGCTACCTCGAGCGCTTCGAGGACCGCGTGGTCATGACCGCCCTCGGCCTCGCCGACGGCGACCAGAAGCTCGCGACCGCTCTGGTCGAGGAGATCATCTCCGGCCGCTTCCAGCCGGCGACCCCGACGTTCCTCAACTCCGGCAAGGCCCAGCGCGGCGAGCTCGTCTCATGCTTCCTCCTGCGCATCGAAGACAACATGGAGTCGATCTCGCGCGGGATCAACTCCTCGCTCCAGCTGTCCAAGCGCGGCGGCGGCGTGGCGCTCCTGCTGTCGAACATCCGCGAGTCGGGTGCGCCGATCAAGCAGATCGAGAACCAGTCCTCCGGGATCATCCCGGTGATGAAGCTCCTCGAAGACAGCTTCAGCTACGCCAACCAGCTCGGGGCCCGTCAGGGTGCCGGCGCCGTGTACCTCAGCGCCCACCACCCCGACATCATGCGGTTCCTCGACACCAAGCGTGAGAACGCCGACGAGAAGATCCGCATCAAGACCCTCTCGCTCGGTGTCGTGGTGCCCGACATCACCTTCGAGCTCGCGAAGAACGGCGAGGACATGTACCTGTTCTCCCCGTACGACGTCGAGCGCGTGTACGGCGTGCCCTTCGGCGACATCTCCGTCACCGAGAAGTACCGCGAGATGGTCGACGACGCCCGCATCAAGAAGACCAAGATCAACGCGCGCGAGTTCTTCCAGACGATCGCCGAGATCCAGTTCGAGTCGGGCTACCCGTACATCATGTTCGAGGACACGGTGAACCGGGCCAACCCCATCAAGGGCCGGATCAACATGTCGAACCTCTGCAGCGAGATCCTGCAGGTGAACACCCCGACGACCTACAGCGAGGACCTCTCCTACGCCGAGATCGGCAAGGACATCTCCTGCAACCTCGGCTCGATGAACATCGCGCTGTCGATGGATGCCGACGACCTCGGTCAGACCGTCGAGACCGCCATCCGGGCCCTCACCGCGGTGAGCGACCAGAGCCACATCGCCTCGGTCCGCTCGATCGAGGACGGCAACGACCGCTCCCACGCGATCGGCCTCGGCCAGATGAACCTGCACGGCTACCTCGCCCGCGAGCACGTGCACTACGGCTCGGTCGAGGGTCTCGACTTCACGAACATCTACTTCTACACGGTGCTGTTCCACGCGCTGCGCGCGTCGAACAACCTCGCCATCGAGCGCGGGCGTGCGTTCGACGGCTTCGAGGACTCCACCTACGCCACCGGCGAGTTCTTCGACAAGTACATCGAGCGGGCGTGGGTTCCCGAGACCGACAAGGTCAAGGAGCTCTTCGCGGGCAAGCACATCCCCACGCAGGACGACTGGATCCAGCTGAAGGCGTCGATCCAGAAGCACGGCATCTACAACCAGAACCTGCAGGCGGTGCCCCCGACCGGATCGATCTCGTACATCAACAACTCCACCAGCTCGATCCACCCGATCGCGTCGAAGATCGAGATCCGCAAGGAAGGCAAGCTCGGTCGCGTCTACTACCCGGCGCCGTTCATGACGAACGACAACCTGGAGTACTACCAGGACGCGTACGAGATCGGCTACGAGAAGGTCATCGACACGTACGCCGCGGCGACGCAGCACGTGGACCAGGGCCTGTCGCTGACGCTGTTCTTCAAGGACACCGCCACCACGCGCGACATCAACAAGGCCCAGATCTACGCCTGGCGCAAGGGCATCAAGACGATCTACTACATCCGCCTGCGGCAGCTGGCGCTGGAGGGCACCGACATGACCGAGTGCGTCTCCTGCATGCTGTGACCCGCTGAGATCCGCTGAGCACCGAGAGAGAACCCCATGGCTGAGAAGCTGCAACTGCTGAACCACGTGCAGGCCATCAACTGGAACCGCATCGAGGACGACAAGGACCTCGAGGTCTGGAACCGCCTCGTCAACAACTTCTGGCTGCCCGAGAAGGTGCCGCTGTCCAACGACATCCAGTCGTGGAACACGCTCACGCCCGAAGAGCAGCTGGTGACGATGCGGGTCTTCACGGGCCTGACGCTGCTGGACACCATCCAGGGCACCGTCGGCGCCGTGTCGCTGATCCCCGATGCGATCACCCCGCACGAAGAGGCGGTGTACACCAACATCGCCTTCATGGAGTCGGTGCACGCCAAGAGCTACTCGTCGATCTTCTCGACGCTGTGCTCGACGAAGGAGATCGACGAGGCGTTCCGCTGGTCGGTGGAGAACCCGAATCTGCAGAAGAAGGCGCAGATCGTCATGGAGTACTACCGTGGCGACTCGCCGCTCAAGCGCAAGGTCGCCTCGACCCTGCTGGAGAGCTTCCTGTTCTACTCGGGCTTCTACCTGCCGATGCACTGGTCGTCGCGCGCGAAGCTCACCAACACCGCCGACCTCATCCGCCTCATCATCCGCGACGAGGCCGTACACGGCTACTACGTCGGGTACAAGTTCCAGAAGGGGCTCGAGAAGGTCGACGAGGCCACGCGTCAGGACATCAAGGACTACACCTTCTCGCTCCTGTACGAGCTCTACGACAACGAGGTGCAGTACGCGCAGGACCTCTACGACAGCATCGGTCTGACCGAGGACGTCAAGAAGTTCCTGCACTACAACGCCAACAAGGCGCTGATGAACCTCGGCTACGAGGCGATGTTCCCGGCGACCACGACCAACGTGAACCCGGCGATCCTCTCGGCCCTCTCGCCGAACGCGGACGAGAACCACGACTTCTTCAGCGGGTCGGGTTCGTCCTACGTCATCGGCAAGGCCGAGGCCACCGAGGACGAGGACTGGGACTTCTGACTCCCGCGTAACTCCGCGGATCTTGCGTGACGGAGGCCCTCGGCCGACTTCTCCTTACGAAGTCGCGCCGAGGGCCTTCCGGCGTCCTGCCCCTTGATGTGTCCACACGCTCGCCGCGCCGCAGACCGTCGGGACCGCCCGCGACCGTGTGTGATTGCGGGTTGCGCGCCTTCCGGTCCCGCGCGAATGTTGAGAGGTGTCCGAGAACAACCTGCCGGCGGAAGAGCGGGATCGTCTGAGCTCGGAGCTCGCGCAGATACAAGAGCAACTGCATGACTCGATCGGGAGCGCGTTGCGCGTCCCGGGGGGAGCGCTGGCCCAGCACGAGCACCAGGCCGGTCTTCTCGCGCGCGCCAACGAGATTCGCGACAGGCTCGGTATCCCCTCGGTCGCAGAGGGGGATGCTTCGCCCCGGACGCGTGCCTGGCATGGCTGGCTGCTGTGGGCGTCCGCGGGGACGCTTCTCGCCGTGGTTCTCTTCGCGCTGCTCGGACGGTGAGCCCGGCGTCCCCGGGCTCGGGTCCGTGCGCGACGCCTCGACGTGACTCAGCGGAGGGCGCGGAGGTAGCGGCGTCTGGCGACGACCTGGGCGACCCGCAGCAGCGGGAAGGCCCACCTCCACCCTCCGCTCGGTGCGGGCGCCGTGAGCGACCGCACCGAGAAGAAGACCTCGTCGCCGTCGCGGTGCACGACGAACGCCTCCTCACCGCGCACCGGGTGGCCGGGAAGGGTGCGATAGGCGAATCCGACGCGGGTCGCCGCGTCGATCACCGCCACGACGCGGACCGGTTCGTGGATGCGGATGCCGAGCACCCGCGCAGTGACCGTCCGGCGCATCCCCGCCCGGACGGGGGAGTCGTCATCGACGGCGAAGCCGCTCCGCGTCTTCACGGTCCAGCGCAGCACATCCCGCGATGTCCGGCGCCACACGTCGTCGCCGGCTCCGATCCACGCGGTGGCTTCGGCGCGGCGGAAGCCCGGGAGCGGCTCGGCCGGCCAGCGCGCAGTGTCGGGGCGCGTGGCCGCGTCGGCGCCGAGTTCGCCGGCGCGGATCATTCCTCGTCCTCGTCCCGCTGTGACGCCGGGTTCACGTCGGGGTGCGTCACGACGACGAGGGAGTATGGGTCACCGTCGGCATCCGGTCCGCGTTCCGCGAACTCCGTGAGGAGGTCGTAGACGCGCTGGTCGAGTTCGGCCTTGTTCGCGGCGTTGAGTTTCAGCCCGAGCCAGGAGAACTGGATGTCGTCGGGGTCGAGGCCCTCGATCTGCTGCAGGAAGGTCTCGACGAGCACGAGGCTTCCCCCGGGGACCGGGGTCCGCCACGACAGCCCCGTCGCGCGATAGGGGATCTCCCGCGCGCCGCGTGTGCCGGACCGGGGCTCCTCCGCGGCGAGGAAGCCCGTCTGGGTGAGCGTCCGCACGTGGTGGAGCATCGTGCCGGGATTCACGTCGAGCAGCGCGGCGAGCTCCTTGTTCGTCCGGCTCTCGAAGCGGCAGAGGCGGAGGATCCGCATGCGGAGCGGGGAGCTCAGCGCGCGCGAGCGGGCGAGGGCCTCGGCATCCGCGTCGTCGAAGGCGTCGTCGGTCACGCCGCCAGACTACCCGGCAGCGATTGACAAAACTCAATCACTCGCGCACACTGGCCACCGTGACCGAGACCTCCCGCGCCGACGAGCCCGACGCGACCACCATCCAGCCCCGGCGGGGCGGGCTCTGGCGCGACCGCAACTTCCTCACGTTCTGGAGCGGGCAGTCCCTCGCCCAATTCGGCTCGCAGATCACCGAGCTCGCACTCCCCGTGCTCGCGGTGCTGGTGCTCGGCGCGACGGAGTGGGAGGTGGGCGTGCTCAACGCCGCGGGCGTCGCGGCGTTCCTCGTCATCGGTCTGCCCGCCGGCGCGTGGATCGATCGCATGCGCAAGCGTCACGTCATGATCTGGGCGGATGCCGTCCGGGTCGGTGCGCTCGCGACCATTCCGGTCCTGTGGGCGATGGGGGTCCTTCAGATGTGGCACCTCGTGATCGTCGCGCTCGTGATCGGCATCGCCACCGTGTTCTTCGATGTGTCGTACCAGTCGATCGTGCCGTCCCTCGTGCGTCCGACGGCGATCCCCGAGGCCAACGGCAAGCTCGAGGCCACTCACCAGCTCGCCGGGATCGCCGGCCCCGCGCTCGGCGGCTGGCTCGTGGGTGTGCTGACCGCGCCGTTCGCCGTCCTCGCCACGGCCGGCACCTACGTGGCTTCCCTCGTCGCCCTGCTGTTCACGAGGGATGACGAGGTCGTCGCGCCCCGCCACGAGCACGAACCGATCCTCCGCGCGATCGGCGTCGGCGTGCGCTGGGTGTTCGCCAACCCCTACCTCCGCCGGATCGTCGGGACCACCGCGGTGTCGAACTTCTTCAGCGTCATCACCTACACGATGCTGCCGATCTTCCTCCTCCGAGAACTCGGGCTCAGCCCGGCGAGCATGGGCGTCGTCTTCTCGTTCGGCGCGGTGGGCGGGCTTCTCGGTGCGATGGCGACACCACACCTCGTCCGGTGGCTCGGCGAAGCCCGCGCCATTCCGATCAGCTCGATCGGATTCTCCGTGGCCGGGCTGTTCCTCCCGGCCGCGGCCCTCGTCCCCCAGATCGCCTTCGGCGTGCTCGTGGTCCAGTCCGCGGTCGGGATGTTCACCGTCCTCGTCTACAACATCGTCCAGGTGTCATTCCGTCAGAGGATCACGCCGAAGCCGCTCCTCGGTCGGATGAATGCTTCGATCCGCTTCTTCGTGTGGGGCGTGATGCCCATCGGCGCGCTGCTCGCCGGCATTCTCGGCACCGCGTACGGCGCGGTGACGACGATGTGGATCGGGGCGATCGGCGGGCTGCTCTCGGTGCTGTTCGTCGTGATCGGGCCCTTCTGGGCTCTGCGCGAGCTCCCCGATGTGACCGCCGCGGATGAAGCGAAAGCCGCGTCCTTGATCAAAGACTGAGGGAACTCTCATGCGGAGGAATGGACCCTGCCGGGTTCGCCGACTACCGTGGCCGATAGATCCGCATCACGACAGCGCAGCCAGGCCTGCGCACCCGTCGAGGCGGCCTACCCGACTCCGGGCCGAGATGACGGGTCGAGGTGCCCTCCGGGATTCCGCCGGTCCAGCCCCCCAGGACCGTCGAGACCCGGAGGGCACCGCTTCGTGCGAGCGGTGTGGCGCGGGTCTTCGCGGATGCGGCCGCGTCGTCGCGGCATCCGCTCAGCGAAGCGACTCGAACACCGCGCGTTCCTCGGCGGCGGTGAGTCCCGAACGGCGTTCGCGGTCGACTCCGCGGCGGCGTTCGTCGGCCAGGGTGCGTTCGATCGTCTCGGTGAGCGGGCGGACGCGCCCGCCCGTCTCGAGGAACCGGCGTCCGGCCCGCTGTGCCAAGGCGGTGTCTGCGCGGGGGAGCCACAGGGGGAGGGACCGGGGCCCCGCCCAGTACCGCACGTCCTGGGCGAGAAGAGTGTCGTCGTCCACTTCGACGCGGTCGCCGGCGAAACGTGCGGCGTCCGCCATGCTCTCGAGTGCATCCTTCATCGGGTGGATGCCGCCGACCGCGTTCACGGTGCCCGTGACGCCGACGGTCGCGGCGCGGGCGAGCCAGGCGGCCAGGTCGGCCACGTCGACGACCTGCACGAACCGCCCGGCGGACGACGGGAGGAGAGCGGGCCCGGGCCGGGTGAATCGTGCCGGCCAGTACCCGAAGCGGTCGCTCGGGTCGCCCGGGCCGACGATCAGTCCGGGGCGGGCGATGAGCAGACGCCCCTCCAGGCGTCGGTGGCTCGCGAGCTCGGCGGCGACCTTCGCGTCCGGGTACTCCTCCAGGTGAGCGGGGGAGACGAGGGCGGCGGACTCGTCGGCGCCGGGTTCGTCGTTGTGCGCGTAGACCGAGATCGTGGAGACGAGCGTCCAGTGGGCCGCCCGATCGGCGAGCGCGCCGAGGGCAGGTCCGACCAGGTCGGGGGAGTAGGAGAACTCGATGACCTCGTCCCACTCGCCATGGAGGTCGTCGTAGGCGCCGGCGACGGTGCGGTCGGCCCGGACGAAGCGGGCGCCGTGGGGGACGTCGCCGGAGGTGCCGCGGGCGAGGCAGGTCACATCGGCCCCGTCGTCGAGTAGGTGACGGACGGTCTCCCGGCCCACCCACCCCGTGCCGCCGAGGACGAGAACGCGCTGCATGGACTCAGTGTCGGCGCTGTCGCGCCGCTGCTCCAGCATTTACGCTCTCAGCATGACCACCCATCGCGTGCCTGCGCCGCCTGCACCCGCCGCCGGCGAGACCGTCAAGGGCCCCGCGTCCTACTTCCCGAGCATCGAGAAGACCTATGGTCGTCCCGTCCAGGAGTGGCTGGACATCGCCGCCGACGGACTCGACACGCAGTCGCACATGGCGGTGGTTCAGACGCTCAAGACCGAGCACGGCCTCGGCCACGGGCACGCGAACGCGATCGTCGCCTACGTCAAGGCGAAGCTCGCATGATCCGCACCGCCGCCCGGTGGGCGCTCGCCTCCGCGCTCGTCTTCGCGGGCATCAGTCACCTCACCTGGGCCCGGAAGGAGTTCCGCGCGCAGGTGCCCGAGTTCGCGAGCGAGCTGATGGACGAAGACGGCGTCGTCGTGGCGTCGGGAGTGGTCGAGGTGATGCTCGGAGCCTCGCTCGTCGTGCTGCCGGGTTCACGCAGACGGGTGGGTGCGATCCTCGCTGCATTCTTCGTCGCGATCTTTCCCGGCAACATCGAGCAATGGCTGCGCCGCCGCAACGGATTCGGTCTCGACACCGACCGCAAGCGCTTCTTCCGCCTGTTCTTCCAGCCCGTGCTCGTCGCATGGGCGCTCTGGTCGACGCGGCGCTGACGCGGTCAGCGACGGATTCGACTACCTTCGCGACGACGCCGGTTGGGCGCCGCGCAATGTCGTAGATACGTTCTAGTCTGTGATCACCTGGAACTGATCGAGACGGGAAGCCATGGACGAGACTGCGGAGCCGGTGGACGAGACTGCGGAGCCTGTGGACGAGTGCGATGGTCGTGATGCGGTGGCGCGGAAGACGGCGGCGTTCGTGGACGAGATTCTCGAGTCGCGGCGGTTGGTGGCAGAGGGGCAGGCGCGTGAGGCCGCGGCGATGGCGGAGGCATACGCGTTCACGCAGGAGCAGACCGCCCTGCTGGGGTCTGCGACGGTGAAGGCGCGGGAGATGCCGCTGCGGGCGATGGCGGCCGAGATCGGTGCGGCCACGCGGGTGAACGACAGCACGGTGCAGAACCGATTGTTCGAGTGCCACCGACTTGTGACGGAGTACGCCCCGACGTTCGAGGCGTGGCGGGCGGGGAAGGTGTCGCAGGCGCACACGAAGGTGATCGTGGAGTTCGGGGCGGATCTGCCGGACCCGGACGCGCGCGCGGCGTATGAGAAGGACGTGCTGGATTATGCGGTGAAGACCGCGACGGGCCGGTTGCGTCCGTACGCGCAGCAGGTCGCCGACAAACTGAACCCGCGGACGGTGCAGGAGCGGCATGATGTCGCGGCGTGCACGCGTCGGGTCTGGATGGAGGATCATCGGGATGGGATGTCGACTCTCGGGGTCGAGGGTCCCGCGGCGGAGATCCACGGGATCTACGACCGGCTCACCCAGCAGGGCCGGGAGATCAAAGCCACCGAACTGCGGGCGCGGAGAGAGGCCGCCGAGCAAGGGACATGCGGTGTCGGTTCAGGCGGCAGTGTGGGTGGCGACGATGTGGGTGCCGACGAGCGCGAGTGGTTCGACGACCGGACGCTGAATGAGATCCGCGCCGACGTCCTCATGGACATGCTCCTCACCGCTGCACCGACGATCGACTCCACCGGCGGTGGACTCGCAGCCATTCGCGCGAGCGTGCAGGTCAGCATCCCGGCGACCACCCTGGCGGGGACGACGTCGGGTGGGGCGGAGCTGAACGGGAAGTGCGCCATCGACCCGGCCACGGTGCGGATCCTGACGGGGAACGCTCCGGGGTTCGACCGGGTGTTCCTTCACCCCGTCACCGCCGAAGTGTTGACCACGGATCGGTACACCCCGACCGCCGGGTTGAAGCGGTTTCTGCAGGCCCGGTACGTCAGGTGCGCGTTCCCGGGATGCCGGCGACCGGCGATGCGATCCGAGATCGACCACCACCACGAGTATGCGAACGGCGGGAAGACCGACGGAGACAACCTCGGACCCTGCTGCACCCGACATCACGTCACGAGGCACGCGGCGGGGTGGACGGTTGAGCAACTCCCGGGCGGACGGCTCAGATTCACCGCCCCCTCCGGAAAGGTCTACATCGAGGACCCGCCACCCCGAGTGATGTTCATCGCCGATCCCGAACCCGAACCCGAACCCGCTGCCGAGCGAGCGGTCGGGTACCCGCCGTTCTGAGAGTGCACGGCGCCCTCGGTGATGTCCTCAGCGCGCGACCGAGACCGTCACCGTGAACTTCGCGTTGCGCGCGACCTGACGGGTGGGGCCGACCGTGCGCTCGAGCGCGCCACGATACTGCAGCGGCGAGTTCCACACCGTCCATAGTTCGCCGCCGGGGCGCAGCACCCGCCGCGCCTCGCGGAAGAAGCGCGGCGCGAGCGCCGACGTCACCGCGGCGTCGCTGTGGAACGGGGGATTGAGGGCGATCATCCCGGCGCTCCCGTCCGGCTGGGCCGAGAGCAGATCGTCCCGCACCACGTGGACGCGGGCGCTCACGCCGTTCGCCTCCACCGTCGCGCGGGCGGACGCCACCGCCACCGCGGACTGGTCGGTGGCGATCACCGAGAGCTCCGGATGCCTGCGCGCGAGCTCGGCGGCGACGACACCCGTGCCGCACGCGAAGTCGATGACGGCGCCGTCGGTCGGCATCCGTCCGGGAAGATGCGCGAGCAGCAGCCGCGTCCCGATGTCGATGGACGCGCCGGCGAACGCGCCCCCGAACGCACAGACCACGAGATCGTCGATCTCCGCCCGCGCGGGTACGGGATCGGCGCCCGCGCGCGGCTCGGATGCCCGCAGCACCCGCGATTTCTGCCGCGCGAGCGACGCCTCGACCACGCCGAACCGCCGTCCAAGCACCTCGTTCATCGATCTCGACATGTGCTTCAGACGTCCACCGGCGAACACCCGCACCCCCGGCGTCGCGTAGCGGGCGATGAGTCCCGCCTGATCGGCGAGGGCGTCCAGCGACCGGGGGAGTCGCAACAGGACGACCTCGGCGTCGCGCACCAGCTCCGGCGACAGAGGCAGGCTCGTGAACGACCCCGTGAGGCCCGACCTCCCCGCATTCCGCGCGAGCGCCCGCTCACCGCTCAGAGCATCCTGATGGACGCGGATGCCGTCGGCCCCGGCATCGGCCGCGCCGAGCGTGAGCGCGCCGTACGCGTCACCGATGACCACGACGGCCCCCGGCTGCGCCGAGCCTCGCGCGCCGGCGGATTCGTCGAGGATCAGCCGGTCCGCGGCATCCGCCGCGACGAGCCCTGGACCCTCGACATCGGGCGCGCGACGCAGGGCGTCGAAGGAGAAGGTCACCGCTCCACGCTAATGCGCCCGGCCTGACGGCGTGCACGGCCGACATAGGCTGGACGGGCACCCGAGTGGAGGAGACCCGTGTTCCGCGCGCCCCTGAACCTGTTCCGCGTCCTCGCCATCGCCGAGGCGATCTCCTGGACCCTGCTGATCGCCGGCCTCATCCTCCGGGCCACCGCCGACCTCGCGATCGCCGTGACGATCGGCGGCGGCATCCACGGCTTCGTGTTCCTCTCCTACGGCGCCACGGCGATCCTCGTCGCGAAGAACCAGCGGTGGGGTGCGGGGCCGACGATCGTCGCCGTCGCCAGCGCCGTGATCCCCTACGCCACGATCCCCACCGAGATCTGGCTGCACCGCAGTGGCCGCCTGAACGGTCCCTGGCGGCTGGAGCGCACCGACGACCCGCGCGACGGCGCGTGGCACGACCGGCTGATGCGCTGGTTCCTCGCGCGCCCGTGGGTGCTCGCCCTGCTCATCGCCGCGGCGGTCATCGGCCTCTACGTGACGCTTCTCATCGTCGGTCCCCCCGGCGGGCGCGACTGACCACTCGTGCCCGGACGCATCGACGAAGAGAAACACGGCGACACGGAATTTCCGAGCGTCGCGCGGCATTTGATTACCTGTGATGGTGAGTGACACGACGACCCAGGCGGCCCACGAGAAGTGGACCCGCGACCGCCGACGGACGGTGACCGGGCCCACGGGCGCGCTCTCGCTGGTGCTCACCCACTGGTCTCCCGCCGGTGAACCGCCGGTCGAGGAGCGCATCGCGCGCGCCGGACACCCCGTCGATGCCGTCTTCACGCGGCTGCGCCGCACCGACCTCGACACCGGCGCCCCGCAGGAGGGGTACCGCATCTGGCGGCAGGACTCTCCGGCACAGCAGGCGTTCGAGGAGATCGTGACCGCCCCCTACGACCCGGCCTGGGTCCTGGAGGGTCGCTTCGAGCTCGTCGACGAGGACCGCGTCGTCCCGTTCGAGCACATCAAGGACGCCGGGGCCACCCGCACCCTCCCCGTCTCCGGCGATCTGATCTTCACCGTGGACGGTACCGAGTATCGGCTCGCCGCCTTCGACACCACGCACGACGGCCATGCGACGCTCCAACTCGTCTTCGGCGACACCACGAACGGCGCCGAGTCCTACGGGGCGGGACGTTTCCTGTTCCTGGACCACCCCGGCGCGGATGCGCCGCTGCGCCCCGGAGACAGCATCCCGATCACGGTCGACTTCAACCGCACCACCGTGCCCCCGTGCGGATTCTCCAATCAGATGAACTGTCCGCTCCCGCCGCTGCAGAACCGCCTTCCGTTCGCGGTGCGCGCCGGAGAGCTGCGCGTCCGCTACGCCGACGGCTTCACCCTCTGACTTCTCCCTTTCCCCTCCACCCCCCACAGAAGGACCCTGACGTGACCGCACGCCATCGTCGCATCCCGCTGCTCGCCTCCGCCGCCACGCTCGCCGTCGGCGCCCTCGTCCTCGCCGGCTGCGCCGGTGGCGCCCCCGCGCCGTCCTCGGCGGCCGGGGAGGCCGACCCGCAGGCCGAAGTGATCGTCGGCTCGCAGAACGAGCCCACGAACCTCGACCAGATCTTCGGCGGCAGCTCCGGCGTCACCGAGGTCTTCACCGGCAACGTCTACGAGGGTCTGTTCAGGATCACCGACGACGCCACCGTCGAGCCGCTCCTGGCCACGGAGACCGAGGTGTCCGAGGACGGCCTGGTGTACACCTTCACCCTGCAGCCCGACGCGACCTTCCACTCCGGCGACCCGGTGGACGCCGAAGCGGTCAAGTACAGCCTCGAGCGCTTCGTCAGCGAAGAGTCGATCGCGGCGCGCAAACGTCAGCTCAGCGTCATCGACAGCGTCGAGGTGGTCGACGAGCGCACCGTCGCCGTCACCCTCAGCCAGCCCTCCATCAGCTTCACCTACAACCTCGGATACGTCTGGATCGTGAACCCGGCTGCCGGAGACCTCACCTCCAGCGCCGACGGCAGCGGCCCCTACGCGCTCGCCGACTACCGCAAGGGCGACTCGATCGCCCTCGAGGTGAACGAGGACTACTGGGGCGACGCGCCCGCCAACGGCGGCGTGGTCTATCAGTACTACGCCGACCCCACGGCTCTGAACAACGCGCTGCTGACCAACGCGGTCGATCTGGTGACCAGCCAGTCGAACCCCGACAGCCTCGCGGAGTTCGAGGCGGCGGGCTTCGAGATCATCGAAGGCACCTCCACGACCAAGGAGCTCCTCGCGTTCAACGACCGGATCGCCCCGTTCGACGACGTCCAGGTCCGGAAGGCGATCTACTCCGCGATCAACCGCGAGCAGCTCCTCGACGCGATCTGGGACGGCCGCGGTCAGCTCATCGGCTCGATGGTGCCGCCGTCGGAGCCGTGGTACCTCGACCTCGCCGACAACAACCCCTACGACCCGGCCCTGAGCGAAGAGCTGCTGGCGGATGCCGGCTACGCCGACGGCTTCTCCTTCACGATCGACACGCCCGACTCCGGCGTCCACTCCACCGTGGCGGAGTTCGTCAAGACGGAGCTGGCGAAGGTCGGCATCACGGTCGACATCAACATCATCACCGATGACGAGTGGTACCAGAAGGTGTACACCGACACCGATTTCGAAGCGACGCTCCAGGGGCACGTCAACGACCGCGACATCAACTTCTACGGCAACCCCGACTTCTACTGGGGCTACGACAACGCCGACGTGCAGACCTGGCTCGCCGACTCGGAGGCGGCCTCCACGGTCGAGGAGCAGACGGAGCTCGTGAAGCTGGCGAACCAGCAGATCTCCGACGATGCTGCGAGCATCTGGCTCTACCTCAACCCGCAGCTGCGCGTCGCGGCCCCGGGCATCAGCGGGGTGCCCGAGAACGGCCTCAACTCCCTGTTCTACGTCTACGACATCGAGAAGGCGGCGTCATAGGCGCGTATCTGATCCGACGGACAGGATTGTTGCTGCTGGCCTTCGCGCTGGCGGCGACGATCCTGTTCGTCGTGCTGCGCGTGCTCGGCAATCCCGTGTTCGCGCTGATCTCCGTCGGCGCCACCGAGGCCGACATCGCCGCGGCGGCGGCCCGCCTGGGAGTGGATCGCCCGCTCTACGTGCAGTTCGCCGACTACCTCGCGCAGCTGGCGACGCTCGACCTCGGCCAGTCGTTCACCAACCGTCTCGACGTCGGTGACGAGATCGCCCGCCGGCTGAACGTCACCCTGCCGCTGACACTCATCTCGTTCGCCCTCGCGGTCGTCATCGCCGTCCCCGTGGGCTTCTTCGCCGCGTGGAAGTCGCGCACCTGGTACGGGGCGACCTTCTCCGCGCTGTCGCAGCTGGGCGGTGCGATCCCGGCCTTCTGGGTCGGCATCCTGCTGGTCTCCGTCCTCTCGCTCGGATGGCGGGTCTTCCCGGCGGGTGGATTCCCTCGGACGGACTGGGAGGATCCGGGGGCGGCTCTGTACTCGCTCACCCTCCCGGTGCTGGCCATTGCCATCGTGGCCGGCAGCGACCTCGCACGGTACGTCCGCAGCGCGACGCTCGACATCCTCGGCCAGCAGTACATGCGCGCGGCCCGCGCGAGCGGCCAGAGCTTCGCCACCGCGCTCTGGCGGCACGGGGTGCGCAACGCGGTGGTCCCGGTGATCTCGATCCTCGCGATCATGCTCTCGACGACATTCGTCGGTGCCGTCGTCATCGAGCGGGTCTTCGCGCTCCCCGGCCTCGGCGACATGCTGCTGGTGGCGATCCGCGAGCAGGACTTCCCGAGCATCCAGGGCATCCTCCTCTTCTCCACCGCGCTCGTGCTGCTGTTCGGCTTCGCCGCCGACATCCTCCAGCGCATCATCGACCCGCGCCTGCGCGACACCCTCTCCGGCAACCGGCGCGCGAGGGCCGCCGCATGAGCGCGACCGAGCTGACCGCCGCCCCCGTCACGCCGCGCGGGCGCCGTTCGTCGCGCCGTCGGTCCGTGAACCTCCTCGTGGGCGCGGTCCTGTTCGGCGCGATCCTCGTGATCGCGCTGGTGTCCCTGGTGTGGACGCCGTTCCCGCTGGAGGACACCACCGGCGGGCGTCTGTCGCCGCCGTCGCTGCAGAACTGGGCCGGAACCGACCGGCTCGGACGCGACCTCTTCTCCCAGCTGATGGTGGGGGCGCGCCTGGCGATGCTCGTCGGATTCGGGTCGGTGCTCATCGCCGCGCTCCTCGGAATCACGCTGGGCCTCGCCGCCGCGACCGCGGGCCGGTGGGTCGACGATGCCCTGTCGAGCCTCCTCGACATCGCGATCGCCTTTCCCACTCTGCTGCTGGCGATGCTCATCGTCGCGTGGCGGGGGGCGTCGCTCGAATCCGCGACCCTGGCGATCGGTCTGGCGGGATCGGCGGTGATCGCCCGGCTCACCCGGGTCACGGCCACGCGCGTCCTCGCGCAGGACTTCATCACCGCATCACGCACCTCGGGAACCGGGAGTGTGCGCATCCTCTTCCTCCACGTGCTCCCCAACGTCTGGCCCACGCTCGTCGTCCCGCTCGCGCTGCAGTTCGGCGGAGCCGTCGTCGCGGAGGCGTCGCTGTCCTACCTCGGGCTCGGGTCTCCACCGCCCAACGCCTCGTGGGGGCGCATGCTGCAGGAGGCGCAGAGCACCGTCCTCGTCGCCCCCACCGCGGCGATCCTCCCCGGCATCCTGCTCGTGGCCACGATCATCGGCATGAACCTCCTGGCCGACGGCCTGCGGGACATCGCGGATCCGACGACGCGGAGCATCCGATGACCGCGCTGCTGCAGGTCCGACATCTCGGGATCGCGCTCACCGAACCGGAGCCGCGCGATCTCGTGACGGACGTGTCCTTCGACGTCGCCGCCGGGGAGCGCCTCGGCATCATCGGGGAATCGGGGTCCGGCAAGTCGCTGACAGCGCTGGCGATCCTCGGTCTGCTCGCGCACCCCCTGACGGCGCGGGGAGAGATCGTCCTGGCGACGCCCGAGGGACCCGTGGGTGCCGTGACCGCCCGCTCCCGGCGGATGGACGCCGTCCGGGGCAGTGTCGTCAGTGCGGTGTTCCAGGAGCCGCTGGCGGCCCTCGACCCGCTCATGCGAGTGGGCGCCCAGATCGCGTGGCCGCTCCGCCGCCATCGGGGGCTCCGCGGAGAGCGCCTGCGCACGGCGGTGCTCGATGCCCTCGCCGACGTCGCCCTGCCGAACCCGGAGCGGATCGCGCGGTCGTACATCCACGAGATCTCCGGCGGGCAGCGCCAGCGCGTCGCGATCGCCCTCGCCCTCGCCGGCGACCCCGACCTCCTCATCGCCGACGAGCCGACCACCGCGCTGGACGTGACGGTGCAGGCCGGGGTGCTCGACCTCCTCCAGCGCGAGGTCACCGAGCGGGGGATGTCGCTCATCTTCATCAGTCACGACCTTCCGGTCGTCTCCGAGATCTCCGACCGCGTCCTCGTGCTCCGGCACGGCCGGCAGGTCGAGCTGGCGCCGACGCGGCAGCTGCTGACGGCCCCGGCGGCGGAGTACACCCGCAGTCTCGTGGCGGCCTCGCGGGATCTGGACGCGTTCCTCCCCGGGGAGACCGGGCGCCACCGATCCCGAGGAGACCAGTCGTGAGCGCGCTGCTGCAGGCCCGGGACGTGTCGTTCTCGTATCGCCGGGGATCGCCGGTTCTGGAGGGGGTCGACCTCGCCCTCGCGCCGGGGGAGACCGTCGGTCTCGTCGGAGAGTCCGGCGCCGGCAAGACCACCCTGCTGCGGCTGCTCCTCGGACTCGACGCGCCCAGCCGGGGCGACGTGCTGTTCGATGGCGCCCCGCTCGTGCGGCGGGACCGCGCCACGATGCGCCGGTTCCGACGCGCCGTCCAGCCGGTCTACCAGGATCCGTTCTCCTCCCTGGATCCGCGGATGACCGTCGGCGCGTCGCTCGCCGAACCTCTGCGCTCCCTCGGCGTCCCCGGCGGTGCGTCGGCGCGTGCGGCTCGGATCGCCGAGCTCCTGGCGGCGGTGGATCTTCCCGCGGACGCCGCGTCGCGGCATCCGGAGGCCTTCTCCGGCGGGCAGCGGCAGCGCATCGCGATCGCCCGGGCTCTCGCACCCGAGCCGCGCCTGCTTCTCGCCGACGAGCCGGTCAGCGCCCTCGACACGTCGGTGCGGATGCGTGTCATCGAGCTGCTGCGCGGCCTCGTCGCCGAGCGGGGGATCGGACTGCTCATCGTCTCGCACGACCTCACGATCATCGCGGCGCTGTGCCGGCGGATGATCGTGCTCGAGGGCGGCCGCATCGTGGAGGCGGGCGAGACCGCGTCGGTGCTCACCTCCCCGCAGCATCCGTACACGCGGAGGCTGCTCTCGGCCGTGCCGCGCCTGCCGGTCTGAGCAGGGTCCGTCCCGCGCGCCCGGGCGTCCCCGGCCGATGCGACAATGCGGGGATGCTGTTCCACGAGGTCCGCGAGAGCGTCGACGAAGCCACCGCCACCGCATCGCGCACGGCGAAGATCGACGCCGTCGCTCGCCTCCTCGCCCGCGCGGATCCCGACGAGCTCGCGGTCGTCGTCGGCTTCCTCCTCGCCCGTCCGCGGCAGGGGCGCATCGGCGTCGGATGGCGGACGCTGTCGGACGTCGCCGTCGTTCCCGCGCCGGCGCCCACGGCGACGGTCGCCGACGTCGACGCGGCGTTGGATTCCCTCGCTCGCGCCGGCGGTGACGGCGTGAGCGCCCGGCGGTCGGAGATCCTGGGCGCTCTCGCCGCCCGCACGACGGCCGAGGAGTGGGACCTCATCCAGCGCATCATCATCGGCGAGCTCCGCTCGGGCGCGCTGGAGGGTGTCGTCCTGGACGCGATCGCCCGCGCGAGCGGGCACCCGACGGCGTCGGTCCGTCGCGCCGCGATGCTGAGCGGCGACCTGGGCGCGACCGCGCGCCTGGCGATGACGGGAACGACCGATGACCTCGGCGCGGTCGGGCTCGTCGTGGGGCGAGGCGTCCTGCCGATGCTCGCCTCGACCGCTCCGTCGGTCACCGACGCCCTCGCGGGGTTCGACGGGCCGGCGGCGGTGGAGTACAAGCTCGACGGCGCGCGCGTGCAGGTGCACCGCGACGGGGAGGACGTCCGCGTCTTCACCCGGTCGCTCGCCGACATCACCGACCGGGTTCCGGAGATCGTGGCGGCCGCCCGCGCGCTTCCCGCCGAGCGCGTGATCCTCGACGGCGAGACGCTCGCGCTCGACGAGGACGGCGGACCCCGTCCGTTCCAGGACACGATGGCGCGATTCGGCTCGGCCGCGAACGCGGAGACGCTGCTGCGGCCGTGGTTCTTCGACCTCCTCCACCTCGACGGCGCGGATCTGCTCGACGCGCCCCTGGCCGACCGCCGCGCCGCCCTCGCCGCGCTCGTGGGTGACCAGATCATCCCGGCCCTCCACACCGCCGACGCGGAGGCGGGGGAGCGGTTCGCCCGCGAGGCCCTCGCCGCCGGTCACGAGGGGGTCATGGTGAAGGCGCTCGACGCCCCCTACGCGGCCGGGCGTCGGGGGAAGGCGTGGCTGAAGGTCAAGCCGGTCCTCACATTCGACCTCGTCGTCCTCGCCGCCGAGTGGGGGTCGGGCCGGCGGACCGGCCTCCTGTCGAATCTGCATCTGGCCGCCCGCGACCCGGACGGGGAGTACGGGGAGCCGGGCGGGTTCGTCATGGTCGGGAAGACCTTCAAGGGGCTCACCGACGAGACCCTCCGGTGGCAGAGCGCGCACTTCCCGACGATCGAGACGCGGCGGACGGCCGGCGCAGTGCACGTGCGCCCCGAGACGGTGGTGGAGATCGCGATCGACGGCGTGCAGCGCTCGAGCCGGTACCCGGGCGGCGTCGCGCTCCGCTTCGCTCGGGTGAAGGGCTACCGGCCGGACAAGGACGCCGGCGGCGCCGACACGATCGGCGCCCTCCGCGCCCTTCTCCGCCCCTGACCCGCCGGTTCACTTGTCGCTTCGTGCGGGTGGAACCGCGCGGAACCCGCAAGACGCGACAAGTGAACACAGCGGGCCCCGGCGTCGGAAAGACGCCGGGGCCCGCTTCGTGATACCGGGGCTACAGCCTCATCGCGCCGCCCGACCGCAGACGCGAGAGGGCGTCGACGGTGGCGGCCAGGATCAGCACGCCACCGGTGACCAGGAGGTTCACGCCGGCGGGGAGGCCGAGAAGGCCCAGACCGTTGGTGATCACCGCGATCACGAGGGCGCCGATCGCGGCGTGGACCAGGCGTCCGCGACCGCCGAAGAGGCTCACCCCGCCGACGACGGCGGCGGCGACGCCCGACAGGACGATGTCGCGTCCGACCGCGGCATCCACGGATCCGACCCGGGTGACGCTGAACAGCGCCGAGACGACGGCGAGGCTCGAGCAGATGACGAACGCCCACCACTTCACCCAGCGGACCTTCACACCGGAGCGGCGCGCGGCCTCGGCGTTCCCGCCGACGGCGTAGATGTAGCGGCCGAACTTCGTGCGGTCCAGCACGAACGTGCCCGCCCAGAGGATCACCAGCACCACGGGGACGATGTTCGGCACCCCCTGCACCGCCACGGCCCCTTGGCCGCGGTCGACGTTGAGGACGTACACCACGACACCGCCGATGACGGCGATCGTGGCGAGCTTGATCCACACGAGGGAGATCGCCCGGTTCGGGACGCCCGCGCGGGTGCGCCGGGCGCGGTCCCAGAAGGCGGTGCCGCCCGAGACGGCGATCATGATCGCGAGCATGAGCCAGCCGCCCCAGACGGGCAGATTGCCGTTCTGCAGCGCGATGAGCTCGGGAACCTCGACGCGGTACAGGCCACCGGGTCCGATGATGACCAGCGCGAGTCCCTGGAGGCCCAGGAACAGGCCCAGTGTCACCACGAACGACGGTATGCCCACCCTCGCGACGAAGAACCCTATGAACGCCCCGGCGAGGAGCCCGAACCCGAACCCGACCAGCAGGGCCAGTGGCCAGGCGATGCCGAACTGGGCGTTGAGGACGACGAACAGCGCCATCGCGACACCGCCGGTGACACCGGCGGACAGGTCGATCTCGCCGAGGAGCAGGACGAACACCAGCGCCATCCCGAGCATGACCAGGGTCGCGGCCTGGTTGAGCAGGTTGGCGAAGTTCCGCTCCGTGAGGAAGAACGGACTCAGGGTGGTGAACAGGATGCCGAGGACGACGAGGCCGCCGACGGCGGGCAGCGCCCCCATGTCGCCGCCGCGGACCCGCTGCCACCAGGCGCGCACCTGGTCGGCGAGTCCGCCTTCGACGCCGCTGCCGATGAGGTCTCCCGCGATGGGGTCCACGGAGGCTTCCGTGCGGGCGGTGCTGCTGCTCATCACGAGTCTCCTTCGGTGCGGATGGTCGCGGTGTCCTGCACGACGAATCCGGTGGGTGTCTTGGTGCCGGTGATGTACCCGACGACGTCGTCGCGGGTGGTCTCGGCGGTGGGGATCTGGGCGACCATCTGCCCGAGGTACAGCACGGCGATGTCGTCGGCGACGGCGAAGACGTCGGCGAGGTTGTGGCTGATGAGGACCACCGCCACACCCTGGTCCGACAGGCGCCGGACGAGGTTCAGCACCTGCTCGGTCTGGGCGACGCCGAGAGCCGCGGTCGGCTCGTCGAGGATCACCACGCGCGCCTTCTTCAGCACCGCGCGGGCGATCGCGACGGTCTGACGCTGACCGCCGGAGAGGCTGGAGACCTTCTGTCGCACCGACTTGACGGTGCGGACCGAGAGGGAGCGCAGCGTGTCGGAGGCCTCCTTCTCCATGCGCCCCTCGTCGAAGGTGCCGCCCGCGGTCTCCTCGCGACCGAGGAACATGTTCTGGACGATGTCGAGGTTGTCGCACAGCGCGAGGTCCTGGTAGACGACCTCGATGCCCAGGCCCGAGGCGTCGCGGGGGGCGTGGAGATCGCGGTGGACGCCGTCGATGAGCACGTCGCCTTCGTCGTAGGGCTGCACTCCCGCGAGCCCCTTGATGAGGGTGGATTTGCCGGCGCCGTTGTCGCCCACGAGGGCGGTGACGCGTCCCGGGTGGACGCTCAGATCGACGCCCTTGAGGACGCTGACGGGGCCGAAGGACTTCTTCACGCCGACCAGCTTGATGATCGGGTCCGTGGCGGTGGAGGGGTGGGAAATCGTGTCTGTCATGATCGCTTCCTTGCCAGCGGGATGCCGGACATCCCGCGTGCGGATAGGGAAGGGGCGCCGCGCCCCGGAGGACGCGGCGCCCCGTGCGGCGGGGTTACGGCGTGACGCCGAACTCCTCGCACGCGGCCATGACCTCGGGGGTGCAGACGTCGTCGTAGGCGGCGTCGCCGGCGGCGATGACGTCCTTGACCTCGTCGGGGCCGACCAGGACCGGGGTCACCTGGATGTAGGGCGTCCCGTCCTCGAGCTCGGCATCGGTGGAGACCGACTCGCCGTTGAGGAGCGCGATGGCGACCTCCACGGCCGCGGCGGCCTCGTCGGCGACCGGCTTGTAGACCGTGGCGGTCTGCCAGCCGAGGAGGATGTTCTGCAGGCCCGCGATGTTGGCGTCCTGGCCGGAGACCGCGACGCCCTCGAGGTTGTTGGTCTGCAGCACCTGGATGACACCGGCGGCGTTGGTGTCGTTCGCGGCCCAGACGCCGTCGACCTGCCCGCCGAGCGAGGTCAGCGCCTGCTCGAAGTTGGTCTGCGAGACGGCCTGGTCCCACGCTCCCGGGGGCTCGGCGGCCGGGGTGATGCCCGCCTCGGAGAGCACCTCGTCGGCACCGTCGTGGAACATCGCCGCGTTGCCGTCGGTGGGGTCACCGCCGATGTAGACCACGGTGGCCTCTGCGGGGTCGACGCCCGCGGCCTCGAGGCCGTTGAGCACCGTCTGGCCCTGGAGGCGTCCGACCTCCATGTTGTCGAACGAGACGTAGTAGTCCGCGCCGGCGAAGGGGCGGTCGTAGGCGATGACCGGGATCCCCTGCGCGGTCGCCTTCTCGGCGACGGCTTCGGCCGCGCCCTGGTAGTCGACGAGGAGCATCACGCCGCAGCCCTGCGTGAGCTGCTGGTCGGCGATGGTGGAGTACTGGTTGACGTCGCCCTGGGCGTTCTGGATGTCGACCTGGAAGCCGGCGCCCTCGAGGCCCTCCTGCAGGTACTTGCGGTCGAAGTTCTCCCAGCGGGGCGAGGACGCCGCGTCCGGGAGGATGACGCACGCGCGCCCGGCGTCACCGGCGGCGTCGCCGCCGTCGGTCGCGCCGCCGCCGTCGGTGCTGCCACCGGCACAGCCGGTCAGTGCGACAGCCACGGCGCCGGAGAAGGCCGCGAGCGTCAGGAGTGAAGACTTCTTCATCTTTCGCCTTTCGTCTTTGAAGGTGCGAGGCCCGAGCCCGAGCCACATCGCTTGCACTGATCTTGACGAGTGAACGCATTGGCGTCAAGACTTGAAGATAACGCCTCGATAACGCGACGGACGTCTTCGCCCCCTGAAGTCAAGGGGTGGTCGTCGTGCGCGCTCAGGCGCGACCGGTGGCGGCGCGGGTGCGGCGGGAGATCGAGTCCACGATGACCGCGAGAACGAGCACGGCGCCGGTGATCATGAACTGAACGGATGAATCGAGGTTCAGCAGTGTCAGCCCGGAGGCGATCGAGCCGATCACCAGGATGCCGAGGAGAGCGGAGAAGGCGCTCCCTCGACCGCCGAACAGGCTCGCCCCGCCGATGACGGCCGCGGCGATGGCCGTGAGGTTGGTGTCGCCCGCGCCGGAACTCTGGTTGGCGGCGGCCAGGCGTGCCGCAGCGAGCAGCCCGCCGACCGCGGCGAGGGTCGAGCACATCGCGAACACCGAGAGGTAGATCCGATCGACGCGGATGCCGGCGCGACGGGCACCCTCCACCGACCCGCCCACGGCGTACACGGCGCGACCCCAGCGTGTGCGGGTGAGGGCGATGTGCATCGCGACGACGAGGGCGAGGAAGAACACGAACATGACCCCGACGCCGCGCGAGAGGTTCAGGTACCACGCCGAGGCGGCCAGCACGACGGCGAGCACCGTGGTGCGCGCGGCGATCTCCATCGGACGCTGGTGGACGAGGTCTGCGGCGGCGCGGCGCCGCGCTCGGCGGACCAGGCTCGCCGCGTACAGCCCGACGGCGACGGCGACGGCGACGTAGGACGCCCACGCGGGGAGGAACATCTGCTGTGCGAACTGCACGATCCACGAGTCGAACGGCAGGTTGATCGAGCCGGACGGCCCGAGCACCCACAGCTGCACGCCCAGGAAGGCCAGGAGTCCGGCGAGGGTCACCACGAAGCTCGGCAGCCCGAAACGGGTCACCAGGAACCCGTACACGAGGCCGATGAGGGCACCCACCCCCGCTGCGGCGAGCAGCGCGACCGCGAGGGGCCACTCCAGCTGGACGAAGCCGACGGC
Source organism: Microbacterium aurantiacum (assembly GCF_040532595.1). Taxonomy (GTDB): domain Bacteria; phylum Actinomycetota; class Actinomycetes; order Actinomycetales; family Microbacteriaceae; genus Microbacterium; species Microbacterium chocolatum_B. Next base: position 156,959 of record NZ_JBEVYX010000001.1, on the reverse strand, counting down.
CAGCACCGCGGCCGCGAGCCCCGATACCGAGCCCACCGAGAGGTCGATCTCGCCGATGAGCAGCACCAGGACGATTCCCAGCGCGATGGTGCCGATCGCCGCGCTCTGCATCGTCAGGTTCACGAGGTTCGTGCTGGAGAGGAAGACCGGGTTCAGCGTCTGGAAGACGATCCAGATGACGATGAGGCCGGCAATGACGGGGGCGGCGCCCAGATCGCCGCCGCGGATCCGCGCGACGAACAGGTCGAGACTCTGCCGGATGCCCCCCGTCGGCGGGAGTGCGCCCACGGCCGCTCGGTCGTCGGCGGCGGTCACGCGTCGTCTCCGTGCCGCGGGCGGGGGGCGCGGGCGCTCCGAGGACGGAGCGGGATCACGGGGACGGCCGCCTGCGCGGGCTCGGTCTGTTCGGCCGGGGGCGCGGGCTCCGGTGGTGCCGGACGGGGGCGGGGCGCACCGAAGTCGCCGGCGCCGGTGATCGCCGCGATGAGGGTCTCGCTCGTGACGTCGGCCACGCGGTACTCGCCGTTGTTGCGTCCGAGGCGCAGCACGACCACGCGGTCGGCGACGGCGAGGACGTCGGCCATGTTGTGGCTGATGAGGATCACCCCGTGCCCGCGCTCGCGCAGCCGCTCGATGAGGTTCAGCACCTCCGCGGTCTGGGCGACGCCGAGGGCCGCCGTCGGCTCGTCGAGGATCACCACGCGGGGTTCGCCGACGAGGGAGCGCGCGATGGCGACGGTCTGGCGCTGGCCGCCCGACAGCGAGGCCACGGGCACGCGGACGGAGGGGATCTTCGCCGACAGCTCGCGCAGGAGGCTCCATGTCCGCTGCTCCATGTCGACCTCGTCCAGGAGCATGCCGTCGCGGCGCTCCCGTCCGAGCCACAGATTCGCCACGACGTCGAGGTTGTCGCACAGGGCGAGGTCCTGGAAGACGGTCGCGATCCCCAGATCCTGCGCGTCGGCGGGGCTGGCGATCTGCACGCTCCGCCCGTCGAAGACGATCTCCCCGGCATCCGGCGGGTGGACTCCCGCGAGCACCTTCACCAGGGTGGACTTGCCCGCGCCGTTGTCGCCGACGAGCGCGACGACCTCGCCCTCGTTGACCCAGAAATCCACATCCGACAGCGCCTTGACCGCGCCGAACCGCTTGCGGATGCCGGTCATCGTCAGCACCCGCTCCCGGGTGCGCCGAGATCGGGGATGCGCCGTCGCCATGTCCGCTGCCACCTGGCTACCGTAGACCGGCGGCGGCGCAGGCGGCCGCATAGGCCGGCGTGCAGATGTCCTCCACGCTCCAGAATCCATCGGCGATCACCGTCTCGGCGATGGTGTCCGCCGTCACCGCGATCGGGTCGAGGAGCGTCGTGGGGACCCCGTCGATCTCCGCAGGCGCGGTGACCTCGTCTCCGCGGACGAGGGCGACGGCGACCTCCGCGGCGAGGCGCGCCTGCGGCTTGATGGCCTTGTACACGGTCATGTACTGGTCTCCCGTGAGGATCCGCTGGAGCGCGGTGAGCTCGGCGTCCTGACCGGTGACCAGCGGATACGGCGCGACGTTCGCGGCCTTCAGCGCCGACACCGCCCCCGAGGCGGTGCCGTCGTTGGCGGCGTACACCGCGGCGATGCGGTCGCCGAACTGGGAGATCTGCGCCGCGGTCCACTCCTGCGCCTTGTCGGGGCTCCAGTCGGGCGTGCTGTACTCGGCCAGCACCCGCACCCCCGCGGCATCCAAGACCTCCCGCGCCCCCGCGCGGAAGAGTGCGGCGTTGCTGTCGGTCGGCGAGCCGTTGATCATCAGGATGCCGGCGTCCGACCGATCGGCCGCATCGAGCCCCGCCACGAGCGTCTCGGCCTGCAGCTGTCCGACCTTCTCGTTGTCGAACGAGACGTGATAGGCCAGCTCCCCGCCGGAGATCATCCGGTCGTAGGCGATCACGGGCACGCCCTGCGCGTTGGCGGCGGTGACGATCGTGACCGCCGCGTTGCCGTCGACGGGGTCGAGGACGAGGACGTCCGTGCCGGCGGCGAGGGCCGATTCCGCCTGCTGCTGCTGCTTGGCGGCATCCTGGTCGGCGTTCGAGTACAGCACCCGGAAGTCGCCGAGTTCGGCGACGCGCTCCTCGAACACCGGGCGGTCGAACGTCTCGTACCGCGCCGTCTTGGCGTCGGGGAGGAGGAGGGCGATGGTCCCCTCGTCGTCAGGGGCGGCGGGGGAACAGGCGGCGAGCAGGCCCGCCGTCAGCACGGTCGCGACGAGCGCGGCCGCCGATCGGAGGCGGGAGGGGCGCACGGGTCAGGCCGTGATCGGGAGGGTCTGGGCGTCGACGGCGACCTGGTCGAGCGCCGTCGCGATCGCACCGCGGGTCTCGGCCCATTCGCCGAAGGAGGCTTCGACGATCTCGGGGAGACCGTCCGCGGAGGTGAGTGCCGTCCGCTCGAGGGAGTGGCGCATCGGAGCCATGAGGAGTTCGCCCGCGAGTCCCAGTTCGCCGCCGACGATGATGAGCTCGGGATCGAACAGGTTGCACAGGCTCGCCGCGGCCACACCGATGTGTCGGCCGGCGTCGGCGATGACACGTCGGGAGCTGCCGTCGCCGGATTCGGCCGCCTGGAGGAGGTCGCCCAGGCGCTGCATGCCCTCCCCGGGAGGGAAGAGGGAGAGGAGGGCGGGCCCTGCCGCGTACGTCTCGAGACACCCGCGGTTGCTGCATCGGCAGATCGGGCCGTTCTCGTCGAGCGTGACGTGGCCGATCTGCCCGGCCTTGCCGTTCACGCCGCGGAAGAGATCTCCGTCGACGATGATGCCGGCGCTGATGGTGTGGCCGATGCGGATGAACACCGACGAGCGGGACGCGCGACCGGATCCCTCCCGCGCCTCGGCGAGACCGCCCAGGTTCGCCTCGCTGTCCACGTGGACGGGACGGCCGATGCGGGAGGTCAGGCTTTCGGCGACGTCGATGCCCTCCCAGCCGCGGAGGAGACCGGGCGTGGAGACCATGCCCGTGCGCGGATCGATCGGCGCGGGGAGGGCGAGGCCCACGGCGAGGAGATCCGACACGGAGCCGCCGAGGGACTCCATCATGTCTCCGAGCAGGAGACTCAGCCGGTCGAGCTCCGCGTCATGGCGGTGATCCAGCGGAAGCGGGAGCGTCGTCTGGGTCACCGTGGTGCGGGTGGCGTCCGCGATCGCGATCCGCAGGTGGCGGGAGCTGAAGTGGACCCCGGCGACGAGACCCACCTGACGCGCCAGCGAGACCAGCGTCGCGCGCCGCCCGCTGCGCGATGTGAACGAGGTGTGCAGCAGCCCCGACGCCGTGAGCTCCTTGACGATGTTCGACACCGTGGCGGGTGACAGGCCCGTGATCCCCGCCAGCTCCACCTGAGTGAGACGCCCGTGACGTTTGAGCGATTCGATCACGCGGGCACGGTTCGCCTCTCGCAGGGAGGTCTGCGAGCCCGGCGGTGGGGTACGGCGTGCCACGGGACACACTGTACCGGTAGCCGGCGCGGGCGTCAGCGGCGGTCCGCCGCGAGCCGCACCAGCACGATGTTCTCGGCCTCGTCGGTCTCGGCGACGGCGGGGTGGGCCTTGAGGAACTCCGAGAAGCTCTTGTGGCCGAGCGCCTTCTCGCTGAAGGAGGGGTCGAGCCGCTTGATGAGGCTCTTCACCGCCGAGGCGTGCTGCCACTCCGCATCCTCTTTGTCGCTCTCCAGCCGCAGGGCGCGCTCCAGCAGGTCGGCGGTGGGATCGGATGCCGGCTTCCGTCCGCGTCGGCGGGTGGGGGTGGAATCCTTCTCGGCGCTCGGGGGCGCGGCGACACCGGGGAGGGCGTCGTAGGAGTCGAACTGGTCGCACGCGGCGGCGAGCGACTTCGCGGTGGAACCGGCCACCCCGACGCCGACGACGAAGCGTCCGAGGCGCTTGCACCGCTGCGCGAGCGGGACGTAGTCCGAGTCTCCCGCGACGATCACGACGTGCGTGAGGTCCGGAAGGCGGAACATGTCCTCCACGGCATCCACCGCGAGACGGATGTCCGCGCCGTTCTTGGCGTAGGCGGCGGCCGGGAAGAGCTGGACGAGGTCGACCGCGCGCGCCACGAGCTGCGAGCGGTACTCCGCGTTCACAGGAGCGGACCAGTCGGCGTACGCACGCGTGGTCACCAGCGTCCCGAAGGACGTGGCGTAGTCGATGATGGCGCCGACGTCGATGGTCGCCGCGGTGAGCCGCTCGGCGATCTCCGGATCGGCGGCGTCCGCGGCGATCTTCTGCCGATCGCGCGAGTAGGCGTTCCGCCCGTGGACCCGGTCGTACCAGGACATCACGATGTTGTCGAAGTCCAGGTACACCGCCACCCGGGCGCCGGGTGCGGGGGCCATCAGTCCTCCTCCGAGGGGTAGCGCACGCCGATCAGGCCGCGGATCTCGTCCAAAGTCTCCATGATCGCGACCGTCTCGTCGATGGGGAGCAGATCGCTGTCCCGCGTGCCGTCGGCGACGTACTTCTCGGCCGCAAGGGCCTGGAACTGCATCCCGCGCCCGGAGATCTCCGAGCGGTACTCCTCCAGGACGGTGCCGTCGGGGCCGATGACGCGGAACGAGGTGGCGTTGTACCAGACGCGGTCGATGTCGATCCGGCCCTCGGTGCCGATGATGTGCGCGACGTTCGGTCCCGATGCGCGGGAGGCCGACAGCGACGTCGACACGGCCCCCGAGGGATGCACCATGATCGTGGCGACCTCGGTGTCGGCCCCGGTCTCGCCCAAGCGCCCGGAGGCGGCGATCGAGATCGGCTCGCCGAGGATGTCCCACGCGAAGGACACCGGGTACACCCCGAGATCCAGCAGCGCGCCGCCGCCGAGTTCCAGTGCGTTGAGGCGGTGGGTGGGATCCGACGGAAGCAGCTGGGTGTGGTCGGCCATGACCGCGCGCACTTCGCCCAGTGTGCCGGCGGCGATGATCTCGCGGATCCGCGCCATGTGGGGGAGGTAGCGGGTCCACATCGCCTCCATCGCCAGCAGTCCGCGCTCCGCGGCGACGTCGCGCACCTCTGCGGCCTCGGCGGCGGTCAGGGTGAAGGGCTTCTCCACCAGGACGTGCTTGCCGGCGTTCAGGGCGAGGAGGGCCTGGGAGTGGTGGAAGGGGTGCGGCGTGGCGATGTAGACGATGTCGACTTCGGGGTCGGCCACGAGCTCCTCGTAGCTGCCGTGCACGCGGGGGATCGCATACTGCTCGGCGAAGGCCGCGGCCTTGTCCCGATCGCGCGATCCGACGGCGACGACCTCCCGGCCGGCGAGACGGATGTCGCGGGTGAAGGCGTGCGCGATGCCGCCGGGGCCGAGGATGCCCCAGCGAAGACTCGGAGATGCGGATGCGGTCATCCTCCGAGGGTAGCGGGCGAGGCGTCGCGAATTAGGCTTCGCAGGGTGAGCACTCCGATCGACCGCTTCCGAGAGATCCTGCGGATCCCGACCGTCTCGCACGTCGACGTCTCGCTCGTGGACACCGCCGCGTTCGACCTCCTGCACGACACGATCGCGCGGCTCTATCCGCGCGTGCACGGCGTGCTGGAGCGTGAGGTCGTCGCCGGTCACGCGCTGCTGTACCGCTGGCGCGGTGCATCGCCCGATCGGCCGCTCGTGCTCATGGCCCACCAGGACGTCGTCCCGGTCGATCCGGTCGAGTGGCGGCATCCGCCGTTCGCGGCCGAGATCGTGGGAGAGGGGACGGATGCCGAGATCCACGCCCGCGGCGCGATCGACGACAAGGGCGCGCTCGTGGCGATCCTCGAGGCGGCGGAGGAGGCGCTCGCCGAGGGCGTCGTCCCCGCTCACGACGTCTACCTGGCCTTCGGTCACAACGAGGAGACCGCGGGCGACGGCGCCCGCGCGATCGCCGCCGTGCTCGAGGCGCGCGGCATCCGGCCCGCCCTGGTGCTGGACGAGGGCGGCGCGGTCGTCGAGGGCGTCCTCCCCGGCGTCGACGTCCCGACGGCCATGGTCGGGGTCGCCGAGCGCGGCGTGATGACGCTGACCCTCACCGTCCACGAGGCGGGCGGCCATGCCTCGACGCCGCCGTCGTTCCCCGCACCCGCGCGGCTCGCCAGGGCGATCGGTCGTCTGCACCGGCATCCGTTCCCCGTCCGCCTGGCCCCGCCCGTGCGCGCGATGCTGGCGACCCTGGCCCCGCACGCGCGGGGGCCGCTCGGACCGCTCCTCGCCCACCTCACCGTGACGGCGCCGCTGCTCGCGCGCGCCCTGCCTCTGGCGGGTCCGGAGACCAACGCGATCGTCCGGACGACCGCGGTCGTGACCGAGCTCGACGGCGCGGTGGGGGAGAACGTGCTCGCCACGCGCGCGCGGGCGACCGTGAACGTCCGGCTGCTCACCGGCGACACGGTGGAGGGCGCGATCGCGCGCGTGCGTCGCGTGATCGGCGATGCCGCGGTGGAGGTCGAGCTGCGCCAGGGAAGCGACCCGTCGCCCGTGTCCCCGTGGCGCGGGGAACCCTGGCGGCGGATCGCGACGGCGGTCGCGGGCACCCTCGGAACGGATGTCGTCACCACGCCCTACCTGCAGCTCGGCGCGAGCGACAGCCGGTGGTTCACGGGGATCAGCGATCACGTCTACCGCTTCACCCCGTTCCACCTCACCCGCGCCGAGCGCGACGCGCTGCACGCGCCGAACGAGCGCATCCGCGTGGCGGTCTGGCTGCGCGGCATCGCGTTCTATGGGGCGCTGATCCGCGCGTCCTGAGGCCGACGCCGGAACGCCGGCGGGTGTCGGCATGTTACGACCCGGTTTCGGCGGTCGAGACGGCCTGCCTACTCTGCCTGAGGCACCGCGATGAGGCGAGCGGGTGAGATCCACCCGCCTCGGCGGTCGTCCGGCCGCCCGCGTGGTGCCCCACAACCACGAGGAGCACCATGTCCGTCATCAAGCCGCTGTCCATCTCCGCACTCGCCCTCGTCGTCGCGCTCGGGGTCGCCGGGTGCGCATCGCCCGCCTCCGACTCCACCGACGGCGCCGCGAGCGAGGGTCCCGTCCGCATCGGCGTGGTCGGTGCGGGGGACCCGTACTGGGCGACCTATGTCGAGGCCGCGGCAGCCGAGGGGATCGAGGTCGAGCTGGTCGACTTCACCGAGTACACCCAGCCGAACCCGGCGCTGTCCGCCGACGAGCTGGACCTGAACCAGTTCCAGCACATCATCTATCTCGCGACCTACAACGTGAACAGCGCCGACGACCTGCAGCCGATCGGGGCCACCGCGATCTATCCGCTCGGGCTGTACTCCAGCCAGTACGACGCGGTCGAGGACATTCCCGAGGGTGCGACCGTCGCCGTCCCCAACGACGAGTCGAACCAGGCGCGGGGACTCCTCGTCCTGCAGTCCGCGGGTCTGATCGAGCTCGAGGACGGCGGGTCGATCTTCTCCACGGTCGCCGACGTCCTCCCGGGATCGAAGGTGACGGTCGAGGCCCTCGACGCCGCGTTCACCGCGACCTCGCTCCCCGACGTCGCCGCCGCGATCATCAACAACGACTTCGTCGAGGACGCCGGTCTGAGCTTCGACGACGCCATCGCGACCGATGACCCCTCGGACCCGAGCGCCTTCCCGTACATCAACATCTTCGCGGCCAAGGCGGCGGATGCCGACAACCCCACCTACCAGCGTCTGGTGGAGATCTTCCAGACCGACCAGGCGGTTCTCGACGGGCTTCAGGAGGCATCCGGCGGTACCGCGGTGTTCGTGACGACGCCCGCGTCCGAACTCGTCGCGTCGCTCACCGACGTCGAGGACGACATCCGCGCGAACCAGTGACCGCGTCGCTCATCCGCCTCACGGGCGTCACCAAGTCCTACCCCCCGACCGAGAAGGGTGCCCCGCGCACCCTCGCGGTCGATGACGTGTCCCTCACCATCGCCGCGGGCGAGGTCTGCGGGATCATCGGCTACTCGGGGGCAGGCAAGAGCACGGTGCTCCGCCTGGTCAATGCCCTGGAGAAGCCCACATCCGGGGTGATCCAGATCGACGGGCGCGACATCACGGGACTTCGCGAGAAGGACCTGCGTGCGCTCCGAGGCGACATCGGCATGATCTTCCAGCAGTTCAATCTGTTCGGTTCCCGGACGGTGGCGGGGAACGTCGCCTACCCGCTGGAGGTCGCCGGTCGTCCGCGCGCCGCCATCCGCGAGCGCGTGGCGGAGCTGCTGGACTTCGTCGGTCTCTCGGCGAAGTCCGGCTCGTACCCCGAGCAGCTCTCCGGCGGTCAGAAGCAGCGCGTCGGGATCGCCCGCGCGCTCGCCACCACCCCGCGGATCCTGCTCGCCGACGAAGCCACCAGCGCCCTCGACCCGGACACCACCCAGGAGGTCCTGGACCTCCTCCAGCGGGTCAACCGCGAACTCGGCATCACCATCCTGGTGATCACGCACGAGATGGACGTCATCCGGCGCCTCGCCGACCGCGTGGTGGTGATGGAGGACGGCCGCATCATCGAGAGCGGCGACGTCTTCGACATCCTCTCCGCCCCGCAGCACGGGGCGACGCGGCGGTTCGTCTCGAGCATCATCGAGGACGTCCCGCGCGGGGAGCAGCTGGAGACACTGCGACGTCGGCACCCGGGGCGGATCGTCACCTTCACGATCCGAGACGGCGATGTGACGCAGGGCGATGTGTTCGGGGCGTTCGCCGCCGAGAGGGTGCGCTTCGAGCTCATCCACGGCGGCATCAACGACATCCGCGGGCGTGTCTTCGGACACCTGACCCTCGCCGTGGACGGTGATGCCGACGCCGTCGACCGTGCGATCGCGCACGCGTCCCGCTTCGCCCCGCTGATCGAGGAGGGCCGCCGTGGATAGGCTCGTCACCCTGCTGCCGGAGCTGTGGGCGGCGACGTTCGAGACGCTCTACGTCGTCTCGATCGCGCTCCTGTTCGGTGGGCTCGCCGGGCTGCTGCTCGGTCTCGCCCTCTACGCCACGCGCCCCGGAAGCCTCTTCCCGCAGCGTGTCGTGTTCGGCGTGCTCAACGTGGTCGTGAACTTCTTCCGGCCGATCCCGTTCGTGATCCTCCTCGCCGCCGTCCAGCCGCTCGCCCGCGGCATCGGCATCCCCGGGATCGGACCCGAGTTCGGCATCTTCGCGATCAGTCTCGCGTCGATGTTCGCCATCAGCCGGATCGTCGAGCAGAACCTCCTGACGGTCGACCGCGGCGTCATCGAGGCGGCACGCGCCGCCGGCGCGAGCCGGTCGCGGATCCTCTTCCGGCTGGTCCCGCGCGAGGCTCTGGGCCCGCTCATCCTCGGGTACACGTTCATCCTCGTCGCCCTGGTGGACATGACCGCCATCGCGGGCGCGGTCGCCGCCGGCGGCCTCGGGGAGTTCGCGATCGTCTACGGTTTCCGCCAGTTCAATCCCGCCGTGACCTGGGCGGCGGTCCTCGTCATCATCGTCATCGTCCAGGCGGTGCAGTTCCTGGGCAACGCGCTGGCGCGGAAGGTCCTGCGCCGGTGATCGTCGCCGGGATGTCGAACTGTTGCGCCCGGTGCTGCGCACGGGACCGGTCGGGGAGGACGATGACGCCATGGGCCTGTTGATCTCACCCGCCGACCTGTCCGCGCTCCTCGACGAGGGTGCCCCCGTTCGCCTGCTGGACGTGCGGTGGCGCCTGGACCGGCCCGAGGGCCGGCCCGACTACGTCGCCGGCCACCTGCCCGCGGCGGTGTACGTCGACCTGGAGCGGGAGCTCTCCCGACGTGGCGAACCGGAGGAGGGCCGGCATCCGCTGCCCGCGACGGCCGACCTCCAGCGCGCCGCCCGCCGCTGGGGCATCTCGCACGGCGATGTGGTCGTGGTCTACGACGACATCCATTCCGTGGCCGCGTCCCGTGCGTGGTGGCTGCTCACCCGCAGCGGCGTCGCCGACGTGCGCGTGCTCGACGGGGGCCTCCGGGCCTGGACCGACGCCGGTCACGCGCTCGAGACCGGCGACGTGCTGCCGGTGCCGGGCGACATCGACCTTGCCCCGATCGCCGGCGGCACGATCACCATCGACGAGGCCGCGCGGTGGCCGTCGCACGGTGTCCTCCTCGACGTGCGTGCACCCGAGCGATACCGGGGCGAGAGCGAGCCGATGGATCCCGTGGCCGGTCACATCCCGGGCGCGGTGAACCTCCCCACGACGGCACTGATCGACAGCGGGCGCTTCGCCGACCCCGCGCGACTGCGCACATTCTTCGCCGCGGCCGGAGCCGACGGCACGGTCCCGGTGGCGGCGTCGTGCGGATCGGGGATCGCCGCCAGCCACGCCGTCCTCGCCGGGGAGCTCGCCGGGATCGACGTCGTGCTCTTCCCCGGATCGTGGAGCGCATGGTCGCGGACGCCCGGGCGCCTCGTGGCGACCGGGCCCACGCCGGAGGGTGTGGTCGCACCGGCGTGAGGCGCGTCAGCGGGACGCGGCGTCCGGCCGCAGCGCTTTCTGGATGCGGGGCAGCGACACCGGCTCGGCGGTCCCGAGCGCCTGGGCGAAGAGGCTGACCCGGTACTCCTCGAGCAGCCACCGTGCGTTCGCGAGTTCGCGCGACGTGTTCTCCGGGAGGGGGACCGCACCGCCCGCGTCGGCGTAGAGCGCCGCGGCCCGCTGGAACTCGGTCTGGCGCTGCCGGTCGCGGCCCGGGTTGTCCGCCATCCCGTCCAGACGCTCCCGCGCCGCACGCAGGTAGCGCGGGAGGTGCGTGAGCCGGGCGGTGCCGGTGCGCGAGACGAAACCGGGGAAGACGAGCCCCGCCAGCTGGGCCTTCACATCGCCGAGGGCGGAAAGGAGTGTGAGGGAGTTGCGCTCGCGGATGCCGCGTTCGACGTCGCGGGCGGCGACGAGGATCTTCGCCGTCAGCGAGACCACCCGGAACGTCTCATCGACGACGACCGCCGACAGGGCGTCCCGCACGCGGTCGAACTCCGCGCGGGTGCGGACCACGCCGTCCGGAGCCGCGGTCCGCAGCACGGTGTCGGCGACGGCGACACGGCAGTCCTCCACGAGGGCTTTCGCCGAGGGGTAGGGGGAGGCGGCGAGCGCCAGCTTCTCGGCCGACGTCAGGTGGTCCAGCACGTACGTGGCGGGCGAGGGCACCGCGAGCAGCAGCAGTCGACGGATGCCGCGGTGCGTGGCCTCCCGCGCGCGGTCGGGCGTCGACTCCACCCGCAGGGACACCGTCGCTCCGTCGTCGACGATCGCGGGGTAGCCACGGACGACGCCCCCGGCGACGCGGGTGTCCACGACCTCCGGGAGGGTGTCCATCGGCCAGGAGGTGAGGCCGGACTGCTCGGCGAACGCCGGCCCATCGGTCGGCGCGTCGGCGGCGCGTCCGCCGGGGCCGCGCGCGCCGCCCCGGGCGAACGGCGTGGCCGGGACGGGGCGGGAGAGGGAGCGGGAGACCTCTTCGCGGGCCCGGGCGGAGAGCGAGGACTGCAGTGCGCTCAGATCCGTGTCGCGTCCGAGCACGCGCCCGCGGCCGTCGACGACCCGGAAAGTGACCTGCAGGTGCGTGGGCACGCGATCGGACTCGAAATCGTCGGCGGTCACGGGCTGATGCGCCACGCGTCGGATCCGCTGCGCGAGGGCCGCGCGCAGCGGATCCGGCGGGAGCCCGTCGTAATCCTCGGGTCCCTGTCCGCGCAACTCCGCGGCGAACGTCGACGCCCAGTCCCCGGCGGGGACGACATGACGCCGGATCGCCTTGGGGAGAGCCCGCAGGAGTGCGGTGATCAGCTCGTCCCGCATGCCCGGGACCTGCCAGTCGAATCCGTCGGGGCGGAGGGTGGCCAGGAGGGCGATCGGGACGACGACGGTGACGCCGTCGTCCTCTGCACCCGGCTCGAAGCGGTAGGCGAGGCTCAGCACCTGATCACCCTGCGTCCATCGCCCGGGGAAGTCGCGCTCGTCACCCCGCGAGGCCTCGTCGACGAGATCGGCCTCGCTCATGTCGAGCAGGCGCGGCGCGCGGACCGAGTGCTCCTTCCACCACGCCTCGAACGAGCGGACGTCGAACACGTCGCGCGGGATCCGGGCGTCGTAGAAGCGGAACACCGCCTCGTCGCCGACCAGGATGTCGCGTCGTCGCTGGCGTTCCTCGAGACGTTCGAGGCGGCGGCGGAGCTCATGATTGCGGCGGTGGAACGCGCTCGCGCGCTTGTCGAGGCCGCTCGGATCCCACTCGTCGTCGACGAGGGCGTGCCGCAGGAACATCTCGCGTGCCAGAGGTCGGTCGAATCGCGCGAGCTGCACGCGCCGACGCGCGATGATCTCGACGCCGAAGAGGGTCACCTTCTCGTAGACCGACGCCGCGCCCGCGGTCTGCGACCAATGCGGCTCGCTCAGCTGGCGGCGGACGAGGTCGCCCGCGAGCGACTCGGCCCACGCCGGATCGATCACGGCGACCGTGCGGGCGTACAGCCGCGAGGTCTCGACGAGCTCGGCGGCCATGAGCGCGGCGGGGCGCTTCTTCTTCAGCCCCGACCCCGGGAAGATCGCGAACCGCGCCCCGCGCGCGCCGAGGTACTCCGCCCCCGGCGGCTTGCCGCGGCCGGCTCCGGCGCCGCGGGCGGGGGCGCCCTTGGGGCCCGAGCGCTCGTCGAGCACGCCGATGTGCGAGAGGAGGCCAGCCAGGATCGCGCGGTGCACGGCATCCGGATCCGCCGGTGCGACGCGCGGCTCGCGGCGCTCGTCACCGGTGGGGCGGAGGAGCTGGGTGAGCTGGCGATGGACGTCGGACCACTCCCGCACCCGCACGTAGTTGAGGTGCTCGGAGCGGCAGAGGCGCCGGAACGCGCTCGATCCCAGCTCGTCCTGCTTCTCGCGCAGGTGGTTCCAGAGGTTCAGGAGCGACAGGAAGTCGCTGGTCGGATCGGCGAAGCGCGCGTGCAGTCGATCCGCTTCCTCGCGCCGCTCCTCCGGGCGCTCGCGGACGTCCTGGATCGACATGCCGGAGACGATCGCCAGCACCGCCGGGAGCACCCCGTCCTTTCTGGCCTGCAGCAGCATGCGTGCGAACCGCGGATCGATCGGGAGCCGCGCGATCTCGCGACCGATGTCGGTGAGGCGGTTCTCGCCGCGTGTCCCCGACGTCACCGCGCCGAGTTCGCGAAGGAGGTCGAACGCCGCCTTCACCCCGCGCGAGTCGGGGGGCGTGAGGAAGGGGAACCGCTCGATGTCGCCGAACCCGAGGGCGAGCATCTGCAGGATGACGGCTGCCAGCGACGTGCGGAGGATCTCGGGATCGGTGAATTCGTCGCGCGTGACGAAGTCGTCCTCGCCGTACAGGCGGATGGCGACGCCCGGGCTCGTGCGTCCGGCGCGCCCGGAGCGCTGCTGCGCGGAGGCCTGCGAGATCGGTTCGATCGGGAGTCGCTGGATCTTGCTGCGAGCCGAGTACCGCGAGATGCGCGCCGTGCCCGTGTCGATGACGTAGCGGATCCCCGGCACCGTCAGGCTCGTCTCGGCGACGTTCGTGGCCAGGATCACGCGGCGGCGGACGCCCGCGACGCCCGATCGCTCGAAGACCCGGTGCTGATCGGCGGCGCTGAGACGTCCGTAGAGAGGGAGGACCTCGGTGGGCGCGGCATCCTTCGCGTACATGCCGCGGACGGCATCCACCGCGTCGCGGATCTCCGCCTCGCCCGGAAGGAACACCAGGACATCCCCCGCGGGTTCGCGATCGAGCTCGCGGAGGGCGCGGAGGATACCGTCCACGTCGTCGCCGGAGTCGCCCTCGCTTTCGCCCGGGGCCGGAGCCTCCCGGGGGCGGTAGCGGATCTCGACCGGGTGCGTGCGCCCCGAGACCTCGATGATCGGCGCGGGGGTGCCGTCGGCCGCGGCGAAGTGCGCGGCGAAGCTCTCCGGGTCGATCGTCGCGCTGGTGATGATGACCTTCAGGTCGGGGCGGCGGGGGAGCAGTCGATGGAGGTAGCCGAGGAGGAAGTCGACGTTCAGCGAGCGCTCGTGCGCCTCGTCGACGATGATCGTGTCGTATCGGGAGAGCAGCCGATCGCGATGGATCTCGTTGAGCAGGATCCCGTCGGTCATCAGCGCGATCGAGGTGTCGGCGGAGACGTTGTCGGTGAAGCGCACCTTGTAGCCGACGGTCGTCCCGAGCGGAACGGCGAGCTCCTCCGCGATGCGCTCCGCGATCGTGCGTGCCGCGATCCGGCGCGGCTGGGTGTGCGCGATCTTCTGCCGTCCGAGGTCGAGGCAGATCTTCGGCAGCTGCGTCGTCTTGCCCGATCCGGTCGCCCCGGCGACGATGACGACCTGATGCCGCGCGACGGCGTCGGCGATCTCGTCCCGTGCGGCGCTGACGGGGAGCTCCGGCGGATAGGAGATCACGGGCGCGGGCGAAGACATAGCCTTCGATCGTATCGTGCGGACGGGGGCGATGTCTCCGCCCGTCGAGGTCGACGGCCCCGTCCTAGGGTGTCGTCATGACCGATTCGATTCCCACGGTGACCCTCAACGACGGTCACCGCATCCCCCAGCTCGGCTACGGCGTGTTCAAGGTCCCGGCCGACGACGCGGAGCGCGCCGTCACGGAGGCCCTCGAGCTCGGCTACCGCCACATCGACACCGCCGCCATCTACGGCAACGAGGAGGGCGTGGGCGCGGCGATCGCGAAGAGCGGCATCGCCCGCGACGAGCTCTACGTCACGACGAAGCTCTGGAACGACCGCCATCACGGCGACGAACCGCAGCACGCCATCGCCGAGAGCCTCGGCCGACTCGGCCTCGAGTTCGTCGACCTGTATCTCGTGCACTGGCCGACGCCCGCGAAGGACGACTACGTCCACGCGTGGGAGCAGATGGTGACCCTCCGCGAGGCAGGCCTCACCCGCAGCATCGGCGTGTCCAACCACCTCGTCCCGCACCTGGAGCGCATCGTGGCGGCGACCGGGGTCGTCCCCGCCGTGAACCAGATCGAGCTGCACCCGGCCTATCAGCAGCGCGAGATCACCGACTGGGCTGCCGACCACGGCGTCGCGATCGAGTCCTGGGGCCCGCTCGGCCAGGGCAAGTACGACCTGTTCGGCGCCGAGCCCGTTGCCGCCGCGGCCGCCGCGCACGGCAAGACCCCGGCGCAGGCGGTGCTGCGGTGGCACCTGCAGAAGGGCTTCATCGTCTTCCCGAAGTCGGTCCGTCGCGAGCGCCTCGCCGAGAACCTCGACGTGCTCGATTTCGCGCTGAGCGCCGACGAGGTCGCCGCGATCGACGCGATGGACCCGGGCGACGGCTCCGGTCGCGTCAGCGCCCACCCGGACGAGGTCAACTGACCCTCGCGCGACGGGGACCCACTACTGGTCGGTCGGCGCGTCAGATCGCGCCGACCGACCAGTAGTGGATCCGCCAGAAGTCGTAGGGCACGGTGACGGCGGTGAGGATGGGGTACCAGAACGCCGACATCGCCACGGCGGCCACGAGGAAGACCGCCACGAGCCCGAACCCGGTCGTGCGCCGATGCGCGCCGGCGTCGGGGGGACCGAGGATGTCGCGCAGGGCGTAGGTCAGCGCCAGGATCAGGAACGGCAGCATCGCCACCGCGTAGAACTGGAAGATCGTCCGCTCGGGATAGAGCAGCCACGGCACGAACGTCGCCGCGACACCCAGGATCACAAGGGCGGGTCCCGGCGTCGGGCGCCGCACCAGGCGGATGAGGAGATACCCCACGGCGATGACGCCGGCGAACCAGATGACCGGGTTGGGCATGCTCGAGACCGTGGCGATGCAGTCGCCGGGTCCGGGGCAGCCGGCATCCCCCGCAGCCGAGCTGAAGGTGTACATCGCCGTCGGCCGCAGCAGGAGCAGCCAGGCCCATGCCGGACTCTGGTAGCTGTGCGGCGTCGACAGATCCACGTGGAAGCCGTAGATGCCCTGGTGGTAGGTCCACAGGTTCGCGAGGGCACCGAAGAGATCCCCGGGAGGTGCGGGGACGGCGGTCGACGTGCGGCCGTAGCCGCCCGCGGTCAGGAGCCACCCGCTCCACGACATGAGGTACACCAGGCCCGCGATCGGCACGAGCAGGAGGAAGGTCACCGGACCCTGGCGGAAGACCGCGTCGCTCGGCCAGAAGGTCACGCCCGCGCGTCGGCGCGCGAGGGCGTCCATGACGACCAGGTACAGCCCCACCGCGGCGAGCACGTACAGTCCCGACCACTTCACCGCGCTCGCCGCGCCCAGCGCCGCGCCCGCCGCGAGCACCCAGGGGCGGTCGACGCTGAGCCGTCCCCACGCCGGGGGATCGGCATCCGCGTCGAGGAGCCGCCGCGCGGCGGCCCTCCGGTCCTGCTGCGCGCGGTCGAGCGCCACGAACCAGAACGCCAGGACGAGGAAGAAGGTCAGGATGCCGTCGAGGAGCGCCACGCGGCTCATCACGATCGCCATGCCGTCGATCGCCATCAGGAGACCGGCGACCGACGCGAAGACGACGGACCCGGTGAGCGAGCGCGCCAGGAGGTAGACCGCGAGGACGGTGAGGGTCCCCACGACCGCCACGCCGATCCGCCAGCCGACGGAGGATTCCGCGCCGAACAGCGCCATGCCGGCGCCGATGATCCACTTCCCGAGCGGGGGATGCACCACGAAGCTGCCGTCGGATCCGAACAGCCCCGTCTCGCCGGCGACGAAGCGATCGTCGACGTCGTCCGGCCAGGTCGCCGAGTAGCCGAGGTTCCACTGGCTCCACGAGTCCTTGACGTAGTAGGTCTCGTCGAACACCAGCGCGTGCGGGTGCCCGAGATTCCACAGCCGGAGGATGCCGGCGAGGACGGTGAGCGCGAGCGGGGCGGCCCACTCCGCGACACGGAGGACCCGGGGCTCCCCGAGACGGATGCGCCACCGGTCGTAGACGCTCGGTCGCGCCGTCCCCGCGTGCGTCTCGAGCCCGGCGTGCGTCACCCGCCAAGTCTAGGCTGGACCGGTGATCATCCTCGCGGCGACCCCCATCGGCAATCTGGGGGACGCCTCGGCGCGGCTCGTGGAGGCCCTCGGCGCGGTCCCCGTCATCGCCGCCGAGGACACCCGGACCACCCAGCGCCTCCTCGCCGCCCTCGGGGTGACCCACCGGCCGCGTCTGGTCGCCCTGCACGACCACAACGAGAAGGAGCGCGCGGCCGAGATCGTCGAACTCGCGCGCGACGCGGACGTGCTGCTCCTGAGCGACGCGGGGATGCCGACCGTCAGCGATCCCGGCTACGGCGTGGTCGCCTCGGCGATCGCGGCGGGCGTGGGGGTGACGGCCCTCCCCGGCCCGAGCGCCGTCCTCACCGCGCTCGCGCTGTCGGGACTCCCCACCGACCGGTTCGCGTTCGAAGGCTTCCTGCCGCGGAAATCCGCGGAGCGGAGCACCGTGCTCCGCCGACTGGCCGCCGAGGCGAGGACGATGGTCTTCTTCGACTCGCCGTCGCGCGTCGCGGCGTCGCTCGCCGACATCGCCGAGGTGTTCGGATCCGATCGCCGGGTGGCGCTCGCCCGCGAGCTGACGAAGATGTACGAGCAGGTCCTGCGGGGGACGGCCGCCGAAATCGCCGAGCGTGCGCGCGAGGGGGTGCGCGGGGAGGTCGTCCTCGTGATCGAGGGTGCGCCGGCGCGCGAGGTCACCTTCGCCGACGCCGTGGCCCAGGTGCGGGCCCAGGTCGCATCCGGCATCCGCCTGAAGGAGGCGGCGGTCGACGTCGCCGCGCACACCGGCCACACGCGCCGCGATCTGTACCAGGCGGCCCTGACGGCGCCGGATCGTCACGACGACGGGGCGCCCGCGGGACCGAACTAGAATTCCCTGGTGAGCACCGGCCGATCCTTCTACATCACGACGCCGATCTACTACCCGAGCGATGTCCCGCACATCGGGCACGGGTACACCACGGTCGCCGTCGACACCCTGGCGCGCTGGCACCGTCAGGCCGGTGACGACACCTGGATGCTCACCGGCACCGACGAGCACGGCCAGAAGATGATGCGCGCCGCCTCCGCGAACGGCGTGCAGCCCCAGGAGTGGGTCGACAAGCTCGTCTCGGAGTCGTGGTTCCCGTTGCTGGAGACCCTCGACGTGGCCAACGACGACTTCATCCGCACGACGCAGGAGCGTCACGAGGAGCGGGTGAAGAAGTTCGTGCAGGCGATCCACGACCGCGGCTACATCTACGCGGGCGAGTTCGAGGCGCTGTACTGCGTAGGCTGCGAGGAGTTCAAGACCGAATCCGAGATCGTCGACGGCACCGGACCGTTCGACGGGCTGAAGGTGTGCGCGATCCACTCCAAGCCCCTCGAGCTCCTCCAGGAGAAGAACTACTTCTTCAAGCTGAGCGAGTTCGGAGACCGTCTGCTGGAGCTTTACGCGAGCCGCCGCGACTTCATCCGGCCCGAGTCCGCCCGCAACGAGGTCGTCTCCTTCGTGAAGAACGGTCTGAAGGACCTCTCGATCTCGCGGTCCACGTTCGACTGGGGCATCACCGTCCCGTGGGACGAGTCCCACGTCATCTACGTGTGGGTGGACGCGCTGCTGAACTACGCGACCGCCGTCGGGTACGGCGCCGAGCCGGACGAGTTCGATCGTCGCTGGCCGGCCTATCACGTCGTGGGGAAGGACATCCTGCGCTTCCACGCCGTGATCTGGCCCGCGATGCTGATGGCCGCCGGTGTCGAGGTGCCCCGCGGGGTCTTCGCCCACGGCTGGCTGCTGGTGGGCGGCGAGAAGATGTCCAAGTCGAAGCTGACCGGTATCGCGCCCACCGAGATCACCGACGTCTTCGGCTCCGACGCCTACCGGTTCTACTTCCTCTCGGCGATCGCGTTCGGACAGGACGGATCGTTCTCGTGGGAGGACCTCTCGGCCCGGTACCAGGCGGAGCTCGCCAACGGGTTCGGCAACCTCGCGTCGCGCACCACGGCGATGATCGAGCGCTACTTCGAGGGCGTGATCCCGCCCGCGGCCTCCTACGAGGAGGGCGATCTGCGCATCCAGCGGATCGTCGCCGAGGCGGCGGCTGCCGCGGATGCCGCGATCGAGCGATTCCGGGTCGACGAGGCGATCGCGGCGATCTGGACGATCGTGGACGCGTTGAACCTCTACATCACCGAGAACGAGCCGTGGGCGCTCGCCAAGGATCCCGAGCGTCGGCCGCGCCTGGAGACGGTGCTCTATACGGCCGCCGAGGGCCTGCGCGCGCTGGCGGTGCTGCTGTCGCCGGTGATGCCGGAGTCCACCGAGAAGCTCTGGATCGCGCTCGGCGCCGCCGAGACGATCGGACGCCTGCAGGATCAGCCGATCCGCGAGGCCGGCGCGTGGGGCGTGCTCCGGCCCGGAACGAGCGTCAACGGTCTCGCACCGCTCTTCCCCCGCGTGGAGCAGTCCGTCTGACGATGACCGATCCGAGCGGGTACGTGCGAGAGCGCACGCAGGAGGGGCGTCGCGACGTCCGGTGGCCGTCGGCGCCCGAGCCGCTCCCGGTGCCGGTGTACGACAATCACGCGCACCTCGAGATCGTCGACGGCGACGAGCCCTTGGATCTCGAGGCGCAGCTCGCCCGTGCGGACGAGGTCGGCGTCATCGGCGTCGTGCAGGCCGGCGGCGACATCGACTCCAGCCGGTGGTCGGCGTGGGCCGCGGCATCCCACCCGAGGGTGCTCGCCGCCGTGGCTATCCACCCCAACGAGGCGCCCGCGTACAAGGCCGCGGGACGCCTCGACGAGGCGATCGCCGTCATCGACGCGCTCGCGTCGGAGCCTCGCGTGCGCGCGATCGGCGAGACGGGGCTGGACTTCTTCCGCACCGACGAGGACGGCCTCCCCGCCCAGTACGAGAGCTTCGAGGCGCACATCGCCCTCGCCACGGCCCACGGCATCGCGATGCAGATCCACGATCGAGACGCGCACGACGAGGTGCTCGCCACCCTGGAGCGCGTCGGCGCGCCTGAACGCACGGTCTTCCACTGCTTCTCCGGCGACGCCGCCATGGCGCGCATCGCGGCCGACCGCGGCTACTACCTCTCCTTCGCCGGGAACGTGACGTTCAAGAACGCGCAGAACCTCCGCGACGCGCTCGCCGTCACCCCGCGCGAGAGGATCCTGGTCGAGACGGACGCGCCGTTCCTGACACCGACCCCGCACCGCGGACGCCCGAACGCGCCCTACCTCATCCCGGTCACGGTCCGCTTCCTCGCCGCCGAGCTCGGGGTCGATCTGGACGAGCTGTGCGCGCAGATCGCCGCGAACACGCTCGCGGTCTACGGCGACTTCGACTGACGGACGAACAGCGTCTCGGTCTGCTCCAGCTCCATCCCCTTGGTCTCGGGGATCCGCACCAGCACGTAGAAGAACGACAGGGCCGCGAACGCGGCGTACATCCCGTAGGTGACCGGCAGCGACCACGACGACATCGCGGGGAAGCTGACGGTGATGAGGAAGTTCGCGATCCACTGCGCGCCCGCCGCGACCCCGAGGGCCTTCCCGCGGATGCGGCTCGGGAAGATCTCGCCGAGGAGCACCCACACCAGCGGCCCCCACGACGCGCCGAAGCCGATGACGAACAGGTTCGCCGCGACGAGGGCGATGGGGCCCCACGGTGCGGGGAGCGACACGGCTCCCTCGGCATCCGTCGTCGCGAACGCGAAGCACAGGGCCATCGTGCCGAGCGAGAGCGCCATGAGGAGTGAGCCGCTGAGGAGGATGGGCTTGCGGCCCACACGGTCGACGAGGAAGATCGCCACGAGCGTCACCAGCACGTTGATCACCGAGGTGAACACGCTGATGCCGAACGAGGACGACTCGTCGAAGCCGACCGACTGCCACAGCGTCGTGGAGTAGTAGAAGATCACGTTGATGCCGACGAACTGCTGGAACACCGACAGGATGATGCCGACCCAGACGATGGGCTGGAGACCGAAGCGGGGGCCGCGCAGCGACACCCCCGAGTTCTTGCGGTCGGTCACGATCCGCTGCTGGAGCTCCCGCATCGTCTGATCGAGGTCGACCTCCGGCACGAGCTTGGCGAAGATCGCGCGGGCCTCCTCGGGCTTGCCCTGGGCGATGAGGAACCGCGGGGACTCCGGCATCTTCAGGGCCAGCAGCCCGTAGACGAGCGCGGGGACCGCCTCGACCAGCAGCATCCAACGCCAGGCCTCCAGCCCCAGCCACAGCGTGTCGGAGGCGCCGCCGGCGACCCCGGCGAGGACCGCGTTGGAGAGCAGGGCGGCGAAGATGCCGAGGGTGATCGCGAGCTGCTGGAGGGACCCCAGCGTTCCGCGGATCTGGCGCGGTGCGACCTCGGCGATGTAGGCGGGTGCGACCACCGAGGCGATGCCGATGCCGATGCCGCCGACGAGGCGCCAGAAGGTCAGATCGATCGCGGTGAAGGCGAGCCCCGAGCCGAGCGCGCTGACGAAGAACATCACGGCGCCGATGAGCATCACCCGCAGGCGCCCCCACCGGTCGCTCAGGATGCCGGCGAGCACCGCGCCGAATGCGCAGCCGAGGAGGGCCACGGCGACCACGAACCCGGTGGTGATCGAGGTCAGACCGAACTGGGACTCGATCGAGTTCACCGCACCGTTGATGACGGACGAATCGAAGCCGAACAGGAACCCGCCCACTGCGGCGGCGATGGACAGGGCCACCGCCCGCCGACCGAAGGGACTCTTCAACGAGAACGCCGACGTGGGCAGGGGAGAAGTCATATCCGGAACCGTAGTCCTTCCCCGGGCGCGGGGGGAGCTTCGGCGCGCAACTAGGGTGGAGACCATGCCCGTCCAGCTTCTCGGCGCCGGTGAGATCCGCGCGCTCGCGGCCGAACTCGAGGTCACCCCCACCAAGAAGCTGGGGCAGAACTTCGTCGTCGACGCCAACACCGTCCGCAAGATCGTGCAGGTCGCGGGCGTGCGCACGGGCGAGCGGGTGGTGGAGGTGGGACCCGGTCTCGGGTCGCTCACCCTGGCGATCCTCGAGGTCGGAGCATCGGTCACCGCGGTCGAGATCGACCATCGCCTCGCCGCACGGCTCCCCGAGACGGCCGCCGCGCACGGCGTCGCCCCCGATGCCCTGACCGTGGTGGACGCGGATGCGCTGCGCGTGCGAGAGCTCCCGGGCGACCCCACGGTGCTCGTGGCGAACCTCCCGTACAACGTCTCGGTGCCGGTCCTCCTGCACTTCCTCGAGACGTTCCCGCACCTGGAGCGCGGGGTGGTCATGGTGCAGGCGGAGGTGGGGGAGCGTCTCGCGGCGCCTCCCGGGTCGAAGACCTACGGCGCGCCGAGCGTGAAGGCCGCCTGGTACGGCGCGTGGCGGCTCGCGGGCACGGTCTCCCGGCAGGTGTTCTGGCCGGTCCCGAACGTTGACAGCGTGCTGGTGGCGTTCCGTCGCGATCCGCAGGCGCGCGGCTCCGAGGACCTCCGTCGACGGACGTTCGCCCTGGTGGACGCCGCCTTCCAGCAGCGCCGGAAGATGCTCCGCCAGGCGCTGTCCGGTGTCCTCGGCGGAACAGCGGCCGCGGCATCGGCTCGGCTGGAAGCCGCCGGGGTCGCCGCCACCGCACGCGGCGAGGAGCTCTCCGTCGAGGACTTCGTCCGCATCGCGGAGGTCGCCGGCTCCGCGTGAGCTGAGCCCTTACGCAACGTTCGCCGAACGTTCACGCTGTCCGGCCTGTCTGCTCGCCGGCGCGACGAAACATGCCGGTAACATTCCGGCCATGCGCACCGCAGAGCACCCGGCGCCCGAACGCGTCCTCCTGCACATCAGCGACACCCACCTGCGCGCCGCCGGCGTGCGCCTGTTCGACTCCGTCGACGCGACCGCCCGGCTGGAGCGCGCCTTCCGCGTCATCTCCTCCTCCGGAGTGCGGCCCGACGCCGTCGTCTTCACGGGTGATCTCGCCGATCTCGGCGAGCCCGCGGCGTACGCGGAGCTGCGGCGCATGGTCGAACCCCTCGCGGCGTCGTTGTCGGCGCGCGTGTTCTGGGTGATGGGCAACCACGACGACCGCGGTGCCTTCCGTGCGCAGCTCCTCGACGGCGATGCGTCGGACACGGGCGTGTACGACCGGGTCGACGAGCTCGACGGGCTGCGCCTGATCACCCTGGATTCGACCGTCCCCGGCAGCCACCACGGCGAGGTCTCGGCCGCGCAGCTCGCGTGGCTCGCCGAGGTTCTGTCGACTCCCGCGCCGCTGGGGACCATCATCGCGATGCACCACCCGCCCGTGCCGAGCGTGCTGCCGCTCGCCTCCAGCGTGGAGCTCCGCGACCAGCGCGCGTTCGCGCGCGTGGTGCGCGGCACGGACGTCCGGGCGATCATCGCCGGGCACCTGCACTACTCGACGTTCGCGACGGTCGCCGGCATCCCGGTCTCAGTGGCGTCATCCACTTGCTACGCGCAGGACCTCACGGTCCCCACCGGCGGCACGCGTCCGCAGGACGGGGCGCAGGCGTTCAACCTGGTGCACGTCTACGACGACACCGTGGTCCACTCGGTCGTCCCCGTCGATGCGCCGCGGACCCTGGAGTTCATCGACCCCGGCGAGGCCCAGCGTCGTCTCCGGGAGGCGGGGGTGGGTCCGGTCAGCGCTGCGCGGCGGGGTGCGCCGAGCGGGCGGACGACGGTGCTGCGCTGAGCTCCTGACGCTCCCACGGTGCACGCACGGGGAACATCCGCTCCAGCGCCGCGCGCAGCGTCTGCACCCGGACCTCCTCGGGGACCTCGGCGTTGCCGCCGTCGTTGAGGCAGAACATGTCCACGTCCGCCCCCTCGGCGAGACGGTCCATCTGGCGGAGCCCCCGCGCGAGGGTCGTCTGCACGTAGCGGACACGCGGTGCGCGGGTGGACACCGCACGCCCCGTCATCATCGCGTAGTAGTGGTACAGGCTGTTGGTGACCGAGATGTCGGTGGCCGAGCGGAAGCGGGAGGCCGCCGTCCGGGCGAAGTCGTCGGGGAACGCCGCCTCGAGCTCGGACATCACGCTGCGACGCAGCGGCGTCGCGCAGTGCTCCAAATCCCGCACGATCGTCCGCCCGAAGCGCTCCGCCAGCAGCGCACGGTTCACCCGCAGTCCGTTGTCGTGGCCGCTGCGGTGCACCGCGGTCGGTCCTGCGCCGATGCGCACGTCGCACTCGACGAACTTCGTCACGCCGCCCGGGGTGAAGAACATCTCCGGTTCGACGAGGCGGCCGAAGAACATGTCGTCGTTGGAGTACAGGAAGTGCTCCGCGAGGCCCGGGATGCGGTGCAGCTGTGCCTCGACGGCGTGCGAGTTGTGAGTGGGGAGGACGTCGGGGTCGGCGAAGAACTCCTCGCTCCGCACGACCGTGACCTTCGGGTGCTCGTCGAGCCATGCCGGGACCGGCGAATCGGTGGCGATGAAGATGCGCCGCACCCAGGGGGCGTACATGTGGACGCTGCGCAGTGCGTAGCGCAGCTCGTCCACGTGCCGGTAGCGCGCGGGCCCGTCATCCCCCTCGCCGACGACGTACTCCGCCATCTGCGCGGCGCGCTGGCGCTGGAAGTCGGAGGCCGAGCCGTCGACCCACGAGAAGACGATGTCCACGTCCTCGGTGACCTCCTGCGGCTGCGGGTCGAACATCCCCGCGATCGTCCGCCAGGCGCGCCCGTACCGCTCGACCTCGACGAAGGACACGTCGGCGGCCGCCGTGGTGCGGCGCGTGAGGGTGTTGTCGCGCGGCGCGTCGATCCAGTCCTCGCCGAAGCGCCAGAACTCCAGGTGCGCCGCGAGGGAGGCGCCGTAGCGGAGGCTGCCGGACGGGGTGATGCGCGGTCGGTACAGGCGCACCGTCGCGGGGTTCTGCGGGAACGGAGCACCGTCGGCGACCAGGGTCGGCGGCGTCCCCTTCGTCTTGGCGTACAGGGGTTCGCGCCCGCAGGCGCCGGCGAGCGCCGTGAAGGCCGCTTCCGCGTCGGCGACGTCGACGACGAGGGCGGGCAGGAAACGGGAGTGCCGGATGAGCAGGACGTCGATCCCGGCAGCCTCGAGCACCTCGGTGACGAACAGCAGATCGGCCAGACGCGCGTCGTGCGGGGCGAGATCGTCGTGGACGAGATGCAGGACCCCGGCGTCGACGACGATGTCGGGACGCGCCAGGAGCGTCGTCCAGGTGTGGGTCCGCGCGGGGAGAGCCGACAGTGTGGTCACGAATCCTCCTTCTCGAGACGCCGCCGTGTGCGGGTCCGACTGAGCAACGATACGTGGCGGTCGTTACGCGCAGGTTTCCGCACGCCCCGTGCCCGCCGCACGCTGCAGTGGATAGCCTGGGGCGGTGACCGAATCACCGCGACCGCGCTCGCGCGGAGGAGACCTGCACCGGCCCTGGACGGCGGCGGAGGACCGCTACGACCGCGTCGTCCCCCGGCGCGTGGGATCGTCGGGCCTCACCCTTCCGCCGATCTCGCTGGGGCTGTGGTGGAACTTCGGCGACAACATCCCCTTCGCCGACCAGCGGACGCTCCTGCGTCACGCCTTCGACCGCGGGATCTTCCACTTCGACCTCGCCAACAACTACGGCCCGCCCTTCGGCAGCGCGGAGACGAACTTCGGGCGGATGATGCGGGAGGACTTCGCGCCGTACCGGGACGAGCTGATCCTGTCGTCCAAAGCCGGGTACGAGATGTGGGAGGGGCCCTACGGCGAGGGCGGTTCGCGCAAGTACATCCTCGCCAGTGCTGAGCAGTCGCTCCGCCGCATGAGCGTGGACTACGTCGATGTCTTCTATTCGCACCGCGTCGACGACACGGTGCCGATCGAGGAGACCGTGGGAGCGCTCGACACCCTCGTCCGGCAGGGGAAGGCGCTGTACGTCGGTATCTCGTCCTACAGCGCCGAGCGCACCGTCGAGGCGAGGGCCGTGGCCCGCTCCCTCGGCACGCCGCTGGTGATCCATCAGCCGGCGTATTCCATCCTCAACCGCTGGATCGAGGACTCCCTGACGGGCGTCCTGCGGCAGGAGGGCATGGGGGCGATCGCCTTCACCCCGCTCGCGCAGGGACTCCTGACGGACAAGTACCTCGGAAGCGGTACGGCCGAGCGCGCGCAGGATCGCTCGTCGATGCGCGGCATCGCCCTCACCGACGATCAGCGCGGCCAGCTGAAGAGCCTGGATCTGATCGCGCGCGAGCGCGGGCAGACCCTCGCGCAGATGGCGATCCAGTGGGTGCTCCGCGACCCGGTGGTCGCCTCGGCGCTCATCGGAGCCTCGCGACCCGCGCAGCTCGACGAGAACCTCGCGGCGCTGGACGGACCCGCCTTCACCGTCGAGGAGATCGAGCGGATCGACGCACTCTCGGACGGCATCGACGTCGACCTGTGGTCGGATTCGGCCACGCGATGAGCGAGGCGGCGAGCCTGTCTGCCGTGCGCGTGCGCGCCCCCGGCAAGCTCAACGTCTTCTTCCAGGTCGGCGAGGTCCAGCCCGACGGCTATCACGACGTGGCGTCGGTGTATCAGGCGGTCTCCCTGTGCGAGGAGATCCGGGCCGTGGAGGCTCCGGGCTTCTCGATGAGCGTGCGCGGCTCGGTCGACGTCTCGGGCGTCCCGGTCGATGATCGGAACCTCGCGCTGCGCGCGGCGCGCATCCTCGCCGCGGAGATCGGCTACGGCGGCGGTGTGCATCTCGAGGTCGTGAAGGACGTCCCCGTCGCCGGGGGGATGGGGGGAGGGTCCGCGGATGCCGCCGCCGCGCTGGTCGCGTGCGACGCGCTGTGGGGCGCCGGCCTCCCGCACGCGACGCTGCACGCGCTCGCGGCCCGGCTCGGCGCGGACGTCCCGTTCGCCCTCATGGGGGGCACGGCGGTGGGGACGGGGCGCGGCGACGAGCTGAGCCCGGCCCTGGCCACCGGTCGCCTCGACTGGGTGATCGTGCCGGCCGAGGGGGGACTGTCGACCCCCGCGGTCTACGGACACCTCGATGCCCTGCGCGCGAGCGGCGGTGCCGAGGTCTCCGGCGCGCCCGCCGTCGCGCCGGAGGTGCTCCAGGCTCTGCGGACCGGGGATGCGCACGTGCTGGCGCCGCATCTGCGCAACGACCTGCAGGAGGCGGCGCTGTCGCTGCGCCCCGACCTCGCCCGTGTCCTCGATCTCGGCGCGGAGGCGGGGGCGCTCGCCGGAATGGTGTCGGGGTCCGGCCCGACCCTGGCGTTCCTCGCCGACTCGCCCGAGGCGGCGCTCGAGGTGCAGATCGTGCTGTCGGCCGCGGGCCTGACCGCGCTCCACGTCCACGGACCGGTGGCCGGCGCGCGCCTCCTCACCCCCTGACGCGGCACTGTCGGGGGGGGGGTGTGCGTAGCATCGAGGGGTGATCGACGACGCCCTCTCCCGTGCCCTGCACGCCGCCGCCGTCTCCGCGCCCTCCGCCGCGAAGCTCGACGCGGCGGGGCTGGAGCTCCGCCGCGTCTCCACGACCGACGATGCCTTCGCCGCGTGGCTGCAGGTCGTCGCGCGCGGCTTCCTCGACGGCAGCCGCTCCTCGGAACAGATCGAGGCGGTGCGCGAGCGATCCGGCTATCGCCGGGCGACCGGCGTCTACGACCCCGCCGCGCCGGATCCCGACGCTCCGGTCGCCACGCTCGCGTCGTGGCGGGGCGCCCTCTCGGTCCCCGGGGGTGCGGCGCTCGCGGCGTGCGCGATCTCGTCGGTGACGGTCTCGCCGACCCACCGCCGGCGCGGCGTGGCCCGGGCGCTCCTCGAAGGGGAACTCGACGTCGCGGATTCCACCGGCTTCCCGCTGGCGATGCTCACAGTCAGCGAATCGCCGCTCTACGGCCGCTACGGATTCGCCCCGGCGGCGTTCAGCGCCTCCTGGCGGATCGACGCGCGTCGCGCGGGCTGGATCGGTCCGGTCCCCTCCGGGCGGGTCGACTTCATCTCGCGGGAGCGCGTGCGGGAGCGGATCGCACCGCTGCACGAGCGCATCCGCCTCGCGGTTCCGGGCGAGGTGGACGTGCCGGACGGCCACTGGGATTCGATCGTGGGCACGCGTCCCGATGCCGAGAAGGCCGAGCAGCGGCGTGCCGTGCAGTACACCGACCGCCACGGCGAGGTCCGCGGCGTGCTGGTGTATGCGGTGTCGGAGAACCACGAGGACTTCGCCGCCTCGCGCGCCCATGTGCACTATCTGCTCGCCGAGACCCCCGACGCCTACGCGGCGCTGTGGCGATTCGTGCTGTCCCTGGACCTCGTCGCCGAGGTCACCGCGGAACAGCTGGCCGTCGACGAGCCTCTCCGCTGGATGCTCGCCGACCAGCGCGCGGCGACGGTGACCGTCCGAGACCACCAGTACGTGCGCATCCTGGACGTCGCGGCCTGCCTCTCGGCCCGCCGCTACGGCGCGTCCGGTGTGGTCGTGCTGGACGTGACCGATCCGCTCGGATACGCCGCGGGGCGCTGGGTGCTGCGGGTGGCGGAGGACGGTGCGGCCACCGTGGCGCCGCTCGAGGGGAGCGACGTCCCCGCGGGCGCAGCGGACCTCACCCTCGGTGTGCAGGAGCTCTCGGCGCTGTTCCTCGGCGGGGTGTCGGCGACCACCCTCGCATACGCCGGTCGGATCCGGTCCACGGATGCCGAAGCCGCCGGCCGCATCTTATCCTGGCCGACGGCTCCGCGTCTGTCGATCTGGTACTGACCCCGCGGCGGCGTCAGGCGAGCGCCAGGAAGAGCTTCTCCAGCTCTTCCTGCGTGAGGCCCTCGGCCTCCTGGGTGGCTTCGGGGTCGGCGACGCAGTCGCGCATCGCGGCAGAGACGATGGCGAAGCCCGCGCGATCCAGGGCGCTGCCGACCGCGGCGAGCTGGGTCACGACGTCGCGGCAGGCGCCGCCGTTCTCCACAGCGGAGATCACGCCCGCAAGCTGTCCCTGGGCGCGCTTGAGCCGGTTGACGATGCGCTTTCGGGTGGCGGCCTGCTCCTCGGGGGTGCCGGTGATCATCATGCGCGTGCTCCTTCGGTGACGGTCTGGTCAGGGGTGAGGATCCGGTCGATCTCGGCACCGTACCAGTGCCGGAGTGTCTGGATCCCGCCCGACAGGGACGCCGAGTCCAGCCCGTGCCCGACGAGGATCCGGTGGGCGATGTTGGCGCGCACCCCGGCCGCGCAGAGGACCCGCACGGGCCGTCCGGATGCGGCGGACCGCACCTCGTCGATGCGCGAACGCAGTTCGGTGTGCGGGATGTTCAGGGCGCCGGGGATGTGGCCGGACGCGAACTCCGCCGGGGTGCGGACGTCGAGGATCAGGCTCGACGCAGCGACGGCGTCGAGGTCCTCGGCGTACCAGAGCCGCAGTCGACCCTCGGCGACGTTCTCGGCGACCATGCCGGTGAGGTTCACCGGATCCTTGGCCTGACCGTAGGGCGGTGAGTACGCGAGATCGAGGTCGATGAGATCCGTCGCGGGGATCCCTGCCCGGATCGCGGTGGCGAGGACGTCGATGCGCTTGTCGACGCCCTCGACGCCCACCGCCTGCGCACCGAGGAGGAGGCCGTCCTTCTTCGCCACGTGCACCATCAGGTGGATCGGAGCCGCACCGGGGAAGTAGCCCGCGTGCTGATTAGGGTGCAGGTGCAGCGTGTGGTGGGCGATGCCGGCGCTCTCCAGCGCGGTGCGGTTGGCGCCGGTCATCGCCGCGGTGAGCGTGCCCACCCGGACGATCGCGGTGCCGAGCCCGGCGGGGATGGTGCGCCCCGTATCGCGTCCGAAGATGTCGTCGGCGATGAGACGGCCGGCGCGGTTCGCCGGGCCCGCCAGGGCGATCGGACGACGCGCGCCCGTGACCGCGTCGACGCTCACGGTCGCGTCTCCCGCCGCCCAGATTCCCGGGACGTCGGTGCGACCGCGGTCGTCCACGACGATGGCGCCGCGTTCGTGCGCCACGCCCGCCTCGACCGCGAAGGCGGTATCGGGGCGGACCCCGACCGACAGAACGATGACGTCGGCGGGCACCCGCGTGCCGTCGCCGAGGACGACGACGTCCTCGCCGACGCCGGGTTCGACGCGCTCGGCGGCCACCCCCGCGTGGACCCGGATGCCGAGACGGCGCAGCTCCTCGTCGAGGAGGTGGGCGAGCTCGCGTTCCAGCGGGGGCAGGACGTGCGGCGCCATCTCGACGACGGCGACGTCGATGCCCGCGTGACGGAACGCCTCCGCCGCCTCCAGCCCGATGTAGCCGGCGCCGAGGACCACCGCGCGCCGCGCCCCGTCATCGACCCGGGCGCGCAGGCCCACGGCATCCGCGACGGTGCGCAGCGTGCTCACGCGGGGCGAGTCCAGCCCCGGGAGAGGAGGTCGCACGGCGCTCGCGCCGGGGGTGAGGACGAGGGCGTCGTAGGCGAGGGTGTCGACGCCCGCCGAAGAGACCACCGTGACGGTCTTCTCCTCCGGGTCGATCTTCGTCACCTCGTGTCCGCACCGCACGTCGAGGTTGAGGGTGGCCCGCAGAGACGCCGGGGTGTGCAGCAGGAGCGAATCGGCGTCGGCGATCTCCCCGCTGACGTGGTACGGCAGGCCGCAGTTGGCGAAGGACACCTCCGGCCCGCGTTCGAGAACGATGATCTCGGCCGTCTCGTCGTGGCGCCTCGCTCGCGCCGCGGCGCTCATCCCGGCGGCCACGCCGCCCACGATCACGATGCGCATGGTCTTCTCCTCACGTCGGGTTCCGTCGTCCCGACCTCATCCGAGCATACCCCGGGGGGTATTGTTCGTGCAACGGGACGGCCGCGCGGCGGGGACTCGCCTACGCTGGGGAGGTCATGGCACATCTGCTGGGGGCCGAGGCCCTGCACCTGGAATTCCCGACCAAGGTCGTCTTCGACGCCGTCTCCCTCGGCGTCGACGAAGGGGACCGCATCGGCATCGTCGGCCGCAACGGCGACGGCAAGAGCTCGCTGCTGGCGATGCTCGCCGGCCGACTCGAGCCTGATGCCGGCCGTGTCACGGTCCGCGGCGGAGTCCGCGTCGGGGTCCTCGACCAGGGTGACACCCTCGACGACACCCACACCATCGCCCACGCGGTCGTCGGCGACACCCCCGAGCACGAGTGGGCGGGCGACGCCCGCACGCGCGAGGTGATCGCGGGTCTCCTCGGCGATCTGGACTGGGACGCGCCGGTCGTCGACCTCTCCGGCGGTCAGCGGCGCCGTGTGGCGCTCGCGGCGCTCCTCGTCGGCGATCACGATGCGATCTTCCTCGACGAGCCCACCAACCATCTCGACGTCGAGGCCATCGCGTGGCTCGCCGACCATCTGCGGCGCCGGTGGCCCGCCGGGGCCGGTGCGATGCTCGTCGTCACCCACGACCGGTGGTTCCTCGACGAGGTCTGCACGCGGACGTGGGAGGTGCACGACCGCATCGTCGAGCCCTTCGACGGCGGCTACGCGGCGTACATCCTGCAGCGCGTCGAGCGCGACCGGCAAGCAGCCGCCATCGAGGCGCGTCGCCAGAACCTCGCCCGCAAGGAGCTCGCGTGGCTGCGCCGCGGAGCCCCCGCGCGCACTTCGAAGCCGAAGTTCCGCATCGACGCCGCCAACGCACTCATCGCCGACGAGCCGGAGATCCGCGACGCCACCCAGCTGCGCGCGCTCGCCGTCTCCCGCCTCGGCAAGGACGTCGTGGACCTCCTCGACACCGGCGTCTCCTACGACGACCGCGCGGTGCTGCACCCGTTCGAGTGGCGGATCGCGCCGGGGGAGCGCACCGGCATCCTCGGCGTCAACGGCGCCGGGAAGTCGACGCTGCTGGGCCTGGTCTCGGGCGAGGTCGAGCCGACCACCGGGCGGGTCAAGCGGGGCAAGACCGTGCGGGTGGCGACCCTCACCCAGCGGCTGGACGAGCTCGAGCAGCATCTCGACGATCCGGTGCGTGTGGTGATCGCCGGACTCCGCACGACCTACAGCTTCGGGAGCGGCTCCAAGGAGCAGGAGCTGACGCCCGGGCAGCTGCTGGAGCGCATGGGCTTCTCCAGCGCCCAGCTGTCCACCCCGGTGAAGGACCTCTCGGGTGGGCAGAAGCGGCGTCTGCAGCTCCTGCTGATCCTCCTCGAGCAGCCGAACGTCCTGATCCTGGACGAGCCGACCAACGACCTCGACACCGACATGCTCGCCGCGATGGAGGACCTGCTCGACTCGTGGCCGGGGACGCTCCTGGTCGTCTCGCACGACCGGTACTTCCTCGAGCGCGTAACCGACCAGCAGTACGCGATCCTCGGGGGACGGGTACGTCACCTTCCGGGCGGGGTGGACGAGTACCTCCGGCTCCGGCAGCGGCAGCGCGACGAGCCGGCAGACGCCCGGTCGAGCGCAACGCCGATCGCCGACGCCCCCGGCCTGACGGGCGCGGACCTGCGCGCGGCGCAGAAGGAGAGTGCCGCGCTCGAACGGCGGCTGGAGAAGCTGGAGAGGCAGATCGCGGAGGCGAAGGCGGGCCTCGCCGAGCACGACCAGGCCGACTACGTCGGTCTCGGACGCGAGATGGAGCGCATCGGCGCGTGGGAGACCGAGCGTGACGAGGTCGAAGAGCGCTGGTTCGCGCTCTCCGAGCAGATCGGCTGATCCGCGGCGGAACGCCGCCGGACGCCGAGGCGCTCAGCCGTCGAAGCCGAGACTCAGCTTCCGCAGCAGGCCCGCCAGGCGTTCCCGATCCCCGCGGGAGAGCGCGGCGAGGAGCAGCGCCTCGGCGTCGACCAGTCGGGTGATGGCGGCATCCACCCGCGTCCGTCCGTCGTCGGTGAGGGTGACCAGGACGCTGCGGCCGTCGTCCGGGTCCGCCTCGCGGCGCACCAGTCGGCGGCCGACGAGCCGGTCGATGCGATTGGTCATCGTCCCCGAGGACACCAGCGTCTGCTGGAGCAGCTGCTTGGGGCTGAGCTGGAACGGCTCGCCCGCGCGGCGGAGGGCGGACAGCACGTCCCACTCCCACGGTTCCAGTTCGCTGCGCCGGAAGGCCTCCCGGCGCGCGCGGTCGAGGTGCCGGGAGAGCCGGTCCACCCGGGAGAGGACCTCGAGGGGGGAGAAATCCAGATCCGGTCGCTGGGTGCTCCACGCACCGACGATCCGGTCCACCTCGTCGGTCTGGCTGGCCATCCCTCCATTATGGGCGCGCCGGGTCTGGCAGACTTGACGGGCGGCCCGCGGGGTCGCGGTCCGCCGTAGTGTAACGGCAGCACGACAGCCTTTGGAGCTGTGAGGACCAGGTTCGAATCCTGGCGGCGGAGCATGACCCACCACCCTTCCTCCGACGCGCCTCTGGCCGTCATCGTCCTCGCCGCCGGCCAGGGCACGCGCATGAAGTCGTCCCTGCCGAAGGTCCTGCACCGCATCGGCGGGCGGACGCTCGTCGGCCACGTCCTCGCGACGGCGGCGGAGCTCGAACCCGACGCCGTGGTGACCGTGGTCCGCCACGAGCGCGACCTCGTGGCAGCCGCCGTGCGGGACGACCTGCCCGGCGTCCGCATCGTCGATCAGGACGAGGTCCCGGGCACCGGCCGTGCCGTCGAGCTCGCCCTCGGCGCGCTCGAGGACTTCGAGGGCGACATCCTCGTCCTCTCCGGTGATGTGCCGCTGCTGCAGGAACGCACGCTCCGATCGATCATCGACGCGCACCGGGCGGAGGGTGCCGCCGCCACGCTCCTGACCGCGGTCCTGGACGACGCCACCGGGTACGGCCGCGTGCTGCGCGCGTCGGACGGCACGGTCTCGCGCATCGTCGAGCAGAAGGACGCCACGGCGGACGAAGCCGCGGTGACGGAGATCAACGCCGGCGTCTACGTCTTCGCCGCCGCACGCCTGCGCAGCGAGCTGACCCGGGTGGGCACCGCGAACGCGCAGGGCGAGAAGTACCTCACCGACGTCGTGGCGCTCCTCCGCGCGGCGGACGACGCGGTGGCCGCCGTCGCCGCGCCCGATGCCGACAGCGCTCTCGGGGTGAACGACCGCGTCCAGCTGAGCGACGCCGCCCGGCTTCTCAACGCGCGCACGGTGCGGCACTGGCAGCGGGAGGGAGTGAGCATCCTCGACCCCGCCACCACATGGATCGACGTCACCGCCACCCTCGCCCCCGACGTGACGGTGCTGCCCGGATCGCACATCCTCCGCGCGACGGTCGTCGACGAGGGCGCGACGATCGGTCCCGACACGTCGCTGGTGGACTGCGAGGTCGGCGCGAACGCGGTCGTGACCCGCACCGACGCGACCCTGGCCGTGATCGGCGCGAACGCCACCGTCGGTCCGTTCGCCTATCTGCGGCCCGGGACCGAGCTCGGCGACGGCGGGAAGATCGGCACCTTCGTGGAGACGAAGAACTCCACCATCGGCGCACGCAGCAAGGTGCCGCACCTGTCGTACATCGGCGACACCACCATCGGACGCGGGGTCAACCTCGGCGCGGGCGCGATCACGGCGAACTACGACGACGTCACGAAGCACCGTACCGAGATCGGGGACGAGGTCCACTCGGGCTCGCACAACGTCTTCGTCGCGCCCGTTAGGATCGGAGACGGCGCCAAGACCGGAGCGGGAGCCGTCATCCGCAAGGATGTCCCGCCGGGGGCACTCGCCCTGAGCGTCGCCCCCCAGCGCAACATCGACGGCTGGGTCGAGAAGAACCGACCGGGTACCGGTGCCGCGCAGGCCGCGGCCACGGCTCGGTCCGCACAGAAAGCGGACGATGGGTCGCAAGAACAGAACGGTTGAGCTCGATCGGGACAACGAGATCGCCCCGGGGCTGATCGCGAAGACGAAGAAGCGCCTGGTCGTGGCGCGGGGGTCCTCGCACCCCGCTCTCGCCGCGGACGTCGCGCAGTCCCTCGGGACCGAGCTCGTCCCCACCGAGTACCGCACGTTCGCGTCGGGCGAGATGCTCACGCGATTCCAGGTGTCGATCCGCGGATGCGACCTGTTCCTCATCCAGAGCTTCGGACCGCCCGTGAACGAGTGGCTGATGGAGACTCTGATCATGCTGGATGCCGCCAAGCGCGCGTCCGCGAAGCGCATCACGGTCGTCGCTCCGTATTACCCCTACTCGCGCCAGGACAAGAAGGGCCGCGGGCGCGAGCCGATCAGCGCCCGCCTCGTCGCGGACCTGCTCAAGACCGCCGGCGCCGACCGCGTGATGAGCGTCGACCTGCACGCGGCCCAGATCCAGGGCTTCTTCGACGGCCCGGTCGATCACCTCTTCGCCAAGCCCGTCCTCCTCGAGTACTTCCAGCGCACGCTCAGCGCGGACGACCGCGCGCAGCTGACCGTGGTCTCGCCCGACACCGGGCGCGTCCGCGTGGCCGACACGTGGTCGGACAGCCTCGGTGCGCCGCTGGCGATCATCCACAAGCGCCGCGACCCGAACGTGGCGAACCAGGTGACCGTCAACGAGATCGTCGGAGACGTCTCGGGACGCGTCTGCCTCCTCGTGGACGACATGATCGACACCGGCGGCACGATCGTGAAGGCGGCGGAGGCGCTCAAGGCCAACGGCGCGACGCGTGTGATCGTCGCGGCCACCCACGCGATCTTCAGCGACCCGGCGGCCGAGCGTCTGCAGAGCCCCGCGATCGACGAGGTCGTCGTCACCGACACGGTCCCGATCCCCGACGCCAAGCGCTTCCCGAGCCTCACGATCCTGCCGATCGCCCCGCTGCTCGCGCGGGCGATCCACGAGGTCTTCGAGGACGGCTCGGTCACGAGCATGTTCGACGGCGCCGCCTGAGACGACACCGCGAGGTCGGGCTCTCCGAGCCCGCGCATAGAGTCCGATGTGAGGATGGAAGCCTGAGCTTCCGTCGCCCGGCGGAGGCCCCGCCGTGGAAGGACCGCACGATGATCCGCACCGCCCTCGCTCCCCGTCCCGTCCGCGTCTCCGCCGCCCTCGCGGCGGTCGCAGGCGTCGCTCTCCTGTCGGGATGCTCTTCCGCGACCACGGACGCCGGCACCGACGGCGGAACCTCCGCGGAGGGTGGAGCGGGCTCGGCATCCGGTCCCTACGCCGACGGCACCTACACGGCGGAGGGCTCGTACGCGACGCCGGAGTCGGTCGAGACCATCGAGGTGACCGTGACCCTCGCCGACGACGTCATCACGGCCGTCGAGGTCACCGGCGACCCGCAGAAGGCGGAGTCCCAGCGCTACCAGGACCAGTTCATCGGCGGCATCGCCGACGAGGTCGTCGGTCAGAACATCGACGACGTGCAGGTCTCGCGCGTCGCGGGCTCGTCCCTCACCAGCGGGGGCTTCACCCAGGCGCTCGAGACCATCAAGTCCGACGCCGCGGGCTGACCCGAGCGTGACCGGGGTCTGGCGTTTCGACGCGATCGGCACGCGGTGGCGGATCGACACCCCGCAGCATCTCCCGGCTGACCTGCGTGCGCGTGTGGAGGGTGCCGTTGAGCTCTTCGACCGCACGTGGTCGCGCTTCCGCTCCGACTCCCTGGTCTCCGTCCTCGCGGCGGCGGGTGGTTCGGCGCCCGCCCCGACGGACGCCGCGCCCATGCTCGCACTGTACGAGGAGCTCTCGGACGCGACGGCGGGTGCGGTCAACCCCCTCGTGGCGGCCTCCCTGTCGGCCCTCGGATACGATCCCGCCTACCGGCTCACCCCGTCGGGGGCGCCCGTCCCGGCCGCGTCCGCGTGGACGACCGCCGTGGCCCTCGCGGCGGGCGAGCTCGTCGTGGCTCCCGGAGCCCTGCTCGACGTCGGCGCCCTGGGCAAGGGGCGCCTGGTCGACATCGTGGGGGAGATGGTGACCGCTGCCACAGGAGCCCCGGTGACCGTCGATGCAGGCGGCGATATCCGCGTGTGGTCGGCGACGGAGCGCGTCGGACTGGAGCACCCGTTCGACCCCGCCCGAGTCATCGGAATCTGGGAGATCGCGGATGCCGCGCTGTGCGCGTCCGCCATCAACCGGCGGGCGTGGGGGCCGGGGCTCCACCATGTCCTGGATGCCCGGACGGGCGTCCCCGTCGACACCGTCGCGGCGACGTGGGCGGTATCCGACAGCGCCATGCGGGCGGACGCGGCCAGCACCGCCCTGTTCTTCGACGGCGGCGCCGAGCGTGCGGCACGCTGGGGCGTGGAGTGGGTCCGCATGTTCACCGACGGCCGGGCGGACTTCTCGCCCGGCTGCGGCGCCGAGCTCTTCACCCGCCGCAGTACCGTAGAGACGTGACCCGAGGAGCCCCCGCCGCATGCTCACCGCACTGACCTCCGCCGGAAACCGGGTCTTCGCCGTCCTCGGACGCATCTCGATGTACCGGACGGTGTTCCTCGCCCTCGCCGCGCTCGGCCTCATCTCCCTCGCCCTGTCGCTGTGGGGACTCGTCTCGCCGACCGCGGTCGAGATCGTGGTCTCCGCGCTGGTGCTCTCCCTCGTCTGCGTCGGGGTCGACGCCGCCGCCCAGCGGCTGCTCGGCCGGGCCTCGCGCGTCGAGTCCTCTCTGATCACCGCCCTCATCCTCCTCTTCGTGCTCCGCCCGACCCTCGACCCCGCCGCTCTCGGGGGCCTCGCGATCGCCGCGGCGATCGCCTCCGCGTCGAAGTACGCCCTGGCCTGGCGCGGGAGGCACGTCTTCAATCCCGCTGCCGTCGGGGCCACGGCGATCACGCTCCTCGCCGTCGCGTGGCCGGAGCTCGGCGCGTCGTCGTGGTGGGTGGGAACCCCCGCCCTCGCCGCCCCGGTGATCGTCCTCGGGCTGGCGGTCCTGTGGCGGACCGAGAAGGTTCGCGTCGTCGCGGTCTTCCTCGTGGTCGCGGTGGCCGTGGCGCTCGTGCGCACCGCTGCCGCCTACCAGGCGGTCGGTCAGACCGTCGAGGTCGCGGACATCTTCTGGCCGATCCTCTGGTCCTCCCCGTTCCTGTTCCTCGGCGCGTTCATGCTCTCCGAGCCGCTCACGACGCCGCCGCGCCGCTGGCAGCAGTTCCTCGTCGCCGGCGTCGTGGGGCTCCTCGCCGGGTGGCCGATCGATGTCGGGGCGATCAGCCTCGGCCAGGAGCGGGCTCTCCTCATCGGCAACGCGCTCGCCTTCGTCCTGGCCTCCCGCACCGCCGTGCGCCTGACGCTCCAGGCCCGGGCGGCGCGGACGCCGACGGTGCGGGAGCTCACGTTCCGCGTCGCCGACCGGGTGTCGTTCGTGTCCGGCCAGTATCTCGAGCTCGAGGTGCCGCATCGGCGCCCCGACCTACGCGGCACACGGCGGGAGTTCAGCATCGCTTCGGCGCCGGAGGATCTGCCGGTGCTGCGCGTGGCGTTCAAGGAGCCGCAGAAGGGCGCGCCGCAGAGCTCGTTCAAGAAGGCGCTCGCGGAGGTCGAGCCCGGATCCGCTCTGGCGATCACCGGAGTCTGGGGTGATTTCGTCCTGCCGCGTCGACCCGCCGCGCCGGTCCTTCTCGTCGCGGCGGGGATCGGTGTCACCCCGTTCGTGTCGCAGCTGCGGCACCTCCGTCTGGCGGGCGAGGAGCGGGACATCGTCCTCGTTTACGTGGCGTCGGATGCCGCGGAGCTCGCCTACCGGGACGAGATCGAGGCCGCCGGCGTTCCGGTCATCGTGTTCACCCGCGATCGCCCCGCCGACCTCCCCGCCCACTGGACCTGGGCGCGGGGCGTGCGTCTGGATGCCGAGGGTCTGGTCTCCGTGGTGCCCGACATCGCGGGCCGCCACGCATACGTGTCGGGGCCGGCGGGACTCATCGCCGATCTCGCTCCTGCGCTGGAGCGCGCGCGCTCCCTGACCACCGACGCGTTCAGCGGGTATTGAGCACCCCGCGTTCAGCGGGTACTGAGCGCCCCGCGCTCAGCGGTTACGGAGCGGGATCCGCAGGCCGCGCGGGCAGGCGCAGTTCGAACGTCGTGTCACCGGGTGTGCTCCGGACGGAGAGGGTGCCGCCGTGCGCCTCGGCGATCGCCCGTGCGATGGAGAGCCCGAGACCCGTGCCCCCCGTTTGGCGTGCCCGTGAGCGATCCGCACGGGAGAACCGCTCGAAGAGCTCCTCGGCGACGGCAGGTTCGATCCCCGGACCGTCGTCGTGGACGAGGAGGAGCGCATCGCCTGCGTCGCGCGTCACGCTCACCGTCACCGTCGTTCCGGCGGGGGCGTGCGTGCGCGCGTTGGCGAGGAGGTTCGCCGCCACCTGGTGCAGGCGGCCGGCGTCACCGGCGACCACGACGGGGTCGGGCCCGGTGGCGAGGATCCAGCGGTGCTCGGGCCCCGTCGGGCGGGCGTCGTCGACGGCCTCGACGGCGAGTTTCGTGAGGTCGACCGATCCGACGACCAGCTCCTGGCCCTCGTCGAGGCGTGCGAGGAGGAGGAGGTCCTCGACCAGGGTGGTCATGCGCAGCGACTGGGCGTGGATCCGTTCGAGGGAGGCCTGCGTGGTCTCCCCGGCGGCGTCTGGGTGCTGGTGCATCGCGCGCAGGGACAGCTCGGAGTAGCCGCGGATGGAGGCCAGGGGCGTCCTCAGCTCGTGACTGGCGTCGGCGACGAAGGCCCGCATCCGCTCCTCGTTGCGCTGTCGTGCGCTCAGGGACTGCGAGACGTGCTCGAGGAGGGTGTTGAGGGCGTGGCCCACGCGCCCGATCTCGGTGTGCTCGTCGACCTGATCCGCGGGAACGCGTGCGGTGAGGGTGACCTGTCCTTCAGACAGCGGCATCGCGGCGACGCGGGACGCGGTGTCGGCGACCGTCCGCAGGGGGCGCAGGCCCGCGCGGATGACGACCGCGATCGCCACCCCGAGCAGCAGCAGGCCGCCGGTGGTCACCAGCGCCACCGTGGTGAGGATCTGGCCGAGGGTGGCCGTGACCGGAGCGGTCGGGAGCCCCGCGAGGAAGAAGAGACCGCCGGGCTGGGCGCTGAGGAACACCCGGTGATTCCCGACGCCCGGGACGTCGACGGTGGAGAGGCCGGAGCTGTCGATCTGCGACAGGACGTCCTCGATGTCGGCGGCACTCAGCTCGGTCACCTGCTGAGGACCCGATACGTAGGCGCCGGACAGTCCCGACGGGCCCTGGAGGACGAAGACGAAGCCCTCGGGCTGGCGTCCGCTGGCGAGGACGTCGGCGGCGGTCGCGCCGGGATCCAGACGCACAGTGACGGTGCTCACGGCGTTCGCGAGCTGAGCGTTGAGGTTGGTGTCCAGGATCCGTCCGAGGATCGCGCCGGTGGCGATCCCGACGAGGGTCAGGATGAGGGCGACCATCCCGATCACCGTCACCATGAGCCGGGTCTGCAGAGTCCAGCGCGCTCGGGGCCGCGCGGCCGGGCGGGCCGACGCCGCGGGGGCGGATGCGGTCACTGGGGCGCCTTGATCATGTAGCCGACGCCTCGGACGGTGTGGATGAGCGGCTCGCGGCCCGCGTCGATCTTCTTCCGCAGGTAGGAGATGTACAGCTCGACGACGCTCGACCGTCCACCGAAGTCGTAGTTCCAGACGCGGTCCAGGATCTGGGCCTTCGACACGACGCGGCGAGGATTGCGCATGAGGTAGCGCAGGAGCTCGAACTCCGTCGCCGTCAGCTCGATCTCGACGCCGCCGCGCTCGACCTCGTGGCTGTCCTCGTTGAGGGTCAGGTCCGCCACGCGCAGGATCGGCTCCGCTCCGCTGGTGAGTGCGGTGCCCGCCCGCCGCATGAGCGCCCGCAGGCGCGCCACGACCTCCTCGAGGCTGAACGGCTTGGTCACGTAGTCGTCGCCGCCCGCGGTGAGACCGGCGATGCGGTCGCCGACTCCGTCCTTTGCGGTCAGGAACAGGACCGGCACGTCGTCGCCCGACTGGCGCAGTCGCTGAAGGACCGCCATGCCGTCGAGGTCCGGCATCATCACGTCGAGCACCATGGCGTCGGGCTGGAAGTCGCGTGCCCCCTGCAGCGCTTCGAACCCACTGCCGGCCGTGCGCACGTCCCACCCCTCCATCCGCAGCGCCATCGACAGAAGGTCGGTGAGCATCTGCTCGTCGTCGACGACGAGGATGCGCAGTGCGGTTCCGTCGGGGCGGGTGAGGGCGGGGGCGGGGGCGGATGCGGTCATGGAACTCAGTGTGGCGACCGATCTATGGGATTCCTATGGGCGCGCCTATGCCTCTGCTGTGAGTCCTGCGCCGGTTCATAGCGATCGCATCAGCGGCGCCATGACCGCTCATCAGCCGCGATCCTACGGTCGACCCGACGGACGGGTGAGCACCCGCCGGAAGGAGAACCATGTACGGCACGTATCTTCGGCGCGAGCTCGCCGGACGGAGGAAGCAGACGGCGATCGTGGCGGCCGGTATGGCGGTCGCGATCGCTCTCGTCATCGTCGTAGGCGCCCTCGCGGCGGGGGTGCGGGACGCGCAGGACGCGGCTCTCGCCTCCGTCTACGGAATCGGAACCGACCTGACGGTCGCGGGCGCAACCGTCGAGCCCGGCGAGCGCGGC
Organism: Microbacterium aurantiacum; assembly: GCF_040532595.1. Lineage (GTDB taxonomy): Bacteria > Actinomycetota > Actinomycetes > Actinomycetales > Microbacteriaceae > Microbacterium > Microbacterium chocolatum_B. The sequence goes on along the minus strand of NZ_JBEVYX010000001.1, from coordinate 115,549 downwards.
GGCATGTTCGAGTTCGATCAGGATGCCGGCGCGACCGACGCGGACGGGGGGACCACCCTCAGCCAGTCGCGACTGACCACCGAGCCCGGTCGGGGGACCCTGGACGCCGCGGACGTGGACACCGTTGCGGGCGTGAGCGGCGTCTCCGGCGCGACCGGCGCGCTGAGCCTGGTCAACATGAGCTTCTCGGGCGAGCTGCCCGCGCGTCCGGAGGAGGGAGGCGGCGAGAACACGGGGACGCCGCCGGGCGGCGCCGAGGGTGACGCGCCCGCGGGAGGAGGAGGCTTCGGCGGCGGCGCGTTCGGTGTCGACTCCTTCACCGTCCTCGGGATCGACCCTGCCGTCGTCGCGGCCGGGCCCCTGTCGGCCGTCGCGGTCGACGCGGGGCGGGCGCTGGAAGCGACGGACGCCGGAAGCGCGGTCGCGCTGGTCGACGCCACGTACGCGGCATCCGCGGAGGTCGCCGTGGGCGATGACATCGAGATCGGCGGCACGGCGTTCGAGGTCATCGGCGTGGTAGCCTCGACGTCCTCCGCCGCGGACACCGCCTCGGACGTCTACATCCCGCTCGATGTCGCTCAGGAACTCGCCGGAGTCGGGGCTGTGGTGTCCACGGTCTACGTCCAAACGGACTCGGTGGACGACATCGGCGCGGTGCAGGCGCAGTTGGAGGAGGCGCTGCCGGAGGCCGCGGTCAGTGCACCCTCGGACCTCGCCGCGGGGGTGTCGGGGTCGCTTTCGAGCGCCTCGGCTCTCATCGCCTCGCTCGGGACGTGGCTCTCGGCGATCACCCTCGCCGTGGCGCTCATCCTCGCCGTGCTCCTCACCGTGTCGGGGGTGACCCGGCGCACGCGGGAGTTCGGCACGCTGAAGGCGCTCGGCTGGTCCGACCGCCGGGTCGTCGGTCAGGTGGCGGGGGAGTCCCTCGTGCAGGGCCTGCTCGGCGGTCTTGCCGGTCTCGCGCTCGGCCTCGCGGCGATCGCCGTCATCACGCTGGCGGCGCCCACCGTCACCACCGCCGCGGAGTCGCCCGCTGCCGGACCCGGCGGTCAGGGCGGCCCCGGGGGATTCGCCGACGCGATCGCCGCGCAGACCGAGATCGTCCTCACCGCGCCGATCACGCCGGCGGTCGTCGGGGCGGCCGTCGGCATCGCGGTGCTCGGCGGTCTGCTCGCCGGCGCCGCCGGCGGATGGCGTGCGGCGCGGCTGCGCCCCGCCGAAGCCCTGCGGTCCGCGGCATGACCGTGCCCTCCGGCCACTCGACCCGACACCCTCGACCAGGAGACCTCACGATGTCCGACACCTTGAAGCCCGACCTGACCGTATCCGACGCACGCGACCACGAGACCGCCCCGGTGTACCGGCTGGAAGGAGTGACCCGCGTCTACACCGGTCGTGACCGTTCGGTCACCGCCCTCGACGCCGTGGACCTGACGATCGTCGCGGGCGAGTTCGTCACGGTCCAGGGGCCGACCGGCGGCGGGAAGTCGACCCTCCTCCAGATCCTCGGCGCTCTCGACTCCCCGACATCGGGCCAGGTCCTCCTCGGAGAGCTGGACCTGGCGCGCGAGTCCCCGACCGCGCTCGCGCGCATCCGGGCGCGGGAGATCGGGTTCGTCTTCCAAGCGTTCAACCTCATCCCCACCCTCACCGCGGCGGAGAACGTCGATGTCGGACTCGAGCCGCTGGGGCTCGCGAGGGCGGAGCGGGCAGGCAGGGTCCGCGCGGCCCTGGCCCAGGTCGGCCTCGCCGAGCGCGCGGACCATCGACCCGGCGAGCTCTCCGGCGGTCAGCAGCAGCGCGTGGCGATCGCCCGTGCGCTGGTGAAGGAGCCGAGGGTCCTCCTCGCCGACGAGCCGACGGGGAACCTCGACGAGCGCACTCGGGACGAGATCCTCCACCTCCTGGAAGGCCTGTGTGCCGAGGGGCTCACGATGGTCGTCGTCACGCACGACTCCGCCGTGGCCCGTCGCGCACACCGACGTCTGAGGCTCGAACGAGGAGTGGTGCGGGAGCAGGTCTCCTGAGTCGGGCCCGGGCGCGGGCGCGGGCGCAGGTCGGGCCCGGGCCCGCCGCGTCAGAGTGCGGCGCGGGCGTGCGAGGCGAGGCGGTCCGATAGGGCGTCGTGGTCGGCGTCCCGCTCCTGCGCCTCCGGATGCGCGTCGAAATAGGCGAGGATGCGGCGCGCGCCCTCGTCGAACGTGACGGTCGTGCGGAACCCCGGCACGAGCGCCTCCACCTTCGACACGTCGAAGACCATCGAGTACGCCTTGTCCCCGAGGAGCGTCGGGCCGATCTCGGGCGCCGCCGCCGCGATCGTGTCCGACGCCACGTGGACGAGGTCGGGGCGCGCGACGCCCGCGGCATCGGCGAGCCAGCCGTAGATGGCGTTCCACGTCGGCGCATGGGTGCCGGTGATCGTGAACGCCTCGCCGACGGCGGAGGGATGGTGGAGCAGCCCCGTGAAGGCGACCGCGAAGTCCGCCGAGTGGGTGATGGTCCACAGGCTCGTGCCGTCTCCGTGGACGAGGACGGGCCGGCCCTCCCGCATCCGCGCGATGTCGGTCCAGCCCCCGAGAGTCGGCAGCGCCCGCTCGTCGTAGGTGTGCGAAGGGCGGACGACGGTCACGGGGAAGCCCCGTCGCCGGTAGGCCGCGACGAGCAGGTCCTCGCAGGCGATCTTGTCGCGGGAGTACTGCCAGAAGGGGTTCCGAAGCGGTGTCGACTCGGTGACCGGCAGCCGCGAGGGCGGAGTCTGGTACGCGGAGGCGGAGCTGATGAAGATGTACTGGTCGCATCGACCCTCGAAGAGGTCCACGTCGGCACCCACCTGGTCCGGGGTGAAGGCCAGGAACTGCGCGACGACGTCGAAGCGGCGGTCGCCCACCGCCGCACGGACAGCCTCGCGGTCACGGACTTCCGCGTCCAGACGTTCGACCTCGTCCGGGATCGCGCGACTGCCACGGCCGCGATTGAGCACCGTCACGCGGTGCCCTGCGGCGACGGCATCCCGTACGCACGCCGCGCTGATGATTCCCGTGCCGCCGATGAAGAGGATGCTCGCCATCGTCCGACCCTAGCGCGACGCCCGCCTCGCGCAGGGCGGAGGCGGGCGTCGACGGGGCCGCAGAAGGCGGCTCAGTGGGTGTCTTCGGCCTCGATCTCGGTGCGGTCACCGGACCACAGAGTGTGGAAGGTGCCCTCCTTGTCGATGCGCTTGTAGGTGTGCGCGCCGAAGAAGTCGCGCTGACCCTGGATGAGCGCCGCGGGCAGACGCTCGGCGCGCAGTCCGTCGTAGTAGGCGAGCGACGACGAGAAGGCCGGAGCGGGGATGCCGGCTCCCGCCGCGGTCTGCACGATGCGGCGCCACGCGTCCTGACCGCGACCGAGGGCCTCGACGAAGTACGGCGCCGTGAGCAGCACCGGCAGGTCGGGGGTTGCGGCGTAGGCGTCGGCGATGCGGTTGAGGAACTGCGCGCGGATGATGCAGCCGCCGCGCCAGATCTTCGACACCGCCCCGAGATCGATGTTCCAGCCGTACTCGGCGGCACCGGCACGGATCTCGTCGAAGCCCTGGCTGTAGGCCACGATCTTCGAGGCGTACAGCGCCAGGCGGACCTCCTCGATGAAGGCGTCCACGTCGGCCACGTCCAGCGCGTCGGCGGGGCCGGGGAGCTCCCGCGAAACGGCGCGCTGCTCGGGGTGGCTGGAGAGGGATCGGGCGAAGGTGGCCTCGGCGATGCCGGAGACCGGGACGCCGAGGGACAGCGCGGTCTGCACGGTCCACGCCCCGGTGCCCTTGGCTCCGGCCTGGTCGAGGATGACGTCCACGAGCGGCTTCTGCGTGTCGGCGTCGACCTGACGCAGCACCTCGGCGGTGATCTCGATGAGGTACGACTCCAGCTCGCCGCGGTTCCACTCGGCGAAGACGTCGGCGATCTCGGCGGGGGTCTTGCCGGTGCCCCGGCGGATGAGATCGTAGGCCTCGGCGATCAGCTGCATGTCGGCGTACTCGATGCCGTTGTGCACCATCTTCACGAAATGGCCCGCGCCGTCGTGCCCGATGTGGGTCACGCACGGCTCGCCCTCGGCGACCGCGGCGATCGAGCGGAGGATCGGGCCGAGCGTGATCCAGGACTCGTCCGAGCCGCCGGGCATGAGGGACGGGCCGAGCAGCGCCCCCTCCTCGCCGCCGGAGACGCCCATGCCGACGAAGTTGATGCCGGTGTCGCGGACGGCCTTCTCGCGGCGGATGGTGTCGCTGAACAGGGCGTTGCCGCCGTCGACGATGATGTCGCCCGGCTCGAAGACCTCCACGAGCGCGTCGATGACGGCATCGGTGGGCCCGCCGGCCTTCACCATGATCACCGCGGTGCGGGGCCGGACGAGGCTCGCGGCGAACTCGTCGTACGAGAAGGCGGGCACGAACCCGGCCTCCGGGTGATCGCCGACGAGCTCGTCGGTCTTGGCGCGGGAGCGGTTGTAGACCGCGACGACGTTCCCCTCGCGCGAGGCGAGGTTGCGGGCGAGGTTCGATCCCATGACGGCCAGGCCCACGACGCCGATGTTCGCGCGCGCCTCGGCGGGGTGATCGGTCCCGGTCGGCTCGGGCGCGGGGCGGGGAACGTCCTCCGGCGCCGGCGCGCCCTCGTGGAGATCGGCCGAACCCGGCGCCTCGTCGTGGTCGTTGCTCGTGCTGGTGGTGTTCATACCTCTCCTCGTGCGTGCCGACCGGGCATCCGCAGCGTCTGGGGCTGCTCCCGGGACCGGTCCTAGCGTAGTGGGGTGTCCTCGGGGCTCCGGGTGCGTGTGACGGCCCGGCGGGTGAGGTCTTCGATGCGCGCCCAGTCCCCGGCGTCGATCGCGTCGGCGGGCAGCATCCAGGATCCGCCCACGGCGAGGACCGAGGGGGCCGCGAGGTACTCGCGCGCGGTCGCATCGTCGATGCCGCCGGTGGGGACGAACCCGAGGCCCGGGAACGGGGCGCTGAGGGCACGGAGCGCGGGCACCCCGCCGGATGTCGCTGCGGGGAAGAACTTCACCGCATCGACGCCGAGGGCCAGCGCCGCCTGGACCTCGGTGGCGGTCACGGCTCCGGGGAGGACCGGGATCCCGTGGTGACGGCACCGCTCGACGACGTCCGGGCTCGTTCCGGGCGAGACGATGAAGCGGGCACCGGCGTCCACGGCCGCATCGACCTGCGCGGCGCGCAGGACGGTCCCGGCGCCGACGAGGATGCCGCTCTCGCGGGCGACCGCGGCGATCGCGGCCGCGGCGGCGGGCGTCCGGAAGGTGATCTCCGCGACCGGCAGGCCTCCCGCGGCGAGGGCGCCGGCGATGCGGCGTCCTTCTTCGGCGGTGCGGGCGGTGACCACGGGGACGACGCGGTGACGGGCCAGGTCGGCGAACACGGGGGACAACATCATCTCCTTCGTCCGCGCGAGTGGTCTCGCGCGGAGAACGAAATGATCATATCATTGAGCGCGCGGCGACGATGCGCCGCCACTGCCCTCCCGACGACGGACCAGGACACCATGCTCATACTCGCTCTCGAAGCCAGCACGACGTCGGCCAAGACGATGCTGTTCGACACGGACAGCGGGGAGACCTCCGTCCGCAGCCGCCGGTTCGAAGTCGACGGTCCCGACAGCGCGGTCCGTGACGGCGACGCGATCTACACCCAGCTGATGGCATTGGGGCGGCAGGCGGCCTCCGGTCGCGCGGTGGACCTCATCGTCCTCAGCGGCACGTGGCACGGCCTGACCCTGCGAGAGTCCGATCTGTCGGCCGTCACGCCGGTGATGGAGTGGCCTTACACCGGAGCGCAGGACCTCTGCGCGCGGCTGCGCGCGGACGCCGACTTCACCTGGTGGTTCCACGAGCGCACCGGCTGCATGGTCAACGCCGTCTATCCCGCATTCAAGCTCCGTCACCTCGCCGAGACCGGGGTGGACCTCGCCGGTCGCCGGATGCTGGATCAGCCGACGCTGGTGTTCGCCCGCCTGACAGGAGAGGTGCGCATGAACGCCTCTCTGGCCTCGGGCACCGGACTGCTGAACGCCCACACCGTCGACTGGGATCCCGAGGTCATCGAGCGGCTGGGCCTCGCGGGCGTGGAGCTTCCACCGCTCTGCCACCCCGACGAGTCCCTGCCGCTGACCGCGGAGGCGGCGGTCCTCCTCGGGCTGCGGCCCGGGATCCCCGTCCTCACGCCGGGGCCGGACGGTGGCCTCAGTCAGATCGGCGATCTCGCCACCGAGCCCGGGGACATGACGTTCTCGATGGGCACGAGCGGGGCGCTGCGGTTCTCCACGCGGCATCCGTCCGTGTCGCCGACCCTCAGCACCTGGTCGTACCGCTCACCCCTCGGCGCGCTGAGCGGTGCCGCCACCTCCGGATGCGGCAACTGTGTCGACTGGGCGCGCGAGCGGCTCTTCGGGGCGTCGACGGACTACGCGGAGATCGAGCCGCAGCTCTCTCCGGACCGCGAGGACCTCCCCGTCTTCCTCCCCTTCCTCTTCGGCGAGCGGAGCCCCGGCTGGCAGGATCAGCGCCGCGGCGGGCTCGTGGAGCTGCGGCCGCAGCATTCGCGGGTCGACATGTATCAGGGGGTCCTGGAGGGCATCGTCTTCTCCCTCTACCACTGCTTCAAGGAGCTCACCGCGCTCAACGGCGCTCCGCGGCGGATCGTGCTGTCCGGCGGCGTGCTCTCGTCCCCGTTCTGGACCCGCCTGACCGTGGACGTCTTCGGCGTGCCGATGGAGGTCTCGCCGCGCCAGCACAGCTCGATCACGGGCGCGATCCGGATGGGGCTGCGCGCGGCGGGTCTCCCGCAGACGCATCCCGCCCTGGACGCCGTCGAGCCGGAGGTCCTCCGTCCCGATCCGGCGAGGCGCGCCCAGTACGACGCCGGATTCGCCCGCTACCTCGAGCAGTACACGCGGAGCCTCCCCGGCGCGGAGGATCGCGCATGAGGGTCCTCGTGACACCGACCTCCCTGAGCGCGGACCGCGACCACGCAGCCCTCGTGCCGCTGCGGGACCTCGGCGCCGAGCTGATCTTCAACGACACCGGTCGGCCGCTCACCTCGGGGGAGGTCGCCCGGGCGCTCCGGGGCGTGGACGCGGTGATCGCGGGCCTCGACGACTTCGACGCCGACGCCCTCGCGGCAGCCGACCGCCTCCGCCTCATCGCGCGCTACGGCGCGGGTGTGGACAACGTCGATCTGGACGCCGCCCGCGTCCGCGGCGTCGCGGTCACGCGCACCGCGGGCGCGAACGCCGCCGCCGTGGCCGAGATGGCGATCGCCCTCGCCTTCGCGGCGGCGCGCGGCATCCCGGTCCTCGATGCCGGGGTGCGCGCGGGGGAGTGGCCCCGCGGGCGGGGGATCGAGCTGGGCGGGCGAACGTTCGGCGTCCTGGGCTTCGGCGCGATCGGGCGGCATGTCGCCGCGCTGGCGCGCGGGCTCGGGATGCGCGTGTCGGCATGGGACCCCCTCGTCTCCGACGCGGAGATCGACTCCGCCGGGGTCCTGCCTCGCACGCTCGACGACCTCTGCGCGACCAGTGCGGTCGTGAGCGTCCACGTGCCGCTCGTCCCCGAGACGCGGCACCTGCTCGACACGGCGAGGCTCGCGCTGCTCCCGCGCGGGGCCATCGTGATCAACACCGCGCGCGGCGGAATCCTCGACGAGGCCGCCGCCCGCGACGCGCTCGATGCCGGTGCTCTGCACGCCGTCGCGGTCGACGTGTACGAGAGCGAGCCGCCGTCCGCCTCGCCCCTCGTCGGGCACCCGCGCGTCGTGTCCACGCCCCACAGCGCGGGTCACACGGTCGAGGCCGTCACCCGCATGGCCGAGGGCAGCGTGGCCGCCGTCGTGGCGCTCGCCCGGGGCGAGGAGCCGGCGGGCCTGGTCACCGTGCTCCCCGCACCTCGCTGAGGACCGCCTCGACGTAGCGACGCGTGTGCAGCTCGGCGCCGTCGGCATCGCCGCGGGCGATCGCGTCGGCGGTCGCCACGTGGTTGTGCAGTGCTTCGGAGTAGGGGATTCCGGGGGTGAGGCCCAGGTGCGAACGTCCGGCGATCACCGCCCCGATGGGGGCCTTGGTCGCGGCGAGCATGAGATTGCCGCTCGCCTCCAGGATGAGGTCGTGGAAGGCGATGTCGACGGCGAGGTACTCCTCCGACGCGCCCTCCCCGGCGTGTCCGAGCTCTTCCAGTCGCGCGGCGAGTCGCACGATCTCGGCGCGCTGCACATCGGTCGCGCGCTGAGCGCTCAACCGGGCGGCGATGGGTTCGATCGCGGCGCGCAGCTCCGTGACGACGATGAGCTGCTGATCGCGGCGCGGCCCGCGCAGCTGCCAGTCGATCAGGCGGGTGTCCAGCGCGCTCCACTCGGCCACCGGGCGCACCGTGATCCCCACGCGGCGACGGGAGGACAGCATTCCCATGGCCTCGAGCACGCGCACGGTCTCGCGGATCACCGTGCGCGAGACGCCGTACTCGGTCTCCAGGCCCGCGAGCGTGAGGACGGCACCGGGGGCGAGATCGCCGGAGGCGATGCGGACGCCGAGCGCATCGAGCACCGGTCCATGGGATGCCTGGGCCACGCCATTCCTTCCGAAAGATATGACGACATGTTGCCAAAAATACGATCTTTATGTGAGGATGCTCACTGTCGTCGCCGCGCCCTGGCGGTTCGCGCCGACACCGCTCGAATCCTAACGCGGGAGCACGGACCCTCCGGGGGCGCTCCCATTCCTCTCATCAACGGAGATCTCGATGGAAGATTGGACCCAGACCCTGGGGACCCTGCCGCTGCTCGGCATCGCGGCCGGCGCGATCGCGCTCATCCTCGTGATGATCATCGTCTTCAAGGTGCACGCCTTCCTGACGCTGATCATCGTGTCCCTGCTCACCGCGCTCGTCGCGGGCGTCCCGATCGCTGCGATCGCCACGACGCTCACGGGAGGCTTCGGTGCCACGCTCGGCACGGTGGCGCTCCTGGTCGCCCTCGGTGCGATGCTCGGCAGGCTCATCGAGCACTCGGGAGGCGCCAAGGCCCTCGCCGACAAGTTCGTCGAGGTCTTCGGCGAGAAGCGCGCGCCGTTCGCCCTCGGCATCGCCTCGCTCATCCTCGGCTTCCCGATGTTCTTCGACGCCGGCCTGGTCATGATGCTGCCGATCATCTTCGCCATCGCCCGTCGCGTGTCCAAGAACAACGTCCTGCTGTTCGGCATCCCCGCCGCCGCCGCGTTCTCGGTCATGCACGTGTTCCTTCCGCCCCACCCGGGCCCGGTCACGGCGTCGGAGCTGTACGGCGCGAATCTGGGCGTGGTCCTCCTCATCGGTCTCGTCATCGCCTTCCCCGTCTGGTACGTATCGGGTTACCTGTGGGGGAAGTTCATCGCGGCGCGCATCCCGCTTCCCGTGCCCAACCTCTTCGGTGAGCTCGACGAGGACCAGCCGACCAACCCGCCCAAGCCGCGGACGATCATCCTGCTGCTTCTGCTGCCGATGTTCCTGATCTTCCTCAACACCGGTCTCACCACCCTCGCCTCGGCGGGCTTCGTCTCGATCGACAGCACGTGGGTGCAGGTGCTCGTGCTGCTCGGCAACTCGGCCGTGGCGCTGCTCATCACCGTTCTGGTGGCGATCGTGGTCCTCGGGCGTCGCCGCGGCGAGAACGGCACCGCCCTGGAGAAGATCGTCGACTCCGCTCTCGGCCCGGTGGCCTCGGTGATCCTCATCACCGGTGCCGGCGGCATGTTCGGTGCGGTCCTGCGCGCATCCGGCATCGGTGACGCCCTCGCCGACTCCCTCGCCGACCTCGGCCTCCCGATCATCGTGGCGGCGTACATCATCGCCGTGGTCATCCGTCTGGCCCAGGGGTCCGCCACCGTCGCCCTGGTGACGGCGGCGGGTCTGGCCGCGCCGGCCGTCATCGCCGGCGACTTCAACCCCGTGCAGATCGCGGCCATCACCCTGGCCACCGCCGCCGGGTCCGTCTTCGCCGGCCACGTCAACGACTCCGGCTTCTGGCTGGTGGGCCGCCTCATGGGGATGGACGTCAAGACGACGCTGAAGACGTGGACCGTGCAGCAGGCGATCGAATCCGTCTTCGCATTCGGTCTCGTGCTGATCGTCTTCGCCCTCGGCTCGATGCTCTGACACCACACCGTCGCGTTCCTCACCCTCGACCCCGGGAGAACCCATGTCCTCGCTCTTCGATGTCTCCGACCGGCTGGCGCTGGTCACCGGATCCTCCCGGGGTCTCGGACGTTCCCTGGCGCTGGCGCTCGCCCGCGCCGGGGCCCGCGTGGTCGTCCACGGCCGGGACGCGGCCGCGGTCGAGCGGACCCGCGCCGACGCGGCGGCGCTCTCCGGCAGGGCCGCGCACGCGGTGGCGTTCGATGTGACGGATGCCGCAGCGGTCGAGCGCGGCATCGGCGCGCTGATCGAGGAGGTCGGCACGCCCGACATCCTGGTCAACAACGCCGGCGTTCAGCGGCGCGCGCCGATCCAGGACTTCGCGGTGTCGGATTGGGACGACGTGATCGCCGCGAACCTGTCGGGGGTCTTCTACGTCTCCCGCTTCGTCGCCCCGGCGATGATCGCGCGCGGTTCGGGCAAGATCGTCAACGTCGCATCGGTGCAGTCCCACCTCGCCCGTCAGACGATCGCTCCGTACTCCGCCTCCAAAGGCGGGGTGGCCCAGCTCACCAAGGGCATGGCCGCGGACCTCGCCCGCCACGGCATCCAGGTCAACGCGCTCTCACCCGGCTACTTCGCCACCGAGATGAACGCCGCCCTCGTCGAGGACGAGGCCTTCACCGCCTGGCTCACCGAGCGCACCCCCGCGCGGCGCTGGGGCGACTTCGCCGAGCTCGACGGTGCCCTTCTCTTCCTCACCTCCGACGCCTCGAGCTTCGTTTCGGGGCAGAACCTCTTCGTCGACGGCGGGATGACCGCGGTCGTCTGACCCGCGAAAGGACCCCCATGCGCGCCGCCTTCATCGACGCCCGGCAGACCCTCGTCGTCCGCGAGGTCGACACCCCCGAACCCGGCCCCGACCAGGTGCGCGTCCGCATCGACTACGTCGGCATCTGCGGATCCGATCTGCACTACTACTTCCACGGCGCCAACGGGGCCTACGTCGTCCGCGAGCCCCTGATCCCAGGTCACGAGGTGGCGGGGCGCATCGACGCGGATCCGTCCGGCGGATGGCCCGCCGGCACGCCGGTCACCATTCATCCGGCGACGTTCGGCGACCCGGCACCGGAACTCGCGGACGCCCCGCACCTGTGGGCGAACGGCGCCTATCTCGGAAGCGCATCGACCTGGCCGCACACCCAGGGGGGCCTCGCCGAGTACCTCCTGGTGGATCGTGCGATGGTCCGCGTCCTTCCCGACTCCCTGCCCGTGCGGCGCGCGGTCCTCGCCGAGCCGCTCGCGGTCGCGCTCCACGCGCTGACCCGGGCGGGGGGCGTGAAGGGCGCGCGCGTCCTGGTCACCGGCTCCGGGCCGATCGGACTCCTCGCCGTCGCCGCTGCGATCGATGCGGGTGCCGCCACGGTCACCGCGACCGATGTGCTTCCCGGGCCGCTCGCCCGAGCTGCCGCGCTGGGTGCCGATCGGGTCGTCGACGTATCGACCGAGCGGCTGGACGCCGCCGCCTACGACGTGGTCCTCGAATGCTCAGGGGTGACGGCCTCCATCACCGCCGCGCTCGGGGCGGTGCGGCCCCGTGGCGTCGTCGTGCAGGTGGGGATGGTGCCGGACGAGGCGCGTCCGGTCAACCTGTCCGCCTTCATCTCGAAGGAGGTCACCTACCTCGGGACCTTCCGCTTCGCGGATGAGATCGACGCCGCGGTGGAGCTGCTGGACCGGCGCCCGGAGATCGAGCGGGTGATCACGCACGTCATCTCCGCAGACGACGCGGTCGCCGCGTTCGACGTGGCGAAGGATTCCGAACGCTCCGGAAAAGTCGTCGTGGCGGTCTGGCCCGAGGCCGACGAGGCCGCTCCGGCTCAGTCCTTGTAGGCCGCGCCCTTCACCATCGCCCAGGTCGCTCCGAGGGTGGCCACGAGTCCCACCGCGCTGAGCGCGACGATCGACCACAGGACGAGGTGCGAGGCGAATCCGTATTCCATGAGCGTTCCTCCGGGGCTAGGGTGCGTTCTCCATGCTACCGGCGGCGCTGGTAGAGTATCCCCTTGGATCCTCGGCGAGGGAGGCCGCCCCGGAATGTCGGGCGCGGTCACCGTGATCGACGCGGGTGACGCAGGCCCTCGGCGTGCCTCACGTGTGCGAAGAGCGCCGAGAGATCCCCGCAGACCCCTGGGCCGGCCGCACGCGCGGGCCCTCGATCAAGACGGGCCACGCCCGTGAGGAGAGAACATGTCGACTGAGACCGACACCAAGGTCCACGCCGAGCTTCGCGAGAACTTCGGCAAGGGCTTCGCCCGCCGCCTCCGCGCCGCCGGCAAGATCCCCGCCGTCATCTACGGACACGGCACCGACCCCGTCCACGTCGCCCTCCCGGGCCACCAGGTGTCGCTGCTGATCCGCCGCGCGAACGCGCTGCTCGAGCTGGACGTCAACGGCACCCAGCACCTCACCCTGGTGAAGGACGTGCAGAAGGACCCGGTCCACCAGATCATCGAGCACATCGATCTTCTCGTGGTCAAGAAGGGCGAGAAGGTCCAGGTCGACGTCCCGGTCGTCGTCGTCGGCGAGCCCTTCCCGGGCACCATCGCCAACCTCGACGCCGCGACGATCGCGCTCGAGGTCGAGGCCACCCACATCCCGCAGAACGTCGAGGTCGACGTCGAGGGGCTCGAGGACGGCACGCACATCACCGCCGCCGACCTGACTCTTCCGAAGGGCGCGAGCCTCGCCGTCGACGGCGAGACCCTGATCGTCGCCGTGTCGGTCCCGGTGGACACCCTCGCCGCCGAAGAGGAGATCGCCGAGGCGGATGCCGAGGTCGCGGCCGAGCAGGCCGAAGAGGCCGAGGCCGAGAGCGCGTCCGAGTAACGACATCGCAGCACGCGTCGACCCGCCCGACATCGTCGCGGCGGGTCGACGCGTCAGGGGGGCGTGATGGCAGAGACCTGGTTGATCATCGGACTGGGCAACCCCGGTGCGCGGTACGAGGCGACCCGGCACAACATCGGCCAGATGGTGCTGGACGAGCTCGCCGCCCGGCGCGGCGTCGCGTTCCGCACGCACAAGGCGGGAGCCCGCGTCGCGGAGACCTGGGTGCGGCCGGGCGCGGCCAAACTCGTCCTCGGCAAGCCGAACAGCTTCATGAACGTCTCCGGTGGTCCGGTGGCCGGCCTCGCCCGCTTCTACGGCGTGGACCCCGGCCGCACGATCGTCGTCCATGACGAGCTCGACATCCCGTTCGACACCCTCAAGCTCAAGACCGGCGGAGGGCACGGCGGCCACAACGGGGTCCGCGACGTCGCGAAAGCGCTCGGCAGTCCCGATTTCGTCCGTGTGCGGGTCGGGATCGGGAGGCCGCCCGGCCGCCAGGACCCCGCCGACTGGGTCCTGGATCCGTTCTCCGCCGCCGAGCGCGTGAACCTGCCGCTGCACATCTCCGAAGCCGCGGACGCGGTGGAGGACGTCGTCGATTCCGGTCTCGTGGCCGCGCAGCAGAAGCACCACGCGCCGCGCGCCTGACGGATGTGACGCCGCGGGCCGATCAGCCCGTCAGGCCTGTGCCCGCCGCCAGTCCCGCGGTCAGAAGACCCTGCACCACGAGGCCGAAGACCACCGGACCGAGGCAGGCGATGACGACGGCGGCGATGCCGAAGCCGCGTCCGCGCCGCTGCACGATGGCGATGATCCCCTGCACGAGCGCCCAGATCCCGAGGGCCGTGCCGGTCCAGAAGGCGATCTCCGCCCAGAGCACGTCGCCGCGCACCGGGGTGAGGAACGACCAGTCGAAGGTGCCGAGCATGGCATCCTCGAACAGGCGGCGACCGGCCCCGACGCCCACGCGATACGCGGCGACGGCCGCCACGACCGAGGTGCCGACCGCGGCGACGAGGGAGAGCACGAAGGCGATGACGCCGAGGGCTCCGGAGGCCGCGGACGCCGGTCCGGCGGCCGCAGGCCCGACGGGTGCGCCGTCGACCGGGCGCAGCGGGTTGCCGTAGGGGGCGACCGGCGCCGGAGCGAGTGCGTATCCGGACGGGGGAGCGTACCGTCCGCCACCGGAGGCGGCGGACGGGGGCGTCGTGCCGGGCGGGGGAGAGGGGATCTGGTCGCTCACGGCTCTCATCCTAGGCGTGGCCCCGTAGACTTCTCCGGTGACAGTTCCCGGGATCCTCCGCGCCCTCGAACAGGCCGAATCGTTCCGGGACGCCGTCGCGGCGGCATCCGTCGACGCCGACTTCTCCCTCGTCGAAGGGCTGGACGCCCCGCTCGTCGCGGCTCTCCTCGAGCGCCGACGCGCAGCGGGACATCCGCCCGTCGTCCTCGTCGTCGCACCGACCGGACGCCGTGCGGAATCGTTCGGTCCGGCGCTGCGCTCGCTCGTGCCCGGAGCGGAGATCCTGCACTTCCCCGCGTGGGAGACCCTCCCGCACGAGCGGCTGAGCCCGAGCGCCGAGATCGTCGGCCGCCGGCTGGAGGCGCTCGGCCGGATCGCAGACTGGTCCGGGTCGACGCCGCTGGTGATCACCGCGTCCGTCCGGGCGGCCGTCCAGCCGCTGGCCGCCGGACTCACCGACACGCGACCGATCGTGCTGACCGCCGGAAGCCGTTCGCACGATCTCGCGGACGTCGCCCGGGAGCTCGTGACCCTGGCCTACCACCGCGTCGACATGGTGTCCCGCCGGGGTGAGTTCGCGGTCCGCGGCGGTATCCTCGATGTCTTCCCGCCGACGGCGGCGCACCCCTTCCGCGTGGAGTTCTTCGGCGACGAGGTCGAGCAGATCCGCGCGTTCTCCGTCGCCGACCAGCGCTCACTGCCCGGCGAGGTCGACGAGATCGCCCTCATCGCCAGTCGTGAGCTGCTGCTGACCGAGGCGGTGCGCGAGCGCGCGGCCGGCCTCACCGAGTCGTTCCCGGGGCTGCGGTCGATGCTGGAGAAGATGTCCGAGGGCATCCCGGTGGAGGGTATGGAATCGCTCCTGCCCGCCGTCGCGGACCGTCTGGTGAGCCTGGCGGACTACCTGCCCGAGCGCGCGGCGATCGTCCTCGTCGAGCCGGAGCGCGCCATCACACGGGCGATCACGCTGAGCGAGACGAACCGCGAGTTCCTCGACGCGGCGTGGAGCGCGGCGACGGCCGGCGCTCAGACGCCGGTCGACCTCGGAGCGGGGGACTTCCTCTCGCTCCCGGCTCTGCGCGCCGCCGCGGCGGACCGCGGGGACGTGTGGTGGACCCTCAGCACCTTCGACTCGGGAGCGGCGGACGCCCTCGCCGAGGGCCTCATCGACATCGACGTCGCGCTGGAGCGATCGGCGACCATCCGCGTGCCGGGCGCTCCCGTGCCCTCCTTCCACGGCCACGTCGAGGGAGCGACGGACCACGTCGCCGGACTCCTCGCCGACGGATGGCGGGTCGTCGTGGCCGCGTCCGGGGCGGGGCTCGTCGAGCGCGCCCGCGACGTCCTCGCCGACCGCGGCACGGCGGCGCGGGTGGTGGCCGAACTCACCGGGCTTCCCGAGGCGGGCGTCGTCCACGCGGTCGTGACCGAGCTGGAGCGCGGTTTCGAGATCGCCGACGCGCGCCTCGCGGTCCTCACGGAGTCGGAGTTCTACGGCCGGACCATCGGCGGCGACCAGCGGGTGGTGAAGAAGCTCGCGTCACGACGGAAGAACGTCGTCGACCCGCTGCAGCTGAAGCCCGGGGACATCGTCGTGCACGCCACCCACGGCATCGGACGCTTCATCGAGCTCACGCAGCGGGAGGTCTCCTCCGGCGGCCGCAACGCAGTGAAGACCATGCGCGAATACCTCGTCCTCGAGTACGCGCCGTCCAAACGCGGCTATCCCGGGGATCGCCTCTTCGTCCCGACCGACCAGCTGGACCTCCTGTCGCGCTACGTCGGCGGTGAAGCGCCGACGCTGTCCAAGATGGGCGGCAGCGATTGGGCCGCAGCGAAGGGCAAGGCGCGCCGAGCCGTCCGCGACATCGCGGTCGAGCTGGTGAAGCTCTACTCGGCGCGGATGTCGGCCAGGGGGCACGCCTTCGGACCCGACACGCCCTGGCAGCGGGAGCTCGAGGAGGCCTTCCCGTTCGCGGAGACCCCCGACCAGCTGCAGACGATCGATGAGATCAAGGCCGACATGGAGAAGCCCGTCCCGATGGACCGGCTGCTCTCCGGCGACGTGGGCTTCGGCAAGACGGAGGTCGCCGTCCGGGCGGCGTTCAAAGCCATCCAGGACGGCAAACAGGTCGCGATGCTCGTCCCGACGACGCTTCTGGTGAAGCAGCACACCGAGACCTTCACGGAGCGCTTCGCCGGCTTCCCGGTCAAGGTCCGCGCGCTCTCGCGCTTCCAGACCGACACGCAGGCGAAGGAGATCGTCGCGGGCCTCGCCGACGGAACCATCGACATGGTCATCGGCACGCATCGGATCCTCACCGAGCGGGTCGTCTTCAAGGACCTGGGGCTCATGATCATCGACGAGGAGCAGCGGTTCGGCGTCGAGCACAAGGACGCCCTGAAGAAGCTGAAGACGAACGTCGACATCCTCGCCATGAGCGCGACGCCCATCCCGAGGACGCTCGAGATGGCCGTGACCGGCATCCGCGAGATGTCGACGCTCGCGACGCCGCCGGAGGACCGGCATCCGATCCTGTCCTATGTCGGCGCGCGCAACGACAAGCAGATCGCCGCGGCGATCCGCCGCGAACTCCTCCGTGAGGGCCAGGTCTTCTACGTGCACAATCGTGTGCAGTCGATCCAGCGGGTCGCCGCCGATCTCGCCGAGCTCGTGCCCGAGGCGCGGATCGCGGTCGCACACGGGCAGATGGGCGAACACCAGCTCGAGCAGGTGGTGGACGACTTCTGGGAGCGCAAGGCCGACGTCCTGGTCTCGACCACCATCATCGAGACGGGTCTGGACATCGCCAACGCGAACACGATCATCATCGACCGCGCCGACAAGTACGGGCTCAGTCAGCTCCACCAGCTGCGCGGCCGCGTCGGGCGGGCGCGTGAACGCGCGTACGCGTACTTCCTGTACGACGATCAGAAGCCGCTGTCCGAGACGGCTGCCGACCGGCTGGAGACGATCGCGGTCAACAACGACCTCGGGTCCGGAATGCAGGTCGCGCTGAAGGACCTGGAGATCCGCGGTGCGGGCAACCTCCTCGGCGCCGAGCAGGCCGGCCACATCGCCGGCGTCGGCTTCGACCTCTACCTGCGCATGATCGGCGAGGCGGTGGCGACCTTCCGCGGCGAGGAGACCGAGGGGCCGACGGAGCTCCGCCTGGAGCTGCCGGTGGAGGCGCGGATCCCCGACTCATACATCGACAGCGAGCGTCTGCGGCTCGAGGCGTACCAGAAGCTCTCCGCCGCGGCATCCGCCACCGCGAAAGAGGGCGCGATCGCCCTGGTGCGCGAGGAGCTCGCCGACCGCTACGGCACCCCGCCGGAGGAGGTCGAGGGTCTCTTCGCGATCGCACACCTGCGTCGGCGCGCCGCACGCGCCCAGCTCGCCGATGTCGTGGCCATGGGCCCGAACCTGCGCATCGCCCCGGCGAACCTCCCGGATTCGATGCGGGTGCGCTTGCAGCGTCTGTACCCCAAGGCCAAGCTGCTCGCCGGCGGCGACGCGCTGGTCGTCCCCCTTCCGACGGCCGACGGCGCGATCCTCACCGATGCGGCGCTCGTGGCCTGGGTCGCCCAGCTCCTGGATCAGCTGTGGCCCGAGGCGGAGCCGGCCGCGGGGTAGGCGTACGCTGGCGGGGAACGAGGAGGGACGATGCAGTTCGCACACCTCGGGGCCGAGCCCCGCATCCATCCCGACGCGGTCGTGGCGCCGTCGGCCGTGATCAGCGGCGACGTCGTGATCGGGCCGGACTGCCAGATCCTGCACGGCGCGGTGATCACGGCGGAGGGGGGAGCGCTCACTCTCGGCTCCCATGTCATCGTGATGGAGAACGCGCTCGTCCGCTCGACGGCGACCAACCCGGTGCACATCGGAGACCACGTCCTCGTCGGGCCGCTCGCGAGCGTCTCCGGGGCGACGATCGAGGACGAGGTCTTCCTCGCCACCGGCACGCGCGTGTTCAACGGCGCCCGCGTCGGCGCGCGCAGCGAGGTGCGCATCGGCGGCGTCGTCCACCTCCGGACGAGTCTTCCGCCCGACACGGTCGTTCCGATCGGCTGGGTCGCCGTGGGCGAGCCGCTGCGGATCCTCCCCGCCGAACGCCACGAGGAGATCGAGGCGGCCCAGCGGGAGCTCGACTTCCCCGGCTACGTCTTCGGCCTGGACCGGCAGACACCGGATCTCATGGTCCAGCTGACCGAGCGGTACGGGCGGAGCCTCGCCCGCCACGCCGAGGATCGCCCGGTCGACTGAACCGTGCGACCGGTCAGCCGGTGTTCTGCAGACCCGCCGCGACTCCCGAGACCGACAGCAGCAGCAGGCGCTGCTGCTCCGGATCCACCGGGGCCCCCTCGTCGGCGGCGCGGAGTGCGCGCAGGGCGCGCAGCTGCAGCAGCGACAGGGCGTCGACGTAGGGGCTGCGCATCTTGACGGCGCGCTGGAGGACGGGCTTGCCCGCGAGCAGCTCCGTCCCGCCGGTCACACGGATCACCCAGTCCCGCGTGAGCGCCATCTCCGCGCGCACGAGGTCCGCGAGGTCGTCGCGGTCTCCGAGGTCCAGGTACTGCCGCGCGATGCGGTCGTCGGTCTTGGCCAGGCTCATCGCGACGTTGTCGACCATGGTGCGGAACAGCGGCCACTCGGCGTAGGCGCGCTGCAGGATCGTCTCGTCTCCCACCGCGTCGAGGGCCGAGCCCAGGCCGAACCAGCCGGCCAGGTTGATCCGCGCCTGCGTCCACGCGAAGACCCACGGGATCGCCCGGAGGTCTGCGAGCGACTCGACCGACAGGCCGCGTCGGGCCGGGCGCGAGCCGAGCGCGAGGAGACCGATCTCCTCCATGGGCGTCACCCGCGCGAACCACGGGGCGAAGCCCGGAGCCTTGACGAGGGAGAAGAACCGGTCGCGCGAGGCGACGTCCATGGTCGCGGCGACGTCGGCGTACTTCTCCGCCGCGGCACGATTGCGCTCCTCGTTCGACGGTGCGGAGGCGGTCAGGATCGCCGCGGCGACCTGATCGATGTGGCGCATCGCGATGGCCGGGTCGCCGTACCGGGCGAAGATGACCTCGCCCTGCTCCGTGAGCTTGAAACGCCCGTCCACGGAGTGCGGGGGCTGCGCGAGGATCGCGGAGTTGGCGGGTCCGCCGCCCCGGCCCAGAGCACCGCCGCGGCCGTGGAAGAGCGTCAGTTCGATGCGGCTCTCGCGGGCCCACGCCGAGATCGCGGCCTGCGCCTGGTAGAGCGCGAGGTTGGCGGCGACGGGGCCGACGTCCTTCGAGGAGTCCGAGTAGCCGAGCATGACCTCCAGGCGCCGGCCCGTCGCGTCCAGACGCGAAGCGAACTCCGGATGCTCGACGATCTCGGCGAGGATCCCCGGAGCCGCCTGGAGGTCGGCGAACGTCTCGAACAGGGGGATGACATCGAGAACGGGGGGCGTCCCCTCCGGTCCCACGGCATGCCGCGCGAGGCGGTAGACGTTCGCCAGGTCCTCGGCGGACTGGGTGAAGGACACGATGTACCGTCCGGCCGCGCGGGGCCCGTAGCGCTCCTGCAGGAAGGCCACCGACCGGAAGACGTCGAGCACCTCGTCGGTGATCTCGCTGCGCTCGCCCCCGGCCTCGAGCTC
This sequence comes from Microbacterium aurantiacum, assembly GCF_040532595.1. Classification (GTDB taxonomy): domain Bacteria; phylum Actinomycetota; class Actinomycetes; order Actinomycetales; family Microbacteriaceae; genus Microbacterium; species Microbacterium chocolatum_B. The sequence goes on along the minus strand of NZ_JBEVYX010000001.1, from coordinate 95,626 downwards.
GGCGAGCACGCGCGCGTGCACGGCGGAGTGCTGGCGCACCTCCAGCTCGGCCAGGTGGAAGCCGTAGGTCTCGACCTGCCACAGGAGCTGCTGGAGGTGGCCGTAGGCCTGTCGGGCTGCGCCCGCCTCCACCAGCGAGTCCTGCACAACTCGGAGATCGGCGACGAGGTGCTCCGGATCGCGGTAGGCGAGATCGGCGTCGCGAGCCCGCGTGGCGGCGAGCTTGCGCGCGATCAGGAGCAGGATGCGGCGGTAGGGCTCATTCGGCGAGCGCTGAGCGATCTCGCTCGCGGCTTCCTCATCCGCCGCGGCGAGCCGCCGTCCGAGCGCGAGCAGGGCGTCGCTCGGGGGCGTGGAGGCGGCGTCCAGGGTGAGGCCCCGCCCGATCCGCTCGGCGGTGCGCTCGAGGCCGATCAGGACGTGCTCGCTGGCGATCTTCGCGGCCTTACGCGTGACCGACGCCGTCACAAACGGGTTGCCGTCGCGATCCCCGCCCACCCAGGACCCGATGCGGACGAAGGGCTTCACGACGGGCGCACGGTTCCCCGCGCCGGGGCCCTGCAGCGCGTCGTCGACGCGCCGATAGACGTGCGGCACGGCGGTGTAGAGCGTCTCGTCGAAGACCGCCATCACGGCGCGCACCTCGTCCGTCGGCGACGGCTTCTCCGGACGGAGCGGCGCGGTGCGCCACAGCGTGTCGACCTCTTCGAGCATGCGACGCTCGGCGCGGCGCTCGTCCGCGCCGTTGCGCCGCGAGGTCTCGTGCTCGTCCAGCAGGGTCGCCAGGCGCCGGATGCTGGAGGACACCGCGCGGCGGCGGGCCTCGGTCGGGTGCGCGGTGAACACGGGGTGGAAGCGCAGGGCCTGGAGCCGCTCCAGCGCCGTCTCATCCCCGACCTCCGCGGACAGGCGGACGAAGGCGGCCGCGACCGAGTCGGACGCGTTCTCGCGTTCGGGGCGGCCGTCGCGCTCGCGCAGGACGCGCACCCGCTGGTGCTCCTCGGCGAGGTTGACCAGGTGGAAGTAGCAGGTGAACGCCCGCGCCACCTCGTCCGCACGCGCGACACTGAACGAATCCGCGATCGCCGCGGCGCGGGCGAACGCCTCCGGGGTCTCGTCGGTATAGGCCTGGATGGTCGCCGCCCGCAGACGCTCGACGTCTTCGAACAGTCCGGGGGAGCCGCTCTCGCGCAGCACCTTGCCCAGGAGCGACCCCAGCATCCGCACGTCGGCGCGCATGCGTTCGGGTGTCTCCTGACCGGCTTCGAAGCGCCCCACGAGATCGATCGCCTCGGTATTGGTCAGTTCACGCATGGGTTCCACGCTAGCGCCGCCGCGTTACGCGTTCGTCACGACGGGCGCTGTGTGACGACGGGGCTACACTCGCACTCGATGTCGCTCCTGCGTTCGGCGCGTTTCCCCGCCGTCATGCTGCTGTCCGCAGCCCTTCTCGGTCTGATCGTGGCGAATTCGCCGATCGGAACCGCGGTCGATGCCGCGAAGCACACCACCCTCGGCATCCCCGGCGTCTTCGAGATGTCGCTCGGCCACTGGGTGCAGGACGGACTCCTGGCGGTCTTCTTCTTCGTCGTCGCCGTCGAGCTGCAGTTCGAGCTCACGGCCGGGGAGCTGAACTCCGCGCGCAAGGCGCTGCAGCCGGCGATCGCCGCGGCGGGCGGGGTCGTGACCCCGATCGCGGTGTTCCTGTTCGTCGCCGGATCCTCGGACGCGTCCGGCGGCTGGCCGATCCCGACGGCGACCGACATCGCCTTCGCCCTGGGCGTGCTCGCGGTGTTCGGACGCGGACTCCCCTCCGGCATCCGCATCTTCCTCCTCGCGCTGGCGATCCTCGACGACATCGTGGGCATCGTCTTCATCGCCGTGCTCTTCACCACGGACCTCAACCTGGGGCTCCTCGCCCTCGGGGCGCTCGCGGTGGTCGTCTTCGGCGTGCTCAGTCGGCGGCTGGACTCCCCGGCGCGCCCGTTCCTCATCGGAGTGCTCGTGGCTCTCGGCATCGTGACCTGGGTGCTGACCTACCTCTCCGGTGTGCACGCGACTCTGGCCGGTGTCGCCCTCGGCCTTGCGATGGCCCAGCAGCCGGCGCTGCGCGCACGGCATGCGCTCGAACCGTGGGTGAACGGGATCATCCTGCCGCTGTTTGCCTTCTCGGCGGCGCTCGTGGTGATCCCGCAGGTGTCGCCGACGCAGCTGTCGCCCGCGTTCTGGGGGATTCTCCTGGCGCTCCCGGTGGGCAAACTCCTCGGGATCAGCGTCGCCGGCTGGCTGTCGCTGCGTGTCGGGAACCGCGGCGTCGCGCCGCACCTGTCGTTCGCCGATCTGCTGGCAGCCGGGGCTCTCGGCGGGATCGGCTTCACGGTGTCGCTGCTGCTGTCGGAGCTGGCCTTCGCGGACGAGCCGCTTCTCCGCGACGAGGCGACGCTCGGGGTCCTCGGCGGGTCCCTGATCTCCCTGTGCCTCGCGGGGGTCCTGGTCTCCCTCCGCGCCCGGCACCACCGCCGCCGATCCATCGAGGTGCCCGCGTGACAGAGCCGACGGATGCCGTGCGCGACGCGGTGGAGACGATGCGCCTCGTGCGGGAGCGGTGCGCGTGGAGTCGCCGGATCACCCACCGCGACCTCGTCCCGTACCTCATCGAGGAGAGCGCGGAGTTCATCGACGCGATCGAGGCGGGCGATGTCGCGGACATGCGCGAGGAGCTCGGCGACCTGCTGTGGCAGGTGCTCTTCCACGCCGAGATCGCCGCGGGCGAGCAGGGCGAGGCGTTCGACATCGACGACGTCGCGCGCGGACTGTCGGAGAAGATGATCCGGCGGCATCCGCACGTCTTCGCCGACGCGGTCGCGACGACGCCCGAGGAGGTCCTCGTGCACTGGAACGCCGCCAAGGCGGCGGAGAAGCGCGCACGCACGAGCGTCCTGGACGGGGTCAGCGAGCGGATGCCGTCCCTCGCGCTCGCGCAGAAGCTCCTCGGCAAGGCGGAGGCGGTGCCCGGCACTGCGGTGCCCGCGCGGACCGCGGAGCCTCCCGCGACCGAGGAGGAACTGGGGGAGGCCCTGCTCGCCCTGGTCGCCGTCGCCCGTGCCGAGGGGTGGGACGCGGAGCGGGCGCTGCGCACCCGGCTGCGATCGCTCACGGACGACATCCGCTCACGCGAAGGGCGACCGGGCGCGATCTGACGCGCGGACCGGCCCGCACCTGGAAAGATGGTCCGGTGCCCTCCGTGAACGCCCCGCGCGGCATGCGCGACTTCCTCCCCGCTGACAAGGCCCGGCGCGAGCGCGTGCTCGCCACGATCCGCGATCGGTACCGCGCGCACGGGTTCGACGAGATCGAGACCCCCGTCATGGAGGAGTACGCGCGCCTGCACGCGGGGATCGGCGGCGACAACGAGAAGCTCGCCTACAACGTCCTGCGCCGCGGTCTCGACGCCGACGCGGTGCGCGCCGCGGCCGAGGACCCGGCGTCCCTCACCGATCTGGGGCTCCGCTACGACCTGACCGTGCCGCTGGCTCGTTTCTACGCCACGCATCGCGGCGCGCTGCCGACCGTGTTCCGGGCCGTGCAGATCGCCCCCGTCTGGCGGGCCGAGCGTCCGCAGAAGGGGCGCTACCGCCAGTTCGTCCAATGCGACATCGACATCATCGGTGACCCTTCGGCGCGGGCCGAGGCGGAACTCGCGGTGGCGACCCTGGACACCCTCGACGCGCTCGGGCTCGCGGGGGCGACGATCCGCATCAACGACCGACGGATCCTCGACGCCATGCTCGCGGGATTCGGCTTCACCGAGGCGGAACGTCCCGGCGTCCTCATCACGATCGACAAACTCGACAAGATCGGGGCCGACGGCGTCGAGCGGGAGCTGCGCGAGCGCGGGGCGGGCAGCGACGCGGTGGCGGCCTTCGCCGCCTTCCTCGCCCGCCCGGCGGTGGACGAGGATCCCTCGTTCGGGCCGGGGGCCATCCGCGCGGCGCTCCCCGACGGCATCGACGGGGAGGTCATCGCGCACCTCGCCGGCATCGGCGATGCGGTCGCGGCCGCCCGGGGGACCGCGACCGCGCCCCTGGTCTTCGACCCGTTCCTCGTCCGCGGGATGGGCTACTACACCGGCACGATCTTCGAGCTGGCGCACCCCGCCGTGCCCTACTCCCTCGGCGGCGGAGGTCGGTACGACGGGATGATCGGTCGCTTCCTCGGGCAGGACGTCCCGGCCGTGGGGTTCTCGATCGGGTTCGAGCGGATCGTGGACCTGCTCGAGGGACTGACCGAGGATGATGCGCCCGCGGTCGTGCTGATCCACGACAGGGACGTCCCCCTCGCCCGCCTGCTGGCCGCCAAGACGAGACTGCTCGAGGAGGGGGCGCGCGTGCGGGTGGAACAGCGCCCGAAGAACCTCAAGGCCCTCCTGGAACGCGCAGCGGGCGACGGCTACCGCTCCTTCGTCACCCTCTCGACGGACGGGGACCTCGAGGCGCTCGAGCAGCGGCCGTTGAGCTGAGCTCGGCCGGCCCGAAGACGTCCGGTCGTCTCCCGTTCACCCGCGCGATGCCCGCGTGAGGTCCACTTCGGACATGAGGGGCGCCGGTACGCTCTTTCGGGTATCCGGGGGAGCGGTCATCGTGGGTGTCGTCCTGCGCGCGCTGCTGGCCCGTCAGGCAGCCGTCGCGCGCCGGCGCATCGGGAAGCCGCTGGGGGAGGACTCGATCGACGCGGACCGCGAATGGGGATCGCGGCGCGGCGGCGCGCCCCTGCACCTGGTCCTCCTCGGCGATTCCATCGCCGCGGGGCTCGGTGCATCCCGGCCCAAGGAGACCCTCGGCGGTCGACTCGCGAAAGGCATCTCGCGCGCGATGGACCGACCGGTCCGGCTGCACACCCTCGCCCGGGTCGGATCGGAGTCCTCGGCGCTCGTTGATCAGCTCGCGCGCCTGCCGCGGGAGATCCGACCGGATGTCGCGGTGATCGTCGTCGGCGGCAACGACGTCACCCACCGAAGGCCGGTCGCGCAGTCCGCCGCGCACCTCGCCGAGGCGGTCCGTCGTCTGCGGGGCGACGGCGTCCCGGTGATCGTGGGCACGTGTCCCGATCTCGCGGCGCTGCGTCCGGTGCCTCAGCCGCTCCGCACCCTCGCGGGCCGGATGTCGCGGCGCCTCGCGCGCGCGCAGACACGGGAAGCGGCACGCGCCGGGGGCGTGCCGGTGTCGTTGCGCGCGACGGTCGGACCCGTCTTCCTCGCCCACCCCGAGGAGATGTTCGCGATGGACCGGTTCCACCCGTCGGCGGCAGGGTACCGGCGTACCGCGGAGGCGATGGTCCCGGCGGTGATCGAGGCCCTCCGCGACGCACGGGTTGACGAGAGGCGACCGGTGCCGGTTGGCTGAGGCGATGGGCTCCGATCTCGACTCCTCGACCTGGCTCCGCGTCGACGCCTACCTGTCGGCACTGCTCGTGGGGGTGGATCCGGCCTTGGAGGCCGCCGTCGCCGCGCAGCGGGCGGCGGGCCTGCCGGCCATCGAGGTCGCCCCGGTCAACGGGAAGTTCCTGCACCTGATGGCCCGGATCGCCGGAGCGCGACGCATCCTCGAGATCGGCACCCTCGGCGGCTACTCGACGATCTGGCTGGCCCGGGCGGTCCCGCCCGATGGCCTCGTGATCTCTCTCGAAGCAGAGCCCGCCAACGCGCGACTGGCCCGGGCGAACCTCGAGCGGGCCGGTGTCGGCGCGCGGGTGGAGATCCGCGAGGGGCGAGCGCTCGATGTGCTGCCGACACTGTCCGGAGAGGACCCGTTCGATCTCGTCTTCATCGACGCCGACAAGGAGTCCAACGCCGCCTACCTCGACTGGGCCGCGCGTCTGGGCAGGCCGGGCACCGTGGTGATCGTCGACAACATCGGGCGCGGAGGAGCGATCGCGGATCCCACGGTGTCGCGATCGGACGTCGTGGGCACACGGCAGGGGCTGGAGGTCCTCGCGCGCGATCCCCGTTTCGACGCCACCGCGCTGCAGACGCTCGACGGCAAGGGATACGACGGCATCGCCGTCGCCCTGGTGGTCTGACCCTGCGACGGGGGCTCCGCGCCTCTAGAGTGGAATCGGACCGATGACGTTCCGGCTACCACCCACCCCACGACATCACCCCTCCACGACACAAGGAGTCACCCAGTGGCATTGATCGAGGCTGTAGGCGCACGCGAGATCCTCGACTCGCGCGGAAACCCGACCGTCGAAGTGGAGGTGCTCCTCGATGACGGTGTCGTCCAGCGCGCCGCGGTGCCCTCGGGCGCATCCACGGGCGCCTTCGAGGCGTACGAACTCCGAGACGGAGACAAGAGCCGCTACTCGGGCAAGGGCGTCCTCAAGGCCGTCGCCGCCGTCATCGACGAGCTCGGTCCCGCCATCGAGGGCGTCGAGGCCAGCGAGCAGCGCGTCGTCGACGAGATCCTCATCGAGACCGACGGCACCGACAACAAGTCCCGCTGCGGGGCGAACGCCATCCTCGGCGTGTCGCTCGCCGTCGCCAAGGCCGCGGCGGATGCCGCCGACCTGCCGCTGTTCCGCTACCTCGGCGGACCGAATGCGCACGTGCTCCCCGTTCCGCTGTTCAACGTCATCAACGGCGGCGAGCACGCGGACAACGGCATCGACTTCCAGGAGTACTTCCTCGCTCCCATCGGCGCTGAGACCTACTCCGAGTCGCTGCGCTGGGGCACCGAGATCTACCACGTGCTCAAGGGCGAACTGAAGGCTGCCGGCTTCAACACCGCGCTCGGGGACGAGGGCGGCTTCGCCCCCGACCTGCCCAGCAACCGCGAAGGCCTGGACTTCCTGATGAAGGCGATCGAGAAGGCCGGCTTCACCCCCGGTCGCGACATCGCCGTCGGCCTCGACGTCGCCGCCACCGAGTTCTTCTCGGACGGCGTCTACACCGTCGAGGGCAAGGCCTGGTCGGCCGACACGCTCACCGACTACTTTGCCGATCTCGTCGCGAACTATCCGATCGTCACAATCGAGGACGCCCTCGCCGAGGACGACTGGGATGCCTGGAAGTCTCTCACCGAGGCCATCGGCTCCAAGGTCCAGCTGGTGGGCGACGATCTGTTCGTGACCAACCCCGAGCGCCTGCAGCGCGGCATCGACCTGGGCGTCGCGAATGCGCTGCTGGTGAAGGTCAACCAGATCGGCACGCTGTCCGAGACCCTGGACGCCATCTTCCTGGCCACCCAGAACGGCTACCGCTCCATGCTGTCGCACCGTTCCGGCGAGACCGAGGACACCACGATCGCGGACCTCGCCGTGGCGGTGAACTGCGGACAGATCAAGACCGGTGCGCCTGCGCGCAGCGAGCGGGTCGCGAAATACAATCAGCTTCTGCGCATCGAAGAGGAGCTCGGCGACGCGGCGGTCTTCGCCGGTCGCGGAGCGTTCCCCCGGTTCACGGGCTGACGCGCGCCGACAGTCGTCTGAGAGGGGGAGCCGTGGTGGACACGACGGCTCCCCCTTCTCGTTCCCCCCGGTCGCCGCGCCGCGGCGGGCGACCCCGACCGGACGTCCGCGCCTGGCTGACCGGCATCCGCACGTCCGGATTCGCCGCGATCATGCTCGGACTCGTGGTCCTCGCGGCCTTCGTCCTCGTCCCCACCATCGGCACCTATCTCGACCAGCGTCAGCGCGTCGCCGCCCTCGAGGCGGCCGTGGAGCTCGGCGAGGAGCGTGTGGCGGACCTCGAAGCGCAACGGGAGCGCTGGACCGACCCCGCCTACATCACCACCCAGGCGCGCGAGCGGCTGTACTTCGTCGCCCCCGGCGAAGTGGTCTACCTCATCGACAACGACCTGCCTCCGCAGGACGTCCCGCGGGAGCCGGATGCCGTCAGCGACGAGGTGCAGACGACCGAGACCGAGTGGATGGGGCAGATGATGAGATCGCTCACCGAGGCCGGGCTCTCGCGCACGGTGAGCGGGGCACCTTCACCGTGAGCCGCGGCGGGGTTCGTCCTTCCCGGAACCCCCGGCTACCCTCGAAGGCGTGACCACGCCCCCCTTCGCGCCCCTGAGCGACCGCGACCTCGTCGTCCTCCGTGCACAGCTCGGCCGGCCCGCGCGCGGTGCCGTCGGCGTCGCCGCGCGCTGCGTGTGCGGCAACCCCACCGTCGTGGCCACGTCGCCCCGCCTGCCGGACGGCACCCCGTTCCCCACGTTCTACTACCTCACCCATCCGGCCGCGACCGCGGCCATGTCGACCCTCGAGGCGACGCAGGTGATGCCCGAGCTCGCCGATCTGCTCCGGGACGACGATGTCGCCGAGGCGTACCGCGCGGCGCACCGGGCCTACCTCGCTGACCGGACCCTGTTCGGCGACGTGCCGGAGATCGACGGCGTGTCGGCCGGAGGCATGCCCACGCGGGTGAAATGTCTGCACGCGCTCGCGGGGCACGCCCTCGCCGCCGGTCCCGGGGTCAATCCCATCGGCGACCTCGCCCTCGCGCGCTCCAGCTGGTCGCCGACGGTCTGCGTGTGCGCGGAACCGGGGCCGGGCGGATGAGGGCCGTGTGGCGCGGGATCGCGGGCGGCGTGGTCGCCGCCGCACTCGCTGCCACGCTCGCCGTCGCCCCGGCACACGCTGCCACCGACCCCACCCCGTCTCCCACGCCGACCTCGGTGGACCCCGTGCGGGACGCGCAGTACTGGCTCGCCGACTACGGCATCGAGGACGCGTGGCGGACCACTCGCGGCGCCGGGGTGCGCATCGCCGTCATCGACACCGGCATCGGTCGCGGGCCGGTGGAGTTCCAGGGAGCCGTGGTGGCCGGGACGGACGTGTCCGGGATCGGCTCCGCCGACGGTCGCACGCCGATCGGCGCCGTCGACGGCAACCACGGCAGCTGGGTCGCCTCCCTGGCGGCGGCGCGGGGGACCGGACCGGGCACGGGCATGATCGGCGTCGCCCCCGAGGCCGAGCTCCTGGCGGTGTCGGTCGGCTTCGGCTCGGCGGCGACCGTGCCCTTCGTGGAGCAGATCGCCGAGGCGATCCGGTGGTCGGTGGACAACGGGGCCGACGTGATCAACATGTCCCTCACCACGAACACCCCCGACTGGGATCCGAGCTGGGACGACGCCTTTCTCTACGCCTTCGAGAACGACGTGGTGGTCGTGGTCGCCGCCGGCAACCGCGGCAGCGGCACGACGGCGGTCGGCGCGCCCGCGACCATCCCCGGCGTGCTGACCGTCGGCGGTGTCGACCCACGGGGTCGGGCGAGCGTGGAAGCGTCCACGCAGGGCATCACGATCGGGGTGGCGGCCCCCAGCGAGCGCCTCCTCGGCGTCTCCGCCGACGGCCGCGTGGTCGTCTGGGACGGCACGAGCGGTGCGGCGCCGATCGTGGCGGGGGTGGCGGCGCTCGTGCGCGCCGCCCACCCCGAGCTCGACGCCGCCAATGTCATCAATCGCATCGTGTCGACCGCCCGCGCGGTCCCCGGCGCGGAGCAGCCCGTCGACCCGCTCTACGGTCGCGGACTGGTCGACGCGGCCGCCGCCGTCCGCGCGGAGGTGCCGGCGGTCACCGCGAACCCCATGGGAAGCCTGTCCGAGTGGATCCGGCTGTACCGTCGCGCCGACAGCGGCCCGGCCCCGAGCGTGCCCAGCGAGCCGGTGGAGATCGAGCCCCTTCCCCCGGCGGATGCTGCGGAGCGCCCGGTGTCCCCCCTCCTGCCGACCGGGGAGACGGTGCTCTACGGGACCCTTCCGCTGACGCTCCTCACCACCACCGCTATACTGTTCACGCTCGGCGTCACTGCAGCTGTCCGACGCATCCGATTGGCGTCCCGGACGCCGAGCCGCTGACACCCGAGGAGTACTTCCCACCGTGACGAACACCGTGCCCAAGATCCTGATCGTCGGCGGCGGATATGCGGGCTTCTACACGGCGTGGAAGCTCGAGAAGCATCTGCGCAAGGGCGAAGCCGAGGTCACCGTCGTCGACCCGCTGCCCTACATGACCTACCAGCCGTTCCTTCCCGAAGTGGCGGCCGGCTCCATCGAGGCGCGACACTCGGTCGTGGCGCTTCGTCGACACCTGTCGAAGACGAAGGTCGTCGCGGGCAAGGTCACCGGCATCACCCATGCCGACAAGACCGCCACGATCACCCCCGCGGTCGGTGAGCCGTACCAGGTCAGCTACGACCAGATCGTCGTCACGGCCGGTGCGGTCTCGCGGACCTTCCCCATCCCGGGCATCGCCGACAACGCGATCGGGCTGAAGACGATCGAGGAGGCGGTCGCCATCCGCGATCGTCTGACGGCGAACTTCGACAAGGCCGCGCTGGTGCCCGCGGGTCCTGAGCGCGACCGCCTTCTGACGGTCGTCGTCGTCGGCGGCGGCTTCGCCGGTATCGAAGTCTTCGCCGAGCTGCGCTCCTACGCCTCGGCGCTTCTGAAGAAGTACCCCGAGCTGCGCTTCGAGGACACCCACTTCCACCTGGTCGAGGCGATGGGGCGGATCATGCCCGAGGTCTCGCTGAAGACGAGCGAGTGGGTGCTCAAGAACCTCGCCGAGCGCGGCGCTCTGGTGCACCTCGACACCCAGGTGAAGGGGGCCGTCGACGGCAACGTCGAGCTCTCGACCGGCGAGACGATCCCGAGCGATCTGATCATCTGGACCGCCGGCGTGATGGCGAACCCCACCGTCGTCCGCGGCGGAGACCTGCCCGTCGAGGAGCGCGGTCGCATCAGCGCCCGCGCCGACCTGCGGGTGGGCACCGCCGAGGCGCCCGTCGAGGGCGCCTGGGCCGCCGGTGACGTCGCGGCCGTCCCCGACCTCTCCGGCGGCGGCGTGGGGGGCTTCTGCGTGCCCAACGCCCAGCACGCGGTGCGGCAGGCGAAGCTGCTCGCGAAGAACCTGGTGGCAGTCCTGCGCGGCGAGGAGCCGAAGGAGTACGTCCACAAGAACCTCGGAGCGGTGGCGGGTCTCGGCATCGGCATCGGCGTCTTCCAGTCCGGCAAGATCGCGATCAAGGGGCTTCCGGCGTGGTTCGCCCACCGCGGCTACCACGGTCTCGCGATGCCCTCGTGGGAGCGGAAGTTCCGCGTGCTCTGGGGCTGGTGGAACAACTTCTGGCTCGGCCGCGACATCGTCAACCTCTCCACGGTGCAGAACCCCCGGTACGTGTTCGAAGAGTTCGCCGCGCGGCCCCGTCCGGCCCAGCCCGCGGTGACGCCCCCGGCCGAGCCCCGCGACCAGGGCAAGATCGCGGACCAGCCCGAGAAAGTCGACGCCGACAAGGCCGCCGCCGCCGGACGCTGAGGATGGCGTGACCGCGTCGGACGACCGGCGCCCCCGTAGCCCAATCGGCAGAGGCGGGCGACTTAAAATCGCCGCAGTGTGGGTTCGAGTCCCACCGGGGGCACGCACGGAGCCGCTGCGGCTCTAGGGTGGGTCCGATGAGACTCGACCTCACCACCGGGGAGCCCTCGGATCCCGTGTGGGACGACGCCCCGCGGTATTGGGCGGCATTCTCGCGCGCCGTCGCGGACCTGCCGGCCCCGGTGGCGGCCGTGCACCGTGAGGCGCTCCGCCACAACGCGCTGGACCTCGTCGTCCGCGCGGCGGGGGTGCCCATCCGGATCGCGACGAAGTCGGTGCGCTCCCGCGACGTCCTCGCCGCGGTCCTGGCGATCCCGGGGTACCGCGGGCTGCTCGCCTACTCCCTCTCCGAGGCGCTGTGGCTCGCGGCCGATCACGACGATGTCGTGGTCGGATACCCGACCGTCGACCGGGCTGCCCTCGCACAGCTCGCCGTCGATCCGGTCGCCGCCGACCGGATCACCCTCATGGTCGACGACGTGGCTCAGCTGGATCTCATCGATGCGGTGGTCGCGCCGACCTCTCGGGAGCAGATCCGTCTCGCCGTCGACGTCGATGCGTCCTGGCGTCATCCCGTCCTCGGGCACATCGGTGTCCGGCGTTCGCCCGTCCACGAGCCCACCGAAGCGGAGCGGTTGGCGCGGATGATCGTCGACCGACCCGGGTTCCGGCTCGCGGGTCTGATGATGTACGAGGCTCAGGTGGCCGGGGTCGCGGATGCCGGATCGGCGGCGATCCGGTGGATGCAGCGCCGGAGCGTCGCGGAGCTCCGGGACAGGCGGGCCGAGGTCGTGGCCCGCGTCGCCGCGGTGGCACCGGTGGAGTTCGTCAACGGCGGCGGCACCGGGTCGTTGGAGTCGACGGCGGCCGACTCCGCGGTCACCGAGGTCACCGCGGGCAGCGGTCTGCTCGCCGGTCACCTCTTCGACGGCTACCGTGGCTTCCGCCCCGCCCCGGCGTCCGCCTTCGCCGTGGACGTCGTGCGGGCGCCGACGCACGGGGTCGTCACCGCCCTCGGCGGCGGGTGGACGGCATCGGGTCCGGCCGGTCTCTCTCGACTGCCGATTCCGGTGTGGCCGGAGGATCTGCATCTCCTCCCACATGAGGGTGCCGGGGAGGTGCAGACCCCGGTCGCCGGTGACGGGACCGCCTCCCTCCGCGTCGGATCGAGGGTGTGGTTCCGCCACGCCAAGAGCGGCGAGCTCTGTGAGCGCACCGACCGTCTTCACGTCGTGTCGGCGGGGCGTGTCGTGGCCGAGGTACCGACGTACCGGGGCGAGGGACGGTCGTTCGCATGACGCGTCCGGGCGGCCGGTGGCAGAACTGGGGCCGGACCGAACAGGTGCGTCCGCGCCGCGTCGAGCGGCCCTCCTCTGTCGGCGCGGTGCAGCGGGCTGTCCAGTCCGCGGCGCGACGAGGACTGCGGGTCAAGGCGGTCGGCGCCGGACACAGCTTCTCGGCGATCGCCGTCGCGCCCGACGTGCTCCTCGATCTGGACGACCTCGCCGGGCTCGTGTCCGTCGACCCCGAGCGGGGGCTCGCGACTTTCGCGGCGGGCACGCGTCTGCACCGGGTCCCCGCGCTCCTCGCGCCCTATGGCCTGGCGATGGAGAACCTCGGTGACATCGATCGTCAGAGCATCGCCGGCGCCATCAGCACCGGCACGCACGGCACCGGCATCCGGTTCGGGGGGCTCGGCAGTCAGGTCGCCTCCCTCGCCCTGATCACTGCGGATGGGGAGCGCATGACCGTGGGGGAGGGCGACGGAGATCTCCTCGACGCGGTCGCGGTCTCGCTCGGTGCCCTCGGGATCATCGTCGAGGTGACCCTGCGGTGCGTCCCCGCGTTCGTGCTGGCAGCCCGGGAGAGCCCGGAGCCCCTGCACGAGGTGAGCGAGGATCTCCTCGCACGGAGCGCGGCTTCCGATCACTTCGAGTTCTACTGGTTCCCCGGCACGGATCTCGCACTGACGAAGACCCAGCAGCGGCGCTCGGCCGACACCCCCACCCGTCCGCTGTCGCCCGGCGCGCGCGTGTGGGAGGACGTCGTCGTCGGGGGCGTCCTCCACCGCATCGCCTGCGCCACGGGGGCACTGGTTCCGGCGAGCGTGCCCGTCCTGAACCGCGTCTCGACGCGGGTGTGGGGAGGCCGGGAGTTCTCCGATGCGTCCGCGGCCGTCTTCGCGACGCGACGCTCGGTGCGCTTCGCGGAGATGGAGTACGCGCTGCCGCTGCACCGGCTCATGCCGGCGTTCGCCGCCGTGCGCGAAGAGATCCGGCGGCGCGGGTGGCGGATCTCCTTCCCGATCGAGGTGCGCACGGCGGCAGCGGACGCCGCGTGGATGTCGACGTCGCACGGCCGCGAGACCGGCTACCTCGCCGTCCATCGCTACTGGCGCGAGGATCCCGTCCCCTACTTCGCCGCGGTCGAGGAGATCCTCCTCGCCGAGGGCGGCCGGCCGCACTGGGGGAAGATGCACTCGCTGGATGCGGCGGGGCTGGCACCGCGCTATCCCCGGTTCGCGGACTTCGTCGCGGTGCGGGACCGGTGGGATCCGCGCCGGACGTTCTCGAACCCCCACCTCGAGCGGATCCTCGGTGGGTAACGGCTGGGAGTCGCAGCGCGCACTTCGGCGCCGAGGGGCGCCTGGCTAGGATGAAGGGAAACCTCGAACGGAGTCTCGCGCTATGTGGGAATGGCTGATCCCTGTGCTGGTCGTGGTGGCGCTGGTCGTCATCGCCGGCATCTACCTGTGGGCGACCTACAACTCGCTGGTCCAGCTCAACGTGCGCGTCGATGAGGCCTGGAGCGACATCACCGTTCAGCTGAAGCGCCGGGCCGACCTTCTTCCCAACCTCATCGAGGCGGTCAAAGGCTACGCCGCCCATGAGAAGGCCGTCTTCGAGAACGTGACCCGTGCACGCGCCGAGACGCTCACGGCGTCCGGGCCCGCGGACGCCGGTGTCGCCGAGGGGCACATGCAGCAGGCACTGAAGTCCCTCTTCGCGGTCGCGGAGGCGTATCCGCAGCTGCAGGCGAGCCAGAACTTCCTCCAGCTGCAGCAGGCGATCGTCGACACGGAAGACAAGATCCAGGCGTCACGGCGCTTCTACAACGGCGGCGTGCGCGAGCTGAACACCAAGATCAAGGTCTTCCCCAACAACCTCTTCGCCCGCAACCTCGGCTTCCACGAGCGGGAGTTCTTCGAGGTCGTCGACGGCGCGGCGATCTCCGAGCCGCCTCGCGTGCAGTTCTGAGCCTCGTCACCACACCGTCAGCGCGACGCCGTCCGCGGTGACCTCCGCCGTCCCGCGCAGCGACCACGTATCCGACCGGTAGGTGACCGTGCGGGGAGCCCCGGCGGCATCGGCGCCCTCCGCGGTCACCACCAGGATGCCTCCCGACGCGAGGAAGGTCTCGCCCGCGAGATCCTCGAGCTGCGGCATCCGCTCGATCCGGAACCGCAGCTCCTCGAGCTCCGCCATGTCGGCGGGCCAGGGGATCCGCATCCCGCAGTTCTCGGGCGAGCTCGTCGCGGGTGCCGTGCAGCGCCCGGCGTACTCCTCGACCGCCCGCTGCGCCGCTGCGAGAGCCGCGTCGTTCGGAGCGGCGTCGACGGTGACGTCCTGATCGGTCCCCGGGAACACCGTCGCCTCCACCGCCCCGTCCAGGAGCTCGGAGGGTTCCGCAGTGACGGTGTACCGAGCGGGGAAGAGGAGCACGTCGGCGTCCGACGCCACCGGCGCGCCGCCGACCCGGGCGCCGTCGCCGCGCGTCGTCTGCACGCGGAGCGTCCCCCATATGCCCGCGGCCACGCGCCACCCGTCCGCGCCTTCGATGACCTCCAGATGCCCGGTCTCGGTGCGCTGTCCCAGCCGGATGGTCAGGTCGAACGACGCTCGCGTCCCCGCCCGATCGACGAGGACGACCTCGGCGCTGTCGGGGACCTGGTCGGCGCCGGTCAGGGCCTCGGCTGCGGCGTGCGCGGCCTCCGGCACCGCATCGACGAGGGCGAGCGCCGCGGGCCCGTCTCCCGCTGTCAGCGCATCGGCGAAGGCGCGTGCGACGTCCTCGGGTGATTCGGTCCGGGGCGTGAGCACCGCGACGAGCACCGCCCCCACGAGCGCCAGCGCGACGACGCCGGTCGCGGCGAGGACGACGATCGATCTGCGCTGCACGGGTTCACGCTAGCAACCGGGTGAGGGCGGGGGAGAGTCCATGTCCGATCCGGCATGCGGCGCGCCTAGACTGGCGGGATGGACGGCTCCGAGGACCCGCGACGCGGTTCGCTGTTCGACGCCTTCCGGGATCGACGTCGCATCGTCTCGACGGACCTGACGGACTCGATCCCGCGCGGGCTCCGCATCGCGACCGCGTACTCGTGGCGCTTCCTGCTGATCGCGGCCGCCATCGGCGTCGGAATCTGGCTCGTCATCCAGCTGAAGCTCCTGGTCATCCCGCTCCTCGTCGCGATCCTGCTCAGCGCGCTGCTGTGGCCGTTCTTCACGCTCATGCTCCGCCACCGCTTCCCGCGCTGGCTCGCGATCGTGATCTCGCTCCTCACCACGATCGCCGTCGTCTCCGCCCTCGTCTGGCTCGTGGTGTGGCAGATCAGTCGTGAGCTGCCGCGCGTGCAGGTGCGCACCGTAGAGGCCTTCGAGAGGTTCCGCCAGTACCTCATCGACGGACCCCTGCACCTCACCTCCCAGCAGATCGACGACCTGCTGGGGGAGGGATGGCAGTTCCTTCAGGACCAGGCGTCCGTCGTGTGGTCGGGAGCACTGGCGTTCGGGACGACGGTCGGCCACGTCGGCGCGGGGGCGCTCCTGGCCGCCTTCATCCTCATCACGCTCCTCGCCGACGGCGGCGGGATCTGGAAGTGGACGCTCCGCCTGTTCCCGCGGCGCGCGCGCGTCCCCGTGGACGGGGCCGGACGCGCGGGCTGGCGGACCGTGGTGATGTACGCGCGCACTCAGCTTCTCGTCGCCACCATCGACGCGGTCGGCATCGGTCTCGGAGCGTTCCTCCTCGGGGTGCCTCTGGCGATCCCGATCGCCGTGCTGGTCTTCCTCGGCGCCTTCGTGCCCTTCGTCGGTGCGATCGTCACCGGTGCCATCGCCGTGTTCATCGCGCTCGTCTACAACGGGCCGTGGATCGCGTTGTGGATGCTCGTCGTCGTGCTGTTCGTCCAGCAGGTCGAGAGCCACATCCTCCAGCCGATCCTGATGGGCGCTGCGGTCAAGGTCCACCCGCTCGCGGTCGTGCTCGTCGTCGCCGGCGGCGCCATGATCGCGGGGATCCCCGGAGCGCTGTTCGCCGTGCCCCTCGCCGCCTTCGTCAACGTCGTCGCGGTCTACCTCGGATCGCGCGCCTGGGAGTCGGGCCACGCCCCGCAGGGCGATCTCATCTGGAGCACCGTCCCCCGAGCCAGGAAGGGCCGTTCGTGAACGCCACGATCCCCGTGCTCGCCGACTTCGCGGATGCCGCGCGCGTCCTCGACGGCGTCATCGCCCGCACGCCCCTCGACGAGTCGCTCCACCTGAGCGATCTGCTGGGGGTGCCGGTCCACCTGAAGCTCGAGAACCTGCAGCGCACGGGGTCCTTCAAGATCCGCGGAGCCACCTACCGGCTCTCGCGCCTGACCGAGGAAGAGCGCGCTCGCGGCGTGGTCGCGGCATCCGCGGGCAACCACGCACAGGGGGTGGCTCTGGCCGCCAAAGCGCTCGGCATCCCCGCGACGATCTTCATGCCGCTCGGCGTCCCGGTGCCGAAGCTGCTGGCGACCCGGGGCTACGGTGCGGACGTCATCCTGGAGGGGGCGACGGTGGAGACGCCGTTGCGCCTTGCCGCAGACTTCGCCGAGCGCACGGGCGCGGTCTTCATCCACCCCTTCGACCACCCGGACGTCATCGCCGGCCAGGGGACGCTCGGACTCGAGCTGATGGACGATCTGCCCGACCTTGACACGATCGTCATGAGCATCGGCGGAGGCGGTCTCGTGGCCGGAGTCGCCGCGGCCGTGAAGGCGCGTGCGGCGGCGGAGGGGCGACGCATCCGCATCGTCGGCGTGCAGGCGGAGAACTCCGCCGCCTATCCGACGTCGTTGACCGCGGGACACCCGGTCGAGGTGCAGACGCGCCCCACGATCGCCGACGGGATCGCGGTGGCGCGTCCGGGAGACCTGCCCTTCTCGATCATCCGCGACCACGTGGACGAGGTCGTCACCGTATCCGAGGACGACATCGCGCGGGCGCTGCTGGTGCTCCTGGAGCGCGCCAAGCAGGTGGTGGAGCCCGCGGGCGCGGCCGGCGTCGCGGCGATCCTGGCCGGGAAGATCCGCGCGGAGGGGCCGACCGCCGTCGTCCTCTCGGGCGGCAACATCGACCCGCTGCTGCTGCAGCGGGTGGTGGCCCACGGTCTCGCGGCGTCGGGACGGTACATGACCCTCCGCATCCCGCTGCCGGACCGCCCCGGGCAGCTGGCGCGGGTGTCGGAACTCCTCGCCCTCGCGGGAGCGAACGTCACCGAAGTGCTGCACACCCGCCACGGCCAAGGGCTTCAGATCAGCGAGGTGATCCTGCAGCTGAGCGTGGAGACGCGGGGCGAGGAGCACCGCGCGCACGTCATGGACGTCCTGCGCCAGGCGGGCTTCGATCCGATCGTCGTCCCGGACTGACCGGTCGGCGCCTCAGCGATGCGCGCCCGGGGTCACTGGCCGGCGTAGGTCTCCACCTTGACGACCTCGACGGCGATCTCGCGACCGTTGGGCGCGGTGTAGGAGGTCGAGTCGCCCTCCTTCAGGCCGAGGATCGCCGCGCCCAGCGGCGATGCCTCGCTGTACACGTCCAGGTCCGAGCCGGATGCGATCTCGCGGTTCCCGAGGAGGAAGACCTCTTCGCCGCCGGCGACGATGGCCGTCACCACGGTGCCGGGCTCGACGGTTCCGTTGCTCTCCGGCGCGTCGCCGACCTTGGCGGACTTCAGCAGGCCCTGGAGCGTGCGGATGCGCGCCTCCTGCTTGCCCTGCTCGTCCTTCGCGGCGTGATAGCCGCCGTTCTCCTTGAGGTCGCCCTCCTCACGAGCGGCCTCGATGCGCTTGGCGATCTCCTCGCGGCCGGTCGTCGAGAGGTGTTCGAGCTCGGCGACGAGACGGTCGTAGGCGTCCTGCGTGAGGAAGGTCACGGGGGCATCGCTGGACACGTCTGACTCCTTCGATAGGCGGCTGCTGCGCGATATGTCAAACGCCCCGGACCGGCCGGGGCGTGGGATCGAGCGCAGTGCCGTCAGACTACGTCACCCAGCAGTCGTTGACAAAACCCGTCGTCGCCTCGGACACCGTCCGCACGCTCTCCCGGAAGGCCCGCGCGTGCTGCTCGGTGGCCCCGTACTCCACGATGCGCCAGCCGACGACCCCGTGCTCCTCGTCCTGCGCCTCGAGCGCGCACGCGATGGATCGACCCGGCGGTGCGGTGAGCTGGAAGTCGATGGTGACCCGACCGTCGTCCTCGACGACGAATCCGGTGGAGCGGACGTCGATCGCGTCGATGCTGCCGGCCACCACGGTCCATCCGAGGAGGCCCGCGAGGACGGCGCCGACGGCGACGGCGCCGCCGATCGCCCACCGGGACGATGCCGTGCGGCGGCGCCCGTAACGCTGATCGAGCTGTTCCTGAGTGGTCATGGTGGTCCGTCGGGAGAATAGGCTGGGAGTTCCAGATTAGGCGCTTTCGCGCACCCGGGTCCGCGGCACAGCATCTGCCCCGGACGGAAACGGACTCCCATGCATCTCGCGCTCGCCCTCCTTGCGGGCACCTCCGTGACCCCGATCCCCGTGCCGACGGTCGACCCCGAGCTGGTGACGCCGGGCCCGTGGGGCTTCGGCATCATCGTGTTCGTCACCGTCGCCGTGGTCCTTCTCGCCGCGGACATGACCCGCCGGATCCGCCGCGGCCGCGTGCGCGCCGACATCCAGGAGGAACTGGACGCGGAGGAGGCGGAGCGGAAGACGCGCGCGGACCGCGACGATCAGGCGTTGTAGGCCGGCTGGAGCGCGATCAGCAGGCACGCCGTCCAGTGGCAGAGGAATGCCAGGACGGTGCACACGTGGAAGATCTCGTGGAAGCCGAAATGCCCGGGCCACGGGTTCGGGCGCTTCAGGGCGTAGACGACCGCACCGGCCGTGTACAGCAGACCGCCGACGGCGACGAGGATCATCATCGCGGGGTTGGCGCGGAAGAGGTCGCCGAGATACATCACGGCTGCCCACCCGAGCAGCAGGTAGAGCGCGACGTAGAGCCATCGCGGAGCGTGGAGCCAGAAGACCCGGAACAGGATGCCGAGCAGCGCGCCGCCCCACACGAGCGACAGCAGCAGGATGCCCTGCTCGGGCGGCAGTGCGAGCACCGCGATGGGGGTGTACGTCCCGGCGATGAGCAAGAGGATGTTCGCGTGGTCGATCCGCTTGAGGGTCGCCCGGGTCCTCGGGCCCCAGGAGAAGCGGTGGTACAGGGCGGAGTTGCCGAAGAGCAGCAGGGACGTGGCCATGAAGACGGCCGACGACCACTTGGCCGCCGGACCCTGCGCCAGCGCGATCAGCACGATTCCCGCGGCGATCGCGACGGGGAACGTGCCGGCATGGATCCAGCCGCGCCAACTGGGCTTGGTCTCGGATGCCGCGTCGACGGCGGCGGCGTCCATGAGGGGGAGCACCGGAACCTCGGGCGCGGCGGGGACGCGCGGTCGTCGACTCATGACGCCAGAGTACGGCGCGCTCCATTCCGCCCGCGGTACATACTGAGTCCCGGAGTCGACGGCATTCGGTTCCACCCTGCGGATGCGCTCCCGGCGGGGTAGCGTAGGGGGGTGACGCGTACTCCGTCTAACGAGGGCAGAGGGCCCCTCTACCGGCTGTACATCAACCGTCTGCGACGCCGCCTCGACCCGGCATCCGTTCCCCATCATCTGGCGATGATGATCGACGGCAACCGGCGCTGGGCGCGCCAGCTGGGCTACGACTCGGCCGCGCACGGACACCGCGCCGGCGCCGCGAAGATGCGGGAGTTCCTGGAGTGGTGCGACGACGTCGGCATCCGGGTCGTCTCCCTGTACCTGCTGTCGAC
Organism: Microbacterium aurantiacum; assembly: GCF_040532595.1. Lineage (GTDB taxonomy): Bacteria > Actinomycetota > Actinomycetes > Actinomycetales > Microbacteriaceae > Microbacterium > Microbacterium chocolatum_B. Next base: position 75,128 of record NZ_JBEVYX010000001.1, on the reverse strand, counting down.
CGACAACCTGCGCAAGCGCGACTCGCGCGAACTGACGGACCTGATCGACATCATCGCCGAGCTCGCCGAAGCGCTCTCCCGTGAGCGCGACTGGCGGGTGCAGCACGTCGGACGCGCGGAGGGCCTTCCGCCGGATCTCGCGCGGGTGCTCGCCGACGCGTCCGAGCGCACGCGCGGCCACACCGGTCTCCACGTCAACCTCGCCGTGGGGTACGGCGGACGGGGCGAGATCGTCGACGCCGTCCGCAGCATCATCGCCCAGCACGGGACGACCGGGGGCTCCCTCGAGGACCTCGCGGAGAGCCTCACTCCCGAGCAGATCGGGGAGCACCTCTACACCGGCGGCCAGCCGGATCCCGACCTCGTCATCCGGACGTCGGGAGAGCAGCGCCTGAGCGATTTCCTGTTGTGGCAGAGCGCGCACTCGGAGTTCTACTTCGTGGAGGCGCTCGGACCGGATCTGCGCGAGGTCGACTTCCTCCGCGCCATCCGCGACTACGCCACCCGCGACCGCCGATACGGCAGCTGAGACGACCCGCGCCGCCGCGCGCAGCACCGTCGCGCCCGGTGATGCAGAGTTCATCTCCGCGTAACGATTCGCCCGCGTGTCGGATTCGGCGCCGCGGGTCCGCGCGTCGTACGTTCATCGCATCGGGCAAGGCGCCCGGTCGGGTCGGCCCTCCGGATCGCGACTCGTGACCTCCGGTCGACTCGTGAAGAAACCGGGTGGGGACCCACCCGGGGCAGGAGTCGGTTGTGACCACACGAGCACCACACAGGCAGCACGAAAGCGCACACGAGATCGACGAGGCGCTGGACCTGCGCACCTATGTCCTCGACACCTCCGTGCTGCTGAGCGATCCGCGGGCCTTCTTCCGCTTCGCCGAGCACAGCGTCGTCATCCCCGTCGTCGTGATCACGGAGCTGGAGGGCAAGCGCCACGACCCCGAGATCGGGTACTTCGCGCGGCAGGCGCTTCGTCATCTCGACGAGCTGCGCATCGAGCACGGGCGCCTCGACTTCCCCGTTCCCGTGGGCGAGGGCGGCACGCTCCGCGTCGAGCTCGGCAACACCGACCCCTCGGTCCTTCCCGCCGGCATGCGCCTGGGCGACAACGACTCGCGGATCCTCGCGATCGCGCTCCATCTGGCCGCGGACGGCCAGGAGGTCACGGTGGTGTCCAAGGACCTCCCGATGCGCGTGAAGGCGGCCTCCCTCGGCATCAGCGCCGAGGAGTACCTCGCCGAACAGGCGGTCGACTCGGGCTGGACCGGCATCACGACCGTCGACGTCTCCGGCGACGAGATCAGCGATCTCTACGAGAGCGAGGTGGCCACCGGCGAGGACGTGCGAGGACTGCCGGTCAACACCGGCCTCATCATCCACTCCGAGCGCGGATCGGCTCTCGGCCGGGTGAGCGGTCCGGGCGAGTACCGCCTGGTCCGCGGGGACCGCGAGGTCTTCGGGCTCCACGGTCGCTCGGCGGAGCAGCGGATCGCGATCGACCTGCTCCTCGATCCGGACGTCGGCATCGTCTCCCTCGGGGGACGTGCCGGGACCGGCAAGTCCGCGCTGGCACTGTGCGCCGGGCTCGAGGCGGTCCTCGAGCGGCAGCAGCAGCGCAAGATCATCGTCTTCCGCCCTCTCTACGCCGTCGGCGGACAGGACCTCGGATACCTCCCGGGTGACGCGCAGGAGAAGATGAACCCGTGGGGACAGGCGGTGTTCGACACGCTGGGCTCCGTGGTGTCCTCCAACGTGCTCGAAGAGGTGGTCGAGCGGGGCCTGCTCGAGGTGATGCCGCTGACGCACATCCGTGGGCGGTCGCTCCACGACGCGTTCGTCATCGTGGACGAGGCGCAGTCGCTCGAACGGAACGTCCTCCTCACGGTCCTCAGCCGCATCGGGCAGAACTCCCGCGTCGTGCTCACGCACGACGTCGGGCAGCGGGACAACCTGCGCGTCGGGCGACACGACGGCATCGCCTCGGTCATCGAGACGCTCAAGGGACACGCGCTGTTCGGTCACGTCACGCTGACGCGATCCGAGCGTTCGGCGATCGCCGCCCTCGTGACCGACCTCCTCGAGGCGGGCGAGCTGGCCTGACCCCGTCACCGGCGGGGGTGCGGGCCGATCCGGCCGCACCCCCGCCCATGGGCGGCCTGCGCGCGCTCACTCCCAGCGGTAGCCCGCGCCGCGCACCGTGACGATGTGGGCGCTGCCGAGCTTGCCGCGGAGATATCGCACGTACACATCGACGACGTTGGAACCCGGGTCGAAGTCGAGACCCCAGACGCTGCGGAGGAGCTGCTCCCGGGTGAGGACACGCCCGGGATTGCGCAGGAACTGCTCTGCGAGGGCGAACTCGCGGGCGGACAGGTCCACCTCCCGTCCCGCGACCATCGCGCGGCGGGCGAGGATGTCGAGCTGGACGTCACCGTGACCCACAGACACCCCTGTCGTCGGCGTCGCCTCTCGAAGGCGGGAGCGCACCCGCGCGAGGAGCTCCTCGAAGGTGAAGGGCTTGGCGACGTAGTCGTTCGCGCCGGCGTCCAGTCCGTCCACGGTGTCTCTGGTGCTCGAGCGCGCCGTCAGCATGATGACGGGGACGAGGGAGCCCCGCGCGCGCAGTTCGCGCAGCACGTCGAAGCCGTCGATCCCCGGAAGGCCGACATCCAGGAGAACGAGGTCTCCATCGCCGCGGAGGGCCGCGGCGAGACCTTCCACGCCGTCGTCGACGATCGCGGTCTCGTACCCGGCGCTGATGAGGCCGCGGCTGACGAATGCCGCGATCCGGGGCTCGTCCTCGATGATCAGGATCCTCGTCATGCGGTGGCCTCTCGCTGCAACACGACGTCCTCCGCGCGCACGGGCGCGGGCACGTCGACGGCGGTCTGCGGCAGGGAGATGGTGAAGGTGGCCCCGCCGCCGGGGGTGTCCGTCACGGTGCAGGTGCCGCCGTGACCCTTCGCGATGGCGTCGACGATCGCCAAGCCGAGCCCTGATCCGCCGACGGCGCGCTTGACGTCCGCGCGGTCGAAGCGACGGAAGATGCGGTGGCGGGCGGCGCGGGGGATGCCCGGCCCGTGGTCGCGCACCCACAGACGTGCGCCCCGCTCGTCCAGGGCGCTCCCCACCTCGATGAGAGAGCCGGAGGGGGTGTACTTGGCGGCGTTGTCGGCCAGCTGCAGCCAGGCCTGGAGGAGACGGTCCGCGTCGCCGACGATGCGCCCCCGCGAGACGTGCGCGAGGCGCCACTCGTGGTCCGGGATCACCGCGACCAGCTCGCCGAGCCGAGCGGTGAGCTGATCCAACCGCACCGGGGCCATCGCGTACTGCTCGCCTTCCGCCGCGGCGAGCAGATCGATGTCCTCCACCAGCCGCGCCAGTCGGTCGAGCTCGGCCATGCCGATCTCCCGCGCGGACGCGGCATCCGCCGGGTCCCGCGGGTCCATCAGCTCGAGGTGTCCGCGGACGATCGTGATGGGCGTCTTGAGCTCGTGCCGCACGTCGTCGAGGAGCCGTCTCTGTGTGTCGACCGAGCCCTCGAGCCTGTCGAGCATGGAGTTGACGGTGCGGGAGAGGTCGGAGATGTCGTCGTTGCCGGCGGTGGGCAGTCGCGCGGAGAGATCCGCGAGGGAGATCGCCGCCGCCGTCTCGCGAAGATGACGGATGGGGGAGAGCAGCCGGCCGGTGACGAACCAGCCCACGATGCCGACCGCCCCGAGGACGGCTATCCCCGCCACGACGTAGGTCGACATCGCGGCGGCGACCGGCTCGAGGGAAGCGTCCAGGTGGACCGCGCGCACGTACACCCCGGACGGCTGATCTCCCTCCACCGACACCGGGATGGCGATGTAGCGGAGGGTCCCGGCGGCGGTGTCGGCGGTGCCGCGTCGGATGTCGCCGGCCGCGGTCTCCTCCCGCACCCGCGAGACGAACACGTCATCGCCGGAGACATCGAAACCCGACAGCGTGGTCGGGACGGTCGGCGTGCTCCCCTCGATCACGGCGAACGACGCCTCGTTCCGCGCCGGCACCAGACGGGCGACCACATCGCTGAGGAAGGCGTCGACGTCCGCGTAGCGCTCGACGGTCAGGGTGACGGGCGCCCACGACCCGGCGGGCTCGCCGTCGGCGGCGATCGTGTGCAGCCGCTCGACCTGACTGTCGAGTCGGTCGTCGATCTCCGCGAGGACCTGCTGCCGCTGGACGAGGAACGTCACACCGCCCGCGAGCGCGAGCCCGATACCGGCCACGGTCAGGATCGCGGTGAGGATCCGGACGCGGGCCGATACCGGGCGTCGTGAACGGGGCATGTCCCGATTATGGGCGGCTCACCCGGGGTGCGTCATCGACAGCAGATCGAGCTTCTCGTCGAGCTGTTCGACGGTCAGCTCCCCGCGCTCGATGTAGCCGAGGTCGATCACGGCCTCCCGCACGGTGATGCCGCGCGCGACGGAGTGCTTGGCGATGGCGGCGGCGGCCTCGTACCCGATGAGCTTGTTCAGCGGCGTGACGATCGAGGGCGACATGCCGGCGAAGGCGGCCGCACGCTCGAGGTTCGCCTCGAGGCCGCGGATCGTCTTGTCGGCGAGGACGCGCACCGTGTTGGACAGGAGGCGGATGGACTCCAGGAGCGCCGTTCCCATCACCGGGATCGCGACATTGAGCTCGAAAGCGCCGGACGCCCCGGCCCAGGCGATGGTCGCGTCGTTGCCGATGACGCGGGCGCACACCATGAGGGTGGCTTCGGGCACGACCGGGTTGACCTTGCCCGGCATGATCGACGAGCCCGGCTGCAGGTCGGGGATGTGCAGCTCACCCAGACCGGTGTTCGGGCCCGACCCCATCCAGCGCAGGTCGTTGTTGATCTTCGTCAGCGAGACCGCGATGGTGCGGAGCGCCCCGGATGCCTCGACGAGGGCGTCGCGGTTGGCCTGGGCTTCGAAGTGGTCCTTCGCCTCGGTGATGGGAAGCTCGGTCTCGGCGACGAGGATCTCCAGGACCTTCTGCGGGAAGCCGAGCGGAGTGTTGATGCCGGTTCCCACGGCGGTGCCACCGAGGGGGACCTCGGCGACCCGGGGGATGACGGACTGCACGCGCTCGATGCCGAGGCGCATCTGACGTGCGTACCCCCCGAACTCCTGCCCGAGCGTGACGGGGGTGGCGTCCATGAGGTGGGTGCGGCCCGCCTTGACGGCCCCCTTCCACAGCTCCGCCTTCTCTTCGAGGGCGACCGCGAGGTGATCGAGCGACGGGATCAGGTCGTCGATGAGCTCCTGCGTCACGGCGACGTGCACCGACGTGGGGAAGACGTCGTTGGAGGACTGCGAGGCGTTGACGTGGTCATTCGGGTGCACACGGGCACCCAGACGGGACGACGCGAGGGTCGCGAGCACCTCGTTCATGTTCATGTTCGAGGACGTGCCGGAGCCGGTCTGGTAGACGTCGATCGGGAACTGGTCGGCGTGCACGCCGCTGACGACCTCGTCGGCGGCGGCCGCGATCGCGTCGGCGATGCCGGCATCCAAGGTCCCGAGGTCCTTGTTCGCCAGGGCGGCGGCCTTCTTGATGCGGGCCAGCGCGCTGATCTGAGCGGGGTCGAGGCTGTCCCCGGAGATCGGGAAGTTCTCCACGGCACGCTGGGTCTGCGCCGCGTACAGCGCGTTCTTGGGCACGCGCACTTCGCCCATGGTGTCGTGCTCGATGCGGTACTCGAGGTCGGTCACGTCATTGTTCCTGTCGTCGTCGGTGGGTGGTCTGATGTCATTCGTCGTCGCCGGCGTCGCCGACGATCACCGAGGGGACGGCGGTGCCTTCCCCCAGTCGGTAGTTCGCGCCGACGATCGCGAGCCGGCCCTCGGCGACGGCGAGACTGATCAGCTCGGAGGAGTGCAGGAGCTCGCCGATCGTGTCCTTCAGATGCTCGCGCCCCACCTCCTCGGCGTCGATCCCCGACGCTGCCTGCGGGTCGGCGGCGCTGTTGCGGATGACGCGGCGGACGGCCGGGACGATGGGAGCGATCTGACGCCAGATGTGGGCGGGAAGAGCGGGGGCGTCCGCCGCGGTCGATTCGATCGCGGCGTTCACCGCGCCGCAGGCATCGTGCCCGAGCACCACGATGAGGGGGACCTCGAGCACCGCGACCGCGTACTCGAGACTGCCCACGACCGAGTCGGAGATGACCTGACCGGCGTTGCGGACGACGAACAGGTCGCCGAGCCCCTTGTCGAAGATGATCTCCGCGGCCAGGCGCGAGTCGGAGCAGCCGAAGAGCGCTGCGCGCGGCCGCTGGCCGCCCTCCAGCTCATGACGACGGTCGACGTCCTGGCGCGGGTGCCGGGGCTCGCCGGCGACGAACCGGGCGTTTCCGCGCGTCATCTCGCGCCACACCTGACGCGGGGTCGGGGACTCGTCCACCTGGGTCACTGCGCCTCCTCGGCGAGGGTGAGGATCTCGGGGGCGACCGCTTCGGCCGCGATGCGGATCGTATCGTCGTCGGCGGCTCCGAACACCATCACGATGTCGTCGCCCACGGTCGTGGAGATCGCGGTGGTGATGTTTCCGGCGCGCTCGGGGTTGCGGATGAGGTAGCGGTCCCAGGTGATGCCGCCGATCTCCACGGTGCCGTCGACGGCAGACCCCGCCAGCTCGCGGGAGGGCCACGCCGGGTCGGCGTCGAATCCCTGCTCGACGCGGACGAAACCGGTCTCGGTCGCGTACACGATCGTCCACGCGCGGGGGAGGCTGCCCTCCACCGCTGCGACGTTCACGCGCCACCCCTCGGGGGTGGTCGGGGCGACGACGGCGCGCTCCTCCGCGGCGGCTGCGCTCGCGGCGGCCGCCGGCACGTCGATCGGCGGACGCTCGGGAACCTGGCCGCGGGGAACGATGAAGATGATGACCGCCACGACGGCGAGTGTGACCAGCAGTGCGGCGATCAGATTGCGCGTGGTCTGACTGGCGCGGTACGTGCGGGATGCCGCCGCCTTCCGATCCGCCGTCTCCTGCGGTGTCTCGGGCCGGCCGATCTCCGCGACCACCCGGTGGGGACGCGCGGCCATCAGGGGGTGCCCGCCGCGTCCACGCCGTCTCTCGCCGCGTCCAGGCGGCGCTTCGCGCCGATCAGCCACTCCTCGCACCGGGCCGCGAGAGCCTCCCCGCGTTCCCACAGGGCGAGGGACTTCTCGAGGGTGGGCGCGCCCTGCTCGAGCTCCGCCACCACACGCACCAGTTCGTCGCGGGCCTGCTCGAACGAGAGCCCGGCCACGTCGTCGACGGCGGTCTCGGTCATGGTCTCCATCCTAAATCCGCTCCTGATCGCTCGTGTCCGCGGAGGGACCCTCGGGAATCTCGCCCTCCGATCGGGTGCGCAGGGTGCCCCGCGCCACGGTCACGGCGATCGTCGATCCCTTCGGCGCCTGTGCCGCGTCCCGGATGATCGCTCCGTCGTCGCGATGCGCGATGGCATAGCCCCGGGCCAACGTGGCCGCGGGCGAGAGGGCGCGCAGCGTCGCGCGCAGCTCCGCAACCCTGCGCGCGTGCACCTCGATGCCGCGCTGGACCCGCTCGCGGCCGCGCGCGACCTGGAGCTCGATGTCGTGCGCGCGGCCGGCGAGCATGCCGGCGGGGTCGCGGAGGACCGGGCGCGACCGGAGCTGCTCGAGCTGGGCGATGTCGTGTCCGACACGGTGCGTCAGGCGCGTCGTCATCCGGCTGCGCAGCTGGCGCACGAGCGCCCGCTGCTCGGTGACGTCGGGGACCACCCGCTTGGCGGCGTCGGTGGGCGTCGAGGCGCGGAGATCGGCGACCTCGTCGAGGAGCGGGCGGTCGTTCTCGTGACCGATGGCGCTGACCACGGGCGTCGTCGCGGCCGCGACCGCCCGGAGCAGGCGCTCGTCGCTGAAGCCGAGCAGGGTCTGCGGGTCGCCGCCTCCGCGCGCGATGATGATCACGTCGACCTCGGGATCGGCGTCCAGCGCCTTCAGCGCCGCGATGGTCTCGGGGACGCACCGATCGCCCTGAACGGCCGCATGGCGGGTACGGAAGCGCACCTGGGGCCAGCGGAGCTCCGCGTTCCGGTGCACGTCCTTCTCGGCATCCGACCGCTCGCCCGTGATGAGACCGATGAGGTGGGGAAGGAACGGAAGCGTCTTCTTCCGTGCGGCGTCGAACAGGCCTTCGGCCCGCAGTGCGGCGCGCAGCCGCTCGAGACGTTCCAGCTGATCACCGAGCCCCATGTGGCGCATCGCCGACACGCTGAAGGAGAGGTCGCCGCCCTTGGGGTAGTAGTCCGCCTTCACACAGGCCACCACGTGGTCGCCCGGCTTCAGGTCGGCCGGCAGGCGAGCGCGTGTGGAGGACCAGATGCGGAAGGAGATCTGCGCATCGCCGGCGAGATCCTTGAGGCGGCCGAAGACCGCGCCGCCGCGGACGTTCCACGCCGTGATCTCGCCCTCCACCCACACCGACCCCCACGAGGCGATGAAGTCCCGGATGGTGTCGTTCAGACGGGCGACGGAGGTCGGGGTGTCGGCGGAGGAATCGCGGGGGCGCACCGCATCGGCGGCCTGGAAGCTCGTCATGGGGTCCTTCCGCCGGTGTGCGGCATCCGTTCGGGGTCCGTGCAGACGCGGTCCCCGTAGAATCGTGGGGTGAGCACCAGCACCGTCGGCCGCAGCCCCGTGAGCATGCCCGTCCCACGCGTACCGCGGAGGCGGGAACCGCTCCAGGATATCGCCGTACCCGGGCGCAAACGCGTCGTCCTGGCCGCTCCCCGGGGATATTGCGCCGGGGTCGACCGCGCGGTGATCGCTGTGGAGAAGGCGCTGGAGCGCTACGGGGCCCCCGTGTACGTCCGCAAGCAGATCGTGCACAACATCCACGTCGTGACCGAGCTGGAGCAGGCCGGTGCGATCTTCGTCGAAGAGGTCGACGAGGTCCCGGAGGGCGCGCATGTGGTCTTCAGCGCCCACGGCGTCTCGCCCGCGGTGGTGCAGGGTGCGGCTGACCGGAACCTGCAGGCGATCGACGCGACGTGCCCGTTGGTGACGAAAGTGCACCGCGAGGCGGTGCGCTTCGCCCGCGACGACTTCGAGATCCTGCTGGTCGGCCACGAGGGCCACGAGGAGGTCGAGGGGACGGCCGGTGAGGCTCCCGACCACGTCACCGTGGTGAACTCGCCCGCGGAGGCGGACACCGTCGAGGTGCGCGACCCCTCCCGTGTCGTCTGGCTGTCGCAGACCACGCTGTCCGTCGACGAGACGATGGAGACGGTCCGCCGGCTCCGCGAACGCTTCCCCCAGCTGCAGGATCCGCCGTCGGACGACATCTGCTACGCCACGCAGAACCGCCAGGTGGCGATCAAGAAGGTCGCCAAGGATGCCGATCTCGTGATCGTCGTCGGTTCGGCGAACTCGTCCAACAGCGTCCGCCTGGTCGAGGTCGCCCTCGAGTACGGGGCGAAGGCCGCGTATCGCATCGACTACGCCGACGAGATCGAGCAGTCGTGGCTCGACGGGGTCGAAACGGTCGGAGTGACCAGCGGGGCATCCGTCCCGGAGGTCCTCGTCCAGGAGGTCCTGCGCGATCTCGCGCTCGCCGGTTACGGCGACGTCGAAGAGGTGCGCACCGCCGAGGAGGATCTCATGTTCTCCCTCCCGAAGGAGCTCCGCACCCCGCTGAAGGGGGAGCGCGAGGCGCGCGCCCTGGGCGGCCGGACGCGCGCGTGAGCGACGAGCGTCCTCGGCCGCAGTTCGGGGAGTACGCCTCGGATGAGGAGCAGCGGGCGCGGATTCAGCAGCCCGAGGTGACCGAGCGGCTCGCTGCCGGCGTCGCCCCCGCCGACGCCACCCCGACGCCCGCGCCCGCAAGCAGGGTCACATCTCCGGCGGGGCGGGGGCGCCTCGTCGATCGGATCGTGGCGTTCGCGCTTCTCGCCTACGGCCTGGTCAACGTCGTCTCGGCCGCGCCTGCCCTCGTCGACTACGCGGCCTACATGACGTCGGTGTTCGAACTGATGGGGGTGAGCGCGGAGGTGGCCGATCCGGAGGCGGGGAGGCCCTGGGGTGTCGCCGCGGCGATCGTCCTCGTCGGCGGGTGGCTGCTGACCGCGTTCCTCACCTGGCGGAACATGCGCCGAGGTCGGCTGTCGTGGTGGATCCCGCTCGTCGGCGGAGTGGCGTTCAGCCTCACCGCCGGAGTACTGGTCATGGTCCCCCTGATGTCGGATGCCGCGCTCTGGTCGTCTCTGGTCGGAACCGGGGTCCCCGGCTCGTAGGCTGGGCGCATGCCGCGTCTTCTCGCCGTCTGCGCCGTCCGTGAACTCCGCGAAGATGCGGGAACGATGGGGATCACCGCCATCGACAAGGTCGCCCGCTCCGGCGCGGTGAAGATCGGCGCATACGGGGCTCGAGGCGACGTCCAGGTGAATCGCAAGCATCACGGCGGTCTCGACAAGGCCCTGTACGCGTATGCGACGGAGGACGCCGCGTACTGGTCGGATCAGCTCGGGCGCGACGTCCCGCCGGGCTTCTTCGGCGAGAACCTGCGGACGGAGGGCGTCGACGTCAATCGCAGTGTGGTCGGGGAGCGTTGGCGGATCGGCGATCGGGTCGAGGTGGAGGTGACCTCGCCTCGCACGCCGTGCCAGACCTTCGCACGCTGGGTCGGCGGCGCCGAGGAGAAGGGATGGGTCCGGCGCTTCTCCGACGCGCGCCGTCTGGGCGTCTACCTGCGGGTGCTGCGCACCGGTTCGATCCGCGCCGGCGACGAGATCGCCGTGGTGAGCCGGCCCGCCGGAGCGCCGACGGTCCTCGACATCTACCGCGCGCCGTGAGGGCCGTCGTCGTCGACGGTGTCGGGGTGGCACCGTCCGTTCGCGTCGTGGACGATCCGGTGGCCCCGGTGGGCGGGGTGGTCGTCGACGTGCATGCCACAGGTCTGTGCCGCAGCGACTGGCACGGGTGGGCCGGCCACGACGACATCCGGTTCCCCCACGTTCCCGGGCACGAGCTGGCCGGTGTCGTCAGTGCGGTCGGCGAAGGAGTCCGTTCGTGGACCGTGGGTGACCGCGTCACGGTCCCGTTCGTCTGCGGCTGCGGGCGGTGCCGGTGGTGCCTCACGGGTGAGGCCCAGGTGTGTCCCGACCAAGAGCAGCCCGGCTTCACCCACTGGGGGTCGTTCGCCGAGCGCGTCGCGCTGCACGCCGCCGACACCAACCTCGTATCCGTCCCCGACGAGGTCTCCATGCCGGCCGCCGCGGCACTTGGCTGCCGCTTCGCCACGGCCTACCGCGCGCTGACCGCTCGGGCCGCCGTCGCCGAGGGGGAGTGGGTGGTCGTGGTCGGGGCCGGCGGCGTCGGTCTCAGCGCGGTGATGATCGCGGCGGCCCTCGGGGCGCACGTGATCGCGGTGGATCGGACCGAGGAGGCCCTGGCGGCCGCGGTCCGCCTCGGTGCTCGGCAGACGGTGCGTGCCGACGGACGCGATGTCCCGGATGCGGTGCGCGCCCTCGTCCCCGAGGGGGCGGACGTGTCGATCGACGCGGTCGGAAGCGAGCGGACGTGCGCGGATGCGGTCCTCAGCCTGCGCCGGCGAGGTCGGCACGTGCAGATCGGCCTCCTGCCCTCGGCATCCGGGCTGTCGGCGGTGCCCATGGCACGCGCGATCGCGTGGGAGCTCGACCTGCGGGGGAGTCACGGGATGGCCGCGGCCGACTATCCCGGGATGCTCGCGCTCATCCGCGACGGGCGCCTGCACCCGGGGGCGCTCGTCGAGCGCACGGTCGGTCTCGAAGAGGCGGCGATCCTCCTTCCGCGGATGCCGGAAGCCCGACCGGCGGGCCTGACGATGATCGACCCGCGGCGCTGAGGCGCGCCGCGGGTCGATTCGGGGTCGTCTGCGCTCAGGCGGCCAGGCTCTTGCCGGCCGAACCGAGCTGCTGCGTGGCCTCCGCGACGCGCGCGGCCATGGCGGACTCGGCGAGCTTGCCCCATGCGCGCGGGTCGTAGGCCTTCTTGTTCCCGACCTCGCCGTCGACCTTGAGGACGCCGTCGTAGTTCTGGAACATGAAGCCGGCCACCGAACGCGTGAAGGCGTACTGCGTGTCGGTGTCGATGTTCATCTTCACCACGCCGTTGGCCACGGCCAGCGCGATCTCGTCATCGGTCGAGCCGGATCCGCCGTGGAAGACGAGGTCGAGGGGCTTCGGGCCGGTCCCGAACTTCGCGGCGATGCCCTCCTGGATCTCGCCGAGCAGCTCGGGGCGGAGCTTGACGTTACCGGGCTTGTACACGCCGTGGACGTTGCCGAAGGTCAGAGCGGCGATCCAGCGACCCTGATCGCCGAGCCCGAGGGCGTCGACCGCCTTCTCGACGTCGGCCGTTGTGGTGTACAGGGCGTCGTTCGATCCCTCGTGCTTGACGCCGTCCTCCTCGCCGCCGACGACGCCGATCTCGACCTCGAGGATGGCGTTGATGGCCTTCAAGCGGGGAAGGAGCTCCTTGGCGATCTCGATGTTCTCGTCGAGGGGCACTGCCGATCCGTCCCACATGTGCGACTGGAAGATGGGGTTGCCGCCGTCGGCGACGACGGACTCGGAGGCCTTGATCAGCGGGAGCACGAAGTCCTCGAGCGCGGGCTTCGGGCAGTGGTCGGTGTGCAGCGCCACGGTGATGGGGTAGCTCTTTGCGACCTCGTGCACGTAGGCGGCGAAGGCCAGCGCGCCGGTGGCGCGGGCCTTGACGGTGTGTCCGGCGAAGTAGTCGGCACCGCCGGTCGTCACCTGCAGGATGCCGTCGGAGCCCGCCTCGGTCAGGCCCTGGAGGACGGCGTTGACGGACTGGGAGCTCGCGGCGTTGATGGCCGGGTAGGCGAAGCCACCGGACTTCGCGCGATCGAGCATCTCGGCGTACTGCTCCGGGGTGGCGACGGGCATGGCGGCTCCTTCAAGGGTGCGGCAGGGTGTGGGTACGGTCCCGAGTGTAGCGATCCCGGCCGCGCGACCGCGGCGGGCGGAGCGCGGGCAGTAGGCTACGACGACCGGATCGGGCGAGAGGAGACACCGGATGGCGCGGAAGTCGCTCGTGGCCGAAGTGGCTGATGCGCTGCTGGATCGGATCGTCTCCGGCGACCTCGAGGTCGGCGGGGCGCTGCCCAGCGAGGCGGAGATCGGCGAGACCTACGACGTCAGTCGCGTCACCGTCCGCGAGGCCTTGCGGGTCCTCACCACCCAGGGGATCGTCCGCGTCACATCCGGGATCGGCTCGATCGTCACCCCGCTCGAACAGTGGCAGTCTCTCCCGGCGATCCTGCGATACCGCTCGGCGCGCGGGGACGACGGCGAGGTCGCCACACAGCTGGTGTCGGTGCGGCGGATGTTCGAGACGGAGGCCGCCGCGTTGGCGGCGGGACGCCTTTCCGCGGTCGCTCTGGATGAGCTGGCGGAGTGCATCGAGCGGATGCGGGACGGACACGACCGGGCCGACGTGGACGTGTTCGTCGCCGCGGACCTCCGGTTCCACGACATCATCCTGCGAGGCTCCGGCAACGTCTTCCTCGCGGCGCTGTTCGATCCGCTCACGCGGGTCCTGGCCGAGCGGCGCGCCCAGACTTCGCGAGTGCCGGAGATCCAGCGCCACGCGATCGCAGAGCACGCGGCGATCCTCGACGCGCTCCGCGCGGAGGACCCCGACCGCGCCCGATCGGCGATGGACCATCACATGCAGCAGACGATGGACGACCTGCACGCCTTCGTGCTCACCGGCTGAGCGTCCGCCGCATCGCGCGGATGGTTGACAACCGGTGCCGTGCTCTCTAGCCTGTATGACACCTGGTACCTGATGCCCTGAACGGCGTGGGCCGGGCCGATCTCGCCACCGACAACGGAGTTGCCATGGATTTCGCGACGATGCTCAGCCGACACCCGGACGCGCGTCCCGCCGATCCCGCCGCGATCGCCGAAGCCGTGCGGCTGTCGGGCCGGATCCTTGTCGTCCTGGACGACGATCCGACCGGAACGCAGTCCGTCGCCGATCTCCCGGTCCTGTCGCGGTGGGGTGTCGACGATCTCGGGTGGGCGCTGGACACCGGAGCGGCTGCCGTCTACGTCCTCACCAACACCCGCAGCCACGACGCCGAGACGGCGGCCCGCATCAACCGCGAGGTCGTCGAGGCCGCCGCCGCCGCCGCGGACGCGCGCGGCATCCCCCTCGCCTTCGTGAGCCGCGGTGACTCGACCCTGCGCGGCCACTTCCCGCTCGAGCCGGACGTCATCTCCGCCACGCTGCGCTCCCTCGGGCGCGCGGCGCCGTCGGCCACGATCGTCGTGCCCGCATTCCCGGACGCGGGCCGTGTGACCGTCGGCGGTATCCATGGGATGGTCGCCGACGGCACCTTCACCCCGATCGGCGAGACCGAGTTCGCCCGGGACTCGACCTTCGGCTACCGGGAATCCCGGCTCGCCGACTGGGTGCACGAGAAGACCGCAGGCGAGGTCTCGTCGGAATCCGTCGTGGAGATCACCCTCGACACGCTGCGGGCCGGAGGGATCGTCGTCGCCGACGCACTCCTGGCCGCACCCGAGGGTGCCGTCGTCGTCGTCGACGCCGTCGAGGAGGACGACCTCCGCCAGCTCGCCCTCGGCCTCGAGATCGCCGAGTCCGACGGGCGAAGCTACGTGTACCGCGTGGGGCCGCCCTTCGTCCGTGCGCGGATCGGCCTCCCCCCGCGACCGGCGCTCGCGACCGCGCCCGAAGCCACTCGCACCGATCTCGCCGTCGGTGGTCTCGTCGTCGTCGGGTCGCACGTGGGCCTCACCAGTCGACAGCTGGACGACCTCACCGTCCGGCGTCCGGACGCCGTGGTGGTCGAGCTCGACGTGCCCTCGATCCTCGATCCCGCGCAGGCGGATGCGGTCCTCGACGACGCCGTGTCGCGCATCGTCGGCGCGCTCGGCGCGACCGACGTCGTCGTCCACTCCAGTCGCACCCTCATCCGCACCGACGATCCGGACGAGAGCCTGGCGATCTCGCGCGCCGTGTCGGACGCGCTCGTACAGGTCGTCCAGCGGACGGTCCAGTCGCGTCCGCCGCGCTACGTCATCGCGAAGGGCGGGATCACCTCCAGCGACATCGCGACGCGGGGCCTGGGGATCGACCGTGCCATGGTGCGCGGGTCGCTCTTCCCGGGCATCGTCTCGCTGTGGGAGCCCGTCGCCGGCCCCGCCGCCGGCATTCCGTACGTCGTCTTCGCCGGAAACGTCGGCGGCGACACCACCCTCACCGACGCCGTGGCCAAGCTCTCGGCACGAAAGGCATGCTGATGACATCCACCACTCCCACCGTCGCCGTCCTGGGGCTGGGCGCCATGGGGCTGCCCATGGCGCAGCGCCTCGCCGAGACGCTGCCTGTCCGAGGCTTCGACATCGCCGAGGCGCGTGTGGACCTCGCCGCGCAGTCCGGCATCGTCCGGTGCGCGTCCGGGAGGGATGCCGCGGTATCCGCGGACGCCGTCCTCCTCGCCGTCCGCGATGCGGCGCAGCTCAACGACGTGCTCTTCGGCGAGGCGGGAATCGCGCCCGTCCTCCGACCCGGCGCCATCGTCGTCCTCACCAGCACGGTCGGCGTGGACGGCATCGGCGAGGTGGCCGCGCGTCTGGCGGAGTCGGATGTCGAGTTGGTCGACGCGCCGCTGTCCGGTGGACCGGCCCGTGCCGGCGCGGGAGATCTGCTGATCGTCGTCGGTGCCTCGCCGACGGCGCGCGAGAAGGCCCAGCCGATCCTCGAGCGCCTGGCGTCCACACTCACCGTCGTCGGCGACCGCCCCGGAGACGGTCAGGCCCTAAAGACCGTGAACCAGCTGCTGTGCGGGGTCCACATCGCGGCCGCTGCCGAGGCGCTGGCCCTCGCCGACGCGCTGGGACTGGACGCCGAGCGGACGCTGAACGCACTCGGTGCCGGCGCCGCCGCGTCGTTCATGCTCGCCAACAGAGGCCCTCGGGCCCTGCAGGCCTACGACGAGGAGGGGGCCGAGGTGCTCAGCCGTCTCGACATCTTCGTCAAGGACATGGGGATCGTGGCCAAGGCGGCGCGCGCCGCTCATCTGGCCACTCCCGTCGCCGCCGCGGCGGAGCAGCTCTACCTTCTCGGCGAGGCCCAGGGGCTCGGCGCCCAGGACGACTCGGCCGTCATCCGGGTTGTCGCCCCCCGTCGCCGAACCGCCTGACTCCTCCCTTCCCCCCGTTCGACGTCAAAGGAGACCGCATCATGTCCACCCCTGTCCTGCTCGCGATCGGCATCGGAGGAATCCTCCTCCTGCTGCTGCTGATCGTGCGATTCAAGGTGAACGCCTTCCTCGCTCTGCTGATCACCAGCATCCTCGTCGGCCTCGCCGCGGGAATCCCCCTGGCCACCATCCCCGCCACCGATGACAGCCCCGAGCGCCTCGGGATCATCCCCGCGATCATCGCGGGGATGGGCGGAACGCTCGGCTCGGTCGCGATCCTGGTCGCGCTCGGTGCGATGCTCGGGCGGATCATCGAGCTGTCGGGAGGTGCATCGTCGCTGGCCGGCCGCTTCACGAAGATCCTCGGCCCGCGCCGCGTGTCCGGAGCGCTCACCGCGGCCGCGCTCGTGCTCGCGATCCCGGTCTTCTTCGACGTCGGCTTCATCATCCTCGTGCCGATCATCTACGGGTTCAGCCACGCGGCCGGCCTGAACCCGGTCAAGTTCGGCCTCCCCATCGCCGGCATCATGCTCGCCGTCCATGTGGCGGTCCCGCCGCACCCCGGCGTGGTGGGAGGTGCCGCTCTTCTCGGGGCGGACGTCGGCTGGCTGACGCTCCTGGGCATCCTCATCGCCCTGCCGCTCGGCGTCATCTCGCATTTCTTCTCGAAGTGGCTCAACCGTCGCGAATTCCCGATGCTGGCCTCGACGAAGGAGATGTTCGACTCCTTCGGCGGTGCGGACGCTCCCGTGACCACGATGACCGGCACGTCCACGCGGACGGTGGCGCCTCCTTCGGCGGCGATGGTGCTCACCCTCATCATCACGCCTCTGGTGATGATCGGCCTCGGGACGACGGCCGCCACGATCCTGCCGGCGGGCGACCCGATCCGGAACGTGCTCGGCTTCATCGGCGCGCCGATCTTCGCGCTGCTGGTCACGGTGCTGCTCGCCGGCTACTTCCTCGGAGTGCGCAAGGGCTGGTCGCGTGCTCACCTCTCCGAGGTCTTCGAGTCGGCCCTCCCGCCCGCCGCGATCGTCATCCTGGTGACCGGAGCCGGTGGTGCCTTCGCGCGGATCCTCACGGAGTCGGGGATCGGCACGGCGCTGGCGGACACGCTGCTGGCCACGGGCCTGCCCATCATGCTGCTGGCCTTCCTGGTGGCGCTGGCCCTCCGTGCCGCCCAGGGCTCAGCCACGGTCGCGATCCTGACGACCGCGGGGCTGCTCTCCGAGGCGGTCCTCGCCGGCGGGTACTCGTCGCTCCAGATCGTCGCCATCACTCTGGCGATCGCGTTCGGCGCACTCGGCCTGTCGCACGTCAACGACTCCGGCTTCTGGGTGGTGACCCGCTACCTCGGCCTGAGCGTCGCCGACGGGCTGCGCAGCTGGACGGTGCTGACCACGGTGCTGGGCCTCGCAGGGTTCGCCGGCGCGAGCATCGTGTGGGCCATCGTCTCTGCGACGAGCTGACGTCGAACGGCCGCGGAAGCGCGAGAGAATCCGCGATGGCGAAAGAATCGTCGATCCTTCGTGATTCCGCGGCCGGTCCGCCCCCGAATCCGCACACCGCGCTGACTAAGGTGAACCCATGGTGAGTCTGACCGCTGACATGAGCCCGCTGCATCCCGACCGCAACCTCGCACTGGAACTGGTGCGCGCGACCGAGGCGGCGGCCATCCGTGCGGTCCCGTTCATCGGCCGGGGCGCGAAGGAAGCCGCCGACGAGGCCGCGGTCGACGCGATGCGCGTCTTCTTCACCACCGTCAACTTCGACGGTCGGATCGTCATAGGCGAGGGTGAGAAGGACGAGGCTCCGATGCTCTACAACGGCGAGCGGGTCGGAAACGGCACGGGGCCGCGTGCGGACGTCGCCGTCGACCCCATCGACGGAACCACCCTCACCGCCGAGGGACGCAACAATGCCCTGTCGGTGATCGCCGTCTCCGAGCACGGCACGATGCTCGACGCCTCCACCGTGTTCTACATGGACAAGCTCGTGACCGGTCCGGCCGGTGTGGGGGTCGTCGACATCCGACTCCCCATCGGCGAGAACATCCGTCGTCTGGCGGCCGCTCTGGGCAAGCCCGTCGACGAGCTCGTCGTCTCGGTGCTGAACCGCCCCCGCCACGCGCAGCTCATCCAGGACATCCGCGATGCGGGCGCCGGCACGCGCCTGATGAGCGACGGCGACGTCGCCGGCGGTATCAACGCCGCCCGCCACAATGCGCGCACCGACATGTGCGTCGGAATCGGCGGCAGTCCCGAGGGAATCGTGACCGCGTGCGCGATCAAGGCGCTCGGCGGCCACATGCAGGGCCGCCTGTGGGCGCGCGACGACGAAGAGAAGCAGAAGGGAATCGAGGCCGGGCTGAAGCTGGACGACCACGTCTACGAGGCAGACGAGCTTGTGACCGGCAGCAACACCATCTTCGTCGCCACGGGCGTCACCAACGGCGAACTGGTCAAGGGGGTGCGTCGCGAGGGCGGGTACGTCTACACCGAGAGCGTGGTGCTCCGCGGGACGTCCGGAACCCTTCGGCGCATCTCCTCCGAGCATCTCGTGTCCAAGTGGCTGTGACCGGGGATCTCGCAGTCGTGACTGTTTCGTAACGGCCACGCCCAGACTCGTCTGGAACAATGGGGACCGGTGTCAACGGAGACGCAACGATCTTTCACAGTCCAGAGGGAGTTGCCGATGTCTATCCAGACCGGGAGTACTGCGCCGCAGACCGGCGCGCACGCGGTCATCGCCGACGCCGTCGATCCGGCGCGCCGCCCCGATGTCCTGCTGCGGGTGCGCCGCGCTGAGGGGCACGAGGTCAGCCCTTGGTGGATGGTGGGTGCCTTCGTCGGCGTGTCCCTCGCCGTCGTGGCCCTGCTCAGCTTCGTCCCGGGCGGCGCCTGACCGGTCAGCGGGGGGCGGAGTCTCGCACCGGGTCGCCGTCCTGGGCGAGTCGGGCGCGAAGATCTCCGACATCCGCCGCCGTCGGCGCCGCGGAGAAGTCGTCTCCGAGGAGCTCGGGGGCCGTCAGCCGCCGGGGCGTCGCGTCGATCGCAGGAGGCGCATGCAGAGCGTCGATCTTCGTCTCGTCGATCCCGGGGAACTTCCGGGCGGTCACCAGCACTCGCGATTCCAGCGATCCGACGAACCGGTTGTAGCTGTCGACGGTGCGCTCGATGGCACGACGCAGATCGTTGCTGTGCCCGGCGAGGGCGCCGAGACGCTCGTGGAGCTGCATGCCGAGGTCGAACAGCTCGCGGGCCTCGGTCGAGATGTCCTGCTGCGTCCAGGTGTACGCGACGGTCTTGAGCACGGCCCAGAGATTCACCGGCGAGGCCAGGGCGACCCGGCGGCCGAAGGAGTACTCCAGAAGGGTCGGGTCTTCCTCCAGGGCGGCGGCGAGAAGCGACTCGCTCGGCAGGAAGCACACGACGAACTCCGGGCTGGAGGAAACCCCCGCCCAATACTTCTTCTTCGCCAGCGCGTCCACGTGCGCGCGCACTGCGCGAACGTGCGCCGTCAGAAGCCGGCGCCGCCGGGCGGCCTGCTCCCCGGTCGCGGTGGGCGGAACGGCGCTGGCCTCCAGGAAGGCATCGAGCGGGACCTTCGCGTCGACGGTGATGGCTTTGTCACCGGGGAGCCGGATGACCATGTCGGGGCGGCCGGCTCCGGCATCCGTATCGGTCGCGGCCTGCAGATCGAAGTCGACGTGCCGGGTCAGTCCCGCAGCCTCCACGACGCGACGCAGCTGCGTCTCGCCCCAGACGCCCCGTGTGGCACCGGAACGCAGCGCTCCGGCAAGCGACTCCGTCGTGGCGCGCAGGGCCTCATCGGACTCGTGGGCGCGACGCAGCTGCTCGGCGAGGGCGCCGAACTGCTCCTGGCGGTCGCGCTCGAGCGTGTCGACCTTCGCCTGCATGCTGGTGAGGGTGTCCTGAACGGGAGCGAGGGCGCGCAGCACCGACTGCTCGCGGCGCTCGCGCTCCTCCCGGGCCGCGTGGTCCGTCCGGGCCTGAGCGAGGAGGTCCCGATAGAGCCGACCCTGATGATCCAGCTGCGCGCGCATCGCCGACTCCTCGGCCTCGGCTGTCGCGAGCCGCGAGCGGAGCGCGTCGCGGGTTCGCGCGGCGCCGGCGGCCCAGCCCACGGCGGCGCCGATGAGGACGGCGAGGAGGACCGTCGCGGAGATCAGCAGTGCGTCCATGCGTCCAGGGTGGCCGGGGGTTCCGACATCCGCGGGTCAGACCGGCGCGAGAGCGGGCGCATGCGGGGCGGGATCGATCCGACCGAAGGTGACGCCGGCGCCGGCGGCGAGTCCTTCGACGTCCACGACTCCGAGACGACGGGCGACGTCGATCATGACGTGCGCGCAGGCGAGCGCGTCCGCGGTGGCGTTGTGGTGCGCGAACTCCGCGAACCCCGCCTCCGCGGCGACGAACGGCAGGCGGTAGGAATCCAGCCGGTAGACCTTCCGGGCGACCTGGAGGCTGCAGGCGTAGCGCAGCGGCGGGCAGTCGTCGCCGGTCGCCTCGCACGCCCGCCGGAGGACCGCCATGTCGAATCCGGCGTTGTGGGCCACGACGACGTCGTCGCCGATGAACTCCGTGAGGGCGGGCATCTGCGCACTCCAGGTGGGGGCGTCGACGACGTCCTCCGGGGTGATGCCGTGGATGCGGATGTTCAGCTCGAAGAACCGCTCGTGTCCCGGAGGGGGCTGGATCAGCCATCCCGTCTGCGCCACCACCTGGCCATCCCGCACCCGCACGAGTCCCACGGCGCACGCGGAGGCGTTGGAGGAGTTCGCCGTTTCGAAGTCGATGGCGGTGAAATCCAGGGGCACGTCACCACCCTCTCCGCCGACCCCCTCCGGCCGCGACAGGCGCGCCGGTCTTGCCCGAACCGTTCCGCGCGGACTCTCGTAGGCTCGCCGCATGACCGATGACGATCTCGCCCGCTCGTTCGGGGCGGTGGCCGGTGTCTACGAGTCCGGACGACCGGGGTACCCGCTCGAGGTCGCGCAGTGGGTGCTGGAGCCGATCGCGACTCCGCTGCGCACCGCGCGCGTGGTCGATCTCGGCGCGGGCACCGGCAAGTTCACCCGCGTTCTCCGTGAGACCGGCGCCGATGTCGTCGCGGTCGATCCGGATGCCGCCATGCTCGCCGAGCTCCGCGTGCGCGTACCCGGGGTGCCCACCTTCCAGGGGACGGCCGAGCGGATGCCGCTCCCCGACGCCTCGGTCGACGCAGTGGTCATGGCCCAGGCCTGGCACTGGGTCGATCCGCCGTCGGCCGCGGCGGAGGCCGGACGCGTCCTGCGTCCGAGTGGGGCACTGGGGCTCGTCTGGAACATCCGCGAGGAGTCCGTGGAATGGGTGTCCGCGCTCACAACGGCGATGGGCGGGAGCCACGCGGAGGAGATGCTCGCGGCCGGCGAGATACGCGCCGGTGCTCCCATCGGCCCGTGGGAGCGGCGCACCTGGCGATGGGTGCGCACGCTCACCCGATCGGCCCTCCTCGACATGGCCGCTTCCCGGAGCAGGGTGATCGCGGCATCCGTCGAAGAGCGCACGGCCATCCTCGATCGGGTGAGCGACCTCTTCGATGCGCAGTGCCGGCAGGACGGCGACACCGAGGTCGTGGACCTCCCGTACCGGACCGAGGCGTTCCGCGCCGTCCGCACGTGACCGGCACGGGCGCGGGTCCCGGTCGCACGTAGACTTGACGCCCGTGGCTCTCACTATCGGCATCGTCGGCCTGCCCAACGTCGGCAAGTCCACCCTGTTCAACGCCCTGACCAAGAACGACGTGCTCGCGGCGAACTATCCGTTCGCGACGATCGAGCCGAACGTCGGGGTCGTGAGCCTGCCCGATCCGCGGCTGACGACGCTCGCGGAGATCTTCGGCAGCGAGCGCATCCTGCCGGCCACGGTCTCGTTCGTCGACATCGCCGGCATCGTCCGCGGCGCGAGCGAGGGGGAGGGGCTCGGCAACCAGTTCCTCGCGAACATCCGCGAGGCGGATGCGATCGCCCAGGTCGTGCGAGGCTTCACCGACGACGACGTCGTGCACGTCGACGGCGCGGTCAACCCGAAGAACGACCTCGAGACGATCAACGCCGAGCTGATGCTCGCGGACCTGCAGACCCTCGAGAAGGCGATTCCGCGCCTCGAGAAGGAGGTCAAGGGGAAGAAGGCGGACCCGGCGGTGCTGGAGGCGGCGAGAGAGGCGAAGGACGCGCTGGAGCGCGGCGTTCTGCTCTCGCACGCGGGTGTCGACCTCGCCCCGATCAAGGAACTCGGCCTGATGACGTCGAAGCCCTACATCTACGTCTTCAACGTCGACGAGTCCGTGCTCACGGACGCCGCACGCCTGGCCGAGCTGGAAGCCCTCGTCGCCCCGGCGCGAGCGGTGTTTCTCGACGCCAAGATCGAGTCCGAGCTGATCGGTCTGGACCCGGAGGATGCCGCCGAGCTGCTCGCGTCGACGGGGCAGGCGGAGTCGGGCATCGACCAGCTCGCCCGCATCGGCTTCGACACCCTCGGCCTCCAGACCTACCTGACGGCCGGACCGAAGGAATCCCGCGCGTGGACGATCGGCAAGGGATGGAAGGCGCCGCAGGCGGCGGGTGTCATTCACACCGATTTCGAGAAGGGCTTCATCAAGGCCGAGGTGATCTCCTTCGACGATCTCGTCGCTCTCGGATCCGTCGCCGAGGCCCGCGCGAAGGGGAAGGCGCGCCTCGAGGGCAAGGACTACGTCATGCAGGACGGCGACGTGGTCGAGTTCCGCTTCAACAACTGACGCGGCTTCCTTACAGCCCACCTGACCGAACCTGAAAGGATCACCCGTGAGCGACACCCAGATCTTCGATCCCGAGGGACGAGCGATCCCGTTCGCCGTCGAGGGGGACGGACCCGTCTCGCTCGTCCTCATCCCCGAGCGAGGGCTGGAAGGCAATCCGCTGGGGGTCGTCGCGCACTACCTCGCCGAAGAGGCGGGGTTCCACATCGTCCGGATCGGCGTGGACCCCTCTGCGCCCGACGCCGTGGACGCGACGCTCTCGGTCATCGACCACGTGGGGCTGGAGCGCACGTGGATCGGCGGTCACGGAGCGGGCGGCACTCTCGCCCGCCGGATCGCGGCGGCGCACGCCGACCGCCTCAACGGGCTCCTCCTTCTCGGCGTCGAAGACGTCGACCTCGCTCTCGCACCTGTCATCCCGGTCCTGATCATCCAGGGCGCGGACGACGAGGTGACACCGCCCGCGGCGGGGGAGGCACTGCAGGCCACGGCGCCGGAGCGCGCCAGCGTGAAGACGCTGCCGGGGACCGGGCACCTGTTCCCGATGATGGAGCCGGTCGAGACGGCGGTCATCATCGAGGAGTACCTCGACTGGGACTGACGACGCGGGCGCGCGGATTCACGGGGCGAACCGGTCGACGAGGCGCACGACCGTCGGGAGCCCGCGGGAGGACGCCCGGGCGCCGGTGAGCGCCTCGATCAGCGGTGTCGCGTTCCCCTGGTGCAGGGTGTCGTTCCGAACGATTGTCCACCCGTCGCCGGTGAAGACGACGGTGCAGCGACGACGGCGGGCCTGATCGACGACCTCGCGCGCGTGCGCCGCGATGTCTCCGCCGCTGTGGAGAGTCACCTCGCACAGTCCGGGCGCGTCGACGCCTGCGGCCGAGGCAGCGATATCGGCGAGCTGCTCGATCGTGATCCAGAAGATCTCCCGCGCGTGACCCGATCGGGCCTCGAGGGCGGCCTCGGCGGTCTGTGCCGCGCCGGCCGGGTCATCGGCGTCGAAGAGGACGGTTCCGTTGCTCTGGAAGGTTCGGATGTCGCGGCACCCGGCGTCCTCGAAGGCGCCGCGGATGTCGTCGGTGGTCGGCTGCCCGCGCTGACCCTGGTTGACGTTGCGGAGGAACGCGACGAATCGCATGGGCCTCAGCGTAGGGGGTGCGTCGCCGGAACGAGTCGGCGACCCGATCAGCGTCCCTGGCGCTTCTTGTAGGGCTTGGGCTGCCCCTTGACGATCGGCGCGCGCCCCTTGCCCTTCGATGCTTTCGCCTTGCCCCCTGCGGGTGCCGGTGCGGCCGGCGCCGAGGGCGCCGCCGCGATCCGTGCACGCGCCTGCGGAAGGAGCGCCTCACCCGCTGCCGTCATCCGAGTCGGCGTGGCGCCGCGCTCGAAGAGCGGATGCCCGATCTCCTCCTCCAGCCGGTCAACGGCGGAGTAGACCGCGGGGAGCCCGACTCCGAGCCGCTCAGCGGCGCGCGGGAAGTGCAGCGTCTCGGCCACAGTGACGAAGCGTCGAAGGTCGGTGAGCTTCACGGATGCCGTCCTGCCGTCGGTGGATGGCCCTCGGGGGCCGTCCCCAGGGTAGCCGCAATGCGTGGACGTCTCTCCCGCCCCGCCCTTACGATCGAGTCATGCCGACCCTGCCCACGGACGAGAGCGTCGAGGATTTCCTCGGCCGGGTGACGCCCGCGCATCGCCGTGAGGACGGCGCGCGCCTCGCCGCGATCATCGGCGAGGTCACAGGGGCAGCCCCCGTCATGTGGGGTCCGTCGATCATCGGCTTCGGCACCTACGAGTACCGCTCACCGACGAACCCCCGCACGCGCGGTGTCATGCCCAAAGTGGGCTTCTCTCCCCGGAAGGCGAGCCTGACGCTCTACGGCGTGAAGGATCTGCCCGAAGGCGCGGCGCTCCTGCCGAGCCTGGGGGAGCACACCGAGGGGGCGGGCTGCGTCTACGTCCGCCGTCTCGCGGATGTCGATCTCGGCATCCTGCGGCGCCTCGTGGCCATCGCATGGTCGCGTGGAGACGACCCCGATCCCGCGTGACCATCGTCGCCCGGGGCATGGACGGGAGAGCGGTCCAGCCCCTACCCTTGCCGCATGAAGTCGCGCGTCGCGGGGACGACCATGCCGGTGCTGGAGATCACACTGGAAGCGGGGGAGCGGATCATCGCCGAAGGGGGCGATGTCGCGTGGCTCTCGCCGGGTCTCGCGATCGAGACCTCGACCGGATTCGGGTCGGGCGGTCGGGGCGGCTTCATGAGCGGACTCAAGCGCATGGTCGGCGGCGGACAGCTGTTCCTCACGCAGTACACCGCCGGTGCTGCGGGCGGATTCGTCGCCTTCGCGGCACAGCTGCCCGGAACAATCCGCGAGCTCCGCGTCGACGCCGCGGACCAGTTCATGGTGCAGTCCGGCTCCTACACCGCCAGCACGCCGGAGGTCGAGGTGTCGGTCGGGTTGCAGAAGAAGCTCGGCGCGGGGATCTTCGGCGGCGCTGGGGTGGTGTTCCAGAAGCTGTCCGGAAACGGCACCGCCTGGGTGCAGCTGGCGGGCGAGATCGTCGAGTACGACCTCGCGGCCGGACAGTCCCTTCTCATCCACCCGGGCCACCTCGCCCTCTTCCGGGCCGACATGAGCCTCGAGTTCGCCTCGGTGAAGGGGATCAAGAACAAGTTCTTCGGCGACTCCCTGTTCCTCGCGCAACTGCACGGGCCAGGACACGTGTGGCTGCAGTCGATGACCCCCGCGAAGCTCGCCGCCGCGATCGAGCCGTACCTGCCCGATCGGTCCTCGGGTTCCTCGAACAGCGGATGATCGATCAGCGGGTCTCGGCGGGGTCCGGATCACCGAAATAGGACACCGGGCCCCACGCCCGCTCCACGGAGATCTCACCGTCGGCGAGGGTGAACTGCAGGGAAGTGCCGATGGGGAAGCGAGAGCGGAGCTCCTCGGGCATTCCGGCGGTGACCTTCATCGCGACCACGGCCGGGAACGCGCCGGCGCCGCAGCCCGAACCCCAGATCGAGCCGGAATAGTAGTCGGAATCGTCGATCAGATCATCGCTCAGGAGGAACAGGCATTCGTCGCTCGCTCCGGTCCGTCGCGCATCGTCGGTCGTGAGGGGACGGATGCCGTGGAACACGGCGTACGCGTCTCCCGCGCGTTCGGGACCCCCGAACGCGCGGGGCCATTCGAACTCGGGGTCGGCGCCGAGGGTGGCGACGGGGCGCGCGTCGTCCTGGAGCTGACGCGTGGCGAACACGGCCACCGCGGCGGAGACCATCGCCGCCACCACGACCGATGCCGTCCACATGAGGGCGACCCGGCGGCGCCGTGCGGGGCGGGATGCGGGCGCATCCCCTGCGCTCGGGGGCCGGTCCGTCGTGTCCTCCGCCGCGGACGCGTCCGCATCATCGGTGTCGAATGCGCCGGTTCGGGCTGGGAACGCCCCGTCGACCGGAGCCTCCGGCTCTTTTCGCTCTTCGCGCGAGGCGGGTGCGTCGTCGAGCGAGGGCGAGTGGGCGTCCTCGAGCTCCCTCAGCCGCTCAAGGGCTTGCGGATCTCCTGCGATGTCGGCGTGAGGGCCGTACGCGCGGGCGCGAAGGAGACGCAGCTCGTCGTCCGCGTCGATGCCCACAGCCCGATGGTAGGCGCGTCGGCGGGGGTGCGGTCGGGTTTTCACCGATCCCCCCGGACGTCGATCGCGGCGAGCCCGTCCGAACCCGCCGCGATCGACCCGAGGAGATCAGGAGCGGGCGTGGGTGTCGCGCTCCTGAACCGGGTTCTGCGCATCCTGCTTCGCAGAGTCATCCTGTCCGCCGGGGCCCCCGAGATCAGCGTCCGCGCGCACGAGGCGTTCGATCTCCGTGCCGGTGGCCTCATCGACGGCCTTCCAGTACGCGAACGCCCGCTCGAGCACATCGCCCGTGACTCCGCCGAGGAGGTGCCCGGCCACCGTCCGGACGAACGCCTGCCGCTGCGCGTCGTCCCACACCTCGCGGACGAGGGCGCCGGCCTGGGAGAAGTCGTCGTCGTCGCGACGAGGCGTGTAGGCCGCCCGGACCATCGGGCCGTCGGACTCCCACCCGAGGTCCACCACGCCGACGTTGTCGGCGTAGCCGCGACCGAACGAGTTCGGCGCGTACACGGGATCGTCTCCGCGGTGCTCGTACGCCATGGGACCGTCCTGCGTGTAGGAGTTCATCTCGACGCGCGGCCGGTTCACGGGCAGCTGCAGGTAGTTCGCGCCGATCCGGTGACGGTGCGTGTCGGCATAGGCGAACGCACGGCCGAGCAGCATCTTGTCCGGGGAGAAGCCGATCCCGGGGACGAGGGCGGACGGCTCGAAGGCCGCCTGTTCGATCTGGGCGAAGAAGTTCTCCGGGTTGCGGTTCAGAGTCATCGTCCCGACCGGGATGAGCGGGTAGTCCGCGTGCGGCCAGACCTTCGTGAGGTCGAACGGGTTGATCCGGTACGCGGCGGCCTCCTCGTACGGCATGACCTGCACCGAGAGCCGCCATGACGGGAAGTCGCCGCGCTCGATCGCCTCGAACAGATCACGGCGGTGGAAGTCGGCATCCTCCCCGGCGATCTTCGTGGCATCGGCGTCGGTCAGTCCCTTCACGCCTTGCGCGGTGTGGAAGTGGTACTTGACCCAGAACCGCTCGCCGGCGGCGTTGATCCACATGTAGGTGTGCGAACCGTATCCGTTCATGTGGCGGTACGAGGCCGGTATGCCTCGATCTCCCATGAGGTAGGTGACCTGGTGCGCCGACTCGGGGTTCAGGCTCCAGAAATCCCACTGCATGTTGTTGTCCCGCAGGCCGCTGCCGCCTCGCCGTTTCTGCGAGCGGATGAAGTGCGGGAACTTCATCGTGTCGCGGATGAAGAACACCGGTGTGTTGTTTCCGACGAGGTCGTAGTTTCCCTCTTCGGTATAGAACTTCAGCGCGAACCCGCGGGGATCCCGCCAGGTGTCGGGGGAGCCCTGTTCGCCGGCGACGGTCGAGAAGCGCGCGAGCATGTCCGTCGTGACCCCCCGCTGGAACAGGGCCGCCTTCGTGTACGCGCTGACGTCCTCCGTCGTCTCGAAGACTCCGAACGCACCGGATCCCTTCGCGTGGACGTTGCGCTCGGGGATTCGCTCGCGGTTGAAGTGCGCCATCTGATTGAGGAAGTGCACATCGTGCAACACGATCGGGCCGTCGGCACCGACCGTGAGGCTGTTGCGATCGCTCGGTGCGGGCGCTCCGGTGTCGGTCGTCGAGCCGAGGTGCGCCTCTGCGGACGGGGCGGTCGCCACCGTCTGATCATCGGCGGGGCGGGGCAGGTCTGGCATGAGAGCTCCTTCTCCGGTCGTCGCACGCGGCGACGCCTCTGTCCCATCCACACCATCACCCGGACCCGGCGGGGTCAACGGGGTGCGCCGGTGCGTCCGACCGTGTAAGGGATCGTGCGAAGGTGGAGGGATGGACGACAGGGAGCCCGTGACCGCGGAGGAGCTGATGCGCTCACGCTTCGCCGCCTTCCGTGCGGGCGACGCGCCCTGGCTCTTGCGGACCTGGCACCCCTCCACCCGGCCCGCCTCGCTCGACCTCGCCGACAACCCGCGCTGGCGCGGCCTGCAGATCGTGGACACGGTGGGCGGTGGGCCCGGGGACCGCGACGGCATAGTGGAGTTCCGAGCGACGTACCTCGAGGGGGGCGTCCTGGGGGTGCTCCACGAGCGATCGCGGTTCGTCCGCGAGGCCGATCGCTGGTTCTATCTCGACGGCGACGTGCGACCCGGAGTGACGGGGGAGACCCCCGCCTGAGTCACTCGGAGACGGACACGCTCCGGTCGAAGGCCACGTAGCCCGAGAAGTCGGCGCCAACCCGCTCGAACGCGGCCGGGTACGGGTGCGGGTACGCCCACGCCTTGTCGGCGAGGACCGCATCGCCGTGGACGATCGAGTAGTACTGGCACTCGCCCTTCCAGGCGCAGGTGTACGGCGTCGGGCTCTCGGCCAGTAGGGAGAAATCCACCGTGTCCGGCGGGAAGTACCAGTTGCCCTCGATCTTGAGGAGCCGATCCTGAGGAGCGTCGGCGAGGACCACCCCGTTCAACGTCGCACGCATTGCTGATCTCCCAACTTCGGAATGTGCGGAGCCCGCCTGCGCCGGCGCCGTGACCAGCCTAGGGTCCTTCCGCTGGGCGGCGGCCTGAATCAGCGAGCGGGTCGGTGATCACCGCTCGTCGATGCGGGCGGGCCAGGCCGGCAAGGGATCGTCGAACGTCGACCAGGAGGCGGGGCCTGCGGCCAGCTCGTCGTCGGTCAGTGCCGCTCCATCCAGGGCGGAGGCGATCCGAGGCTCCTGAAGGTCGATACCGATGAGGGCGAGCTCCTGTCCGATCGTGAGCCAGCTCTCATCCTGCTCGAGCGGGTCGATCCACATCGCCGACCCGACCTGCTCCCAGCGTGCGAGAACCCCCGGGCGCGTCGCGAGCCGGCACAGCCCGACGGAGCGCACGAGGACGCCGAAACGCCCGCTCTCGAGCTCGTCCAGCGCGTGCACGAGACGCTCCGGGTGGAAGGGGCGCAGCTGCTCGTAGCGCAGAGTGCGCACGCGCGGATCGGTCATGTAGGGATCGTGTTCGGCGTTCAGGGCGTGCACCCATCCGGCCCGATCCCGCCATGCGCCGACGGGCTCGTCGACGCCGCTCGCACGGAGATCCGCCCGGGCTCCGCGCGAGAGGCGTATGCGAGCGCGGGGATTGAGGTGCGAGGCCAGCGCCATCATCATCGACAGTTCCGCCGTCGAGGACCGCTGCCACTCGACCAGGACGATGAGGTGTGCGCACTCCAGTGCGCCCACCGCGCGCCGCGCCCGCGCACCGACGTCTCCGCGAGGATCGCCGCTCGGCGCACCCTCGCGGAGGGGCGCGAGATCCCGAAGATCGTCGAACATGTGACGGGCGTCGACGACGCACACCACGTGATCACCGACGAGGTCGAGGAGGGGAGCCGGTTCGACGTCGGTTTCGAGCTCGACGACCAGCGCGTCACCGCGCTCGACGGCGCGGGAGACCTCTTCTCCGTCGCCCTGCGGGTCGACGGTCACGACACGACGGACGGTCGCGGCCGCCAGCTGCCTGGCATACGCGCGTCGCTCCGCAGCGCACACTCCGAGCACCGTGATCATCTGCCGTGCCATCTCTTCCGCCTCCTGCGCCTCGCCGTCCGATTGACGCCGACCGCGATGCAGTCTAGCTTGCTAATGAGAAAGGTTCTCAATACGGAAGCCGAAGGGACACGTTGGTCGTGAAGGTCCGAGCATCGCTGAAATCATTGAAGGCTCAACCCGGGGCGCAGGTCGTGCGCCGTCGGGGTCGCGTCTTCGTCATCAACACGCTGAACCCCCGCTTCAAGGGGCGGCAAGGCTGAGAGGGTGACTATCCCGCGGCGTGTCGCATCACGATCCGCCCCTCGATCGTGCCGTGTTCCATGCGCGCGAAGATGTCGTTGATGTCGTCGAGGTGTTCTGTTCTCACGGTCGGGTGGATCTCGCCGCGGGCGAAGAAGTCGAGAGCCTCGATCAGGTCCTGGCGGGTTCCCACGATCGAGCCGCGGATCGTGATCGCGCGCAGGACCGTATCGAAGATGTCCGCGGGGAAGTCCCCCGGCGGGAGCCCGACGAAGACCACCGTTCCGCCGCGGCGCACCATCCCGGTCGCCTGAGCGAACGCGCCGGGGTGCACGGCGGTGACGAGGATGCCGTGAGCGCCGCCCGTGTGCTGCTGGATCGCGGCGACCGGATCCGTCCGCCGGGCGTCGACGGTGATCTCCGCCCCGTGGTGTCGCGCAAGAGCCAGCTTCGCTTCGTCGACGTCCACCGCGGCGACGCGCATCCCCATCGCGCGCGCGTACTGCACGGCGATGTGCCCGAGGCCCCCGACTCCGGAGACGACCATCCACTGGCCCGGCTTCGTGTCGGCCATCTTCAGGCCCTTGTAGACGGTGACCCCGGCGCAGAGGATCGGGGCGACCTCAGCGGTGTCGACGCCCTCGGGGATCCGCGCCGCGAAGCGCTCATCGACGAGCATGTATTCGCCGAAGCTTCCGTCGACCGAGTATCCGCCGTTGCGCTGTTCCGGGCACAGCGTCTCCCTGCCCGTGCGGCAGAACTCGCACGCGCCGCAGGCACTCCACAGCCATGCGTTGCCCACGCGGTCGCCGACCCGCAGGCTGTCGACGCCTTCCCCGAGCTCGACGATGATGCCGCACCCCTCGTGCCCGGGGATCAGCTCCGACTTGGGGGCGACAGGCCAGTCGCCGCGTGCCGCGTGCAGATCGGTGTGGCAGACCCCGCTCGTCAGAACTCGGACCAGCGCCTCGCCCGGCCCCGGGTGAGGGATGGGGACATCGCGGATCTCCAGCGGCGCGTCGGGCGCGACGACCACCGCCGCGCGCATCGTGCCCGCGGGGTGCTCGCCTCGCCCGAGGTGGGGCGTCGCGATCGTCATGGCAGCCATTGCACTCACATCCTCCGACGGTCGTATGCCGTCCTGTCCGCAGGCTACTCCTGTGGTCAGACCACAGCAAGGGGGTTCGGATGCGCAGGCATCGGAGCGCGGGTAGCATGGCGGCATGCGCGATGACACGACCTCCTCCGCTCCTGCTCCCACCTCCGACGCGGACGTGACGACCCCCCTCGCCGTCATCGGCGGCGGAGGCGGCGGATGCTGCGGCGGGGGTGCGTGCAGCACCAGCGGCGACTGATCCCGGCCGTCATCCGACGATGACCGACGCTCAGCTCGAGATCCCTCCGCGGCTCTCGCGCGTGCTCATGTCGGAGGAGGCGATCTACGGGCTCATCCTCGTCTCCGGGATGATCGTCGTCAGCGGTTCCGCCATCGGGACCTCTCTGAACGCCTTCCTCACCGTCGCCGTCACTGTCATCGTCTTCTACGTCGCCCACGTCTATGCGGGGGCCCTCGGGCGGCTCGCTGCCACCGACGGGCGGGCGGGTCTGCGCCGCAGCATCCGCGCGGCCGGCCGGCAGTCCTCGGGTATGCTGCTCGCCTCGACGGGGCCGCTGGTGGTGCTCCTTCTCGGCGTCACGGAGGTCATCGACGACACGTTCGCCATCTGGACGGCGCTGATCATGTGCGCCGCCATCCTCGGACTACTCGGCTGGCTCGCCGTGGCGAAGTGGACGCATCACTGGTACACGCGCCTGGTGAGCGCCACGATCACCGCGGGGTTCGGTGGGATGATCATCCTTCTCAAGGCGATCATCCATCACTGACCGCCGTCACGTCAGTGCGCCGCGACCGGCGCGTCCTCCGCGATCTCGTCGGCGGGCTTGCGGATCAGGAACGCTCCGACCAGCAGTGGCAGGGACAGCACGGCGGCGACCAGGAAGGCGGCGCGGGTTCCGGCGGCGCCGGCGGCGGCCTCCTCGAGCCCGCTGGACACGCCGGTGGCCGTCACTGCGGACATGATGCCGATCAGAAGTGCGATCCCGGCGGCCCCGGCGACCTGCTGGATGGTGCCGACGATGGCCGAGCCGTAGGAGTAGAACCGCCGGGGGAGCGAGCCGAGAGACGCGGTGAACAGCGGCGTGAACGAGAGGGCGAGCCCCAGGGAGAGGACGGTCTGGGCGACGGCGATGAACCAGACGGGCGTCGCCTCGGTGTAGGTGGTGTAGGTCCACAGCATCGCACTGGTGATGATCGCGCCCGGGACGAGCAGGACCCGGGTGCCGAAGCGGTCGTAGATCCGGCCGATGATCGGACCCGCGAGTCCCATCGCGAGAGCTCCGGGAAGAACGATGAGCCCGGTCTCCAGCGCAGAGATCCCGACGACGCGCTGGAGATACAGCGGCAGCACCGTGATCGCACCGAAGAACGCCAACGACATGATCGCCATCTGGGTGATCGACAGCGAGAAGTTCAGCGAACGGAAGACGCGGAGGTCCAGCAGCGCGTCGTCGCTGCGCTGCAGGCGGATCTGGCGCCAGGCGAAAGCCGCGAGCGAGAGGATGCCGACCCCGAGCGCGACCGCGAGGGTGACCGAAGCGCTGGAGGCATCCGAGACCGCGCCCCCCGCCGTCTCGGCGCCTCCGTGCGCACCGCCGCCGAGCAGGCTCAGCCCGTAGACGAGACCGCCGAAGCCGAATCCGGAGAGGACGATGGAAGGGATGTCGATGGCGACCCGCGTCGTCTCGCCGAGATTCCGGATCCACATCGCGCCGGCTGCGAGGGCCAGCAGCGCGATCGGCAGGACGATCCCGAAGATCCACCGCCAGCCGACGGTGTCGAGCACGAGACCCGCCATGGTCGGCCCGATCGCCGGGGCGAGCGAGATGACGATGCTCACCCGCCCCATCATCCGTCCGCGAGAGTGTGCGGGGACGACGTTCATGATCGTCGTCATGAGCAGCGGCATCATGATCGCCGTGCCCGACGCCTGCACCACGCGCGCGACGAGCAAGACGGGGAAGCCGGGAGCGACGAACGCGATGAGCGTGCCGAGGGAGAACAGGGTCATGGCCGCGATGAACATCACGCGGGTGGGGAACCGGCGCAGGAGGAACCCCGTGATGGGGATGATGACGGCCATGGTCAGCATGAAGGCGGTCGTCAGCCACTGTGCCGCGACCGCGGTGATGCCGAAATCGTCGATCAGGTGCGGAATCGCCACACCCATCGTGGTCTCGTTGAGGATCGCGACGAACGCCGCCGCCAGCAGAAGCCAGATGACGCGGGACTGTTCTCGGGTGATCGTCGCACCCGCCGCGGGCGTGACGATCGGGGCGGTCGCCGGTGCGGCCATCGCAGGACTCCTCGGTGTCGTGGGGCCACCCGGAGATGGCAAGCCCCCAGGATAACGGCGTGCTCCGACACGGCATTCCCTGATCCGTGGAACGATGCGATCCATGAGCGATCTGCGCCCGCACCACACGGTGGTGCTGCGGCTGTCGACCGCCGCGCTGATCGGGGTCGTCACCGCGGTCGTGCTGGCGCCGGTGCTGGGGATCGCCGCCGCCCTCCTGGCGGGGTGGGCGGCGTTGGCGACAACCGCCGTCGTCTGGGTCGTCCTTGTGGTGTGGCCGATGGACGCGGCTGCCACGCGCGCGCACGCGACGACCGAGGATCCGGGTCGATCGGTGGCCCGCGTCGCGGCGCTCGTCGGGAGCGTGGCCAGTCTCGGGGCGGTGGCCGTCGTGCTCGTCCAGACCGACCGGGCAGGCGAGGTGATCTCCTGGATCCTCGCCGCGATCGCGTTGCTGAGCGTGGCCGCCTCGTGGCTGCTCATCCAAGTGGACTACATGCTGCGCGTCGCGCACCTCTACTATTCCGATCCGATCGGGGGGATCGACTTCAACCAGTCCGACGACCCGGAGTACTCGGATTTCGCCTACTTCTCCCTCGGCGTCGGAATGGGATACCAGGTGGGCGACACGAGCGTCCGATCGAACGAGATCCGGCGCCTGGTGATCCCCCAGGCGCTGCTGGCCTACATGTTCGGGGCGGTGATCATCGGCACGGTGGTGAATCTCGTCCTCGACCTCGGGTGATTCCGCGATGACTAGGCTGACGCCGTGAGCATGGGCATGCGCGGCGGCGGGGCGGGTTTCCGGCCCGTCGACACCGACGCGCAACGTCGGGCCAATGCGCAGGCACCGAGGATCCCGCATCTGGGACGCCGCGTGGTCACCCTCTTCCGGCCGTATCGGTGGAGCATCCTCGCCACCGGCGTGCTGGTCGTCGTGGGGGCGGCGATCGCGGTCGTCCCCCCGCTGATCGTGCAGCGGATCTTCGATGACGCCCTCTTCCCGGTCGACGGCGGCGGCCCCGATGTGTCCCTCCTCTGGCGCCTGGTGCTCGTGATGGTCGGGATGTTCCTTCTCTCTGCGGCGCTCGGCGTGGTGCAGACCTGGTTGACCTCGACCGTCGGCAACAGGGTCACCGGAGACCTCCGGGTCCGGCTGTTCGAGCACCTCCAGGCGATGGAGCTCGGATTCTTCACGCGGACCAAGACCGGCGTCATCCAGTCGCGTCTGCAGAACGACGTGGGCGGGGTCTCGGGAGTCCTCACCAACACGGTCACCAGCATCCTCGGCAACGTCGTCACCGTCATCGCCTCGCTCGTGGCGATGATCATCATCGACTGGCGACTCACCGTCATCGCCGTCGTGCTGATGCCCTTCCTCGTGGTCGTCCAGCGCCGCGTCGGTCAGGTCCGGGCGCGCATCGCCGCGCAGACGCAGGAGTCGCTGTCGGAGCTGACCGCGATCACACAGGAGACACTGAGCGTCTCCGGCATCCTGCTGTCGAAGTCGTTCAACCGTCAGCGGACCGAGTCGGCGCGCTACGCCGAGGAGAACCGCAACCAGGTCCGCCTCCAGGTGCGCCGCGCCATGAGCGGTCAGGGGTTCTTCGCGGTGGTGCAGGTGCTCATGGCGAGTGTCCCGGCGGTGGTCTACCTCGTGGCCGGCTACCTCGTCACGGGCTCGATCGACGACACCATCACCGCCGGGACGATCGTCGCCTTCACGACCGTGCAGGCCCGTCTGCTCCAACCGCTCATGGGCCTCATGCGCGTCGCGCTGGATCTGCAGACCTCCGCGGCCCTTTTCGCGCGGATCTTCGAGTACCTCGACCTCGTCCCGGCCATTCGCGACGCCGGGGACGCCCGCGACGTCGGTGACGCGCCCGGACCGGTGGGGCGCATCGAGTTCCGTGACGTCGTCTTCCGGTATCCGGATGCCGCACCCGGCGCTCGTCCGACCCTCCAGGGCATCGACTTCGTCGCGGAGCCGGGCCAGCACGTGGCCTTCGTGGGTCCCTCGGGCGCGGGGAAGACCACGATCCTCTACCTCACGCCGCGGATGTACGAAGCATCGGAGGGCGCGGTCCTCTTCGCGGGCGCGGACGTGCGGGCGCTGCGTCAGGAATCGATCATCGACAGCGTCGGCATCGTCTCGCAGGAGACCTACCTCTTCCACGCGACGATCCGCGAGAACCTCAGATATGCCAAGCCCGATGCCACCGACGATGAGCTCGTGCGCGCGTGTCGCGCGGCCAACATCGACCATGTCATCTCGAGCTTCGCCGACGGCTACGACACGATCGTCGGTGAGCGCGGCTACCGCCTGTCGGGCGGCGAGAAGCAGCGGATCGCGATCGCACGCGTGCTGCTGAAGGATCCGCCGGTACTGCTCCTGGATGAGGCCACGTCGGCGCTCGACACCGTGAGCGAGCGGGTCGTCCAGGAGGCTCTGGATGCCGCTGCCCGGGGGCGGACGACCCTGTCGATCGCGCACCGGCTGTCCACGGTGATCGGTGCGGACGTCATCCACGTCGTGGAGGCGGGCCGGATCGTCGAGTCGGGAACGCACGCGTCGCTGATCGCGGCGGGTGGCCTCTACGCCGAGCTCGCCGCGGAGCAGCTCGCCGCCTCCCGCATCCTGCAGGCGGAAGAGGCCGAGGCGCCCGCGGACCACCCCGACCGCCGTGCCGACCGGCCGCCGACGGGTCGGCCGGACGAGACACCGGAGCCGAATCCCGCGGCCCTGATGGTCTCGTCAGAACCGGCGTGGGTGCCTCCGGCGGTCCCCGGCGGCTGAACCGCGGGGGCGCGGCCCGCGACCGCGCCTCACCACAGGCGCGCCGCGTCGAGGGCGCGCTCGCGGGCGTCATCCGTGCCGCGCGGCACCGACATCCGCTCATCGAGCGCGCGGACGAACGCGCCGAGGTGTCGGCGGTAGGCGTCGTCGGGGTGGGTGCGGGCGATCTCGATCAGCGGAGGGAGGTCGAGCTGTCGGATGAGGTCGATGCGGGAGCGGATCGCTGCCGAGTGGCCCGCGGCGTCGAGGACGTCGAGTCCGCCACCGAGGGCGTCGAGGTAGTCGCGCAGAATCGTCAGGGTGCCCTTCCGCTGTGTGATGGAGCTTCCGTCGGCGCGCTCGCGCCACTCGACGACCACGTCCGGGATCACATCGAACGACCGGGCCCGCGTGTACAGCTGCTGGGCGACGACCTGGTCCTCGTAGGCCATCCCCACGGGGAAGCGGATGCCGGTGCGCCGCCACAGCGCCGTGCGGCTCGCCTTCGACCACGCCACGATGTTGCCCGAGACATCCGGGTGCTCTCTCAGCGTGACCCTCTCGCGCGCGGGTGCGGTCGACCGGGCGACCCACGGCTGCACCGGACCCGGGGCGTACCCGCCCGCGGGGGTCGGGCGCAGGCGCACGTAGGCCCCCGCCACGAGGTCGCTGCCCGTGCGCTCGAGGGTCTCGGTCCACCGCCCGAGCGCGGACGGCGTCATCCGGTCATCGGCGTCGAGGAAGGCGAGGAAGGGCGTCTCCGCCAGCTCCAGTCCCGTGTTGCGCGCAGCTCCCAGCCCTCGCCGGGCGCGGTGGCGGACCACGGTGAAGCGGGCATCGCGCGCGACCGCTTCGTCGAAGATCGCCCCGGTCGCGTCGTGGGAGGCGTCGTCGACGAGAACCGCGCGCCACGCGGTCATCTCCTGCGCCTCGAGGGAGGCCACAGCCTCTCCGGCGAACTCGGCGACGTCGAAGCCGGGGACGACGACGGTGATGACGGGGCGGCTCACGCGCCCGATTGTACGGCCGCCACCGAGTCCGCCACCGTGTTCACGAGCGGCAGGATCTCGGCATCGAATCCGTGGGGGAGCGTGATGCGCACGGCTGTGCGCGCGACGTCCCCGTCGATGCCCATCGCCGTCAGCACGTGCGACGGCTCATCGCTGCCGGCGGCGCACGCCGACCCGCTGGAGGAGACGATCCCGCGCCGCTCCATCTCGAGCAGGATCGCCTCGCCGCTGGTGCGCGGGAAGACGAAGCTCGCCGTCCCCGGCAGGCGGTGGTGCGGGTGGCCCGTGAGGCGGGCGCCGGCGACGGCACCGCACACGCCGGCGATGAGCGCGTCGCGCGCCGCGGCGACCCGTGCGGCGTCGGCCGGCCGCTCGCGCTCCGCGAGCTCCAGTGCGGTCGCGATCGCCACCGCGCCCGCGACGTTCTCGGTGCCGCTCCGGCGCCCGCGCTCCTGGCCCCCGCCGTGCAGCACGGGCTCGAGCGGGATCCGCCCCCGAACGGCGAGGACCCCCGTCCCCTGGGGGGCGCCGAGCTTGTGACCCGACAGTGCCAGAGCGTCGGCGCCCGTGGTGGCGCGGTCGATCGGCAGCCACCCGGCCGCCTGCACGGCATCCAGATGGAGGGGGATGCCGCGCTCCGTCAACGCTGAGGCGACGGACGCGACGTCCTGGACCGTCCCGATCTCGTTGTTGGCGTACCCGAGGCTCACCAGCGCCGTCTCGGGCCGGACGGCGGCGAGGACCGCATCCGGATCGACCCGTCCGTCGGCGTCCACGGGGAGATACGTGATGTCGAACGCATGGAACCGACGCAGGTGGTCGGCGGAGGCGAGCACGGATTCGTGCTCGATCGCCGTGGTCACCAGGTGCGTGCGGCCCCGATGGGCGAGGGCGGCGAGCGA
Organism: Microbacterium aurantiacum; assembly: GCF_040532595.1. GTDB lineage: Bacteria > Actinomycetota > Actinomycetes > Actinomycetales > Microbacteriaceae > Microbacterium > Microbacterium chocolatum_B. Next base: position 36,587 of record NZ_JBEVYX010000001.1, on the reverse strand, counting down.
GATCCCCTTCACCGCGAGATTGTTCGCCTCCGTCCCGCCGGAGGTGAACACGACGTCGCCCGCGCGCACCCCGAGCACTCGCGCGACCCGGGCGCGGGCGTCGGCGAGGACACCGGCGGCGCGCTCTCCGACGGTGTGGTGGCTGGAGGGGTTCCCGAACGCGCGGGCGAGGTGGGGGAGCATCGCCTCGAGGACCTCGCGGCGTACCGGGCCCGTTGCGGCGTTGTCGAGGTAGAGCACGTCAGACCGGTTCAGCTGCGCGATCGACCCGGATGTCCAACCCGAGGTCGAGGGCCCGCGCCGAGTGCGTGAGCGCCCCCACCGAGATCACGTCGACCCCGGTCTCGGCGATCGCCCGCACCGATTCCAGGGTGACCCCGCCGCTCGCGTCGACGATCGCGCGTCCGGCGACGAGCTCGACGCCGCGGCGAAGGTCGTCCAGAGAGAAGTTGTCGAGCATGATCGTTCCGATCCCCGCCGCGAGCACCGCTTCGATCTGGGCGAGGTCGTCCACCTCGACCTCGACGTGCGTGGTGTGCGGCAGGCGCGCGATCATCTGCTGCAGCGCCTGCGTCACCGACAGCCCCTCCGACACGAGGACGGCGAGGTGATTGTCCTTGGCCATCACGGCGTCGGACAGGGATCGCCGGTGGTTGTGGCCGCCGCCGCATGCGACCGCATGGCGCTCGAACGCACGCAGTCCCGGCGTGGTCTTGCGTGTGTCGGCGATGCGCGCTCCGGTGAGGGCCGTCTCGGCCACGTACTGCGCGGTGAGGGTGGCGATGCCGCTCATCCGCTGCACGAAGTTGAGCGCGACCCGCTCAGCGGTCAGGATCCCGCACGCGGGTCCGGTCACCGTCGCCAGGCGCGCGCCGACGTCGAACGCTGCGCCGTCGGAGATGTGGAGGTCGACCGCCACCAGAGGATCGGTGAGGGCGAAGGCGGCGCGGAAGACCTCGCCGCCCGAGAAGACGCCCCCTTCGCGCGCGACGAGCTCGGCTACGGCGGTCGCGTCCGCCGGGATCAGGGACGCGCTGGTGATGTCGCCCCATGGGGCGTCCTCCTCCAGCGCGAGGGCGACCGTACGGTCGATGACCGACCGGGTGAGCATCAGAGCGCTCCTTCCGCGACGAGGAGAGGGGATTCGGGTCGGGCGTCACCGTCGCTGCGGTAGTGGGCGCCGACCGAGACGGTGCGCGCCCGCGCCGCAGCGACGAGGTGCGCGGCGACGAGGAGGAGGTTCTCGTCCTCGTACTCCTTCTCGCGCCGGGGGGTCCGCGGCTGCACACGCCACGCGGCGATGAGCGTCCCCGCGCGGGAGAGGCCGGACGCGTCGCGGATGAGGCCCGCATGCTGCCACATCGCGTCCTGCAATCGGCGGCGGGAGAAGGTCGGGACGGGGCCGACCGGTGTGGTCTCGGGGATGCCGGATGCCGGGACCGCGGGCGCATCCGCGTCGAGGGCCGGTCCGATCCAGGTGCCGGCGATGGCATCGGGGACGATGACGTCGCCGGCGCGCGCGCCGAAGACGGCACCTTCCAGCAGCGAATTCGACGCGAGTCGGTTGGCCCCGTGCACTCCGGTGCGCGCGGTCTCGCCGACGGCGTAGAGCCCCGGCAGACTCGTCCGTCCGAAGAGGTCGGTCACGATGCCGCCCATCAGGTAGTGCGCTGCCGGGGTCACCGGGATGGGCTCGCGCGCCCAGTCGAGGCCGCGTTCGCGGACCGCCGCGTCGATGGTCGGGAACCGCCGCGCCAGATGAGCCGCGCGTGCGGTGGGGTCGCCCGGGTGGACCGGCGTCGCATCGAGGCGAACGGGGCTTCCGCCCTGATCCGCCATCCGACGTGCGATCGCGCGGGCGACGACGTCGCGCGGGGCGAGCTCCCCGTCGGGATGCGCGTCGAAGGCGAAGCGGTGCCCGTCGTCGTCGATCAGGGTCGCCCCCTCCCCGCGCACCGCCTCCGAGACGAGGAAGGGAACACCGGTCGCGATCGTGGTGGGGTGGAACTGGACGAATTCCAGATCCGCGACGGCGGCTCCGGCCCGGAGCGCTGCGGCGATGCCGTCGGCCGTGGCGACGTCGGGATTGGTCGAGTGGGCGTACAGCTCGCCCGCCCCGCCCGTGGCGAGCACCACGGCATCGGCGTCCAGTCGTACGCGTCGTCCGTCGCGGGCCTCCGTCTCGCCGACCAGGAGATCCACGCCGACCACGCGGGCGCCGTCGCGGACGAGGTCGACGAGGAAGGCGTGCTCGAAAACGCCGATGTCGGCGGTGCGGAGGGCCGCCACCAGGGCCCGTTCGATCGCGGTGCCCGTGGCGTCCCCGCCCGCGTGCAGGATCCGTGGGTACGAGTGCGCCGCCTCGAGGCCCTTGACGAGCGTGCCGTCCGCAGCGCGATCGAAGGCCACGCCGAGCGCGATGAGCTCGCGGATGCGGGCCGGGCCCTCGTCGACCAGGACGCGGACGGCGGCCGGATCGGCGAGGCCCGCCCCGGCGGACAGGGTGTCGGCCATGTGGGCGTCGGCGCGGTCGTCGGGGAACATCACCCCCGCGATACCGCCCTGGGCGTAGCGGGTGTTGGCGTGCTCGAGCACGTCCTTCGTGGCGAGGGTCACCCGGCACCCGGCAGCCGCAGCGTGCAGCGCCACCGTCAGCCCGGCGATGCCCGACCCCACGACCACGACATGGACCGGTGGCGGCGTCATGAGGCGTTCTCCCACCCGGCGGCGACCTCCGGCGAGGCCGCCGGGGGCTTGGCCGCCAGCATCCGCTCGAGGGCGACCCGCGCCGGCGCCGCGACGTCGCCGGTCACGACGATCCGGTTGCGCACCTCCCCGGCGACGAGTCCCTCGAGCACCCACGCGAGGTACCCGGGGTGGATGCGGTACATCGTCGAGCAGGGGCACACCACCGGGTCCAGGCAGTAGATCGTGTGCTGGGGATACTCCGCCGCGAGACGCTGGACCAGGTTCACCTCGGTGCCGATGGCGAAGGTCGTCGGCTCGGTCGCGGCGGCGATGGCCCGGCGGATGTGGTCGGTGGAGCCGGATTCGTCCGCGGCGTCGACGACGTCCATCGGGCATTCCGGGTGGACGATGACGCGCACCCCCGGGTGGTCTCGTCGCGCCGCGGCGATCTGATCGACGGAGAACCGGCGGTGCACGGAGCAGAACCCGTGCCAGAGGATCACGCGCGCGGCGTCGAGGGTCTCGACGTCGGACCCGCCGAACGGGCGCCGCGGGTTCCACAGAGGCATCTGCTCGAGCGGCACGCCCATCGCCTTCGCGGTGTTGCGCCCGAGGTGCTGGTCGGGGAAGAACAGCACGCGTCGTCCGCGCGCGAACGCCCACTCCAGAACGGTCCGGGCGTTGGAGGAGGTGCATACGATGCCGCCGTGGCGGCCGACGAAGCCCTTGATGGCGGCCGAGGAGTTCATGTAGGTCACGGGGATCACGGGCACGCGCCCGGTGGCGTCGACCGCGTCGAGGTCTCCGTAGACCTCCGCGAGCTGCTCCCAGCACTCCTCGACCTGATCGATGTCGGCCATGTCCGCCATCGAGCAGCCGGCGGCGAGGTTCGGGAGGATCACCGCCTGGTCGGGTCCGGAGAGCAGGTCCGCGGTCTCGGCCATGAAATGTACGCCGCAGAAGACGATGGCCTCGGCATCCGGATGTTCGAGAGCGGCGTTGGCGAGCTGGAACGAATCGCCCACGTAGTCGGCGTGCTGGATGACCTCCTGGCGCTGATAGAAGTGTCCGAGCACGACGACGCGGTCGCCGAGAACCTCTTTCGCCGCGCGGATCCGGTCATCGAGCTCCGCATCCGACGCCTCGCGGTACGACGCGGGCAGCGTGCCCTGACGAGGCGCGTCGGTGGGGATGACGTCGCCCATCGAGGAGCCCGGACCGTAGCCCGGGCGCGTGTCGAAGTCCCAGGGAGACGCGGCCAGATCGGTGTTGCACGTCTGGTCGAGGGAGTCTCCCGACACGATCGCCTGGATCAGGTGGTCGACGGACGCGTCGCGAGCGGGCGGGGGCGTCTGGGTGATGTGGACGGCGGGCATGGCGTGCTCTCTTCAGTGCGGGGTGGACAGCGGGCCGCGGTCGGCCAGCTCGACGTCCTGGTTGTAGCGGTAGAGCCGGGCGGGTCGGTGGCTCCCCGTGCGATGGCGGTCGGTCGGGATGAGGGTGCCGGAGTTCTCGACCTGGCGTCGGAAGTTGGCCGGGTCGAGCTTGCGGTCGAGGATCGTCTGGTACACCTCGCGCAGCTCGGCGAGGGTGAACTCGTCCCCGAGCAGGCCATGGGCGATCCGGCTGTAGCCGACCTTGTTCCGCAGGCGCCAGAGGGCGTAGTCCACGATCTCGTTGTGATCGAAGGCGAGCGGCGGCAACCGCTCCACGTCGAACCATCCGACGTTCTCGATGCCGTCCTCGACGATCTCATCGGGGCGGATGAGGGCCCAGTAGACGATCGAGACCACGCGGGTGGGGGAGCGGTCGACGGCTCCGAAGGCGTACAGCTGCTCGAGATAGCTCGGCGCGATGCCGGTGGTCTCGGCGAGGGTGCGCGACGCCGCGGCGCCGAGGCTCTCGCGGATGTCGAGCCAGCCGCCCGGGAGAGCCCACTGCCCCTCGTGCGGGTCGCGGGTCCGTCGGACGAGGGGGAGGGTCACGGCGAGCGGGCCTTCCGGCTCGCGCGGGCGGAGGGCGAAGATGACCGTCGACACCGCGACGCGCGTCGCGTCCTCCGCGACGGCTTCCGGCGCGGCGGCGTTCTCCAGGCTAGTTCGTGTCATGGTGACCATATCTCCGAGATCATCTTAGTGTCGTTCTGACCAGAAGGGCAAACGCCGCCGCCGGTCGGGCAACGTCCCAGGTTCCGTGCGTAGCCTGGGCCCACCGTCGGCGTGCAGGAGGAACACCATGATCGTCGTCGACGTCGTGCTCATCGCACTGCTGATCGCTGCGCTGATCGGCGGTGCCGCGCGCGGACTCTCCGGCAGCGTCGGCGTTCTCCTGGGACTGGCGGCGGGCGGTGTCGGCGCGTACTGGCTCGTCCCGCTCATCAACGACGTCTGGCCCTGGCAGGACTGGCGGTCGCTCGTGGTCATCGTCAGCACCGTGCTGGTGCTGGTGCTCGGCGCGGGCATCGGCGGCGCGCTCGGCGCCCTCGTGCGGCGCGGCGTCGACCGAACGCCGCTGCGCGCGGTCGATCGACTGCTCGGCGCCGCCACGGGCGTCCTCGTCGGGGCACTCGCCCTCTCCCTCGCGGGCGGCACGATCGCGGCGACGGGCATGCCGGTCGTCTCGTCCGCCGTCTCGTCGTCCGCCGTCCTGCGCACGATCGATCGCCTCACCCCGCAGCCGGTGTCGGCGGCGATGGCCGAGCTTCGCGGACTCGTCGTGGACGAAGGTCTCCCGCGGCTCGGCGAGCTGCTGGAGGTCACGGCGCCCCCGAGCGTCCCCCCGGTGGACCTCGATGATCCCGAACTCGCCCGGGCGGCGGCATCCGTCGGTCGTGTGTCCGGCACCGCGTACGCCTGCGGCACCAGTTCGACCGGCACAGGATTCGTCATCGCGCCGGACCGCGTCGTCACCAACGCGCACGTCGTGGCGGGCGTGGACGCTCCGGTGGTCGAGTTCCCCGGCATCGCCGCCCGCGAGGGCCGCATCGTCTGGTTCGACCCGATCGACGACCTCGCTGTCATCGCGGTCGACGACCTGGGCGTGCCGGCCCTGCCGCTGGCGGAAACCCTGACCCCCGGGACGGCGGCGGTGGTCCAGGGCTACCCGCTCGGGGGGCCGTTCACGATGATCAGCGCGGGAGTGCTGTCTGTCGGCACGGTGCCGGTGCCCGACATCTACGGCGACGGCGCCGCCCCGCGCGACATCTACTCGCTGCAGTCAGCGGTGCGGCCGGGGAACTCCGGTGGCCCTCTTCTGGATGCCGCGGGCCAGGCCGCGGGCGTGGTGTTCGCGCGCGGCGAGGACGACGCGGAGCGGGGATACGCCGTCACGATGACGGAGCTCACCCCGGTCGTCGAGGCGGCACCCGGACTCGCGGATGCCGTTTCGTCCGGACGGTGCACCACCTGAGCGCTATGCTGGCGGCACAACTGCACATCCGGCCCACGACCCGGACGGGAGAGCCCTGGCTTCGGCCAGGCACCGAAGGAGCAAGCCTCCCCGCCAATCTCTCAGGTACGCGTACCGTCCCGGTCGGCCGACTCTGAAAAGCGACCTCGCCCGCGGGGTCCGCCGACGGTGAAAGCACGGTCCCCGCGTCCGGGGGTCGCGCGAAACTCTCAGGTTCATGACAGAGGGGGAGTTCGACGACGTCGTCCGACGTCGACCCTCCACGGGAGAACTCATGACCGATCTGCGCACCGCCCTCTACGACCGCCACGTCGCCCTCGGGGCTACCTTCACCGACTTCGGCGGGTGGTCGATGCCCGTCCGCTACAGCTCGGACCTCGCCGAACACCACGCCGTCCGCACCGCCGCGGGCCTGTTCGACATCTCGCACATGGCCCAGTTCGGCGTCGCCGGCCCTGAGCGCGAGGCGTTCCTGGCGTACGCGCTCGCGCTGGACCCCGCGAAGCTGGCGCTCTCCCGAGCCAAGTACACGATGATCCTCGCGCCCAGCGGCGGGATCATCGACGACCTCATCGTGACCCGCAACGCCGAGGACCGGTTCCTCATCGTCGCCAACGCGGGCAACCGCGCCGCGGTGCACGAAGCGCTCACCGAGCGGATCGACGGATTCGACGCGGCGCTGATCGAACTCGACGACGCGCTGATCGCCGTGCAGGGGCCGCGGGCCATGGAGATCCTGAGGGCCACGGTCGGACTCCTCCACGACGACACGCTCGCGATGGGTCACACCCTCGAGACCCTCCCGTACTACACCGCGATGGGCATGCGCTTCGGCAACGGCGCGGTCCTGGTCAGTCGCACCGGGTACACCGGCGAGGAGGGCTTCGAACTGAGCGTCGACGCGGACGACGCCGGCGCCCTGTGGGACGCGCTGCGCATCGCCGGCGGTCCCCTCGGCCTGGTGCCCGCGGGTCTCGCCTCGCGCGACACGCTTCGCCTGGAGGCGGGGATGCCGCTGTACGGCCATGAACTCTCCCTGCACGTCACGCCTGCCCAGGCGGGCCTCGGCCGGGTCGTCCCGCTGGGGACGAAGGTGGCCGATTTCGTCGGGCGCGCTGCCCTCGAGAGCAGACTCCGTTCGGACGCCCCGGTTCTGGTCGGCCTCGTCGCCGACGGCCGACGCGCCGGGCGCGCCGGCTACGCCGTGTTCGATGGCGACACGCAGGTGGGCGAGATCACCAGCGGTGCGCTGAGCCCGACGCTGGGCCATCCGATCGCGATGGCCTTCGTCGCGCCCGACCGCGGCGAGCCCGGAACCGAACTGACCATCGACGTGCGCGGAACACGCATCTCCGCGACCGTCACCGCCCTGCCCTTCTACCGGAGGAAGAAATGACCGACCTCAGCAGCCTCAAGTACACCGCCGAGCACGAGTGGGTCGCCCTCGCGGGCGATGTCGCCACCATCGGCATCACCGACTACGCCGCCGACAAGCTCGGCGACGTGGTGTTCGTCGAGCTCCCCGCGATCGGCGCCGGCCTGTCCGCGGGCGAGGTCTGCGGTGAGATCGAGTCGACCAAGTCCGTCGGCGAGCTCTACGTCCCGCTCGACGGCGAGGTCGTCGAGGTCAATGACGCGGTCGTCGACGACCCCTCGCGGGTGAACTCCGACGCCTTCGGCGACGGCTGGCTCCTCAAGCTCCGCGTCGACCCTGCGGCGGTGGACGGGCTCCTGGACCGCGAGGCCTACCTCGCCCTCACCGGCGGCGACGCGTGACGGGCGATTTCGCGCGGCGGCACATCGGCATCGACGACGCCGCCCGGCGCACCATGCTCGAAGCGCTGGGCTACGACTCGGTCGAGGCGCTCGTGCAGACGGCGGTTCCGGCATCCATCCACCTGCACCCGCGCACGACCTCCGACATCCCGCCGGCGGCCACCGAGGCCGAGGCGCTCGCGGAGCTGAGGTCGCTGGCCTCGCAGAACCGCACGGCGCGGCCGATGATCGGGCTCGGGTACCACGACACCTTCACGCCCTCGGTGATCGCGCGGAACGTGCTGGAGAACCCGTCGTGGTACACCGCCTACACGCCCTATCAGCCCGAGATCTCGCAGGGGCGTCTCGAAGCCCTCATCAACTTCCAGACGATGGTGACCGACCTGACCGGCCTCGCCACCGCCAACGCCTCGATGCTCGACGAGTCGACCGCGGTGGTGGAGGGGATGCTGGTCGCCCGCCGCGCCTCGAAGTCGCGCTCGGACGTCTTCCTCGTCGACGCCGACGCCCTGCCGCAGACCAAGGCGCTGCTCGCGCACCGGGCGACGGCGCTGGGCATCACGCTGCAGGAGACCGCGTTCGACATGTCGTCACCGCCGTCCGACATCGACGCCTTCGGCGCCTTCATCCAGTACCCCGGTGCCACCGGGCGCGTGTGGGATCCGAGCGAGGTCATCGGCGCCGTCCAGGCGCAGGGCGGTCTGGTGGTGGTCGCCGCCGACCTGCTCGCGCTCACCCTCCTGCGCTCGCCGGGGTCGCTCGGCGCCGACGTCGCCGTCGGCACGACGCAGCGCTTCGGGGTACCGCTGGGCTTCGGCGGTCCGCACGCCGGCTACATGGCGGTGCGCGCAGGTCTGGAGCGCCAGCTCCCGGGGCGCCTGGTGGGCGTCTCCGTCGACGCCGAGGGGCACCCCGCCTACCGGCTCTCGCTGCAGACGCGCGAGCAGCACATCCGCCGCGAGAAGGCGACTTCGAACATCTGCACCGCGCAGGTGCTGCTCGCGGTGATGGCCGCGATGTACGCGGTCTACCACGGGCCCGACGGGCTGCGCGGGATCGCGACCGAGGTGGCGAAGAAGACCGAGGCGCTCGCGGACCGTCTACGGGCCTACGGCCTGACGCTCGCCTCGGATGCCTTCTTCGACACCCTCCGCGTGCACGTGCCGGGATCGGCTCAGCGTGTGATCGAGCGCGCCCGGGAGCGCGGGTACCAGCTGTTCCGGGCCGACGACGCGAGCGTGGGGGTCTCGGTCGACGAGACCACCACCGCCGACGACCTCGCCGCGGTGGCGTGGGCGTTCGGGCTTCCCGAGGGCGAGTTCCTCGGGGCGGGCGCTCAGGGCGAGCGGGTCGTGCCGTTTACCGACGCCGCGCCTCTCGCGGGAGTCGCGCCGGCGCTGCTGCGGGAGGATGCCTATCTGGAGCATCCCGTCTTCAACACCCATCGCTCCGAGACGGCGATGATGCGCTACCTGAAGCAGCTCGCCGACCGGGACTACGCCCTGGACCGCGGGATGATCCCGCTCGGATCGTGCACCATGAAGCTCAACGCGGCGACCGAGATGGCGGCGGTGTCGTGGCCGGAATTCTCCCGGGTGCACCCGTTCGCCCCCGAAGCCGACGTGCGCGGCTACCTGGCGATGATCGAGCAGCTCGAGACGTGGCTCGCCGAGGTGACCGGTTACGACGCAGTATCGCTGCAGCCCAACGCCGGCTCCCAGGGCGAACTCGCCGGGCTGATGGCGATCCGCGGCTACCACCGGTCCCACGGCGACTTCGGGCGCACGGTGTGCCTCATTCCGTCGTCGGCGCACGGGACCAACGCCGCCTCCGCCGTGCTCGCGGGCATGCGGGTGGTGGTCGTCGCGTGCGACGAGGCCGGCAACGTCGACCTCGACGATCTGCGCGCGAAGATCGCCGCGCACGCCGACGAGCTCGCGGCGCTGATGATCACCTACCCCTCGACCCACGGCGTGTACGAGCACGACGTGCTCGAGATCACCCAGGCCGTGCACGATGCGGGCGGGCAGGTGTACGTCGACGGCGCGAACCTCAACGCCCTGCTCGGCTTCGCACGGTTCGGCGACCTCGGGGGCGACGTGTCGCACCTGAACCTGCACAAGACCTTCGCGATTCCGCACGGCGGTGGCGGTCCCGGGGTGGGGCCGGTCGCCGCCAAGGCGCATCTCGCACCGTTCCTGCCGTCGCATCCGCTCGCGCAGCGGGCGGACCACGCGGGCGGCTTCGTCTTCGACGGCGGCCCGATCTCCGCCGCTCCGCAGGGCTCGGCGTCGATCCTCCCGATCTCGTGGGCGTACGTGCGCATGATGGGGGCGGAGGGGCTGAAGGATGCCACGGCCGCGGCAGTCCTGTCGGCCAACTACATCGCGCTGCGCCTGCGGGATCACTTCCCCGTGCTGTACGCGGGCGAGGGCGGTCTCGTCGCGCACGAGTGCATCCTCGATCTGCGCCCGCTGCGAGAGGCGACGGGGGTGACGGTCGACGACGTCGCGAAGCGGCTCATCGACTACGGCTTCCACGCGCCGACGATGTCGTTCCCGGTGGCGGGCACGCTCATGGTCGAGCCGACCGAGTCGGAGGACCTGGGCGAGATCGAGCGCTTCATCGAGGCGATGATCGCGATCAAGGCCGAGGCCGACCGCGTCGCCGCGGGGGAGTGGGATGCGTCCGACAATCCCCTCGCCAACGCGCCGCACACGGCGGCATCGGTCATCGCGGGCGAGTGGCGGCATCCGTACTCCCGGGAGACCGCGGTCTACCCGGTGTCCTCGCTCGTGCGGACGAAGTACTGGCCTCCCGTACGCCGAATTGACCAGGCGTACGGCGACCGCAACCTGGTCTGCGCCTGCCCCCCGATCGAGGCCTTCGCCTGACCCTCCGCCTTGCCCCTGACCGTGAGTCTGCATCCTCCGGTCGAGACGGCGTGCTGCATGTGCTGTCTCGGTCGGGGGATGCAGTTTCGGCGGTAGGGGAGGACAAGCGAGCGTCAGTGCGCGGCGAGGGCGCGGCGGAGAGAGAAGGGTGGTGGTGTCCTCTCCCGCCACCAGCGGGATGCCGTGCCCGAGGAGGATCGCGCGCAGCCGATCCCCGAGCGACCCGTCAGGAGGGGCCGAAGAGTGCGGGCCAGAGGCCGATGGCGAGGGGGTAGCCGACGAAGGCGACGATATCGATGAGGGTGTGCGCGACCACGAGGGGCATCACCCGGCCCCACCGGCGATAGCACCAGCCGAAGACGAGCCCCATCACGAAGTTCCCGACGATCGCCCCGACGCCCTGGTAGGCGTGGTAAGCGGCCCGCAGGAGCGCGGTGGCCACGATGATGCTCCACCACGACCAGCCGAGACGCCGCAGGCGATCGAACAGGTACCCGAGAAGGATGACTTCTTCAAGGAGGCCGGCACGCACGGCGGCCAACAGCAGCACCGGGACCGTGAACCATGCCGCGTCCAGTGGCGAGGGCACGACCTCCACGGTGATGCCGAGCGCGCGTCCGACGAGGTACAGAGCCAGACCCGGCACGCCGATCACGACGACCAGCAGGATGCCGCGCCCCACGTCTCCGCCGAACCGGCGGAAGTCCAGGCCGATGCGGCGGAGGGCATTGGTCCCGGGCTCCCAGAGGAGGTACACGACCAGTGCGACGAGGCACAGCGAGAAGAAGATCGAGAGGACCTGGTAGGTGAGATCCCACAGGGCAGCCGTGTCCCGCGACGGATTCAGCTGCGTGCTCTGATCCCCGATCGCGGCGTTCTCCGCGAGGGCGCGCTGCACGGTGCGCACGAACGACAGCAGGCTGTATACAGCCGACTGCCCGATCGAGAGGGCGAGGACGATTCCGATCTCCCACCACAGGCGCGCCCGCGGCATCTCCGTGGGATTCCTCCCATCGAGCGGCCGTTCCATCGAGGTCACCTTGTCAGATTGTCACATCCCGGCGACGTTGAGTTAAGGCTCTGTAACGTTTTCAGTCACTGTTTTGACCATCCCAGACCCCCCGCTTAGGGTTTCGGTATCCGCGCGCCGTCCTGCTCTGCTGGGCGTGCGCGCACTACCTGCACAGGAGGAACAGTGAGAATGAAGCGCATCTCGACCGCGGTGGGACTCGCCGCTGTCGGCGCACTCGTGATTTCGGGGTGCACCCCGGCAGAGGACGGCGGCGACGACTCCGGTCTCGTCGAGGGCTCCTCGATCACGGCCGCGTGGAACCAGGCGTTCTACTCGATGAACGGCAACACGTCGTTCGGTAACGCCACCGCGAACAACAACATCAACTACTTGGTGCTCGACGGCTTCAACTACTACAACAACGTCCCGGAGCTGGTGGAGAACACCTCGTTCGGCACGTACGAGCTCGTCAACGAGGACCCGCTCACGGTGACCTACACGGTCAACGAGAACGCGGTGTGGTCCGACGGCGAGCCGATCGACGCCGCCGACCTCATGCTCAACTGGGCGGCGCTCTCTCGCGCGCTGGACACCCCGGACTTCAACCCGAGCGACTTCACCGACCCCGAGACCGGCGAGTTCACCGACGCGTTCCCGACCGACGTCGTCTACTTCGACTCCGGCGCCACGCCCGAGTCGGGCATGGGTCTCGTGTCCGAGACGCCCGAGCTCGGCGAGGACGGCCGCTCCATCACGATGACCTTCGACCAGCCCTTCGTGGACTGGGACCTCGTCTTCACCGCGCCGCTGCCCGCGCACATCGTGGCCAAGAAGGCGCTCGGCATCGAGGACAACGCCGAGGCCAAGCAGGCCGTCCTCGACGCGATCGAGAACAACGACGACGCTGCGCTCGCGCCGATGGCGTCGTTCTGGAACTCGGGGTTCAACTTCACCTCGATGCCCGATGACCTCGAGCTCGTCACCGCCAGCGGCCCGTACATGATCAGCGACTTCCAGGCTGACCAGTTCATCACCCTGACGGCCAACCCCGAGTACGCCGGTGACAACACCGCGAACATCGAGGAGATCACCATCCGCTTCATCCCGGACCCGCTCGCCGCGGTCCAGGCCCTGGAGAACGGTGAGGTCGACATCATCCAGCCGCAGGCCACCGCCGACATCACCACGGCGCTCGAGGGCATCGACGGCATCACCGTGACCACCGGTCTCGGCGGCACCTACGAGCACATCGACCTGCAGTTCGACAACGGTCGCAACCCGGAGAACATCTTCTCGAACCCGCTCGTCCGCGAGGCGTTCATGAAGACGATCCCGCGTCAGGAGATCGTCGACACCCTCATCAAGCCGATCATCGGCGACGACGCGATCCTGCGTGACTCGCAGCTGTTCGTTCCCGGTGCCGCCGGTTACGACGAGGCGGCCGCGAACAACACGTCCGCCGACTACGCGTCGGTCGACATCGAGGGCGCTGCCGCGCTCCTCGAGGAGTCGGGTGTCACCAACACCGAGGTCTGCATCCTGTACGCCTCGAACAACCCGCGCCGCGTCAACGAGTTCGCCCTCATCCAGCAGTCCGCGGGCGAAGCCGGCTTCAACGTCACCGACTGCGGCTCCGAGGACTGGGGCGGCCTGCTCGGCACCCCCGGTGCCTACGACGCCTCGCTGTTCGGCTGGCAGTCCACGAGCCTCGGCGTCACCAACTCGCTGCCGACGTTCGTCTCCAACGGAATCAACAACCTGAACTTCTACTCGAACTCCGAGGTGGACGCGCTCATCTCCGAGCTGAACACCACGTTCGACGCGGATACTCAGATCGAGCTCCAGGTGGAGATGGACCGTCTGCTGTGGGAGGACTTCTACGGCGTGACCATCTACCAGTTCCCCGAGGTCACCGCGTTCAGCGACCGTGTGACCAACATCGACCCGTCGATCCTCGCGCCGACCATCTTCTGGAACGCGTGGGACTGGGAAGTGACGGACGCCGCCGCTGAGTGATCGTCTCGACCACAGCCTGAGTCGGGTCTGACCCGACACGCGCCACGGTCAAAGGGGGTGCAGGTCCCTGACGGGGACCTGCACCCCTCGCACGTTAGACTTCACTCCGCGGCGGCCGCGCGAAGGAGCCGGAACCGAACTGCTCCCGCGCGCCCGGCCGATTCATCGATTGGCAGGCAGCCACACCATGGCTTCATTCATCATCCGGCGACTGATCGCGTCTGTGTTCGTGCTCTTCGCCGCGACCTTCTTGATGTACATCCTGGTCTCGCTCTCAGGTGACCCCCTGGAAGAGCTGGCCCAGTCCAACGCTCCGAACAAGGCGGAGCTCATGGAAGCCCGCACGCGGCTTCTGAACCTGGATGTCCCCGCACCGCTGCGGTACTTCCTCTGGCTCGGCGGGCTGTTCCGCGGAGACTTCGGCATCAGCATCCAGAACCAGCCGGTCAACGCCCTCCTCGCCAACGCACTGACGTCGACGCTGACGCTGGTGACGACGGCCACGGTCGTGGCGATCGTGCTGGGCATCTCGGTGGGTATCGTCTCCGCCCTGCGTCAGTACAGCGGCTTCGACTACACCGTCACCCTCATCTCCTTCCTGTTCTTCTCTCTCCCGATCTTCTGGGTCGCGGTGCTGCTCAAGCAGTACGGCGCCATCCAGCTCAACAGCTGGTTGGCCAATCCGACGATCGCCGTACCCGCGATCATCGCGATATCCCTTATCGCGGGAGTGCTCTGGATGTCGCTGATCGGCGGGAGATGGAAGAGGCGACTCATCGTCCTCGCGGCGGCGACGCTCGCCACCGCGGCGGTGCTGACCTACCTGTCCGTGACGCAGTGGTTCGCCGACCCGAGCATCGGGATCGTCGTCTACGCCGCTCTCGCCATGGGGATCGCCGTCGGTGTGACGGCGGTGTCGACCGGCTTGCGCAACCGCAAGTCGCTCTACGCGGCGCTCACGGTGGCGGTCCTCGGCATCGCGCTGTACTTCCCGATGATGAACGCGATCCTCAACGGCATGACGCTCGGGTTCTTCGTCCTGCTGATCGTGCTGACGATCGTGATCACGGGCGCCATCGGCTGGTTCTTCGGCAGCCCGGATCGCGGTCCGGTGATCCGCACGGCGATCCTCACCGGCATCCTGACGGCGGGCCTCATCGCCCTCGACAAGTACATGTCGTACTGGGAGGTCTACGCCAACTCCAGCCGCATCCGGGGTCGGCCGATCGCCACCGTCGGCGCTTCCACGCCGGGGCTCGGCGGGAACTTCTGGGTGCAGGGCATCGACCTGTACACGCACCTGCTTCTCCCGACGATCGCGATCATCCTGATCTCCTTCGCCTCCTACACCCGCTACTCGCGTGCGAGCCTGCTGGAGGTCATGAACCAGGACTACATCCGCACCGCGCGGGCCAAGGGCCTGACAGAGCGCACCGTGGTCGTGCGGCATGCGTTCCGCAACGCCCTCATCCCCATCACGACGATCATCGCGTTCGACGTGGGCGCGGTCGTCGGCGGGGCGGTGGTCACCGAGACGGTCTTCGGCTGGACCGGCATGGGCCGGCTCTTCGTCGATGCGCTCCGCGTGTCGGATCCGAACCCCATCATGGCGTTCTTCGTCGTCACCGGCACCCTCGCCGTCCTCTTCAACCTCATCGCGGACCTCATCTACGCCGCCCTCGACCCGAGAATCAAGGTGAGCTGAGTGAACAACGCTCCCGAAGAAACCGACAACCGCGAGGCCTCGGCGACTGCCGAGATCTCCATCGAGCAGCGCGAGACGGAGGGCCTCAGTCAGGGCCAGATCGTCCGGCGCCGGTTCTTCCGGCACCGTGGCGCTGTCCTCTCGATGATCGTGCTCGCCTTCATCGTGGTCCTGTCCTTCACATCGGTCGGCATCGACCTGTGGGGGATCCGGATCCCGGGCTGGTGGCAGTACGACTGGCGCCAGATCCCGCCGATCGAGAACCGCGGCGTACCCACGCTGTCCCTCATCCCCGAGTTCCTCGGGGGAGCGGGCATCGCCTTCGGTAACCACCCGTTCGGGCAGGACGAAGTCGGCCGTGACACGTTCGCGGTCGTCATGCGCGGTGCGCAGCAGTCGCTGATGGTCATGGTCATCGCCGGTGTCGTGGCGACGGCGATCGGCGTGGTCATCGGCGCGGTCGCCGGTTACTACCGCAAGGCCGCCGACGCGGTCCTGATGCGCTTCACCGACATCATCATCACCATCCCTCTGATCGTCATCGGCGCCGTGCTCGGAAACGCGCTCGGCAACCTCGGTGCCGCCGTCCTCGGCGTCGTGATCGGACTGTTCGCGTGGACGACCCTCGCGCGTCTCGTGCGGGGAGAGTTCCTCACGCTTCGCGAGCGGGAGTTCGTCGACGCCGCGCGCGTCTCGGGCGCCCGGGACCGGCGCATCATCTTCCGGCACATCCTGCCGAACGCCGTGGGCGTCATCGTCGTCAACGCGACGCTGCTCATGGCGGGAGCGATCCTCCTGGAGTCGGCGCTGAGCTTCCTCGGCTTCGGTGTCGTGTCACCCGACACGTCACTGGGGAAGATCGTCTCCGACAACCAGGCGGCGTTCTCGACGCGGCCCTGGCTGTTCTGGTGGCCCGGCATCTTCATCATCACGATCGCCCTGTGCGTCAACTTCATCGGCGACGGTCTGCGCGATGCGTTCGACCCGCGCCAGAAGAAGATGCCGAGCGAGCGGGCGATGGCGCGAGCGGCGCGTTCGGCCGCACCCGCGGGACCGATCCAGGACGCCGGCGCCACGGGCCCGGCATCCGTCACGGTCGCGGGTGAGGCGGTCTACACCGGGGACGTGGAGAACTACCACGACCCGCGGCCCGAAGAGCCCGGCGACGCCGGTCACGGACGGCTCGACCCGGAGCGCTGAGGATGAGTCCTTCAGAGCGCGAGGCCCAGCACCGCGGCCGCCGCGGTGAGTACGAGGGCGATGATCGTGCCGACGTGCCACGTCGTCTTCTCGCCGCCGGGTTCCTCCCCGGCGGCGAGAAGACCGGCGTCGCGGAGGTCCTCCCACTGGCCGCGGATGGTCTGGGCGAGGTTTCCGCTCGGCGTCGACACCGCATCGCTCGGCCGGAGCTCTCCCAGCGGTCCGCGGGCGGACGCGCCGACACCGTCGAAGTCCTTGCTCGCAAGGCCGAGCGCCCGGTGTCGTCCGGGCGCGGGCGTCGCCCACACGGGGACGCGCTGCGTGCGCGTCTGCAGGGTCAGCGCGAATCGCGTGTCGATCGACTGCACCGCGGGCCAGGGCAGGAAGTGCGTGCGCAGCACGTTGACGACCGTCACCCCGTGGGGCTCGACATGGAGCGCCGGACGCCAGAAGAGCGCCCAGGCGAGGATCGCGACGAACAGAAGCGGCCACGCGTATCGCAGCGCGCTGATCGGATCGTCCCAGATGAGGGCGCCGATCGCCGCGGCACACAACACCACGGTCACGACGGAGAGGACACGGCCGAAGGCCGGACGATAGTGGACCTCTTGGAACGACATGACCTCCAGCTTTCCAGATCGGATGCACACGCATGACTGACACCACGGATGCCGCGACCGGCGGCCGCTCCTCGCACGAGGCCCTCCCCGAGACGATCCTCGAGGTCGCGGGGCTGAACGTCGACTTCTGGGTGGAGGGGGAGTTCTACCCCGCCGCGGTCGACATGAATTACACCGTTCGGCGCGGGGAGGTCCTCGCGATCGTCGGCGAGTCCGGGTCCGGCAAGAGCACGAGCTCCATGTCGCTCCTCGGACTCCTGCCCGAGAACGCGCGCGTCACCGGGTCGGTGAAGCTGCTCGATCGTGAGCTGCGCGGCGCGGATCCGGCGACCATCCGAGCGCTGCGCGGCGGCGACATCGCGGTCATCTTCCAGGAGCCGATGACGGCCCTCAACCCCGTCTACACGATCGGTTTCCAGATCACCGAGGCGCTGCGCTCGCACGACCGGGCACTGGCTCCATCGGCCGCGCGCGAGCGTGCGATCGAGCTCCTGCGACTCGTGGAGATGCCGAACCCCGAACAGTCCTTCCACAAGTACCCGCACCAGCTCTCCGGTGGTCAGCGTCAGCGTGCGATGATCGCCCAGTCGATCTCGTGCGATCCGCTGCTGCTCATCGCCGACGAGCCGACGACCGCGCTCGACGTGACCGTGCAGGCGGAGATCCTCGATCTTCTGCGGAACCTCCACAAGCGGCTCGACTCGGCGATCATCCTGATCACGCACGACATGGGAGTCGTCGCCGACCTCGCCGACCGCATCATGGTGATGAAGAACGGCGTCGTGGTCGAGGCCGGCAGTGTGGAGGAGATCTTCCACGCTCCGCAGCATCCCTACACCCAGCAGCTCCTCGCCTCGGTCCCGCACCTCGGGCTCGGCGTCCTCGAGCCCGTCGACGCCGACGCGCCTGAGGCGGTCGTCACCGACACCTCCGCCGTTCCGACGATCTCGGCGATCCGCGAACGGGCCAGCGAGGCAGGGGGAGCCGCGGAGACGCGGACTCCGGTCCTGTCGTTCGAGGACGTGGCCATCGAGTACCCCAAGCGCGGCCGCATCCCCGCGTTCCGAGCGGCGGAGCACATCGACCTGCAGATCTTCCCCGGCGAGATCATGGGCCTCGTCGGCGAATCCGGATCGGGGAAGACGACCATCGGCCGCGCCGCGATCGGACTCATCCCCATCGCGGAGGGCCGTCTCACGACCGTCGGGACCGACATCTCGGACGCGTCGCAGAAGGACCTGTTCGCGATCCGTCGCCGCACGGGCATCGTGTTCCAGGACCCGGCGTCGTCGCTCAACCCGCGGATGCCGATCGGTCAGTCGATCGGCGAGCCGATCCTCCTGGCCGGGGTCGCCAAGGGCAAGGATCTCGATCGTCGCGTCGAGGAGCTCCTCAGTCAGGTGGAGCTGCCGGCCTCCTACCGCAACCGCTTCCCGCACGAGCTCTCCGGGGGTCAGCGTCAGCGCGTGGGCATCGCCCGGGCGCTCGCGCTCGCTCCCGAGCTCCTCGTCGCCGACGAGCCGACGTCTGCTCTGGACGTGTCGGTCCAGGCGAGGTTCCTCGATCTGCTGCAGGAGCTGCAGCAGCAGCTGCAGTTCGCATGCCTCTTCGTCAGCCACGACCTCGCGGTCGTGGATATCCTCGCCCACCGCATCAGCGTGATGCACCACGGCAAGATCGTCGAGACCGGTACGCGGGATCAGATCCTGCGCGGCGCGAAGGATCCGTACACCCAGCGCCTCATCTCCGCCGTCCCGGTGCCGGACCCCGAGGAGCAGCGTCTGCGCCGCGAGGCACGGGCCGCGATGGCGAGCCGCGAAGCGAGCTGATCCCGCGCCGCCGACCGGCGGAAACGCGTCCCGCGCGCCCTGCGCGTAGAATGGGGTGCACCCGGTTCCGGGTGCACCCCTCACTCATCAAGGATTCCCTCATGGCGCGCGCCCTCCGTCCCGATCTCCGAAACGTCGCGATCGTCGCGCACGTCGATCACGGGAAGACGACCCTCGTCGACGCCATGCTGCGTCAGACGGGGTCCTTCGGCGACCACGCGCACGTCGAGGAGCGTGCGATGGACTCCAACGATCTCGAGCGGGAGAAGGGGATCACGATCCTCGCGAAGAACACGGCGATCACCTACAACGGTGTGCACACCGACGTGCCCGTGACCATCAACGTCATCGACACTCCGGGTCACGCCGACTTCGGTGGAGAGGTCGAGCGCGGCCTGTCGATGGTCGACGGCGTCGTGCTCCTCGTCGACGCGAGCGAAGGTCCGCTCCCGCAGACCCGCTTCGTGCTCCGGAAGGCGCTCGAGGCCAAGCTCCCCGTCATCCTGCTCGTCAACAAGACGGACCGGCCGGACGCCCGGATCGCCGAGGTCGAGGAGGAGGCCCACGACCTGCTTCTGGGGTTGGCGTCCGATCTGGTCGACGACGTCCCGGACCTCGACGTCGACGCGCTGCTCGACGTCCCGGTCGTCTACGCGTCCGGTCGCGCGGGTGCGGCCTCGCTCACCCGCCCCGACAACGGCGCCCTCCCGGACAACGCCGACCTCGAGCCGCTCTTCGGGGCGATCCTCGAGCACGTCCCCGCGCCGGCCTACGACGACGAGGCGCCCCTGCAGGCGTGGGTCACGAACCTGGACTCCAGTCCGTTCCTCGGGCGCCTCGCCCTCCTCCGTGTCTTCAACGGCACGCTGAAGAAGGGTCAGACGGTCGCCTGGGTGCGTGCCGACGGCACCACGAGCAACGCCCGCATCACCGAACTCCTCAAGACCCGTGCGCTGGAGCGGTACCCGGCCGACGACGCCGGTCCCGGCGACATCGTCGCCATCGCCGGTTTCCCCGACATCACCATCGGCGAGACGATCGCCGATCCCGAGGACGTGCGTCCGCTGCCCGCCATCACCGTGGACGACCCCGCGATCTCGATGACGATCGGCACGAACACCTCGCCCCTCATGGGCAAGGTGAAGGGACACAAGCTGACCGCGCGCATGGTCAAGGACCGACTGGATCGCGAGCTCATCGGCAATGTCTCCCTCAAGGTCGTGGACATCGGGCGACCCGACGCATGGGAGGTGCAGGGTCGCGGTGAGCTGGCTCTGGCGATCCTCGTCGAGAACATGCGGCGCGAGGGCTTCGAGCTGACCGTCGGCAAGCCCCAGGTCGTCACCCGGCGCGGGGAGGACGGCAAGCTCAAGGAGCCCTTCGAGCACCTCACGATCGACGCCCCGGAGGAACACCTGGGAGCGATCACGCAGCTCATGGCCGCCCGCAAGGGCCGCATGGACAACATGACCAACCACGGCACCGGATGGGTGCGCATGGAGTTCGTCGTGCCGTCCCGTGGTCTCATCGGCTTCCGCAGCGAGTTCCTCACGATCACGCGCGGGACCGGAATCGCCAACGCGATCTCCCACGGCTACGACGACTGGGCCGGATCCATCACGACCCGGCAGAACGGCTCGATCGTCGCCGACCGCATGGGTGTCGTCACCCCCTTCGCGATGATCGCCCTGCAGGAGCGCATGAGCTTCTTCGTCCAGCCCACCGAAGAGGTCTACGAGGGCATGGTCATCGGAGAGAACTCCCGCGCCGATGACATGGACGTCAACATCACGAAGGAGAAGAAGCTGACGAACATGCGTTCGTCGACGTCCGACTCCTTCGAGTCGATGACGCCGCCCCGCCTGCTCACCCTCGAGGAGAGCCTCGAGTTCGCCCGCGACGACGAGTGCGTCGAGGTCACGCCCGAGAAGGTCCGCATTCGCAAGGTCGTCCTGGACGCGACCGAGCGTGGCCGGGCCGCGTCGCGCCTCAAGCGTCAGGACGCCGCGGTCTGATTCCGTGCGCGGCCTGCGCGGACACGTCTCCGGCAGGCCGCCGCCGTCAGCGCATCTCCGATACGAGGACGGCGGAGGTCTCCGGCTCCAGGGCTTCGAACACATGGGGCGCGTCGCCGGCGTAGCAGAGGTAGTCGCCGGGGCCGAGATCGAACGCCGCGTCCGGGGGACCCACGCGGGCTCGGCCGGTCATGAGCACGAGGTGCTCGGTGGTGCCGGGCGGATGAGGTGCGGAGCGTCGGGGTTCTCCCGGTTCCGCGCGGATGATGTAGAGATCCCGTCGGGTCCCGGGGTGCGCGGCCGACAGGAGCAGCGCCTCGTACGGGGCGTTCGCCGCTCGGATGCCGCCCTCCTGCCGTGCCCGGATCAGGGTCGGACCGCTCGCCGGGGCATCGACGAGTGTGGCGAAGGAGACGCCCAGAGCGGTGGCGACGGCCCACAGCGTCTCGACGTTGGGATTCGAGGTCCCGGATTCCATCTGCGACAGGGTCGCCTTGGACACGCCCGCCCGGCGCGCCACTTCGGCCGCCGACAGACCGGAGCGCGCGCGCTCCCGCCGGACGGCGTCGGCGATGCGTGCCCCCACGGTGCTCATCCGCCCATTCTGGCAAAGGCCGACGCCTTGACCCGACAGCCCAGCACGTTCAGAATAGTGAACGTGCGTTCACTGTCGCGATCGGAGCACCCAGGTCCTGACCATGGGGCCGTGCGCCGTGCGTGGCGCGACGCGCTCGGGGTGGCCGTGGCCACGAGCGCGTACGGGGTGTCGTTCGGCGCGCTGGCGGTCGCCGCAGGGCTCGATGTCTGGCAGACCTGCGTGCTGAGCCTGGTGATGTTCACCGGCGGCTCCCAGTTCGCCTTCGTGGGTGTCGTCGGGGCCGGCGGGCTGGCCGCGGCGCCCGCGGCGATCGCGTCGGCCATCCTGCTCGGGGTCCGCAACGTCGCGTACGGCGTGCGGATGGCGCCGGTCGTGGGTGGGGGGCCGCTTCGTCGGGCCGTCGCCGCGCAGTTCACGATCGACGAATCGACCGCGGTCGCCCTCGCGCAGGACGCCCCGCGGGCTCGTCGCGTGGCGTTCTGGGTGACGGGCGTCGGCATCTGGGTCGGATGGAACGTCTCGACCCTCGCCGGCGCTCTCCTGGGGGACGTCCTCGGCGATCCCCGCGCCTACGGACTGGACGCGGCGGCGGCGGCAGCATTCCTCGCACTGCTGTGGCCCCGGCTGCGCAGGCGACAGGCGATCGCCGTGGGATGCGCGGCGGCGGTCGTGGCGACCGTGCTCACTCCCGCCCTGATGCCCGGCATCCCCGTGCTCATCGCGGCCTCGGTCGCCGTTCTGGTCGGTCTCACGGATGTGTTCGGAGAGCGTCGCACAGTCGCTGCGGAGCCCGACGACGTCCCGGAGCGAGAGGGGCTTCCGTGACCCTGTGGAATGCCATCATCCTGGCCGCGCTGGGGTGCGTCGGTCTGAAGCTCCTCGGCTACCTCGTTCCCTCGTCGTGGATGGAAGGTCCCCGCGCCTCGCGCGTGGCGGATCTCCTCACGGTCGCCCTCCTCGCCGCGCTCGTCGCCGTCCAGGCGGTGGGGGCAGGTCAGGCGATCGTCGTCGATGCGCGGATCCCAGCGCTCGTGGTGGCCGCGGGGCTCTTGCTGCTGCGCGCGCCGTTCCTCGTCGTGGTCGTCGCGGCCGCGGCGACGGCGGCGCTGCTACGGGCGATCGGCCTGATGGTCTAGGCCCCGTACACTTACCCGGTGGAATTCTCCTGGTCGCGCCTCGGAAGCTGGCTCATCGCCGCGGCGGTCGGGGTGGTGTACGGATCGGCGGGCACCGTCGCCCATGCCTACATGCTCGGTCCCGTCCCCCTCGGGCTCGTCCTCGCGCTCCTGGGCTGCGCCGCCCTCCTCGCGTCGATCCGGCTGCTGACGGGGGACCGATGGTCGGCGTTGGCCGCGGGCCTCGGCATGATGGCGGCCGCCCTCGTCTTCTCGGGGGCGGGGCCCGGGGGCTCGATCATCGTGCCTCAGAGCACGCTCGGAACGGTGTGGACACTCGCGCTGCCCCTCGTCGTCGCGGTGGTCATCGCATGGCCGACGCGCTTCGCCGCGGATCCCCGCTGACGCCGCCCGGACTAGACTCGACCCGTGACGTACGTGATCGCCCTGCCCTGTGTGGATGTCAAAGACCGCGCGTGCATCGACGAATGCCCCGTCGACTGCATCTACGAGGGGGAGCGCTCGCTCTATATCCACCCCGATGAATGCGTGGACTGCGGCGCCTGCGAGCCGGTGTGCCCGGTCGAGGCGATCTACTACGAGGATGATCTGCCCGGCGAGTGGCAGGACTACTACAAGGCCAACGTCGAGTTCTTCGACGACATCGGCTCTCCGGGGGGCGCGGCGAAGGTGGGCGTCATCGCCAAGGACCACCCCGTGATCGCGGCATTGCCGCCGCAGGACCACTGATCCTCCGTTCGAGCCGCTGATGGGAGTCACCGACCTCGCGGACTACCCGTGGGACGCCGTCGCGCCGTACGCGACGCGCGCCAAGGCGCATCCCGGCGGCATCGTCGACCTCTCCATCGGGTCGCCGGTGGATCCGACGCCCGACGTGGTCGCGGCGGCGCTCAAGCGGGCGACCGACGCGCACGCCTATCCGCAGACGATCGGCACGGCGGCGCTGCGGGAAGCGATCGTCGCGTGGTACGCGCGGCGGCGCGGCGTGACCGGGCTCGCACCCGGCGACGTGCTGCCGACGATCGGATCCAAGGAGCTGGTCGCGCTCCTCCCTCTGCTCCTCGGCCTCGGCCCGGGCGATATCGTGGTGCACCCCCGCGCGGCGTACCCGACATACGACGTTGGAGCGCGGGTGTGCGGGGCGACGGCGGTGGCGGCGGACGACCCCGCGGAGTGGCCCGACGAGGCCGCGATCATCTGGATCAACTCACCGGGCAATCCCGATGGCCGTGTCTGGGATGTGGATGAGCTCCGGGCCGCGGTCGCCCGCGCGCGAGCGATCGGCGCCCTCCTGGTCGCGGACGAGTGCTACGCCGAACTCGGGTGGGACGAGCCGTGGGATCGCGCGATGATCCCGTCGGTTCTGGATGATCGTGTCCGTGACGCATCCCTCTCCGGCCTGCTGTCGGTCTACTCCCTGAGCAAGCAGTCGAATCTGGCGGGATATCGGGCGGCATTCCTCGCGGGTGATGGCACGGTGGTCTCCCGACTGACCGCGGCCCGCAAGCACCTCGGGCTCATGGTGCCGGCGCCGGTGCAGTCGGCGATGACCGCCGCTCTCGCCGATGACGCTCATGTGCGCCATCAGAAAGAGCTCTACGCGCGGAGGCGTGCCCTCCTCCTCCCGGCCATCGTGGGGGCGGGGTTCCGCGTCGACCGGAGCGAGGCTGGTCTGTACCTGTGGGCGACCGAGGGACGCGATGCGTGGGACTCTCTGGCGCGGCTGGCCGAGCTCGGCATCCTCGTCGGACCCGGGCATTTCTACGGCCCGCACTTCCCTCACCACGTGCGGCTGTCCCTCACGGCGTCCGACGAGCGAATCGCGGCGGCCGCGGAGCGCCTCCGCGATGCCGCTCCCGCGCATCTGTGAGGGTTCCTCCATCGGATCCGGCGTCGCGTTGGCGATGTCCGGAGTAGGCGCGCGCGGCGACTAGGCTGTATGCGAACCCCCGGCACGATCACCAATCGCGAGGAGGCGCCGTGAGCGAAGCGGGCACCAAACAGGACAAGGCCACTGTCACGATTGGCGACCGCACGGCGGAATTCCCCGTCCTGCACGGTACCGACGGCATCCCGAGCGTGGACATCTCCACGTTCACCCGGCAGACCGGTCACACGACGCTCGACTACGGTTTCGTGAACACCGCGGCGACGAAGTCCGCGATCACCTACATCGACGGGGACGAGGGCATCCTCCGCTACCGCGGGTACCCCATCGAGCAGTTGGCGAAGAACAGCACGTACCTCGAGGTCGCGTGGCTGCTGATCTACGGCGAGCTGCCCACCGAGGACCAGCTGGCGGAGTTCGACGGGCGCATCCGGCGTCACACGCTCCTGCATGAGGACCTGAAGCGCTTCTTCTCCGCCCTCCCGCACAACGCCCACCCGATGTCGGTCCTGTCGGCAGCGACGGCGGCGCTCTCGACGTACTACGAGGGCGAGTCCGACCCGCACAACCCCGAGCACGTGGAGCTGAACACCATCCGCATGCTCGCGAAGCTGCCGGTGATCGCCGCGTACGCGCACAAGAAGAGCATCGGCCAGGCCTTCCTCTATCCCGACAACTCCCTCGGGTTCGTCGACAACTTCCTCAAACTCAACTTCGGCGTCCTCAGCGAGATCTACGAGATCAACCCCGTCATGTCGCGCGCCCTCGAACGACTCCTCATCCTCCACGAGGACCACGAGCAGAACGCCTCGACCTCCACCGTGCGTCTCGTCGGCTCGACCGGTGCGAACCAGTTCTCCTCCATCTCCGCGGGCATCAACGCGCTGTACGGTCCGCTGCACGGCGGCGCGAACGAAGCGGTCCTCGAGATGCTCGGCCGCATCCGCGACTCCGGCGAGAGCGTGGAGCGGTTCGTCGAGCGCGTGAAGAACAAGGAAGACGGCGTGAAGCTCATGGGCTTCGGGCACCGGGTCTACAAGAACTACGATCCGCGCGCGAAGCTCGTCAAGGAGTCCGCGGACGAGGTGCTCGAGGCGCTGGGCGTGAACGACCCGCTCCTGGACCTCGCGAAGCAGCTCGAGGAGATCGCGCTGAGCGACGATTACTTCCGCGAGCGTCGCCTCTACCCGAACGTCGACTTCTACACCGGTGTCATCTACAAGGCCATGGGTTTCCCCACGCGCATGTTCACGGTGCTGTTCGCGATCGGTCGTCTGCCCGGGTGGCTGGCCCAGTGGCGCGAGGCCGTGACCGATCCCCAGACGAAGATCGGACGTCCGCAACAGCTCTACACGGGCTCACCCGCACGCAACTATCCCGGCCTCGGCTGAAAGCCGGAGCCTGAGGTTCCTCGCCGGGGTCAGCCGAGCGTCGCGGCGTAGTCGGGGACCTGCCCGGCGTCGTCTCGCGGCGGTCGCTCGTAGCCGCCGGATGCCGGGCGCGGAGGTATCTCGATCGCCGGTCTCTCGACCTCCCGATAGGGGATCCGGGACAGCAGGTGGTGGATCATGTTGATGCGACCGCGCCGCTTGTCCTCGTTGTCCACCTCGAACCAGGGGGCTTCGGGGATGTCGGTGTGGATGAACATCGTGTCCTTCGCACGGGAGTAGTCCTCCCACTTGGTGATGGACAGCACATCGTTGGGGCTGAGCTTCCAGCGGCGCATCGGGTCTTCCGATCGGGAGCGGAAGCGGGCCTCCTGCTCGACGTCGGACACGCTGAACCAGTACTTCAGCAGCAGGATGCCGTCCTCGACCAGCATCCGTTCGAAGATCGGGGCCTGGTGCAGGAAGCGGTGGTACTCGGCCTGCGTGCAGTACCCCATGACGTGTTCGACACCGGCGCGGTTGTACCAGGAACGATCCATCAGCACGATCTCCCCGGCGGCGGGAAGATGCGGCACATAGCGCTGGAAGTACCACCGCGTCCGGTCGCGCTCGCTCGGTGTCGGAAGGGCGACGACGCGCGTCACACGGGGGTTGAGGTACTCGGCGACGCGTTTGATCGTCGATCCCTTGCCCGCTGCGTCCCGGCCCTCGAAGATCACCACGATCCGTGCGCCGGTGTGCTGGACCCACGCCTGCATGTCGACCAGCCGCGCCTGCAGTCGCGCGAGCTCGGCTTCGTACGTCTTCTTCGACAATCGGGCCGACATGGGGCTCCTTCGCTCGGACGCCGATCAGGCGTGCAGGGCTTCGTTCAGTGTCACCCCGGCGCCCGCTCGGCGGACGGCTTCGACGGCGCCGGTGAGCGAGTTGCGGCGGAAGAGGATTCCGTTCCGGCCGGAGAGCGCCGCGCCCTTGACGGTCGGGCGGTGACCGTCCGCGTCGGCGGGTTCGTCCGCGAGGACGATCTTGGACCCGGCGGTGACATACAGCCCCGCTTCGACGATGCAGTCGTCGCCGAGAGAGATGCCGATTCCCGCATTGGCGCCGAGCAGTGTGCGGGCGCCCACGGACACGACGTGCGCTCCGCCACCGGAGAGGGTGCCCATGATGGACGCGCCCCCGCCGATGTCGCTGCCGTCGCCCACGACCACGCCCTGGGAGATGCGTCCCTCGACCATGCTCGCGCCGAGCGTCCCGGCGTTGAAGTTGACGAAGCCCTCGTGCATCACGGTCGTGCCGGGGGAGAGGTAGGCGCCCAGACGCACACGTGACGCGTCGGCGATGCGGACGCCGACCGGCGTGACGTAATCGAGCAGGCGGGGGAACTTGTCGAGGCTCTGCACCTGGATGCCGTCACGAAGGAGGAACGGCCGCAGCCGGGTGGCGTCATCGGGATGCATCGGGCCCGCGGTCGTCCACGCCACGATCGGCAGATGTGCGAAGATGCCGTCCAGATTCACCGCATTCGGCGCCGCGAGCCGGTGGGAGAGCGCGTGCAGGCGGAGGTAGGCGTCCGGCGTCGAGGCGGGAGGCGCATCCAGATCGATCTCGATCACGTGCACGTCCAGAGTGACGGCTCGCCGCGGGTCGGCGACGGCATGCCGGTCGAGGTCGTCGTCGACCGGCGCGGCCGCGGCGCCACGGGGCAGGCGTCCTTCCTCGGGCTGCGGGAACCACGCGTCGAGAACGGTGCCGTTCTCGGAAGTCGTGACCAGACCGCGTCCCCAGATGTACCGCTCATCGCTCATGCCTCCACGCTAGCGGTCGTCGGGCGTCCTCGGAGATCACCGCCGGGCCCTCGGTAGACTGCGACAATGCCCGCGCTCGATCTCACGCAATCCTCTGTCGACCTCACGCGCGTCATCTGCGACATCCCCAGCGTCTCCGGCGACGAGACGACGCTCGCCGATCTGATCCACGAGGCCGTTTCCGCCCTCGGACACCTGGACGTCCACCGCGACGGCGACACCATCGTCGCCCGCACGAACCTCGGGCGCGAACGACGCGTAGCCATCGCCGGGCACATCGACACCGTTCCGATCAACGGGAACGTGCCGACCCAGACCCGGGTCGTGGACGGGCAGGAGGTGCTGTGGGGGCGCGGCACGGTCGACATGAAGGCGGGGGTCGCCGTGCAACTCGTGCTGGCGGCCGAGCTGACGGATCCGACGGTCGACATCACCTGGATGTGGTACGACCACGAGGAGGTGGATGCCGAGCTCAACGGGCTCACCCGGCTCTCCCGCACGCGTCCCGACCTATTCGCCGCCGACTTCGCCATTCTCGGGGAACCGTCCAACGGTGAGGTCGAGGGAGGGTGCAACGGCAACCTCCGCGCACTCGTCACGACGACCGGCGTGCGCGCACACAGTGCCCGATCGTGGGTCGGCGAGAACGCGATCCACGCGGCCGCTCCGATCCTCGCCCGCCTCGCCGAACACCGCGCGCGAGAGGTCACCGTGGACGGGCTCGTATACCGCGAGGGCCTGAACGCCGTGCGGATCTCCGGCGGAATCGCCGGGAACGTCATCCCGGACGAGTGTCGCGTCGAGGTCAACTACCGCTTCGCGCCCAGCCGGGATGCCGCGGAGGCCGAGCGCGTGGTCCGTGACGTCTTCTCCGGCTTCGAGGTCGAGATCGTGGACCTCGCCGAGGGCGCCCGTCCGGGCCTGGACGCACCGCTTGCTCAGGACTTCGTCCGGGCGGTCGGTGCGCAGCCGCGGCCGAAGTACGGCTGGACGGACGTCGCGCGCTTCAGCGCCCTCGGCGTGCCGGCGGTCAATTACGGGCCGGGTGACCCGCACCTCGCCCACCACGACGAGGAGCGGGTTCCCGTCGCGCAGATCGCGGCGGTCGAGCGCGGCCTGCGCACGTGGCTGAGCGCCGGCTGACGGTGCGGCCGGGGGCTCTCGCCGCGCGCGTCGCGATGCAGCCGGCGCTGTGGATCGGCATCCTCTACCTCGGGGCGCGGCTGATCACGACCGCCTTCCTGCTCCTCGCGGCATCCCTGTCGACACCGTCGTCGCGCTTCGGCGACAGCCCGGCACTCGGAGACCTGATCCTCGGCTGGGATGCCCGGTGGTACTGGATCATCGCCGTCGTCGGCTATCCGACCACGCTCCCGCTGACCGAGGACGGGCTCGTGGCGGAGAACGCCTGGGCCTTCCTGCCCGTCTATCCGTTCCTCGCGCAGGGGGTGAGCCTCCCGTTCGGACACTGGGCCGCGGGTGCGCTCCTGGTCTCCCTGGTTGCCGGGTATGCGGCGTGCTACGTGCTGTACCGTCTCCTGCGCACCCGGCTGACGGTGATGGCATCCGCATGGGCCGTGGTCTTCTTCGCGTTCGGGCCGCTGGCGGCGCTCTTCCAGGTCGGCTATGCCGAAACCCTCAATCTCCTGTGGCTGTTCCTGGCGCTGTGGGCGCTGATCCGCCGGCGATGGGGCTGGCTCTACGCGCTCATCCCCCTCATGGGCTTCACCCGACCCGGCATCCTCGCGTTCTCATTGATGCTGGCCCTGTACGGGATCTGGCGCTGGGTGCAGCGGAAGCGCGACCCCCTGCCGATCCGCGAGATCCTCCACATCATCGCGACGGGTCTCCTGGCAGCCGGGGTCGGGTTCGCGTGGCAGCTCATCGCCGCCGCCGTCACGGGTCGGTCGGACGCCTATCTCGCCACGGAACTCGCCTGGCGGAGGATCTGGATGCCGGGGGAGGCGGACTTCGTCCCCCTGCACGGATTCCTGGAGGCGGTGGAGTTCTGGTTCGGTCGCATGTGGCAGGTCGACCCTCTCATCGGGTATGTGGTCCTCGCGGTGTTCATCGCGGCGATCGCCGCACTTCTCCTGTGGGCACCGCCCGTCCGGGCGCTGGGGATCGAGATCCGGCTGTGGTCGGTCGGCTACATCGTGTATCTGCTGCTCGTCTTCTTCCCGCAGTCGAGCATCTTCCGCCTCCTCGTGCCCCTCTCACCCCTCTGGGGAGCGATGGCCGTACCGCGTTCGCACACCTGGCGTCTGAGTGTCCTGGCCGCCTGCCTCCTCGGTCAGTGGTGGTGGATCTACAACATGTACGGGCTAGGGAACATGACCTGGCAGGTGCCCTGAGTGGCACGCGATGCCACGTTCTGTGGACGGCGTACGGGCACGCGCGCCGCACGGGGATAAACTTGGGTCGCAGAACATCGATGAAAAGGAGCCGCAATGGCAGCCATGAAGCCGAGAACCGGAGACGGGCCGATGGAGGCCGTGAAGGAGGGTCGCCTCATCATCGTGCGCGTGCCGCTCGAGGGGGGTGGGCGACTCGTCGTCTCCGTGAACGACGCTGAGGCCAAGGAGCTTCATGACGTCTTGGGGGGCGTCGTCAGCGCAGCCTGATCAGCAGGAAGAAGAACGGCCGGTCTCGATGACCGGCCGTTCTTCTGTTCCCCTCAGGCCGGGGGCGCCGTCGTGAGCTGAAGAAGGCCTTCTCCGACGATCGACAGCGCCCCGATCACGGCGGGGGAGGTCTGCGTCTCCTGGATCAGGGAGCGGTAGGCACTGGTGACGGGGTCTCGTCGCACCGGGTCGGCGACGGCGCCGTGACCGAGCACGCGCGGCACCAGCACCGTGCCCCCGGCTCGCACGAGACGAAGGCCGTGCTCGACGTACTCGATGACGCCGTCGGGGTCCGCGTCGACCAGGACGATGTCGTAGGACGCCTCATTCATGCGCGGCAGGACCTCGGCTGCGCGTCCGGTGATGAAGCGAGCGCGCGCTGCCGGTATCCGCGCGTCGGCGAACGCCTGACGCGCCGCGCCCAGGTGCTCCGGCTCCTTGTCGATGGTCGTCAGAGTCGCCCGCGGAGATCCGTGGAGGAGCCACAACCCCGACACCCCCGCACCGGTTCCGATCTCGACGATGTTGAGAGCCTGGGAGGCTGCGGCGATGACCGCGCATTGCGCCCCGACCGGGGCGCTGATGGGCGCGGCTCCCAGCTCGAGGGCGTGAGCCCGAGCGCGCATGATGTGATCCGGTTCGTGCGTCGACTCGTCGGCGAATCGCTGATTCGCGTCGTGACCTGCCATGGGTGTTCCTCCGGTTCAACCCTAGGGGCGCTCTCGGGCGTCGGCCCGCAGGCGCGACGGTAATGTGAAGGCATGTTCTTCGGCCTGACCATCGAGAAGCTTCTGCTGATCGGTGTCATCGCGGCCTTCGTCATCGGGCCCGAGCGGCTGCCGCGCTACGCCGAAGGTCTCGGACGCCTCACACGGCGCGCAAAGGACTGGATGAACACGGCGAAGACCCGTGTGCGCGATGAGATGGGTGAGGACTTCCAGGACGTGGATTGGCGCACTCTCGATCCGCGCCAGTACGACCCTCGACGCATCATACGCGAGGCCCTTCTGGACGACACGCCGGTGCCGACGGTCAAAGCGGCCGCCGCAGCCGGTGCGGTCGCGGCGATGGGTGCCGCAGGCGCCGCGCATAGGGAAGAGCATCCGGCGAACACGCGACTGACCGTCGGTGAGCGCGCACCGTTCGACGACGAGGCGACCTGATGTCGAGCGGGCGCCGATCTTCGACCCGCGTCATCGCGCACGCAGCGGCAGCGACCGGCCGGCGAGGCCGCGCGGATGGCGGGCGAGGGACTCGGCCAGTGCCTCGATCGCGCGCGCGGCGGGTTCGTCCGGGGCAGCGAGCACGACCGGGGAGCCCGCGTCCGATGCGGCTCGAAGCCCGGGGCTGAGCGGAACGGATCCGAGGAGGGGGACCTCGGCGCCCTCGTCCGACAGAGCCGAGGCGACGGCAGCACCGCCTCCCGAGCCGAAGACCTCCACGACGGAGCCGTCCGGGAGCGTCATCGCCGCCATGTTCTCGATGACCCCGATCACCCGCTGCCCTGTCTGTCGGGCGACCAGTCCGCTGCGGACGGCCACGTCCGACGCGCTCGTCTGCGGCGTCGTGACGACGATGACCTCGGCGTGGGGGAGCAGCTGGCCGACCGATATCGCCACGTCACCGGTCCCGGGCGGCATGTCCAACAGCAGGACGTCCAGGTCTCCGAAGTGCACGTCGGTCAGGAACTGCGACACGGTGCGATGGAGCATCGGACCCCGCCAGGCCACGGCGGGAACGGTGTCATCGCCCTCGCGGCGGAGGAACATCCCGATCGATATCACCTTCACGTCGTGGGCGACGGGCGGGAGCATCAGGTCGTCGATGCGGGTGGGTGACGGCGCGAGACCGCGCTCATCGACGAGGCCCATCAGTCCGGGGATGGAGAAGCCGTGCACGTCGGCGTCGATGAGCCCGACCGACAGACCGCGGTCGGCGAGCGCGACGGCGAGATTCGCCGTGAGGGTGGACTTGCCGACGCCGCCCTTGCCGCTGGTGACGGCGATGACACGCGTCAGGGAGTCGGGTCCGAAGGGCGTCGTGCGCGCCGCGCGGCCGCCCCGCAGTCTCTCGGTGAGGGCACGTCGCTCCTCGGGTGTCATCACCGTCAGGGACACCTGAGCGGAGGCGACGCCGGGAACGCTCGATGCCGCGCTCTCGACATCCGCGCGGATGCGGTCGGAGGCGGGGCAGCCCACGATCGTGAGGGCGATCTCGACTCGGGCGACATCGCCGTCGAGATCGATCGCACGGACCATATCGAGCTCGGAGAGCGGACGACGCAGTTCGGGGTCCATCACTGCTCCGACCGCGTCGGTGATCGCGGCGATGCCGTTCGCGGTCATCGCCGTTCGTCCTCGGAGAGCGGGGCGTCGGGCTCGGCGTCGAGTCGCTCCAGGAGGGCTCTCAGCTCCGTGCGCAGAACGTCGCGGGTCACGACATCCCCGGCGATGTCGGTCAGGGCCATACGCAGCGCGACGATCTCGCGCGCCAGATACTCGGTGTCGGCCAGGTTCCGCTCGGCCCGCTGACGGTCCTGCTCGATCTGCACCCGGTCGCGGTCGTCTTGGCGATTCTGCGCGAGGAGGATCAGAGGGGCGGCGTAGGACGCCTGCAGCGAGAGGACGAGGGTGAGCGCCGTGAAACCGAGTGCGGCGTCGTCGAAGCGGAGCGACTCCGGCATCGTCGTGTTCCACGCGATCCAGCCCACGCAGAAGAGAGTGAGCGCGAGGAGGAACACCGGTGTTCCCATGTTCCTCGCGATCCACTCGGTGAATCGGCCGAACCGGTCCCTCGAGGGCTGCGGGGAGCGAGTGAGCATGCCCCCGCGGCCGCGCGGGGCATCCAACGACGGTCGCTTCGCTGCGCGTGCCATCATCGCCGCCTCGGGGTGATCGGAACAGCCGCCGTGGCGGGCGCGCGCGGGGGCTCGGGAAGATCGCTCGAACGCCAGTCGTCCGGCAGCAGGTGGTCCAGCACGTCGTCGATGCTGACGGCGCCGACCAGGCGACGGGCCTGATCGATCACCGGAACGGAGACGAGGTTGTAGCTGGCGAGCATCCGGGCGACCTCGGCGGCGCTCGCGGTGGCCGAGATCGGCTCCAGAGTGTCGTCGATGATCGCGCCGAGCCGCTCGTGCGGGGGGTACCTCAGCATCCGCTGGAAGTGCACGGTGCCGAGCAGGCGCCCGGTGGGCGTCTCGTACGGCGGCAGGGTGACGAAGACCGCGGCCGCGAGCGCCGGGTGGAGCTCGTGCCGCCGGATGAGCGCGAGCGCTTCAGCGACGGTCGCGTCGGCGGAGAGCACGATGGGCTCGCTCGTCATCAGCCCTCCTGCGGTGTCGGGTCCGTACTGGAGGAGGGCGCGGACGTCCTCCGCCTCCTCGGGCTCCATCAGCTCGAGGAGCTCCTCGGATCGCGCTTCGGGGAGCTGCCCCAGAAGGTCGGCGGCGTCGTCGGGCTCCATCTGATCGAGGATGTCGGCTGCGCGCTCGTCGCCGAGGGCCTCCAGGATGTGCACCTGCTCGTCCTCCGGCATCTCCTCGAGCGCGTCCGCGAGGCGGTCGTCGGACAGCTCCTCGGCGACCTCGATCAGGCGTTCCTCGGGCAGGTCCAGCAGGGTGTTCGCGAGGTCGGCCGCCTTGAGATCGGAGAACGTCGCGACGAGCTGTTCCGCCGACTGCGCCCGGCCGGGGGTCTGCTCCTCACGCACCTCCGACCAGGAGGCGAAGGTCGTCGGGCCCTTTGCGAACGGGGAGGCACTCGTGCGCGGGCGGCGGAGGAAGAGCTGCCCGACGTCCCACTCGCCCAGTCGGCTCCGTTCGATTGCGACGTCCTCGATGACCGCCCGGCTCGAGCCGTCGCGCAGATAGACCGTCCGCCCGAGCATCTCCGCCATCACACGCACCTCGCCGCCGCGCTGCTGGAAGCGACGGACGTTGATGAGCCCCGTCGTGATGACCTGACCGGTCGCGATCGACGTCACACGGCCGATCGACACGAACACGTGGCGCCGACCCGGAATCTCCACGACGAGGCCGACCACGCGCGGCGGGTCGTCCTTCCGATAGATGACCACGACGTCGCGGACCCGGCCGAGGCGATCCCCGGCGGGGTCGAACACCGCACAGCCGGCGAGACGCGCGACGAAGACCCTTTGCGTGCTCACACGTCCCAGCGTAGCCCCGGGCCCATGGGAGGATGGAGTGGTGAGCATGTTCGGTGGGAGAGCGACGATGTCCGCGGGGGACCTCGGTCAGACCGTGGCGGGATACTCCACGTACGACGCTGCGCAGAAGGCGGTCTCGACGCTGATCGCCGCCGATGTCCCCGCCCGCCACGTCGCCATCGTCGGGTCGGGTCTCCGCTCGGTGGAACGGGTGACGGGCCGGCTCGGCTACGCCACGGCCGCGCGCTCCGGGGCGGTGAACGGTCTGCTGCTGGGCATGCTGTTCGCGGCGGTGCTGGTGATCGGCTCGCCCAGTCTTCCGATCCAGGCCTTCGTCGGCGTCCTGTTCGTGGGTATCGCGATCGGGATGCTCTTCAGCTTGACGACCTACTCGCTCGTTCGTAAGCGGAGGGATTACGCCTCCGTCATCCAGGTGGTCGCCGAACACTACGACGTGACGGTGCCGGCCGTCGATCTCGCACGGGCCCGCGAGGTGCTCGGGGTCGGCGCGGGTGTCGCCTCCGCCCCTCGGATCGCGGACGAGGGCGAACCACCCCGATACGGCGAGCGTGTCAGCCCGTCGACGCCCCGTTCGGAGCCCGTCGGCGAGGACGCCGGCGAGAAGAGCGGCGACCGCGCCGAATGAGCGAGGGGCCCCGGAGCGACGGGTGGCGCGGATGACGACGGCGGAGCATGTCGAGACCTGCGTGGTCGATCTGCCTTCCGGCCCGGTGCCTATCCCCCTCCGATGGAAGCGAGTGCGGTCCTCGCCGGCGACGGTGATCCTTGCGCCAGGCGCGGGCGCCGGAGCAGACCATCCATTCCTGCGGTCAGCGGCGGAGGTGCTGGCGTCGTACGGCCTGTCGACGGTGCGCTTCGATTTCGCCTACCGCGCGCAGGGGCGCCGCATGCCGGGCCCGGCCGCGCACGCCGTCCTCGCGTGGAAGACGGTGTTCGACCGTGTCCATGGCGATGACGCGGGTGCTCCCGTCGTGGCCATGGGGAAGTCGTACGGCGGCAGGATGGCGTCGATGGCCGCCGCGGCCGGGGACATCCGAGCGCACGCCCTCATCTATCTCGGGTATCCGCTTCACCCGCCCGGCCGTCCCGACCGGGAGCGCGTGGCGCATCTGACGGAGGTGTCGACACCGCAGCTCTTCCTCTCCGGTCGTCGCGACCCGTTCGTTGCGCCCACCGAACGGCTGGAGGAGATCGTGGCGGCCCTTCCGGGTGCTGCGGTGGAGTGGATCGACGATGCGGGGCACTCGTTCGAGCTTCCGCGCGACCGCCGGACCTCGCACGAGGTGGCCGCAGAGGCGCTCAGCCGCGCCCGGGAGTTCCTGCGTCCGATCCTGTTGTCGCCTCGCGACACGCCCGGCGGTCGGGTCTGATTTGCCCGACCCCCGGATCCCGCGTAAGTTATCTCTTGTTCGCCCCAAAGGGAAGCGAGCGCCGGGATCACCTGAGCGCCCCCCTCAAGCATCGAACACTTCCCCCTGACGGCAGCATCTGCTGCGTCTGGAGGAATCTGACGCCCTCGTCGGTCGGTTCGTCCGATTTGACACGGAGACGGCGTCGGGTAAGATCGAGAAATTGCCCTTCGAGCGGAGCTGAAAAGCCGAGCGGGAGGAGCATCCGATCCTTGAGAACTCAACAGCGTGCACTTGTCAAATGCCAATTTATCCTCGTCGGTCTTCGGACTGGTGAGAATTCCTTTGGATCAAAGTCCAATCCTTCTTTTTGGGGGGTTGGCATCTGGATAGTCAGTTTTGACTTCCTGTTTGGTCAGATTGAACTCGCTGACTCGGCCTTATT